>JAJEBY010000003.1 GCA_022822305.1 Anaerolineae bacterium
GTGCGCTCGCATACTACATCGAAGGGTGGTACAACCGCCGACGGTTGCACTCAGCACTCGGCTACATGAGTCCAATGCAATTTGAAGCGCAGGAGAGTAGACAATCTTAGAGTCCACTATAACGGGTCAAGATCACCCCGAAAAACGGGGGGGGGATGTATGGGGGGCCAGGGCTGGGGGATGAGGGGGAAAACCATATGACCATCAACTCAACCATCCAATCCATGTCCATCGCCGAGAAAGTCGGCCAGATGTTCATGCTGGCTTTCGCCGGCGACCAAATCGACGCCGCCCGCATCCTGATGGAGGAGCACCAGGTCGGCGGCGCCTACATCGGCGATGAAAACGTCCCCACGGCGTCGGCCGCTGTCGAGCTCTGCAACACCCTGCAAGGCTTCGCGCGCCGCACGCGCCTGGGGATCCCGCTGCTGCTCGGCGTCGATCAGGAAGGGACCTGGTCGGTCATGACCCGCGAGAGCGCCATGGGGCCCGGCAACATGGCCATCGGCGCCACCGCGAATCCGGAGCGCGCCTACGATATGTACAGCGTCATCGCCAAAGAGACCGCCGCCGTCGGCTTGAACACCGTGCTGGGTCCGGTCGCCGATTGCAATTCCAATCCGCGGAATTCCATCATCGAGATGCGCTCCTTCGGCGAGCATCCAACCTTGGTGGCAGAGATGACAAGCGCCGCCGTGCGCGGACTGCAAGAGAACGGATCGGTGGCCGCGGTCAAGCACTTTCCCGGCCACGGCGATACCCGCCAGGACAGCCATCGCGGCTTGCCCACAGTCGATCGCTCGCTCGACGAACTCACCCGCATCGACCTGCATCCCTTCGCCGAGGGCGTCAAAGCCGGCGCCAAAATGGTCATGACCGCCCATATCATCTTCAGCGCGCTCGATCCGGAGCGTCCCGCCACGCTCTCGCCTATCATCCTGGGCGATGTGCTGCGCGGCCAACTGGGTTTTGACGGCGTCATCGTCTCCGACAGCATGAACATGCACTCGATCCGCCTCAACTACGAATCGACAGAGGCCGCCATTCAAGCCTTCAACGCCGGCGTCGACCTGATGATGCTGGCCGAAGAACACTACGATCACGATGTTTCCGCCTATCTGGAAAACCAACGCGGCTTGATCCGCGCCATCATTCGAGCGGTCGAAGAGGGCCGGATAGCCGAGTCGCGCGTCGATGACGCCGTGCGGCGCATCCTCCAACTCAAGACCGACGCCGGCTTCTCGACCGAACCAATTCCCGCCAGCGCCGCTGCTCAGGTTGGCGCCGCCGGCCAGCGCGCCATCGAGCTGGATGTGGCGCGCGCGGCAGTGAGCATCGCCCGCGATCGCCGTCAGCTGCTGCCGCTTGATCCCGGCGCGCCGCTCACGCTGGTGAATACGACCAGGCGAAGCGCCTACGATGTGCTGACCCAAACGCGCGGCATCGGACCCAACCAAGCGACCCCCGCCTTTGATGTTCTCGCCGCGGCCCTGCGCGAATCATGCCCTGAGCTCACTGTCATCGCCGCCGAAGATTTTAAGCTTGAGGCGCTGCCGGATGCCGGCCCGATCATCGCCGTGACCGAAAACTACACCCTGCCGGGTCTCGATTTTGATCAGTCGCTGGCTTTCGAACTGGTGCGGGCCATGCACGATGCCGCCGCCGACCGCTTGATCGTTGTGGCGCTGCGCGATCCCTATGAACTGGCGAGTTTCCCTGATATCAATTGCTATGTCTGCAGTTTCAGCTTCCGCCCCAGCGCCGCGCGCGCCGCCGCCGATGTCCTGCTCGGCCGCATCGACGCCAGCGGACGCTCGCCCGTCAACGTGCCCGGGACGGACGTGGTAGCGTCTTGACCCCGTATCAATCGCTGACAGCCGCCCACCGCCCGCATACACGCAACAATCCGTAGGGGCGACCTATCAGGTCGCCCACCGACGCTCAAATCGTAAGGGCGACCCAATGGCCCGCCCAAATCCTCTGTGCCCTCTGCGCCATCGTTTTTAACAAACCTCCTTGCTCATGCAAGGAGCGAGTTTGATATTTTGTGTGAGCGCGGCCGTCCTTTTCGCTGCCGCCGAGCGGCTGTGGTTAATTTTCCCAACCCACCTCGCACACCACCCGCAATTGGCGAATCGACGCCGCATTGTCTACAATTCCAATCACCATTCCGATCAAACGAGCGAACGCGCCTATGTACACGCTGATATGCCGAAGCTGCAACCGACCTTGCGACGATATCGCCGCCACCGCCTGCCCGCATGACGGCGGCATCCTCAAGGTGGTTTACGAGACGCCCGAAATCCCCGTCGATCCCGCCCTGCCCGGCATCTGGCGCTACGCCGCCTGCCTGCCCCTCGACCATCACAGCAACATCGTCAGCCTGGGCGAAGGCGGCACGCCGCTGTTGTCCTCGGCGCATTTGGGCGCGGCGCAGGGCTTAGAGGATCTCCATTTCAAGAATGAAGCCTTGAATCCGACCGGCTCCTACAAAGATCGCATCGCCACCGTCTCCATGTCGCAGCTGGTCGAACAAGGCCTGGAGATCTGGGTCACCACTTCATCGGGCAACGCCGGCGCCTCCACCGCGGCTTATGGCGTGCGTGCCGGCGTCGATGGCTACCTCTTCACCCTGGAACGGGCGCCGCGCGCCAAAATCGCCCAAATCATCGCCTACGGTCCCACCCTGCGCTCGGTGCGCGGACTGGGATACGAACCCGCCGTCGAAGACGCCACCTGGGCCAACTGCCTGGAATTATGCCGCTCGCGCGGCTGGATGATGATGGTCACCGCCTGCAGCTTCAGCCCGCTGGGCATGGAGGGCGCCAAGACCATCGCCTTCGAAATCTGCGAGTCCCTGGGCGGCGAAGCGCCCGATGTGGTCTATGTGCCCGTCGGCGGCGGCGGCCTGCTTACCATGATCTGGAAAGGCTTCCAGGAATGGCGCGACGCCGGCTATATCAGCAGCCTGCCGCGCATGGTCTCGGTGCAGGCCCTGGGCTGCGATGCCGTAACCCAGTCCTGGAACGCGGGACGCAGGACGCTGCAAGGCGTCGATGATTGCGCCAGCATGGTTTCCGGCATCATCTTGACCAATCCGCCCGATGGCGATTTGGTGCTGGAAGCGCTGCGAGAATCCGATGGCTGGGCGACATCCGTCGGCGATGACGACACTTACCTCGCCCAAGCCGAACTGGCCAATCAAGAGGGCTTGTTCGTCGAGCCGGCCGCCGCCATCACCTGGGGCGCCATCAAAGCCGATCGTCAAAGCGGCAAACTGAACGGCGATGAAAAAGTAGTCGCCGTGCTGACCGGCATCGGCTTCAAAGACAGCGCAGCCGTGCAGCGCATGACCGATCACGTCGACCTGCCCCTGATCGAAGCGCGCGGCATCCTGACGGTGGATCAATGAGTTGACGGTTGAATGAAAATTTGAACGGGCGACTGCAAAACAAAGTCATCATCATCACCGGCGGCGCCACCGGCATCGGCTTCGGCATCGCCGCCAGTTGCGCGCGCGAAGGCGCGGCCGTCGTCCTGGCGCAGCGTCTGGACGATCTCGCCCTCGCCGAGCAGAAGGCGGCCGAACTCCGCGATGACGGCTATCGCGCCCTCGGACTGGGCTGTGATATCACCATTCGCGATCAAGTGCGCGCAATGATCGAAAGCACAGTCGCCGCATTCGGGCGGCTCGATGTCATGATCAACAATGCCGCGCTGACTGGCGTCTCGGCCGAGGTGCGACCCTTCTTGCAGGAGACCGACGAGCATTGGCGCCGGACCATCGATGTCAACCTGACCGGCGCCTTCATCTGCACGCAGGAAGCGGCATTTCAGCTGATCAAGCAGGGCGAGGGCGGCAGCATCATCGGCATCTCGTCGGTGGCGCAATACGCCGCGCAGGAAAACGCCACGCCGTACTGCGCCGCCAAAGCCGGCCTGGATGGCTTGACCAAAGGCGCGGCCATCGAGCTGGCGCCGCATAACATCCGCGTCAATCTGGTGGCGCCCGGCGATATCCTGACCGAATCCAGCGCCGATATCGTCGAGCAAGTCGCAGAAGCCGGCGGCAGCGGACGCTATTTCCGGAGCACGCCCCTGGGACGCCGCGGCCGCGCGCGCGAAATCGGCGCCGTCGTCGCCTTCCTGGCCAGCGACGACGCCAGTTTTGTCACCGGCGCCACCTGGCTGGTCGATGGCGGCTTTCTGAGCTATTGAGGACAATCATGCGCATCCAAGAATTCGACCTGAACCGCTTGCCGCGCGGCGAAAAGACGCGGCGCTCGTTGGAGATTCCCACTCGTCCTGACGACGGCGATTGCTCGCTGCCGCTGCTGAGCGTCATTGGCGCCGACGCCGGCCCGACGCTGCTGGTGCTGGCGGGCGTTCACGGCGACGAATATGAGGGCATCGCCGCCATCCCGCAAGTCTTCGCCGCGGTCGAGCCGGACCAGCTGCGCGGCGCGTTGATCATGGTACCGGTCTGCAATCCGCCCGCTTACCGCGCCGCCCTGCGCAGCAGTCCCGTCGACGGTCTCAATCTGGCGCGCGTCTTCCCGGGCGCGGTCGATGGCAGCATCACCCAACGCATCGCCCACTGGATCGTCGACAAACTGCTGCGTCACGCCGACTTCATGATCGACCTGCATACCGGCGGCATCGCCTACGAATTGCCGCTGCTCAATGGCTACGTGCACGATGACGGCCGGCTGGGGCAAGCGGCGCTGGCGGCGGCCAAGGCCTTTGGCGCGCCGACGCGCTGGGGCCATCCCTTGCCCATCCCGCCCGGCCGCAGCCTGACTGCCGCCACCGATCTCGGCGTGCCTTGCGTCTACACCGAAGCGCCCGGCAGCGCCGGCATCGATCCTGATGTCCTCGAGTGCTTCCGGACCGGCGTCACCAACGTCATGAAACACCTGGGCATGTTATCTGGCGACCTGATCCGGCGACCGCCGCGGCATCATTTGGTCGGTCACGGCGATCTGGACAGCGTGATTGCCGCGCCCGCCCCCGGACTATTCCGGCGCGAATGCGGCTTGCTGGACGCGGTCGAGGCCGGTCAATGTCTGGGCACGATTCGCGATGAACACGGCGCTATTACGTCAGAAATCATCGCCAAGAGCGCGGGCATAGTCATCATGCTGCGAGGATTGCCGCGCGTCGAAATCGGCGACGGCCTCGTGCACTTGGCGCATCGCTATGAACCGTGACAGCATGCGCTCTGATGCACGGATCCATAGCGCAACCATTTGTTTTCCTCTGTGCTCTCTTTTTTAACAAACCTCCTAGCTCATGCAAGGAGCGAGTTTGATATTTTGTGTGAGCGCGGCAGACCTTTTCGCTGCCGCCGAGCGGCTGTGCCTCTGTGGTGAATTAACCTGTTACTTGCCCAATTGGAGCGTAATCCCTTGAATTCCAACCCCCGCATCGCCATCGGCGGCATCCTGCACGAAACGCACACCTTCATGCCGCGGCTGACAACGCTGGACGACTTCGCGGCGCTGGCGCTCCACCGTGGCCCGAACTTGCTGACGACGATGCGCGGCGCGCGCTCCGGCATCGGAGGCATGATCGACGCGGCGGAAGCGCGCGGCTGGCAGCTGCTGCCGGCGCTCTACGCGGCGGCCATGCCGGCGGGCACGGTGACCGACGCGGCCTATCGCTCGCTGCTGGATGACCTGCTGGCGTCAATTGACGGCTTTGAGCGTATCGATGGCGTGCTGCTGGCGCTGCACGGCGCGATGGTGACGGAAGCCGAACGCGATGTCGAAGCCGATATCGTAGCACGCGTCCGCGCGCGGGTCGGGGACTCAACGCCGATCATCGCGCTGCTGGATATGCACGGCAATATCAGTCCCCGTCTGGTTGAGCTGGCCGATGTGCTGCTGGCGTATCACACCAATCCCCACATTGATACCCATGCCCGCGGCCTTGACGCGGTATCGATTATGGCCCGTCTTCTCGATGGCGCGATACGCCCGACGGCCGCCTATGCCAGGCCCGCCCTGCTGCTACCGGCGCAGTGCACAGGCACGGACGATGCTCCGCTGTCGCTTGTCCATGCCCGGGCCGCGGAAATGCTGCAAGACGATGCGATCATCAGCATCGCGATTATGGGCGGCTTCGCCTACGCCGATACGCCCTACAGCGGCGCCAGCATCATCGTCACCAGCGATAATCAGCCCAGGCTGGCGCGGTCTTACGCTGACGAGCTGAGCGACATGCTCTGGCGGCATCGCCACACCGCCTTGCCCGCGTTCTTGACGCCGGCTGAAGCAGTGGCGCGCGCCAAGCGTTATGATCGCGGTCCCGTCATCCTGGTCGATTCGGCCGATAATATCGGCGGCGGAACCAGCGGCGATGGCGCCGACGCCCTGAGAGCCATGCTCGATCATCATGTGCGGGACGGCGCGATCGTGCTGGCGGATCCGGCAGCGGTGGACAGGTGTTGGCGAGCGGGAGCGGGCGCGGAAGTGACCTTGGATGTCGGCGGCAAAGCGGATCGTTGGCACGGCGATAGTGTCAATGTAGCCGGTCACGTAGAAGCGCTCTCTGACGGCGTCTTTGAACTGGAGCTGAAAGACAATCACTTCGCGGCCTTCTACGGCGAAAAAGTCGAGATGGGGCGTTGCGCCTGGCTGCGCGTTGGCGGCGTCAACATCCTGCTCACCGAGCGCAAGACGCCGCCGATGGATTTGGCGCAACTGCGGCATATCGGCATCATTCCCGAAGCGCAGCGGATGATCGTGGTCAAATCAGCCGTGGCTTATCGCGCCGCCTACCTGCCCATCGCGTCCGGAATCATCGAGATGGATACGGCCGGCCTCTGCAGCGCCAATCTCGCGCGCTTTGATTACCAGCGCCTGCTGCGGCCGATATTCCCGCTGGATTGAGGACCCTTCCAGTTCAATCTCGCCGATTCGGAAACAGAAAACCTATGACGTCGACGACAATTTGCGCATCGCGACAGCCTGGATTAACATCGTTGTCGTATCAAGGCACGTAGAATATCTGATCATTAAGTTCGAGGAGGCGCCCATTAGCTCAATCGGTCAGGCAGCAATTTGAAGTTACAGACACGTATTGCAAATTAAAAGGAGAACACTATGAACCGCAAACAGGAAAGAGATATTCTCAATACCGTCGACCATTTCGCGCGCAACAAACTTTCCCGCCGGCGCTTCCTGCAGACGATGATGACAACCGGCGCCGGCGCCCTGCTGGCATCGGCGCATCCGCTGGCATCGGTGGTGGCGCAGGGCGATTCGGCCGTGACCATCGATATCGCCAATAGCTTCGGCCGCCTCAATCCCGTGCTGTCCACCGCCATCGGCGAGCTGACCATCAACAATGCCGTCTTCAATAAAGTGACAAAATTCGCCGCGGATGGCTCGGTGACGCCGGTGCTGCTGACAGAGCTGCCCGCCCAGGATGACGAGCTGACCTGGTCGGTCAATTTGCGCCAGGGCGTGATGTTCCACGATGGCACGGAGATGAAAGCTTCCGACTTCAAATTCACCATCGACTTGATTCAGAATCCGGATACGGCCTCGATCTTCTCCAACTTCATCTATCCTATCGATAACGTGGAAGTGACGGGCGATTACAGCGCCAAGATCCATCTGAATCAGCCCTTCGGTCTGCTGCCGGAGCGACTGGCGACAGTATCGGTCTTGCCCGAGGCGACCTTCAACGAGAAAGGTCTCGATCGCTTCGGTCTGGAGCCGGTGGGCACCGGTCCCTTCGTCTTCCAGAATATGATCGCGCAGGATCGCGTCGAGCTGACGCGCAACATGGATTACTTTGAGGACGGCTTGCCGCTGCTCGACAGCCTGATCTTCCGCGAAGTGCCGGAAGCCAGCGTGCGCATGGCCAATCTGGTGGCGCGTCAATCCGACATCATGGAGCAGGTGCCGCCGGAAAGCTTCGATATCTTCAGCCAGGCGCCGGGTCTGATCGCCGGCACCGCGCCCAGCACACGCCGCGTCGGCTTCATGATGAACTGCAGCAAGGCGCCCACCAGCGACAAGCGTGTGCGGCAAGCCTTGTCCTACGCCATCGACCGGCAGGCGCTCATCGATACGGTGATGAAGGGCAATGCGCTGGCCGGCAACGGCTCCAGCATTCCGCCGTCCGTGGAAAATTACAATGCCGACGCCAACCGCTACAATTACGATCCCGATATGGCGCGGGCGCTGCTCAGCGAAGCGGGGCAGGAAGGCATGTCGATTGAACTGATGGCGGGCTCGCTCAAGTTCCTGTCCGATACCGTCACCCTGATCAAACCGATGATCGAAGCGGTCGGCGTCCAGACGGAAATCCGCTTGATCGAGGTCGAGGCTGGCTATCAATTTGTCTTTGATCGCACCTTCGATACCTATACCACCTGGGGCAATACCAGCGCCATCGGCTTCGATATCGATATTCACACGCGCTGGATCTATGGACCCTTCCTGGGCGGCGGGACATCGCTCTTCGGTTGGGGACCCGATAATGGCGATCCCTTCACATCGGCGCACGACTTGATGAACTCGGCGGCGGCCAGCTCGGACGCTGCGGAACGCCACGCCAAATATGATCAGGTGCAGGAAATCGTGACCGAAGAAGCGGTCGAGTTCATTCTGTATTGGCCCGACAACCTGGGCGCCTGGCGCGATAATATCACCGGTTACGTGCCGCCCATCGACGACGTGATTCAATCCGACCAAATCGCCAAGTCCTAGCCCGATGCGCTGGAAGCAACCCCTCCCCATCGCTATGGAGAGGGGGGCTAGCGTGCGCGAACTCTGCGCTCGGCGGCGGACTGCGCGCGAAAAAAGTCCCTCTCCGAAGCATCGGGGAGGGATTCAGGGAGGGGTTGGCCCACATCGATTGGCCGCCGCGTGAAAGGCAAGTCCCTCTCCGAAGCATCGGGGAGGGATTTAGGGAGGGGTTGGCCCACATCGCTTGACCGCCGCGCGCGAAAAAAGTCTCTATCCGAAGCATCGGGGAGGGATTTAGGGAGGGGTTGAAAACTTGGGCAGCGAAGGGCGTATCAGACCTTACGCTGAAGGCAGATTCTACCGCGACTTGAAAGCCCGCGCGCGAACGATGCGCAAGCACCCAACGCCGGCGGAGGACCTGTTGTGGCAGCAATTGCGACGTAAGCGGTTTGCCGGTTTCCATTTTCGCCGGCAACATCCGATTGTGCGATACATCGTCGACTTCTACTGCGCCGAAGCCAAATTAGTCGTCGAAATTGATGGCGCAGTCCACGATAGGCCGGGTCAGGAAAAATATGACATCGAGCGTCAAGAATTTCTGGAGTCGCTAGGATTGCGAGTGATGCGCTTCAAAAACAATGAGGTCATGCGAGGAACTGACAATGTTGTCAAGGCGATCGCTGATGCGCTGGAAGCAACCCCTCCCCATCGCTATGGAGAGCGGGGCTAGCGTGCGCGAACTCTGCGCTCGGCTGTGGACTGCGCGCGAAAAAAGTCCCTCTCCGAAGCATCGGCGAGAGGTTGGCGCTCCGAAATATCATGGACAGAAATAAGGTGGGGTTGAAAGCGTAAGGCATGGCACGTTTTTTCGCCAGACGGCTGCTATTCTCGCTGCCGGTGCTATTTGGCGTCACCGTACTGATTTATGTGCTGCTGTGGTTCGCGCCCGGGGATCCCGCCCTATCGAGCCTGGGCATCTATGCCACGCCGGAGCAGCTGGAGACGCTGCGCGCCCAACTCGATCTCGACAAGCCGATCTACGTGCTATACCTGCGCTGGATCGGCCAGGTACTGCGCCTGGACTTCGGCGTCTCGCTCATCACCAAGGAATATGTTGGCACGCTGATCGGGCACAGCTTTTCGATCACCGCCCAGTTGACCGCCGTCTCGATGATAATGGTGCTGTTGATCGCCTTCCCTACCGGCATCATCTCCGCGGTCAAACGCAACAGCATCAGCGATACGCTCAGCCGCATCTTCTCGCTTATGGGCATTTCCATGCCCAATTTTTGGCTGGCGCTGCTCTTCATCACCTTTATCGCGGTGGGGCTGGGCTGGTTCCCGCCGGGCGGCTACGTCTCGCCCGATCGCGGCTTTTGGCCCTGGCTGAATTCGCTGATTCTGCCATCGCTTGCGATCGCGGCGGCGCCGGCATCCTCCCTGTCGCGCATGGTGCGCGCCAGCATGCTCGATGTGCTGAGCAAGGATTACATCCGCACCGCCCGCGCCAAGGGCCAGCGCGAACGCTGGGTGATTCTGCGGCATGCGCTGCGCAATTCGATGATGGCGCCCATGACCATCATCGGCATGCAGGTCGGTTATTTGCTGGGCGGCGCGATCATCGTCGAAGTCATCTTCTTCTTCCCGGGCATGGGACGCCTGCTGCTGGAAGCGGGCATCGATCAAGATTATTCGGTGGTGCAGGGCGTGGCGCTGG
Organism: Anaerolineae bacterium; assembly: GCA_022822305.1. GTDB lineage: Bacteria > Chloroflexota > Anaerolineae > Aggregatilineales > Phototrophicaceae > UBA6055. The sequence goes on from JAJEBY010000003.1 coordinate 10,420, forward strand.
TGACATCGGTCGCCTTCATTTTGATTAATGTGCTGGTTGATTTTCTCTACGTATTCATCGACCCGCGCATTCGTGATAGCGATTAACCAAGGGGCGACCCCGCGCGTCGCCCGCGAATGAGATTAATATGTCCCGTCTATGGTGGCTGCGCAACGATCCGCTCGCGCTCTTTGGACTGATCGTGCTGGTGATTTTGGCGTTCTGCGCCATCTTCGCCACGCAGATCTCGCCCTTCGATCCCACCGAACAGCATCTGTCCGATACGCTGAAACCGCCCAATGATATCTATCGCTTCGGCACCGATCAATTTGGCCGCGATATCCTCAGCCGCGTCATTCACGGCACGCAGATATCGCTGGGTCTCGGCTCGGGCGCCGTCGTCATCGCGGTGACCGTGGGCACGACTATCGGCTTGACCGCCGGCTATATCGGCGGACGCACGGACGAGATTGTCATGCGCATCATTGATGTCTTCTTCGCCTTTCCGCCGATTGTGCTGGCGATATTCCTGATGGCGACCCTGGGACCCAGCCTGCTCAACGTGGTGATCGTGGTGGCGCTGGTGACCATCCCGCAATTCTCGCGCATCGCCCGCAGCGTCGCCATCAGCGAGCGCAATCAGGACTACGTGACGGCGGCCAAAGCCATGGGCGCCTCCACCTCCTTTGTCATTCGCAAGCATTTGCTGGTCAACGCCTTTCCGCCGCTGGCCGTGCAGGTGACCGTGCTGCTGGCTGACGCCATCTTGATCGAGGCGGCGCTGAGCTTCCTGGGCATCGGCGTGCGCCCGCCGACGCCGACCTGGGGCGGCATCTTGAGCGCGGGAAGGGATTACGTCTTCACCGGCTTCTGGTGGTTCACCGTCTTTCCGGGCGCGGCCATCTTTTTGGCGGTATTCTCATTGAATGTGCTGGGCGACGGCTTGCGCGATTTCATCGATCCGACCACGCGCAAACGCGCGAATCTGGATTGAACCAACCCCACCCCCAACCCCTGCCCATCCCTATGGAGAGGGGGCTATAGCAAGTGCGCGACATGCTAAGCATAGGGTTTTGCCCGATGTATGGATTCTCAAAGATATGATATGCGGTCGGCGTATAGAGGAAGTCCCTCTCCGAAGCATCGGGGAGGGATTTAGGGAGGGGTTGGCGCGTGCGAGCTAGCGAGCGCGTAAAGAACGTCCCTCTCCGAAGCATCGAGGAGAGGTTGGCGCGAGGCGCTAGCGAGCGCGAAAAGAACGTCCCTCTCCGAAGCATCGGGGAGGGGTTGGCGCGAGCGGGCTGGCGAGCGCGAAAAGAACGTCCCTCTCCGAAGCATCGGGGAGAGGTTGGCGCGAGGCGCTAGCGTGCGCGAAAAGAACGTCCCTCTCCGAAGCATCGAGGAGAGGTTGGCGCGAGCGGGCCAGCGTGCGCGAAAAGAAAGTCCCGCTCCGAAGCATCGAGGAGAGGTTGGCGCGAGGCGCTAGCGTGCGCGAAAAGAACGTCCCGCTCCGAAGCATCGGGGAGAGGTTGGCGCGTGCGGGCCGCGGCCGACGGCGTCGGCGATGTGCCGATGCCTCGGTCCGCGAATCCTGTCGTGCCCTCAGCTGCTCTATGTGCGTTGGGAGACCAGCGCTTCCAACCATTCTCCAATGTGCCGCGAATGACACTGGATTATCCGTGACAACGGTGTTATAGTGCCTGTGCAACGTGGCAAAAAGGCAGAAATGGCTAGTTTTTCCACATTGGTGCAGTGGGTATGCACCCATAAGTCCCCTCGAGAGCATGCGATTTGCACAAACTCAGCGCGACATGTTGGTGTCGGTCGTTTGCGTTGGCGGCTTGACCGCTCTCCGCGCATACGCTAACGCTGATTGCGCGCGCGTGTTCAGATGGCTTTGGCACAACCCAGTCGATCAAATTTTTGTCAGGAGCAAATGACAATGTCACAAGAACGCATGCAAGGTACTGTCAAATGGTTCAACTCCGAAAAGGGATATGGTTTCATCTCCCAGGAAAACGGTGATGATCTGTTTGTGCATTACACCGAAATTCAAGGAACCGGCTATCGCTCGCTGGACGAAGGCGCGCGCGTCGAATTCTTGATCACCGAAGGACGCAAGGGCAAACAAGCCAGCGCCGTCTCTGTCGTAGAGGATATTCACTCATAAGCCCGATCGCGAGCATGTGAATCGAATGCACTCAGCCCGGTAAGCTGGCGCGAGCCGCCGCCACCGGGTAATCACCACCGCACATTTTCGATTGCGCAAGCGCTTGAGATGTGCCACGTTTATGCAGGCAATGGTTGAGCCCAGTTAATCAAGTCTTTGTCAGGAGCAAATGGCAATGTCACAAGAACGTATGCAAGGTACTGTCAAATGGTTCAACTCCGAAAAGGGATATGGATTCATCTCCCAGGAAAACGGCGATGATCTGTTTGTGCATTACTCGGAAATTCAAGGGACGGGTTATCGCTCGCTGGATGAAGGCGCGCGCGTCGAATTCCTGATTACCGAAGGTCGCAAAGGCAAACAAGCCAGCGCAGTCACAGTGATTGACTGAGGTCAACTCAAATTTGAAAACCGTGACCCGCCTCCAACAGGGCGGGTTTTTTCTTTCTTCAGCAGGCAGTGACGCTAGCGCCGGCGCGACCCCACGAAGTCGATGGCGGTCAGCAGCGTTTCCAGTCCCGCGCGTTTGTCGCCACCCAGATGCAAGCGCATCGCCCGCCGACCGTGCCCGCCCAGCGCCTGCATATCACCAGCCGCCTGCGCCGCAAACAAAGCGCCGAAGCTGAAGGGCATGCCCGGGATCTCCAGATCGGGCGCGGCGTCGGCGGTCAGCTGCCAGAAGACGCCATTGTCCCCGCCGCCCTTGTGATATTGTCCGGTGCTGTGCAAATAGCGCGGACCGATGCCGATGGTGACGGCGCGTTTGGTGACGTGGCGAATGCGGCGCTGGATATCGGCTAGCAGCCGCCGTTCCTCCGCATCCAGATCGCAATAGATCAAGAAGGCGAAATAATCGCCGGCGCGGGTGCTGGCCAGCTGGGCGGCGATCACCTGCGCCAGGTCAGCGCCATCGTATCCGTGCTGCTGGCAGAGCTCGCGCAGCGGCGCCAGCGTGCGGCTGTCAGCGTACAATTCCAGGCCGTCCGCGGTCATGACCGGCGCTTCAGGCGGCAGGCTGCCCTCGCGCTGAACGATCTCCAGCAGGCGCTTGGTGGCGTCTTTGGCTTCGGCCACGTTCGGTTCGTCGAAGGGGTTGATGCCCAAGAGACGGCCGGCGATGGCGGCGGCGTATTCCCAGCGGAAGAATTCGCCGGCGATGGCGTGGCTGTCGGGCAGGCGGATGGTCACGCGCGGATGACCGGCTTCCCGCAGCGTCCGCACGGCGGTGTCCATTTCGGCCACATCGCGGTCGTTATCCACGCGCAGGTAAATGAAGAGTCGGTCGCTGACATAATCATGCGGCATGCCGATCGTGGCGCCGACAACCGGCAGCGCGCCGCGGCCTTCCTTGCCCAGGCTCTCCGCCAGCAATTGCTCGGCCCAGTTCCCGAAGCCCCGCAGGGAAGCGGTGGCAGTGATGGTGACCTTGTCGCGACCGGCCTGCGCCAGCGCGCCGATGACCGCGCCCAACAGCAGCGCCGGATGATAGGCGGTGGGAATTAGATGGCCATTGGCGGCCATCATGGTATCCGCGCTCGCCCACAACTTGACCAGATCGAGGCCAATTAATGCCGCCGGGACCAGGCCAAAATAACTCAAGGCGCTGTAGCGCCCGCCGATATCGGAGGGATTGATGAAAATCTCGCGCAAGCCTTCTTTTTCTGCGATCTGCTCCAACGGCGATCCGGCATCGGTGATGACGATGAATTGCTCGCCGTTGCCGCCGGTCTTCTCCCGGAAATAGTGGTGCAGCGCCACGGTCTCAATGGTGCCGCCCGACTTGCTGGCGACGATGAAAAGCGTGTCTTCCAGCGCAATCTCGCTTTCGACGGCTCGGATGCGCGCGGGATCGGTGCTGTCGAGCACGATCAGTTCCGGGAAGCCGTCTTGCGGTCCAAAGGTATCGGACAGCACCTCCGGCGCCAGTGAACTGCCGCCCATGCCCAGCAGCACCACATGCTGGAAGCGGCTGCCGCGCACGTCGTCCTGCAGCGCAATCAGGCGGGCGCGGTCGATAGTCTTGTCGGTATCGAGCCAGCCCAGGCGCTTGACGATGTTGTCGATGGTGGGCGCATGAGATTTCCACAGGCTGCCGTCTTTATTCCACAGGCGCGCGTTAGCCGATTCCGCATCCAGCCCGGCGACGGCTTCGTCCACCGCGCTGTGATAGATGCCCAGCGCCAGTTTGGTACGATCCATGATGCCGCTGCGCAAGACCGTGCGCTTGGCGGCCACTTGATTAATCAAGGTCTCGAAAGCATCGATAAAGGCATCTACGCCGTCATCCTGCAGGCGAGCCGTCACCTGACCGAGGTCTATGCCCACTTCCGTCAGCCGATCCATCACTTCTTGCGGCGGCAGAAAATCGGCGACATCGATACTGATGGTCTCGGCGGCGACGCCGTGATCTTTGAAGGCGGCCAAGGTTGCCGGCGGCAAGGTGTTGACCGTATGCGGGCCGATGAGGTTGTCGACGTACATCGTATCGGGATAGGCGGGGTTCTTGGCGCCGGTCGATGCCCAAAGCGGCCGCTGAGCCTGGGCGCCGGCGCCTCTTAATGCGGCGAAGCGCTCGCCATCGAATATGCGCTGGAAGGACCGATAGGCCAGCTTGGCGTTGGCGATGGCGGTTTGCCCCAGCAGCACGCGATTGGCGGTGATGCGGCCCATATCGCCCTGCACCTGCGCGGCGCGAATGTTGTTTTCCAGGATTTGATCGACCATGACATCAATGCGGCTGAGGAAGAAGCTGGCCACTGACGCCACCCGCGTCACATCTTCCCCGCGTTCCAGGCGCTGTTCCAAGCCGCGGATGAAGGCTTCGGCGACGGCTTCGTAGTTCTGGAGGGCGAAGATCAAAGTGACGTTGACATTGATGCCGGCGGCGATGGCGGCTTCGATTGCGGGCAGTCCCTCGGGCGTGGCGGGAATCTTGATCATCAAATTGGGGCGGTCGACCGTGGCGAAGAGACGATGGGCTTCGTCGATCGTGGCTTGGGTATCGCGCGCCAACAGCGGCGAGACCTCCAGGCTGACGAAACCATCGCCGCCGTCCGTGCGCTCATAAATGGGGCGGAAGAGATCTGTGGCGCCGCGGATATCGTCGATGGCCAGCGATTCATAGATGTCTTGCGCGTCCAGATCGAGGATGGCCAGCATGGCCTCGTCGTAGGTGTCGGAATCGCCGATGGCCTTCTGGAAGATGGAGGGGTTGGAGGTGACGCCCAGGACGCCCTCGTCGTCGATGCGGCGCTGCAGATCGCCGTTTTGCAGGTCTTGACGATGGATGTAATCCAGCCAGGCGCTCTGACCGAAGTTTTGAATCTCCAGCAAGGGGTTGCTCATGATAGACTGGTCTCCCGCGGGTCGCCGCTGCCGAGCGTAATGTGTCGCGATTGTAACAGGCTCGGGCGCGGGTTGGTAGGTTGTGGCGGGTGTGGGCGATTGTACACGTGGCAACCTCGGCTATGATGGCTTAGATAAGAGGGTAAAATAGTATGTGGAAGGAATTTGATCGCGGGACACGAGAATTACAATTTCAGGAGTCTATAGAGACGTTTGTATTCCGTTCAGCTCGGCGACAATCGCTACAACGCTGGCATCACGATAATCCCGTGACGGAACATTACCGATGACACGCCAAAGTAGAAAACGAAAAGCCACGAGGCAACTAATGAAGGTAAAGGACTCGGTTCGTGATTGTTCGCGCAAGGATGTAGAGGATTTATTTCTATTGCATGATTTTGAAATCTCGAATCGATCGAAGCATGATATGGCTGAACATAGCTCGTTTTCGCAGAGCTTTCCTATCCCACGGCATAAGAAACTATCTCCCGGCGTCGTACGCAAAGCCATAAAACTTGTTGAAGAATTCCGAAAAAGCAGCTATTATGATGACTGAAAATCATAGGGAATAAAATGAGTAACGCATTGCTTTTGGACGCGCAGCGCCTAGCTGAGAGACCCTATCAGATCGAAATCGAGTGCGAAGTCGGCGAACTTCCTGTGGACGTCCCTAGGTATACCGCCTGCATACGGGAAATGCCTTTCTGTGTGGCGCAAGGGTTTAGCGAGGAAGAGGCTCGTCAAGAGATTGCGTCTGTGTTGGTGGATTATATCCAGTCGTTGCTGGCTCGGAACATTGCCATTCCGGAGCCAGAAATTGTACATAGTGATGAAGCCTTAGATCGTGTCGCAAATGACCGTAATACGATTGTTTCGTCTAACCGGACAAATCCATTCTAAAGCATCAAACAACGAACAATAAGCCGCTTCCAACTTACATTTAGATACGCTCCAAGTTTTACGACTATCTTTTGTTTCCGCAAAACTGCTGGCGGATTCGCCTGGTGATGTTGCATCCTATGCGCAAAAGCTGCCATCTCTAAAGTTGCGACGCGCATCGTTTCGATAGTGTAGTGTTGCAATCCTGTATATGCCATTGGGTTCAATTGCCATCTGCGACTCGCAATTCCGTGCGTTTTGCTGAGGAACCAACACATTTCCTGTCATCAAGCCCTCAGCCCCCCTGGCGCTCCATGCGGCGGACGGAAATCATGACCAGCAGCGCGGTGACTGAAAGGTAGCTCATGGTCAGCAGCACCCAGGGCGACAAGATGGGGATGGATGCGCCGTTGCTGGAGAGCGTGACGCGCATGGTGATCAACTGCTGGTGATCGATCAGCATCTGCTGCGAGTAGAGGGTGGCGGTGATGGGATTGAGGCTGGTGGCGATCATATCGAGGTAGATGGTCGCGGCTTCGACGGTGGGGCTGGCGCTGACATTGGCGGCGACATTGTTGACGACGTTGCCGTAGGCGTTTTGGAAGAGGATCAGGGCGACGACGGGCAAGCCGATGGTGATGGCCAGCGCCACGGTGTAGGAGCGGATAGTGGCGGCCAGCGTGCGTTCAGTGATGGATGAGAAGAACATGCCGAAGGCGCCCAGCGTTGCTGCCGATACCGCCAATACCAGCAGCGCCAGGATCAGCTCGGCTTCGCTGACGCCGCCGAACAAGAAGGCGATGCTCTGCAGAGGAATCGCGGAAAGCAGCAGCAGCAAGATATAACCCAGCGCCGATTGCATTTTGCCGACCACAAAAGTCGCTTTGGAGATCAGCGTCGTCTGCAGCAGGTCGTAAGTTTTGCGTTCGCGCTCGGTGGTGATGGCGCCGGCGGTCAAGGCGGGCACGATGAAAATGATCAGCAGCAGCTCGATGAAGAGCACGCCGATGAAGAGCAGCCGACCCAGCTCGCCGGTGACCACGACGCCGCCTTGCGGCACGCGCAGCAAATAGAGCAGCATGGTGAAGAAGCTCATCAGCGTCAGAAAGACGGTGATGATGGCGAAGCCGCGCAAGCCGCGCATGCGTCCGCGTAGTTCTTTCATCATCACCGGATTGAGGCGAAAGGCGCGCAAATCGCCAACGGTCAGCGCGCCCACAGCCAGCAGCGGCGCCATCGCCATCAGCGCGGGCCAGAAGCCAAACGCCAGCAGCGCGATCAGATTCAGCGCGGTCAAGAGCCAGGCGGTGAACACCGTCCACAATTCCTGCGCCAGGATCACTACCGCCAGCACCAGCAGAATCGACATATTGCCCAAGACGCCGGCGATGATCAGCAGGACGGCCGCATCGCCGCTGATGAGCAGGTTGCCCAGCAGCGCCGCATGAATGGCTTCGTAGCGGGCGGCATCGCCTCGGGCGGATATGGCCAGGATGATCAGTATGAGGCCGGCGACGAGGTTGATCAGCGCGCCCCAGGTCAATATGCGCGAGCAGCGGCGCAGCAGCCGTTCGCGGGGCAGCAGTTGTTCCGGCGCGACCTCAGCCCATCCGCCTTCTTCCGGCACATTTTGGCCGAAGAGACTGGCGATCAGCCGGCGCAGGTTGTTGAGCAGGTTGAGCATTCGCTAAGTATCCGATCTTCAGTCTTGCCTAAGCTCGCCATACGTCAAAGTAGTTCTGTGAACGATAGAAGCAAACATGAAATTGCGTGAGAAAGTTGGTTTGGCCCAACAAGACAGGCACGGAGTCCGAACTTGCCCAAGCAAAGCCCAGGGTAATGTAGTCAGTTCCAGTTAGCTCGGGAATCCTGCAATTGAGCGCCAGGCCTCTAGATTCAATGCCAGCCAAACCTCCCGAGAGTTGTCCAAGAACATGTTGTCGTTCCCAAATTGCGCCTAATGCGATGCCGACATCGTAAGGCAAAACATTAAGTGCGGAGCCCGAATCGATGATACCGGTAACTTGCGCTGATTCGTTGTCGAGGGACAATTCAATGGGTAGTCTCGGCATCAAGCTGCCAGGCATAGATCGCAATTCGGTAAATCGAAATCGAGCCATCAATTGACTTCTTGTTGAGTTTTGGCTTTTTCTTCCTCAAGCATCTCCATTAGTATCTGCGCGGCCTTATAATTTGTGCGCAATCCCAATGGATCGTACGCATACTGTGAAAGGGCCGGATCCATCAATAGCGTGCGCAGCAACGCCAACTTGTCCGCTTCATCCAACGCTTTGACTTGCGCGAGTAATTCGTCCGACAGCATGCCATCCTCCTCTCGGCTGCGGGCTACGCCGATTATACCAGATGGTTGGGCGGCAATCGCATTTTGATTGAAGGCAGCGCTTGATTCAGAGCAGCAGATTCCGCCGCTCGCGCAGGGCCGCGATCACCAGGCGATCGGCCTTGCCGAAAGTGTAGTCATCCAGCGTATCTTCCCGCGCCCAGGCCCAGTCCAGCGCCTCCAGCGCCTGCGGCTCATCGTAGGGCGGCAGCGCGCCCAGATAGCGGCATTCGAATGCATGCAGCGTGATCTTGAAGTGGGTGAAGGCGTGATCGACTACGGTGAACAGCTCGCCGACTTCTACGGCTATCGCCAGCTCCTCGCGCAATTCGCGGCGCAGACATTCGGCCAGCGATTCCTGCGATTCGCGTTTGCCGCCGGGGAACTCCCACAACCCGCCCAGCAATCCATCCAGCGGACGCCGCGCGATCAGCAGGCGATCTTGTTCATCGCGGATGAGACCGGCGCAAACATCATAATGTGGGATGGCGGCGCGTTTGCGGCGCAGCGGCCGCAGCGACTGCGTGCCGTTTTGGAAGGCGCGGCAGTGGGCGGATAGCGGGCAGGCGGGGCAATCGGGCGTCTTGGGACGACAGACGCGCTGACCCAATTCCATCAGCGCCTGATTGTAATCGCCCGCGCGCTCTGTCGGCAGCCATTCCGCCGCCAGGTCCCAGAGCCGTTCGCGCGTCGTGTGGGCGCTAACGTCATCCGGCAGATCTTGCAAGCGCGCGAAGATGCGAATCAGGTTGCCATCGAGAACCGGCGCCGAACATCCAAAGGCGATGCTGCTGATGGCGCCGGCGGTGTAGCGACCGATGCCGGGCAATTTGATCAAGTCGCTTGGGGCGGAGGGCAGGGCGCCGCCGTGCTCGGCAACGACGATCTGGGCGGCACGATGCAAATGGCGCGCGCGGCTATAATAGCCCAGCCCTTCCCAGAGCTTCAGCACCCGCGCGAGATCGGCCGCCGCCAGATCGGCGATGGTGGGGAAGGCTGTCAAAAAGCGTCCGTAATAGGGGATGACCGTCTCGACTTGTGTTTGCTGCAGCATGATTTCGGCCAGCCAGACTTGATAGGGGGAGGGATGGCGGCGCCAGGGCAAATCGGCCCGGTTGGCGTCATACCAGCGCAGCAGTTCGTGGGTGAAAGGCGCGGTCATCGTTCAATGAGAGGGAAGCCAAAACTCATTCAGTTTTTCTCTGTGCTGTCAGTAGTTCCAATAAAGTAATGCAAAAAAAAGGGACGTTGTAGGGACGTCTCGCTGAGACGCCCTCCTTCCCAGTCACGTCTTTTGGGCGTTTCGGCGAAACGCCCCTACAAGTCAGTATTTGCATGACTTGCTGGGCGTTACTTCTGCGTCTAAGCGGTGAACAACCTCCAGGTCATCGCTTCTACGGACGGTCACAGCAGCTTCAGGGCGTGGCGATAGATATCCAGCGCCTGCTGCAGATGACCTTGCCGCATGAGGGCGTCGCCGAGCACGCGATGCACCGAGGCGTTGTCGCGGAACTGCGGCTGCTCCAACAGCCAGCGCATATCGGCGGCGACCAGATCGAGACCGATGTTGGCGCGCAGCAGCGTTTCGTAATCGGTCAGCGCATCGGCGAGCCTGCCCGCGGCCAGTTTGCCGCGCGCCGAATTAAATCCCGCCGCCAGCCCGGGTGGCGGCGCGGGCAGTGCGCTGAGCTCGGGGGCAGGCGCGGCCGCATCCGCGCCGGCTTCCTTGAGCGACGTATCGGCGCCGCTGGCGATGGCGCGCAAGCGGGCTTCGTACCAGGCTTCCAGATCGGCTTGATGATCCTGGAGCAGAAAGGCCTGCATCAGGTTGTCGCGCGGAGACTGCGCCAGGGCGCTCGCGTCCACAGAGATTTGCTCGTCAAGCGGCGCGACCGGGATTTCGTTTTCGTCAATGTCGGGGATTAGGTCATCGGGCACGGGCGCCATCGATTGCGTGCTGTATTCGTCATCTTCCTGGTCCAATCCGGTCAAACTTTCGAGGAAGCTCATGGTCTCATCGGCATGCCGCGAATACAGGCTTTCGTCTTCGAGATCGTCCAGCCGCTCATCGTCTTCGTAGGCATCGTCGATATCATCAAATAGGTCGATGACCTCGATGACGGGTTCTGACTCGGCTGCCGCATCGCTGACTTCGCTGGCCAGGCTCTCCAGCCAATCCAGCGGGTCTTCCTGCTCAGATTCGCCGTCATGCGCGGCGGCCGGATCTACAGCAGCTTCGACTGGGGCGATGATATCTTGCAGTTCGGTCAGGGGATCGGTGGTATCGTCGCTGCCGGCTTCCTCGATGACGGGCAAGGCGGTGGGCGTCTCGTCATCGTCTTCGTCGAGGGTCTGCATGGCTTGGATCGGCGGAATGTCAACCGGAGAGGTATCTTGCTGCAGGTCGTGATCGCTCCCGATCCAGGCGCTCCATTCTTCGTCGTTGAGCAGTTCCGGCATCAAGTCGGGACTCATGTCGCCATCCGCCGAATCGAAGTCTTCAGCCAGACCGGTCCCTTCTTCGCTTTGGCGATGCGCCAGGGTTTCCAGCCATTCGATCAGCTCGTCTTGCGACATCGAGTCAAAGTCGGGCATGTCGGGGTCTTGATACATTGCGCTGCGCACTCTCGGATCGGCTGATCCGCCAGGGACCTCAGGTCGGCGTGGGACCGCGGCTCTTGTCGCGATCGTCAGGAGCGAAATCGTCGCTGCCGCTCAGATCGCCATATTCCAGCCAATCGCCGCTTTCGCTGCCATTGGTCTCGGCGGTCGATAGCGGGTCATCCAGACCGATGTCATCGAATTCGAGCGGATCGGGTTCCGCGTCCAGGGTGATGGCCGGCGCCTTTTCGGTCGGCGTATCGAAATCGAAATCTTCGTCTTCCAGGCCGAGCTCTTTGAAGTTGATATTGGCCGGGTCGTCGTCCAGGGTGATGGCGATGGTCTTTTCGGTGGGCGATTCTAAGTCGAAATAGTCGTCCCATTCCAGGGCGGCGAAATTGATGTCCGCGTCCTCGTCATCGAGGTTGATGGCATCCATCTTGTCGGTCGGCGTGTTTATATTGAAATAGTCGTCAAAGGTCAAATCATCGAGCTCAAGTTCGTCGAGGTTGTCGGCGACGGCGAGCGCGGTCGCGGCGACCGCTCCGATGGCGATATCGGGTTCCGCTATGTGCTCGCCACGCATGATGGCCAGCCAAAGCGGCGGGCTTCTGAATGGGAAATAGGGCGTCTCGGCCGCCGGCAATTCAGCTTGCACGGCTGCCATTTCGCCGGTTTCTTCGTCGACGATGTCGCTCACCCAGCCGAAGTCGGCGCCTGGCCGCCGGATGGGACTTGCGAATTCCAATTCGTTTTCCGGCTCGGCATCGGATTCGCGATCGATGCCGGGCACCATGGCGTTCAGCCAGCTGGGGGCGACTTCGGCTTCGGCCAGGCCGACCTCGTCTTCGACGAAATCCGCCAGCTGCTCCTCGTCCTTAAGGCCCCAGGCGCGCGCGGTCTCGGATGGATCGCCATCATCCGGCGCGACCGGATCGAGCGCTAATGCGGCTGCCGGCGCTTCGATGGGATCCTCGCTGCCCTGCGCGGACAACAAGCCCAGTTCGTCATCCAGTTCTTCAGCCGCGCCTTCGCTCAGCCAGTCGATGTAGGGATCGTCGTCTTCGTCATCGTCGACGCCCAGTTCTTGCTGCCAACTATCGATGAGTTCGAGATTGCGGCGGCTGTCCTCGTCATCGACCGCGGGCGCGGCGAACAGCGGCAGCTCGGCGGCGGCATCGGCCTCGCCTTCATCGAGCCAGGAAGACTCGTCCAGCAATCCATCATCCAGCTCGACCAGTTTGTCGATTTCTTCGGCGCTGAGCTGATCGGGTTCGGTTTCGTCGCTATACAGCCAGTCTTCGATATCTTGCAATTCGAGCGGCTCGGTCTCCGAAGTGGCGTTGAGCAGTTTCTGCAGGCCTTCGTCTTCGGCGAAGAGGTCGAAATCGGCGGCGTCATCATCCAGCTCGCGCATGGCCGCCGACAGCCAGGGCGCGCCCGCGTCGCCGGCGGGCTCCTTGACATACTCGCGTCCCATGTCTTCCAGATAATCCAGCGATTCCTCATCGAGCAGGTTCAGGCTCTCTTGCTGTATTTCCTCGATCCAGGAGCTGTCATCATCGTTGTCGTCCAGCTTGGCGAGCAGGCCCGATAATTCGTCATCGAGACCCGCGAAGCTCTCATTATCGCTGGTTTGGGCGCTGATGTCCTCCGGGGCCGTCGGCGGCGATTTATCGGCATCATCCGTGAATAAGCCGCGTTCATCCATGGCGACGATGACCGCCGAGCCGTCATCGCGGGCGGCGGTTTCGGCGCGGCTCTCGTCGTCGCTGATCAGTTCCTGGAAGAGCGCGTCGATCTCGTCCGCGGCGAGCAGGTCTTGCAAATCGGCGGTGGCCCGGGCTGGGCTTCCGCCTGGTTCGTCGCCGTCGGATTGAAAGAGTTCGGCGATTTCTGCGGCTTCGTCCGCCTCGGCATCGCCGCTGTTTTCCAGCCATTCGGCATTGAGTATGGTCTGTTCCGCTGCCGGCAGGGCGGCGTAATCAAGTTCTTCCAGCGTGACCAGCGCCTCGGGCGGGGCTGCTGCCGTCGCCAGTTGATGCGCCAGGTATGGATCGAGGTCTTCGATGCGCCGCAAGTAGAGCTGGGCATCGGAGGGTCGCTCTTCGGCCAGCCACAATTCGCTCATGATACGGTTGGCCGCCAGCGCGTAGGGCAGTTGGTCCAGGATTTCGGCGGCGGATTCCGCGGCGGCTGTGCGCTGCCCGTCCAGCCAGAGCGTGCGCGCCCGCATCAGCTGCATATCGATGCGGCCGGGGTTGCAATCGAGGGCGTCGCCCAATACCGCCAGCGCATCCTCCAGCAGATTGCTGCGGATGTGCTGTTGAGCCAGCGCCACGGACGATAGTTGCATGCGTTCAATCTCGACGCCGCGCGCTTCGCGATAGAGGCTCCGGATCAAGCTGATGGCGTCGCGGTCTTCCGGCTGCAGATCGAGGGCGCGTTCGGCGTGCCAGATGGCGCGGTCGAATTGCTCCAGTTGCTGATATGATCTGGCCAGGCGCGCATGCGTGAAGAAATCTTGTGGCTGCGCGCCCAAGAGACGGCGCAGCACTTCGGCCGCTTCGTCCCAGCGGGAGCCGGCAAAGAGCGCCTCGCTCAGCAGTTGATAGGCGCGCAGATTCTTGGGATGCGTCTTGAGGATATGGCGGGCGTGGGCGATGACTTCTTCGTGGCGTCCTTCCGCCAGCAAGCCGGAAAGCTTGTCCTGATATGCGCTTAAACTGATGGCTGCCATCGGGAATCCATTCGCCGCGCGGACAATAGAAAGCTGCTGGAATTATAGCATAGGCCGATGATTTGACTTTGCTAACGCGGCGGCATTTTGTCGTGGTTCGCACCGGTGTGTGATTGCGATGTTGCGGGCGACCTGGCGGGTTGTCTCCGGCACGGCTTGTATGTTATAGGACACAATATCAGCGTGTTTTTCTACCCCTCCCCCCGGCCCCCTCCCCATTGCAATGGAGAGGGGGAGCACTTTTGCGTGGATTCGGCGTCTAGTCCGTAATTATCGCGCTGAGCGCGCCCGTTTCTATCGCTTTTCGCAAGTAGTTTCCAGCCATTCGCGGGTGACTCTGCAATATCGGACAAGCCATGCAGGGGCGGCCCGATGAGTCGCCCGAATGCATGTCTGCTGCTCAGGCTTGCCTAGCGGAAAGCCGCGATGCCGTCGTCAAAGGCGGCTTTGTCGCCATCGCGCAGGCCGTAGAGCGCTTGCAGCAAGGCATAATTGCCCAGGTAGAAGCGCGCGCGCGGCAGGCAGGATGTCAGCGCCGGATAATGCGCCAGGAAGCGTTCGATGAAGCGCTCGCCGTAGCTCGACAGCAATGCGCCCAGATCCTGCGCCGGATCGCCGGGGCGGCAGAAACTGAAGTCGATGATGCCGCTGACGCGATTCCCGTCAACGAGAATGTTGCCGGTACCGAAGTCGCCGTGGATTAGGCAGGGCTCAATGCGCCACAAGTGGTCATCGTTCAATCCGCTCTCAAAGCGCTGACGGATTTGCTCGCGCGCAGCCGGTCGCATGTGCGGGAAAAGCTGCTGGCGCACATCAATCCAGGCGCGCCGCCAGAACTGCCGACTGTCTTCGGCATCCGATTCAATATCGATGGCCGCCGGATCGATGGCGTGAAGCGCTTTGAGGAAACCCGCCAGGTCGCGCGAGATGCCATCGACGATGCGAGCGTCGGCGCTGAGCCGGCGATAGCGGTCGCGCAGAAGCGGTTGACCAGGAATCATGGCGTAACCCATGAATTGCAGCCGCCCGTCCGCATGCTCAGCGGCGAAGACGGGTTCGGGGATGGGCAGCGGCAAACGACCGCGCAGAGGCGGCAGCAGCTCCAGCTCGCGCGCAAGCTCGGCCGCGGCCCGGGGGCTTTTGGGGAAACGAAAGATCCAGCGCTCATCGAGGCAGAGCACGGTATTGAATTGCCCGGCTTGTGACAGCAAACGCGCACGATCGGTCGCCAGCTCGGGATGGCGCGCGCGTATCAGCTGGAGATACGATTCAAGGTTTGGCGCAGGCATGTGTTTGGCTCATCACTGTTCAGAGTATAACCTTCGCGATTGTGGAATGCGCGGGGCGCGCATGGTCAGGAAGTGGCTAAAATCGTGGATATGAGACGCAAAGCGCGCTCGGCGCCGGGGGATTAACCACAGAGACCACAGAGCGCACAGAGATATTTTGTTGCAGGCATGTGTTTGGCTCATCACTGTTCAGAGTATAACCTTCGCGCTGGGGGATTAACCACAGCCGCTCGCAAGTCACGACTTGGCTCACACAAAATTTGAAGCCCATACCGGCCCCCATCCCCCGGCCCCTTCCCCCACAAGGAGGGAAGGGGAGCAATGTACTGCCGAGCGGTGTAGGGAGAAAAGCCTCTCCCTCTTAATGGAGGAGGGGGTTTCAAAAAAGAGAGACCACAGAGCGCACAGAGATATATTGTATCTGCTCTGAAGCTGCTGCATTCACAAAATCTGGCACTCCCAAAGGTCAAAAGCAGCGATTGCCGGCATCAATGTTAGTCAAGGCTTAACGCGCGCTTGACGCTAGAGAGTTGCGCGTTTGGCGCTTTTGGCTTAGGCTTCTGCGACCGCAAACGCCCGCAGGGCTTGAAATCAAGGGAAACGCGATGTCCCAAACCCAGAAACCCATCATACTTTTCACCAACGATGATGGCATCGAATCGCCGGGATTATGGGCGCTGGCAGCGGCGTTTCGTGATGTCGGCCGTTTGATCGTGGCCGCCCCGCGCGAGCAGCAATCGGGCATGGGGCGCAGCATGCCGCATTACAGCGAGGGACGGATATTCCCTTACGAAGCGCCAATTGATTGCGGCGATTGCAGCGCCTACGCTGTCGATGGCACGCCGGCGCAAGCCGTGCAGCATGCGGTGTTGGAGCTGGTGGATCGGCCGCCGGCGCTCTTGGTCTCCGGCATCAATTATGGCGAGAATACCGGCAACGGCGTCACCATCTCGGGCACGGTGGGCGCGGCGCTGGAGGGCGCCAGCCTAGGCATTCGATCCATCGCCGTCAGTCAACAAACGCCGACAGACTTGCACCTCAGCCACTCCAAAAGCGTCGATTTCACGGTAGCGGCCGATATCACCCGGCAATTCGGGAGTTGGCTGATAGATCATACTGGGCTGCCCGATGATGTCGATATCCTCAAAATCGATGTGCCGCGCGGCGCTACGCGGGAGACTGATTGGCGTTTGACACGATTGTCGCGGCGGCGGGTCTATTGGCCGACGCGTCCGGAACGCGCCGCCCTGCATGACAGCGGCAAGCTGGGCTACCAGTACAACAGCGATCCGACGGCTGCCGAGCCGGACAGCGATGTCTATGCGCTGCTCAATGACAAGGTCATCTCGGTCACGCCGATGAGCCTGGATTTGACTTCGCGCACGGATATGTTTCGGCTGAGTCAGATTTTGCTGGGCAAGCGGGAGTATGGGCGGTAGGTTGGAATAGTCGGGGCAATGGGTTGAAAATGTGACGAAAGATATTAACCACAGCCGCTCGGCGGCAGCGAAAAGGTCTGCCGCGCTCACACAAAATATCAAACTCTCTCCTTGCATGAGCTAGGAGGTTTGTTAAAAAAGAGGGCACAGAGAGCACAGAGAAAAGATTTGATCTGGATAATATCGATTAGATTGTTGCTCTCAATGTGATGGGGTGGCGGAAACTGTGGTCTGAAGTAACTCAAATTCTTAGTCTTCAGTAGATCCAAGTTAGTCATGCAAAAGCTGACTTTTTGGGGCGATTCGGCGAAGCGCCCAATAAACGTGTCTGGGAAAGAGGGCGTCTCAGCGAGACGCCCCTACAACTTCCCTTTATTCTTGCATTACTCTATTGGGAGTACCTCTATGCATTCCATGGTTTGAAGATTTGAGCGTATTGCGCTGGAGACCTCGCTCTCGCTCTGTGCCCTCGCTGCGCTCGGTGGTAAAATCTCCCCAGAAAAATTAGGAGCAGCGCCATGTACGATCCTAAAGCTCACCTCAAACGCTTGGTCGAGATCCACGCCCCCAGCGGCTACGAACAGCCGGTGGCCGATGCACTGCATGGAAGCCGGAATGAGTAGGGACATGGGCGAACTGGAATGCATTTCCTTTTGATGGTAGAATTGTGGCAATAAGGAGATGCGAATGGCGACCGCGGATATGATCCAAACTCCGTCAGGATCAGCGTCCAGTCAGGGCGAGCGCCTTGCGGCGATTGAAGCTGAGCGCAGGCACTTGGCGACGCGGGCTGATCTACGCGAACTGGAAACACGCATGATCAAATGGATGGTCGCGCAGTTTCTGATCTTGGCAGGTATTCTTGCTGGTATAGTCGTGCCTCTGCTGATCCACATCATCGGCAGACTGCCGCAAATCCCATAATATGTACGATCCTAAAGTCCACCTCAAACGCTTGGTCGAGATCCACGCGCCCAGCGGCTACGAACAGCCGGTGGCTGATGCCTTGCGCGAAGACTGGGCCGACCTGGTCGATGAATTCGATAGTGATGGCCTCGGCAGCTTGATCGGCATCAAGCGGGGCGCGCGTCCGTCTGGGGCAGCGCGCAAGGTCATGCTGGCGGCGCATATGGATGAAATCGGCTTGCTGGTGCGCGAGATCGAAGACGGCTTCATCTATGTGCATCGCATCAGCGGGATTGATCCGCGCGTGATGCTGGCGCAGCCGGTGGTGGTGCATGGGAAACGTCAATTGCCCGGCATTGTCGCCACCATGCCGCCCCATATGCTGACCACCGACGATCGCAAACGCTATCCCCCGATCGAGGCGCTGGTGGTCGATGTCGGCTTGCCGGCGGAGGAAGTGGCGGCGCTGGTGCGCCCGGGCGACTTGGTGACCGCGGAAGGTCCCATGATCGAATTGAGCGGGCGCCAGGTGGTCTCCAAAGCCATGGACGACCGCGCCTGCATCGCCGTGATCACCACCTGCCTGGAGCTGCTGCGCGACGTGCGGCATAGCTGGGATGTCTACGCTGTGGCCACGGTGCAGGAAGAGGTCGGCCTGCGGGGCGCGACCACGGCCGCCAATCATATTGAGCCCGATTGCGCGGTGGCGCTGGATGTCGGTTTCGCCGAACAGCCCGGCGTGTCCTTGGGCGCCAGCAAATTAGGCGAGGGCCCCGAGCTGGCTTTCGGCGCCAATTATCATCCCAAGCTGGTCCAGCGCTTGCAGGATGTGGCCGCCTATTACGACATCAAATGGCAGCGGGATATCACGCCCAGCTACAGCGGCACCGATGCCTGGGCGATTCAGGTGGCTTGCGAAGGCGTGCCGACCGCGCTGCTCAGCATTCCGCTGCGCAATATGCATTCGCCGGTGGAGACGCTGGATCTCAAGGATATCGAGCGCTGCGGACGCTGGCTGGCGCATTTCATCGCCGGCCTGGATGATGACTTCGTGGAGTCGCTGTCGCTGCTGCCGGAGAGCAATGATGCCGAGTGATTTGTGATTTACTCAACTACATCATAATCACTTTCAATTGTGACGCTGGATCGTGGACTGGACACAAGCCATCATCACAATCGGTACAACAAGAGATGCGCGGGCGACCCACAGAGTCGCGCCTACATCCGGCTTAAAGCGCGAAAATCAGCAGGAATGATGCGGATTTAGACTGGGCAACGCTTCCCAGCTTTATTGAAACGAGTGATGATTGGCGATTTTGTCAGAATGGCGGACAAGCGATTCATTGCTTGTCCGCTACTCCGTTCTTAATTGTTGGATTGTCTTGACAGAACCTTCGTTTGTCGGCGTGTTTTTCGGGCGAGCCTTGGCTCGCCCCTACAAGGCTTGTCCGGTACTAGACGCCTGACGCGATTTGTTTTACCCCATCCCCCGGCCCTGGTCCCCCAAATTGCTGTTTTCCAGGTAGTGTTGTGTAAGTTTCGCAGTAGCGATCAACCCTTGTAAGGCTTGTCTGGTAATTCACCTCGGCAGCGCCTGGTTTTACCCCCCCCCCCCGGTGTTATGGGGAGTTTGAGGGGGCGAGACGATGGGCAGATGTGAAGAAACTCAGTAGCGGACAACTCTTACAAAGCTTGATTGGTATAACGACTTATATTTTTGGCGCGTTTGCCGGGCGAGCCAAGGCTCGCGCCTACATTTTTTGTGTGCCGGCGGGCGACCTCATAGGTCGCCCCTACGTTATTTCGCGTTCTGGCGGGCAAAAACTGGCGAGGATATACGGATTCCAGCGCTTTAACTTCCGGCAGCTGCGTCACAAGGCCACAGACTCGTGATAGAATGAGCCGAATATCACTAGCGCCGATGACAACCGCATCATATGGACAAGACAAATCAAACAGCGACAAGCTGCATTCGCGTCGATGCGCTGAAGCCGGACAGGACCATCGTAGATCGCGCGGGCGAGATTATCCGCGACGGCGGACTGGTCGCCTTCCCCACCGAGACCGTCTACGGCCTGGGCGCGAATGCGCTGGATTCCGCCGCGGTCGACCGGATTTTCCTGGCCAAGGGACGCCCCGCCAACGATCCGCTGATTGTGCACATCGCGGCCCTTGATCAGCTTTCACTGGTTGCCAGCGACGTTCCGGACATCGCGCTTGAGCTGTTTGAGCGATTCTCGCCCGGTCCGTTGACGCTTGTGCTGGCCAAGCAGAGGGCCATACCCGCCGCGCTGACCGCTGGATTGGCGACAGTCGCCGCGCGCATGCCCGATCACGCCATCGCAAAGGCTCTGATTGACGCAGCCGGCGTACCCATCGCCGCGCCCAGCGCCAACACTTTTTCTCGTCCCAGCCCCACTCGCGCGCAGCACGTGCTGGATGATTTGCAGGGACGAATCGACATGGTGCTGGACGGTGGCCAAACTGTTATCGGCCTGGAATCAAGCATCGTTGATCTCTCTTGCGATCCGCCGCAACTGCTGCGGCCGGGCGGCGTCTCGCTGGAGGACCTGCGGGCTCCCTTGCCGGAACTGCAGTACCAGCCGCAGTACTTGCATGACGACAGCGCGGCGGCATCGGCGCCCGGCAGCTTGCTGCGGCATTACTCGCCGCGGGCCAGGCTGTTATTGTTTCGCGCCGAGATTGATGCGGATGCCACCGCCGCCATGCGCGCCTACATCAGTGGCCAATCGAACCTGGGCGTGATTGCGATGGATGCGGAGGCGAAGCAATTCCTCCGCACAGGCGCGGAAATCGAATGCCTGGGCCGCAACCTGGAGGAAGCCGGTTATCGCTTGTTCGCCGCCCTGCGCGCATTGGATGAGCGCGGCGTGGAAGAAATCCTGGCAAGGTATCCGGAACGGCATGGCCTGGGGCTGGCGCTGGGCGACCGTCTGCTGCGGGCGTCAGCGGGACATGTGATAGATGTGCCAAAGTCTTAACGGGCCGCGTGCTATAATCTTCATTTAGCGATCGTCGGGGCAATTGAGGACAAGATTGTGGCGGAAATCATTCGGATCAAGGATATTGCCCGATACGTCGGGCGCGAAGTAACCGTACGCGGCTGGGTCTATAACAAGACGGGCAAAGGTCGGCTGCAATTCATCCTGCTGCGGGATGGCAGCGGTCAAGCGCAGTGCGTCGCTTTCAATAAAGAAATGAGCCCGGAAGCCTTTGAAATTGCGCGTGGGTTGACGCAGGAATCCTCGGTCATCATCACGGGGGAAGTCCGCGCCGATGAGCGCGCGCCGGGCATTCCAGGCGGATTCGAAATCGGCATTCGCAGCATTGAGTTGTTGCAGGTTGCCAACGATTATCCCATCACACCCAAGGAACACGGCACCGAATTCTTGATGAATCATCGACACCTGTGGGTGCGGAGCAACCGACAATGGGCGATTTTGCGCATACGAGCGACGATCATCAAGGCGCTGCGCGATTGGCTGGATGACCAAGGTTTCCTGCTGGTGGATACGCCCATCATCACACCAGCCGCCGGCGAGGAGACCACAACCCTTTTCGAAGTCGATTACTTCGGCGAAATGGCGTATTTGGCGCAGACCGGGCAGCTCTACAATGAGGCCAACATCATGGCATTCGGCAAGGTCTATTGCTTCGGACCGACGTTCCGCGCCGAGAAATCAAAAACGCGCCGTCATTTGATCGAGTTCTGGATGCTCGAGCCCGAAATCGCTTTCTGCAATCTGGAAGAACTGATGGATATCGAAGAGGGCATGGTCTGCTACGTTGTGGAACAAGTGCTGGAAAAACATCAGCGGGAGCTGGAGATTATCGAGCGCGACATCGACAAGCTGGCCGCGATAACATCGCCCTTCGCCCGCATCAGTTACGATGATGCCGTGGCGCGGCTGCATCAGCTGTGCGAGGAGATAGATGATCCCGAGCGCAAAGCGGAACTGGCGATCGAATGGGGCGAGGACTTCGGCAGCCCCCAGGAGACGGCAATTGCGGAGATGTTTGACAAGCCCGTCTTTGTCTACCACTATCCGACGGCGGTCAAAGCCTTTTACATGACGCCGGTAGCCGGTCGCCCAGAAATCTGCCGCAGCGTCGATCTGCTGGCGCCGGAAGGTTATGGCGAGATCATTGGCGGCAGCGAACGCATCCATGAATTGGAACTGCTGGAAGCTAATATCG
The DNA here is from genome assembly GCA_022822305.1 of Anaerolineae bacterium. Classification (GTDB taxonomy): domain Bacteria; phylum Chloroflexota; class Anaerolineae; order Aggregatilineales; family Phototrophicaceae; genus UBA6055. The sequence goes on from JAJEBY010000003.1 coordinate 32,327, forward strand.
ACAAGATGGGCCTGGGACGCGAAGCCTATCAATGGTACCTCGAGCTGCGCAAATTCGGTACGGCGCCTCACGCCGGATTCGGCATCGGGATTGAGCGCACGGTGGCGTGGATCTGTGGCTTGAATCACCTGCGCGAGACGATTCCCTACGCGCGCCTGCTCAATCGCAAGTATCCGTGACTGTCGTCAGCGCCTACAGATTCGCAAACACATTCCGCATCGCGTCCGACAAGCTGCGCGCCTCAATTATTTGCAGGTCGCGTGGCAGTTCCTCGCCGCCGCGCCGCAGCCTGGGGATGAGCGCGCGCTTGAAGCCGATCTTTGCCGCCTCGTTTAGTCTTGCGCCCAATTGCCCCACTCGGCGGATTTCGCCGCTCAAACCCAGTTCACCCACGATTGCCAGGTCGGCCGGAATCGGCCGGTCGTAATAGCTGGAGGCGATCGCCAGCGCAGTCGCCAGGTCCGAGGCGGGTTCGCTGATCTTGATGCCCCCCACGACATTGACAAAAATATCTTGCTCCCACAGCTTCAATCCCAAGCGCTTGCTCAAGACGGCGCTGATAAGAAGCAGTCGATTCATGTCGATGCCGTTGGGCGTGCGTCGGGGATTTCCAAAGCTGGTCGGGCTAGTCAGCGCTTGCATCTCCACCAGCAGCGGACGCGTGCCTTCCATGGTGATGGCTATCGCGGAACCGGAGGCGTCAATCACGCGCTCTTCCAGAAAGGCTTCTGACGGATTCTCCACCTGTACCATGCCTTGTCCCCGCATCTCGAAGACTCCAACCTCGTTGGTGGCGCCGAAACGGTTCTTGACGCTGCGCAAGAGGCGATATTGCTGGAAGGGATCGCCCTCAAGATAAAGTACGGTATCGACGATATGTTCGAGCACGCGGGGACCGGCGATGCTGCCGTCTTTGGTCACGTGACCGATCATCAGCACACTGATGCCGGCGGATTTTGCCAAAGACTGCAAGCGAACGGCGCACTCCCGCACTTGCGACACCAGACCGGGCAATGCGTTGACCTCGTCCACAAAGGTGGTTTGAATTGAGTCTATGACCACCACCGTCGGCGATATGCTGTTGACCTGGTCCAGGATGTGTTCAAGGTTGGTCTCAGTCAGCAAGTACAGCTCCGGCGCATTCAGTCCCAACCGGTTGGCCCGCATTTTGATTTGACGGGCGCTCTCTTCACCACTCACATAAAGTACTGTGCCGCTCGAACGCGCGAGGACCGCGGCCGCCTGCATGATCAAGGTCGACTTGCCGATGCCCGGTTCTCCACCCAGCAGAAGCAAACTGCCCGGCACCAGCCCTCCGCCGAGCACGCGGTTGAATTCCTCAATCGGCACAGCAATACGATCTTCCGCCGCCCGCCCGATATCCATCACAGAAACCGGCGCCTGGCTTGTCGAGCCGCTGGCGCGTTTGCTGCCAGGTGATCTTCCGGGCGGCTGCTCGACCTGCTCGACCATGGTGTCAAATACACCGCAGGCGGGGCAGCGTCCGAAGTAGCCGGAACTGCGCTTGCCACAATTCGAACACAGGTAGCTGCTGCGTTTCTTGGCCATTGTGCAGGTTTTTCTCAATCAGTTATGCCAGGGCGGTGAGCAAATCTTAGCACATGAGCCGCGAGAACTGGACGCGTGATTGCGCCTGTGCCAGTCACCGTTGCAAACGGAATTGCGTCCGTCAAGGATTGTCGGATCTAAGCTGCCGCGCATAACTTTGACGCAACTCCATACTGAAGGGAGCATGCAAGACTCGAACGAATGGCGCCGGAAGGTATCAATACAGTATATGGCACGAGCAGGTTGCTTAATTCGCCTGTGGCTGTTGCGGATGTACTCCCAGCCGGGGTCTGCGCCACCGTTCAGCTGCGGGAAATCGCGTAGCGTTTCCGGCGCCCGGATAGCCACTTCTGTGGCGGCTGTTGGCAAGGACGCGCGCCAGTTTCCCAAGAGTAGCGCGCCTTCCAGACGATACGCCGCACAGCAGCAGCGACTGGATCATCCCGGCCTCAGCGATCGAGAAACGCCGTCAGCGACTAGCGACGACTCGGATTCGTCGGCTTTTCGGCTCGACGACGCGCAACAACTGGCGTGAGATTCAGCGTAGGTTGAGCGTAGAAAAGACGATGGTTTCGCATAGGCGCGGCGTCCATCATGGCCCGCAGAACTATGTTATGGTCACTGTACGTCTTGGTTCCTTGTCCCCACAACGAACCCGGACACCCCCCAAATATACCAGGCGTCCCAAAATGTGTTGGGACGTTTGGCTTTTTTCTGCCGCTACGGCATTATCACGCGGTCGCAATCGCCCAGGTCCTGGCTTAGGGCGAACGACCGCACACAACGGGTCAGGATCTCCGCAATCTTGCCGTGACCCATACTGTTCCAATGGACATCATATGAGTTGTAATCGGTCGTTTCCAGGTCTTCTCGCGGATTGATGTAGGCAATTCCTAGGCTACGAAACATATCAACCAGCTTGTTGAAGCTCTCGGAGGGAGTTGCAAGGTCTTCGGCATTGGGAATCAAGAGTATTAGCAGAGTCGTTTCAATCTCCGCAGCCTCATCCCGCAACTAGGTCAGGTATTGCCGCGTGACTTCCAATTCCCTTCGTTCACGCACGTTTTCTGCGACGGCTTCCGCCAAGCTATCGATCAATCGCAGCGTTACACTCCCCAATCTTGTTCGGCCGACTACGCGTTCCAGCTCACTCGCAGGCGGATCGATACCCTTGCTGCGATAGTAGAGCATCGTCGGCTGGTCCACTAATATGATGTTGCCCCAAAAGTCGTGCCACTCGAGCAAAGGTTGCTCACCGGAATCAGACTCTTCGACGTATCCTCGTTATCGGTCAAGGTTGTCGCGCAAGTCGTTGATGTAGAATCCGAGAATGGTCAGTTGTGGTTGCAGCAGCGGGGCATAAGCCCTGAATGACCGGAGTGACTGTTCTGTGCCGATTCCCTTTATGGCAGTATTCCAAATTGTCGACTCGGGAAACTCCGCCTCAAGACGTTCGACAAATGATTCGCCAATTGGCACCGTTTCGCCATAAGTGAACGAGTCGCCCAACATCAGAATCCGCAGCGTGTCCTGCAATTCACTTGAATGGTAAAAGTCCTGCGTATCGTGAAAACCTTGCCGGTTGAACACACAATAGCGTCCAGAAGCTTCCCCATTCTCGCAAGCAGTCTTCAGAATCTCATATCTATAATGACAACCTGCCTCGTCACAAATTGACCAGCGGTCCAAATTCAAGAATCTCTCCGGGATTTCTCCTGGAAAATACGTTGATACACTCATCAGGCCGAGAACTAGCTCAAGCGCCAGCAATGTAAGTATCGCGACTGCCGCACCGGCAATCACGTGACGCCTTACTTCCTGAATTAATCGCCGACGTCGGTGATCGTGCCGCAACGCGATCGAAACAACGGTTAGGATTACCCCGCCCGCAATCAGTACCAGCTGCGGCAGATTTACTCCCGGGGTAGTTCCTGGGAGCACATCAATAAAGACGCCGACTGCGACAAGGGCGATCCCCAAGATTGACGACCCAAGAAACGTTACATAAGGAATGCGCTTTCCTGCGCGGCGAGGCTGCGTCATTTCTGCTCTCCTAATGAATGATGATGGGATGCAAGCTGCTGGCGCTAAATATAGTCGAATTCCGGTGATTTGTCCGCGCAAATTGAAGCGTGTTTGCACAAGTGTAGCAATTCTGAAAAGTTGCAACGCTCACTAATGCGTAATGCAATCGTAACCAGATGCCACTACGATAAACCATATTGAATCGGGAAGGAAGTTCACTCATGCAGTCTGTTCTCACACGACGCGCGCTAGCGCTCGTTGTCATCAGCTTGTTTGTCCTGGGCATTGTCGCCGTCTATGGCGGCGTGGCAAACCTGGCGCAAGAAGAAACCTGCTCGCCCAACAACCTGAACACCCGCAACTGGTCGACCGACTTCTGCAACAACAATGTCGATTTCGCGGAGATCCTGGTCGGCAATCCGGTCAAAAACGGGATCCCGTCTCTGCTAGATCCGCGCCTTGAATCTGTGGACGACGCGGCCACTTGGCTCAGTGATCGCTCGCCTGTCATCGCGCTGGAGATTGACGGCGAGGCGCGCGCCTATCCGCAGGCGATTCTGATGTGGCACGAGATCGCCAACGATGTAGTCGCCGATGTGCCGGTAGCCGTGACGTTCTGTCCGCTTTGCAATAGCTCGATCACCTTTGACCGCCGCGTCGACGATGCGGTGCTGGATTTCGGCGTGAGCGGATTTCTGCGCAATAGCGACCTGGTCATGTACGACCGGCAAACGGAAACCTGGTGGCAGCAGCTGACGGGAGAGGGTCTCGCCGGGGACTATGCCGGCATTCTGCTCGATATCGTACCCTCGCAGGTGATCAGCTTCGGCAGTTTCGCCCAACGCTATCCGGATGGTACCGTGCTGTCGCGCGAGACTGGCTACAACCGGCGTTACGGCACCAATCCCTACGCGAATTACGACAGCAATCCGGGCCGACCCTTCCTGTTCCGCGGTGAAACGGATCCGCGGCTGCCCTCGCCCGTTGATCACGTATTGGCGGCTATCGTTGACGACATTCCCGTCGCCTATCCATTCTCCGTTTTGCGCGAGCAAATGGTGGTCAATGATGTGATTGGCGCATCAGCCGTCGCTGTTTTCTTCCAGCCCGGCGTGGCAAGCGCATTGGGCGATACCGTGATCGACAATGCCGCGGATTTGGGCACGGCCGGGTTGTACGTTTCTGCTGTTGATGGCGAAACGCTAAGCTTCACCGCCAACGATGACGGTACCTTCAGTGACGAGCAGACGGGCTCGATCTGGAATGCCTTTGGCGAAGCCATTGCGGGTGAGCTGGAAGGCGCCGAATTGGAATGGATCAACGCCTTCCCGCATTTCTGGTTCGCCTGGGCGGCCTTTCATCCCGAAACGCAAGTGTTCGGCCTACCATAACGAATTGAGAATTCGTTACTCACCTGGCGGATACGGTCAGTTGCGTATCATTTAGCAGGGGAAAGCGGTGCGATGAAGCTACGCGGAAGACGATTCACCGATTTCCTCTATCCCGCCCTGATCATAATCGCATTCATCCTGCTGGGGCGCGGACTCTTTAACACAACGCGGAACGGCTGGAAAACGGACTTCAGCAATACTGCGATTGACCTGGACGAGGTCATTTCCGGCGGTGTTCCGCGCGATGGCATCCCACCGATCGATAATCCGCAATTCTTGCCCGTAGCGCAAGTGGACGACTTGTCGCCACAGTCACCGGTTATCTCTATTGATATTGACGGCGATGCGCGCGCCTATCCGCTGGAGGTCTTGACTAGCCACGAGATCGTCAACGATGTGGTTGGAGAGCTACCGGTCGTGGTTACTTTCTGTCCGCTCTGCAACAGCGGGATAGTTTATGAACGGCGCGTGGACGGCATGGCGCTGCGCTTTGGCGTTTCAGGCAATCTGCGCCACAGCGATCTCATTATGTGGGACGACCAAAGCGAATCCTGGTGGCAGCAGCTCACCGGCGAAGCCATAGTCGGACATTATCGCGGCCAGCAATTGACGATGGTTACATCGCAAATGGTCAGCTTTGATGTCTTCCGCCAACGCTATCCCCAGGGCAAGGCGCTGCGGGGACCGGGCGGCGGTTACGGTTACAATCCTTATGTCGGCTACGACAGCAGCGCCGAACCGTTCCTGTTTAAGGGACCGGTGGACAGCCGCTTGTTCGCCACGGAACGAGTGTTGGCAGCCAACTTGGGGGGACAGCCGGTCGCCTACAGTTTCGGGGCGTTGCGGCAACGCAGAGTTGTCAACGACCGGGTCAATGCTACAGACATCGTGATTCTCTGGCAGCCGGGCGCTTCCAGCGCGCTGGACGCGGGCGACATCGATTCTTCGAAGGATGTCGGCATGGCGCTGATGTACGACCGTCGACTGCCCAACGGCGATGTTGTGAGTTTTCGATACGAGTCCGATGGGTTCGTGGACGACCAGACCAGGAGCCGCTGGAATATCTGGGGTGAAGCGACCGTGGGTCCCCTGGCCGGGACGAGACTGAAACAGCTGCATGCCTATCCTCATTTCTGGTTTGCCTGGGCCGCCTTCTATCCGGAGACGAGCGTAGTACTACCAAGTTAATCATGCGAAAAGGTGGAGGTTTGGACATGGTATAGACGGGCGAGCCAGCGGCTCGCCCCTACACAGCTTGTCCGCCATTTTGGAGATTTCTCACAGAATACCGGCAGCCCTCGTCATTTGCCTTCAACTGCTTTGTGCGGGCGCCAAGCGATTTCTATCCAACACAAGATAGGGGAACATAGACATGTACAAATTGCTCAAGCTTCTGCCAATCCTCATGATTTTCATCATCGCCGCCCTGCCGGCACAAGCTCAACTCAGCTGCGAATCGCCGCCGGCGCCCTTTGATCGACCGGAAACGCTGGAGAATTGGCAAATGGTCTGGAATCTGATGGATGTCTGCCGCCATCAGGAGGGCGTCTTCGGCGAGATAATCTCCGGCGGCGTCGGACGCGACGGCATACCGCCAATTGACAATCCCGCCTTTGACGATTTCGCAACCGCGGATCTTTGGCTGGAAGCGGCGTCGCCGGTCATCGCTGTCGACGTTGAGGGCATCGCCCGCGCCTATCCATTGGCCATCCTGACTCGGCACGAGATTGCCAACGATACGATCAGCGAGCTTCCCATCGCGGTGACGTTCTGCCCGCTCTGCAACAGCGCCATCGTGTTCGATCGACGCGTGGATGACTCGACCCTGCGATTCGGCGTCAGCGGTCTCTTGCGCAATAGCGACTTGATCATGTGGGACGATGTCACGCAAACGCTTTGGCAGCAGCTCACGGGAGAAGGCATCGTCGGAACGCATACCGACAGGCTGCTCGATATTGTGCCTTCACAGCTGGTGGGTTATGGCGCTTTCAAAGCACAATATCCGCATGGCGAAGTGTTGTCCACCGGCGGACGCTTCTATGGCAGCAATCCCTATGTCGGCTACGACAGCAGCGCGCGCCCCTTCTTGTTCCGCGGTGAGGCGGACCCGCGCTTGTCCGCCACAGCGCGCGTGCTGGGCGTGAATCTGGGCGATGTGCAGATGGCTTATCCCTTCACGGCGCTCAGCGAACAGATGGTGATCAACGACAGCATCGCCGATGTGCCGGTCGTGGCAATCTGGCAGCCCGGCGCTTTCAGCGCTTTGGACGCCTCCAACATCAACGCCTCGCGCGATGTTGGCATGGCTGGATTGTTTGAGCGTACGGTCGATGGGCGGATTCTCAGCTTCCGGGCGGAGGAAGGCGTCATCCTCGATGAAGCGACCGGCAGCAGCTGGAATGTCTTTGGCACGGCGACCGCCGGCGAACTAGCGGGAACGCAGCTGCGCGCCCTGGACGCCTTCCCGCATTTCTGGTTCGCCTGGGCGGCCTTCTATCCGGATACGCTGCTCTACGGCGAGGACTAGGCTTGCGCCTCAAGTGAAGCGGGCGACCCAGTGGGTCGCCCCTGCATTTTTCAACAGTTGCTGCCGACGTTTGGAACCTGCTGAGCTGCCGGCGACCTACAGAATCTGATCGAGGAATTCCTGCGTGCGCGGGTGGTGTTCGATATCGGGGCTGAAGAAGTTTTCCGGCGGACCCTGTTCGACAATGCGCCCCATATCCATGAAGATGATGCGGTCGGCCACTTCGCGCGCGAAGCCCATCTCGTGCGTGACAACTAACATGGTCATGCCGCTCTCCGCCAGTTCCTTCATCACATCGAGGACTTCCTTGATCATTTCGGGATCGAGGGCGGAGGTCGGTTCGTCAAAGAGCATGATCTTCGGCTCCATGGCCAGCGCCCGCGCAATCGCCACGCGCTGCTGCTGGCCACCGGAAAGCTGACCGGGATACTTAAAAGCCTGCTCCGGAATGCCGACGCGCTCCAGCAGTTCCATCGCGCGTTGTTCCGCTCGATCGCGCGCCCAGTGGCGCACCTTCATCGGCGCCAGCGAGATATTGTCCATGACGGTCAAATGCGGGAAGAGATTGAATTGCTGGAAGACCATGCCCGTTTCGCGTCTGATGTCGGCGATATTCTGCACATCGTGGCTGAGCTCGATGCCATCGACAATGATGGTGCCGTCCTGATGTTCTTCCAGGCGATTGATGCAGCGTATGAAGGTCGATTTTCCGGAACCGGAGGGGCCAATGATCACCAGAACTTCTTGCGGCATGACCTCGAGCGAGAGGTTGCGCAGCACGTGAAAATCGCCGAACCATTTATTCATCTCGCGACAGACGATAACCGGCTCCTCGCCCGCCATAACTTGTTTTGCGCTGTCTTCCATGGTTGTTCCCCTCGATTGCGCGCTTCCGTCAGACTGCTGGACGACGGATAGCGCTCCGCCTAGACCGTCTACAATCGCTGTGCTCGCGCCGCGCCGGAACCGGTCGCCTCAACGCGTCGGCTGATGTAGGACATGATGTAACTGAATACGAAGAAGATGATGGCGACGTACAGGAAGGTCTCCTGACGCCTCTGGACAAATTCCGGCTGCGCGACCACGCGCACGGCGATGCCGACAATTTCCGCCAAGCCGACGATGAATACCAGCGACGTATCTTTGAAGAGTGAAATGAATTGCCCGACCAAGGCCGGGATCACCGCGCGCAAGGCCTGTGGCAGCAGAATGTACAAGGTGGTTTGCCAGCCCGATAGACCGATGGCTTGCGCCGCTTCGGTCTGTCCGACATCGAGTGATTGCAGGCCGCCGCGCACATTCTCCGCCAGATAGGCCGCGCTAAACATAGTGATGCCCACCCAGGCGCGGACGGCGTTTTCAATAGTCGCCAAAGACGGGTCAATCAGCGGAACCAGCAAGACTGCCATGAACAGAATTGTAATCAGCGGCACGCCGCGAACCGTCTCGATATATAGCACACAGGCGTATTTCACGACCGACAGATTGCTGCGCCTGCCCAATGCCAGCGCCAGACCAATCGGGAAGGAGGCGCCGATGCCGAGTATAGTCAATTGCATGGTCAGCATCAGGCCGCCCCAAAGTCGCTTGTCGGACAGCGGGAACAGATCGGCCGCGGGCGTCTGCAGAACGCCTTGCGCCTCAAGACCAAGCACGAAGCTTGGAACAATCAGCAATGCGGCGAGCCATACGACTGCCGCAGCGCCCAGCGCATGGAGCGGGAATCGTTGCAGCAGGGACGCGCCGATCTGGTCCGGGATCTTGCGCAAATTGCCTTGCGCGTTTTCACCGCGTTTGAATGCGAGGGCGCCGGCTACCAGCCAGATCGTGAAATAGATGGCCGACCAATGATCGGCGGATGTCCAGGTTTGCATCCACAGCAGCGTCAACAATAGCAAACCGATAATGATGCGATTGCTGGTCCAGCGCAGCATGCCGCTGAAAAACATCCAGCCCAGCCACAGAATCATCGCAATGGCGACCAATAGCGTAACCGCCGGATCCGCCGCGTCCGCGACCAGATTGGTATCGATCAAAATGAATATGACGGAGAGGCACGAGGCCAAGTAGCCGACGCGAATGACGTTAGCCGGCAAGCTGTTCCGCCGCAAGAATCCGAAGGCGCCGAGTCCCACGCCGACAACAGCCAAGGCCAGCCAAATCATCAGCGATTCCAGGGGCGCTTGATTCCAGCCGTCCCATACGACATTTATGATCGAACCTTGCGCCAGCTGCAGGAAGAAACCGCCTATCAACAGTCCGTAGCCAATCGCGCCGTTGTAGTTGACGCCGATCAGATACATCAGCAGCAGCCACATCACGCCGCCGACGATGCTGCCGAGCGCGGCGCCGGACAATCCGCCCACGCCGGAAGCGAAAACGAACATTATGAAAGGATAGGCGCTCCAGCCATAAGTCAGCAGTCGAGATATTGGCGCTTCCGTGTCTTCTCCGTGATTCGTCTGCGTCAACCAATCTTCCATTCGCCGCGCCATAGCCACTGCGCCGAAAGCCGCAACCAGCCGCAGCGCCAGTGCCAGCAGGCCGGTCACGGCTGCGTTGGGACCATCCAGAAGCGCGAAATAGGCCAGTAGAATCAGCAGCGGCGCGGCCGACCAGGCCAGTACAACGGCTCGGCTCCGGTTACTGGTGAAGTTCGTGTTTTCCCCGCGCAGATGAGCCAGCGCCCGGCCCAACGCGTATCCCCAAACCACCGCGATAAAGCAGGGCAACAGCAAGCGTTCGACTTGCTCAAAAAACAAGGGGATGAAGTGCGCCAGATAAACTTGAAGACTACGCAGGCCGCGGAACTGGTTGTCAATCAGCGCCAGCATGGGCGCGGGTTTCCCATCAATCTGCGGGCGCAAGCCGAAGATTTCCAATTCGTTGTCGGTGATGCGCACAAATTGGGATTCGCTGGCGCTCAGCGTCCGCTCGACTATCGGATACAAACCGCCCACACGCAGGAGCGTGCTGCCTTCTTCGCCTTCCGCAGCTGTCTTGGACAAGATATACCAGCCGTCGCTGGGGATCTCGTAGCTGACCTGCTCGCCGGCCGCGGTCAGGACGCCTTCCGCCAGCACATCCATCGTCGTGGCATCGCGAATAGCAACTTGCTGAGGCGTCCGGCCCAGTTCATAGACTTCAACCACCGATTGGGGCGTCAGCAGGCGGACGAATATCTCGCGCAAGAACTCGGCTTCCCATGCGCTCGGCTCGATTAATTCTTCGTCGTCATCCGGTTGATCGCGCTCGCCGATCAGATCCTCGGACAAGTGCAGGATCAGCAACTCGCCCAAATCTTCAATATATTCGCTGGCCAGCGTCTTATCCGTCAGCGCCGCGACTGCAGCGCGCAGATCGTCGGTCATCGCATCTTCAGACGTCAGATTCGCGGCGGCATCTTGAGCCGCGCGAATGGCATCCAGGATGGCTTGATCGCGTTCATCCAAGGCGCGGGCAGCGTCGCGCAGTCGACTCTGCCAAACCTTAAGTTCGCCGATGGAAGCGCCGGAAGCGGCCAATCGATCGCCCACATATGCAATGACCCTGGTGGTCGACGATTCCATGTCGCTGGTGCGGGTGAAGGTGCGGATGGCCTCGCGCATGCGTTCTTCGGATGGTTCGGTCAGCTCCCGACTGATCATGCGGTCAAAGGCTTCACCGGCTTCCGCCTGCCGATCGAGTCGATTCTGGGCGGCGTTCGCCAGTGCGTTGGCCGCCCGGTCGGAAAAGCCAGCCAGGTTGCGCAGGGTTTCGATATCCGCCACTTCGTCCGCCGCCATCTCCAGCGTGACCAGGTCGCCAGCCTGGGCGATAAAGGCCAGATCTTGCTGCGGCGTCAAAGTGGATGCGCGGTCGATAATATCGATGTTGCCGGCTGTCAAATATGATTTTGGCTGCGCCAGGCTGGCATCAATCAATGGCGGCAGCACGATGACTACAGTCAAAGTGGCGAGCGCGATGATGGTCAAGCCGCGCAGGGCCCCGCGCGCCCAAGCCGAAAAACTGACGCCGGTCAGCACAGCCGCGATCAGCACCGCAATCGCCAGGCGCCATTCAAAGGCCCGTTCGAAGCGGTCCATCATGAATAGCCGCTGGTTGTTGATGATGGTAAACCAGTTGGCGGACCGAATCGCCCAATCGAAGAATCCGATGATCAGCACGAGCACCAGCAGCGTCGCCACGATAGTGACAACGATATCCGCCGGCGATCCAAACAGATTCTGGCGCAGCCAGGCCGGCACGCCAACCTCGAGGGTCGGCGGCGGCTTGGCGGGTTCGTCCTCATAGTTGATGACGGTTTGCGAGGCGTCAACCGGTTTGTATTCCGACATTGCGCAGCTACCTCGTCACCAGCTGAAAGCGCTGATTGACCAGATTCATGCCCAGCGAAATGGTCAGGCTGATCGACAGATAGGCGAGCATGATCATTATTATGCCCGTGACCGACTGTCCGGACTGATTGATGATGGTATTGGTCACTTGAAAGATATCGGTATAGGCGACGGCGATGGCGAGACTGGAGTTCTTGGCCAGGTTCAAGTACTGATTGCCCATCGGCGGAATGATGACGCGCAGCGCCTGCGGCAATATGATCAAGCGCAGCATCTCGCCCTGGGATATGCCGAGCGCGCGCGATGCTTCCAGCTGGCCCTTGGGAACCGCCTGTATGCCCGCGCGAACGATTTCAGCGATGAACGCCGAGGTATAGACAACCAAGCCGAGAAAGACCGCCAAATACGATGGCGAAATCTCGATGCCGGTTTCAATGTTGCGCCCGCGGCGATCCAGTGTCGGCGGGCGGAAAATCAGCGGTTGCCGCGTGAAGGCCAATTCCTGCTCGATCGTTAACAGGCCGGATTCGAACGCGTCTTCGTATTCCATCTCGACAACGCGGTCGTCGTCTTCATCGACCACGGAAATGATCGAAGGCGTTGGACGCATGCCAACGATGATCCAGCCCAGCAAGGCGAAGCCAATGACTGCCGTCATGGTGTAACTCGTGCGCGGGAAGGGCCGCCCGGTGGATTCGGTGAGGAAACCGAAGTAGCGCCACAACGCGGCTGCCGCGACGATGCCGATCACGACGAAGACCATCCAGATGCCGAACGACGCCGACGGGATAAGCTCGAAGATGGCGACGCCTTTGATGCTGATGTAGATACCGGGACGAAATTCGATGGGACTGCCCGAACCCACAAGAACAATGCCAAGCAAGTTCACCAGCAGAACAATGGTGATTCCGCCTTGCCGCACGCGCGTGCGCCAGATGGGATTGCGCATGCCGCCGGTGTATTGCCAAATGAACAATATGATCACGAGTGATAACGCGTACTGCAGCAACGGCAAACTGCGGATGCCCTCTTGCGGAAAGGCGAAAGCTTCTTGTTGGGTCGGCAGCGCAAAGATGGCGACGAAGAACCAGGCGAAAATCTGCAGCAGCACCGGTGTATTGCGCAATACCTCAACGTAGGCGCGCGACAAAGTACGAAGCAGGAAATTGCTGCTCAAAAGAAAGATGCCGACCAGCACGCCGATGAGGGTAGTCGCCAACAGACCGAGCGAAACGACGCGGATCGTGTTGACGAATCCGACGCGGAAGGCATCAATATAACGGTCGCTGGAGGAATAATCGCCGGAATCAGCGATTCCAAATCCGGCGCGATTCTGCAAAAACTCGAAATTCGGCGTCTGGTTGGTCGCATCGAGCGCCGTATTGATGCGTGTGCTTAGGTTGTTCATCAGCAGCACGACAATAACAAGAAACGCCAACTGGGCGACGCCCTTGAGAATGCGCGCGTCCCGGAAGACTGCCGGCAGCACATTTTGCGTGGTCGTCTCAACTGGCGCCTGCACGGATTGCTCCTGTGAATCCACACGCGCCCCGCTCAATTGCGGAGACCGTTGCCTAATTGTAAACAGGACTTGTCATTCTGACAAATCCTGGGTGCATTCGCAAACGATTGAATCTGTTACGACCGTAACGATTTTGGACGCGGGGGTCAAAACAAAAGAAAACGGGATGCGCAATCCGAAGCGCGCGACATCCCGTCCATGTCTTGCAATGGCTAGCTTGCCAACGATTTAACGGAAGGGCGGAGCATAGAGCAGGCCGCCGTCCGTCCATAGCGCGTTCACGCCACGTTCGAGACCAAAGATGGTATCGGGACCGAGGTTGCGATCATAGATTTCGGCATAGTTCCCGACCTGAGTGATGACATCAACCATGAACTCATCGTTGATGCCGAAGTATTCGCCGGCGACGTTGTCGCCCAGACCCAGGAAACGACCGATGCCGGGATCTTCGCTATTCATGTAGTCGCCGATGTTCATGCTGTCGATGCCGAATTCCTCAGCCGTAAACAGGCCCCAGACGGTCCAGCGGATAATGTCAGCGAAGAGCGCGTCGCTTTGCGGGCTGACGGGACCGAGCGGTTCCTTGCTGATGACATCGGGCAGAATCAAGTGGGCGGCGGGATCAGCCGAGGTGGCCTTGCGCGATACCAGGCTGCTGACATCGCTGGTGAAAGCGTCGCAGGCGCCGGCTTCGTAGGCGTCCATAATGGCATCGAAGTCCTGGAAGGTATTCAGTTCCCAGTCGGCATCCAGCTTCTCGGCCTGATCGGTAATGTTCAACTCGGTGGTAGTGCCGGCCGTGGCGCACATGGTCACGGTTTCTCCGGCCAGCTCGGCCAGATTGGTGACGCCGAACTCAACTTTAACCATGATGCCTTGACCATCGTAGAAGGTGGTGGGAGCAAAGGTAGCGCCCCATTCGGTGTCGCGGCTGAGAGTCCAGGTCGTGTTTCTGCTGAGCATATCGATCTCGCCGCCAGCCAGAGCGGTCGGGCGCTCGGCAGCAGTCAAGGGCCGGAATGCCACTGCGTTGGCGTCGCCGAGGATGGCGGCCGCTACGGCGCGGCAAACATCAACATCAAAGCCCTCGAAATCGCCAGCGTCATTTTGCGTACCGAATCCGGGCAGAACCGTGTTCACGCCACAAATCAGTTCGCCGCGATCTTGAATGCGCTCCAGAATATGACCATCTTGCGCGAAAGCGAGACCACCGCCGATGGCAAACAAGGTAACCACTAGCATTGCTGCAATTGCGAGCCGCTTCATATTTGCACTTCCTCCCTCTATGGATTTAGACAAGCGAAACTAACAAGCCGCCGCGCACGGCGCATGCGTCAATGCGCTAGCGCCGTTGCATCGGACATTATTAGTGTAAATCAATTACAAAAAATTGCCAACACCGAAGGCGATGAAAAACGCAAAAACAGCCATGCAGCCCAGCATGTATGGCTCGAAAGTCCTGCTATAACAATCTGGATAACGTGGCGTCTAGTCGCCGGCTGGCGCGAAATCGGCAGGCCGCACCGCGTCCACCAGCTTCAAGATGGGATCCCGGAGATCTTCCAATTCGGCGTGGCGACCAGCTTCGGCCTTGGAGAAGATCAGTTCGCCATTAACCCACACATCAAAGACTCCGCCGGTAGCGGGAATCAACTTCCAGCTACTGATGAAATATTCGATATCACGTTCGTTCAAGATTTGGTCCGTCAAACTGACGGCGCGTGGGGTGTGGTTTCAAGTCGCGCAGTACTTAAGGACAACATCCAATCCACCTGGTTGCATGAGCCTGTTCCTTCCGATTCATAAAATGATTTCGATTGCCCTATTGTAGTCAATTGCGCGAAGAATGCAACTGAGGGGTCATTTTGCGCTGAAATTGAGCCCAGCATACTACTCGCAGACGAATGACAAACGCTTAGCCTATTCTTGCACAGATTTTCTTGACGCTAAGTTTTATGTTCGTATTCTTGGTCATAGGAAACATTTCACTAGGAGGTGAATTATGTATCGGATGTCAATTAGGAGTATGTATTGCGCAAGCATTGTTCTATGCCTGATGTTTGCTATGCTTGCGACTGTATCCGCCCAGGCGAGCGAGAGGGCGTGGAGACTGCGAGTTTCACACGTTAGTCGTTCCACAATCACGGTCAAGTGGGAACGCGGGTCGCAGAGCTCTGAGTTCAATGTCTACCTCAAACAGGAGGGAGAAGAGAGAGTCGTCTTCGGGACCACTAACGCGACGTCGTACAGGTTCAGGTTGCTAACACCCGGCGAAACATACACTATCAGTGTTCACGACGGCGCCGCGCGTCTAACTATCAGTGTCACGACCAAAAGAAAGCTAGACGTGGAGGCCCCGCGCCACGTGGATACGCCGGATACATGCCGCCAGCTGCCGCCGCGGATAGTTGTCACCGGCGACATGGAGAATACCCGGTGTCAAGTAGTAGACGCGGCGGGCGTTGGGCGGAGCGAGCTGATCGAGCGTGGTGTCATCGACGCCGTTGACGTGTGGAACTACGTGCCGGAATTCGTCGAAGTGTGTTTCCTCAACGCCGGCGATATGGTGCTGATGGATGCTGATTACGCGCCGCGTATGGTCATGGAGATGGACACGCATCAACGCGACGGCATGACTTGCGGAATGATCGACCGCGAGGGCACCGTCGTGCTGCTCGAACCCGCCGCCCCGGCCGCAGCGCCCGCCACTGTCGAACAACCTGCCGCCGTCGCGGCGCCGGCCACATTGCCGACTTTCGATGCAATCCCGCTGACCGATTGCCAGATCAAGTTGGTGTCGACGTTATACCTGCGCGCAGAGCCAGCCGGCGAGATCATCGGCCTGGTCTGGCTGAATTCCGAGGTGCCGGCCTTCGAGATCAACGGCTATTGGTACAAGATTGAATTCGAGGGGGTGACGGGTTATATCAGCCGCTATCACCGCGAGGTCTTGCACGGCAACTGCGGATAACTTAACTTTCCCCCACCCCAAACCCCACCCCCAAAATGAGGGAGGGGCTTCAATTCCAAGCGGATTTTGAAATACTCATACCGCCGTGAGAGATCGAGGCGGGGCGTTTTATTTCATACGACCACGTTGACCTTGGGATCCGTACCGTTGCGGCCCGGGATGAAGATAGCGCGCTTGGGCGCCTCGCCCGACAAGCTGCGTTTGGCGGCAGCGCTCTCCAGCGCCAGCGTCACGGCCAGTTCCTTCGCAATATCAACATCGACCGGGATCGTCTCGCGCGGCTTTCCGTTTATCATCACCACCAGATCGACCTGCTCCTCGCGCGCCTTCTCGGCATCGTAGGCCGGCCAAGATTGTGTGTGAACGCTGTAATCGAATCCCAGCCGCGCCCACAATTCCTCGGCGATATGCGGCGCAAACGGCGCCAGCAGACGCAAAGTTGGATTGATGATTTCCCACCAGCAACGCGCGCCGATCTTTTCTTCTCGCAGCGCGGCCTTCAGGTAATTTTTGAACTTCATTTGTTCTGCGATGGCGGTATTGAAACTGAAGTCCTCCAGACCGCGATTGATGACGGCGATGGACTGGTGTAGTTTGCGTTCGATGTCGCGTTCAGCATCGGCAGCGCCGGGTGACGTTGGCGCGCCGGCAACGACGATATCCCATACATCATGCAGCCAGCCTTGCGGGCCCTTGATGTTGTTCTCGTTCCAGGGTCCGCCCTTTTGCCAGTCGAAATTGAACATCAGATAGCAGCGCACGACATCGGCGCCGTATTTCTCCACCAGCTCGTCTGGATTGACCACATTGCCCTTGCTCTTGGACATGCGCTGGATTTCCAGGTGGTGTCGCAGCTGATTGACGTTGTTCTTGCCCGGGATGTCGGGAATGATGACCTCGGCGTCCCGCTCAACTTTGACAAATTGGGTGATGCCAGCCATCTCCACGTGCAGCACATCCTCCGTCCGATGCGCGAGCTCGCCGAATACGCCATCGAAGCCCGGCGGCACCTGATTCCAATCGACCACTTCGACGCGATGCGCCAGCATGCGCTCGCCGACAGCGCGTCCGCTGCAGAGCACGAAATCGCCCTGCCGCTCCCCGCCCAGCACTTGGCCCTGATTGCGCAATATAGTCATGGGTTCGTCGAAAGCGCCTTCGGGATCGCGTCCGTGCCGCCGCATTGCTGCGACGGCATCGTCATAAAGGCCAAGATCGCGCAGCACCTTGGTGAAGAAGCGCGTGTATAGCAAGTGCATGACCGCGTGTTCGGCGCCGCCGGTATAGACATCTACCGGCAGCCAATAGGCCGCTTCTTCGGCATCGAAAGGCGCAGCGTCGCAATCGGGCGACAGATAACGCAGCTGATACCAGGACGAGCACATGAAGGTGTCCAGGGTATCGGTCTCGCGCCGCCGGGTCTCGTCAACTTTGAAGAAGGGCTCGTGATAGGTCAAGGGACTGCGGCCGGTGGGCATGAAATCGACATCTTCGGGCAGCAGCACCGGCAGGTCTTCATCGGGCACGGGAATGATCTCATCGCCATCGTAGATCATGGGGATTGGCCCGCCCCAATAGCGCTGTCGGCTGATCAGCCAGTCATGCAAGCGATAGTTGATGGCTTCTTCGCCTTTGCCGGTCGCTTCCAGCCAGTCGATCACGCGAGCGATGGCCGGGTTCTTACGCCCTTTGGCGTCCGAACTGAGGCTGCCGTCCATCGCATCGGAATTGACCATCACGCCCGGCCCGTCATAGGCGGCGCTCATCGCCTCGACGGTCAGCGCTTCCGTCATATCCCCCGGCTGAATCACGACGCGGATGGGCAAATCATGCGCTTTGGCGAATTCAAAATCGCGCTGGTCGTGCCCGGGCACCGCCATGATGGCGCCGGCGCCATAGGTGATCATCACGTAATCGGCGATCCAAATCGGAATCTTCTCGTCATTGACCGGATTGATGGCGTAGGCGCCGGTGAAAACGCCGGTCTTTTCGCGATGTTCCAGCATGCGCTCGATTTCAGTCTCCAGCGCGGTCTCTTTCACATATTCATCGACGGACGCGCGCTGCTCCGGCGTGGTAATCACATCCACCAATGCGTGTTCCGGCGCCAGCACCATGAAGGTCGCGCCCCAGAGCGTATCGGGGCGAGTGGTGAAGATCTCGATGGGATGATTGCCGACGGCGGTATGGAAAGCCGCGCGCGCGCCTTCGCTACGGCCGATCCAGTTGGTCTGCATGATCTTGATCGGCTCCGGCCAATCCAGGCCCTCGAAGTTCAACAGCTCGTCGGCGTATTTGGTGATCCGAAAGAACCACTGTTCCATCATCTTGTGCACCACCGGCTGCCCGGTGCGCTCGTCTTTGCCATCGATGACCTGCTCGTTGGCCAGCACGGTCTGCAAGGTCTCCGACCAGTTGACCAGCGCCGATCCGCGATAGGCAATGCCGTGCTCATAAAATCGCTTGAAGAACCACTCCGACCACTTATAGTATTCCGGCGTGCAGGAGATGGCTTCCCGTTCCCAATCGAACATCGCGCCCATGCTACGCATTTGCTCGCGCATGCGTTCGAGATTGGCGTAAGTCCACTTCCAGGGATGGATATTGCGCGAGATGGCCGCTTGCTCCGCCGGCAAGCCGAAGGCGTCGAAGCCCATGGGGAAGAGGACGTTGTAGCCCTTCATGCGCATCCAGCGGGCGCGCGCGTCAGAGGGCGTCATGGCGAACCAGTGCCCGATATGCAAGTCGCCCGAGGGATAGGGCAGCATGGTGAGGGCGTAGTGCTTGGGTTTGTCCCAATCCACTTGGGATCGGTAGAGCCGGCTGTCCTCCCATTTCTGCTGCCATTTGACTTCAATCGCATGCGGCTGATAGTTTTCAGACATCTTGCTCAGGTCTCCCGTCTCTGGCGGTTAATACACCTTGGTCTTTTATCCACAGCACAAGACTCAGCGCCTAACGCTTGGGTCAGGCTGGCGATCTTCAGTTTTTGGAATGGTGAGAAAACGGAGTGAGAGGCCGCGTGAGATTGGCAGTCCGTGCGGACTACATAAGCAAAGAGCGGGCCACCCCGAAACCCGACGCCATTTTCGCTTTCATCACAGGCCTGCATTCGCTCCGATTTGCGGTGCGGGAGAGACTACCATGATTCGGCGTCGCTGTAAACGGCGACTTGTTTTGGGAGTGGCGCATATCGTGGATGTAATGCCCTTTGCGAACACGACACAAGTATTTTACCACAGCCGCTCGCCGGAGTAATAAACTTGTACAGACGGGCGTTTCAGCGAAACGACCCTACACCATTGGCTGTCAAGGCGTTCATTAAAAAAGAGAACACAGAGGGCAAAAGGATTAATCCATGATTGGCGGAGTTATCTAGTCGGCGGGATTGACCACTCGCGAATTATCTTCCGATACACAGCGACTTGAAATATGCTAAAATGACACAAAATTATTTTCATCGTGATCATTACGTCGGAGTTGCAATGACTTTAATGAATTTTCCGCTCCCCCGATTTCGTCTTAGGCCAAACTTCATTGTTTGGGCGCTGGCGCTGTGCCTGCTGCTCTTCCCGCCACAAGTTCAAATCAGTCAAGCCCAAACCAGCGTATATTCGGGCAGCATGACGACCGGATCTACCGGTTCCAATATTGGCTTTTGCGCAGAAGACCCAGATAGAGCAAACCGATGTATATTAATTCCTGACACTGCTACCAGCGCAGGCAGCTTGAGCCCGGATTCGTTCACCTTGTCAGGAAGCAGCTATGATATCCACGCAATCTTTCAGGTGGCGACGGTGAATAGGTATTATTTGGCCTTGGATTCAGCGTTGCCCAGCGCAAGCGTAGCGCGAATGACCTTGACAATCGGCACCAGCAGTTGGTCGCTGGCTGACGCAACGACGCAAACTCTTGCGTCGAGCCCATCTTATTATTGGTCTGAGAGCAGCACGCCCATTAGTCACGCCACGACTTATGCCGTCAGCCTGACATTGGCGGCTGAAGAGAGCAGCCTTATCGACGACAGCGTTAGCAGCGGCAGCGGCGGCGGCAGCGGCGGCGGCGCCAGCGACGCCATCGATAGCAGCGACAGCGGCAGTGGAAGCGGAAACGGCGCAGTGGAAGCGGCGGCAGCGGAAACGGCGGAAGCGGCGGCAGTGGAAGCGGCGGCAGTGGAAGCGGCAGCAGTGGAAGCGGCAGCCGCGGCTTTCGCGCAGCGCCCCCGCGCACCTGTGACCAACTACCGGACACAGTGATCGTGCGCGGCGACGTCAATCCGCATCAACTGGGCCACCAATGCCAGCTGATCGATGCGGCGGGCGTGGCGCACGCGGCCATCATCGCGGCTGGCATCGTGAGCGCGGTTGATGTTTGGCATGATGTCGGGGGTGGCGTGACCGTCTGCTTCGAGGGCGTGGGCGGCCTGGCTTTCCTGGACGCGACCACAATGCCGCGGACGGCTTATGTGTTGGACAGCGAGACCAGCGCAGGCTGGACCTGCGCCTTCATCGACCGGCCCGGCACGGTCGTCTTGCTGCCGGCGGACGCGCCCCTGCTGGAGACCTTGCCAAGGCTGACCACAAGACGCGGGCTGACGGCGACGCCGACCGAGACGGTCTGGACAGAGTGCATGGTCACCACGACGCACAACCTGAACCTGCGCGATGCGCCGGCCGGGACGATCATCGGCTTCGTCCTACACGGCTGGCGCTTGACCGCCTGGCAGCGACGCGCCGGCTGGTATCAAGTCGATGCCCTGGGCGTAACCGGCTGGATCAGCGCTGATTATGTCACCACGGACGGCGATTGCAGCTAGGCGCAACTCCTCGCAAACAATTCAGAATTCACTTGCATTGGCTACCCTCTCCGTCCTGACGCGTAGGGGTTGCGACCCACCATCTACTTGAAAATTTGCTAGACTTGCTTGTAGAATGAAAATTGCTGTCACGCAGTTGGAATTGGCTTTGAAGAATATCTCACCGCCGCCCCCCCCCCTGCGATTTCGTCTTAAGCCAAACTTAGTTGTTTGGGCGCTGGCGCTGTGCCTGCTGCTGTTCGCGCCGCTTTTCGCCCCGCCCGCCGCCGCCCAAACCACACTCTATTCTGGCAGCATGTCCGCTGCATCTTTGGGCTATTGTGAAGATTCCCCAGGTGACCCTGGCGTCTGTGCAATGACTGGCTCTTCCAATAGCGGCGGCAGCCTGAGCCCGCTTTCGTTCTCCGTTTCTGGGCGCCGCTATAAGATCCGCGCGTTTGTGTACATAACCGTTTTAAGCGGTGGACATCAGCCTGGTCTGTATTTTGCTTTGGACAGCGCCCTGCCCAGCGGCATCGCGGCGCAAATGACCTTGACCCTCAACGGAAGCAGCTGGCAGATTGCTGACGCAATGGCGAGTGCTTCTCCAGCGGGCACGGACTACAAACTTGTTGCGAGCAGCTCACCCTTCACTTCGGGCTCGACCTACACCGTCAGCCTGACGGGTCCGGTCGGAATCGGCAGCAGCGGAAGCCGCAGCAGCCGCAGCCGCTCAAAAGCGACGCCGATACCGACTGCCACGCCCCTCCCGCCGCGCACCTGTGAAGAACTGCCCGAATCCGTCACCGTCAGCGGCGATGGCGTGGGCGAGCAATGTCGCGTCATCACCAATGCGGAGGGCGTGGGCAACGATGATATTGTCGAGGCCGGTTTCCTGAGCGCGCTCGATGTGTGGAGCTATCTGGGCCGCGGCGTTACGGTCTGCTTCGCGCAGGCGGGCGAGATCGTGCTGCTGGACGCGTCTACTGCGCCGCGCGCGCCTTATGCGCTGGACAGCGAAACCCGCAATGGCGAGACCTGCGCCTTCATCGACCGGCCCGGCACGGTCGTGCTGATGTCGTCCGATGCGCCCCTGCTGACGACCTTGCCAAGACTGACCACAACACGCGGGCTGACGGCGACGTCGACCGAGACGGTCTGGACAGATTGCATGGTCACGGCGACGCACAACCTGAACCTGCGCGAAGCGCCGGCCGGGACGATCATCGGCTTCGTCCTACACGGCTGGCGCTTGACAGCCTGGCAGCGACGCGCCGGCTGGTATCAAGTCGATGCCCTGGGCGTAACCGGCTGGATCAGCGCTGATTATGTCACCACAGACGGCGACTGCGCCTAGATACCGGCGCGCTCGCATCGGCGTTCCCGTTACTTTTCTCGTTGTGCCGTGGCGCGTTCACCGGAACGTGAAACTTTTCGTCTAGGCCTGGAATCGGCGGCAGGTATAGCTTCACCTAAGGGTATCCCAAGTACAAGGCTTTCCCCATTCAATTCATAAGTCCTTGAAAGTCACCACTCCCTAGTTTTGCGCTTCGCGTCATCCGCCCCAGGTCTGGCGCAAGACGCGAATCCAGTTCTGATGACTCAGCTTGCGCAGGAGATCGTCGTTGTAGCCGGCGTCTTGCAGCGCGGCGATCAGATTGGGCAGCTTGGACACATCGCCGACCGCGTCCGGCACGCGCGCGCCATCATAATCCGAGCCGAAACCGACGCGCGTCTCGCCCAAGCGCTCGACCAGATAATCAATATGCCGCACCATGACTTCAAGCGGCGTATCGCTATCCCAGCCGCCATCCTCACGCAAGAAGCCGGTGGCGAAATTCAAACCAACCATGCCATCCGAGGCCTTGATCGCGTCCAGCTGCTTGTCGGTGAGATTGCGCGTTACCGGGCAGAGGGCGTGCACGTTGGAATGGGTGGCGACCAGCGGCGCATCACTAAGCTCGGCCACATCCCAAAAGCCTTTTTCATTCATATGCGACAAATCAATCATGATGCCCAATTCGTTGCAGCGTTTGACCAGCCGCTTGCCGGCGTCGGTGAGTCCGGGTCCGGTATCCGGCGAGGCGGGGAAGGCGAAGGGAACGCCGGTCGCGAAGGCGGTTTCTCTGCTCCAGACGATGCCCAGCGAACGCATGCCCGCTTGGTAGAATACTTCCAGACCGTTGAGTTCTTCGTCGATGGCTTCGGCGCCTTCAAAATGCAGGATGGCCGCGAAGATCTCGTTGTCGACGCAATGCTGCAACTCATCGGCGCTGCGCACGACTTTCACCTGCCCCTCGGATTCCGCTTCCAGCCGGAACAGATCGGCCATCAAGCGCAAGGCAATCGGTTGCGAATACTCGGCATCCAGCATATCGGGCATCAGCGGTTCGCGCAGGTCCGGCAGGCTGGTCGGCGAAATATCGAGGGAGGGATTGGGAATGAAGACAGCGAAGAATCCCCCGGCAAAGCCGCCACGGCGAGCCCGCGCGAGGTCGATATGGCCGCTGTCCATTTCGCCCAAGAAGTCCGCATAACTGATGTCGTCATTCTTGTAAAAGCGCAGAAGCGTATCATTATGCCCATCTATTATTGGATACTCTGCCACAGTTTTGCTCCTTCCTTCGCAAGTGGGGTCAACATCGCAATGATGTCATCATTCGACTACAGATGCAACATAATCAGAAAAACAGAAAACGCAGTCTCTTTTGACTGCGCTATTGGCTTCTCGCTATGTGGGGTCCTTCACGCTCTGTCATATTGATCGCGCCGCTTGCCCACGGGGACCGGCACGCGAGCTGGTTTGCGCGGCTGCCGCGCTTTGGGATCAAAGAAGTCATCAAGCTCCTTCAAAATGCGCCGTCCGACCTCAAGCATCTCTTCCCAGACATTGCGTTTGTGTTTCGCCAAACTACAGACCTTTCCCGGATTTAGTTCGAGCGGTTGTCAGCGCATTCTCGAAGCGCCCAAACAGCTTACGGAACGCCAGCGGGCAGCAGACCTACAATCATCGACAAGATTGCAATAGCGATGCCGATATTTAGCGCAATTAGAATCCGCAATGTGCCGCGCAATTCAGCGATGTCGGTCTTTAGGGCAGCGGTATCCGCTTTAGTTGCCATATGTGACAACGCCTCGTCAAGACGCCCTTCCATTCGAGCGATGCGCCCTTCGGATTGGATGGCTGATTCCATAATCGTCTGCCTCCTGGAATCGGTTCAGGGCAGTGGACCTGAGGGGACTCGAACCCCTGACTTCCACAATGCCATTGTGGCGCTCTCCCAACTGAGCTACAGGCCCGTACTGATGCTCATATTACCCATCGTACCGTAGGCTGTCAATAGAAAGCGCCGGGCGTATCGCCTGCAGCTGTCAACCGCTGCGCGTCAGCGAACCAATCTACCTAATCGCGCCGTGCCAATAGTCCATCACCTGTGGCATAATTGCAGCAAGTGTTTGACACTTGAAATGAGGTCGTGATGGCGGAAGCGAAACAACCCCTCAATGTCTTTATCACCGGCGGCGCCGAGAGCGTCGGTCTGGCGACCGCGCGAGCGCTGCTGCAGGCCGGCCACAAGGTCGTGGCCACCACAAACGACTCCGATAGCGCATTGGCGCTTCGGCTGGCGGGCGCGCTGCCAGTTTATCCGGATCTCGACCGCGCCAGCGAAGTGCTGAGCGCATTGCAATGGGCGCAGGCCGATGTCCTGGTCCACGCCGCCCCGCAGAGATACGGAGGCTTGCCGCATGGCAGCGCCGACTATGCCGACCGCGTCGATCAATTGGTCGCGCGCACAGCCGCGGTCATAGAAGCCGCCAGGCAGCATGGCGTCAAGCGCGCGGTCTCGCTCAGCTTCGCTTACCTTTACGAATCCGGCCGCGGCGCTTCGGGCGAAGGCGCTCATGATATCCATGACCGCGCCTACGCGCCGATGCTAGCCGCGGAAGCCGCCCTGCTAGAGAGCGGATTGCCGGCGGCAGTCATCCGTTCCGGTTACATCTATGGCGGCAACAGCCCAGCAACGGCGGAGCTCGCCGCCGCGATCAAACGCTCAAGGCCGCTGCCCGGCGGAGAACAGCCCGCATCCTGGATTCACGAGGATGATCTGGCCGCGGCCATCGTGGCCCTGATTGAAACGGAAACCGACTTTGACAGCCCGCTGGTCAATGTCGCCGATGACACGCCGATGACGCCCAACGAATTCGCGATTGCGCTCAGCGGGGCGCTTGGATTGAACGCGCCAAGCTTCGCCTC
Organism: Anaerolineae bacterium; assembly: GCA_022822305.1. Classification (GTDB taxonomy): domain Bacteria; phylum Chloroflexota; class Anaerolineae; order Aggregatilineales; family Phototrophicaceae; genus UBA6055. Next base: position 57,719 of record JAJEBY010000003.1, read on the forward strand.
CGGTGGAGTGCTGAGCATCTTGCGCGGCGAGACCATGCGCGACAAATTGCTAAAGCGCGAGGTCGTCATCGACAGCCGCCTAATTCGCGAAAAGCTGGGTTGGTCGCCGCGATTCCCCAGCGCCGCGGCAGGTATGGACGCTACCGCCCTGGTCTGGCGCATGAAAGAGGCGGTGAACACGGACGACTATTATAACGATTATCAAGATAAGGCGGCGGAGGCGATCGAAGGCTTTGCCTATGACGTGGCGCTGCTGACACCGGTCGAGGAGGCGGAAGTGACTGCTCCCGCCGCTGAAGCTGTTGCCGAAGCGCCCGCTCCCGCGGCAGCCGCCGCGCCACCGTCATCGGATGGTCCTGCGCCCTGGAACGAAGACGAAGCCAAACGCGAAGAGCGTCGCCGCAAGGCGCTGGAACGCAAAGCCAAACGCGCCGCCAAAAGCGCGGGAGGCTGAGCGATTATGCCGCGGCAGCTGAAAGCCATTCTGTTCGATTTCGATGATACATTGATTGACTGGGGCGCGGTCAACGTCAGCTGGCGGGATATCGAAGCCGCGCAACTTGAGCGCGTCCACGGCTATGTTGCGGACAAGTCAAAAGGCTATCGAGCCAGCTTTGAAGAGCTGATTGATATCTACTGGGAGCGCACGCGCAGGGCCTGGTCCGAAGGTCGGGTGAACCTGCGCGCGCCCAACATGCCGCAGATACTGCTGAATACGCTGCGCGATCTTGGCGCCGATGCGGAGCTGGACGCGCGGATCATTTTTGAGATCTATGATTGGAACGCCGTGCCGGGGGCAAAAGTGTTCCCAGATGTGCCGCCCGCGCTTCAGCACTTGCGCGAGCACGGCATCAGAACCGGCATCGTGACCAATGCCTCCCAGCCGATGTGGATGCGCGATGCCGAACTCATAACCTTCGGATTGATCGAATTCTTTCCCGATTGCCGCGTTTCCGGCGCCGATGCCGGTTACCTCAAGCCGCACCGCCGCATATTTGAGATGGCGCTGGGCCTGCTGGGCACGGATCCCGAGGAAACCGTTTTCGTCGGTGATAATCCCGTCGCCGATATCGGGGGCGCGCAAGCCCTGGGCATGCATGCCGTCCGCCGCGTGAACCCGGGCTCGTCTTACAATGGACGAGTGACCAAGCCCCATCAGACACTGCAATCCTTTGCGGAATTGCCGGGCATACTGGACGGCTGGTATCCGGAATGGCGAGGCAGTGGCCGCTGAGCTATCGCTCCACCGCGATCTCAACCTGGTCGTCACCGGCTACATCGAACCGAATCGGCCGCGCATTTCGCGCCAGTTGGCCGCGGAGCTCGGTCTGGAATTGATCGATGTCGAGCGGCGCATTGAAGATCACTTTGGCGACAAGATCGAGAACATCCGCAGCGTCTACGGCGAGCGGCGTCTGAAAGCCATCGAGACCCAAATCATGGACGATGTGGTTTTGCATCGCCGCGCGTTGATCCGCGTCTCCGGTCAAACGCTGATCAACTCGGGTCAACTGCAAGAATTACAGCGCACCGGCGTGGTCGTCTGTCTGGTCGCCTCGCTGGATTCTATTCTTAGTCGCATCCACCTGACGCTGGGGGCGCGCTATCATGATCCGGCTGAACGATCGGTCGCGATTGGCGAATTGCAGGGGGAATGGAAGATTCGAGCATTCGATGACATTCACGAATTCGATGCGACTTATGTCAGCGAATCCGAGCTGGTGACACGCATCGCTGGATTTTGGCGTGATCGCGCGCTGCGGCGCGGCTGATCCTGGACGAGCCTCAAAACGAAACGCCCATCAAACCGCGCGTGACCTGGAAATCGTCTGTGCCCGCCCGCTGATGCGCCGCCGTGTGCTCGCCCCGCAAGGTCGCCACAATAAGATCGAGCAACGCATCCGCGTCTGACGCCTCGTCCGCCAAGACCGCATCCAAATCGCCGGACGCGCCCTCGCCGAACGCCACTTGCAATACCGGCACCAGTGGATGCCCGGCCAGCATGTAACCGTCGACAACGCCCAGCATCACTTCGATGCCGCCCGCGCCGAGACCGGTCAAGGTTTCGCTCCAGTGCCGGCGCGGACAATCCATGATATGGAAGCCGGCCCGCTCGGTCACCTGGCCATAACCCAGGGTGGCCGTCGGCGCCTCCCCCAAGCCGAGCGCGCCACAAAAAGACTGATCGAGCAGTGGGTCTTTATCCGAGATCACAACTGTTCCGCCGCCGGCCACGATCAACTTGCACAAGTGCGCCAGCGCACACGCGGCCGACTCGCTTGGCGGACGCTGAGTCAGCAATCCCAGGCGCAGCGCTTCCATACCCGCCGTTTCCCGCCGCGGTCCGCCATTTTCCCGCGCCCGCTCGCCGAACCAGCGCGCCATTTTCCGCATGACCGCATCAATGCCGCCGTCGAGTTGAATGCTCGCCCAGCCATAAGCGGCCGGGTCGAGATCGCGTTCCGCCATCAGCTGCCGAAAATAACTGTTGTGCGTGATCTCGCAGCCATGTTCCAGCAGCAAGACGTGACGCGCCTTGGGATGCTGCAGATAACCGATCAGCGTGTCCTTGTACTCCGGCACCACGGTTCCGCCGCAGCCCTCCGTATGCACCAGCGTGACAAAACGCGAAAGACCCGCCTCTTGGCCGATGCCGCGCGCATTGAGCGTATCGGCTGTCATGCGGGCGATTTGTCCCGAACACAAACTCGTCGGCAATATCAGTCCAACCTGCTCGGTGGTCAGTTGACCGGCGTTTCGGTAGGCGGGAATGGTGACTCGAGGGGGCTCAACATCGTCGCAGATCATGAGCGGCTGCCCGGCGTAAGACTTGCGCTCCACGATGGTGACATTGGCGGGACCGGTCTGCTGCCAATCGCGCCAGATCTGGACTTGATAGTGCCCTGCCCTTTCGCCCACGGACCGCTGCCCGCTCGCCACGTTTACCGTCAAATCCAGCGTTCGCGCGCCAAGCTCAGGCAGCGGCGCGCCATCGAGATATTCGCCGGCGTTGACATCCATGTCGAATCTTAGCAGGTCGTAGCGAGCGGTAGTGGTGACGATTTTGATGGTGGGCACGAAGGGAAAATTGGTGATCGAGCCATTGCCGGTGACGAAGAAGATCATGTTGCAGCCGCTGGCCACTTGTCCAGCGATGCTTTCCAGATCGTTGCCCGGGCTATCCATGAAATAGAAACCGCCGTCTGTCATGCGCTGGCTGTAATCGATCACATCGTGCAGGGGCACGTCCGGATCCCGTTTGGCCGCGGCGCCCAACGACTTCAAGTAGATGTTGTACAAACCGCGATATTTGTTGCCGCCGGAGGGATTGCCCTCTGCGGTTTGCCCGTGCCAGCCCACCCACTCCTTGAAACGCTCGACCATGGTCAGAAACTTGCGAGCGGTTTCCAGCCGCTCCACTTTGTCCAGCACATAAGACTCGGCGCCGATCAGCTCGTCGGTTTCCGCCAGGTTGGCGCTGCCGCCGTAGCGGATGACCGCTTTGGCGACCCAAGCCGCCAGCGGATTGCCGCTAATGCCGGAAAAGGCATCCGATCCGCCGCACTGCAAGGCGATCTTCAGCTGGCTGAGCGGCTGCGGACTCCGCTTTATCTCGTCAACCCGCGGCAGCCAGTCCGCCAGCAATCCCTTGAACCATTCCACATTGGCTTCGAAGCTGCGCGAAAGCGAATAGAAGGCGTGGAGGACATGGTCGTGCGGATAGTCGTTGTCGATCAAATATTGACGCAGATCGCCATTGGCGATCGCCTCGCCCCCAAAATCCAGCGCCACGACCGCGCCGACGTTGGGATGCACAAAGAATCCGGCCATGGTGCGCAAGAGCAATTCGCGATTGTTGGGATCGTGATGCCCGCCCTCGGTATGCGCCACCGGCACGATGCCATCGATGTTGTCATACGGCGCCGCCATATCCGCGGTCAGTTGCGCCAACGTGCGCGCGAAGCCCGCCACCAGCGACGATGTACCCAGCACGACGATCATGTTACGGGTGCCGACGCCGCGACCGCCCGAGCGCGCGTAACCCTCAAAATAGCGATTGTCGGTAAAGCGCGGCAAGGGATCCGCCGCTACAAACGCGGCCTCATCAAATGCGTATGGCACGATCTGATTCTCGAAGTTCGGGCCGTCGGGGATGGCAAAATCGAGCTGCCGTCTGTCCAGCTCGACCTGCACGCCTTCATTCATGACATATTCGCCGGGCCGAATGTCACGCGCGGCGATGCCGAAGCGCTGTCTCCAGGATGTCAGCATGCCGCCGGCCCTGATGGATTGCACGGCGAAGCGATGCCCTTCCAGCACCGTATTCGATAGCGAAAACTCGCCGTCGTCAGTGGCAACAACAGTGCCCGCGGGCAAATCGCGGATGGCGATGGCGCAGTTGTCGGCGGGGTCGGGCAGACGGGCAATCTCATTCAAGCCAGGCATAGTTGCATCCCTTCTTGTAACAAATGCGTTAGACGCGGTCTCCGAGTCAGTGTTGTTGTCAATTCATGTCTTTGAGCGAATTGCCTTGGAATTTACCACAGTCGCTGGATGGCGGCGAATACTGATTACAATGCGGCGCGGCAGCAACGCGTCGCGACCGCCGGCTGACTGATTAATGCTTGATTATAGATTCGATCTTGCGTATCGTAAGCGGCGCTGTACTTGCAGGAAAACGAGCGCGCAATGATCAAGTTCATCATCCTCTTCGAGCAGCCCGACGATGCTGACGAATTCGAAAATGTCTATCAGGATTTCCTGGCATTGATCGAGCGCATGCCCGACATCTTGCGCCGACAGGTCGTACATATTACCGGCAGTCCGCAAGGCGCGCCTCAGTATTACCGCATATTGGAGCTCTACTTTGATTCCCAGCAGCTGTTGCAAGACGCGCTGATGACGCCAATCGGGCAAGAAGCCGGCAAAGAACTGCGCAGGCTGCCCGATGAATCGTATAAGCTGCTATTCGCGGATGTCTATGAGGAAGAAGGCGGCGAAACACCCGCGCCCGCCGCGGACGAAGACGACGCCGAGCGGACCCAGGTCGAACAAGCCGAGACCGGTTCAGCCGGCTAAAAGGCGCGTCAAGCCCGCGACGAAGTCGTTCTTGCCGCCTTGCGCGGGATGACGCACTTTCTGGCAGGGAATGCCGGCCCTGCTCAGGGATTGATGCGCAACATTGCCCACGGCGATCACCCGCTCGAAGCGCCACAGTCGCATAACCGTCAGCAAAAACGATGTGCCTAACTGGATTTCCGCGGCGCGCGGTCGGCGGTTGGTCAGCGGCTGATTGAGCTTGTGCGGATGAAAGGGAAAGGTATTCCAGATAAAGGGAACCTGGCCCAGATCAGCCAAGGCGCCCCATACGATGGTCGCGGTCTGCTCGCCGTAGATGCGGTCGAACCCCGCTTCGGTCACATCACTATAGCCCCGATCAGGCCCGAACATGTCCAGCGCCGGCAGGCCTTCGCGGATCAATCTGCGGCTGGTAACGGGAACGCCGGTCAGGCGGCAGCCACGATATCCCGGCGCCTCCATCAGCAGGAGCGTGCTCGGCATTCGTTCCGCCATCGTATGCAGATACTGACGCAGATTTCCGCGGCGCAGCGCATTGACCGCGCAATCCGGCGCATATTCATTGAAGGCATCCGCGGCCGTTTCCGTATGCGCCAGCGCCAGAATAAAGGACTCTATCTGATCCGGCGTCGGCGGACGACGTTCAGGCTGCGCGAGGGTCATTTGAGATCCCGTGTATGACGTCTGGCGTACAGAAATACGAACGTTGAGCGAAGGCCCGAGAGCGCCCCAGGGCCGACGCCTATTCTAGCACGCTCGATGCACTACTATGCAGGCAGCTGCGCCAGAATTTCAGGGGCATCCGCATGTGATTTGGCGCAGCAAGGGTTGGGCTTTGGCGGATGCCTTCCTGACTTGGAAAAGCGGGCATTCAAGATTATATTAGGACGACTTGGCTCGTAGGGCATAAGGTCTGTGAAGAGGTCGCCCGTCATGGCAATGTCGATGCCAGTCAGCCGGGAGCAGGACAGTATTCCCGACGCAATACACCCAGCTGATCGCATGCGATTCGTCCAGCTGGCGCTGGCGCTTGTGCTGTTCCTCGCCGCCGGCCCGAATCTGATCGGTCGCGCCCAAAGCGACCCGCGAGATTATGCGATCACCACACCGTTGGTGACCTACGCCACCGATAGCGAGACGGCCATCGTAAGCTTCACCATTACCAATCAAGGCGGCGACGCGCCGGAAGAATCGCAAGTTACCATCGCAGACAACCAGTCAGGCCGGATTGTCAAAAGCGAGACCTTGCCCGCTTTGGCTGCCGGCGAGGCTTTGGCGTTTTCCACGGAGCTAACGCTGGCTGGCTATCCCGATGGCGATGTCTTCCTGCAAGTCGAGGTCGGGATCGACCAGTATGAACTGGCGGGAAGCTCCATCGCGCGCAACAACAGTATGCTGTTCACAGTCAACGCCTTTGACGCGCGGCAAGCGATTGGCGGGGAAGCTTCCCCGACTCCGCAGCCAACCCCGTTCGTCCGCTACGATCTCTGGATCCCGATATTCAACCTTGGCGTCAATTTTGGGACAGACGGCATTCAGGTCAATGACAGTGTAGTTTCGACTGCCCAGATCGTGCTCGCCGTGGTCTTGCTGGCGCTGATTCTCTTTCTAATCTGGATTGCCGGTCTGGTATTGCGCTTGACAATTCGTCGTCCGCCGGCGTTTGAAACCTGGCAAGCGCCTTACGCTATAAATACGTATTTCGATCCGGATTCTACGCAAGGCCGGCGGCAAAGCTGGCAATTTCAAGCGCAGAACAGCGCGATCTTGTCGCCTCCGGTCGAAGAACAGGTTGCGGTCGTCAAGCGACTGGTGGATAGACAAGGCGCCATTTTGGGCGCATGGACGATCAAAGCCGCGCGAACGATGCAATATGACATATACGGGCGGATCAATCGTACGGAAGCGATCATGTCTTACGGCGTGATCAAGGCGCTCAACGACTTAATCCAAAGCGCGCCGGCCTTGGACAATCAGCAATTGACCAAGCTGCTGCAGCCAATTGCCAAGCGCATGAGCAGGGCGGCGCTTGCCGCTATCGAAAAGCAGAACCGCACGCTGCCCTTCGCGATGGAAATCCGCTTTGATGGCGTGCCCGGCGAGGGCCGCATTATCTTTGAGTTATACCAATGTCGCGACAGCGCCTGGCGCCTCGTCGACAGTTGGGAACCGGCGCTGACCAACACGGGCAGCCGCATACCGGAGAACTTTACCTATACGCTAAACGGCATGCTGCCGGGCGAATCCTATCGCGAATTCAAAGCCCGCCTGCCGCAAGATTTGACGCAGCTGCTCGGCAGTCTATTCTATCATCACCAGGTCCCGGCGGAATCGGACTTTCCTTCGGCAAGGCCTCCGCTACCCGAGGCGGCCGGCGATGACGAAACTGACGAAACCAGCGCTAACGATACGTGATCGCGCTATTGTCGGCGTATGCTCTCGGCAAGTACAACCAGACAAAGGAGCCAGAATCAATGTCCGCAACAATCCCGGAAAGCCTCATCGACCTGCTGGAGCGTCCAATTGTTGTCGCCTTTGGCACGACCAATCCCGGCGGTCAGCCCCAGGTGACGCCGGTCTGGGCCAGCCTGGAAGGCGACCAAATCTGGATCAATTCCGCGGTCGGCCGCCGCAAGGATCGCAACATTCGCGCCAACCCCAAAGTCAGCGTGATGGCTATGGATCCTGAGAATCCCTATCGCTGGCTGGAAGTCCGCGGCGAGGTAGTCGCCTTAGACGATTCCGAAGCGGCAGTGGCGCATATCAACAAACTGTCCGGCATGTATGTCGGCAATGACGACTATTATTCGTTCAATCCCGGGAACCGAGACCAGGAAAGTCGCGTCATCTACAAGATTCAGCCGACGCGCGTCAACGGCGAGTAATCGAATCAGACGCGTCCGGCGCGGCCGGTGTAATCGCGCAAATAGAGGAAGTCGTGCCCGATGCTGCGCTTGCTGATTTTGGCGACATTGGGCATGGTTCGCTTGTAGTGGTTGGCTTTGACGCGCTCCCAGATGCCGTCGACGAAGTCGCGGTCGAAGCCTTCCGCCGCCACCTCGGCGACGGTGTATCGCTCGTCCACCAACAGGAACAGCACCTGGTCGGCAGCATCGTAAGTGAAGCCGAGTTCGTCTTCATCGGTCTGGCCCACCCATAGATCGGCCGATGGCGGCTTGTTCAGGATGGCGGGCGGCACGCCCAAATGACGCGCGAGCTGCCGCACCTGGTACTTGTAGAGATCGGCGATGGGATGCAGCGCGACGCCGCTATCGCCGTAAATGGTGCTGTAGCCCAGCAAGAATTCTGTTTTGTTGCTGGTGCCCATCACCAGGCCGCCCCAAGCCATCGACTGATCGTAGAGCGCGATCATGCGCATCCGCGCCATGATATTGCCGCGCCGCAGATTGCTCATATCCGGGAAGCAGTTAATCAACGGATCGACCAGCTCGGTGATCGGCACGGTCAAATGCGGCAGGCCCAAATCTTCAATCACCAGCTCGGCATCCGCTAGGCTTTCAGGCGACGATGTCTCGTAGGGCATGCGCAGCGCGAGGACGTTTTCGCTGCCCAAGGCCCGCGCGCACAAGTAGGCCGATAGCGCCGAGTCGATGCCGCCGGACAGGCCGATCACGGCGCGTGACATTCCCGCTTTCGTGATGCTGTCGCGGATGAAGCCGGTCAAGATCCGCGTCGTCAGCTCGGCATTGATATTAAGTCGATCCAAAATCGGCGTCGGTTGTCTCATCGCAGCGCCCGTTCGTCAGCTGTCGTCAAGCGGCAGCAGCGAGTAATGCAGAATCTGGTGCGGGTAATGCTCGCTGACGACCATGCTCATGCGCAGGCGAGCGCCCCGTCTTTCGCTTTCCATGATGAGATCGATGGCATATTCATCCGCCTTTTCAATCTCGGCCACCTTCAGCCGTCCGTGCAACTTTTGCGTCGTCTTCAGATCCAGCAGCCGCCGTTCGACCGGGTGTTCCATCAAGATCAAATCATAGTAGCTGCTGTGCAGAAACTGCCGCAAACGTTTGAAATCGGCGGCGTTGTAGAACTTCATTTGCGCGATAAAACGACGCCCGGCCGCACTGGCGGCAATTTGCTTCGCATTGTCATTCATTGATGTACAAGCAGCGTATGATGAACGGCATCGTTCAATTGCGCTCTCCGCAAGCGATACGCGGCTAATCATATCACAATCGACGAGTTATCAGGTATGATTAGCTGGTGGCGCTCAATAACATGCGGTGGCGGACATGAACCAACGGGAAGTCGAAATTCGCCAGGCGATAGATGCTTTTCAGATGGAACGCGCGCGCGAATTGGTCGCCGAGGCGCTGGCGGAAAACCCGGATGCCGAAATTTACTTTCTGGCATCGCAAGCGGCGATCAATCACGGCCAGCGCGTTGAATACCTGCGGAAGGCGCTGGAGCTGGATCCCGGCTACACTGCCGCAGCTGACGAATTGGCGTCGATCATGCCGGCGCCGCCCGCCGAGACGACGCCCGTCGCCCCCGCGCCGAAAGTTAAGCCCGCGCATCCGCCGCCGAGCCTGGCATCCATTGGCAGGCGCTGGCTGGCCATTCTCATCGATGGCATCATTGTGGCCATTCCGACCTTGATGCTGGTGTTCGCCACCGGCATGTTCGCGGATCTAGCCGCTGCCATGGAATCCGGCAATGACGGGCTGATCGAAACAGCGTTTGCAGACTTTCAAAACGACGTGCTCTTGCTCAACATCTTGGCGAGCGCGGTTTACAATGTGGGTTTCATGGTCTATTTCAATGGGCAGACCCCCGGCAAGATCATGTTTGGTCTGCGCGTGGTCAAGAAGAACGGCAAGCGCGTCAGCTGGCTGGACGCGCTGCTGCGAAATGTCTTCGGTTATACGATCAGCGGATTGTTCTTGCTGGGCTACCTGTGGGCGGCCTTTGATCGCGAGAGGCAAACCTGGCACGACAAGATGGCGGGGACGGTGGTTGTGGACGAGCGGCGGCGGGTTGCCGCGATACGATCCGATACACTGCAATGACAACTTGTCAAATTGACGCGATCTAATCTGGCCGCATCATTTAGCGCCCATACCTCCGCAAGCGCAATTCGCACTGTTCCTTGTGGCCCATGAAACCTTCCAGATCACAGAGTCGGCTGCCGTATTCGCCGATGACGACGCTGGCTTCTTCAGTGATGCGCTGATAGGTCACGGTCTTGATGAACTTGCCCACCCAGAGGCCGCCGGTATAACGTCCGGCTTTTTTGGTCGGCAGCGTGTGATTGGTACCGATGACTTTGTCGCCGTAGGCCACGTTGGTCTCCGCGCCCAAGAAGAGCGCGCCGTAGTTGCTCATACGCTCCAAGAAGAAATTGGGATCACGCGTCAGGATTTCCACGTGCTCGCTGGCGATCTCATCGGCGACAGCCACCATCTCGTCGTCGGTATCGACCAGAATCACTTCGCCATAATCCCGCCAGGCGACGCCGGCCAGATCAGCCGTGGGCAGCGACTCCAACTGGCGGCCGATTTCCGCTTCGATGCTCTCGGCCAGCGCGCGACTTGTGGTGAGCAAGACGGCTGGAGATGTTGGACCGTGTTCCGCCTGCCCCAGCAGGTCGGTGGCGCAGATTTCGGCATCGGCGGTCTCGTCGGCGACCACCAGCACTTCGGTGGGTCCCGCCAGCAGGTCGATGCCGACCAAGCCAAAAAGCTGACGTTTGGCTTCCGCGACATAGGCGTTGCCGGGTCCGACGATCATATCCACGGGCTCGATCCCCAACGCGCCATAAGCCATGGCGGCCAAGGCTTGTACGCCGCCGAGGATGTAAATGTCGTCGGCGCCGCCGAAGTGCATGGCGGCGATGGTGGCGGCCGGCAGTTCTCCGCCGATAGGAGGCGTGCAGGCGATGATGCGCTTGACACCGGCGACCTTCGCCGTGACCACGCTCATATGCGCTGACGCCACCATGGGATAGCGCCCGCCCGGCACATAACAGCCGACGCGATTGACCGGTATATTCTTGTGACCCAAGACGACGCCGGGCAGCGTCTCGACCTCGATATCGCGCAAGGCTGATCGCTGCGCTTCCGCAAAGTTGCGCACTTGTGCTTGCGCGAACTGGATATCGGCGATCGCTTGCTCGGGCAGGCTTTCGACGATCTCGCGAATTTGCTCGGCGCTCAGTTTGAAGTCTTCGGGATTCCAGGCATCAAACTTTTGCGAGAGTTCGCGCACGGCTGCGTCTTTACGCTCGCGGATATCGGCCAGGATACCGCGCACGACTTCCTGCACCTTGGCATCGGCTTCGGCCTTCTGTTCGACAGTTTTGCCCTTCTTGATGTATTCGATCGCCATTCAGCGCCTCGCTAGCAGTCGTCTCCGGTCTTGATACCAGTTGTTTAGCCCCACAATCGTTCGCTCGCGATGCGCGCGCCTTCCGCCAGTGAACGCAGTTTCTCATAGGCGATATCGGGATGCACGGCGCCAAAACCCGCGAAGGTGCCGAAGCCGCAATCGGTGCCGGCGATCACGCGTTCCTTGCCGACGATAGCGCTATAGCGTTCGATCCGCTGCGCAACCAGCTGCGGATGCTCGACGAAGTTGGTGGTGGTGTCGAGCGTTCCGGGAATAAGGATCTTGTCGTCGGGGATATCGGCTTCGGCCCAGATCGCCCACTCATGCTGATGACGCGGATTGGCACCTTCGAATTGTATCGCCAGCGGTTTGGCCGAGAGCACGATATCCATGATCTCGCGCAGGTCAACATCGTAATGGTGGGGTCCTTCATAATTGCCCCAACAGATATGCATGCGAACGCGATCGGCCGGCACATTCTCCAGCGCATAATTCAAGGCTTCAACTTGCGCCTGGGCCGCCCGCTTGAAGGTGGCAATGTCGGCATCCCGAAAGCGGATATGTCGTCCCAGCGCCAGATCGGGACAATCGACTTGCAGGATCAGACCGGCTTCGGTGATCTTCTCGTATTCGATCTTCATCACATCCGCGAGCGCGGCCAGGAATTGCTCTTCGGTGGCATAATATTCATTGGGCTGGAATACGGCGATGACACCGGGCGATGCCGAATTCATGAAGGCTTCCTCGGCGCCGGCCGCCGCTTTCGCCGCGAGCAGGTTGGCGATGTCTTTTTCCAGCGGCGCAAGATCCTTGACTTTTATCGCGTCTCGCACGACGGGCCGGTGGTATTTTGGCGTGCCGCCGGCTTCGGCCAAACTTTGTTTGTAGGCGGGGAAATCATCCAGATCTTGCGGCGTCGCCCGCGGCACCTCCGCGATTTCGAAACCGGTGAAGCGATGACGAATATAGGTGGCGTAACTGATTTTGCTCATCTCGCCGTCGCTGATGACGTCGACGCCGGCTTCGACCTGTTTACGGGCGACTTCGCTCACCGCGCGCTGCATGACGCGATCAAATTCGGCCCGGTCGTAGGCTTCGCCCTGATCTTGCGCGAACAGCTGATCCACAACGTATTGCGGACGCGGCATGCTGCCAACGTGCGTGGTCAATATCCGTTCCGTGCTCGTCTTCATAAGCGCCAGCTTTCACCTAACTTGGGGGTCGGAAATCCGCTATATCTACACCGGTCAGTTCGCGGAACTTGCTGAGCAAGTGTTCGTTCTGTCGTACCTTCTGCGCTTCATAATCGGGCGGATGCACCATCTTGCCAGAGCCGTCAGCCTCGTATCCGATGGCGCGCGCCTCATCTTCAATCTGCGGCGACCAATAGGGGTCTTTACCTTCGAACACCTCATGCGATTCCAGTACAGCGTAAATCCAGCCGATTTCATCGCCACTATACTCGAAACTCCGATACATGCCCACCGGCAGCGAAATCATATCCCAGGCATTCAACACAAATTCGCCTTCGACCTTGGACGGATCATCTTCATTGCCCCAATAGAATGTCCAGGGTCCGGTGAGCATAAAGAAGGACTCAACATAATCATGCGTGTGCCAGGCTGGGCCGCAGCCCGGCGGCGCCCAAACCATGCCAATCTGGTACTTGTGCGGGGCGGTGATGGCGCGCTGAACGCTGAAGTCGGGGTTTTCCGAGGCGGTGTCGCCGATCACGGCATAATTCATGCGCTGATGCCGGGGCAGCATGCTGTCGATGAACATGATCGGAATGCCCTTTTGCTTCAGCTCCTCAAAGCGCATCACTCGCGCCGCCATGCTCTCCTGAGTCTGTCTCGGATGCTTCATGTCGCTCTCCCTAAGATGGATCAATCCTCTCGACGGAACTGCTGCCAGTAGCCTAACGAAAACGTTTTAGGTTGTCAAGATGGGTGCCCATATTTACCCAATTCTTGGCAAAAGCTTGACAAACCGCGCCAGGTGGATTAACGTTACTGAAACCGGTTTCAAGATGCGCTGAACATGAGTAACAGAATCACCATTCAAAAAGTCGCGGAAATGGCCGAAGTCTCGAAGGCGACGGTTTCGCGCGTCTTGAATGAATATCCTCACGTGCGACCGGAAGTGCGGGAAAAAGTGCAAAGGATCATCCGGGAGACGGGTTATCAACCCAACAACATCGCCCGTATGCTGGCGTCGGATCGCTCTCGCATCATTGGCTTGGTGATTTCTGCCAGCGCGCAAATGGTCTTCAACGATCCCTATTTCCCCACATTGACCGAAGCGATCTCCAAAGGCGCCGCCAACGACGGCCTGATCATGGCCTTGTTCGTGTCGTATACGGAATGGCAAGAGCGCAACACATTTGGGGGCATCCTATCGGCCGGTTTGTTTGACGGCCTGATTATCACCTCCGATCACAAAGAGAACGCCTTTGTTCCGCATTTGAAGGCGGCCAATATTCCTTTTGTGTTTATCGGCCGACCGAGCGACGCTGCTGGCATCCATTATGTCGATAGCGACAATCGTCGCGGCGGATACCTGGCCACCGAGCACTTGATTCAATTGGGATTTCGACGCATCGCCACCATCGCCTCCGATCAGAATACGGCGGGCGATGACCGCCTTGAGGGATACCGGCAAGCCTTGCGGGCGCATAACTTTCCGATTGAAGAATCTCTAATGGCCTACGGCGATTATTCGCTAGATAGTGGATACAGGGCCATGGGGGAACTGCTGCCGGCGGCGCCCGAGGCGCTTTACGTGGCGTCCGATACCATGGCGCTGGGCGCGATGCGCGCGCTGCGTGAAGCCGGCTTGCGCGTGCCCGAAGACATCGCCGTCGTCGGCCACGACGACTTGGCGCCGGCCGTGCAAGCGGATCCGCCGCTGACGACCATACGTCAGCCTATCGGAATCACCGGTGAAACCGCCGTGGAGAAACTGGCGCAGATAATCAGCAGCAATGGCAAGCTGCCGATTCAGCAGGTGATCCTGCCGGTAGAGCTTGTCATCCGCGCCAGCTGTGGCGCCGCAACAGACGTAGATTAAGCGCTGAGAAAGGAAGGCGATATGGCATGAGATTTCGCAGATTGTTTTTGAAACCGTTTACAATACTCCCCGCGATTCCCGCCGCAGACTTTTTTTGGAGCGTTTTGAAATCGGTTTCACAATCTTACTTTCGTCCTCATATTTTAGTATCTAGGAGAATGCAATGCCTACAAGAAAGCAAGTCACACTGTTCGTTCTTCTGAGCCTGATTCTCGCGCTGGCAGCCTCTCTGGCGCAGGCGCAAGACCCGGTTCGGATCCGCTGGTATGTCGGATTGGGCGCCGGCACCGATGCGCCGCTGGTCGCCGCTCAAGAAGCCATCGTCGCCGATTTCAATGAATCGCAGGACGCGATCGAGGTGGTGCTGGAAATCGTCGATAACGCGCAAGCCTACGATGTCCTCAGCACACAGATCGCCGCGGGCAACGCGCCCGACATCGTTGGACCGATGGGCATCCGCGGCCGCGCGTCTTTCCCCGGCGCCTGGTTGGATCTGTCTTCGCTGATCGAGGCCAACAACTATGATCTCAGCGACTTTGATCCGGCCCTGATCGACTTTTATCGCGTGGAAGGCGAAGGCCAGCTGGGTATCCCCTTCGCGGTGTTCCCCTCCTTCCTGATGTACAACGCTGACCTGTTCGACGAAGGCGGCATCCCCTATCCGCCCAGCGCCTATGGCGAATCTTATGTCGACTGGGAAGGCAACGAGCACGAATGGAATATCGACACTTTGAGCGAGGTCGCCAAAATTCTCTCGGTCGATATCAACGGCAATGACGCCACCATGGACGAATACGACACCCAGAACATCGTGCAATTCGGCTACGGCAGCCAGTTCACCGATGTCCGCGGGCGGGCCACGCTCTTCGGCGCCGGCAACTTTGTCGATGCCGAGGGCAACGCGGTGATCCCCGATGTCTGGCGCGAAGCCGAGCAATGGTATCACAACGCCATGTGGGAAGACTACTTCATGCCGAACGCGGTCTATAGCGGCAGCGAGATCATGGGCGGCGGCAGCGCCAACTGGTTCGACACCGGCAATATGGGCATGATCACCATTCACCTGTGGTACCTGGGCTGGGGCACGGCCAATCTGGATGCCGCCTGGGACTTCGGCCCGGTGCCATCGTATAACGGCGCGACCACCGCCAAGCTGCACGCTGATACCTTCAGCATCATGAAAGGCAGCGAGAACCCGCAGGCGGCCTTCGAGGTATTGAGCTATTTGCTGGGCGATCGCGCATCCGATTTGACCAGCCTCTACGGCGGCATGCCGGCGCGTTTGAGCCTGCAGTCTGATTTCATAGAGCGCACGGTCGCGGCGCAGAGCGAAGCCTATCCCGATGTGGATTGGGCAAACTTGAATTGGGACGTGGTTCTGGCCGGTCTGCAATACCCGGACAACCCGAATCACGAAGAGGGTATGCCGAGCTTCCTGGAAGCCAGCGCCCGCTACGGCGAATACGGTCAGTTGGTGGATAACAACGCCGACGAAGATGTCGATGCCGCGCTGGATGCGCTGCAGGGCGACCTGCAAGCGATCTTTGACGCGGATATGTAAGGCGAACTGACGACGATAATCGCCCGATGGCGCTGGCTGCGCCGGCGTCGTCGGGCTCAACCCGTTAAGTGAGTTAGAGGGTTAACCGTCATGGATATGTTGACCGAATTTGGCGCGGCGCGAGGCCAAGCCAAATGGAGCCTGCGCGCGCAGTTTCAGCTCACGGGCGCGCAGCGAGACGAGGCGAAGTGGGGACTGCTCTTCCTCAGCCCCTGGCTGATCGGCTTCGCCCTGTTTTATTTGGCGCCGATGATCGTCTCGCTTCTATTTTCCCTTTATGATTTCGTTTTGTCCGCGCCGGATGAAGCGCGCCTTGTCGGCCTGGACAACTGGCGGCGGATGCTGGCGGAAGATCCCAATACCTGGGAGGCGCTTTTCGTCACATTTAAGTTCGCCTTGATCTCGCTGCCGATCGGCATGGTGGCGGCGTTCTTGCTGGCGGTTTTGCTTAATTCCAAACATCTATTGGGGCGCAATGTCTTGCGCACGCTGTTTTACGCGCCGACGATGGTGCCTTTGATCGCCGCGATTCTGATTTGGTCGCGCGTATTGAATCCGCAGACGGGCTGGCTCAACCAGCTGATCGCGTTGACTGGCATAGACGCCGTCGGCATGGATGGTTTGCGTTGGCTGGACGACCCGAACCTGATTTATATCGCTTACACCTTCATCGGGCTCTGGGGCATAGGCAACGCGATTCTGATCAATTTAGCGAGCTTGCAGGGCGTACCAACAGAAATGTATGAAGCGGCGTCGATAGATGGCGCTGGGTGGTTTAGGCAGTTATGGTCGATCACGGTGCCGATGGTAACGCCGGTGATCTTTTACAATCTCGTATTGAGCGTGGTTGGTCTCTTGCAGTATTTCATCGTGCCCTATGTGCTAAACGGGGGCAACGGCTACCCCGAAGGCACGACCAACTACTACATGATCTATTTCTACAAGCAAGCCTTTCCCTTCCAGAATATGGGCTATGGCGCCACTTTGGCCTGGTTCATGTTCATCATCGGCTTGGCCATCACCATATTCCTGTTCTGGTCCGGACGCTTCTGGGTCTATTACGCCGGGGAGAGTAAATGATGGCCAGAAAACAGAAGAACTATAACGAGTACGAACTGTCGAAAAGGCGGCGCGACCTGCTGCTGCAAGCGGCGGTGACACTTTTCGCGCTTGTCATCCTGGCCGTCTATCTAATGCCGATGGCCTACGGCGTTATCACCTCGCTGAAGAGCAAGGCGCAGACCTCTGATCCCGGCGCGCCCGTCTGGCCGGCGGAATCCGTCTCCTTTGAATACGAGGGCGATGATTACGATGTCTTGCAGGTGCCGACCAAATCGGGAATAAGAGACTTGGCGTTGGTCAAGAAGGGCCGTCGCAGCAGCCAATTCATCGATCCGCAAAATCCCGAGGCGGGAGTAATCGAATGGGAAGGCAACTGGAGAGCGCTGCAACCCGTGCGCGAATTCGCGGTGCAGTGGGACAACTATCCGCAAGCCTGGAACACCATTGATTTCGCGCGCTTGCTATTCAACACCTTGATGTACGCCTTCATCACGATGATTGGCACGGTGAGCGCGTCCGCCTGCGCGGCTTATGGTTTCGCTCGATTCAACTTTCCCTTCAAGAATGTGCTGTTCATGATCATGATTGGCACGATTGTCTTGCCGCCGGCAGTGACGCTGGTGCCTACCTACACCTTCTTCGTCAATGTCCTCGATTGGGGAGGCACCTGGCTGCCGCTGATCGTGCCGGCCATGTTCGGCAACGCCTACAACATCTTTCTGCTGCGTCAGTATTTTCTGACGATCCCGCGGGAGATGGAAGAAGCCGCGCAAATTGACGGCGCTGGCCGCATCCGCACCTTCGTCGCGGTCATTTTGCCACAAGCGGTACCCGCGCTGACGGCGGTTTCGCTGTTCCACTTCTTCTTCGCCTGGAACGATTTCTTCGGCCCGCTGATCTACCTGGCCGGCAATCGCGAGGCCAACCCGATCACGGTCGGTTTGACCGAATTCAACGGACTCTATAGCTCGGAAACGCAGCTGATCCTGGCGGCCGCGGTCATTTCGATGATCCCGCCCCTGGCCATCTTTTTCCTGGCGCAACGTGTCTTCATCCAGGGCATCGTGGTGACCGGCGTTGACAAATAAGGGAGGCGCGCGCTGGGCGCGTGTCATTTTCAGCCAACCAAGAGGAGCGTTATGCCCGCAATAACAGATAAAGATCGTCGCAAAGCCACTGACATACCGGATGCGGTTGAGCGGCTGCTGTCGCAAATGACCCTTGAGGAAAAAGTGGGTCAAATGACGATGGTGGAGAACAACAGCATTACGCCCGATTCTGTTGCCGAATACGGCGTCGGGTCGGTCTTGAGCGGCGGCGGCGGCAATCCGAAACCGAACTCGCCTCAGGTCTGGCGGGAAATGGTCTGCGGTTTCCAGCAAGCCGCCCTGCAGACACGACTGGCCATTCCGCTGATTTACGGCGTTGATGCCGTGCATGGGCACAACAATGTCAGGGGAGCGGTGATCTTCCCGCATAATGTCGGACTGGGCGCCGCGCGCGATCCCGAATTGATCGAGCGCGTCGGCCGCATTACAGCTAGAGAACTGCTGGCGACATCCGTCCATTGGACCTTCGCGCCTTCGGTGAGCGTGCCGCATGACCTGCGCTGGGGTCGCAGCTACGAAGGCTATGGCGAGAATACCCAGCTGGTATCGGATTTGGGCGCGGCTTTGACGCGCGGATTGCAGGAAGGCGATTCCGGCGTGTTGGCCTGCGCCAAACATTATGTCGCCGATGGCGCAACCGCATGGCGTGAGCGACGCGCGGATGAATCGCACCATCAGCAAGGCAGCACCGCGCCTCCGCAAGAGAGCGCCGAAGCCGCTCCGGTCGACCTGTCTCTGGGTCAGTGGCAGATCGATCAAGGCGATGCCTGCATCGACGAAGCGACGCTGCGCGCGATTCACCTGCCGCCGTATCAAGCCGCAATTGCGGCCGGCGCATTGAGCGTGATGGCATCCTACAGCACCTGGAACGGGATCAAGATGCACGCCCATCGATATCTGTTGACCGATGTGCTCAAAGGCGAGCTGGGATTCGCTGGCCTGGTCGTCACCGATTGGATGGCGATTAACCAGCTTGCTTCGGATTATTACACCTGCGTGACCGAATCAATCAACGCCGGTATCGATATGGTGATGGTGCCCTACGATTTCCGCGGGTTCGTCTCCACGCTGCTGGGGGCGGCGAAATCCGGAGATGTGCCGGCCGAGCGCATCGATGACGCGGCGCGACGCATCTTGAGGGTGAAGCATGCATTCGGCTTATTCGACCGGCCGATCAGCGATCAATCTTTGCTGGAATCCATGGGCTCGGTCGAGCACCGGGAAGTCGCGCGGGAAGCGGTGCGCAAGTCGCTGGTCCTGCTCAAAAACGAGCGTGAGTCGCTGCCCCTGCCCAAAGACTTGCCCGGGCTAATCATCGCTGGCGACGGCGCCGATGATATCGGCCTTCAATGCGGCGGCTGGTCGATTTCCTGGCAGGGCGAGGCGGGCGCGACGACCGATGGCGGCACGCTTTTGGACGGCATCCGAGCGGTCGCCTGCCCTTCCGCCTCGATCGAATATGCGCCTGCGGGGGAATTTGACAGCGAGACGCGAGCGGAATTCGGCCTGGTCGTCTTGCATGAAGCGCCCTATGCCGAGGGCTTTGGCGATCGTGCCGATTTGTCGCTGTCAGCTGACGAAGTCGCTCTTTTGCGGCGCGTGCGCGATCGCTGCGAGAAACTGATCGTCGTGCTTCTCGCCGGGCGACCCCGCATCATCAGCGAGCAGCTGCCGATGATCGATGCGCTCGTTATGGCCTGGCTGCCCGGTACGGAAGCGTCCGCCGTCGCCGATGTGCTCTTTGGCGACTATCCTTTCGACGGCAAGCTGCCTTATAGCTGGCCGCGCTCGATGCATCAGATACCGCTCGCCAAACTGCGCGCCAGCGCTGAAGATCCGCAATTTCCATACGGATTTGGTCTGAGGACCCGAATCGATCCATCCGCATTAGGTAGTCTATAAGGAGAAAATTTGATGAAAAAGCTGAGAATGCTGCTAGTCGTTGTGCTCGCGCTAGGCGCCGGCGTTCTGTCGCTCGGCTCCGCGCAGGATGCGTCCGCGCGTGTCATTGACGACTTCGAAGTGAGCGAAATCTTCAACGGCGTTGATGGATTCAACAATGCCATCGGACACGCTCCCTGGGGAGATGTGGCCGGCAATGTCACGCTCGGCGTCGCGCAGATGGAACGCGTCGGGGGCGGTTCGTCGGTGCTGGAAATCCAGTACGATATCGGCGGCTGGGGTGGGTTTACCCATGCGCTCACCGATGGCGAAAACTGGATCAGCGACGATTGGACAAGCCACAATGCGCTGAGTTTCTGGCTCTATGGCAACAACACCGGCGGCACGGTGCAGGTCGAGATTTTCGACAATCGCAATCCGAATCTGACCACCGATTCCGCCGAGCGCTGGTTTTATCGCATCACCGATGATTATGACGGTTGGCAGGAATTCACCATTTCCTTCCGCAGCTTCCAGCGCCGAACCGATTGGCAGCCGGGCGGCGCGCCCAGCGATGGTTTGGGCTTGAATCAAGTCTCCGGTTATGCCTTCGGTTTGCCCGCGGGCGCCGGCCCGCAGACCACGTACCTCGATGATGTCCGGCTGGTCACGCTCGGCGTCGACCCGCTGACGGTAGATGACTTCGAAATGGACGAGCTGCTGCAGGCGCAAGACAGCTTCGGCAACAATATCGGCTTCGTGACCTGGGGCGATACCGGCGGCAATGTCGAGCTGCGCCTGTTTGAAGCGACCCGCAGCGGCGATCAAACTACCGCGCTCACCATTGATTATGAGATTGCGGCCTGGGGCGGCTTCACGCATGTCTTCAACGACGGCGAGAATTGGATCGCCCAGAACTGGCGCGCGTATAACGCGATCAGCTTCTGGTTCCTGGGCAGCAATACCGGCGCCGAGATCCAGCTGGAGATTTTCGACAATCGTGACCCGAATCGCGATAGCGATAGCGCCGAGCGTTGGTTCTATCGCTTCCCCGACGATTCTTACGGCTGGAAACAGGTCGAAGTTCCGTTTGAAGCTTTCCAGCGCCGCAGCGACTGGCAGCCGGAAGGCGCGCCCGATGATGGCTTCAATCTCGACGCCGTCCACGGATATGCCTTTGGCATGCCCGCCGGCGCCGGCGACGCCTTCGCCATCATTGATGACGTGATGCTGGTCTTCCTGCCCGGCGTCAGCTTGCCCGGATTGCCCGCGCCTGAACCCGCAGCAGCCGAGCCCGCCGCAGCGCAACCGGCAGAAGTCGCGCTCAACGAAGCCTTGCTGGCGCCGATGGATCACGCCGAGCCAGTCTTGGTCGAAGGTTTCGAAGACGGCCTGCATTATGTCGCGCAAGCCGATGGACCCGCGATTGGATTCGTCCCTTGGGGCGATAGCACCGGCAATGCCGTGATCGGCGTCACGCAGCTCATTCCCTTTACCGAGCTGGCGATACCGCAATCCGAAGCCCACAATCAGGCGCTGCGCGTTGACTACAATATCGGCGCCTGGGGCGGCTTCACCAACGCCTTCAATGATGGCAGCGGCTGGCTCAGCCAGGATTGGACCGGTCATAACGCTTTGCGCTTCTGGCTCTATGGCAACAGCACCGGCCAAATCATCCAGGTGGAAGTCTTCGACAACCGCGCGCCCGATAGCAATGCCGATACGGCGGAGCGCTTCTTCTATCACCTGGTTGATGACTACGACGGCTGGCAGCAATTCACCATCCCCTTCGCCCACTTCCAACGCCGGGGAGACTGGCAGCCCGGCGGCGCGCCCGACGATGGCTTCAATCTCAACGCCATTCACGGCTTCGCCTTCGGATTTCCGGCCGGCGTCGGCGCCCAGACGGCGTACCTCGATCAGGTCGAAATAGTCGTCGTCGACGATCCGTCTCAAGTGCTGATGAACGCACATGATATGGTTGCCGGAGTCGAGATAGATGAGAGCATCGGCTGGGATACACGCGAATGGGAATTGTTGTGGTCGGATGAGTTTGACGCCGAATCTGGCGCTCCCATCAACGACGCCAACTGGAGCTGCGAAGTCGGCGGTCACGGTTGGGGCAACAACGAGATGGAGTATTACACCGACCGCATCGAGAACGCCGCGCACGATGGCGATGGCCACCTGGTCATCACTGCCCGCGAGGAAACGCTACCCGATTCCAGCTGTCATTACGGCGAGTGCCTCTATACCTCGGCGCGCTGCATCACGATGGACAAGGTCGAGTTCACCTACGGCCGCGTCGAAGCGCGCATCAATATCCCCAATGGTCAAGGCATTTGGCCCGCCTTCTGGATGCTGGGCGCGAACTTCCCCGAGGTGGGTTGGCCGCTCAGTGGCGAAATTGACATTCTGGAAAATGTTGGCGAGAAGAATGTCGTTTACGGCGCTTTGCACGGACCGGGCTACAGCGGCGCCGGCAACCTGGGCCACGTCTTCCGCTCAGACGCGAATTTCGACGAGGGCTTCCATGTGTATGCCATTGATTGGGACGAGCAAGTCATCCGCTGGTACGTTGACGGCGAACTGGCCAATCTCATCAGCGTCAACGATCTTGACGGCAAGCAATGGGTCTACGACCATGATTTCTTCCTGCTGATGAATGTCGCGGTGGGCGGCTATTGGCCGGGCTATCCCGATGAGACCACTGAGTTTCCGCAAGAAATGCTGGTGGATTATGTGCGGGTGTATCAACTGAAGTCGGAGTGAGCGCGCTTCGCGAGACAGAATATCCTCAGAAGGGGATTGCCATGACGGCAGTCCCCTTTTTCTTTGCTCTCAGTCTGCCATCCCTTTGCGATCGACAGGTATTCGGCACAGTCGGCCAATCGTCGGCTTAGATGCTTGGGGTATCGATATCCCATATCAGCATGCACTCGCCGACCAGCATCAGCGATGCAGCCACCAGAATGCAGCCCTCATGTCCCGCACGCTCGCGCGCCATTGAGAGCGCCTCGGGCAGGGTTGGCGTGAAGTGAACGTCGCCGGCGAATCGCCGCGCCGCCTCCAGCGCAACATCCGGATCGGGGAAGCGCGTGTTGGGATTGATATCGGTTTCGGTGATGATGAGCGTCTGGCTCACGCCGGCCATCACGCGATAGACGCCGGCAAAATCGCGATCGCGCGGAATGCCGACGATAGCGACGACTGGTTTCCGCAATCGCGCTTTGACGCTCTCCACGAATGATTCAGCCGACCGGACCTTGATGGCGCCATCGACGAAGATCGCCGGGTTTTCCTCCAACTGCTGCAATCGGCCGGGCCACTTGACCTCCGCCAATCCATCGCAAATCGCGCGGACAAAATCGTCGTAGATTGGCTTGTCGCTCGCGGATCTGCCGGTCAATTGCTCAACCGCATGTATCGCCAGCGAGGCGTTTTCGATTTGGTAGCGACCGAGCAAGGGCAGCATTAGCTCACCGTATCCCGCCAGCTCAATCAATTGTCCGCCCGGGCGATCGGCCCGCCAGCGCGCCATTTCCGACTTGGTCAAGCATCTCAGGTCAACGCGCTGTCGATCGGCCTCCCGCTGCAATGCCAGCGTGACTTCGTTAGCTTGCGGCACGCTGAGCGCCGCGCCGCCCGCGGACATGACGCCGGCTTTGTGCCAGGCGATGCGCTCCAGGCTGCTTCCCAGCAGCGACGTATGCTCCAGCATAATCGGCGCGAAAAGAGACAGGCGATTGGGAACGACGGCGATATCATCGAATCGGCCGCCTCTGCCCACTTCCAGCACCGCCACATCGACATTTCTTTCATCGAAGTATTGCAGCGCGATCGCCAGGAAGATCCCTTGCGGACTTAGATACTGATCCGCGTCCAGGGTCGCGGTCACGGCATCGATATGCGGCCGCAGCATTGCCAGAATGCGCAGGAAATCCTGATCCGGGATCATGTGGCCATTCACGCGAATCCGCTCGCTCCAATGCACCAGGTGCGGACTCGTGATCATGCCTACGCGCCGCCCCAACGCTCGCAGCAGGCTCGCCATCATCGCGACAACCGAACCCTTGCCGCGGCTGCCCGTCACCACGACATATTCGCGCCGCCCGTTCAACAAGTCCGCGCGCGTGAGCAAATTGCGGGTTGAAGCCGGATCGCGTGTATCTTCGTCTAGCCCGCGCGGCGCGGCATCCAGACGCCGGCGCGTCTGAAAAATGTACTCGATTGCCGCGTCCATCGTCTCAAACATGACAATGACCCACCGGTTGCGCGTAGACGATTATCATAACCAATGACGCTGCCCATCCCTAGCCGATTTCTGGAGCGGACCTGGAACGGAACGCAGGCATTGACGTGTTGAGCGACAACGATTTGTCCGGCCCGCACTCGCATAGCGCCGCAAGCGACTACTTCCATTAACCCTGTGCTTATGATTGCCTTTGGGATAGATTCTGCCTAGCCGTCCTTGTACAGGCCTGCGCTCAAATGACCGATATCGCCAGCATTTCCAGCAGTGATGCCCGGCGCGCCGCGCGCAACGTCAGCGCGTTGGTCTTCGCCAGCCTGATCAGCAAAGGCGCGCTCTTCTTATGGCAGCTATGGCTGTCCACATGGCTGGGCGCCTACGACTACGGCATCTACGGCACTGTCGGCGGCATGATCGCCATTGCCGGCTCGCTGGCGAGCTTCAGCATGGGACTGATTGTCATCCGCGATGTGGCCCGGGAACCCGCGAAAGCCGGAAAATACTGGACGGCGATGCTCTTCTGGCAGACGGCTCTGGCGCTGCTGGCTTATATCGCCTTGAACGGATTCGCCATCGGCTACAGCGAAGCGCTGCGCGGATTTGCCGCGCTGGCCGGCATCAATCTCTTCGTCGATCTGTTTGGCAATATGGGCCACGATCTGCTGCTGGCGCGCGAGGACATGCTGAAAACCTCGCTGGTCGAGATTGTGCATATCTTCCTGCGCATTGGTCTGGCGCTGGCCGCGCTGACCCTCGGCTTCGGTCTGCTCGGGGTATACGGCGCGGCGATAATATCCGGGATTCTGCGCTCGCTGACGTTGGTTTACCTCAACTTTCGCGCGGGGACGCGGCCGCAATTTCCATTTGATCGCGCGATTGGCCGGCCGCTCCTGGTCAACAGCGCGCCGCTGGCATTGTCGGCGTTTCTCTCCCTGGCCTACCAGCACGCCGACAAATTGATGACCACTGGAATCTTGGGCGAAACCGTAACGGGTTACTTGACCATCGCCTTTGTCATCAACTTCGGCGTGATCGAGCTCTTCAGCACCACCGTGCTGGTGGCGGCCTATCCGCTTTTGGCTCGCTATTATGACGACGGCGGCAATTCCACTTTTGGTTTCATGATCGAAAAACTAGCGCTCTACATGCTGCTCATCGGCTGGCCGCTGGCGCTGTCGCTCAGCATCTTTGCGGAGGACCTTGTTTCTGCGCTATTTGGCAGCGCCTATGCGCCAACGGCCGGGATTCTGAGTTTGTTGATCTGGTACACCGCCATCACCATGTTCGGCAATGTCTTCAGCAAGGGCCTGTTGATTCAGAATCGGCAGCGTCGTCTGCTGGCGTTGCGCGCCGCTGGCTTGGCGCTTAATGTCGCGCTGAACGCGATTCTGCTGACCGCATGGGGTGACGCGCGCGGCGCCGCCATCGCCTCGATTGCCGCCGAGTTGCTGGTGGTGGTCTTGCTGCTGCGCGCGTTCAGGGCGTCGGGCTGCCAGTTCCGACGGCTGGGCGCGGGCGCGGCGCGGCTGCTGCTGATCGCCGTACCCGTTTCGTTGATCATGTTTGTCGTCCGCGACTGGCACTTTATTGCGGCGCTGCTGATTGGCATCAGCGCCTATTTGATCGGGATCGCCCTGGCGCGCGTCTTCAATGATGATGACTGGGACTTGCTCTATCGGCTGACCGCGGCCCTGCCCGGCGGAACGGTGATCACGCGGTATTGGCGGCGCGATGTCGAGCTGAACTGGTGACTGTGGCATGCGCATCCTGCACCTGACGCCCTATTATCGGCCGGCCTACGCTTACGGCGGCGTCGTGCGCGCGGTCGAAGGCCTGGCGACCGCTCTCGCCCGGAACGGTCATGAGGTTACGGTTCTGACGACCGACGCGTTTGATCAATCCGCGCGACACGCGGGCCCGACCGACGAGTGGATCGACGGCGTGCGCGTTATTCGGCGACGCAATGTGTCGACCTGGCTGCGCGGTCGGTACAACCTGTCGACGCCGCGCAGCATGAAGAAGTCTGCTGAATCTATTTTGCCAACAATCGATGTGCTGCACGTACACGAATTCCGCACTGTGGAAAACCTCTTGGCGACGCCGGTCGCGCAGTCTTTTGGAGTACCAATTGTTCTTTCGCCGCACGGCACCCTGAGCCACTCGACCGGCAGAAGCCGCTTCAAGCGCCTCTGGGATCAGCTGCTCGGCGCCGGCGTTGCCCAGCGCATTGATCAAGTCCTGGCGCTGACCCGGAATGAACTGGAAGACGTGCAAACATTGTGGGAGCAGTTTGGTCGCCGGCAACGGACAACCGCATTCTCGATTTTGCCCAACGGCATCAATCTGCGCGACTTCGACCGCTTACCGCCGGCCGATGCATTGCGCCAGCGCTTTGGCTTGGACGATGCGCCGACCGTACTTTTTCTGGGTCGGCTTCAGCAGCGCAAGGGTCTGGATATCTTGGTGAAATCCTTTCAGCGTGCCGCCGTCGAACAGTCGCGATTGCTCATCGCGGGGCCCGACGAAGGCATGTTGCCGACGATTCAGTTGCTCGCCGGGGACGATAATAGAATCATTTGCACCGGATATCTGGGCGGCGCGGACCGCATGGGGGCGCTGGCCGCGGGTGATATCTTCGCATTGCCGGCGCATGGCGAGGGTCTGCCCATGGCCGCCTTGGAAGCGATGGCCAGCGGTATGCCCGCCCTGCTGTCCCCGGGCTGCAATCTGCCCGAAGTGTCGTCCGCGGGCGCCGGCTTCGTTGTGGAAGCGACCGTCGACGCCTTTGCCGATAAACTGCGGCGCCTGCTCACAGACGTAGACTTGCGCGCAGAAATGGGGAGCCAGGCGCGTCGGCTCGTGGCAGAGAAGTACAACTGGGATCGCATAGCGTCGGCGTTGGAGGCGGTGTACGAAGGGCTAGTTTGAGACTCCGTTGATCACATGCAATAGTTTCGATCCGTGCGCTAAAATGCGATTCAAATGTGAACAGATTAAGCTTTACTACAGCCAAGATGCGAACCGACAATTACATGCGGACTCTACAATTCTCCACTAAAATCAGATTACAATACTTGATACCCAACGGCGCAGCGGAGAAGCATCCATGCTGAGATTTGACCGATTCACCGAGCGCGCGCAAGACGCTGCGCACCGCGCGTATGACATCTTGCAGCGTTATGGCCACACCCAGGTCGATACCGAGCACATCCTGCTGGCGCTGCTGGAGCAAAACGAAGGCGTCGTCCAGCAGATCCTGGAACGATTGTCGGCGGATATCGCCGGCATGCGCTCGCGGGTGGATGATATCTTGCTGCAAAGCCCGCGCACGGCCACCATATATGGCGATGGCGCGGGACAAGTCTTCATCACGCCGCGGCTGAAAAGCGTCATCGATCGCGCCAATGAAGAAGCCAGCCGCCTGCGCGACGAATACATCAGCACCGAGCACATCTTTCTCGCTCTGTTCGGCGAGCGCAACAGCCCGATTTCCAAACTGTTCAGCGAATTCAATGTGACGCGCGACCGCGTTTCCGATGCCGTCAAAGATATCCGTGGCGGGCAACGGGTGACGGATCCGCAGGCCGAGAGCCGCTATCGCACGCTGGAGAAATACAGCCGCGATCTGACACGCATGGCGCACGAAGGCAAACTTGATCCCGTCGTCGGTCGCGATAGCGAGATCCTGCGCGTGATCCAAGTGCTCAGTCGCCGCACCAAGAACAATCCGGTGCTCATCGGCGAAGCTGGTGTGGGCAAGACCGCAATCGTCGAAGGCCTGGCACAGAAGATCGCTTCCAGCGATGTGCCGGATCTGCTGATTGGCAAGCGCGTGCTCAGCCTCGATCTGAGCGGCATGTTGGCCGGCAGCCGCTTTCGCGGCGAATTCGAAGAACGTCTCAAAGCCACTATCGATGAGATTCAGCGTTCCGATGGCGAGATCATTCTCTTCATCGACGAATTGCATCAAGTCGTTGGCGCGGGCGCGGCCTCTGGCGCCATGGATGCCGGCAATATGATGAAACCGGCGCTGGCGCGCGGCGAGCTGCAGACCGTCGGCGCCACCACCGCTGACGAATATCGACAGCATATCGAAAAAGACAGCGCGCTGGATCGGCGATTCGCGCCCATATTTGTGGAAGAGCCCAACATCGACGATACGGTTGAAATGCTGTACGGGATTCGCGATCGCTATGAAGCGCATCACGGCTTGACCATCGCCGACGATGCCATCGAAGCCGCCGCTCGCTTGTCCGCGCGGTATTTGACCGAGCGCAAACTGCCGGATAAAGCCATCGACTTGCTGGACGAAGCCGCCGCCAAGCTGCGGGTCGCGCTCTTTTCAATGCCGCCCAGACTCAAGAACATGCGGGAGACCATCGATCAGCTCGCGATTGAAGAGCAAGCGGCCGGGCTCGCGCGCGATTATGAACGCGCCGCGGATTGCAAGATGCAGCGTATCCAGGTGGAAGAAGAATTTGAACAGGCCCGTCTGATCTGGCGGCGGGAAAACACGCTGGATGAACTGGTTACTGCCGACAATGTGGCGCAAGTGGTGCAGCAATGGACTGGCATCCCGGTACAGAGCATGCTGGAGACCGAATCGGAAAAACTGCTGCGCATGGAAGAAGTCATCACCGAGCGCGTCATCGGGCAGGAGCAAGCGATTGCCGCCCTCGCCGATGCCATCCGCCGCGCCCGCAGCGGTTTGAAGAATCCCAAGCGCCCCATCGGTTCCTTCATCTTCCTGGGTTCCAGCGGCGTCGGCAAAACCGAGCTAGCCAAGGCGCTGGCGGAATTCATGTTTGAAGACGAGGACACGTTGGTTCGCGTTGACATGAGCGAATATCGCGAAAAGCACACGGTCAGCCGACTATTTGGCGCGCCGCCCGGCTACGTGGGTTATGAAGCCGGTGGTCAATTGACCGAAGCCGTTCGCCGCCGCCCGTACCGCGTTGTGCTCTTCGACGAAATCGAAAAAGCGCATCCCGATGTGTGGAGCGCCTTGCTGCAAGTGCTGGAAGACGGTCGCATGACCGATGGCCAGGGGCATACCGTGGATTTCCGCAACACCGTGCTGATTATGACCAGCAACCTGGGCACAGAATACGCCAGGCAAGGCGGCGCCTTGGGATTTGTGCAGCATGACGAGCGCGCCATCGCCGACCATCGCGAAATCGATAAAGCCGTGCGCGATACCTTCCGCCCGGAATTCCTCAATCGCATTGACGAAGTGATCATCTTTGAGCCGCTCACGCTGCAGGCGGTTGAGAAGATGGTGGACCTGCAAATCAGGGATTTGGCGGAACGCATGAACGAATCGGGCCTGGCCATTCACTTGACTGAACCGGCGCGCTTCTGGCTGGCCAAACAAGGCTTCGACCCGCAGTTTGGCGCGCGCCCCCTGCGCCGGGCCATCCAGCGGCATATCGAAAACCCGCTGAGCATGCAGCTGCTCAAGGGCGACTTTGATGACGGCGATCTGATTGTGATTGACGAGAGCGAGGGTGAGCTGCGCTTCTCCGGGCATATCGATCAGCAGAGCGATTATGCCGAGCGAGCAGCCGAATACGATGCTGCCAACTATGACGATGTCGACTATTATGACGACTATAATGGCGACAATTTCGGCGATTTTCCGGCGGAATCCGCTGAAAGCTACAACTACGAAGAATATCCCACGGCGCCGGGCGACCAGCCATCAGAACCTTAGCAGTCGGAAGTTCGTCCTTCGCTCAGACTATAAGCATTCTCGAATTCGATTCTGTTTGCGAGTTCCGTGTTTGCGGCTGTTGATGTTTCCTTCGCGGGACAAGATTGTCTTCCCACGCTCAATTTATACTTTGAATCTGCACCGGCACTGGCTATAATGTCGTCCGAGACTTTAGGAAACGGACGTTAGCATGAATGCAGAAGAACTAGGCAAGACCGAAGCGCTTGAAGATTCACCTTCGTCTGCCGAGTTACCGCCGTTGGAATCGCCTGGCGCGGAAACCGATGATGACGCCGCCGCGAATGACGAGACGACATCGCTTGATATTCGCGAAAGCGCCTCGGATGCCGATAGCCTCGAGGCGGCGGAAGACAGGCGTCTCGAGAGCGCTGCCGACATCAGCG
Source organism: Anaerolineae bacterium (assembly GCA_022822305.1). GTDB lineage: Bacteria > Chloroflexota > Anaerolineae > Aggregatilineales > Phototrophicaceae > UBA6055. The sequence continues at coordinate 88,200 of JAJEBY010000003.1, forward strand.
CTGCTGCTGATGCAGCCGCGCCCGCTGAAGCTGCTGACGAAGCGCCTGGCAATGCCGAAACTGAATCCGTCACCAGCGAAGCGTCAATCGCTCCGGAAGCGTCAATGGCAGAGACCGAAGCTTTACCGGCGGAGACTGCTGCTGCAGAATCTCTACCGTCCGAGACTGAAACAGAGCCAGAGGCGGAACCATCCGCGGACGAGTCGCCGGCCGATGTCGAAACCGCAGCGGTCGTCGCTGAAGCTGATGATGATGCCGGTGAGCCAGCCGCGGAGGTCGAGACACCCGAAGCGGCGCCAGAAAAACCGGACCCGCCCAAGTACCGCCGGGGTCAAGTCTTTAGCGGAGTCATCACCAAGACCGCGCCGACCGCCGTCTTCGTTGACCTGGGCGATGGCGATGAAGGCGTCGTGCCCGGGCGCGAGCTGGAATTGATGACGCGCAAGATGCTCGAATCCCTGGTTCTCGGCGCCAATGTCGATGTCTATGTCGTCAATCCCCGCAACCATCGGGGCGAGATCGTCTTGTCGATCAATCACGCGCTTGAAGAACTGGATTGGCGCAAGGCCAAGAAGTACGCCAAGACTAAAGATGTATACGAGGCCTTGATCGGCGGCTATAACAAGGGCGGCTTGATCGTGCGCTTTGGTCGCTTGCGCGGCTTTGTGCCGCAAAGCCAATTGGCTGAAGAGCGGGCCCGCGGCATCACGGGCGAGACTCCGGAAGAGCGCTATGGACCTATGGTTAATCAACCCATCGGCGTCAAGGTCATGGAGGTCGATCGCGGGCGCAATCGCTTGATCCTTTCCGAGCGCGCGGCAACTCGAGAAGTGCGTCAGCAACGCAAAAAAGCGCTGATCGAGGAACTCCGCGTCGGCGAGATTCGCAAAGGCATCGTGGCCAGCCTGGAGAATTTTGGCGCTTTTGTCGATATCGGCGGCGCTGAAGGACTGGTGCACTTGTCGGAACTGGCTTGGGAGCACGTCACCCATCCGCGGCAGGCCGTCAATATCGGCGACCATATAGAAGTCGAAGTCATCAGCATCAATCCCGACGCGGGACGGATTGGCTTGAGCCGGCGGCGCATCCTTAGCGATCCCTGGGACGAAGTGGCGACATCGCTTCGCCGCGGACAGTTGGTGCGCGGTCGCGTCACCAAGCTGACCAAGTTTGGCGCATTTGCGCGCCTGGTCGATAACGATGCGGTTGAAGGGCTGATTCACATTTCTGAATTGGCGGGCGAGCGCGTCAGCCATCCCCGCGAAGTAGTCAAGCGTGGCGATGAACTGGTGCTGCGAATCGTCAAAATCGACATCAAGGATCGCAGACTTGGCTTGAGCCTGAAATCGGTCAATTCGACCGAATACCTCGACCTGGACTGGGAAATGGCGCTTCAGGATTCGGCGTCCATTCCACAAACGCCTCCAGCGAACGACGCCGGCGCCGAGGCAGAATCCCAGGCTGAGGAATGACGGCGAGCGCCAAACGCGGGCTTTGCCGCGAGCCCCACTCAGTTTGAGGAGTGGTCTTGGCAGTCGTGCAAAATCTCGCATTTCCGTTGCTAAACTTGCGTATCTCGGTTAGCATATCCGCATCAGCTGCGGACACTCGCGACACTAGAAGCTTTACTAACGGAATATTCATCCGACTATACCAGAGGCGCAAAATCTCTTGGTATACTGCTGGGCACGTTGAAGACGTGGCTGTATCCGATTTGGCAAATGTTGGTCTGCAAGCCAACCAATATGCCTTCGATTGAATCGCAGGAGTGCGCATTTCGATACGCGTAATCGCCGCCGAAACCAGTCGCCAGCCACAAAGGTTGGTTGCATTCCGCCCAAGCGCGCGCAAGCGCTCACTGCAAGGAATGGAGGGATGAGTTGTGCCAAATAAAATGGAACGCTTTACGCAGCGAGCGCGGCGCGTATTGAGCTTGGCTCAAGACGAGGCCGAGCGCCTGGATCACCATCAGATCGGCACCGAGCACCTGCTGCTGGGATTGATGCGCGAAGAAGGCGGCGTAGCCGGCCGCGTGCTGCGCGATCTGGGGTTGGACCTGCGACGCGTTGAAGAACTGGTCACGCGACTGTCGACCTCCGAGGGCAATGCCAGCAGCGTTCAATTGGATCTGTCGCCCGGCACCAAGAAGGTGCTGGAGTTGGCCGTTGACGAAGCTCGCCGAATGGGCCACCACTATATCGGTACCGAGCATCTCTTGCTCGGGTTGGTGCGACAGCAGGAAGGCATCGCCTTGGATGTTTTGCGGCGGCTTGGTGTCAGCCCCGAGGAAGTGCGCCGTCAAACCAGCAAAGTCCTGCAAGAAAGCCCGGTCCAATCGGCGCAGAAAACACACGAACGCGGGCAAGGCAAGTCGCTCCGCAAGGATAATACGCCCCTGGTCGATCAACTGGCCACGGACTTGACCAGCCTGGCTGAAACAAGCAAGTTGGATCCGGTCGTCGGGCGCGAAATGGAAATCGAGCGCGTCATCCAGGTGCTGAGCCGCCGGCGCAAGAATAATCCGGCGCTGATTGGCGAGCCCGGCGTGGGCAAGACAGCCATCGTCGAAGGGTTGGCGCAGCGCATCGTCGAAGGCGATACGCCCAAGCCCCTGCTTAACAAGCGCGTGCTGCAGCTGGATGTCGGGTCGCTGGTGGCGGGCACGATGTATCGCGGCCAGTTTGAGGAACGCCTCAAAAGGGTTATCGAAGAACTCAAGGCATCGGATACCATCCTCTTCATCGACGAAGTGCATATGCTTGTCGGTGCTGGTTCCGCCGGCAGCAGCGTTGATGCCGCCAATATTTTGAAACCGGCTTTGGCGCGCGGCGAATTGCAATGTATCGGCGCCACCACCCTCGACGAATATCGCAAGCATATCGAAAGCGACGCCGCCCTCGAGCGCCGCTTCCAGCAAATTCAAGTCGCCGAACCCACCATCGAAGAGACGATCGAGATTCTGCAAGGCATCAAATATCCTTATCAAGATCATCATAATGTCGAAATCACTGATGACGCCATCGAGACCGCAGCCAACCTCTCCGCCCGCTATATCCCCGATCGTTTCCTGCCCGATAAAGCCATAGACTTGATCGACGAAGCCGCGGCGCGACTGCGCATGTACAAGAGTCCGGAAGCCGCCTCCGTCCGCCGCGTCATGGACGAGCTGGAAGAACTCAGCGACGAGATTGAGCTGGCGGATGTCGCCGGTGAGCAGGAAGAAGCCACCACGCTCCGCCTGCGGCGCGAATCGCTTGATGCCACACTGAATGATATACGACTGAACTGGAATGAAGATACCGGGCAGCCGCGCCTGGTTGGCGAAGACATCTCCGAAGTGGCGGCGATGTGGACGGGTATCCCAGTCACGCGCATCGCCAACGAGGAGAGCGAGCGCCTCATGGAGATGGAAGACAAGCTGCACGAACGCATCGTCGGGCAGCACGAAGCGATCGTTTCCATCAGCAAAGCCGTTCGCCGCGCCCGCGCCGGTCTCAAGGATCCCCGTCGCCCGATCGGCTCCTTCATGTTCCTCGGCCCCACCGGCGTCGGCAAAACGGAACTGACCAAGGCGCTGGCGGAGTTTCTCTTCGGCAGCGAAGACGCGTTGATTCAACTGGATATGAGCGAGTTTATGGAGCGGCATTCGGTGGCGCGGCTGGTCGGCGCGCCCCCCGGTTATGTCGGCTATGAAGATGCCGGCCAACTGACGGAAGCCGTGCGCCGCCGCCCCTATAGCATCATCGTCTTCGACGAGGTGGAAAAGGCGCATCCCGAGGCTTTCAATATGCTGCTGCAGGTCATGGAAGAAGGCACGCTGACCGATGCCCGCGGCCGCCGCGTCGACTTCCGCAATGCCATGATCGTCATGACAAGCAACGTCGGCGCTGAGCTGATCAAGCCCAACTCCGGCCTCGGATTCAATACGCAGCTGGATTTGGAAAAGCTGGACGAAGAAGCTTATGAAGACATGAGCCGCAACGTGACCGATCAACTGCATCGCATGTTCCGGCCCGAATTCCTCAACCGCGTCGACGCCACCATCATCTTCCGCTCACTCACCCGGCGCGAGATCAAGCAGATTGTCGAACTCGAGCTTAACAAGGTGCGCGAACGCCTGCTGGAGCACGCCATCACGCTCGATACCACCGATGGCGCTATCGAATGGCTGGCGGAAAACGGCTATAGCCCCGAATACGGCGCGCGGCCATTGCGCCGCCTGATTCAGAACGAGGTGGAAGATCGGCTTTCCGACGGCATCCTCTCGGGCGAATTCGGCCTGGCGAGTGTGGTGCGCGTCGATGCCGATGACGATGGCGCGCTCATCATGCGCAGCGTCGAAGAAGACGAGGTGCTCGACGAGCTCGAGGCGCAAGTTTAGTTGCGCTCATCTTCCTCGAAACCGACATGAGTACCCGAATTGACGGCAAATCGTCGTTAGCGAAGTTTCGGTTCAGGCTGCTATTCCTCATCTTTTGCCTGCTACCCGCCATACTTTTCGTCTTCCTGGGACAATTCAGCCGTCTGATTGTAGATGACTTTTGCGTCGTCCAAAATGCGATAGAACTCGGTCCCTGGCAATCCATGCGCGACGCTTACGAATCCTGGACCGGCGCCTATTCAGGAATGTTCTTCAAAGGCGTACTCAACCAACTGGATACAGAAATGCCCAGAGCGGCGCCGGCGCCAATTGTCCTTTTGTGGGTGTCGGGCGGCTATCTATTGACGCGCCAAATCCTGGCATCGTATCCCATCGGCAAACCAGACCGTGCTGTGACTCTGGCTGTGGCAGCGCTCTGCGTCGGGGCGAGCATCAACGGGTTCTCCACGCCTCAGTCGTTCTACTGGGCGGCGGCAAGCATGCAATATGCGCTACCATTAGCCGCGCTTGCCTGGTATTTCGCCACGGTACTTTGGCTGATCAGGCAAGACAGTACCAACCTGCGCTGGCAGATAATCCTGTTATCGAGCATTTTGATCAGCTTTTTGTCCGCAGGAGCAGCAGAGTTGCACGCCGCGTTTCAGGCCACTCTTTTCACGCTCCTCATGCTATTGATTCTCATACTGTTACGGGGTTCAATTCGGCGTCGATCGACGATTGTTGTTGGCACAGGTTGGCTGGCAACACTTTTTGGTCTGCTGGTTCAGTTCATGTCGCCTGGCGTCGCTAATCGCGGATCTGGATACGGGCTCTGGATTGAGGATCCCCTGCGCGACGCGTTGCTGCTTGTCTCGCGTACAAATCATCATGTCGCCCTTCTCATTTCTGATTCAGACCTACTTGCGAGTTTTTTCCTGCTCTTGGCATTAGGGTTGTTAGTGACATTGTCGTGTCGCGGACTCAGCGTCAAAGTCGATATGCCTTTGCGCAATCTCCTCAATCGTGGGCCTCTAATGCTGGGATTGGCGCTGCAACTGATAGCAGTCCCGCTCTTGTGGATGCACATGAGCGACCATCCACGTTTCTTTGGCCGATTTAGCGCCAGTTTCATGGTACCGGTCACGCTCAACCTGCTGTTTATTGCAGGATTTGGTTTCGCGCTCTGGCAGAGACGGCGCATCATCGGAATGATGAAACGTAGAGGGACAAGCGTCGCGACATTTGCCGTCGCAGTACTCGCGCTCCTAACGCTCCTGTTTCTCATGACACAGATACGCAGCATACATCAGCGCGCGCTGACCTATCTTGTATTGTGCATTCACGGCTTGCTCGCCGTTCTGGCATGGCAGCTTGCGCCAGCGTTGCCGAAGCGAGACGCTATGCGTTGGGGTTCTTTTTTGGGCGCTGCCTACACGTTGACGTTGGTCACAACCTACGCAATTGCAGCAGTAGGCGTGTCGCGGCACGGGGAGCCCATACTGCGCACGCTCACGTTTGCAGCCTGCTTGATTCCCTTGCTAGGCGTGGCTTGGGGAGTCTTCCTAGGGTTTCTTCTCCGAGCGCATGTCACGGCCCAGCCGAAGTCCGATACCGCGCTTCATCGGCTCCAGATCGCTTGCGCAATATGCGTATTGTTCATCAGCATAGGAATTACGTTGGGCCATGCGCGACTGATTCCTCAACTCCAGCGGTATGCTAGCGAGTGGGACGCGCGCCACCAATTCATCCTCGAACAGCGCGACTCCGGCGTCCGCGAAGTGACCGTGCAGCCCCTGTCATTCAATTTGGCGAAATATGTACGAGCGGCACAAATTCATATGCACGATTGTCCCTGGCGATATTATGATGTGGACAAGATCGTACAAGCCGAGCGCTGACCCCGGCGCGACTGAGGATAGAGGCAATTTCATCCGTCGCGTTTGAGGATTTCTTTGATGCAGGCCAGGTCATCCAGCGCCAGCGTCAGTAGTTCTTCCACTCGGATCACGCGCTTTTCAAGATTGTCCATGCGCCCGTCAAGATTGCCCAAGCACTTGTTAAGTATCACAAGCTGCTTGGTGTTTACGGTCAGCTGCCGCATTATTTCCTGCAGACTCTCAATCATGGCGCTGGAAAACCGCTCGAAACGGCGGAAGCGCAATTCCGTTAGATCATCGAGTCTGTCTTGTTTCATGTCATTCGCCTTGCCGTCGCCGCACACACTCATTAATTCAAAGCATTGAACAAACTTCGCAACAAAAAAGAGGACTGCCTTGTGACAGTCCCCTTAAGGAGTTATTGCCGGTTGGCTGAGAGCCGACTTACATCATGCCGCCCATGCCACCCATGCCGTCCATGCCGCCGCCTGGCGGCATCGGGGGCGCTTCTTCCGGCACATCGGTGATCAGCGCTTCCGTGGTCAGAATCATAGCGGCAATGGAGGCCGAATTCTCGATAGCGCCGCGGGTGACCTTGGCGGGATCGGGAATGCCGGCTTCGATCATATCGCCGTATTCGCCGTTCATCACGTTGAAACCAACGCGGTGATTATCGCAGTCGCTCTGCGCGCGACGCACGTTCTGAATGATGACCGCGCCATCTTCGCCGGCATTGGCAGCGATCTTGCGCATTGGCATCTCCAGCGCCCGGCGCATAATGATGATGCCGGTGTTTTCGTCGGCGATGTCGAGGCTAACGCCGTCAATCGAGCTGACCGCATTGATCAGCGCCACTCCGCCGCCGGGCACGATGCCCTCTTCAACTGCGGCGCGCGTCGCGCTCAGCGCATCTTCCACGCGGTGCTTCTTTTCTTTCAGTTCGGTCTCGGTCGCCGCGCCGACACGGATGACTGCAACGCCGCCACTGAGCTTGGCCAGGCGTTCCTGCAGCTTCTCGCGGTCATAATCGCTGGTGCTGTTGTCGATCTCGCGGCGGATCTCGTCGATACGGCCTGTGATCGCGCCTTCTTCACCGGCGCCGTCGACGATGGTGGTATCGTCCTTGGTGCTGACGACCTTGGCCGCCCGCCCCAGATCCTGTACGGTGACGCTATCGAGCTTGCGTCCGGTCTCTTCGCTGATGACCGTGCCGCCGGTCAAGACGGCGATGTCGCGCAGCATGGCTTTGCGGCGATCGCCAAATCCCGGCGCCTTGACTGCCAGCACATTGATGGCGCCGCGCAGCTTGTTCACGACCATGGTCGCCAGCGCTTCACCATCGACATCCTCCGCGATGATGACCAGCTCGCGCTTGCCGATCTGATGCAGTTTCTCCAGAATCGGAATGATATCCTGCGCCGCGCTGACCTTCTTGTCGTGGATCAAGATGTATGGCTCTTCGATATCGGATTCCATACTCTCGCTGTTGGTGACGAAGTAGGGGCTGATGTAACCGCGATCGAATTGCATGCCTTCGACGTATTCGGTCTCGAATTCCAAGCCACGGCTCTCTTCGACTGTGACTACACCGTCTTTGCCGACCTTGTCCATGACCTCGGCGATCAGATCACCGATCTCGGAATCCTGGGCTGAAACACTGGCCACATTGGCAATCTCGTCTCGAGTTTCGATCGGCGTCGATTGCTCGAGGATATTGCGAGCGACGATATCCGCAGCATGGATGATGCCGCGCTTCAGCATCATGGGATTGGCGCCCGCGGCCACATTCTTCAGCCCTTCGCTGACGATGGCCTGCGCCAGGACTGTCGCGGTTGTGGTGCCGTCTCCGGCGATGTCGTTGGTCTTGGTGGCGGCTTCCTTGAGCAGTTGCGCGCCCATGTTTTCGTAAGGGTCTTCCAATTCGATCTCTTTGGCGACGGTGACGCCATCATGGGTCACGGTCGGCGCGCCGAATTTTTTGTCCAATGCCACGTTGCGTCCCTTGGGACCCAAGGTTGTGCTGACCGCGTTGGCAACCTTGTCAACGCCTGCTTGAAGTTTGCGGCGCGCGTCTTCCTTGAATACGAGTTGCTTTGCCATTGATACCTCCTGATTTGTTTCTCAAATGCCTGAGTGATAGCGCGGATGCTGAAATTGACGCTCTGCTCGCCTAGACCTCGACGATACCCAAGATGTCAGATTCTTTCATGATGAGCATCTTGGTTCCATCGAGCTTGACTTCGGTACCGGCATACTTGGCGAAGAGTACGCGATCGCCTTGCTGCACGTCCATTGGGATGCGCTTGTCGCCATCCTCATCGTACTTGCCGGGGCCGGCCGCGCGCACCAAACCTTGCTGCGGCTTTTCCTTGGCAGTCTCTGGCAATACAAAGGCGCCGCCGGCGAAGGTCTCTTCGGATTCAACTGGCTCGACCAGAACGCGATCACCGAGCGGACGAATATTGATGGCCATTTTCAAGTCCTTTCTGTAACTATCGATACGAGAGCAATTGGCGTGTTGACTCGCCTTAAGTTAGCACTCAGGTATTCAGAGTGCCAACAATCGTCCAACAATTTAGCATGCGCCGGGCAAATAGTCAACGTTTTTGGCAAGGAACAAGGCCGCCTGCCAAAAGTTTTACGGATTTCTTATGTTAGAGACGCGGCGTCGGCCAGAGGACAATTTGCCGACGAATGCGCGCGATCAATCGCAGCTTGACAATTGAAAACGTTCGATGCGCACGCGCTCCACCAAGTCGTCGATATGGCAGCGTTGATAGCCGTTCATCAACGCATCCTGCCAAAGCAACAAGTATCGCGGCCACCTGGCGGTTTCGTACACCAGCCAGACGCGTTCGCGGCCGCCGAGCTGCTCCTGGATTGCAGCCGTGATTTCGGCGTCGTCCATATCTTGCAAGAAATAAGTATGTTCGATATCGACATCCACCTGGGTCTCGGCGAAGTAGTAATCGACGATGCCGCCATAGACGCCGGATTCGAAATCAAAGCTCAAGCCGCCGCTCCAGCCGGTTATGAGATCGCCTGGGCGCAGCTCCGCGCGCAAGTGTCGCTCGATCAAGTGAATGGGAATGGTATCGTAGGAGCGCACGAACAGCGCAGCGCCGACACGGCGTTGATACAGCCAGCCACTCGCCAGCCAAAAGAGCATGATAACAACGATCAACAGCTTCCAGCGCGCCAGCGACATAAGTCCCTTGACCATCAGCAGGATCAACAGCGGAAATACAATCACGGCATAGCGCGAGCGCGGCAGGTCGATGACGCCGGTGACGGCGTTGACGGCGACATAAAATGCCAGCGCCGTCAGCGTGATCGCCCACAGCGCGATGGCGAATCGATCGCGTTTCCAGGCCACATATGCCGCCAGAATGAATAGCACAAGAAACGCCACGCTGCCGTTGACGCCCAGGTAGAGCAAATGCTGCAGCAGTTGTGCGGCGCTTAGCGCCGTTATCGCTTCCGCCGCTCTACTTGTCGCAAAGTCCGTACCCTGAACGAGAATATCCAGCCAAGGGAGGAATGCCGCGCCCGCCAGAATGAAAGCGCACGTAATCGCAAACCACTTTCGATCCTTGGGCACAAGCAGCAGGTGATACAGGCCGATGCCCAATAGCGTCGCCAGGCTGAAGATATGCGTGTAAAGAAAAACCAGGCTGGCGAGGAACAAAAGCAACAATCGAGCCGAGTGAGCGCCTTGCCCGCGTATCGCGCGAAAATACAGCCACAGCAGCAGCAGCTCGGCGGCGACGAACATGGTGTACATGCGGATCGGCAGATACCAGATATTGTAGAAGGCCAGCCCGGCCAGCATGACCAGCGCCAGTAGTCCAGCTTCACTCGATACAAAACTGCGACCGAGCCGATACACTAGCGCCAGACTGATTATGCCGAAGAAAAGCGTCGGCAGGCGCATGGCCAGCGGCGCCCAATCCAGTAGATTGCCCCAATAGAACAAGAGCAGGAAGTAGCCGGGCACGTGCTGCTGGCTCTTAATCACGAGCCGTTCCAGCACCAGGGCCGGATCGGGATAAGCATCGGCGTATCCGGCGGTGGCCAGCGAGAACAGTCCGTCCACATAGATGGGATGGTCGTCCAGCAGCAGCGCGGCGGCCGCAAAGGCCAGGTATACAACCACTAGCGCAGACAACCAGCTGTTAACGATGCGAATGTATCGCGCTTCGAATGCTGAAAGGGCGAGAATCATGCTAGCGGTCCATCAATCGCAAGCTCAGCTGCAGCCATTGAATTGGTACAGTTCAATGATGACATCGCGAATGCCGGCGTCCTGGGAACAGCGCTCGTATTGCTGCGCCAGGACACTTTCAAAGAGGGCTTGATACCGGCCGGCATTGTCCAGCTCATAGGTCAGCCAGACGCGCTCGCGCCCGGCAAGATCCTTCCCCAGCGTCGCGGCAATCTCGTCAGCGCTCTTTTGGTCGAGCGCATAGTTGTGCTTGAACGCGAAATCCACCGCATGATCGGCAAAATAGAAGTCGATGACACCGCCGTAGGGCGTGCGATAATCGAAGTTCAGGCCGTCCGTCCAGCCCGTGACCAGGTCGCCCGCGCGCAACTCATCGCGCAGGTGACGCTCCACCAGATGTATGGGAATCGTGCCATAAGAACGCACGAAGAAGTCCGCGCCTACCCGCCGTTGGAACAGCAATCCGCTGGCAATCCAAAACAGCAGCAGGACGATTGAGACGAGCTTCCACCGCCCCAGGCTCATCATTCCCTTGACCAGCAACAAGATGATCAGCGGAAACAGTACCACGAGATAGCGCGCCCGATGCCTGTCGATCGCGCCTGTCAATTGATTGACTGCGATGATGAAACCGATCGCCCCAATCAGGATCACCCAGAAGGCAATTGCGACGCGATCCCGCGCCACCGCTTGTCGCAGCGACAGCGCCAACAACGCGACAAACAAGATACTGCCGTTCAGCCCCAGACTGAAAACGGTCTCTGTCAATCGCATCGGATCGAGCACGGCGATCTCGCCGAACTCCCCTTCCACGATCTCGACCGCGCCGGTCATCAAGGTGCCGAACCAGGGCAGCAGCACAAGCATGGCGATGGCCCCCGCCAGCGCGACGTACAGCCAATGCTTGGTCTTGCGCGGGAAAACCAGATGGTATAGCGCCAGTCCAAAGCATACGGCCAAACTGAATATCTGCGTGCTGAGAAAGATCAAGCATGACAGGCAAAGCGCAAAGGCGCTGCCGGCTCGAGTTCTCTTGTGCCAAACGATCCGAAAATAAATCCAGAGCAGCAGCAACTCCGCCGCTACAAACATGGTATACATGCGGATGGGCAGATACCAATAGTTATAAAATGCCAGAGACGCCAGCATAAGCAAAGCGCAGAATCCGGCCTCGCGACTGACAAAATCGCGCGCCAGTCGATAGATTAGCGCCAGACTGAAGATGCCAAACCAGATGGAAAGCAGCCGCAGCGCCAGTGGATCCCAGCCGGCAATGTTCGCCCAGGCGAACAGCGTCAGAAAATATCCCGGCACGTGCTGTTGACTGACGCCGGCGAGCCGCTCGAAGACCAAGCTGAGATCCGGAACCGGGTCGAAGTAGCCGGCCGTCGCCATTGAACGCAGCCCGTCGGGCAGAATCGGATAGTCATCCAGCAGCAGCGCAGCCCAAGCGTAGACCATAAAGATCACGAAACCCGCCGCTGGCCACCCGCCCGACAAGCGTATGTACGTTCGTTCGATTTGTGCTTTCCAATGCTGGAACAGCGCCATCCTGACTCCCCCGCCCTCGCGGAGACAGCGTTGCAATAATACCAAACTAAACGTCCGTCAATAAGGCGATTCGCCAGAACTCCGAAGCGCGCTATTCATCGACTACCAGTATGGAGTCCACGTCATAATACATCCGGGCGCAGCGGTTTGCGGGATCCTGCCCCAAATCCACGACGCCAACGTAGTCGGCCAAATCAAACGCCAACGGCGCCACCACGATTTCGCGCTGACCACTGTCCCGCTGCTCCAGTATCTGCAGATGACGGGCGTCCCAGGCGCGAGCGTAGTTTTGGAATTCCGGCGCCAGTCGAAAATGTCCCAGGCTGATGCCGATCGAGATGACGAGGATGACTATCACGCAGACCGACGTGATGACGCGACCGCCTGTTGACGTCGTGTGACCGAGCGCCAAGCCAAATTGTATGCCTATGATCAGACCTGGCGCGACCACAAGCAAAGCGGCCGGCGCCAGAATTCGTTCATCCACAAATCCCCGCCCGACAAGTGCGGTAAACACGATTGCCGCCAGGCAGACAACCGCGACAAATGGCGAATACAGCGACAGCCAGTTCATCCGCCGCTGTGCCTGGTCCCTTACTCCAGCACCCGCGGGCACGGCCACCAGCACAAGCATCGACACCGCTGATGTGAACAGATATGCCGCAGCGCGAAAGTGTATGCTGCGCAGCTGCGTCAAGGCAAAAAGCGCCAGCGCGGCGCCCAGCGCAATGGCGTAAACCGGCGCGCTTGAATTCGCATTGCCGCGCAGGTGATCATTGATGCGGTCGCGCTGCGTCATCAGCAAGAAAAAACTCAGGAGCAAGAGCAGGTTGATGATCACGACAAGCAGATAACCGCCGCTGAAGCGGCCGAGAATATGTGGCGCATCACTGATATGCGTCCACAGCACGGGAATCCAGATCAACTGAATCACCAATCCGGATGTCAACAGCCGCTTGGAAATAATCTGTGGAGATCGGTTTGATTGGATATGGCCATGTCGCAACGTTACAAGCAGACCTGTCGCGAAGAGCAGCGTGAAGCCCGCAAATGCCGGCGGATGACCCAGGAATTCGACAGTTAGTTCCAGCGTGCGCGCAACCAAGGTTGTCGGTTCGCGCACGGCCAGGCCGAATCGCTCTGCATCTACTGCCGCGCGAATAGCCAATCCGGGAGCATAAAATTGCAAAAGCAGCGCCGCCAGTGTGGCCAGCCACCCCACTATCACTATAGTTATGGAGCGCCGAAGCAAGTGGTTTCGCCACAGTAATAGCATCGGCAAGGCACAAAGCGTCAATAAGCTGAACTGGAAGACGACGAAGATCTCGGACGCGCCGCCGCTGACCAAACATAAGACTGCGCCAAGCACCGTTATCGCGGCAAATCTCGACTGCCGATGTCGGCTGGAGATCCAAAGCGGCAGCCCACAGAAGCAAGTGAGCAGCGCCAAAGGCAAGGAGTAGTGCGTGCTCGCCGCGAACCAGTAGAACGATTGTGGCGAATACAGGGCATTGATGCTGGCGACAACGGCGGCGCACGAGAGCAATAGCGCAGGAATCCAGGACGCAGACGCGATCTTCAATAGACGCAATAGCCGCCCGACTGCAAATAGCGAGGCCAGCCAGCAGAGACCCACAATCAACAGCGGGGTGAGAGCAGGCGCCAGCGTATCGAGCTGAGCGATCGCGCTTTTGAAGTAGAAGTTGGCGTAGCTGCCGGCCCAGCTATTGTACCAATAGACCATGCCCTGCCAGGCGCCGAGTTCCTGGCCCACGGCGATGGCGCAATAATCATCGGACATCAACCTGCTGAAGCTGCCCAGGTAGGCGAAAAGCAATAGCGGCAAAAGCAGCGTGAACGCGAGCAGACGGTAGACAACGGGACGGCGCAATGCCGCTACGCGTCCAATCGTCGATGATACCTGAGGCATTCTGCGCTAGCCGTCTTTCACAATGATGTCGTCGACCCCATAGTACGTTTCCGCGAAAGTCGTTGCCGGTTCTGTGCCTAGCGGCCCCTTGCCGACATGCTCGCCCAAATGGTATGTTAGCGGCGCGACTTCTATAATGGAGTATCCGGCGTCCCGCTTAACAATTATTTCACTATGACGCGAATCCCACTCACGTGCGTGAGTTTCAAAATCAGGTATTTTAGCCGCGTGGCCGAGCATAAACCCCAATCCAACTGCCGAGACGATACCAACACAGAGCAAGCGCAGCACATTCAGCACGACGTTGCCGGCATCGTTTGATCGGGCGCTCATACGCATTACACAACCCAGGAATGCTCCCCAGACAAGTCCGGACAACACGACTAAACTTGCAACGGGTTCTAGAATGCGACTTACCACGTATCCCTGGCCGTACAGCGCTATAAAAGCCAGTCCCGCCAAGCAGCCACATGCAACGAAAAGAAGCACCAGCGCCAGTACGCCAAATTGCCAAACGGCCAGAGGTCGTGCAGCAACAAGCAATTTTCGGCCAAGAATTGCCAGCATGGCCATTGCGCTCGTGACCAGATAGAGATGAGCTAAATCAACGATATCAACGACATGCGTGAGTATCAGAATGAACGTGCTTAATAGCACAAATAGGAATACGCTTGCGGCGACTGGCGTCGCGGCATTAAATCTTCGCAAGTGTAGATTGATGGATTTGCGCTGCCATATCACAAGCAAGTGCCCAAGAATTAGCGCCATATTCGCCAAAATGACCAGCAAATAGCCAATGCTGAATCGACCAAAAAACATCGCCGAGTCGCTGGTATGAGACCACAAGAGTGGCAGGAACATTAGATGCACCGCCAACGGGATGAGCAGTTCAATTGCTGTGATTCGAATCGGAAGAACGGTTTTGGATTCCTGTTTTGCCGGATAGCAGCTACACATTACCAGGCATCCAAGAGCCGTGAGCATGACGAATCCGGCGAAAGCTTCAGGGTTCTGAATCCATCTTAGAAATTCAGCCGATGTCTCAGTTATGAGGTGCAAGGGGTCGCGCGCGGGCATGCCATAAGTTTCCTCGACTCCTGCTGCGCGAATGGCAACACCAGGCGAGGACGCTTGAATCAGTATGCTGCAGAGCGTCAGCAGCCATCCTGTCCCAAAAATGAATAGCAACCTCCGACGCAAGATTGAGCGAAATTTACTAACAATGAAAATCAGCAGAAAAAGCAGAATGATTGCTTGCGCGACTGCATGCATCTCAGCCGCTCCCGCGCTAATGAAACATAGCGCGCCGCTTGCGGCGACTGCAATTCGAAACGATCTGCCATGAAGCGGACGCAAGGCAATGTGGATTCCGAGGGCGATAAAGTGTGTGAATAGTCCTAATCCAACAATGTAATGAGAAATAGAAGCAAACCAATAGAGGTTCTGTGATGAATAATATGCGTTTACAATAGCGCCCAAAAGCAACGCTGATAACGCGAGCGAGATTGAAGTCTTGTGTCTTCGAATTTGAAGAATCGTCAAGCTCTGATGCACGATCCAGTATGATGCAAAGAGCCAAACACTTAAGCTTAGAAACGGCATGATGCGCACTGCCAAAATGTCAAGCGGCGCCATCAAGCTAACAAAGAAACGTTGAGTATACGCACCGGTCCAATTGTTATACCAGTAGCTCAATCCACCGATTGGACCGAGCGCGTTGCCGAAGAAAGTGGTCAAATAGTCGTCGGATAGAAAGCGCGAAAACTGCCCGAGATAGGCAAAAAGCGCCAAAGGCGCCAATGACAGCCCAACTGCAGTGAACTTAACTAACGGACGTATAACGCGCATGAAGACTATGACTCAACAACTGACACGGTCAATTGAGAAGTAGCGCTATTGCCGACCTGGTCAAATACCCGCGCGCTGAATCTTAACTGCCCGGCGCCCGCGATCTGATGCTCTAATCCAAAAGGCCACTGCCGGTCGACTCTCAGCAGTTCTCCGCTCTCATAAAACTCGACGCGTTCGATCGTCAGATTGTCGCTCGCGTCCGCCAGCAGCGAAATCACTTCTTGCGCGGGATAGACAAATGTCGTCCGACCATCGCTCGATCGCACGTCAACCACGGGAGCAGTATTGTCCAGAGTGACCTGCTTGGTGTCGGCAAGGCGGCGACCGTCGCGATAATCCACCGTCAGTCGCAAAGTATATACACCGTGCAGGCCAATCGTATCCCAGTTGGTTTGGAATTCCAACGGCGCTACGAATTCCGATCGTGAGGCCAGATCAATCCATTCCCGAGGGTTAACTCCCTCACCGTACTCCAGCAGATAGTCGACAATACCGGCTTCGGTTACACTGCCGGAGACTTCAACCAAGCCGCCGACATAGGCATAATCCGACGGTTGCGTCAACCGCACTGCCCGAACGTCTTCGATCCGATTTTCGCTATCGTAGGCGCTCGGTGGCAGCGGTCGGTTATTCTCTATCCACCAATCCAATATGTCGTCCGGTGGTACAAAATAAACCACTTCCGCACGCAAATTGTCAGGCGTTAGCGCGGTCGCCAATTGCCCGGTGACTCGATTTATCTCAACACCTTGCCAGCGCGTGTCCGGCAGCAAGATCGAGCCTGAGGGTACAATTTCGCTCCGAGTTGGACAGTGATCGGAGGCAATGGGCAACATGCCGGAGATTTCGCAGACCAGGAACTCTTCCACGTCCGCTGGACGCGACCATTCTGCAGGAATCACTCGGTTCCGTTGATGGAGATAACTCCACAGCGCCTGCCAAAGCGGCGCGGATGCCGCCCGCTCGTATGGATTGAGGCTCATCGCAGCGCCGTCCTCGCGTCCGCTGCGCACCGCCAAAACAACTTCCGGGTTGTATCCGATAGTCCAGCTATCGCGCCGGTCTTCGCTCAATCCGTCAATCCACGCGACGCCTCTCGTTGTTCGCGGCGGCAGGCTATTGCTTTCCAGAACCGCTTGCCGCGCCTGATGATCAGCCAGGATATCGTTTACCAGATAGGCCAAACTGGGCTGGAAAATGGCGGTCTGATTGGCCGAATCCTCTGAATCGTATTCCCAAAGCGTCCTGCCGTCAGCATCGGCGATGCGGAGAATCGCGACCGGATCACGATCTCGATAGCCCGGCGCGATCGGTTCCCGCGCGAAGCCGCGCATCAGACCCGATGAAGCCAGCACGCTGTAGGCATAGCCGGCATCGAGCACGGAGACCGCGCCTTCTCGTTCCAGCAGCGCCAAACCAGGCTGCTTTTCATCCAGACTGTTGAAACCAAGACGATGAGCGGTGCGCACAACGGACGACATGCCGACATCGTCAGCCACCTGTACCACGGGCGGCAACAAGCCAGCGGCCATGGCGCCGCGCAGGTTCAAGGGGCCGCGAAAGCGCCCATCCGGATTGGACGGCGCGTATATCAAGCCTTCCGCCGGTCCGGGATAAACGTTTGGCAGGTCGTAGACCATTGAGGCCGGCGTATACAGACGCCGCGAGAATCCTTCCATATAGACTACGGGCTGTAGAATCACGGCCGGCTGATGAGCGTAATCATTGGCAGTCCCCACCAAGCTGAGAATCTCACCGCTTTGGACATCCAGAATTAGCGCTGTTCCCGTGTCCGGTAATGCTGCGTCATCAGCGATCTCAATTGGGCGCAGCTCGCGCGCCGCGCCGCAGTCGTTCCCATCCAGAGCGCGCGCTTCTATCGTGTTGCCGCTGATGCGTTGCCAGTAAGCGCGCATGACACACTCTGATTGATAATAGAGCTCCAGGTCGAGACTGGTAGTGATGTAGAGACCGGCGCTGGCCAAGAGACGCGATCCATTGTAGCCGGCGCTATCGAGGATTTGCTCAGCCTGCCGCCTGGCATAGGCGATGAACTCAGGCGCAATCGCTGGTTCTTGCCGCAGATCAGACCGCAGGTCGCTGACAGCAACTGCCGCCCGATCGAAATCATCCTGGTCGATCGTGCCGAGGTTGAACATCTCATACAGGAGATCGGCTTGCAGTCGCCTGACTTCTGTTTCAAAGGTGGCGGTGTCCGGCTTGGGCGCCAGTGATATTGCCGCCAGCAGCGCTGCGTCCGACAGCTCAAGTGAATGCGCCGATTGCCCCAAATATACTTGTGCGGCGGCCTGAATGCCAAATGCGCCTTTCCCGTAGAACTTCGTGTTCAAGTACCATTCCAGCAACTCGGTTGACGTATGACGACGCTGGGCTTCCGCCCAAAGCGCCACGCGCAGCAAGTCTTCGTCCAAGCCGCTGGAGCGCGCGCCGGGCAAAAGTGTTTCGTCGACCATCGACGCTGCGATGCCCGTCTCATCTGCAATTGGCAGGCCAAGCATGTATCCCAGAATTTGCAGCAACGCGCGCAGGGGGTCAAATCTCGCGCGCTGCAGAAAGTCGGGGTCTTCTGCCTGGAGCGTGGCCGCGACCAAATGTTCCGGGAGTTCGGCCAGATCTAGCCAGCGCCGCTCTGCTCCCAGCGGATCGGCCAGCCCATAAATTGGCGCCTTGCCGCTGCGCTCATAAAACCGTGTCACCGCCGCGTCCGTGGCCGGCGCCGCTATCTTGAGATTCTCCGGAAAGTAAATGGCGGCCTGCGCGTATAGCCACACGGCCAATGCCACAGCCGTAACAACTGGAATAGTCACCAGCAGCGCTGGCAGTACCAGAGAAATGAAGAACCAAAATGAAGAGCGCCGTCGTTCCGATCGTTGTCGGGCTTTACGGGCGCGTCGGCGGCGAATGATGGTGGCAACTGATGGCATGAATTATCCTTCAATTCGCCGCCTGTGGCCGAGGCGCGGGTTTGTGGAGGCGGACACAAGAAGAAGATTTGAGTTGGGGAAATAGCGCGGATTCATTTAGTCCAAGACGACGCTCTCGGCAAGCGGCGCTTCAGGTCATTGGCTGCATGCGCCTGGATTCGTCAAACTGTCGCCAGGTATTCCCGCAAGCCGTCCCAGTCGCCTTTCGCGGCGAATTCCGCCTGTCGGGGCAGAGTCTCCACCCGCACCGGGACCGATCGGTCGGCCGCGCCAAAGATGGCGCGCAAATCGTCGACTGTTTGGCCGGCCAGGTCGGCATAAGTGTAGATGCCAGCCTCGTTCAGAATGAGCTGGTAACTCTCGGCGATTCCCCTGATTTTGGTCAGGTCTTCCGGCTCACTGGAAGCTGTAGCCGGCGGAGCTGCGCTGGTGACCACATGGCGTTTCGCCAGCGCTTCGGCTTCGTCCGCTGCGCTCTCCGCCGCCTCGATCGCGCCCTCGCGTTTGTCGGCCAGCTCATCGCGGCGCATCCAGATCCAAAAGACGATTGAAGCCAGCAGCAATCCCACCGACCAAGGCAGCATGTTGCGTCCGCCGCCGGCGAGCGCGACATCGTTCAAGAGCAAGGCCAGCGCCCCCACCAGAGCCATAATCGCGATCATGTTTTTTGCTTCCTGATTGAGTTTCATAGCCTGTACCGTCTGCAATTGTGCCTCGGAATCTGACCAAGAATTATAGCACAAGGGTGGATCGCCTGCATCGGTTTAGCCCGACCTCAGCTTTCCAACATGGTCGTCCGGACAATGATCCGTTGCGCCGCATTCGCCGGGAAGCGCCAGGCCGCGCCGGCAATCTAAGGCTTGCTTTCAGATGCGCGAAAACTAGAATAGACTCGGTAAACGGCGTCCAATCACAGAGACGGAGGAATAATATGATAATCGGCCTTGCTGGCGTACTCGTAGAAGACCAATCCAAGGCGCTGGAGTTTTATACCCAGGTCTTGGGATTCCAACTCAAGCGCGACTTCCCCTTGGGCAATCCTGAAGGCGACCGTTGGCTGACGGTCGTCTCGCCCGAGCGACCGGATGGCGTGGAGCTGCTGCTGGAGCCCAATAGAAATCCCGTATCCAAAACCTTTCAAGAGGGCGTCCGGGAGCAAGGCCTTCCGGCGACAATCTTCAATGTCAATGATGTCACTGCCGAATGTGAGCGGTTGAAAGAGCTCGGCGTCGAATTCACGATGGAGCCAACCGACATTGGGCCGGCGATCATCGCGATTTTCAATGACACTTGCGGCAACCTGATTCAAATTATGCAGGAAAAGGGCGGATAGTCGCCCAACCACATTTGTATCTAGTAGGGGCGACCTAGCAGGTCGCCCGTATGTATTACTGGGGCGCAGCTACGGGCGAGCAAAGGTTCGACCCTACAGTTGTTTCACATTATGTCACTCAAGCCCCGTGTTGCCGCAGCAATCGCAAAGCGCTCTCCGCCATCACCGCCACGCCGACAGGCATGCAATCCTCATGCAAGTCAAATATGGGGCTGTGATGCGGTCTGTTGAGCTCGTCCAAGCGAGCGCCGAGGTGCAGCATGGCGCCCGGCGCCTTCTGGGTCATATAGGCGAAATCTTCCCCAGCCATGATCGGATCGCCTTCGCCGGCCATATCTTCGCCCAGCAAGTCCACCCCAACCGCGCGAATCAGCTCGGCCACGCCCGGGTCATTGTATAACGCCGGATAACCCCTGGAGATGTTGAGCTCGTAGTCTCCGCCGAAGTGCCGCGCCAGCGCGAAGGCCTCTTCCACCAGGCGGTGGATCTCGCGGCGCGCCTCTTCCTCGAAAGTGCGAATCGTTCCGGTGATCAGCACTTCGTTGGGGATGACGTTTGGCGCCACGCCGGCATGAATAGAGCCGATGCTGACCACTGATCGCTCGGTAGGATTGCGGCGGCGCGCGCGTATCGCTTGCAGGGCGTTCACGACTTGCGCCTGCAGCCAGGTTGGATCGAGGCCGTTGTGCGGCGAAGCGCCATGCGTGCCTTCGCCGATGATCTTCGCCTCGAATGTATCCGGCGCCGCCAGCGCGAATCCATCGGTGACACTCACCTCGCCCATGGGCGATCCACTGGAGACATGACAGGCGATCACGGCATCCAGGTCGTCGAGCGCCTTTTCCTCCACCATCAAGCTGCCGCCGCTGTGGCCGTCTTCAGGCCGCCAGCGTTCCTCGCTCGGTTGAAACAGCAGCCGAATCTCTCCCGCCGGCCGATCGCGCATGGTGTTGAGCAAGCTGGCGACGCCCAACAGCATCGAGGTATGCGCATCGTGACCGCAGGCGTGCATCAATCCCGGCGTCTGTGACTTGTAGGGCACATCGTTGGCTTCCTGGATGGGCAACGCATCCATATCGGCGCGGATGCCCACCGCCGGCCGGCCCTCGCCGATGCGCGCCACCACGCCCGTCTCCGCCACGCCGACCTCGACTTCAATGCCCAGGTCGCGCAGTGAATCGGCGACCAGGCGCGAGGTGCGCTTTTCTTCAAATCCGAGTTCGGGATGCATGTGAATGTCGCGCCGCCAGGCAACGAGTTGATCTTGCATCGCTTTGGCTTGGTCCAGAATTGTCATGCCGTTTACCTCGATAGTTTGTCTAATGTGTTACCGATCAAGTCCCGGATTGCTGCTGATTTGAGCTTGCGCCGTCTTCTATAACCAACGCGTGATTCGGCGCTTCGTTCACCGTCAGCTTGAAAACATCGGGCCGATGATAATGCCCGACCACATCAAAATCGAGATGGCCTTGATGAATCTTGTTCAGATCCAATTCGGCATAGAGCAGGCCTTCGGCGCCATAGAGCGGCGGGCAGACGTACTCGCCAAAAGGATCGACGATGGCGCTGCCGCCGCGGCACAATTCTTCCGGCAGATCGTCCAGCTCATCAATCAGCGCCAGATCGCTCGGGTACATGGATTTGGTGTAGTACTGATTGCAACCGAGCACAAAACAGCGTCCCTCGCAAGCGATGTGGCGCAGGGTCGCCGCCCAGGAATCGCGATGATCGGCGGTGGGCGCGATATAGATGCTGACGCCTTTGCCATACATGGCCATCCGCGCCAAAGGCATATAGTTTTCCCAGCAGATCAAGCCACCGATACGGCCAAATGGCGAATCGACGACCGTGAGCGTGCTGCCATCGCCGCTGCCCCAAATCAATCGCTCCGATCCCGTCGGCATCAGTTTGCGGTGCACACCCAGTATCTCGCCATCGGGAGCAAGATAAAGCATGGAATTGTAAAGCGTCCCGCGATTGCCGGCATCACTGCGCTCGGAGATGCCCATGACCACGTAAGCGTCCGCGTCTTGCGCCGCCGCTTGCAGAGGCCCGGTTTCTTCCGGACACAGCGACATCGAGGCTTTCCAATAGCGCGCGAAATCCGCCCGACCGGCCTGGCTGCGATTGCCGACATAAGCGCCGTAGGTGAACCCGCGCGGATAACCCGGAATCATCGCCTCCGGCAATACCACCAGATCGGCGCTCTCGCGCCCGGCCTCTCGAATTACCCTGGCCGCCTTGTCGATCGAGGCCTGTTTGTCCGCGAAGACCGACGCCACCTGCGCCACCGCCACCTGAACGGTTTCCATAGCGCTTCCCTAAATGCAATTCACGGCTCTAATGATTGTAGCGAACGATGTCGGAGATTTCGACCAACGCAACGCGTCGCGCGTCTAACCGCCACTGTCGACCGGGCAGCCGCGATTGGATATCGGGCCCCGTTGTTGAGGGCAATCATCCTCAGAAGTATCCAGCCCATCGTCATCGAAATCGGCGCAGCCACGCGCGCTATTGGGCGCCCATTCGTTGGGACAGACATCGGCATCGCGGCGGATGCCATCGCGATCGGGGTCGTCTGGATAGGGACAGCCATCGTTGTCGGCGTAGCCAAATTCAACGGGACAGCCATCGTCGGCGTCGGTGATGCCATCGCCATCGGCGTCAATGACGGTTGTCGTGCTGAATGGCTCAATGGCTGCTGTTGGCTGCGCGATTGTCGGCGCCGGACTTTCGACGGTCTGCGCTACAAAATGATCGGTGGGAATTGATGTCGGCGGAACGTATTGACGCGGCGTCGGCTGCAAGATGCTCAGCGGCGTGTTGCTCGGGAAAGGCAACGGACTCGCGCTGGCGCTCGTCGACGCCAGTCGTTCCGCGCCCAAAGGCGTGAAGGTGACGTCGATAGTTTCAGTCTCTGTCGCTCGAGGCACGAAGCCTTCCAGCGGGGCGCTGCCGATCAGGATGATGCCCAGACAATAGAAAGGAAAGGTGCCGATTATGATAAGCAGCATCAACAGGCGCAGTCTTTGATTGCGGTTGCTGCTGCCTTGAATGACGTCAATCGTTCTCATCTGTGGCAAATCGGGCGTGTGACCAGCGAAGGGCGGCTAAAATTCACGCCGGCATCTAAATCATTCTAGTCCAATCAGGAGATCTTGCGCCGCCTGCGACTTCAGATCGCGAATCTGATATAGCTCGCCATCAGCGAAACCGCGCTTGCGATAGTATTCGCGCGTGCCAATGGCGGAGATGACAGCCAGTCGCCGGTATCCGCGCGCCCTGGCCAATCCAGCGGCCGTCTCGATCAGCTTGCTGCCCAAACCGAGATGCTGCGCCCGTCCGGCTATGGCCGCGCCAATGCCCAGCGCCAAACCATAGACGTGCACCTCGCGGATCATGGCGCAATCCGCCAGCTCGTCCAGCAGCGGCGCTCCGTCGACATGCGGGAGCGACAAGCGCAAAAATGCGGCGATCGACCGATCGTCAGTGATGTATTGCAGGAATACTTCCTCGCCGATGCTGGTCTGATAGCTGAGGCTATCCAGACGCAATTCATCATCGCTGACGCGTGTCTTGCGGATCTCACGCGCGCGAATATCGCTGCTCTTGCCGCCCTGACTTGCCAGTTCTCGTTCCACCAGCTGGCGGAAGTTCGTCACCTTGTTGCCATCGACGATGTCCGTGCCCGGGATATCGCGAATCACGCGCGTGATGCGACAGTATTCCGGCGTCAGTTTGAAGCAGTCGATCAGCAAGCTCAACAATTCTTCGTGAGCATACGGTCGCCAGACACCGGACTGGTATTGCCTCATCAACTCGGCGCTCTCGATCAGCGAACAGGGATAAATCTTCAGTTCGTCCGGGCGGAAATCGCCATCAGCAAATATCTGTCGGAAATCCGCGAGGTCGTCCGCCGGGGAAGACCCGTACAAGTTCGGCATCCAGTGAGCGTGGATTTTGAAACCGGCCTGGCGCAAGAGTCTGACCGCTCGCCGCGTCGCCGCCACATCGTGGCCGCGCTTGTTCAGCTCCAGGACGCGGTCGTTCAAGCTCTGGAAGCCGATCTGTACTTTGGTGCAGCCCAGCCGCCGCGCGCGAATCACTTCCGCTTCGCTGATGTGGTCCGGTCGCGTTTCGATCACCAGACCGACCGCGCGACAAGCAGCAGTCTCGTTCTCGGTATGCGCGGCTTCCAGCTCGTCCCAGGTGGCGTATTCGTCGACGATGCTGCGAGCGCGCGCGCCAGCCCGAATTTCTTCCACCAAACCTCGCGAGCGATACATTTCGTCCGCGTAAAGGTCTTGCACAACCTGATTGTATGACGCCTCCATGTCGACGCCTTGAATGGCCACATTGCTGATGTTTTCGCCGTTGAACATGGATTTCTGCCGCAAGGCGGAGGCGACTTCGTCTCGCTGATCAATGCCTTTTCCGAAGTCGTGCAGCGCGTCGAATATGCGCTTGATGAACCAAATCTGATAGGTTTCCGGATAAAATGACCAGGTGCCGCCCAGGACAATCACCTCAATCTTGTCGGTCGAATGACCCAGATTATGATAGGTTTGCAGGCGCATGTAAGTCTGCAGGTAGGGGTCAAAGGCGTTCTTTTCGGCCCGTTGGGCGCCGGGTTCATCGGCCAGGTAGCTCTTGGGCATGCGCACATCGTTGGGACAAAAAATGCACGTGCCCGGGCAGGGAAAGGGCTTGGTCAAGACGGTCACCGGCGTCACGCCGGACATGCTGCGGATCGGTTTGCGGCGCAGCTTGAAGAGCAGCGCTTCGTCGAACTCCGGCACGTCGTCTCGCCCGGCGAAGACGCGCCAGGCATCCACCAGATTGGCCAGGCTATAGAAGCCCGCGCCCGCCGGCTTGGGATAGCGCCGCATCAACTGTTGATGCTCGCGCGAGCTCAGGCGCGCGGGATTGGCGAGAATGATCTTGAGCAAGGGGATCAGCTGCTCGCGGTGCTCCTCCACATCCAGCTCGTACTTGCGGTCTTTCAGCATAGGCTCTTTGCTATCTCCTGTCCGCCCATTTTAGTTGCGAAATGACGGAAGTGAAACCAAGACTTTCCAGCGCGCCATCCACTCCGCCACTTAACGAATCGCAAAATTGCGCTAAGATTCAACCGTATCCAATTTGACGAGAATCCAAATCTCAATGCCCCACCTCCTGCCGCGATTCACGCGCGCCCTTTTGCGCCGTCCCGCCCCAAACTTCGCCGATGGCATCACCGAATCGACGCAGCTCGGCGCGCCAAACTACACGCGCGCGCTGGAGCAATTCGAATGCTACGCGGCCGCTCTGCGCGCCTGCGATCTGGACGTGATTGTATTGCCGGCTGTGGACGAATTCCCGGACGGTCACTTCGTGGAAGACCCGATCGTGATCTTCCGCGATCTCGCCTTTGTCTGCCGCTCGGGCGCGCCCTCCCGCGAAAACGAGGGCGCGTCGCTGCTGCCGCATCTTGCCGATTTGCGCATCGTTCAGGCGCCGCCCGAAGCACGAATCGACGGTGGCGATGTCTTGATCTGCGCAGATCGCGTCCTGGCGGGCTTGTCCGGCCGCACCAACGCAGCCGGCGTCGCCGCGCTATCGGATGCCTTGCGTACGGTTTTGCCCGAAATCCATGTACAAGCAGTGCGCTTCTCCGGCGTCCTCCATCTCAAGAGCGGGCTGACCGAACTGGCGCCGGGCGTGCTCATCCATGATCCGGCATTGCGCGCCGACGCCGATCTATCCTGGGCGCGCGTCATCAGCCTGCCGCCGGAGGAAGGCTTCGCCGCCGATGTCATGCCGGTCAACGAGACGCTCTTTGTGGCCGCCGGTTGTCCGGCCGCCTATGCCATCGCCCGCGACTATCACGATGAGGTCGTCGCCCTAAATATGAGCGAGTTTCGCAAGATGGATGGCGGCTTGACATGCCTGTCTCAGCGCTATTGATGCGCGCGATCGCCCTTCTCGCGATGTGGGTCGCGGTCGGCGCCGTCAGCGGGCAAGCGCCCGAGCTGGGCAAATGCTCCGAGCGCCCCACTGTCATCGAGGGCGCCTACTTCGTCGATTATCTGCGCTGGTGTGTGGAGCTGGTGTTGCATGCCGACGATATCGAGCCGCTGGCCTTCACCGCTCTCGAGACAGCGCCGGAAGCAACGCTCTTCGCCACACGCCCGCTGAACGGCCAGGTTGTGCGCATCACCGATAGCGATGGCGACGATCTGCCCGATAGCATGAGCGTCTTCGCCGAGGGTTTGACCATGCCCAACGGCTTGGCGTATCACCGAGGCGATCTCTATGTCTCCGGCGGATCCAACATCTATCGTATCTCCGCGAACGGCGCGGCCTCGACCATCGTTGGCGACCTGCCCGTTGACGCCGGCTTTCCCGCGGGCGGGCTGACAATTGGGCCCGACGAGCGACTCTATATTGCGGTCGGCGCGCCCTGCGACAGCTGCGCTTTCGACGATGCAGAACGGGGCGCGATCCTCAGCATGGCGCTCGATGGCGGGGATCGACAACTTGTCGCCAGCGGCTTCCGCCGGCCAGCCGATGTCGAATTCTATCGCGACAAGCTCTGGACGCTGGATAGCGCGCCGCGCGAGCGCCTTGACGGCGCCTTGGACGAGCTGAATCTGGTGCGTGACGGCGCTTGGTATGGATTTCCCTATTGCTTGGGGGATGGGCAGCGTCATTTTGAGCACGAGGCCATCGATTGCGAGGACGCGACTGCGCCAAGTCTGCTCTTCGGCGCCGGCGCTGTTCCCAACTCGCTGGCGGCTTATCCCCACGATACCATGACCGGCGTCCAAGACACCTTGGTCGTCGCGCTGAGCGGCGAACCGACGCAAGTTGATATTGTCGGCTACAAGCTGCTGATGATCAACTTTGACGACGAAGACAAGCCGCTGGGCGTCGCGCTGCTGCTGCCGTATCGCATCGAGAGCGGCCGGCCCGCCTACCTGCCCTACGACCGCGACGGTTACATCTTTGAACAATATATCACGCTCAACGAACTGGGTTGGGGCATTTATCCGCAGCAGCCACTGGCAGTAGCGGTGGACGAGCGCGGCTGGATCTACGTGAGCCTGACCGGTGGGCAAATCATCGCCTTGCGTCCCGCCAACCAGGCGCCGCCCTGGGACGATTTCTATCCCGTCTGGTCGCCGATGCATCCGGATTACGATCCGACCGCGGCTGACAACTAAAACAAAAGAGTCGCGGGCTAACTAGACCCGCGACTCCCTTGCCGTGCGAGGACTTGCGTTTTCGATCAGGATTGGTTGGGCAGAGGCAGCCGCGGCAGCCGCGGCCAACGGAAGCGCCAGCGACGCCGCCAGCTATCGGCGGAAGTTGCGTCGAGTTGTTCCCGGAAGTATTCATCCAGGCCGTCAATCTGGGCAGCGGCGAATGCCTCGATCTGAGCCGTGGCTTCGGTGACCAGATCAGCCATGAGTCCATCGACATCACCGCCATTGGCCTCGATCAGATTCAGCAAGCTGGCGCCCTCATCGAGCGACTCCTCAATTTCACCTTCACGCGCTTCTGCGGATGCTTTGGGGAATGCGCCTCGTTGAAACATGCTGATGAAGACCGGCGAACGGCTCTGATGACGCCAGTGCCAGCGTCGATCCAGCCGTTGGTTGATAACATCCGGCAGTTGAGATATCGCGCCATCTTTCGACTCATTGATTTGCGCGCTGGCCTCCTCGACCAGGGAAGCGATGACGGCATCGATATCTGCATCGTTGGCTGCGATCAACTGGGCGACGGACGAGCCATCTTGCAAGGCGCTCATGATCGCGCTCGCATCCAAGCCACTCGCTTCCTGGACAACGCTGGATTGGGCCAGGTATCGACCTGCCGGAGCATTGAGGGACCTGCCGCTATCGGACGCGCTGACACTCGCGGCAACGAGCGACAGCAACATAAGTACTGCGGTGAAGACGGTCAAACGTTTTGGAGACATCTGCTACTCCTTCGCTAAATCGGATACTCGAATCCAAACGGATTCAGCATCAGTCTAGGCGCTTAACGTCACCCAATCATGCAAATCTTGTCAAACTTGTGTAAATGTTGTGTAATCCGATTGGGAAGTATCGGACTCAAAAGTAGCAGCGGACAAATGCGCAGACTTAATTCGGCCAGGACCTGTGCTTGAAGTCCCGCGAATACACCGAGCGCCGGGCACAGTTTTCAGTGACCCAAGCTAGTCGCGATCAACTGCCATTCTTGATCGTCCGTCTCCCAATAGGGGTAGATGGCGATACCATCAATGCGGTCGCTGAGCCCGACGCTTAACCCCGCCAAGGCGATGCGTAAGGACTCGGCTTGCGTCTGGTGGGACGGCGTCCATTCTTCCGAGGTCGGCAATCCAATGATCAACTGACCCGGCATATCCCGTAGCGCGCTTGCGCTATTCTCCGCTTGATACGCTAACCAATTCAGGTAGTCCCTCGGGAAGGGCAAACCGGAATCGTAAGCCATGAGCGCGATTTGGTCGCTGCGTTCGGCAACACGTCTGAAGTATTCCGGAGTCCAGTGATGCGCCACCGGCGGATAGGGCACGGCCGTGCGCGTCGAATCCAGCCGCAGGGGATGAGCGGTCGTCGACAGCCAGGCATCGACCGGCAAACTTGCGCGCGCGTCGTTCAAGGTTTCGAGAAACCCGCGATCATCATTCGCGACCGGCTCGATATTCAAATGAACGCCGTCAAAGCCGAGATCTGCCACAGCGAAGCGGCTGAATTCGGCGATCGTTTGACGAATGTCGGCATCATGCAGACGGCTGTCGCCAGTTTCGTCAGCTGCGGGACGCGGCGACGTCGGCACGCCTATCCACGCCAGCAGTCGCATTTCCGGCGCGAATGACTTCATCTGTTTGACAAATTCAGTTGCATGCCCATAAGTGGAGTTAAATCTGCCATCGGCCTTGAGATAACTGACATAGATGAACAGATCGTCCAGCCGATGAGCTCCCAGTGTGCTTGCCAAGTCTCGAATCTCTGATGGGCTGTGCGCATCGTTTGACCAGGTGACCCCGAGCCAGGCGGCCAGGCGCAGATCGGACCGTGGCAATCGCGTGTCCGTGGGCAGCGGCGGCAGAAAGAGATAGACGCCAACTACGATCGTCGCCAGAACTAAAACAGCAGCGGCCAGTACGCCCCGTTGCCGCCAATTTCCGGTGAGACGCCGCCGATTCCCGCCACTGATGACGTGGACCCTCCTCTTCACGCACCCGACTGTGATCTTAGCCGGTATCGCTAGCATAGGCGATAGGCGCGTAACCGGGCAATTTCACGACGGGCGTCACCGAGCATATGTCGAGCGGGCGGATACATCGCGGTCGATAGCGTCAATAGGCCGCAACGGCAACGCAAACAAGAAGGGAAATTAGCGGAGCATTCCACTATAATGACGGTTAGCGCAACCGACACCGGAGAAACGATGAACGTCCTCAACACAATTGCAGAACACAAAATCGTCGCAATCGTGCGCCTGGATGATCTATCCATCGCGCAGCATCTGACCGACGCGCTGGTCGAAGGCGGGATTCGCATCATCGAATTCACGCTGACCAATCCGGCCGCGACCGAGACCATCACCGATATTCGGCGTATGGTGGGCGGCGATGTCGCGGTCGGCGCGGGATCAGTGATCTCGGTCGAGCAAGTGGACGCCGTCGCCGATGTCGGCGCGCAATTCGTGGTCTCCCCCGTCAGCAAGGCTGATGTTATCGCCGCCTGCCTTGAGCGCGACCTGCCCGCCATGCCCGGCGCTTTCACCCCCAGCGAAATCCAGCAAGCCTGGGAATGGGGAGCGAGCGCCGTCAAAGTCTTCCCAGCCAATCACCTGGGCATGCGCTATATCAAGGATGTGCTGGCGCCCCTGCCGCACCTGCGCCTGATGCCCACCGGCGGCGTGACTGCGGAGAACCTGCGCGAATTCCTCGATCTTGGCGCTTTCGCCGTCGGCGTCGGTTCGTCTCTGATCAATAATGCCGCAGTGGCGGAGAAGAATTGGGACCAACTGCGCAAGAACGCGCGCCAATACGTCGAGCAGCTCGATTAGTCGCCCACTTCAATCGCCAGCTTCAAGATGCGCTGGCAGGTATTCCAGTTGCGCGCGGTAGCGACCAGGTTGAGCGCGCGTTCTATGCGTTTGGTATCCAATTTCGAGCGGGCGACGCCATCGGTGTAGAAGACGTAAAGCGCGTCCCCGGCGGCGGAAATCTCTTCGCGCCCGGGATTATTCGCGCGCAATGCCTCGACGGCGACCGGGTCAGGCGCGGCGGAAAGGAAGAGGATCAGCGCGTGATTGCCCCTTTCGAGTTGCGCCGCGCTGAACGCATGGTGATCGAGCGTCGCTCTATATTCCGCAAGACTGCGCAGGATCACTTGCGCCTCAAAACCAAAGCGTTCATGAATGCCGTCTTCAAGCCGCCGCTTGAGTTGCGCGAGATCAGAGGTCTCCGCCCTGAAGACGGCGTTTCCGCTCTGCAAAAGCGTGCGCGTCTGCCGAAAGCCCTGCGATTCATACAGCGCGCGCAAGTCCGCCATCTTGATTTTCTTGTGTCCGCCGACGTTGATCCCGCGCAAGAGTGACACGTAAGTCGGCATGGCCCTCTCCTCTGTCCGGTTTGCCTCGCCACCGGCTAGTGTAACATGCCGCCGCCAGCGACAGCCGCGGCGCGCGACATCTGGCAGTCCGCAAGCCTTTTCATTAAACTGGTGCGAGCGAAGCAGCAGCGCAATGCTGATCCACTTGTAAGGTTGCAGCCGGTTCCATGATAGATGATATTCGCGCCGCCTTGTCTTTCCTCACAATAATTCCGGTTGGCGCTTCGGGCGCGCGCAAGCCGGGCTGGTCTTTCGCCTGGTACCCTCTTGTCGGCCTCGGCATCGGCGCGCTCTTGGTCGGGATCGCCTCGAGGGCGCCCTTCAGCCCGGACTTGAACGCGTTTCTGATTCTGACCAGTTGGGTGATAATCGCGGGCGGTCTGCACCTCGATGGATTCGGCGACAGCTGCGATAGCTTGCTGGCGACGCGGACTCCCGAAGGTCGCCTGGCGATCATGAAAGATCCCCGCTTGGGTACCTGGGCTGTGCTGGGCCTGGTCTTGCTGTTGCTGGGCAAGTGGCTGGCCATACGTGAGTTGGACGCCGTCTGGTTGCTGCTGCCGCCGATATGCGGCCGCTGGGCTATGGTATTCGCGGCCTACTCTTTTCCGCTGGCCCGCGCCAATGGCGCCGCCGCCCACTTCCGCGCCGGCTTGGGCGTCAAGCAACTCTTGATCGCCTCGGCCACGGTCGGCATCGTAGTTTTGATTTTCAGCGGAACGCACTTGTGGCTGCTGACAGCTGCGCTGACGCTGCTATGCGGTCATTGGGCGTCGCGGCGTCTGGGAGGCGGCATCACTGGCGATGTCTATGGCGCCATCTGCGAATTGACCGAGCTGGCTTGCTTGCTAGCGATCGGCATCTTCTATGGCTAAGCGTCTTATCTTAATCTTGGGCGGAGCGCGCAGCGGCAAGAGCCGCTTAGCCGAAAGACGCGCGCGTGAACTCGGCGGGCCTGTGCTCTATGTCGCCACGGCCGAAGCCAAAGACGACGAAATGCGCGCGCGCATCGCCGCGCATCGGCAGCAGCGCCCTGCCGATTGGCGCACGCTGGAAGCGCCGCGGCGGGTTGCGCAGCGCATCGCAAATTGTGGCATCGAGCATGACATTCTGATTTTGGATTGCGTCACGCTGCTGACCAGCAACCTCTTGCTGGATATGCCGGAAACGACCCCGCCAGCCGACGCCGACGCGGCGATACTGCGCGAAATTGATGACCTGCTGGCCATGCATCAGCGCTCGGAAGCGACCTGGCTCCTCGTGAGCAACGAGGTCGGGATGGGCTTGGTTCCGCCGAATAAGTTGGGTCGGCTTTATCGTGATGTCTTGGGACGCGCCAATCAGCGCCTCGCCGAGAGCGCCGATGAGGCGCTGCTGCTGGTGGCCGGCTTGCCGTGGCGTTTGAAATGAGGGCACTAAATGTTGGCGAAAAAGTCCGGATTCACGGTGACGCGCTCGCTGACAACCTTCTCAGTCTTCACGCCGAGTGACAACTGTTTCAAGGTGTCCATCAATTGTTCACCGTCGATGAGGTCGATTTCAGGCGCGCCGTCACGAGTCGCCTCGCGCACCGCTTCACGCGTGAACCTGCCGGTTGTCACGATGAGTCCCTTATCCGTCCTGCCTTGCATGGCCCCCCTGAAGTCACGCACGGTGCTGGGACCAATCGAACCTTTCCAGCGCTTGCATTGAAACAGCACGCGAAACGACAGGAATCCCCCAATTCTCACCACCCCGATCCCGTCTATGCCACCATCGCCGCTGCGCCCGGTGACCTCAACCTGCGTAAACCCGCTTTCGCGCAGAATACGCTGGAAGAGATGCTCAAACGCGTCCGGTTTCATAGTTGTCAGCGCATGATAAAGCTCGTCTCGCCACTGCCCGTCATCATTAGCGTCATTCAGTTGAGGTGAAGGCGCGTCAGAATTGCTAACGCTCGCATTGGCAAGTTTGATCTTGGTAGTCTCTACTTCCTCTTCAATTGCTTTGACCGCGTGCGCGACTCGTTTTGTGTCAACTCGCAGAGTATTCATGCCAGCTTTAGTGAGCGACCACACGCCTGTACGGGTATTCTCAACGAGTCCAAATCGCTTTAGCCACGTTCGAGCCCAACCCAACCGAAATGCGAACTCTGTTCGGTTGCTTTTTCCCACGTGCATAGGCGTCTGCATTTGAGCGTCGGTCAAGCCGAGTATCTCAACGACCTGATCGTGGATTTCTTTATTCGTGCCAGATCCGCCCAGCTTGCGCAGCGCCACCAGCGTTGGATTCAGCAGATCCTTGCTATCGATTCTGCGCTCAGACATGCTTTGTTTTGAATTCATGATTCCGTGGAGTGCGATTCAGTCAGGATTCACACACTCCCAAACCACCCCTCGTCAATCACCACCCGCTCGACCAGCACCTGCTCCGTAGTCACGCCCAACTCCAGCTCCTTCAGCTTGTCGATTAACGCCTCGCCGTCGATCAGCTTGATCTCGGGCGAGCGATCGCTGCCGGCTTTCAGCAGCGCTTCTTGCGTGTAGCTGCCGGTCGTAATCAGCAGGCCGCGATCCGCCCGACCGACCATGACCGACCGGCGGAAATCATCGACCTCGCCTGAGCTGATGCGGGCGCCGCCGCGCATGCACTTGAAGGAGACGCGGAAGGAGAAGAATCCGCCGCCGCCGACCATGCCGATGCCTTCAATCGCGTCATTGTTGCCGGTGAGTTCAATTTCGTGGATGCCGTCTCTCTGCAAGATCTGCAAGAAGAGCCGCTCGAATCCTTCAGCCGACATTCCCTCCAGCAAATTTCCCAGGCTTTCGCGCCAGCCGGTCAAGCTGGCGACCAGCGATTCCACATCCACCTGCGCAACCGGGTTGTCATTCGCCGCTGCCGAATCCACGACCGCTGCATCCGCGCCGTCGTCGCTGAAATCGCTCGTCACGATCTGATCTGCATTGTCGCTCGCCATCATCCTAGTCCTCAATTCTATACACTTTCAGGCGCCACTAGCGCGCCAGGCTGGATACCAGCAAATCCAATGCCAGGCGCGGCTCAATTCGTCCCGTTTTCATATCCTGATCGTAGCGCTGCAATCGCTTTAGTATCGCATCCAATTGTTCCAAACTGAATGCCCGTGCTTGCGCGTTCAGCTTTCCCGCCACATAAGCATGCACGCGCAGCTCCCGCGCGATAGCCTTCGCCCCCGATCCGCCTGCGCGATTCAGATGATCCTTGGCCATCAGCAGCAGCCGAAACTGCCGCACAATCATGCTGAACAGCGCAAAACCCGGATCGCGCGGATTATCGCGCAATGACTGATGAATCAGCTGCAGCGCGCGCTTGCCATCGCCCGTGGCCAAGGCATCGACCATTTCGAAGACGTTGGCTTCCGGGACGTAAGGCGTCAGCGCGGCAACATCTTCTTCACTGATTGGGTTTTCGCCATCGACATAACACACCAGTTTGAACAGTTCATTGTCCGCGCGCCGCAGATCGTTGCTGACCACTGATGCGATAGCGCCGGCGGCTTGCGGCGTGATCGCCGCCCCATATTCGTCGCGGGCGCGTTTGATTATCCAGCCGGTCAGATTCTGCGGCGCCTCGAATTTGGCGATATAGCCGTTGTTGAGCGGCTTCGTCGCGTTGAGTACGCGATTCTTTTCCGACAATGTCTCATTCTCGACCAGCACCAGGCGCGCGTATTCAGGCAAGCCTGGCAGCGCTGCAATGAGCTGTTCCGATGCGGCCTTGCCGGTTTGACCCGCTCCCCGACGCGTCAGGTGGCTGATCAAGCCTTTGACGATCACCAGCCGCTTTTCCGCCAAGAACGGATACGACTTCGCCGCCGCCAGCAGCTCGGCAACGGTCGTCTCCGCGCCATCGAATTCGCTGATATTGAGATCGCCGTCGTCTCCCATGGCCGCGCGCATCTTCGCCAGCGCTTCTCCGCGGCTGATGCTGTCGTCGCCGTGAAAGATGTAGAAAGTGGGTGACTGCGCCATGTGCAAATCTACTCGGCTGTTCCGTGATTGTCATGCGAATATGATATCTGAAGCGTATGGCACAAGCGGGCGAGCCACTGGCTCGCCCCTACTATGGCTTTCATAAAGTTAGCAGTTTCTCTATCTGGCGTCGGCAACTGCATTTACCTGCGCTGCTCAAGTCTGCCGGGTGGCGATGCGATGCACCGTCAATTCCTGGTCGTTGAAGGGCAGCTTCATCGTCTCCCGCCGCACGCTGATCAGGGACAAATCGCCGAGATCGCCTGCGGTGGTGATGTGCCGCTGCAGGCTCATGCCAACTGGTTTTGAGAACAAGATGGCCGCCATCATCAGGATCATCATGTTCGAGAAGCGCGCCCAGCCCCGGCGCCATCCCCCGCCTGCGAAACCCAGGAAAGCGATGGCCGTCGCCAGGAAACCCGTCGTCACCAGGTTCGTGCCGCAATTGGGATGCAGCGCCAGTTTGTGTTCGCCCGCTTGCATGCGGCTCAGCGCTTCCTGCACGGCGCTCTCCACTTGCTCCGTCGGCACGCTGCCGATCAAGATGAAACCGCGGTCGCTGCTGCGCCCGGACAACTGATAGTTGCCGCGGCTCAAGATATGAATGGTGGCGTGCTCCAAACCATGATTGCGGCGGACGCGCAAGATATAGGGATTGTTCAACAGCGGCTCGGCGTAGTCTGCCAGGCGCTCAATCGGAGTCATGGCGATTCCTTCCATGTGGACGAATGGTAAAGTATCACAAAGGTAGGACGCGGGCTAGTCAGAACCGGCCGACGCCTTGACGATTGCGCCGTTGCGCCGATTAAAGCGCGCGTTCCATTCAGGACTTTGCCTATGCTAAAATTCCCCTATGACCGACAGTCCAGGACCGCCCCATCCGCTCGCCCGCGTATTGAGCCTCGTCCGCACCGGGCCTTTGTCCATCGTCTTGCGCTTCGTCGACCAAGCCTATCGCAAGACTCGCGGCGCTCCACTATGGCGACTGTGCGCGGTCACCCCGCAGCTGGCGGTCGGCGGACAGCATTATCGCGGCGGCTACGCTGCCATGCAGGCATACGGCATTACCGCCGTTGTCAACCTGCGCGAGTCTCGCTTCAATGACGAGCAAGCGGGCATCGGCGGCGACCGCCATCTTCATCTGGCCACCATCGATAATACGCCCCCATCGCGAGAAGATCTCGTCCGCGGCGTGCAGTTCATCAGCGACGAGATCGCAACCGGCGGGAAAGTTTACGTCCATTGTGGAGTCGGCGTAGGAAGGGCGCCCACCCTGGCCGCCGCTTATCTGATTTCGACCGGATTGACACCGGATGACGCACTGCGCGGCATAAGAGCCGTTCGCCCCTTCGTTCACTTGACCGCCAGCCAACGCGCCGTATTGGATGAGTTCGCGCGACTTTGGCCAGAACTGACACCGCAAGCCTCATGCCAAAACTGATCATCACCGCTGACGACTGCGGATTGTCCCCCGGCATCAATAGCGCGGCGCTTGAGCTGCACCAAAACGGCTATCTCAACGCCGCCAGCGTCATGACTAATTTTCCCGCGCATCAGCATGCGCTCGAAATCTTCCGCGAATGTCCCGAGCTGGATCTCGGCGCGCACCTGACCTTGACCGACGGCCTGCCCGTCAGTCGCAGCGGACCGCACCACTCGCATCTATTGCAGGATGACCGCAGCTTTCGCAGCAAGTTCAGTCTCTACCTGCGCGCGCTCTTCTTCAGCAAGGACACCGTACATTGGATAAGGAACGAGCTTGACGCCCAGCTGCGCCGCTTCATCGACGCCGGCCTGCGACCGCGGCATCTCACCTCCCATCATCATTTCCACAGTCTGCCCTTGCTGCGCAAGATCGTGCATGAGCTGGCAGAGCAATACCGAGTCGACTGGGTGCGCGGGCACGACTTTCGCGCCAGCATCTCGCCTCATACATTTTTGCCCCATCGACAACATCCGTCCCCGGATGAAGATTTCTTCATGCCGGATTACATCACGGCCATTCAAGCCTGGATGTCGCGACCCGTGCAGGACTTTGCCGAACGCGTCGCCGCGCTGAGCGGCACCATCGAAATTGTCGTGCATCCCGGACCAGCCGACGATCCGGATTTCCCGCCAGGCGTCGAACACGGTCCCGCCCAACGTCATCGCGAAACCGTCTTTTTGATAGCGGCCGTGGAGGCATTGCGCCGTCGCGGGATCACGCCGGCTTGAGCGCGCGCCGCTGCTCTCGCGACCTGACTGCCCGATACCCGCCTTCATTGACAGCGGCCAGCCCCTGCCATACAATGGCTGTCGCTCCGACGGCAGGTTCCGCCCGAGTCATCCGACCGACCAATTTCAAGCAGCGCCCATGATTGGCGAAAAGACCATCGTCACGCTCGAATTGCATAAGATTCTGGGTGAGATCGCGCGTCACGCCACCTTCGCGGCCGGTGAAGAATTCGCCCTCGAACTCTATCCCTCGACCGAAGTTGAGGAAGTGCAGATTTGGCAGCGCGAAACCGCCGAGGCCCTGGCCTTGTTGGAAGAACGATCAAACATCACGCTGCGTGGCGCGCGCGATGTGCGCGAGCCGGTCATCAAAGCGCAACGCGGCGTCATCGTCGAGCCCAGTATCCTGCTCGACATTCGCTACACGCTCCGGCGCGGCACAACACTCAAGCGAACGCTCGGACGCATGAGAGCGTCTTTCCCGCTGCTTTCCGACTTGGCAATTGAGATCGAGGAATGCAGCGAATTGCAAACGGCGATCGCGAAATCGATTGATGACAACGCCGATATCCTGGATACCGCCAGCGCCCGGCTCGCCATAATCCGGCGCAATCTGAAGCTCGCCTTCGACCGCCTGCAAAACCGCTTGAATCGCATCGTCGCCAACAAATCTAATCAGGACAAATTGCAAGAAGCCCTGGTCACCATGCGTCACGGCCGCTATGTCGTCCCGCTCAAAACGGAGCACAAAGGCAAGATCAAAGGCATCATTCACGATTCCTCCGCATCCGGCGCTACCCTCTTCATCGAACCGCTGGAGACGGTCGAACTCAACAACAAATGGCGCGAGCTTCAGATTGAAGAAGAGAAAGAGATTCGGCGCATCCTGGCGGCACTGACCGATGAGGTCGCCGGCGAAAGCGAACGCATCGTGCGCACGGTGCAGCTGCTCGGTTATCTGGATTTGACCTTCGCCAAGGCGCGCTACGCTCTGGAACAGGGCTGCGTCCAGCCCAAAATCTGTGACATCCAAATGCGGCCGGCCGATTCCGTCCATCCCGGCAGCGCCATTCAGCTCAAGCAGGCGCGGCATCCCTTGCTCAAGGGCCAGGTCGTGCCTCTTGATCTCAGCCTTGACCAGGACAGTTGGGTATTGGTCGTCACCGGGCCGAACACTGGCGGCAAGACCGTCGCCCTGAAGACCGTCGGTCTGCTGGTTTTGATGGCCCAATGCGGATTGCATATCCCGGCCGAAGAAGCGGCGGTTTCGGTATTCCGCGGCGTCTTCGCCGATATCGGCGACGAGCAGAGCATTGAACAATCACTCTCCACTTTTTCTTCGCACATGACCAATATCATCGACATCCTGGAACAATGTGATCATCGCTCGCTGGTCATTCTCGATGAGATGGGCGCCGGCACCGACCCGGCCGAAGGATCCGCTTTGGCGCGCGCCTTGCTCAATCGCCTGAAAAACGAGGGTGTCACAACCCTGGTCACCACCCATCATCCCGAGCTCAAGATCTACGCCGTCGAGACGCCGGGCGTGCGCAACGCCAGCATGGAATTCGATCTGGAAACGCTGCAGCCCACCTATCGGCTGATCGTGGGATTGCCGGGTCGCTCCAATGCGCTGGCCATCGCCGAGCGCCTGGGACTCAAACCGGAAATCATCACCGACGCCCGCAGCATGGTCGCCACCGAAGAGCTGGCCGCCGATGATTTTCTCGACGAGATTCAACGCACCCGCGCCGACATGCGTGAGCAGCACGCCGAAATCGAGCGCTTGCGTCAGGAGTTGTCCGGGCAGCGCGACGACCTGCAAGCCCGGCTGGACAAAATCGAGGATGAGCGCCGCGATGTCATCCGCGCCGCCCGCCGCCACGCCGAAGACGACTTGGCGGATTTCAACAAAGAACTGCGCAAGATGCGCAACGAATTGCGTTCGGCCGGCATGCCCGCGGAGACGCTGAACGCCTTGCAAGCCGCCGCCGAGAAAATGGCCGGCTGGACTCAAACACCACTGGATGGCGCCGAAGCAGTCGACGCGCTCGAAGATATCGATTGGATCCCGCGCATCGGCGATTCTGTCTTTCTGGAAACGCTCAACGCCGAAGGCGTCATCGCCGAGCTCGATGACAAAATCGCCCAGGTACAAGTCGGCGCTTTGCGCGTGCGCGCCCGCTTCACCGATATGCGCAGGCGCACCCGCAGCGAAAAGCGCGCCTTGGAACGCGGACACTTGCGTCAATTCGAGCCTGTGGATACGCTGCCGCCCGCCGTCGAATCGCCCGGTATGGAGCTGGACATCCGTGGCAAGCGTGTGGAAGAAGCGCTGGAAATCCTCGATCGCTATGTCGACGCCGCCTATACGACCGGTTTGCCCTTCGGCCGCATCATCCATGGCAAGGGCACCGGACGCCTGCGACAGGCGGTGCGCCAATTCCTGCGCGAGCACACCCTGGTCAGCAAAGTGACACAAGGCGGCAACAACGAAGGCGGCGCCGGCGTCACCGTCATCCACATGGTGCCCATCACCTGATAGTTCATTCATTTCCCGAGATATGCGGGGGCGACTCGGTGAGTCGCCCGACAGGTATGACGCTTATGACCGAAGACCGCTGCAAGAGGTTCAGCCAGCGCTACGCCGACGGCGACATGCCCTGGGACACCGGCATCACACCGCCGGAGATCATCGACATTCTGGCCGAGCTTTCGCCGGGGACGGCGCTCGATCTCGGCTGCGGCACGGGCACAGTCATTCGAGATCTGCTAGAGGCGGGATGGGGCGCCGACGGCGTCGATTATGTCGATCGCGCCATCAGCCTGGCATCCGAAAAGCTGCGTTCTTATCCGATTCACAGATATCAACTCTTTTGCCACGATGTTACCAAGTTGGACGCGTTGACCGCCTTGCGCGCGCCCTACGATCTCATCATCGATATCGGCTGTGGGCATAGTATCGCCGCGCCGGCAACCGCAGATTACGCCCGCGCCATCGCCGAACGCCTGAAATCCGGCGGGACGTTCATGCTTTATGCCAGCCATCCGCGTCCAGATTCAACCGTTGGCTGGGCGCCGCGCGACGTGCGCGCGATGTTCACGCCCTTTCTGGAATTGGTCTGGCATCAACAAGGTACTGACAGCGCGATCGGCGCCGCGTCCAGCTGGTATCGCATGCGCAAAGCGTAGTCGATCAGAT
Organism: Anaerolineae bacterium; assembly: GCA_022822305.1. Classification (GTDB taxonomy): domain Bacteria; phylum Chloroflexota; class Anaerolineae; order Aggregatilineales; family Phototrophicaceae; genus UBA6055. The sequence continues at coordinate 128,293 of JAJEBY010000003.1, forward strand.
ACCGTCGCCTTGCAAGTAGTCGCGAAGGACTGATGAATACGAGACTCCTTGTCGTCATTCTGCTCTTGCTGGTAGTCACCTCGATCGGCGGATACGCGTTCGGCTCGCTGCTGCAATCGCGAGAAACACCGGATTTGGACACGCACGCCGCAGAAGTAGTAGCGCGCTTCGCGCCCCTCCTCATGCATCCCGCAGACGGCAGTGAATTCGTGGATTCAGATTTGCAGCTGGTCTGGACCGCGCCGACGGATCTGGGGCCGGACCAGTTTTACGCGATACGCATCTGGACCGACGAGCATCCCTACCGCGAAATCTGGACAGTGGATCAGCGGATAAGCATTGCGGATACGATCGACAGCTACAGCTATGCGGTCGGGAGCTTCTATTGGCAAGTGGCGATAGTCAATGTTGATGCGGATGGCGTATTCTCGAACATGGGCAGTGAATGGAGCGAAATCTTCCAGTTGCGCCGCGTCCGGCGATTGAGCATTCCAGCAAAGTCCTTCGCTGAGATGTCGCCAGTTGCCCAGGACTTTTCACAGCGGGATCTAAGCGCGTCAGAACTGATTGACGCCGTGCATCGCTTCATTCAGACGAATAGTATTCCGGATTTGCAAGAACGCTACGCGGCCGACTATAGCGACGCCATCCAGATCATGTATGACTATGCGCAAGGGCGCATGGCTGAACCGCCCCACCTGCTTTGCGACGGCAGGTCAACCGCCATGCTGACCATCTTGGGGGAACTGGGCATCGAAAGTCGGCTGGTATTTCTGTACAGTCCGGCGCCGGGCTACCTGGCCCAACATACTACCCTCGAGGTTTTCAATCCCGAGAGTCAACGCTGGCAGGTTCACGACCTTGCCTGGGACATCTATTATGTCGAATCGCCGTCTCTGGAGCGTGTATCCGCCGAGCGCATACTCTTTGGCTCGCATTCAGATTTGCTCGGCTGCCCCATCCAGGGAGGACCCTGTGACGCCGACGCCATGCAAGACAGTATCGGCTATTTCGACGCCTTGCGTTACGGCTATACATTTGAGGTCTGGGTCAATCCCGACCGCTTCGACCTCTCGATGCGTTTCGCGGGACAGCAAGGCAAGAACCTCGCGGAGTTCATCGGTGGCGACCATCTCCGCAAAGTGACAATTCGCATGGATAATTGGGGGACGCCCGAATCTGCGTCCTAGGCCAGTCACCGAATACTCCGGAAGTGACAGTTGCATGGCGGCTAACTTGATCACTGCTGGTCATCCGCATAGCCAAATATCGGCTAAACGATTACCATAGTCCTCAAGGTCGTCGTTGAACAAGCGGAACGCCGTGCACCGATACGCGTATTGCTGCCTATTGCTATTCCTTATCTTGGTCGGATGCCGTCAGCAAGTTGACGACTCCGCGGCGCCCCTTCCCTCGCTGGAGACCAACCCAACGGCAGTCCCGGATTTGGAATCCGCAGCCAATATAGCGCATCGGTTCCTCGGCGCCTGGCGGGTCGGGAACTTTCCGCAAATGCATGCGCTGCTGACGGAACGCAATCAGAAATCGATTCCATTGTCCAGCTTCCGCGCGTTTTATCAGCAAGCGCAAAACACCATGACCCTGGAGGCGCTGCAATACAAAGCCGAGACGCTCTACGCCGCCGACGGCCGTGTGCTTATCTTTCAATATGAGATGACCTTTCACACGCGTATCCTCGGCAGCTTCAGTGATCCCGCCAGGCAACTCCACCTGGTGGTCGATCCACAAGTCGGCGGGTGGCGCATCGCCTGGTCGCAATCGGATATCTTCGCCGAGATGGGCAACGGCGCTCGTCTGGTATACGAATCACAGCTTCCCGGCCGCGCCAATATCTACGATCGCGATGGCGAAATACTCGCCGATCAATTTGGCCGCATGGTGCGCGCGTTGGTCAACAATGCGCGCATCCCAGACCGAGCGCGCTGCTTTGAGGCGCTCGCGCCGGCCGTCAACAAACCGCTAGAGGAGATTACTGACCTCTTTGATGTCCGCTCCGGCGCCGATTGGCTCGTGGACGCGGGCATCATGGAGCCGGGGACTTTCATCGAGTTTGGCGATCAGGTCAAATCCGACTGTAACGCCACCTTCCGTCAAGAGAATGCGCGGCGCTATGTTCACGGCACACTCATGCCGCATGTCCTCGGTCATGTCGGCTATCCTGATGCTGATCAGATTCCGGCATTGGAAGCGCAAGGATTCAACGCCGCTACGATCACCGGCAAGTCCGGCGTCGAAGCCAGCTGGAACGATACGCTGGCCGGGCGGCCGGGCGGGCGGCTCTCGCTGATAGCCGCCAATGGCGCGCGCTTGCGCGTCTTGGCCGAGGTAGACGCGCAGGTGCCGCAGAGCCTGTGGCTGACCATCGACGCCAACTTGCAGGATAACATCGTCCGCGTCCTCGACGAAGCCTATCGCACCAACGCCTGGGGTCGCGTGTCCTTCGGCGCTTCGGTCGTTGTCATGGATGTCAATTCCGGCGAGATCCTGGCTATGGTCAGCTATCCGTCCTACGAAGGCAATGCCCTGAACCCATTTCCGTCTATCGGGCGAGTGTCGGCCGACAAAGTCTTGGAACAGCTCGCGAATGACGAACGCAAGCCGCTGATCAACCGCCCCACGCAAGGCCTCTATCCCACCGGCTCCGTCATGAAGGTGCTCAGCTCCGTCGCCGCGCTCGAGAGCGGCGTCTATGACGAGACTACTCGCTACGTCTGTACCGGCAGCTGGACCTATGGATTTGATACGCGCTACGATTGGCTGCCCGGCGGCCACGGGCAAATGTCGGTGCGCAGCGGCATCTCCAACAGCTGCAATCCCTTCTTTTATGAGGTCGGTTACCGTCTCAATGCCGAGGATCCGTACCTGTTGCCCGCCTACGCCCAAAAGTTTGGCTTGGGTCAGCTCACGGGCGTTGGGGCCGTGCCGGAGGTGACCGGTCATATTCCAAACCCGGACAACGTGTTGCTCACGACTGGCTTGCCCTGGTCGTATGCCTTCGCCGTCAACTTGTCTATCGGCCAGGGCGAAGTGCAGATCACGCCCCTGCAAATAGCGCGCTTGTACGCCGCTGTCGCCAACGGTGGTTACCTGCTGCGGCCACAATTGGTGCGCGAATACGGCTTGCTCGATCAGCGCACGCGCGTTTCCGAACGCGATGTCATGCTCGATACACAGATTGATCCGGCCAATCTGGCCATCATCCAGGCGGGCATGTGTGATGTCGTCGCCAGCCGCAGCGGCACGGCCGGCTTCCAATTCCTCTACTCGCCGCTGCTTGATGTGGGTGTCTGCGGCAAGACCGGCACCGCGCAGGTCCCCGGCGAAGAAGAATTGCCGCATAGCTGGTTCCTGGCCTACGCGCCGGCCGTAGACCCGCAGATCGCCATCGTGACCATGATCGAAAACGCGGGCGAAGGCTCGCAGGTCGCCGCGCCTCTCACGCGCAATATTCTCGAATACTATTTCTTTGGCGCCTTTTAACCGATCTAAACAATTCGACCCGTCGCCAGGAATGTCAATCCAATGATCACGAGCTCCAGCGCGAGGATGCGCAAGGGCCAGCGCAGCGCTCGCGGTTCGCCCAGCCGCCGCCCAAAGTTGGCCGAGCAGCCCACAATCAAGCTGACGACGATGATGGCCCCCGCGACCAGCCAAATATTCCGCAGCGTCACCAGCGTGTAGTGTTGCCGAAATTCGCTTTCGATTCCGCGATAGATGACTGCAGCGCCGACGGTCAGCAATAGCTCCAATGCGCTCAGGAAGCTCACGAAACCCAAGAGCATAACCGCAGCCAGCACTGCCAAGTTGGCAAGTTTGGCAACGCGCGCTGGCTGATTCTTGGACGGAAGCATCGGCATCTACAGGTCGTAATCTGAAACATACTGATGTTACATCCGTCGAGCGTAATAGTGCAAACCGCCGCGCTCATTCTCGCTTCTGCGTCGCATTGTGCGAGCAGAGCAAGGCAAAGCGCCGACGACCTCACGAGACTCGTGATGGCCGCCACACAATGACTTGTGAACGTGCTTGAAATGCGCTGAGCTTTTCGGTACAATTGTGACAAATTTAACAAACGCGATGCGCGGAGATCAAAAGTCGTAGCGGCCGGTCCGGATTAGACCGATGCTATAGCGAAACGAGCGCATGCCCTCCCTCGTCGGAACGGGTTGGGAGTCAGGTGGAAGCCCACTATGGAAAACAACACTAACAACCGGCTGTCGATAACCCCGACAACGATCGTCGTGGCCGCAGTCTATCTGCTGGTTAGCGTTGTTGGCATCAATTGGTTCACCACTTTTGTGCCGGTCGTTTTTCCGCCGCAAGCCTCCGCCGAAGCCAGAAGCGTTGACGAACTTTTTCATGTGCTGCTCATCATTGGCGGCATCATCTTCTTCTTGATCCAGGGCATGCTGCTCATATCAGTGGTCGCCTTCCGCGCCCGGCGCGGGGACCAAAGCGAGGGCTCGTCAAGTCACGGTAATATGATCCTGGAAGTCGTGTGGACGATTATCCCCGCGCTTGTGGTCATCTTCTTGTCCGTCATCAGCTTCAACGTCTGGAGCCAGAACACCGAACCCAAAATCAGCGTCAATCTGGTCGACGGCACGCCAGTCTCGATCAACGTCACCGGCGCGCGCTACGCCTGGACGCATACTTACGAAACCAACCGCACGACGCCGGAAGGCGCGCCCATCGTCATCAACAGCGGCAATCGACTGCACACGTACATCGGCCAGAATGTCGATCTTACCTTGCGCACAACCGATGTGATTCATTCCTACTGGGTGCCGGCAATGCGCGTCAAACAAGATCTCTTGCCCGGCGACCTGACCCGGGGCGGACGTCCCACCGAATTGCGCTTCACGCCGATTCGCATTGAAGGCGAAACTTATCCGGCCGCTTATCCTATCGTTTGCGCCGAGCTTTGCGGAGACGGTCACGGCCTGATGACCGGCGCCGTCGTCGTCTATGAGGACGAGACGCAATTCCTCGAGCAGTTCTATGAACCGGCCATCCACGCCATCCTAAACCCGCCCGCCGATCCGGTGCTGCGCGGCGAACTGGTCATACAAGAATATATCTGCAACAGCTGCCATATTCTTGAACCCTTCGACGACTGGGTTGGCCGCACCGGTCCAGCGCTCGATGGCGTCGCCGACCGCGCCGCCGACCGCGTTCCCGGGCAATCCGCAGAAGAATACCTCGTGACCTCGGTCTGGAATGCCTCGGCCTTCGTGGTGCCCGGCTACTCCGACCAGATGGCCAATTTCGGGCCGGCCGAGATGGACAACTACAACATGTCCCCGGAAGAGCTTTATTCGATCGTGGCTTATCTCTGCACCGTGGGCGAGCAATCCGATTGCGATAACGAAAACAGCACCACCGTCATTCCCGCCGCGATCAAAACCGTCTTCGGTTTCGATGTCGATATCACCTTCGGCATGGACCAAGATGAATCCGCGGATGGAGAAACGGATTCCGAGGACGATGGCGAGATGTCGGCGTCCGAAACGAGCGAAGCAGCGAGCGAATAGCTGGCGTCGTGGCGCGCGCCGCGACCGGCTGACATTGAACAAGACATTGCCGGAGAAAAGGCAAAAGCATGGCAACAATCGCCGTTCCCTTGGGGGGACAACAAGAGAGACAAGCAATTGAAGCCGTAAGACGTCCCGCGCTGAGCGAGTATCTGCGCTGGAGCGTCGATCACAAGATCATAGGTGTGCAGTACGGTGTGACCGCCCTGCTTTTCTTCCTGATCGGCGGCGCGATGGCTATGGCGATTCGACTCGAATTGTTGACGCCGAATCTCGATGTCATGGTATCTGGCGCGGCCTACAACAGCATGTTCACCATGCACGGCACCATCATGATCTTCCTCTTCATCATTCCGATGTGGGCAGCTTATGGCAACTACGTGGTGCCGCTGCAGCTCGGCGCCAAGGATATGGCCTTTCCCTGGTTGAACGCATTCGCTTATTGGCTTATTCCGCCCGCCGGCGTCGTCATGCTGCTGGGTTACTTCGTCAGTCCCGCCGAAGCCGGCTGGACCTCGTATCCGCCGCTGTCGACGCTTTTCAGTGGCGACGGGCAGACGCTTTGGGCGCTGGGCGCGCACCTGCTGGGTCTCTCGTCAATCTTTGGTTCCATCAACTTCATCGTCACCATTCTTAACATGCGGCCGCCGGAGATGACCCTCTGGCGCATGCCGCTGCTGTGTTGGGCGGTGCTGGCGACCAGCATCATCGCCGTGATGGCGACGCCCTTCCTGGCTGGCGCGCTGACCCTGCTGCTGCTTGACCGCATGACCGGCACCACCTTCTTTGATGCCTCCGGCGGCGGCGATGTGCTGCTCTGGCAGAACATCTTCTGGTTCTACAGCCATCCCGCCGTCTATATCATGGTGCTGCCGGGCATGGGCGTGCTTTCGGAAGTGCTCTCCATCCACAGTCGCAAGCCGGTCTTCGGTTATCGCATGGTCGGGCTATCCAGCATGGCCATCGCCATCGTCGGCTTCACGGTCTGGGCGCATCACATGTTCACCAGCCTGCAGCCGGAATTGCGCATCCCCTTCATGATCACATCCATGATCATCGCCGTGCCCACCGGCATCAAGATGTTCAGTTGGCTGGGCACCATCTGGGGCGGCAAGATCCATTTCACCAGCGCCATGCTCTTCGCCCTGGGATTCATGTCGATGTTTGTCATCGGCGGAATCACCGGCGTCATGCTGGCCGCGCTGCCCTTCGATATCCACGTGCACGACACCTACTTCGTGGTCAGCCATTTTCACTTTGTGCTCTTCGGCGGCAGCGTCTTCGCCATCTACGCGGCGCTTTATCACTGGTTCCCCAAGGTGACCGGCCGCATGATGAACGAGCGTCTGGGCGTGATCCACTTCCTGTTCACCTATTTCGGATTCCTTATCACCTTCTTTCCCATGCATATCGTCGGCATGCTGGGCATGCCGCGGCGCGTGGCCGTCTTTGACCCGGCCTTCACCGACATGAACCGGCTCATCAGTTTTGCGGCCTTTGTCCTGGGATTCTCGACCTTCATCGTGTTTTACAATATCATCCACAGCTACTTCCGCGGGCAAATCGCCGGCGCCAATCCCTGGCGCGCGCTGACGCTGGAATGGGCGACGACCTCGCCTCCGCCGGTGACCAATTTCGAAGACGATCCGATTCCCTACGAAGATCCCTACGGCTATGGCACCGAAGCCGCCAGCGCCTATCTTGATGCAGTGGACCAGGCCTTTGACGGCCGGCGTCCTGCCTCGCCGGGCGGACACTGAGCCGCGCCATGTCAAGCACAGCGAGCGTATTCGTGAGCCGATCATGACTGCCTATGTCGAGAGAACGCAAAAGCAAAAGCTGCGTGACCGGCGCGATGCTGAGATGCGCCTGAAGAACAACCGGCTCGGTATGAATATCTTCCAGATCAGTTGGATCATGGCGTTTGTCGCCCTGGTCGTGGTCAACTGGCAGCTGCGCTTCAGCTATACGCAGTGGCCCCCGGAAGGCGTCGCGCCCTACGATCCCTTGCTCCCGAGCGTCGGCGCCCTGGCGCTGCTATTCAGTTCGGTATTGGTCTACCGCGGCTTGAAGAGCTTGCGCGCTAGTCGCACGGGCGCTTTTCTCAATGCCTGGCGGCTGGGGATCGCGCTCGGCCTGATATTCATGGCCATCATTATCTATGAGTTCATCAGCGTATCGGACGCCGCAATGAGCACGCAGTACGGCGTCACCTTCCGCTTGATGACTGGTTTTCATTTCGTGCACGCGCTGGTGATCCTGGGCATCATGATCCGCGTCTATCAAAACGGCGACGCCGGCAAGTACAGCGCTGACGAGCACGGCTCTTGGGCGGTGGAAGGCGCGGCCAAGCTCTGGTATTTCGTCACTGTCGCCTGGATGCTGTTTTATGTGGTGCTCTATTGGATTCGTTGAGATATATGAAAAAGCCGCCGGCGCGCGAACTGACGCTTGGGATTGACATGCAGCGACCCAGTGGCGGCGCTCGATTGTGGCAGGTTTTCAGCAGCAGGGAGTAGCATTTGATGGATAAACCCGGACTCTCGCGGGCCATCCCGTACATGATCATTGCCTTCATCCTGTCATTGCTATTGGTCTATGGCATCCGTACCTGGCAGGATATGGACCCGGTCTGGATGAACGCCGATAGCACCGAAGGCGCGCAGGTCGGCTTGGTGCTGGCGGCGTTTGCCTCGATGGGCGCCTTCATGTGGGGCATCGGCGCCTTTGATCCCAAGATGAGCGAACACGGCGATCACGCCCATGAAGAAGACGACAGCGCCCCGGAACGCAATTTCGCGCTCAAGACTGACGGCGTGGTTTTTCACACGGGCCATCGGCTATGGGATCTCGCCTGGCAAATCATCAACGACTCGCCCAAGCCCGTGCGCTTCCCCTATCTAAAGCTCGGCTTCTTTTTGCTGAACTGGATCGTCAACATCGTCTGGATCTTCGTCTGGGCATTTGGCCTCTGGGTCGGCTGGAGGGTGCTGCTGGTCACGGTAGCCGGCATCCCCGGCACGCTGGGCGCGCTGCTGATGGCTGTCTCTTGCCTCTGGCAGACCATCGCTTTCTACGCCGGGCAGCTCTTCCTCGTCCTAACGCTATCGGTCGTCCTCACCATCGTGCTGTTTGCTTTCGCGCTCTTCCCGCATGGATTGAACCTGCAGACCGCCACCGAACCCAACGCCGATGTCTTCGCCAATGGCTTCGGCGCCTTTATCATTCCCGTTCAAGAGATTCTGGGTCTGGTTCTGCCGCCAGACGACTTTGCCAATCTGCCAATCGAAGGCGCCAGTCAATTCACCGTTCTGCTCGGTTTCATCTTTGTCATTTTCATATCGCTGGCGGTCGCCGCTGGCGCCATGGCCGTCTTCTTCTATCTGGCGCATCGTGGCGTGCGAACCGTACAAGCGATCGAGCCGACCGATGGCGACCGAACGCAGATCCTGCCGATTCGCGAAGCCGGCAAGGTTGCGGGCGGCGTCGTCGGCATCATTCGCGCCATCCCCCGCGCGATCGGTTATCAGAAATAATTCGACCCAGCTCGACAGAAATGAGTGAGAGAGCAGCATGGCAGAATTGACGGCAAATCAGCTTCCCGCCGCCCACGATGATCACGGGCATATGAGCGCGGAAGAACACAACGAGAACATGAAGCTTGGCATGTGGCTGTATCTGGCCTCCGAGATTGTGATCTTTTCCATCATGATCGTGGGTTATGTGTTGTTCCGAATCAATCAGCCCGATGTGGTTGAGCTGGCGCACGGCAAGCTGGGCGTCGGCCTGGTAACGGCCAATACTTTTGTCCTGCTGGCGAGCAGCTTTTTCATGGTGATGGGTTTGCGCGCCATGCAAAACGGCAATCGCGCCGGCATGCTGCGCTGGATCGGATTGACCGCGCTGGGCGGCATCGTCTTCCTCGGCGGCCAGTACATCGAATACAGCGAACTCGCGCACCTGGGCATCGTGCTCGGATACGATACCTCGTCAATCTGGAGCACCTTCGGCATGCGCTTCTATGCCCCCACGTTTTTCCACGGCGCCCACGTCTTCGTCGGTGTGCTGTGGGCATTGGAAGTCATGCGGCGCGGCGCCAAAGGCCGATACGACGACAATCCCATCGGGATCGAGATGTTCGGCTTGTATTGGCACTTCGTTGATGTAGTCTGGATCATGCTCTTCACGTTGATCTACCTGGTATAGGAGCAGACAATGGCGGAAGCAACGCACGAACTGGCAGGCGGCGATCACGGCCATCATAGCAATACGGTCTCGCTGCTGGGCCGCGAGATTTCCGTGGAAGGCGGGATATATACCGTTGTCTTCGGCGCTCTGGCGATTTTGACCGTCATAGAAGTGCTCATCGCCGAATTCCTCAAGGGCGCCATCCACGATTCGCCTGATGCCGCGGTCGGCTTGACGGCGCTCAAAGCGATCCTGCTGCTCGGCATTGCCGTCATCAAATCGAGCCTGGTCATCTGGTTTTACATGCACTTGAAAGATGAGAAGCGCGTCATCGCGGCGGTGCTGCTTCTGCCCCTGCTGATCGCGGCGCTTTCGGTCATGTTTGTGCTGGCCATCCCGCCCACGGGTTACAGTATCTGAGCCACTGCCGTAAACTTACAGTACCCTCTCCGCTATGTTATACTAGCGGAAAGCAGGGCCCCGGGAGCGTATTTGAATGGATATTCAAGAGCGCCTACTTGATGTCGATGATCTCTGGGAGTTGGGTCTCGATCCAGCCTACAGTGATCGCTATATCGAGTTGATTGATGGAGAGTTGATTGAGATGCCGCAACCGGGCAGGAGGCATGGACTTCTCGCCGCTGAAATCGTATTCTATCTTAGACTATTCACGCGTACACGCGAATTGGGCGAAATCACGATCGAATCGGGTTATTATTCGGCGGATGATCGCCACACCCTGCTGGGACCCGATGTGGCATTTCTAAGCTACGATAGGTTGCCACAACCGCCAACTGACAAGTGGGTCTCCGTAATGCCCGACTTGGCGATAGAGATTCGCTCGCCCAGCGACTCGCTCGCCGATATCCGCCGCAAAGCGCAAGTCTATCTTCGGAATGGCACGACTATCGTTTGGATCGTTCTGCCAGACCAACAAGGTGTTGAAGTCTGGCGCCAAGTTGAAGGTTCGCCGCCGGCCTCCGAGTTTTTTGGTGTCGGAGACAAGCTTAGCGGAGAAGACATTCTCCCAGGCTTTGAGCTGGATATTAGCCTCTTATTCCCGCCAGAACGCAATTGATGCCAGTCCACTGTTCATAGCTAGTGAAGAATCACCGGGAGCCGCCAATGCCCGTCGACATCGTCTTGCGTGATGGCAAACGAACCACAGTTAGCGTCCGACAGCACGAGTGGCATGTCGACGAACCGATTGCCGATGGCGGTACCGACAGCGCCCCGACGCCCGGCGAAATGATGCTCGGCGCGCTCGGCTCCTGCATGGCCATCACCTGCAAGATGTATGCCGAACGCAAAGGCTGGGACCTGCGCGCGGTCGAGGTCAAACTAGATTACGAACGCTTCAAGGGCGCCGACTATCCCGCGCACGACGGCGACGCGCTTTTTGTGCACGAAGTTCGCGAAGCGCTGGTCTTCCATGGCGACCTCGACGACAAGCAGTTGCGGCGTCTCTATGACATCGCCGGCAAATGTCCCATCCATCGCTTGCTTAGCTTTCCCACGTATTTCACCGAACTCGTCCCCGAAGACAGTTGATCCCAAGACGCCGGCGTCGCCGCCCAGGCCCGGCAACGCATAGCCACTCCAACCCTACTCAAAGCGCTCGCGCTATGGTCAACTAACCAAACCGCCGGTCTTTCTATCAGGACCGAAACCAACCATGTCCGCCAGTCCCAAAACGCTGCTTGACAGCTACGACATCTTCCCAAAAAAGAGCTTGGGACAGAACTTCATGCACGATCCGCAGGCGCTGGAAAAGATCGTCGCTTGCGCCGAACTATCGCCGGGGGACGCTGTCGTTGAGGTCGGCGCCGGCGCCGGGGCGCTCACGGAAAAGCTGGCGGAACGCGCGCGCGATGTCTACGCAATCGAGATTGACAAACGCCTGCAACCGCTCCTGGAAGCGCGCTTTGATGATGTCCCCAATGTATTCTTGATGTTCAATGACATCCTGAAAACGGATATTCGCGCGCTCGTCGGCAATCAAGACTTCATCGTCGTGGCCAATGTGCCCTACTACATCAGCAGCGCCATACTCTGGCATTTTCTGGAATCCGACCACGCGCCGCTGCGCATGGTCTTGACGATGCAGCACGAAGTCGCGGAACGCATCATCGCCAAAGATGACAGCATGAACTTGCTTGCGGTCGCCCTGCAGTTTTATGGCAAACCCCGCATCGTCGGCAAATTGAGCCCGGCCGTATTCTGGCCCCGTCCCAATATCAACAGCGCCATCGTGCAAATCGAAACTCATGCCAGCGCGCCGATCCAGGTGCCATCGCCCTCGGCGTTCTTTCGCGTGGTCAAAGCCGGCTTTAGCTTGAAGCGCAAGCAGTTGAAAAACGCCCTTGCCAGCGGCTTGCACATCAAGGCGGCCATGGCGACGCAGCTACTGCAAGCGGCGGACATTGATCCCAAGCGCCGCGCCGAAACGCTGACGCTGCAGGAATGGGCGCGCTTGTGCCGAATCGTCGCCGAGTCATCGCCATGATTCTGATGTCGCGCTTACGCATTCGTATGATATCCGCAATATTTCGCGTCAATACTTAGATCAAGAAAGACGAGAGGAATCGGATCATGGCAATGGAACTGGCAACATTGGGTGGCGGCTGCTTTTGGTGCGTGGAGGCGGTCTATAATCAACTCACCGGCGTCGAATCCGCTATATCCGGTTATATGGGCGGCCACGTGCACAACCCCAGCTATGAACAGGTCTGCACCAAGACGACCGGCCACGCCGAAGTCGTCAACGTGACCTTCGACAACGAGGTTATCAGCTTTCAAGATGTGCTGAACATCTTCTTCACCGTCCATGATCCCACGACCCTGAATCGGCAAGGCAACGATCGTGGACCGCAATATCGTTCCGGCATCTGGTATCACACCGAGGAGCAGCGCCGCATCGCCGAAGACACCATCAAGCGCATCGACGCCGAAGGCCTGTACCGGAACAAAATCGTGACCGAAGTCACGCCCGCCAGCACCTTCTGGGTCGCTGAGGATTATCACCAGGATTACTTCGCCAACAACCCGACGCAGGGCTATTGCAGCTACGTCATCGCACCCAAAGTGGCCAAGTTCCGCAAGCAGTATTTCGAACGGCTCAAGAGCTAAGTCCGCGAGAAATCAACCAAAAGAGCACAGCCGATTGACTGTGCTCTTGACGTTTCTGGTCGGTCGCGAATTGAATCAGGCGACGCTGTCGACGCGAACGCCGGGTCCCATGGTCGAGGTCAAGACCATGCGCCGGACATAAGCGCCCTTCTGAGAATCAGGCTTGGCGGCCATCACCGTGTCCACTACCGCCTGCAAATTCTCCTGCAATTGCTCGTGACTGAAGCTGGCTTTGCCCACTGGCACATGCAAGTTGCCGGTCTTGTCATTGCGGAACTCGACGCGTCCGGCTTTCAATTCGTTGATCACGCGCGGCAGATCATCAGCCGGCGTCACCGTACCCGCTTTGGGATTGGGCATCAGTCCGCGCGGACCCAGGATGCGCGCGATCTGCCCAACTTTTCGCATCATCGGCGGCGTGGCAATCGTGGCGTCAAAATCCAGCCAGCCATCATTGCGAATCTGATTGATGACGTCGTCGGTACCGATGATGTCGGCGCCGGCGGCCAACGCCGCTTCGGCTTCGCTCTCGTCGACAAAGGCCAGGATGCGTATGGATTTGCCCGTGCCGTGCGGCAGCATCACCGTCGTGCGTATTTGCTGTTCGCTGTGACGCGGATCTATGCCCAAGCGAAAATGCACTTCAATCGTCTCGTCAAATTTGGCGGTGGCGTTGCCGCGCACGATGCGCAACGCCTCTTCCATCGGATAATTCTTCTGCCGATCGAAGGCTGCCATCGCCGCCTTGTATCGTTTGCCCATGCTTCACTCTCCTCGTGGTCAACGGACGCCAACGCCCTCCCACAACATTAATCTGATAATCAACAGCTAGTCGGAAACTTTGACGCCCATTTGCCGGGCGGTGCCTTCCACCTGACGCATCGCGCCTTCAATATCGATGGCGTTCATATCGTTCATTTTGACTTGCGCGATATCCCGCACTTGATTGCGGCTTAAGATCGCGACTGTCTCGGTAATGGGATTGGACGCCGCCTTCTCCAGACCGGCCGCCTTCTTGATCAAGAAGGAAGTCGGCGGGCTCTTCAACGAAAATCGGAAAGAGCCATCCATGAAAACGGTAATCTCCGCCGGAACGATTTCTCCCATGCGGTTGGAGGTGCGACCGTTGTATTCCTTGCAGAACTGCATCAAGTTGATGCCATGCTGCGCCAGGGCCGGTCCAATCGGCGGCGCCGGATTCGCCTTGCCCGCCGGAATCTGCAATTTGACTATCGCTTTAACTTTCTTCGCCATGCTATAACCTCGTACGTTGTCTATACTCGGGAATCCAGCGCATCCGCAGGCCCGATTTACATGCGCTCAACTTCCATAAAGCTGAGCGAGACAGCCGTTTCTCGACCGAAGAAATCGACCATCACGCGCACTTTCTCGCGGCCGGAATCGAGCGACGCCACCGTCCCCGGGAAATCGTTGAAGGGGCCGCCGACGATGCGCACGCGCTCGCCCACCTTGTAATCGACCTTGACCACCGTATCCTCGGAATCCATGCGATCCATGATGCGCTTGATCTCTTCCGCGCGCAGCGGCGTGGCCTGGATCGGCGGCTTGGCCTCGGTATCCGCGCCCACGAAACCCACAACGCCGGGCGTATTTCGCACGGTGGACCAGGCGATGTCAGGCATGCGATCACGCTGCTCATTTTCGTCCCATTTCCAGCTGATCTGGACCATGACATAACCGGGGAATACGCGCTTCTCGACCGTGCGCCGCTTGCCATCCTTGACTTCGATCTCGTCTTCAGTCGGGATCAGCACATCATAGATCTGGTCTTGCACGCCCATATTTTCGACGCGCTGGCGCAGCGCGTGCTCGACCTTTTTCTCGTAACCGGAATAGCAGTGGATGAAGAACCAACTGCGTTCCAAATCTTCATCGCTGGATTCGTCTTCCAGATCGATGTTCAACCCTTCAACCTCATCGTCCGGCGCTTCCACGTCGTCGAGGTAGATCGGATTCGGATCGTAGTCCGTCACTTGCTCCGCGTTCGTTTGTTCGCTCATAATCATCTTCTACTGAATTGACAGGGTTCTATTCAACATATCCTAAATCGAGCCGCGCCGTATCATGAAGAAAGCCCCGGCCACCATCACCACAATCACCGCCAGCAGCATCCAGGCGTAACCCGGATTCAGCCCAATCCGCATGAACTCCGACCAAATCACCGCCAGAATCCCCAAGAATATCGCCGAGGCAATCGTCACATTGATGCAAAGTATCGTCAGGCGCCGCGTATCGGCCCGGTTCGGCCACGCCACTTTGTTCAGCTCGGAACGGACATTGCTGAAATAATCAACCGTCATATAGAGCGGCCGCGTGACGGCGTTGCCTTGCGGCTCGGCCTTGGTCTTCTTGACCTTGCGCGAGCGGCGGCCCGGCGTCGCCGAACCCTTCTTTTCGGTGATCGCGCTTTCGCTTTGTGTTTCTCTCGCGGACATGGCGCCACACTCCTCGCTCCAGCAATTCCTGACACATAAGCACCGTCGCTGGGGACGGTGCTTACGAGATTTTTGTCAGGGGCAGAAAGATTCGAACTCTCGACCTACGGTTTTGGAGACCGTCGCTCTACCAACTGAGCTATACCCCTATAAGACCTGCACGTCCTGAAAAAGCCGCTCTATGCCCTACTACGCGTGGAGCGACTACTTCGTTTCCCGATAGATCACATGCTTGCGCAGATACGGATCATACTTGCGCAATTCCAACCGGCCCTGCGTATTGCGCCGGCTCTTCTCGGTGATATAGATATGGCCGCTCTCGGTACTGCGCATTTTCACAACTATGCGCTGTCCTTTTTTCGCCATGACAACTCCTCGATCTCTCCATGTCGGGCGACACGATCAGAGCCTCCGATGAGATTTGAACTCATGACCTCGCCCTTACCAAGGGAGCGCTCTACCCCTGAGCTACGGAGGCATTCTGCCGCTAAACCACATCGCCAAATGCGCGAGGCGGTCCTAATCGTAAAGTGGGCCGGACTGGATTCGAACCAGTGTAGGCTCTCGCCAGCGAATTTACAGTCCGCCCCCTTTAGCCACTCGGGCACCGACCCATCTGATACAACTGTTAATCTCAAGCCACCACTGGGACTCGAACCCAGAACAACCTGTTTACAAAACAGGTGCTCTGCCAATTGAGCTATGGTGGCGCAAACCGGCAGTATATCACGCCGGCAATCCCACCTCAAGGTTTCGTTCCCCGCTATCGGCAGCGCAGGGTATTGTACGACGGAGACCATAAGGTGTCAAGGACGCGCGCGGATGCCAGGCCACCTATGTCGAAGACTCGGGATCGAGGAAATCGGCGCGGGCATAAGCGGGATCGGGATAGCTATAGAAACCGCGGCCGCTCTTCGCGCCCAGGTCGCCGCGTTCCACTTTCTCGGTCAAGATCGCCGGCGGCAGATCGGCCGGATCGCCGCTCTCCTCCGCATAATGCAATTCGATATCGCGGATGACATCCAGCCCGATCTGATCCATCTGCGCGAAAGGCGGCAGCCTCTGGCGGCCATACATGATGATCCAGGCGCGGTCGAGATCCTCAACTGAAGCCACGCCGCTATCCGCCACCGTCATCACCTCTTTTTTGATGGCCCGCCACACCCGATTGAAAATGAAGCCCGTGCTTTCCCGCCGCACGCGCAGCGGCATAATTCCAATCCGGCGAGCGAAAGCGGAAAGCGCGTCGAGCGCCTCGTCGAGCGTCTCCGTGCCGCCGCCCACTTCCACCATCGTTCTCTCCCAAACCGGCAAGTAGAAATGAAAATTGGCCACCCGCTCCGGACGCTCAGTCGCGTCTTCCAGCAGGCTGACGCGTATCGACGAGCTGTTGGTCGCAATGATAGCCTCCGGGGGCAGCGCCCGATCCAATTGCGCAAAGACCTGCCGCTTCAATTCCAGCTGCTCCGGCGCCGCCTCAATCACCAGGTCCACAGCGCGAGTCGCCGCCGCAAAGTCACGCTCGTAGCGGATGCGGGAGAAGATCGCTTCTTCGACGTCAGGGGATACGATGCCCTTGGCAATCCAATCCGCCGCTGCCGCCCGCTGATCCGTCCGCGCCTCGTTCAGCGCTTCGCCGTCCAGGTCGTAGAGATTTACAGGACAGCCGTACCGGGCGATCTGCAGCGCTATCTGTCGCCCCATCGTGCCGGCGCCAACCACGGCAACTCGCTCAATCGCGTTCATCAGCAGCCTCCGATCGCGGCTCTCGCGCAGGCGTCAAGCCTATCAGCAGTTCATGCAGCGCCGCATAGCGCTGGTCTCGTTCCAGCAGCAGGTTGTCGCGTTCGTCGACGCTGTAATCGTAGAATCCCGCCAGCGTCTTGCTGCCATGCCGGCCCTCGGCGACGACATCGCGCAGTTTGCGCGGCGCCTCCCAGCCCGCTCCCAAGCCGCGCTCCAGCACCTCAAAGATGTTCTCGTAGACATCGAGGCCCGCCATATCCGCGATCTGAAAGGGTCCGTAAAATGGCAATCGAAAGCCGAAACAGCTGCGCACCACTTCATCGACCTCCTGCGGCGTTGCCAGCCCGGCTTCCACGCAGGCTACCGCCTCGCGAAAAAGCGCGAATTGAATGCGATTGGCCACGAATCCCGGTCCGCTGCCCACTGTCGCCGGCCGCTTGCCGATCGCCGCCAAAAACGCGCGCGTCCGCGCGATGACCGCCGGATCCGTCCGCGATGAGGGTATGACCTCGACGCCCGGAATCCACTCCGGCGGATTGAACCAGTGCATGCCCAAAAACCGATCCTTGCGCCTTAAGAAAGCGGCCAGCTCGTCAATCGGCAGCGATGAGGTGTTGGAGGCGATGATAGCGTCCGGCGGCGCGGTCGCATCGCATTCGGCGAGCACATCGCCTTTGATCTCGACGCGCTCGGGCACCGCTTCAAAGATCAGATCGACATCGGCCACGGCCGCGGGGATCCCGTCCGCAGGCTTCACACGCTTCAGCGCCTCGACTGCCGATTCATCCAGCAAGCCGGCATCGATGTGGCCGCGAATACGCTGCCTCAGCCGCTCGAACGCCAAACAGGACAGATCGTAGCTGGCGTCCGTGAGCCTAACGTTTATGCCGGCCAGCGCAAAGCATTCAGCCACGCCCAACCCCATCGTGCCGACGCCGATGACGGCCGCGCTTCGTGGCAGCGGCGCTTGACCTGGCGCTTCAGTTGCTGTCTTCATACCGATTTCTCCCGTCGGCAATTCACGTGCTCATCCAAATGCGCAAAGGCGACTCGGTGAGTCGCCCGCTTCGACCTTCGTCAATATGGTGATGTTTAACACGAGGACTGACAGTTGGAATGCGCTCACCCAACTTGATGCGGCTGTATGACGCCGTCGGTTGAGCCCTTGCGAATAGCCAGCTTGACCTCGCCGATGGCTTTGGTCACCTCGATGTCTCTGGGGCAAGCCGGCGTGCAGTTGAAAATCGTGCGGCAACGCCAGACGCCGTTGGGCTCGCTGAGAATATCCAGGCGCTCGTTGCCCGCCTGATCGCGCGTATCGAAGATGAATCGATGCGCCCCCACGATTGCGGCCGGACCGACATAGTGGCCGTTGGCCCAAAAGCTGGGGCAAGAGGTGGTGCAGCACGCGCAGAGAATGCACTTGGTCGAGTCATCGAATAGCTCGCGGTCGGCTTGCGTCTGCAAGCGTTCGCGTCCATCGGCGGGCGCCGGATCATCATTGACGAAGAAGGGCATCACCTGCTTGTAATGATCGAAGAACGGTTCCATGTCGACAATAAGATCTTTGATCACGGGCAATCCCAGTATCGGTTCCACTTGCACCCGCTCGCCGACATCCTTGACCAGCATCTTGCAGGCCAGGCGATTGACGCCATTGATGCGCATGGCATCCGATCCGCAGACGCCATGGGCGCAGGAACGCCGCAGCGACAGCGTGCCGTCTTGTTCCCATTTGATGCGATGCAGCATCTCCAGAATACGATCCGTCGGATCGACATCGGCCAGAACGAACTCCTGCCAGTAGGGTTTCTCTTTGCCCGGCACTTCGGGATTCTGCCGCCTGATCTTGAAAGTTACGTCCATACGGTCACGTCCTGTCCGAATGCGAAAAACATGATTAGCGCCAGCAGATAGATGGAGATTGCAATACATGCCGCAAAAGTAACGCGCTCATTATTTGATAGGGATTTGATGCAGTATTCTATTTTCACGAATTCTATAAGCGCCGCTCCCGCCGCTTTGAGAAGATAATATTGAATATGCAATTGAACCAGGCGGATATGCAAATAAATATAATGAACAAACAAGCCGATGATTTCAACGTACTTGACAAAAATTCTCACGATCGGTCTTTCATGCAAATCGGTCTACACATCATCGGTCGGCGCAAAGACCAGTCAATTGGGCTACGACTCGCCCGGTGATTCTGAATGACGTTTCCGTCTTGACGTCTTCCCCAGTTCATTCACAGGTCGGGATTGGTTGTCACCTCAATAGACCCGCTCCACGGGTCTGAACTTCTGCTCCCCCTCCGGCAGGCCTTGTTCCTTCTCCGCTTCCCACAATGACAGATCGACCGCCTTGTCGAAACTGACCCGGTAGGCCGGATTCGCCAACTCGCCATCATGATGGATGAGCGAATGCACCAGCCAGTTTTCATCGTCGCGGGCTTTGAAGTCTTCGCGGCTGTGCGCGCCTCGGCTCTCCTTGCGCTCAATGGCCGTTTGCGCCGTCACGTCTGCCAAGTCTATCAATGCCCCCAATTCCCAAGCCTCCATGAGGTCGGTATTAAAGACATGCGCCTTGTCGTCGATGTGAATATCTTGGTAAAAGCGCTCGCGCAACTCCGCCAGTTCGTCGATGCCGCGCTGCACGGTTTCCTGCGTGCGGAAGACGCCGACATTGTCCATCATTGTCGCTTGCATCTTGGCGCGCAATTCTCCCGGGCGAGACTTGCCGGACGATCGGCGAAGGCGCTCGAACTCCGCGCGGATCTCGGCTTCGGGATTGGCCGGCAATTGCGCCCAATCCGCCGCCTTGACGAATTCCGCCATATGCATGCCGCCGCGCCGCCCGAAGACGATCAAGTCAACCAGCGAATTGGTGCCGAGGCGATTGGCGCCATGCACGCTCACGCAAGCGGTTTCCCCGGCGGCGTACAATCCGGGCATGACCGCGCCCCCCGCGTCCGTGATGACCTGCGCCTCGATATTAGTCGGGATGCCGCCCATGGCATAATGCGCCGTCGGCTGTACCGGCATCGGCTCCTTTACCGGATCGACACCCAGATAAGTGCGGCAAAAATCGAGAATATCGGGCAGCTTGCGCTCGACGGTCGCCTCATCAATGAAGTCGCTGCGATCGCGCCCTTCTTCGGCGAAATAACGATTGACCGTTTGCGGACGCACATCCAGGTGCATATAACCGCGATTCTTGATGCTGCGGCCCTCGCGCGTCTCCAGATAGATGGCGCGGCTGACCACATCGCGGCTGGCCAGGTCCTTGGCGCTGGGCGCATAACGCTCCATGAAGCGCTCGCCGGCGCTGTTGATCAAGACGCCGCCTTCGCCGCGCACGCCTTCCGTGATTAAAATGCCCATTTTGTAGATGCCGGTGGGATGGAACTGGAAGAACTCCATATCTTGCAGCGGCACGCCACGCCGCAAAGCTATCGCGGCGCCGTCACCGGTCAATGAATGCGCATTGCTCGTCACCGCCCCGCAGCGTCCCCAGCCGCCGGTGGCGAAGAAACTGGCCTTGCCATGAAAGATGTGAAACTCGCCCGTGCCCAATTCAATCGCGATGACGCCGGCGCAGACGCCATCGACAACAATCATATCCACAACTTGAAACTCGTCGAAGAAATGCACCTCGTTCTTGATGCACTGCTGATACAGCGTCTGCAAGATCATGTGACCGGTGCGATCGGCGGCGTGGCAAGCGCGCCGGACCAGCTCTTGCCCAAAGTTGCGCGTATGTCCGCCGAAGCGCCGTTGGCTGATGCGCCTCTCCGATGTGCGATCGAAGGGCAAGCCCATGTGCTCCAGCTCGATCACGGCGTCGACGGCGTTTTCCGCCAGGATCCTGGCCGCCGCCTGGTCGGTCAAATAGTCGCCGCCCTTGACGGTATCATAGGTATGGTAGATGGGTTTGTCCTCATCAAGGTTGCCGAGCGCCGCGCCGATGCCGCCTTGTGCCGTGCCGGTATGGCTGCGCGTGGGATAAAGTTTGCTGACCACCGCCACATCCGCGCCGCCCTTGCTCGCGTAGAGCGCCGCCATCAATCCAGCGCCGCCCGCCCCGACAATAATAGCATCGTGTTTATGAACCTTCATTCATTGCTCCCGATTGAGTCGCAAGCTGTCGCGCTCGAATGCAATACGCTATTAGTCCGATCCGCCGCCATCATCATCGCCGGCGAGATACGCCTCCAGCGCCGCCGGAATCTCCTCCCCGCGCAGCTCATATATCTCGGCCGTGGCCGCCAGCGCTTCGTTGACGATGTCCTTCTCGATCGGCAGCAGCAGCGACGCCCCGCCAACCACCAGCAGCACCGCCCCAATCACCGTGCATAACGATACCGATATGCGCCGGATGAAGGGATTGAAACTGGTATAGTCGGTCAGCACATAACGCAAGCCGTTGAAGCCGTGCAAAGTCACCAGCACCAGCAAGAATAGATCGAAGACGCGCCAGACATAGACGCCCCAGGCTGTATACGTCCAGCGATGATAGACAAATTCCACCGCCGTCGGCACGGCGCCGATAGTGCCATTGACTTGCAGCGTCCCGGCGACTTGCTGCGCGGCTGTGATATCAAATACGCCCTGCACCACATGCATCAGCGCCAGATGCACAAAAACCAGCGGCACGATTAATATGCCGCTCAGCCGCATGAAAGCCCACCAAAAGCGTTCGACCGGGCTCGCCTGCGGATATTTGCTTCGCGCGCTCGCGCCGCCATCGCCGCGCACCATGCTGAAGACTGCCGCCAGCACGATTGCCGCGACCAACGCGCCGATGAATCCGGCGACAAACGGCAATTGCTCGATGATCGAGAACACCACCACATCCATCACCCGGTCGCCGGCAATGGCATGCTCGACGAAATAAAAATCTACGACATGACCCGCCATCCCCAGAAACACCGGCGCCAACACAATCAAAGTCAATATCAGCACGGCGACAGCCGCTTGCGACTGATGCCGCCAGAGCTCCGGTTTATAATCGAATATGACGATGCGGATGCCGTTGAAGGCGTGATAGACCACCGCGAACACCAAGCCGAATTCGCCTATCGTGAAGATCGGTGATTGATAAGCCGCGATCGCCTTGACATACAGATCCGGATAGAAGACCGCCCAGGAGGTATCGATCACGTGCAGCGCCAAAAACATCACCACGCCGACCCCGGTCAAGCGATGCAAGACCCAGCTCCACTGCCCGATCGCCCCTCGATAACGCAAGGTTTCTCTGACGGTCAACACAAGTGTAGTCAAGAATCGCCCTTTCTTTTGCGCGCCAAATGCGTCTCGGCGACCGGCTTGTTCTCGGTGTTTCCGGCAATGCAGCGTATTATAGCACGGGCGCCGCGCCGCGAAAGGGCAAGCCAGCACGTGTATGTTGACACGCGCCTGATTCGGAGTAAGCTGAATTGGTGTTTCCGCGGGAGGTCGATAAATGGATTTGAGTGAATTGTTGGCAAGCTTGGATGGACTTAGTCTCTTCGTCGGCGCGGCTATCGGGTTGCTCGGCGGCATCATGCTGCTATTGTTCAGCCGCTTCAGCATGAAACGAGCTTTCGACAAGGCGCTGGCTGAGCAGAAGGCTGCCTATGACAAGGCGCTGGATGACAACAAAAGCGCTTACGAAACCGCCACCAAAGCCATGAAGTCCTCTTTTGAAAACCTGTCCAATGAAGCTTTACTGCGAAATCAGAAAGAGTTTCTTGAATTGGCGAGCAGTCGCTTTGAGGACCAAGAAAAACAACACGGCAATACTCTGGAATCCAAGAAAGAACTCATTGACCAAAGCCTGACGTCAATGTCGAAGTCGATGACGGACACATTGAACACAGTGCCGACCAACCTGGAGAAGAACCAGAACAAAGTCGCGGAAGTTCTGGACAAGTCGACAAGGGACCTCAAAGAGTCCAACCAGAGTTACTTGAATCAATTGACGGAAAAATCGGAGACGCAAACCAAGCAACATAACAAAGACCTCGAGTCAAAGAAGGAGCTCATCGACCAGCGGTTGACAGACATGGACGTCAAGCTGGGCAAAGTCGAAACGTTGGTTCAAGAATTGCAGACGGACCGAAAAGCGCAGTATGGCGCTTTAGACCAGCAGCTAAAGAGCCTGACATCGACGACATCATCGTTGCAAAAGGCCTTGGCTGACAACCGTGAACGCGGACGTTGGGGAGAGCGAATCGCCGAGGACATATTGCGTTGGATGGGCTTGATCGAAGGTGTTCATTACGATAAGCAGCTGACCACTAGAGAAGGTACTCGCCCTGATTTTACCTTCCATCTGCCCAATCACATGAGCCTGAACATGGATGTCAAGTTCCCACTCGACAACTACGAACGCTATCACGTTGCCGAAAACGAAATGGAACGACAAGAATTCAGCGATAAGTTCCTGCGCGATGTGAACTCGCGTGTGGCAGAGATACAGAAGCGCGAGTACATCAGTGCCGAGACAGTGGATTGTGTGCTGGTATTTATCCCAAATGAGCAGGTCTATCGCTTCATCCACGAACAAGACCATACCATCATCGACAGCGCCTTGCGGCAGAAAGTGATCCTGTGCTCACCGCTCACGCTATATATCGTACTCGCGCTCATTAGGCAGGCGGCGCAAAACTTTAATGTGGAGCGGAAATCACGGGAGATCGTAAATATCGTCAACGAGATTCGCGGCGAATGGTCAAAATACACCGAGAAGATGCGTCAGCTGGAGAACACATTTGGCACGATGCAGAAGCGCTTCCACGAGTTGACATTTACTCGTACGCGCGCGCTCGATCGACGATTCGGCAGGATTGAAGGACTCTTGGAAAGCAATGAACTGGACGAGAACTCTGATACCGCGCTTCCGCAGCTGCCCGAAGAAGCGACCTAATCCCCCGCCTTGACCGCCGCCCGCTCCGCCATCAACTCCACCAACTTGGCCGCGATCAATTCCGGATTGTGGCGGATGGTATCCTGCTTCTGCCAGAGCGCGCGCTTGCCCGATTGAGTATCAGCCACATCCGCCAGCACCGGCGTCACGTTCATCGTCAAGATGTTGTGCACCTCGTGCGTCGTCGGCAGCAAGACATCGACCTGCTCCCGCGCATATAACTCCATCAACTCCGCGCTCGGCGTCGACGCGTTGAGCACGACATAATCCAGCACGCCGATGCCAAGATAAGAAATGACCTGCTGCACGTGATCGGATAACGTGTACCCATCAGTCTGGCCGGGCTGCGTGGTGGTGTTGCAGATATACACTTTGACCGCGCTCGAATCACGAATGGCTTGCGCGATATCCTTGAACGCCAGGCAAGCGATAACCGTAGTGAAGAGGCTGCCGGGACCAATGGTGATCAGATCCGCATTATGCAAGGCATCAATGCACGGAGGGTGAACCGTGGCATCCGGATTCTGCACGAAAATCCGTTTGATGGCCGCCTTGTCCAACTGCCTTACGTTGAACTCCCCCTCGACGATGGCGCCATCCACCAGCTCGGCGCAAATGTGCGTGTTCTCTTCCGTAACCGGATAGATATTCGCCTGGACATCGAGAAACTCGCTGATCTGGTTGATGGCCAAGACAAAGTTGTCCGACATTTGCGTCAGCGCGGCGATGAACAGATTGCCAAATGCCATGCCATCGAGCTTCGGATCTCCCGGGGCCACGATCCGATGCTGCATCACGCGCGCCAACAGCGAATCGCTATCTGCGCTCAGCGTCGCCAACGCGTTGCGGATATCGCCCGGCGCGGGAATCTGGGCGAATTCGCGCACGATGCCTGTGCTGCGGCCGGTATCGGTAACGGCAATAATCCCGGTCAATTCGGCGCTGTGCTGCTTCAAACCGAGCATGACCTGCACCGCGCCCAAACCGCCGCCTATCGATACTACCCTCATGCCATCCGTGCCCATAACTGCCTCATGATGTCCGCAAAGTAGTGGCACTAGTATAACCCGAAAAACGCCGATTCGTATCCGCGCCCCAAGGAACAAAGCTGACATCCGTCTGCTGTGGAAGATCGTGGCAAATTCACGAATCTATGCCATGATACCAGCGACTCTTGGAAGTATGATTCGACTCGCCAATGTCTGGCTCTGCCCAAACAAAAGCGCTCGTTATAGGCGTCATCGCGGCCTACCTGCTGGCGGGCGCGCTCTTCGCCATCAACACGCCAGCCTGGCAAGCGCCCGACGAGCCCGCCCACTACAACTACATTCGACAGATCGCGCAGGATGGCTGCTGCCCGCGTATTGAACCCGGCGATTGGCAAAGTGAATACCAGCGGCGGCTGACAGCGAACCGGTTCGCGCCGCAACTGCTGGCTAGCCTGGACAGCATCCAATACGAAGACCACCACCCTCCGCTTTATTACATGCTGGCAGCGATCGCCTTCAAGCTCAGCAATGGCAGCCTGACCATACTGCGGCTCTTATCTGTCGCGCTGGGCGCCGCAACTGTCGTCCTATCCTATCTGATCAGCAAGCGGGTATTTCCCTCGCGGCCGCAGATCGCCCTGGCTGTGATGGCGCTGATCGCCTTTTTGCCCCAGCACCTGGCCATGAACAGCGCCGTCAACAACGATGCGCTGGCTGAGCTCGTCGTGGGGCTCGGTCTGCTGTGGATCGTCCGCTACTTGCAGGGCGACGATATCCCGGCTTGGCAGCTCGGCGTCATCGCCGGACTGGCGCTCGTGACCAAGATCACCATCTACTTCCTGGCGCTGCTCTTGCCGCTGGCGATATGGCTGACGTGGCGCAGAAGCGATGAAAAACTGAACGCGCTGATTCGCTCGCTCGTCGTCTTCGCGGGGGTCGCCTTGCTGATCGCGGGCGGTTGGTGGCTGCGCAATATCAGCGTTTACGGCTTCCCGGACTTTCTGGGCTTGGCCGCGCATGACGTGGTAGCGACCGATCAATTGCGCACTGCGGATTATATCGCCAGGCACGGTTTGGCAACCTATCTGGGGCAGATCCCCAGCGTGACTTTCAAGAGCTTCTGGGGCCAATTCGGCTGGATGGCGCTCCCCCTCGATAATGTGCTCGGCGGCTGGATCTACCGCGGATTCGCCCTGCTGACGCTCGCCGGCATCTCGGGACTGCTCTATAGGCTGTGGTCATTGCGCGGCAACGAAGCCAAGGAGGGCAGCATTGACGACTCCCAACGCGACATCATCGCGGGCTTCGTCGCGGCAGTCCTGCTGGCGCTGTTGGCTTACGTCTACTACAACATCGAATTCGTGCAGTGGCAGGGGCGCTACCTCTTTCCGGCGCTGATCCCCATCGCCATCGGTCTGGTCTGCGGCGTCGACTCATGGCGCTGCCGAATGCTCGGTCGTTGGCATGCGTCGCGCTGGCTGACGCCGCTCGCGCTGCTCTGCCTGTTTCCGCTCGATCTTTATTTGCTTTTCAGCGTGATTGTGCCGGGGCTGTCACCGTGAATCACTTGGTCACGCGCGTGACGTAGGCTTCTTCCTCGAGATTGATTTTGACCACATCGCCGACATTGATAAACATCGGCGCGCTGACCTCGAAGCCGCTTTCCAGTTTGATCTTTTTGGTTGGGCTGTTGGCTGTATCACCGGCCACCGCCGCCTCCACTTCGATCACCGAGTACTCCATCGTCTTGGGCAACTCGTAGTCGATCAATTCGCCCTCATAACTCAGCAGCTTGATCTCCATGCTTTCCTTGATATACCTGAGATCGTCGCCAAATATGGCGCGATTGAGCTGCGGCTGCTCGTAGGTCTCGGTATTCATGAAGGTGACAAAATCATCATCGGCATAGAGAAACTCGACCTTGTTCGCTTCGACGCGGATATCCTCGACGCGCTCGCCCGAACTAAAGGTCATCTCGGTGGTTGATCCACTGCGCAGATCACGCACCGTGACACGGATAGTCGCTTTGCCGCGCCCAGGTTTGTGGTGACGGTATTCCAACACCCGATACAAATTATCATTCTGCGTGAAGGTTGTGCCCTTACGCAATTGATTGACATCTATCATCTTGAACGCTGTCCTTGCAAACTGCCCATCTGCCCAATGCCGAGCAGTGTAGCAGACGCCCTACCCGTTGCGTAGCCCCCGATTACAACAGCGCCACCGCTTCAATCTCGACCAGCGCGCCCACCGGCAATCCCCCCGCCTGCACCGTCGAGCGCGCCGGCGGATCCTGCGGGAAGAACTCGCTGTAGACCGCGTTGAATGCGGCGAAGTCGTTGATATCGGCCAGGAAGACGGTGGTCTTGACCACCTTGTCCATCCCGCTTCCCGCCGCTTCCAGCACGCCCTTGACATTGTTGAGCGACTGACGGGTTTGCGCTTGAACGCCGCCGTCGCGCAAGTCGCTGGTACCCGGAATCAGCGGGATCTGGCCGGCAGTGAATACAAAGCCGCCCGCGATAATGCCCTGCGAATATGCGCCGACCGCCGCCGGCGCCTTGTCGGTTGAGATGACTTGCTTTGACATGTGCTGGTCCCTTCGCGCTTGTAGAGTTGGTACTGGGATTGTGGTATCTTTGTGGTGGCTGTCAAGGGGAAGGACCACACGATGACGCCAAAGGATCGCAAGGCAGTTGTCGATTTGTTGGAAGACAACGATGCCGACCACGCGCCGCTCGACGATGACGAACCGACAACGGAAGACCTCGTGGAGATGCTGCGCGAGAGTTTAGAAGACGTCAAAGCAGGGCGGATGCGTCCGGTAGAAGAGCTACTGCGTGAGCTTGACGAAATACTAGCTGAAGATGACAACGCTAGTTGAATCCACTAGACAATTTGACAAAGAGTCGCGTCGCCTGATTCGCAAATTCAGGTCATTGAGAGATGAACTGGATTTATTGAGATCACAACTACAACGGGGCGAACGTCCCGGTAACCGGCTGGCGGGAATCGGCTACAAGGCATACAAAGTTCGTCTGGCAAATCGGTCGGCACAACGTGGCAAGAGTGGTGGATTCCGCGTCATCTATCAAGATCGTTCGGGGCAAATGGTGTTGCTGTTGCTGATCTTCTCCAAGACAGAGCACTCGGATCTACCCGACGATGTCATTATGCGCGTAATTGAAGAATCCAACTAGACCTGGGCATTACGCGTCGCCAGCATGCCTGTTATGCCAGGCTTTGTCCGCTACTTCCCCCGCCGCCCATGACAACGCTTGAACTTCTTCCCACTCCCGCAGGGACAAGGATCGTTGCGCCCGGCTGACGCAAAAGCCCGCTCCAACTCGGTGTCGTAACGCGCCATTTGCAGCATGACGTTGGCCGGCGGACGGCGCTCCGCCAGTTCGCGCGCCATGAAATTCATGGACGGTCCCACATGGTTGAAGAAGGCCCGATAGCCGGCGCAGAGATAGTTCAAGCCCGGCTCGCCATCCGGCGTCGTGATGAAGCGATTCTTGGGGCAGCCGCCGTTGCAAACGAACTTGACTTCACAATCCAGGCAATACTGCGGCAGCGTCTCGCGCTTGGCCAAGCCAAAGTCTCGCTGCTGGTCCATCACGACGATTTGATCGAGCGGAATATCCATGATATTGCCCAGCTTGTAATCCGGCTCGACAAAATGATCGCAAGAATAGACATCGCCGTTATGCTCAAGCGCCAGCGCCAAACCACAGGTCTCATCAAATATGCATAAACCGGGCGGCGCGCCCGTCCAGGCCGCCAGCGCAATATCGAAGATCTGCACGTAGACCCGTCCAACATCCCGGCGCACCCACTCCTCGTACATATCGATCAGGAAACGCCCATAACCTTCCGCGCTGACTGAACGGTCGGTGACCTTATCCCCCTCTTGATAGCCGGTCTCGTTGTCGCGCTCGACGATGGGGATGAATTGCATGTATTGAGCGCCAACCTCGTCGCGCAGGAACTCGTAAACGCGCAGCCCATGACCTTCGTTGGCGGCATGCACCGTCGTCAGGATATTGAACTCGGCCTTGTGCCGCTCGAGCAAGTCGATGCCCGCCATCACGCGCTGAAAGGTCGGCTGACCGCCCTTGTCCACGCGATAATAGTCGTGCACGTCCTGCGGACCATCGAGGCTGACGCCGATCAGGAAATCGTTCTCGGCGAAAAATCCGCACCATTCGTCATCTAGCGTGACGGCGTTGGTCTGCAGCGCGTTGCGGATGCGCATGCCCGGCCGCTTGTGCTTCTGCTGATAGCGCACCGCCTGCCGAAAAAACTCCACGCCCATCAGGGTCGGTTCCCCGCCCTGCCAGGCGAAGTTGATCTCGTCAACCGATTGCGCCGCGATGTACTGGCGGATGTATTCTTCCAGCAGATTGTCCGACATGCGGAAGTCGCTGCCCGGATACAGCCGCTCCTTGGAGAGGAAATAACAATACTTGCAATCGAGGTTGCAGATCGCGCCTCGCGGCTTGGTCATCAGGTGGAAGGCGGGGGGTTGCGTCGCGGCGGCTTGCATGGCTGGGAGTATAGCGGATTCTGCGGCGGAGGCACAGAGGGCTAGTGGCTCTAATCCATTGTGGCTACAAATTTGCAGAGCAATTGACTTGTTTAACATTCAGTAATATTATCTCGCGAATCATTTTACAAATTCGCAGGAGAGAGACAGAATGGATCTGATCGAGAGAATGCGTGAGATCTCCAACCAAGCGCCTCGCCAACTCGAATATATCAAAACCGAAGAAGCGACCAAAAATGCGTTTGTCATGCCCTTCATCCAAGCGCTGGGTTACAACGTCTTCAATCCGATGGAAGTCGTGCCCGAGTTCACGGCTGACATTGGCACCAAGAAGAACGAAAAAGTCGATTACGCGATCATACAGGACGGCAAGCCAATCATTCTCATTGAAGCCAAGTCCGCGACGGCCGACTTGAACGAAGAACACGCGTCTCAACTATTTCGCTACTTCAGCGTGACCGAAGCGCGATTTGGCATTCTCACCAATGGTCTGGAATACCGTTTTCATTCTGATCTGGAAAAGTCGAACCAGATGGATGAAAAACCCTTCCTGATCATCGACATTCTCAACTTCGATTCGCGGCCGGTTGCGCAACTAAAGAAGTTCACAAAGTCTGCATTCGACGTTGACCGAATCTTATCGAGCGCCAACGAATTGAAATACAAGCGGGAAATACGTCTCCTGCTTGAAAGTGAATACAATCAGCCAACGCAGGAGTTCGTCCGACACTTCACGAAGCCCGTCTATTCCGGACGGCTCATGGAGTCAGTCATAGAAGAATTCACCGAGATTGTAAGGCAAGCGTTTCGTGAATTTGTTAACGACCGAATCGCAATTCGGCTCCAATCCGCCATCGACTCTGAATCGAGCGGTCAAGAATCCGACCAGGAAGACGCGAATGATGTCCTGGCGGATTTAGATGCAAAAGACGGAATCGAAACCACTGAAGAGGAAATTGAGGGTTTCCACGTCGTAAAGTCAATCCTCCGAGAATGCGTAGATCCTTCACGAATAACAATGCGCGATGTTAGGTCTTACTGCGGCATTTTGCTCGACGACAACAATCGACAGCCGATCTGCCGGATGCATTTCAATCGGTCGAAGAAATACCTGAGTCTGTTTCACGAACCGAAAGAAGAGCGCGTCGCCATCGAGAATGTAGATGGCATTTACAAATACGCGGACCAACTAAAACAGGCCGTAAGCAATTATCTAGCGGAGGACTAGAACCTTCCGCCGCGTCACAGTCACACCCCACATCCTCGCCCAGACACTAACGTCAAGGCGCAGCTGCTCTCGGTGCCCGGGAATTGGCAGATCGGCGCAGCTAAGACAGACTCGTGCAAGAGAATGAAACACGGCTTCATGGAGAATGGGCAATAATGAGTTTGTTTGACGAATTGAGCAAGATATTGGAACAGATACAAAGTCAACGTCACCTGATAACGTCCGAGCAAGACACGATACTTGTTTCAGTTCAGCCATTCATCCGCGCCTTAGGTTACGATACGCAAAATCTGGCCGAGGTAAAGTCGGAGTACTCTGCGGACGCCAAGTCATACGGCGGTGAGCGGGTCGATTACGCAATACTGCGCGATGGCCTGCCAATCGTCTTCATTGAAGCAAAGTCAGCCGACGTTAAGCTGAACGAGACACATTGGAAGCAGCTTCACAACTATTACAACGCTAGGGATGCGCGCTTTGGCATCCTCACAAATGGTATCGAATACCACTTCTACGCCGACCTAAACAAAAGCAATATCATGGATAAGCAGCCGTTTATGACGATTAATATGCTGGATCTCGACAAGCGGCTGGTAGAGGAACTGGAAGGATTCGCCAAGTCCAGTTTTGACCTTGAGCGCGTCTTGTTCGGCGCGCAAAGGCGACGGATTACGCGCTTGCTAAAGCAAGAAATGAGCCAGCCGTCGGATGCATTGGTTAGGCGTTTTGCCAAGCAAGTGCATTCGGGGAGACTGACTGAAGCCGATGTTCAACGCTATCGGCAGCTGGTGAAGGACGCCTGGCGCGAGATTCAGCATCCTGAGAAAGTCATTGTCAAGCCTATCATCAAGATCAGGGATGATATCGAGCCCGAACCGCCCAAAGACATCCCCGTCTTTGGCTACTATGAAGGACACAGATTTGAAGCGGCGTTGCTACGTAAAAGTATCAAAGATGGATTGACAATTACTGCCAATCAAATACGGTACGACGGATCGACAACATGGCTTAAGAACGCGGCCGTCTTGGCCATTCGTTCCGTCGATCCATCCTTTAAGCCGACGAAGACATATCCAAACGGATTCCAATTCTGGCATGTGGTCGACCCGGCCGATGGCAAGGAACACATGATAAGATATATCTCTGGATGGGATATGACGGACGAAGCACTGCGTGAGCGCGTACTGTCGTCGTAGCGAACATTTGCTTATTCTCCGTACCCTCTGTGGAGAATCCAACCACCCCTAACGCAGCTTCGCCATCACATCCCGCAATCCCACCGGCAGCTCACACTCAAACCGCATCCACTCCCCCGTCGCCGGATGCTCAAATCCCAAGCGCTGCGCATGCAAAAACTGCCGCTTCATTTTGACCCGCTGCTTGCGATACCCATAGACCGCGTCCCCCACCACCGGACAGCCGATGAAAGCCATATGCACGCGAATCTGATGCGTACGCCCAGTTAAGAGCTTGAGCTCCACCAGCGCGCGATCGCCTTGAAAATCGTCGTCCAGCAGGGCGAATTCCGTCTGCGCGCTCCGCCCCTCGCGATGCACGCGCATGCGTTTGCGCTGTCGTGAATCGCGCGCGATCGGCGCATCAATCAGCCCGGTATTCGATTGCGGCCGCTTCTCCAACAGCGCCAGATAATGCTTGTCGACCGCGCGCTCCTGAAACTGACGCATCAGCGCTCGCAGCGTCGGCGCGTTGCGCGCCACGGCAATCAGACCGCTGGTGCCCCGATCCAGCCGATGCGCGATGCCCAGCCGCTGACCGGTCTCCTCATCATCCGCCATTTTTGCCATCTCCGGATAGCGCGCCAGCAGCGCGTTGACCAGCGTGCCGCCCGCATGGCCCGCGCCCGGATGCACTACCAGTCCGGCCGGCTTGTTAATCACGGCCAAGGCGTCGTCTTCGTAGACGATATCTAGCGCGATATCTTCAGGCTCAATCGATGTCTGCGCGCTCGGCGGAACGCGCACGGTGACTCGCTCCCCGCGTTTGAGCCTGTAGCCGGGCTTCTGCGCCGCGCAATCGACCAACACGCGGCCGTCTCGAATCATGGCCTGCACTCGAGCGCGCGAGAAGCCCGTCAAATGCGCCTGCACAAATCTATCGAGGCGCTGATCGGGTTCGCCTGCGATGAGGGTTATGGGTTCTTCTGACACGGATAATTGCCCAGCAGAAACTCCCTGTATCTTTGACGTACTCGGGCTTCATCATTGATTCTCAAAACAGCAACGGTTGTCCGCCCTTCGGGAGTAAGTCCAACGACCGACGCATCTCGGCCGATCCGAAAATGTTCGCTCCAAGATTGTTGACGCGGATGAAACAACTTGCTTGGTTCGCCAGTAAGCGGATCTAATGCAGCGACATTGACTCCTTTGAAGCTGTTGCATTCCAAACATGCCAGGCAAAGATTCTCGTCCACATCCCCGCCACCATGACGAATCGCAATAATGTGATCAATGTGAAAATCAGCCGACTGTTCGCCGGTTCCAATGCGGCAGTATTCGCAGCAACCGCCGGCCCGCGCGTATATGCGGCGACGGTCCCGTGCAGTGATCGTCAAGCGTCTATTCCCCGCAGTCTAAGACGAGTCTTTACTTTGAGACTTGACATCATCCTGTTGGCGCGGATGAAGTCCTCTAGTTCGCGTTCTTCACAGCCGGTCAGCTCGTCCTCGCCATTGCGGTCCAGCAGATAATGAATCCTCTCCTGATGTTCATCGGAGAATCTGTAGTCGAGTAGTTCCTGGTCGGTGGGATCAGAAGCCAGGAAATCCGTCACCTCGTCGAGCACGTTTCGCACTGGCGTATTAATCATGGGGATGCTCCTTTGCCCTTGCCGCATTATACCCCGATTTTCGGCGCGATTCATGCAAGCTCGATCAGATCGCACCCACCGCAGAACTCAACAATGCGGCGATGGCGCCGGCAATGATGATGGCCAGCAGCAAGACTAATGCCATGCGCAGCAGCCTGCGCAGCGCCTCGCGCTCGGCATCGCTCCAGCCCTCTCGCTTGTCGTCGTTGTCCGTCATCGATACTAATCCCGCCGCCGCTTTCGTTCACGATTAAACCACAGGCGTCCAGCTTGTCAATGCGAGGAGCGATCGCCGGCGCCAGTCGCGGTCGTTTTGTCTCTCGTCGATGTATCGCTATAATATCGTCTGTTTCAAGCGCGTCGCGAAGGAAGTCGTCACATGCGAGTTTTGGTGACCGGAGGCGCCGGTTACATCGGCAGCCACGTCGTACAGATGCTGGTCGAAAACAACTACGATGTGGTGGTCTACGACAACCTGAGCAGCGGACATCGACAAGCGGTGCATCCTGATGCCAAGCTCATCGTCGGCGATTTGCACGACATCCCGGCGCTCCAGCATGTCTTTAGCGCAAACAACTTCGACGGCATTTTGCACTTCGCGTCTCGAATCCTGGTCGGCGAGAGCATGCAGCAGCCCTTCAGCTACTTGCGCGACAACATCTACACCGTCATCAACCTGCTGGAAGCCGCCAGCATGCACAATGTCAAACGTTTCATCCTGTCGTCGACCGCCAACCTCTTCGATCAGCCCCATCGCATCCCCATCGACGAAGACGAACCGCTGATCCCCGGCAGCATTTATGGCGAAACAAAATTCATCGCCGAGCGCCTGCTCGCCTGGATGGACAACCTTTACGAGATCAAATGCTGCTGCCTGCGCTATTTCAACGCCTGCGGCGCCCATCCGCATGGCCATATCGGCGAAGCCCACGATCCCGAATCCCACCTGATTCCGCTGGTCCTGCAAGTGGCGTTGGGTCAGCGGGATGCCATCCATATCTACGGTACCGATTACGACACGCCCGACGGCGCCTGCATTCGGGATTATATTCACGTGCAAGATCTGGCGCGGGCGCACATCCTGGCGCTGGAAGCCCTGGAGGATGGCTGCAGCCGCGTCTACAACCTGGGCAGCGGCAGCGGCTATTCCGTGCGCGAGGTCATCGACGCCGCGCGGCGCGTGACCCGCCATCCCATTCCCGCCATCGAAGCGCCCAGACGCGCCGGTGACTTGCCGATTCTGGTCGCCGATAGCGCCAAAATCACGCGCGAGCTGGGTTGGGAAGCCCGCTTCAACAGCCTTGAACGCATCATCCAGACCGCCTGGAATTGGCATCGCCGCCATCCGCACGGATACCAATCCTGAGTGATGAAAGCGCTGGCCCGGGTTGTACCACTGTCGTAGCCAAGGAGGCTTGACATGACCCGACTGGCAGTATTGGCCGATATCCACGGCAATTTGCCCGCTCTGCACGCTGTGATCGACGACATGGCGCAATTCAATGTAGACCATGTGGTTGTGGCCGGCGACAGCATCAATTGGGGTCCTTATTCGCGCCAAGTGCTGGAAATCATCGCCGATTGCCGCTGGGCGGCGATTCGAGGCAACAACGCCTACTACGCCCTGGATTTCGCCACCTGCCGCGCGCCTGAGCATTGGCGTTCCTTCACGCTGCCACATTTCCTGCGCGAACAGCTGGGCGACCCCTGGCTGAATGTCATCGCCTGCCAGCCGGATACGCTGTCTCTGCGCTTTCCGGACGCGCCGCCGATTCGTGTCTTTCACGGTATTCCCGGCGATCCCTTCGTATCCATCAATCCCTTGTCGACCTTGAGCGAGACGGAGCGCTGGCTGAAACACGTTCAAGAAGAAACGATCATCGCCGCCCACAGTCACATCGCCATGGAACGGCAAATGGGGCGCTGGCGCATCTTCAATCCGGGCGCT
The DNA here is from genome assembly GCA_022822305.1 of Anaerolineae bacterium. GTDB lineage: Bacteria > Chloroflexota > Anaerolineae > Aggregatilineales > Phototrophicaceae > UBA6055. The sequence goes on from JAJEBY010000003.1 coordinate 163,813, forward strand.
GTCGGCGTCCCGCTGGACGGTGATTTGAGCGCGAGCTACATGATCCTGCGCGGCGATGTTCACGGCTGGAAAATCGAACGGCATCGCCGCATCCCCTTTGATACAACGACCCTGCTGGACGAATTCGAACGTCAGCGCTTCGTCGAAAAATGCGGCGTCACCGCATCGCTGATCATCGACGAATTCCTGACGGCGCGATTGCGCGTGCATCCCTGGCAAAAATGGAAGCAGCGCTACTACCCCGACGCCCAAGACAGCTTCGAGCTGCTGGATCTATTCAACAACGTGGACGACACAAGCGAGTTCATCCCGCCGGAATATCGCGATCTGGATAGCGCGCTCCACCGCGACTGAATCGGCATCCCATGCTAGAATCGCGCAACTGTCTCAAATTGCGATCAGGACCACGCCATGTGCCGCAATATCCGCACGCTCTACAACTTTGATCCGCCCAGCAGCGAAGCCGACATTCAAGCGGCCGCCCTGCAATACGTGCGCAAGGTCAGCGGATACCGCAAGCCCTCCGCCCTCAATCAAGCGGCGTTTGATCAAGCTGTATCACAGATCGCGCTCGCGACTTCGCAGCTGCTGCAAGATCTGCAGACCAAAGCCCCGCCCCGCAACCGTGAAGCGGAAATTAACAAGGCGCGCGCTCGCAACGCCAATCGCTTCCGCGCTTGAAACGCCGTTTACAGCCCAAGTCACTTCGATTAGACTTTGGCGCATAACCGTGAGAGATCAAGAGGCCGGGCAATGTCGCAGGGCAAGACTTCCATGCGCGCCACCGTAATCGAGAACATTGGCAAGCCGCGCGTGCTTAAATCGCAGCGGCTGCCTCGACCGCAGCCCGCCGCGGACGAAGCGCTGGTCAAGATTCACGCGGCCTCGGTCAACGCCAGCGACCTGCTCTATCGCAGCGGCAAACTGATTCTGCGCAAGCCCTTGCCGCATATTCTCGGCGCCGATCTGGCCGGCGAGATTGAAGCGATCGGCGACGATGTCGGCGGCTGGTCGATTGGCGATCGCGTCGCCGCGACCTTCGCGCAGCTCGGCCGCGCGCGCGATGGCGGATACGCCGAATACTGTTGCGTGCCAGCAACCGCGCTGGTGAAACTGCCCGACGAACTCGGATTCCAGGACGCGGTCGCGGCGGGCGCCTCCTTCGCCCGGGCTTGGCTCGCGCTCGTCCTCACCGGCGAGCTCAAAAAAGCGGATCGCGTCGTCATCCACAGCGCAGCCAGCGACATCGGCCGGGCGGCCGTACAGATCGCCAGCGCGCGCGGAGCCCAGGTCATCGCCATCCACGCGGGCCAATTCGCGGCGGATTTGCGAGCGATCGGCGCCGATATCGTGCTGGAAGATGCCGGCAACGATCTGGTGCGACAAGTTCAGGTCGCCACCGCCGAGCAAGGCGCGACGCTCCTCCTGCACCCGGTCGCGACGCGGAAGCTGTCGCCATCCATCGAAATGCTCGATTTCCAAGGCAGGCTGGTCATCGCCGGCGCCCTGCCCAAGCACGACACCCGCCTGAATATCATGGATATCTACCAGAAGAGTCTGAGTTTGCTCGGCTCAAGTGATTCGATCAAAGCCAAGGACTTCGAGTCGATCTTGCAGGCCGTGCAAAAGGGCCGCTACCAGCCGCTGATTGACGAGGTGATGCCGCTCAGCCAGGCGCGTCAAGCGCATGTCAAAATGGAGCGCAAGCCCCCCTTTGGCAAGATAATCCTGGCGCCCGATTCGATTCTGGACGCGGCCAAAAAACCCGATAGCTGGGTCCCCATCGAATAAGCGGCTCGCCCTATTCCAGTCCCGGAAACTCCAGAAACAGCGCATCCAGGAGCAGCCTGACGTTGGCGTTGGTATCCAAAGCGCCCATGGCGCGGCGCGTGGCGCGCATCGCCTCCAAGACGGCAGCTTCCGGGAATTGCCCAGCCAGCGAGCGAATCTCGTCTTTGCGATCGCTGTTGCAGGGCTTGACGAGCGAATTGAACGACTCCAGCAATACATCTCGCCAGAATGTCTGCCAGATTTCCAGCATCGCGCGCAATTGCTGCTTGTCTTTCGTAGTCTCCCGACTGATCTCATCGGCAAGTCTGACGCGCTCGAGGCGGCCGCCCGTCACAATTTTGCTCAGCCGATCGAGCGCCGTCTCGCGTTGATCCAGCGCCGCTTCATCCTCTATGGCGGTCAGCGCCCATCCCAGGCGTCCGCCGCTGAACCTCGCGATCAATGCGGCGCGTTCTTCCTCACCGCCGCGCTTGATCAGTTCATCGCGTACCGTCTGCAACGGCAATGGACGCAACGGGATCACCTGCGCGCGACTGCGGATGGTCGGCAGGATGCGCTCCTGCGCCTGCGCCAACAAAATCAGAACCGCGTGCGCCGCCGGTTCCTCCAGCGTCTTCAACAGGGCATCCTGCGCTTGCGGCATCACTTGATCAAAATCATCGAGTATCGCCAAGCGATAGCGCGAGGCGTAGGGTTTCAGCGCCAGCAAGCGCATCATCTCACGCAGCGTATCGATCTTGATGCGTCCGCTTTCGTCTGATCCAACCACGATCAGATCGGGGTCGCCGCCCCTGCGGATAGCGAGACAAGCGCGGCACTGCCCGCAGGGACGCCGCGCCTCCGCTTCCGCTTCGCAATTGAGCGCCATAGCGAAGGCGCGCGCCAGCGTCATCTTGCCCAGGCCCGCGCTGCCCAGGATCAAATAGGCGTGGCGAATGCGCCCGTTGAGCAATCCTCGGCGCAATGATGCCACCGCCCAGTCGTGGCCGACGATGCCCCAGTCTTGGATGTCGATCATGCGCGGATTATAGCCCCGCCAGCGACAGAATCGTAGTACCGCTAGCCATAAGGAACATCAATTCGGGCATGAATCTTTGACGCGCGCCAACCCCGCTAACCCTATAATTGTTCCAGGCATGTCAATACAATGCCGCCCAGGTTTGGCCCGATAGCGAAGGAGCGAACGATGCCCTATTCGACCCGCGCGCTTTTCTGCATTTTGCTGCTCAGCCTCTTCGCGCTGTTCTCCGCCGCCCAAGATGCGCCGGCCATCAGCATAACGCCGGAGACGGGCGAGGTCGAAACTGCGCTGATCATGATTGAGATCAGCGGGCTGGAAGCGCAGACGACGGTCACCATCGAGTTTGTATTCGCGGACGAAGTCGTATTCTCCAGTGAAGAAACCAGCGATGACGACGGGCAAATCAGCTTCCAAGCGGGCAGCACCGAGGGCGACCTGCCAGGCGCCTATACCGTGCAGGTCCTGCGCGACGGCGAGGTGCTTGCCAGCGCCGAATTTGAGCTGACCGCGCGTCAAGACGACGGTCTTCCGGGCCAAGTCAGCGTCTCGCCGGCGCAAGGACCGATCGGAACTGTGCACACGGTTGCCATCACCGCGCTGGAACCGCAAACACAGTACACAGTCGCGATCACCGCGGACGAAACCCTGATCGTCGGTTATCGCCGTCAGCATACCAGCGACGACGATGGCGCCATCGAAATTGAAGTATTCGCCGAAGTGGGCGATTCCCCCGGTCCGCAAGCGATTGCAGTACGCGATGACGAGGGTGAGTTGGTTGCCCAAGGTGAATTCACCATTGACGCGCCGCCCGAACGTGATGTCGCCGTCGTTGTGCAGCCGCCCGCCGCTCAAGCGGGGCAAGCAATCGAAATTCAGCTGACGGGATTGGCGCCCTTTGATCACATCAGCGCTGTGATCATGTCGGCGGACGGAGAGCCGGTCGAGACCTTGACAGCGCGCGCGTCCAACGCTGGCGAGGCGACGCTGACCTTTGCGTCGTCGGACGATCTGCCGCCCGGCGCCTATTCGATTGATATCCGTGTAATCGACACCGATGAGGCCTTGGCCAGCGCCACCCTGGAAATTTTAGCCGAGGCGCCCGCCGCCGACGAAGAGGCGCCGAACGAGCAAACGGAATCGAATGACACTGACGACGGTCCGGCTGTCGCCAGCGCCGGTATCGAGCCGCAGTCGGCGCTGATCGGCTCCAGTCACGTGATTACCGTTCGCGACCTCGCGCCTGACGAAACCGTGACCTTCAATGTCACATTCGAGGGCAAGAGCGTCTACCGCACGGAAAAGACAGCGGACGACGTCGGCATGATCCGGCTGGAGCTGGTCACCACCGCGGGCGATAAAGCCGGCGATTACATTGTATCCGTCATGCGCGAAGCGGGAGCGGGGCCTTCCGTGACACTGACCGCGATTCGGGAAGCGGCAAGCGACATCAGTTCGCCGCTCGTCGCCAGCCCGGGTGAAGTCATCCGCGGCCAGCTGATCAACGGCAGCGCGGCGCTTGATATCGCGGCGCAAGCCGGTCAATACCTGCTGATCGAGGTATCCGCCGACGACTTCGACCCCGCCGCCACCCTCTACGATCCGGATGGATTTGCCATCACCTTCAGCGACGACAGCCGCCTGCGCAAGGACCCGAGCATCGGTCCGCTGCGTGTGACCGAAAGCGGCCAGTACGCATTGGAAGTATCGCCCTCCCCCAGCATGAATTCACGCCGCGTCATCGAAGGCGAATTCACCGTAACTGTCCGGACGGTCAGCGTAGCGTCAATCGCATATGACGGTGAAATTGACTTTGCGCTCAACGCCGACGCGCCCACAATCTATTATGAATTGCCGGTTGAAACCGGTGACAGCCTGACCATCAGCATCGACAGCGGCGGCGAGCTGGATACCATGATGCAGCTGATCGCCCCAGACGGCTTCGAACTCGCCTTTGACGACGACGGTGGCGCCGGTTTTGATGCCGAATTCAGCAACCTGATCTTCGACCGCACGGCAACTTACATCTTGGCCCTGACGACATTCAGCGGCGACGCCAGCGGCAGCGGAACCATTCGCGTCACGCGCAACCCGGTGCGCGCGCTGGAAGACGGCGCAACCATCATCAACCTCAGCGACAAGCTGATTCGCGACCTGGTCATATTCGATGCCGTCGCCGATGAAATGCTGATCCTGAACCTGGAAAAACTTGATGGCGATGTGGAAGATCTCTTCGTCACCGCGACGATGGAAGGCATGGAAGTGATGTCCTACAGCACTATGGGTGTGCCCGATGACTTGCCGCTGGCGTTTGTCATGCCCATGAGCGGACGCGTGGTGGTGACTTTGGAGAAATTCGGCCAGGACGATGGCATCTCACTCAGCGTTTCTCTCGAACGCCCTTGTACCTCGGCCGATCGTGAGCATTAGCGCGCTTAATCTCGGAAGGAGCTTGACGACATGGACTTGATTTCCGCCGAACAGATCGAACAGTACCGCCGCGACGGCTATTTCATTTTGGAGTCTGTGATTCCCGACGTTGTAGTCGGAGCCCTGCGTCAGGAGTGCATGCGTTATGTAGACAGCTTCGAACGGGAAATGGAAGCGGAGGGCAGGTTGACCCAGGGCATCAATCACTACAAACGGCGTTACTTCGTCGCCAATCGCAGCGCGGACAATCGCATCATGACCGACTTTCTCCACAGCGAACTGATGGCGGATATCTGCCGCGCCACACTCGGCGAGGACGCCTATCTCTTCAACGAGCAGTACGTGGTCAAGGCGGCCGATACCGATAGCAAATTCGCCTGGCATCAAGATTCCGGCTATGTCGGCCATTATCACCGCGCCTATCTGTCTTGCTGGTGCGCGCTGGACGATATGAGTATCGAAAACGGCACGATCTACGTCCTGCCTTACGGACGCGATGGCAGAAACAACAGCGACGACATCAGCGACCACACTGTAGAAGCCGGTACCAACGACAAAGTCGGTTATCACGGAGACGATCCCGGCGATCCCGCCATTGTGCCCGCCGGCAGCATCGTCGTCTTCAGCAGCCGCACCTTCCATCGCAGCGGCGCCAATCGCACAGACAATTATCGCCGCAGCTATTTGGCGCAGTATTCGCCCGAACCCATCATGTCAAAGGACGGAAGCAAACTGTGGCAGCGCGCCGAACCAATCCTGCGCAACGGTGTCCGCTGCCAGCCGGGATACCCGCCGATCGCATCCTAGCCGAACAATTCGAGGGTGCCGCGCATTTCCATCGGCAGCGTGAAGATCTGCCAGGCGGCGCTCATCATCAAGAGGTAGATGGCCGCCCACGGCAATATGGCCAGCCAGGCTTTCCGTCGGTAGCGGCGCAGAGAGATATTCAACGCCAGGCGCATGCTCCAGAAAAAACCGCCCAGCAACGCCAACAGCTGTATGATGCCGATCAGCCAGGCGCCAACGCTGAAGCTCCAGGTCTGCCAATCGCCGACGCCGCCGAAGAACTCTTGAATCACCGGCACGATCAAGCCCGGACCGACCAGCAGATGGAAACTGTAATGCGCGAACCAGATGCCAAATCCGATGGGCGCAAATGACGGCGCGTACGCGGCCAGCGTGTCGCGGATTGAATCGCGCTTGTACGAAAACGTCAGACGTCGTGTCAGATAAGACGCGGACACCCCAACCGCCAGCGGCAACAGCAAATTCACGACGCCAAATATCAGCAGCAGCACGACGAATTCACTGGTGATGCCCAATCCAAGCGCCAAGCGCTCTTGCAGCTCATAATAGGGCGGTACCATGCCGAAGGCGTTCGACAAGCCCATGAAGGCCAGCGCCATCACCAGTAGCGACACATCCCAACGCCGCGGCCAGCTGTCGGCGCGACCCAACTCCCGACCCGGCGCGCGCGAAAACAGACTGACGTTGTCGTGCGGGCAGGCGCGCACGCAATCCAAACACATCGTGCAATCGAGATTGCTGCGAATCTGCGGCGCGAATAGCTCGGTGCCGCAACCCAACGTGCCTTCGGGTCCGTGAACGACCTCAAGCTGGCGCTGCTCATCAGATCCGACTATTGGTATCGCGTCCGTACGCACTAAAGTCTGCCGCGCATAACTCCCGTTCACGCATTCCTTGCCGACGCAGGTCGCGCAAACATCGTGGGATCGGACCTCGATCTGCGTTGGCGACAGCGTCGAATAGACTAAATTGAAACTGCCCAGCGGACAAACATATTTGCAGAATGCCGATTCCGTGAACAGCGCTTCCATCACAAAGGAGGCTCCAAAATAGGCCAGAATGAGCCAAGCCGTCAGCCAGGGACTGGCCCAGAGATCCAGATACTCGTACAAGAAGAACAGGGCGAACAGGCTGCCAATGGCGATCCATTTGTTGCGCAAGCGCTGAGGAAAGCGCCGGCCTCCCAGCGACAAGCGCTTGGCCAAAGTACGCGGCAAGGTAAATGGACAGCCCATGCAGAAGAGGTTGCCTGCCAATAGCAGCGCCAGCACCACGAAACCGCGATAATGTACCCAGGGCGTCACCGTCGCCAGGTTGCGCGCCGCCGCTTGCGGTCCGCTCAATCCATCAACAACCAATGCCAGCGCCGCCAGCGTCAGCAATGTCTGAAAAATCAGGCGCCCATAACGCCAACGCAGCAGCCTGCCCAGCAACGGCAGCTCCAGCACATCCCTGCCCAATGCCCTTGTGTCTGTCAGTCTATCTGCGCCAGCAGCGCGCGCCATGTCTTCCCCGCGATGCTAAATGGCTGTCCCGCTTGCGATAGTATAGATTACGAATGCCGCGTAAAGCAGCAGCAAAATGAAACCTTCCAGCCGGCTCAAGCCACGCTGAGTCCACAAGAACGCGAACAGCACTAGGGTGGTCAGCACCAATATGCCGATGGAAATCCACAGGTTGTCGGTACCGACATCAATACCGCTGATGCCCTGGAAGGCCAACGCAATCGACCAGGGCAACGCCAGACCTATCAACAAGTCAAATGTGTTGGAGCCGACGGCGTTGGCGACGGCCATGCCACCTCGCCCCTCGCGCGCCACGTCTACCGACGACATCAGATCCGGCGCCGAGGTCCCGGCCGCCAGCAAGGTCAAAGCGACGATGACCGGCGGAATGCCGATGCCGTGGGCAAAGACGATGGTGGATTCGACCAAGATATAACTCAAGATGACAATGAGGCCGATGGAAACGGCAAATGCCCAGACAAAATTCTTTTGCGGCGCGCCTATGATCGGGCGCAAAATGCCGGATATCAGCGCTTCGAATTGGCGCCAGCCCGCGATTTTCGTTTTGCCCGCCTGCCCCTCATCCTCGGTGGTTTGTGGTTCGTCATCTTCCTCCGGATCTTTCAGGAACGCGAGCACCACCAGATAGACTGCGTATCCAACCAGACCCAATACCGCTTCGATCAGCGAAACGCGCCCATCGAAGAAAACCAATCCCAAATACAAAATGGATAACAGGTAATAGACGATGTCGCGCCCCACCGCGAACAAATGAACGTGCAAACCGCCCGCCACCACCGCCGAGACGCCCGTGATCACCAATATGTTGAAGACCGCCGAGCCGACAATAGTGCCGATTCCGACATCGCTGTGCGCGCCGCCGCTGGAGAAGAGCGCGATCAACGCGATGGCCAGCTCCGGCGCAGACGAGCCAATCGCCATCAGCGACGCGCCCGCCACCTCATCGGACAGCTTCAAGCGGCGGGAGATCGCGTCGAGGCTGGGGATGAAAAACTTGTCCGTGACCACCGCCAGAATCAATACCACGACGATTATCAGGATCAAACTCATCGAAACCTCCATCACGCGCGGCGCTCCGTTCCAGCGGTCATGCCGTTTTCATCCCCAACGAACCATGTGCAAAGCGTACAATTCCTGCGACTATATCAATTATACCACCCACAGATCATACGGCGGATTCAGCCGGGAGGTAGCATGAAAGCCGCGGACATCAAATTGCTGTACGACTATAACGATTGGGCCACGGCGCGCGTCATGCGCGCGGCCGACCGCGTCTCTCCAGAGCAATTTCTGGCGCGCAACGAATTCGGATGGGAGAACCTGCGCGGAACGCTCGTCCATATCATGCAAGCCGAAATCGTCTGGCGTCATCGTCTCTTTGAAGGCGGAGATATCGACTGGCTGAATGCCAGCGACTTCCCAAGCGTCGATGCTATTCGCGATCGCAGAGACACGGAAATCGCCGCCCTGCGTCGCTACATCGAGGGTCTGAGCGATGAAGCGGTCAACGCGCCTCTCGCCTTCGAAAGGAACGAAAAGACTATCCAAGCGCAGTTGTGGCAATTCCTGGCGCACGTGGTCAATCACGGCACCCAGCATCGCAGCGAATGCGCGGCGCTATTGACTGGATTCGGACACTCTCCGGGCGATCTGGATCTCGTTCTTTTCCTCGGCAGCCGCTGACGCCCGTCCGATTCGCCGACGGTAACAGGAGAGACATCATGAACTGCGAGGACATCCGGCTGCTTTTCGAATACAACCATTGGGCCAATGAACGCATTCTGGCGGCGGCGGAGAATCTCAACGATGATCAATTGAAAGCGTCGAACGATTTGGGCTGGGGCAGCCTGCACGGCATGTTGGCGCACATTCTGGATGCCGAATACGGCTGGAGGCGCTATCTTTCCGATGGTGAAAACGCGCCCTGGCTGCAAGCGGACGACTTCGCCGATCTCGCCGCCATCCGGCAGCGCTGGGCCGCGGAGAATCAGGCGCTGGAAGCTTACCTCGCAAGTCTTTCCGATGATGCGCTGGATGGGAAAGTCTTCTACGAAGTCGACGGCCAGCGGCGCTTTCATATCCTTTGGCATTGCCTCATCCACCTGGTCAATCACGGAACCCAGCATCGCAGCGAATGCGCGGCGCTGTTGACCGAATTGGGCTGCTCGCCCGGCGAAATGGATTTCACCGTATTTCTTAATCAACGACAAGAGGCCGCGTCGCCATGAGAATCGACGATATCCGTCTGCTCTTCCGCTACAACGATTGGGCCAACGACAAAATTCTCGATGCGGCGGAGGCGCTCACGCCCGAACAGCTGCGCGCGCCAAACAAATTCGGCTGGGGCAACTTGCTCGGCCTTCTGTTTCATCTCATGGAAGCGCACTACGCCTGGCGTCACATGCTCACAAAAGGCGAATTCACCGCGTTTCTTGATGAGTCGGATTACCCCGATGTCGACGCCATCCGCGCCTTCATGCGCGATGAGCGGGGCCTGCTCGGCGCCTATCTGGAGCGCCTGGACGATGACGACCTCGACAGCGATCTGACCTACAACACCGAGCACGGACCGCGCACGCGCACCCTCTGGCACTGCCTCTGGCATCTCGCCAATCACGGTACCCAGCATCGCAGCGAATGCGCGGCAATCTTGACCGGCCTTGGCCACTCGCCCGGGGACCTGGATTTCACCGTATTCTTGAACCAACGTTAAGAATGTTCGCGGCAGCAGAATAAACTGAATTGATAGACTTCGAAATCGACTTCAAGCTACATTGCCTTTGATCGCAGAAGGGCGCGTATACCTGCGATTACAGGCCTTCGCCTCAAAGAAATGTTGGAAGGTCAAGGCATTTGTGAGTATACTAAGTTCATCTATCCGCGATTGTTTAAGCCATATTAGAAATAGAGAGGAATTCACCAATGCGCAATAAAATTTGGACGGCACTATTACTCGTCTTGTTGGTGGCGCTAATGCCACTTGCGGGACAGGCGCAAGACGATGTCATCGTCAGCGTCATGGCCAATTGGGGCGGCGTCGAACAAGTAGGTTTCGAAGCCGTGCTGGCTGCCTTCACCGAAGCCACCGGCATCGCCACCGAATACATCGGCGATCGCAATGCCGAAGTCACCGTGCAAACTATGATTGCCGCCGGCAATCCGCCCGATATCCAAAGTATGCCTAGACCCGGCGTCGTGGCCGAATTCGCTCGCGACGGCGTGCTCCAGGCCTTGACCAGCGGCGACGATCCCATCATCCCCATGGAAACGCTGCAAGCCAATTATGCCCAGGGCATCATCGATCAAGGCATGGTCGATGGCGAAATCTACGGCATCCTGCACGCGCCCAATTCCAAGAGCACCGTCTGGTATCGCACCGACACCTTCGCCGATCTCGATCTGGAAGCCCCGGCGACCTGGGACGAATTCCTGGAACTGGTCGATATCCTGGTTGAAGAAGGAATCGCGCCTTTGTCCATGGGTGGCCTCGACGGCTGGACGCTGACCGACTTGTTCGAGAACATCTACGTCCGCGTCGCCGGACCCGAGGACTACATCAAACTCTTCGTCACTCACGAAATCGAATGGACTGACGAGAGCGTGGTCGAAGCCATGGGCCACTTCGCCGACTTGATCTCCCCCACCGATGAAAAATTGCTTGGCGGCGCCGAAGGCGCGCTGGCGACCGACTTCATCGGCGGCATGGACCAAATGCTTCGCGGCGAATCCGGCCTCTATTACGAAGGCGGCTTCATGGGCAACTTCGGTGAGCAGAACTTCCCCGATATGGCGTGCGGCGAAGATTTCAGCTTCTTCCTCTTCCCGCCCATCAGCGAGGAAATCGGCGCGCCGGTCGTCGGTGGCGGCGGTCTCTGGATCGTCTACAACGACCGTCCCGAAGTCCGCGAGCTGATCCGCTACCTGCAGAGTCCGGAAGCGCTTACGGTATGGGCTTCCCAGGCAGAAGGCGCGCGTCTGCCGGCCAGCCACCAGGTATCAGAAGATGCGGTTGGCGGCGCCTGCAACAAGCTCGAAGCAGCTCAAATCGCCAACGCCGACGGCTTCGTCTTTGACGGCTCGGATCTGGCGCCGGGCGCGGTCGGCGGTGACGCCATGTTCACCGGACTGCAGAACTTCGTCGCCAATCCTGATGATATCGCCGGCGTCCTTGAATTCATCGAAGGCGTCGCCGATACCGCCTACGATATGTAATCCGTTTGCAAGACAATATTGCGGGTCTCCTGCCCGGAGACCCGCTCTTCGCCAAATTCTAGCGCATTCGATTATTCATCTGGAATACGATGAACGCAGGCAAGAAGTCATCCTGGCTCCCCTGGCTCTTCGTCGGCCCTAGCATAATTCTCCTGCTCATTTATTTCGTTTATCCCACCTTGTTCACGTTCTATTACAGCTTCACCCGGGGCACGGTCGTCAACCCGGCGCAAGAATGGGTCGGCCTACAGAATTTCCTGCGTCTCTTCACCGAAGACCCCTTTTTCCTCGACTTGAAAAACATGCAGGGCGCCATCATCAACACCGCGGTCTGGCTGATCGTGTTTCCCTTCGGCACGGTCATCTTCGGGCTGCTGACAGCCGTGCTGGCCGACAAGGTGCGCTACGAGAACTGGATAAAGTCGATCATATTCTTGCCCATGGTCGTTTCCGCGACCGCCGCGTCAGTCATCTTTCGTTTCGTCTTCAATCGCGATCCCAACCTGGGTGTGCTCAACGCGGTTCTGGACGGCATACCAGGCTATGAGCCGGTGGGATGGCTGGGCAATCCCAATGTCGCCAACCTGGCCGTCATCGCCGCCGGCATCTGGATTTGGACCGGCCTATCCATGGTGGTGCTGTCCGCCGCATACAAGTCGCTGCCCAAAGATGTATTGGAATCCGCCACCGTCGATGGCGCCAACGCCTGGCAAGCCTTCTTCCGCGTCAGCATACCCATGATGTCCCGCACTATCCTCTTCGTCCTGATGACCATGGTCATCAACGCGCTGAAAATGATTGATCTGGTGCTGGTCATGACCCAAGGCGGCCCGCAAGGCTCCACCCGCGTCATCGGCTTCACAGTATTCTGGGAAATGTTCAACAATCAAAAGCTCGGTTATGGCAGCGCGGTGGCGGTCATCCTCTTCATCCTCATTACGCCCTTTATCATCATTCAAATTCGCAACGTTCGCGCCGAGGTTCGCTGAGATGACTGCCGCAGCGGAAAAGTCGAAGCAACCCGGCGCCCAGATGAGCATCGCCCAGACGCTGATTCAGCTGACGCTGCGGGGCCCCTTGCATATCATTCTCATCGGCTTGGCTCTGGTCTGGCTGACGCCGACGCTGGGACTGGGCCTCACCTCCTTCCGCTCGCGCGGCGATATCGCCTCCTCCGGCTGGTGGACGACCATCACCGGCCAGCGCTCATCCACGCTCGTCGAACTGGAGCTTTCCGTTGATGCCGGCTCAAGCGGGGACGGGATCAATGTTAGCGCTGCTCAAAGCGACCTGCTGCGTGGCGCAACAGAGGGCGTCCCGTCCGCCGTCATCGGGCAGGTGGATATCATTGAAGTGCGCGGGGAGCTGCATGTCGACAATATCCAGGAAACTCTGACCTTGCCAGGCATCGGAAGCCTGACTGTCACCGAGTCGTCGACAGCGGACTTCGAGCCGGAGGCGCAATTCAGCGGCTATTTCATCATCGAAGACGTCCTGGCGGGCGAGGCCGGGGCCATCGTGAGCTATCGCTTAACCGGTCGCCAGGCCATCGACGGCGTCATAGAGATCGACGACATCAACGACGGCAAGCGCATTCCGCGTACCGGCACCTTGACCGTGCTCGAAGATGGCAGTTTCATATTCGAAAGACGCTCCAGTTTTGTGGGTACATTCGAGGCGCGTATCAGCCCCGAAGCGCTGAATCAGCGCCCGATTCCCGTTCAATATTCGGTCGTGCAATCGGGCGGCGTCTTGCAATCCTTTGCCTCGGGCGAGACAGCAGATATCCCGTTGGCGGGAGAATTCACCGTCGGCGCCGATGGCAGCTACAGCTTTGCGCCGCTCCCCGACTTTATAGGCGCCCTGGTCAGCGAGGCCAGCCTGCTCAATCCCATACTGACTGTGGACAACTATCGCGGTGTGCTGGAGCGTCCCGATCTGCCGCCGCCCGGCTTCGCCGACAACCTGAGAAACAGCCTGATCGTCACCATACCCAGCACCATTTTCCCCATCCTTCTGGCATCATTGGCGGCGTACGCCTTCGCCTGGATGGAGTTTCCCCTGCGCGATTATATCTACCTGGTGGTTATCGGCTTGCTGGTTATCCCGTTGCAAACCACCTGGGTGCCTGTCCTGAAATTCCTCAATATGCTCGGCATCAATGGACAGTTCGCCGGCATCTGGCTGACCCATACTTCGTATGGCCTGCCATTTTCGATCTTCTTGCTCTACAGTTTTTTCCGCGATTTGCCGCGCGAAGTTTTCGAGGCCGCCCGCATAGATGGCGCCAACGAAGGTTTTGTCTTCTTCCGCATCGTCATACCGCTTTCCATGCCCGCCATCGCCTCGCTCGCCATCTTTCAGTTCGTCTGGGTCTGGAACGATCTGATGAACGCCCTGATTTTCCTTGACCGCGACAAGGCGCCTCTGACCATCGGCATCCGCAACTTGCTCGGGCAATACGGCAACGAATGGCATTTGCTGGCGGCGGGCGCCTTCGTGAGCATGATCATCCCCTTGCTCGTATTCCTGGCTTTCCAACAATATTTCGTCCGCGGTCTGACCGCCGGCGCAGTAAAGGGATAAGGCGCATGTTTCGTCAATGGTTAAGATTCGCCATAATGCTACTCCTGCTCGCGGTCGCAGCGGCGGGCGTCGCCTCCCAGGACGCCATCCAGATTCACGTGCCGGCCGATTATCCGACTATCAGCGAAGCTATCGCATCCGCGCCGGCGGGCGCCGAAATCCTGGTCGCGGAAGGCGGGTATCACGAAGCCTTGCTCATCGATCGTCCGCTGATCCTGCGCCCAGCCGACGAGGCCGAAGTTATCCTGTCCGCTGCCGAGCAGTCACCAGCGATCCAGATCATCAGCGCGCAGGATGTCACCATAAGCGGATTGACCATAATCGGCGGCCGCTATGGCATCGACGTATTCCTCAGCGAGGATGTGACTTTAGCCGACAACAACATCAGCGGCAGCAAATCCGCTGGCATCCGCGCCCGCATGTCCTCCGTTTTCATTCGCGACAACACCATTGTCGACATTCAGCCGCCCTACGGTCGGGGCATCTACCTGGCCAACACCATGGCTTGGCCTGAATCCGAAATCACCGGCAACACCGTGCGCGACATTCCTCTGACCGGCATCCAGACCAACCTGGCCGGCATGGTGCAAATCGAAAACAACATCGTGACCAACAGCGGCTTGCGCGGCATCGCCGTCACCGAAATGTCGCACGCCAATGTCGTGGGCAATATCGTGGCCGATAACATCGGCAGCGGCATCCTGGTTCTGGATATGTCGATGGCGCTGGTCTGCGACAATGCCGTATCCGCCACCCGGCAAGATAGCGACCGGCAAAACATGCGCGAGGGCAATGGCGTCACCATCGATTTTCATTCTGACGTGATTCTGTCGGAGAATACGATTCAAGGCAGCGCGCAGAATGGCATCAGCGTATTGTACGGATCGAGCGCCTGGCTTCACGACAATATCGTCAGCGACAGCGCCGATGACGCCGTCTTCGTCGATAGCAGCGAGACTCATCCAGCGCGAGCCTGCGCTTCGCCGGAAGACGCTTAGTCGTCCCCCTCGCGCCGCCGCCGGCTGCGCAGCAAGCGCGCCCCCAAATTCCCATCGCTGATCTCGCCCGCCGATTCCGGCACCGACGCCGACGGCCGTCCCGCTGCCGGATCAGGCGCATCACCGCCATCCGGCCTCGGCTCGAATGGTCGAGACTCCCCATAACCGGTCGCCTGACGGCTGCGGCTGCGCGCGTTGAGCAGCGTGGCCACCCGCTCCGACCGCAACTCGTCCTGGCTGCGGCGGCCGTTGAATCGCGCCCGCAGGCGATCGAGGTCGCCCCGCGTGATGATCAAGCGGCGGATAGCAATATCAAACGGCAGCAGCAGCAGCGCCAGCAAAATCAGAAGTTGCCAGATGCCCGTCGCCGCCTGCCGCTCGCCCAGATTATGCGCGAAGACATCGGCCGGTCGATCCGCCAGATTGCCCCCGCCGGTGATGTCCGCGATCCGCGCCAGCAATCGATCATCGTCCGTTCGCGGGATATATTCGGGCGAATACGATAGCACCCAGCCATTAAGATCGTTCAACGCGATATCTGGCGTATCCGGCCCGGCGCCGCCGCTGACCGTGAGAAAATACGCCCCTTCGCTCCCCGGCGCAAAGGTCGCTTCATACTGTCCCGGCGCTGTCTGTTGCAGTGGGACGCGGCGGCTGTCGCCATCGGGGCTCAATACCGCGCCGCTCAACAACATGCCATCGAGAAACTGCCCGGCATCGTCGCGCGCATCAACCACGATCCGCGCCCGTTCATCCTCCATCAGGATGCGCGTTTCCAGATTCTTGTTGCTGCCGGCGTTGATGCTCCAATTCACAACCTGGCCCCAGAAGCGCGAGAAATCATCCCAAACCACCCACTCATTCGCCCAGCGCGCGCTGGCATCGGAGGTCCAGGCCACGACCCGTCCCAAGCCATACTGCCAAGACGCCATGATCGGATCGGAGTGCGGTTCCGGGCTGCTCAAAATGCGCTGCGCGGCGACTTTGGGCGTCGTCGCCACATAGCCGCGCAACCTTGGCAGATTGCCGATGCCATCCATGATGGCGCTGCTGCCGGTCTGACGCGCGTTTATCGGTTCCTCCACGATGTAGGAACGCGATGCCAAGACGGTCTCCTGAGCGAAGATCAGCGGCACCTGCCCCACGTTGTCCACTTCGTAGTAATTGCCGGCGCCAACTTCCGCCATGCGCTCCAAGACTTCGCCCGGATTGCGACCGATCGCGATCGCCGACAAGCTGACGTTGAATTGCTCCTGCAGCAACCCGGTCAATTCAACCAGACCGGTCGGGCTGGCGCCGCCGTCAGTCAACAAAATCAAGTGCTTGAGCTGTGACGGCTCCTGGATGATATCGCGCTCCACCAGACGCAAACCGGCCAGGATATCGGTCCCGCCGCCGGATCGGATCGTGTTGGTCATGGCGATCAGCGCCTGCCCGTCATTGACTTGCTGGAATGGCGCCACCCAGGCGCCGCCCGTGTCAAATGTGCCGATGGCGACGCGGTCCGACGGCTGCAGCAGACCCAGCGACAGCACAATGGCGCGCTTGGCCAATTCCAGATTGGGCACGCCGCTGCGGCTCATCTGGCCCATGCTGCCGGAGCGATCTATCAAATAGGCAATGGTCAATTGCGGCAGGCGACGCTGATCCTTGATTTGCATTTCCACCGGCAGCGTGCGCTCCAGCGGCGTCTGATAATAGCCGCCCGGCGCATAACTCTCGGGTCCGCCAATCATCACCAGACCGCCGCCGATATCGCTGACATATTGATCGAGCAGGTTCATCTGCGCATTGCTGAACGCGGTGGCCGGAACATTGACGACGATCACGCTCTTGTATCCCGCCAGGCCCGCCAAATTGACCGGCAAATCCGCCGGTTCCGCGACCTCGACCAAAACACCGGCTTGTTCCAGCGCCGGGAGCAAGTGCTGCGTTTCGCTCTCGTCCGCTCTCACCAGCAATACGCGCGCCGGCCCAACCACCTGGCTGAACGCTGAAAGCAGGTTATTTTGGCTGAAGCTGTCATTCTCGCCGGGCACAACTATCTGCGCCGAGAAATCGAGGAAACCGCTGTCCTCGCTGGTCTGGGTCAAGCTGTATCGCGTATCGCCGCTTTGCAGCTCCAGGTCTTCTTCGTGGATCAGGCTGCCGCCCGAATAAATCAGCAGTGTGGCCAGCGTCGCAACTTCAGCATGGATGCTGACGCCAATATCGAAGCTCTGGCCTTCCGCCACTCGGCTCGGGGCATCCAACGCGGTGATGCGCGCATCCGGCGCCGGCTCGCGATTGAACGGCACGTAGCTGATCTCGACGCCGGAAGCAGCGGCCCGCTGCGCCCGGGCAATAGCATCGCCCCGCGTCGCCAATCCGTCGCTGAGCACCACGATGCGACGCGAGGCATCCGGCGGGAACATCGAGAGCGCGGTCTGGATGGCGTTGGCGATATCGGTATGCGTCGTCTGCGGGATCGATCCGAATGCTTCAATCTCCCCAACCAGGCTGAAATCACTTTCCGGCACCGCATTGTCGCCGAACAAGACGGCGGCCCAGGTATCGTCCACGGCCTTGCCGGCTATAGCTTCGCGGATATAGTTGAGTTGCAGCGCTTCGCTCGCGCCGCCCATACTGTCCGAGACATCAACCAGGAATACCACTGCCAGACGATGCACCGCTCGCACCTGCTGCAAGCCAGCCAGCGCCAGTAACAACAAAACCACGATCAGCGTGCGCATGAGCAAGCTGCTGACATCGCGCCGGCGCCGGAAGGCGATCCGCGGGAATCCCACGATCCAGATGATCGGCAAGACGATAAGCAGAACCAGCGCAACCGAAGGTGTGGTGAATTGCATGCCGTATCCCGGTAAACTCGACTGCGCGCCATTGAGCGCAGTCATTCAATTCTGATTGTATCGCGGAGCCATTCGTCTTTACAGCCCAACTGAATCCGGTCGCAATTCCAGAGTATTCATCCGCATCATAAGCGAGAGCTTCGGTTTGAATTTGCCGACGCGTTTGTTACAGGCGCGCGTAGGTCTATGGCTGCCGAGACCGGCGATTCACGAGAGAGGACGGGCTATTGACAGCGCTAGCGCCCAATTCTATACTTCCGCAGCTTTCTCCAAAGGCCCCGCCTAATCGTAATATTTCGGTTACTTTGTTGTACGCGTACGCCAGAAATATGTAAAAACTCACCCAATTGCGCCCCGATGACTGATATTTATGTACTATTTCCCACATTTGTTGGACTTATCCCCTTAGAAATTGTACAATTTCCCCCACTAGTCACTGAGCTTTTCATAGAACAGTTTGCGAGAACAAGGGGGAAACATGTCCGAATACGAAAATCCCGTGCCCCTGACCGATTCAGTTGCGGAAGATACTGTCGATTTCGCAGACGACAAACCCGATGTGATCAAAGTCTCGGCTCGCTCTCGCTCAACGGCTGTTGCGGGCGCTATCGCTGGCGTGATGCGGCAGCATCATATCGCCGAGGTGCAAGCCATCGGCGCCGGCGCAGTCAATCAAGCGGTCAAGGCCCTCGCGATTGCGCGCGGCTATCTGGAACGCGACGAAATCGACATCGTCAGTATGCCTTACTTCACCGAGGTCGATATCGACGGCCAGGAACGTACGGCGGTGCGCTTTCGCGTAGAACCCAGACCCTGACACCTGCTGACTGATTCCCGGCTTCAGGTCGAATAGCGCTTTGCTCTGCCATCATTGCAGTTTGCGCCATCGCGCGCAATCGGCTATCCCCGCCCGGAATGTCGCAGGTTGCAGCGTCGAGGCTTGATTCTACGATTCCCCGGCATTTGATCGGTACAATTACACTTCGCGCCGCCCGCGACCATGCGCGTGACGATCGACGCCTCGTTCAGAATCTCCGGTTGCTCAAAACCAGCTAAACTATACAGTGGCAAGCGGTGCTATAATGCACTCGTCATTCCGAAGGATCATAAATCAGGAGCAATGCGGTGACAGATCTGGCCAATCTCGCAATTAACACCATCCGAACGCTCGCCATGGATGCGGTGCAAAAAGCCAACAGCGGGCACCCCGGCTTGCCTATGGGCGCCGCGCCGACGGCCTATACGCTTTGGATGCATCACATGCGGTACAATCCGCGCAGTCCGGATTGGGCCAATCGCGACCGTTTTGTCTTGAGCGCCGGGCACGGCTCCATGCTGATTTACGCGCTGCTGCATCTCACCGGCTACGACGTCTCTCTGGAAGACTTGCAGAACTTCCGTCAACTCGGCAGCAGTACCCCTGGCCATCCCGAATACGGCGATACGCCGGGCGTGGAAACCACCACCGGTCCGCTGGGCCAAGGCGCGGCGACCGCTGTGGGCATGGCGCTGGCCGAAGCCTACCTGGCCAATTACTTCAATCGCGATGGGCATAACATCGTCAATCATCATACCTTTGTCCTGGTCAGCGACGGCGACTTGATGGAAGGCGTCTGCCTCGAAGCGGCGGCCTTGGCCGGTCACTGGGGCTTGGGCAAGCTGATTTTCCTTTACGACGACAACCAAGTGACGCTCGATGGCGAAGCGGATATGACGTTCAGCGAAGATGTTAAACTGCGCTTCCGAGCCATGGGCTGGCAGGTTCAGCGCGTTGCCGACGGGACGGATGTCGCCGCCATCAATCGCGCCATCGAACATGCCAAAGCCGAAATCCGCCAACCCAGCTTGATCGCCATCCGCAGCATCATCGGATACGGCAGCCCCAACAAACAAGGCACCAGCCAAGCCCACGGCAGCCCTCTCGGCGAAGCGGAAGTTGAGCTGGCGAAGCAGAATCTGGGTTGGGATCCCAGCGCGAAGTTCTACGTGCCCGCCGATGCGCTGGAGCACTTCCGCGGCGCAATTGATCGCGGCCGCGCCGCAGAATCCGACTGGAACGACCGCTTCCAATCCTGGCGAGCAGCCTTCCCGGAACTGGCCGCAGCATGGGACCGCGCGCAAGCTGGCGCATTCGCCGACGGCTGGCGTGAGCAGCTGCCCAGTTGGGAAGCCGGGCAGGCAATCGCCACGCGCAATGCCGGCGGCGACGTCCTCAACGTGCTGGCTCAAAATGCGCCCACCATGATCGGCGGCGATGCTGATCTCGCCGGCAGCACCAAGACACTGATCAAAGGCGCCGACAACACCGGCCCCGGCAACGCCACTGCAAGAAACTTGCGCTTTGGCGTGCGCGAGCACGGCATGGGCGCCATCGTCAATGGCCTGGCATTGCACGGCGGCATCGTCAAACCCTACAGCGCGACCTTCTTCACCTTCAGCGATTATATGCGCCCGGCGATGCGGCTCGGGGCGCTCATGAATCTGCCGACCGTCTACGTATTCACGCACGACAGCATCGGCCTGGGCGAAGACGGCCCAACCCACCAGCCGGTCGAACATCTGATGTCATTGCGCGCCATGCCCAATCTCTACGTCTTCCGTCCCGCCGACGCCACCGAGACGGCCGGCGCCTGGGCGACCATCGCCGAGCTCGATCACCCGGCCGCCATCGTGCTCAGTCGGCAAGACCTGCCCGTGCTGGCCGGCAACGACGCCGGCATCCACGAAGGCGTGTCGAAAGGCGCTTACGTCCTGTCCGAGCACGAATCCGGCGACATTGACGCCATCATCCTGGCCAGCGGCAGCGAGGTCAGCATCGCCCTGGCCGCCGCCGAATTGCTGGAAGAATCAGATATCCGCGCGCGCGTGGTTTCCATGCCCTGCTGGGAACGCTTCGAGGAACAGAGCGGCGAATACAAGGAAAGCGTCCTGCCATCCGATATCACCCGTCGCGTCAGCATTGAAGCCGGTGTCACGCTTGGCTGGTCGCGCTACCTGGGCCCGGAGGGCATCGCGCTCGGCGTGGATCGTTTTGGCGCCAGCGGACCCTACCTGAAAATCTATGAAGCCTACGGGCTCACGCCGGGTGATGTCGCCGAAGCGGTTAATTCCCTCTTGGATGACTAGGCGCCGTTGGGTCATTCGCATGCGCTCAATGCCAACGGACATTCGTTGCCGGACAACCCGATGCGAGGCCGAGGCGCCATGACAGCCGTTTCGCCGAAAGTAATGGTTGTCCTGCCAACCTACAACGAGCGCGACAACATCCGCCAAATGGCAAGCGCCCTGTTCGAGCTGGGCATTCCCAATTTTCACCTGCTCATCGTCGACGACAATTCGCCCGACGGCACCGGCAAGATCGCCGACGAACTATCCCGAGATGACGCCTTCGCCGGCCAAATCAACGTGCTCCATCGGCCGGAAAAGCAAGGCTTGGGCCCCGCCTACAAGCAGGCTTACAAGCACGCCCTGGCCCTGGGCGCCGAACTGCTGATCCAAATGGACGCCGATTTTTCGCATCAACCCAAATACATTCCGCAACTGCTCGAGAAAGCGCGCGATTGCGATATCGTATTGGGATCGCGCTATATGCCTGGCGGCAGCGTTGACGACGCTTGGGGACCGCTGCGCAAGTTGCTCAGCTGGTGGGCGAACCGCGTCTATACGCCGACCATCCTCAATGTGCCGATCAAAGACGCCACCGGCGGTTTCCGCCTCTTTCATCGCGACTGCCTCATCGGCATGGATATTGATCGCGTGCATTCAAACGGATACGTCTTCACGGTCGAGATGGCGTACCTGGCGCACAAGCTGGGTTATCGCATTTCGGAGATACCAATCCACTTCCCCGACCGCCAACGCGGTACCTCGAAAATGGACTCCTCAATCGCCCTGGAAGCGGCGCTGCGCGTCTTCCAAATCAAATACCGCCACCGCAACCTTAAGCCGGAGCATCGGCGCAAACAAGCCTATCAGATTTGACATAGAGCCTTAAAGACTGTCGACCGCCCAGAGCAGGCAGCGTCGCACGAGCTCGCGCGCTTCCGGCACATCAAAATCAGCGATCACATGACCCAGCGAGCAATAGGCGATCTTGGCTTTTCCATAGCGCCGTGTCCACACCACCGGCATCACCGTGCCGTCAATCCACTCGGCATGATCGCCATTGAAGGTGGTCGTCGCCAAAACCTCGTTCGACGGATCCGTATGCATGTAGTATTGTTCGGAGTGCATATCGAAGTCCCGAATCCCCGCCGTGATCGGATGTTCGTGATCACGGATATTGACGCGATAATCGATGATGTTGCCCGGATGCGCCACCCATTGGCCGCCGATCATGAACTGGTATTCGGTATTGTCGCGAAAAGCATCGGCCGTGCCGCCATGCCAGCCCGCGACGTTGACGCCGCCTTCGCGCGCCGCATGCAACAGCCCGGCTTCTTGCTCATCCGTGATTGAACTCATGGTATGAATCGGCGCCACCAAATCGAGCGACGACATCAAATCCTTGTCGAGGAAGCTATCCAACGATTCGGACAGCGTGACATCCAGCCCAGCCTCTTCCAACAGCCCGGCGAACAAATGCGTTGTCTCTTTCGGATCGTGCCCGGGCCAGCCGCCATATACCATCAATACGCTCTTGCTCATTTTCGCTCCACTTTCGATTGTTGTTAGCCTTCGGGCAATTATAGCGACAATTGAAGGGATGTCGAAACGAAGCCCGCCACGCGCGCCATGTTCCCGCAAGGGAGGATATCTCGCTGATTTGAGGCAGCGCCGCTATTCGTCGGCGAATTTGTTCAAGAGGAAAATGCTATTGCCCGAAGCGACATATACGATGTCGTGAATCGGATAGGCGACCACGGCCGAGAGCAGCTCAAATTTGTCCGGCGCGATGGCCTGATAACTGTCCATGAAGGTACCGGCTGTGGTCGTCTCGAAGACTGCGCGCGCGCCGCGACTAATCAAAAAGAAAGCCGGGGAGAAAGGGCTGTCGTTGAGATAAAAGCCCTCGGTCATCGTTTCATGCAATTCGCTGCCTTCGTTGAATCCGCTGAATAAGAAGGTCTTCTCTACGCCGGCGTTATATTTCTTCATCACGCCATCGTTGTACAGGAGATAGACATTGCCGTCGAGACTGATGGTGAAATCGACGACATTGCGCAGATTGGGACGCGCCTCCCCGGAGAAATATTCGCGCGGAGCGCTGGGATAGGTTGCGCCTGACGGATCGTATCGCCAGATCTGGTCGCCCTCGTTATCCAGCACATACAGACGCCGGCCCCAAACCGTCAGCGCCAGCGGCTGCCGCCATTGATCCACGCCCAGCACGCGCTGTGCATTGCAGATCATGATGAACTGCGGCAAACAACGCACCAGCGTGCCGTTCTCATCAATCAGCGCCAATTCATTCGAGACATCATCAAAGGCGATGTCAACGATGCGCCCGATGCTCAATCCATCTACCGTCGCCCCCCGCCGCATATTCGGCACCGGTTCCTGCCGCATCACCTCAGTGCCGTTGTCCGAAATCTTGATGCGATACACCAGCTGATTGGCATCGTCCAGAGCGTACATATCCGTGCCGTTTAAGCGCAAACGCGTGATCTCGGCATTTTCGAAATTGGTCAGCGCCGCGGCATAGCGCCGCTTGACATTGTTGAGCCGGTCGACGACATCCTGCGCTTCCTGGCGAACCGCGGCAATCGCCGGATCGCCCTCGCGCATGGTCTCACAGACATCCGCCACTTGCAGCGCCGCATTCCAGGCCGATGTCACATTGCGCCGATCGGCCGTATCCATCGAGCTGGCCAGGTTCGCCGTCTGCTGCAGGCGACTGAGACATTGCTCAAATTCTGTCGCGCCGATATGCGACACCCATGACAAGACAACCACTCCCGCCAGCACCAACGGAATCAGCAAGCCCGCCAGGGTCACCGTTCCCGCCGCGCTGCCGCGTTCCCTTCCCGGCTCCGGCAAGGGCAGGAATCGCTGGAACAGGCGGCTCAGCCTGCCGAACCCGGCGGCACAGCGCAATGCCAGCCGCGACAGTCCCCAGCGCAGTACCGCGCCCAGTTTCCCGCGGCGGCGATTATTCGACTGCAATCCCTCTCGATCGACTATTTGCCGCGCCTCCGCCAGCTTCGCATTGACTTCCGCGGTGGATTCGCCCGGCGCCGTCATTACCGGGCTTTCCGCCTCCGGAGGCACCAGCTCCACCAGCATCAATTGGCCTTGCACCTTATGCGCCTCGCGCAGCGCGTCCAACACCTTTTCGATGTCATTTTCCAGCAGGAAGCTCGTCAGCTGCGCCACAGCGAAATCCGCCAGGTTGGCATCCGCCAGGGCAAAGCGCGTGCCGGCATTCACGCCATAACGCACCATTGAGACTTCCGGCTCCGGCAAGATGCCCAAGGGCGTGCTGAAAAACTGCTCCTTGTCACTTGGATCATCGGGAAACGTCAGCGTCAAGCCGACCGTCTGCAAGACCGACATGACCGGTCCCACGCGCCCGACATACAGATCATCGCCATGCAAAACCGCGATGATGATGCTCGCTTCGAATTGCTGTTGCTCGAACTCGCTATGCTCTTCGTTGTGCTCGTGCAGATTGCGATTCAACACCTGGAAGACCGCGCGCAGCGCAATCGTCACACTGCCGCTCATGCTGAAATAACGTTCAGCGGCCAGGACCGCCAGCTGTTCATAAAAGGATGTGGGCGCGATCGTGCCGGAGGGCACAATCAAAGTGAAGAAGGTATCGCCTTCGCGACCGCGCGCGGCAGTCGGCGGCGCCACCACCACCGACGCGCCCGGTGGATTGACATTTATCGGCCGGCCACCAACCACATATAGATGGCCTACCAAGGCTTCCAGATCAAACGCCATCTGCAATTCATCGCATTTTTGACAGGCTAAGTTGATTGTACAGCAAGATGGTTTTCGTGCTACACTGTCGGCAACGGAGTACCGCTCCAAACTCGGAATTGTCCGCGCTGTGGGAACGCCGTGATCGCGCCGGTCGCCGTTCCCGTCCGCGCATTTCGCTTCAGGAGGACCGGCCGCCATGTCCACAGCTCGAGCAGTGAAACGCCAGTTGCTTACCGTGGATGAACGACCGCGTCAGACTGATATGCCGGCGGACAATCTGCGCCTGGATTGGCTCATGGCGTTGACGTCTTGCGCCATCGTGTTTGGTCTGTATATTGACGGCTGGGCGCATAACCACGGCCGCGTGGATGACAGCTTTTTCACGCCCTGGCACGCTCTGCTCTACGGCGCCGTCGGCGTGTCTGGCCTCGTGCTAATCGTCACCCATTTTCGTAACGTCGGCATAGGATTCCGCTGGAGTAAGGCCCTGCCCGCGGGATACGCGCTCTCTTTGATTGGCTTTTTCGCCTTTGCCCTTGGCGGCGTCGCCGATATGCTCTGGCACGAAGCATTTGGCTTTGAAGAAGGCATAGAAGCCTTGATTAGTCCATCTCACCTCTACCTCGCGCTGACGGGCGTGCTCATCATGACCGGTACCATCCGCGCGATCTGGGGGCGAGAAAGCGACAATAGTTGGAAACACCTCGCTCCCGCCATACTTAGCTTCACCTGCATCGCCTCGGTATTCTCTTTTTTCAACGCCTACGCTCCGATCGGCGGCGACATGATCCTGCTGACCGGAACGCGGCCCGATTCTCATAGTTTGCACGACGTTGCCGGGATAATTCCCTTTGTCATCCAGAGCAACCTGCTGCTCGGTTCAGTGCTGATTATGACCTATCGCTGGCGGTTGCCATTCGGGGCCATCACCTTGATTTTCCTGCTCAATTCCCTGTTGATGACCTGGTATCGGATCGGTGAGGCTGGCGAATTTATTTTTGCCATCAGCGCCACGGTGGTCGGCCTGCTCTGTGATACATACTACAGTCGCTATAGCTTGGCTGATACAAATCGACTGCGCTTCTTCGCCGCGTTTATGCCTTTCGCCTATAGTCTGGGCGCCATGATGATGATCCAGATCCTGGGCATCAACGTCTGGGAAAATGGCGGGCTCTGGTGGGAAATCCACATGTGGCTCGGCGTTCCCGTCCTGGCGGGCGCATTTGGCTACGGACTGAGCCTGCTCGCGCATCCGCCGGCCTTCCCTGAATCAGCCAGCTGAAGCAGCCAATCACGAACGGACACTTAATCCATGCATATGACTCGACATCTGCCGATCATCATCCTGCTCATCCTGCTCACCACTGCCTGTCGACAGCAACAAATCTCCTCCAGCGACATTACTCTCGATTTGACCGTCAGCGACATGTTGGTCGGGGACACGACATTGCTGATAACAGTCCTCGACACAGACGGCAATGTCATCCAGAACCCGGGAAAGCTCAGCCTGCGCGGCGATATGGATCACGCCGGCATGGTACCGGTGTTCGCAGAATCGGAGACATCGATCGATGGCGTATTCACCCTGCCTTTCGAATGGACGATGGCGGGCGGATGGATTGTCGAAGCCAGTCTGAATCTCGATTCCGGCGCCGTTGTCACGCAAAGCTTTAATCTGGAAATCATGAGCGAAGCCGGCGCGGAAGCCATGGATGGCATGGACCACAGCGACATGGATCATGCGGATTCAGCCACGGACATGACCGACATGGACCACAGCGATATGGATCATGCAGATTCAGTCGCGGACATGACCGACATGGATCACAGCGATATGGATCATGCGGATTCGGCCGCGGACATGACCGACATGGACCACAGCGATATGGATCCTTCGGATTCGGTCGCGGACATGACCGACATGGACCACAGCGATATGGATCATGCGGATTCAGCCGCGGATATGACCGACATGGACCACAGCGACATGGATCATGCAGATTCAGCCGCGGATATGACCGACATGGACCACAGCGATATGGGTCATGCAGATTCAGCCGCGGACATGACCGACATGGATCACAGCGACATGGCAGGCGCAGCCGTCTCAGGACAAACCAGCGCCGCCTACCTCCACATCGACAATCGCGGAGCAAGCGATGTGACCATCACTGCCGCGCGTTCAGCCGCCGCCATGGCGGTTGAATTCCACCAAACCATCGTCGAGAATGACATCGCCCGCATGCAACCCGTTTCGGCGCTATCGATCCCGGCGGGACAATCGCTGCACTTGCATCCTGGCGGCATGCACATCATGTTGATTGATCTGATGCGCGACCTGACCGCCGGATCCGTCATCGCCATCGAGCTCGTTCTCGAGTCGGGCGACCTGATCGCGCTAGACCTGCCGATCATGCAGATGCAAATGGATGATGATGCTGAATTCGAGTTTGGAAATCTCGTCTTCAGTCAGCTCTGGGCGCGTCCCGCCAGCGCCGGCGCCATGCGCGAGACCGAGGCTCACGAGATGTCGATGGAAGACGATTCTTCTGAGTAATCCCAACCGGTTATCAAGCCCCGCCAATCCAGCGCCACAGCCAAAAGCCGCGCATGCCATGCGGCACCAGCGCCAGGAACGCCGCCCCCTCGTCAGCATCCAGCGGACGCAATACGAGCAACACCGCCGCATAGACCGCCAGCCCCACGATTAGCGCGACTATGCCCGGCCCCAATACCGCTTGCAGCGCCAACATGGCGGCTAAGGCGATCAACGGACGCCACAACAATCCCGGCAAATTCACCTGCGGCAGTCGGCGTCGCAGCAAATACATGAAGGGCAAGAGCAATACCAACTCCGATGCGATGGTGGCGATAGCGGCCGCGCGAATGCCGTATTGCGGGATGAAGATGATGTTCGCCAGGATGTTGAAAGCGACCGCCAGGATGAAAGCGCGAGTGATCAGACGCTGCAATCCCAGGGCGATCAACACGTACTGGGTCAGGCTATTCATCCAGCCGAAAGGAATGCTCCAAATCATCAGTTGCAGGGCGATGGCGCCTTGCGGCAGATACTGCGCTCCGCCCAGCAACAATGTCAAGTCTTCCGCCAGTGCCGAAAACAGCATCGCCAGCGGCAGAGTCAACGCGAATAGCATTTTGATGCCGAAGCTGTAGCTGCGCCGCAATCCCGGCAGATCGTCTCGCGCCTGCCGCGACATCACCGGGAATAGCGCCTGCGTGAAAAAAGCCGGCACGATATTAATCGCCAGCAGCCACTTGTAAGCGGT
Organism: Anaerolineae bacterium; assembly: GCA_022822305.1. Taxonomy (GTDB): domain Bacteria; phylum Chloroflexota; class Anaerolineae; order Aggregatilineales; family Phototrophicaceae; genus UBA6055. Next base: position 192,187 of record JAJEBY010000003.1, read on the forward strand.
GCTGTATTGCGCCACCGTCCCCGCGCCCTTGATCGCCTGCAATATCACGATGTCGATCTGGAAGAATATCGTCGCCAGAAAGTGATTTAGCATCAGCGGAAAACTCTCGCCCGCCATCTCACGCAGCAGCTTCCCGTCCGGTCGCCAGCGCGCCAATCGTCCGATCAGCCGCCGACCCGCCCATACCAGCACAACCAGCGTCAGCAGGTTGTTGAATATGCTCACCGCCGCCAAGCCAACGATGCCATAACCCAGCAGCAGCGCGATCACGCCAAAAACCACCTTGTTGATGGTGGTGATGGTCGCGATCGCCGCCGGGCGTTCCGCCTGCTCGTTGGCATAGAACAGCGAGGTCATGCCTTTGGACAGACTGGCCGGGAACAATCCCAGGTACAGCAATCCAATCGCCAGCAAACCATCGGCGCTGATTGCTTCGACGCCCGAGGACTGCCACAACAGCAATACCCCCGCCAACAACGGGACGCCGGCCAGGCTCAAGACCAGGCGGAACAATGAACTGTTATAGAGATAATGACCCGCGCGCGTCCGCTGCTGCGCCGCTTCGCGTATCAGGAAAACATCCAGCCCAAAGTTGGTGAAGATATCGAACGCGACAAAGAGCACCACCGCGAAGCTGTAAATGCCGACCTCTTCCTGCGCTAGCAAGCGATACATCACCATGGCGAAGACCATATCAATGCCGCGATTGAAGAGGTTGAGAATGATCGGCGCCAAGCTGTTGCGCGCCACCCGCGCCACGCCGGACGATTCATCCGTGTTCATGCCGATATAAGCGCGCCAGAACCAGCTCCCCGCCAGCAGCGCCATCAATGCCACGCTGATGGCGGACACAAACATGCCCAGGTGGACGCTGGCCGGACTATAAACCAAGCGCAAGGTCCACTCGCCCGCCGGCAATTCCAGGCCCTGCAGATTCGCCAGCACCAGCCGCACCGCCAGCCCAAACTCGGCATCTTCTCCCGCTCCGCGAGGACGAGCGAAGGCGCGCCAACCCGGCGCATAGCTCTCGCTGACCACCAGCCAGCTGTCTCGCTCGGCAGTCACATCGATGAACTTTTCGCGTCCGCTGTCCCGCGTGATCGCCGCCGCCTGATAGCGCGGCACATGCAATGCCGTCGACGGCGTCGTGAAATCGCCGAAGTGGAATCCGCCCCCCGGTTCCGCCAGCCAGCGCGCCTCCCAATCCGCTTTGTCCACGACGAATGCCCGCGGCATCACCGACAGATTCTCCCAGATCGTCACCGCCTCGTCGCCATACACCGTCCGCCAACCGACCGGCGTACTCTGCCAGTCGCGCGGCGTCAGCACATATTTGATATTCAGCAAATTAAACAGATCAGCGGACAATACCGCCTCGTATCCGCCGCCATAATTCCAATCCGGCGTCGTGTAGACCGGCGCTATACGATTGAAATCCAGCTGATGCTGCGGCTGCAAGGCGCGCATCGTCGCCACATAACCGGCCGGGATGATGCTGTCATATCCCCGTACATCGTCCAATCCGTGGCGCATGCCCAGATTCGGCAATAATATCGCCGGCCGCCCCGGATCACCTTCCAAACTGGTGATGCGGAAATCGCCCGGCTGCCCCCCCAAAAACTCGACGGCGGGCGGCTTGAATTCCAGCAGCAGCGGATCGCTCGCCGGATTAAATCCGTAGGTCGCCACCAGCAGATCCACGCCGGTCATCAGCAACGCGATAATCATCCAGCGACCGGTTCGCTTCCGCGCGGCCCACAAGAAGATCACGCCGCTCAACAGCATCAATATGGCCAGCGTCACCACTTGCGGCAGCTGGAAACTGTAAAACATGCGCCCGTCCGCGAAGGCGTTCTCCGCGCCGGCCAGGTTGGTTATCAACCCGTCAAACAGTGCGGCATAGCGCTCGTATTGGAAGAACGTCACGCCCGCGCCCAGGCACAGCGCCGCGCCCGCCAGCGCCAGCGCAAGTCCAAACGCCAGCTGCCAAGTCAGTGACCAGCGTGTGCGATTCAATTGATCCGAAAGTATATGCCAGCCGAGCCCCGCCAAGGCCGCCACTGCGAAACTCATGGCGAATACCCAGCGGAAAGGAGAATTCAGCTGATTCATGCCCGGCAGCTGAAATATGAGCGCATAGGTCCGCGCGCCGAACATGAACGACACTGCCAGAATCGCCAGCGCCGCGAAGAACACGATGACACCGGCGTATCCTCGAGCGCCTTGCCGCCGTCGCAGCCCGGCGACCAGCGCGTATCCCGCCAGGAATATCGGCAAGACGCCTACATAAAGCGCCCCTTCAACATAGTTCTTGATGCCCCAATCGATGAAATCAAGCGTCTCGCCCGCCGCATTGCGCAGATCAGTCACTCGCTCCCCGCTGAAGACATCGACATAACCGTGATGCGCCGGCGATCCATAGAAGTTCGGCAGCAAAAACTGCAGGGCGTCGCGCGACGGGTGAGCGTAGCCCAGCACCGTCTCCAAACTCGAGCGCTCGCTGCGCCAGTTGCCGCCCAGGAACTCAAGCATCGGGATCAGCTGCAACGCCGATAAGCCCAATCCCAGCGCGATCATCAGCCCCAGCCAAAATCCACTGAAGCCCGCCCAGCGCCAAGGAGAACGACCAGCTTCCCGCCCTCGGCGTAGCGCCTCCCCCAACAGCCGAAAGACGGCATAGGGTACGAATATCAGCAGCGTGTATATGCTGATCTCCACGTGGCCCGCCAAGATGTTGCAAGCCAGCCCAATCGCGCCAATGATCACCCAGGGAATCGCCGTGCCCCGGAAGATCCACAGCGTTCGGCCACGCAAGATGTTTTCGATCATCCACAAGATCAGCGGCAGCCACACCGCTGCCGCCACCATCATCGGGAAAACCGCGCTCGCGATCATGAATCCCGATAGCTGAAAGGCCAGCCCGGCCAGCCCCGCCCCATAGCGGTTGACGCCCAGCGCGCGCATATAACCCGCCATGAACAATCCCGCCAGCCACAGATTGAGCAAGATGAACCAGCCATAGGCGGCGCTGAGCGGCAGCAGATAATACACAATGCTCAGCGGATAAAGCGCGGAATGCTGCCCGGCCGCTAGAAATGGAACGCCCGAAAACACGTGCGGATTCCACAAAGGTATCTCCCCCTGCGCAATCTGATCCCGTATGAAGGACTTCCATTGGTAATTCTGCAAAACCATATCCGAAAGCAAATGGTTGTGCGGAACCGGCGGCGCCTGCGCCACCTCGCGATAAGCCGAGTACGGCAAATACTGAAACAGATTTTCAGTCGGCAGCAGCGTGCGATCGCCCAAGGTCTGCTGATGAAACATCAACAAGGGAAAGATCAACAGAAAGACGATCAGGACGAGATCAGGAGATGGGCGGCGGCGAATCAGCATCAGCGTCTGTCGATCCTCTCGATATTCAGATTTCACGTGACCGGCATCGGAATCGTCTAGCAGGCGCCGATGGCGAATCCGACCAGCGACATCGCCGCGACCGGATCTTCGCGCACAAGACTAATACACGGATGGCAATCGTTTCGGCTAATCCGCGACCCTCGGCAGATATCCCAAGTTCGTTTCATTATATCCCAAAAATATGTCCGTATATCCCTTGCGCGCCCTTGAATCGACACTACAATGGGGGATGTTCACTCGAATTTGGGTACGGCATTCAAGCATATTTCGCGTCCCGGATTCTTACACGCTTTTTCCCTGCGCCAGCCTTCTGGAGACCGATAGCGAGTGACTCTACCCATTGTAAGTCTGATTTCCCAGCGGACAAATCTCATGGCGGACAGCCTGTTCGACAACCGCTATCGATACAACTATATCTATCCGCGCGGCCGCTCCGGAGAGACCCTGCGCGCCACCGATACCATGAATGACGAGCGTCCGGTCGTCATCAAACGCCCCGCCCCCAACGACGCCCCGCCCATTCGCGCCGGCCAGGAAGTCAGCATCATCAACGAGCGCGAGGCGCTGACGCGTTTGGCCGGCCATCCGATTCTGACCGAATTGCTCGGGGCCGGGCAATTCTTCGTCGGCGGCATCCCCCATCAATACATCGTCATGGAGCGCGCCGAAGGCATCATCGTCGAAGAAGAGGTCGTCCGCCTGGCGGCATTGAATCAGCGCCTCCCCGAGCTGGAAATGCTGGAGATCATCGACCGGCTCATCCACCTGCTGAGCGCCGCCCACGACAAGGACATCGTCTACAACGATGTCGATGCCAAGCATCTGTTTTGGAATCGAGATACCTACACGCTCAAAGTGATCGATTGGGGCAACGCCGTCTTCCTCGAAGGCGACGAAGTGACCTCGCAAGGCATCAGCCGGCAGACCGATGTCTACCAGATCGGCGAATTGCTCTATTTCATCTTGTCCGGCGGCTACCGCGTCGATGTGCCGCGAGACGCCGGCGCAGATTTCAGAGTCGACTTCCACCAGGATCAAGACAACGTCGAGCCACGCTTGCGCGAAATCGTCAGCAAAGCTGTCCATCCGAATCTGCGACTTCGCTATTCATCGCTGAAGGCATTGAACGCCGATCTTTCGCATTATCGATCGCCGCTGGAACAAGTCCGGAACGCCATCGTCTCCCGCACGATCACGCGCTTGAACAATCCCAATCTCAGCCGCAATGAACTGCTCGGCTTGCAGACCCAGCTGGAATCGGCGTTGCGCCAAAACCCGGCTTATCCCGTCGCCCGCAACACGCACAAGGAAATCGTCGATCGCCTGCGCGATCTCGAAGTCTCGGCCGATTTGGACGCAGCCGCCATCTATATGGGAAACGAAAATTGGTCGCGGGCCGGGGACCTGCTCAACGATTTGCGCGAGCGCGCCGGCAGCAAAACCTCCGGCATCATACACCTGATGCTCGATTGGTGCCTCTTGCTCATTGACGCCCAGCTCGAAAGTACGCCGGCGGCCATCACCGAGGCTATCAATCTGCTCTTCGAATACAAGCCGGACAAAGCGGCCAGCGCGCTCATGCTCGATGAAGCGGCCAGCGCCGCCCTCCATTGGCGTATGGCGGAACGCATCAGCTCTCATTTTCCCGATATCCTGCTCCTGCAACCCAATCTGAATCGGTTGGAAAACGCCGTTGACCACATCGGCGCCGATAACATTCCGATCCACGAAGCCACGACTATCCTGCAAAGCATCAACCGCGCGCTGGATCGAACCGCCAACATGGCCAAACCCAGCGCCGCCGATCTGCGCGACATCTACGGAGAGGTCGTCGATAGCATCAGCTCGCTGAATGCCAATCTTCAAACACTCAGCTTGCAGCACGAATTCTCCGAGAGCCGGCTGCCGCTCAATGCCTTGACGCGGGCTTTGAATGCCGCTATGGCGCTTGCCGACAACATGCATGTCATCGGCAAACAAGCCGCCAACAACCCGCGCGACGCGCTCTCCGCGCTGGACGCCAGCCGCGCCATTGATCCTCGCAACCCGGTCTGGGACCAGATCGAGGATTTCCTGAGCTTGCTCTACGAAGTCTTGCAGACCAGCCAAACCTACGTGCCGGCTGTCGACGGCTCGGATCTGGCGCAATGGCTGGAGGACAAGTACGAGGAACTCGCGCCCTTTGCCAAACATCTCTTTGACGAGATGCTCATCGAAATGCTGGACAATCTGAAAAAGACCGCCGCCGCCTGGACCAGCTATCGTGAAGTTGTCGTGGCCGGCAACAAGACCGAGGCCGTGAATGCGCTGGCCCTGGCCGCCGAACGCGTCGCGACCCTCAGTCCAACGCTGTCGAGCTGGTTTAATCAGCTGCGTACAATCATCGATGGCGCCGAATATGTCGAGCGGCACTCAGTCCCGGGGCATCTCGGGCGTACCTTGGCCGATGGCTGGTCCGCCTTTGACAACGGCCAGCTGGCCGATGCCGAGCGCCTGGGTCAGCAAGCTATGGAAATCGCCCGCGACGACAACGAAGGCGCGATCGCCGAACGCCTGTGGCGGCTCTCTCATGTGCTGCGCGAATGGGTCGAGCGCAACGGCGTCGAGAGCGATAGCCGCACGCAGCAATCCCTGCTGGAAATTGAGAAACTATTCACCGAGGCGGAAAACAGCGCCGTCAGCAATTTCGCCGGCCAGATGCCCAGCACCGAGACCTATCTGAAAGCGATGGGGCAAGGCTTGGTCCAAGCCTTCGGCAACAGCTGCACAGCCGCCTTGCGCATCCTCTTCGCCCAGTATATTTTGTCCGGCGTGCTGGATGCCCACGATGGCTTGATCGACGACGCCCGCTTCTGGCGCGCCGCAGCTCTCCGCGCCCTGCCCGAAACCGCGGAGCGTCAGCCTGCCCTGGCTAAACTTGACGATTATATCGAACGACGGACTGCCCTGCTGGGCGCGCAAAATCAGCTGAACGGCGTCAATGGCAAGGTTGCGCTTGGCGCCATAGACGAGCTGGTGCGACAGCTGGAAAACAATGACCAGGAGCGCTTGCTGGCGCCGGCAGTGCATAGCCTGCGCACGCTGGAAGCCGCCGTGCAAGATTGGGCTGGCGCAGAATTCCGCGCGGCCGGCGGCAAGATTGATCAAGCCCTGCGCGCCATCACCGAAACCGAATCCAATGCCAACATCAGCTTGGCTGACTACCGCTCCTGGTTGGTGAAATTGCAGGAGGCGCTGGCGGAACTGAGCGTCAAACGCCGTAACATGCTGCAAGAAATTGACCGCCTGCCCGATGAACCCCGAGAGATTATCCGCGAAGTCCTGCGCCTTCAAGTCGATGCCACCGAAGACCTGATCGGCGCGGCGCACACGCAAATGCTGGGGGTTTGGCGCGATACCTACGAGCAGTTCCTCGAAATCTACACTTCCGACGCGCTACCAAGTCAAAAGACCGAAGCGATGAATGAGGGTTTCAAGGCGCTGTTCATCGAACGCAATCCCGCCTATCCGCTCTTCCGCCATTGGTGGCGGCGCTTGGAGGATATGCCGGACGACGTAGTGACGAGCGCCGAATCTGCGAACGCCGGCCCCGCCGAGGAAGCCAGCGAGAGCGACGATGAACGTGAGCCCTTGAGCGATTCCGCCGCCATCCCCGCAAAACATCGCTCGCCGATGAGTCGCCTGCTCTTCCGTGTGGGCGCCTTGGTCGGTTTGATTCTGGTAATCGGCGGTCTGTTCTCGCTGGCAGCTGATGACAACTTCAGCAGCTTGTTGGCGGTCTTCGCGCCATCGCCAACCGCCACGCCCAAACCCACGGCTACCGCGCTGCCAACCAAGTTGCCCGCGAGCGCCGATGTGGACAGCGACGACGCCGATGACGAGTCGCCCGACGCATCCGAAGCGAATCTGGCGCCGCTTGTCATTGATGCAGCCGCAGCGGATGTGAGCGAAAAACCGGAAATGGTTGAAGCGACGGTTGAGCCCGCCGCCACTGAACCGCCGCCGCCCACAAAAACGCCCGAGCCGACCGCCACCGATCTTCCCACGCTGACGCCAACGCCCGAAGACACGCCAACGCCAACCGCTACCGCCACACCCGCTCTGCCACCGGAAGGCCTGACGGGCGAGCAGAATCTGCTCAAGCTCTATGGATCATCATTGACGGCCCCATTTTGGAATGAAAGGCAATTTCGTTCCGTGGATGGCAGCTGGCGCGTCGGCGTCAGCAGCAATACTGAGGGCGATACGATACAGGTGTCTCCGCCCGCCGACTTGCTCGAAAAAATGTATGGCAATAGCGCGCCCGGCCGCGTCAGTCGCGTCGAAGCCGATTTAACCCTGCGCAGCTTCAATCCCGCGGTCGTTTCCGGCGATGATGTTTATTTCGGCATCATCTTGCAAAGCCAGTCCGGCGACAAAAGCGCGGGCATACAAGTGCAAGCCGTCGGTCCCAACGTGATCAACCTGGCGCGCGTGCAAGATGGCGAGGCCAATTTTGTCAGTCAGCGCTCTGTCAACGCGGTGATCGTCCGTCTGCGCCTCGAATTCGACCGCGAAAACGATGTCGTCTTCGCCTACTACAACGATTCGCAGATTGGCTCAGCCGTCCCCTTGGACGCGCCCGATGACCAGGTGCTTCCCGTTATTTTTGCCAAGGATGGCGGCGTGATCATCGGCGTCTCGTCCTGGCGCATCACTCTGGAATAAGCTCCAAAACAAATCCCTCCCCGGGGGATTGGGGAAGGATTTTCGGCTGCTCTCGCAGCCAAGACAATGCAACTGCGGGCGCGGGCGCTTGTTTGATCCCGCGGGACGCCCGTCACCCCGATTGTTCCACAGCTCAGGCTTTGACTGCCTCCTGCGCATCTTCAATAACCGCGGCGCTCGATCCGTTGGCGCTCTCGCCATCCGCCAGCGATGCTCCCGCCGCCATTCCCATAGCGCCAGTCAGATTCTGCACCAAGCCCGTGAGCTCCATCGGCAGCACAAATTTGGTCGAGGGGCTGCTGCCCACTTTCTCCAGCGTCTCGAGATACTGCAGCGCCATCGTCTTGCTATCGACATCGCGCGCCTGCTCATATATCTCGCGCAAGGCCGCGGCGTAACCCTCCGCGCGCAGCAGCTGCGCCTGCTTGTCGGCTTGTGCCCGCAATATCTGCGACTGCTGCTGCCCCTCCGCCTCCAGGATGGCGGACTGCTTGTTGCCTTCCGCGCGGGCAATGGCCGCTTCACGCTCGCCTTCGGCTCGGGTGACCTCGGCGCGGCGATCGCGCTCGGCGCTCATCTGGCGGTTCATCGCGTCTAGAATGGCGCGCGGAGGCTCAATCTCACGGATCTCGACCGTGGTGATTTTCATGCCCCAGCGTTCGGTCGTTTCATCCAGCTTGACGCGCAGCACATCGTTGATCTGGTCACGGCGCGATAGCACATCATCCAGCACGATGTCACCGATTACCGCGCGCAGCGTCGTCGTCGCAATCTTGCCCGTCGCCTCCACCACGTTCTCGACTTTGGTGACGGAGAGCTCGGGATTAATGATGCGATAATAGACCAGAAAATCAATCCCGATCGACGCGTTGTCTTTGGTGATCGCCGTCTGCGAAGGAATATCAATGATATTCTCGCGCATATCAATCTTCACTGCCTGTTCGAGGAAGGGCAAAACATAGGTCAGGCCCGGGCCGCGCACGGCGCTGAAGCGCCCGATGAAAAAGATTACCAATCGTTCGTATTCCTTGACCGCGCGGATGGCGCCGCGCAAGATGCCGAAAACGATCAGCAGAACCACCATCAACAAGACCGCTTGTCCTCCGGTCGCCATCGCCTGTGCCAAACTGTCAGTATTCATCTGTGTATTCCTCCAAAGTCTCTCTTGCCTAATCGTTTGCGGTTGACCAGGCGCCTACTCCGATGCTTCGCGCTTGGCTTTTTCGACATGCAACTCAAGTCCCTCCTGCTGCGTGACCACGATCTCGGTACCGCTTTCCAGCCGATTGCGACTGCGCGCCGTCCACAGCTCACCCTGCACCTGCACCGTCCCTCGTCCTTCAATCGCGCCCATCACACGACCACGCTCGCCGACCAAAAACTCGTCCTTTTGCGTCGACGACAACTCACGCTGCTGCCGCAGAATCGAGCGCAGGATGCCGCGGTGATACAACCAGGCCAGCAAAACTGCCAAGCCGATCAACAATGGCGACACCTGCTCAGTAGCGAAAAGCGCGAAACTGGCGACGGCTTGCAGCGCCAAACCGGCGATGGCAAAGGGCTCCCACTCCGATTTGAGCAGCGGCAACAGAAAAAACGCGCCAGCGCCCACCACCAGCGCGATCACCGCCAGCCAGTTCACCGCCAAGGTGCTGAGCAAGTACAAGGTTCCGATGAGCAGGGCCGCGCCCGCCACCTCCGCCACACCCGTGCCGGGAATATAGGTCCCGGTGGCGCTCACCCACAATCCCGCCATTAGCAGCAAATAAACCACATTTGCATCTTGCAGGAATTCCACTAGCTTGCCCTTCCGCTAATCCGTTTCACTTGATCAAGAACTCTATCAAATCCAAAATGAACCTGCCGATTCTCTCCACCGCCCCCGTGCGAACCAGCACAATTGCTACCGTAGCCACAAGCAAGAATATTGCGATTAGCAGTTCATGGCCAATTGTGGAAGCCAGTTCTTCAAGTATTGACATCGTAAAATCTGTCTAAACCTATTTCCCTGCAACTTCATTATATCCCAGTAGTACGCAGCTCAAGCCCCCAAATTTCGAGGGGCAGTCTCTACGACGATGCGATACACAACGAATCGATCGCGCTCGTAATCCACCTCGACGCCGAATCCAGCAACCCGCAGCGCATCCAGCCAGCCCTCATGCGACTGATCAACCGGCGCCACCAAAAATCGATCGCCGATCTCGTCCAGGGACAACGCGCCAGCCGCCAATGCTTCGGCATCGGGATAATGCGCGCGCCGCTTGTCATGCCAAACACCCAAATAATATCCCAGCTCCCAGCCCAGCCAAGGATCGTAAATCACCGTCGCCACCGGCTTCTGATTGAGATGCCGCGCCAAGTCTTCGATCCCGGTCTGCCTGCCATTATCGCCGCCCAGCGGCAATCCAAGGTGAAGCGACCCCAACGTAGTCACTAACATGGCGACGCCGACGACCATCAATAGCCGTCCGCCATGTCGCGCGCGGCGAATCAGAGCGCTCAAATGCCCCGCCAGGGGAACCACCGCCAGCGGCAATAGCGGCAGCAAATAGCGATCGTATTGATTCAAGGCGACCAGCGAATGGATTCCGATGAAGGCGACAAGATATCCGAAGTAGATTGTGAGCGTACCGCCATTGGAGCGCGAGCGATGCCGTCTTCCCCCGCCCCTCAGCCAATCCCATACCGCCATACCCAGCAAAATTAGCGTCAAAGCAGGCGCGGCGACCAGCCATGTCCCCAGCCGCAGCCATGCCAGCAATCTATCCAGCCATTCCCCCGGCGCCGCCAGCCAGGTTTCCGGCGTGTTATTGACCGCGCCCAGCAGGAAAACGCTCGTCTCCGGACGCGCCGCATCCCAAACCAGCAGCGGAACCAGCGCGCCCGTCAGCGCTATGCCGAAGCGCATGAGGGCTGTCTTGTCATGTCGCCGACACACCAGCAAAAACGCGAATAGTGGCGCAAGCAGCAGCGCTTGCGGTTTGCACCAGAACGCCAATCCCAGCGCAAGTCCCGCCGCGCTATGGCGCCGCTCCTCAAGCGCCGCCAGCGCCAGCGACAGGCAAAACAGCAAGCTCATATCGCTGAAAGCGGTCGCGCCGTAGGCCAGCAGATACGGCGATAGCGCCGCCAGAAATCCCGCCAGGAGCGCAGCCAACTCATAACGACAAATCCGCCGCGTCAGCCGCATCAGCAGCGCCACCGTCAGCAGCGCCAGCATGACATTAGGCGCGCGTCCGGCGAACTCGCCGACCAACAAATCCAGCTGCAGCACGCCGCCGGCATCAGCGCGGACGCCAAAGCAGACCATGCCCGCGGCGCTTAGATAAATCGATAGCGGCGGCTTATCCAGCGCGCCCGGCAGCATCCACTCGCCCTTGACCGCGGCATCCCGCGCAAAGGTCATGAAATGCGCCTCATCGGCGTGAAATCGCCGATCAAGCCCCAACTGATGAAACTGCGTGAGACCGGCCAACAGCAGCACAAGCAACCGCGCCGCCATCTGTCGTGAGGAATTGAAACGAACTCGATTACTGAGGACGGTACTCAGCCGAAGCGCTCCCGAAGGTAGTTCAAAGCGATGCGATCAATCGCGTTCGGGTTCCCTTCCAGTGACCAGCGCATTTCCAGGTTCTCGTTGCCGACCAGCAAATGAAACGCCATCTGACAGGGCTCGTCCCAGACACCGTTGATCTCGCCGGTCAGGAATCCGTGACCGATCATCATCGCCTGCAGTTCGCGGGCGACGGCATCATCGATAAGCAAGATGTCTTCGGGCTTGGCCGGCTGAAAATACAGATGATGCATCGCCACCAGCCGCGCCAGTTCCCGCACCGGTTCTTCCGCGTCATCCACCCGCAGATCCAGATAACGATCATTGTCATTGCTGTAACCGGCGTTCTCTTTCACCACCAATATCGCTGCCGACTGCTTGCCGCGTCGATCGCCACCGGCATCCTCACCCGCTTGCAGCGTCTCCACCAGACGATCGGCCAATTCGCCCTCCGCCCGCCGGAAACCCGCCGCCATCGCCTCCAGCACCTGCGGACCCGATAGCAAGTTGCCCTGCACCGTGAATCCGTCGCCGACCAGCTGCCCCGCCCAGCCTTGACAATCAGGACCGGTATGCGCGGCCGCCCGTCCCTCCGCATCGACCAACGCCACCTGCCGGCGGTTCGTCGTATCGACATTCGCCAACAAGACCTCCAATGCCGCCTCGGCGCTCTTGCCGGATTCCATCAGCGCCAAGCCGTCCACGCCAAAAGTCACCCGGGTATGCGCTTGCGTGGCCACCGCGCCGACCCCGGCGCGCCCCCAAGGCACCACCGCGCCAGCCGCCGGAAACTTGCTCGCCACCGCCACGCCCCAAGATTCTTCTCCCGGCGCGTAGGCAACTATCGAAAAGGTGTTGATGTCCATGGACGTTTCACCTCGTTAACCGTTGCCCGATTATAACAAACTCTCGACCACAACCAATTCCGCCCGGCATCCAGGCAGATTACGCGGACACCACACCCCGCTTCACCAGCCATTCTCTCCGTGCCCTCTGTGGCCATAAATCCGGTGCGTTACTCGACCAAGAACCACTGCTGGCGAAATCACAACGCCCCGCCATCGCATTTCAAGCAGGCTTCCGCCACAATTGCCCGTGCATTGGACGCGCAATCTGCGGAGAGTGAGATGGAATACCGTCAACTGGGACGCACTGGACTCATGGTTTCGGTCATAGGGCTCGGCGCCGGCGGACCCAGCCGCCTCGGTCAACGCGACAATTTCAACACCGAAGCGGAGTCAATTGCGTTGGTGCGGCAGGCGCTCGACGCCGGCATCAACTTTATCGATACTGCCGAAGCCTATGGCACGGAAGCCATCGTCGGTCAAGCCATCGCCGGCCGCGACCGCGAAAACGTCGTCATCTCCACCAAGAAACGCCTGGGCGGCGAGAAAGTCACGCCACAGCAACTCCGCGCCGGCCTCGAAGACAGCCTTCGAAATCTGCGGACGGATTACATCGACATCTACCATTTGCATGGCTTGCCTCTCGAACATTACCCATATTACAAAGATCAGATCCTACCCGTCATGGAAGACTTGCGCTCGCAGGGCAAGATTCGTTTCACTGGCGTCACTGAATTCTGGAGTCGTGACCTGGATCACCAGATGCTGCAACTCGCCCTGAACGACGATCTGTTCGATGTGATTATGGTCGGTTTCAATCTGCTCAACCAGCAGGCGCGCGGAACCGTGCTGGAAGCGGCGATACGCAATGATACCGGCGTGCTGATCATGTTCGCTATTCGCCGCGCGCTCAGCCGCCTGGACAAATTGCGCCTCGCCCTGCAGGAGTTGATTGACCTGGGCGAGCTTGATGCGGCCGATGTCGACCTGGATAATCCGCTGGGATTCTTGCTTGAGGACGGCGCCGCAAAAAGCATACCCGATGCCGCCTATCGCTTTTGCCGCGACGAACCCGGCGTACACGTCGTGCTATCGGGCACCGGCAATCCACAGCACCTCGTCAGCAACATCGCATCCCTGCAGGCGCCGCCGCTCGCGCCCAAACACATCAAACGCCTCAAGCGCATCTTCCACCAGGCGAGAAGCGTCACCGGGGAATAAAAAGAGCAGGTCTTTCGACCTGCCCCTTACTTGCTCGAATGTCAGTTGGCTTTAGTGGCCACTACCCGGGCAACCGTAGTCGTACATGGTCGCCGGCGCCGGATCGTGCAAATCAATATCAATGTTGATATTGCCATTGGCGCCGCCCTCGGCGTGGCTGACGATCAGGACGTACTGACCGGATTCACCCAGCTTGAAGTTGTCGATGCTGGCGTCGTATTCACTGCGCGAGATATCATCGTCTCCGACCAGCGGACGATTGTCCGGGCCGATCAAGACGATCAGCGGATCGACAAATCCCGGCTCTACCGTATCAACCTCGATGTCTACCGTTTGGCCGGCTTTGGCGTTGAAGGGCAGGCTGTAGACCCAGCCTTCGCGCATCGGCAACTGGAACTGGCTGTCGCCCTGCAATTCGCTGTGATAGAAACCACGGGTGCGATTCAACAGCGCATAACGGTAGTAGTCGGCGGCGCTGGCTTCAGCCTCGCCCATCAACTCGTAGGTAATCCCGCGCGACAAATACGGCAGCGTATAGCTGTCGTCCAGCCGCATCGCCATGCTGATGTAATTGAGCGAGGTCTCGTATTCGCCCATGTAGCGATAAGTGACGCCGGTCCAGTTCATGGCTTCGGCATCTTGGCTGTTGAGGTTCAGCGCCTTGGTGAAATTATCCAGCGCGGTGGCATAATCTTCGGACATCAGCGCGCGATAGGCAACAGTCTTGTAGTTGGCGATATCGTTGCCGATGGTTAGCGCGCCCGACACATCCAGGCTGACCTCGATCAGGCCCTCGGTGCTGCCGCCAGCATGCGTCAAGACGACCGCGTACTCGCCGCTTTCCGGAGCGCGGAAGCGCACATAGCTGTCCCACCATTCGCCGGTATCATCATTCGCGGTCAAGGCTTTCCCGTCCGGATCAACGATCAGCACCAGCGGATCAGCGTCAACATCGCGTTGGCTGCTGATGGCGGTGACAACGACATCCTGCCCGGCGCTGACGGTGAAGGGGAAGAAGTAAACCGTGCCCTCCTCCATCGGAACCTCGAGGCTGTCATTCCAAGCCAGGGTGTCATTGCGAATGACGCGCTGCTTTACCCGCTTGGTCCATTCGACATAATCATCGAGCGCGTTGTCCATATCGCCCATCTTTTCGAAGACAATTCCACGATTCAGATAGGGATAATCGGCATCCGGCACTGTCGACATCAGCTGATTGCAATCAGCCAGCGCCTGATCATGCTGGCCAATCTCGCTATAAGCCCAGCAACGATTATTCAAGGCGCCCAAATTGCTCGGGTCCAACTGCAGCACGATGCTGTAATCCTGCGCGGCAAGCGCATGTTCGTCTATCATGCTGTAGGCGTATCCGCGGGCGGAATAGGTGTTGGGGTCCGCCTCGCCCTCGGCGATCAAGACGCTGAAGAGCGAAATCGCCGCGCGATACTCCTCGTTTGACAAATTCGACCACGCCAGGTTCTTCACGGCGGTGACACTCAGCAAGCCACTTGGCGTCGACACCACATCCGCGGCCTCCGCCGCATCCGCCAAGGCAACTTCTTGAGCGGCGACTACGGCCTGAAGCTCCGCTATCAGCGCATCGCGATTGTCTTCGACGGGCGCAACGGGCGTCAGAAATCCGATAGTCACCACGACGGCCACCAGCACCAACAAGCCCTCAATGATAAGAGCGCTCGGGCGCTGGCCCAAAATGCGATCTTTTAGGGAACGTCTGGGAATGTCATATTCCGGGTACTGTTTCTTCATAAGTAACGTCCTCGCACTAACTGACTTCGGCAAAGAGGTTCACCCACATGAACCTTAGTATAACACATCTGACGGCGGATTAGTCAAGCTATACCGTCAGTTTAGAACCATACTAACCCGCGCCTCATCCAGCGCTCGACAACAATTGTGACACATCAAGATCGCTTTTGGCAAATTTTTCCTCAATTTGCTCATGCAATCGTGCCGCAGACCGCGGCAAACCGAGTGTATCGTATATGGCCATGATCTCCAAACACACCGCAGGATCTTCGCTGCCAATCTCGATCGCGCGAGCCAAATGAGTCAACATGCCGTCAAATCTGCCTTGCGTCAGCATCCGGCGACCCAACGAAACATGCGCCAGCGCGCACTCGCCACGCGCGCACTCGTCATAGGCGGTCAGTCCCGAAAATTGATATTCGCCCTGCGCGGTTTCCGGAGAATTCGCCCCCGACTCCAGTTGCACGGGCGCTTCAATCTGCGCGGCAGATGGCGAATCAAACGGACCAAACAGGTCAAATGCATGACCGGCCGCCACACTGATCACGATCGTCATCACGATTTCGATCAGGATCGCGCTCCAGTGCTGACCCATAAACCGCTGTATGAGATTGCTGCGCGGCACATCAAATTCGGGATACTTGTCGTACATCAGCGACCTCGTCTTGCTTCTACTTTCATTGTATCGCAATTGGAGACGAATTCCCCACAGATTTCTCTACGCTTAGCCGACGCTTCTCCTCATTGCAAGATACGCCACATTCCTTAACAAGATAATACAATAAGTTGACGCGCGTCATCCACAGAATTGACAATTCGTCATTCGTGCCTTTTGGCGGAAGCTGACAACGGAATCGGCTTCAACTCATCCCCTCTTGCGCGCGCCCTGCGTACTGCGCTCGCCCGACTGAAGAAACGGTATGATAGTTGAGCGCTAAATTAAAGGAGGAATATACATGTCCCAATTGCAATTGCGCCGGCAACTGATCACCGCGCTGGAGAATCGGCAAGCGCATCAGCTTTTCGATGATGTCGTCAAAGACTTCCCGGCAGCGCATTACAACACGCGTCCGCCCCGCCTGCCCTACAGCTTCTGGCAGCTGCTCGAGCATCTACGCATCGCGCAATGGGACATACTCGACTATATCGAGAATCCGGACTATCAAGCCTTGCAGTTTCCCCAAGACTATTGGCCGGATCCCGATTCCCGGGCCGATGCGCAAGCCTGGCAACAAACGATCAGCCAGTTTCGCCGAGATCAGGCGGCCTTGGCCGGAATCGTCAGGGATCCCTCGCGTGATCTCTTCGCGCAAATCGCGGGCGGACAACCGGGACACAATATCCTGCGCGAAGTCATCATCGTCGCCCAGCACAATGCCTACCATATCGGTGAATTCGGCATCCTGCGCGCGACGCTGGACCTGTGGTAAGCGAGCGCATGCGCGCGCAATTTGCGAATACACTCCACTTCAGATTCACACGCGATATACTTGGAACAAGTCAATGCGATGTGGGGAACATCATGGCAGTTGAAACACCCGTGCGCCTAACCGTCGACGAATATCTCGCCTGGGAAGAGAAGAACTTCGAAAAACACGAATACATCGATGGCGAGGTACGCTGTTTGGCTGGAGCCACTCGGACGCACAATCAAATTGCAATGAATACGGGAATCGCGATTGATGTACAGATCGCAGACACGAATTGTACGATTCTAGGTAGCGACATGCGCGCGAGAGTGGGGAATACGCGGTACTTTTACCCCGATCTGACTGTAATCAGCGACGAAGCGCAATTCGAACGCGAGAACGAGATGGAGCTGCTCAACCCGATTCTCGTGATTGAAGTCACATCGCCATCGTCCATTGACATCGATCGGGTCGAAAAGCGTAACGCCTACCTGGAAGTACCCTCAATTCAGGCCTACTTGATCATCGACCAGCACCGCGTCTGCGCCGAGCTTTCCCTTCGCTCCGAAACCGGCTGGCGGACGACATCATTTGAGCAGCTGGATGCGGTCGTCCCGCTTGATGTCGTGGATTGCCAGCTGCCGCTGTCGCAAGTTTACCGCGGCATAAAACTAGAAGAGCGCGCCTGATTAAGCGTTCAAAGCAGACAGCATCAGCCGCAACGCCGCCTCGACGCTCGCCGCCTTGTTCCCGATTCGATCACAATCCCAAATGTGCCGCTCGACGCGCAGCAAGTCTTGCGGTCCCGCCAGCCCGATATAGGTCAGCCCGACCGGCTTCTCGTCCGTTCCGCCGCCCGGCCCCGCGATGCCGGTGACACTCAAGGCATAATCCGCAGCGAATAACGCGCGCGCGCCGATCGCCATTTCAGCGGCAGTCGCTTCGCTGACGGCGCCGGATTGAATCAGCGTCTCCTCACGCACCCCCAGCCGCGCCATCTTGGCCTCGTTGGAATACGTCACCAAGCCGCCCTCGACATAAGCGGAACTGCCGGAGACATCGGTCAAGGTGCTCAGGATCAGGCCGCCGGTGCAAGATTCTGCCGCGCAAATCGACAAGCCACCCTGCGCTAACAAACCACCGACCCGCCTGGACAAGTCGAGCAAGTCCGCCAATGTCACACCTGTATCAATATCAAGGTATTGCCTTCGCAATCTTTCATCATCACGAAGCGGCCCCAAAACTGCGTCTCCGGCTCGCCCAGGAACTCGACGCCCCGTTCCTTATAGATGCGATAAGTTTCGTCGATATCTTCGCATTGCAGCGTCAACGATTGCGACTGCTGGAAGGTCGACCGGTAGTGCTCCCAGTTCTCATCAAACTTGTAAAGTACGATCAAAGTCTCGGCCCCCGGCGGCGCCACCGATAGCCAGCGCGAATCGGCGCCAGGCCACAATTCATCGTCGGCATGCAGATCCATGCCCAGCGTCTCGGTATAGAATGCCTTCGCCCGGTCCTGATCTTCCACAAATATCGAAACTGTTCCCACTCTCTTGATCATCTCTTGCCTCCACCTAAACAGACGACGTAGGGGCGACCTGTCAGGTCGCCCGTTTTCTCGCATAACATAATATTGGATGGGACGAATTGCTGCCAAGACCTAGGACTGCTGACCCAGGACGATTTGATTGCCTTCGGAATCAACCAGGATCGCGAAACTGCCCCAGGCTTGTTTCTGCGGCTCGCCCAAAAACTGTACGCCTTTGCCCGTGAGTTCTTCATACGTCGCGTCGATATCATCGCAATGCAGCGTGAAGGCCTGCGGCTTGCCCATCGCCTCACGATAATGCGCCCATTGTTCGCCCATCGGGAATAGCGATATCACCGTCGTCGACCCCTTCGGCGCCACCGTGATCCAACGCATGCCGGACCCGGGAAACATCTCCGAGTCGTTGATCAGCTCCATGCCCAGCTTCTCGGTGTAAAACGCCTTTGCCCGTTCCTGATCATCTACAAAAACAGTAACGGTCGCAATTGTGGTAATCATGGTCTTCTTCTCTACGCTATCAGTGATTCCAACTACGTTATGACGCTTACTGAAATAATGTGAGAAATCTTGAAATCCCGGACGGTCTTGTAAGGCTTGTACGCTATTGTGACAATATCGCCAATCATCACTCGTTTCAAAAGGGATGGAAAGCGTTGCCCAGTCTAAATCTGCATCATTCCAGCTGATTTCCGCGCTTAAGGCCGATTGTAGGGGCGACTCTGTGAGTCGCCCGCAGGTAACAGGCTCGCAATCAACGTATATTCGTCAATTGCCGACAAGCCTTGTAAGGGCGAGCCGGTCGCTCGCCCGGCTTTGCCATATCCAACCGCCCGACTTTTTCGCTGCCGCCGACCGGCTGTGGTTAATCATCCCGCCCACCGTTCGCGCTACCTTAGCTCCCCTTCCAAAGCTGGCTGGGGAGGCGTAGGATGAGACCTTTGCACTCTCTAATTTGACAAACCTGCTTGCTCATGCAAGGAGCGCGGTCTCTTTCTCTGTGCTCTCTGTGCCTCGGTACCGAATAAAGAGGATCCCTACTTGTTCTCCACACTCTCGCTCAAAAACGCGCTGTACCCGCTCTCCGGATCATTCCGCACCACCAGCATACGCTTGCCGCCGACATGCGAGATGCCCGGCACTTCATACGCCTTGGCCGGGTTGCCCTGGCTGTCCAGCCGATTGCACCAATAGACATGGTCATCGCGCTGCCACATATATATCACCGCCACATCGTCCACCACAATCTCCATGCGCTTGCGGCTGAATGGCGCGAAGCGCGGCGGATGATACCACGGCACCCAGGCGCCGGCCGTCTGCTGCGTCTTCAGCGATACCGCGCTCTGTGGCAGGATCTCCTTGCTGTCGCGCGGCGATTCCTGATTCACGAACTTGATCGTTTCATCGGTCGTATTGAATACCGATGTCAATTCAGTCACTGGCATGGCCATCCTCACTGCAATTGAGCCGTCATTTATCGCCTTGCCGGTCAATCCGACGCCCTTGCCGACCACCTCGATGGTCTTGACAATGCCTTTGCCGATTTGACCCAGCAGCTTCAATCCATCCATCGCTAACGAACCAACGCTCCATGTGTCGATTGTGTTCCTATTATACACGCAGAACACCCGCTCACGGATTCTCTTGCCTATCTATACGCGCTACGGCGGAGCGCGGTTGCTGGCCGCGCCGGTTAATCGCCCGCGATATGATCGGCCTCGCGCATGTAAGCGACCGACTCGGCGATTATCTCCCGCAGCACATCCAGGTCGATATCATCGAGCTTGTTGATATACAGACAAGAACTGCCGGTGCGATACTTGCCCAGCTTGGCAAAGAGCGCCTCATGCCGCTCGTGCCCGCCCATGACATACAAGGTCAGCGCCTGTTTGCGCGGCGCGAAGCCGGTGATCATCATATCGCCCTCGCGCCCGCTCTCGTACTTGTAATGGTAACTGCCGAATCCGACGATGCTCGCGCCCCACATCGCCGGAGGCTCGCCGGTGATTTCTTCCATCATCTCCAAAACGACCAAGCTGTCCTCGCGCCGGCGTTTGTTCTGCACCGATTCCAGATATGCCAGCACATCGCCGTCGTTGCGTACGGTTTTATTGCCCGACATGCCCTACTCCTCCGCCTCTTCCATTGCCTCTTCCACATCCACCGGATCAAGCGTGATGCCTTCAAACACTCCCGCTGCAACCGGCTCCGCAATCACCGTCTTGACCTCGGCAAAAGGCAAATCCGCGCTCGAGCTGCCCGTCGCCGCCTGCATCAGCAGCGTCAGTCTATCCGCCATGCTCGACGGATCCGGATGCAAGCCATCCTGCAGCAGCGCCGTCTCGAAGACCTGCTCCACCACAGCATCAATCAAATCAGCATCGTCGCCGTCCGCAATCAATTCGCCCAGATTATGCATCAAGGCATGACGCCGATTCAGCTCCAGCGCCCGCACCGGCAATTCATAATCTTGATCCAGCATGCGATTGATGCGGAACATATAGCGGTTGGCGCTGTCGTCCTCGCTGACCAGCCGCGCCGGGCTATCAACCAGCGTCTTGCTCTCGCGCACATCGCTCACCCGCTCGCCCAATACCGCCTTGACCCGCGCTTGTAATGTCGAGAAAGCGTCTTCGCCCAGGGACTCTTGTGCCGTCTCCTGCTCAGCCGCCGCTTCGCCAACATCTTCCAGATCCAACGCCGCCGAATCCACGCTGACCAGTTTATGCCCCTTGAAATCGACCATGCCCATCGGCAGCATGGCATCGACCGGATGCGTGAAATACAGCACTTCAATGCCGCGCTGGCGGAAAATATCGAGATGCGGACTGCGCGACCCGCTGCGATAATCATCGGCGACCACATAATAGATATCGTCCTGATTCTCGGCCATGCGCTCGACATATTCATCCAGCGAATAAAACGCGCTCGGGTCATCATCGTGCGTCGTCTGGAAAAACATCAGCGGTTCCAGGTCGCTGCGATCTTCACTATCGATCACCAGCCCTTGCTTCAAATACCCGCCAAATTCGCCGAAGATCTTCAAATAGGTATCGCGATCATTCTTCGCCATCCGCTTCAGCTCGGATAACACCCGCCGCGTCACCGTCTTCTTCAAGCTGGCCATCACCCGCGTCGCCTGGATGCTCTCGCGCGTCACGCTCAGCGGCAAGTCCTCGCTATCGACCACGCCCTGTACGAAGCCCAAATACTCCGGCAGCAAATCGCGATTGAATTCTTCAATCAAGACCTTGCGCGCATAAAGCTTCAAACCGGGCTCCTTGCGCGGACTGAACATATTGGGCTGCGCGCTGCCCGGCACAAAAAGCAAAGCGTAGAACTGCATCGGCACATCAGCGCGCATGTGAATATGATGGCTGGCGCCGCCGAAATCCATCGTCAGCATCTTGTAGAAGCTGTCGTATTCCTCGTCCTCCACTTCAGACGGGTTGCGCCGCCAGATCGCCTGCTGCTTGTTGGTCGGCTCATCTTCATCATCTACAAATATGGGAAAGGCGACATAATCGGAATGCCGGCGGATGATGTCCTTGATGCGGAATCCGCGCGTGAATTCATTCTCGTCATCCTTGAGGCGCACCGTGATTTCCGTGCCGCGCACATCTTTTGATGCCGTCTCCAGCGTGTAGTTTGTGCCGCCGGTCGCCGACCATCGTACCGCCTCATCCTCCGGGCGATACGAACGCGATACCACATCCACCTGCTCCGCCACCATGAACGCCGAATAGAAGCCGACGCCGAACTGCCCGATGATATCCGATATCCCGCCGTCGTCCGGCTTGTCTTTCATCGCCTCAAGGAAGGCTTTGGCGCCCGACTTGGCTATCGTGCCCAGCCCGGCGATAATCTCATCGCGATTCATGCCGATGCCGGTATCGCTGATCTTCAGCGTATTGGCGTCTTCGTCCAGCTCGATATGAATCTCCAAATCGGCGCCGGCATCCTGCACATTGTCATTAGTCAGCATCTCGAATTGCAGCCGATTCAACGCATCCGACGCATTCGAGATCAACTCGCGCAAGAAAATCTCCTTTTCCGTGTACAGCGAATGAATCAAGATATTCAGCAGCTGCTGCGTCTCCGCCTGAAAAGTGTGTTGTTCGCTCATGGCTCCTCCTGTCACCCGGCCTCGCGCCATCCCTCTCGTCAACAGCGCGAATTATCGCATCTGTTTTAGCACAGCCGCGTAAGAAATAAATATGAACTTCCCCAGACGACCGTTCTGTCGCGCCCGCGATCGCTTTTCAGAATACTTTGTCACGCTCATGACCGAATGCGGCGCCCCTGCTATACTCATTCGCATTCAACCCGCCATTGCCGGAGCCCGCCCATGAAAGCCGTGCAAATCATCGCCCGCAGCCAACCTGTATTCGTGGACGCCCCAGTGCCCGCCTTGCGCCCCGGCCACGCCCTGATCAGAACGCTGCGCCTCTCGCTCTGCGGCAGCGATACGCGTCATCTGCACTACCTGCCGGACGAGCGCTATCCCACCCAACCCGGCGATACCGGTCACGAAATGGTCGGCGTTATCGACGCCATCGACGCGCCCGAGAGCGACTTCAACGTCGGCGATCACGTGCTGGCGCTGGCGCCCGATCACCGCGCCATGGCCGAATACTACCTGGCGCCGGTCGAGCACTTGCTTCCCATCGATAGCGCCGTCCCGCTCGAGCACTCCGTACAGGCGCAGCAGCTGGGCACCGTGCTCTACGCCGCCCAATCCCTGCCCGATGTCCGCGGCAAGTCGGTCGCCGTCATCGGACAAGGCTCGGCCGGTCTCTATTTCAATCTCGCCCTGCGCGAGCGCGGCGCCGCCAAAATCATCGCCCTCGACTTGAAGGCATATCGCCTCGCCTACAGCCGACGCTACGGGGCCACAGATACGCTGCATAATGCCAGCGGAGTGCCACAAGATGCCATTCGCGCGCTCAACGGCGGCGCATTGCCCGATGTAGTGGTCGAAGCCGCCGGCGAAGAAGCCTCGATCGCGCTGGCGGTCGACATCGTGCGCGATAACGGCTTCATCCTCCTCTTCGGCGTGCCGCGCTTCGAGTGGGTGCGCTTCCCTTACCTGCAATTCTTCTGGAAGACGCTCAACGCCAAAGCCATCGTGCACGCCACCCGCGATCCTGACCACGCCTGCACGCGCCAAGCCCTGGAGTGGATCCGCACAGGCAAAGTCGATGTCGCCAGCATGATCACGCATACTTTCAAATTCGATGATGTCATGCAAGCCTATGAGCTGCATCACCTGCAAGACGAAGGCGCGGTCAAAATCGTGATAGATATGGAGGCCTGATTGCCGCGCCCGAGATGCCGGCCGGCGCCGGCCTGCAAATACTGCGTCTTCAACCTGAGCTGGACCTCAAGACGCGTCGAGCCGCCGACATCGGCGCCGCTCACCCGCCGCCAGCAAATCCTCCACCACGAACCCGGCGACCCGCTCCGCCACTTCCCGTCGCTGTTTGACGAGGCTGCGGTTTAGGTGGGGTCAGGATGGCAATAAAAGTGAAAAGCCAACTCGTTATCACAACGTCGAAGCGAATTAGATGTCAGGCGAATTCTTGAAACTTCGGATCAGGTAGCACTATAGGCTATCTACCGCCTTCTTGATCTCTTCAATTAGTTCGTCAATCTTGCACATTTTTATCGAATCAAGATCTGCTATTTCTATCGCTTTGTCCATTACTATAGGTTTATTGAGGCAGGTTTGGAACTCCGATTCAAGCCACTTTGCTACTCGCGAACTAAACATCATTTTGTTGGTCAATCCCGCGCTTGCCCACCATTTGTCAAATTCCTCTTTTGTGGTTTTCTCTACAGACTTTCCCAAATTGGCAAGCACTTCTGCCAACGCTTTGAAGTACAGTTCCTCAGTCACGATTCCTTCAAAATCTTTGCCGTAAGCGTGGCTGACAACTCGGACGTTCTCAAATCCGCCTTTCGACTTGATCGTATCTGCGTCGGTATCACCGTCCACCAGCACAATTGGTCGGACGTTTTGACTTGCCGCGAACTTTATCCATTTGGGGATCTCGCCAGTACCACCGGCCGAAAGCACGAAACACAGTCGCCAATGTAGCTTTAGGTCGGGACAAATTTCAGTGCGTTCGTCAATCAATCTGTCGATGAGTCTGTTTAGTGCCAAACGCTCGGTCGGTCCTTCTACAATGATGGTGACTGCCGAAAACATCAACGAATCAGCTGGCAGAATACCAAGTTGCGCTCGAACACTCTGATAACTGGATTCTACATACGGCTTGTTGTTGATTCGCGTGGTCGCATATCCTGCTATCGTCGTGTCGCGGTATAGTAAGCGAAGACTTTTGGGGCGTGCCGGATTAATCATTGCCGGAGAATGCGTTGCGTACACCACTTGAATATTCTGGTGTTCAGCGAAATCTTCCAGTATTTTTCTGAACGCATGTTGAGCATCGGCGTGCAGCGAGTTCTCCGGTTCGTCGTACAGTAGCAGCACATTTTCCACTTCTAGGTCAATGTCCAGTAGCAATAGCATCAGGCCCATGAGCTTCTGATAGCCAGCACCTCTAAGGTGAGGAAATGCTCGGCCTCCAAATCTATCCTCCAATCCCACGGTAATCTTCAATGGCGAATGCGATTCGATCTCCAAATAGAACTCTATATCAAGAGCCTGTGGTTTTGCCCGCGATAAACTGGCGTTGATTTTCTCATTTGCATTTCTGCAGTGCAGGTTTCTATTTCTATCGTCTAGGCTCTCTAATTTGTCCCAGTGATTTGGTCCGAATGCAGATGTCAGAAGCCGATTCTCGCTGGCATTTCGTCCTTCAACTGAAATGGAAGTTCGAATGATATCATGATTTGCCAAGTCAATGACTTTAAGCCTCCGCTTTGGCGTACTGTTCCCTACATTCTCAGGCTTTCCACGCTCGTTTCGAAGGGAAAGCACGTGGAACTCATTCATGGTGTATCGGAGCCGCAGATCCACCTCCCAGCCGACCGGTGTACTCTGATGCAAGTACCTAGTATCCGAGGAGACAACGAACGTCGATACTGCACAAATGTCGATGTTTCGATCCCACTGCATCTCAGAAACAATTAGGAAATCTGAGTTGGCATCATCCAAACTACCTGCTACATCTGCTGAAAGTCTTCGTATAGTCTCAAGTACGGCAGACTTGCCTGCATCGTTTGCGCCTGTTAAAACTGTGACCGTAGGTTCAATGTTCAGCGTTGCGGTTTCAAAGAATGGGCGAAATCCAGTAATTGTTAGTCGCTTCAAAATCATCCGGCGTTCCCGTCGGCGCTAAGATTAAGACCCATACATTATATGTCTTCCATTCCGGAAATTCTATAATTTGCGCCGCTTTCACCCACAATATATTCGCTGTTTTGCGCGACCATCCACTCACCCCACCCGGCGCCATCCATGCTACCCTGCAATTCAATGACGTTTAAGCCCCTCTCCCTTCATGGGAGAGGGGTTTGGGGTGAGGGCGTGTAAAAGACTTTTATGTCCGAAAAAATATTGCCGTCGGACATAAAACGGACACAAAACCGACGCTTAATCCATTCGCGCCTATGCTAAAATGACGCCATGAACCTCATCGACTACGCCACCATCCTCATCCGCCGCGGCTGGATCATGCTGCTGCTCGGCGTCATCGCCGCCGGCGCCGCCTTCTTCTTCAGCCGGGGAATGGAACCCGTCTACCGCGCCACCCAGAAGGTGCTGCTCGTGCCCAGCCGCAGCGACTTCGGCCTTACCCAAGCCGCCAAGCAGACGCTCAACAACCATGTCGCCTGGCTCGATAGCAGCTTGCGCGCCGCCGAAGTCATCGACGAATTGCAGCTGGACATGATCCCGCAAGCGCTGCGCGCCGATGTGCGCATCGCGCCCGATCTCGATAGCCTCTTGATTCAGATTGACGCCGAAAGCAAGGATGCCGATCAAGCCGCCCGCATCGCCCAGAAATGGGGCCAGCTGCTGGTGGAATATCGCAACGACCTCAATCAGCAAGCCCGCCGCGAAGACCGCATCGAGGCGTCCCTGCAGGACGAGCCGCTGCGCGTACGCGCCCGCCCCAACATCCCCATCAATACCCTGGTCGGATTGCTCGCCGGCGTCTTCATCGGCGGCATCATCGTCTTCGTGCTCGAGTATCTGGAGAGCGCCATCGTGCGCCGCCGCGAAGATATCGAAACCGCCGCGGGCATTCCCGTGCTGGCCTCCGTCCCGCCCGGCGATTGAAATCCAATGTCACTTTGAAGGGCTTGCGCGCTACTTGTTAGCAACCGTTTGCCTCTCGTCCACTGCGTCAATCACGTGATTTCAAATGTAGGATCGAATCCTCGGTAACTTATCTTGCTCACTTGGAATGTCAAACTCTGAGATCGCGCTCCCCCTCTCCGATGCTTCGGGGAGGGGGCCGGGGGAGGGGTTGTAGCGGTCACCATCGGATCGCCCGCCACGCGCGTCACCCGGCAGCCAAAATCCCCGCCAAAACCGCGCGATCGATATTGCCGCCCGATACCACACAGACCACCTTGCCGCTGCCGGCCCGTCCCGCCAGCGCCGCCGCCACAGCAGCCGCGCCCGCGCCTTCCGCGATCACGCGCTGCCGCTCCGCCAGCAGCCGTATCGCATCCTTGACCTCATCCAGCGACACCACCAGCGCGTCATCCAGCAGTTCGCGGGCCAACGGCCACATCTCCTGCAGCACGCTTGCTCCGCCGATGCCATCGACGAAGCTGGGTTGATAATCAATCGCGACCGGCCGACCGGCGCTCAGCGATGCCGACAGTGGCGCCGCCGTCTCGACCTCTACCGCATAGAGGCGCGTATCCGGTTTCAGCGCCCGCATGGCCGAGGCGATCCCGCTGCTCAAGCCGCCGCCGCCGAAAGGAATGACGACGGCATCGACATCGGGCAGGTCTTCCAGGATTTCGGGCCCGATAGTGCCGTTGCCGGCGATGACAGCACGATTGCTGACCGGGTGGATGAACAATCCCGGCGCCTCGTCGTATGCGCCGCTGATGATGATTTCCCACCAGCGACTGAATGGCACGCTGATGATCCGTCCGCCAAGGCGTCGAATCGCAGCCAGTTTGGTTTCCGGCGCATGATCGGGCACGATCACCTGACAGGGGATGCCCAGGCGGCGCGCGTTCCAAGCCACGCCCTGCGCCATATTGCCCGCGCTGGCGGTGACGACGCCTTCAGCAAGCTTATGTGGCGACGCCAGCGCCATCGCGTTGCCGGCGCCGCGCAATTTGAATGACCCAATCGGCTGCAAGTTCTCCAATTTGAGGAAGATGTCGCAGGGCGCGTCATCGACGCTCAAATGCAGCAACGGCGCGCGAATGGCCGAATCCGCGATGCGCCCCGCCGCCGCCCTGATCTCGTCAAGCCTGATTGGCGCAATCATTTAGACAGCCCGGCTGAAGCGCGCCAGCATGTCAGGATCCACATCGACGCCCAATCCCGGCGCATTTGGCACAGTGACATAGCCGTCGCTGACGCTGAAAATCGGCGCGGTCAGATTATCTCGCAAGGCATTCTCCGAGCGATCCATCTCCAGCAGCGCGTCCGGCATACGCAGCCGGCCCGGCACAATATCGAGCGTGCTGACCAGGTGCAGGCCGGCGGCAAAGGCGATGCCCGTGCCCCAACTGTGAGGGACCACGTTGGTCTGGAAGGCTTGCGCCAGCGCCGCGATCCGCTTGCACTCGCTCAGGCCGCCGGCGGCGCAGATATCCGGCTGCGCGATATCGACGCAATTGTTGCTGAGCAAATGTCGAAATCCCGCCAGCAGATACTCGCACTCGCCGCCGGCGATGGGAATAGAGGTCCGCCCCCGCAGCTCGCGATAACCTTCGTAATCCTCCGGCGTGACCGGCTCCTCAAAAAAGCGGATGCCCAGCGGCTCGATTCTCTTGGCGAACGCGAGCGCCTCGCTGCGCGAATAGGCGTGATTGGCATCGACCATCAGCTCGATTTCGTCGCCGATCGCATCGCGTATCGCACGCACGTGCCGCACATCGGTATCGACGTCCAAGCCCACCTTCATCTTCAAGGCCTGGAAACCTTGCTCCACATAGGCGCAAGCTTCCGCCGCCAGCTTGCCAGCCAGATCGTCCGTTTCAGTGAAGTACATGCCTGTGGCGTAGACCTTGACGCTTTCGCGTCTGCGGCCGCCCAGCAAGACCGAGACCGGCTGATTCAAGAGCTTGCCGCGTAGATCCCAGATGGCAATGTCGATAGCGCTGATCGCCGCCACCAGCACGCCGCGCCGCGCGTAGTCCATGGCACGCAGATGCATCTTGCTCCAAATCGCCTCCACCTGCAGCGGATCTTCGCCCTGAACCAGCGGCGCCAGGAATTCAACGCCGGCCCGAATCACATTTGCGGGACCGTAACCCTCGCCCCAGCCGTAGGTCCCGTCCTCGGCGACGACCTTCACCAGGCAGATCTGCCGCTCATCAAATCCAAACTGAGAAAAGTAAAAGGGCGTCTCCAGCCGCTGCTCGACGACATAGCTCTCAACCTGTTTGATTCTCAAGGCGCATCGCTTTCGTGTTGATGTCCAGTGGGCTATAGTGTATCCGAAACCACCTGGCAAGACGATGAAGGCGGACGGCCGCCAGACACAGCCATGCAATTTTCAACCCCTGCGAATGTGAAGCTTGTATTGGACAAGCTGGTACGAGGCATTGAGGAAATCCTGGGCGAGGGGCTGATCGGCGTCTATCTGTATGGCTCGCTGGTCAGCGGCGATTTTGATCCCACAATCAGCGACCTTGACCTCGCTGTGATCATGACCGGGGCGTTGGACGATGAGCGATTCCGCAGGCTGCATGCGCTGCATCTGGCCGTTGTTTCCGCTCATCCGGAATGGGAAGACCGGCTTGAACTGGCTTACGTATCGCAGCGCGCTCTGAATACTTTCCGCAGCTCAGCAAGTCCAATCGGCATCATCAGTCCCGGCGAACCCTTTCATCTGGTTGACGCCGGCAGCGACTGGGTCATCAGCTGGTACCCGCTGCGCGAAACCGGCATTTCCTTGCGTGGTCCACAGATTGCCTCGGTGATCGATCCCATTGACGAAGCGGAGTATCTGCGGGGGGTGCAAGGTCATATCGAGGCATATCGCGACGCGGTGAATGCCATCGACAGCAAATCCCAGATCTCTTACCTCATCCTGACCACAGCGCGTGGCCTGCACACGTTGAAAACGGGGAAACCGGCGTCCAAAGTCCAGTCAGCGCGCTGGGCCGCAAGAGCATTTCCGCAATGGGCGGCTCTGATAAATCGGGCGCTGCAATGGCGCGAAGACCCCAACGCGGACGCCATATGTGTCGCAGAGGCGCGCCGCCAGGCGCGAGCGTTCGTGACCGACTTGCTGGACAAGATTCCAGAGTAGAGCTGACGATCAGCGTGTTAATCAGTCAGACCAATCCATAATGATCTTGACTTTTGGCGCGCATTTGAAAGACGGCAGTCAAATTCCGCCATCTTGATAATACCTGTAAGCCTTGGCCAAGTAATCCGATCTCGGCGCGGTTGTATCGCCCGCGGGTCATCCCTTTCGTGGCGTGAAATTTGGGCAGTCTCGATGCGGAATCAGAATCTCTTGTCCAACTGACAATCTGTCATCGTTCAGCAAGTTATTGAAGCTGGAAATTGCGTGAACTGTCAGATCGTATCGAATGGCTATGCGGAACAAATTCTCGCCCCGCTCGACCAAGTGGACACAATATTCCGGAATCTCCGGGTTTGGCGGGATTGGCGTGATTGTCGTCGTGGGCGCGACGGTCGCTGTAGCCATCGCAGTTGCGGTAGCCGGGGGCCTTGGGCTGGCCGTCGGCGTCGGCGTCGGCGGAACAGGCGTCGGCGGCGCCTCCCAAGCGCCGATTTCGCAACCAGGACCCACCGGGCGGGTCTTGCCCGGTTGGTCTTCGACCGGGCTCAGCGCATCGCAAAGCGCATCGTCAGCCGCATCCATGGCCGGGCTATTCGGGTGCAAGGGGAAATGCGGCGGCCAGCCTTCTTCCCGCAGCAGCATGATATCCAGAGTTGCGGTCGGCTGCGCTTGCTGTATCAACACCGCCTCATTCGCTGATTCTTGCTCTTGAGCGGATTGAGCTCTCAACTCCACGGTTTGCGATTCCGCGTCGTCCGCTTCTGCTTCTTCTGCCGTCGGCTCCGCTGTTGGCGTGGCGTCTGAAGATTCCGCGCCGTCATCCGTCAATAGAGGACAGGAACCATCCTGGATGATATTGCCGGTGTTTTCCGTGATTTGTTCCGGCTTTAGCCCGCTATGGCAATCGCCGCCGCTGGCGCTGTCAGACAGGATGGTGTTTTGTATCCGCAACCCGCTTTCAGTGCCGATGAGGGCGATAGCGCCGCCCTGTTCCAAGGCGGAATTGTAAGCCCAGGTCGTGTGTATGAGCGTAATGTCGGTGTTGAATGCGCTCATGCCGCCGCCTTCTCTGGCGGAATTGCGCCCGAAGGTGCTGTTTTCCACAATCAAGGTTGAGGAGTTGACTTCAATGGCGCCGCCTTCATCAGCGCTGTTTTCGAAAAAGCTGCTCTTGTGAATCTCGATATCGCCGCCAGAGATATAGAGGGCGCCGCCGTCCTGGCTTGCTTCGTTGCCCCGGAAGCTGCTCGAGTTGATGCGCAGGTGATGATCAAAAGTCGGGCTAATGAAATAGACGCCTCCGCCATGGCTGCGTTTGGCGCTATTGTCATTGACATTGGTTTCCTCGATGGTGATATGGCTGTCGACGGCGTAGATGCCGCCGCCGGAATCGTTGGCGACATTGTCCCGAATCGTGCTCTGATTGATGGCGAGCGTGCTATTGTTGACATTGACTGCGCCGCCGAAGGTCGTGCTCAACGCATTCCTAAGGGTTAGATTGTTGATGACTACGGTGGCGCTTTTGATGGAAAAGATCGGATAGCTGTCATCGCCGGAAATGTAATGACCGCTGCCATCAAACGTGATATCGGAAGTGATATCCGGCAACGCCGCCGACAGGGTTATATTGGCAGAGAGCGTGATGGTGTCCTCGCCGTCGCCGGCAATACAGCCAAATTGCGCGGCATCATCGTTGGCGGCGGCGATGGCGTCAGCCAGGGTGCAGGCGCTCCCGTCTACGGTGATCGCAGCGGCCTTTACCGGAGCCACGGAGAGCAACAAAGGTATCATCACAAACATGAGGGCAAGTCTGGTGTAGCGCAAAAGCATAAAAGCTCCCTTTCAAACGGCCAGTCGGTCGGTGCAATTATTCATAGCATATCACCATTCACAGATCGCGCCAGCAGACCTAAAGGAAAATTGCCGCTGCATCCAGCCACGATTTTTGCTTGCGAGACTGTCGCGACAACCGCATAATGAAACTGCTACACGAACGTGCGCCCAAATCAGGAATTGCCCGCATAGGGAGAGCGCTTCCAAAGACAATCTCGCTTTCGCAGCCAACCACGGCAAGTCCCTCCCGAGGACAAAGCATGCGCGCCCGATCACAACAATTCCTCCTGGCGGTTTTGCTCTGGTGCCTAATCAGCATCGTCTGCGCGTGCAACCTCGAGAGAATCACGCCCACGCCGATGCCAACGCCCGATCTGCCGCGCGTCGAGATTCTGCGCCCGGCCGCGAACCAACAAGTGGTCGCAGGCGCCGATTTCGATATCGATATCCTGGCGGTTGATTATTCCTACGGCATACAGCGCGTTGAATTATATGTCGATGGCTTTTTGCTCAATGAAAGTGAACCGTCCGGGCAATTGTCAGAGTATTTGGTAACCATGAATTGGTTCGCCAACGGACTCGGCTGGCATACCTTTACCGCGCTCGCTTATCGCGCCGATGGGACCAGCAGCGCCCAGCACGAAATCAGATTGCAGGTCATCCCTGGCAGCTAGCGTTGACAGATTCAGCTCAGGGCCTTGACTGATTGGTCAATTCTGCAGTCTGCGATACAATTAGGCACTGCAGGTCATACCGCCGCGAGCAATCGTATCCGCCATGGAAATTGAACTGCGACGTATCGAAAAACACTTCGGTCCCGTGCACGCCAATCGGGACATCTCCGTCACCTTTCACGAGGGCCGCATCGTCGGCATCCTGGGGGAAAACGGCGCGGGCAAGTCGACGCTGATGAAGATACTCTCGGGCTTTCAGCCGGCGGACAGCGGCGAGATCCTGATCGACGGCCGGACGATCGATTACACCGGTCCCACGGCCGCCATCGCCAACGGCATCGGCATGCTGCAGCAGGATCCGCTTGACGTAGGCGCCTTCACCGTGCTGGAGAACTTCATTTATGGCGGCGGCGACGGCATCACCTTGCAGCGCAAGCAAGCCGAAGCGGCGTTGCGCGAACTGACGGCGCGCTTCGGTTTTGAACTCGATCCCTATCAACCGATTGACAATCTCTTGATCGCCGAGCGACAACAGCTTGAGATCATTCGCCTGCTGGCGCTGGGCGTGAAGACGCTGATCCTCGATGAGCCGACCACCGGCATTTCCGCCGAGCAGAAGTTGATACTGTTTCAAGCCCTGCGTCGCCTGGCGCATGACGAAGGCATGATCATTCTGTTGGTTTCGCACAAACTGGAAGATGTCATTGATTTGTGCGACGAGGTCATGGTGCTGCGGGCCGGCCTTTTGATCGGCGACATGCAGATGCCCAGCGCCGACGAAAACCTGACTAGCGCCGTGATCGCCGACGTGAAACAAGCCTTGGTGACGATGATGTTCGGCGAAGAACTGGAGGCGCAAAGTCGCGGCGAAATCGAGATGGGTAGCCCCGTCCTCGAAGTCGAGCAATTGGTCGTGCACGACTTGCGGCTCGATATGCAGCCGATCTCGATGACCGCGCGCGCCGGCGAAGTGATAGGATTGGCCGGTTTGGGAGGCAGCGGGCAGGAGCTATTCATGCGCGCCTGCGCCCGGCTCCAGCGTGTCACCGGCGGCGCTTTGCGCTTCAATGGCGGCAACGCGCTCAGTTTAAGCTACCGTCAGCTCTTTCATCGCGGCTGCATCTTCGGGGCCGCGGGCCGGCTGGAAGAAGGCTTGATCGCTGGGCTGACCCTGACCGAGCATACCGCGCTGGTGGCGGACGACAATTTGCGCATCGACTGGAAAGACATGCAAAAACGCACGATATCGCGCATCGATCAATATCGCGTCAAAGGCCGGGCGACGGACCAGATAGAACAGCTATCGGGCGGCAATCAGCAGCGCGTGTTGATGGGGCTGCTGCCGGACAATCCCAAACTGCTCATACTGGAGCAGCCGACGCGCGGGCTTGATGTCGATTCGGCGCGCTGGATCTGGACACAGCTGCTGGAGCGCTGCCAGCAAGGCACGGCTATCATCTTCAATTCGTCCGACCTGGAGGAACTGGTCACCTATAGCGACCGGATTTTTGTCTTCTATGTCGGCAGCGTCTACGAGGTGCCGGATGCCAACGACACCAGTATCGATGAACTGGGCTTCTTGATCGGCGGCGAATTTGCGCGCGCCTGAGCGCGACGCGGGAATGCCGGACAATCCAATACAATCCATTTCCAAATCGGAGCGAAGCGAATGCCACTCAGCGACAAACACGACGAGACCAAGACCTACGACGACACTCTCAACGCCGGTCCGCCGATCAGTCAACTGGCGCGCGAATATATCACGCCGACCGAGCTATTCTTTGTGCGCAATCACGCCAGCATTCCGCACGTGGATCTCGAGCGATATCGATTGCGCGTGACGGGACTGGTTTCTCGCGAACTGTCGCTGAGCCTCGACCAAATCAAAAACGATTTTGAACGCCAAACGCTGACCGCCACCTTGCAATGCGCCGGCAACCGCCGCAAGGAGATGGTCAGTCACAAGCCGATTGACGACCAGCTCGCCTGGGGCATTGAAGCCATCGGCACGGCGCAGTGGGCCGGCGTGCGGCTGGGCGATGTGTTGAAAGCCGCCGGCATCAGCAGCGATCAAGCCGCCCATATCGCCTTTCTCGGTCTGGACGGCATCACCCACGATGGCGAACGCTCGCCATACGGCAGTTCCATTCCGATCGAAAAAGCGCTGTCCTGCGAAGTGCTGCTGGCCTACGAAATGAACGGCGAAGATCTGCCCTTGGCGCATGGCTGTCCCTTGCGCACAGTGGTGCCCGGGTATATCGGCGCGCGCAGCGTCAAATGGCTGAGTGACATTGCCGTGCAAGAAAGCCCGTCCGACAACTATTTTCAGCAGGTCGGTTACAAGCTCTTCCCGCCCAGCATTGATATGTACAACGTCAACTATGCTGACGGCATGCAGCTGACCAAGCTGCCGGTCAATTCCGTAATCGTGCGGCCGGAAGATCGCAGCCTGCTGCCGGCCGGCAAGATAGCCGTCGAAGGTTATGCCATGAGCGATGGCGAGCACGAGATCACCTGGATCAGCGTCTCAGCCGATGGCGGCGAGACCTGGCAGCGGGCCGAGTTTCTCAATGAGCCGCAGCTCTGGACCTGGCAGCTGTGGCGGACCGAGTTTGACCTGCCGCAGGGTCAGCACGAGCTGGTGGTGCGGGCTTGGGACACGGCGGCCAACTCGCAGCCGGAGACCATCGCCAGCACCTGGAATTTCAAGGGCTACGTCAACAACGCCTGGCATCGGGTGAGGATTACGTTGAAGTGAGCAAAGTCTTGCGCGCGACGACTGACCAAAATGATAAACTGCGACAATGATTGTGACGCATAGCGAAGCGGATTTATGAACAACCCACGCGCCCTCGCCATCAACATCATCTTCCTGCTGATCCCTATCGTGATCTCGCTGATCTTCGCCGCGCTGCTGGTCGGCGCTGTGGGACGCGACCCGCTCGAAGTTGTCGACGCCCTCTGGAAAGGCGCCTTCAAAGACTCGCGCAAGCTGGGCGGCGTGGTCAATTTCTGGATTCCGCTGACCCTGGTCAGCATCGGCCTGGTGGTGACGTTCCGCGCCGGCTTGTGGAATATCGGCGTCGAAGGACAGATGATGATGGGCGCGATCTTCGCCAGCTGGGGCGCGCAATTCATCCCCCTGGGCGAGAACTTGGCGCCGCTGCTGCAGCTGCTGCTGATCGCGATAGCGGCGCTGGGCGGCATGTTTTGGGGTTTTGTGGTCGGCGTTCTCAAGATACGGCTGGGGGTCAATGAGATTTTTGGCGGCGTGGCGCTGAACGCCCTGGTCAATGTCATTTCCATTTATTTGATTTCCGGTCCCTGGCAGCCGCGCATCGGCGGATCGGCGCAGGGCACGGAACCCTTCCCTAAAGCCGCCCTGCTGCCCGAGTTTTCCAATACGTTTCCAGTCAATATTTTTATGATTGCGCTGGTCTTCGCCGCTTTTGCGATAGTCCTGCTCATGCTCAATGGCACACGCTGGGGCTTGAACCTCAAGGCGGTGGGGGTGAATATGCGCTCGGCGCTGCTTCTGGGTGTGGCGATCGAGCGGACATCGATGAGCGCCTTCCTGGCTTGTGGCGCGCTGGCGGGTATCGCCGGTTCCTATCGCGTGCTATTCACCTTCGACAATTTGCGACCGCTGGCATCGGGCGGTATCGGATTTCTGGGCTTGCTGGTCGTCTTGCTTTTGAGCATCCGGCTGCTCTGGGTGCCCTTGATCACCTTCGCCTTCGCCGCCATCCTGACCGGCAGCACGCGCCTGCAGATTGCGCCCTCGCTCAAGCTGGATTCGTCGCTGGCCGGCGTCTTGCAAGGCACGCTCGTACTGGCAGTCATTCTGTTCCAGGGCGTGCACGAAGTATTCTTCCCTAATACGTTGTCCGAAGAGGACGCCGAATCATGAATGAAAGCCGCGACAGACTGTCCGACAGCGATATAATCGAATCCTGCAGGGGCGACTCGGCGAGACGCCCGTCGCAAGTGGCTGACAGCGCGGACGTTTCAGCGATACGCCCCTACAAGGCTGGTCCGATAATTCGCATTTTCGCGCCCGACGTTAGTCTACGCCCCTCAATCCCCCCATATGAAAGGGAGAAAGCTTGTTTCACGCTGAATCAACTGGCGTTTTCTCACGGTGAATGTGTGCATGGCCGGCGACAATGGGCGAGGTCGCGCTACCTTGGCTCCCCTTCTCCGTTGATACGGATGCTTCACCATAGAGATGGTGAAGGGGGCCGGGGGATGGGGTAGAAAAGTGCGCAAGCATGATGACTTATCGGACAAGCCTTACTAGGCCAATATAATGAACAAGTCGCGATGAACGAAGAATTCCTCAACACCCTGGGCAGCATCATCGGCACCGCCACGCCATTGGTCATCGCCAGCCTGGGCGAGACCATCACCGAACGCGCCGGCGTGGTCAATCTGTCGCTGGATGGCAGCCTGGCGCTGGCGGCGGTATTGGGATTCGCCGCGGCCTGGACCGCGCAGGAAGCCGGCGTGCTCGATGTGCCGATGCAGATTGCGCTTGGCATTGCCGTGGCCATGCTGGTCGGCGCGCTGATCGCCCTGCTCGTCGCATTTTCCAGCATCAAGCTGCGGCGCGATCAAGTGGCGGTCGGCTTCGTCTTGACCCTGCTGGCCGCGGATTTGGCCCGCTTCCTCGGCGCCGATTTCACGCGGATTCCCGGTCCGCAGATCACCCGCTTCGCTATCCCGGTGCTTGCGGATATCCCCATCCTGGGCCAAATATTTTTCCGGCAGAACTTGCTGGTCTATGTCAGCTATATTCTGATGTTCGCGATCTGGTTCTGGCTCTTCCGCACGCGCGGCGGCCTCGCCCTGCGCGCCATCGGCGAACGGCCGGAAGCGGCTTTCGCCCGCGGCGCCAAGGTGGAACGCCTGCGTTATTGGTATACCTTCCTCGGCGGCGCCCTGGTGGGCTTGGCGGGCGCGGCTTATTCGCTGAATGTCAAACCCGGCTGGTCCAGTCCGCCGGCCATGCAGGGCGATGGCTGGATCGCGCTGGCGATCGTGATTTTCGGCGGCTGGCATCCTTTCCGCGTGGTCCTGGGCGCCTGGCTCTTCGCGGCCTTGCGAGCGGTCTCCTCGAATATTCAGACTAACGGACTGTTCTTCTTCGGGCAGGAGATCAATTTCCCCTTTGTGCTGCTCAATACCTTGCCCTGGCTGCTGATGATCTTGACGCTGCTTGTCGTCAGCGGCGGCTTCACCGAGCGGATGCTGCAATATCTGCCGCGCGCGGTGCAGCGGCGTCTGCGGGCTTTCATGCGCTCCGACCCGCCCCGAGCGCTGGCTACACGCTTCGAACGAGAATAACGCTGCGCGTTCCACGCTTCCAATGGGCAAGAAAAAGAAAAACAAAAAGCAACGCATCCGTCCGCTGGCGATTTGCGTGTTTCGGCGCGAAGACCAGATCTTTGTTGCGCGCGGGTATGACTCAGTAAATGGCTGCGCCTTCTACCGTCCCATCGGCGGCCGGATCGAGTTCGGCGAACGCGGGCGCGAGACGGTCACGCGCGAGGTCAAAGAAGAGATTGATGCCGAAGTGATTGATGTCCGCTATCTGGGCGCGCTGGAAAACATCTTCCAATACGAGGGAAAGCCGGGGCACGAAATCGTGCTGGTTTACGATGGGCGCTTCGCGGACCCGGCGCTCAACCGCAATGATGCGGTCGTCCAGGGACAAGACGACGGCGGCATCTTGTATCAAGGCGAATGGCATGCGCTCTCCGAGTTCGGCCAGCCGACGGCGCCGCCACTCTATCCCAAAGGCCTGCTGCAACTGCTGCAAGATCACGATAAACCGTAACAGGCGTGGACCTGCCTGAGGCGCTTCCGGGCGCTTAAGGCAATCTTAACGGACATATAGCGATTCTGGAAAAGAGGCTGTTATAATCGTCGGTGAGGATCGACAAGGGAATCCGGACATGGACATACGCGTGTCGATGCCCGCGATGCTGCGCCAAGATGTCGAAGCGGAAGAGAAGCTCTGGGCGCACATCGTTTCGCAGCTGATCAGTCCGCCCGTGGTCTGGGCGATCTGGGTACTTTTAATCGCGCTGGAGATCGGCCAGGGTCGTCCGCAAGCGCTGGTCTTCGGTTTGCTTTTCGCCTTTCTCGTCTGCGCCCTGCCTATGCTGTTCGTCGCCGCCATGGTTAAGATCGGCAAGATAGGCGATTTGCATATGCGCCGCAGCCGCGAACGCTATATCCCCTATTCAATTGCGATTGTTGCCGGAATCGCCACCGGGTCGATATTCCTGCGCTTTGACGCGCATCCCGTCTTCATCATTTTGACGCTGGTGAGCATCGTGGAGCTGACGCTGATGCTGGTCGGTACATTTTTCTACCACATCAGCTTGCACGCGATGGCGATGGCCAGTGTCATCGCCGCCAATGCCATAATCTTCGGCTTTCAGCGCAGCCTGATCTTCATACCTGTCTTGCTGCTGGTGATCGTGGCGCGGCTGGTATTGAAGCGCCATACGCCGCTGCAGATCGTCGCCGGCGCGCTCATTGGCGCCTTGACGCCGTTTGTCGTGGTTGCCGCGCTGCCCCTCTTCATCTAGCCCAACGACAATACCCGAGTCATGGCGTCCAGACGAGGGCCGTGCCGTCCCAGGACCATGAGAGTATACGCGCGCCGTCGCTGCTCCATGACGCGCCTCGAACCAAGTTGCCGTGCCGGAAGCGCCGTGGCGGCGCGTCGCCGTCCCAGAGGTAGAGGTAAATGTGAGACCAGGATAGGACTCGTTCCTCCGTTTGATCCCAGCGCGCGCCGATCACCCAGTCTTCATGTCGATAGACCTGCTGCGAGCCGCCATCGCGAGCCGACCAAATATGCACCGTATCGTCGCCCGCCCACGACATGACCATCGATTCGTCGGCGGACCAAATCGCCTGACGCACGAAGCTGCGATGCCGCGCGCTGCTGACGGCTCGCCCGGCCACACCGACGCCCTCCCGCCGGTAGACGCTGACATTGCCATCGGTGAACCAAGCCAGGACTTGAGAATCGTCCGCGTTCCAGTCCAGGCCCTGCAGCATGGCTCGATGCGGCAGCGACCAAGTCGCCACCTCGTCGCCAGTCCGCGAGTCCCAAACGACGACGCGGCCATCCTCGGACCAGGCGCGCAGTTGCGTCTCGTCCGCGCTCCATTCGGCGGCGATCACCGGGCCCGGGCGCGAGACTCCCGCGACGACGGCGCCATCCGCGAGCGACAGAATCGAGCCCTCGCCGGCATCAGTGAAGGCCAGAACGAGCGATTCGTCGGCATTGGGCGCGAGAGTCAGCGGCAAACCATTCAGTGACCAGCTGAATATGGTCTCGCCGTCGCTCGCCGAGCTGAGGGTCACCGCGCCACTCTCATCGGCATAAAGGATCGACGCGCCATCATTCAGCCAAAGCGCATGCGTGAACGAAGTATCCGGTTGATCGAGCGACAGCAGCGCTTCGCCATCTTCGGCGGACCAAATGCGCAAGTTTCCGTTTTGCGACGCGCTGAGAATTTTGGTTTCTTCGGGGTTCCACGATGCTGTGACGACACCGCCCTCATGTTCCAGCGCCAGCGCCGCCTCGTTCGTCTGCGCCAGCGCGGAAGCAGCGATCATCAGCATCACAAACAACATCGACAATAGCTTGGTCATTGTCACGTCCTTGTCGTAGAAAGGCGTCTACTCATGGCAACAGCTTACCATATAATTCTTACACGCTGGTGACGACAAATGAACGGCGCGGAAACAACCTGGCCGCAGGGTCGCGAATTATCTCCCGCGCCTGGCAATTGCTTGCCACGCGTTGCGACAAGCTGTATAGTGAAAATAGGTCCCGTACCGCACTCAAAGGCATAGCCGTGTCGCGACCGAATTTCTTATTCATCATCGCTGACGACCATCGCTATTCCGCCCTCGGGTCGCTCGGCATGGAAGCAGTGCGGACTCCGGTTCTCGATCAGCTGATGGCTGACGGCACTGCGTTCACGCAAGCCCATATCATGGGTTCAACCTCGGGCGCGGTCTGCCTGCCCAGCCGCGGCATGCTGATGACCGGACGCAATCTTTTCGCCACGCCAGACCCCTTACCCGCCGATGCGCCCCTCTTGCCGGAATTGCTGTGGCAGCACGGATACACGACATTTGCCACCGGCAAGTGGCACAACCGCCGCGACAGTTTCGCCCGCGCCTTCAGCGCCGGCGGCAGTATTTTCTTCGGCGGCATGTCCGATCAGTACGCCGTCCCCCTGCACGATTTTGACCCGGACGGCGCCTATGATCCCGCGTCCGCAACTATCGCCGATGGCTATTCGACAACCATTTTCGCCGATGAGATGATCAGGTTTCTCGATGCGCGACAGCCCGATGACGATCCCTTCTTCGCCTACATCGCCCTTACCTCGCCGCATGACCCGCGCACGCCGCCGCCGCCATACGACGCCATGTACGATCCGCGCGAAATCATATTGCCGCCCAGCTTCATGCCCGCGCACCCCTTTGATATCGGCGTTTGCGACATCCGGGACGAAAAGCTGGCCGAGCATCCGCGCACGGAAGACGAGACGCGGAAGCACATCGCCGACTATTACGGCATGATCTCGCAAATGGATGCCGAAATCGGGCGCATCCTGGCGACTTTGGATGCGCGGGGCATGCGAGAGAACACCATCGTCATCTACACCTCCGATCACGGTTTGGCGGTCGGCCAGCATGGCCTGATGGGCAAGCAAAACCTTTATGATCACAGTATGCGCGTGCCCCTGATTTTGCGAGGACCGGGCATATCCGCCGCCCACCGCTCGAATGCGCTGGTCTATTTGCTCGATCTCTTTCCAACCTTGCTGGACCGAGCCGGCGTCGATGCGCCTGCCGACCAAGTTGGATACAGTCTCGCGCCTTTGCTCGATGGCTTGACGTACAAGCATCGCCGCTGCATTTTTTCCGCCTATCAAGGCGCCTTCGGGCATCCGCGAAGATTGCCCTACCAGCGATCGATTAAAGACGAGCGCTTCAAACTGATTCAGTCCGCGATATCGGGAAAGATCACCTGGCAGCTGTTTGATTTGCGCGAAGATCCTCACGAGCTCGTCAATCTCTTTGGCAAAGCCGAATATAAAGGGGCAACCAAGAGAATGCTGCGGATGCTGCGCGAACGACAGACCCGCGTCCAGGATCCCTTGATGGGATTCCGCTGAACCGGCGGTTCGACCGCGGCAGCTGGCTGGCCCGACTGAAATCCGCAGCGAACAAATGTCGCGGAATCCATGCCCGGCGCAGACCGCGCTGACACTGGACGTTTGCGGCTTCTCGTCGGACAATCGCATGAGCAATCACAAGATATTGGCGGAGGAGGAGCAACATGGTCGCGGATATTCGCATTGACGGCGCGCGCCTTTGGGACAGCATTATGGAGATGGCGACGATCGGCGCCACGCCAAATGGCGGCAGCCACCGCTTGACACTCAGCGATGAAGACAAAATCGGACGCGATCTCTTCGCCAGCTGGTGCGCGGAGGCCGGCTTGAAACTCAGCGTGGACGAGCTGGGAGATATGTTCGCGCGGCGGGCCGGCAGCGATGATGCTCAAGCGCCGCTGGGCATGGGCAGCCATCTCGATACCCAGCCCTTCGGCGGCAAATTCGATGGCGTATTCGGAGTCCTGGCCGGGCTGGAAGTCGCGCGCACGCTGAATGATCACAATATCACCACCGTCATACCGCTGGAGGTGGTCAACTGGACCAACGAGGAAGGCGCCCGTTTTGCGCCGGCGATGTTGGCTTCTGGTGTCTATAGCGGCGCTTACGAGCTGGATTGGGCCTTGTCCCGGCGCGCCGTCGACAGCGGCGCCACGCTGGGCGAGGAGTTGGAACGCATCGGCTATCGCGGCGATTTGCCCGTGCGCGGGCATGAATTCAGCGCCTTCTTCGAATGTCACATCGAGCAAGGACCGATACTCGACCGCGAAGGCATATCCGTCGGCGTCGTCAATACGGCGCAAGGCTTCCGCTGGTACGACATTTCGCTGGAGGGCTTCGCCTCGCACACCGGCTCGACGCCGATGGTCGGCCGGCGCAATGCCCTGCTCGGCATGGCGAAGGTGGTGCAAGCCGTCGATGACATCGCGCACGAGCACGCGCCCCTGGCTCGCGGCACGGTCGGCGGCCAAGTCGAAGTCGCGCCCGGATCGCGCAATATCATCCCCGGAAACGTCAACTTCACCGTTGATATGCGCCATCCATCCGCGGACACGCTCAGCGCCATGGATGCCGCCTTGCGCGAGACCTGCGACCAGGTCGCGGATGACATCGGCTTGGCGCTGTCGCTGGAACAGATCTCATACACGGCGCCGCTGGCATTCGACAAGAAATGCGTGGCCGCGGTCAAGGGCGCCTGCGAGCGACTGGGCGTTTCGCATCAATACATGACCTCGGGCGCCGGCCACGATGCTTGTCATGTGGCCGATATGGCGCCGACGACGATGCTGTTCGCGCCTTGCAAAGATGGCGTCAGCCATCACGAATCCGAAGAGTCGAAACCCGAAGATCTGGAAGCGGTCTGCAATGTGCTGCTGCACGCCGTGTTGGATTACGCCGGCGTCGCCTCAGCATAGCTAATCATGGAAGCGAGACAGCACTTGGTATATCTTGTCCGTGCCAAATTGCATTGATCGGACGGGAATGCGCTCGTTGGCGGCATGCACCGTGCTCATGAAATCGAAATCTTCCGGCAGGTCCATGGGCAGGTAGCCGTAAGTCTGGATCTGCAGCCGGCTGAAGTAGCGGCCATCGGTGCCGCCGGAGACCAGAAACGGATAG
Organism: Anaerolineae bacterium; assembly: GCA_022822305.1. Lineage (GTDB taxonomy): Bacteria > Chloroflexota > Anaerolineae > Aggregatilineales > Phototrophicaceae > UBA6055. The sequence continues at coordinate 235,420 of JAJEBY010000003.1, forward strand.
GCTTGGGCATCCTGCCCGTCGAGCAGGATTTCCGCCAGCGTATCGTACAAACCCATATCGAGGTAGCCTGCGCCGACGCCGCTGCCCACCGGGTGTCGCATCAGTTCGACCTCGCCCCACTCGCCGACCAGTTCCTGGATTTCCGCCCGCGCCGCCTCCGGATCGAAACCCGGAACCAAGCGCACATCAAGTTCAATCTCGACCTGGCCGGGGACGACATTGATTTTGTCGCCGCCGCGCAAGATGTTGGGGCTGGCGGTGTTATGCAAAATGGCGTCAAACTGGCGGCCTCTTTCGCCCATCTCGTCCAATACGGCATCGGTGAGCTCGGGGTTGAGCAACTGACGCAGCGTCTCGCCGGCGTCTCCGCCCAAGCCATCGGCCAAGGCGTTGAACATATCTTCCGCGGCCGGCGTGATATGCGCGGGAAGCCGTCGCGTATTCAGCGCCTCGAGGGCCTTGGCCAATTTGTAAGTGGCGTTGTCCACGCTGCGCCGCGGCATCGAGCCGTGCCCGGCCGGTCCGCGGAATCTGACCAGCGTCGGGCAGCTGCTCTTTTCCGAAACCTGGATAGCGAAGAACTTCTTGCCGCCGATGTAGGTGGGGAAGCCGCCGAATTCGCCGATGGCGTATTTGACGCCGGCGAAGAGTTCCGCATGCTGCTCGACCATATAGCCGGCCCCGTTTCTGCCGCCGGCTTCTTCATCACTGAGGATGCACAGGATAACATCGCCGGGCAATGCCAGGCTTTCGGCTTTGGCGCGCAAGAAGGCCGCGGTCATCATCGCCACGCCGCCCTTCATATCGAGCGCGCCGCGGCCCCAGATCATGCCATCCGCGATATCGCCGGAAAACGGCGGATGATCCCAATCTTGATTGGCGGTGCTGACGACATCGACATGGCCATAAAGCAAGAGCGGCGCGGCATTGCCCTGGCCCTCGATGCGCGCGACCAGATTGGGCCGATTCGCATCTTTGGCGTAAATGCCGGTCTGGATGCCGAGGCTATGGCAAAGTTCCGCGATATAGCCCACGCAAGCCGCTTCGTCGCCGGGCGGATTGGTAGTATCGAAGCGGATGAGGTTCCGCAGCAATTCATCCGGTTGCTGATATATGGCAGTGGGTTCCGACATAAATCTCACCTCTCTCGTTTCATTGGCTCGCTCGCCGCTCATTAGGCAAATCATAGCCTACTTGGGCTAGAGCTGTCTCGACACGATTGCCGCACCTTGTTCGATCAGCGTGATTTTAGCATAATCAGCCGCGCAGGCTGGTAACTATCCCACGAGGCGGCATCCTGTGAATTGGCGCATCCTGACACTCCTGCTGGTATTCGTTGCGATAGTCATCTTCGGCTTGCGCCAGGTCGAGCCGGCGAGCGAAACCGCGCTCAACGCCTACAGTCAGCTGGAAGTACCGGCTGAAGATACCAGCGGTTACGCACGCGCAATCGAACCCTGGGATTGGCAGTTCCCGCGCGATCATGGCGCGCATCCGCGCTTCCAAACCGAGTGGTGGTATTACACCGGAGTGCTGGCGAACGATGCGGGTCGCCGCTTCGGCTTTCAGTTCACCATATTCCGCCGCGCCTTATCTCCGATTGGGCCGACATCCGAGTCCGAATTCCGCACCAACGACATTTACATGGCGCATTTCACCCTCAGTGACATCGCCAACGAGACCTTCTATCATGATGTACGCTACAGTCGGGGCGGTGGCGGGCTGGCCGGCGCAGTCGTCGACCCTCGCCTGCGCGTTTGGTTGGAAGAATGGCAAATCCTTGCAAAAGACGATGACGCCACCATTCAAAGCATAGCAGCCGCCAGCGCGGACTTCGCCATTGACCTGACGCTCGAGCAAGTGAAGCCGCCGGCGCTGCAGGGCGACAACGGCCTCAGCGCCAAAAGCGCGGCAATCGGCAACGCCAGCTACTATTACAGCCTGACCCGTCTGGTCACCACCGGTAGCATAAGCATCGGCGGCGATTCTTTTGCCGTGCGCGGCCATACCTGGATGGATCACGAATTCAGCACCAGCGCGCTCGGGGAAAACGCGATAGGCTGGGACTGGTTCGGCTTGATCTTCGATAATGACAGCGAACTGATGCTTGGGCAGATACGTCAGATTGACGGGGGCATCGAACCCGCATTTGGCGGACTGCTAGTTTATCCCGATGGAAGCGCGCGCTCTCTCGATTCTGACGACTTCAGCATCCGGGTCACGGACCGTTGGCGCAGCCCCCATAGCGACGCCGTCTATCCGGCCAGCTGGGAGATGGAGATTCTGGGCGCGAAAGGATTCACGTTTGGCGTGACGCCGCTGCAAGCGGATCAGGAATTGCACAGCTCGGACATCATCTATTGGGAAGGCGCCGTGCGTATCAGCGGTGATGTCAGCGGCTTCGGCTATGCTGAATTGACCGGTTACGCAAGCTCGATGCAAAATCGATTTTGAGGCTTCGAATGAAGGAAGATTCAGAACGCCGGTATCCGCATGACGAGGTCGCCGCTCTATACGACCGCGCCCGCCCCGGCTATCCCGATGCGCTGTTTGACGACATCGCCGCCTACGCGCATCTGGGCGCGGATGCTCGCATCCTGGAGGTCGGCTGTGGCACCGGGCAAGCCACCCTGCCACTGGCCGCGCGAGGCTACGCCATCGATTGCGTCGAAATCGGCGCGCGCATGGCCGCGATCGCTCGGCGGAACCTCGCGGCGTATCCGCAAGTCAATATCATCTGCGACAAGTTCGAGACCGCTGCGCTTCCGCGAGCTCAATACGACCTGCTGGTGTCGGCGATGGCCTTCCACTGGATCGACCCGGCGATCCGCTTTCAACTGGCGCATGACTTGCTCGCGCCCGGCGGCGTCATCGCGCTTTTTTGGCATCGCCCCGCGCAAACCGAAATCAGCCGGACCTTCGTGGAAGCGCAGCAGCAAATCTATCGACGACGGGCGCCAGAGCTGGCCGAGAGCTACCACGCGCCGACGCGACTCGAAGACGCATCGACCGCGTACGACGCGCTTATCGCCGGCAGCAACCGGTTTGAAGATCTGACTATTCGCAGGCACTATGCGCGAAACGCATACGACACTGAATCTTATATCGAGCTGCTGGAGTCTTTCTCCGGCCATCGATTGCTTCCGGCGGCGCAAAGGCATGCGCTGCTGACAGACATCAAGGCGCTCGTCCGGGACGAATTCGCCGGCAGCGTCATTCGAGAAACCGTGGTCTTGCTCTATCTGGCCCGGGCGATTGGACGAGCCTGAGCGGGCCGCGCCTATTGCGTGTATAATGCGCTGTTGACCCGCAGGAAAGGACTATGCATGATACGCGCCCTAATCACCGGCGGCGCCGGCTTCATCGGCAGCCACTTGTCGGAGCAGCTGCTCAAGAATGGCTATCACGTCACCGCCATCGACAATCTCTCCACCGGCCGTCTGCAAAACATTGAAGGTCTCGCTAACGATCCCAACTTTCGCTACGCCATCGAAGACATCCGCAATATCCATGTCATCGACCGCCTGGTCAGCGAGTGCGATATCATCTTTCATCTGGCGGCGGCGGTAGGCGTACGCAATATCATCGACCGACCGATCAACACCATTGAGGTCAATATCGGCGGCACGGAAACCATCCTGAAGACGGCCAGCCGCTACCGGCGTCGCGTCTTGATCGCCTCGACATCCGAGGTTTATGGCAAAGGCGTCAGCTTCCCTTTCCGCGAAGATGACGACACGCTATCCGGTCCGACCCTCCGCAGCCGCTGGAGCTACGCCGCCTCCAAAGCCATCGACGAATTCCTGGCCTTCGCCTACCATGCCGAGATTGATTTGCCGGTCACGCTATTTCGGCTCTTCAACACGGTGGGTCCGCGGCAAGTCGGGCAATATGGCATGGTCGTGCCGCGATTTGTGCGCTGGGCGCTGGCGAACGAACCGATCCAGGTTTATGGCGACGGTCAGCAGCAGCGCTGCTTCGGCAACGTCTACGATGTCGTCGGCGCCATTCAAGGTTTGGCCGAGAGCGATTGCGCCATCGGCGAACTCTATAACATCGGCAGCAATGAGGAAGTGAGCATTTTGGAGCTGGCGCAGCGCATCCGCGATCGCGCCGACAGCGCCTCGACAATCGAGCTCGTCCCCTACGAACAGGCATATCAGCAACCGGGCTTCGAAGATTTCCGCCGGCGCGTGCCCAGCATCGAGAAGATCCGCGCGGCCATCGGCTGGCAGCCGACCACGCCGCTCGACGACACTATCGACCAGATCGTCGCCTACTATCAGAACGAGATGTATCCGGCCTGACCTCGACTCAGACTGTCGCTTGGCGCGCGAGAACCGGGGCGCGAGAGACCACATGCACATCGCCATTAACGGCTGGTTCTGGGACCAACCTTCCACCGGCAGCGGTCAGTATCTGCGCAATTTGCTGGCGCACTTGCCCAAAGTCGCGCCTGATCACCAGTTCAGTCTGGTCTTGCCCCCGCATATTCAGCATCCGCCAGACATCCCGCCATCGGTGAAAGCAGTCGAAACCGGGAATCGCCGCAAAACCAGCAAACTGGGCAAAGTCATCTTCGAGCAGCGCGCGTTTCCCAACCTTGCCGGAAGCATCGACGCCGATATCGCGCATGTGCCCTATTGGGGACCGCCGCTGCGCTGTCCAGTCAAGCTGGTCACCAGCGTCCTGGATGTCATTCCGTTGATTTATCCCGTCTACAATCAGGGCTTGTTCACCAACCTCTACACCTCACTGGTCAGCGCGGCGGCTAAGGGCAGCAATCATATCATCACCATCAGCGAAACGGCCAAACTCGATATCGAGGAGCGCCTGGAAATTGCCGATGAACAGATCACCGTCACGTATCTGGCGCCGGACGAGCGCTTCCATCCGCAAATGGGCAGCGAGCGCGACCAAGCCGTGCGCGACAAATATGACCTGCCGGACAACTTCGTGCTCTATCTGGGCGGATTCGACTGGCGCAAGCAGGTCAATACCTTGCTGCTGGCCTACACTTACGTCGGCGAGGCGGACGGCGATACCTTTCCGCTGGTGATCGCCGGGCGCGAGCCTCAATGGGATAATCGGCTCTTCCCCGATCTGCGCGACTATGCCAGGAAGCTCGAGATCGAGGATTACCTGCGCTGGATCGGCTACGTCGACGAAGAAGACAAGCCCTCGCTGTATCGGCTGGCCGATGTCTTCGCCCTGCCCAGCATCTATGAAGGCTTCGGCTTGATGGCGCTGGAAGCGCTCGCGTCCGGCACGCCTGCCGTCACGTCAAATGCGCTGGTATTCGAAGAAGTGCTGGAAGATGCCGTCTATATGGTGGATAATGCTCGCGAAATGGCGGGCGCCATCATCGCGCTCTTGATTCAGAAACCCCTGCGCGAGACCATGATCAATCAGGGTTTGGCTTTGGCGAGCAACTATTCCTGGCGCAAGACCGCCGCGGAAACGGTTGCCGTTTACGATAACGTCATGCGCGGCTGATGAGCGCCGAACCAGATTGCGCCCGGGACCGACCCATGTCAGAAACACCAATTGACCGACGCGAAATGAGTATCATGCAGAAGCTGTCGCGCGCGGAAGCGGCGGCTGCGCCCTGGTCAATGGCTTCGGCATTGATCAGCGCCATCGTGATGCTGGTGAGTTTGGCGGTGCTTGGCCCCGCGGCCGCATCAATATTGCTGGGCTCGCAAGAGGCCACGCCGGCCCTGCTGATGCTCGGTTGGGCAATTGGGCTGTCGGCTACCATCGCGTTTGTCACCGTCAATCGCCGCAGCAGCGCCGACAGTTGGCGGGCAATGCGATTGCAACCGGGTTACCTGCCGCTGCCCATGAGCGCGATGATCGGCGTCGCCATCGCCCTCGCCATCGATCTGATTGTCAGCTTGGGTGGCGGCCATTTTCTGCCGGTACCCGAGATCTTCGGATTTCAGGCACAGGGTAGTGGCGGCGTACTCGGGGCGGCGCTGCTGCTGGCGCTCTTGCAGCCGATCGCCGATACCCTGGTGTTCCAGGCCGTCCTGCTGCCGTCGCTGCGCTGGCGGCTGGGGCCCTGGCGCGGTGTCATCGCCACCAGTCTGCTCTACGTGCTGATGTACGCGCTGGTATTTTTCGCGCCTTATCAAGCCCGCTATGACGCCATATGGTACGGCTTGGCCTATCCGCTGCTGCTCTGTTGGAGCTTTAGCTTGCTCAAGATATACAGCGATTCCAGCTTGACCGTTCTTGTCGCTCGCGTTAGCGCCGGGGGAGTATTCCTTTTGACCGCATTGGCGCTTTCCGGGCCGTAACATTGCGCTTATTCCGATTCACATGAGGAGGCTTTAGTCCATGACACACGCATATCCCCTTGCCATCGGCGAGATTCAATGCGCCGTATTGCATGAAGGCAGCTCAACCGCGACCAGCGAGAACCTGGTCAATCGCTATCCCGGCCGCAGCCGGCACGAGATAGAAGCGGCGCTGGGCGGCAGCGCATTCGAAGGCAGCTTGAACCTGCTTTACGTCAAGAGCGGCGATTTCCGGATTCTGGCGGATGTCGGCTTCGGCTCGGCGGGACCGCCCGCGATGGGCGGCGCGATGGCGGCGCTGGCCAGCATCGGCGTGGCGCCGGCGGATATCGACCTCGTCTACCTGACACATTTCCACGGGGATCATATCGCCGGTCTCTATGGCGAGGACGGCAAACCGGCCTATCCCAACGCCAGCTACGCTTGTACGCGCGCGGAATGGGACGAGTGGACGGCGCGCTGGGCCGCTTCGAATGACGAAAGCGACCAGCGTCAGTTGGAGCGATTCCAAGCCTTGCGCGACAAGTTCACCTTCTTTGGGGATGGCGACGAGATCGCGCCCGGCGTCAGCGCCGTGAATCTCGAAGGACATACCCTGGGGCATTCGGGCTTGCTGGTGGAATCGGGGAGCGAGCGCCTGTTGCATGTCGTCGATTTGCTGCACGGCGATTTTCAGTTCGCGCATACCGATTGGCAATTCGTCTTCGACAGCGACGGCGAGCGGGCCACGGCGACGCGCCGGCAGATCTTGCGGCGTTGCGCGGAAGAAGGCCTGCTGACGCTATTCTATCATCTGAAGTTCCCGGGCTTGGGCAAGGTCACGATCGACGGCGATGCTTTTGCCTGGCGCCCTATCGCCTGATCAACCGGCAGCGCCAACGCTCGCCTGTCGCTTCGGGCGCGCGTTCGAGGAGCGCGCGCCTCCCAACGCCGCCCTCGGCAGTTTGACACAGTCGGACGGACGGTCTATAATCGCCCTGTTGCGTCCGCTGCGACGTACTCCTGCAATAAACTTGCCGGCATTTAGCTCAAAAGACGGTCACTGTGAGAAAATACATTATTCGTAGATTGCTGTTGATGATTCCGCTCGTCATCGGTGTGACGACGCTCACATTCGCGTTGATCCACCTCATCCCCGGCGATGCCGTTGAGATGATCTCCGGCGAAACGCGTCAACTGACCGTCGAAGAAAAGGAGCGCATCCGGGAAAAGTATGGACTGAACGATCCCCTGCCCGTGCAGTACGTGCGTTATATGGTGAATCTGGCCAAGGGAGATATGGGCATATCGATTGGCACGCGCTCTCCCGTCAAATTTGAAATCTCCCAAAGACTGCCCGACACGATCATCCTGACGATAACATCAATACTTCTGGTCCTGGTGATTTCCTTGCCGATTGGCATTATCTCCGCATTGAAGCGCGGTACCGTAATTGATACCGGCGCGATGACCTTCGCCTTGATAGGTATCTCCATGCCGGCCTTCTGGTTTGGCATTATGCTGATGCTGGTATTTGGGCTCTATCTCGATTGGCTGCCCACCGTCGGCCAAGGCAAGACGCCGCTGGAATTCGCCAAATCGCTCATCTTGCCCTCCGTGACGCTGAGCTTGATCCTTGTGGGCTTCGTCACCCGGATCGTGCGCTCAAGCATGTTGGAAGTCTTGAGCCTGGATTATGTGCGTACCGCCCGCGCCAAGGGACTGAGCACCCGAATCGTGAACGCGCGTCACGCCTTGCCCAACGCTCTGATCCCGGTCATCACGGTAATCTCGGGCCAATTCGCCAGTTTGCTGGGCGGCGCGGTCGTCATCGAGCAAGTCTTCGGCTGGCCCGGTCTTGGCAGGCTGACGGTGAATTCTATCTTTCGCCGTGATTACATGGTCGTAACCGGCTGCGTGCTGGTATTTGCCTTCATGGTGATCCTGGTCAATCTCGTAACAGATATCATGTACACCTTTATCGATCCGCGCATTCGTTATCAATAAGTGAGCCCACATGGCAGAACATGTAGCCGAGCTGATTCCCGAAGCGGAAATAGCCGAGAAAATTAAGCCAAAGTCCTTTACCAGCATGGCTTGGCGCAGCTTGTCGACCAACAAGCAAGCCATTCTAGGTTCCATCGTACTAAGCATATTGGTATTTGCAGCAATTTTCGCCGGGCAGCTTACGCCATACGAGCCTTACACGACCAACTACTCTAACGTCAAGCAGCTACCCAGCGCTCAACACCTGATTGGCACTGACGAATTGGGACGGGACGGTTTCACCCGATTGCTTTATGGCACCCGCATTTCCTTGACCATCGGCGTTTTGGTCGCGCTTTGCACGATGTCTATCGGTGTGCCCCTGGGCGCAATCGCCGGATATCTGGGTGGCGTGGTCGACATGGTCATCATGCGCGTCGTCGATGTCTTGATGGCCTTTCCCTTCCTCGTGCTCGCCATCGCCATGGTAGCGGTCGTGGGTCCCAGCCTGGTGAACATGGTGTTCGCCTTGGTCATGGTCAGCTGGATCTGGTACACGCGGCTGGTGCGCAGCATCGTGCTTTCCTTGCGCGAAACCGAATACATCGTCGCCGCGCAAGCGCTCGGCGCCTCGCAGGCTTCGATCATTTTTCGTCACATCCTGCCCAACGTCATTCCGGTGGTGGTGGTTCAAGTCTCCTTCCACGTGGCCGAGGCCATCCTGATCGCCGCCGCGCTCAGTTACCTGGGCCTGGGCGCCCAGCCGCCAACAGCCGAATGGGGCGCGATGCTGAGCAACGCCAAAGAGCTGATGCGCATTTTGCCCATGTTGTCGATTGCGCCCGGCGTCGCCATCATGATCACGGTGCTGGCGATCAATTTCATCGGCGACGCCTTGCGCGACGCCTTGGATCCGACGCTGCGGAATTAGCCGTTTTCTCGACTTCAATCGCATTTGCTGTGGTCGTTTTGATACACCGGCGCAGTCATTACTCAATAATTGGCAAAAGGAGGACACGATAAGTTAAACTAACCAAGCTGCAAACATTCTGTAAATCGCTGAAAAGTAAAAAGGAGTAATTGATCATGAAGCGTAGCATTTTACTTGGCTTTATCTTGATCCTGGTGATGGGATTGGCGCTTGCGCCGGTCTCCGCTGACGGTCACTGTCCGCAAGAAGGCGGCACCTTCACCATCGGTGTCACCAACATCTTGCCGATGGATCCGGATACGGCTGCTTCCGACTGGACCTTCTATATCATCACCAATATCCACAGCATGCTGTTCCGCATCGAATCCGGCCAGCCGGTCGCCGACCTGGCGGAATCCTGGGACATCAGCGACGACGGCACGGTCTATACCTGGCATATCCGCCCGGGCATGCAATGGCATGATGGCAATGAAGTCTTCCCTGAGGGCGAAAGCCGGGATGTGACCGCGCATGATGTGGTGTACTCGCTCTATCGCTCCTATAACAACGAAGCCTCGACCATGGCGGCGGATCTGCGCAATATCTTTGTTTCGGCTGAGGCGGTCGATGATTACACCATGGTGCTGACCTTGAGCGCGCCCGATTCCATCATCTATGACAAGGCGCGTGGTTTGACCTGGGCCGCCATCGTGCCGCAGGAAGCGATCGAGCTCTATGGCGACGAATATGGCTTGAATCCGGTTGGCTCCGGTCCCTTCGAATTCGTTTCCTACTCGCCGGATGAAGAAGTTGTTCTGCGCGCCAACGAGGACTATTACATCGAGCCCTGTCTGGACGAGGTCATCTTCAAGGCCATGCCCGATGTGCCGGCGGCGATGATCGCTTTGGAAGCCGGCGATATCGATTGGTGGGGCGCGGTAACCCCGGGTGACGATGTCGGACGCTTCCAGGAAAACGAAGACATGACCGTCATCAACTTCGGCTGCCCGGTCGCGACTCGTCTCTATATGTCGGTTGACAAGCCGCCATTCGATGACGTCAACTTCCGCAAGGCGCTTTCCCACATGATGGACGGCGTCGCCATCAACGCGGCCCTGCGCGGTCCCACGCACGTCAAGGGCGCGGGCACGGCTGGTCCGGGCGTGGCTGGTTATGTCGAAGGGCTGTACGACAAATATCACTACTATGATCCCGATCTGGCCATGTCGCTGCTGGACGACTTGGGCATCGTCGATAGCGATGGCGATGGCTGGCGCGAGATGGAAGCCGGCACGAACCTGGTGCTGCCCATGCACTCCTGGAATTCCGATCCCGGTCCCGATTACGTGGCGGCGGTCGTTGACGCTGGCGCGCAGGTCGGATTGATCATTGAGCCGCAGATCGCGGATGGCGCCACCAACAACGCCAAGCGCATCGCCGGCGAATTCGGCATTTACCTTGGCCAAGGCTGGTGTGGCGAAGGCGGCACCAACTCGCTCTGGGGCCGCAATGGCTGGATCGACTCGTTGGGTTACAGAGACGAAGAGGTCTTCAGTCTGCTGGATCTGGCTGCCAGCAACCTCAACGAGGAAGAGCGCGAAGCGCAGTTGATGGCGGCCACGGAACGCATCGCCGCGCTGTATTGGGAGCCGGCTTTCAGTTTCTTCAACATCTTCACGGTCAAGAACAACTACGTGAAGGACTTCTTCGGCGGCGAGTGGACCTTGAACATCACCACCGATGATCACAACGTCTGGATTGCCGAAGACGAGAGATAGGCGTCTCAAAGCCGATCTTTCTCAGCTAGCTTCATTCGACATCCGATCAGGTTCGCAAGAGCCTGATTCGGATGTCGTTTCCAGTATTGTGGCGACCGATCACGCATTGCATCCCCATTCAGGGCAGCGGGAGGATTCATGGATCTGCGAACGATCGCGGATGATATTCCGGACTATCAGTCTTTTCTGACTGTCGATGAACTCAACGCCTCGAGCCATCAACTGGTCGAGCGATATCCTGAAATTGCCAGCATCAGACAAGTGGGCGAGACCCGTCGCGGCGATCCCATCGAGTTGCTGACCATTGGAGATGGCCATCACGACGCGTTCGTCTTCGGCGGGCCCCATCCCAACGAGCCCATAGGCTGCATGACATTGGAATACTTGTCGCAACGGCTCTGTGAAGACGAGTCGCTTCGGGACGAGCTTGGTTATACCTGGCGCTTCATCAAGTCCATCGACGCCGATGGCATGCGGCTCAACGAAGGCTGGTTCAAGGGACCGTTCACGCCCAGCAACTACGCGCGCCACTTCTATCGCCCGGCCGCTTTTGAACAGGTCGAGTGGACCTTCCCCATCGAGTACAAGAAATTGTCGTGGAACGCGCCGCTGCCCGAAACCAAAGCGCTGATGGATGTTATCGACGAAACAAAACCAACCTTGCTTTATTCCTTACATAATGCCGGCTTCGGCGGCGTCTATTATTATGTCAATCGCGCTTGCCCGCCGCTCTACGATACCTTCCACGCGCTGCCGGATTGGTTCGATCTGGCGCTGGATCTGGGCGAGCCGGAGATGACCATCGCCAAACCTTACGCGCCGGCCATCTATCACATGCTTAGCTCGACCGATATGTACGATCACCTCGAGCGACACGGCGCTCCTGATCCGTCGGCGCTGGGTTTCAAGGCGTCCAGCGCGCAATATGCCGAAAAGTATGGCTCCTTCTTTTTGATTGTCGAGATGCCCTATTTTGACGAGCCGCGCGTCAACGATCCATCGCCGACCGATATCCGCCGCCGCGATGCCATCTTGCAGAGCCTCGATATGAAGATGGCGCTCGATAACTGGATATTGGAACAGATGCAGTCCGTGCAAGGGGCGCTGCGGCTGGATACACCGGTGCGGCGCGCGTTGGACGAGTTCATTACCAACTTCGCCAAATACCAGGCGGTCGATCGCAAATGGGCGCTGGAGGCTGAAGAAACCGATCGCCCGGCCACACAAGCGGAGCTATTCAGCAATCTCTATACCGGGCGCTTTTACAAGCTGCTCAACCTGGGATTATTCGCGCGCATGCTCGAGTACGAGGCCAAGCATGGCAATGCGGATCCGAGCCTGCTGGATACGAAGGAAATCGCCGTGGCCAAACTGAACGAAGAAGGCGCCAAACTGGAGAGCGAGCTCGATTATCGAGCGATTCCAATTCGAAGCCTGGTCGGCGTTCAAGTTTGCGCGGGGCTGGCCACCGCCGCCTATCTGAACGAGTAAAAGCACGACGATATTGGCAGTTGTAGGCGCTGATACGTTATAAATGATTGTGGGAACATCATCTGGAGAAATCTCATGAGCGCATTTGATCTTCGAATTCGCCTGTTTACATTTCTGATAGTTGTCGTATGGATTGCGGCCGGATGCAGCGAATCCGCCGATAGCAATACTGAATCGGCCAGCAGCAGCGAGCAAGAAGTTGTCGTCGATAGCCAGGTGGCGTTCATCTATCCGGAGAATGTCGAAGAATATAATTGGACCTACCTGCACGAGATCGGCCGGCAGTATCTGGACGAAAAGCTGCCGGACGTCGGTACCAAGTTTGTTGCCGAAGTATCCGCGGATGGCGCGGAAGAAGTCTTGCGGCAGCTCGCCGACGAAGGTCACAAACTGATCTTCGCGACCGCGCCTGAGTACAGCGATGCAGTCTTGCGCGTCGCCAAGGATTTTCCTGATACCAAATTTGAAATCGCGCGCGGCATGGAGACCGCTGATAATGTCGGGACTTATGACGGCCTTATGTATCAGGCCTTTTATGTCGCCGGCGGCTACACCGGGGAGATGACCGTCAGCGGCATCATTGGCATGATTGCCCCCGAACCCACAATTGAGGTCATTCGTCATATCAACGCCATCGCGCAGTCTTCGCTTTTGGTGCGCACTTGTGAAGACGTTTCTCTGCACGTGCGCTGGACGGGTTCCTGGAACGATCCGGAGGCGGAACGGGCAGCCGCCCTGGAATTGGTCGAACTCGGCGCCGATGTGCTCGTGCAGCATGTCTACAGTCCCGAAGTTCAGAAAGTAGCGGAAGAAAAGAACGTGCGCTCGGTCGGCTTCGGCTTCGACATGCGCGAATTCGGTCCGACAGCCAATATGACCAGCATCGTCTGGCAATGGGGCTGGTATTACGTGCGCCAGGTCGAAGACTTGCTGGAAGACAAGTGGAAGCCGAAAGCCTATCGCGGCAAGGTCTCGACCAAGAACTACGGCAGAGGCATCATCGACATGGCGCCTTATGACTACGACCAAATCCCGCATATCATGGAAGCTCCGCCGATGAAATGGCGCGTGACCTGGAATGAAACGCGCAAAGACGCCATGGATGGCCCCATTTATTCGCAGGCCGGAGACCTGGTGCTGGCCAAGGGCGACAAATTCGAAGGCGACTATATCTATACCGATATGGATTGGTTCGTTAAAGGCATCGTGGGCGAGGCGCCGGGCGAACCTCCCGAGACGGTCGAAGGCGCCGGCGCCGACATCCGCTGCTGATGGTCCAGATAAACGCGGGGAGCGTGCCAGTCGACCGGCGCTAAGCCAGCAGTTGCGGAAGAAGATTCGCACTACCGACACATACTTAAGTGCAAGTAAGTAGTGAGAATCTGTACGGGCGGTTCGGCGAGTCGCCCTCTGCCCAATCACTTATGCACACTTGGGCGAGCCGCCGGCTCGCCCGTACAACATTAGTGATACTCTTGCATGACTAATTTGCGCTTACGTAAGATCAATGTCACTGCCGGGCTATTGGTGACTGCCCGTCCATATCTTGATCTCCGCAGATATTGCGAAAGGATAAATACATGCCGCACCCCCTGTTGACAGACCACCCGGACCTGAAGACGGCAATCGACATATACGATGACTGGATTCAACACACCATGCGCCGCAAGCATCAGCCCGGCCTGGCCGTCGGGCTGATTTACGACGGCGAACTGCTCTGGGGCAAGGGCTACGGTTATGGCGATGTCGCGGCGGGCACACAGGTAACGCTCGATACGCGCTTCCGAATCGCCAGCATTTCCAAGACTTTCACCGCCGTCGGCATCTTGCAGCTGCGCGACGCCGGGAAGCTCTGCCTGGACGATCCCGCTTCAAAGTATCTCGATTGGTTCGATTTGCGCTTTGAAGACGCGCCGCCAATCACCATTAGGAACTTGCTGACCCATAGCTCCGGTCTGCCGCGCGATTCCCACAACCCAATGTGGACGGACTGCGACGCGCCGGATTGGGATGAGTTTGTGGCGGAGCTGCAGAAACGATCGGCGACGCGCGCGCCCAACGACAAATTTGCCTACAGCAATGTCGGGTATTCGCTGCTGGGCGGCATCATCGAATCCGTCTCCGTGCAATCCTGGGCTGACTATCTGGGGGAGAACATCCTCGACCGTTTGGGCATGTCTGAGACTTACCCCGTGCCGAAACCGGACGATCCGCTGCTGGCCAAGGGCTATTCGCGACTCAGCGACGATTATGAGCGCGAGGAGATGCCCTTCTTCCTGATGAACGGTTTCGAGGCGTCGGCCAATTTCGCCTCGTCGATCAACGACCTGGTCAAATACGCCGCCTTTCACATGAGCGCGGATGACAATCCGGTGCTGTCCTCACATACGCTGCGCGATATGCACCGCATACACTGGCTGGAAGAAACCTGGCAAAGCGGATATGGCTTGGGCACGATGATCTATCGTCTGAACGATTGGGCGATCAGCGGTCACGGCGGGGGATATCCCGGTTATCTGACCGGATTCACCTTGTCCCGCGAACACAAACTCAGCGTCATCGTACTGACAAACGCGCTGGCGAGTTCGCCGCCCGAATACATCAATCAGGGTTACAAGACCATCCTGCCCGAGCTGATCAAGGCGACTAAAGCGCCCAAGCCGGATGCGGATCCCGCCTGGCGGCAATATCTTGGCGTGTACAAACATAGCTGGGGATTTGATAAAGTCGTCATCCGCAATGGTCAACTGCAGATGGTCGCCTTGGAGTGGATGGACGAGCCGCCGACGATCCTCGAACCGACCGACGACGAGCATGTCTTCATCATGCAGGAGCAAGGTCAATCGAACGAGACGGCGCGCTTTGAACTGGATGAGGATGGCAATGTCTTCAAACTGTGGATCCGCAACGAATATTTGTTGAAGAAGACCTGAAGCTTCGGGAGAACGAAATGACAACTAGCGGCGAGCAGCGTAATTTCGCCATCGACGATGATCTGCGTTACGCGCGCATCGGCAGCGCGCGCTTGTCCCCGGACGGCGCGCAAGTCGTCTGTGATGTCACGCAGCATGATCTCGAGAACAACGCCAGCTTCACTGCGCTTTGGCTGATCGACCTGGATAGCGGCGAGACGCGGCGGCTGACGCCCGGCGACGATCGCAATACTTCGCCTTCCTGGTCGCCGGACGGGGAGCGCATCGTCTTCCTGTCCGATCGCGGCGGCCAGCGGCAGGTGTATCTGCTGCCCGTCGGCGGCGGCGAAGCGATGCAATTCACGCATCTCGAACAAGGCGTCGATGGGCAGCCGGTTTGGTCGCCGGATGGCTCACAGATCGCCTTCACCGCCGGCGTGATGACAGAACCCCGGGATCCGATGGCGCCCTATCGCGTCACACGCACGGTCTATCGATTTGACGGCATCGGCTACCTCGATGACGCGGTGCAGAATATCTATGTGCAAGCGCTTGACGGCGGCCCGGCCAAGCAACTGACCGACGACCCGCATCTGGATCGCATGCTGCGCTGGTCGCCCGCTGGAAATGAGCTGCTCTACCTGGCCTCACACGATCCGGAGCGCGGCGACCTGTTCTCCGCCAAGCTGCGCCGGGTCAATCTTGAGGGTGAGGGCGCCGAAATCCTGGGCCTCGATTGGGGCTTCATCAAGAGCGCCGATTGGACCCTGGACGGGAAGCGCATCATCGTGGCGGCGGCAACCGGAGATCAGCCGATGGCGACCAAGAACGATCTCTGGCTGACCGACCGCGATGGCAGCGAGGTCGAGAATCGCACCGCCGATTTGCTCTACGGCGTCGATGTCCAATGGTTCCCGGCCTTCAGCGCCGCCAAGATCATACAGACGGATTCTTCGGCCGTGGTCGGCGTTGTCGAACGCGGCGCCAAAGGGATCTACTCGGTGGCCTTGACCGGCGAGCCGAGCTGGCGACAGCTGCTGGGCGGCGAGCGCACTTTGGCGCTGCAAGACGCCGACGACTCGCGCATGCTCATGATTTCCAATGACCTGACCAACCCGGGCGAATTGCATATCGCTGATCTCGATGGCGCCAACGAGTGCGCGATCACATCGTTCAACCGGTCGCATATCGCATCAATCGCTCTGCCCAAAGTTGAGAATTTACTCTACGAAAGCGAAGACGGCGCGGAAATTCAAGGCTGGATGCTGATCCCAAATCAGGGTGAACCACCCTATCCGACCATCCTCTATATCCACGGCGGACCGCATGGTTGGTACGGCCACAACTATGGTACCGACTTTCAGATGCTCGCCGGCGCCGGTTACGCTGTGCTCTTCACCAATCCGCGCGGCTCGGCCGGATACGGCGATGATTTCGCCACAGCGCTCAGCGGTCACTGGGGCCTGCTCGATCACAAGGACCTGCTGGCCGGCGTCGATCATGTCGTCGACCGCGGACTCGCCGATCCCGATCGTCTGGGCATATTTGGCCTCTCTTACGGCGGATATATGACCTGCTTCACCATCGGCCAGACCGATCGCTTCAAAGCAGCCGTCGCCGAGAATCCCATCACCGACCTGGTCAGCCGCTACGGCACCGCGGATATGGGTCCCTGGGGATCACTGAGCGAACTGGGCGGCAAACCGCACGAGATTCCCGATGTCTATCTCCGCAGCTCGCCCATCACTTACGCGCACAAAGTCACGACGCCAACCCTGCTGATTCAATGTCTCGACGACTTCCGCTGCCCCGCTGGGCAAGCCGAACAATTCTACGCTCATCTCAAAGCCAACGGCTGCATCGCGGAGATGATTCGCATTCCGGGCATGTCGCATGTCGCGTCGATCAGCGGACCCATCGCCGTGCAAAAAGTGCAGAATGAAGGACTCGTCGACTGGATGAATACCTACATCAGATGACCGCCTGGTCGTCCATGTCTCTGACGCCATCGGGACTGCCAGAATCTGGAGAAGATTAAGATGACAGACTCTCACAACAAGCGCGATTTCGATCTCTTGGATGACTTGCGCTACGCCCGAATCGGCACGGCGCGCTTGTCCCCCGATGGCCAGTCCGCGGTCTGCGACGTGATCCAGCACGATCTCGAAAACGACCTCACATTTACTTCGCTCTGGCTGATCGATATCGCCAGCGCCGAGGCGCGGCAATTGACATTCGACAAGGGCAACAATTCCGCCCCCGCCTGGTCGCCGGATGGAGACTCGATCGCGTTTCTGTCGGATCGGGCGGGCAAACGGCAGATTCACTTGCTGCCGGTCGCTGGCGGCGAAGCGCGGCAATTCACCCATCTCCCGCAAGGCGTGGACAGTCAACCGCAATGGTCTCCCGATGGCGCCACGATCGCTTTCACGGCCGGCATATTGACCGAAGCGCGCGATCCCGCGGCGCCCTACCGCGTCACGCGCACGATTTATCGCTTTGACGGCATCGGCTATCTCGATGACGCCGTGCAAAATATCTACGTTCAGTCCATCGGCGGCGGCGAACCACAGCAACTCACCGACGATGGCCATCTTGATCGCGCGCTGCGCTGGTCGCCCGATGGCCGCGAGCTGCTTTATCTGGCGGCTCATGATCCCGACCGCGCCGATCTGTTCTCGCCCAAAATCCGCGCCGTCAATCTCGATGGAAAAATTGACGAGATACTGGGCCTCGACTGGGGATTCGTCAAAGCCGCCGACTGGACAGCCGACGGCGGGCGCGTCATCGTGATCGCATCGTCGGGTGATCAGCCGATGGCGACCAAGGACAATCTCTGGCTGATGGACCGTGACGGAACGAACTTTGAAAACCGCACCGAGGACTTTCCCCTCGGCGTCGATATCCAGTGGTTCCCGGCCTTCAGCACCGGCAAGCTGCTGAAATCGGAGTCACAAGCTTGGGTCAATGTGGTCAATCGCGGCAGCAAAGAGACCTGGTCAATCGCGCTGAGCGGCGAGCCCGCCCGGCAAAAGCTGCTGAGCGGCGAGCGCTCGATGACGCTCTGCGACGCCGATGACAAGCAGTTGCTGTTCCTGAACTCGGATCTGACCAATCCCGGGGAGCTGCACACGGCCGCGCTGGACGGCTCGAATGAGCGCCCGATCACATCTTTCAACGCGGCGCTGATGGACGAGATCGCTTTCCCCAAAGTGGAGCATTTGCTTTACCAAACCGAAGACGGCGTCGATATCCAAGGTTGGCTGCTGGTCCCGAATAGCGGCGAGCCGCCCTATCCCACCGTTCTGTACATCCACGGCGGTCCGCACTGGTGGTACGGCAATACCTACGGCACCGACTTTCAGATGCTGGCCGGCGCCGGATACGCCGTGCTCTTCGTCAATCCGCGCGGCTCGACCGGCTATGGCGACGATTTCGCGACCGTCCTGTCGGGCCAATGGGGCCTCCTCGATCACAAAGACATCCTTGCGGGAGTCGATCACGTTATCGAAAGCGGCTTCGCCGATCCGGATCGGCTGGGCGTCTTCGGGCTGTCTTATGGCGGCTATATGACCACGTTCTTGATCGGACATACGCATCGTTTCAAAGCGGCGGTGGCGGAGAATCCCGTCATCGATTTGGTCAGCGAATACGGCACCGCCGATATGTGCATTTGGGGCGCGCAGAGTCTCTTCGGCGGCAAACCTCACGAGGCGCCCGATGTCTACCATCGCAGTTCTCCCATCACTTACGCCCATCTGGTCAAGACGCCCACGCTGATGATTCAGTGCGAGGACGACTTTCGCTGTCCCATCGGCCAAGGCGAGCAATTCTATGCCCACTTGAAAGCGAATGGCTGCCATGTCGAGATGATTCGCATCCCGGGCATGTCGCACACGGGAACCATCGACGGACCGATTTATGTGCAGAAGGCGCAGAATGAAGCGCTGGTTGAGTGGATGGACAGATACGTCAAATAGCTGCGCAGGTATTGCGATCGCCCGCCGCCGAGCAATCACATTCGCTTCTGATGCGCCAAAAGGCTGCAAAAACCGGTGCTCGCTTGTAATTCTAAAACGGTTTCGATATAGTCTTTTGTACGGTGCGCACTCCAAACGTGGGCGCTGTAAGTGACGGACTTTGTCAAGGAAGAAAGGATTTACCATGCGAGTATCATATCGATCTGCAGTTTTGCTCCTGGCGGTCGTGCTTATGGCGATTCCCATGGGCGCGGTCTTCGCTCAAGACGCCGATATCATGGACCCGGCTACCTTTGGCCTGCAAGAGGGCAAGCCCTATGACGGTACCCATCTTGACTTCTTAATCTGCTGCAACACTGCGCCGCAATTTGCGTCGGGCGCCGTCAAGGGAGCGGAAGAATTCACCGCCATGACCGGCATCACTGTCTCCTGGGGCAATATACCCTTCGGGGCCTACCAGGAAGCGCTCTATCTGGAAGCGTCCAATCCCAACACCGAATATGACATCGTTGCCTACGTTGACGCTTGGGGCACCAATATCTATGACTACTTGCATCCGCTCAACGATTTCGTGGATGATGCCGGATTCGACTGGGACGATTATGGCCCGGCTTATCAAAGCGCATCGACCGGCAACAGCGATACCATTTATGGCTTGCCCTTCCGCGGTCATCCATTGCTGCTTCACTATCGCGCCGATGTCCTGGAAGCGGTCGGCGTCGATGTGCCGACGACCTGGCAGGAAGTATCCGAAGTCGCGCAAGCCATCGTGGATAGTGGCATGGATATCACTCCCATCGCCATGTATTACGGCCTGAATGTGGATCAGAATCTGTTCAACTGGTACAGCCACCTCTGGGGCGCCGGCACCGATATCTTTGACGAAAATTGGGAACCGGCCTTCAACAACGAGACCGGCGTCGCCGCCACCGAGCAGTACGTCAGCTACGTGCGCGATGGCTATTCGGCCGAAGCATCGGTCGCCTGGAACGAGCAGGAAGCGAACGAAGAACTGATTCAGGGGCGCGCCGCCATGTTTGTTGGCTGGTGGTGGATGGCTACCCGCATGGTCTATTCCGATGTGCCGGAAGTCGCCGACAACGCCGCATTCGCGCCGGCGCCGGGCTGGGAAGGTGGTGTCACCACCTCTTACGGCTATCTGTGGCCGGTGGGCATCCTGGCGCAATCCGACGACCTGGAAGCATCGCTCGAGTACTTGAAGTGGCTCTTGCATCCGATCACCGAGCGCCGCATCGTGCTCGATGCCGAAGATCCGGCCTTGGATACCAATGTGGCAGTGCGTCTCTCGATCCTGGCGGACGAAGAGGTCAACGCGGCCCACAACGGTTTGCAGGGCGTCGCATCCGAGGTATTGGCCACCGCCCGCACTATCCCGTTGATCCCGCAATATACCGAGGTCATTCCCTTCCTCGCTGAAGCCATCAACGAAATCGCCGTTGACCCCAACGCCGATATCCAGTCTGTTTTGGATTTGGCCGCGGAAGATACGCGCTACACGATGGATTCGGCAGGGTACTACGAATAAATAAACCCCCGTCCCCTTCCCAAAGACATGGGGAGGGGACCCAACAGCCGTCTCAGGCGCCTAATGCCCCTCCCGCTTTATGTAGGGAGGGGTATGGGAAGGGGGAAGGAACATTATGCGCAAAAAACGCTGGGTTCCCTGGGTATTGGTCGGGCCAGCCCTGATAGTAGTATTTGCCACAACGATCTATCCGCTGTTGGCAGCCTTCTATTACAGCTTCCAAAAATATGACTTGCGCAAGCCGCCGCAATTTGCCGTGCAATTGGCCAGCGAAGCGGGCGATCCGCTGATTTCCGTCGACTGGAGCCTGCTCTCGCTGAACAACTATGCGCGAGCCTTCAGCGATGCCCGCTTCATCAACAGCCTGAATGTCACTTTCTGGTTTACAGTCATTTCCGTCGTTTTGTCTGTTGTTATCGGACTCTTGATCGCCGTTGTCGTTCAGAAGAGCGGCCTTCTGCAGACCTTGACCAAGATACTCTTGATCTTCCCGTTCGCGGTCAGCCCCGCCCTGAAAGGTTATAGCTGGCGCTACATGCTCCACGAAGAATACGGCATCTATGACCTGCTGATCGACGTGCTAATCGTGAAGCCAATCAATCTTGTAATTGAGCTGATCAACATACTTCCCTTCGTCGACATCACGCCCGTCAGCGAGTCCATCGTCTGGCTGGCCGACAAGTTTTGGGCGCTTTTCATGCTGGCCATGAGCGAGACCTGGGGCTGGGCGCCGCTGATCGCGCTGATGTTCGTCGGCGCGCTCGGTTCGATCGATACGCAAATCTTCGAGGCGGCGCGCATCGACGGCGCCAACAACTGGCAGATCTTTTGGAGGGTCACGCTGCCGCTGCTGCGTCCGGTGATTCTGATCGTCACCATGCTCAAGACTATCTTTTCGCTGAAGATGTTCGACCAAGTTGTCACCATGACCGGCGGCGGACCCGTGCGCGCCACGCAGACCATCAACTACTATATTCATCAGGTCGGCTTCGTGCGCAATCTGGATATTGGCTATGCATCGGCGCTGTCTTATATCCTTGTGGTGATCCTGTCTGTCTTCGCAGTGCTTTACGTATCGAAGGTATTGAACCGCAACTGAGAGCCAAGTGGGCCAATGATGACGACCACTATCGCTGATCATCGCTCGAAAGACCTCCCTATGAGCAGAATCCGCCAAGACATTGGGCGCGTGGGGGAAACAGCGCTGCTTCTGCTCGTGATTGCATTCATCATGCTGCCCATCTATTGGCTGGCGATGACCTCTTTCAAGACGCCGGAGAAAGCCTACACCACCGAGATCATCTTTCCGCCGACATTGAAGAACTACGAAATCATATTCTCTGATGGCTCCGTTGTCGTCAACGAAGGCACGGATAGGGAGCGCGGAGAAGTCGGCCGCAACATGGCGCCCAACGTTGTCAACAGCGTGGTGGTCTCCGGCGCGACTGTCTTGATTGCCATCCCCTTGGCAACCATCGCAGCCTACGCTTTCAGTCGCTACAACTTTTTCGGCAATCGCGCCCTGCTGATTTGGATTCTTACGACGCAATTCATTCCAGCGATCGTGGTGGCGATCCCCTTCTTCACGCTCTTTCGCACCGTTCAATTCTTTGGCGAGCCGTTGCTGGGGACGCGTTGGGGGCTGATCATCGTCAATATGTCGATCGTCCTGCCCTACGCGATCTGGATGATCAAAGGCTTTGTCGATGCCTTGCCCGGTGAAATTGAACAAGCCGCCTATGTCGACGGCGCAAACGACTTCCAGGTGCTGTTCTTCGTGTCGCTTCCCCTCATTCGTCCTGGCATACTAGTCGCTTCTGTTTTCGCCTTCATCATGTCCTGGAACGAATTCCTCTTTGCTCTGATCATCGGCCGCGAGATGCGCACCATGCAAGTCGCCTTGATGACAACCAGCGGCATGCGCGGCGTCTTATGGGAGCAAATGGCCGCGGCGGGCATGGTGGTCATGGTGCCGATCTTCTTCCTGGCGCTGTTCATTCGCAAGAACGTGGTCGAGGGTTTGACCATGGGCGCGGTCAAATAGACACGGGCGACAAGCTAGTATTCCTTACGCTATCCGCGTAGAGACGGACACGCGTACTCCGCGCAAACCCTCTGAATCTTGACCCGGTGAGTTCAGACTGACTTGGAGTTTTGCGAGGCAACGACGCGGTTGGCGCCGGTTGATTCAGGCTTGGTTTTGGCGCCGGATGGAGGCATTTGACCGGTAGACTTAAGATAGTCAGTGCGCATTTTTGCCAACTTCTCAAGCTCTTTCCGCACTTTAGCTTGCTGGTCGAGAATCTCCTCCGGATATTGGATACTCATGAGTATCTCTCCTACATTCGCTGAACACTCAATATCTGCAATTGGATGTCGTCTACTGGATTCAAACAGTCAACAACGACCAGAAATTGACGACCCTCATATTCAATCGTATGTGTTTGTATACTTCCTATTTCAAGACCTGTCCAAAAGGCGGGATCATTTAGCATCGCTGTGGCAATTGATGTCACTTGCGTATCATCAAGTTCAGATGCCTCTCGATCCCATTGAATCGTTCGTGTTTGGAAAACACTGAGCATGCGCTAACGCCCGGCCAGCCATGGAAAAACCTGAGCAAGCAAATTGATTGCTCACCGCGCCTCGCATCGGATGCTAGCGCAGTTTTGCTTTGAAGTCAAATATTACAGGATTCAATATCTCGTTCGAAAATCCGGCTGGGAGCGACTCAATTGGCAGTGCAGCTAGCTATCGGGCGTCGCCAGCCAACTCTCCGGGATCATCACCGGCTGGGATTCACCGGACACGGCGGCGAACCAGCGCAGCATTTTCACCGCGCGCTCTGTGATGGATTCTTCCGCCGGCGCCCGATCCAGACGCGCGTCAAAGAGCAGACCGCCACGTCCCCCGCGCAGCTGCATATTCAAGCGCCGCTTGTCTCCGATGCGGATGCCGCGAGCAGTTTGCACGCGAATCTCGACGCTGCTGCCCGGCGGCGCCGGCAAATGCCAGACATCACCGACCGCGATCTCCCGATCAAGCGTCTTGCCATTGGACGACCTGATATGCAGCTTCAGCGCTGTCTTGCCGGGCGTCGCCCGTCCGCCGGCACGGATCAGACTGCCCACATGCTCGACCAAACCACCTTCCAGCAACTGCACCACTGCCATCGGCTCGGTCGCCGACAGCACACCCAATGCCGGCAATGCGCCGTGCCGATCGGCTTTGAAATTCACGACGCCCTGCAGATCCAGGGCATCCGCCAGCAGCAGCATATCCAGCGCGCCTTGGCCGCTGCCGGTGATAGTCGCGCCGGATGTTATCACCAGGCCCAAACGCGTCAGATCGACCGGTCGCGAACCTGCCAACTGATCCGCCCTCAATGCCTCCAGCAGATAGCCGATGCCCGCGCGCAGCAGAGCATAATCGATATAGCGCTCGCGCATATCAAGCGCCGCCGCTGCCGAGCGCAATCCCTTTTTCAGGGCATGCTGCGCCAGTTCATCGCGCCGCGCATGAAAGGGCAGCCACTGCTTCACGGCGCCCTCGCCGACCAATTCCAGAGTGCTGGCGGCGCTCTGCCCCATGCCGATATCGGTCCGTACGACCGTGCGCAGCTCGCCCTTGGCCGCGAAAGAAAGCAGACTCTTCGAGCCGCCCAGATCAATCGTGAGCGTGTCAACGCCATGCGACCGCGCGAAGAATGCTGTCATGGTCTCATACCCGCGCGCCGTCGGCGTGATGCCGCTATCGCTCATTCCCGCGATATTCCGATAGGCGCCACCGCGCGTGAGACTGAATTCGTGATAGTACTGGTCCAGCGCCGCCAGCAGCGGTTCAGGCGTCAAACGCCGTGATGTCGGGCGGATATTGGGCGCAACCATCACCTCGACCAACTGGCTGAGCAAGTCGCGCGCGCTTTGCGCAAGGCTGTTGTTGCCGGCATAAATGATGGTCGGTCGCAGTCCGGCCGGCATCGCCATCACCGCCTCGCGCAATAGATTCAACATCTGCAGCATCGCTGAACGAGCGCCGCCATCAGTGCCCCCGCTGACCAAGACCAGGTCCGGCCGGCTGTCCACGATGCGATTGACGCGCGCGCGATCGTTCATGCCATCGTCAAGATGAATCTCGGCAACAACATTGAAATAAAAGGGCACACCCGCGCGCCCCGCCGGCTTGATGCTGATATCGGGCAACAAACCCAGCAGCGCCGTGCGGATCCCTGCTCCGGCGCTGGCGGTAGTGATGCAATAATCCACGCCCACCCGGTCTGATTGCTCCGGCTTGATCAGTTCGCCTCGCGGATCGAAAAAGCGGCGGCCGCTCGCAGAAGCGATTTCACCCAGGGCTTGACGCAATCCGACGGCCAAATCGTCCACGGGCGCGCCGGCAGTAGATTTGGTCTGTCGATTGGCGACCAGCCGATACTCGCCATCTACAATGTCAAACAGCAAGACGCGCGTGTGCACGCTGCCGAAATCGACCGCCAAAATCGAATTTGTGCCCGCCTCGCCCACCGCTCAAACTCCGAATCGCATCAGGAAGCCCACGCGTTCGACGAATATCGTCAGCATGCTCAACATCGTCGTCGCGTAGATGGCGCCAAGCGTCGTCACCACGAAGATCTTGCCCAGTGAGCGCACGGCATAACCGACGCGGCTTCGTCCCGCCGAGTCGTCATCGCCCTGCCGCAGCTGAAATTGAAAGTAGAACAAACCGCTCATCGTGCCCAGGAAGATCAGCACAGTATTGACCAAGGCTGTGAAATCGGCGGTGATGTCTTCCGGCACAACTGTAATCGCATGCAGCAGCGGGAACAGCGTGCCTGTCAGCGCGCCTACAACCGCCGTCGCCGCGCCAACCACAATCAATACAGCGAGAATGCTATTGGTCAGCCAGCTCAAGCTGGCTATCGGTTTCAGCAACAGCAGCAAGCCAAACAGCAGCGCCGTCACAAAGATCGTCACATCGGCTTGGTTGCCCAACGCGGTCCAGCTGGTATTGGCATCCTGGATATCGGCGAGATAGGGCAGAATGACGCCTTCGTAGGTGGCGACCAGCGTGAAGGCCGCGCTCATGCCAATGAAGATGTAGACCGCCGTCCGGTATAGGCTGCTGACCAGCGGCAGGTCCCCCAACAGATAGCTGAAGACCATCAGTGTCGCCACAAAGCTGATCAAGGTAATGGCGCTTTCGCTCATGCGGCTGGCTCCGTCACTGTCCGTCAGGCCCGCGCCGGCGCTGCAGCAAACCGCGCATGGCGTAGAAGACGTTGCCGGTCACGATGATCAAAATGGCGGCGATGGCGCCCAATGTCATGGCATCCAACTGAGCGATTTCGTGCCGGCGATCCCGCAGCAGCACGATTTCCGGACGCTCCGGCGATCCCGGCGGATCGACCTGATACAGCCGCGGTCGGTTCTTTCCCAAACGCAGCGGGAATTCTACTCGCAGCACAGATTGCGCGCTGCCGACGCTGGCGCTTTCCACCGCCCTGAATTCGTCCAACGGCATTTGGTATTGATCGACCAGGAACTCGGCGATCCAGGCTGCAATGTCGTCGGCCATGAGAAAGTTGATCCAGCTGCCGTCATCCGTCCCGCCGATGACTTCGAAGACATCGCCCGCTTCGGCCACGCCCAGGATATCCGAGGTGGTATTCGGCTCGCGGCGAATGTTGACCAAGCCGCCTGCGGTCACCTCGATGACCTCAATCAGCGCCGTTGTGGCGGTGGCGGACGGGACGACGGCCGCTGGCGGGGCGGTCGCGGTCGCTGTTAACGTCGCTTCGACAGTTGCGGGCGCCGCGGTCGCCGGTCCCGCGCCCAGAGGTAGCGCCTCGGGTTCAATCTCGGTCGCCGTGGGCGTAGGCGTTTCTGTGGGCGCGGGAGTCTCCGTCGCCGTTTCAGTCGGTGTCGCCGTTGCCGTCGGCGTCCGCGTCGCCGTCGGCTGCTCGACGACCCGGCCCGGATCTGGAGTATAATCCGCGTAAATCGCCCCTAACTTTTCCCCGTAGGTATAGACATCGCGGATGCCGACGATCAGACCGATGATTTCATCAGAGCCATCCACGTAAGGCTGTGACAGGGGCTGCGCGGCGTAGCCGGTGGCGGCAATCAGTTTGGTCTCGGTTTCCGGCGCGACTTGCTCCGCCCAGTTGCGAATCGCGTCCGCGCGCTCGGCAATGACCACCATCAAGGTCAAGTCATTCAGCGACGTGAGCCCGAGGCCGGTGGCTTTGCCCGTGGACGAAAAGCGAATGATACTGTCAAAATTCTCGCTCAAATCGCGCAGACCCAGCGCCCCGCCGCTCAGATAACGCAGGAGATAGTAATCCCGACTTTCTTCAAAGCTGATGGCGGCCGGCGCCACCGAACGCTCAATCTTGGCGATGACGTTGCGCGCGTGAGAAACCGCGATGGGATTGCTGCTGACGATGATCGGCGTCGAGCCTTGCGCCATAATGTGTCGCAAAATGATATCGGCCATCGGATCCAGCTCGCCGGCGGCCGTCGGTCCATATTCGAAAGCCACCAGCACAAAGTCGTCACGCGACAGATTGTCCAGTAAGCTGTAGGCCGTACTGACGCCGTGACGATCTTCATGGAACTCCGACGGCGGCAATTCCCCTTCGCGGAAATCGGACGAGACGAAGGGCAGCGCGATCGCCAGCAGCAGCAACATCGAGCCAATCAACTGTGGCGCCGCGTCCAGGGAAAAGCCCGAACGCGGACGGAAAATGCGGCGTGACGACGGCTCGGCTTCGCCGGTTTGGGCGGAGCCGCCCACCATGTCGCGCAAGAGCGCCACTTGTTCCTGTTGCGCCTTGGACAGCGCGACGGCGCTGATGACGCCGCCGGGCCGATGAATGATCTCCGGCGTGACCAAGACATCGTCGACATCGTATAGCGCCTGGCCGGTTGATTCGGCAGCGGAATCCGGATGCGCCGACGACCGCTGCCGCAAGGCTTGCAGGCGATCATCCAGATCTTCGATCGGGCGTTCGCCGCGTTGCAAGGCCAGATCGGCCGCGGAGACTTCCGAGCGCGCGCGCCTGAATCGACCTATAAACGCGGGTAAGGCGCCGAACATGCGACGCAGGCGACCGGGCGAGGCTTCATCCGCAGGTGATTCTGCAGCGCTGGAATCACCGCGGCGCAAGAATCCAGGCGCCAGGCGCCGCAAGCCCGACAAACGAGACGGCCGCTTCGCATCCGCAGCCGTGTCCTCGTCCTCGTAATCCAGCCAGCTGAAGTCGTCTGTCATGCCTCAACCCCGGTAGGAGCGATCCTGACCGAGCAAAATGCGCACGCCCGCCACCACGGTTCCCAGCGCGATGCCAAGCAGGATAGCGCGCGCGCCGGCGCCGACCGGGATGTCCATCAGCCAGTCGCTCCATTCGCGCAAGGGCGCCAGCGCCGGCAGGGGCAAGGTCCCCAGCAGCACGATGACCATCACCGTGACGAAGAGCAGCCCCCAAATATCGGCGCGCTTTTTCATCACACGCGCGCCGCCCTGCGCCATCGACAGAAAGAGCAACGCCGCCAGCGCCGATTCAATCGGTACCTGCACCGCCGCCAGCAGCGACGTATCACCCTGACGGGTCAGATACCAGTACATAGTGAAGGCGAAACTCGCGATCATGACAATGCTATAGAATTGACGGCGCAGACCGCGGCCGGCGTGTACATGCAGCAGATTGACAATGCCGATGACGATGGTGACGGCGACCGTCAGCGTTACCAGCCGCAGCAGCACCGCCGCCGGCAAGGCCAGCAAACCCGCCCAGATCTCGGCGCCGGCCACGTTGCCATAAAGCTCGGGATGATCGCCCAGCAGCAGGCTGATCAGCGTCAGCACGCCGACCGCGAAGGCGACAGACGCCGAAAACGCGATGCCCATCCGCCTCATGCGTTAACTCCTGCGAAAGAGAAGCGCGCTGACCACCAGCAATCCCAGCGCCGCCGCCAGCACCAACGTCCCGCTGACGGATGCCAGCTGCGCGCTTAAATTGATCAGCAGCAGAATCGACAGCCCGATGATCAGCAGGCCGCGCCAAACATCCGATACGCGCGCATCGGCCAGCGCCGTCGTATCCGTAGACAAGTGGGCGGCGGCGCTGAACATCTGCTCGCCGATCAAAACCTCGTCGGCCATGGCGAAGGCCACCGCCCCCCCATCGAGCTGATCGCTGACCGCCAGCGTGCCTTGCCCCAGCTGCTCCGCGCTATTGAGCATCAGCGCCAGCTCCGGACCGAAGCTGCCGGCCAGCACATGCCCGGCCGGTTCATCGACGCCCATCATGGCGGATACGCCAGCGGCATAGGCGATTGAGCGATCCCCTTGCGGATACCACTGCGCCTGCTTCCATTGCGGATCGCCCTGCCAGGCGCGGCGGATGGTATCCTGAGCCAGCGGCACCGTGGCCGCCGAAGATGTGCTGATCAGCGGCGCGCTGTCGCTGGATTGGGTCGCCCGGATGATGTGATAGAAGAACTCGGCTTCGGCCGCGGCGATCGGCGTCTTTTCGCTGCCGATGGCGGCGCCCCCAAAGCCCAGATGCAGCGGACGCCCGGTCTCGATGCCTTGGCCAATCCAGCCCGGCATGCGCTCGAAACCGGCGGCGCCCTGCCCGGTCGAGCGCCGCGAACGACGCGCATGAAAAAAACGCGCCGTAAAAATTAATACCGCAGTAATCGCGACAAATATGATGCTGTAAACACGAACGGTTGTATCATCCAGCGGCATCAGGCCTCCTCGTCGTCGGCCAGCCGCCGCCGCAGGATATCAATGCCGTCGGGCGCTTCCAGCAACTCCGCCAGCTCGCCCAGCGCATCGGCCCCCTGCCACAGCCCGGCCAGCGGCTGCGCGGCGTACAAGCCCTGCGCCAGCACCGGCGCGATCGGCGCTATCACATCAAGCATAATCGAGGCGAATGGCGCCCCGCCGAGGCGCTTGACTTTGTCGACCGGGTCGGGTTTCCGTGGCGTGATATTCATATCGGGCAGTATAGCATGGGGGCAGATTTCGGGATACGCGGCGGGGGCGGTATTTGGGTGTGGCGTGCGCGCTGCATGCGTGCGTGGTAGAATGCCAGCGAACCTGAGGAGAGATAATGAGCGCACCCGACCGAGTTTATCAATTGGTCGAGAAATTTGACCGCGAAAAACCTGGCAGCGAAACCGAAGTTCGCATTCAGTTTGTGGATCCGCTGTTCAAGGCGCTGGGCTGGAACTTGCGCGACAAGCGACAGGTGCGGCATGAACCGAGAGTCACCATTGAGGAAGCGGGCTTTGAACGATCCAAGCGGCCCGATTACAGCTTCCATATCGGCAACACGACGCACTTCTTCGTCGAAACCAAAATGCCGCATGTGAACCTGGAGCGGGACCCCATCCCGGCATTTCAGTTGCGGCGTTACGGCTATTCGGGCAAAACATCCGTTAGCGTCCTGACCGATTTCCAAGAATTCTGCGTCTACGA
The DNA here is from genome assembly GCA_022822305.1 of Anaerolineae bacterium. Lineage (GTDB taxonomy): Bacteria > Chloroflexota > Anaerolineae > Aggregatilineales > Phototrophicaceae > UBA6055. Next base: position 265,793 of record JAJEBY010000003.1, read on the forward strand.
TTGCCGGGTACGACCAAATCAAAACGACCCGGCCCCCAAAGCCCGCCTCCGCTATTGGAATTACGAGAGTTTCATCGACAACTGGTATGAAATAGAATCGCGATTCAACCGTGAAGCCGTTGCCCGAGGCTCGTTGCGCGAGTGGGTCGAAGGCGAGCGCGTCCGCGGTGCCTCCAGCGTCGACTACGACTTCCTGCGCGAGATGGAGAAGTGGCGCGACATGCTGGCCAAAGACATCGCCCTGCACAACCGCGACCTTAGCCAGCGCCAGCTCAATCTACTCGTCCAGCGGACCATCGATCGCATCGTCTTCCTGCGCATCGCCGAAGACCGCGATATCGAAGCCTATGGACGCCTGCGCAGCGCGGCCGGCGACGGCAAGCAAGTCTATGAAGAACTGAAAATCCTATTTAACGAAGCCGACGACAAATACAATTCGGGCTTGTTCCACTTTGGCAAAGACGAGCGCGTCAGCGATCCCGACAAACTCTCAATGACCATCTACGTGCCTGACGAGCCGCTGCGCCACATCATCAAGAACGTCTATTTTCCCGAAAGCCCCTTCGAATTCTCCGTCATACCGCCGGAGATTCTGGGCCAGGTCTACGAGCGCTTCCTTGGCAAAGTCATCGAATTAAGCGCGGGCGGCGCGGTGCGCGTCGAAGAAAAACCCGAAGTCCGCAAAGCCGGTGGCGTCTATTACACGCCCACCTACATCGTCGAATACATCGTGGAGAACACCGTCGGCAAGCTGCTCGACGGCGCGACGCCCGAAGAGGCGGCGAAGCTGCGCATACTCGACCCGGCCTGTGGCAGCGGCTCCTTCCTCACCGGCGCCTATCAATACCTGCTCGACTGGCATCTGGAATACTACTCCGAGCATACCGGCCGCTACCGCAATCGCGTCCGCGAAATCGCCGGCGAAGGCATCATCCTGACCACCGCCGAAAAACGACGCATCCTGCAGAACAACATCTACGGCGTCGACCTCGACCAGAACGCCGTCGAGGTCAGCAAGCTCTCCCTGCTTCTGAAAATGCTGGAGAACGAAAACGATGCCACCGGCCGGCAGACCATCATGTTCAGCGCCGGCGGACGCATCCTGCCCGACCTCAGCGGCAACATCAAATGGGGCAATTCCCTCATCGGCAGCGACTACTATAGCGGCGAGCAGTTGACGCTCTTTGACCAAGAAGCGCTGTACAAGGTCAAGCCCTTCGATTGGGATAGCGCGGACGGCTTCGGCGACATCATGCGGTCCGGCGGCTTCGACGCCGTGATTGGCAATCCGCCTTATATTCGCATTCAGACGATGAAAGAGACCGACCCCGAAACCGTGCCTCACTACAAGACAAATTACGTTTCGGCCTCAAAGGGCAATTACGATATTTATGTCGTCTTCGTCGAGAAAGGCTTGCAACTTTTGAATAAACGAGGCTTGCTGGGCTTCATCCTACCGCATAAGTTCTTCAATGCGATGTATGGCGAGCCGTTGAGAGGGCTTATTTCAAGCGGGAATCATCTCAGAAAGATTGTCCATTTTGGCGCAAGTCAAGTATTCGCAGGAGCAACAACTTATACGTGTCTGCTTTTTCTACATAAAACAGGTCAATCTGAATTTGAATTCGTTAAATCGCACGATTTAGAGGATTGGATAGCAACCAAGGCTGGTGTCACAGGAATGGTTTCTTCTATCCGGACGTCAAGCGACGAATGGAATTTCATAGTTGGGAGCGGTTCAAACCTGTTCTACATGCTCGCTGACAATTATCCCAAACTTGGAGATTTGACAGATATATTTGTCGGCTTACAAACGAGTGCGGATAAAGTCTACATAATGGATCTAGTAGAGGAAACAGACGAACAATATTTGTTGCGCTCGCAATCATTAAAGACTATATGCAGATTTGAGAAAGATCTGCTTCGACCTATCGTAAGTGGTACGGACGTAAATAGATTTACTTTGTCAAAAGCACGACAATACATCTTGTTTCCTTACTCGGTGGAAAATGAGAAGGCAACGCTGATCCCATTCAACAGTTTGGAAGAGCAATATCCTCTGACGGCAGACTATCTGTTACACAATCGAGAAACCCTTGAACAGCGCGAAAGAGGGAAATTCAGAGATGAAAACTGGCATAGGTTTGGCCGAAGTCAGAATTTAGGAATTCAAGAAAGAATCAAGCTTTGTATCCCACGACTTGTAGAAAATCTGTACATGAGTTTTGACGAGTACGGTGAATATTACCTTGACAACGTGGATGTCTGCGGCGTCAACATCAAGTCTCAATTTGTCCGCTATGACAATCGCTACTTTCTAGGTTTGCTCAACTCTAAGGTTTTGCGCTGGTATTTCCCATTCGTGAGTGCCCCTTTTCGTGGCAATTGGCTATCCGCCAACAGACAATTCTTGTCACAACTCCCAATCCGCACAATCGACTTTGACGACCCCGCCGATGTCGCCCGGCACGACAAGATGGTCGAACTCGTCGATAGAATGCTGGACTGGCACAAGCAGCTGCCTGACTTGACCGGCGAGGCGCTGCGGATTGTGAACGCGCGGATTGCGGCGACGGATCGCGAAATTGACGCCCTCGTCTACAAACTCTACGACTTGACGCCGCACGAAGTCGCCATCATCGAGGGCAAATAGCTTTCTCTGTGCCCTCTGCCCCTCCGCAGTGATATCCCCCGCGCTCACTCCTTGACGAAACCCGCCGGCGGCTTGGGCGGCACGTCCAGGTGCGCCATGAGCCTGTCCAGCTTACTTTCAATGCTGTCCAGCCGTCCCTCGACGCTTTCCATTCGCTGCTCCAGCGCGGTAATCCGCTCGCCGTTTTGACTGACGGCTTCCGTCAATCCCAGCACCGCGGCTTCATAGCCGTCCATGCGGTCCATCCGGGTATGCACGGCAGTGCGCATACCGCTGTATTCATGCTGAATCAATTCCAAACGAATGTCTTGGGTCGCCATGCGCCGCCGCCTTGAATCCTCGCTCAGTATAACTTTGCCGCGAATTAGTGTCAAAATCGGGCGTTGAAAAAATCCTCTGCGCCCTCTGCGCCTCCGTGGTTCAATCCCCTGCTACAATCAAACCAGTTGCAAATCACGGAGACCAGAACATGAGCGGGATAATCGAAGAATTCAAAAAGTTCGTCATGCGCGGCAACGTGGTCGATCTGGCCGTCGGCATCATCATCGGCACCGCCTTCAAAGGCATCACCACCTCGCTGGTCAAGGATGTCATCATGCCGCCCGTCGGTCAGCTCACCGGCGGCCTGGATTTCTCCGATTGGGTCATTCCCCTCAACTGGCTGAACTTCGGCCGCGAATCCGCGGAAATCGCCACCCTCAACGCCGGCAACTTCGTCAATGTCGTGATCGACTTTCTAATCACCGCCATCGCCATCTTCCTGCTAATCAAGGTCGTCAACAAGCTGGACGAAGCGGTGGACGACATCGGCGACATGCTTGATGGCGATGAAGACGAACCCGCGCCCGAACCGGAACCCGAACCCGAACCGGAACCCGAACCGGAGCCAGAACCCGAACCCGAGCCGACCACCGAGGAGAAGATTCTCGCAGTGCTGGAACGCATCTCCGCCCAGTTGGACAAAGCCGAGCAACCGCCTAAGCCCTAGGCCGGTTCGCCCGCCACTCATGTCAAACCGTGTAGGGGCGAGCCTTGGCTCGCCCGCCGGACAAGGCATGACAGCCCCGCCCGATTGCGTTATAGTGAATCCGTATACCGTGACTGACCAGGAGAAACCGAACATGTCAGACGACACCATCAAAGACGCCCTGAAGATGATGCCCTACGGCTTCTACGCCTTCACCACCAAGAACGGCGACGATGTCAACGCCATGGTGGTCAATTGGGTCTCGCAGATGTCCTACGCGCCGCGCCTGCTGGCGGTCGGCATCCAGAAATCCTGCTATTCGCACGGCCTGGTTTCGGCCGGGCAGGTTTTCGGCTTGAACCTCTTCCTGCAAGCCGATTCCGATGCCATCATGAGCGTCACCAGCGGCCGCGCCAAGAAGCCGGAGAAGATGGATAACGCCTCATTCAGCGCCGCGCCCCAGACCGGCGTGCCCGTGCTCGATGGCGCCGCCGCCTACATCGAATGCAAAGTCACGCAGATCGTCGATGTCGGCGGCGATCACGATATCGTGGTCGGCGAAGCCATCAATGCCGAAGTCATGAAAGCGGCGGCGCCGCCCGAAGTGCTGTCGCTGACCGAGCTCGGCTGGAGTTACGCCGGCTAAAGCCTATAGTCTGTCGTCCTGCTCCCCTTCCCTCCTTGTGGGGGAAGGGGCCGGGGGATGGGGGCTGGCAACTCACCCGTCCGCAAAACCGCCAGCAGCCGCTCGATCAAGCGTGTCAGGCTGTGTTCGCGCTGCACGCCCGCGCGCAGCGTTCGGCCGATGCGCGCGCGCTCGGTAGCGGGCAATGCCAGCAAGCGCTCCAGCCGATCGCGCAAGCCTTCCACATCGTCCGGACCGTCAATCAGCAGCAGCTCGCAATAGTCACCCAGCAGCGGCGCGAAAGCCGGATTGCAGACCACCGTCGGCAGGCCGCAGGCCATGTTCTCCAGCGCGGATTTGTCGAAGAGGCCGACCGGGCTGGTGTTGACGGCAATCGTCGCGCGCCGATTCCAGTCGCGTACGGCGCCCGGCGGCAGATCGCCCGTGAATGCGCAGCGATCTTCGATGCCGAGCGCCGCGCTCAGGTCCTGCAATTCACGCTGATAGGCGGCCGGATAGCCCGCTTGCACGCCCCCGACAAAGGACACCCGCGCATCCGTGCGCGCGACAGCTTTGATCGTGGTCGCCTGATGCTTAACCGCCGCCAGCCGCGCGACCTGCAGCGCCAAAGGACGTCCCTTCGCGCTCGCCGGCGCTGCTGCGGGCGCATAGAATTCGGTGTCGATGCCCTGCCCGATGACGCGCAGTTTGTCCGTTTCCAGCGGGAAGCTCGTGCGCACCGACGTGACCGCGCGCCAAGACATCGCCAGGCCCACGCGCAGTTGCACTGTCGGCTGTCGATGCGCGTACCACAAGACAATCGGCACGCCGCGCAATCGCAGCAGCGGTCCGCCCAGCGCGGCGAAGAGCGGCATCATGTGAGCGAAACAGGCATCGTAGCGCCGCCTCGCCAGCAGCCGCGTCAAGTGACGATAGAACTGCGCCAGCCGCCGCGCCTTGCCCCAGCCTCGCTCGCGCCCGGCCGAATAGACGCGCACGTTCGCGGGCAAGTCGATGTCGCCGCGATACATGGTGAGCACATCAATGGATTCGCAACGCCGCGCCAGCTCGCGAATCCAGACACAAGCGAACGCCAGCACGGGATCAGCGGGGTCGGTCACCAGATTGAAGAGCAGCAGGTGCAATTTGACCTCCGCAGCCTCTCTCGGCGCCGGTCCCGCGCAAGCCGCTCAGGAGGCTGATGAACTGATGCGATCAGGACTTGGGATAGCCGAGGGCGTCAATGGCGGCGGCGGCGGCGAAATCCTTGGACGAGAGCTGGTTGCCGGCGTCATGCGTGGTGAAAGAGACGGCGACGCGGCGCCAGCCGATGCTCAAATCGGGATGATGATTGAGGCCCTCGCTGATCACGCCCACCGTCGAGGCAAAGGCGACGCCCGCCAGATAACTATCGAATTGGAAGGTCTTGACCAGCGCATCGCCATCGCGCGTCCAGTCGTTCAGGTCATTCAGTCTCTCGCTGATCTCGGATTCAGACAATGCGCGCGCCATTTGTAGCTCTCCTTGGTATAATCTGCCTGCGAAAAAAATCGCTGTCTCTCATCATGCGCCAAATCACAGCGTAGCCGCACAAGCGCAACAGCCACAGCCACAAGCTTCGGCGCGCGCCACCGGCACAAATCCCTCGATGCCGTATTGCAGACCCGCGCGATCGGCCAGGTCTTTCAAATTCGCGATCAATTGTCGGCCCGGGCATTCCGTACCGGCGTTGAACTGCTGATGCCCGGCCAGGTGGGTCGGCGCCAGCCTTTCGACCAGCCAGCGAATCAGCGCGCGAGCGGCAGCCATTTGCGCGGCTGTTGGACCCCGCGTGCGGAAATCGCCCATCAGACAGATGCCGGCGCTGCCGGTATTATAGCCCGCGGTATGCGCGCCACGAACGCTGAGATCGCGCCCGGCGTAGGTCGTGCCGCGCTGGTCGATCAGGAAATGGTAACCGATATCCGCCCAGCCGCGCTCGTCGCGATGCAGGCGCTGGATCTCCAGCAAAGTGTCTAATCCGCCCGCCTTGTAGAAGGCGCTGTGATGAATGATCAGGGTCTGATAACTCCGGCGCAGGTCGTCTGAATATACATACCAGCCCTCGGGATTGCTGCCTTTCCGGTAGTGGCCGTATTCGTTTCGGGCGCTGTGATCGACGGGCAGCGCGCCCCAGCGTTGGCGGCTGACGACAACGGGATCGTTTGCCGGTGGCGTTGACTGCGGCAGCTGCGCGCCATTTGGCAGCACGACGACTTGTGGCTGCTCCGCCAATTTTCTTTTGCCAAACATGGCCGCCCCGACACCAAGAGACGCCGCGGCCGCGCCAAAAAACGCCACCCCCGCGCCAATTCCCGCCGAACCGCGCAAGAACTGACGACGGGATGTTCGGCGGCGGGACACATGCCGCGGTTTCGCCATATCTCGATGTCGCCTCGTCTATTCGTCGCCGGCTGGATGCAATCGTCAGTATATCCGAGCTTGCCTCAAGCTGCAGTCTGAATCCAAATTCGCGGGCCGTGATCGAGCGCAGTACGCTTGTCATGTGCGAGGACGACCGCTATCCTAGCTGAGCCAATTTGGAGCGACGACGGAATTGACGATGGCTGGCGACAGCTTCTTCCTGGTGATAGAAGGCTTGGATGGCGCGGGCAAATCCTGCATCGCCCGCCACTTGTCCGATGCGCTAACGCCGGCGCATTCAAGCAACGTTTCCTTGACATACGAACCGCACGATCCCTCAGCTGCGGGCCAGCATATCCGCGACGTCTTGGCAAAAAGGGTGAGGGTGAGCGCTCGCTCGCTCGCCTACGCGTTCGCGCATAATCGCATCGATCATCTCGACAGCGTCATCATCCCGCATCTCGATGCCGGAGGCAAGCGAATCGTCATCTGTGATCGTTATCTGCTGTCGTCGCTGGTGTACCAGTCTGCTGATGGCTTGAGCATGGATGATATCTACGACTTAAATCGATGGGCGCGCCAACCGGACCTGACCATCTATCTCAATGTCAGCCCCTATAATTGTTATGCGCGCATGCGCAATCGTCCGACCGACCGCGAACTCTTCGAAAGCAATATCGCGGAACGCGCCGAGAAGTATCAAGCCGGGATACTGCTACTGCGGTCAAAGGGTGAGCGGATCATCGAGGTGGATGCCAATCCATCGATTCGGGAAGTCTTCGACAAGGTGTTGAGCATACTCAAGGAACACGGTCCCGACTGGCTGCGTTTTCAACCGCCGCTAATGTTCGATTAATCCGGATTCCATTCATCGGCGAAATCCCAAGACTAGCTCACTTCCGCGAATTTAATCGACTCCGCGCTTGACATTAACACAAATGTTCTATATCATTGACGTATGGCTGGACGACTGGTATCGGAAACGCTGACCAAACTCTCGCAGATGGGCGATGTCACGCTGCATGAACCGGCCGGTGACAGCCCGCAAGCCGAGCGCATCCGCCGCACTCGCAAGCAGGAGTTCAACTTCAGCGATTGCATCGCCAGCTTGCAGACCCCTCGCGGACCCAAACCCGTACTCAAAACCATGATGACCACCGCTTGCGAGCGCAATTGCCATTACTGCGTATTCCGGGCCGGGCGCGCCAAGACCAAGCGCGTAACCTTCTCGCCCGACGAGATGGCGGGCGCCTTCGACACCTTGCAAAGCGCCGGCAAGGTCGACGGCCTGTTTCTATCGTCCGGCATCATCAAGGGCTCGGTGACCACGCAAGACAAAATCATTGATACCGCCGATATCATCCGCAACAAGCAGCGCTACCGTGGCTACATCCATCTCAAGATCATGCCCGGCATCGAATACGATCAGCTCTATCGCTCGATGCAATTGGCCGATCGCATCTCGGTCAATCTGGAAGCCCCAACCAGCGAACGGCTGCACAAATTGGCGCCCAAAAAAGTCTTCGTCGAAGAATTGGTGCAGATGCTGCAATGGGCGCAGCAGATCCGCGCCGACAACCGGCATCAGAAACTTGCCAGCAGCGTCACTCAGTTTGTCGTGGGCGCGGTCGGCGATACCGACCTGGAATTGCTTTCCATGAGCGACAAGCTCTACAGCCAGGCCAAGCTGGCGCGAGTCTACTATTCGGCGTTTTCACCGGCGCCGGGCACGCCTTTCGAGGGGTTGCCGCCGACCGAAGCCATCCGCGAATTCCGGCTGTATCAATCCAGCTTCTTGCTGCGCGATTATCGTTGGGATGTGGAAGAACTGCCTTTTCTGCAAAGCGGCAACCTGCGAACAGATGTCGATCCCAAGCAAGCCTGGGCCGATGAGCACTTGCTGCATCAGCCGATCGAAATCATGCAGGCCGAGCGCGAGCAGCTCTTGCGTATTCCTGGCGTTGGACCGGTCGGCGCTGACGCCATCATGCGCGCGCGGCGGCGCGGTCGCCTGTCCGAGCTGATCCACCTCAAGCAGATTGGCATCCGAGCGCCAAGAAAAGTCGCCAACTACGTATTGCTTGATGGCAAGCGGCCGGCAAGACAGCTCAAGCTTTTTTGACATCCGCGGGTTGCATGCTCCCGTGTTTCTAGCGCCGTAAACGAAAGCTCAATCCCGGACAGACTGCGCGGCAGACACGAGTTTCCAGAGCATCCCGTCCGGCGCGGCAAACCACGGCATGGTACAACTGTCAAATCGCTGCATCCGTTGCTTGTCGCATTCGCGCTAATCGTTGACAAGACTTCGTCTCTCAATTGGATATCGATATTCTGCGATGCTCGAATTGACCACTTCTTACCGGTTCCGCTAACATGAAATGTACATAGAAAAAGGATGTTTGCCATGAAAGTCTTGTCAGGTCTTTTGATTTTCTTGATTCTGTTGGCGCCGGCAACTCTGAATGGAGAAGCGCAAGGGCGCTTCCCCGATGGCACTGCCATCAGCCTCTTGCAATGGCATCACTTTGTGCCGCGCTATGACGAATGGTTCGATGACTGGGCGCTGGCATGGGGTGAAGCGAACAATGTCGCAGTCACAGTCGATCACGTCAACCTCGCCGAAATGCCGTCGTCGCTGGCTACCGGCATTGGCGCTAACGCCGGCTACAGCATCTATGAAATGCCGACTCCCGCCGCAGCATTTGTCGACGGTCTGCGTGACTTGGGTGAACTCAACCAGCGGGCGCGGGAGATGGTCGGCGTACAGCTTCCATACTGTCGCGCGAGCGCCTATCTGCCCGCGAATGACAAGTGGTACGGCTTCGTCGCTACCCAAGTGGTCAATCATGGCAACTATGATATTGACTTATGGACGGAAGCCGGTTTCACCGACGGACCGCAGAGCTGGAACGACCTGCTGGAAACGGGCGCCCTCATTTATCAGAATACGGGTATTCCCGTCGGCATCGGCTTAAGCCCGGAACCTGACAGCGAGATGGCGGTACGCTCGGTGATCTGGAGTTTCGGCGGGAGCGTGCAAGACGACGACGAAAACGTCGTACTTAATAGCGAGGCGACAATCGCCGCAGTGGAATACCTGGCGGAGTTGCATCAGCGCGCGATGACGGACGAGGTCTTCGGTTGGGGACCTCCTAGCAACAATCAGGCGCTAATCGCCGGTGAAGCCAGCTTCATCTTAAATCCCAGCTCAGCCTACCGGAGCCTACAAAATGTCGATCAAGCGGCGGCCGCCGGCATCGGTCTAAGCGGGGCGTTGGCCGGACCAGCCGGGGCATTCGTCGGCGCCAATGTCTTGACCCACGTCATCCCCGCATATGTCGATGGCGCGGAATGGGAAGCGGCTCAGCAATTCTTGCTTGATTATCTCGCCAACTTCGACGAAATTGTCTGGCAAAGTGAACTCTATAATCTGCCTTGCTATCCGGGCAGTGTTACAGAGCTTGATACCTGGCTGGCGAACGACCCCTTTGGTTCGCAGCCGGCGGACAAATTCCGCTTCTTGGAAACGGTGAGCGAATGGTCGGCGCAGCTTGGATATCCCGCTGCCGCCAATCCGGCCATCAGTCAGGTTTATGCCGAAAACATTCTGCCGAAGATGGTCGCCAAAGTCGCCCTGGGCGAACTCAGCGCGGAAGAGTCCGTGTTGCGAACTCATGAACAGATTGAAGCCATATTCGCCGAATGGCGCGCGCGCGGCCTTGTCGCTGGCGCTCGTTGATTGTTGCGAAAACTGGGCGCAATCGCTAGAATTATGCGCGCAACGGAGCCGTAAGGTTATGAAGGAAATTCCTAGCTTTTAAGGAGCAGATTTCATGAAACGCGCAATAAGATTCCTACTTGTACTAAGTGTTCTCTTGGCGCTTGTCATGGGCGCAGCGGGGCAAGATTCCTACGCCGAAGGCACCGAAATCAGCCTGCTGCAGTGGAGCCATTTTGTGCCGCGCTACGACGAGTGGTTCGATGCTTACGCGGCGGATTGGGGTGAAGCCAACGGCGTCGGCGTCACGGTGGACCACGTCAACTTCACGGAGCTGTTTTCCACGTTGGCTGCGGAGATAGACGCCGGCGAAGGGCATACCATCGTCGAGGTCTTGTTCTCCCCCGCTTCCTTCATCGAGGGCCTGCACGACCTGCGCGACATCAACGAAGCCGCGGCGGCCGCGCATGGCGAACGGGCCGCCACCTGTCAAGCGGCCTCGTATCTGCCGGTCTCGGATACCTACTATGCCTACGCGCATGGTTATGTGCCCGATCCGGGCGATTATGATATTCAGCTGTGGACGGACGCCGGCTATCCCAATGGTCCGGCAACCTACGACGACTTGCTGGCAGGCGGCCGCGCCATTTTCGAGGCGACCGGCATCCCGGTAGGCATCGGCATGAGTCCCGAATTGGACAGCCGCATGGCCAACCGAGCCGCGATCTGGAGCTATGGCGGCAGCGTCCAGGATGAGGACGAAAATGTCGTGCTCAACAGCGCGGAGACCATCGCCGCGGTCAAGTATCTGGCGCAGCTGCAAAACGAAGCCATGACCGACGAAGTCTTCGGTTGGACGGCGGCCAGCAACAACCAGGCGCTGATCGCGGGCGAGGTCAGCTACATCCTGAACTCCAACTCGGCTTATCGCAGTTTGCAGAAGATTGACGAGGCGGCAGCCGCCAATATCGGCTTCACACCGGCGCTGGCCGGTCCTGCAGGCGCTTACGCGTCATCGCATGTTTGGCAGATCTATGTGATTCCCAATTATGTCGATGGCGATGAGCTGGCAGCCGCCAAGCAGTTCATTCTCGATCACACCGAGAATTACAGCGAAGCCACCTATTACAGCGAGCTTTACAACTTCCCCTGCCACCCGAGCACGGTGGCCGAGCTCGATGGCTGGCTGGAAGAAGATCCCTGGGGTTCGCAGCCGCCCAACAAGTTTGAAGTCCTGAAGACGGTCAACGACTGGTCTGTGCATCTTGGCTTCCCGGGTGTCACTAATCCGGCCGTCAGCCAGGTCTTCGCCGAGAGCATCATTCCCAACATGGTGGCGAAAGTCGCGCTTGGTGAGCAATCCGCCGAAGACGCAGTCGCGGAAGCGCACGAACGCGTGGAAGAGATCTTCAACGAATGGCGCGCCAAGGGTCTGGTCGGCGGCGGCGATATGTAGGCCACCCCCACCCCCTGCCCCTCCCCCATAAAGAGGGAGGGGAGGAAAATGTCACAAATGCCGGATACTCATTCCCCTTCCCTCCCTGTGGGGGAAGGGGTTAGGGGATGGGGGCAATATTCATGAGCCTGGTGGAGTTGCGCGGCATCAAGAAGTATTTTGACAAGGTCCGCGCAGTCGACGGCGTCGATCTGGAGATTGATGAGGGCGAGTTCCTGGTCATTCTGGGGCCCTCCGGCTGTGGCAAGACGACCTTGATGCGCATGATCGCCGGCCTGGAAAATCCGACTGCCGGTCAGGTTTTCATCGGCGGCGCGGATGTGACGGCGCTGCCGCCGCGCAAACGGGGCGTTTCCATGGTCTTCCAGAGCTACGCGCTCTACCCGCACATGAACGTCTTCAACAACATCGCGTTTCCGCTGAAAGCGCAGCGCCGCGAGAAAAAGTTTGATAGACGCGCCATCCGCGGCAAGGTGGTGGATACAGCGCGCCTGTTGGAAATCGATATGCTGCTCGATCGGCGACCGCGGCAGTTATCCGGCGGGCAGCGGCAGCGCGTGGCGATCGCCCGCGCCATGGTCACGCAGCCGGCGGTAATCTTGCTGGATGAACCGCTTTCCAATCTCGATGCCAAGCTGCGCGCCAACGCCCGTGACGAGCTAAAGGAATTCCAGCGATCGTCGAATATCACCGCGGTCTTCGTCACGCACGACCAGATCGAAGCGATGGGCTTGGGCGACCGCATCGTGGTCATGTCCGATGGCAAGATACAGCAGGTGGGCACGCCGCAACTGATTTATGATGATCCGGCCAACGAATTCGTCGCGACGTTTTTAGGCTCTCCCAGCATGAACATCCTGCGCGCGGACGCCTGGTCGTTTGGCTTTCGACCGGAGAACTTCTTGCCCAAGACGCTGGCCGACAATCCTGAGAATTCGCGCATATTCGACTACTATGTCAAGCGGGTGGAGTACCTGGGTTCGGATCGGCTGGTTTATGGATACATCCGCGGCCGTGACAGCGAGTTGACGCTGGCCAAAGTGCCGTCGAATGTGCGCGTCTCGCTTGATGTGGACAGCGATTATGAATTCGCCGTGCACAACAGCGATATCAAGTTCTTCGACAGAGTTTCCGGCCAGCGCATTGAACACCAAGATCTGGGCGGAGTGGTCTGATGGCAAGCGTCACGGGGCTGAGCAATCCCCGCGCGTATTTGCTGGATAACCGCCGGTTTGTCGGCATCATGTTTCTGCTGCCGGCGCTGGTGTATATCTTGCTGCTGGTGGGCTTCCCCTTCTTGCTGGCGATCGCGTTCGGCTTCTCCGATGTGACGGTAGGCAATACTGATCTGAGCTTTGTCGGTTTCCGCAACTACGAAGCGGTTTGGGAAAACAACATCTTCCGCCAGGTCTTTGGCAACACCGTGATGTTCACGCTGGTATCACAGTTCTTCATTTTGATCTTCGCCAACATCCTGGCGATCATTTTCACGCAGGAATTCACCGGCAAATGGTTCGCGCGCTTCATCTTCATCTTGCCTTGGGCGACGCCGGTTTCGCTGGCGGCCATCGGCTGGCTTTATATGTTCGATACCAAACTCAGTCCGGTTGACTATCTGCTGCTGCAGACGGGTTTCCTGGGCCCAGACGGCGTCTGGGGTCCCGGGCGCAATCTGCTGTGGTTGGCGCGTCCGGCATTGTCGCAAGTCAGTGTCATTTTCGTGCAAGTTTGGCGCATGACCCCGCTGGCAACCGTGATCCTGATGGCGGGCTTGTCGTCTATCCCGACCGATATTCTCGATCAAGCCGAGGTCGATGGTTCGCGTTTCATGCGCACCTTGCTGCAAATCAAGCTGCCGCTAATTCTGCCGATCATGGTCATCGCCCTGCTCTTCAGCATGATCACGATGTTCGGCGATATGACCGTGGTCTACCTATTGACGCGCGGCGGCCCGATCGATTACACGCGCATTCTCGGTTTGTATTCATTTCAGATCGGCATTGAAGGCGGCAACCTGGCGCAGGGCGCGGCGATGGCCTTGTTCGCATTTCCGCTGCTGCTGGCGCTGGCAATCGTCATGCTGCGGGTGGCCAGCCGGGCCGAGGTGCGCTGATGGGCATTTTGGTGTGGATATTGCAGCATTTCTGGACGCTGCTCGTCGTCGGCTTTGTGGCTTTGGTCGCGCTGCGCATCGCCTGGCGCTTTCGCAAATACGGCGCCACTCGAGCCGAGCTGTCCTACGTCATACGGCGTTCGCCTTTCTATTTGGTGGTGTTGGTATTCTGCTTGTTTGCGGCCGCGCCGTTTTTGATCATGTTCATGCACAGTTTCAAAACTGACGGCGATCTGTATCGGCGTCCGCAGCCCTTTGTTTACCGTCAGGAGCCCACGCTGGATCATATCGAGGCCTTGTTCAACAACACGGCTTATCTTGATTTCATTCGCAATTCGGTCGTGGTCGGCGTGGCTGTGGTCATCATCACGCTGATCTTGTCGCTGCCCGCGGCCTACGCTTTGGCGCGGCTGACTGGACGTTGGGGAGAACGCGCGGGCATCTTGATGTTTCTCGTATATCTGGTGCCGCCTACGCTGCTCTTCATCCCGATGTTTCGCATAGTCGTCATGCTGGGTCTCAAGGATTCGCCCTGGGCGCTGATCGTGGTTTATCCGTCATTCACCGTGCCTTTCAGCATGTGGCTGCTGCAGGGATTCTTCAAGGCGGTGCCACCGGAATTGGAGGAGGCCGCGCTGGTCGATGGCTACAATCGCGTCGAAGCCTTCTTGCGCGTGGTGCTGCCCTTGTCGCTGCCGGGCATTGTCTCCACCATCGTTTTCACCTTCACCTTGACGCTGCACGAATTCATCTATGCGCTGGTATTCATCGCCGATACGCGACAGCGGACGCTGAGCGTCGGCGTACCCACGGAGCTCATCCTGGGCGACGTGTACTTTTGGCAGCCGCTGCTGGCCGCCGCCTTGATCATCGCCATCCCGGTCGGTCTCGCCTACAACCTCTTCCTGGACAGCCTGGTGCAAGGCTTCACCATGGGCGCGGTCAAGGGTTGATTCGCCCAAGGGATGATGCAGTGCCGACTGGCTGAGTCGCCCGCTGAGAAAGGTTTCCCATGCCAACTGTAACCGTGAATCTCAAACAAGTTGACGATGCCACCACAGCCGCGCGGATTCGACAGCACGCTGTTGATATCGACCGACCCGCAGCCAAGGGCGGGCACGACAAAGGCGCCATGGGCGGCGAGCTGCTGCTGGCGTCGCTGGGCGGCTGCTTCAATAGCAATCTGCTGGCGGCCATCCGCGCCCGCGAACTAGATATTGAAGACATTGCTATCGAGGTGAGCGGCGAATTGGCGGAGGCGCCCGCGCGCTTTTCTGCAATCCATATGGTGGTTCGGTCAGGATATGCCGATCGCGCCGCGCTGGAGAAATTGGTTGTGATGTCGGAGCGCGCCTGCATCGTCGCCAACACGCTCAAGGGATCTGTGGATCTCAAAGTCACAGTTGCCTAGGCGACCACGCGTCCTCAATATCAGATGCCGATTTCTGAAGCATCAAGAAAATGCGGGCGAGAGTCAATTCGGTTGAATCGCTTCATACGAGCGGCATTCAATTGAGTGGTGGACTTGCTGGACCTGGTTGAATCGAATGCGATTACCGGCCTGTGCAGACCATTGTTAAAATATCATATTCAAGGCACGATCATGTCGGCCCATGCAGGGTCTCGCGAGGTTGATCATGAGCAAACAGAACGATCAAGTACCGGCGGACAAGTTGGCGCTCTACAAAGACCTTATAGATGCTCATCCGGAGATAGAGTTGAAAGGCGGGCTAAAGCTGCCATACACCTCTTTCCAAGGCAATATGTTCAGCCAGTTGACCAAAGCCGGTACGGTCGGGCTGCGCATGGGAAAAGCCGAGCGTGATGCCTTCATCGCGGAATACGACAGCGACTTGCTGGTCACGTATGGCACCATCATGAAAGAATATGTAGCGGTTCCGGATCAACTGCTGGCGAACACCGAAGCCTTGCTGCCTTATCTCGAGCAGAGCTACGCCTACGCGCAGACGCTGAAAGCCAAGCCGACCAAAAGAAAAAAGTAACTGGATGCCGTCGCCTCAACATGTAAATCTACTCTCCTGGAATGAGGACATAACAAATGCCAACAATCGAGCTTGATGCGCAAAACGACGGCTTGAACGAGATTTTCGCGGCCGATGCCGAGCTGGAAACGATCGCGGCCGGATTCCGGTTCCTGGAAGGACCGGCTTGGCACCCCGTGGAAAAGCACTTGCGTTTCAGCGATATCATGGGCAATGCGACCCTGCAATGGTCCGAGCAGGCCGGTCTAAGCGTTTACCGCGCGAACAGCCATCTGGCGAATGGCAATACCTACGATCATCAGGGGCGTCTGCTGAGCTGCCATCATGGCGGCAGCCGCGTCACGCGCATGGAGGATGACGAGACCATGACGGTGATCGCCTCGCACTATCAGGGGAAAGAACTGAACAGTCCCAACGACATCGTTGTCAAAAGCGATGGCAGCATCTATTTCACTGATCCGCCGTTTGGACGCAACGATACCCATGGCATTCCGCGTCCGCTGCAGCTTGATTTCAATGGCGTGTATCGCTATGTGCCCGCCGACGGATCGCTGACCTTGCTGACGGCGGCGCTCAACCGACCCAACGGTTTGTGCTTCTCGCTCGACGAATCGCTGCTGTACATCGACGACAGTCCAGAATACAAGATCTTCGTTTTCGATGTGGAGGCGGATGGCGCAATTTCGGGCGGTCGATTGTTCGCCGAAACGCGCGGCGATGGACCCGGCGTGCCCGATGGCATGCGAATCGATAGCGCGGGCAATCTCTATTGCTGCGCGCAAGGCGGCGTACATGTTTTCAAACCCGATGGCAGCTTCCTCGGTCGCTTGCGCACGCCGATGCAGGTCACCAATTGCGCCTTCGGCGATGACGATTTGCGCAGCCTGTATTTGACCGGCGCCACCACATTGTATCGCGTGCGCGGGGAGATTCCCGGCCTGCCCTTGTTCTAGGGGCGAGCGGAGACGGCTGTGCGGCGCGCGGCAAGTCCCATTGTTCATGCGCGACCCTGAAGCATGTCTGGCGGCGACCGCCATTTCAATTCGGTATTGTTAATGGTTTGCGCGCTGTTATAGTGTCGTGAGTTCTTTCATGCGCATCGGCGCCAGCGCTGATGTCCGAGTTTGATAGCGAAATCTGAGGAGTGAATATCGTGGCGCGTTACGGTCTTTTGTATGTGGGAGAGCCGCCGGTCGGTGACGATCCGGAGGCGGCGCAGGCGGGACAGCAACGGTGGTTCGAATGGATAAGCGGACTGGGAGAAGCGGTGGTGACGCCGGGCATGCCAATGAGTCCAGCAACACGAGTCTCGATTGAGGGCGTCGCTCCCGCGCCAACTGAAGGTCGTTTGACCGGCATGACCATTGTCGAGGCCGACAGCATGGACGCGGCAGTTGAGATGGCCAAAACCAGCCCTTATGTCGAATTTGCCCATACCGCTATCGATGTAGTTGAACTATTCGAGATGGGTTAGTTCTCTCCGCAGGCAGGCTGTCGGTCCACTGGGCGCCCCGTGATCGACAGTCTCTCCGTTTTCGGTCTCCACATCCGCAGGCGATCAGCAAGCAAAAATCCAGCCAACTGACGAACCGCAACTACAATTGGTAGGCAGACTGAAACCTTGTGACGCTTGCGTTTCATCGTTAAACTGTGCGCTTATGTCACTGTTGCGGAATCTAACGCGATGAGCCTGATCCTGCGATACATGCGGCTGGATGATATACGCCCCGTGTGCGCCATTGATGAGCTTTGCTTTAGGCCGCCCTGGTCCAAAGATTCATACGCTTTCGAAATCAACGAATCGCGAATCAGCCACATGGTTGTGCTCGAATCGCGGCATGAGGCGGCGCCAGCGTTGGAGGCGTACGAGGACGGATGGCTGCAGCGCGTGAGCGGTTGGCTGCGCCAGGAAGCCCCGGTCGCCCTCGCCACCGCCGGCACGGTCGTCGGTTATGGCGGGCTGTGGAAGATCGATGGCGAAGCTCATATCAGCACCATCGCCACTCATCCCGCTCATCGCGGTTACGGTTACGGCGAGCTGCTGCTGGCGGGCATGTTTCGCAAGGCGCTGCGCCTGCGTGCGGATTATCTCGTGCTGGAAGTGCGCGTCAGCAACGCCGTGGCTCAGAACCTCTATGCGAAATACGGCTTCAGTCGTTATGGTCGCAAGCGCAATTATTATCGCGCGGACAATGAGGATGCCTACGATATGCGCGCGCGGCTTGACAAGCAATCACGCTGGCAATTGGATCGGCTGTATGGCGAATTGCGCGTGCGGATCCCTTTCCGCGATGACTTCAGCGGCGTGAAGCGTCCGCGGGGGTGAGGCAAAAAATCTCATTTTGAATGTGTTTCCTTGAGGCAGCTTCCTAGATGAAGTAATGTACTGAAGGAATAGGCTTGAGGCAAAGCATGGATAGATTAAAGAGCGTAGTAGGCACTCCGTTTGAATACTATGAAAGTATAGAAGTGCATTTGTCGAATTTACACAACCGCGTGTTGGAGATGCGAAAGGTCGGTGGTCTTAGTAATCGTACACTGGAACACATCCATAATTTTTTCAAAACAAAAGGGATTTACCACTCGAATGCGATAGAGGGAAATGCGCTCACCATTGGAGAAACGCATTTGGTTGTCGAGATGGGAATGACAATCACTGGCAAAACACTGCGTGATCAGGCAGAGGCGAAGAACTTGTCCCAAGCGCTCGATTTTATGAAGGATATAGCTGTGAATCGGGATCGACCGATCACGATTAGCGACATCAAACAAATTCACAAACTTATTCTAGCTGATATTGATGAGGCGCATGCTGGCAGGTATCGCGAACGGAAAGTGCAAATATCCGGCTCTGATTTTGAACCTCCGGCATCATACTTAGTCCCACAGCAAATGGACGATTTGGGCAAGTATATTGTAAACGTCACGGAGCCTGAAGCTCAAAACCAGAATTATCCGATTGTTTGTGCTGCCGGGGCTCATGCTTGGCTGGCGCAAATCCATCCTTTTGTGGATGGCAACGGTCGAACTGCCCGCCTTTTGATGAACTTGATTTTGATGCGCTTGCGCTACACAATTTGTATCATCACTCGTGAAGACAGGCTGCGCTATTATGACTCACTAGAAGAATCGCAAGCAGGTGATCTGACTCCGCTCATCCTATTGATGTATGAAAATGTCGAAGAAAGCTTAAAGGAGTGGGAGAAGGCCGCCGAAGCGGAACGAATGAGGCAGCAGTTGATTCAGTCGGTCAGCTACAGTTTAGAGGGTCCTGAGCTTAACCGCGTTACAAACGAATACACGGTGTGGGTCAGTAGCATGGAGCTATTTAAGAATTACTTCAAACAGATCGTAGATGACTTGAATGAACAGATAACATTAGGTAGCGTAAAAGTCCATTTCAAGGAATATGACACGCTAGACTTTGACAAGTATCGAAGTCTGCGAAATGAAGTGCCAGCCAAACGAACCTGGTTCTTCCGAATTATTTTCGTAAGGGGAGATAAGAGTATTAGATATCTTTTCTTCTTTGGTTATCCAAATCACCGATTGCGACCTCGTACACCTGTAGCGCTTATTCTCGCGAAAGGTATCAATTTCGATTGGGAGTACATACCATTAGAAGAAATCACTCAATCCAACATTCCAGACATGTATCAAGTTGGTTACGATATGAAAGAGGAAGAATTCGTCGCGTTGACCGTCGGGGGTGTTGAAGAAGGAAAAGTTGAGTCAATCGCCACGAAATTCTTTCAACAAGCAGCACAACGCGACTTCGGCAGCTAGCTACTCCCGCAGGGCGCGCATGCCGTTGAGCGTCACCGCGAGGGCCATGCCCATATCGGCGAAGACGGCAGCTAGCACGGTCTCAATCAGATCATCGATCTCGACAACGCTCACATCATCGAGCCGCAGCCCGGCAGTCTCGATGTCGCGGGCGCGGCCGGCACAAGCCATGTTGCCAATTGCAAACTTGCGCAGCGCATCGGGCGGGGAGATTGTCTTGCCGAGCGACTTGACGCGCCCTCTCAAGTCTTCATAGGGAACGTCGCCTGCTATGCGCATCATACTGTTAGCAAAGTCTAAGACAGCTAATGCGCCGCCGGTCGCCGGTTGACGCCGGCCTCTAGCTCACGAGCACAGCCCGGACAATCCACAGCGCCAATCTAGTATGACCAATGACTCACCAAACACCCGCCCAAATGAGACTTCGTATCATTAACGCATCACTTACAATTCTATCACACTCAGTTTGTTGCCAATCACACTTTTCCGATTACACTAATGTTAGTACACGCCATTGTACTGAGATTCTTAGCATTACAGGAGGAAGACTATGTGCAATCAACATGTCATGCAAACGGTACGAGATCGCGTCAATCATGAGGGGCTGCCGGATGTGAGCCGCCGCAGTTTTCTCAAGATGGGGGGCGTACTGGCCGCGGGCGCCGCGCTGGCGCCGCAGGTCGCGCGCGCCGACATGCACTCGGGTGGCGTCGTAGATCTCAGCCACACGCTCTCGCCAAGTTTTCCAGCTTTCCCTGGCGTCGTCACGCCTGGCGAACGCAGCACCGTAGTCACGGTCGAGGAAAATGGATTCTATATGCAGCGCTGGTCATTTGATGAACATCAAGGTACGCACATGGACTTTCCCGCGCACTTCATCGCGGATGGTTTGCGCGTCGACGCCATCCCGGCCGGCGCCTTGGTCGGACCGGCAGTCGTGATCGATATCGCCGCGCGAGCCGAAGAGGATCCGGATGCCATGGTCATGGTAGATGACTTGCAGGCATGGGAAATGGAAAACGGAGAGATTCCCGAAGGCGCATTCGTGATGATGTACGCCGGTTGGGATGAGCTATTGGGCACGCCCGCTTTCCTCGGTGACGACAGCGGCTTGCACTTCCCGGGATTCAGCGGCGAAGCATCGGAGTGGTTGGTTAACGAGCGTTCCATTCACGGCGTCGGCGTCGACACCATCAGCATTGACCATGGCATCTCGTCCACCTTCGACACGCATTACACAATTCTCGGCGCCGGCCTACTCGGCATTGAAGGCGTGGCCAATCTGGGTTCAATCAAGGATACCCAGGCGACGATCGTGTGCGGCATTCCCAAGTACGAAGAGGGATCGGGCGGGCCCGCGCGCATTCAAGCGCTCACCGGCATGTAACCTAGCGTCGACGCCGGTCAAAAGCGCTAATAGTCAACGCTGCGCCGATGATCAGCGCGACAAGCAGCGGATGAAGTTGGGACAGTCCCAAGGCGGCGGTGATGAAGTCGATGCCAAACCAAAGCAGCAGCAGCACCGTCGCCAGGACGATGCATCGCAGCAGCGCGTCGTTGACCCGCCGCGCGTGATGAAAAAGCAGTACCCAGCCGCACAAGCCGGTCAGGAAGACGCCGTAGAAGGCGGCGACTAAGGCGAGCCCGTGGGCTAACGATACGTCCAGAGCCGACAGCAGCAGCGGTCCGGTCACCCCCGCCCAGAACAGGTACGGTCCCGGGCTGAGGAAATTCATTGTGACGCCGGTCAAGAGCACGCGTCGATCGCTCTGGCTCGGCGCGTTTGGCGACGCCGCGCTGCCGCGCAAGTCCGGCGTCGATCGATATTGAGCGTGCGCCCCAGGCAATGCTGAGCAGCAACGCCCCGCCGCCCAGCTGCAAGAGTTTCTGAGCCTCGCCCGGCAGTTGACCCAGCAAAAAGGTCATGAGGATGATTATCGGCAAATCCGAGATTAGCGGCGCCAGGACGACCAGGAGGCCCTTGCGCCAACTTTGGGTCAGGGTTGTATTGACGACGTAGGCGATAAGCGGACCCGGAATCACCGCCGCGCTCAGGCCAAAGCTGACGGCCGGGGGGATGAAGTCAAGAATCATGCTTCATTTGCGCGCAAGCGATTGAGTCGGGCTAGTCGAATTCGGTTGGCAATTCGGGATGCCGCCAATGCTCAAACCAACGGTGTATCTGCTCCGCGGTCACGCGGCCAATGGAGAGCGGCGGCAGGTCGTCGGGCGCGAACCAGCCCACGTCCAGACTTTCGTTGCTGGTCTTGGCGACGCCGCCAATCAACTCGCAGTGGAAGAAGAGCTTGTATACATCGAAGGGTGACGGCGGATGGCGCAGTTTGCGATCCATCACGGCCATGAGCTTGGTCGCTTTCGCTTCGTAGCCGCTTTCTTCGCGGATTTCGCGCTCGACGGCCTGCGAGGGAGAATCGCCAACATCAGCCCAGCCGCCGGGCAAAGACCAGAGTCCGTCGGCCGCTTCTCGCACCAGCAACACCTGCCCGTCGCGGAAGAGGGCGCCGCGCACATCGACCTTGGGTGTGATATAGCCGTCATCGCGCGACAAGGCGCATTTGAAATCCGTCGCGTCTCCGCCACTGACATGCGCCAGCATCTCCGCGGAGATATCCACTAGCCTCTGATACCTGTCCGCATCAAAGGGATCCTCAGCGTAATACAAGCCGGTATTGGCGATGGCGGCAATTTGCTTCGCCCATTCCACTTGTTTGTTCATGCCGCTCCTTCGCTGTCGATCGCGTCCGCGTCATTATACACGCTGGAGGCGCGCCATGAGCAAATCGCGCTCGGCTCGGATATAATGGCAAGATGGGGGTTACTCCGTTGGCGAGCTTGCGGAAGCCTAATGAGACCCAATCGGCGAATCGTACGCGATCATCAAAAGCCTTTCTTCAGCAATAAACGCCGCGGCTTAAGCGGGCTGCCGCTGTTTTTCTTCGTGATCATGACGCTGGGAACCAGCCTGCTCTTGGTCCTGGTGACGGCTACCCGCTACGACGAGCTGCGCTATATGGCGGAGGATGCTTTGGGTATTGCGCCCACGTATACGCCGCGCGCGGTTGAGCATGCCCAGCGCGGAATCGCTTTGTACGGCGAGGGCAAAGCCAGCGCGGCGTTGGATGCCTTTGGCATGGCGCTCACCCCGCAGCCCGATAATATCGCTTATCTCTACGAATACGGTCGGATTTTGATCGAGCTTGATCAATACGACGGGGCCGCGCCCATCGGCGATCGCATGATCGCGCTGGCGCCTGGCGATGCGCGCGGTTATGCCTTGAAGGCGCGCGCATTGATGTGGAGCGACCCAGGCAGCGCCATCCCGGTGGCCGTTTCCGGTCTGGATATCGATTCGGATTTCGCGCCCTTGCACGCCGCGCTCGCGATCGCATATACGAACAGCGGTCGATTTGCTGAAGCGCTGCAACGCGGCAGCCGCGCCATCGAGCTGGATCCGCTGGATTCTTTCGCGCATCGCGCCTATTCCATCCCGCTGATCTTCACCGGGCGCTATTCGCAGGCGATTGAGGCTTTGGAACAGGCGGTGGCGATCAATCCAAATTTGACGGGACCGTACTTCGAGCTGGCCGCCCAATATCGCAAGATCGACTTTCAGGAGATGGCAGTCGGGATATATCGGCGGGTGCTGGAGCTGGAGCCGAATAACGCCAAGGCTTATCTGCGCATTTGCGAAACCTATGCGCAAGTGGGCCAATTTCAGGCAGGCACGCCCTTCTGCGAACAAGCGCTGGAGATCAATCCGCAATACGCATCGGCCTGGCGCATGCTGGGTCAGCTTCAATATTCGCGGCGCAATTATGAGAGCGCGATTGATTCCTTCGAGAACTGCGTGAGGTTTGGCTCGGTCGAGGTCGAGTGCTACTACATCCGCGGCTGGGCATATTACATTCTGGGCAACTGCGACCAAGCCTGGGATGTCTTGCAGGAAGCGCTCAATTACACGGCGGCGGACGAAATCGTAGACAGCATCAATATCGGATTGTCCAATGTACGCATCAATTGCCCGGGATTTGAAAACGTCACCTTGCCCACGGCCATACCTCCGACGCCTATCCCGCCGACGCCCATCGGAGGCATCTAGGGGATGCAAATCAAGCGCGATTATTCGCATCCCTTCTTTCGCGAACCCAAGCGACATCGCCTGCGCAACTCGCTGATAGCTGCGCTGCTGGGATTGCTGTTGGGGCTGGCAGTGGTGTCGCGATGGACCGAGGTCGAGCAGGTGTTGGGAAACTTGAGCGGGGTTCCGATGACGCCGACGCCGCAGCCCAGCGCCCTGGCGAGGCGCGGCGCGGCGCTGGCGCACAATGGCGATTTCGAAGCGGCGGAGCTGCTGCTGGCCGCGGCCGTCGAGGAGCGTCCGGACAACAGCGCCTATCTCTATGAGCTGGGAAAAGTGCAGATCGAGCTGGGCGATTATCAAGGCGCGTTGATGAACGCCGAGGCGATCACCGATCGGGATGCGAATGATGCGCGCGGATTCGCGCTGCGGGCTGCTGCCCTCACCTGGCAGGGCAATGCCAAGGAGGCCATCCCCGTTGGTCTGTCGGCGCTGGAGTTGGATCCGAGTTTCATATCGCTTTACGCGACGCTCAGCCGCGCATACATCGATGAACAGCGCTGGGGAGAGGGGCTGGATATCGCCGAGCGGGGCATGTCGCTGGACGGCGACAATGCCGAACTGGTACGCGCTTACGCCTATGCGCTGCAATCGGTGGGCGCCTATGACGAGGCGGCGGCGCACCTGGAGCGCGCCATTGGACTGCGGCCGGGGCATTTGCCACCACAATTTGAGCTGGCTGCGCTGTATCTGGCGCGCGATAACGCTCAACGCGCGATTGACTTATACGATCGCATTCTGTCGCTGGATACGCGCAACGCCCGCGCTATGCTACGGCAGTGCCTGGCGTATCTGCAGGTGGGGCAAGCCGAGCGCGCGCTGGGTTTCTGTGAGGATGCCGTGACCAACGCGCCCGAGGATGCCGAATCGCTGTTTCATCTCGCCTTGCTCTATTACAGCGAGAGCCGCTTCGCCGAATCGCTGGACCTGTTCCAACGCTGTCTGGAAAATGACGAGGGCAGATTTGATCTCTCCTGCCGTTTTCGCCTGGGGTTGTCTCACTATTACACGGGCGATTGCGCCAGCGGATGGGCGCTGCTGCAGGAATCGATGGCGATTGCGACTGCGGGCAGCGGATATGAGGCGACAATAGACAATATCCAGCAGGGTCTGGATGCGATTTTGAGTGATCCCGCCTGCATCGAATCGGCGGCGGCCACGGTATCCTTTCAGGATTGACCTGGCGTCGGGGCTGGGCTAGGCTGATGGCACTCCACCCGACGCTCCGATGAAAATGCGCTTTCTCGATTCCAGCCTGTGGCTCTATCGCAAGACGTTGAAGCGGATACGGCCAGCGCATGTTGCCATGCACCGGCTGATGGATCGCGCGCTGATTCCCTGGCTGGAACGCCGCCATAATTTTCAAACCATCGCCGAAGATCCCTTCTGGTTTCGGCTGGAGCTTTTGACCGGCCGCCACGAAATGGAAACGGCGCGTCAGCTGCGGCAGCTGGTGAGACCGGGCATGATCGCGCTGGATGTCGGCGCGCATATCGGCTATTACAGTCGGCTGCTTTCGCGCTTGACCGGCGCGGGCGGACGGGTGATCGCCTTCGAGCCGCATCCGCGCACGCACCAGGCGCTGCTGCAGAACCTGCGCGAGTTCCGCAACGTGACCGCGCTGCAGCTGGCGGTGGCCGAGCGCGAGGGCAGCGGCGAGCTTCATGACTATTTGATGATGTCGGCCAGCGGCTCGCTGCATTATGACGCCTCGCTGGCGGATCTGCAGCGGGCGCAGATGAGCGCGGGGGATGTGGCGCCGCGGGGAGGGGCCGATTTCGAGCCGCAGCGATACCAGGTGCGCACGGTGGCCATTGATGACTGTCTGGGTCAATTGGGCGTCGAGCGGGTTGATCTTGTCAAGATGGATATTGAAGGCGCCGAGCTGGCGGCCCTACGCGGGATGCGGCGGACGATCGAGGCATCTGCGGGACTGCAGCTGGTGATGGAATATAATCCGAGCGCGCTGGCGGCCTTTGGGCACGAGCCGACGGCGGCGCTGCGCGAGGCGCTGGAGATGGGATTCAGCCAAGTGGCGGCGATTGAAGCGGACGGCTCGCTGCGAGATTGGACGGATGACGCGGGTCTGGTTGAGCGGGAGACGGCGCGAATGCTGGGCGCGATGGGTGTGGTGAATTTGCTGTTCAAATGACGTAGAGTACTTTCTACAGATGTACTGAGGAAATCTATTGGACGGGCAAATGTGGTAATATTGTGTGAAAATGGTCATTCACATGAATTCTCCGCCTGTCAATTTTGCGATGAACAACTATCCCGAGGTAGATTTGGAATCGTATTTGCCATTTGCGGTACGGCGGCTCGAAAATCCTCAGACCGATATTCCACGTGTCGCAAAGGATACACAGCTTACGCGCGCTATAGAGAAGTCTGTTCAAAGTATCCCAACTAGTCACATGCTGTTGCTAGGCGATGCACGACGCGTAACGTCTGTAATGGACAATAGTATCCACTTGATAGTGACTTCACCGCCGTACTGGAATCTCAAGGAATATCCCGAGGTTGCGGGTCAACTCGGGAATATGTCCCAGTATGAAATGTTTTTGAATGAATTAGATCATGTGTGGCGTGAGTGTTTTCGCGTCTTGGTTCCTGGTGGGCGTCTCATCTGTATCGTAGGGGATGTCTGTTTATCCCGACGTCAGAACCGAGGACGACACACCGTAGTGCCTCTCCATGCCGCCATTCAAGAACGCTGCCGGACAATTGGATTCGACAATTTAGCTCCGATCATATGGCATAAGATCGCGAATGCGTCTTATGAAGTGGAAAATGGATCCGGATTCCTTGGCAAACCTTACGAGCCAAATGCAGTAATAAAGAACGACATTGAGTTCATACTGATGGAACGCAAACCTGGAGGTTACCGTTCTCCAAGTGTTGCAGCCCGTGTACTCAGTGTGATATCGTCCGACAACCACGCTAAGTGGTTTCAGCAGATTTGGACGGGATTGACAGGGGCTTCAACACGAGATCATCCTGCTCCTTATCCTCTGGAGCTTGCGGAGAGGTTGATTCGGATGTTCAGTTTTGTAGGTGACATCGTCTTAGATCCGTTTCTGGGCACAGGTACAACATCTGTAGCCGCTGCAAATTGGGGTAGAAACAGTATCGGCTTCGAAATTGATAAAGACTTTCATGAATACGCGCGAAAACGGCTTACTAAAGCGACGCTTCCTCCATTCGGAGGTGTAACAATTCATGCCGGACGGTGTGCTAACACGATATGAGTCACTCTCTCGAAGACATAGATTTAGCAACCCGCAGAGCCGTCAAGACCTTTTGGACTATACGCACGAAGCAAGCTCGTTCTCAAGGTTCCGCTGCAGGTATTAGAGACACTGGCGCCCGCGCAGCCGTCACCGGTGGTGCGCAAATGGATGGGTTCGCTGAGCTCGTCAAGACGGCATTGCTAAGCGCCGGGGTTGGCGAGGAACAGATTTTCCACAAGACGAAAATGGAGTTACCTGGCTGGTACAGAGCCGAGAAAAAATGGGACCTACTTGTAGTCGCGGAGGGGAAGCTCGCAGCAGGAATAGAATTGAAGTCTCAAGTGGGACCCTCATTTGGCAACAATTTCAATAACCGTACGGAAGAAGCCATCGGAAGTGCAACAGATATGTGGGCGGCCTATCGGGAGGGTGCATTCGCGCCATCGCCTCGCCCCTGGCTAGGTTATCTCTTGCTTCTTGAGGATTCTCCGAAATCGTTAAGCCCCGTTAAGGTCACTCAACCCCATTTCGAGGTCTTCCCAGAATTCAATGGTGCATCATACGCCAGGCGCTACGAGCTTATGTTGACAAAGTTGGTCCGCGATCGATTATACGATTCGGCGTGTTTTATCCTATCGAGTCGGGACAGTAGGATAAGCGGCGATTATCTAGAGCCGTCGGACGAACTAAAACTGCGCAATTGGTTAGGCTCGCTAGTTTCTCATGTTGGAAAATTCACCGCTGCTTGAATACATTGCCCAGTCCATTAGGCTTTACAAAACACGATATCACCGTCTTTGGATGCGCGGGCGAGCTTTAGCGGCGCACGAATGACAGGCGCTAGGCTAAGTCGCCATTTTGCGACAAGACATTGGTTTGTCTGACGACTTGTCCGGCTTTTAGCACGAGCGCGATGTTGTCGTTGTCTTGCAGGACGCGAATGTCACGCAGCGGATCGGCATTGACGACGATGATATCGGCTTCTTTGCCGGATTCGACCGTTCCCAGTTTGTCCTCCAAGCCCATGACCTTGGCGGCGACGCGGGTAGCGGCTTCGATGGCCTCCATCTCAGTCATGCCATAGCTCACGAATACCTCCAACTCGGTGGCGTTCTTGCCGTGCGTGACAAAGGGCGCGCCGCAATCAGTGCCGATTGCCGTGAGGACGCCGGCTTTCAAGGCTTTTTCGAATCCCCGGCGCCAAAGGTCGATCAACTCCAGTTCGCGCTTCAACCAGTATTCGGGAACCGTCGACTTCAGACCCTGGGCGGCTTTGGCTTCGGCGTCCCATTTTTTAGCCAGGCTGACCCAGAGGGTGGGCACCCAGCCGACCTCACGATCAACCATCATCTGGATGACCTCGTCAGATTGCGCGATATGCGTGCCGTGCTCGATGCAGTCGACGCCGGCCAGGATGGCGTTCTTCATGCCGTTGGCGCCGCAGGCGTTGCAGGTGACGCGCAATCCGAAGTTGTGGGCGGTCTTGGCGGCCGCTTCCATTTCTTCGATGGTGAGCAGCTCAACTTCGGGTCCATACATGCCGGCGCCGGCGCCGGTCGCGTTCAGGTGGATCCAGTCGGCGCCGAGCCCGACTTTCTCTCTGACGGCGCGCACGGCCTCGACTGGACCGGTGATATTGCCGCCGACCACGCCGTGGACCTGCTTCTTGCCTGCTGGGAAGGTCATGTCGATGGTGGCGCAGTAAAAGATGCGCGGCGCGGTGAGGATGCCGTCGCGTTCGGCTCTGACGATATCGATGGTGATATCGCGCGGGGAGCCGGTATCACGGATGGTGGTGAAGCCCGCGGCCAGGGCCTTGCGCGCGTTCTCCGCATGGAGCACCGCTTGGTAAGCGTCTCGGTCTTCGATGAGGTGTACCGACTCGCCGAAGCGGTCATGAACGGCGCCGTCGGGAATGCCGCTGGCGTCGCCGTGGAGATGGTCGTGAAGGTCCATCATGCCGGGCATGACGGTCATGCCGGAAACGTCAATCGTCTGATAGCCGTTCGGCGGAATTTCAACCTGGGCGGTCTCGCCGACAGCGCTGATGATCGCGCCGTCGATCAGGACCGTTGTGTCTGGAGTGACCTTGCCGGTCCCGTCGATCAAAGTCCCGCCTTGCAATACTATACCCATCTTTGGTCTCCTTCAGTTTTATGAAGAGCTGTCTTAACCACGGTCTATAAGGCTTATCCGATAATTGGCGATGTCAGCGCGTTTTTCTACCCCATCCCCCGGCCCCTTCCCCAGCAAGCTAGGGAAGGGGAGCTAACTTAGGCGGAATCGGTAAATAATCCGTCATTCTCGAGCTGAGCGAGTCTGTTTCTGTTGCCTTTCGCAGGTAGATTGAAGCAAATTGCGCGCGTCTCTGCATTATCGGACAAAGTCTATAGATGCAGCGGACCCCAGGGTCCGTTGCGGCGATCAACGACGATTTGCCCGGCTTTCAGGACGAGCGCGATGTTGTCGTTGTCTTGCAAGACGCGAATGTCGGTCAAGGGATCGGCGCTGACGACGATGATATCGGCTTCCTTGCCGGGTTCGACTGTGCCCAGCTGGTCTTCCTTGCCCATAACCTGTGCGGCGACGCGAGTGGCGGCTTCGATGGCTTGCATCTCGGTCATGCCATAGCGCACGAATATTTCCAACTCTTTGGCGTTTTGGCCGTGCGCGACGAAGGGCGCTCCTGAATCAGTCCCGATGGCCGTCAGCACGCCGGCTTTCAGGGCTTTTTCGAAGCCGTCGCGCCAGAGATCGATCAGCTCCATTTCCCGCTTGAGCCAATAATCAGGCACGGAGGACTTCAGCCCCTGGGCGGCTTTGGCTTCGGCGTCTTCTTTCTTGGCCAGGCTGACCCAAAGGGTGGGCACCCAGCCGATGCCGCCATCGACCATCATCTGGATGACCTCGTCATCGACGCCGATATGCGTGCCGTGTTCGATGCAATCGACGCCGGCCAGGATGGCGTTCTTCATGCCGTTGGCGCCGCAGGCGTTGCAGGTGACGCGCAATCCAAAGTTGTGCGCGGTCTTGGCGGCCGCTTCCATCTCCTCGAAGGTCATGAGCTCGGTGTTGGCGTCGAATTGTCCGGCGGCCGCTCCCGTGGCGCGCAAGTGGATCCAGTCGGCGCCGAGGCCGACTTTCTCTCTGACGGCGCGGACGGCTTCAACCGTGCCGGTGACATTGCCGCCGGCCACGCCGTGGACTTGTTTTTTGCCGGGCGGATGGGTCATATCGAGGGTCGCGCAATAGAAGATGCGCGGCGCGGTGAGGATGCCGTCGCGTTCGGCTCTGACGATATCGATGGTGATATCGCGCGGGGAGCCGGTATCGCGGATAGTGGTGAATCCGGCCAACAGCGCCTTGCGAGCGTTTTCGGCGTGGACCACGGCTTGATAGGCGTCGCGGTCTTCAATCAAGTGAACGGCCTCGCCGAAGCGATCGTGAACGGCGCCATCCAGGGTACCGCTGGCGTCGCCGTGGAGATGATCGTGCAGATCCATCATGCCGGGCATGACGGTCATGCCGGAGACATCAATGATCTCGTGTTCGCCGGGCGGGAGCTCGATCCGGGCAGACGGGCCGGCAGCGCTGATTGTGGCGCCGTCGATGAGCACGGTGGCATCGGGCAGGACCTGGCCGGTTCCATCAATGAGGTTGCCGTGTTGCAAAACGATTGACATGTTTGACTCCTGGTATTTTGAGTTGGCGCGCTTGTCCAAGTTGGTCAAGCGAAAAAGCAGGTGTAGTGATTGGCGATTGTGGGAGAGCCAAGTCTCGCCCGTACAAGGCTTGATTGGTATTAGAACATATCCGCCGAAATTCTACCCCATCCCCCGGCCCCTTCCCCAGCAAGCTTGGGAAGGGGAACCAGATGCGCGCGAACACGCTGTCTAGACCTGAGAAACGCCGGACTGACTGGGCTTGACAGGTGCACTTGGGCACAGATTGAGCGCGTTACGACAAATACCCTTCAAGCCGCACAGTGAATGGCGGCTGCGGGCGACTCACAGAGACGCCCCTACGTTGTTTTCGATTCTTTTGCGCGTTGCTTTTTGCGGCCATGTTTTCGGAACAGTTAAGTGGGAATACTGAGATATACGGTCGCTAATTGACGCTATTGCTAGAAGTCGCGCTTCCAGCCCGAAGCCGTGTTTTTGCGCACGATCACGCGCAGCATATCAACGATGTGGCTGTGCACGGGTCCTGGGATGCCATCGACGGAAACGGTGTACATGCCGGTCGCGCCATCAGCGGCGCCGGCGCGTGCGCAAGCGTCGATCATGCGGATCTCGGTCGCGCCGTCGTGAATCAGGTTTGGCTTCCCGAGCGCGGCAGCCAGACCCGCCGAAAGCCCATACGCCCCCCAATTGGAGACGGCAGCGGTGATGAGAATGTCGCAGGCGTTGACGGTAGCGATGCCGCCGCCGCAAGGACAGCGACACTCGCGGCCGTATGGCTTGATGCTGCGCACATCTTCGACTATTAGTCCGAAGCCGATCTCGTTGCCGTTGTCGCCGATGCCAATGGTGAGGATATCCGCATCTCTGGCGGCTGAAATGAGGTGCTCGAAGCGCGCGCGCCCCTCCATGGCCGGCATACCGGTCGAGCTATGGGCCACGCCTTCGCCATTCACGCCTAGAGCTTCCACCGAGATGATGGCCTTGGGTTGCATAGCGGCCAGGATCTCACGCGAGCGAACGCCCGCCGTCTCATCAATCGGAAATGGCTCGACGGCGGCCGCGAAGGGAATTTTGCGAGCGATTTCCAGCGGGCGCACGGCGAGGCCGATCGCCTCACAAGATGCGACGATGGGTTCAGCACAGGATTCCCCACTGAGGATAACGGGTATGGCGCCGAGCCCCAAGCTAAGCGCGTGCGCCAGGGAGGCCGCTCCTGTGGGACCGTCGGTCTCGCCTTTCGGCAGGTAATGCGGCACATAAGCGCCGGTAGTGATGAGCACCACGTCGCCCTTGCCTACCGCGCTGATTAAGCCCCTGATCGCCAATTCGGTAGGGAAACTCGCCTGAGCTTTGAGCCCGGCCTCGTACAAGCGTCGAATGACGTTGTAGCTCGGTCCCGGTTCGCGCATTTCGATCGTTACCAATGTTTCGATACTTCTGGCCAGGTTTGAAAGATCAACATCCATGTTTCGTTCTCCCTATTTTTGATATGTTCGGCGATTTCTATATCCAGAAACTAGGCCTACTCGAGCTATGAGATTGCTAAATCGGTATGCCTTTGGCCTTCCCGACTTGCGACGGCCGCAGCGGCGACTTTGGCGAAACGCGCCACGCAATAATTACAGCCGCAATCGCGAAGGCGCCCAATAACCAAAACGTATCACGATACGCCATAACCGCGGCAGCTGCACCCTCGGCGACCGCTGATAAAATACCGAGGCGCAGTTCGAGGACGGCAGTCGCGACCGCCGCGCCCATGATGGTTCCCGTGCGTCTGATCAGGTTGAAGGCGCCGGAGGCGGCGCTAAGATCGTGAGCCGCAAACAGTTTTGTGATGGCGGTTGAGAGCGGAGCGAAGCACAGGCCAGTGGCGAAGCCGACGGCTGTGAATGCGGCGGCGATGAGTGGCATGCCATCGGATGTCAGAGTTCCCATGGCGAGCATCGATAGACCGAGGGCGCCCAAGCCGACGACGGCGGGCAAGCGCGACTGCCAGCGATCGGTCGCGAACCCGCC
Source organism: Anaerolineae bacterium (assembly GCA_022822305.1). Taxonomy (GTDB): domain Bacteria; phylum Chloroflexota; class Anaerolineae; order Aggregatilineales; family Phototrophicaceae; genus UBA6055. The sequence goes on from JAJEBY010000003.1 coordinate 298,605, forward strand.
GGCCAGCGCGCCAAGGAAGAGCCCGGTTCCGTTAATGAAGAGAATGACACCGGTCTGGGACGTGTTCAGTTGTTCGACGGCGCTCAGATAAAGCGGCAAAACGAGCGTCGCGCCCGTCAGCGTGAAGACCGCGGCGGCGGCCGCCAGCGACACAAACCAGAAGGCGCGGCTTGAGAGCACGCGGTAGTCCAGGAAGGGCTGCTTGGCCCTGCCCCGCATCTTGGGCGTCAGGACGACGGCAAGCGCTCCCGCTAGCAGACAAAGCAGGAATGGCGGTGAAGCCCAACCCCAGATGTTGCTATTGGTGAAAGCGGTGACGATCAGCAACAGACCAGCCGTAAATGTGAGCGCGCCGCGCCAATCGACGGCGTCCAAGCGGCCACTGCGCGGAAATGTTGGCAGGTGTCGATGGACTAGCGCGAGCGCGATTATGATTACGAGCGCGCAGACCAGAAAGATGGATCGCCAGCCCAAGGCGTCGACGAGCGGACCGCCGATCAGCGCCGCGCTGGCCGCGATGCTGCCGGCCGTGCCCCAGATGCCCAAGGCTCGTCCGCGCCGTTCAGCCGCGATCAGATCGCCGATAATGGATATCGCCAGCGGCTCATTGGCGGAATTGCCAAGCCCCTGGATGATGCGACCGATGATCAGCCACGAGAACGACAGAGCGGTCAGGGCGACAATTGAGCCGATGGTATAGAGGGCCAAGCTGGCCAGGAAAACGCGCCGGCGCCCCAATACATCTCCCAGCCGCGCCCAAAGCGGCATCAGCGCGACAAAGGGCAAAAAATAAGCAGTCAACAGAATGCCGCCGCTAGTCAGCGGCTCGTCGAAAGCCGACAAGATGGCGGGCGTGCTGAGAATCACCAAGATGCTTACCAGCGCCTCCAGCATATTGGCAACCAGGAGCGTGAGCAGGAGTCGACGCTCTTTGACGTCTGTCTCAACGCCGGGCGAGAATCTCATCGGATTTCCCTAGAGGCGAAAAGTCTTCATGGCCGGGCTCGTGATAGAGGTGACAGGAGACGGCAGTCGTCTGATTGACGGGCAGAAGCTGCGGTGGTTTGCGCTCGCAGATCTCGCCGATTTTCTGCGGGCAGCGCGGCCAAAAGGGACAACCTGCCGGGATATTTGAAGGATCGCCAATTTCTCCTTTAAGCTGGACGAGCTTGTCCAGTCGATTGCCGGGATCGGGAGTCGGCATAGCCGCCAAGAGCGCCTGTGTGTAGGGATGACGGGGGTTCGAGAAGACGTCTTCAATCGGGCCATACTCGACGATCTTGCCGAGATACATGACAGCCACATCATCGGCCATCAGCTGGATGACGCGCATATCATGCGAAATGAAGAGGAAGGTCAATTGCATCTCGCGCTGCAATTGCAGCAGCAGTTTGAGCAGCTTGGCCTGGATCGAGACATCCAGCGCGGAGGTCGGCTCATCGAGGACCAGCAGCTGCGGCTGCAGGATAAGCGCGCGCGCGATGCCGATGCGCTGACGCTGACCGCCCGAGAACATGTGCGGGTATTTGCCCAGGTCATTTTCGTGCAAGCCGACGCGCTTAACCAAGTCGACAACGCGATGCCGGATTTCCTTGGCGCTCAGCTGATGTCCGTAATGTATGTTGAGCGGTTCGGCGATGATGTCAAACACCTTCATCCTGGGATTCAATGATGAATAGGGATCCTGGTAAATCATCTGAATCCGCGCTCGTAATGCCCGCAATTGCGCGGCGTCGAAATCGAGAACATGGGCGCCATCGAACATGACCTCGCCAGAATCGGGTTCGATCAAGCGCAGGATCAGCTTGGCCACGGTCGTCTTGCCGCAGCCGGATTCCCCGATCAGGCCCAAGGTTTTGGCGCCATTGATCTCGAATGAGATATCGTCCACTGCGCGCACATAATTGACAATGCGGTTGAAGAAACCGCCCTGAACCGGAAACGATCGCGTCAGATTGCGTACGCGGAGCAATGGCTGATCGACCATTTCAGACCCACTCGCCATGGATTACAGCGCATTTGGATTTGTGATTCGGTCCGACCACGGCCAGCAGCGGTGTGTCGCTGGCGCAGCGTTCGATCATCATCGGGCAGCGTGGCCAGAAGTGGCAGCCGCTGGGCAGCGCCAGCATATTGGGCACCTCACCGGGAATTTCAACCAGATCGTCTTCCGATGCCATGGTTGTCGCGCGGATCAAGGCTTCCGTGTAAGGATGCCGGGGATTCTCAAATATTTCACGGACGTCGGCTTCTTCGACGATTTCACCGGCGTACATGACAGCGACGCGGTCACAAAGCTGCGCGACCACGCCTAGATCGTGCGAGATGTAAAGGATGCTCGCTCCGCGCGTCTTCACGAGGTCTTGCAGCAGCATCAGGATTTGCGCCTGGATGGTGACATCGAGTGCGGTCGTGGGTTCGTCGGCGATAATCAGATCGGGCTGGCCGGCCCAGGCCAGGGCGGTCAGGACGCGCTGCCTCATGCCGCCGCTTAGCTGGTGAGGGTAGTTTTTCACCTGTTGATGGGGGGCGGGCAATTCCACCTGACGCAGGTCTTCCACCGCTTGGGCGCTAGCCCGACGGAAACGCCGGCGTCCGGCGCGCGTGAAGCGATCGATGAGATTCCAGGAAGACGGTTCGGATGTGGAGTCCTGGACGATTTCGGACCAGAGCAGCGCGTCTCGCAATTGTTCGCCGACGGTGAAGACCGGGTTCAATGACGACATCGGGTCTTGCGATACCATGGCGATGCTTTGACCGCGTATCTTTGACATCTCCCTGGGAGACAGATCCAGCAGGTTTCGCTCGCGATACCAGATCTCGCCCGCGGTGATGCCGGGAGGCGTTGAGAGCACGTTCAGAATAGACTTGGCCGTCACGGACTTGCCGGAGCCGCTTTCGCCGATCAAGCCGACGATTTGACCGGGATAGATAGTCAGATCGACGCCGTTGACGGCCTGCAGTTCTCCGCGAAGCGTTTCGAAGCGCACCTGGAGGTTCCTGACGGCGAGCAGTGGCGAATCGGTGACCATAGCGGTTAGCGCCCCCTGATTTCCGGATCCATGGCATCGCGGATGCCGTCACCCAGCAGATTGAAACCCAGCACCACGCTGAATATGGCCAGGCCTGGAAAGACGGATATCCACCAGAACTCGGGCATGAAGCGCCGGCCGAGGCTGACGGCGAGTCCCCATTCCGGGCTGGGAGCTTGCGCGCCCATGCCGATGAAACCCAGGCCGGCCATGGTCAACACGGCAAATCCCAGGTCCAGCGAGCCGCGCACGAAGATGGACGAAGCCATATTGGGCAGGAGATGGCGGATGATGATGGCGCGGTGGCTGGCGCCCAATCCGATGGCGGCTTCCACGAAGACGCGTTTGGAGAGGGAGAGCGCTTGACTATGGATGAGGCGCGTATACCAGGGCCACCAGACGACCGAGACGGCGATCATGGCGTTGACCAGGGAGGGACCCAGCGCCGCTGTGACAGCGATAGCGAGTATGAGCGCCGGCACCGACAGGAAGATATCGGCTGTGCGCATGATCAACGTCTCCACGCGGCCGCCGAAATAGCCGGCGATCGCGCCGGTGGGGACGCCGATGACAATGGCGATGGCGATGGGAATAACGCCAATCAGCAGCGTGATCGATGTGCCGTGCAAGAGTCGACTGAGCACATCGCGTCCCAGCCAGTCTGTACCCAGGGGATGGGCGGCGCTGGGCGGGCTGAGTTTGTGCACGAAGTCCATTTGCTGGGGTGGAAATGGGGCCAAGGCGGGCCCGATGAATGCGAAGACGATCCAGAAAACGACGATGCCCAAGCCCAATACGGACAGGCGATTGCGCAGGAAGATGCGGAGAATGTCGCGTTGATCCTGCGTGAGAAAACCGTTTCTCGATCGCTCAGCGTCGCCGCTTAAATCAGACTGGATCATCGGAGATTGAGATTCCACTTCAGATCGTTATACCTCGATACGCGGGTCAAGAATGCGATAGGTCAAGTCCGTGAGAATATTGATGATGACAAACATGAATCCGGTGACGATGGTTGTGCCGACGATGGGCTGGATATCCTGATTGATGGCCGCGGTCACTGTATAGAGGCCGAGGCCGGGCCAATCGAAGACCGTTTCCACCAGAACCGAGCCGTTCAATAGAGCGCCGAAACCCAGTCCAATTTGGGATACGGTGGCAATCAAGGCGTTTTTGAGCGCGTACTTGTAAATGGCGATGCGTTCCGGCAAGCCGGCGGCGGCGCGCGCGTTCATGACGTAATCTTGACTGAGGACATCGAGCATGCCGGATCGCGTCAAGCGGGCTGTCAAGGCCAGAATGGGGATCGAAAGCGTAAAGGCCGGTAAGATCAAGTGGTGCGCGGCGCTGCGCAAGGCGGCCAGATTGCCGGTGAGCAGGCTGTCCAGCAGGTAGAGCCCGGTGACGGCCGATGGCGGATCGACTTCGAAACTGATGCGTCCGGTGATTGGGAATAGCGCCAGGGCGCTTCCCAAGATCAACTGGGCGAGCAGGCTGAGGAAGAATGCCGGGATGGATACGCCGGAAATCGCCGCGACTCTGGAGGCGTGATCGATCAATTTGTCGCGATGCACGGCGGATAACACGCCTAGCGCCAGCCCGAGCGCGACGCCGATGAACATGCCGACGATCGCCAACTCGACCGAGGCTGGAATGCGCCGCTGCAAATCGTCCACGACCGGTCGACGCGTGACCAGGGATCGTCCCAGATCGCCGCGCAGCATGCGCTCGTAGTAGAGGATGTACTGCTCCCAGACGGGTCGATCCAAGCCGAATTGGCGGCGGACGCGTTCTTCGGTTTCCATGGACGCCTGGGGTCCGATTGCCAGGCGGACCGGATTGCTGGGTATCACGTTCATCAGGACGAAGGTGATCGTGATCAAGCCGATCATGATGGGAATCAGGTAGAGGAGTCGCTTGATGAGAAAGCGCAAGATTCTCAACGGTCAATCTCCGAGATATCAGTCGCCGCTTGCCACGGTCTGATTGTTCAAAAGCGCGCTGGCGGGCGAGCCAAGGCTCGCCCTTACGATTTTCGCCTTAGCCATTGCCGCTGGCAGCGACTCCATAGTCGGCAAGCGCGCGGCCTTGAGAGATCAGCCCTCGCCTGAGGTCGCGCCGCACGCTTTGGGAATCTCTTTCGCGCGGTTCTCCATAGCCGCCGCCACCGCCGGTCTGAAAGCTGATGATCTCGCCCGCCGCCACCGGATAGTCGGTCACCTTGGAGGGCAAGAGCTGCTCGCTGCCGTCAGTTTTCTTGATCACCATGCGATTGCTGAGCGCCACGCCTCCGCCCAGGATGCCCTGCGGCGGACAGACTTGGCGATCGAAGCCGCCGTTGAGTTGGGCATCGGTGAGGCATTCATAATCTTTCACCACGCCCAGGCCGCCCTGAAAGCGGCCGACGCCGCCGGAATCCTGCCGCAGGATGTATTGCCGCAAGCGCACGGGATAACGCATCTCCATGATTTCGATGGGGATGATGCGCACCTCGCCAAAGAGCATGGCGTGTTCGCCGTCATCGAGGTGATTGGCGCCCCAGCCGCCGCCTTCGGTATCGGCCAGGATACGGTACTGGCCGTCGGGGGCGATGAACTTGATATGCGCGGGGGTGCAGCGGCCGTAGTCGTCGGCATTGACGCGATCCGGCATGGCGGAAGACAGCGCGCGCTTGACGACATCTTCGAGCGTTTCCAGCGCGAAGAAACCGGGCAATGTGGCTTTGGGCTTCTGGGCATTGAATATCGATTTCTCCGGGATGATCACATCGACCATGCGGAAGTGACCTTCGTTGGCGGGCTCGGTCGGCGTTGTCATCATCTTGAAAATGAGGCGACACATCGAGCGCGTGGTGTTTTTGTTGCTATAGCTCGGTCCCAGACACTCTTCCGCCGAGCCGGTCAAATCTATGGTCAGTTGGTCGTCGGTTTTGATGACGCTGGCTTTGATGCGGAGCGGCGTATCGAGATCAATGCCGTCGTTATCGACGCAGCTTTCGGCCGAATAGACGCCGTTGGGCACAGCTTTCAAGGCATCCAGCGCCTGACGTTCGCCGTCGATCAAAATCTGATCGGCGCAAGCCCGATATGTCTCCGGGCCGAAGCGCTCAATGACCGTTTGCAGGCGCAGCGCGCCGACATTGCAGCAGCCGACCTGGGCGCGCAGATCGCCGACGACGGCATCGGGCAAGCGCGTATTCTCGCGGATGACGCGCATGACGTCTTCGTTCAGAACACCGCGCCGGTAGAGCCCGATTGAACGCAGGATGATCCCTTCCTGGAAGACTTCGGTGGCGGTCAGGCTGCCGGCCGCGGATGCCCCGCCGATATCGTGCCAATGCGCGCGGGCGCAGGTGAAACCCACCAGATCGCCTTCAAAAAACACCGGTTTGATGGCGTTGACATCGTGGACGTGAAAGGTGTTGGCGTAGGGGTCGTTGGTCAGGTAGATATCGCCGTCATGGAACTTGTCGAATCCCCCGATATCGTCGGCGACGGAATGAATGGCGCTGGGAATATCGCAGACAAATTCGGGCAAGCCGGGCGCTTGGGCGAGCGTCTCCGCGCGCTCGTTGAAGATGCCGACGCTGAAGTCGTTCATTTCGTTGATGATGGGATTGTAGGAGGTGCGGCGCAGATCGATTTTCATTTCGTTGGCGCAAGACAGAATTGCGTTGCGCACGATCTCAACAGTGATTGGGTCTGGTTTCGTCAAAACGTTATCTCCTTCTTTTGCGCGCAGGCGGGCGACCTGATAGGTCGCGCCTACGAAGCCTGAACGGTATAACGACATATGCGCCGTAATTCACTCCCCCATCCCCCGGCCCCTTCCCCCGTAAAGGGGGAAGGGGAGCCAAATGCGCGCGAACGCGCTGTCAGGGCTTGAAAGGTGCATTTGGGTACCGGTTGGGCGTTTTACGGCCAATGCTGATCAATCCTTTGTCTCCTCTGCGCGCTGGCGGGCGACTTGACAGGTCGCCCCTACGAAGCCTGAACGGTATAACGACAAATGCGCCGTATTACCCCTCCCCAGAGCAATGGAGAGAGGGAGCTAGGTGCGCGTGAACACGCTGTCAAGGTCCAGAGCAGCGCTAGGCTGTCAGGGCTTGGCAGGCGCATTTCGGTACCGGTTGAGCGCTTTACGGCCAATGCTGATCAATCCTTTGTCTCCTCTGCGCGCTGGCGGGCGACCTGATAGGTCGCCCCTACATTCCTTTGCGCGCTGGCGGGCGATGTGATGGGTCGCGCCTACGTTTTTGCCACGCCGTCTCCATTATTTGCATGGCGGCGAGCTTGGTGATGGCGCGCCGTTTTGCTTGGCGAGCAGCGATTCGCGCAGGCGCGAAGAGGCTGCCATGGCAACTGCGCCGGTCGTTTCGTCCAAGATTACGCCATAGGCCGATTGCGCCTGGGTTGTAGAGACCAAACCGAGGCGCAGATCGTCGGCGACTCGATCGAGCTCACGCCGCAAGGGATCGCCGTATCCGCCGCCGCCGGCCGTCTGGAAACTGATCGTTTGGCCGGGCGCCAGGGGATAATCCGTAACTTTGGAGGGGAGCACGGTTTCCGCGCCATCAGCGTCTATGATGACGATGCGATTGCCGACAGAGCTGTGCCCGCCCAGCACGCCTTGGGGCGGACAGACCTGGCGATCGAGACCGGCGTTGAGCGTCATGCCGCTGGCGAGGCAGAGATAGTCTTTGAATACGCCCAAGCCGCCCCGCCAACGTCCCGGGCCGCCCGAATCCGGCCGCAGGCGATACTGCGTTAATCTGACGGGATACTTGCTTTCCAGCAGCTCGACCGGCGTGATGCGCACGTCGCCAAAGAGCATGGCGTTCTCGCCATCTTCGAATGGCTTGCCGCCCCAACCGCCGCCTTCGGTATCGGCCAGGAAGAAAATGGAGCCGTCCGGATAACTGCCTTTGATATGCGCGGGCGTGCACTTGCCATAGTCATCGGCATTCACGCGGTCGGGAATGGCTTCGGCCAAGGAGCGCTTGACCACATCAATCAGCGCTTCCAGGGCGAAGAATCCGGGCCAGGTCCCTTGCGGGCGTTTGGCGTTGAATATGGATTCGTCGGGTATGGCGACCGAGACCATACGGAAGTGACCTTCGTTGGCCGGTTCCATGGGTGTGGTCAGCATCTTGAATACCATGCGGCAGATTGATGCTGTAGTATTTTTGTTGGCGCGCATGGGTCCGCGGCAGCCCTTGGCCGAGCCGCCGACGTCAATGGTGATGCGTTCGTCTTCGACGGTGACAAGCACTTTGACCGGCAGCGGACGATCGAGATCAATCCCGTCATTGTCCAAGCAGGATTCCGCCCGGTATGTGCCATTTGGAATAAGCGCCAAGGCCTCTCTGGCTTGCTGCTCGCCGTTCAACAGGATTTGTTGGCAGGCGGACTGGAAGCGCTCGATTCCAAAACGCGCGCAGATCTCGAGGTAGCGCCCCTCGCCGATTCTGCAGGCGCCGATCTGGGCGCGGATATCGCCGAGCACGCCGTCGGGCAATCGCGTATTTTCACGAATGATGCGCAGGATATCTACGTTAAGTTCACCAGCCCGGTAGAGTCTGACGGAGCGCAGGATTACACCTTCCTGGAAGACTTCAGTCGCCTGCAGGCTGCCGGCGCCGGATGCGCCGCCCAGGTCGTGCCAATGGGCGCGGGCGCAAGAGAAACCGATCAGCGCCTCATTCAGGAAAATCGGCTTGATGGCGTTGACGTCATGCACGTGGAAGGTATTGGCGTAAGGATCGTTGGTCAGGTAGATGTCGCCATCCTGGAAGCGCTCGATGCCGCCGATATCGTCGATGATGGAGTGGATGGCGCTGGGAATATCGCAGACGAACTCGGGCAGTCCCGGCGCTTGCGCCAAGGTTTCGCCCTGCGCGTTGAAGAGACCGACGCTGAAATCCTGCCCCTCGTTGATGATGTAGTTGTAGGCCGTTCGCTTGAGGACGATGCTCATTTCTTTGGCGGCGGAAATCAGCGCGTTGCGAACGATCTCGATCGAAACGGGATCGAGCGTCTCGGTCTCGGTCATGCGGATGCGGCCTCCGGCACGTCAATGATCAAGTTGCCGTATTCATCGACGGTCAAAGCAAACGCGGGTGGAACCAGCGTTGTCGAGCCCTCTTCGGTGACGATGGCGGGACCGTCTATTCTTGTGCCCGGCGCCAGCTGATCGCGCTGGTAAATGGCCGTTGGCAGGTCGCCTTCCTTGAATGTCACGATTCGGGTTTCGGATGCGGCATCGGCGCCGTTGGTGGGCACGACCCGGGGTTTGTACAAACCCGGCTTATCCAGGCGCCCGACGGCCTCGACGCGGATGTTGACGAATTCGACGGGTTCGTCGGGGCTGGCGTGCGCGTATTTGCGATCGTGCATTTGGTTGAATCGGGCGCTCAAGTCGGTCAAGGTGGCATCGTTGATGGGGCCTTCCGCCACGGGGATGGTCAAGGTGTGTTCCTGACCCTTGTAGCGCATGTCGATCGCGCGATTGGTTATCAAGCTGGCCGCAGCGACGCCTTGTTCGATCAAAGCGGCTCTGCCTTGTGACTCCAAGCGAGCGAACATATCCGCCAAATCCAATTGCTCAAGCTGGCGCCCGCCATAATCGACCACCTGCACGACATCGTGCCGCAGGTCGGTGTTGAGCATGCCCCATCCGCACAGGGTTCCGGGCGACCAGGGAACGATGACCTGGCGAATCCCGACCATGGAGGCGATGAAGGGCGTGTGCATCGGTCCGGCGCCGCCGAAGGAGATCAAGGTGAATTCTCTCGGATCCAATCCCTGTTCAATGGTCACCTCGCGGATGGCGTAGGCCATTTTCACGCAAGCGATCTCGACGATGCCCAGGGCGGCATCTTTGACGCTCAAGTCCAGTTTGTCGGCGACATGCGATTTGATGGCGGTCGCGGCCAGGTCAATATCGAGGTCGATGCCGCCGGCCAGCGCGCCTTGCGGATCGAGGCGTCCCAGGATCAGGTTGGCGTCAGTGACGGTTGGCAGGTCGCCGCCCTGGCCGTAGCAGGCTGGTCCCGGATCGGCGCCCGCGCTTTCCGGCCCGACGCGCAGCGAGCGTTCGCCGATGATCTGGGCGATGGAGCCGCCGCCGGCGCCGAGATAATTGATCCGGACCATGGGCACCATGATGGGATAACCCTCGACTTGGGATTCAAAGGCCGCTTCGGGCTCGCCATCCAGGATGACCGAGATATCGCAGCTGGTGCCGCCCATGTCGAAGGTGATGACATTTTGTCGTTCAGTGGCGGCGCTGAGCGCCTTGCCGGCGATGCTTCCGGCGACCGGACCTGACAGCAGCGTATGCGCGGGCGTTCTGGACGCGGTCAAGACTTCCATGACGCCGCCATTGGATTTCATGATGAAGACGGCGCCATCGAATCCGCGGGCATGCAGCTCGCCCCGCAGGTGTTCGAAGTAGGCTTGGGCGGGAGGCGCGATATAGGCGTTCAAGACCGCTGTGCTGGTCCGTTCGAATTCGCGCCGTTGGTTGCTGATCTCGTGCGAGACGGATACATTGAGATCGGGAAAGTCTTCCTTGAGGATGCGCGCGATCTCGTTCTCGTTTTCCGGATTGGCGTAAGCGTGGAGGGTGGCGACCGCCACGGATACGATGCCATCGTCGACCAATTTCCGCACCTGAGATCGGACATCGTCGGCGTCGACGGCGGTCAGCACTTCTCCTTCGTAGGTCATGCGTTCGGCAAGGCCGAGACGGTGTTCTCTGGAGACCAGGGGCGGCGGCTTGCGATAGAAGAGATTGTACATTTCGGGTTTACTCATCGTTCCGATTTCCAGGACATCTTCGAAACCGGCCGTGGTGAGCAAACCCGTCTTCGCGCCATTGCCTTGAATGATGGTGTTCACACCCATGGTCGTCCCGTGTACGACGAGCTGAACGGAATCCAGATCCAGATCCAGAGCGATGATGCCGTTGATGACGCCTTCGACGAGGTTTCCGGGCGTAGACGGCGTCTTCGCCATACGCATGTCTTTGGTCGATTCATCGAAGACGACCAGGTCAGTGTAGGTCCCGCCTACATCTATGCCCAGCCGTTTAGATTTCTGTTCGGTCATGGCAAGTCTCATCCGTATGATTTGCGCGACTTTAGAAAGGCGAGAGGACGCGTTGCACGCAGCAATTGCGATGAGATGGCGGTGTGCCTAAGACGCCGAATGGGTTTTCGTTTACGGTAATGGCGCCGAGTCATTCGGCGTCTTAGGCTGGTTTGCCGCGTTCCGCAGCCAATATCGGCAATGGGCGCCCGGGTTTACTGCAGCAGGACCATGGGATAGAAGTAGGACGAATCCATCCCGGCCGGCTGATAATTGAAGCCCTGAACGTTGCTGTTGATGGCCATCAGGAAATGACGCGCGTAGACCCAGATATCGGCCGCGTCGTCAACCAGAATCTGCTGGAGTTCTTTGTACATTTCGATGCGCGCGTCTACGTCCACGGTCACACGCGCCAGATCGATGAGCTCGTCCGCCCGCTCGTTTTTGTAGAAGGTGCAGCTATACCAAGCGCCCCAATTGCTGGAGTGATACTGCGGGTAGAAAATGATCTCGGCATCCGGGTAATCGGAGGCGGCCCAGATCCAGTTGAAGTGCGCGGCCGTATCCGGCGCGTTCAAGCGCCCGATGTATTCGCCGGCCGTGAGCCCTTCCACGTTCACGCTGATGCCCAGATGCTGGAGGCTGTTTTGCAGCACAAGACCGAAGTCTTGCTGGATGGGCGCGCCGCCAACGTAGTTGAAGACCAGTTCGAGGCTGGCGGGATCGTAGCCCGACATTTCCAAATTTTCGCGGGCGAGATCGAGATTGGTATCGTAGGGGCTGATATCGATTTGACCGGGGAAGCCCTTGGGCACGGGGCTGGTCAAGCGGGTGCCGTTTCCATTGAGCACACCCTGAATGGCGGCTTCGTAATCAAAGGCGTAGCTCATGGCTCGGCGGAAATGGACGTTGCTGGTCGGCTCCTTCTGATTGTTCATCTTGACCATGCCCGGCGACAGCGTGACTTGTTCGATGACATCGATATTGGGCGATGCCGCGACCAGTTCGTAGTCGATTTGGGTGAGCCGGTCGGTCATGTGCACCTGTCCGTTTTCCAGGAGTTGGCGCAGCGTGGCCGGTTCGCGATGAATCTCGTATACCCAGCCGGTGAGATGCTCGGCGGGCCAGCCTTTGAAGTAGTCCTCGAACCAGCGATGAACGATGCGCACGGCGGGATCAAATTCTTCGATGTAGAAGGGTCCCGAGCCGGCGTCATTGTCGCGCATCCAGGCCCGGCCCCAATCGCCGTCTACCTCATTGGCGCGGACGAGATCTTCGTTGACGATGTAGAGCCAGGGCAAGGTGAACAAGAAGGGACCGAACTGCTTCTTCAGCGTCAGCTTGACGGTCACATCATCGACGACTTCGATTTGCTCGGGATCAACGGTATCCGCCCAGAGGAAGGAGGGCGAATCTCCCATGGCCAGCATACGTTCAAAGGTGTATTTGACATCGGAAGCTGTCAGCGTGGACCCATCGTGGAATTTGACATTTTCTTCGAGATGGAAGGTCCATTCCAAGCCGTCGTCGGAGACGTCGTAGCCTTTGGCCAGATGATTGACGACTTGCGGGGGCACGCCTTCAAATCTGAACAGGGCGTCATAGACGTTGTCATCGACATAGCGGGACCAAAGCGTATAGCCGACGGCGGGATCGATGGATTCCATTTCGTGAGTGGCGCCGTAGACAACGACCGCGTCGGCCATATCATCCTGGGCGAGCAGAGACGAAGCCGGCATCAATAAGGATGAGCTGGCCGCAACGCCGGCGCCCAACATGCCCGTGTACTTCAGAAAGTCTCGCCGCGACAGCATACGGAGGTCGCTGGGATCCACGGTTGAATGCTCTGGTTGGTAACGTATCACTCGTTTTTCTTCACTCATGTTGGCAACTCCTTTTGGCAGAAAACTATTCAATGCTTACGATCTCTTAAGCCACTTCTACTTATGCCATAGACGCGCCACCTCCGTTTGCTATCCGCAACCCACATACAATTGGCGATCGATTATTTCAGACGTTTGACTACCTCCTTCGAATCTTGCAGGTGTTGCAGCATGGCCTCGGCGGCCGCTCGCGAATCGCGCCGTTCCAGCGCCTCGACCACCGTACAGTGCTGCTGCCAGGATATGTAAATGCGATCCGGCTGTCGAAAGAAGGCATAGCGCGCATCCAGCAGCGCGTGACTGATACTGTCGCTCAGTTCGATCAGAAAGTTGTTTTGCGACATCTCGCTGACGAGCTGGTGAAATTCGATATCGGCTTCAATGGCGCCGTCAACATCATTGGTGTCGGCGCTGCCTTTCATTTTGCTCAGGGTCAACGCGCATTGTTGAAGGTCGTCCGCGCTCGCCTTTTGAGCGGCCAGGGCCGCCGCTTTGGCCTCGAGCGCCTCGCGAACATCCAGGAGTTCCAACATTTCTTGCTGCGTATTGGTCAGCAGCGCCGTCCACTCGGCGGGAAGCGCGCCGGCATCAGTCTGGACAACAAAGGCGCCGATACCAGTCCTGACTTCGATCAAGCCAAGCGCCTCCAACACGCGAAAGGCTTCGCGCAGCGAGGCTCGGCTGACAGACAGCAGCTTCATCAGGGCGCGCTCGGAGGGAAGTTTGTCGCCGGGTTTGAGCCGGCCTTCTTTGATAAGCGCCTTGATCTGCCCTACCGCTTTGTCCGAGAGCCGGTCGGAAACGATTGGCTGGAACATGCCTGCGTCCAATGTCATGGCGCCCTTTCGCGCGCTAGCCCGAAACTCGTCTGCTGACGAGCCGGAGAAAATGAAGGTGATATGCGGACATGCGTACGTTTTGCCGGCTGCGTTTGTCCGTCTATCCGCTGGTATGACCAGTATACCGCAATTGGCGACGAATGCAAAAGGACTTCAAGCGCGGTCAAGTGTGGGGCTTGGCGCTTTGAATCTGAGCAAATCTGTAAACTGCCGCTGGTAGATGCCGATTTTACGATTGTAAAGCGCGATGAAGGGACCGTTCCGTGCCGAATCCTCCGGCCTTGGTCACGACGATGCGATCTTTGGTCAGTCCATCTTGCCAACGTCCGACGGCGATACCCGGTTCAATTGCGCCCAGGAGTCGGATACGCGTTGCGCCGAGGGCACGAGCCACGGTCTGGGCAGTGTCGCCGCCGGACAAGACCAACGCCCGCGCATGGCAACGCATGAGCAGCAAACGCGCGATCTCCGCCATTTGCGCTGATATAGTTTGTGGCTCCAGCGGCAGGTCATAGTCTGGCGTAGTCAGGATCAGCGCCCCCGTCTTGGACATGGTCGCGCATAGTCCGTCCAGGAATGTCTCTGGAGCATTGATCATCTGTGTGGCCGAGACTTCGACAAGCGCCATGCCCTGCGCCGCTGCGAAGGCGATTTGCTTTCGGCTCGCTGGATGTCTGCTGCCGATTAGGGCCAGAATGGCGCCGGAAGCGGGAAGAACCGCGCTGGGCGCTAGCGGCGGATACGCTGGAGACAGGGCTTTTGCCAGCGCTTTAGCCAGCCCGGCTGAACCGCAAAACAGGGGAATATCGCTGGCCAGGGCAGCGGCGGCCAGCGCGTCGAGGTCGTCGTCGGTCACGGCGTCGGCCAGGTAGATTTGCTTTGATCCCAAGTCGCTTGATTGCGCGCCGGTCGCCAAATGGGCGACGACTGGGAAACGCCGGCGGAAGATTTGGCGCAGGTCGCCGGTCTGGACTTGATGCCGGAATGTTGATTCCTTCAGCGGTCGTCCATATACCAGCTGCTGACCGTCAAGCGTGGCGCGTCCTTGGCCGGGATAGGCGGGCGCAACGAGGGCGTGATCGACAGCCATTGCCCGCATGGCGCCGGCCAGCGCATGCGCCGGATGTCCGCGCAAGGTGGAATCAATCTTTTGATAAACCAAAGTCTCAGAGCCTTTGGCAATGACGCCCCGCAGCAGCTCGTAGCTGCGCGCTTCGGTGTCGCCGGCCGAGCTATGCCGGGTATGGGTGACAAGCGCAATTGCGCCGGAATCCGGCAAGTTCTGAGTATTCAAGCAGATATGTGTGGGAATGCCGGCCTCGGCAAAATACATACCCGAATCCGCGGCGCCGGTGAGATCATCAGCCGCGATAATTATCCGCTCATGGACGGGAGGCATCACTTGACCTGTCGCGCATTCACCATTTGCACAGCGACAGCGATGGCTTGAACGAGGCTGGTTTCGCTGGCTTGGCCCGTGCCGGCGATGTCAAATGCGGTGCCGTGATCGACCGATGTGCGAATGATGGGCAGACCGATGGTGACATTCACGCCGGTATCGAAGGCCAGGAGTTTCATCGGGATATGCCCCTGATCGTGGTACATGGCCACCACAATGTCGTACTCGCCTTTGACCGCCCGCATGAAAACGGTGTCCGGCGGCTGCGGCGCGGATACAGACCAACCGCGCTGCCGAGCGATTTCGATGGCGGGTTCTATCTCGCGCGCTTCCTGATCGCCGAAGAGACCGTGCTCGCCCGCATGGGGATTGAGGCCGGCGACAGCGATGCGCGGCCCATCGATTCCCAAATCCAGGCAAGACTGATGCGCCAGCTCGATCACTTCCAGCACGCGAGCGGTGGTAACGCGCCGGATGGCCTCTTCGAGAGCCACATGCGTGCTGACGTGGACGATTCGCAGTTTTTCCGCCACCAGCAGCATGCTATAGCGTTCCGCTTTAGTGCGTTCCGCCAGCAATTCCGTGTGTCCAGCGTAATGGAAGCCGGCCAGGTTGATGGCTTCTTTGTTGATGGGACCGGTAACGATGGCATCTACTTGCTGGGCCAGCGCCAGGTCACAGGCTCTGAAGATGTATTCAACTGATGCCTTGCCAGAGATCGCGCTGACTTGGCCGGGCGGACAATTGGACGGATCCGCATTTTGCAGATCGAGCAGCGACAAGGCGGCGGCCGCGTACAAGGCGTCCTGCGCGTCTACGACAAGGTTCAGGCCGACATGATGAAGACCGGTGAATTGGCGGGCCCGTTCGAGAATACGCAGGTCGCCGATGATTAGCGGCCGGCAGATCTCGAAGACGTCGCGCCGCTGCGATATTTTGAGCGCGATTTCCGGTCCGATTCCGGAGGGGTCGCCCATGGTGATGGCGATCAAGGGTTTCGAGCGGGTAGTCACCAGAATTCGTTCGCAGTCGAATTATTCTCAGTCTTCAATCGCCTGATTGGCAAGCACACGCAGCTCGCGCCGGATGGGATATGACGACGAGGGCAGCAACTGTGTCAAGAAGATGACGGTCATTTCTTCCAACGGATCTATCCAGAAGGCTGTGCTGGCGGCGCCGCCCCAAGCGAATTCGCCGGGCGAGCCGAGGATATGAGCAGCGGTTGGATCGAGCAAAACTGCCCCGCCTAGTCCAAAGCCGATGCCATCGTGACGCGTTTCGGTGCGGATGCCGCCGCGGCGCAAGTTGTAACGATGGCCGAGACGAACGCCGACAGCGGATTCGCGCGATTCGCCGTGCAGGATATAACCCATGCCGGACAGATCGACGCCGTCGGGCAGATGGTTGCGGGTCATCAGCTCCACGGTTTTGCGCCCCAGGATGCGCGCGCCATCGAGTTCGCCATTGTTTAGCAGCATCTGGCAGAAGCGCAGGTAGTCGCCGGCGGTTGAGACCAATCCGCCGCCGCCCGAAAGCGGCTTGGGCGGCTTCAAGAATATGCTGTCCTGCGGTTTGTCTGTGAGGCGAAAGCCGTCGCCGTCACGTTCGTAGCAGGCCGCGAAGCGATGCGCTTGATGCGGCGGAACCACAAAGCCCGTATCCACCATGCCCAGCGGGTCCAGGATATGTTCGGCGAAGAAGCGATCGAGCGATTGTCCGGAGATGACTTCGATCAAATGCCCTAATACATCGGTCGCAACGCTGTAGTTCCAGCGCGTCCCGGGCGAGAATAGCAACGGCAACTCTGAGAGATTGTCCATCATCGCTTGGAGTGACATGCCCGCGCCATGATGATCGAAGAATTCTCGCTGACGATACATGGCGTCGACGGGATGCGCGTGCAGAAAATCATAGGTGAAACCGGCCGTGTGGGTCAGCAAATCGCGGACGGTTAGTTCTCGCTCGGGCGGGACCGTCCGGTAGTTGTCCGCATCGCCGGATTCGAAAACTTCAAGGTCTTTGAAACCCGGAATGAACTCTGACGCCGGATCATCGAGCTGCAGCAGGGCACGCTCGTAGAGCATCATGATGCCGACCGAAGTGATGGGCTTGGTCATGGAATAGATGCGGAAAATGGTGTCGTCTTCGATGGGGCGCCCGGCATCGACATCGCGCAAACCGTAGCGATGGAGATAGGCGGCTTTTCCGCGGCGGGCGATCAAGACCAGGTAGCCCGGCAGCTTGCCATCATCGACGTAGCGGTCGAAGTGAGCGGCAATGCGATTCAGGCGCGGGTTGGATAGCCCGACAGCTTCGGGGCGCGTCATTTCGATCATTGGTCGGATTCTCCTGCCGGATGATGGCTGTTCATCGGTTGGTCCTGTGAAAGCTGAAATCAGCGCCGCTTCCGCTTAATCGCCCTCCAGCAGCTGGAGCATTTTCAGCAGCTGCAGGTCGCGCCAGGTTTTGATCTGCTCCATGTCCGCGCCCGCCAGTTCGGCTTCCATTTGCTCGGCGGAGATTTTCGCCCATTGGCGGGCGTTTTCCGGCGTGCGCGGCGGCGCTTCACGTTCGACTCGCGATGGAATGTCGTCCTCCAAACTGTGGTCGAGCTTCCTGTCGACCATGGTATCTTGCAAGCCGCCGGGACTGGTGAACATGCCCACCATGAAGGGTCCCATCAGCGCCAGACGCAAGCCCGGCCCTTTGCGGAAGGCGAGATCGATTTCCGCAGCTGTGGCGACGCCGTTGCCGACCAGCCACATTGCTTCGCGATAGAGCACGGCCTGCATGTGGTTGACAATATGGCCGCGGCATTCCTTGCGCGCCACTACCGGCGTCCGGCCCATGCGCGCCATGAAGTCACGCGTCAGCGCTACGGTTTCGGCGGAGGTCGCCTCGCCGGGCACAATTTCGACGCCGGGCACGATGTGCGGCGGGTTGTAGGGGTGGGCCACTACGCAGCGTTCCGGATGCGTCGTCGCGCTCTGGATTTCAGTCATCAGCATGGCGCTGGTGCTGGACGCGAGGACGACTTCGGGGCGGGTGTGACGGTCCAGATCGCGATAGATCTGCCGCTTGATTCGGTAGCGCTCGGGTCCGGATTCCTGCACGTAGTCCGCATCGCGAACGGCTTGGGCCAGGTCAGTAGTAGTCGTGATGCGGTCGAGAGCGGCGGTAGCGGCGGCTTCTGTCATGACCCCAGCGTCGACGAGGGCAGCGTAGGCGCGCGGCAATTCCGCGTTTGCCAAGCCAAGCGCGTCGTCAGAGACGTCATAGATCGTGACGTGAAGACCGTGCTGCGCGAAGAGGACGGCCCATGAAGCGCCGACCGTGCCGCCGCCGACGCAAGCGACATTCTTGATTTCATCCGGTTTCATTGCTTGCTTCTCCCCATTCGTGTTCGTGATGGTGAACGACCTGGATTTGGGCGGTTCACAGAGTCGCCGCTGCATTCGTTTGCGCGCTGGCGGGCAACCTGATAGGTCGCCCCTACGATTATCCCTACAGATGTTGCTCTGCATAGCGCCGTTGGGCAAAACGAGTATGGAGTTTAGACTTTGGGCCGGAAGCGATAATTGGGATCTATGCTTGCTTTGGGACCCAGGGTGTTGCGCAGGATGCCGATCCCTTCCACTTCCAGCTCTACCTCATCGCCGGGCTGCAAATAGCGCGCGGACTCGATGCCCAGCTGGATCGCCTCGGGGATTGAGCCGCCGGAGACCGTGCCGCTGCCCAGCACATCGCCTGGAACAATGCGGCTGTCTTTGGAGGCGCGCTCGACGAAATCGCCCCAGCTGTGATAGGCTGCGCCGCCATCGCCATCGTCCAGCCAGACCTCGCCGTTGACGCGCGCCGCGCATTTTACCTGTAGCCTGCAGTCTTGCAGGTAAGGCGCCATCTCGTCCGTGGTCACAAGCCAGGGACCGAGCGTGGTGGCGGCGTCTTTGCCTTTGGCGGGCCCCAAGCCAACCGCCATCTCATCAAATTGCAGATCGCGCGCGCTCCAGTCGTTGAAGACGCAGAAGCCGGCGATATAGTCCAAGGCATCGGCAGCCGCAATGTCGCTGCCCTCGCGCCCGATGACGCAGCCCAGTTCAAGTTCGTAGTCGAGCCGATCGCTGGCCGCCGGGAAGGGCACCACATCGTCAGGTCCGAAGATGCGCAAGGTATTGGAGAAGTAGAATATGGGCAGGCGATACCAGGCTTCGTGCAGGGCGCGGCTGCCGTGGCCGCTGGCGTGATCTTCGAAGCTGAAAAAGTCGCGCACGGTCGGCGGTTGGAGTATGGGCGAGCGCAGCCGAACCGATGGCAGAGGCAGAGCGGGCGCGGGGACGTCACGCGCCAGGGCATCACGCAGGCGGTCTATGGGCGAATCGCCGAGCTCGAGCAGGGCGCGGACATCGCGCAGGGTCTGGTCGACGCCGAGCAAGGCAGTCACATCAAGAACCAGGTTGTCTCGCAGAACGCCGCAGCGCGGACCGTTTCCGATGTCGTAGGTCAGCAGTTTCATATTCGGTTAATCCAGATTCTCGAGCGGCGGATGATCGCCGAAGATCAGTTCGGGACCGTCGGCGGGCGCCGCCCAGCGGACAGCGTTGGTGATGACCTGCAGCACCTCGGGCTGGTAATAGATCGGCAGCGTTTCGTGGCCGGGCCGGAAGTAGAAGACTTTGCCGCGTCCGCGATGATAGCAGCAGCCGCTGCGGAAGACCTCCCCACCCTGGAACCAACTGACGAAGACCAGCGTATCGGGAGCGGGCACATCAAAGGGCTCGCCGTACATCTCGGTTTGCGGAATCTCGAAGTATTCGGGCAGGCCGCGCGCGATGGGATGACCTTGCTCGATCACCCAGAGGCGTTCTTTCTCGTCCGCCTCGCGCGTTTTGAGCATGCAGGTGGTACCCATCAAGGTCTTGAAAATCTTGGAATAATGCCCGGAATGCAACACGATGAGCCCCATGCCGCCCATATTCACGCGTTCGCGCACGCGGTCGACGATTTCGTCGTCGACCTGATCGTGCGCGATGTGGCCCCACCAAGTCAGGACATCGGTGTCGTCCAGAACCGCATCGGACAGACCGTGCTCGGGTTCATCGAGCGTTGCCACGCGCACCGCGAATCCTTGTTGGCTCAGGTGATCGGCGATGACCTTGTGCATGCCGTCACGGTAGACGCGCTGCACGCCTTCAGTCGCGCGAATGGCGTGATCTTCGCTGAAACCGTAGTTCATCACGCGCGATTTGACATCGGCGTGACGCCGCGGATTCTCGTGCCAGAATTCGTTCCATACGGTCACGCGAATTGGCGCTGACATGGGCTAGGTCCTCTGCTCGAATCGATCAGCGAATACGGCCTGCACTTCGGCTCGCAATTCGTCGACCGCTTCCCCAAGTTCGCGCGTATCCCGGTAGCGCTGATAGGGGCGCCCGCCAAGGAGCATGACGGGACCATCAAAATCGGCGTCACGCGCCATGTTCAGGCAGCGCCTCGAATCTTCGACATCAATTGCGTCATCGTCGTCGATCATGACCCAATGGTGAATGGCTGTCGCCCGCGGCGCCAGCTTCTCCAGGATGTCAAACTTGTTGGGACCGTTGGCATTGCCAAAATCGGCAACCAGGCCATAATCGCGCTCGGCAATCTCAAGCACCGCCAAGAGATCGTCCGCCTCGTTGTTGAACTTCCTGAAGTTTTCGGTGGCCGGTTCCAGGCCGCAGGCGACGCAGAAATCGTACAGCTCGCGGAATGCCTGCCCAGTGGCGCGAATATTCTCGGGATCGGGCGTGCTGTCGCCCGGGACGTACCGAACCCCGGTCGATCCCAACTCGGCGGAGATTTCAATCCAGCGCTTGGTCAGGGCGATGGCGGCGTCACGCTCGGGTGGATCGGAACTGGCGATCTCACCCGGGAAATCTATCAAGACCTGATAGAGCTCGACCGCGGCCGAATTGAAGGCGGCGCGCAATTCCGCCAGATAGCTTGCTTCAATGTTGGGGAGATGCTGCATGCAGAGATCAACGCAATGTATGCCGTGCGAGGCGACCATCGCCGGGAAATCCAGCAGATCGAGAGTCGGCGTCGCCCGGAAGGAACCGGAGACGCTCTTGCCGTCTTCGTCCAGTTCAAACCAGGGATCGCCCAGCAAGGCATCGGGAATATGCAAAGAAAAACTTGATAATCCTGCGCGTATCATTTCATGCTCCCGTTAGATATTCCGAGTAAGTAGGGCAACGCGCGATCGGTAGTGAATCGCGATTGCGGGCGACTCACCGAATCGCCCTTACATAATTGTTGAACAACTTGCTGCTCTTATCAAATTGACCTATTTTCAAATTGATTTACCGGGACTATTTTGCGTTCGTTATTGTCTCAAGATCCTACGCGAAACTATACCCCGTTTGCCGCCCAGCGCACGGCGTTGGCGATAACCTGCTGGACTTCGGCTTGATAATAGATCGGGTAAGTTTCGTGCCCGGGCCGGAAGAAGAAGACTTTGCCGCGACCACGCTGAAAGCAGCAGCCGCTGCGCATGACTTCGCCGCCGGGCCAGGAACTGATAAAGACGACGGCGTCAGGAGTCGGGACATCCCAGGGTTCGCAGTAGATTTCGGTTTGCGGGATGACAAAGGAGGTTCCCAAGCCGCGGGCGATGGGGTGCTCGGGTTCGATTGCCCAAATCCGTTCCGGCGCGGCATTGACAATTGGCGTCACGGCGCAGGATGTGCCCATCAGTTTGCGAAACACCTTGGAACCGGCGCCCCAATGCAAGGGTACGAAACCCATGCCCTCGTCCACGATGCGCCGGTAGACGCGCTCGGCGATCGCATCATCGAATCGTTCGTGCACAATGTGCCCCCACCAAATGAGGACATCGGTCTCCTCCAGCACGGTTTGACTCAAGCCATGCTCCGGTTCGTCCAGCGTTGCGGCGCGAACATTGAAGCCCTGCTTGCGCAAGGGAGCGGCGATGGCAGCGTGGATGCCGTCGGGGTAGATTTCGCGTACGCCTTCGGTTTCTTCAATGGCGCTTTCTTCGCTGTAGCCGTGGCTCATCCACGAGCGGCGCACATAGTCCCAGTGTATGGGATTCTCGTGCCAGAATTCGTTCCAGACGGTGACGCGAATGGGCGCTGTCATGCGCTGTCTTCACCGAATACCGCGTGAACTGCCGCCCGAAATTCGTCGACGCCGCTCCAGAGATCGGGCGCCCAAGCGAAGTTGTCCATTTGATAAGCGCCGTGCAGCATTATGGGACCGTCAAAGCCGGCAGTGCGCGACATGGTCATATAGCGCCGAAACGCCACCAAGTCCGCCCGCCCGTCTTCGGTCGGTGGCGCCCAGGCGTGAATCGAGGTCGCGCCAGGCAGCAGCTTGGCAAAGGTTTCCTGCTCGCCCGAATCTTTAGGGTTGCCAGAATCGGCGATCCAGCCGTAATCGCGCTCTGACAGCTCCACAAGCTGCAGCAGGTTAAGGGCTTTGTTGGTGAAGATTCGATAATTCTCGGTGGCCGGCTTCAAGCCGCGTTCGAAGGCGAAGTCAAAGAGCTCGAGGAAGGCGTCCGCTGTCGCCCGCATCGTTTCGGGCGTCGGTTCGCTATCGCCGGGCACATAGCGCACGCCACTAGCACCCAGTTCGGCCGCCCGCTCGATCCAGAACTTGGTGTGGGCGATGCCGGCGCTGCTTTCTTGCGGGTCTGGGCTGCCGATCTCGCCCGTATCAATGAGCAGCTGGAAGATCTCCACCCCCGCATCTTCAAAGGCGGCGCGCACGTCGGCGAGATAAGCGCGCTCCACGCTGGGCAAGTGCAGCATGGAAAGGTCGAAACAGTCGTAACCCTGTGCGGCCACCTCGGCTGGCAACTCCAGCAGGCTATGGCTTGGCGCCCGTGTTTCCCAGCCATCGGGCCGCGTGGAATCAATGGCTGGCGCCTTTATCATTTTTGAGTTGTCGGGAGTCGGCAAATAGGTCTCAAATCCCAATAGCCGATTAATCGTCACAGAGGATACCGCTGCGCGCGCGACCATCACATTTCTCCTTTTTCAATAAGCTGTGTCATTTAGAAGCGGACGCCATATTTGACGACCTCGCTCGGATCGTGCTTGATCAGCTCGAAAGTCTCCGGGAAGTCCTCGATGGAGACCAGCGGGTCGATGAGCCCGGGGACGGTCAATTTGTCCTGTTTCATCATGCTGACGATGGTATCGAAGATTCGGTACTGATCCCACAAAGGATAATCGGCCGGCGCGTACTCCATCGCTCCATTGCCGCGTGGGACGATCATCTTGAGGCTGTTCGTGAGGAACTCGCGCCCCAGCCATAATTCGGCCGCATTGCCGCTGATAGCGCCCGCCTGACAGACAGCGCCGCCAAAGCGCGCCGCTCGAATGGCTGTGTGCAAGGCTGAATAGTGTCCGCTGATCTCGATCGCTACATCGTTGCCGGCGCCGCCGGTCAGCTCTTTGATTTCCAGCGCCGCATCGACAGCGAAGGGATTGATGGCATGATGCGCGCCGAAATCCAGCGCCAGCTGCCGGCGTTTTGGCAGCGGATCGACGGCGAATATCACGTCCGCGCCACTCAACGCCGCCACTTTGACCGTCAGCAGTCCGATGGCGCCCAGCCCGACAACGGCCACCGCATCGCCGAAGCGCAGATTGGATTCGCGGACGCTATTGACGGCCACATAAGCCGGCTCGAAGCAGAGCGCCGTCAACGGGTCAAGATCGCCCAACTCCCAGATCAGCCAGGGCGAGGGTTGGGCGAAACCGGGCCAGATGAAATCCGCCGGGCGATCGACGGTGATGATGTTGGTCTCGCTGACATCCATGAAGCCGAAGACGCGATCGCCGACATTCCAATCGCGGACATCCGCGCCGACCTCGATGATAGTACCCACGCCGCTGGCGCCGACCTGCGAGTCGGGCACAGGATCCGGATCGGGCTCATCGGTCGGAAGGTAGAGGCGATTGTCGCCATCCCAGCGCTGCCCTTGTCGGTTGCGGCCGTCCATCAAGTGCATGGTGGTCCCGTGCTTGCCGGAAGCGTATTCGGTCTGGATGCGCACTTCGTTGGCCGTCAGGGGACGCTCGTCGTATTCCAGCAGAACAGCTTCATGTTGCTGGTTGAAGACGGCTTTTATTGGCATGTTGTATTCCTCAATTGGTCGAGAACGGGCGACCGGATTGGTCGCCCCTACATTTTAATGTTCAATTTGCGGGTTCCGCGCCCGGCAGCAAAGTCTGATGCGCTGAAAGTTTCATCCAACCCCATCCCCACGGCCCCTTCCCCAGCGAGCTAGGGAAGGGGAGCTTTTGCAAAGAGTTACCCCCGCACCGCGCCGGCCGTCAGACCCTGGATGAACTGGCGCTGGAATACCAGATAGACCGCCATGATCGGCGCCATGACGATCAGCGTGCCGGCCATGGACATGCTGTAATCGGGTCCCCAGCGGGTGGTGAAGAACATCATGCCGGTCATGACGGGCCTGAGCTTGTCGGACTGCAAATAAATCAGCGGCAGCAGGAAGGCGTTCCAGGAGCCCATGAAGTTGAAGACGATCAGGGCGGCAATGGCCGGACCAGCCAGCGGCAGCATCACGCGCCGGAAGACGCCGAAATCATTGCAGCCGTCGATCTTGGCGGCGTCGGTCAAATCGTAGGGCAGGCCCGAGAAAAAGGCGCGCATGAAGAAAATGCCGAAGGGCAGCGATATGGCCGTCTGCGGCAGGATCATCGCCCAATAGGTGCCCAGCACGCCGATATCGCGCAAGATATAAAAGAGCGGGATCATGATCGCCGTGAAGGGCACCATCAGCCCGACCAGAAAGAAATAAAATATGAGCATCCGACCCGGCATTCTGAGACGCGCCAAGGCGTATCCCGCCAGGCAGGACAAACTGACCACCAACATGACAATTGGCACCGTCACAATCACGCTGTTTACGAAATAGCGGCTGAACTTTCCTTGGTTCCAAGCTTGCGCAAGATTCTCAAAGCGCCAGTTCGGCGGCAGTCCCAAAGGTTCTTGGGCAATCTCGAGGTTCGACTTCAGCGCGGTGAAGACCACCCACATGAAGGGCATCAGCACGAAGACCGCAAAGAGGATCAGAATGCCGTACTGGGCGCCCTTAGCGATCCAGAAGCCCATCGGACGGCGCGGGCGGATTGTCATTGCGTTCGCCATGTCGCTAATCGCCTCCCCGCTCGCGTATGCTGATAAAGATGAAAGACACCACCAGTGACACCAGCCCCATCACGATCGCCAGCGCCGAGCCATAGCCGACGTAGCTCTCGCGGAAGGCGGTATTATAGGTATAGGTGGCGATGACGTGAGTCGCGCGGCCAGGACCGCCGCGGGTGGTGATCCAGATTATGTCGAAGACGTTGACACCCAGGATGAGCGTGAAAGTGGTGATCATCGTCAGCACATGCCGCAGCCCGGGAATGATCACGTACCAGAGCCTTTGTGCGCCGTTGGCGCCATCGACAAGAGCGGCGTCGATCTGCTCCATGTCGATGTTCTGCAGGCCGGCCATAATGACGACGAAGCAGAAGCCGAAATAACCCCATACGCCGGCCAGGATTATAGCGGGCAGCGCCAAATAGGGGTCGCCCAGCCAGCCTTTCGCCAAAACGTCCAAGCCGACCGCCCTCAGCGTCGAATTAATGGGACCAAATTGCGGGTTGTACATCCACTTCCAGATGATGCCGACGGCGACCGGCGCCAGCACCACCGGCAAGAAATAGACGGTGCGGAAGAAGACCATGCCGCGCACGCCGCGCCAGAGCAGCACACCCAGAAACAAGCCGATAGCGACCGGCGCCACCGTGCCCAGGACAATCCAGATAAAGTTGTGGCTAAGCGCGCTCCAGAGTCGCGAATCGGCGACGAGCTGCTGATAATTCAGGAGGCCGACGAACTCTTTGACCGGCTTGGCGCCATCCCATTTTGTCAGGCTGAGGTAGATGGTGTAAAAGAACGGGTAGACGACGAAAATGACATACATCGCCAGCGCCGGGATGACAAAGGCATAGGCGGTCGCGTAATCGCGCAGCTTGCGGTCGGCGAAGAATTGGCGGATGCTCTCGAACATTTGTTGTCCTACACTAGCCCCCATCCCCCGGCCCGTTCGCCATCTCTATGGCGAAGCATCCCCAATATGAGGGAAGGGGAGCTAGCGTTACGCGAACTCAGGTTTAAGGGCTGGATTGGGCCGGGTTATGTGCCACAGATTACCCAACCTGTACGCGTGCCTTCTGAAAAAAGCCCCTCCCTCTTTATGGGGGAGGGGTTTGGGGTGGGGGTTCAAGTAATCACCTACCCCGTGATATCGGCGTGTCTGCCGTCCTCGACTGCCCTTTCCATTTCGGCGTTGATGCGGTCGGCCACTTCTTGCGACGTCAACCGGCCCGCAGCCAGCTCGACATTGCTTTCCCACAGCGTGGTATTGAAGTTCGCCGGCGTCAGCACATCGATATGATAGCCCACTGGCCCGTCCCAACCTGAGACAAGGTTGAGGAAATCGCTGTAGACGGGTCTTACATCGTAGCCGCTAAAGTCAACTCCGGTGACGCCGGGCAGCAGCTTGGCGCCCTCAATCCAAAGCGGAATCGCTTCATCAGACACTAGATAGTTCAGGAATGTCAAAGTCTCTTCCGGGTGTTCCGTGTCGCCAATGATGTACCAGACGGCGCCCATCAATTGGATCATTGTCTGTTCACCACCTTCAATCGGCGGCAAGATCATGAAGCCGAACTCGTCCGTGATCTCGTCGGTGAAGAACTGCATCGCCCAGGTGCTCATCAGCATCATGGGCGCTTGACCGGTGTAAAACTTCGCATTGCCATCAAGGAAACTGGTTGCCGAACCCTGCTCGTCGTAGCAACCGGCCTCGACCAAGCCGACTACCAAGTCTAAGGAAGCGACAATATCGGGCGAGTTCCAAGGATACTCGCCGGAGATCGCGGCGGCAACCGTGTCGCTCGGAACAGAGTTGGCGAGGACGTTGTACCAATTGTGGGAAATGGGGAAACCGCCCCAATCGGCCCAGCCCGCCGCCATCGGCGGATCGTATCCGAGCTCGCGGAAAGTCCCACACAATGCGACCATCTCTTCAAATGTCGACGGCACTTCGATGCCTTCGTCGGCGAAGATCCGCTTGTTCCAATAGAGGCCCTGCGCTTCAAATTCATGGCCCACGCCATATACGGTCCCGCCGTAGGTTGTCCAATCTCTGGACACGGACACGAGTCGTTCGTCCCAGTTATAGGCAGCATAAGCCTCTTCAAGCGACAGGAGCAGTCCGGCATTACCAAGGATGCCGCCATAGGCCGGTCCGGAGTCGTAATACATGATGTCGGGACCTTCGCCCGCCTCAATGGCCGTCCTGGAGATGTCTGTCAGCTGTTCCAGGGTATAAACTTCGCGGTTGATCTTGATGTTCGGGTGCGCCTCCTCAAAGTTCGCGATTATCGTTTCAATAACCGCTTGGGCCTCATCGCCACTTACCTGATCCCAATACAGGATTTCCACTGGGTCTTGGGCGGTGGCGCTGCCTAAAAGGGTGAAAACCAACAGGAGCGCAATTAATCTAGCCCCCCCCGCATTACGTTTAAGTGATTCATCATTTTCCTCCGTAAAGATATAGGTATAAGCCGACCTCGCGAAAGTGCGCTCGACTCATTTTCAACTATAGCGCGCTCAAAAGCCGTTTGGTGGAGAATTGGGACATCCAGCGGACATTGGGCGGACGTAATCGGGTGAGATCGCGGGCGACTCACAGAGTCGCCCCTACGGTTTACGTCTTGAATGGAATTTGTAGGGGTGACATATTATGTCGCCCGTTGAAAATGGTCCCCGGATTGCGGGCGTTTCAGCGAAACGCCCCTACACTGCTTCGAGTTTCGCGGGCAATCGGTCAAATCTTGGCGCTCTCGGTGACAAATAGAATTCGATGCGACTGCCTCATATCATGCCGGGGAAAGTGGATAATGCCGGAAGGATTTAGTATGGTCATAGTGGATGTCGAAAATGTTGCGATTGCCCGGTATGAGCGAGACCATCAGCCGCAGTGCATTCGAAGATGAGTTGCGCGGGGCGCTGGCGCACTTATACGATCCTGCGGCGCTGCGGGGCAGTCGCTTGATTGGTTGCCTCGGGCTCGACGATCGGCCGGACGCCGTCAGCGCGCTGCGGCGCATCCTGGTTGAAGCCATTCAAGCGCTCAAACCGGGCGAGCAGGCGCCGGCTCAATCAAGGTCCTGGCGCTACTATCGTATCCTGTACGGTCGTTATACGGAACAACTCACGCAATTTGACGTGGCCAACGATATGGGACTGAGCGTGCGCCAGCTGCGCCGGCAAGAGAAACTGGCGCTGGGCGTGCTGGCGGACAAGCTGTGGGCGCGCTACGGCCTGGAAGCGGACGATGCCCCTGCGGAAATCGCTCCAGGCCGGGAATCGGAGCTGGCTTGGTCGCAGACGGCGTTCCCCAGCGAATCCGTCGCGGTCGAGTCGCTGGTCGGTTCGGCGCTGGAGACGATTCAGCCGATGATCGATTCTCAAAATATATCGGTCGCCTTCACAGCCAGCGGGTCAATGCCGCGACTAGCGGTTCAGCTGGCGCCCGTGCGGCAGGCGGTCTTGAATGTCTTCACGACCGCGCTGGATTGGATGACGGAAGGACGGCTGGCGGTGCGCGCCGCGCATCAAACGGGCGACGGGTATGTGACCCTGTCGGTCAGCGGCTATGGATCGCTGGCGGCGGACGCGGCTGAACTGGGGGCGGAGCGCTTGAGCGTGGCGCGCGAGTTGGTCGAGTTTTCCGATGGGTCGCTTGAAGTCATCAGCGACGGTGATGGAGATGCTGCCTTCGTCTTCCGACTGACGCTGTTGACGGACAGTCAGATCACCGTGCTGGCAATCGATGACAATCCCGACACGCTGCAGCTGCTGGAGCGTTTTACGGCGGGCACCCGCTATCGACTGCTGGGCGAGAGCGATGCGGGGCGGTCGATGGCGCTGGCCGAAGAGACGCAACCCGACATTATCTTGCTTGATGTGATGCTGCAGGATGTGGATGGCTGGGAACTGCTGGGGCGATTCCGCGCGCATCCGCAGCTGGGCGACCGTCCCGTCATCGTCTGCACCATTTTGCCGCAGCGAGATCTGGCGCTAAGCCTCGGCGCCGCCGGTTTCCTGAGCAAACCCCTCAGCCAGCGGCAGCTCCTGGCCGCTCTCGACGCGCAGGTTGACCGCCTGCGGGGATAAGGCGCTGAGGAGCGTCTCGATGACTGTTAGCAACTGGGCAATCGCAATGCCACCGCCGCGGACGACGGCAAGCGACTTGCTCACGGTCGGCTGGCCCATCGGATCACGCGCCGAGGTGACCACGATGGGAATATCGCGCAGCGACGGATCTTCTCGCATCTCCGCGATCAACTGAAAGCCGTCCATTTCCGGCATGATCAGGTCGGTCAGGACGATATCGGGACGCTGCTCTTGTAGCATGTGGCGGGCTTGAAAAGCGCTTGATGCGCGCAGCACGCGGTAGCCGCGCTCGGCTGAAGCCAGCATGCGCCGGAACAAGCGCAAGACATCATGCTCGTCGTCCACGACCAAGACGGTCTTCGCATCCGGGGCGAGCCGATCCAGGACCGCCAGCAACGCCTCGCGCGAGACTGGCTTGATGAGGTATTCCGATACGCCAAGCGATTCGGCGGCATCGCGAATGCCGGGCACAGAGCAGACGATCACGGGTAATCCATAGGGCAGCGCGATTTCCTTTTCGATCCGCCCCAGGCTCTCGCTCACCGAGGCAGCGTTGATGAGCAGCGCCTGGGCCGGGATGCGCTCGATCTCCCTTACCGCCTCTTCGAGGCTGCTCGCCGCGACCAGATCGGCGCCGTGCAGATAACGCGTCAGCAGCCGGTTGAGCGCGCTGCCGTCTTCAAAGATGATCAGGCGCGGACGATCGGCGGCCGCGGGCAATGAGGGACGATGCGTGCGCTCGACATAGGTCTGATGGGGCGAAAACAGGCGCATCATATCGCCGTCAGCCGGCGCGAGCGGCTCCTTGACGGGCAGTTGAAAGTAGAAAGTGGCGCCCTGCCCCGGCGCGCTTTCCAGCCACATCCTGCCGTCGTGCAATTCGACGAAGTGCTTGCTGATGCTCAAGCCCAGGCCGCTGCCAGTCCAGTGACTGTGGATAGATCCTTCCAGTTGCTGGAAAGGCTTGAAGATCTCATCGATTTCATCGGCCTTGATGCCGGGACCGGTATCGGCGACGCTGGCGATGATGTGATTGCGGTCTTGCCGCGCCGCCACCCGGACGCCGCCGTGTTCGGTGAAGCGGCCGGCGTTGCTGAGCAAGTTGAGCAATACCTGCCGGATGCGGACGCGATCACAATGCAGCGGAGGCAAATCAGCGGGCAGATCCGTACTCAGGCTCAATCCCTTGGCCGTGAAAAGCGGCTGCACCGCGGATACGGCTGCGGACAGAATCTCGCTCAGCGCCACCGGCTCCTTCATCAGCGCCATCTGGCCGGCGTCAATCTGGCTCAGATCCAGCACATCGTCAATCAAGCTCGATAGATGCCGGCTGTTGCGCAAGACGATGTCTAGATCGGCCAGCAGGGCCTGCGGGACATTCGGGCCGTAAGTTTCGGGTGAATGCATGGCCATTTCGCTGAAACCGATGATCATATTGAGCGGCGTGCGCAGTTCGTGGCTGACGTTGGCCACGAATTGCTCTTTGGAGCGGCGCGCCTCGTCCGCTTGCCCGCGCAGATCGTGCGCCAGACGATGCAGCTGCGCCAGCTGGTGATTGGCTTCGGTCAGATCGTCCAAGGCACGCCGCAGCTGGAATTGATAATCGCGACTCTCTTCCAAGGCCGCGCGGCTCTGTACGAAGCTGGCTTCGAACCATTGCCGCGCCAGCAGCAGCGGCCGCGATGTCAGCCAGACCAGCCAAATCATGCCCCAGACATTGAGCACAGCCACGTAGCGCAATACCACTTCCGCTTGCGACTTACCCGCCAGCAAGAACAGCGTGCAGGCGATTGCCGCGGCGATGCTGCAGGGGAAGCCGATCAAGACGGCTGCCAATCCGACCGGCAGCGCGAGAAAGATGACCGCTTCAGTCATTCCGCTCCAGGACATCAGCAGGAGGGTCACGCCGAAGCTGCCGATGACCAGCGTCACAGACGCCGCCAGGTGTCGCGATTTGTGCAGGAGAAAGACGACGGCGGGTGACAGCAGCAGCAAGAATAGACCGGGCAAAGTACTGTACATGGGATCGGGGTAGGCCGCCGCGATCAGATAAAGGACGACGGCCGCCGGGAAGAGCGGAGAAAGCGACCACCAAACTGTGCTGATCTGCAATTCTTCGATCTCGGCCCGGGAATCAAACGTTTCGGTTGCGCTGTCAACCATAAGTCACGCTCCTCGCCGGGCTGAGATATAGAGGTGGCAGACAAGGTCTCACGCCATTCATGTCGCCGCGATCAGAAACGCCTCGCCCGGCATACGGGCGCTGGCTTGCGTTGACACTCGCCGGTTGGGCGAAACCCGCCGTACAACAGTCGCTCAGCCTATTGCCCGCTTCATGGCATCGCGATAGCCCAATCGCATGCGCTTGCTCACCGCCGCCTCCGGCACGGACATTTCGGCGCCATGAAACATGCCGGCATAAACTTGCAGATCACTCTTGACGCCGGCAGCCATCAAACGCTGGGCGTAGTTGATATTCTCATCGCGAAACAAGTCCAATTCACCGACGGTGACCAGCGCCGGCGGCAATCCACGCAAGTCCTTTGCTCGCGCCGCCGCCGCATAAGGCGACACCTCGTCGGCGCCATGTTCGTCGCCCAGATACATGCGCCAGGCTTTGAGTGACACCGCTCGATGCCAGATGGTGGGATGGGTGATTTCGTAGCTGGACGGTGTTTGATTGGTGTCGTCAATCATGGGATAAATTAGCAATTGGAAGGCGAGGCTTGGTCCGCCCATATCGCGATTGTAAAGCGCCAGCCCCGCCGCCAGGCCGCCGCCCGCGCTGCCGCCGGCGATAGCGACGCGGCCGGTGTCAATCTCCAGGTCATCGGCGTTGTCGACCATCCAGTTCAGCGCGGCGAAGCTATCGGCGATGCTGCCCTTGTAGGTTGATTCGGGCGCCAGGCGATAATCCACCGAGACGACGGTGCAGCCGACATGTTCGGCGAAGCCGATGCCGTGCCCGTCATCGCGGGCTGTGCCGACGATGTAGCCGCCGCCGTGCAGCCAAAGCAAGCCGCCGCGCGGACCGGGATTCGGCGGACGATAGATGACGATCGGGATGTCACAGTCGGGACCGGCGATAGAAGTTTCCTCGATGGTCACATCGGTGGGCGGCAAGGCGGCGAACATGGCTTGCTTCTGGGCATTGGTCATTTCGCGCGCTTTGGGCGGGTCTTCGGCAATAGCGATGTATCGTTCGGCCGGGTTGAATTCGAGGGCGTGGACGATTTCGGGGTCGACTCTGTCGATGAAGGACATGGGTTTGCTCCGCTCAATGTTGCTCTATGATCGATTTGTCACTGTCATTGAAGCTAGCATATCGCGGCAGAACTCTTGAAACAAATCGCTAGCAACAACGCTTTCGGGATTTAGAATCGCATTTGGTACAATATACTCGATTGGTTTAGCGAACGAAGTCCTTTTCGAGAGATCAAAGATGCCTTTGGAAGTTGTAGCGCTTGAAGTTCCATCGATAATCGCAACGGGTCTCGCCAGTGGGAATCTGGAAAGAGTTGGCGGGGTCGTCCGCGATGCCGCGAGCAAACAAGTCGTCATGTGGCTGCGCGAAGGCGGTCAACTTGCCAGCAATCCCGATCTGGCGGGCGGGCTGCTCAAGACCCTGATTGACGTAGGTAGCGGCGGATTGCTTTCGGGAGTGACGGGAATAGCAAATGCCGTAGTGGAGTCGCGCCGACATGACGAGATAATTCAGCATTTGCGCGCAATTCAAGGACTCTCAACTGTCGCTGCTGCTGCGCCAGTTATAGGCGTCATGGTCCAAATCGCAACAACAGTATTCCTAGCGAAAAAGATTGACGGATTGCAAGACAATATCGTCAAACAGTTCAAACTGGATAGACACAACAGATTAGAATCTTCATTGGAATTCGTGGACAGAGTCGTTACGCAGTTGAGCGGAGAGCGCAAGAATATTGCGTCTGACAGTGTTGCTCGAGATCTAATGGCTTCAAGAATCAATCTGCAAAAAGAATTTAAGCACATATTGGATGACAAGAAACTCACAGTTGAGCAAACCGAACTAGCTATCAATGTCTTACTTCAAGCAATGCAAGTTGATATCGCAACCGTACGACTTTACCTTGATACAAACCAGAATAAACTAGCTCGTGACATCCTGAGCCAAGCGCTAGGCCAATATCGAGAGCTGGCGCAAACGCTGGTATTGGATCTGCTTGGAGAGTTTCCAGCGAGATACTTTAACAGTAGTGTTGAGACTCGAGACTTTTGCCGATTTCTTATCATCGAGGAATGGTTGCGATGTCAACAGGATGTTCTTCTAGATATTGTGTTGGATTACAGAATGGACTTTTGGAAAAGGAATGCCAAGAAATCAATTGGACCCAACAAACGTGATGTGCGCGGGTTCACCTATGTTGGTCACATTGAAGCCCTCAGCTATGCAGAATCAGTCATTGAGTATTACGAGCGCTTACGAGGTTTTGAGGCAGAAATCGAAGCGATAGAAAGGCTCGGCATTTCGCATTCGGAGTGGACGAAACAGCAGGAAGAAGCTCTGGCAATGGCCGAAATCAACCTGGCTGACCACAATGATTATGTCGCGCTGGTTGACAGCGAGGCTCTTCGTCAATTGGAGACAATGGAGCAATAGTCGTGCTCAGTCTCCTCGCTAGCAAACATTCACCAAGTCCTTCAGCATATTCGGCCGCAGTAGCCTCCCAAAATAGTTACGAGCCGTCCGCTTCCTGCAAGGCGCGCCAGACCCGCTCCGGCGTGAAGGGGATGCGGTCGATGCGGACGCCGGTGGCGTTGTAGATGGCGTTGCGCAGCGCGGGCGCCACACCGTCTTTGGGAATCTCGGCGATGGCTTTGGCGCCGAAGGGACCGCTGGGTTCCATGGTCTGGACCAGGATCACCTCCAGCTCCGGCATTTCGTCAGCGCGGTAGATCTTATACGGACCCAGCTGCGGATTGAGCATACGGCCGTTTTCATCGTAGACCATTTCCTCGCAATGGCCGTAACCGAGCGCTTGCGTCATCCCGCCTTCGACCTGTCCGCTGGCGGTGATCGGGTTGATGGCGACGCCGCAATCTACCGCCATCACCAGTTTCACGACCGTCACCTGCCCGGTTTCGATATCGACCTCGACTTCGGCGAATTGTCCGGCGAAGGGGGGCGGCGATTCAGGCGACACATAAGAGGCCGTGGCCATGATCTGGCGCTGCTGATCTTGATGCAGCGAATGCAGCGCGATATCGCTCATGGACACGCTGCGGCCATCGGGAGCGATGGCATAGCGATCGCTTAGGCGAATGTCGCGCCAGTCGTCCAAGCCGAGCATGAGCGCGGCGCGCTCCTTGATTTGCTCACGGACTTCGAGAGCGGCCTTTTGCACTGCTGTGCCGGAAATATAGGTGGTGCTGGAGGCGTAGGCGCCGGTATCGAAGGGCGTCATATCGGTGTCGCTGGAATAGATGATGATATCTTCCAGCGGCACGCCCAGCACTTCGGCGGCAATCTGCGACAGGACCGTATCCGAGCCGGTGCCCAGGTCGGTCGCGCCAACCAAGACGTTGAATGAGCCGTCGTCATTGATTTTGATGCTGGCGCCGCCCATATCCAGGAAGGGAATGGCGGAACCGTGCATGCACATGGCGAATCCCAAGCCGCGCCGCAGATGCGGCTGACCGGGCACACGCTTCCAATCGGGATCGTTGCGCCGATGCCAGCCGATAGACTGCATGCCCTGCAAGACACATTGTTCCAGGCCGCTGGATCTGATGATGGGCAGTTCGGTGACTTCGGCTTCGCCTTCGGCCAAGTGGGGCGCGATATCCATGGGATCGCCGACTTTGACCCAGTTTTTGCTCTTGAACGCCATGACATCGATGCCCAGTGATTCGGCGATATCTTCCAGGTGGCTTTCCAGGGCGAAGAGCGCTTGCGGCGCGCCATAACCGCGATAGGCGCCGGGAATCGGAATATTGGTATAGGCGACGGTGCATTCGAAACGCTTGTTGGGACAGTTGTAGGAGCTGAGTCCGCGCAAACCCGTGACCGTCTGTACCGTCAAGCCGTGTGTGGCGTAGGGACCGGTATTGCCGATGACGGTCATGGATTGGGATACGAGCATGCCATCGCTGCTGACCCCGGTCTTGTAGGTGATGGTCTGGGGATGACGCGTACGGCTGGAGATGAATTCTTCAGCGCGCGTGAGCTCGAGCCGGACCGGGCGGCCGGTCGCGATGACCAGATGCCCGACGACGTCCTCGATCAACATCTCTTGCTTGGCGCCGAATCCACCGCCGATGCGCGGCTTGATGACGCGAATGCGCCTGACCGGCAAGCCCAGGAGCGGCGCGACCATACGCCGGGCATGGAAGGGCACTTGCGTGGACGAGCGCAATACCAGGCGTTCATCAGCATCCCAATAACCGATACAAATATGGGGCTCGATCGGCGCCTGCTGGACTTGATGGACATAGAAGGTTTGCTCGAAGACGCGATCGGCTTGCGCGAAGCCGCGTTCTACATCGCCAACGTCAGCTTCGATGAAATGACTGATGTTGCGCGCGGGGTCGTGGGCGCCTTCCAGGTCCTGCTCGTCATGGATGACAGGCGCGCCGGGCTTGATGGCTTCGTTTTCGTCGAAGACCGCGGGCAGGATTTCGTAATCGACCTTGATCAGCTTGAGCGCCTGCTCGGCGATCTCTTCTGATTCGGCGGCGACGGCGGCGACGCGGTCGCCTACATGACGCACTTTGTTATCGAAACTGACTTGATCGTAGGGCGGCGGATTGGGGTAGGACTGTCCGCCCGAGGCATAGCGCACGCGCGGCACATTCTGATAGTGAATCACCGCATGCACGCCTGCCAGGTTGACCGCTTCGCTGTCATCGATATCTAGGATGCGAGCGTGGGCATAAGGGCTGGTCAGCAGTTTGCCGTAGAGCATCTCGCGGATTTCAAAGTCATCGACGAAGGCAGGATTGCCCTTGGTCAGCTTGAGCGCATCGACCTTGACTTCCGACTTGCCGACGACTTTCATCTCCGGGACGACGGAGGACATGATGAATTTGGGCGGGGCGATGCGCTGGGTGGCGACGCCGCCCGGATCGGTCGGATAGCCATGGTCACCGGGCCAATCGCCAGCATCATCGCGATCGCGTCCGCGGAAGAGATCTTGCAGATCTTGATCGACCAGCGAAACGGGGGTGAGCACAATTGGCGTAATGTCACCCGGTTCGTCGCCGCGCATGATGGCGGCGGCCTCCAGGATCGCTTGCACCGGTTTGACGTAGCCGGTCTCACGATCGAGGATGCCGGCGATAGCGTCGCGGATGTCGGCTTCGCCGGGATTGGGATTGCGCTCGAGCAGCGCCTTGGCGGCGAGGATCGTTGCCGGGGTCGCATAGCCGGATTGGATGGCGCCCGTGCGCATGAAGGCTTCCTGGATGGGATGCAGCTGAGTGCCGCGCGACAGGCCCTCGACGGTTTCGAGCGTGTGTCCGTCGGCTTGGGCGGCGAGCATGATATCAGTATTGACCAGCCGGCCGTCCATCAAGACTGCGGATGCGCCGGTCTCGCCCGTATCGCTGCCGAATCGCACGCTGAAATAACCCTCGCGGCGCAGCACCTTGAGCAGCGTTTCGTGCGGGCCGCAGCTGAATGTTTTGTCGACGCCGTTGATGATCAGATTGATTTCCATGGGATTCGATCTCCAGATTATGCGAGACTGCTGATGACGCGCCGGCTCAGGTTGATCGCCATCCGTCGCCGGTAATCGCTGGATCCGCGGAAGTCGGCCGGAGGATTGATGGCGTCCAGCGCACCCGTCTCGATCAAGATCGGCGTCTCGGCTATGCCGGTAAAGGCCAATTTGATATCGCCGCTAGCGGATTTGCGACCGCATACGGCGACGATGGCGCGATCCATCGGCGTGCGGGCGACGCGTTCGTGGGCCGTTTGGCCGTCGATTGACAATCTTATGTCGGTGATGATGCCTTTATCCAGCGCAGCCGCCGGCGCAGCCAGGAAGGCTTCCAGGGAGAGGCGACTTGCGCCCGCGATTGACCGAATCTCAACTTCTGTTTCCATGACCAGGAGCGCCGCCAGCGTCTCGCTTTCCCAATGGCAGCCCGCGAGCAAGCCGCCGATGGTGGCCATATTGCGGAAGGTATTGGGCGCTTCGTAGCGAATCGTGTCTTTGAGCAGAGTGGGCGTACCGGAATAATCCGCGATGTCTTGCAATCGACTCATAGCGCCCAGATTTAGACGATTATCGGCGAGCTCAATCCGCGTTAAACCAAGCGCCTGCAAATCGATGACCGCCTCAAAATCGTCGCCCAGATTTGGATTGAGATCGGTTCCGCCGGCGATGATTGCGCCACGCGCGCCGGCTTGATTCAGGAGCGTGAGCGCTTCCTCGATTGAATGCGGGCGGTGATATGTCTGGATGGGCATGGGCACTCCTTTTGATTGCGCAGGTTGCGGAGATTCGGAATCGCCGCGCTCGTCCGCCTATTCTACCATCTCTGCCGTTGAGAAGTTATCCAGCGTGCAAAGTATGAATCGGATCGGCGTCTTGCACGGATCCGATAATGATTCTGTCGACGCCAGGGCGACCGGGGCATTCCGGCGCATTTGAGATAAGTTTCGCGATGAAGTTTGCCTGGTCGAGCAGTTCGCTTGTACGCGGCGCTTGATTTAGCAAGGCAACCACACGGGCATGCGCAGGCGCGTTTTTCAGCAGCATAATTTCATCAACCAGCATACGCGCGATCCACTCCGCTTTTACCTCAGTTCCCAGGGCATAACCGTAACGATCGGCCAGGCCGATGGCATTATAGACATGGCTATCGTCCAGTGGCTTGCCCAAGACAGCTAAGGATACGATCGGCACGACCAGGGTCGCGCAAGCCGGGATGGCCGGTTCATGCGGCTTGGGCGCTTTCAAGGGCAGCATTCGGGCGCCATCCGCTTCAATCAGACAAATGTCGTAGCTGACGGATTCGAGCATCTGGTCAATGTGATCGGCGTCGAATCCGTATACTTTTTCCTCGTGAATAAGGTCGTAGACAAACCGAAATCGATCCGAAGCCAAATGCTGGGATATGAGCGACGAATCATGCTGAATTGCGAGCGCGGCGGGCATCAGCGCCAGCTGCCGGCGTCCGATACGGGTGGTGGTGGTCGCCAGCACGCGCCAGCCGCAGGCCATCAGCTCGGCGCCCAAGGCGATTAGCGCAGATGTCTTCCCGCCCGCGCCCACGAAAGCGACGATGTCGCCCTTGCGCACATCCAGGGCTTCAGCGAGTTTCATCTTGCCTGATACGCTGGCGCAGGACGGGCGCTGACAAGACCGCTTCCAGGACGCCGCCGCCGATCGCCAACGACTTGTCGGAGATGCTAAAACTGAATTGCTGATCGACGCGCGGATCGAGATCGCCGACTTTCATGCCCGGCGCGACCGCGACACTTTCATGAATGATGCCGCGCAAGATGCCGTCGAAGGGAGCGATGATCGCTTCGCCGGCGACAGTAGCGACGGTCTCCCCGGCCCGGACGCGTTCGCCGATGGCGATATGCGCATCGACGCAGCCCGTCCGCGGCGCGCGCAGAACGCGCGTGGCTGCCTTGCCGGCCACCTTGCCTGGCGTACCCGTATCGGGTTCGGCGGCGCCCTGCCAAATGCATCGGCCGAGGCGATGGCCGCGATTGGTCTCAATCACCGCATGCGCATCGATCCCGGCGGTGAATCCCGGTCCCAAGCCGATCGTTAAGGGCGCGTCGCTGATCTTAATGCCAAGATTGCGCTTGGCCATGCGCGCGTCGACGATGACCGTGGGGCGCAGCGCCAAGACAGAATCGCCATCTTCATCAATCAGGACGGGAATCGTGTCTTGCGCTATTGTCGGAAGAACTTCGTCAGCGGATTCAACCAGGCGGGCGGTAATGCCTTCGATCGTGACTTGACGCTCGAATACGGCTGCGCCGTAGCAGACCGCGCGTCTGACCAGGACGGGCTTGGCCAGTTCAGTGACGAAGACGGGAAAGCCGGCGCGGTGCAAGCGATAGATCACGCCGCTGGCAAGATCGCCGCCGCCCAACACCGCTACCAGGACAGTTTGGAAGAGCGCCACGTTAGGTCTTCTCGCGGGTATCCGGCTGAGCCATGGGGATTCCGGTTCCGCCGCGCTGCAGCATGACTATTTCCGCCAGGATGCTGAGCGCAATTTCTTTGGGGGTCTCGGCCTGCAGCTCCAAACCGATGGGCGCATGAACGCGCGCCAGTTCACGCTCGGTTAGGCAGTCTTCGATAAGCGCCTTCTTGGTCAAATGCCAGCGGCGCCG
This sequence comes from Anaerolineae bacterium, assembly GCA_022822305.1. Lineage (GTDB taxonomy): Bacteria > Chloroflexota > Anaerolineae > Aggregatilineales > Phototrophicaceae > UBA6055. Next base: position 338,458 of record JAJEBY010000003.1, read on the forward strand.
GGATCCGATCAAACCGATGTAGGCGGCGTCGGTGCGGAGCAGAGCGGGAATCAGGCGGCGATCGACCGGCAAGCCGCGGGTGACCGCCGCAATGTAGGTCTGTGCAGAAATCGACGCGCGTTCGGGAACCTCAGCCGGCGGGCAAACGACGTATTCGTCGAGGCCGGCGAGATAGGTCGGATTGCAGAAGGCTTCGCGGTCGTCGGAGAGGACCACGCGATAGCCGGCCCATTTGCCGAGTTCCGCCAGCGCCTTGCCCACGTGCCCGCCACCGATAACCAGGAGCGTGGACGCGATGCCAATCGGTTCAATGAACATCTTTGCCGTGCCGCCGCAGATGCCGACATTGCCGCTATCGAAGTCATTGAGCGTATACTGCTTGATGCGGGGCGTCGTCTCTTTCTGCGCCAGCAGGGCTTCTTCAATGACCCGCGATTCCATCAAGCCGCCGCCGATGGTGCCGACGATGGAACCGTCCGGATAGACCAGCATCTTGCTGCCGGCGTGGCGCGGGATGGAGCCAGCCGTTTCAATGACCGTCACCAGTGTGACCGGCGTATAGTTTTGCTGTGCTTCGGACAATGCCCGATATACTTGCTGAAGTTCGTCGCTCATGTTCGCGGACCGTATAATGCGGACAACTCAAGTATACAGCCAGTATTGTAGCCCGTCTTGCCATCTAGTCCAGATATTGGCCGTCGGCGGGCGAGCCAAGGCTCGCCCCTTCATTGCTTTGCGCAGGGGCGGGCGTCTCGGCGAGACGCCCCTACATTCTCTTGCGCGCGGGCGGGCGACTCACAGAGTCGCCTCTACGAATTTCGCTAAACGAGATGCTTGTGATTATTGTCCTGAGGCCGGGCTATCGTCGTGTCAGCGCTATTCACGAAGCCCATTTTGCGGCGATGGTCGATTGCTGTGCGATGCCAAATCATCACGACAAGAGCGCGGGCAAGAAGCCGCCGACGAAAGCATCGCCGAGCCCGATGGTGGTGGCGTCGGTCTGCTCGACATCCGCCACCGGCACGCAATGGAGACGATTGCCCCCCGCGGCGTTGATGTTGTGGGCGAAGCGCGCGTCGGTCGCGCTGGGCGCGAGCGCCGCGATTTCGCGGTAATTTTCCGGCGAAATGCCATCACCGTATCGGAAGCGGGCCGTCGCCATGGTCACGCCTGCCTTTAAGGCCGCTGCATATCTGCCGGCTGCGTCCCCATGCGCGAGCGCCCAATGCCGCGTGTGCAACACGAGGTTTGTGATCGGGATCATCCGCTGCAAATCGGCCAGCGCCCGACGCACGTCATCCTCGTCGCGCAGATTCACAATCCGCCGAAGATGAATCTGCAGCTCGTCTTCATTCAAGCTGAAGATTTTGATGCGGTTGCCCAGCGTGCGGAAGATCAGCTGGCGGAAGCCGGGGTCAAAATAGGCGCCGTCCTCCAGGAACACCGTCGCGTCATTGGGCAAATGATCCAGCATTCTGCTGACCGAATGCAAACGCTCCTCCAGCACTTGCGCGCTCTGGATGGCGTTGAATCCTGATATCAGCAATACCTCGGCATCCGTGATCAGCTCGGCGAAGTCTTCGTTCAGATTCAGTGCGATGCGGTCGGCATTGCAATGGTAGATGAGGCGATTAGGCGCGCGCGCGCGGATATCAAGGTCGCCTGCGCGAATGCGCGCGTCCGCGGGATACTGCAAGATCAAATGCGGATAGTTGCTGTCGCGGTCGTTGCTGCAGACGTAGGGACTATCGACCGGGATGAGACGGCGCACATGATCGTTCTGCGTGATGAGATGAAGCGCCGAGGTATATCCGAGCAGGCGCATGGCGATGGCGGCGCGGACGGAGGTCCCGCCCAATGTGATTTTCTTCGCGAAGCGCCCGGCGAATGCCTCGATCAGCGCCGAGCAGGAGACAAATCGCTCGCCGCCGCCGGCCGCGCTCATGTAGCTCAGAATTGAAATGACAAGGTCACGTTCGTCCTGAATGGCGCCGCGCGCGGACAGCTCATCAGCGCGAATCTGATACAGAGAGGCGAGGTCTTGGAGAACCTCGGCATTCCAGACGATTTCGTAATCGACATTATTGCAGAAGCCGAGCGCAATCTTCTCACTCACGTTGTTATCCAGACAAGATCGCGATTCGCTATCGGCGCGTCAATACAGCGCGGCTTTGCCGGTGGTTTTGAACAGATCAAACTTCTGGCGGCAGACGGCTTTCATGGCGTCAATGCAAGCGGGATAGATGCTGCTCGGCTCGCGCAGGACGGGATTCTGCAAGACTTCGCGACATTTCCGGTAGAAGGCGTTTTTCATATCGGCCGAGATATTAATCTTGCAGATGCCCAGCTCGACCGACTGCGCGATTTCGGCATCGGGATTGCCGGAGCCGCCATGCAAGACCAGCGGGATATCGACTATCGCGCTGATATCGCGCAGCAGGTCCAGGCGGATTTCCGGCTTGATATGTTTGGGATACAAGCCGTGCGAGGTGCCGATAGCGACTGCCAGCGTATCAACAGCAGTGGCATCCACGAACTTCTTGACCTCGTCCGGATTGACGAAGACGACCTCTTCCGCGCCGGCTTCGGCTTCTTCGTCGAGTTCGCCGATGGTGCCCAGCTCGCCCTCGACCGATACGTTCACCTTGTGCGCCAGCTCAGTGATTTCCTTGCAGGCGGCGATGTTGTCTTCCAGCGGCAATTCGGAGGCGTCAATCATGACTGAGGTGAAACCGCTGCGGATGGCGACCATGATCTGTTCCAGCGATGAGCCGTGATCGAGATGCACGACAACCGGCACCGAGGCATCCGCGCCAAGTTCCAAAGCCATGGTGACGAAGGCCGTCCCCACAAAGGCCAGCTCGTCCGGGTGGATGGCGATGATGACCGGCGCATCGGCTTCTTGCGCCGCTTCGATGGCGCCAGTCAGCAACATATTGCTGCTGATATTATAGGCCGGCACGGCGAATCGATTCTCGCGCGCGACAGCCAGCAGATCCCGCATGTTCATTAGCATATTGGCATCTTCCTTCGCTGGGTGAATTCAAGACTTCTCGACAGGCGACGGCAAGCGCACCGCCAACCGCCACCACACAGAATAATAGACGATATGCGCAGAAGGGCAACGCCGGCTGCCAAGAAAAGCGATCGTTCAGCCTTTGATTGATCCGGCGGACATGCCGGCGATGAAATAACGCTGGAAAAGCAGGAACAGAATCAGCACCGGCAGCGACCCCAGCACACTGAGCGCCAACATCTGATTCCACTCGAAGGAGTGCTGCCCCATCAGCAAGTGGATGCCGATGGGCACGGTGCGCATATCGTTGGTTCGCGTCAAGGTGAGCGCGAAGAGGAATTCGTTCCAGGCCAGCATGAAGGTATAGACGCCGACCGCGACGATGCCTGGCAGCGATATCGGCACCAGAATGCGCCAGAGCGTCACGAAGCTGCCGCCGCCGTCGATCATGACGGCTTCGTCCAGATCGCGCGGGAGCGTGTTGAAATAGCCGGTCATCATGATGATGGCGTAGGAAAGCGTGAAAACCATGTACGTCAGCACCAGCGCCGTATAGGTATTGTAGATCTTCAGCCAGACGATCAGGCCGAAATAGGGGATCATCAGCGTGATTGGCGGCACCGACTGGACGCCGATGATGACCAAGCTTAGGGCTTTCTTGAAGCGAAAGTCGTAGCGGCTCAAGGCGTAACCGGCCATGATGCTGGTGATGACGGTGCAAATCGTCACCATAATGGCGACGAGGTAGCTATTGAAGAAGAAGCGCAGCTGCCCGGGATCACTGAGAACCGCAAGATAAGCATCGAAGGAAAAGGAGTGATCGATCAGCGCGGGCGGATAAGCGAAAATCTCCAGATTGGATTTGAAGGACGACGAGACCATCCAAAGCACGGGCAATCCCGCAAAGCAAGCGCCGATGAGCAGCGCGAACCAGAGCAGTGTCTTTCTGACGAGAATCTGCCTGCGAGTGCCAATCATATCATTCGTCCGCCATGCGCTGGCTGCGCACGTAGAATATGCCGAAGAAGGTGCATATCGCCAGAATTACCATCGCCAGCGTGGCGGCTTCCGAAAACTCGTAGGAGCTAAAGGCAGCCTTGTAGGTATAGGTGCTTAATACTTCTGAATTGCTTCCGCCGCCGGTGGTCATCCAAACCAAAGTGAACTGATGAATGGTCCAGATAAAATCCAACAGCGCCAGACTTATGATGATGGGCTTTAGCTGCGGCAGGGTGATGAACCGAAATAGCTGCCAGGTATTAGCGCCGTCGACGCGGCCCGCTTCGTACAAGTCGTCCGGGATGCCTTGCAAGCCGGCGAGAAAACTGACCAGGTAGAAGGGATAACCCGACCAGATGTTGATGAATGTCACCGCATGAATAGCCAAATCACGGTCCGAGAGCCATTCCAATAGCTCCGGAACAAGTCCGAGTTCAAGCAACACATAGTTGACGACTCCGTGCGGATTCAACAGCAGCCGCCACAGGATGGCGATAATTGAAGCGGTGAACACCCAAGGAAGGATATAAACGACGCGGAAGAGCGCCTTCACGTTGGCGCCGAGCAAGCGCGAATTCAGCAGCAGCGCAAATGCCAGGCCGATGACGAAATGCGCGACAACGCTTGCAACGGCAAAATACAGGGTATTGCCGAGCGCGGCGCGGAACTTGCGATGAGAAAGCGCGTCGACGTAGTTTTCAAGGCCGACAAACTTTGGTTGATTCGGGTTGACGATGACGTTGTCAAAGAAGGAATAGAGGAAGACGGTTACAATCGGCACGACGGTTAGAACCGCGAGCAGGAGCAGGGTCGGCGAAAGATAAGCGTAAGGCAGAAGTTTGCGCTTCCGCTGATCCCAGCTGATATTATTTGTCGCTCCAGCGATCTCGCCCTGCGTGGCGCCGATCATGCCAACTCCGTATTGAACTGAGGCGACCAAGCATGGTCCTGGTCGCCTCGGTTTAACTATTCGGAATCACTCATCCGGGGAAGCTACTCAAATATGTCTTCCCACTCTTCTTGAGCGATCTGCAAGAACTCATCCAACTCCATATCGCCTTCCAGATAGAGTTGGAAGGGCTCGTCGAACTGACGCATCAGCTCTTCCGCGGCCGGGAGGCCGGTGAATTCGTTGGCCAGGTAACCGGCCTGGAAGATCTCGAAGGCCGTCATGAAGAGTTCATCGGTCTGGATGAAGTCCGGCGTCGCGTTGACATTGCCCGGGAAGGCATTGGCGATCGATGTCAGATTGGAGTTGCCTTCGACGCTGGTCAAGTAATCGATCAGCTTCCAGGCTTCGGCCTTGTGCTCGGTGTTGGCGCTGATGCCAATGCCCCAAGAGGCGTAAGGCAGACCGCGCGGTCCATCATAGCCCTCGGCGGCCGGCAGCGCCGTGATATCGAAGTTAAGGTCCGGATTGCGCTCGCGGATCAGCGTGAAGTGAGCCAGGGTGTTGATGATCATGGCGACGCGCTCGTTGACGAATTCTTCGACCTTCTCGTTTTCCTTCATGGCGAAGGCGCCAGGCGCGACCACACCAGCGTCATGCAGGCTCTTGATGTAGGCCATCGTATCGGCCAGCGCTTCGTTGTCGACCAGGTTGGGTTGCCCCATGTCATCGAGCATGCTGCCGCCCGTGGCCCAGAGCCAGGACATGGTGTCGTTCTGGATGCCGTTGGGCTGCTCAAGCGAAAGCGGCTGCGCCCAGCCATAGACGTTATTGTCGGGGTCGGTCAGCGCTTCGGCGGCGGCGGCGAATTCGGCGCGCGTCGACGGCGGATCAATGCCGGCGGCCTCGAGCATGTCAAGATTGACGAAGACCGGGTAGATGAAATTGGCGATGGGGATCATGTAGGTTTCCCCGGCGAGCCTGATCTGCGCCGCCAACTCGCTGTCATCGTAGTCGGCATCGGCCATCGCTTGCGTCAAGCTATGCAGCGCGCCCTGCTTCCACAAGACATTCACCCAGGCGCCATCCAGGCCGACGACGTCCGCCATCGTGCCGGTGGCCGCGCTGGCGATAATCTGGTCCTTGGTGGTCAGATAGGGTCCGCTGATCGTCTCTACGCGTATGCCCGGGTTGGCCGCTTCAAAATCGTCCAGAATCGCGCGGAATGAGCCCTCGGGCAATTCCGGCTCCCACCACTGCTGGAACTCCAGCACGACATCCTGCGCCATGGTGACGCCACCCGCCAGCATAAGAGCCAGCACCAACAATCCAACAAGATACTTCTTCATCTGATGTCTCTCCTTGCCAAATACTGTATACGATGTGCAACTAACAAGACGCCCGCGAGAGCCGCCGGCCGCCCCGTTTACTGCTCTGGTCATTTAGTCTATAAGACGATCCTCCGTCAACTTGGGTAAGTTAATGCGCTACTTTAACTCGTTTTTGGCGAAATTCCAAGATATTGCAAAATAATTGCAAGTTTTGGACAGTCGGGGTTAGTGGGATCGACGCCGGCCCGGCTCGCGCAGTCTGCTCGCGAGCGCCGAATCACGTCACATCACGATTTCAAATCGAGCCTGATGCGTGCGGTTCATGTCCAAGGGCCCCACGAATTGAGGTTTTGTGGTGCGCAGTTTGACCAGAAACGGCACTTCTCCACGCCTGTTCAACTCGTGGGCAATCGCGCTCATTTCGTCCGTCGGCGAAGCGACGGTGATGATCCAGTCGCGGGTATGGAAATCGGCTGTAACTGCGCCCGGGACCGGGCTGCCCGGCCGCGGCTCGACGCCGAGCATAGCGCTGTAACGTCTGACGCCTTCATCAAGATCACGCGCCATGGCGACGACGCCGGCGACGCCGGTCACGCCGTTCTCGTGCGTGATGCGTTCTTCGGTGACGGGCAAACGCCAATCGCGGGGCGTGATATCCATGGTGATTGCCGGATAACGCGTCACTGTCGTTGAGATGCCCTGCCCGATCGACTCCCTGCCATCAGGCGTGACGCGCCCGCCTTGATGCGGTCCCTTGATCCCGTAGCCGTGATTTTCGATGCGCTTGATGGTGGCGTCAATATTATCCGTCGCCAACGCATATCCAACGAACCCCATGCCGTTGTTGTAGATGAAGAGCCAGTGACGGCCGTGGTCTTCGTGCTTGACCTTGAGGTATTCCCTGTCGGTGGGAGCAACCAGCTCGATGTAGACGGTATCGCGCAAGGCGACCAGGTTATTGTGGGTGTGGCCATCCGGATGCACGCCGCCTTCAAACACGGTGAAGCCCAGCGCTCGGAAATCGTCGGCGGCTTCGTCGCGATCTTCGACGCCAACAATGATGTGATCCACAGTCAATTGTGATTCTGACATGGCGACTACCTATCCTTTCAGCACTGCATCAAAAACGCGCATATAATTGCCGCCGAGCAGCTTCAAGATGGCGTCGTCGCTATGACCGCGCTGCGCCAGGCGCTCGGTGAGTCTCGGCAATTTTGAGATGTCTTCCAGGCCGGCCGGCGCGTATTCCAGGCTGTAGAAATCGCTGCCCAAGCCGACATGATCGTCGCCGACCTGCTCAAGCATCGCTTCGATATCGTCGACGATGGCGTCGATATCCGGCTGGCTCCAGAAGATGACGCCGGCGACGCCGCCGTTAGCGGCGAGCGCTTGCAATTTGCTCACGCCCGTGGCCGGATTGATGGCCAGCAGCGGCGCTTTGTAAGCGGGATTGTTGCCGCGCAGGACGTTGGAATGGGAGAGGATGACGGGCGCCGAAGACAGTTCCAGGATTTCCCAGAAGCCGTCATCGGCGAGATGGGCGAGATCAATGACAATGCCCAGCTCGTTCATACGCGTGATTAGCTCCCGCCCCAAACGCGTGAGGCCGCCGGTTCGCACACCCAGCTGAGTGCCATCGGCAAAGTGATTGCGCCGGCTGTGGGTCAGCGAAACGATGCGCAAGCCCAAGCGATAGAAGATCTCGATCAAATTGGGATTCAGCTCCAGGGGTTCGACGCCTTCAAAGCTCAGAATCAGGGCCGTCTTGTTTTCGGCTTTGGCGCGGCGAATATCGTCGGCGCTGGTCGCCAGCAGCACATGATCGGTGTTGTCGTCGATCTCGCGATGGAAAACGCGCGCCATATCCAGCGCGCGCTGCAAGGGCGCGCCGCCGTACTCATCGCCGATGAAAATCGCCATCACTTGCGCGGTGACCCCGCCTTCGCGCAGGCGAGGAATATCGTATTGGCCCATGCACTGAAAGGTCATGGCGTAGGGCGAGAGTTGATACGGCGTCGCCTGGTCGTGTTTTGCGCCCGGCGCCACCCCGTCCCATTGCTCCGGCGCAGGCACATTAGGCCGTTCGCGGAAGCGAAAAAGTCCGTCAGCGAGGGGTATCAGAATATCCGAGTGTCCGTCAATGACGATGGCGCGCTCATGCAGCGCTATGGCGTGATCGGCTGTCATCAACCCCTCCTATTTCAACACGACCGTCTGCTCGGGCTGGGCGGCGCTCAGGTAGATGCTGTTGGAGATCAGTTTGAGCGAATGCGTCCAAATGGCGCGGAAACCGGGGCGTATGCCCATCACAGTCACCTGCCCCAGTCCGCATTGACGGGTGGCCACGGCGGCGCCGGTAAATTGCTCCGGTTGCAAAACGTAGAAGTCGTCGGGGTCATAATCGACCGAGTGAAAGGACGCCACCACATCGACATCGCCGCCAGCCTGGAATATCGGCCCGCCGACGACGCTGGAAAAAGACTCGGTTTCGTACATGCCCCAGCACTGATCCCGATGAAATTGCCCGGCTTCGTCATAGTATCCGCGCAAGCCGTAAGTCAGCGGCGAGTTGTCCGACAGCGTCAGGCACACGCGTCCGGCGCCCAGACTGTCGGCGGAAACGGACAAATCGATCAGGTCGAGATAATCTGCGGTCGCCAGTAGACCGCCCCCGGAACCCAGGCCCAGATAGTGACCGCCCGCTTTGATGTAGCGGCGAAGCGTGTCCAGCCCAGGTTGACCGATGCCTTCGGGATGGCCGGGCAGGTCCCATTGTTCGCTGTTGCGGCGGGTTCTGGCTTCCCAGCCGCCGACGATTTCCCTGGCATTGCCTTCCGGCACGATCAAGATGCCCGTGCGCTCCATCCAGCCGGGCGTGATTTGCCTTTGCGTGATCTGAAGACAATCGAATTCCAGCTTCTCCAATCCCCACCATAATTCGCCAATGGAGTAGGGATGAGGACGATCAACGCCTTGGCCGCTATAGAGCGCGACGCGCGGCAGTCTCAATTGACGGGCTTGAATAGCCGTGCCGGCGGGAATGACACTCAGTCGCAGGTCGAGGCCGGCGGCGCGTTGTTTCAGATTGCCCAGCCCCAGGTTCTCAACGATGAATGTACCGGGCTGATAATTCACATCGCCGGCAGAAAACGCCGCTGTCGACCAGAGAACGCCCGCGTGCGCTTTCAGCAGGCGATTGACCAAACGCAGGCCATCGAGGGTATTGGGGATGGCGACATGGCTTGTATCGGAACTAGCGTCCGTCACATCGAGGCGGGGCGCAGGCGCTTCAATGACCGGTCGCAAGCGCGCGTCCCGCCAGGCATCCGCATCTTCCAGCAATGACAATTTGAAGACTTGCAAACCCAGCGGATGCGCCATCGCCACAAATTTCGAGCCTTCGGAGGAGAGCAATTCGTCGATCAACGGGGCGCGGGACTGGGCCCGGGGCACGATAAAAGCGGGCTGCGGCTGATCCGCCTGATATACGGCGATGCCATGCGCCAGCAAAACGCGGATGAGCTCGGCCAAACCCCCGCGTTCCGCCTGATCGACCGGGATGATATAGGCGTCTTCAGCGGCGTCGGCGATGTTGGCTTGCCCGTTGCGGAAGATCGTGTCGGCGATGCGCTCGGGATTGGCTGCAGTCTGCCCCAAGACAGCCAACGCGGCCGCGACCTTTTGATCGACGCGATCGTGCCAGGGCTGCGTGCCCGGCGTGCGCGCGCTTTCCGTGATCAGAGACGGAACGCCATGCAGGCCCATCGCGCCGGTGATATTGCCCATCGAACCGCGTTTGGGCTGATCCGCCGGCTGACCGGGCATGGGATAGGAGAACATATTGGCGGCGTAGTAGTTGTATCCTTCCGCCTCCCAAGCCGATTTGATGGCCGCGCCGAAGTCGTTGATGATCTCTTGCACATTGCGCGGGGCGAGGTCGGCGGTGTGTTCGCCGTCTTCCGGGAACCAGCACACTTCCGGCGTGACGACACCCAGCAGAAAGGCGTCTTCGTGCGCGTCGTAGAGAGAAATAGGCTGCCATTCGTGATACAGGTTCAGAATTGCGCGGCCTTCGGGCTGGGTCAAATGCAGGAAGTCGCGGTTGATATAGAAGCCGTAGCGATTGCCGGCGACTGAAGAATCCTCCGCCAGCGGATATCGTCGCCAAAGCTCAATCGCCATATCGCGTCCATCCGGGTTCACCAACGGCACGATCAGCACAATCAACCGGTCCAGGATGGCGCGCACGGATTCCGCATCCGACCAGGCCAGCTTCTCCGCCAGCGCAAGCAGCGCCTCGACATGGGAGGCTTCGTGCCCGAAAGACTCGCCCATGACGGCAGCGGCAAAGCGCAAGTTGTCCGGTGGCTCGCCGACGGCATCTGGCTGACGGCCGCGCAGGGTGTGGCGTCGCAGCTGCGGACGCTGGCGCGCGCCGGCGGCGGTACGATGACGATCGAGATCGCCGATGATTGCTTCAGATGCGACGACGATGGCGTAGATGCCGCGACCTTCTCGGCTGCGTTCCAATAGCTGCAGTTTGACGCGCGGACTGGCGTCCAGGCGACGCAGCGTTTCCAAAAACTTGTCGTAATCAACCAGCTCGGCGGCCGGAATCTGTGTCAATTCTCTGGGCAGGGTCATCTATTCGGCTCCGGCAGCTGCAAAAATGGCGTTGGATAAGAGCTTGTTGCTGTGTGTCCAATAGGCGCGGAAACCGGGCCGAACGCCAATGACGGTCGCTCGCCCGCTATCATAGGCGGCGCTGGCGACGGCGACGCCGCCTTCGGAGGCAGCGAAGCGTTCCGGCTGGACGACAAAGTGATCATCCGGGTCGAATTCAATGTAGTGAAATCGGGCGACGATTTCCACATCCGGATCGCTGGTCTTGAAAATGGGTCCGCCGACCTCGCCTACCAAGCTCTCGGTGTAAAACATGGCCGGGCACAGATCGGGCTGCCAGGCTCCGTCTTCCCGCCGGTATCCACGCAAGCCATATGCCAGCGGCGAGTCGCTGAGATTGAGGATGACGCGGGCTGAACCCAGGCTGTGGTAAGCCAGGTCCAGGTTGATGAGATCGGCATACTCGGGCGTCGCCAGCAGGCCGCCGCCGGAGCCAATGCCGACATAATGGCCGCCGGCGGCGACAAACGCGCGCAGCGCCGATAACCCGGCGTCGCCGATGCCGTCGGGCGCTCCCGGCAGATCGAATCCCTTGGTCTTGTGATGCGAGCCCAGCTGCCAGCCATGAACGATGTCGCGGGCGTTGCCATCCGGGACTAAGAGCAAATCGCATCCATCCAGGCCGCCAGCGCGAATGTCATTCGATTCCAGGGGCGCAAAGTCGAATTCGAGCGACTTCAGCGCCCAACGCATCTCGGCGCGCGGCACCGAATCGGGACGATCGACGCCTTGCCCGACATAAAGTCCAATGACGCGCCTGGATAGCGTCTGCAAATCAAGTTCATCCGTATCGGTCGCCGATTCGAGGTCCAGATGCAAGTCATCGACGAGACCTTCCAGCACGACTCGCGGCAAGTCACGGACGATGAAGCAACCCGCTTGAAGACCGACTGCCGCTCGCATCAGACGGCTGACGGGCAAACCGCGCGCCAACAGTCGATTGACCAAACGTATGCCGTCCACGGCGTTGGGAATCACGACGGCCGAAGCCATGTCATTTTTATCGGCGCCGAATGTCACCCGGGGAACTGGCGCTTCGAACAGCGGTCGCAGATGGGCGATGGCATAGTCCCCTCGCTGGGGTTCCGGCAGATCGCTCAGGCGGACGGCATCGACGCCGAGCGCCGGAGGCATGGCCGCCAGCTTCTCGCGCCCGCTCGATAGCAGGGTCAGGGCGATCGACGCTTCGGCTTGCGCCAGCGGCACGACGTAGGCTGGTTCGGGCATATTAGTCTCGTAAACGCTAATGTCGTGTTGCAGCAGCACGCCGATCAGGTAGGCAAGCGCATCGCGATTGAGCTGAGACTTGGGCAGGATGTAGGCATCCGCGCCGCCGTTTTCGATATGTACTTGACTGTTGCTGTAAATCATGGCCGCGATGTCGCCGGCAGTGCGCGCGACCTCGCCCAGCAAGGCCATGCCGGCGGTGACTTTCTGCCGGTTGCGATCGCTCCAGGTCTGCGTGCCGGGCGTCCGGGCGCTTTCGGTGATGATGGCCGGATTGCCATGCAATGCCATCGTGCGGACCAGATCGCCGGCCCACATCCAGTGGGGTTTATCGGCTGGCTGACCGAGCATGGGCTGCGCGAACATATCGCTTTCCAGATAATGGTATCCTTCCGCATCCCAGGTTGTCTTGATCGCCTGGGCGATTCGATCCACGGTATCGTGAATATTCTGCTGGGCCTTGCCCACGGTCGCTGTGCCGAAAGCCGGGCACCAGCAGACCTCATCGGTCACCACGCCGAGCAGGAACATGTCTTCGTGCGTGTCATACGTAACGAGCGGATGCCATTCCTGGTAGATTTTGAGCGCGGCCCGGCCTTCCGGCTGGGTCAGATGCAAGAAATCTCGATTGATATAAAAGCCATAATGATTGCCGGCGGCGGCGCTGTCTTCGGCGAGTCGATGCTCGCGCCAGAGTTCGATCGCCTCCTCGCGCCCGTCGGGATTGGACATGGGAACGATGCAGACGATGAGCTTCGAGAGGATCTGCGCGACCTCCGCGCTATCTTCCGCGGCGAGTTTTTCCGCGAGTTGCAGCAGCGCTTCGACATGCGAGGCCTCGTGACCGAAGGATTCGCCCAGGATTAATACCGGGAAGCGCAAGTCGTCGGGCGGATCAGGAGGCGGCGACTGTCGGTGACGGGCGAGCGACTCGTGCATGATGACCGGGCGCTGCGCCGCGGCCGCTAACGATTGATGATAGTCCAGCCGATTGATGACATCTTCGGCGGCGACAACGATGTTGTACAACCCGCGTCCGCCATGCGAGCGTCCCTTGCATTCGATTTTGACGCGCGGGCTGGCCGCCAGTTCACTCAGACGAGCAACAAAATCGTCATAGTCGATCAATTCATCCGCGGGCGGTTGGGTATCCGTTCTTGGTACGGGCATCATTCTCCTCGTTACGTTACAAAGTGGTACGCGGATCAAATGCGTCTCGCAGGCCATCGCCGACGAAATTGATGCTCAGCACGGACGCGAATATGAGCAGGCCCGGCACGATGGAGAGCCAGGTGGCCGTCGTCAGTTGTCCCTGCGCCAAATAGAGCATGCTGCCCCAGCTCGGCAGCGGCACTTGAATGCCCAGCCCGAGATAGCTGAGGCCTGATTCCAGCAGGATGGCGCGGGTAATGCCGAGCGTGGCGGCGACGATGATCGTTCCCAAGGCGTTGGGCAAGATGTGACGCAGCATGATTCTGGCGTTGCCGACGCCGATCGCGCGCGCGGCCAGCACGTATTCTTCTTCTTTGAGGCTCAAAAACGAGGCGCGGACCAGGCGCGCCAATCCCATCCAACTCACGATGCCGATGACGAAGGCCAACGCCGTCAACGTCTGCCCGACGATGGTTACGAAGATCATCGCCATGACAATCGGCGGAAACATGAACATGATATCGGTGAAGCGCATGAGCACATTGTCGATGATGCCGCCGAAGTAGCCGGCGACGCTGCCGATCGAAACGCCGACAATCAACGAAACGGCCATCGCCAGCATGCCCACGGAGAGTGAAACCCGGCCACCGAGCATGGAGCGCGCCAACTGGTCGCGGCCGAGATCGTCGGTGCCAAAGGGATGCGCCACTGATGGCGGCTGCAAGCGCCAACGCATGTTGATGCGCAGGGGATCGTATGGAGAAATCACATCGACCAGAATGGCGGAGGCAACGAGAATGGTAATGACAAACAGGCCGAGCGCCGCCAGGCGATGGCGCGAAAACTTCTTGAGAATGAGCCAGGAATACGAACGCGGCTCGCCCATGGAAAGCGAATCCATGGATGAGGGGGTCGATATATCACTCATACGCGATCCTGGGATCCAGGAGGGCATAGACGATATCCGCCAGCAAGTTAAAGGAAAGCACAGCGACCGCCACCAGCACGGTGATCGCCATCATCATGGGATAGTCGTGCTGCAGCGCCGCCGTCCAGAGCAGCCGCCCCATGCCCGGCCAGGTGAAGATGCTTTCAGTGACGACCAGGCCGGAAACCATCCAGGGCAACTGCAGGGCCAGGATCGTCACCAGCGGAATCAGCGAATTGCGCAGGGCATGACGCACGAGCACGGTGCGGAAGCGCAATCCCTTGGAGAAGGCGGTCAGAACGTAATCTTGCCCCAGCGTATCCAAGAGACTGGAGCGCACGTAACGCGTGTATTCGCCGGCAATGGGAAAGGAAAGCGCCGCCACCGGCAGAATCATATGCTCCAGGCGATCCAGCAGCGAATAGGGCTGGCCGGGCGTGAACATGCCGCCGCCGGGCAGCCAGTTCAGGCGCACGGAGAATATCAGGATAAGCACCAGTCCGGACCAAAAGACCGGCACGGACAGGCCGACAAAGGATACCGTGGTCACCAGCATATCGAGGGCGGAATAACGGCGCACAGCCGAAATCACGCCGAAGGCGACGCCAAGGGATAATCCGATAATGACGCTGGCGCTGATGAGCAAAATGGTGCGGCTGAAGGCTTCGCCGATCAGCCTGTCAACCGGCTGCCGGGTGATCAGTGTTCGGCCCCAATCGCCGAGCACAAAACGTCCCATCCAGGTGAAATACTGCTCATGCAGCGGTTTGTTCAGACCAAGCTGTTCTTCCAGGCGGGCGAGGTCGTCGCCGGACGCGCCGCTTTCGACGCCGTATGCGCCCAGGGCGCCGCCGGGTATGGCCTGCACGATCAAAAAGGCGACGACGGTGACGCCAAACAGCAGCGGCACGGCCTGTATCAGTCGGCGAATGATGTACTTCTGCACGGCTACGCGCCTTCCGCAAAGTCGCCCAGGCGGATATTGCCGGCGATCTCGATGCGCAGGCTCCCCAGGGTCATGACATCATCGGGAAGCACGCTGGCGATATTGGCCTCGGCGCCCAGCGCGTCCAGCAAAGTCATCATGGTTCTGAAGTTTGTGTCCGGCGCTACGCCGGGCAGCCAGTATCCGGGCAACTCAAAAAAGACTTTGTCCAGCGGCAGCGCCGAGCGCAAGCGCGTGAGGACCGCAGCCTGACGATCGCCCATGATCTCGCCGGCTTCAATCAAGACGACGGCAGCGCCTGCCTTGGCGGCATCTTCACAATCAGCGACCAGGTCGTCCAAAGCCGTTGACCCGTCCTTGCGTCCGATTTCTGCGACTACCTGGAAGCCGCGCTCGGCCGCTTGCCGAATCAGCCGGTCGCGACGGCCGGGCGCAAATTGAATGTAATTGTCGGATACTTCCAAGGCCGGAAAGCCAACCGCCTCACACTCTCGAAAATAGCGGTCTATCCATCCGTGCGAGTATGCGTATTCGAGGAAGAGACCGCCCGGAAAGGCCATGACCTGATGTTCGCGATAGGCTTGGATTTTGCGCTTGAGGATGTCGCCCTTGATCAGGCGGGAGATGCCGACCGCGATCTTGACATAGTCGAGACAGTCGCCGGCGATATCGAGAAAATCACGCTGCCACCCAAGCGGCAAGCCCAGATCGATCATCATGGTCCGCCCCGATGCGCGGGGCTTGCTCACGAGACCATTCACCGGAATGGACGAAAAAGCCAACTCTTTCAAGAGGACGAAACCTGCTCGATTGTGATGGATTGAAAAACACGGGGGCAGGCGAGCTACCCCCGAAACGCAGTGTATCGCCCCTATTCAGGCAGATACCAGTTGTAGGCGTAGGTCGCCGGGTATTCCCAGCCGTTGGGTCCGCCTTCCGGCACAAAGCCCCCCACCATTGCCGAATTGAACACGGAGATGCGGACGCGTTCAAACAGCGGGATGGTCACGAGCTCTTCGTTCATGATGCCCACCGCCCGTTGCAGCGCCGCGCGTTTTTCCTCGAAGTCCATCGAGGATTCGGCGAGGTCAAGCGCCGCTTCAAAGTCTTCGTTGCACCAGCGCGTCACATTCCAGAATGTTGGATTATCGTTGCTCGGCACCTGGTCGCAGCGATAGAACTGGTTCAGGCCGACGGTGGGATCAATTTCGTAGGAATTGCCCCAGGCTTGAATATCGGCGCCGGCCGTGCGCGCGAGACCGCCTTCATCAAATGGCGCCCAACGCAGAGACGGCTCCGGCGTCAGGATCTCGATCTTAACGCCGATATCGCCCAACTCTTGTTGAATCAACTGCATATAGAGCAGACGATATCGGGCTGTCGAGCCCATCAAGGTCATGCTCATATCAATGCCGTCCTTGTCGCGGACGCCATCGCCATCCGAATCAGTCCAACCGGCTTCGTCCAGCATCTGGCCCGCCAGCTCGGGATTGTATTCGCTGGCGGCAATGTCGGGATTGAAGCCCCAGCCGCCGGTCACGTGCGAGGCGGCCACGTCAGGAATGCCATAGAGAATATCGTCAACGATGACCTGCTTGGGAATCGCCATCTCGATAGCGCGTCTCACGTTAATGTCGCTCAAGATTCGATGGGGTACGCCTTCCAGGGCTTGAACGAGCGGCAATTCTTCGATTCTGGCGCCGCCTTCGAGATAGAGATGGAAAGTATCGCTATCGGTGAATTCCGGCACATCCAGTTCGGAAAGCCCGTAAGCCATAGCGTAATCGCCGGCTTGCAAGCGCGCTTTGATGGCTTCGCGGTCGGGCACGACGAGCACGATGATCTCATCGAGATAGGGCAATCCTTCGCGCCAATAGTGTTCGTTCTTGCACCATTTGTAATGCGAGCCCAAGACGCTTTCGCAGAAGTAGAAGGGACCCGTGCCCAGCGGCATATTGTTCCATTCGTGCTCATTCCAGTTGGGTTCGGTACCCAGGATATGCTCGGGCAGCACGTACCAGGGGATGGTCATCCAGGCGCTGTAGAACTGGCTGTAATTGAAGACCGCCGTCAAATCATCGACGCAATCGACGCTGTCGATCAGATTGTAGCCGGCGCGGGTGGTGACGATGTTGTCGGGATTCTGCACCGCTTCAATGGTGAATTTGACGTCGTCGCAGGTGAAGTCTTCGCCATCGGCGAACTTAACGCCCGGCCGCAGGTTGAAGGTGATCGTCCGGCCGTCTTCGGAGATGCCGCCGTTGTCAAATGTTGGCACCTCGATCGCCAGCACCGCCGTTGGCGTGCCGGTGGCATCGAAGGAGATCAACCGTTCCAGAACCGGTGATACCGCCGGCTGGAAGCCGTAACCGCCACGCATATGCGGGTTGACCGGATACTCGCGCTCCCACTCGGCGATGGTGACTGTACCGCCGTGTTGTTGCGCCGAAATCGGACCCAGCGCGAGTAGCAACAGCGCTATGGTCAAGACGATAGCTAACGCGTGCTTGTGACTAACTGAAGGTGTAATACGCATTTTCATGCCTCCCTATAATAGAAAGAACTACGATTTACTTTACGGCGCAGCCGGCGAAGCGGAAGTCCTAGCGTTGCAGGCGCCGCTTCACCAAGCGCTCTATAGCATAAAATAGCGCAGATGTTGGCTTGATGCAATTCTTGTGGCCGAGCCGCGAAGATTGAAGAGTCACTTCATCGCCACTTCATACGCTCGCAGGACATCATCGGGCAGCAGGCCGCCGGCGAATCCGCCGCCATCAACCAGGATAGACGCGCCGGTGATATAGGCCGCGGCGTCGCTGCAGAGGAAGAGCGCTGCGCCCACCATGTCCTCGCCCCTGGCGATGCGGTTGATGGGCAAGCCGGGATCTTCGTCCCAGGACGACAGCAGACCTGCCAGATAGTCGTCTTTGACGATCAGGGTGTCGACGGCGCCCGGCTCGACGGCGTTGACGCGAACGCCCGAGCGTCCTAGTTCCACTGCCAGGCCCTTGGTGAGGCTGCCGACCGCGGCTTTGCTGGCGCAATAATGCGCTTTGTGCTGGCCGGATTCGTGAACGCTCACTGACGAAATATTGACGATGCTGCCGCCCTGCCCCTGGTCAATCATTAGGCGCGCGACCGCTTGGGCAAACAGGAAGTAGCCTTTGACGTTGGTATCGAAGGTCGCATCCCAATCGGCTTCGTCGAGATCGACGATGGCGCGAAACGGGGCGACAGCCGCGTTGTTGACCAGGATATCGACCCGGCCGAATCGCGCCGCGACATCGCGCACAAAGGCGGCCACCTGCGCCCGGTCGCGGACATCCACATTTCTAAGAAACGCATCGGGCAATTCTACAGCGGCTTCAGCCAGCAGGTCGTCATCTATGTCGCAGCCGGCGACAGCTGCCCCGGCCGCGGCCAAGCCACGCATGATCGCGCGCCCGATGCCGATTGGGCTGGCAACGCCGGTGACCAACGCCACCTTGCCGGCGAAGTTGAAGGTGACATCCTCAAACACGATTGCCTTCCGCCTTATGTCTGAAAACGGACGCGGCGATCAAGGTTGTCGTCGACGACATCCCAGTTCATCTCGATTCCGAAACCGGGCGCCGCGCCGGGGTAGAGCCGACCTTCGCGCAGCGTCATATCGCTTTCGAATAAGGGTTTGCCGCCGGGAAATTCGATGTCCAGGTTATACCATTCGATCATGGGGCTGGCCGGGCAAGCCAGGATGAACTGCGCCGCCCAGGGGATATATCCATAATGCGGGATGATTGCGATTTCGGCATCGAGGGCCAGCGCGGCGATCTTTTGCATTTGCGTGATGCCGCCGGCCCAGGTGACATCCGCCTGCCAGACATCGACCAGGCGCTCCCGCGCGAAAGGCGCAAAGCCACGCAGCAGCGTTTCGTGCTCGCCGCATGCGATCAGCGTGCTGCTGTTCCATTCCCGCCGCAGCTGACGATAACCCTCGACATCGCCGGCGACCAGCGGTTCTTCGATCCATTTGATGTTGTAATCACGCAACGCGCGCTCTAGCTCCAGCGTATACCGCACGCTCAAGCCCATCCAGCAATCGAGCATGATATCCGGTTCCGGTCCCAGCCGTTCCCGCAGTTGGGCGACATCCTTGACGTTTTCGCGCAGTCCCCACTTGCCGCTGGCGGGTCCGTATTTGAGCGGCCACTTGATGCCGCTGAAGGGTTCTTGCCGCACGCGTTCATCATCGTAGCCGGTCATGTAACAGGGGATGCTGTCTTGCACGGGGCCGCCCAAGAGATGACAGACGCTAAGCCCGGCGACCTTGCCGCGGATATCCCACAAGGCCAAATCCAAGGCGCTGATACCGTGCAGCAGGTAGCCGTCGCGGCCTTGATGATAGGTGGAGCGAATCAGGATGTCGTTCAGGCGTTCGACGCGCCGCGGATCTTGCCCGATCAGCAGCCGCTTCAGATGGAGCTCGATGCTGAGGGCGCACATGACACTGCCCATGGAAGTGTAGCCGACGCCTTCGATGCCGGCATCGGTAACGATTTTGACAATGAGCGGACCAAAATCATCGCGCCACAACATGCGGCTGGCGCGGTAGTCCCCGTAAACCGACATTGGGCAAGCGACTGGAAACTCGTTGGTGCTATCGCCCGAGAACTGCAAGGGATAGGCTTGCACATCCGTAATCGTGATCGACTGCGTCATCGGCTTCACGCTTCCTCTTAAGTATGAAAGGTCAGAGAGCGGCTTGACGCTCCCTGACCCAAATTGCGGCGCTCGGCGCTACTCTTCTTCTTCGGGATAGTAGATATCGATGTTGTCGATGCTGATGACCTCATGCGGCACGCGATTGATCGCGGGCACCGCGTTACCGGCGAGGATGTCCAGCGCGAGCGGAATGATGAAGTCGCCATAGCGTTCGGGGAAGAACGATACGGTGCCGACCAGCGGCGAGTTGCCTTCGCGAATCGCGTCGAGGGCGATGGCGTCAGCATTCTTGCCGATGACGACGCCGTCGACAGTTGGATCCCCGCGATCGGCCTGCGCCATAGCGCTGGCGATGCCAAAGGCGCGGTCATCGTTGATGCTGGTGGCCACGATGTATTTGGCATCCGGATTAGCCGTCAGCCAGTCCGTGGTCGCGGCCAGCGCGCCGGCGTTCGGTCCCAGCTCGGCCGTGCGCATATCGACATCGAAGTAATTCTCATCGGGAATGCCTGGATAGTTCTCCTTGAAGTAGTCGGTAAAGGCGGTATTGCGGCAAGCGGGCGCGCCGCCAACGGCCGGATCGAGGCCGGTGAGGACAACCATTTCTTCCTCCGGCCACATGTGTTCTTCCGCCCAATTGGCCGCGAACTCGGCCGCGAAGCGCCCGGTCGCGCAGTTATCCGCGCCCCAGAATACGGAACCGGCGTGGGTGACATCAACGGCGATAACCGGAATGTTCTCGGCATTGTATTTCGCCATGATGGCGTCGGTCAGCTCGGCGAAAACATTGAAGGAAACGATCAAGTCCGGCTCGCGAGTGACGCAGGCATCGGCGTTTTCCAGGGGTTGCGTGGTGCTGGGATAGGCATTGTTGAAGACGAGCAATTCGACGCCGGCGGCTTCCGCAGCGTTGCGCATGCTGGGATTGACCTTGAGGTCGAAGTCGTACTCTTCGCTTTCCGGCGTGAAGCAGATAGTCACATCATCACCGGCTTCGGCGGCCATTGAGGCATCCCAATCGGACATGGGATCACCCTCGGCATCGTCGGCGACTTCGTAGGCGCCCGCCTCGCTGTTGTAGCGCACCCAATAGACGACCTGATCGGGATCGCCCGGGTCTTGCGTCGCCGTTGGATTCTCCGGCATGTCTTGGCTCAAAACGACGGCCGCGGATAGCGAAGTCAGCATTACGATCGCCAGCAATGTTATGAGCATACGCAAAATGTTCTTCATGATTCTTGTGCCTCCTCAAATGCAATCAAATGTCTTATGGGCGATTAACCTTGTGATTTTCGATTGGCGCCTCCCGATATCCTCTATATCCGCTGTTTGAGTTGGTCCAGTGATACGGCGATCATCAGCACCGAACCTTCGACCACCATCTGCCAATTGGCATTGATATTGAGCAGGGTCATGCCGTTTTTCAGCACGCCGACCAGCAGCACGCCCAGCAATGTCCCTTGAATGAGACCAACGCCGCCGGACAAGCTCACGCCTCCGAGGATGACGGCGGAGATGACGCTCAGCTCGCTGCCCGCGGCATAGGGAATGCCGGCGCCGGTCAAGCCGGTCAAGACCAGGCCGGCGAATCCCGCGCCGACGCCACTGATGGTATAGAGCGCGATGCGATAGCGATCGACATTGATGCCGGCGCGGCGACAGGCCGAGGCATTGTCGCCAATGGCGTAGATGTACTTGCCGAACTGGGTAAATCGCAGCGTCAAGTAAGCCAGCAGCATGGTCAAGAGCATGAGGATGACCGGAATCGGAATCTCCAGCGAGCCCAACTCGAGCTCGCCCTGCCCGATTGACAAGAACGTGCTGTCTCTGACCAGAGCCGAGCCGGAACGTGTGGCCAGGGTCATCCCGCGCACGACGAATTGCATGCCGATGGTGGCGATGATTGGATTCACGCCGATCTTGGTGACGATGATGCCATTGGCAAAACCGATGAAAGTACTGATGCCCAGGGCGATGGCAAACGCGATCACGATGCCCTGGTCGGATTCCGCCAGGATCACGGCAGCGGTCAGCCCGGAGGCGTTCATGATGGCGCCGATGGATAGATCCAGGCCGCCGGAAATCATCAGCAGGGTGGCGAAGGCCGCGGCAATCCCGGTGATAGACACGGCGCGCCCGATGTTAAAGGCGTTGCGATCACTGAGAAAGTACGGGGACTCGATCGAGAAATAGACGATGGCGGCGAGCAGCACGAAGAAGAGGAAGAAGACGTTGGCGTCGCGCCTTCTGAGCACGCGTATCAGCGGAGCGGGAATGCGACTGGTGAGACCGAGGGATTCTGGCGTGGCTTGCTGAGTCACTTTGATCAGCTCCTATTCCCGGCCGCGGATGATGTAGCGCACGATCTCATCCGGATCAGTCTCCGCTGTGAATTTGTCCGCCACCAATTCACCGCGCTTGAGCACGATGATGCGGTCGGTCACTTCAAAGACATCGCGCATTTCGTGGCTGATGATGATGATGGTCTTGCCCTGCTCTTTGAAGCGCATAACCAGGTCCAGCAGGTTGCGCGTCTCGTTGACGCCCAGGGCCGCGGTCGGCTCATCCAGTATGACTATCTTGGCGCCGGCTTTGGCGACGCGCGCCAGAGCCGTCGCTTGGCGCTGGCCGCCGGAGAGATTCATCACCAGCTCGCGTGTGGATGGCACCCGGATGCCGAGTCCCTTCAGCAGCTGCGCCGTTTCGCTGTACATGCGTCGGCGGTCGAGCAGGCGCAAGAATGGGTTGCGATACGACTCGTGGCCCAGAAATACGTTTTCCATGATGTTGAGGTTCTCGCAGAGCGCCAGATCCTGGTAGATCGTTTCGATCTGATTCTTCTTGGCGTCGCGAGGATGGCGGAAGTGCACGGGCTCGCCATTCAGCAGCATCTGTCCGGCCGACGGCTCCAGATCGCCGGAGAGAATCTTGACCAGCGTGGATTTGCCCGCGCCGTTATCGCCGACCAGACCGACTACTTGACCGGCTGTGATCGAGATGCTGACCTGGTCCAGGGCGACCACGCCTTTGAAATACTTGCTTAGACCGACGGTCTCGACGATCGGGGGAGTTTGCATCTGCGCTGACAAGGCCTCTTAGGACAACAGCAACATAAGTAAGTATGAAACTTCATTTGGACTTCTAAATTTGACCAATGACCAATAGTAACCAAAAGTGTCAATGTAAACAACAAGTCAGCGATATGGAGTTGCTGAATCACTTGCGCGTCGTCCCTAATGTTTGGAAATCTGTAGGGGCGTTTCGGCGAAACGCCCTGACAAGGCGGCTGCGAAAGCGGGCGTCTCAGCGAGACGCCCCTACAGCGATTGTTTTCTACTGCAGGCGGCGTCAACAGAGTTTGAAAATGCGCCCGGCGCGAAGTATAGTGAGTGACTGATTGGCAGGCCGTGCGCCGCGATCAGCTTTGACTATGGATGCGACGGCGTTAGATGAACGAGAAGTGAAGCGATGATCGATTTCCCGATAGTTGATACCCATCTCCACGTCTGGGATACGGAGCTGCTGCGTTATTCCTGGCTGGACGATATACCCCTGCTCAACAAACCCTATCTGCTGGAAGACTACGATAAGGCGTGCGGACCGGTCGCCGTCGAGCGGATGGTGTTTCTGCAGGCCGAAGTCGATTCCCACCTGTTCATGCAAGAGGCGGAATGGGTGAACAGCCTGGCGGAACAAGACAGCCGGCTGCAAGGCATCGTGCCCTGGGCGCCGCTGGAAAATGGCGACGCGGTCGAAAGCGCGCTGGAACAATTGGCGGCGAATCCGCGCGTCAAGGGCATCCGCCGCATCGTGCAGTTCGAGCCGGATATCGCCTTCTGTCTGCGCCCGGGATTCATTCGTGGCGTACAGCTGCTGTCCAAGTTCAATCTCAGCTGCGACATTTGCATCTTTCATCCGCAATTGGCCAATACCATCAAGATGGTGGCGCAATGCCCCGATGTGCAATTCATCCTCGATCACATCGGCAAACCCGATATCAAGAATGGCCTGCTCGATCCCTGGCGCGCCGAGCTCAAGACGCTTTCGGCATTCCCCAATGTCTGGTGCAAGATGTCGGGTCTGGTTACCGAGGCGGATCATGCCAACTGGACAAAAGCGCAGCTTAAGCCCTACATCGACCATGTGCTCGAATGCTTCGGATTTGATCGGGTGATGTACGGCGGCGATTGGCCGGTGGCGTACCAGGCGACAGAGTATCCACGCTGGGTGGAGACACTCGCCTGGGCGGTTGAGGGCTGTTCGGACGACGAACTTAAGAAGCTGTTTCGCGACAACGCCATCGCATTTTACCGGCTGGATGATTGAATCCCGCGGACGCTGATATGCCATCAAAGGACCGCCGAGCGCTCCACTGAGCCGTAATCCGCGACCAGCGATTGCCAGGCTTTGCCGATGCGCCGGAAGCCTTCTTTGATCGTCTGCGGTCGGTGAATGCCGTAATTCAGCCGCAGCGCATGAGTGCCGCCATCGCCGCTGTAGAACATGCTGCCGACCGCAAAAGCGACATCGTGCCGGATTGCGCTGATGAAGGTCTCGGCGGCGCTCGGTCCGTCGGCCGGCAATTCCACCCACAGATACAAGCCGCCTTCCGGCGTATGCCAGCGGCTTCCCGACGGAAAATAGCGCAAGGCGGCCGCCAGGGCCGCGTCGCGGCGGCGACGCAGCGCCAGGCGATTGCGCTCCAGCTGCGTGCCCAGGATGCCGCGCTGCAGCATCAGATGGATCGTTCGCTGGTTCAAGCCGGAAGTGGAGATGTCGGCAGCCTGTTTGACACGCACCAGCCGCTCGTAATAGGGACTGTCGGCGATTAAGTAACCGATGCGCATGCCGGGCAGCAGCATCTTGGTGAAGGCGTTGGTATGGATGACGCCGCCGTTTTCATCGAGCGCCTTGAGCGGGGGCAGCGGTTCGCCATCAAAACGAAACTCGCGATAGACATCATCTTCCAGGATGGGGATGCCATGGCCCTTTGCCAGGCGGATTAGCTGCCGGCGGCGGTGAAGCGGCATCAAGTGCCCGGTGGGATTTTGGAAACTGGGCATGACATAGATCAAGCGGGGGCGATGCCGGCCCAGGATGTTTTCCAGCGCGTCGATGCGCATTCCGTCTTCGTCGATGGGTATGCCGAGGATATGCACGCGCCGGGCTTGAGCGATATCCATGATGCCGAGATAGGTGGGATCGGCGGTGACCAGGGTCTCGCCATCGCTCATCAACGCTTGCAACACCAGATCGATCGCCTGCTGAGCGCCCCCCGTGATCAATACCGATTCGTAACGGCATTGAATGCCGATGGCGCGGACATAATCGCGAACGGCGACGCGCAGCGGCAAGTAGCCTTCCGGCACTTCGTAAGACAGCGCATCGCCGCCGTCGCGCTCGATTACGTGGTTGATGGCCTCCTGCAAATGCCGCACGGGAAAGAACTCTTTTGGCGGCGCGCCGTGGCTGAAATTGATGACGCCCTTTTTGCTGGCGAGGCGCATCATCTCGCGGACGGCGCCGGCGCGGCGTTTGGTATCGGGCGTCGCTGGAGGCGGCGCGCTGAAAAGCGGCGCCGGCTCGCGATCACGGGCGACGAATGTGCCGCGGCCGGCGCGCGCGCTGAGCAGACCCGCGCCCCGCAGTTCCGAATAGGCATTGACAACGCTGATGCGGCTGACGCCCAGCTGGCGCGCGAGATCTCGGCTGGCGGGCAGGCGCTCGCCCGCGGAGAGCTCGCCGCTGTCGATCTGCCCTCCGATCTGTCGGATCAGCTGGCGATAGATCGGTTCCTCGCTTTGGCGGTTGAGCTTGAGGTTAAGCGGTCGTTTTGGCATATGCTTGCGTTGGACGCTGGGCTCATGCAAGAATCGGTACAGACCAATTATAATACCATTTATGTCCACTGGGTAGACCAAGCGACCGTCCCTTGGCGCAAATTAGACGGCGCGCGCGGCTGGCGTTAAGATTGATGCGACTAAGAGAAGGCGGAGCGTGGCTATGGGGATTCGTAGCGATGTCGGGAGAATCGAGAGGCAGTACCTGCTTGATATGCTCGAAGTCGAGGGCGCGCGGATTCTGGAAATCGGCTGCGGCGAAGGTCGTCTCACCTGGCATTTCGCTGGCTTGGCGCGGTCGGTAGTCGCCTTTGACGTCACACCTGACACTTTACAAGATGCGCTGCGTCAGCGACCGGAGCAGATTGCTGACAAGGTGAGTTTCCTGGAAGCCAGCGGCGTGCATTTGCCGTTCAAGTCGGGCAGTTTCGATCAGGCCCTGTTTACCTTGTCGTTCTGATGAATCGAACCGGAGGGCATGGTTCATGCCCTGGAGGAGACGCATCGCGTACTGCGGGCGGGAGGCGGCTTGATTGACCTGCGGCCGGCCTCCAGCAACCGGACGGTCGAGCTTGAGCTGGCGGCCGCGCGGCTACACATCGGCGAGATTGATTCGTCCGCGACCTTTGCCGACCATCGAGCAGCGGATGCGGCGCTGGACAGGTTCGTGCGAGGCGGTCTGCTGTGTGTGGAGCACGCCGAGGAATTTCAGCTGACCACGGACCTGGATACCGTTGAGGATTTGCGCGCCTTCGCCGCGACGCTGCGCAGGAGCATTCTGGGGGAGGAGCTATTTCAACGGATCGAATCGCTGATTGCGGATGAGGGGGAAGATTATATCATTCACACGCGGCGGGAGATGACCATTAAACGCTATCGGCGAACGAACGGCGAGCGCTGATGCGCAACTCAGTTTGTTCTAATGTGTAAATATGTTAAACTCTTGGCTGCGGCAGTCTGCCGCGCAAATGTCAGTTGTGAATGCAAATAGTGGAGGAAGCAAAAATGCGCAAATTGTCATTATGCACAGTGGCTCTTGCACTTGTAGTGGTTCTGCTGGCGCCAGCCGCAGCCCAAAGTGACTTGGTCTTCGGCGTAGTGTTGGTGGGACCGAATGACGACCGGGGCTGGAGTACCTCGCATTATGAAGCGGGACTTTATGTCGAGGAGAATGTGCCCGGTTCGACCATGTTGTTCTTCGAAAGTCTGAATCCGGCGGATTCGCCTGAAACCACCTTGATGGATGTTGTGGAGTTCATGGTGGACGAAGGCGCCTCGGTCATATTCACCACATCGGACGCCTTTGAAGAAGACACCAACATCGTCGCCGCCGCCTTCCCGGATGTGACCTTCATCAATATCACCGGCAGCAATGCGATTCAGTCCAGCAGCGTCGTAGAAGGCGACCATGCGATCATGCACGAATTGCCCGAGCTGCCGCCCGCTAATGTCGGCAATTTCAATACCTATATGGAACTGCCGCGTTTGATCGCCGGCTGCGCCGCCGCGCTATCCAGCGAATCGGGCAGCATCGGTTATCTGGGCGCCTTGATCAATCCGGAAACGCGTCGACTGGCGGCATCGAGCTATCTGGGCGCGCGCTATTGCGCCGAGAATTATCGCGATGACATGATGGCTGACGACATCAGTTTCGAGGTGGTCTGGATCGGCTTCTGGTTCAATATTCCGGGTGTGACGCTGGATCCGACCGAGGTCGCGACCGGCTTCCTGGATGGCGGCGCAGATGTCATCATCTCCGGCATTGATACCACCGAGGCCATCACGGTGGCCGGCCAATATATGGCCGAGGGCGATGCCAGCTTCGGCGTGCCCTACGGCAATGTCAACGGCTGTTCCGAGGCGCCGGAAGCCTGCCTGGGCGCGGCATATTACAACTGGGGCCCCGCGTACCTCAGCGTGGTCAATCGCGTGCTCGACGGCAGTTGGTCGCAAGAATGGCTGTGGTGGGAGCCCAAATGGGACGAGATCGGCGCTGATGGCTTCTACACCGACCCCGATTACAGCGTTGGCGGCTACGTATTCGGCGATGGCCTGAGCATGGAAAACCGCGAGAAGCTGACGGCATTCGCGCAAGAGATCCATGACTTCCAGACTGATCCGATGCACGCTGGCGAGATGTTCCTGTGGCACGGCCCGCTGAACCTGCAGGATGGCGCCGAGCTGGCCGGGGATATGGAACCGGTGACTTTGTTGGATATCTGGTTCCTTCCGCAGCTGCTGGAAGGCATGCAAGGCGCGAGTGAGTAGCGCTTTCTTGACATACACTACGGGCGGTCCGAATCCGGATCGCCCGTTTTGTCAAAGACCATACTATAATGTGCCAAGTTGAAGTCATGCGCGTAAACGATACTTGATGTGGCGCCAGTTTTTCATTTGATTTGACATGTCTCGGTGATATAATATAGGCAGATTAGTCTAGGTAAGCGTATGGATCCCACTGTAGCGTTGGGCGAGTCGGTTGATGCGAAGGGGATTGGCCCCAAGTTCATCGTGTTCACCTCAATTCTTGCGGTATTTTTTGCTGTCTTGTGCGTGCAGAACGGTCATTCTGCGCGGGACGTCCTCGCATATTTGACATTCGTGTTTATCGTGGTCTATTCGGTGCGCCGCGCGTAAATGCGCTTCACCCCCTACCAAGTCATCATTTTAGTCGCGGTAATCTGCGGATTCCTGTTGATGTATTCGGGTAGCGCCGGAATAGATGTGTTGCTGTTCCTCTGTGGCGTGGCGCTTCTTCTCGCCGCCGGCGTGTCAAATCGAGGGGTAGTCGTGAGAATTGCTTTGCGTAGCTTCAAATTCGGCATGAACTTGCTACCTTCTCGCAAGAATGAATCTCCCACCGACAACAATCAACTAGAGCCATCTAATGGCTCACAAAGTCAGTTACGCAATGGCGAGGAATAAGTGCCTAAACATGAGAGTTTTCATACGCCGGCTTTCTTTGATTTGCGCGGCGAAAGAAGAAATGATTAATGCGGTTCTTGCGGCTTAGTTTGGCGCTCCCGCGGTGTCTCGCCGCCTACGCCGTCATGATCGGCGCCTTGCTGACCTTCTGCCTCATGCCGCTAGCGGCGCAGGAGCAGCCTGCCCTGCTGCTTTCCAATACGCAGATTGGCGCGCAGCCCGACGCATTCGGCGGCGAGACGCCGGTTGTTCGCGGCGATCTCTACAATTACGGCGCTGACGCCTTCCGCAACATCCGCTTGACCGTCGATGTCTATGACGCGGACAAGGCGCTGATCGGCGAGGGATTCGGATTCCTGGTGGATGCTTGCGGCACAGCGCTGCTGGATTTCGCCTTGGCGCCGGAGCGCCTGCAGTCCTACCTGGCGCCGTTCGAGCTATTTGACGGGGGCGAGGTCGCGAGCGTAGACGTGCGAATCGATGCTGACGCCGTCGATTACCAACCATCGCCCGTGCCTGAGCTGCCGGCCGTGACCGCGATCGCCGGCGCGGAAGTCGTGATGCTGGAATGGGCGGATGACGATACGCTGCTCTACGGCGTGGGCTGCGCCGGCGATGTCTTCACCGAGCTGGAGTGGTGGCGCTACAACGCGGCGCATCACGCGCTTTCCTTGATTGAGCATCCGCGCGCGGTTGACGTGACGCCGGATATGATCGAGCGCAGCGGCGCGGCCATGATCACACAATCCGGCGAACAGCGTCCGGACCTGTTTTACGGCTCGCAGATGACCTTCCCGCCGAACGCGCGGCGAATCGTCTACCAGAATGATTTACATTCTATCTTGTCCGCCGAGGCGGATGGATCGTTCAAGCGCTTGATCCACGACAAACTGCATCAGCACAGCTTGCGCGGCTTTATCTGGGCGGAGCAGCCGGGTGTGTTTCTGGCCTACTATTTCGGCGCCTTCGGCGAAAGCGTCCATTATTTCACGGGCGATGTTGAGGGCAAGATGCTGATGGGTCGGCTGGAAGCGCTGGCGCCATCGCTGACAGTTCCGGGTCCGGCAAGCGATGGATTGGCTGCTGTGGTCGGTCGTCAAGTCGATGAGGAAAGCGGTTACTACTGGCAATGGGCTTATGGCGGGCTGGAGCTGCTGTTCGCCGCCGAATTGCCGGGCAACAACTATCCAGCGCCGATTGTCCGCGGGGATGTGATCTATGTGATTCGCCCCCTGGATGGTTTGGCAAGCCTGCAATGCTTCAATCGCGACACGCGCGAATTGCGGACGATATCGGCCTTGCCCTTGCGTTTGACGCGGGAGACGCGCGGCTGGTCAGCCCTGTCGCCGGATGGGAGCAAGCTGGCCTTGGCGGCGAATGGACCCGATGGCGGCGTTTGGTGGGTGGACTTGGCTGGGGGATGCGGCTGATCCGCTGGACGTCACTCGCTGAGCGCCCAGTCGACGGCGGCCAGAGCGTGCAAGACCGTCGTATCAAATAGCGGCAGAGGGCTGTGCTGTTCCTCTATCAACAAGCCGATTTCGGTGCAGCCGAGGATGACGGCTTGCGCGCCGTCCGCTCGCAGGTCGTCGATCACCGTCTGATATCGCGCGCGCGATGAGTCGTTGATGATGCCGCGCACCAGTTCCTCATAAATGATCTGATGGACGATTTCGCGGCCGGCGGCGCTGGGGAGGATCACGTTCAGGCCGAAGCGATCGACCAGACGTCCGCGATAGAAATCCTGCTCCATGGTGAAACGCGTGCCCAGTAGACCCACCGTTCGCAATCCGGCGGCGAGAACGGCAGCGGCGGTGGCGTCAGCGATGTGCAGCAGCGGCAAATCGACCGCGGCGCATACATCGTCGGCCATGCGATGCATGGTGTTGCTGCAAATGACCACGCATTCGGCGCCGCCACGCTGCAGATTCGTCGCGGCTTCAATCATGCGCCCGGTGGCGGCCTCCCAGTCTCCCGCAGACTGCAGGGTTTCGATCTCGTCGAAGTCGAAGGAATACATCAAGCAGCGGGCAGAATGCAAGCCACCGAGGCGATTCTGCGTCTCCCGGTTGATGATGCGATAGTACTCGATGCTGGATTCCCAACTCAAGCCGCCGATGAGTCCGATGGTTTTCATATCGTCAATTCTACCCCGCCCCCGGCCCTTCCCCATATCTATGGCGACTATTGGCCTGAACACGATTCTCGCGCTAAGTTTGCATGTTCCGCGACAACCGTATTCCCTCGAAGAATTCAGACGGCAGACAGGCGCGACAATTGATGCAGGCTGATATCGTGATCGGTGGCGCCGCGCTGGGCCAGATCGGCCAAGACCTCGCCGATGACGCTGGCCATCTTGAAGCCGTGGCCGCTGAAGCCGGCGGCGATGCTGACCTGGGGCGCATGCGGCAGGGTATCGAGAATCCAATGCTCGTCAACCGTATTGGTGAACATGCAAGTCGACATATTGAGCGTTTCGCCGGCGCCCTCCGGAAAATAGCGCTCAGCGAATGCGCGCAGCAGCCGCTCGTCTTCCGGATGCGTCGCGCGATCGACCGTATCGGGATCGCAGATCTCGTCGCGATGATGCCAGCGCCCAAACTTCATGCCCGGCGTCTTGCCATCGGGATTGAACTCGGGAAAGCCATAATAGCGCCCCTCCTCGACCAGTCCGTTCCAGACTGGAAATCGTTCCGGCATGAAAAGCTGCGGCGCTTTCGTCCGTAACCAGATCAGGACTTGACGCTCCGGCACGGCCTTGCCCGTCAACTCCGGAATCAACTTGTGTGCCCAGGCGCCGGCGCAGATCACCAGCTTCTCGGCGCTGTACGTAGCGCGATTCGTAGTTACTTCGAGGCGCTCGTCGGCGAGGACTTCCCAGCCCAGCACCTGTTCACTCGTTTGCAGCGTCGCGCCACGCTGAACGGCGAGCCTGGCATAAGCGGCGATACAGCGTTCGGGAACAAGCAATCCGCCCTGCGGCTGAAATACGGCCATCGTCTCGCCGGGCATCTGATAGCCGGGGAAGCGCCGCGACAATTCCCGACTGTTGAGCACCTCGTGGGGCAGCTCATGCTCTAGGCAGCTGCGCAGGCTGCCGGCGAAGACGTCGCTGTCTTCCGGGCCCATATCTATGCTGCCGGTCTCATAAAACAGTTTCTCGTCCGACTCGCGCTCCAACTCGTCCCACAACTGATAGCTGCGGCGCAGCAGCGGCACGTATGACGGATCTTCGTAATAGGCGAGGCGGATGATGCGGGTCAAGCCATGCGACGAGCCCATCTCGTGCGGAATATCGAAGCGCTCGATGCCGAGGGCATTCCAGCCGCGCCTGGCCAATTGATACAAGGCTGCGCTGCCCATGGCGCCGATGCCGATGACGATGGCGTCAAAGTGGCGGGTCATGCCGAAGGGCTCCCGGGCAAGTGGGCGAACAGGTCAGTACCGAACTGGCGGAACATATCGATGATATCAATCAGCACCCAATTCTCGCTCAGCGCGTCGCCTTCGCGGCGCCAGAAATCCATCACGCGACAGTTTATCGATTTGCCGCTGGCTGGATGCCCCAGAAACGGACCGGTGTGGGTAGCGATGACCTCGCGCCAGCCGGCGGTGGCGGCATAGTGACCATCGCCGAACATGGGCGATTCCCAAACCACCTGGCGATCAGGAAAAGCGCGCAGCCAAGGCAGCTGATGGTTGTCTTCGAATTCTTTCAGGTCGCGAGTGGCGCCAATGCCGGCGGGACCGAACCAGTGCATATTGTCGTGCCAGTAACGCGGGAATCCCATGCTCTCTTTATGCTGCTGATCAAAGCTGTTCATGCCCTCGAAGAGCATATCATAAGCGATCTGGAAAGTCTTTTGCGATTCGGCGGGCGCTTGTTCAGCGAGCAGAATGCCGTCGGCTGCCCGGGGCGGCGGCACGAATCCGCTGATGCCGCGGCTCGGAGACAAAGGATCGCAGCCCGCTTGCTGCATGACTTCGATCAAATCGAGAATGACGAAGGCCTTGACTATCTTTTCGTCCTTCAATTGATAGAACTCACCGAAGCGGATAAATGCCTCGCGACCGGTAGGCGGAATTCCCAGCCAGGCGCGCTCGAATTCGCCGATGATATAGCCTGTGCTTGCGATCCAGTCTTCGCCTTCGCATTCACCGCCAATCAGGATGTCCACGCGGCGGCACAACACGGAAAAGCTGCGCAGAAGCGGCTGCCATACGGCGCCCCAAAGGGCGTCGATGCCGTGCAGTGTTTCGAAGGGCGCGCAGCCGTGCCAGACGATATCATCATGGAAATACTCGCGCATGGCCTCTGGCGATTGATTGGCCGTGGCGACGGCCTTGAGATACTGATAAATGCGCTGCTTGTTGTGGGAACTGATCTGATTCACGGACAATTCTCCAATCTCGATGAACAACTAATGATTTCAGCCGCTCGGATTTCTCCGCTATAGCGCCAGCACATCCGTCGGCGGTCATTTTTTGCAATTGCGCGTGAAGCCTGTTAAGCTTTGCTAGATGACGAAAACGTTTTCGGATAGGGTAACGTTTTTGCGCGGCAAGTTCAAGTTTGTCGCCGCGAACGTTGCGAGTCAATGCGATCGACTCTCCTGCGGCCAATGACTCGCGCTCACGCTTTTAGAATGTACGGCAGTTTGAAAAACTAAGGTGACATGATGGCAGAAAATAAAGCGCCCGCCAAGAAAGAACCAAGCAAAACAGCTTCAGCGAAAGAGAAGTCGCAGATCACGATGCCCAACAAAATGGATATCCAGTTCATGGAAGATGCGGGCGGCAAGCACGCGCATTCCATGCGCGGGTTCACGCCGCGTTACAAAGACTTCATTGACTATATCCTGGGCATCACTCACGAGATTTGGGAAGAGAAAGCCATCGGCAAGCTCTACGAATATTATGCCAACACCATTCACTTTCATACCTCGGGCGGCACTATCTATGGGCGCGAGAAAGTCTTCCTCAAGACCATTGAGGCTTTGGCTGCTTTCCCAGACCGGCGCGTCTACGGCGATGATGTGATCTGGGGCGGCAACGATATCGATGGTCTGTATTCGTCGCATCGCGTGTTATCTGAGGCGACCAATCGCGGCTGGTCTCATTATGGTCCGCCGACCGGCAAGCGCGTGAAGAATTGGTCGATGGCCAATTGCCTGTGCCGGCAGAACATGGTGGTTGAGGAATGGGTCTGCCGCGACGAATTGGCCATTGTGCTGCAGCTGGGGCTTGATCCGGTCGAGACGGCCAAGACGCTCAACGCCAAGGAAGCCGACAGCGCGAGCGGACTGCAGCTGCATATCGCGGGCGATGTCGAGCGCGGGATTGGCCAATATCCGCCGCCAAAGCTCCCTGAGCCGAAAAGCGACCGCTTTGATTTGGAACAATTCATCCGCCGCATGATCCACGAGATTTGGAATTGGCGCCTGCTCAACAAAGCCTACGACTATTATCAGGAGAATTTCGCCTTTGTCGGGCCGACCATGCGCGAGTTCACCGGTGTGAACGATTATCAGACCTACGCGCTATCGCTGCTTTCGCCCTTCCCGGATCTGGCGATCAACATTGATCACTTCTGTTATGTCGGCGACGAGCGGGACGGCTATCGAGCGGCGACGCGCTGGACCATGCGCGGCACACACACCGGATACGGCATATACGGCGAGCCCACCGGCAATCCGATTCGCATTATCGGCACCTCTCATCACATCGTCAAAGACGGGCGGATCGAGAACGAGTGGAGCATCTTTGACGAGTTCGCGCTGCTGCGGCAGATTTACGCGTGATCAACCGGGAACATTTGCAGCCTATTGGAAGACAGCAAGATTGACGGTCGGTAGAATCACAGGCGGAAGACCCTATGGCAAAAGAAAGCAAATCAGCAGCTGACAGCAGCGATCATACGGCAAATGATGACCTGCGATCCAAAGTCACCTTGCCCAAGATGATGGACATTCAATACATTGAAGATGCCGAAGGCCGGCGCGACCATCCCATGACCGGTTTCAACCCGCGCTACCGGAACATCGTCGAGCACATCATCGGCCATACGCACGAGATCTGGGAAGAAAAGGGCATCGGCACGCTCTATGACTATTACGCCAACACCGTTCACTTGCATACGTCCAACGGCAAAATTTACGGCCGGGAAGCGGTTTTCGCGGCGAGCATGGAAGCGATGGCGGCCTATCCCGATCGGCGGCTTTATGGCGATGAAGTGATCTGGCGCCTCAATGCCGACGATGAATTCTATTCGTCGCATCGACTGCGCCACGAAGGCACAAACCGCGGCTGGTCGCTCTATGGGCCGCCGACCGGCAAACGCGTCAGCTATTGGGCGATAGCGGATTGCCTGGTCCGACGCAACCGCGTGGTCGAAGAGTGGCTCTGCCGCGACGAGCTCTCGCTGGTAATGCAGTTGGGATTGGATCCGGTCAAGACCGCCCGGGAGATGGTCGCGCGCGAAGCAGATCGCGATTTGCAGCTGGATATCGCCGGTGATATTGAGCGCGGGGTTGGTCAGCTGCCGCCGGAGACTCTGCCGGAACGGACCGGCGATCGCTTTGATCCCAAAGATTTCGTACGGCGCATGGTGCACGACATCTGGAATTGGCGACTCTTGAACAAAGCGCGCGAGTATTATCAAGAGAACTTCGCCTTCGCCGGCGCGAGCCGCCGCGCCTTCACGAGCGTCAATGACTTTCAGACCTATGTATTGTCTCTGCTGTCGCCCTTCCCCGATCTGGCGATTTCCATCGACCATTTCTGTTATGTCGGGGACGCACGCGCGGGTTATCGAACGGCGATACGCTGGACGATGCGCGGCACGCACACAGGTTATGGCGTCTACGGAGAACCGACGGGCAATCCGATTCGCATCATCGGCAGCAGCCATCACATCATCAAAGACGGCCTGGTGGAGAATGAATGGAGTATCTTTGACGAGTTCGCTTTGCTGAAGCAAATTGTCGCCCGCTAGCGAATCTGGTCCAGGATTTGTAATGTCGCAGAGTACATGTTATGCTAGCGTTAGTAGCGAAATCGTTTTCGTGATTGGCGTGTTGCCCGTGGACGGCGCGCGCAGCAAAGGCCAGATCAGCCGGACAAAGTTACGGAACTGACGAACTGCGCAGGGATGCGACTTGAGCAGCAAATGGTAAGGGGCCGAGGCACAAGCATGGCAGAAACGACCACGATGAAGAGCGACGTCGGGACAAAAGCGGATTGCGTTGACGACAGCGCCAAGATCACGCTGCAGAACATGCTCGATATCCAGTTCCTGGAAGCAGCTAACGGGCGGCGGACGCAATCCATGCGCGGCT
Organism: Anaerolineae bacterium; assembly: GCA_022822305.1. Lineage (GTDB taxonomy): Bacteria > Chloroflexota > Anaerolineae > Aggregatilineales > Phototrophicaceae > UBA6055. The sequence goes on from JAJEBY010000003.1 coordinate 374,432, forward strand.
TCAATCCGCGATACAAGGATATTGTCGATTACATCATTGGCGTCACGCACGAAATCTGGGAAGAAAAGGGAATCGGCAAGCTCTACGACTACTATGCCAATGCGATTCACCTGCATACCTCGAGCGGCCTGGTCTATGGCCGCGAGGCGGTATTCGCCGGGACCATTGAATCATTGGCGGCTTTCCCGGATCGGCGGCTCTATGGTGATGAAGTCATCTGGGGCGGCAACGATGTTGACGGTTTCTATACCTCGCATCGCCTCCGTCACGAGGGTACCAATCGCGGATGGACACAATATGGTCCGCCTACCGGCAAGCGCGTCAGCTATTGGTCGGTTGCCGATTGTCGTGTCATTCGAAACTTGATCGTGGAGGAATGGCTCTGCCGCGATGAATTATCCTTAGTGTTGCAGCTGGGGCTGGATCCGGTCGAAACCGCCAAGGAGATGGCAGCGCGCGCGGCCGACAGTGACACGGGGCTGCAGATCGCCGGCGACATTGAGCGCGGGATCGGTCAGTTGCCGCCGAAGCGACTGCCGGCGCCATCCAGCGAGCGCTTTGATCCGGAGCGTTTCGTGCGGGGCCTGGTGCACGAGATCTGGAATTGGCGGCTGCTGAACAAGGCGCATGATTATTATCAGGAGAACTTCGCCTTCGTTGGCCCGTCGCGCCGCGCCTTTACCGGCATCAATGATTTTCAGGCTTATGTGCTGTCTCTGCTCTCGCCCTTCCCGGATTTGGCGATGACAGTCGATAATTATTGTCAGGTCGGCGATGAGCGTTCCGGCTACCGCACGGCCATACGCTGGACGATGCGTGGCACACACACGGGCTATGGCGTGTATGGTGAGCCGACCGGCAATCCGATACGCATCATGGGTGTCAGCCATCACGTGATTCGTGATGAACGCGTGGAGAATGAATGGACTATATTTGACGAATTCGCGTTGCTGAAGCAGATTTTCGCGCGCTAAAGGCAGGGGTATTGGTGGCGTTGCCAAATGCGGCGCGCCATTGAAATTTTCGTAAATCTTCTAAGGAGAATGCAATGAAAAAGCTACTTGTACTTCTATCGTTGATGGCGCTGTTGGTTGTGCCGTCGTTCGCGCAAGACATGGGCGCATGCAATGTTGATCCGCCCGCCGAAGCCGCCGACATAACCATGATCGGCTGGACCTTCCCGATTATGGATTTCTACGGCGACGAACTCGCGGCCTGTGACAGTGTTGACAATATCAATATGACAATCCAGCTCCTGCAAAGCGCCGATGCGCAATCGGAGATGCGTCTGGCAGCGTCCAGCGCCGGCGATTCGCCTTATGACATCGTCCACGCGAGCAACGGTTTCATCACCGAGCTGATCGCCGCGGACTGGGTCATGCCGCTCAACGATCTGATCGATAAGTATCGTGACGAATATGACCTGGACGATATGAACATCGACGCCTTCGCCGATGGCCAGGGCAACATCTACGGCATCCCGGTGGTCGTCAATACCTCGCATTTCTACTACAACCGCGAGATCCTGGAATCCGCCGGTGTAGAACCGCCGCAAACCTATGACGACGTGCTGGAGATCTGCGCCACCATGGATACCGACGCGCTCGATATCGATATGGCCTTTGGCATGGTCGTCTCGGCCGGTTGGGCTTGGCGTATCGAGTTTGTCAACATGCTGGGCGGGTACGATGGCGCCACCGTTCTGGACAGCGACTCCATGCCGGCCTTCACCGGCGAAACTGGTGTTGCCGCAATGAGCAAGCTGATGGAGCTGGTGGACGGTTGCCTGGGCGAAGATGGCATTCTGCTTTCCACCGATGATATTCAAGCCGGCGTCGCTAACGGCAGCATCGCCATGGCCCATATGTGGGCGAGCCGCGCCGCCATGATGGATGACGAAGAGTTGTCTTCGGTGGTCGGCAAAATAGAGTTCGCGCCTGCCTTGCATCCTAGCGCGGACTATTCCGGCCGTGGCGGCATCTCATGGTTCGACGCGCTCGCGATTCCCAAAAACAGCCCGGTCGACAAGGATCTGCTCTTCCGCATCATCATGGAAGCCGCTGATGCTGAATCGCAGTTGAATGCCGCGACCTACGGTCTGGTGCCGCGCGCAAGCGCCGAGCCCAATGCCCCGCGCTATTCCGCCGCCGCGCTGACGACCATCGCCGAAGGCGGACCCGGCATTTCTAGCGCCGCTGTACAAGTCGCCAGCGTCGCGCTCGATCAGACGCTGCCAACGGTTGCGACCGGCGAAGCGACCATTCAGGAAGCCCTGGATGCCGCCGCCGCGCTCTATATCGAGAACGCTACTGCGGCCGGTTACATCGGCGAGTAGGTCAGATTCCATGAGCATTTGGGGGCAAGGGGATATCCTTGCCCCTTTTTGCACGCGCAGACGGAATTCTGAAAGGACGCGTAAAGGTGGCTGGGCGGCGGAACAAGACGCTGATCTGGGAACTCTGGCGGTCGCTGAATCATGTTCCCGAGCGCGCGGCCAGCAAGTTGCGATCGGTTCTGGCTGACAATGTCGCCTATTATGGCTTCTATCCCTTCAAGCGTCTTGATGGCGCCGACTGCCTCATCGAGACTTTGTGGCAGCCACTGTGGCGGGCGATGCCCGATCTCTTGCGCAGACCCTATATTCTGTTGGCGAATTCATTTGAGGGCGGCGAATGGGTCGCCAGCACCGGAGACTTCATCGGCGCCTTAGTCAATGATTGGCTGGGCATACCGGCCAACGGGCAAACGGTGACGTTCCGATACGGCGAGTTCTGCCGCATCGACTCCGGCAAAATCACTGAAGTCCGCATGCTGGTGGATCTGCCGCAGCTGCTGCGTCAAGTGAGCAGGCCGATTCTGCCGCCGAGCTACGGTCGCGATATCTCGATTCCCGGGCCGCTGGCCGGGGACGGCGTTTCGCACGAGCCTAACGATGTGACTGAATCGGCGAGGACCCTGGCGCTGGCCGAAGAGATGATCTTCGGCGGATTGAACAAATACGATCAGAAATCTCAAGACAGTCAAGGGCTGGAGCGATTCATGAGCGCGGACTACGCCTGGCACGGGCCGACCGGCATCGGCTCGGCCTACGGACTGTGCGCATTCAAGCGCGACGCCCAGGGACCGATCGTCGCGGCTTTTCCCGATCGCAAGGGTGTGGGTCATCAAGCGCGCATCGCCGATGGCATCTACGCGGCATCGACCGGCTGGCCCAGCCTGGTAGGCACGCATCGCAACGAGTTCATGGGTTGGGCGCCGACGGGTGAAAAGGTCGGCTGGGACATCATGGATTTCTGGCGGCGCGATGGCGATTTGCTGCGCGAGAACTGGGTGCTGATCGACTTGATTCACGCCGCGCTGCAATCGGATGTGGAATTGTACCCGCCGCTGAAGACATATGCGACGCCTCCCCAAAGCATTGGTGAGGAGTGACTTGCCCGCGGTATGCTTTGCTTGATGCGACGGCGCTAGCGCATCAATACGCGGGGCGCGTGAGGCGCGGCTGCAAATGTACGAGGTAAATCTGCCCGGATGACCGAACGAGAAGACAAGTATTTCACGGCGTCTTTCCAATATTCGCCCATCGATCAATCGGCAAACATCGCCAACAAGCGCCGCGTGATCGAAATCATGGAGGCGATTTCGAGCGTTCCGCTGGACGAATTGCCGGCGGTGGCGGCTGAATCCTACCACGCCGATGTCGCGCTCAACGTCACCCACCCCGTCAACGAAATCAGCGGCATTGAAGCCGGGCTGCGGGATCTGTGGCTGCCCCTTCGACAGGCGCTGCCTGATATGGAACGGCACAATCACCTGGTGGCGGGCGGCCGCTACCTCGACGGAGACTGGATCGGCTGCATGGGCTGCTACCTGGGCAGCTTCCAAAACGATCTGCTGGGCATCCCGGCCACTCGCGGCGTCGTCAGCTTGCGCTTTTGCGAAGGCCACGAGCTGCGCGATGGCAAGATCGCTAACAGTTACCACTTCATCGATTTTCTGGATTTGATGCGGCAGTCCGGCTATTTTCCCATCGCGGAGAGCCTGGGCAGCGAGATGCAGTGGCTGCCGCCGCGCACGTTGGACGGCGTGATCCTGAGCCCGCAGGACGAGGAACGCTCGCGGCAAACCATAGATTCCGTTTTGCGCATGCACGCGGCACTGGGCTATTATAGCGGCCAGCCGCCGACGCGCGCGGTACTGGACGAAATGGAACAGATCAAGCATTGGCATCCGGATTTCATGTGGTACGGACCAGCCGGCATCGGCACAACGCGTGGTCTCAAGGGCTTTGAAGATTATCATCAGATTCCCTTCCTGGTGGCCTTTCCCGATCGCGGGGGTTCTGAGCAGCCGCATTTCATTCGCATCGGCGACGGCCATTATGCGGTGACCGGGGGCTGGGGTTACCTGCGGGCGACGCATAGCGGCGGGGAGCTGTTTGGCGTGCCGCCGACCGGAAAACCAATCAAAATGCGAGTGATGGACTTTTATCGCTGCGATGACAATACAATTGTCGAAAACTGGATACCGATAGACGTGCCGCATATCCTGATGCAGATGGGCGTGGATATCTTCGGACGCATGCGCCACCAATTCCGCCAGCATGCGCCGTTGACCGCGAGCAAGTGGCTGGTGAAAAACGACCAATAGATAAACGAAGATTCGCGCATTGCCATGTCAATCAGCATGGCCGGTAAGAATATGACAGCCAAGAAGAAAGCTGCTGATTATGGAAAGGAAACACTTTTACTTCTTTGTCGCTCCTAGCCTGGTCATCATGCTGGCGCTGATGGTCGCGCCGCTGTTGGCCGCGATTTGGCTGGGATTCCACCGCATGACCTTCACAAACGTGACCGAGCCGGTCTGGGTGGGCCTGGAGAATTACATCTTCATGCTCAGCGACCAGGGCTTTTGGAATTCCTTCGCTTTCACGATTCTATACATCGTTGTGACGGTGCCGATCCAGATCGTGCTGGGCATGTTCGTGGCGCTGATGCTGGATCAGGTCAGAGCCTTCCGCGGCATCTACATGGCGGCGATTCTGCTGCCATTCATCGTGACGCCTATCGTGGGCACGCTGATTTATCGGCAGACCTTCGATCGCTATGGCATTTATCCTTACATTCTGGATCAAGTCTTCGGCCTTGAAGTCAATTTCTTCTTGCCAGCCAATATCATGTCGCTGGTCTTCTTCCACGCCATCTGGTACGTGACGCCCTTCGCCATTGTGACGCTGTTCGCCGGATTGCAGACCATTCCCGAAGAGCCCTTGGAAGCGGCCAAAGTGGATGGCGCCGGCTGGCTGCGGCGGCTGTGGCATGTGATTATCCCGCATTTGCGCAGCCTTTTCCTGCTCATCGCGCTGATCTCGATCATGGATGCCTATCGCGTCTTCGACAGCATCTTCGTCTTGACCAAGCAGAATCCCATCTACAGCAATGTTGAGACGCTGATGTACTACAACTATGAAGTGGCGGTGGTCTTCCAGCGGCTGGGACGCGCCAATGCCATGAGCGTGTTGACGGTTCTCGGCATCTTCGTGATCCTGGTGCCATTCCTGTATATGACCTACAAGCAGCAGGTTGAGGAGCGCTAGCCATGCAACATACCAAGAGCCCCTACCTACGCGCCCTGGTCCATCTGTTTCTGATCGGCTGGACCATTTACAGCGTCACTCCCTTTGTCATGTCGATCATCACCTCGCTCCAATTGACCAGAGACGCCACCGCGCGGCGACCGAAATTCCTGGCGCAGGAGATCCTGGACAACAACGTCTTGATCGCCGTCCTGCTGTTTTTGTTGGTGCTGGCGGCCTTTTGGCTTTATCAGCGCTTCCGCGGCCTTGGTGAGGTAGAGCAGCCGCAGCGGCAGTCGTGGACGAGCCGTTACGGCGCAGTGCTGATCGCCGCTGGCGTCATCTCCGCCGGCTTCGTGCTATTGACCAACAGCGTGCCCGAAAGGCACGTGTATTCGAGCACCTTTCAGAACTACCAGAAGCTGTGGCTGACGGCAGCGCCCGAGGAATTCGCGCCCTACGGCATCGGCTTGATCCTGCTGGCGATTGTGCTGCTGATAGTCGCTTTCAACGTCAAGCGCATCGCCTATGGGCAGACCTATGTGTATTTCACGATTGTGGCCATTATCGTAGCGACTATCGTAATCTTGCCGAGCCTGGTCAAATTCGCTGAATTTTACGACTATTTTCTCAACAGCGTGGTCGTCACGGTGGGGACGGTGGCGATATCGATCAGCATCGGCTGCCTGGCGGGATACGGGCTGGCGCGTTATGCGGGCATCGCCGGCGTGGTCATCTTGTTCGCGGCGCTGGCTTTCCGCGCGCTGCCTCGCATGGCCTTCATCCTGCCCTATTATTACTTCGCTCAGGTGACCGGTCTCTACGATACCTACGCGCTGCTGATCATCACCTTTGTGGCGATCAATCAGCCGTTCACGATCTGGATGCTGCGCAGCTTTTTCATGGAGGTGCCGCGCGAGATTGAGGAAGCGGCGATGATTGACGGCTGCAATCGACTGACCGGCTTCATCCGCGTGATCGTGCCTATATCCTGGCCCGGCATCATCACCACCTCGCTCTTCACGCTGCTGCTGGCCTATAACGAGTTCCTGCTGGCGCGCTTGCTGACGTCGAGCTTGTGGACGCTGCCGGTGGGAATTTCGCGCTTCACCAGCGGCGAGGATATCCGCTTGATCACCTTGTCAAACGCCAGCGCGGTATCGATCACTTTGCCGATCGTGGTGCTGATCATTTTCTTCCAGCGCAACCTGGTCAAGGGTCTGGCCGGCGGCGCTGTGAAGGGATAGCTTCACCGCTGAGACAAGTGTGCAGTTTCAAGTCGGTAATGGCAAATGCTGACTTCAAGAGAGAATCTGCCGAATATACCGAAAACACTGTAGGGGCGAGCCGGTGGCTCGCCCGCCTGTACCAAGCCCAACCAATCACTTTCTGCATGACCAACATGCAACGACTGAGGACGTAGAGACCGATGACAGAATCCATTCACAACATCAACAAACGCTTGATTGGGACGCTGCGAGCGGCGCTCTACGACAGTGATCGGCAGCTGTTGGCAGGTCAGCTGGGAGAGATTTTCACCCCCGATTGCGAAGTTCATCTGGCGCGTCCCTTTGAAGATCTCGATGGCCTGGGCGGGCTCCTGGAAGTCGCATACATGCCGCTCTTGGAGTCCGTGCCCGATTTGGAGCGGCGCGATTTCATCCTGATGGCGGGCGAGACGCGCGGGCAGCATTGGGTCGGCTGCGCCGGGCATTATATGGGCGTATTCGAAAAGCCCTGGCTGGATATCCCGCCGACGCGGCATCTGTTCGCCATGCGCTATCACGAGTTCTTCCGCATGCAAGACGGGCGCATCGTCGAGATGCAGGCGCTATGGGACATCCCGCAGGTAATGATGGCCGCCGACGCCTGGCCGCTGGCGCCCAGCCTGGCGGTGGAATGGGTTGTGCCGGGTCCCGCCACCATGGATGGCATCATCGCCAGTCCCTATGACGAGGCGCAGGCGGCGGCCAGCGTCAAGCTGGTGGGAGACATGCTGACGGCCTTGAAGCGGTCGACCGAGGGCGTGGAAGCGATGGAACTGGATCGACGGTGGCATCCCAGCTTCATGTGGTATGGACCGGCCGGTATCGGTTCCATGCGCCGGATTTCGGGCTTCCGCTACTGGCATCAAATCCCCTTCCTGAAGGCGATGCCGGATCGTGACGCTCTCATGGACAAAGGCGTCATGTTCGGCGATGCGCAATACGTCGCGTTCACGGCTTGGCCCGGCATGAAAATGACGCTCAGCGGCGATGGCTGGCTGGGCATCGCGCCGCTAAACAAGAAGATGACCATGCGCAGCCTGGACTTCTGGCGCTGCGAAGACGGCCTAATTCGCGAAAACTGGGTGCTGGTGGATCTGCTGGATACCTATCACCAGCTGGGCGTTGATGTCTTCGAACGAATGCGAGAGCGTACCGTCGCGCGGCAGCCGGGATTCGAGATCTGAGCCGCGGGCTACTGAGGCTGCGCGTCAGGGGGAATATCGGCGATGAGGGGGTTGGCTTGATCGCGGGCGGAAAGCGACGGCGCGCTTATGCCCCAATCGATATTGGCTTGCGGATCATTCCAGGCGATGCCGTATTCGTCCGAACCGCCATCATAATAGTTGTTGACGATGTAGATTAAGGTGCAGTCGGTCAGGGCCGCGAAACCGTGCGCCACGCCTTCGGGAATGAAAAGGCCGATCAAGTTGTCCTCGCCCATGTCAATAGCTGCCGAGCGCAGGTAGGTCGGCGAGGACATCCGCAGGTCAACCAAGCCGGCGCGTATCTTGCCCCGAGTCGCGTACCAGTAATCAATCTGCTTGAAATGATAATGCAATCCACGCAGCACACCGGCCGCGCTGTCGCTGCGATTGCTCTGCAGGCGTTCCCAATTGACGCCCGGGAACCATTCGCGGCGAAAGGTCTCCATGAAGCGGCCCCGCTCATCGCCGAAGGGCTGCAGCGGCACGGTCATGACGCCGTCTATGGCGTCGAATGGCTGGGCTGGGGAGGTATTCACGCGTCAATCATAATCTTGTGGCTCGTTCGCGTTGGCTTGGCATACTCAAGTTCTCGCAAATGATTCTTCAGCCGATGCGACACTTTGTGCAAGGTAACCGCCGTAACGCCAGCGGAAAGCCCGCCGCCAAGAACGGGTACAACTTTGGAGACGCTTTCAGCGAATGTCTTCTTGGTGAGTTTGATGCCGAGCAGTTTCAGCAACTGTTTGATGATGGGATAATAGGCGGTCTTGGTTAATGCCTGCTTGGGCAGTTGCTGTGCCACCCCAATGGCGAATTGTCTGGAGACTTCTCTCAATATGTGATCGGCTCCTGCAGCACCATACATCGAACCGAGGAGCAACAGAATCCTCATCTGAGTTTCTTCGTCCGGCGTGCCTTCTTCCATCAGTGCAGGCCAGCCGTAAAGATAGGCCAGCTTCTGCGCCACAACAATTGAATGCCACATAAACTGCGCGGCGTCGGCCGGGATGGCGACAATTGCGCTGGTAAAACCCAGCACACCCGCGCCAAATGACAAGGTAGAGGCTTGCATCTTATGCGATTTGATGACACTGTCAGCCGACTTGTCCAATACTTGCATGGAAACATGGGCATGGGCTGGGCTGGACGCGATGGCTGCATTCACTTGGGCGGCCGGGCAATACGATTTCAATTGAGCAAGCAAAAAGGATTCGCGGTCGACCTTCGCGCCAGGCATCGACATTGCCGCTTTGATCAATGCCAGGAACCGTCCGCCGCCGTCAATGGACTTTGGAGTGGATTCCAGAACATCCTCGGACATGCCGTGTTCCTTTCACTGCCATTTTCGCTCGCGGGATTTGAGTCGAGTCGTTAGAGATATTCATTGACTAGCACGTTGCATTGTAAGAAAAAAAAGTGCGCCAGGCAATAGATCAGCGAGAGACCTGACTGTGTTCCGTAGCCGACATGTTGAAAGCAATCTAGACCTGCGCGGATTCGTCCGTCTATAATACACTGTGTTTCGGCGCGAGCGGGACGGAGGAGGTCAGTCATGGCGATGGTGGTGATGGCGATTATCATCATCTTGAATATTGTGCTACTGCTGGCGGTGATGCGCATCGGCACCCAGGGCCATCTTGAGGACGAGGTCGCCGCGGAACAATCGGGGGCTGTCATGGCTTGGCGCGCTCGCTTGGCCGCTGCCGCAGACGCGTCTGACGCGGCCCAGGCCAATGCAAGTGACGAGGCTTAGGCGGTAGAAGTCGCTCCGTTGGCGCGCTTCATGCGAATCGGATTGATCAGCTCGGACCTGAGTACCGACAACGGCTGGGCGACTTACGGCCTGAACCTGATTCGCGAATTGCGGAAACGCGAACTCCAAACCACAGTCATCTGTTCGCGCAACAGTCCGCCGGTTGATTTCGAACATTATCCCCTCTTGCCGGCGCTAACTCCGCCGGAACGCCATACCTTCGCCAAAACCATGCGACAGTACGTCGCCGTCCGACGCTTGCTGCGGGATTGCGACATCATCCACTGCACGGCCGAGCCCTACGCCATCCTGGCGGCAGCGGTGGCCGGCGCGCGTCCGTTATTCTTGACCGCGCATGGCAGTTACATCAATCTGCCGCGGATCCGGTCTTTTCCCATGGGCAAGCTCTATCTGCGGGCGTTTCAGCGCGCGCGGCTGATTTGCGTCAGTCGCTATACGGCGGGGGTCGCGCGGGAATTGCTGCCGCATGCGCCAATCGATGTGATCAACAATGGCGTCGATATCGAGCATTTCCTGGCGCCGCCATCGATAGCAGTCGAAAAACGCGGACCGACGGTCGTCACTGCCGGCGGCATCAAGCCGCGCAAGGGCACGCTGCAGTTGATCGAGGCCATCGCCAGCATCCGCGAGCAGCTGCCGACCGTGCAATGTCTGATCCTGGGCTCGCCGGGATCCGGCAGCGCCTATACTGATCACGTGCTGCGTCGAATTGATGCGCTCAACTTGGGCGAAAACGTCAGAACCATGGGATTCGTCGAAGAAGAACTGAAACGCGCCTGGTTCGCGGCGGCCGATGTGCTGGCGTTGCCGGCGGTCAATGACGGCTTCTTCTTCGAAGGATTCGGCCTGGTGCTGCACGAAGCGGGCGCCGCGGGCACCGCGGTGATCGGCAGCGATGGCTGTGGCATCGCCGATGCTATCGAAGACGGCGTCACCGGGCTGATCGTATCGCAAGAGCGCATCAGCGAAGAATTGCCGCGCGCGCTGCTGACTCTGCTGCAAGATCCTCAGCGAGCGCAGGCTATGGGCGAGGCCGGTCGCCAGCGAGCGCAGGCGTGTAGCTGGGACCAGGTTGCGCAGCAGGTTATCCAGTTATATGAGGCGGCCCGTGCCTGACAAATCCGGAATGAGCTATCCCGATTTGCTGCCATCGGCGTAGATGAAATAGGTCGGCGTCGCCCGCACGTCAATTTCGAAGCTGTGCGCGCGCAGCGTCCTCGTGAGCGCCGCGGGATCATAATAGATCTTGACGATCTCGAATTGACGGCCGTCGTTGAGAATGCGTTTCTGCAGATCGTCACGCGTCTCGATGTCTTGTTCCGCAGATGTCGATTGTTCGGCCTTTTGGGAATCGACCAGGAAGAGGCGACCACCCGGCTTTAGCGCGCGATGAACCGTCGTCAGGAATCCCGACAGACGGTCGGCCGGCACGTGACTCAGCCAGAATCCGAAGAAGACCATGTCGTACTGAATTTGCGGCTGCCAACGGAAGATGTCGGCTAATTGGTAGTCGACTCTATCCGAACGGACTTTGGCGCGGTTGATCGCGATCATTTCGGCCGAGGCATCGATTGCCGTTACGCGCTCGCCGATTTTGACCAATTCCTGGGTCCAGATGCCGGTGCCGGGCGCTAATTCCAAAACCTGAGCAAACCGGCCAGCACCCAACAGTTGATCGCGCACGATCTGCGCTTCCCGCTCCCATTGCCGCTTTTGCGCTTCGCCATGATCATAAAGTCCCTGACGATAGAACCATTCGTCATATTCCGGCGCGCGAGCGCTGTAGTATTCGATTTGATGCCGCAGCAGCGCTTTCACTTTTGAATCTCTCCAGCTTCTATTGAGAATAAGGGTCCACGCGGCGAATCGCCATCGGGATCGTTGGCGACGGCGCCGGGCTGCGCCGGCACGGGACCCGCGAGCAGCGGATCGTCGGTACTGCGCATCCATCGATCGAGGCGCGCGCGCATCTCTTGCAGGACCGGCGCATATCCCGATTCCCCGGCCAGGTTAACACTTTCGACCGGATCAAAATAGGTATCATAAAGCTGTTCGCTGGCGGGCGCGCGCACGGCAAATCCGTGAGCCAGATAGTCGTCTTTGCTCAAGCCATCGTCGATATTCGGCAGCACGGGCGACGCGCGGTCAGCATAGCGGCGGATGTACTTGAAGCGATCGCTGCGCGCGGCGCGTTGCGGCTCGTAGGCGGCGTGATAATTGACCTCGGCGAATAGCTCATCGCGGATGGCATCAACCTCGCCGCGCAGCAGCGGCAGCATCGAATAGCCCTGCAGCCAGGGCGGCCCTTCGATTTCCAGCAGATCGCAGAGCGTCGGGAATATGTCGATGTGGCTGACCATGGCGTCAACCGCTTGCCCCCCGCCAAAAGGCGCCGGACCGCGCATGATCAGCGCCACGCCAATGCCATGATCGGTCAAATTGCATTTCATGCCCGGGAAAGCCAAGCCGTGATCGGTAGTGTAGATGACCAGCGTGTTTTCGCGCAGGCCGTTTTCATCGAGCGCGACCAGGACCCGACCGATCTTGTCATCGAGAGTCTGCGCCATGGCGATGTAGTTGGCCATGTCCCGGCGGATGGCGGGCGTATCGGGCAAGGGCGCCGGCGGCAGTACGAAGTTGGGATTGACATCGTGCTCGACCGGGAAGTCGCGATGCGTCTCGAAAAAGCCGACGGCGAGAAAGAAGGGTTGCGGCGGCGCGCTCTCGATGAAGTCGATAGCGGCGGTATGCGCTTCGCGGTGATCCGTCGTCAGGATCTGATCGTAGCCGATGGCTTCCGCGCCGCGATCGACGGTCGCCCCGGCGAGATGCTGAATCCCGGCCAGCGCTGATGTGTATCCGGCTGGATGCAGCATATGGATGATGTGCTGACGAAAATCGCCCAGGACAAAGTTGCGATTGGCCAGCCCGGTCATGCCGGCGTTGTGGGCGGATTGCCCGGTCAGGAGCGCGGCGCGGCTGGGCGAACAAGTGGGCGCGGCGCAAAAGGCGCGGCGGAAGATGACACCGTCTTCGGCCAGGCGCTGCAAATTGGGGGTGGGAACGGCGTGGCCGTAGGGCTGCAGGTAGCGGCCGCTGTCGTGGGAGTGGAGATATAGGATATTGGGTTTGGACATCGCGTCGCTCTGCCGCTCATTTTAGCGAATCAACAACGTTCACAGTAGAAACAACAAAACAATGCAACAAATCAAGGAACGCTGTAGGGGTGTCTCGCTGAGACGCCCGCTCTTGCTGCTACCTTATTTGGGCGTTTCGCCGAAACGCCCGTAAAGATTTCCATACATGAAGTATATCGCCGCTTTTGCATGACTTGCTCGCATTTGCTTCCGTGGTCGAATTTTGGAATTGAATCAAAAGAAGGGCGAGCCAACGGCTCGCCCCTGCAGCGACTCTTGGAAATCGGATCATGCGCGATGCTTAGACGGGCTGCCAGGCGTCCTGGCCGCGGAAGGGCATATGCGCTTCAGGATTGAAGACGGGACGCTCGGCGTACAAGTTCTGTACGCCTGGCGCTTTATCGCCGCGCAGATGAATATTGGCGTGCGTATCGCGCTTGACCCAGGTCGAGGTCGGGATGTAACGCAGCGTGAGACCGATGCGCCACTTGTCGGATGTATTGGCTTCGCTGCCGTGGATGATCTGGGGATTGTGAATGGAGACATCGCCCGCATTCAGTTCCAGATCGACCACATCGGAATCATCGATCTGCGATGGGTGGATGCCGGAGGAGAGCACATTCTTGCCATCGGGCACATCCTGCAATTCGGCGCGGGAGAGCAGTTTGTTGTTTTGCGTCCCGGGCAACACGCGCAGGCAGCCGTTCTCGCGATTGGATTCGGTGGCGGCCAGCCAAAGGGTAGTGACTTCCATCGGCTCCAGCGGCCAGTAAGTGCCGTCTTGATGCCAGAGCACCTTCTGGCCGGTCCGTGGCGGCTTGGCGATGTAATGAGCGGCGAAGAGGGCGATGTCGGCGCCGATGAATTGTTCGACGATATCCAGCAAACGATCATCCCCGACCAGCCGGTGCATGAAGGGATCGGTCACCAGCATATCGTGATGGAAATGCTCCGGGCGGGTATCGGGATGCTTCTCCGCCAGCCAATGCACATGCTCGGCGGTTTCGCGCGCGAGATCCGCATCAATGGCCTCCCGGACGATCACGTAACCCTGTTCATCGTAACGCTGTCGAATTGCGGTGGTCATTATCACTGTCTCCTGGTGGACTGCAAGCGCCCCAATTTCCGCGAGGATCTGCCCAATTACTCGGACAAATGATGTACGGATTTGGGCTGAATGTCAAGCGCGTACCCTCATCCCCCGGCCCGTTGCCCCCATAGCGTTTGGCGAGCGGTCAAGTTTGTGTGGAGAGCTTGCACCCTGGTCAACCCCTCTCCCCAGACCCCGCTCTTGGTTCTAAGGTGAAGCACTCGAAGCATAGCAGAGGTGGAGCGCATCCACAGAAAATGATGATTGATGTCAAAATCAGAAGAATCTTCTGCAATTGATCCCATTCTCAAAGACGAGTCACCCTTCCCCATTGCGATGGGGAAGGGCCGGGGATGGGGTAGAAAAAACGTGTCCATTCTTCAGGCCCAACTCGAGGAAAGGGGGAGCGCGATCGACGAGATGCCCTCTGATGACCGAAGTCTTGAGTTCTCCGCAAACTACTCGATGTCGACTTCCGCTTTGCTTTTGCGCGGGGGAGGCTGGGACTGAAGCTTGATCTCGATGCCGCCAAAAAGTGGGCGCAGATATTGTAGATGGCGACGACGATGCCGGTGGAGATGCCGCCGGTCAGCGCCGCCCAGAAGGCCGCCGCCGCCAGCATGGGACCGAGCACATCGGGCGGGATGATGACATCCCAGAACTTGAAGAGATAATTGAGCAGCAGAAAGATGATGATGGGGATAACGGCGCAAGCCGCCGAAACGACCGCGGAAATCTTGACGGCGGAGACGAATCCGATGCTCTTGAGTGTGTGGGTCATGGGAACCTCATTCTACTGCGAATCAGGTCACTTGAAGCCCGCTTCGTGTATAAAATCTTCAATCAAAGTCTGCATATCAAGGTGAAGATTCTCGAACAACTCGTCAAAATAGCTACGCTTAGCGATAAATCTGCGATTGTGAGCGGACCGATCACCGAGTTTCTTGAGCTTTCGGAGAATGTCCTTCGTATCCCGGCTTAAATTCAAGTTGCTGCCATTGCAGGCTTCGTCAATCAGCCGCTTCAAAGAATAGAAGTCGCCATCGGTCTTCTTTATCGCGGCTTCCTTATTCTTCTCAATGTAAGTTTCGATGATGAGCGTCTCGACGAACCGTCTTAGCATGACTGCACAGGCGTCATACCAGCCATTCTCGTATGTTCCGTTAATCTGATCCGCGACCTTTTCCAGATATCCTCTTGTTCCGGCGATAAGCGTTGGGTCAATAACCCGCGCTGTCCGAGGCTTCGTTCCCTCTAGTGGCGGCTGCGTCGCATCTTCCGCGCTCTCTTGCAGTTGCCTGAGCGCGTCGAGAGCATTTCTCGCGAACTGTCTCATACGACTTATTCAGCATCTTTGCCGTATAAGTGTTTCGCCATACTTTCGAATATCTTATCGATCTGCTCTGGCGGCGCATCCGCAGCGATATGTACTTGAAAGTCAATGTGCAGTGTCGGCGTGGGCGATTCTACGCTAGATGGCGGGGCAACCAGCGGCACGCTCGTATCGGCCGATGCACCGTTACCGCCTTCGTTTGCGCTCGCACCATTAACTGACACGGCACTAAAATCCGCCAATGAGCAAAGGACTTGGAAAGTCTTAACCGTCCGCATTATTGCTTGTTCACCCGCAGTTGAGTGGGCTTTGAAGAAGTCTTTCAACTCTTCTTCGCTGCGCAAGTGAGCGTCGGCATGCACTTCATACAATGACGCATACCCTCGCTTTATCGCTGTAGCCAGCACAGTTTTAGACTTTGCGGCTTGCCGAAACTCGCTCCAGCTGCTTGTGGGATGCCGCGAAGAATCGACTAAGCCGATGAATTCTACGATCGGCAACAGTGATCGGTCGTTTGAAGACTTCAACCCAATGGAGTGTAACCAAGTCTTTGTGGCCTTGTCAGGAATTCCTACAGTCTTGATCTTGTCCAAGAGTGATTCAAGCTTCGATGGCACCGCCGCATAAGGGAAGTCAGCCATTATCTTGTCTCCTACCAAATTCGCTACACTGTATACACGTTAACATGCACAAGTGCCCGTGTCAACTGAAGAATCTATGTTTAGTCATAGAATGTATATTCTAAGACTACAGTATAAGCTGTATCGCAAGACGTAGACCGCTGCTAACCCAAAATCTGACCCGCCCGATCCAGATTGCCGACGCTGTAATATTTGGCGTCCGGATGATGCGCGAAGAGGGCGGCCGTACTCTGCTCCGGCACCCACTGCCAGGACGCGGTCAAGGACATGCCCAGCGCCGTCTCCAATTGCGGCAGCAAGCGCAGCACAATCTCGTGATCTTGCAATTCCGGGCAGGCGGGATAACCCCAGCTGTAGCGTTTGCCCTGCCCTTCCGGAATCCCGAGCTGACCGCTGACGAGCTTGGACAGGTAGTTGGCAGTCGCTTCCGCCGCTTGCACCGCCAGCCCGTGAAAGAAATAAGCTTCGCTGTATTCGTCGGCCGCTTGCAAGCGCTCGAATTCGGCCGTGGCGACGGCGCCGACGGTCACAGTCTGCAAGACCATGACATCGACTTTGTCTCCCTCGAGCGCGGCGAAATAATCGCTGATGCAGAGGTATTCGCCATCGGGCTGACGCGGGAAGCTGAAGCGGGCGATTTCAGTTTTCTGTCCGCTTGCGGCATAGGCGGCAGGATCCCAGACGATCAAGTCATCGCTGTCGCTGTTGACCGGCAAGTAGGCATAGACCGCCTGCGGCTGCAGCGTGCCGCGCGCCTGCGCGTCTTTGGCCATGCGCAGCAGGCGCGCTTCAAAATCCGCTTCGAGTTGCTGCCACTCCGCGCCCCGCGCGTTCTTGGCGCCCCAGGAGAGGCGAAAGAGTTCCGGCTTGTGCAGATGCTGCAAGACGATGGGCAGCGGCATCTCCTGAATGACGCGCCCGCCCCAGAACGGCGGCGTCGGGATCATGGACGCGTCGCTGACCGTCTTGCGCATGCCCCCGCGGCGGGAGCGGCGGCGGCGCGGCTGGCGCTCCACCTCGGCGTAGGCTTGGCTGAACACATCATCTAGAAACTGACCCTGGCGCTCGCGATCGAGCAGCTGATCGACCACCGACAGCCCTTCGAAGGCATCTTTGCAATAGAAGACGCCGGCGTCGTAAGGTTCCTGAGTGTCATCGAGGAAAAGGATGCGGTGGCCGAAGCGGCGATTGATGGCCGCCCCACCGATCAGCACCGGTATATCCAGGCCTCGGCGCGCCAGTTCGTTGACGATAAGCGGCATCTGCTTGGACGTGCTGACCAGCAGCGCCGAGAGCCCGATGGCGTCGGCCTGATGCTCAAGCGCCTTGTCGATTATGGTATTGGCGGGCACCTGCTTGCCCAGGTCATGCACGGTGTAGCCGTTGTTGCTGAGGATGGTCTTGACCAGATTCTTGCCGATATCGTGCACATCGCCGTAGACGGTTGCCAGCACGACGATGCCTTTGCTGACGCCCTCCACCACCTCCATGAATTGTTCGAGGTAGGCAACCGCTTTTTTCATCACCTCGGCCGATTGCAGCACGAAGGGCAAGATCAGCTGGCCGGCGCCGAATTTATCGCCGACCTCTTTCATGGCCGGCAGCAGCACGGTATTCAAGGTTGCAACCGCGTCTTTGCGGGTCAAGATATCGTCGATCAGCGCTTCCACGCCCTCTTTCTTGCGATGCACGATCTGCCAATGCAGGGCTTCTTCGCTGGTCATCCCCGCCGTCGGGTCTATCACAGCCGCGCCGGTGACCTGTACCTTGTTTTCCTCGAAATATTGGATGAAGCGCGGCAAGGCATCAGCATCCCGATTGAAAATCAGATCTTCCGCCAATTGGCGCTGCTCATCGGGAATCTCG
Source organism: Anaerolineae bacterium (assembly GCA_022822305.1). Lineage (GTDB taxonomy): Bacteria > Chloroflexota > Anaerolineae > Aggregatilineales > Phototrophicaceae > UBA6055. Next base: position 392,321 of record JAJEBY010000003.1, read on the forward strand.
AAGTAGGGCGCAATGTGGGCGGGATTGACGATGGCCATGTCCAGGCCCGCATTGACCGCGTGATACATGAAGACCCGGTTCAGCACGCCGCGGGCGGCCGCGCCCACGCCAAAGCTGACGTTGCTGATGCCGAGCGCGGTCATCACGCCCGGAATCCGCTGCTTGATCAGGCGAATGCCTTCGATGGTCTCTAAAGCGTCGTTGCGCAGTTCTTCTTGTCCGGTGGTCAAGGGAAAGGTCAACGCATCGAAGATCAAGTCTTCAGGCGACATGCCATATTCGATCCGCGCGATTGCCGTGATGCGCTGGGCGATTTCCAGCTTCTTTTCACGGGTGTGCGCCATGCCGTCTTCGTCGATGGTCATGGAAAGCACCGCGGCGCCGTGTTTGACGGCGATGGGCAGGATCTGGTCGATGCGTTCGCGGCCGTTTTCCAGGTTATTGCCGTTGATGATGCCGCGCCCGGGATAATGCGCGAGCGCCGCTTCGGCAACCTCGGCTTCGGTGGTATCGATGATCAGCGGCACTTCCACCGCCATCGACAGTTTCTTGACCAGTTGCTCCATCTGCTCTTTTTCGTCATCGCGCTCGGTGAGGGCGACGCAGACATCGAGCATATGAGCGCCGCCATCGACCTGCCCCACGGCGATCTGCACGATGCTGTCAAAATCGTCTTCCAGCAGCAGGCGTTTGACCTTGCGGCTGCCCTGGCTGTTGACGCGTTCGCCGATCAGCGTGGGAGCGGGGTCCTGGATCATGCGCGCCGCCGTCATGCCGCTGGAGACTCGCGGTTCCACGATAATCTCGCGCAGCGATGGCGCTACCCGCTCGGCGCGCATTCGCAGCGTGTCTTCGTAGCTGATGCCGTGCACGCGTTGGTAGAGACTTGCGATGTGCTCGGGCGTGGTGCCGCAGCAGCCGCCAACCACGTTGACGCCCCAGCGCGCGAATTCGGCCACCAATTCGCTGAATGGTTCCGGCTGCATAGGGTATACCGCTTCGCCGTCAACATTGATGGGCAAGCCGGCATTGGGCAAAACGCTGATGGGAAATGGCGACCGCTCGATCAGATACTGAATCGGCAAACGCATATACTCGGGACCGGTCGAGCAATTCATGCCAAGCACATCAATCGGCAGCGCCGATAATGTCACCACCGCGCCGGTGATATCGGTGCCGAAGAGCATGCGTCCGCTCACATCAAGCGTGATCTGCACCTGTAAGGGTATGCGGCTGCCGCTGTCGGCGAAGTAGCGATTGACGCCATGTACGGCGGCTTTGACTTCCAGAATATCCTGGCTGGTCTCGAGCAGCAGCAGATCGGCGCCGCCCTCGACCAATCCCGACGCCTGTTCATAAAAGAGCTCAGCCAGCTCATCGAAGCTGATATCGCTGAGATCCGGATCATCGCCGGAGGGCAACTTGCCGCTGGGTCCCATGCTGCCGGCGACGAAACGCGGGATGCCGGTTTCCGCTTCAATAGCGTCACAAGCAGCGCGGGCAATCCGCGCGGCGGCGCGATTGATCTCGACCACCTGGTCGCCGAGACCATGCTCGGCCAGCGTCAGACGATTGCCGCGGAAAGTATTGGTTTCGATGGCGTCGCAGCCGACGCGCAGGAAAGAATCGTGGATCTCGCGGATGATATCGGGTCGGCTGATGACGAGATAATCCAGACAATCCTGATATTGCTCGCCGCCGTAGTCGGCGGGCGTCAAGTCGTAACTCTGGATGCTGGTGCCCATGGCGCCGTCGAAGATGACGACATGGTCGTCAATGGCGTCCAGGTAGCGTCTGTTGGTGAAGTCTGGCTTTGATGAATTCATGCCGCGCATGATAGCAGACGCCAAACTATTTTTCACGCCTGAGGGCAATGAAGGCTAATGTCGAAGACCATCGTCCTCAAGTGACGACTGTAATGCAGCATCAATTCATACGCGCTATAATGCTTGCTTGGCTTGGCAAAAGAATTGAGACAATATGGAAGCTGGATCAGCAGCCATAAAGCGCAAAGCCAAGAGTATCGACGAGTTTCAGACCAGCCGCATCCTGCTGATCTGTGGCGGGCACTTCGTGCACGATGTTTTCTCGTCATTCATCCCGCCGCTGTTGCCGCTGCTGATCGAGAAGCTGAGCCTGTCACTCGTCCTGGCCGGATCGCTGCCGGTCTGGATGCAGCTGCCGTCGCTGCTCGGTCCCTTCATCGGCTACCTGGCGGACCGGTTCAGTTTGCGCTACCTGGTCATATTCGCGCCGGCGGCAACGGCGACGCTGGCCACCTTGATCGGATTCATGCCCAGTTATGGCACAGCCGCGCTGCTGCTATTTTGCGTGGGCGTGAGCGTCATGGCGCTGCATGCGCCGGCGCCGGCCATGATCGCGCATATTTCCGGGAACAAGGTCGGGCGCGGCATGAGCTTCTTCATGGCGGGCGGCGAACTGGCGCGCACGGTAGGACCGCTGCTGGTGGGTTTCGGCGTCGCCCAATGGGGCATGGAAGGCTTGTGGCGTCTGATGTTTTTCGGATGGCTGGCGAGCGCCGTGCTCTACTGGCGGCTGCGCGATGTCTCCGCCAAGCGCGGCCCGCGCAAGCGTGGCGGCAAACCAATCATTAGACGTTTCGCGCGGGTCTTCGGGCCGCTGTTTGGCGTGATGCTGCTGCGGGGCATGGCCGCCAGCACACTCGGCATTTTCATGGTTGTCTACCTGGTGACCGTGCGCGACGCCGATCTGATTGCGGCGACCAGCGCGTTGGCGCTGTACGAGCTGGCGGGCGTAGGAGGCGCGCTGGCCGGCGGCACGCTCAGCGACCGTTTTGGACGACGCCGGCTGGTCGTTGCCGCCATCGTGATATCGGCGCTGCTGATGCTGGCCTTTGTCCATGTCGAAGGCGCTCTGCTCATCCCGGTATTGATCGGGTTGGGACTGACGGCGCTTTCGGTCACGCCGGTCTTCCAAGCCTTGGTGCAGGACCAACTGCCGGATAACCGCGCCACCGCCAGCGGCGTATTCATGTTTTATGCCTTCGGCATCCGCGCCATAAACGTGATGGTGGCCGGCGCCATGGGCGACGCCTTTGGGTTGCAAACTGCGTTCACATTAGCCGCGCTGATATCAATGCTCTCGCTGCCGCTGGTGTTCACCTTGCCTTCCACGCCGCGAGCGCGGCACGAAGACCTCTAGTCCTCGCCACCCCATTCGCGCAAGACGCCTTCCATTGCTTCCTCATCGCTGACAAATTTGATGATGCCGTCAGCAGTGGTCAAGGTATTCTCGGCATCCAGACCCAGCTCGGCGAGCTCGGACGGCGGAATGCCGATGACAAGCGCGCGACCGGTCAGACACGCTTGCGTCGCTCGGTTGAAACTGCGTAAGTGAGCCGACGCGCCGGCGGGCAGCTTGGCGCGGCCGCTGGCCCGCAGGTCGATCACGCGATCGACGGGATGATCGACGCCGGAAAGCGTGAAAGTCGAGGCGCGCGCCGCGTGATGATAATCGCGCCAATTCCAGTCGCCCTCGGCGATATAACACATGACGCGGCGGGAATCATCTTTCCAGGCAAAACGAAAAGGCATTTTCCATTCTCCCAGCTGACTCATGCGATTGCTTCTGGTCAAAGACTACTCAGGTCGGGCGGTCTTGTCGAGGTGGGCGGGCTGTGCCACAATGCCCTTGATCGAGGCAAGCCGGTGCATACCTGCTGATGGAACTGAGATTTCGACTGCTTATAGTTGCGCTGGTCGGCGCTGTCGCCCTGGCAGTCTGGACATTTCCGGGCTGGCGCGGCATTTTCCGCGACCGCAGCCTGGACGGCGCTTTCCCCGGCCTGGAATTGGAATTGCAGGACGACTTTCTGGCGCTGCCCGCCGACCAGCGTCAGCAGCTCTTGACCATGCGCGAGCGCAGTCCGGAGATGGCCTTGGGCATGGTGCGCGTCGCCATCGGCGAAGTCGATATCGCGCCGGAATCCGAACAGAATATGAGCGGCCTGACGGCTGCGCGGGTGTTGGCGCGCGGAAATTTCACCACGATTGACGCCCTGCACAAAGGCGAGGGCACCGCCACCATTTACGAGCTTCCCGGGCAGCGCATCTTGCGCTTTGAGGATTTCACGTCGACGCGTGGCGGAGACGCGCGCGTGTATTTGTCGCGCGATCCGCAACCGCGCAACGCGCTGGAGGTCGGCAGCGACTTCCTGAATCTGGGGCGGCTGAAAGGCAGCATCGGCAATCAGAATTATATTTTGCCCGCGGATCAAGACCTGAGCATCTACCGCTCAGTTGTCGTTTACTGCAAGCAATTTGAAACGGTGATCACCAGCGCTCGCATACGCTGATCCCTGACCTGCGCGGAGGACGAGAACCCATGCAGACGCGCCGCTTGACCCTGCTGCTAGTCATTTGCCTGGCATTGCTGCCGAGCCTCTTGATCAGTCCCTGGGCCAGCTCAGCAATCGACAAGGTCACCGTGACGCCAATGCCCGACGAGCCGCTGGATGTGGAGGCGGCGCTGGATGAGATCCGGGCGCTGCTGGCGGATAATGCTTACGAGGGCATCATCGAGTTGGCTGGCGACATCCTGTCGGCAGACGATGAGCGTTGGGAAGCCTATTACTATCGCGGATTCGTCCGCGCGCGGCAAGAAGACTGGGACGATGCCATCGCCGATTATGACATCGCCCTGGAGTTGCGTCCGTTTGACGCGCAGCTGTGGCGCTTGCGCGGTGATATGCGGCGGGAAAACGGCAATCCGCGGCGGGCGCTGGCGGATTATGAGCGAAGTCTATTCTTCAATCCGCGATCGACGCAGACCTATGTCAGCCTGGTTCGGTTGCATGATCGCGATCGCGACGAGACGCTGCGCGACCTCTACCAAAGCATCATCGACGCCGGACGCGCCAGTCGGCAAGGCAACAGCTACCGCGCCATCGACATCCTTGACCAAGCCATCGACGGCGTGGAACGGCGGTCTGGTCTGTCTGAGCTCGGCTACGCCTATTATCAGCGCGCCAATATCTGGACCAGCCAAGAAGAATGGGACAACGCCCTGGCCGATATCAACACGGCGCTCGTATTGCAGCCGGAAATGCACGACTACTACCTGACCCGCGGTTTCATCCATGCGCAGATCGAGCAGCCGGCGTTGGCGGCGCCGGACTACTACCGACGGATGACCTTGCTCGAGCGCGAGTCGGTCGTCGGCGAATTGACCTTCGCGGAAAGCGTAACGATTGAGATGAATCACGGCGTGGTGGCGCGGCTGCAATTCCAGGGCGAAGCCGGTCAATCGGTGACGATCAGCGCGCGCGATTACCTGGGTGGCGGGGTCGATCCGCTGCTGGTATTGCTGGATGCCGATGGCGTGCCGATCGCTGGGGACGATGACAGCGGCGGCGCGCTTGACGCGCTAATCACTCATATCGAGCTGCCGGCGGCCGGCGTCTACACGGCGCTGGTCAGTCACGCCAACGGCGGGTACGAAGGCGAAGTTCGCGTCAGCCTGCGCTGATTCATCCGCGGCGAAGACGAAAAAATGCGCTTTTCCGTGAAGATGAGTCAGGAATCCACAAGACACCCAGAGAGTTTCCTTAGTGCTGCTGCCGTTAGGCCCTGACACGGTTCGGAATTTTCTGCCGCAAGGGGCCCGACTCATCATCACGGACAAGCACAGATTGACGCGAGTATAGTCTCGGTAAATGCCCTAGTCAAGATTGCGCGTCTGGCGCGATTCTTCTCCATCCCCCGGCCCAGGTTCCCCCCGTAAATCCCTTCCGTTTGTCGGGGGGCATCCCAGCAAGCTAGGGAAGGGGAGCGCCACTGCCCGGCTCTGACTAGATCCTGAACCATCACATCAAGAGTGGTTTCCCCTCAATAAATCTGTGGGGAATGCATTTGCGTGTCGCGAGAAGTTGAAAACAGCCCAGCCCTTAGACATAATACGGACGTTAATCAGACGCAGGGAGAACGTTAAAATGTCTGACGATATACGATTTGATCTTCCGCAAAGCGCGATCCCGGAAAACTGGTACAACGTACAGGCGGATTTGCCGCGACCGCTGCCGCCGGTCTTGCATCCCGGCACGCATCAACCGGTGGGCCCGGATGACCTGGCGCCGCTCTTCCCAATGGGATTGATCATGCAGGAGGTGAGCCAGGATCGCTGGATCGAGATTCCAGACGAAATCCGCGAGATCTACAAGCTCTGGCGTCCGACGCCGCTGTTTCGGGCGCGGCGGCTGGAGCGCGCGCTCGATACCCCGGCGCATATCTACTACAAATACGAGGGCGTTTCGCCGTCCGGCAGCCACAAACTGAATACCGCCACCGCGCAAGCCTATTACAACAAACAGGAAGGCGTTACCGGCCTGACAACGGAAACGGGCGCCGGACAATGGGGCACGGCGCTGGCGCAAGCCTGCAACTTCTTCGACATGGAATGCTTCGTCTACATGGTGCGCATCAGTTATGAGCATAAACCCTATCGCCGCGCCATCATGCAGAGCTTCGGCGCGGAAGTCACAGCCAGCCCCAGCGCTACCACGGATTCCGGCCAGGCCATACTCGCGCAAGATCCGGACAGCCCCGGTTCCCTGGGCATCGCCATCAGCGAAGCCGTCGAAGTGGCGGCCAAGAGCGGCGGCCAATACAAATACGCGCTGGGCAGCGTGCTCAATCATGTGCTGATGCATCAGACGGTCATCGGCCAGGAAGCGCTGCAGCAGATGGAACTGGCCGGCGAGTATCCTGATGTGGTAATCGGACCCACCGGCGGCGGCAGCAACTTCGCCGGCATCGCCCTGCCCTTCTTGCATCAAAACCTGACCGCTGGCAAGCAGACGCGCTTGCTGGGTGTGGAGCCGGCCGCTTGCCCGAGCTTGACGCGTGGGGTATACGCCTATGACTTTGGCGATACCGTGGGGATGACGCCGCTGGTCAAGATGTACACCTTGGGGCACGGCTTCGTGCCGCCACCCTTGCACGCGGGCGGTCTGCGCTATCACGGCATGGCTTCGATCATCTGCGAACTCTGGGATCAGAATCTGCTGGATATGCGCGCCATCCCGCAGATGGAGACCTTCGGCGCGGCTATCACCTTTGCCAAAGCCGAGGGGATAGTGGCGGCGCCGGAAGCCGCGCATGGCATCGCTGGCGCCATCCGCGAAGCGCTGGCAGCCAAAGAAGCTGGCGATTCTCGCGTTATCCTGTTCAACCTGTGTGGGCATGGTCACTTCGACATGAGCGCCTATGACGCCTATCTGGGCGGAGAACTGAGCAACTACGCCTATCCGCAGGAAGCGATTGACCGCGCCATGCAAGAATTGCCGCAGCTAAGCTGACGCCAGAACGGGCGTCGGCGACATTCCCCGTCTCCCAGCGATATGAGACGGGGAATCGGCGGCTGGCAAGCTAGCCCACTATAGAAGACGCCTCTATAATTGAAATGAATTGAATTTGCTCGGCGCGCCCGGGATGTTTGTTGGTTGCGTCGGGGATTTGCCACACGCTCATTTCCGCCTTAGCGATGCGTGTCGAACGAGAGGCGAAGACTAGATGAAGCGACGATTGCTATTCCCACTTATGATCTGCGCCTTGGCGCTAGCGGGCTGCTATCGTCAGGCCGAAGAACCCATCCAGCAGGTCAGTGGCAGCCAGGCAGAGCCAACCGATGCGCCCTTCACCATAACCACGCCTGTCGTCGCGGTTGGGGATGCCGACAGCGCGGCTGGGTCTGAAGACGCCACCGCTGCCGTAGCGCCAACCGCTACCAGCCTCTACATCACGCCGGAAGTGCTGCCAGGCCAGGTTGAGCAGCCGACGGTCATAGTGCCAACCGCCGTCATCATCGTTCCGACGAATGCCGATGGCTCGTCGACGCGAGTCTTCATTCTGCCAACACCGACGCTCACTTTCGCCGAGCAGTTGGATCCCGGCGACGATTGTGTATACAGCGTCGTGCCCGGAGATACCTTGTTTAGGCTGTCGCTCGCGTACGCCACGACTGTGGAAGCGTTCTTCGAAGCCAATCAACTGGAAAGCGACGCGCTGAGCATCGGGCAATTGCTCTTGATACCCGGTTGTGAACCATCTACACCGGAAGAACCGGTGGAGGAGGCGCCTACGGCCGCGCCGTCGCCGGTCCCGGTCCAGCAAGACGGTGCGATAGCAGTGGAAACCGAAGCTATCGTCGCTACCGCTGAACCCACGCCAATGCTGCTCGATGGAAAACGCATTCATGTGGCGTCCGCCGGCGAGACCTGGGCCAGCATCGCCTTGCGCTACCAGACAACTGTTGAAGCGCTTCTCAACGCCAATGAACTTGAAGCAGGCGCCCAGCTATCTCCCGGGCAAGAACTCGTCATTCCAGATGAGAGCGATCCGCCCCCTGAAGACGAAGGGGCCGGAGAAGAGGACGACAGCTAGCTTGGCTTCTGATCGCGCTGGAAGGTCTCCGGCGTGATGGCATTCAAGACCGCCTGCGACAGCCGCAGCACATCTCCATAATCATCAAGATTCAGCAGCGCCGTCGGCGTATGAATATAGCGGCACGGTACCGACATATTCATCGTCGGCACGCCGGTGTGAGACGTATGGATGGCGCCGCCGTCTGTGCCTCCGCCGCCGGCCGTCTTGAGTTGATAGGGAATCTCGTCCGCCTCGGCAGTCTCCCGAAGAAAGGCCAACACGCGCGGATCCGTAATCATACTGCGGTCCATCAACGACAAGACGACGCCTTGCCCCATCCTGGTGGCGGGATTGACTGACAGATCGTCGGCATCGATTTCACGCTTGGGGTTGGGCACATCATAAGCCGGCGTGCCTTCTAGCACGATCGCGGCATCAGGTCGCAATCGCTGGGCCGCAACTTTTGCCCCGCGCAAGCCGATTTCTTCTTGCACGGTGAAAGCGGCCGCAACCGTGACCGGATACGGGCCACTCTGTAAAATATCCACCAGAATCGAACAGCCAACACGATCATCGAATGATTTGCCGCGGACGACTTTGTCGCTGAGCGCCGCATAGTAACTGTCAAAGGCGATGCGATCGCCGGGTTCGGCGGCGCTTTTGTCCCGAGCGCCCACATCAATGCGCAGTTGGTCCATCGCTATCGTTTTCATGTCTTTCCACATGTGAATCGGTTTCCACATGACAACGCCCGGCGTCCGCTTGGCGCCGACCTTCACGCGCAAACCGGGCAAAACGCGGGCGTCGATGCCGCCGACGCTGGTGAACTGGATTAAGCCGTTGGAATCGACCGCCGTCACCATCATGCCGATTTCGTCCATGTGCGCTGCGATCATGACTGAATAATCGGGATAGCGCGTACCCTTTTGCAGCGCTGTCACATTGCCGATAGAATCGACCTTTAGATCAGTCACATGATCTGCGATGGCGGGGACGATGATGCTGCGAACGTCGTCCTCCTCGCCGCTTACGCCAATCGCGTTGGAAAGTTCTTCTAGAATCATCATCAATCCTTAGGCGAGCCGCACGGGCAAACAGCGGGAGCGATCCCAAAACTGCTGCCGATCAAAGTACAACAAGTATAGCCCATTGTGAGCGCCAAGATAAGAGCGCAAGTTTTCGGCGTCAGCTGGCGCGAATTCTGAATGATCAAAAGATGGGATGTTCGAAAACTGGAGCAAGAGGCGGGCGGCAGCGTAAATCCGGGCGAAGGGTCACCGGATTGCCGCTGCCGGCCATGCGATGAATTGAATCAGGACGTGTTATTGAGGCTGTCGATGATGTTGGAGAAGATATTGCCGATCGCCGGACCCAAGAGTGCGAGGATAACGATAACAACCACGGCGACCAATACGAGGATCAACGCGTATTCTACCAGCCCCTGCCCTTCGTCGTTATGTGGCTTAAAGCGCATAATAGATCTCCTGCGACAATTGCTATTGCGTAGACTGCGAAAACTTGTCAATCGAAAACAATATAGCACAGGTTAGGACAGTAGGCAATCAGCGTGGGCTAATGATGGCGCCTGCCGGCCAGTCACACGGGTCGGCAATCCTCGCGCGTCGCTGCGCGCGGCAAGGTTCAGTCGCAAGCGCAATCAATCGTAGCGAAGTACATTTAGCACCCGCTCCTGCAAAGCGACGCGGGCGCTGAGGAAAGTGGCGGTCCAGCCGATGAGAATGGAAGCGATCAACAGGATAGCTGCGACCAGGCGGGCGTCGGCGGGCAAGGGAATGACGATGCCTCCAGCCGCCGAAAGCAGGCTGATGATGAGGGCGCTCAAGCCGATGCCGATGACGGCGCTCAGCAAGCCGATCAGGCTCGATTCGATCAGCATGATGCGCAGCACGCGTCCGGACTTCAGCCCGATGGCTTTGAGAATGCCGATCTGACGCCGGCGCTCCAGCGTGGACAGGGCGACCGTATTGGCCATGATGACCGCGGCGGCAAAAAGCGACAAGATGCCGACTATGGTCGGGATAGCCGCGAACTGATCAATCAGCCGGGCGATCAGGCCATCGATGAATTTGACATCAATGGCGAAGGCGAATATGACCGACGACAACTCTGCCAGCGCCCGATTGAGCTGGTCCGGCGGGACCTGGTAGGTATAGAATTTGAATGTCGGTCCGGGGCTCGCTCGCAGGACATCGGCGGGTATGAAGGCGCCGCTGCCGGAATCGCCGGCGAACGCGGTGGCCGAATCAATGAGACCGACGACTTCCAGTTCCAGTTCGTAACTTTCATCGATCTCGACTGACACGCGACTGCCGACGGCGATCTGCAGACGGTTGGCCATCTCCAGCGGCAGCACGACCAGATTCTGGCCGGCATCTTCCAGCGTCAGCATGCGACCGGCGGACACGCCGCCCTGCCCATCGTAGATATCGGGCTTGTTCGATTCCCAAACGGAAATATCAAGATGATTGTCTACCGAGACAATGTCGCCGTCGCTGGCGGTGATGGCGCCGTCATAGTCAGCGATCGTGGTGCGATACTCAATATCGATATCCTGCAGGGCGCCTTCAATGGCATTTTCAATCAGCGAGCGCGGCAATCCGGGAAAGGGGAAGACCAGCACGTTGCCGCCGAAGCTGCGACTGAGCTGGAAATTCAGCAATTCGCGCGTGCCTTCGCCGACGAAAGTGATACTGCTCAATGCGAGCATGCCGGCGCTCAGCGCCAGCAAGGTGGTCGCGGTGCGCAGGCGGTTGGTGGACAGGTTGCGTAGCGCCAAACGCAGGGTAACCGAGCCGAAGGACGGCAGTTTGCCGATCAAAAGAACGATAATCCACAGAACGCCAATCATCAGACCAAAGACGGCGAAGGTCGCCGCCACGCCGACAATGCCGGCCAGATAGGAAGAGGGCACTTCCCCGGCCTCGCCGTCCTGAAAGCGCCTGCCGAAGGGTGGACCGCGGCGCTCGTCTTCGTCACCTTCGGGCTCGACCGACGCGGCGGCTTCCGGCGCTTCGATTGTCGACTCGGTCAAATTGGCCGCGACCAATTCAAAGGAAGGACGTACGATATGTCCGACGACCAGTCCCAGGCTGATCGTCACGAAGACGAGCAAGCCGATCGACTGCAAGATTCCCAGCGCCGCCAGCTGGTTTTCGTTGGGGCGCAAGATGATATTGGGTCGCACCCGCACCGCCGTCAAAATCGGAGCGACGCCGAAGATGGCGCTGACGACCATGCCCAAGGTGAAACCAAAAATCAGCGCCTCGGGATACACGCGCCAATTCAGCGGTTGACGCAGCGCCACCGAGCCATATTCATTGACGATGACGCTCAGGCCGATGCCAACTACCATGCCCAAAAGACTGCCGAAGAAACCCAGCATCAAGCCTTCGGTGAAGAACAAGGCAGCGACTTGTCGCCCACGGACGCCGAATGTCTTGATCGCAGCGATTTCATTGGTGCGGCGTCGAACTAGAACCAACATCGTATTCATGATGCCAACGCCGCCGATCAGCAGCGCGCCCAGCCCCATCACTACCACGAAATCACCCAGATACTGCGAGATCTCTTGATAGGTCTGCAGCAGATCAAGTGTCGATGTGACGCGCGCTTCTGGCGCAATACGCTCGATTTCGGCGCTATACAACTCGACTTGCGCTTGATCGAGCGCCTGCGGGAACAAGACGCCAATGCGGTTGGGCGCGTATTCATCGCTGATCACCTGGCTGGCATTGGCGAGGTCAAAATAGGCGAAGCCGAAAAAAGCATTGAGGAAGTTGCTGACGCTGCTCTCTTCCGCCGTGGAAACGATACCGCGCACGGTGAAAAGCTCGTCAGTGCCGGTGACGCGCACCTTGTCTCCGACAGCTATTTCGCTCTGCTCCGCCAGGTTGTCGCTGATGACGACATCGTTGCCTCCGGTGAACAAATCGACAAGCGGCGTATCGGGAGGGTCGATGGCTCGGATGGTATGCGTGGGCGGGTAGCTGCCCGGATTGACAAAATAGCTGCCGACGAAGCTGGGACGGCCGTATTGATTTTCATCCGCCTTGGTGACTTGCAAGTTGCGCCCGGTCATGAAAGCGGACGTAACCGCGCCGTTGGCCTCGGCCCACGACAAGAGTTCATCCAGCTGCGCCTCCGAAAAAGCGCGGGGATCGCTATTGCCGAAGCTGGCGAACAGCCCGTCGTTGCGGATCAACAGATCGCCCTTGGTCTCGATGCGCACGTTGTCAATCAGGGTATCGCCAATGGCCAGACCCAGTGACCGCAAAGCGACCACGGTGGCGACGCCGGCGGTGATGCAGAGGATAGCGAGCGTCGTCCAACGCCCGCCGCGCCGGATGTTGCGCCAGGCATACATTATGTAGAAGCGCAGTCTCAGCAACATACAACTCTTCCACGAACGAGTCGCGCTATTCTAAAGTTAAATCTGTGATCTTTGCAGGTGCGGCTTGGCGGCGGAAACCTGGCGCAAATGCAAGTATGGCTATCGGGCTTGCTCTCCGATATCGATGTTGTGCGAGGGGACGCAAATCGATTATAGTGGGAATAGGATCAAAGAGGTAAATCGTCCAAGCGCGGCGACTCCCGAGCGTGAATAGCATTGACGAGGACCAAGCTATGAGCAAACCCGTGATTGGCGTCACAACAGGCGGACGTCGAGAGGACTACATCAAGTCGCGGCACTATGACGCCTTTTACAGTTCTCCGGCGCCCTACGTGGATGCCGTTCGGCGGGCGGGTGGCATCGCCTTGCTGCTACCGCCAGGGGAGGATGACTGGGATGTAATCTTGCCGATGCTGGATGGCGTCGTGGTGACGGGCGGCACCGATATCGATCCGGCTGAGTATGACGGCGACCGCCATAACTCGCATCTGCTAACCTTTGATCACGAGCGGGATCGCAGCGAACTGTCACTGGTGAGGACCCTGCTGGCGGAGCGGCAAACGCCGATGCTCTGCATCTGCCGTGGCTTGCAGGTGCTGAACGTAGCCGCCGGCGGCAGCTTGTATGAACATATTCCGGACATTCGCGATGATGATATTCACCGCGACGAGGTTGGATTGTGGGCGATGCAGCATATTGAGGTTGAAGCGGACAGTTTGATCGCGGCTGTGATGGGCGCGACCTCCATGACGACCTCTTCCGGGCATCACCAGGCGGTAAAGGCGATCGGCGATGGCTTGCGCGTGGTCGCCGTGGCGACGGATGGCATCATCGAAGCCCTGGAAATGCCGGGGCATCCCTGGTTAATCGCCGTGCAATGGCATCCGGAAGTCACTGCCAAGCGCGATCCGACGCAGCAGGCGCTCTTCAATGCCTTGATCAAGCAGGCCATCAAACGGCGCAGCGCCGCCGTACTGCCCTGAATCCGCGCGGCGCTTTCTCACAAGCTCAAGCATTTACCCGGAAACGCGCGATTTCCAGTTCGCGCTGAAACGCTTGTCCCGTTGACACGACCACGCCCGGCTGGCTCTGCTTGGTCTCATAGTCGTATACGATCAGCCGCACCGAGTAGCGACCGCGCTGGAAACCATCGACATCGATAGTGTGCATCGAAAGCGGATCGGCGCCGATGACAAAGTCTCGCTGATAGGCTTTGATGCCCCCTTCATCAAAGGCCTGTATCGAATACGCGTAGCCGCCATCCAGCGGATTCGACCACCACAGGTACAGGCGAAGACGATCATTCTCAAATCTGGTCAGTCGTTCGGCCAATTCCAGACCGCTCTCATAACGCACGGATAGGGTGGCGTCGCTGTCGAATAGGGCGCAGGGATATTCCCGCTGTACGACGTATTGGTATGTGACATTGTTATCAGTGTCAATCCTTCCGCACGTCTTGTAACGCGCTTCGAAGAAGTCATAGAATCCTCGCAATTGCCACAACTCCGCCTCTGCTGCGTTGTGGACCAGCCAGATGATGCTGTTGTTTTCGGCGATGGCATCCAGCGACGTCAGCGCGGGATTCGAACTTTGGACAAGCAAGCCCTGCCCCGTATCCGGAGACACGATAACCAAGTCTTTCCAATCTTGGGCCAGCATACTCAAATAGCGCGTGAGCTTGTCACTTGGCGCCTGCTCATGAAGACTCACGACCGACTCGTTGCTTCTCACCGTGATCGACGGTGATGTCAGGAAATCCCGCAAATGCGCGGCCGTGTCCTGGCCCGGCATATGATCAGGACAGCTAGCCCGCAGATCGGCCATACGAAAGATAGAGACGAATTCGTCTTGATAAGCGGCATCGGCAAAAGGGAAACTGTCGGCAACGGCGGCGGAATTCCACATCTTGTGGTGCATGATCACGTGCGTGAATCCATCGCGCTTCAAGGCGTCCAGAGCGTCCAGGTATTCAGCCTGGTTGACGTGGTTGCAGGCAACGCTTTTGTCCGCCAGCCACGTACTCAGAATGCTGTTGGCGCGCATATAGTCGTAAGCCGAATCGGGCGTGCGGCCGGCAGTGCCTTCGGCGTGCGGATAACCGTTCAGTGTCTGATAGAAATCGTAGAGTTTGGCGTTCACGCGTCCCATCGGCGTGTTGATCAAGCGAATGGCGTCCTGCTCAGCCTCCTGCGCCAGCCAGTTGATGAACGCCAGTTGGCGATCGGGAACAATAGTCGGACGCAACGAGGTGTAATACTCAAATGACACTAACGCCACGAGCAATATGATGAGCGGCTGTCGCCAACGTTTGGCGACTGAATGCAACAGCGTCATCAACCCGTAACAGGAAAGCGCGGCGAGCGGCAGCAGGGTGACGCTATGAAAGAAATCCGGCGAATATACAGCGTTGAATACGGTCGGCAGCAACCTGTCCAGTAGCTCTTTAGGCAAGAGGATGTCGCTGAATTCTTGACCATTGACCGTTAGAAACGAACCCAGGCGCAGCACCAAAAAAGGAATCATCAAGTAGAGCCAGAATAGCATTTTGCGCCGATAGCGCGACCGATAGATGCCGTAAGCCGTGAGGAGGATTGGCACATATCCCAGGAACGAAGTATTCCAGCGCGCGCTCAATTCCAGCCCGAGCAGTTGGCGGAAAAACGGCGTCGTAACCGGGTGATTGAGATTGAAGAAGTAATAGATCAGATCAGTGTTGTATTCTCTTCCGTCCTGCTTGGCCAAGGCGCTCGCGAGTCCGCTGCCATCCTGGATCATGGGATAGGCGCGCAGCAAGCCGAACAATCCCGCGAATGCCAATACCAGAACGACGCGCCCCCAAAAGCCCGGCTGCCGCCAATAGCTGCTGGCGAAATACAAGATATAGAATCCGAGCGCCAAGACAAGACAGATATAGGTATAGATGCCGATGACGACCGTGATGCCTGTCAAGACGCCCGCCATTACCGCCAGCAGCGTTCGCTTTTCCAGAACCGCGCGGTGAAAGCAATAGAGCGACAGTGGAATGGTGGCAATTGTGGTTACGATTGGCTGGGAGGGACGAGCGATGACATATATGCTGCAACCGAATATGACCGCGCCGAACAGGCTGATCCACTTGTGCCGCAACACGTACAGAAGATAGATATAGGCGGAGAGCGCGGTGAAAAATATGATGAGCAAATAGGTCAGGTTGTAGGCGTTCGAGAGCGGCATGAAGGCTTTCAGAAAATTGAACGCCAGGATCTGCGGGTAGGTAGGCGTATCAAAGGCCAGCGAAACGCCATGAGGATAGAAAATTAGATCGGTGAAGAGCAGCTCGGCTTTCCCCGCCATGAGCAGCTCAAAATGCCAGGCATCCCAAAAGTTGATCCAAACATCATAGACTCGGGTCGGCAGCCAGAAGGTCTCCGTGTCCAATACATAGCGGAAGGTGGGCCAGGTCATCAGGATGATGAGCAGCGGCGCGATCATGATAAAGTGCAGGTGATTCCGCAGCGCCGTGACAATTCGCGACATGATCTAACCAGGTACTCTTTCGGATTGACCTGACGACGATTCTAGCTTAAGAACCTGATGTAGCAACAGATATTCGAGTCTGTCCCGAGCGAGGCACATGCGCAAGGATTCAGTGTACGGCGCTATGCGGTGACTTACGCCAACCAGCGCGCGGCCGATTTGGAGAAATAACTGACGATCATATCGGCGCCGGCGCGCTTGATCGCGGTCAGGCTCTCCAACGCGGTCTCACGCTGATCAAGCCAACCGTTGCCGGCCGCGGCGCAGATCATGGAATATTCGCCACTGACTTGATAGGCGGCCAAGGGCAGGTTCGTGGTTTGCCGTAACTGGTTCAATATGTCGAGGCTGGATAAAGCCGGTTTGACCATCAGGATATCAGCGCCTTCGTCGATATCCAGCTCGGCCTCTTTGAGAGCTTCGCGGGCGTTGGCGGGATCCAGCTGATACTGATGACGATCGCCGAATTCAGGTGAACTCTCGGCGGCTTCGCGGAAGGGACCATAGAAGGCGCTGGCAAACTTCGTGGCGTAACTGAGCAGCGCCACATGCTCCAGGCCGTTGCCATCCAGAGCCCGGCGGATCGCGCTCACCATGCCGTCGATCATGCCCGAGGGCGCGATAATATCGGCGCCGGCTTCCGCATGCGTCACCGAGGCGCGCCCCAACAGTTCAAGCGTCGGATCATTGAGCAGATAACCCAGCGGCAGCCGCGGATTGAAATGCCGGTTGTCCGGCGAATTGACGATGCCGCAATGACCGTGTTCGGTATATTCGCAGAAGCACATATCAGAAATGACGACCAAGTCCGGGGCGGCTTCTTTGATGACGCCTATCGCTCGCGGCACAATGCCATCGGCGGAGAAATTCTCGCTGCCGCACCAATCCTTGTGCCGGGGAATGCCGAATAGAATCACGGCCGGAATGCCCAGGTCCGCGATCGCTTTGGCTTCGTCTTTTAGGTTGTCGACGCTGAATTGGAATTGCCCCGGCATTGAAGCGATCGGTCGCTTCTGGTCGTGACCGTAGCGCGCGAACAGGGGTTGGATCAAATCATCCGGCGTCAACTGCGTTTCGCGCACGAGCCGGCGTGAATTGGGCGAGAGCCTCAGGCGGCGCGGTCGACGACTCACCGTATGCGATTTGACCTGCGCTTTCAGCATGAGATTCGGCCAGCGCTTGTCCGGCCCTACCAAGTCTCCCAATGGACCACATCGTCAAACATGCGGCGACCGCCGGCTTGCAGCGGTTTTGCCACGACCGCCGAATCCGCCGGATAACCGAAGGAGATCACCAGGCGGGTCTGCCAGCCGGCCGGAATGCCCAGCACCGCATTCGCGCGCTCTGGCTCATATATCGTTCCCAGGCAAGAGCCGATCCCCATTTCAGTGGCGACCAACTGCATATAGGCGGCGCTCTGGCCGGAATCGAAAAAGTGCCAGAGCGTGCGTTCGTTTTCGGTGGGCACGACGATGACAACGCAGAGCGCGGCGCCGGCCACATGCCCCATGCCCGATCCCAGCCCCGCGACTTGCCGCAGCCGATCGCGCTCCTGAATAGCGATGAAATGCCAGGGCTGGCTGTTCTTGGAGCTTTGGGAGCGGCGGCCGGCATGCAGTATCCGCTCGATTTCTTCCGGCCGCAGCGCTTGATCCACAAACTCTCGAATGGCGCGCTTGCTTTGTATCGCTTCCCAGACGTTCATGCTAATCCTTTCTCGACGAGCGGGCGCTCAATCATCGGCGCTGGGCAAGACGGCCGTATCCGCGTTTTGCAGCTTGCCCCACGAGCGCATTTCGTTGCGCAGCAAATCGTTCAATTCCGCCTCATAGGCGATCTGCGCTTCCATATCGGCTTCCATCGCAAACTCGATCATCACTTCGGTAACGGACTTCTTCACGGTGCGCTTGATGACCTCTTCCAATTCGCCAACCGTCAATTCCGTGATCCTGCGTTTATCCATACCTGCTCGGCAAGCAGACCAAAAATCAGTCAGATTGCCTCACTCCTTTCAGCTTAGTTGCTGTCGTACGCCTGAACCGCAACGGGTACCAGCAATTGAGAACAAAGGAAGGCGTCGCTTGCGTGCCTGCAAAGTCCTCCTGCCTTCATTGTAGCGACTATTGTGGCAAGTTGCACCTGATTCGAGCGCGCATAGCCGCGCGCATTCGAGAAGAACCCTGCCCGCTGCACGCATCCGCATATACGCGTATGGCAAGCCGATGTCGCAAGATTTGTGCGGAATAGACAAAGCGCCGCGCGGCTGCAATCGCAAGGGATCAATGCGCTCACGAGGACTTGTGCATCCAGGAAGACTATGTGAAACTCACAGCGTTTTCCGTCGCACCTGGCAGGCAGCGAATGTCAATCGTTTTGGCCGGCGTCATTTTGTTCTTCGGCAGCATCGTTCAAGGCGCGATCGGTTTTGCGCTGGGTATGATCGCGGTGCCGCTCTTGGTGGAAGCCGGTTTCAGCTTGTCGCAATCAATCGCCTTGACCACGCTCGCCATCGGCATTCAAGTGATATTCGGCGCCTGGAAGCTGCGCGCGGACATTCCCTGGAGCGATGTCAAGCTGGCGGCCATCGTCCGATTCCTGACCGTGCCCATTGGCGTTCTGATCTTGCTATTGCTGGAAGATGTGAACAGCGCGGACGTCAAGCCATTGGTCGGCATCGGCGTACTCATCGGCGTCGGCATTCGCGCGCTGGCCCGGCGCGGCATAGGAAGCGACTTGCCGATTATGTTATCGATTGGGATTTTCGCCCTCAGCGGCATACTGCAAGGTCTGGTGGCGATGGGCGGTCCGCCGCTGGTCTTGTGGATGACGGCGCGCGACTTCCCGGCTAGACAAGCGCGGGCCTTCACAGTGACGTTATTTCTACTCAACGCGCCCCTGCAAGTCCTGCTGCTGCTGTTTCTGTCACGAACCATGAGCCCGGATGTGCTGCTTATCGCGCTGCTGCTCACGCCGCTGATCTATCTGGGCACGATTATCGGCCTGCGCATCGGCGATCAATTCAGCAAGCGGGCGCTGAATCACCTGGCGCTAGCGGTACTGGTGGCGATTGCCATCAATGCGATTATCTAAACGGGCGACGACAGCTATGGATGAAGAAATCGGAAACGGTCACCTCGAGTTCAGCGCCGATGAGATGCGGCTGATGGGCTATCGCGTCATTGACAGCTTGATCGAGTATTACCAGACGCGGGCCGATCGGCCGGTGGCGGAGCCGCTGGATTATCAGGCGCTTGACGGCATCTTGGCGGAGCCGCTGCCCCTCGCGGGCGAGGACTGGCGCGAAGTCCTGGAGCAGTTTCAGCGTCTGGTGGTCGATACCTCAAATCGCGTCGATCATCCGCGTTTCTACGCTTATATCCCCCTGGCCAACAACTTCGTCAGCGTGATGGCCGATGCCCTGGCCGCCGGCTACAACGTCTTCAACGCCGTTTGGCTGCAGGGACCGGGCGCTGCGCAAATTGAGCGACTGACGGTGGATTGGCTGCGACAGCTCTTCGGTTTTCCGGCGGAAACCGGCGGCAGCTTTGTCAGCGGTGGTTCGGTGGCGAATCTGACCGGGCTGGCGGTGGCGCGGCAGATCATGCTCGGCGGAGACATGCGCGACACAGTGCTCTATTGTTCGGATCAGATCCATTTCGCCATTTCGCGCGGTCTGAAGGTGCTGGGATTCGCGCGCGAGCAGCTGCGGGTGATCAGCAGCGACGATTCGTATCAGCTCTCCCCCGAGTTGCTGCGGGAGTCAATCGCGGCGGACCGAGCGGCTGGCAAGCGGCCCTTCTGCATCATTGCAACGGCCGGCGCCACCAACACCGGCGCGGTCGACCCGTTGGATGCGCTGGCGGATCTCTGCGAACAGGAGCGGATGTGGCTGCACGTCGATGGCGCCTACGGCGCGCCGGCGATGTTGACCGAGCGCGGCAAACGCCGCTTGAAGGGACTGGAGCGGGTCGATTCGCTGGCGCTGGATGCGCACAAATGGCTGTTTCAACCCATCGAGTGCGGCGTCGTGCTGGTGCGGGATCGGCATTGGCTAAGCCGAACGTTCAAAGAGACGCCGGAATACCTGAAGGATGTGGAGGGTGCGGGCGAAGAGATCAACTTCATGTACCAGGGTATACAATTGACGCGGCAGTTTCGCGCCTTGAAGCTGTGGATGAGTTTCAAGGTATTCGGCCTGGATGCCATCAGCAGCGCCATAGACGCCGGATTCGAGAATGCCGAACTGGCCGAGTCTCTGCTGCGTGATGCCGGCTGCTGGGAAATCGTCACGCCGGCCCAAATGGCGATCGTCACCTTTCGCTACCAACCAGCCGATGGAGACGAGGCCCTGGCGAATCGCGTGACGCACGATCTGGTCGGGCGGCTGCTAGAGCATGGATTCGCCTTCGCTTCGGGCACTCGATTGCGCGACAAGACCGTCATGCGAATCTGCGCCAACAACCCGCGCACGACGCCGGATGACCTCCGCAATACGATTGCCTTGATGGGCCGGCTGGCGGCGGATTTGGAAAGGCAGCAAAAGGAGACCTAGCCCTACCATTTCAACACGCTTGCGGACTTTGAATATCTCAATCCAGGCGTTATATTACTAACTTAATAGTAGCGGTTGCGGCCAATGCTGAATTTGTCTTGAACGCAGTACGTGATCAAAAGGATCAGACATGCGCAACACGAACCCGCGAGATCAGATAAAGCTCGGCGCCGACGAAATGCGTGAGATGGGCTACCGCATCATCGACATGCTGGTGGATTATACGGGGGCGCAAGCCCAGTTTCCGGTGACGCGAGCGCTGGATCATGCGACATTCGAGGAAATCCTGAGCGAGCCGATTCCGGAGACAGGATCGACGTGGGAAGATGTCTTGGAACAGTTCGAGCGACATGTACTGACTACCATCGACCACCTGGATCATCCGCGATTCTTCGCCTATATCCCTTCCCCCAGCAACTTCGTCGGCGTTATGGCGGATACGCTGGCTTCCGGCTATAACATCTTCAACTCCTTATACCCGCTCGGGACGGGCGCGGCCATTGTCGAAAGGGCGACCATCGGTTGGCTGCGGAAGCTCTGTGGCATGCCGGAAGAAGCGAGCGGCTTGTTTGTCAGCGGCGGCGCAGTGGCGAATCTGACCGGGTTGGCGGTGGCGCGGCAGATCCAGCTGAACGGCGATATGCGCGATGCCATCGTTTACTGCTCGGATCAGGCGCACTTCGTCATCTCCCGCGGGTTGCGGATCCTCGGTTTCGCGCCGGAACAACTGCGCGAAATCCAGACTGACGACGATTTCCGGCTTCCGCTGGCGGCTCTGGAAAGAGCGATAGCGGAGGACAGAGCGGAGGGAAAACGTCCGTTTTGTGTTGCCGCGACCGCGGGCACGACCAACTGCGGAGCGGTGGATCCCCTGAATGACCTGGCGGATCTGTGTGAACGGGAGGGCCT
The DNA here is from genome assembly GCA_022822305.1 of Anaerolineae bacterium. Taxonomy (GTDB): domain Bacteria; phylum Chloroflexota; class Anaerolineae; order Aggregatilineales; family Phototrophicaceae; genus UBA6055. The sequence continues at coordinate 414,111 of JAJEBY010000003.1, forward strand.
TTGGCTGCATGTTGATGGCGCTTATGGCGCGTCTGCCTGCTTGACCGAGCATAGAAAGATGGAGCTGGCTGGTATGGAGCGCGCGCATTCGCTGACCTGGGACGCGCACAAATGGATGTTCCAACCGGTCGAATGCAGCGCTCTTCTGGTGCGGGATCGACACTGGCTCAGCGCTACCTTCAAAGAGACGGCGCATTTTCTCACTGATGCCGAAGCGCACAGTAAAGAAGAGGTTGGCGAAGAGATGAACTTCATGTATCAAGGCATTCAATTGACGCGCAATTTTCGTGCCTTGAAATTCTGGATGAGCCTAAAAGTATTCGGCCTGGGCGCAGTGCGGCAAGCGGTTGAACGGGGATTTAAGCTGGCCGAATTGGCGGAATCGCTCTTACGAGATTCGGGTCGCTGGGAGGTCGTCACGCCGGCGCAAATGGCGATTGTGACCTTCCGCTACAAGCCGACTGATGACGATGAAGCGCTGGCAAACCGTGTGACGGATGAGTTGAGCGGCGCCCTGGCCGAGAATGGATTCGCCTTCGCTTCGACTACCAAGCTGCGCGGGAAAACCGTCATGCGCCTGTGCACGACCAATCCACGCACCACATCGTCCGACTTACGCCAAACCATTTTGCTCATGGACCGGCTGGCGGCAGATTTGGAGAGGCGGGCCAAAGACGCGCCGACACGCGAATAATCGCGCATCCCCCTATCATCATCGCAGACTGTACAGTCAATCCTGAGTTGCTAAAATACGCTCACGTAATGCCGTCTATTACTCACCCAAACTCGGACTAGGACGAATTCTGTGGATTACCAATTTCTGGCCTGGTCGCTAGCCAGTTTTGCTTTCATAACCTTGGCTGCCTACAACATCGGGCGTATGGCCACGGTTTTGCATCTGCCCTTGATTACAGGCTACCTGGTGGCGGGCATCGTGGCGGGCCCCTTTATCTTGAAATTCATGGAAGCGCCCGATGTCGATGTATTGCGCTTCCTCGACGAAATCTCGCTGGCCTTCATCGCATTCTTCGCCGGCAGTGAAATGGCGATGGATGAGTTGCGCGGACGCCTGCGCAGCATCGCCTGGAACACCGTCACGCAAATCCTGGCCGTGTACATCGTGAGCGGCGCCGTCATACTGCTGCTGGCGGATTATGTGCCGTTCATGCAAGAGCTGTCCATACAGGGCAAGATTTCCGCGGCCCTTCTCGGCGGCACAATCTTGGCGGCCCGCTCGCCATCCTCAGCGATCGCCATCATCAACGAGATGCGCGCGCGCGGTCCTTTCACCAAGACCGTCCTCGGCGTGACCCTGGTCAAGGATGTGCTGATTGTCGTCTTGTTCGCCTTCAGCACATCCGTGGTAGCGACATTGTTGACCGGGCAACAATTTGATCTCGGCTTCATCCTGCTCGTCGGTTTTGAAGTACTGGCGTCGATTGGCCTGGGAATTCTCGTAGGCATGGTCATCGTGCTGGTGTTAAAAACGCATTGGGAAGAATGGATCAAGATTCCCGTCATCTTGTTCATCGGTTACCTGGTATTCGCTTTTTCCACGGAGCTGCGTCATTTCAGTCACGACAATCTGCCTGTCGAATTGCTCTTTGAGCCGCTGCTGATTTGTATGGTGGCGAGCTTCTGGCTCACCAACCGGACACAATATCGCCTCGAACTGCGTCATCTGCTGCATCGCGTAGAGATGCCCATCTACGTCATCTTTTTCACGCTCATCGGCTCGTCGCTGGATATCGGCATCGTGATGACCATCCTGCCAGTTACCGTGATCATATTTTTGGCGCGACTGGCGGCGCTGTTTATCGGGGGTTATATCGGCGGCGCGGTGGCGGGCGATCCGGCGCAATTCAATCGCCTGACCTGGATGGCATATATCACGCAAGCCGGTGTTGGCTTGGGTTTGGCTAAAGAAGTCGCCATCGAGTTTCCGGTGCTCGGCAACGATTTCACCACGCTGATGGTGGCGGTGATCGTGCTCAGTCAGCTGGCGGGTCCGCCGTTTTTCAAGTTTGCCATCCGGCTGGTGGGCGAATCCCATCTCCCCAAGGATATCAAGGACGACGAGATTCTGGATGTGGTCATCGTCGGCATCGAGAATCAATCGCGGCAACTGGCCGAACGGCTGCTGGCGCATGGCTGGCGAGTCAGACTGTTGGATACCGACCAGTCGCATGTCTCGTCGCTGGCGGCATCGGACGGGCTGCGGCACGAACACTGGCTGCCGGAAATCACGGCCGAGAGCGTGCGCGAGCTGATCGAGCCCAAGACCGAAGTCGCGGTCACCTTGCTGTCCAGCGATGAAGACAGCTTGAAACTGTGTCAAATCTTCTATGAAGAATTCGGCGTCACGCGTCAGATCGCGCGCCTGCACAGCTTCGCCTTAGTCGATGAATTCCGCGAGCTGGGCGTGCATGTGCTGAATCCGGCCAACGCAATGGTTCATTTGCTGGATCACTTTGTGCGAGCGCCGCAGTTGGCGACGATGGTCTTCGAAGACGATCCCGAACACGATGTCGTTCAAGTCACGATAACCGATCCCGCCGTCGATGGCTTGCACCTGCGCGAACTGATCCTGCCTGACGATGTCCTCGTGATGTCGATTGTCCGGCGCGGGCATTCCATCGTGCCGCACGGCTATACCAACTTGCATCTGGAAGACGAAGTGACCCTGATCGGACCGACCGACAGCCTGGAAGAAGTCCAGCTGAAGTTGGGCTATTGAGTAAGAAACCGTAGCGGCGGCGCTTCACTTAAGTTGAGCATTCATCACAGATTTACGTCGGCGGAGGACAATCGGCATGACTCAACTGCCAGTGGCGATAATCGGCGGCGGGCCCGTGGGCTTGGCGGCGCTGGCGCATCTGCTGGAACGCGGCCAGGAAGCGATTCTATTGGAAGCGGGCGCCGCCATCGGCGCAAATGTGCTGGCCTGGGGGCACGTGCGCATGTTTTCGCCCTGGGAATACAATATCGACGCCGCCTGCGCCAGACGCCTGGAAGCGACGGGCTGGCGCCCTCCCCCAGCGGATGAATTGCCGACCGGCGCCGACTTGGTCGAGCGCTACCTGCGTCCGCTGGCCGACCTTCCCGAGCTGCGCGCGCGCATTCGCACCGGCCTCCGCGTGATGGCAGTCAGCCGGCAGCGGCACGACAAAGTCAAAGACGCCGGTCGCGAGACATCGCCCTTTCAGCTGCAAATTCGCGCTGAGGACGGGACCGAATCCCTGATCGAAGCGCGCGCCGTGATCGATGCCTCCGGCAGCTGGCACAATCCCAATCCGCTGGGCGCGAATGGATTGCCCGCTTTGGGCGAACGCGCGCTGCGTCCGCGCATCACCTACGGCATTCCCGATGTCCTGAATCATGAGCGCCCGCGTTTCGCCGGGCGGCGCGTCATGGTGGTTGGGTCCGGGCATTCGGCGATCAATGTGCTGCTCGATCTAATGCGCCTGCGCCAAGAATATGCCGAGACGGCGATCATCTGGGCCATGCGCGGCGACAATCTGCAGAAGGTCTACGGCGGCGGCGAAAACGACGCTCTGGAAGCGCGCGGCCAGCTGGGTCTGCGGATAAAGGCGGCGGTGGAAGCGGGCGCGCTGGAGATCCTGGCGCCATTTCAGATCGATAGCATCGAGGCGATTGACGATGGCCTGCGCGTCAGCGGCAAGTTGAATGGCGCCGAAGTCAGCGTGACGACCGATGAGCTCATCGTATGTACCGGCACACGACCCGAGCTGAACATGCTGCGCGAGCTGCGACTTGATCTCGATCCGACGGTGGAAAGCAGCCGGACCCTGGCGCCGCTGATTGACCCCAATTTGCATAGTTGCGGCACGGTGCGGCCGCATGGCGAGGCCGATTTGCGCCAGCCGGAGAAAGATTTTTATATCGTGGGCATGAAGAGTTACGGTCGCGCGCCGACCTTCTTGATGGTGACCGGTTACGAGCAGGCGCGCTCAATTGCGGCGGCGCTGGCCGGCGATTGGGAAGCGGCGCGAGACGTCCGGCTCGTCCTGCCCGAGACCGGCGTCTGCGTCACCGAATTCGCGGCCGCGGACGGCTGCTGTACAATCGATGATATCTGCTGCGCGCCGGCAAACGTTGCCATCGGCGAGATACCGCTGATCGCCATCGGCAGCAATCTGGATTAGCGGGCATACGCAACCCCATCCCCTCCCAAAGACCATGTCGCTTGCGAGCGTGCGCGGCAAAGTCTATCATCTTAAGTGTAGCCAGCCTAACGGAGAAAGGTGTGCATCATGGCGCATATCATGGTGGAACAGTTGCGATTCGCGCGAAGCGAGTTTCTGCGCTGCCTGGATGGATTGAGCTTGCAGGATGCCTATGTTCGGCATGATCAAATGAACTGCATCAGTTGGATCATCGGCCACCTGGCGGCTCATGAAAATCAAGTCTTCGTTTTTCTGGCGCAGGGAAAAGTGATCCAGCCCGATTTGCGCAAAACCTGCGGTTACGGCAGTCCGCCATCGACGCCGAAACTGGATGAGATGTGGGCGGCCTGGCGCGAGGTGACCGCTAGCGCCGATATCTTTCTCGATAGCTTGACCACGGAAAGGCTAAGCGAGCATTTTCAGTGGAAAGGCGAGCCGCTGGAAGAATCCATCGGCACCATGCTCTATCGCGCGACCTATCATATCTGGTTCCATCTGGGCGAGGCGCACGCCATCCGGCAGATGCTGGGACATCGCAACCTGCCCGATTTCGTCGGCAAGCTGACGGACGCGCGCTATCGTCCGGAGTGAGCGAGACCAACGATGAGACGCGTCCGCATCGGCATCACCACCGGATTCGAAGACGGTCGACAGACCCTAGATGTGCGATATGGGCAAGCGGTGTCAACGGCGGGCGGCATCCCGTTGATTGTCCCGCTACTGCAAGACGCCGAGACCGCGCGCGCCTTCGCAGCGCTCTTGGACGGCATGATCATCACCGGCGGCGCGGGCATCACGCGCGGACTGATCGGCCAATTGCCGCCGGATTTGCCGCCGGTTGATCGCGCGCGCGACCGCAGCGACGCCCTGATTTATCGCGCCATGAGCGATCGACCGCTGCTCGGTATCTGTTATGGCATGCAATTTGTCAATGCGATGGCGGGCGGCGCCATTTACGGCGATGTCCAGGCGCAAGCCGGCGCTGACGTCCACAGCGCAGAACGTGGCGCGACCGATCATGAAATAGCGATCAAAAGCGGTTCGGCTCTGCATTCGATCATGGGATGTGACAGGATACTGACCAACAGCTTCCACATTCAGGCCATCGTCAATCTCGGCGCGGGATTGAGCGCCTCCGCGTGGACGGCTGACGGCGTGATCGAGGCGCTTGAGTCGGAAGACGGGCGCGTCGTCGGCGTGCAGTTTCATCCCGAACGCATGGGCGCGATCGGGCTGCCGATTATCGCGAATCTCGTGGAACGCGCCGCCTCGCGCGCTCCCTCAATCCCTCCCCCATCCCATGAAGACGTAGGGACGACTCTGTGAGTCGCCCATTTTAAATCTATCGGCTGTTGCGGGCGAGCTGATAGCTCGCCCCTACATTCTCTCGCGCTAAGGCGGGCGACCTGATAGGTCCCCCTACATGGCTTGATTGTTATTGTTGAAGTAGCGCGAAAATGCGGCAATATCCTGTGTAAGACCTCGCAGAATTATGACAATACTACGATTTACGTTCCAATTCGGGCGCGGCGACGCTCCCCTTCCCTAGCTTGCTGGGGAAGGGGGCGGGGGATGGGGTAGAATTCTGGCGGCTATGCTGTTACGCCTGTCAAGCCTTACATCCGTTCTGCTTGGATTGGGTACTACCGGCCGAGCGCATTCTGCGCCGTCACCACTCCCGAACTGCCGCCGCGATTTACAGCATTCCGATCAGTCGGGTGAGCCAATTGTGCTTGATGTAGCCGCGCTCGGCGTACCAGCCCCAGGTGTCGCGCAGGCTCGTTTCAATATCGTATTCGGGCGCGCACAAGTCGCGCCGCGCTTTGCCGCCATCGAAGTAGACGAAACTGCTGCCCAGCCGCGTCTGATTGGCATCCATCGGCGTGTGGATACCCAGCCCGCGAGCGGCTTCGATCAAACGAGCGATCGGTTCCAGCAGCGCGTCCGGCGTGGAGAACATCGGCGCGCGTACGCCACAAGCGCGAGCGATCAGCCTGAACCATTCGCGGTAGCTGAGGTTGGCGTTGGTCAGGATGTAGCGTTCGCCGCTGCGGCCGCGCTCGATGGCATGGATATGCGCCCGCGCCACATCGCGAACATCAATGACCGAGAGTCCACCAGAAGAAATCGGCACGGTCCAGCCATAGCGTGCGGTCTCGATGATGAAGCTGCCGGAGATGGCGTTCAAATCGCCCGGGCCAATGATAACGGCGGGATTGAGGATGACGACATCGAGTCCGTCAGCGACGAATTCGGACACGACTTCTTCCGCCTTCACTTTGGTCCAGGCGTAATAGAAGCGCCCCGGCGGCATGTTGAAAGGCGCGTTTTCGTCAGCGAGTTGGCCTTCGGGCAGAATGCCGATGGTGGAGGCGCTGCTGGTGAAAATCACGCGCCGGACGCCAGCCGTCTGCGCCGCGGACAAGACATTGCGCGTGCCATCAACATTAATCCGCCACAGCGCGGATTTGTCGTCGTCTTTCCAATAATCGGCTTTGGCGGCGACATGAAAGACGATCTCGCAACCCTCGCAGGCGCGTTCAAGCGAATCCATGTCGTCAAGGTCGCCACGCGCCGCTTCAAACTGAAGCCCCTCCAGCGCTTCCAGTTTGGCCAGCGAGCGATACAGCACGCGCGGCGCCGCACCCTCCGCGTTGAGCGCCCGAACAATGTGCGAGCCGACGAACCCGGTAGCGCCGGTGATCAGCATCTTCATCGCCTGTGCATTTTCCTTGAGCGAGTCGCCCTATCCTATTCGCAATCCGCCGATTATCAACATCGTCCCGCGCCTAGAGCACGATCATGCCCAGCCGCGTGGCGCGCACCACGGCCTCGGTGCGGCTCTGGGCATCAAGCTTGGTCATGATGGCGTTGACGTGAAACTTGACCGTATGTTCGGTGATGCCCAGCGTCAGCGCGATGGCTCGGTTTGTCAGCCCCTGCGCCAGCAATTGCAACACTTCGTGCTCGCGCGCGGTTAAGGGCGTGGCCGGCGCCCCGGACGGCGGCTGCGCGGCGGCGATTGGCAGGGCGCTGTACCCAGGATCAAGCACGACCAAGCCATGATCGAGCGCGCGCAAGGCCGCGTCAATAGCATCAAGTTCGCTTTCCCGCGGCAAAAGCGCGAAGCTTGCGCTCGAGGACAAGACGCGCCACAGCGACCCCAGCGTCTCATCGGTTTCGTCCTCGCCCACCAGCGCCAGCACCGGCGCGACGCCTGCCAGCGAAGCCAACGCTTCGGTCAGTTCGCCGGTTTGCCATCCCAGGTCAATCACCAGGATATCCGGTTGAAGGCGCTCGACATCCGCGATCAGGCTGTCGCCATCGCTTTGTGCGGCAACCATCCAGCCGCGCTCGCCCAGCAGCGCCGCCAAACCCGCGCGCGCCAGCAAGTTATCGGCGATGATCAGCAATCGTGGGTCGTTGCGCGGCAGCGGCTGGGAAGACATGAGACATAGCATACCAGCCCGATGCCAGCCGCGAAAAGGATTGCCGCTCGCCAGACGGAACGGCCCGAGCGCTACGCCTGTGAACGAGCGCGCCGGACGCGATGGCAATTGGACGCAACATCCAGGAAATCGGGGGTTTCGCATGCTGCTGCTATACTTGCTATAATGTGGCGCGCAGAGCAGTTGAAATGCTCCGCAATTTGATATAATCCTCGGCGTGCGGGAGGAAGCGAACGATGGTTAACGTGCAGGTCACCGTTCAGGACCGATATGTTGAGCCGACATTGGATTTGTTGCAAGGCGTATTCGCCGGTTATCCCGGCCGCGATTTCGCGGTGCGTTTATGGGATGGCACAGTCTGGGAGCCGCAAGGCGCTGCCGAACATCGCTTCACCATCGTGCTCAATCATCCCGCGGCTTTGCGCAAGATGTTTTTTCCGCCGACCGAGCGCCGCCTGGGCGAAGCCTATATGTTCGGCGACTTCGAAATCGAAGGCGAACTCTACGAAGCGATTTATTTGGCGCGCTATTTGTGGGAGGGCTGGAGCTGGAAAGATACCTTGCGTTTTGCGCCCAAGCTGCTTCGTATGCCGACGCGCTCCGGCATGAGCAACGAACAGATCGCGCAGGTATCCGGCCAGAAGCACTCGGTCAATCGCGACAAGCAGGCGATCCAATATCACTACGATGTCTCCAACGAGTTTTATCAATTGTGGCTGGACGACAAGATGGTCTATTCCTGCGCCTATTTCGCCGATCCAGGCGAGAGCATTGATGCCGCGCAAAGCCGCAAACTGGATTACATTTGCCGTAAATTGCGCCTGCAGCCGGGCGAGCGACTGCTGGATATCGGTTGTGGCTGGGGCGCGCTGATCATTCACGCGGCGCAGCACTACGGGGTCGAGGCGCTGGGCGTCACCTTGAGCGAGAAACAGCTGGCGCTGGCCAACGAAAGGATCGCCGCCGCCGGCCTGGCCGATCGCTGCCGCGCCGAGCTGCTGGATTATCGCCACGTCGATGAATCGCAGCCCTTCGACAAGATCGTCAGCATAGGCATGGTGGAGCATGTCGGGCGAGAGAATCTGGGCATTTACTTCGAGAAAGCCTACCGCCTGCTGAAGCCGGGCGGCGTCTTCCTCAATCACGGCATCACGCTCTTGAGCGCGCCCTTCGAATCGCTGTACGAGGCGAAAGATTCCTTCGTGCAGCAATACGTCTTCCCCGATGGCGACAGCCAGCCGATCCAATACGTGCTCGATGTGGCCGCCAAAGCCAATTTTGAGGTGCGCGATGTCGAGAGCCTGCGCGAGCATTATGCGCTGACGCTGAAGAATTGGCTGCAGCGCTATGAGGCCCATACCGATACCATCCTCGATATGATGGGGCCACAAGGTTATCGGCAGTGGCGCATCTATCTGGCCGGCGCCCGCTGGGTCTTTGAATCCGGCTACAACTCCATACATCAGGCGCTGCTCTACAAGTCGCTCGATGGCAGAACCGCGCACGGCTACCTGCCGCTGACCAGAGACGACTGGTATCAAGACGGCCCCTAAGCCGAAGCAGGCGCGCCCGCGCTTGAGCCGGGACGCATCCGCCAAACTTGTCATGTATCCGCCATGCCCGTATCATTAGCTAGAGGTTCGAGGGCCGTGATATGGGAATAGATCTGTTTTGGGATGGCAAGGAACAGAATGTACTCCTGTTGGAATTCAAGGGCAAATGGACCTGGGACGACCTGGACGCCGTATTGCAGGTGACGCGGCGCATCTGTCTGGAACGTCAGCGGCAGATCGGCGCCATCCTCGATTTTCGCGAGAGCAAGCGCTTCCCCGTCGGCGCCATCCTCGCCGGGCCGGGGCCGAGCGAATTCTTCCAACTGTTGAAAATCAGCCGCAATGGAGTCGAAAACGGACCGCTGGTGATCGTCGGCATGCGCGGCGTCGTGCGCGCGCTAATTGATGCGCTGGGCAAGCTCCATCAAGGCGCGCTCAACAATGTGCGCTTAGTGGAATCCATGAGCGAGGCGCGTCAAATCATGCGCGCGGAAATGCGACAGCGCCCGGCCAGCGTCCTGATGCGCTAGTCGCTCTCCCTGGCAAATCAGACCAAGCGCGTCGCCAACTCCGGCAGGAAGACATCGGCGATCTTCAATTCATAGCGCTGGCGATCGAGGAAATAACTGACGCGGTCGTAGCCGACCTCGAGCAGCATATCGAGCGCTTTGTCAAAGTCAGCGGCGACGCGATGAGCGTCGTGCGCATCCGATCCCAACACCACGGGAATGCCTCGCAGCGCCATCTCGGTCAGGATCTCCCGGCCGGGATTCATTTCGCTATAGGGCTTGTTGACGCCGCTGGTATTGAGTTCCATGGCGACGCCGCTGCGCGCGATACGATCGAGGACGCGTCTGATGATATCCAGATGGTCAGCTGCCTGATATAGCTTGGGATGCACAATCTTGACGATATCGGGATGGCTCAGGCAGTCGTACAAGCCACTCTCGGCGGCGTTGGCCAGATTCTCGAAATAACTCGCTTCGTATTGCAGCCGCGTCGATTCAGTCAGATAGATTGACTTGTATTCTTCGGTCTGGGGATGGACTGAACCAAGGATATAACTGAAATCCGCCCGGCGATGCAGGTCGTCAAGCCAGGATTCCATGCCGGGCAAATAGTCGCTTTCCATGCCCAGGCGCACATCGACGCGCCCGGCGAATTGCGCGCGCGTTTCCGTCACCATATCGACATATTGCGGCAGCTGATGAATGGACATGCGCACACCCGGATTCCAGCCGAAGGGCATGGGGCTGTGGCAAGTGACTGTGATGCCGCGCAGTCCACGGGCTTCGGCTTGCTTGGCGTAATCGCTCAAGGGACCGCGAGCGTGTTTGCAGAGCGGCGTGTGCATGTGCGAGTCGTACATATTCGGTTCGTAGGGCATGGCTGCTCCTGGCAGGTAGAAAACGCGGCCTATTCTGGTGGAGAATCGGGGGGATGTCTATGTTGGGTTTGTCGCGGCTGCCGTAACGGCGTGATTCAACCCGTCGCCGTCCGCACGATATCCGCGATTCGGGCTTCGGTGGCGGCGTCCAACTCCGTCATGAACCAGGCGTTGGGCATGAGCTTTTCCGTCGCCAGCTCCACTATATGGATGTTCGCCTTTTCGGTGAGCCCGAAGGTCACATAGTCATCCTTGCGGATGAAGACGAGCACGGGTTTGCTGCGGCCGAGCGCGTAGCCGGGCATGCCATACCACAGCCGCGGCTTGAGCTTGGGATTGGCTTCCATGATGACCTCATGCAGACGCAGGCCGATGGCGGCTTGGTCGCCGAACATCTGGGGGATCTTGTCGAGCACGGCGGCCAGGTTGTCGGCGTCTTTGTCGGGTTTCTTGGCTGGCATGGGGGAGGTCCTTTCTAAACCAAATTGTCGATGCATTGACATTGATTTGAGCGAGTGCTGGTAACTACACAATCTCCCCCTCAACCCGCTCCCGACCAAGATACTGACGCTCCTGCTCGACGATCTCCGCATCCAGCTTGACAAACAGCGGCGACGGCGCCCGCAGCGCCTGACCGGGCCGCAGCTCGCTCGCCCGCCACTCCCCGATCGCCGCGCGCCCATCGTAAACCAGCGCCAGATGATCGCGCGTCTCCTCGCTGTAATTCTCGATGTTCAGGTCGCCGAAGAGCCGACCGTCGTAACCCAGCATCTCGTGAACCTGCTGGGAGCTGAAGGGGACAAACGGCGCGAATAGAACCTTCAAGTTATCGATGCAGCGCAGCGCCGCGTAAACTGAACTGGCGGCATCGGCGCGGTCAGCCTTGACGACCTTCCAGGGTTCGCGCTCGTTGAGCCAGCCGTTGACCTCCCGCGCCAGCCCCAGCGTCTCTTCCAGCGCGTCTTTCAAGCGCACCGCCTCCAGCAGCTGGCCGACCGCGTCGAAGCCGGCTGCCGTCTTGGCGATGATGGCTTGGTCGGCGGCGGTCAGTTCATCAACAACAGGAACGGCGCCATCAAAGCGCTTCCAGGCGAAGCCGAGCATGCGATTGACCAGATTGCCCCAAGCCGCCAGCAATTCGTTGTTGACGCGGGCCAGGAAGCCCTCCCAGGAAAAGTCGCTATCCTGGCGTTCGGGCATGGTGCGCGCGACATAAAAGCGCACGGCATCGGCTTGATAGCGTTCCAGAATGTCCGGCAGCCAGACCGCCCAGTTGCGCGAGGTTGAGAACTGCTGACTCTCGATATTCATGAATTCGTTGGCGGGCACATCGTATGGCAATTGCAGCTGTCTGTCGCTGAACGCTGAATCATCATCGTTGTAGATGCCGTCAATGCCGAAGAGCTCCGCCGGCCAGATGATGGTATGGAAGGGGATATTGTCCTTGCCGATGAAATTGTAGATCTGCGCTTGCGGGTTGTACCACCAATGCTTCCAGGCATCGGGCTGGCCGATGTTCCGAGCCCATTCGATGCTGGCGGTCAAATAACCCATGACCGCATCGAACCAGACGTAGAGCCGTTTATCCTCCCAGCCATCCAGCGGCACCCGCACGCCCCAATCAATATCGCGCGTGATGGGTCGGCCGCGCAGCCCGTCTTTGACAAAATTCTGGCTGAAACGGCTGACGTTGGGACGCCAGTGATGCTCATGTCCGGCCAGGTATTCCAGGATTTCGTCGGTGAACTTTCCCAAATCCAGGAAATAGTGCTCTGATTCGCGCCGGACCAGTTTGTCTTCGGGATTGTTGCGGCTGCGCGGATCGATCAATTGCACGGCATCCATGAGATTGCCGCAGTTATCGCATTGATCGCCGCGAGCGCTATCGTAGCCACAAATGTAGCAGTCGCCTTCGACATAGCGATCGGGAAGGAAGCGCTTTTCGTTTTCGCTGTAGAGCAGGGTCTGCTTCTCCTTGTAGAGGAAGCCGCGTTCCAGCAGCAAGGTGAAGATATCCTGCGCCACGCGATGATGGTTTTCGGTGTCGGTATGCGTGAAGAGATCATAGCTGATGCCGATCTTCCGCTGCGTCTGCAAGAAGCGCTCGTGATATTGCTCAAAGACCTCGAGCGCCGTCACCCCGCGCTTGTCAGCTTCAACCGTGATGGGCGTGCCATGGCTGTCGGATCCGCTGACCATCAGCACGTGATTGCCGCGCAGCCGATGATACCGAGCGAAAATATCGGCGGGAAGGTAGGCGCCGGCCAGGTGTCCGATATGCAGATCGCCGTTGGCGTAGGGCCAGGCCACCGAAACATGAATATATTTGCCCGACATACGTCGCTCTCCTCTTCCCGCTCCATACGCGCCGCTACCAACAAAAAACCGCCTGTTTCGGACAGGCGGCGTTAAGATTCGACTGAATGATGCCTAGACGCTGCACCACAGCCGCCTGTCGTCGCGGTCGGCAGGCATCAGCATAGGTACTGCGAATGTGACACTTGTTAACATGGGCAAAGTGTAACATGGCGCCGGATGATCCGTCAAGCGCCACAGATTCCGGACAAAGCGAGCACTTGAGGGTCGGCTGGAAGGCGTCATGCAACTCGGCTATAATACTCGCCGTTTTCATCTTCGAAAGCAGGGGCAATGGCGCCAGCGGACGGCAATCCAAGCGGCAATCCCTATCGGCGCGGGACCTACGACCCTCGCGCCGCAGCAGCCGGCGATCCCAGGCGAAATCGCTCCAGGAATCGTTGGGCCGGCTGCCTGGTCTGGGGCATGATCTTGATGATGGGCTTGGGGCTGGCGGCGCTGCTGGTGATCGGCGCGGGTTACGCCGGCTGGAGCTCGGGCCTTGAGCTGGCGCGGGAAAGCGGCGCCAGCACGGCCGCGGCGGAAGTACAACTGCAATGCGCGCGTCTGGCCGCGGAAATCGAAGGCGGCAACCAGCAACTCTTGCTGACGCGGATTGAATTCCTGCGCGCCCAAACCCCCGAACCCGCTTGCCTGAGCGAGATTCTGTCGACGGCGACGGCAATCCAGCGGCAGCTGCAGCCTGCCGCCGTTACGCCGGAAGCCACCCAGCCGGCAACGGCGCTCCCCACCCAGATTGAGGCGTCGGTCACGGCCGCTCGCTTGACGTCAACCCCCGTTCCGGCGATTGAGTATGATTTGGCGGCGTTGTTGGACGAAGCGCAGCGCGAGATCGACGTACTAAATTACCTTAGCGCCATCGATACCCTTGACGCCATCATCGCCATTGACGAAGACTTCCAGAGTGAGCGCGTGAGTTCAATGTATTTCGCGGCGCTCACGGCGCAAGCCAGGGCATTGTATCGAGCGGGAAGACTATCGGAAGCGATCATCGTGACCGGGCGCGCCGAGGCGCATGGCGATATCGGCGAATTGAATTATGAACGATCTATCGCGCGCCTTTATCTGGACGGACTGCGCCTCAAGGTGGTGAATCCGGGCGAATCCGTGCGGCTCTTCAGCAGCATAGTATATGCGTACGGGCACCGCGACTATATGAATGGCGAGGTGCTGGCGGAATTGCAAGAGGCGCACCACAACTATGGGGATGCCTACGCCTACCAGGGTGAGCACTGTTTGGCTTATGACCAATATGAGGCGGCGTTGGCGCTGCGCCCGGCGGGGGTCAACATTCCGCTCGGCGCCATCAGGACGAAGCAGGATCAAGCCGCGGCGGCCTGCCCATCAAGATTGCAGGCGCAGCCGCCTCCGCAAACGGCAGACGCTTCGCCGCCTACCGAATCGACGCGGGTCGCGCCCAATCCCATTGGCGAGCGCAATAGTCGCGCCCCCGTCGGGCAATCGGGATAGGCGCCGTCTAACAATCAGCCTTCGATGCGTTCAATGATGGTCGCGGTAGCCATACCGCCGCCGCAGCACATCGTCTGCAAGCCGTAGCGCGCGCCCGTCGTTTCCAACGCGTTGATCAGCGAGGTCATCAATCGGGCGCCCGAGCCCCCCAGCGGATGACCGAGGGCGATAGCGCCGCCATGGATATTGACGCGCTCAAGATCGGCGCCCGTCTCTCTTTCCCAGATGCGCGGAACCGACGCGAAGGCTTCGTTCACTTCAAAGACGTCGATGTCTTCCAAGCGCAGCTCGGCGCGCGCCAGCACTTTCCAGGTGGCGGCAATCGGACCGGTGAGCATCAAATGCGGATCGCTGCCAACGGCGGCCGTTTCGATTATTCGAGCGCGCGGACGCAAGCCGAGGTCTTCCGCCTGTTCAGCCGTCATCACCAACACCGCGGCGGCGCCATCGCTGATTTGGCTGCTGTTTCCCGCCGTCGTCACACCAGCCGGAGTGAAAACCGGATCCAACTGCGCCATCTTCTCCAGCGTCGTGCTGGGCCGGATACCCTGATCGCGATCAACCGTGAAGAGCTGTCCCTGGTCGTCGACGCCCTGGATGGGGGCAATTTCATTTTTCATGACGCCATCCGCGGTAGCTTTCCAAGCGCGCCGATGGCTTTCGTAGCCCAGCTCATCCATCGCTTGTCGTGTAATGCCCCACTTGGCGGCGATCTCGTCGGAAGCGATGCCTTGCGGGATCATGTTGTAGGCTTCCATGATGTTGTCGGTGAAGGGCGAGCTGCCACCATTGCCAAGGCTGGCGCCCATCGGCACGCGGGTCATGCTCTCGACGCCGCCGGCGATGACGATATCCGCCTGACCCGAGCTAACCATGGCGGCAGCCAGATGAACGGCCTGCTGGCTGCTGCCGCATTGAAAGTCGACCGCCGTTGCCGGCACATCAATTGGCAGATCCGCCTCGAGCACAACATTGCGCGCGATGTTGAACGTCTGCTCGGAGACCTGGCTGACGCATCCGAAGATGACGTGGTCAATAGAACAGCCATCGAGCGCGCTGCGTTCAATAAGCGCCTTGACGACATGCGCGCCCAGCTTGACGGGATGCTGCTCCCGCAGCCAGCCGTTGCGCTTGCCCAAGGGCGTGCGAATCGCGTCTGTGATTACAATTTGGGTCATAACAATTCGCCTCGCTTTACAATTCCCGAAATCATATCAGGTTTTTGCGCGCAGGGCTCGTCGTCATTCCTCGTCGGGCCGGGTATCGATCAGCCAGATCTTGAATTCATGGCTGTTGACCAGGTCGCGCATCTCCCCGGTCAAGCCCTCGTATTGCCAGGGCCGGTAGTGGAGCGGGTGCGGCGCTTCCAGTAATACTCTGCCTTCCGGCCGCCCGCTCTCAATTTCCGAAATGGTGAGGTAAACAGCGGAGTTGTAGAGCCGATAACGAGCGTCCGGCACTTCCGGGCGCAGGTTCCAGCGTCTGAATCGCTCCTGAACGGTAGTCTCAAACGAAACATCGTCATAGTCCTGATACACCTGCCCGGCGATGTGCAGCGGATTCTGCTGTTGCATCGCGGGAATCGCATTGTATAGCGCCAGCAGCGCTACGACCGCGACAAAACCGACTCTTGTCGTCAGCCCTCGTTTCGAAAGCAGAGGCGCTATGCCGAAGGCGCAAGCCATAGCGATGAAGGGTACAAGAATGCGAACAACGCGCCCATAAAGCACAAACTGACGCAATCCGGCCGAGAGAACTATCATCAGCAAAAGCGCGCTGAGTATACAGCCAAGCCATAACAATCCCCGAAATCTATGTCGGGAGGCGGGCTGCCGCCAAATTCGTCTGGCCGCCAGCACAAGTCCCGCAAGCCAAAGTAGGCACATCGCGCCCTCGACATCTCGCAAGTACAGGAACGGGAAGGTCAAGCCTTCGGCATAGCTGCCCTGGGAGATTGAGTTCGAAAAATCGTACATTCTCATCAATACGTTTGTATTGGTGAAGACGGCGTTGTAAACGAGAATCGGGACAAAAATCAGCGAGGCGCCCAAAGCCATGCCGATGCCCCTGCGGATGCTGTCTCGAAGGTTGTTTGCCAGAAACAGGCAATACAACAGGCCAATCGTTGCGGTTAGATATAGGTAGCCGTTGTAGATCCAGAACGCCAGAAAAGCCAGAAATCCGGTCCAGATATCATTGACCAAACGACCGTTCCGATTTCGCAGCGCATAATAGATGGCCACAAGCGCGAGCAAGATCGCGATGTCATAGGGAACAAGGTGCTGAGAATAAATGAATAGAGCGTTTGAAGCGGCTAACAAGAACGCGCCAACCAAGGACTCGGATTCATCCGCCTCCGCTTGGCGCAGGATCACATATACGAGGCCGATTGACAAGACGGATGGCAGCGCGAACATAAGCGCCGGTATCCAAAATGCCTGCGGCAGCGTATTCCACAATCCGCTCCAGGTCAGGCTACCGTCATGACCCAAGCGATAGGCAAAGGTATGCAACATTGCCGGCAGCAATTTGGCGGCGGTAATTCCTTGATGATGACTATAGCCCAGCAGCCGGTTGATTGCTTCCTCGAATTTGCCATCAAAAATGTACTCGGCAGTTTGCAGTGAGCGGAAGTAGCGATGTTCGTCCGCATGATAGAACTGCCCCCCGCTAGTTATTAATGCCAGACGAAGCAAATAGGCGACTACCATTAGCAGCGCAAGCTTGGCAATTGGGCTAGAAAGTCGCGAGGAGAAAGTCAAGTGTCGCATGGAGCCAGGTGAAGCTCTACTGTCGCGACAATTATCGCATGAAGTTCAAACTTTCGAAAACGGATCAATTCTCCGACTGCCGCTCGCCGAAGATGGCGCTTTCGAATGAGTAACCGATCTGCTGAAGAGCTTCCAGCGCTGCCTTTCGCGTTTTGTCGCGACTGTTATCGGCCAGATTCAGCAGCGACTCTATGGCGCGAGGATCGCCAATCTTGCCCAGCGCGATAGCCGCGTGATATGGCGTCTGGAAACCCGTCGCATCCAGGGCGTCAATCAGAGCGGACACCGCCCGATCGTCTTTTAACTTGCCCAACATCAATGCAGCCCGGCCCCGGACAATCAGGTCTTCCTGTCGGTTGCCCACGACGCGTATAAGCGCGCGCACCGCTTGGTCGCCGCCGACCATGCCCAGCTTTATCACAGCTGTACGCCGCCTGTCTTTGTTGAAATCGCGCAATTCGGAGAGGATGGTGTTTACCCGGTTTGGACCTTCTGGATCAACCATAGGCCTTTGCCTTTCGCCTGCTCAGCTGAAACTATGCCCCTAGCTCTCAACGAAACTCAAATTCACAGCCATTAGTCGGCGGGGCTTTGCAAAGTTCAAGAAAAGGCATTGCTCAATCTGTCGACGATGAACGGTCATATCTATCCTCATTTTAGCGCGACTTTCGTCGATCGCCCATAATTCATTCGTCTGAAATTGGGCAACATTCACAGAAAAGGAAATGAAATTGCGCGCCAGGAGAATGCTACGATCCAGGGGCGGCAACCTCATCCGACGCTTCAAGATACGCGTGGCTATCGCTGATGTACAGGCGGCCCTCATGAATGCGGCAGACGCGATCGGAAAAAGGCACGATCTCAGGATTATGCGTAGCCATGATCAAGGTCTTTCCCGCTTCTCGCGTTAGCTCAAGCAGCAAATGCAAAATCAATTGGCCGGTATCAGCGTCGAGGTTGCCGGTGGGTTCATCCGCCAGCAGCAACATTGGCTCGTGCGCCAGCGCTCGCGCAATGGCCACCCGCTGCTGCTCGCCGCCACTGAGATTCTCCGGGAAAGAATCCGCGCGATCAGCCAAGCCGACGCGGCCCAGCGCCGTACGTCCGCGGCTTTCCATTAGATTGCGCCGAATACCCCGCAGCTCTTGCGGCAGCGTAATATTCTCCAATACGGTCAAGGTCGGGATGAGATTGAAAAACTGGAAGATGATGCCAATATGGTCACGACGGAAACGTGTCAGGGCCGTGTCGCTTAGCGCCGTGATGTCCTCATTCTCGACATAAATGTGACCTGCGTCCGGTTTGTCGATGCCGCTAATCAGATTGAGCAGCGTGCTCTTGCCACTGCCGCTTTTGCCGAGCACAACCAAGAATTCGCTCTCAAATACGTCGATGTTGACTCCGTCCAGCACTTGACGCTGTCGGTCGCCCTCTTGAAAACTTTTCAACAGGTCCCTGATTTCGACGATGACTTCCGCTGACATAGCTGCGCTCTTTGCCTGTTGAACGTCGCACGGAACAGCATGTTAGCACAGAATTATTCGTCCAGGCTTATCGATCTGAATCAGCTTTCGGTTGCCTTCGAGGAGCGCAAGCCGGATCGAGGTAGTGTTGCCGTCTCCTAATCGTAGGCTAGCTAACGGGCGCGCATGACGATTTTGCCTTATGATAGTCAGTGGAGTGGACAAACCAACGGCCGTCGCGAGCGCGCCACGCGTTTTCACGGTCGGCAGGCGGCCGCGAAGCTGGATGCGGAAGGGCCAAGAGCTCTCGCGTTAAGCGCTTAACCGCCGAGCGACAAGCCAGTGAACAGGAGGCATGATAATGCGCACCCGAATTTATGGAATTCTAGTTATTACGCTATTGCTGATTCCCCTGGCGATTGCCCAGAACGGCAGCGGCGTGATTGAACCAACAGGCGATGCCACAGTTAATCCCGATGCCAATATCAGCTTCCCGCCGCCGGTATATGTAGTGCGCGACAGCGTCGATATTCGCGGTACCGCGAACTTGCCCAATCTCACGAGCTTTCTGGTCGAGTTCCGTCCGCTGGACGTGGATGACATGGGCGACGATGCCGAGGAGGAGCGACCCTGGTTCCCGGCGACTGTGACACAATTTGAGCCGGTACTCAACGATATCCTGGGTCCCTGGAATACGTTAACGGCTCGTGACGGATTGTACGAATTGCGCATGACGATAAACACGTCAGACAGTCAAGAATACGTCCGCGTCAGCCCGATCCGCGTCGAGAACAACCCGCCGCCTTTCGTCGAGGACGTTGTGGCGGAAGCGGAAGAGAGGGTGGAAGAAGCGGAACCGGTGGAAGAACCGGAACCGACTGCCGAGCCGGTCGAAGATACTTCGCCACGCGCCGTGGCCCTGGTAAATAGCAACGTGCGTTCAGGCGATTCCACGGATTATGGAATTGTCGGATTCCTGCTGGAAGGCGAGACCGCCGATATACGTGGCGTCAGCAGCCGCGGAACGCGCTGGTTCTTCATTCAGTTGGACAACGGCGTCAGCGGTTTCATACATCCCAACATTGTTCGCACGGAAGGCTTCCTCAGCGGCTTGTCGCTGATCAATCCGCCGCCGCTGCCGCCAACGCCAATCCCCATCCCGACGACCATTCCCGCTCCGCCGGTTGCCGCTCCGCCGGTTCCAGCGACTGGCGCCGACCTCGTCTTCGCCGGCGTCCAGGTTGTGCCCCACCCGCCACGCTGTAGAGAAGCATACCAAATCAATGTCACCGTACGGAACGCCGGCAACGGTGATGCGCACTCCGGCGGGATCATTGAAGTAAGGGACTCGCTCCAGTCAGACGGCAGGCTCCTGGGCACGACGCAAATTGCATTCGGTCCGCTGGCGGCCGGGGCGCAACAGTCCGTATTCGGGCATCTGACCATGAACTTGCATTTCAACGAAACGCATAACGTGAATCTGTATCTCGATGTCAACAGTCAAGTTGCGGAGACCAACGAGAACAACAATCACCACGCCGACGCGCCGTACATCTTGCAGCGCGCCGGCTGCTAAACGACGATTCTGCCAGGCTAGTCTTCCACAGGAGCGGGACTTGTCTCGCTCCTTTCGGTTTTTCGCAGCACGCTATAGCGGTTGAGTTGCCCGGTCGCGCCATCAGCGCGATAGTCCCCGACAACTGTCAAACCGCTGGCGGCGATCAAGGCTTGATGTTCCTCATCATCAACATAATGACAGTAGCGCAGGGCGTGCTCGCCGCGACGCCAATCCAGCAGGAAGTCATTGCGCTCGACCAACATATCGCTCGGCCAAGGCGCAATGCGGCTGCGAAAGCGTTCCTCCTCGTAGAAGCGCCAAGCCGCAAGCGCCAGATAACCGCCTGGCTGCAAGCGTGCCGCGGCGCTCGCCATTAGCGCCTGCCTCTGCATGAACCCCGGCATGTGGTGAACGATGCCGAAGAGCGCGACCAGTTGCGCCTGCATTGGGAGCGTGTGAGTCAGGACAACATCTTGATCCCGCAGCCGCAACGTTAGATTCGGCAGTCCGCTCAGTCGCTTTCGCGCCAGATCAAGCAAGCGGCGATTGTTGTCGATGCCGTGATAGACGAAGGTCTCGGCTTGATGACGCGCCAAAAATTCGCCAAAGCGACCGTTGCCGCAGCCAATGTCGATGACTGACGCGACCGGCAGGTCGATTATTTTCAGGAGGCGCCGCCAGCCTGCCCAGGCCCGTCCCCGCGTCGCGTCAAACTCATCCGCTGTCCGCGCATAGAATTCGCGATTAATTTGGTTCAGACGCAGCCTGGTTTCGTCGTCCATCATCAGTTTGGCAGGTAAGAATTCGCCCCTTCAATGCATCAATATCATAGCAAGACTAAGTGATATTTCCTCAATTCTCCCTTCCTTTCTGTTGTTGAGATAGCGACAAATTCGAGCGCGGCGCTCGACCGCCCGCAGGTACAAAGTTGCCTGCAGGCATATGTATAGTGTCCGTAATCGAAATCACTGTTGCCCGCGTCTTTCTCTTTTTTGTTTGTTGTACGTATTTTGAGACCTGTCGCAAAGATATGCGTATAGCTCTCGGCAATGCTTGAAGGTTACTCGACAACAAACGTGACGGCTTTCAACATCAGGCCAAACGGAAGGGAATATAACACACCATGACACACACAGATGCGTTCCGCTCAGATTACCAAGCGGGCATCGGCAAGTTCCATTCAGCGCGTCAAAAGGCATTTTGGCAAGCGATGCTGCGCCACTTCACGGGCAAGCACAATGAGCTGATGAATTTCGAAAAGGTGCGCCGGCGCCTGCACCTGCATGAAGAACACTACATGGGCGTGCGCGATGTGCCGCTCGATCAGATAGTCGGCAGCGTCGGTCGCTACAAAGACTTCACCGCGACATTCTTGCCCAAGCACAGCAAGATGGTCGAGCGCTGGAGCCGCGTCTACGCAGCGACCAACAGCCTGGAAGGCCTGCCGCCAATCGAGCTGTACAAGGTTGGCGACGCCTATTTCGTCCGCGACGGCAATCATCGCGTGTCGGTGGCGCACGAGCTCGGCAGCAAGACGATTCAGGCGCATGTGGTCGAATTGCCCACCACCGTGCCGCTGCGGCCGGGCATGAGCGACCAAGAACTCGAAGCGGCGGAAGCCTATGCCCATTTTCTGGAAGAAACCGGCCTGGCGCGAGCCGTGCCCGATCACGAATCTATCGAGCTGTCGATTCCGGCGCGCTATCACGAGTTGATGGGATTCATCTTCTTGTACGAGCGCGTCATGGAGAAAGCGGCCGGGCATCCGCTCACGACAGAAGAAGTCACCGCCGACTGGTACGAGCGCGTATACAAACCGGCCGTTGAATTAATCCGAAAGCACCGGGTACTGGATCTGGCCAAGGGACGAAAGACGCCGCGCACCGAAGGCGATCTCTTCTTGTGGCTGATGAACAACCTGTTGCTGCTGCGCCATCAGTTTGGTGATGATGCTCCGGTAAAGTCGTTCAGCGGCGCCATCAAATCCTACCTGGAAGAAGAGCATGTCAGCGTGCCCGAAGCGTTGCAAAGTGAAAACGACGATTCGGTGATCTTGACCCGGCGGCAGGTGCAAAATGCTGGCGCCGCCGCAGGCATAAAACGCGGGGCTTGACGAACGCGTGACCCGTCGCCCTTACGCGATCAGGTCGCCGGATACGCTCTCGCTTGAACTAATCACCATCCAAATCGCCTTCCGCGAGCGCAGTAAGTCGCATGAAGGCGATTTCTTGTTGGCTCATATCGGCGGGATAATCGCCCGCGTCGTCATGATACGATTCCAATATGCGATAGGCCTGCTTGATATAGTCGCGGGCGGTACTCTCGGCAATGCCCATTTCATCGGCGACCAGGCGCGCGGGCATGCCTTCAATCGCATAGAGGATGATGGCCTCGCGCTTGCGCTTGGTTAGGTCCGGATATCGACGCGGCCCCGGCAATTCCTTCGACTTGCGCAAGCGGGAGTGGTTGAGCCTGCCGATGGCTTCGGCGGCGCCGTGCGAATAAACGAATGCGGACGACTTGAGACTTTGGGCATAGCAGACCGCGGGCGCGATATGCAGCAAAACATCAGGTTTGAGGAAATAAGCGTGGGCGCCGGCATCCACCGCGGCATAGAGCAAATCAAGATCGGCGCTTTGCGCCAGGCATATCACGACGGCGCCGTCGATCGCGTCCAGCAGCTCATGTATCGCGCGGCGGAGCGCGTGCGCGTTTTCCGTGTCGTCGGCATTGAGTACCACGACATCAGGATAATCCGACTCGCCGAGCTGGCCCAAGGCCAGCCAAAAGGCCTCGAGCGATTCAACTTTGAGCTTGACGCGTGTTCGTCTGTCCCAGGCAAAATAGGCATTGATCGCGTAAAGCGCGTGCCCGTCTCGCCCGATAACCGCGACCTTGAGGTCGATGCCTCCGATTCCGCTCACGTCACATGCATCCTGGATCGGACTCGAAAATCACGCCCACTGCAGCGAGGCAAGGGGTAAATCCGAAGCGACTCAATTGGAGTCGGCCTCTGCTTCGCGCTCCTTAAGATAGGCGACCAGTTCCGCCGCCTGCTCATAGTGCCCGCGCGAAGGGATAATATACGCGCCTTGGATCAGGCCCGCCATCTGTTCAAGCAGTTCCCGCGCGATATCCACGCCAATGCTTGCCGCCTCGTCGCCGGCAGCGGCGATGCGTTCCGTGATGGCATCCGGAATGTAGATGCCGGGCACTTCATTATTCAAGAAGCGCGCCTGGCGCATGCTGTGCAGCGGCATCACCGCCATTAGCACCGGCAGATCAAAGGGTTCGCCAGCCAGTTCGGCGTAACGATCGTGGAAGCGGTGAATGCGCCGCGGATCAAAGATGGCTTGGCCCAAGGCGAAGTCCGCGCCGGCCGCCATTTTATTTCTGAGGACGCGAATCTCTCGATCGATGTCGTCGGCGGCCATGTTGAGCGCGCAGCCAACGGTGAAACTGCTCGGCTTGCCGATGCTGTGCCCGGCCATATCGACCCCGCGATTCATGCCTTGCTTGATGGCGCCGATCAGCTTTGAAGGGGCCACATCAAAGACATCGCTCGCATCGGGATAGTCGCCGATGCGCGTCGGATCGCCCAGGGCCACAAACAAGTTGCGCAAACCCAACGCGTGCGAAGCCAACAAATCACCCTGCACGCGCAGCATGTTGCGTCCGCGCGTGGGAAAATGCAGCACGGTTTCGATGCCGAGCTGGGATTGCAGCAAATGCGCCGCAGCCCAGGCGCTCATCTTCATGCGGGCGGCCGGCGTATCGGCCACGTTGATCAGGTCTGCCCCGGCCGATCGCAGCTGCCTCGCCTCGCGCAGGAGATCTTCGGTGTGGTAGCTGCGGGGCGGCGACATCTCAACCGTCACGGTGAATCTGCCGTCTTGCAGTCGCTCGGCCAGATGGGTCGGATGGTCGGGATCGTGTTCTTCGTGCTGAACATGGTAATCGCCGACGTGCAGGTCGACATAGTGCGCCGCCGGTTCATCGAGCGCCGCGCGCATCGCGGCAATATGGTCAGGGCGCGTGCCGCAGCAGCCGCCGATGATGCTGGCGCCGAAATCGACCAGCGCGGCCACGCTGTCTCCGAAGTATTCCGCGCTGGCTGGATAGAGGATGCGGCCGCCGATCACTTCGGGAAATCCGGCATTGGGCATGGCAGAATAGGTGGCTTCCGGCACGGCGTAGGTCATCTGCTGCAGCACTTCGGCGATGCCGGCCGGTCCACTGCCACAGTTGACGCCGATGACATCGACCTCGGCTCGATGCAGATCGTTGGCGACCCGCGCCGGAGGATAACCGGAAAAACTCACGTGCTCCTGATAAAACGTGGCTTGGGCGATGATGGGCATTTCGGCATCAATATCGCGCAGGACCTTGATCGCCAGCAGCAGCTCCCGATGCTCGCTGAAGGTCTCGAATACGATGACGTCAACCCCGGCATAAACCAGGGCGGAAAGCTGTTCCGCGAAGGCGCCGCCGGCTTCAGCTTGCGAAACCTGCCCAATGGGATAAACGCCACTGCCCAACGGACCGACGGATCCGGCCACATAAACATCGTCGCGGCCGCTTTCGGCGATCGCCAGCCGCGCCAGTTCAACGCCGCTGCGATTGAACGCTCCAACCTCGCTCGCGCGCCCGATATTCCCGAGTTTATGGCTGTTGGCGCCAAATGTATTGGTTTCGATCAACTCGGCGCCGGCAGCGATATAGGCCTTGTGGACGGCGAGGACGATTTCCGGCGCGTCGACATTCATGGCGTCAAAGCAGGCATCGGCGCGCGCGTGTGATTCCTGATGCAGCATGGTGCCCATGGCGCCGTCAGCCAGAATCGGCGTCGTTTGTTTGAGGCGTTCGCGAAACGTCAGCTTGCTCATCCGCCCATGCTCGCGTCTATCGGATCGGCGCTAGTGTATCAGATAACGCGCCCCCGTTGTACTGCGCGCGCGGCTGTGGCGGGATTGACAGAGAGCAATCCGCTTGTCTACCATTGCCGCAGATGAATCTTGAGAAACTGAAGCGGTTGACGGCCCCGACGCTGGCCGCAATTCAGCAGCGGGCGAAGCGCGGAATCAGCATCTCTCGGCGCGCGTTTGGCGTTGCCCGCCGACAAATCCGGCGCGGTCCGCTGCTATTCAAACGAGGCGAAGTCTATTATGTGCCGCTCTGGCTGCCGATCGCGCTGGCCATCCTGTTGGCATCCACGGTGATATGGGACGATATTGCTGTCTTGGCCAGGCGCGTGACGGCCACCGCCGTCGAACTCGCGCAGCGCCGCGACAGCCGAGAACTAGCCGAGTTCTTCGCGCCGTCGGTGCGGCATTGGTCCGGAAACATCGATGCATGGGCGTCGCGTTACGAGGTGGATCGCGATTTGCTGGCGACCGTCATGCAGATTGAATCTTGCGGCCATCCCAGCGTCGTTAGCGTGGCCGGCGCGCGCGGCTTGTTCCAGGTGATGCCGTTTCACTTTGATGAGGGCGAAAATATGCTCGATCCGGATACCAATGCCAGACGAGGCGCGACCTACCTCAACTATTGTCATCAGGCGGCCGACGCGGTTGTGGGCTTGACGCTCGCCTGCTACAACGGCGGACCCGGCGTTCTCGGCCAACCGCGCGAGAACTGGCCGCAGGAGACACAAAAATACTATCGCTGGGGCGTGGGCATTTTCAGCGACGCCAGTTCCGGGAAAGAGCGGAGTGAAACGCTGGACAAGTGGCTGGACGCGGGCGGCAATCGTCTATGCGAGAGCGCGCTGGCCGAGCTGCGGCGCAGCGATCGGCAACATGCTCCGGAATCGTCTTGAGCGCAATCAACTGTAGCTGCGCATCACCGACAGAACCCTGCCCTTGATTTCGCAATTGGACGGATGCACGTAGATCGGTTCATAAGACTGATTGGCCGGTTGCAGCCGAATGGCGTCCGTCTCGCGGTAAAAGTGTTTGAGCGTAGTTTCGCTGTCTTCCGGCAGCCAGGCCGCCACCATATCGCCATTGTCCGCCGTGTTCTGCCGGCGCAAAACGACAATATCGCCATCCTGAATCATCGAATCGATCATGGAATCGCCGCGCACGGTGAGCGCAAATACCTCGGTTTCGCCGAAGCCGCGCAATAACTGCGGAGGCACTTCAATATAGTCATCATCATCAATGTGATGGGCGATGTCGTCTGGCAGGGAAATCGGCTCGCCGGCAGCGATGCGCCCGACCAGCGCCACCCGCTGGAATCCGCGACCGGGCAGAATGCGCCGAGCCGGTGACACGCCGGGGATCGCGCGGATGATGCGCAAGCCGCGGGAAACTTTGCCCGAGCGCTGCAGATAACCGGCGTCCACCAATTTGTTAAGGTTGTAATTCACCACCGATGTGGAGCCGATATCGCATTCCTCGCCGATCTCGCGAATTGAGGGCGGGAATCCCCGATCCCGGGTGTAGTTGTACATAAATCGCAGCATATTCCGCTGCCGTGTCGATAGCTCTTCGAATGCTTTCATAACTTTCCCTCATGACATCCGTCGCCGACCGAAAACACGGCGCACCTTGCTTCATTATACACGAACATATGTTTGTGCGTCAAATGTTCTAGCCACTTCTTGCCGATTTGTTCCGCATGTGAGTATCGGTCAGCGCAGCAAATAGGGAATGGCTTTGTCCAGGTCGCTGGGCAAGACCGCCGCGCCATCGCGCGCGAGCTGTTGATTGCCGCTGGCGGGCAGCCGAAACGTATAGACTTTGCGGCCCTGCGACAGCGCGAAGCGCGCCGTATGCATGGCCCCGCCGTCGATGGCGGATTCGACCACGACCACGGCTTGGCTCAGTCCGCTGATTATGCGATTGCGAGACACCAGTCGCTGCGCGTTGGGCGCCAGCCGCGGATGCGCCTCGCTCGCCAGCGCGCCCGATTCCACGATCCGGGCCGCCATCCTCCGATTCCGCGCTGGATAGACATTCAGCACGCCGCTGCCCAGGACCGCGATAGTCTCGCCGCCGGCCTCCAGGGCTGCCGCATGAGCCGCGGCGTCCGTGCCCAGCGCCAAGCCGCTGACAATCAGGCAGCCGGCGCGCGCCAGACGCGTCGATAATTGCAAAGTAAGGATCTTCGCCACTTGCGACGGAGCGCGCGTGCCCACGATGCCGATGCTGCGTCCTTGAGACTCCGGCTGCCAAGCGCCCCGCAGGAACAGCGCGGGAGGACAATCAGCGATGTCTCTCAACGCCTGCGGATAACAATCATCATCGCTGGTCAAGGTTCGGATACCCTGCCCTTCCCATTCGATGATCTCGCGGGCGACGCGCTTTGGGTCGATGCCCAGTATATCGCTCGCGATCTTGCGACCGATGCCGGGCACAGCTCGCAGATCGGTGGCAGTGGCGCTGAAGACAGCCGACAGATCGCCGTCAAAATGTCGCAACAGGTTGGAAAAGGTCTTGGCGCCGATATGAGGCGAGAGGCTCAACGCGATCCACTGGGCTCTGGCATCGACATCAATCGGCTTCATAATACTCGACGATGGAGAGCAGCATGGCGTTCATGAAGGTATTGACCTGCCGCAGCAGCGACGACCACTCGGAGGAATTCTTCGGCTGCGTCACTTCAGACCAGTTCAATATCGAATTGAAGACGAATTCGCCGAAATAAAAGAAACCTCGCAGAGCCTGCGGCAGCGTCAGTCCATCGGCAACCAATTGTGTGGCATAGTCCTTGCCGAGTTTAATCGCGGTAGACAGATCTGAATCCGGCGCGCCAGCAGCCACATAATCGCGAATCGCTTCCAGCACACGCCGTCCTTGTTCGCGCAGGTGGCCTTTGCTGGCCGCGCTCATCGCCACGTACCAAGGCGCTTCTTCCAGCCGGTCGCTGCCGACTTGCATGCGCGTCTGGCCCAGCGCATTCTGGATGATCAACTGCAATTCCAGCGGCTGAATATCACCTTGCGTCTGCGCGTAAAACTGCAGATCTTGTACGTTGAAGCGGCGGTGTTTGCCGGCGGTGCGCCGAAATGGCAGCTTGCCGCTTTCCGCCCAGTTGCGCACGGTGGCCGGGTGTACGCCGAGGATTTCGGCAGCCTTGCGAAGGCTCACCCATTCGCTGTTTTCGTTATTGCTCATTGACATTCTCGGCTAGTGTCGACCCTGCTAGTATACAATACGGATTCGACCTGCAAAAGTTGGTTGTCGTCATCGGCCTCGCCAGTCCGGCGGTTGATGGCGCAGCCTCCACCAGCGGCCGCGCGGGTAGCCCAGCATCTTGGCCAGATCGCCCAGCAGACGCAGCGCCGGTATCATGACAACGCAGAAGATCCAGGTACCGGCGGAACTGTCTTCGGCTCGTCGCATCAGGCTCGGCAATCGGCGATAGGGTTGATGCAGATAGACCGCGCCGCCGGCCAAATACAGACCCCAGAATAGCGGATGCAGCCCCAGCCCCAGCGCGAAGATGAGCGGGGCCAGCAGCAAGTAAGTCGCGTAACGGATGAGGTGTCGCGCCAGCCAAAGGTCGGCTTTGCCATCCCCGCGGGCGTACAAGAAATACTGACGGACGTATTGGCGTGGCGAAGAGCGCGGACGGAAACAAGCGATCGCTGCGGGCGCGAATGCGAATTGGCCGATCTGGGCTTTGAGACGCAGGTCAAATATCAGATCTTCGCAGTAATCGAGCCATTCCGGATACAAGCCAACTTTCTCCCCGGCCGACTTGCGAAAGGCGATGCTGCGGCTGCTGGGCAAGAATGTCTCCGGGTTGATCTCACGCGCCAGGGGCAAGGTAGTCGCCGCCAACGCCAGCTCGAAGCGACTCTGCGGAGCGGCCAGGAAGAATCCGGCGACCGCGTCAAGGCTTGAGTCGCGCAAGAGCGGAGCGGTGATCGCGTCGAGCCAGGTATCCTTAAGACGCACGCCGGCATCGGTCACGGCGATGATATCGCCGCGCGCGGCCCGGATGGCGCGGTTGCGTCCCGCGCTGATGTTGCAGCCCGGCTGCGTGATCACCTGCAGGGGAAGTCGGTCGCGATAACCTTCAATCATGGCGACGGTATTGTCGCTGCTGCCGCCGTCGACGATGACGACCTCATCGGGCGGGAGCGTCTGCGTGACGATCGAATCGAGGAGTTGACGGATGCTGTCGCCTTCGTTGAGGACGGTTGCAATCAGGCTAATCATGCGGTCAATGCTAGCGGCAAAATCTGCAGGTCTGAAGGGCAGATTCATCCAGCGCGGGGCTGTTTGCGCCACAACATTATGGCAATGCCGCAACGCATGAGCCTTGGAATCATGCTTCTTGTTGGACGACAAGATTTCGGTTATGATTCGGTTAGACGTGAGCAATGAGAGTCGGAGACGGGTAACGTGGCAATCGACGCAGAAGCTGGCAAGCATGGCGAACGCATTTCAGCGATGGAAGCATCACTAGGTCACGTCGCGACAAAGGCAGATATAACGCGACTTGATGGCAAGGTTGATGCCGGTCTAGAGCGCCTCGAAGGCAAGATTGACACGATGAATGAACGCATGAGTTGGCAGTTCCGTTGGCTGATGGTATTAATCTTGCTTGCGCTGGCCGCTTCCGCGCCCGATGTGATCGCCCTGCTGCGTTAATCAAGATCGGGAACATTGTGCGTGGCCAGCATCACTTTGCGAAATTCATGCACATGCGCATCGCCCCGCTCCGTAAGCTCCACTAACTGATCGACCATTCGCACCAAACCCATCACGCGCAATCGCGCCAGCACACGCCTCATTTTCTCCGGCTGCCAACGAAAATGCAGATGAAGCGTATCGACGCGCAATTCAACCTCGCGCCTTTCGGTGTCTTGATGATTGTGGATATGCGCCAGCACAACCTGATTTTGGAACCGGCGATTCTGATGGAGACGGCGAACAAATGTCGAAATCAGTCCATAGCGCGGCGAAAGCACCCAAGCCAACAGGAAAAACAAGAAGATCATCAACACCATTGAAGCGCTGATGGACGAATCCCAGCGCGCCGGCAAATCCAGGCCCAAAGATTGGTTGATGAAGGCGATTGCCGCGCCGACATCCCAAATGCCGAAGAGCTGTCCGCGCGCCAGATCATAGCCAAAAACAGCGCCGGCCGCGCCGATGATCGGGCTGAGCAAGAGCATCAGCGACAGGCGATCGGTCAGCAGATACGCCGCGGCGGGCGGGATGATGAAGAACGCGATCACCAGGATTGATCCCACCGCGTCAAATGCGCCGACCGCCACCAGGCTGACCAGGATCATCAGCCCGTAGTTCATCAATCCCGGTCGAAAGCCCAGCGCCTTCGCCAAGCCGGCATCAAATGTCGTCAGCTTCAATTCCTTGTAGAAAATGACGACAAAGCAGACGCTCAGCAGCCCCATCACCAGGGTCACCGTGATCGACTTGGGGAAGAAGACCAAGTGCGGCTGATTTTGCAGGAGGCCGGCGGACCAAGCTCGCGCCGGGGAATAGACGCCGCAGTTGCCGCAGATTTCGACAAACTCGGCGCCGTCGTCGCGCGGGCTGATGCCCAGTTCACGGCAGTTGCTGCACTGACGCGCAAGTGTGGCGGCCGGATGTTCCGGAGTGATCGTCACCGAATCGCAGTGCTGATAACAGTGGCTGTTGGTATTGGCCCAGGCCAAGCCGATCTCGCCCACCAGCACGGCGTCCTCATCAAGATGCACATCTTCCGCGAAGCGCGAAACCAGGATGATGGCGATGGCGAATAACAGCGGGAACGCCAGACCCAGCGCGGCATCCTGCCGCACCAGACCGGAACGAAAGAGCAGTTCCGTCAGCACGACGGTGCCGACGCCGGCCAGCGAGGCGCCGATAATCAGCCAGGGCGAGGAAGTATCGCCTTCCATGCCGAAGACTTCAGTCATCAGCAAGAAAGCCACGACGATGCCCAATAGCACCGTATGACTGATGGCGTCGCTGGTCAGCGACATGCCGCGCAGCAGCAAGAAACTGCCCAAGAGCGCGCCGCTGATGGCGATCAAGCAGCCGATGATGGTAGCGGTATTCTGTGGAGATCGCAGAAACGCGTTCAGTTCCTCGCGGGTGAAGACGTTGAGCAGCAGGTCAATCAGCGCGCGTTCCAGCAAGATCACGATTGCCGGCCTTCCAGTCGGCTTTCCAGCGCTGCGATCGCATCGGCTGGCAAGCGCTCGCGGATATCCCGCTGTCGATCCTCCTGCAGCATCGGCAGCGCCAGTTCGTCAGCGTAAAGTCGATACAGTTCCCACAGCCGCAAGTTGTGCAAGGCCCCTTCCGCCAACTCGACCCCGCTCTGGGTCAACTGCCAGCCGCCATCCCCGAACTCGACCCGGCCCGCGCTCTTCAGTTGCCGCAAGCCCAGCGCCGCTCCCCGATCGTCGATGCCGCGCAGGAAATCATCCGGAACCGGCGTCCTCGCGCCGCCATGGGCAATGGCATAGCGATAGAGATCACGGAGCGTATTCAGCGCGGCGAATCGGCGTCGATCCAGGCGCTGTCGCCATGCCGACCACAGCAGACCGCGGCCCGGGGCCAAGGTGATCGAGAATACAACCAGCGCGAAAGCCACGACAATGATGGTGGGTCCAGTGGGAATATCGCTGTCAAATGCGCTGATTACTGCGCCGATGCCGCCGGAGAACGCGCCGAATACGCCCGCCAGGATGACCATCTGATTCAGCCTTCGCGTCCATTGGCGGGCGGCGATGGCGGGAGCGATCAACATGCCCACCATGAGAATGACGCCGGCCAACTGCAGACCCAGCACGATGGCCACAACAACCAGCGTGGAGAGCATGGTATTGATGAATCCAACACGAAAACCGTTGGCGCTGGCAAATTCGGGATCGAAAGTGACCAGCTTGAATTCTTTCCAGAACAGCGCAAGCGCGATCAAGACGACAACGCCGACGATGCTGATCAATTCGATATCGCTCTCAACGATGGCGGCCGCCTGACCGAAGATGAAATGATCCAGACCGGCCTGGCTGGCATCGGGGATGGACTGAATATAGGTCAACAGGGCGATGCCGGCCGCGAACCAGCCCGCCAGCACGATGCCCATGGCGGCATCTTGTTTGATGCGCGTGGTGCTCAAGACGGCGGAGACGAAGCGCAGCGCTATCCAACTGCCGATGCCGGCGCCGATGAGCAGGACGCTCAGATCACGCCCGGCCAGCAAGAAAGCCAGCGCCACCCCGGGCAGCGCGGCGTGCGACAAGGCATCCCCCATCAGGCTTTCGCGCCGCAGCACCGCGAAACAACCGAGCACGCCGCTGATGACGCCGAGGACGGCGCCGCCCAACGCCACCACGCGCACGGTGAAGGTATAGCGCACGCCGAAGACGGCTTGACTCAGCGCCAGGAAGATCAAGCCGAGCAGTACAATGATGATGACGGGCAGCCAGACGCGATGGTCGTCGCTCCTAAGCTTGGCTTTGACCGTCGACCCTGGCATCGCTAATCTCCGACAGGCATCAATTGACCATCGCTCAGGTAAGTCATGCGTCCGCCATAAGTCCGCCCCAAATTGTCCGGCGTGAACACGTCAGCGGTGGGACCCGTGGCGATGATCTCGACATTGAGCAACGTCACCCAGTCAAAATAGTCCTCGACCGTCTGCAGGTCGTGATGCACGACGATGACCGTTTTGCCGCGCTCCTTCAGCTGGTGCAAGATGTTGACGATGGCGCGTTCGGTGATGGCGTCGACAGCGGCAAACGGTTCGTCCATAAAGTAGATCTGCGCATCCTGAACCAATGCGCGGGCGAGAAAGGTCCGCTGTTGCTGCCCGCCAGAAAGCTGGCTGATCTGCCGATCGACTAGATCCGTGAGCCCGACATCATCCAGCGCCTGCAATGCCTGCTCGCGCTGCTGGCGGCCCGGCCGACGCAACCAGCCCAGCTTGCCATACAATCCCATGGTGACCACATCAAGCACGGACGTGGGGAAATCCCAATCGACGCTGCCGCGCTGTGGCACATAGCCGACCAGGGAGCGCGCCCGTTCATAAGGCTTGCCGTAGAAAGACACGGCGCCGGCGGCGCGCGGGATCAGGTTCAGCACGGCTTTGATCAGGGTGCTCTTGCCGGCGCCGTTGGGCCCGACGATCGCCATCAAGACGCCTTCGGGCACATCGAGATCAATATCCCAGATGGCGGGTTTGCTGCGATAAGCGACCGTGAGATCGCCGACGGAGAGCGCGCTCGAAACCTTATCGTTCATCGTCCGCGCTCAAGCCTCGCAATCGACATTCCAGATGTCGTCGGGCGGCTGCGGCTCCAAGTCTTCCGGCCAGGCGCCGATATCCACCTCGACGCCCATACATTGATAAGACTGCATGATGGTCAAAGCGTTTTGCGCCAGCATACCGATGTAGGTACCGCCGAAACTATCGACTTCGCCCATGGCATCGCCGTACAGCTCGCGGACCCCGACGCGTACCTCCCTGCCCAACGCGCGGACGGCCGCGATGACAGCATTAACGGTATCGGGCGGGATGCTGCTCTCGACGAAAAGCACGGGAATCTCGTTTTCGATCACAAAATCAACCGTCTCTTGAATGTCGCCGACGCCGGCTTCGTCTTCGGTGCTGAGGCCTTGAATGGCTCGCATCTTCCAGCCAAAGGCCGCGCCGAAATATTGAAAAGCATCGTGCGAGGTGACCAGGAAGCGCTGCTCGGGCTGGACCGAGCGCAGGCCATCGTTCGCCCATTGATACAGCAGACCCAGCTGCGCGATGTAGGCCTCGGCATTGGATCGATAGGATTCGGCATTGACGGGATCAAGCTCGGCCAGCGTCAACGCCAGGTCGGCCACAGTGATCTCCCAATTGCGCGGATCAAACCAGAAATGGGGATCGTCCACGTTGCTGTATTGTTCGGATAGCGTGAAACCGCCAATGATGAATCCGGCGTCCTTCACCGGCTGCGCGAGCGCATAAGTGGCGATCCCCTGCTCTCCCAGCGCCGCGAATACCGTGTCGAATTGACCTTCGAGGTGCAAGCCGCTGTAAACGACCATTTCGGCGGCATTCATGGCGGCGATATCGGATTCTGTAGGCTGGTATAAGTGGGGATCGACGCCGGCGCCCATCAGCGGCGTGATGCTGATGCTGTCGACATCCACGCTCAAGATGCGCGTCAGATCGCTCGCTTGAGTGGTGGTGGCGACGATGTCCAGCGTTTCTTCCGCTGCCCGCGCGGGCAAAGCGGCGAATATCAGTAGAAGCAGAAGGGACAGCCCCGTCCCGATTGACTTGGTCACAACAGAAACTCCTGTCAGCTAGGCTTTTAGACATATTAAGATAATTTTTAGCCTAACTTAAAAAAATTGTCAAGTGCGGTGAAGTGATGACAATCTCCGAATCTCGAGCAGCGTCCCATGTCTCGAAGATCAAACACAGATTTTCCACCAAGCAGATCACAGTAGCTATTGCAGGTAAGTCACGACACTTGCTGACATAATCTGAGGATTCTCCAAATGTGGACAAGCCTTGTAGGGGCGTTTCGGCGAAACGCCCAATTGAAGTAGCTGTGACAGCGGACGTCTCAGCAAGACGCCCCTACAGTGTCTCCTTTTTGTTTCCATATCATGTTGTTGTTTCTAACAAGGGCACAGAGGATGTCTAACAGAAGAGCGAAGTTGCCGCAGACGTCGGATTCACCTCTCATTCGTCAGGAGCTTGCCCCATGGTGAGACAAGTGCGGCGCGCGTGAACGATCTGCCGCGAGAATTGCCTACCACAGACGCCAGCGAGGCTTAGATTCAGGCGCGGCGCCGTGCGTCAAGGTGGTCAAGCCGCCAGCTAGCGGACTGAAGAAGGGGCGCAATTCCGCCAGGAGAATTTCGATGCCGCGCAAAGGAAAACGTCGGTTGACCATTTCGATAAAGGCGCCATCGCGGCGTAAGACGGCTTCGGTCTGGTCGCGGGTGAGACCGGCGCCCCAGATCCATTTTTCAGGATAGAAATAATAGAAGTGCAGATAAGTGGTGGCGGTCACCGGCGTGACGCCTCGATTGTTGACGGACCAAAGATCGCGATCTGTCTGTGCCGCCATTTCCGCCATCAGCGCTAGCGCGCAAGTTCCGGATACCTGTGCCGCGTAGCCGTCAGCGGCCTCAGGGATGTCCGCGATTCCACGCAGATAGCCCTCGGGATGAATGACGCTTTGGACAGCGTGGCGGTAGACCTCCGCGCCGCTTTCCAGAGCGCTCTCGTCGGCGAAGACCACACCCACAGCCAACTGCAGCGCGCCAAGCCACAAGGCGTCGAGAGCGTCGTCGGCGCCGGTCAAAGTCACGATTGAGTCTGAATACAAGCCTGCGTATCGCTGCCGCAGCGTCGGCCAGGATGGATGCCGCCGCAGCATGGAAATCACGGATAACCAGCCGATCAACATCCTGCAGCCGTCTCGCGTTCGCGCCAAATCCGCGTTCAGCGCCGCATTCTGGACACCTTGAGCGGCGGCAGCGGCGGATTCAGCATCATCAGCAAACAGAAAGCGCAAGGCGGCCAGATAAGCGGCGTCGAGCGGTTGAGGCGCGGGCGCATCGAGTACGCTTAGCGCGTCGCGGATGGCCGGATCATGGCGGCGTTGCCTGGCGAGCTGCAGTTCTTCAGCGCCGAAGAACAAGCCCCCGTCCCTTTCTACAGGCGGCATGCGGAGTTTTCGCCTTGGCTGCGCGGAATCATTTGGCCATTGTAAAGCAAGGAATTGCCCGTAACGAGCCTTTGTACGGCCAAGATATGCCGTCGGATTCGGCAGAGCATCCGTCGTTGAACCGCGATTCCGCGCCGCCGGAACACTGGGCTGTCGTCACCTGTTGCATGGACCTGCCGCGATTCATGCCAGCGGATTGGTATCGTCCTGGTCGAATAGCTGCGGCGAGCCTTGATGCAAGCCAAAGGGATCATCCGTTGTCGCGCCGGCAGCCAGCGGTGAGAATGGCATCGGTTGCGCAGGCGCGGAGGGCGCTGCTTGCGGCGGCGAACCATGGACCGGCGCCAGCCGTGACTGGCGCGCCTTGCGCAGCCGCCTTCGGAAAACGCCCATGTAGAGCAACAAACCAAGCAGAAAGACGATGCCGGCGACAAGGCCGCTGCCCGCCAGGGCTAAAGCCATCGCTTGCAGCGCGCGGTTTTCCGCTTCGCTCAAGCGTCCCTCGGCGTCGATACTGATATCGCGCTCATTCCGAATCGGCGCAAGTCCAAACTCGTACAGAACGGGCGCTGTGCCCGGCACGACCAATGCGTTGAACGAAGGCGCTGTTGTGGCTTCGTATTGGACGCTGGTCAAGACAACCACGTAATCCCCGGCGGGCAGATGCTCAAAACAAGTCAGGCCGATCGCGGCGCTTATTGAGTTTTCCAACAACTGCGTATCAATGGTCACGCCGAGCGCGCTCATGAGGTTGGCCGCGACGCCTTGCGAAATCGCGGGTTCATCGTCATCACGCGATCCGCTGCCATCGGCATCTGCGTATGACTGGATGCAGATCTGGCCCGTATCTTGCGCGAAGGCGCTCGCGCAAATCAGCAGCATGAGGCTTGGCAGCAGCAGTCTAAAGGCGTTCATCTTCCCTCAAGCGCGATCAAATGGGGTGTTTCAGCGCAGGCGCAACACTAGCGCCAGCCCAAATCCGGAAATCAAAACAATGGCAGCCAGTCCCACGACGAGCAAGCCGCTGATCTGGGGCAGCAAGCCTTGCGAATTATCCGTATCGGCTTGCGCCGGCTCGCTCGGCGGCGCAGCCAAATCCGGCGCCGGCTGGAAATCACCCGGAAGCACCCCAATGTTGAGCTCAAGCGGCATACCGTTCCGCAGGTCGAGCCGCAGCGTTGTAGACCCGGTCAAGCTGTGATCGACCGGCGCAGTCATGGTGATGTCATAGACCTGCCTGGAAAGCCCGTCGATGCAAAGGGTATCGACATCCTCCGCCAAGTCATAGGCCTTCGATGCGTCGCCATAATGCAAAGCGACCGCGCCGCCCGGCACAATCGATTCGCCCGGATCGAGAGCCGTATTGCGATTTTTGTCCGCAAACATAGCAACGCACAATTGAGGATCGAGCAGTGGCAGGTCTTGACTGGGCGCGTCCGCCATCATCACAGGAGCATCCGATCGGTCGCTCGCCGGCACGGCAGGAACTTCTTGCGCTATGGCGTCGACCCGGTCATGCTGGGCAGAACTCGGAGTGGCGGTCGCTGTCGGCGCCGGTGTTGGCTCTGCCACTGGAAACACGATCCGCAGGCTTTGCCCCACCCGCAAGATGGCGCCGGGATCAATATCATTGCTGGCGGCAATATCGTCTACCGTCAGGCCGTAGGTATTGGCGATGAAGGTCAAGGTCTCGCCGGCGACCACCACATGATCGATTTCGGCGAAACCATCTTGAGACTGAGCATAGATCGCAAAGCCGTGAGCAAGACAGATGAGGATTACCAAGCAAAGCTGCCGCAATCGATGCTCCACTAGTGTGACGGGGATCCCTGACAGACAGTAGCGCAGGCATTATAGCACGGGCATTCCGCTGCGATAGAGCGTCGACCGACACCGGGGAAAAATGAACATTTTTTGAAATCATTGCGATATTTGTTCAATTTTGATATATAATGAAATCATACGGATGCGTTCACGATAGACTTAAGCGCTCCGCAGCTATTTCTCACCGCTTCGTTTAGCTATCGGTTACTTCCTTTCACTAGCGGCCGGACAATAGTATTTCAGGTTAGATACTGAATATGCCTCTCAAAATGTGTTAATTATTTTGACAACTTGTCAGATTTCTTGTGAATTGTTGCGAAGTGTTTGAAGAATTGACATAATTGGTCTCAAATGCAATTGCGCAAATAATTACGTTTTGCTACAAGGGGGTTGGCGTGCATCTGAAGTTCGACTCTCAAGTCGGACAAGGAAACAGCCAGGCGGAATTCTATGTGCAATTGGCCCTTGATGCCATTTCCTCGCATATAGCAATCCTGGACGATGATGGCGAAATTATCAGTGTAAACGCCGCGTGGCGTGATTTCGCTGGCGACATCTCATTCGATCATGCGGATAGCGGGGTCGGGCTGAGGTATCTCGCCTTCTGTGATCGCGCCGAGATGTACCGCCCGACGCACGCGCTGCAAGTCGCCAGCGGCATCAGCGATGTGATTGCGGGCAAGCGGGACAGTTTTCATCTGGAGTATCCCTGCAATATCTTTAGGAACCAGTATTGGTATTTGCTGAGCGCGAGCCGCCTCGTGCTTCAAAGGCACGATCGCATCATGGTTATGCATCAGGACATCACCGAACTGAAGTTTGCGCAATTGGAACTGGAGGCATTTCGGAAGCAGATTCAATCGGTGCTTGATCAAGTCAACAGCGGTGTCTTCACAGTGAGCAGCGTTGGCGTAGTCAAGAGCTGCAATCTAGCCGGAGAACGCATATTCGGCTATTCGCGCGATGAGCTGCTGGGTATGCACGTGACGCAACTGGTCGGCTTAAGCGCCTGCAGCGCTGATGATTTCCGCGACAGCGACGGGGGCAAGAGCCTTACGATGCCGGGCAAGCGCCGAGACGGCAGCGAATTCACCATG
Organism: Anaerolineae bacterium; assembly: GCA_022822305.1. GTDB lineage: Bacteria > Chloroflexota > Anaerolineae > Aggregatilineales > Phototrophicaceae > UBA6055. The sequence continues at coordinate 452,901 of JAJEBY010000003.1, forward strand.
TTAGTTCGGGTCAAACAAGTCTCGGTCGAAGATCGGCAATGGTTTACGGTCGTTGTAGAAGACTTGAGCGAAGGCCGACGATCCGAATCCGAATCTACCGAAGCGCAACGAATGGAGAGCCTGCTGCAGCAGGAAACGGAATTGCAGCAGTCCAAGTACCGATTCCTGGCAATGATGTCTCACGAATTGCGCACGCCCCTGGCGTCGATTCGCTTGTCGCACGATATGCTGACGCAGTATGATACGCGATCCAGCCAGGACGAGCGGCGCCTTTACCTCGACAACATCAGATTGCAGGTCGATCACGTCAGTGACATTTTGGGCGACGTCATGAATTTGACGGCGCCAGGCACGCACGCGCAGGATTTCGTTTCACGGCGCGGCGACTTGATCACAACCTGCCGCGACATCGTCGAGTCATTTCACATCAATCATCATCACTCGCACTGCATCGAGTTCGCCTGCCCTGATGCCGAGATCTTCGCCGAGTTTGATGAGAGGCTGCTGCGCCGCGCCTTGAGCAACTTGCTGGACAACGCCATCAAGTACTCGCCAAATGGCGGATGCGTAAAACTCGAGCTGTGGAGAGACCAGAAACACGCGCGCATCCTCGTCAGCGACGACGGCATCGGCGTACCGCCACAAGATGCGGACACCCTGTTCGACGCGTTTCGGCGCGCTTCCAATGTAGGCACGCTGCCGGGGACTGGCTTGGGGCTGGCAATCACCAAACAAGCGATCGAACAGCATGGCGGAAAGATTGCCTTGCTGCAACCCGGCAATGACGGCGCCACTTTCAGCATTGCGCTTCCCCTCAAGTCGCAAGCGGATATCCCTCAAGACTAGCGAGCTTTGAATCACGCAGGACCCTGCCTTGGTCCGATAGACCAAAGGCTTTGCCTGTACTGAAACGAGCCCATCGGCCGCAATTCGGCTACAATGACCACATGAGAAAACTGCTTGTCGCAGCGCTGATATTGCTGCTTGCGCAGGCCTTGACTGGCTCTGCGCAAGAGCGCGATCCGGAAGACGCCGGGACTCGCATTGATCCTAGCGGCATCATCAGCGGGCGGCTCGATGATGATAATCCGCGCGAGGTGTTCTTCATTGACGGACTGCGCGGCGAGGTGATCCAGTTCGAGCTGCGCGCCATCGACGGCGACCTCGATCCTGTGCTCGCCGTTTTCGACAGCCGGGGCGCGCTCGAGTTCTACCGCGACGACAGCGCCGGCAGTTTGGGCGTAAGTCAAGATTTGACATTGAAAGCCAACGGGCGCTATTTTCTGATTGTGGGGCGCTTTGGTTTCCACCTCGGCAGCTCCACGGGCGAATACGAGCTGCGCCTGATTCGCGCCGGCGTCATTTCCGAACAGGGGAGCGCGCTGCGCTACGGCGACTCCGTTATCGGAACGATCAGCCAGACAGAACCGCATGCCTATTACACGTTTGAAGCGGAACAAGGCGATATATTGGCCATTTCGATGGTGCGCTCGTCGGGAGACTTGGATCCTTATCTTAAGGTGATAAGCGCGCAGCGTTTTGTCATCGCCGAAAACGACGATCAAGCCGGCGCGGAAACTCGCAATGCGCGCATCGGCGACTTGATAATCGAGCAGACGGGCATGTATATCATCATGGCGACTCGATATCGGGAAGCCGCCGGGGATAGCTCGGGCAGCTTTGTGCTGTCGATAGAAGAAGCAGAAGACAGCGGCGCCGGCACATTGCAATTGGCGCCCCTGCCCATCGCCTTCGGCGAAAGCCGCTCGGCCGCGCTCAGCCATCAGCAGTATGAGCGCTTCTACACATTCAGCGCCAGCCGCAATGACCTGGTCACCATCAGCATGTCTCGAGGCAGCGTTGGCGAGCTCGACAGCTACTTGATCCTGACGGATGCCAATTTCACGCCGATTGTCGAAGACGATGACAGCGGCGTCGGCCAGAACGCGATGATCGCCGATTATCCCATCCCGGCGGACGGAAAATATCATATCGTCGCCACGCGTTTCGAAGGCGGCAAAGGCACCAGCATCGGTGAATTCCTGCTCAGTCTGGATGCCTTTGGCAACGCGGTCGAAGCCATCCCGGATGACGCGGTCAGCATAAGCTATGGGACGAGCGTCCCCGGCAAGATCAGTGATGAGAACGACCGCGATCTCTATGCCTTTTACGCGCGGCAAGGCGAAGTTATCACGGTATCCATGACGCGGGTGGACGGAGATCTTGATGCCTACCTTGAGCTGCTGAATGGCGCGCAGGAAGTCGTGCTGAGCAATGACGATGGCGGCAACGGCCAAAACGCCTTGATCGACAACTACACCATCCCGCATTCCGGATTGTATTTCATACGCGCCCGGCGCTTCTTCGGCAGCGAAGGCGGCAACGCCAATACGGCCGGCGGCTATGTTTTGGTGCTGGCGGAGCGCTTTGGATGAGCGCGTCAGCCAACTTCGCTTTGCGGCGAGCGGCATCTCCCTGCGGCGCCAGTCGAAGTATCAAATGACCGCATGACTGATTACGACGCGCAGTTTTACCCGGACAAGATCGCTGACGGCGTATTCATCGCGGCGGGCGCGATCGTGGTTGGCGATGTCACACTGGCGGCGAATGCGAGCGTCTGGTTCAACGCCGTGCTGCGCGGGGATACGGAAGCGTTGCGCATCGGCGCCGGCAGCAATATCCAGGATGGCGCCGTCTGCCACGCGGACCCAGGTTATCCCATGATCATCGGCGCAGGCGTCAGCGTGGGACACAACGCGATCGCGCATGGCGCGCGCATCAGCGATCACACGTTGATCGGCATGGGCGCCATCATCATGAACGGCGCGGCCATCGGCAGCAACTGCATCGTCGGCGCCGGCGCCTTGATAACGCAGGAGAAGACTTTCCCTGATAACAGCCTGATCATGGGCAGTCCCGCGCGCTTGATTCGCGAGGTCAACGCCGACGAGATCGCCATGATTCGGCGAACTGCGAGAAACTATCTGGAGAGATCGCGCGCGTTCCTGGCGTCTGCCGCGGCGGAATAAATCAACAGCCGGAGCGGTCAGGATTGCCGGCGGCGTTCTTCTTCCTCTTCGCCTTGATAAGCCAGCAGGTCGTCCAGCGACATCTTGGGCAGGCGGTTTTCGGTCATGATAGCGCGCATCTCGGTGTTGATTTCGCCATCTTCGCCGATGTGCCGGCGGATGTTAGCGCCGGTGGCTTCCGAATACTCGAAGCGATGCTCGGCGATGGTCACGCCATCGGCGATGATGCGCAGGCGCCACTTGCCATCCAGCTCCATCTGATCGTGCAGGGGCATGCGCGTATTCGGCGTCAGGAAATTGCGGCCGCGCGTGAGCTTGTAGGTATCCTCGTGGATATAAACGGCGTCGCCGACGGCGTCAATGACTTCAAAGCGGATATCGCCGTTGGCTTCCATCGGCACGCGCAGCTGCACGAATGGCTGAATATAGTCAATATCGTCAGGCAATGACCAGGTGCGGTAAACCTGCGGCTCGTCGCCATTCTTGGTGGTCAGCAAGCCGATATCGACAGCCAGCACCTGCACCTCGTCGGGATCGAGTCCGGCGCGTTCGACCGATTCCAGCGCATGGCGATAGACGCGCTGCTCGGCGCTGGCCGGCTGCTGATGGAAAATCTCATAATCGTCGTAGTCGTCCTCTTCCTGAGCTTCGTATTCATAGTTGTAGTCTTCGGCATGGCTGCTGATATTGGAGCTGCTGCTGTCGGTATCGAACTGGCGCACCAGGAAGAGCAAACCCAATAGCACCAGGATGACCGGGAAGCTGTTGCCCAAGAGCGCCACCGCGCCGAGCGCCAGCAGGATGAAGGCCAGGAACCAGGTGTTGCGGTTGTTATCCATTCGTGTACCTTCGTTTATCTCCGATTGCGCGAGAGTCCCCGGCGGCTCGTCGTGCTGGGCTGCTGCAGCAAATCCTTGAGTTGTGTGGTTTCCGGTTCTTCAATCTCGTCAACGATCACGGCATCGCGCAGGTTGCGGCGGCGTTGATCCAGCGATTCGCCGAATTCTTCTTCTCCGCTTAGCCGACGGCGGCGCTCGTTGACCGAGGGCGAGAGCATCAAGTTGTGCATGCCGATCAGGTTGTTATCGACATAGACGCGCAAATCCCAATCGCCATTGCCGTCAATGCTGGTATTGCCGGCCAGTGGCAGATGATGATCGGCGAGCAGCTTCAATTCGCCCTCGCGCAGGTAGGTCTTCATCTCGTGCACGTATTGTTCATCGCCGAGCTGATTGTAAATCTCGTAGCGGATGACGGCCTGGCGATCGGCTTCTTCGTGATCGACGAAAAGCGTGATGAAGGGGCGCACCCCGTCATCGTCTTTGGAGATATTGCGCGTGCGGCGCATCGCCAGTCCATCGACGCCGGTCTGCATGGCGATCAAGCCGATATCGAGCAGCACCAGCCCGCCGCGATTGAAGAATCCGGCGCGCGAGGCGGCGCGTTCGGCGGCTTCCCGCGCTTGCGGCGTGATGCGGCGGCGCACCGGTGCCCGATGCAGCACTTCGAGCAGGGTCTCGCGTTCGGGTCCCAATTCGATCATGGAGGCGATAACGGCCACGGCAAATGCGCCCAGAAGCGAAATCTGCACCGCGGCCGAGACCGGCGCCGCCAGCAATGCGAAGCCGATCAGCAGTCCCATGGCGATCAGCCAGGCGGTGTTGCGTCGTTTCAAGCGAATCATAGGCTAAAGTCGTCCACGGTTATCCGCGTTCATCTTCTATACGGCAGCGTGACCGACGCTGTTGCGTCAGCGCCAGACAAGCCTATTGTAACACCAATGGCAACGGTTCTGGCAAGGTGAGGTCATTGCAGGCATGGCAGCGCGGACGAGCCGATGCTCGGTGATGGGAGGTCTCAAGCGCGGCTGCGGCTTTGGCCGCTCTCAATATCGTCAGCCCGGTAGGACTTGATGGCATCGCCGGCATCGTACTCGCTGGCCAGCCTCCGCCCCGGCGGCGCGCCCGATCGGCGGGCGCCCAACTTGGCCATCTCGCGCTCGACCTCGGCATCGATTCTGGCTTGACGCCTTTCGCTGTAGCCGCTGTAACTGAAATAATAGCGCAAGGCGTGCGCGATCAAGGCCATGGCCCAGGCGCCAACCAAATACATTACACCCAGCAAAGCGTATTCGTCGTACCATTCGTATCGAACCGCTTCAATCCAGCGCACCGCGATCATGGTCGCGCTGAGACCCAGAAACAGCGACGCATGCTGCCAGAGCAGTCGGCGGTTCTTCAGTTTGCCGTTCTGCTCCAGCGCGATCAGCGCTTCGCGTTCTTCCGCTTCCTCCATATCGGCGCGGCGCAATTCGCGATTGATGCGAGAGGCGGTTTCCGCTTCGTGCCGCTCGTAGCCGGCGCCGTGTTTGAAATGATAATAGATAAAGTGCAGCGCCAACGACACGATCAAGATGCCGTACAGCACAATCGCGACTTCGAATCCCGAATCCCAATTGACAAATCGATTCGCCCAATACATCGGCAGATTCCACAGAAAAACCACCGTGCCTAAGAGTAGTGCCACTCCGTGAAAGTGAACTGCGCCGCGCGCCCGCAGCTTCTTCTCGACGCGCTCGCGGATCTCTGCCCTGGCGATGGGTTTGCTTTTGACTTTCATCGCGTCGTCCCTCGCTGTCGCCCACCCGCTTCACCGCCGTCGCTGAACAAGATGCTCTCGTCAATCCACTCGCCGTCATCCGTCACCAGCGACTGCCCTTCTCGTATGCGCTCAAGGTCGACCGTCGCGCCCGCACCATCAGCGGCGGACGTAAATATCTGCTGTCGCGCGCGCCGCCGGTCGCGGACGAGATGCCATTGACGCTCGATCTCGCTTTCGATTTTGAGCGCGCGCCCAGCCGGATTACGCCCATGCACGAAGAAATACCGCAGCCAGTGCGCCAGAAAGGCGATTCCCCAGATCTGCGTGATATGGATCAGATCCTGCATATACCACATGCCGCCGTCCAAGCTGACGCGCTCCAGCCACCAAAGGGAGAGAAACGGCAGCATGACCAGCAGATGCGCGACCACCAATCGGCGTGCCTTGAAGCGTTTGGCGACGCGATCTTCGATCAGCAGCGCTTCATCATCATCGAGTGCCCCGAGCTCGTCATAGCGATCCAGTTCCTCATCGATGGCTTGAGCGCGTTTGCGCAAACCGGTTCCGCACTGATAGTAATAGCGTAAGGCATTCAGCAGCAGCGGTATCGTCCAAAAACCGCCAAACAATGCCAAATCACGCAATTCCCACCAAGGCGTGCTGATGTATACGATGGCGATCACCAGCACATAAACCAGCGCGTGCAGCATCAAATCGCGCCGACCGGCCAGGCGCTTCTCGATGCGATGCCGAATGAGTTCTTCCTGCGTCGATGTCATGGTCGCCCTAATGTCGCGCCCGCAATCCCGTTTGTCTAGACGTAGCGCTGCTCGCCGGTGTTTTCGTCCCGGTCGATTTCCTGAACAAAGCTGTCGCTCAGCTCGCCGTCATCATTGAGCCGCACGCGGCGCTCGCCAATGTCGTCAATATCCAGGACCTCCTCACTATCATAATCAAACTGGCCCCGTTTTCCCTTGTCACGCCGGGATATCCTCATCCGCCGCGTGATTTCACTGGCGACCTCGGCTTCGCCTTGATCAGCGCCGCGCCCGTGTTTGTAATAGTAATCGATGTATTGGCTCATAATGCCGATGCCCCAAGGCAGGCTGACAAAGATCGGCCAGGGGAATCCACCGCGGGCGGCGACCCAAATGATCCAGAGCATGAGATTTATCGACAGATATACGGCCAGATGCTGGAGAAATTCACTGCGGGCTTTGAGTTTCTTTTGAACGCGGCGGCGGATCAATTCTTCCGGCGTCGGCGACGGGACATGCTTCTTCTTGCGCGAAAACTGATCGGTGATTCGCGCGACAAAATTGGCGCCCGCGCGCAGCGACTCATCGAGTTTGTCTCCCAGGTCGCTCATCTTGTCGTCCGCAGGCGTCCACAGGTCGTCCTGCGCGGGACCGGGATCAAATCGGTCGCGGGTCGGCCGGGCGCGCGCCGCATTGGGCATATCGTTGCTGAGCATGGGCGGCAAACCGTGGATACCCGATTCCGTCAGCGCCCGCCCAAAGTCGTTCATCAGCGCCGTCGCCGTCTGATAACGTTGCCCCGGCGACTTCTCCAGCTCCCTTAGCAGCACATCATCCACCGCCGCGCCCAGTTCGGGATTGATATGACTCGGCGACGTCGGCGGCGTATAGATATGTTCGTGCACGATGGCATAGGGGGTATCGCCGCTGAAGGGCAGCCGCCCCAGCAGCAATTCATACAGGATGATGCCGAAGGAATAGACATCGGTCGCCGGCGTGAGGTCGCGTTCGCCCTTGGCTTGTTCCGGCGAAATATACCACGGCGTGCCCAGCATCAGATCATGGCTGATTGTGGAATCGCCGACTTGGGCGATGCGCGCCAGGCCGAAGTCGCTGATATAGGGCAAGTCGCGCTCGTCAATCAGCACATTCGACGGTTTGATATCACGATGCAAGACGCCTTTCTCGTGCGCGTATGTCAAGGCGTCCGCCAGCATGGTCATCATGCCGGTGATCTCGGGCAGGGTGATGCCGCGCTTGATGAGACGCCGTTTCAGCGTGCCGCCCTCGATGTGCTTCATCACGAAATAGGGCTGTTTATCGAATTCGGCGTAATCGTAGATGGGCACGATATGCGGATGTTCAAGCCGCGCCACGATGCGCGCCTCGCGTTGGAAGCGCTCCAAAAACGTCTCGTCGCGGGCGAAGGATTCGTGCATGATCTTGATGGCGACGTGGCGGTCGAGCCGTTCGTGATAGGCTTGATACACGGTCGCCATGCCGCCGCTGCCGATCTGCGACACAATCTCATAATCGGCGATGCGGTCACCCGGATTCAAGATCATTCGATAATCCAAACAGACGTCGGCGATTCAAGCGGAGCTCGATGCCGCAACCGACCAAGATTGTAGCACACCAAAAGCCGACTCCTCGCGGCGTTGAATCCCGTGGAGATGACTATCCAATGAGAAGTCTTCGGTTGAACAGGTTTACGCATCTGCGCGTCGACGGTTGCGCGCGCGAATGACCTCAACTCGTGCCAAATGTGAGACCGAGCTCGTTCAGCCAGCGACGATAGGCGATGGCGGTTTTGTCGCTGCGCAGGTGCAGCTCGGCCTGCAGGTCCAGCGGCAGCAGCTCCGGCCGCTGCGATTGCACGATGGGCAAGTCTTGATAAGCGATCTCGTCTTGAAAAGCGCGCAAGACCTCGTCCGCGCTGTCGGTCTGCGTCATCACCATCCACATCCACATCAGCGATTTGACCTCTTCAATGGGCGTGACCATCAGCAGGATGGCGAATTTCTCGGCGGCTTCCTTGCGGAAATACGCCACCAGGGGACGATAAACCTTGTAGGTGTAAGACACCCAGTTGGGCACATGCGATCCATCGGGATTAGGCTGGAAGATACGGATATCTGACGCCGTGATGCCGTTCTCGTCCGTGATCACGTCGTAATCGGGAATCTCCGGGCGTTCCTGTACGCCGAGGATATTCTCGTGCACGAAGGGGAAATGCGCGACATCGAGGAAATTCTCCACCATGCGCGGTCCGGCCGCCTGAAATTCGTAGGCGCCGCAGAGGATTTTGCGGTAACTGTCGTCGGCCCATTCTTCAAATTCGGGGATGCCATACGCCGGCTCGCCCAGGCAGACCCAAACCATAGCGTAGGCGACAGTCGCGCGATAGGTGAATGCGCGGGCTTTGGCCGGCGGTTTCTGCTCGGGATGGGCCGGGATATCGACGCAGCCGCCATCGGCATCATAGGTCCAGCCGTGGTAGGGGCATTGCAAGGTATAGTCGTCGAGCACCTTGCCCAGCGACAGCCGCGTCCCGCGGTGCACGCAGAGGTCTTTCCAGGCGCGGATCTGATCGCCCGAGCGCCAAATGACGATGTCCTCGCCCAAAACGCGCGCGCCGACCACATTATTCGATTCCTCCAATTGCGCAACGGGCAGAACGCAATGCCAGTCATTGAGCAGAATCGGATCGTCGATCATGGATCCTCCTCCCCAATCTCGATTTTGGCGGGATTATAGCACAAGGCTTGATGCTTACGCTCGGCGTGAACATCCAGTACGATAGCTTCGAGAATTGCTGTTGTAGGCAGGAGGGTAGCGTAATGGGATCGCTGGACAACAAGGTCGCACTGGTGACGGGCGCGGCATCGGGCATCGGGCGGGAAAGCGCGCTGGCCCTGGCGCAGGAGGGCGCGGCCGTCTGCGTCTCGGATATCGATGCTGCGGGAGGAGAAGCCACGGCTCAGACCATCGCCGACGGGGGCGGCAGCGCCATCTTCGTACGCTGCGATGTGACCAGCGGCGATGACGTTCGAGCTATGGTCGCGGCCACGCTGGAGGCCTTCGGCCGACTTGACGCGGCGGTCAACAATGCCGGCATCGCTGGCAGTTTTGATCATCGCCTGCACGAGGCCGGCGACGAGCTTTTCGAGCGCGTGATCGCGGTCAACTTGCGCGGCGTCTGGCTGTGCATGAAAGCCGAATTGGAGGCGATGCTCGCGGGCGGCGGAGGCGCGATCGTCAATATTGCGTCCGTGGCCGGATTGATTGGCGCGCCCAAGGCGGCGGCTTATACGGCCAGCAAACATGGCGTCATCGGCATCACCCGAGCGACCGCAGTCGAATACGCCAAACGTGGCATCCGCATCAATGCCGTCTGCCCCGCCTATACCGATACCGCGATGGTGCAGGATGCCATTGCCCTGAACCCGCTGATGGCGCCGATCATGGCGCGAGCAATCCCGATGGGACGGCTGGGTCAACCCGGCGAAGTCGCAGACGCGGTGACCTGGCTGTGTTCGGCGGCGTCGAGCTTCGTGACCGGGCATGCATTGGTTCTGGATGGCGGTTTGACGGCGACGTGAGCCGAGCGCGGTTGCGTTGACAGCTTGTGTCGAGCATTTAAGCTTGGTTGGCGAGGATATCTAGTCAAGGTTCTTTACAGACGGCGACATGGCTACGATGCGCGCATCTACACTTGAGATCATCCACCCGCACATGCGCATGCGCTAAATGGAGAAGAGTCTTTAAGAATAGACTTGAAGACGTTTGAAGTCGAAAATAATCGCGGATTCACAACAAGAGAAATTAGACAGATTCGACAAGTCATCTTTGAACACCAAGAACTGCTTTTCACAAAGTGGGATGAGATTCACAGGTTTAGATAGAGCTAACAGTAGCGATGGCACGAGACAAGAACATTTCCAAGAAGCCAGTAATTCACGATACGCGCAACGAGCCGCAAGGCGTCAGCTTTACCGGCACGCGCGTCATGATTGGCTTGGCCGATGGCAGAATTATCGGTGTCCCTCTGCATTTCTTCCCCTTGCTGGAGGCAGCGAGCGCCGAAGAGCGCCAGAACTACCAATTGGGTAGCTGCGACGTATATTGGGAAGATATCGACGACGGCATAGACTTGACGGCCATGCTTTCCGGCCTCTATCTTGAAACCTGTCGGGAATACAAGGAGCGCTTGCAAGGTCTTATCGCCGAACGCAAGGCGAAAGCCGCAACTACTTAACCAATCCCGCGCGCCGCAGATCAGACAAGATGACTCGTTCCCAGGGCGTATCCGTGCGCAGCGGGAAGTAGTGCGCGCCGCGCCGCAGGCACTCCTCGCGGATTTCCGCGCGCCAGGCCGCCAAACGCCCCTGATAGATATCACGCAACGACGCATCCACGGTGACCTCTTGCGCGGCGCCGGTCTCGACATCGATCAGGCGTAAATCACCGGCCAAGCCGGGCGTCAATTCTTCCGGCGCCAGCACATGCAAAATCACGACCTCGTGCCCCCGGCTCAACAGCGCGTTCAACCCTTCGATATACCCCGTCGGCGAAAACATGTCGCTGATAATCAGGGTCCAACCGGGGCGGCGCGCGCGGCGCGCGTAATCCTGGAGCATGATGTTCAGATCGGTGATGCCATCAGCGTTGACGTCTTCGATGAAGCGCAGCATCGCCATGCCTCGCGCCCGGCCCCGCACGGGACCGAATGTCGAGCTGCCTCCGTCGTTGATGGCGGAGAGCATCAGCCGGTCATTGCTCGATAAAGCGATATATGCCAGGCCGGCCAGGATGCGTTTGGCGTACAACAGCTTTTGTCGGTCGATCTCGCTATCCGGCGGGAAGTCCATGCTGGCGGAGGCATCCAGCAGCAAGTGTACCGACAGGTCTTCCTCGTCCTCCAACAGCTTGATATAGGGGCGCTCCAGACGCGCGTAGATATTCCAGTCCATTTGGCGCAAGTCATCGCCCGGCACATAGTTGCGGTAGTCGGCGAACTCAATGCTGCTGCCGCGCTTGATCGAGCGGCGGTCGCCTTTCATCGCGCCAACGCGCACTTTCTTGGCGTCCAGCGCCAGCGGATCCAGGCGGCGCCGAATGGATTCCGGCAGCAGCGCCGGTCTTGACGGTGAAGATTGAGACATGGCCATTCGCTATACCATCATCATGTCGTTTGCAGCTTGACACTCGCGGACGGCCGCACAAGTTCAGCCCCGATGACCATTGTCGTCATCAACAGAAGCGGCCTGGCTTTGCCCCGTATCGCTATCAGAATCGCTTTCGGGATCGTCAATCTCATCCGCATCGTCCTCGAATTCAAAATCGAGAGTGGCAATTTGCCGGCCGCGGAATACCTTGTCTTGTTCGACAAATCCCAAGCGCTCAAAGAGCCGGCGCGCGGTTTCGTTGTTCGGCTTGTACCGCACGATGACCATTTCGCTGTTGTCGAAGTCATGAATCATGTCGATCAAGCGGTCGGCGACGGCATAGCCGTAACCTTGTCCCTGATAGGCTTCGCCGATCGTCAGTCGTTCGATGATCCACTGCGACGGATTATCGGCATTAACCAGCATCACATAGCCGATGGGCGCGTCGCCGACATCAATGCGATAGGTGGTCACGGCAGGATGGCGCGTTTGCAGGTACGTAATCAGCAGATTCTTGGTGAAGCGCCGCTGCTCCCGTTTGACGCGGATTCTGCCCAGCGCGAAAATCTCGCCCAGCGCTTTGACCTCGGTCAGCTCGAATTCAGGCATCAGGCTTGCCGCTCCGTCAACTCAACTTCCCCCAGGGCCGCCAGCACAATTTCAAGCGGATGTCTGGCGCTGAAACCGGCATCGTCAATCTGGGCGCGGCAAGACGTGCCCGGCGCGGCGATGATGGCGTCGCTGTTGGCGCGAATGGCCGGCAAGAGGCGATCCTCGGCGATTTTCATACTCAACTCGTGATGCTCGTATCCAAAGCTGCCCGCCATACCGCAACAGCCGGTATTCATCTCCGTCACCTCGGCGCCAGGGATGCAGCGCAACAACCTGAGCGTATCCGCCGTGCCCCAGAGCGCCTTCTGGTGGCAATGCCCATGCAATAGTATCCGAGGCGCGTCCGCTTGCCAAGCGAGGGCATGGGCGCGGCGCGCCATTTTGTCCGCGAAGAAGGCTTCCATGCTATAACAGCGCTGCGACAGTTGGCGCGCGGCGGATTGCAAGTCCGATTCCAAAAGATCGGGATAATCATCGGTGAAGGCGCTTTGGCAGCTGGGTTCAATGAAGAGATAAGGCGCATCCGTCGCCTCTCGAATCAAGCCCCGCACATTGGCGTTTGCCATGGCTTTGGCCCTATCCAGCAGCCCCTTGCTGATGGCGGGCCGCCCACAGCAGCCCTCGCCCGGCAGCCGCTGAACGTTGATATTCAGTCCCATGACCTTGGCCAATTGCAGGACGGCCTTGCCGATCTCCGGGTGATGCCATTCGGTGAAGGTATCAATGATCAAAACGGCATCGGCTTGGGTGTGACGCGTATAATGATCGGCGGAGAATGCGCGTGCGGCGTATCTCGGCAAGGGCCGCGTCGTGGGCAAGCCGAGCAGACCCGCGCCCAACGCGCCCAGCGGGCTGCTGAGCATGGCGTTGCTCAAACCGGGAAAGCGGCCGGCCAGTCGATTGACGCGATGGACATTGCCGAAGATCCGCGTCGCCAGCGGAATGCCGTGCTTGTCGTGCCATACAGCCTGGAATTCCGATTTCAGCTTGGCGACATCGACCGATGATGGACATTCGCTGGCGCAGGCCTTGCACGAGAGGCAGAGGTCGAAGACGTCCTTAACGGCGGGATTGCCCAGGTCATCGGGCAGGACGCCGCTGATCGCCGCGCGCAAGGCATTGGCCCGACCGCGCGTGGAATGCGCTTCGTCGAGCGTGGCCTGATAGGAGGGGCACATCGTGCCGGCGCCCTCTTTGCGACAAACGCCCGCGCCGTTGCACATTTCAATCGCGCCATTGAAGCCATTATCGGCCGTCCAATCGAAGCGCGTTTTAACATTGATCGCTTGATAATCGGGCGTATAACGCAGCAGTTCGGCGCTGTCCATTGGCGGCGCATCGATTATTTTGCCCGGATTCATCATGTTGTCGGGATCAAAAGCGCGTTTGACCTGACGGAAGGCATCTATCAGCTCCGGCCCGAACAGGTATTCGCTGTATTCTCCGCGCGCCAAGCCCTGTCCATGCTCGCCGGTGATCGTGCCTTGATACTTCTTCACCGTGGCGGCCACGGCGTCGGCGATCTCCCGATATTGTTCGCGTCCCTTCAGCGTCTTCAGATTGATCAGCGGGCGGACATGCAGGCAGCCGGCGCTGGCGTGGGCATAAATGGCATAGCTGGTGTCGTTGTCGTGGATGATGCGCTCGACATCGGCGATGTAATCGGCCAGCTTCTCCACCGGCACGGCGGCGTCTTCGATGAAGGGGATGGGTTTGGCGGCATCGCGATCGCTCATGATCAGTCCCAGGCCGACCTTGCGGACGGTCCAGACATCGTCTTGCTGTTTTGGAGTTGACGCTACAGTTACGGTTCCGCGATAACCCAGTCGCTGGAGACGGCTCTTGAGGTCGCTGACTTTCGCGTCCAGTTCAGATGCGGCGCCGACAAATTCGACCAACAGAATCGCGGCCGGGTCGCCATCGACGAATGTCAGACGATCGCGATAACCGGGGGCTGCGCGCGTTTTGTCGAGCAGGAATCTGTCCATCAATTCGATAGCCGCCGGATCCAGCTCAAGGATGCGCGGCGTGGCTTCCAGCGACTGACGCAGGCTGTCGAAGTGTACGAGCGCCAGCCGTTTGTTCTCGATTTTCGGCCGTTCGACCAGCCGCAGCTCGGCGCGGACGACGCTGGCCAATGTGCCTTCGGAACCGCAGAGCAGCCAATTCAGATTGACATCGTCAGGATCAATTTTGTCAAGCGCGTACCCGGCGACCGTGCGCCAGGTTCGCGGATAGCGGGCTGTAATCTCCGTCGCGCGCTCCGTCGCCAGATTGCTCACGAGCGCGCGCAGACGATTGAGCGACGCCGTCGATTGATCCAGCCAGACCAGTTCGCCGCTGGCCAATACCACTTGCAGCCGCTGGACATGGTCCGCGGTCATGCCATATCGGATGCTATGAGCGCCGGTGGCGTTATTGCCGACGACCCCGCCGATAGCCGCGCGTTCGGCGCTGGCCGGATCGGGACCAAACATCAGATTTAGCGGCGCCAGCTGGGCATTGAGATTGCCCAGGATCAAGCCCGGCTCGACATCGACTGTGCCCGCCTCGGCATTGATCCCGCGCAAGCGGCGCATGTGACGCGTGAAATCCATGATGACCGCTTCGCCAACGGCCTGCCCGGCCAAGGCGCTGCCTCCCCCGCGCGGCAGCACCGGCACGCCATGCTTGCGGGCGCATTCATGAATGGCCACTACATCATCGGCGTGACGGGGAAAAGTCACCGCCAGCGGCATGATCTGATAATTGCTGGCATCGGTGCTGTAGAGCACGCGCGTCATCCGGTCAGCGGCGGCTTGGTCGCTTCCGATGGCGGCGCGGAGATCGTGCGTCAATTCGTCGATTTGCATGGGCGCGCTATGGCTTCCAAACCCGAACGGTGACGAAGATTGTAACGATTTTGAGCGGGAATCACACCGGCGTCAAATCCACGCGCAGCGCCTGCAGCTGCGCCAGGCAGGCGCGGATGGTCTCGTCCGAAGCGCGCAGCAGGGGCGTACGCACGCCACCGACCGGCAATCCGCGATGTGCCAATATGCCTTTGACCACGGTCAGCCAGCCGCCGCTGGCAATGACATCGCTGGCGGCCGTGAGTTGTTTCTGGAGCGATTGCGCCTTGTCCAGATCGCCGGCGTGGAAAGCAGCATGAATGCCCACCAGGATTTCCGGAAAGTGATTGCTGTTGCCGGATACGCTGCAATCCAGCCCCAGCGCCAACCCGGCCAGGATCAGATTATCGGGCCCGATGGCGGTATTGAAGCGCCCGCCTTGCAGGTGATTGACCGCGCTCATGGTCAATAGATCCCCGCTGCTGTCTTTGAGGCCGACGCAATTTTCATAGCGTTGCGCCAGACGCGTCACCAAGGCCGCCGACAAGCTGTTGTTGCCGAATTTGGGCAGGTTATAGAGGTAGACGGGAAAGCTGGGGACAGCATCGAGGATGGCAAGATAATGCGCTTCCAGCGCCGCTTCGCTGTGTTGGAAATACCAAGGCGTGATGACCGAAGCGGCGGTTGCGCCGATGTCACGCGCGTGACGGGTCAGCTCGAGCGTGTCGCGCGTGGTGATAGCGCCGGTGTGCACGATGACGGGCAGGCGTCCGGCCACCGCCTCGACTGTTGCCTCGGCGATAATCTTGCGTTCCTCGAGGTCAAAGAGCGGGCCCTCACCGGTGCTGCCCAACGGGTAGATGCCGGCGACGCCCATCTCGATCAACCAGTCGACCAGGGGCTTGATCATGGCCGGGTTGATATCGCCGTCCGGCTTGAGCGGCGTGACGATGGGGCAGATGACGCCGCGCTTGATGGGTTGATGATGCATAAGCTATTCTCGTCGTTGGCGGGAGACAATGGGCTGGTTTCCGCGTCGGCGCCACGGCCCCTCACCATAAATGAGTTGAGTTACTATAACCGCTGCGCGCGCGCAAGACAATCGCGCCTTCAACGATAGAGCGCCCTCCCCCGATTGCCGGCGACCAGTCTGCAATCGACCGCAATTGACACCGTATTCGTGACAATCGGATTTTTTGGTATTTCCGTCAACTGCGTTGTACTGGAAGGCTGCACTTTTGACGCTCCGCGAATGCGCCTTGCGCAATGGCTTCAAGTGTCCGGTTGTCGATTGAACACGACGCGCGCTGTCGACAGCGTGAGAGTTGCGGCGCCCTTCATAACTTCTGGATGCGAGGAGAGGTTGCCTATTGATATTGGCATCACGACAAGACCTTGAGATGTGTACCTACCTATAGAAACGGAGTAAATGAGATGCTAAAGAAATACGCAGTACTTGCATTGGTCTTGCTTCTGTGCGTCACGCTGTTCGGCGGAGGCGCCCTGGCGCAGGAACCGATTACGCTGCAGTTCTATTATCCGGTCGGCGTGGCGGGACCGCTGGCGCAAGCGATTGACGGCTACGTTGCCGAATTCAATGCGCTGAATGAGGACATCCAGGTAGAGCCGATTTTCACCGGCGGTTACTCTGAAAACATGGCTCGCGCGACCGCCGCGATTCTGTCCGGCCAACCGCCTGATGTCGCCATTCTCTTGGGTATCGACATCTACACGCTGATCCAATTGGAAGGCATCATCCCGCTGGATGATTACATCGCTTCCGAGGAAGGCTTGGACATTGACGATTTCTTTGAAGCCTTCATGGCCAACAATATCGCCGACGACCAAGTCTGGAGCATTCCCTGGCAGCGTTCCACCCCGATCCTGTATTACAACAAAGATGCCTTCGCCGAAGTTGGTCTCGACCCGGACACACCGCCCGCAAACTGGGACGAATTGGTGGAATTCGGCAAACAACTGGTCGTGCAAGATGGCGATAACGTGACGCGTTGGGGTGTTGAAGTGCCGACATCGTTCTGGATATTTGCCAACTTCGCCATTCAGGCGGGGCGTCACATCGGCTCGCTTGGAGACGATCCCTGCGGAGTGTATCTGGACACTCCCGAAGCGATAGAAGCGCTGGCGTTCCTGCGCAGGCTGCAAGAAGAGGGCGTCATGCCGGACGGCGCTGTCGCCTGGGGTACCGCGCCAGCCGACTTTATCGCCGGGGCTTCAGCGATGATCTATCACTCCACCGGCAGCCTCAGCACGCTCTTGGCCAACTCACCCTTTGAAGTAGGCACAGCCTTCATGCCCGCCGGCGAGGCCGGCTACGGCGCCAACGTGGGTGGCGGCAACTACTACATCATGAAAGACATCGACAAGGAACGCCAGGATGCCGCCTGGGAATTCATTCGCTGGATGGTGCGCCCGGAACAAATCGGACAGTGGGGCATCGACAGCGGCTACGTCGCGCCGCGCGCAGCAGCCTGGGAGGTTGATCCTCTCATGAGCTACGCCGAAGACGTACCGCAAGCGTCCACCGCCCGCTTCCAGCTTGAGTATGCCGTCAAGGAGTTCCCGGCGACATACGGTGGCCAGGAAATCCAGGTCATAACCACGCAAGCGATTGAAGCGGTCAATACCGGTGAATTGTCGCCCGAAGACGCGCTGGCAGTGGCCCAAGAGCGGGCCAACGATGTGCTGACGCAGAACGGCTGTGAACTGGAATAGCAACCGTTGAAGCCTTTGCTCAATCAGCGTGAACTCGAAAAACGTAAAGGCCTGGGGAGCGGGCGCAAGGCTCGCTTCTCCGGCTTTTCCTTGTCACTCGGTGGCAGCGGCGCCGTCGCATACTTGTTCCTGCTGCCATCGCTGATCTTCTTGACGGTCTTCACGCTCTGGCCCATCGTCTCCGCCATCTTGACCAGCTTCCACGCGCGCCGCGGACGCAACCAAGTCTTCGTCGGGCTTCAGAATTACGAGCGCGTATTCTCCGATCCGCTCAGCCAGCAGGTCATTAAAAACACGGCGGCCTATGTCACAGCGGGCCTGATCCTGTCTGTGATCGGCGGGCTTCTTTTGGCAATCCTGATGAACCAGGGTTTGCGAAATATTGGTTTCTTCCGCTTCCCGTTTCTGGCGACCATCGGCTTGCCCATGGTCAGCGTCGCCTCGATCTGGCTATTCTTGTACAGTCCGCGCGTCGGTCTATTCAATGAGCTGCTTGGCAGCGTTGGACTGCCGCGCTCAAATTGGCTGAGCAATCCTGATCTGGCGCTTTCGGGTTTATTCGTGGTCTATATCTGGAAGCAAATCGGGTATTTTGCGCTCTTTTATTTGGCGGCGCTGCAATCCCTGCCCGGCGATGTACTGGAAGCGGCAACATTGGATGGTGTTACGTTTTGGCAGAAGCTGCGTCACATAATCTGGCCACTGGTCTCGCCAACAACCTACTTCGTTTCGACGATTGCGGTCTTGAATTCCCTGCAACAGGTCGATCATGTCTTCGTGTTGACGCAGGGCGGCCCCAACAACGCCAGCAATTTGGCGCTATATTACGTGTATGAGCAAGGATTCAAGTGGTTCAATACGGGGGTTGCCGCCGCCATGACGGTGGTCTTGCTGGCGGTGCTGCTGACCATGGCGATGCTTCAGTTTGTCTTCTTGGAGCGCCGTGTCCACTACAATTAACCAGCGCCGTGAGATTGGTTTTGCCATGAATAGTCAAAAGCGCAGATGGCGACAGATACTTCCCATTTTGTCCCTGGCTGTCTTCGGGCTGATATGGCTGGTGCCGCTGTTTTGGACGCTGGCCGCGGCCTTCGTGCCAACCACCGAGCTCTTGAACGGGTCGCCGCTGGTGTGGCTGCAGAGTCTGCATTTTGGCGCGTTTGAAGAAGCTTGGTCGGCCGCGCCTTTTCCGCGCTTCTATCTGAATACGGTCATCTGGGTATTCGGGCTGCTCGCCATCCAGCTTGTCACGATCTCGTTGGCGGGCTTCGCCCTGGCGCGCCTGGACTTCCGCGGCAAAGACCAGATTTTTTTCCTCTTCCTGACACAACTGATGGTGCCGGCGACGGTGCTCATCCTGCCCAATTATCAGACATTGGTCTCGCTGGGCTGGCTGGATTCGTACCAGGGCATGATGGCGCCCTACATCGCCTCCGCCTTCGGCGCCTTCCTCATGCGGCAGGCGTTCAAGCAAGTGCCGAAGGAACTGGAAGAAGCGGCCCGCAGCGATGGCGCCAGCTGGTTGCAAGTCTTGTGGCATGTCTTCCTGCCGGTGACGCGCGCGCCCTTGATCGCCTTCAGCATCGTATCCATCACCTATCACTGGAACGAATTCCTGTGGCCCTTGCTCATCACCAGCAGCGTCGAAACCCGACCGCTAACGGTGGGGCTGGCGTTGCTCGTGCAGTCGTCGGAGATCGGCGCGCAGTGGGATCAACTGTCGGCGGGCACCTTGATCGTGGCGGCGCCGGTGCTGATTCTGATCGCGCTGGTGCAGAAGCAGTTTACTAATAGTTTCCTGAGTTCAGGGATTAAGTAGGGCGAGTCGCTGGCATCTGTGTCGGGATTGTGGCGCAGGTGTTGAATCATTTGCCGGGTTGAGAGCTATACCGGAAATCAAATGCTTGTTCCTTCCCGCACAAACTTGTCGAAGTCATCAAACACCTGAAGCATAGTTTCACATCTCTTTTCAGCTACAGCCCTTTTCTTGTCGTCTGAATACACGTCAATTATGAATTCATCCATTCCCTCAAAGAACTCTCGGATCAAAGTGGGAATGGACAAGAAAATGACGTGTTCCCCGTCAGACACTGCCCCCTTTATTGGTGGATAATTCTTTGCGTAGTAATAAATGCTAGGTGCCTTACCTTCTTTTACTCCGACGGATTGTGTGCCGTGTGTATGTAACAGACCGTTTCTAGCTTCCCAAATGTATTCGCTATTGCAGACTGGATGCAAAAATCTCAAGTACTTGTCAACCCATAGTTTGAAGTGTTTTTTCTGCTCCTTTGCCAAGCTTCTAGGAGAAGACCGGTCTGGTATTGTCAGATACGCCATCGTGTCAATTCCACTATAGATCAGTTTCAACAGTGAACCACCATGTTTCTGATCCATACATACATTTATGCCGCCTTTGATATCTTTGATAACATTGTGAATATCCGTAAGTTCAACTAAACCTGTTTTGTTGAGATTATCAGTCATTTTACTAAATCACTCCTGATTTCATCTGGCAACCGATCAAACCCTGACTCTTGCACACCTGCATTCTGTACTCATACTAGTCACAACAAGCCCTTTCGCATATAGCCCAGTTTCTTATTCTGCCTGCGCAGACCGCGAAACACCCAGATTCCCCTTTTGCGCCCTTCGTGTCTTTGCGCTCTTTGTGGTCAACCCCGTCAGCAACACCTTGGCAAATGAAAAAACTCTGCGCCCTCTTCACCCTCGGTACACCCGGTGGCAAAAGAAAATACTCATACGTGAATATATAGTCGACCTGCCCCGCCCCACCCACGCTACCCTGACCCACAGACCGCCGACGTAACAACCGCATATCACGCGCCCCACCAGACAAACGGCCAAATGACTACAATACGCTTCCACTTGCGCTACAATATCCCCATCACCGTCCATCCACAAAAGGAGCCTCCCATGTCCACCACCAACGGCGTCCGCGCCAAGCCCAACCAGCGCAGCCGCACCCTCGTCGCCGGCGCCGAGCGCGCGGGCGCCCGCGCCATGCTCAAAGCCGTCGGCTACAGCGATGACGACCTGGCCAAGCCCCTCATCGGCGTCGCCAATACCTGGACCGAAATCGGCCCTTGCAACTTCCACCTGCGCAAGCTGGCGGTCGATGTCAAGCGCGGGATACGCGCGGCCGGCGGCACGCCCTTCGAATTCAACACGGTCAGCATTTCGGACGGCATCACCATGGGCACGGAGGGCATGAAAGGCTCGTTGATCAGCCGCGAAGTCATCGCCGACAGCATCGAGTTGGTGGCGATGTCCAATATGCTCGATGGCGTGGTGGCGCTATCCGCCTGTGACAAGACCATCCCCGGCACGATCATGGCGCTTATCCGCCTCAACTTGCCCTCGCTGATGCTCTATGGCGGCACCATCTACCCCGGCGTGCACAATGGCCGTGATATCGATCTGGTAAACGTCTTCGAGGCGCTGGGCCAATTCCAGGCCGGGGAAATCAGCTACGAGGAGTTGATGGCTGTGGAGAATGTCGCCTGCCCCGGTCCGGGCGCCTGCGGCGGGCAATTCACCGCCAACACCATGGCCATGATCAGCGAGATCATCGGCATCTGTCCCATGGGCATGGGCGATGTGCCGGCTGAAGACCCGGAGAAGGGGGACGTCTCCTACCAAGCCGGAAAGCTGATGCTGCAGATTCTCGAAAACGACATCCGCCCATCCGATCTGGTGACGCGCGCGTCGCTGGAAAACGCGCTGGCCGCTTCCGCCGCCACCGCCGGCAGCACCAACAGCATCTTGCACTGCCTGGCTTTCGCGCGGGAAGCGGGGGTCGAATTCACGCTGGATGACATCGAAAATATCAGCCGCCGCACGCCCATCATCGGCGATCTGCGGCCGACGGGAAATTATGTCGCGCTCGATCTTTATCGCGCTGGCGGCGTGCCCATCCTGGTCAACCGGCTGATTGAAGGCGGCTATGTGAGCGGCGATACGCCCACGGTCACGGGACAGACGCTGGCGGGGGCTTGCGCCGATGCGGTCGAAAGCGAAGGCCAGCAGGTAGTGCGCGCGCTCGATAATCCCATCAGCAGCAGTGGTGGTCTGGTCGTGCTCAAAGGCAACCTGGCCCCCGATGGCGCAGTGGTCAAGCTCAAGGATACGCCGCCTCCGTTGACCGGACCGGCGCGCGTTTTCGATACCGAAGAGGACGCCTTTGAAGCGGTCTCCAATCGACAGATCGTGGAAGGCGATGTTGTGATCATCCGCTACGAGGGCCCGGTCGGCGGACCCGGCATGCGCGAGATGCTGCAGATCACGGCAGCGCTCTACGGTCAGGGGCTGGGCGGCAACGTCGGCTTGATCACCGATGGGCGCTTCAGCGGCGGCACGCGCGGTCTAATGATCGGGCATTGCGCCCCGGAAGCGGCGGTCGGCGGTCCCATTGCCCTGCTGCAAGAGGGCGACATGATCACGATTGATGTCGCGCGGCGTCTGATTGAAGTCGACTTGAGCGAGGCGGAGCTGGCGGCGCGGCGGGCACAATGGCAGGCGCCGACCCCGAATTACGCCAAGGGCGTGATGGCCAAGTACGCGCGTCAAGTGTCGCAAGCGGACGACGGCGCTGTGACCGGGGCGTAGGTTGGTTGCGAGTTGAGATTGAAGTTGGGGAGCGAGTCTACTCGGTGGGCTCGCTCTTGCCGAATGCTGACGTCAGGCCGGTTCTGTCTCAGTCGCGTTCATTACGTGGAGCGCAAGCTGTACCGACCACCACAGGCCGCCGGCTTCGAGGATTGCTTCACTAGCCTTCAGGGCTAGCGCTCGGTCGGCGTGGGACAGGCAAAACAAATAGGCCGCGATACTCTCGTCATATAGTTCAACGTCGCTCTTGGTCAGCACTTGGCCTATGCGTTTGGCAACCAACTTGCAGGCATCGGGCTGTTCGTTCAACGTTGAACAAAGAACTTCAATCGTCTCGTCGCTTGCGAAAGCCCGCCGCAGCGAATTGAAGCCGCTAAGCACGGAAAACTGGACTATGAACTCCATACTCTCTATGGTCTCGAAATCTCTAGCGAGCAACATGTGGCGTCTTCTCACTCCAGAATTCACTGACTATCCCGAACCTTGCAGGTACTACGCCCATTGGATGGAGGATTTCCGCATCTTTGCCCCATTTACTCAGAACGGTTACGCCGGTCACTTCGCCTTCAGATCGCTCTACATCGGTGACTAGACCCACATGCGTCAAAGCACGTTCATAGGCATAGGTCACAATATCGCCAGTTTCCAACCGTTGAAACGTTATTTCAGTATAGCCATCTTGTCTAAAGATGTCATCCAATTCCTCAATCTCTATCCAAGCTCGGCGATTGGCGAATATCATGCCGACGCAATTGTAGAAATACGGCGAAACTGACCTTACACGCTTAATCCTCTTTTGTTTGCGTGCCAATTCCGCCAGAAGGCTATCCGTGCGCTGGCGAACGAATGCCTCTGTCTGATACACGGAATGATAAGAGACCTCACTCCATTGCAGTTGCGGAATTTCCCAACCGGATCTGGCGTAAACGGGCTTTCGAGGATCGACGTCGAACGGCAGCAGAGTCACGAATCCAACTGTTTCCAAAGCAGCAAATTCCACGATCACGGAACATAATAGCAGTGTCAACCTCTTTTTGCCACGCCACCGCCACCCGCGCTAAACTCGCCGCATGAACCCACTCCACGCCACCCGAATCCTCGACCTCACCCGCCTGCTGCCCGGCGCGGTTTGCACCATGCTCCTCCACGACCTGGGCGCGGAGATCATCAAGGTCGAAGACCCGCAGAACGGCGACTACGCGCGCTGGCTGCCGCCGCTGATCGACGGGATGGGCGTCTTCTTCCGCAGCAGCAATCGCGGCAAACGCAGCGTCGTGCTCGACCTCAAGCATGCAGCCGGACAAACCGCGCTGCATCGCCTGGTCGAGAGCGCCGATGTCCTGATCGAGGGCTTCCGGCCGGGCGTGACCGCGCGGCTGGCGGCCGATTACGAGACGCTGCGCGCCATCAATCCGCGGCTGGTTTACTGTTCGCTATCGGGTTGGGGACAGAGCGGACCGCGGGCATCGGTCAGCGGGCACGACATTAACTACATCGCGGGCAACGGCGTGCTGGGCGCGGAGCAGAATCCGCAGACACCGGCGGCGCAGGCAGCCGATGTGGCGGGATCGTATGTCGCGGTCATGGGCATTCTGGCGGCGCTGCTAGAGCGCGAGCGCAGCGGCGAGGGCGCCTGTGTTGATGTGTCGCTGGCGGAAGCCGCCATGCCTTTCGCGATGGCAAGCTGGGTGGATGCGATGGCGCCCGCGAGCGATGGTCCCTTCTTGAGCTTGCGCGGAGAAAGCGCCTGCTACCGGGTCTATTGGACTTCTGATAATCAGCCGATTGCCCTCGGCGCCATCGAGCGAAAATTCTGGACGAACTTCTGTGCGGCTACAAGCAAGCCGGAATGGATCGAAAGGCAGGCGCTGCGGGAGGCGCAGCCGGGCTTGATTGACGAGGTGGCTGCGCTGTTCATGACCAAAACCGCGGCTGAATGGGCTGAATTGCTTGACGACGCCGATTGCTGTTTCTCACGCGTCGTCCCGCCTGAGCAGCTTCTTGACGATCCGCAAATGCGAGCGCGCAACATGGTTGGCATGACGGAGGCCGGCGTGCCCTGGATGCGCAGTCCGATTCGCTTGGCTGACGATTCCGTGGACTTGGGTTCGGCGCCAGATTACGGCGAGCACACGCGCGAGGTGTTGCTGGAAGTCGGCTACAGCGCCGACGAAATCGAGCGGCTGGCGTCCGATGGCGTCATTCGTCAAGGGCCTTGAATCCCTCCGCGTCGGCGAAGATCTTCTTAAGGCCGTGGTCATCGAATAGCACGCTGACGATGACCCCGCCGCTTTCCACGCCGATGATCTTGCCGGCGCCAAATTCGGGATGTGATACGCGCGCGCCAACTTTGAATCCGGATTCATTTGAGACGGCTGCGCCGCCCGGGAAGGGGATGATTTTGCTGCGGATCTTGCTGCTGGATGGACTGACGGACTTCGAGCGCAGATCGCTCTCGAGGCGACTGGGCGAAGTCGAGACGCGATCCCAGCGCGTCTGTGCTTCGTAGCTCTGGCCGCGGCGCAGGCTGGCGAGCGTAGTGGGCGATCCGTCAAGCAGGTGGACGGGCAGATCAGCAAGAAATTCCGAGGGGCTGTTGGTCGTGCCGCCACCGCCATTGTAGAGCGCGCGCCGGAAAGCGTAACTCAGGTATACCTTCTGCTTGGCGCGGGTGACGCCGACATAGAAGAGCCGGCGTTCTTCTTCGACGCCATCGACCTCCTCGTAAGATCGAAAATGCGGCAGGATGCCGGTCTCCAGGCCGGTGATGAATACCACCGGAAACTCCAGGCCCTTGGCCGAGTGCAGCGTCAGCAAGGTGACGGCATCGGCATCGTCTTTCAAGCTGTCGACATCGGCGACCAGCGATTGCTCGGCGAGGAATTCATGCAGCGGCTGTTCGTATTCGACGGCGTATTGCAGCAGCCCGCGCAATTCGCGCACATTATCGGCGCGCTCGGTCGCTTCTTCGGGAAACTTGCTGATGTCATCGAGATGGAGATAATAGCGCGTGCGCGCCGTGATATCGTCGAACATCCCCAGCAAGTCGCCCACCTGGGCCAACTCTTGCCAGCTGGAAAGCAGCTCGGCGAAGGCGATAAAGCGCTTGCGAGCGCCCGTCGTCAGCGGCAGGGGACCATCGTCGTAGAGGCGATTCAAGCCGTCGCCGATTGACAAGCCGGCGCTGCTGATCCAGTCCAGAAAGGCGGCCAGCGACTTTTTGCCGATGCCCCGAGTCGGCACATTGATGATGCGCTCGAAGCTGACGCGATCGTCCGTATTATGGATCAAGCGCAAGTAGGCCAGCATGTCTTTGACCTCGCGCCGTTTGTAAAAGCCGACGCCGCCAACCAGCACATACGGAACCCCGTTGTTGACGAAGGCCTGCTCCATCGCCCGCGACTGGGCGTTGGTGCGATACATCACGGCGAAATCGCGGTAATCGAAACCGTCGCCATGGCGCAGCTGCTGAATTTGCTCCAGCACGTATTCGGCTTCATAGCGCTCGTCATAAGCTTCAAAGACCTTGGCGCGTTCGCCCCGGCCCAGCTCAGTATGCAAGGCTTTGGGCGTGCGATTGCGATTGGAATCGATAACCGCGCGAGCCACATCGAGAATATGCTGGGTGCTGCGATAGTTTTGCTCCAGCAAGATTACCGCCGGATCACGGTAACTGTCGCGGAAGCGCAGGACATTGCGATAGTCGGCGCCGCGAAAGGCGTAAATCGCCTGGTCTTCATCGCCGACGACGAAGACGTTGTCCTGGGGCGCCGCCAGCAGTTTGACGAGTTCGTATTGCACCTTGTTGGTATCTTGAAATTCATCAACCAGCACTTGCGCAAAACGATTCTGATAAGCTTCGCGCAGTCGATCATTTTCTTTCAGCAGCAAAACCATGTTGAGCAGCAAATCGTCGAAATCCATGGCGTTGGCGTCTAGCAGGGCATGTTGATAAGCGCCGTAGACTTGCTTCACGATTTCGCCGAAATAATCCAGCGACTGGAATTGCGCGGGCAGGATCATCTCGTTTTTGGCAGCGGAAATCTTGGCCAGGATGGCGCGGGGATTGTAGCGTTTGGGATCGATATCGAGGCGCTTGACCACCTGTTTGATCAGCGCTTGCTGATCGTCGCTGTCATAGATGACATATTCGCGTCGATAGCCGAGCAGTTCCGCTTCCCGGCGCAGGAAGCGCGCGCAGGCGGAGTGAAAGGTGCCGATTTGCAGGCCGCGCATGCGATCGCCCAGCAGCGCTTCGACGCGACCGCGCATTTCACCGGCCGCCTTGTTGGTGAATGTGACCGCCATGATGCGATGATGGGGTACCTGATGCTCGCGGATCAGCCAGGCGATGCGCCGCGTAAGCACGCTGGTTTTGCCGCTGCCCGGGCCAGCCAATACCAAGACCGGACCATCGCCGGCGGTGATGGCGGCGGCTTGCTGCGGGTTCATGCCTTCGGTGAGGGGGTGCTGCCCCATGCGGCGATCCTATTTTGGAGGTTTCCACAACAGCTATTCTAACGGAAAATCTGAATCGGACAGAGATTCATCCGACGGCGGGAGCGGAAAACTCTGCTGAAATAAGCCGGATGGTGAATACCGCTTGGTATATTCACCACCGAGAACACAGAAGAAGGTCAAATGACGTAATGCAAAAGCTGAATGGACATTGTAGGGGCGTCTCGCTGAGACGCCCTCATTCCCAGCCACGTTTTTGGGCGTTTCGGCGAAACGCCCCTACAGGTCTGTATTTGCATGACTAACTTGGTGTTAATGAGGGCACAGAGTTTTTCATTCGCTAAGCGAAGTTAGCGTACGGTCGGACGTACTCTATTGTTTTGCCGCTTAGGGCGTCGGCGTACCCAGCGGAATGGCGACGATAGTTGGGCCGAAGACAGCTTCGTCGGCGTCAGGCGTTTCGGTCTCGACGGGAACCTGCGCCGGCGGCGGCACATCGATCGTGAGACGAATGTCGTCGTTGATGAAGCCGCCGCTGGTTGAGCGCGCCGCCAGCCGCAAGATAACATCGCCCTTGGGCGCCTGACCCGCCGCCGGATCCCAGACGCCGAGAACCGTGCCGTAATTCGGCATCTCCACCAGCGAGGCGCTGATCGGCAGGAAATTCTCCGGATCGGCGGCCAGCGCATATTGCAATTCGTAGCGGTCGAAATCGGGCGCTTGCACTTGACCGCGGATTTCTACCGTTCCCCGCACCACGGCGCCATCGTTGGGCGCGCTGATATGAATCAGCGGCAGCGCCTGTCCCTGGGCGCAGGAGGCTTGCGGCATGGGCTTGACCGGCAGATCAATGCCCAGTCGCAGCGCGAAGACCAGTCCCTCTTCCGAGCCGTTCAGCCAGTCGATGCCCGCGGCGTCTTCCACCGTGACGAAGGTCTTTTCGATGATGTTGCCATTGCAGAATTCGTTGGCGCGCAGGCCAGTCCAGCTATCCACCGCGAGCCGTTGGATGTAACTCTGGTCGGGCGGCGGCGGATACTGTTCGTGAATGAAGAGACCCGTGCTGGGATCGGGACAGCCGGGGAAGTTGAGCGTGCCCGTCGCTCGGCAGATTTCGCGCGCCACCACGCCGCCGGGATTGACGAAGGGCTGCGGCTCGTCTCCCAGCGCGGCGGCGGTCATCACCGCGTTCCACAAGGGCGCGGCGCTCTCCAGGCCGCCGGTATTGTAGGTGGGCGCGTTATCGGTGGTGCCCAGCCAGACACCGACTACAGCATTGCTGGTGAAACCCATCGTCCAGAGGTCGCGAGCGCCATTGGATGTGCCGGTCTTGGCGGCCACGACGTTCTGCGCCGGGATGCCGATATGCTCCAGAGTCAGTTGCGAGCGCGGCCGAATGCTGGGGAAGCGCGCATTGTCATCGCTGAGGACATTCTGCATCAAGTAGGCCAGCGCCGGTGAAATGACTTGTCGCGCCCCCGGACGCTCGCGCTCGATTTCGACTTCCCCGCCATCGCGCATTTCAGTGACGCGCTCAATGGCATAGAGCGGGACCAGCTTGCCGCCGCTGGCGAAGACGCCGTAAGCGCCCATCATGTCGAAAAGCGTGACTTCGTTGGCGCCCAGCGCGCTGGAGATGGTGACCAGCGAATCTTGCGGAAACACCAGGCCGAAGCGGGCAGCCATGTCACTGAAGCGGATATTGTCGACATATTCGAAGACTTTGACCGCGGCGACATTGTAGCTGTTTTGCAGCGCCTGGCGCAGCGACACAGGCCCATGGAACTTGCCGTCAAAATTGACCGGTTCATAGATGCCGGCGACACCCATATCATAGCTGGCCGGCACATCCCAGACGATGGAGGCCGGCGTGAGATAATTGCCCTGCTCTGCTTCAAAGGCGGCAGCATAGACGATTGGCTTCATGGCCGAGCCGGGTTGCTGCCAGGTTAAGGCATGGTTCACTTGACCGGCCAATTGATCGTCAAAATCATGGCTGCCGACCATGGCGCGGATGGCGCCGGTCGCCGGATCGGTGATCATCACGGCGCCGGTATTGACGCCTGTGGCCGCGGCCACCAGACTGCCCACCTGCTGGCTCAACGAGCGCTGGGCGACATCCTGCAGGGTCGGATCGAGCGTGGTGTAGATGTTCAAGCCGCGCTTGAATAGCGCCTCCGCGCCGAATTCCTCCTCGACCAGCGCGCGCGCATAATTGGCGAAGTGCGGGTAGCGGAATCGCACGGTCAACGGTGAAAACGCAGTTGTCTCGATTTCGGCGATCTGCACGATGGCGGCGCCGCCGATGATCCGACCGGCTTCGTCCGCGCGCGCCAGAATCTGCGGACTGCCATCCATGTCAACTTCGCCGCCGTTCAAAATGCAGAAGGGACCGCGCTCAATCCAATCGGCGTGCTGGAATTGCAGGCAGCCGACATCGAGCATTTTGCCCATGGTGGCGCGCATGCCGCGAATGGCGTTTTCGCGATTGCCCACGGGATCGAATTGCACGGGCGACGGCACGATGCTCGCCAGCAGCGCGGATTCAGCATAGTTCAGTTCGGCCGCGCTGTGATCGAAGTAGAATTGCGCGGCCGCCTCGACTCCGTAATTCTGATTGGCGAAGAAGATCTCGTTGAGATAGAGCTCGAGGATGAAGTTCTTGTCGTATTGATTGGCGATTTCGAGCGCGACCAGGATTTCATTGATCTTGCGCTCGACGGTGACATCCCGATCGCGCAGAACCAGATTGCGGGCGATCTGCTGAGTGATGGTGCTGGCGCCGGATTCGATGCCGCCGCCGCTCAGATTCTGCAGGAAGGCGCGCACAATGGCGATGGGATCAAAACCCGGATCCTCGAAATAGCGTTCGTTTTCCTGAGAGACGATGGCATGAATCATGTAAGGACTGATGCGCTCGAGCGGGACATTGGTGCGGGCGCCGGTTTCGCGACTGTTGATGGCGGCGATCAATCCGCCATTGGCGTCAAAAATGCGCGCGGTCTGATGTTCCGGCGTGTAATTGGCCAATCCGGCGATGGCCGTTTGAAAGGGCTCCACCGTATCGCGATACCAGAACAAGATGCCGCCCGCGGAAACGATCGCGCCGACCAGAGCGACCATCAAGATCGCCACAACCGCCATCATCAGTCTACGCCGGTTGCGCGCGCGCCGCGATGCCAGCAGCTCCCGCACGATCGGCGATGGCTCCAAATCGTAATCGTGATCCGCATCAAAGGCGCGCGGGATAACGTCGCCGCCATCGACCTTGACTTTGGATTTCCGCGTAACCGCTTCCTGCGAATCGGAGGGCACGGTCCGCTGCTGATGGGGCAGTTCGCTGGAGAAGGCCGCCGTGCTGGGAATGGTATAGAGCTCATCTTTGGTGGGCGGCATCCTGCCGACCTCGACGCCCATCTGGTCGACGACCGGTTCAGCCTCCGTCTCATCAGTATCGGCTCGATAAGCCGGCGGCAGGTCGTAGACGGTTTCGGTGCGTGCGCCGCTCTCGGCGCTCGGCCGCAGCTTGGCCAGCTGATCGCGCACGCGTTCCCATTCTCGCAGCGCCGCCGGATAGTCCTCGAGCCACTGATTGCTCTCGGGATCGTGTCGATACCACTGCTCGTTTTCGGCATCGATCATCCACCAACTGCCCGCTTCGTCCTGCACCATGCCCTCATAAAGCAGGCGCTGATATTCCTCGAAACTAATTTCTTCGTTATTGAGCATGTCGCTGTAAGTGGCCGCCTGGTTGCCCATCTTGATGAAGCGTTCGGCCACCTCTCGCAGGCGCGGGTCAAGCTGCGGGCGCATCGGCGGGAGGGTCTCGGGCGCCCGAACCGGCTCGCTATCTTCGGGCGGCGCGGGCGCTTCCTGCGCTTCGTTCAAGAAGTCTTCCGGCGGGGCCAGCGGTTCCGCTTGCGCATCCGCATCCAGCATGGCGCCCAACATCTCTTCGGGCGCGGGCGTTTTGGGCGGGCTGGGCTTTTCTGGTTCGTCCTCGTCCAGCGGACGTATGACGAAATCGTCAGGCATGGGAGGATTCCCGGTCGGTGACGGTCAGGTCGCGATTCATTATACAGGCGATTGAAGTGCGTGGGAAATTAGGGCGCGATTGACCCATTTGCGGAATGTCCGCGCTAACGCAACTAGAAATAACGAATCTCAGATCAGATGAAAACGAGACATCTGATCTCTCGCACGCGTGCCTTAAACGCAAACTGGCAGCAGCAGTAAGCGCCTACGCCGCAGCGGCGTTTTCTTCTTCGACCAGCTGGTGCGAATGGTTGGCCAGGTAGCGGTAGATATAGGGATTGCCCAGCACCGCCATATCAGCGACGACATCATCGCGGCGGATGGTGAAGTGGAAGATCTCGATGCAGCGCATGCCCGCGAACCAGTGACGGCGCCGCTTGACGACCTCGTCAATCTCCCAGCCGCGGGCGATGGCGGTCAAGAGGTTGTCGCTGCCGGCGTAGTGTTCCGAGGAATAACTCCAGTGTTGCGAGGTGATATCCTGATAGTGGATACGCGCATCTTGCTGGTTGTCCTGCGCCATTCAGATCATCCCTTCGCGGCGAATAGTAATACGGCAGATTATATGACAAGCGCCCCTCAGCGGCAACAGTCTTTGAACGCGTAAACAGCGCCGCAAACATCCGCTCGACGGCAACGGCAGGTACTGGCAAGCACGACATGCGATGAAGCGTGAAAACTAATGCGGCAGGACAATATGGTCCGGGGTGTTGTCAAAGTGTATGCGGATCTGATTATTAATGAGGAAGCGTTCCACAAAGGGATTGCTCAAAACGGGCATGATCATCAACTGGGCGCCACGCTGCAAAGCAAAATCATAGATGGTGCAGGGTCGAACGCCGCTCTTCCAGACTTGCCGGGCGCTGACGCTGGGCAACGCCACTTTCCAACCGCTGCGGATGGCGCTGAGCAATTGACTGGCGGCGGCGTACGGCTCCGACTCGGGACACCAATACTGATTCTGTTCAGTGAACTTTTCATGTGTGTAATTGCTGTAATCCAGTTCCATGATCGCTTGCCTCAATAGATGCAGATCTATGCCTGGACGCGCCTGAAATGTGCGCCATCTACACTCCTATACTCTCATTATAATCGAGAACGATTACTCGCAAGTTAATTTAGGCTTAAATCGAGGCAACAATTTGATTCACTTCACAATCATCGCGCCGAGATAACGGCATCATTCCGCAGCCGCGAAGTGATCGCGCAGCGCAGCGACCATGAGTTTGAGGCTGGGGCGATCAGGGGAGAGGATGCGCCGGAAACCGTAGGCCGTCAATTTGTCGGCGGTCGCTGGACCCAGGCCGACGGCGGGAAGCGCCAACGCGGCGGGATGCGGACAACGCTCTCGGAAGAATCCCACGGCCGATGGGCTGGCGAAGGTCAACGCGTCGATAGCATCGCGCTCGATCATGGCGGGCACATCGTCCCCACCGCTGCCGTTCACCGTGCGATAGGCAACCTGGAGCACGACATCGGCGCCGCGCTCTCGCAAGATCTCGGCGGTTTTGGCGCCTGCCAATCCGGATTGGGGCAGATAGATCCGCTCACCGGGTGCCACCGGCAGCGTGCGCGCCAGCACTCGCGTCGATGGCGCCTCCGGCACGAAATCCGCCCGTCGACCCATGCGCTGCAGCAGCGCGGCCGCGGTTGATGGACCGATGGCGGCAATACGGAGCCGCGTCCAATCGACCTCAATTTCCAACGCGCGCAGTCGTTCGTCCAAAGAGACAATCGTGTTGCTGCTGGTCAATATCAGCGTGTCGATTTGATACAGATTGCGCAGCTGTTCGTCGAGCGCGGACGTGTCTTCGAGCACAGCGATGGCGAGGCAGGGATAATCAACGGGTATCGCTGCCTGCTCTGTCAGCAGCTGCTTGAGCGTGGCCGCTTGATGCGCGGCGCGTGTGACCACGACGCGTTTGCCGCTAAGGGGCGAGATTTCTGACATCAGCTTTGTCACCTGTCTTGTCTATCAGTCAATAAGTCTTGCAGGATCTGGCCGGCGCCTTCTTCCAGCGCCTCCTCCGCCAAGCGCGCGCCCAGCTGGCGCGCCATGGCTATGCCGCCGGCTCCATCAGTGACTGTTGTTTCTCCGACCACATCAATCTGCTCGGCGCCGTCCAGCGATGTCACGCGCCCGCGAAGATTGAGCGTCCCGCCGCTGATGCGAGCGTAAGCGCCGACCGGAAGCGAGCAGCCGCCGGACAACGCAGCCAGAAAGGCGCGTTCGGCTTCAGTCGCGCACGCGGATTGCGTGTCATTGATCGCCAAGAGACGTACTGCCCAATCACCGCCGTTGACGTACTGCGCGGCCAGGGCGCCCTGCCCAGCAGCGCTGGTCATGCGCTTGGCATCAAAGATTTCGCTGATGTGATGCCGCAGCTGCAAGCGCGCCAGCCCAGCGACAGCCAGCACGAGCGCATCGTAGGGACTATCCGGCGCGAACAGCTTCTGCAAGCGAGTCGGCACGTTTCCGCGAATATCCTGCACACGCAGATCGGGGCGCAGCCGCAGCAACTGCGCGCGCCGCCTGGGACTGCCGGTGCCGACGCACGCGCCGAAAGGCAGTTGATCCAAGGCATGTCCATCACGGCTGACCAGCGCGTCACGAGGGTCGCCGCGCTCCGGAATGGCGCAAATTACGATTTCGTCTCCGGATGCGGTGGGCAGATCTTTCAGGCTGTGCACAGCGCAATCGATCTCGCCTCGGCGCAGCGCATTTTCCAATGCGCTGGTGAAGACGCCTGCGCCGCCGATGGCAGGCAACGGACTCGCGCGATCGGCATCGCCGCGCGTCGCAATGGTAATGACTTCTATGTCAATGTCGCTGAAGCGCGCGCGCAGCAGATCGGCGATGTGGTTGGCTTGCCACCGGGACAATTGCGATCCACGGGCGCCGATGCGCAGGGTTTCGGGCATATTGACCAAGACGAAGATTCGCGAACACTCTTGATTATACACCGACCGTGGCGCAGCGGAGGGCAATCGTTGCCGCAGCCCCTCATACGGCTGTGGTATGATTTGCGCGTCGATATTGCTCCGCGCAATCTCAAGTCATAACGTTCTAATGGAGAGGACATGCGCTTCTGGATTCTGGCGTTGATTATACCCTTCGCAACCTGTGTCAGTTTCGCGCTGGCACAGGATCCGCCGGTCGAATTGGAATATGATCCCTCGGTTTGCTGGGATGGCGCGGCGGACAGCGACGCCTGCCGGGAGATGATCGCGGCGCACCCGAAGCCCGAGCTCGACAGCGTCGGCGAAGATCGCTTCACCCTCAGCCACTACAGCTTCTGGCGCGTCGGTCCCCAGGCGGTCAACTTGTACAACGCCCCGGATGGCTCGGTGGTGGGACAGATCGCCGCGGGATTCAACTTCGTCAACGCTATCAATACCAGCGTCGACGGCTGGATTCAGCGCCTGGGCGGCGAGTGGATCCGGCGCGCGGACGCCGAATACGTGCGCGCGTCCAACTTCACAGGTGTTTTGTTGCCGGACGATTGGCAGCATCCCTTTGCCATCATTCTGGACAAGACCGGCATCTATACCTCGCTGCAGCCGGGAGAAAGGGGCAGCGTCGAGAGTGGGTACGTCACCCGGCGCTATGACATTGTTAATATTTTTGCCCGTGAAGAAGACGCCGAGAGCAATGTCTGGTATCTGATCGGTCCCCGTCAATGGCTTCGGCAGGAATTCGTGGCAATGTTCGCGCCGGCGCGGCGTCCCTTCGGCGTGCGTGACCGCTGGGTAGCGGTCGATCTCTTCGAGCAGACCTTGATCGCCTACGAGGATGATGCGCCGGTTTTCGCCACGCTGGTTTCAAGCGGCTTGCCCGAATGGTCGACCAACGAAGGCATATTCGAGATTTGGGCGCGGCTCGATCGCGATTCGATGAGCGGCGCCACCGGCGCGCCCGATGCCTACGCCCTGCAAGATGTACCTTGGACAATGTACTTTGATGGAAGCATCAGCCTGCACGGCGCCTATTGGCATGACGATTTCGGCTATCGCCGCAGTCATGGCTGCGTCAATTTGAGCATCAGCGACGCGCGCTGGTTATACGAATGGACCGCGCAATCCGAGCCCAACGCGGAGGGCGACATCGTGAATCAAGTGGTGATTTTCAGCTCGGGTCAATATGCCGGCGAGTGATAGTCGATAGCCCGCTATCCCATAAACGTAGCTGACAAGAGTTCAGGTTTGCTTTTCTTGAAAATGAAAACTGCAGGACAGTTTTCACAGAAATCTAAACTGGCGAATATCGTAGGGGCGATCTATCAGGTCGCCCGCATGGGCGAAAGAGACTCAGGACGCCGGGGGTGGTGGCTACTGAAACACGCTGACGTGAGCCATCCGCAAGATGATCAGATCTCATTCACGGTCGGTTCAAAGCCGATCAAATCTCGCGCGCGGTCGTTGCTGACCAAAGCCGCCGCGCCTTCGATTGCCGAAGAACGTCTACTGACATCGGGAAAGAAGATCGAAAGCAGCGCCTCCGATTCGTAGTTGAGATAATTGCGATTGCTGTTGACAAAGAGCGGATGCGCACCGTCGAAGTCGGCGGTGACGGCGCCTTCAAACGCGGCCGTCGAATCGTCGGTATGAATGAAGGTCCAATAGTTGTAGCGGTCGAAGAAATATGCGTTGAAGAGCCAGTCATCTTGCGGCGCCTCTCGCTCAAAGCGGCCGGTTTGAACCGCCTCGTATTCCATGCTATGGCGGGCGCGCAACTCCAGCGCGCGTTCGCGGACTGACGCCAGCCTGCGCCGCTGTTCGTCCCCTGGCAGATGCCGGAAAGCGTCCAGCTCGCGGCGCGTCCGCGCGTAGTTATCGCGCAGATTTCGCTTCTCGATCATGTCGTCTGTCCAAACCGCCGGCAGTCGAAAGGAGACGCTGCTGATGCCGGCGCGGCGCCAAAAGTAGGCGGCGATTTCCTCCACCGCCTGCTTGGAAAAGGAATAGGCATCGGTGGTATGCGTCGGATGATTTTCGTCCAACGGAAAATAGTCGAACTGCCGATCATCGCAGCCCCAATAACCGCCCAGCGCGTTGATCGAGCTGGCTTGAGCAATGCGCTTGACACCGGCGCGCGCAGCCGCTTCAAAGACGTTGTAGGTTCCAGCGACATTGATATCGAACAAGGCGTGGTTGGGATGGGTGCGCGTGCTGGGAATGGCGGCCAGATGCACGATGGCATCGCAGCCGGCGACATGCTTGGCCAGGGCGTCAAAGTCACGAATGTCACACTGCGCGTAGGCTGCGCCTGTCAGGTCGCAATCCGGTTCAATGCCGAGGATACGGACGTCCCAGCCATTTGACACAAATCGCTGGCAAATGGGCCTGCCGACCAGCCCCGCCCCGCCGGTGATCAAGATGCGCACGACGCGCCTAGCTGATCATTTTGAAAGTGATGGGTGCGGTCATGGCTACTGAGGACAGATAGACCAAGGCGCCCGAATCGGAGTCGATGGCGAAGATCGCGGCGCCGTCGGTATGGCGATTGCCGACGATCAAGAACTCGCCGCGCGGGTCGATCATGAAGGCGCGTGGCCAGGCGCCGCGCGTCGCTTCGATGTCGATGAGGCTGGGCATGCCTGCGCCGTCCAGCGCATAAATCGCGATGGAATCATGCCCGCGATTGGAGCCATAAAGGAACCTGCCATTGGGATGAACATGCACATCGGCGGTGGTATTGGGCCGCCGGACCGGCTGCTGATAGCCATCGGGCAAGGTTGAGAGGATGGACAATCGACGCCAGTTGTAGTCTTCGTCATAAGCGAAGCTCGCCATGGTCGAATCCAGCTCGTTGATGACGTACATCATCCGCAGCTCGGGATGAAGGGCGACATGGCGCGGTCCGGCGCCGGCGGGCAGATCTAGCGTCTGCGCAAGGCTGAGCTTGCCGCGCTCCGTATCCAGCGCGTAAAGGTAAATCTTGTCCGTGCCCAAGTCCGGCACGACGGCAAAGCGATTATCCGGCGTAGTCACGATCATGTGGGGATGCGAGGTCTCCTGGCGATCGGGATTCACGCTTCGGCCATCGTGCTCGATCATGTCGGCGCGCGCGCCAATCATGCCGTCGCCATCAATGGGATAGACGCGAATATTGCCGCGGCCGCCGCCCGCTGTGCGGTAATTGACCATGAGCAGGTTGCGTCCGCTGTCGTCTACGCAAACATAGGCGGGCGAGGTTCCGCCGGCCGGCTGTCGGCTGAGCAGGCGCAGCTTGCCGTCATCGGGATCAATGGCGAAAGAAACCACTTGCACGCCCTCGTCCATGGTGCCGGCGACCAGGAAGCGGCCGTTAGGATGGGGATTGAGATAGTGACATTCGCTGATCGCCGTGACTTGCTGCACGATATTGAGATTTCCGCTGGCATAGTCGAGCTCGGCGACGGTGATGCCGTGAGGACCGCTGCCTCCGTTAGCGATATAGACAAGATTCTGGCGCATCTGATTGCCTTTTCTATATGAGTCGATCAGCCGCATTGTAGCTATCGCGGGTAGAAATTGCCATGCGGCTGCACGGCCGGTGTAGACGACGACCGGGCGACCGGATTGGCCGCCCCTGCATTTTCAGAAAAACTTGACGAGCTAGCGCGATGCCACCTTGGCGTATTGCCAGACTGCCAACGGCATAAACACGGCGAAGATGCCGACGATCCAAATTAAGGCGATGGTGATATCGTCGGGATTAACGGTTCCGGTCATCAGGTCGCGGACGGCGCTGGCGACGACGCTCACCGGTTGATTCTCGGCGAAGGCGCGCAGCCAATCGGGCATGGTCACCGTGGGCACGAAGATGGAACTGGCGAAAGTCAAGGGGAACATCCAGATGAAGCCCGCTACTTGCGCCGATTCGGGATCTTTGACAAATAGACCGATGGTCGCGCCGATCCAGGTGAAGGAATGACCAAAGGCTATCGCCAACAAGATGCCGAGCAGCCCCGTACCCCAATCCTCGAAACGGAAACCGATCACATATCCTGCGACCATCATGATCGTCATGGTCACGGCGCCGCGCACGGTATCGGCAGTTGTGCGCCCGGCCAGCACAGCCGCCCGCGACATTGGCAGCGAACGGAAGCGATCAATCATCCCGCGCGACAAATCAAG
Organism: Anaerolineae bacterium; assembly: GCA_022822305.1. Classification (GTDB taxonomy): domain Bacteria; phylum Chloroflexota; class Anaerolineae; order Aggregatilineales; family Phototrophicaceae; genus UBA6055. Next base: position 490,871 of record JAJEBY010000003.1, read on the forward strand.
ATTCAGACCGATAGTCGTATTGGTCGACGCGAAGATGATGGTCTGAATAATGATGCCGGGCAGCAAGAACTTGATGTAATCGCCGCCGGTTGAGAAGCGTATGGCGCCGCCAAAAACGTAAGTGAAAAGCAGCAAGAACATCACCGGCTGAATGGTGGCGAAGATTAGCAGCTGCGGCTGCCGGAATAGCTGGATGAGGTTGCGGCGCATCACGACGTAAGAATCAGTGAAGGTCCAGACAAAGCGCTGGGCGATGCCTGAGCCTCCGGCCGGCAGGAAAGTTCCTGTTGATAGTGGTTGCAGTGTCTCTTGTGTCATCTCTCTCTTTCCTATCTGCTGAAGCTGTAATGTTGGGAGCAGCTAGGCGCTCCGTCGTCCGAAACGGCGTTTCGGTTTGACTTCTTCTTCCACAATGGCTTCGCCCGTGATGCTGAGGAAGACGTCGTTGAGTGTCGGGCGGCGCATGTTGAGTTCGGCAATATGAATATCTTCGCTGTCGAGCACTCGCACAACCTCGGCGATGCTCTGGGCGCCATTCTCCACCGCCAAAATAACGTGACCGCGCCTGTCGTCGGTTTGCGGCGCTTCGTTTGAAAGTGGCTGCAGCAGGCTTGAAGCCTGGCCGGTTTGCAGCGGATTCGCGACAGTGATATCGATGAAATCGGCCGCCATGTTGGCTTTGAGTTGATCGGCAGTCCCCTCGGCGATGACGCGGCCGTGGTCGATCACGACGATCTGGTCGGCCAGTTCATCGGCTTCTTCGAGGTACTGCGTGGTCAGCAGCAGCGTCGTGCCGCCGGAGACAAGTGTGCGGATGGTATCCCACATGGCGATGCGCGAACGCGCGTCCAGGCCCGTCGTCGGTTCATCGAGGAAAAGGATGTTGGGGCGGGCGACGATGCTGGCGGCCAGATCGAGGCGTCGACGCATGCCTCCGGAATACGTCTTGACCGAGCGATCGGCGGCATCGGCAAGCGCGAACTGATCGAGCAGTTCCGCCGCGCGCTGCTTCGCCTGGGCGCGCGACATATGATAAAGCCGTCCGACCAAAACCAGATTCTCGCGCCCGGTCAAGATTTCGTCCACAGCGGCGTATTGACCGGCCAGGCCGATGACCTCTCGCACCTGCTGCTTTTGTCCCAGGACATCAAGACCGCCGACCCGGACAATGCCGCTATCCGGCTTGAGCAAGGTAGCGAAGATGCGCACGAGCGTGGTCTTGCCGGCGCCGTTGGGACCGAGCAGCCCCAAGACTTTGCCGGTCTCTGCGGCCAGGGAGACGCCGTCGAGGGCCTTGACGTCTCCGTAATGTTTGTAGACGTTTTCCGCGATGATGGCGTGATTGTTAGGCATTTGCTTTGACCTCTCTGATACTTTGGCGGATCTGAAAAGGGTGTGCCGGGCGCGACTTCAGCAGATGCATAGTTCATTCTCATCCGAATCGTCTTCGAACAGCGATAGCACCCTTTCAAAGGTAGAAAGCGCGGCGATGCGCTCTTCCTCTGTCAAGGGCGCCAGCAATTCGCGCGCCAACTGCATGTGACTCGCTTCGGCATGACGCATACGCTCGACGCCGGCATCTGTCAATTCAACCAGCTTGCTGCGGCGGTCGCGCGGGTTTTCGATGCGGTAGACCAAGCCATCGGCTTCCAGACGGTCGATCATCTGCGACGCGTTGGACCGATTGGAGTAGACGCCGTCGGCAAAGAAACTAATCGGCTGCGGCGCGCCGGCGTCATAGAGCCGCTTGAGAAACCACAATTGTGGCGGCGACAGCGTGTCTTCGGCCTTGATCTGCTCGGCGTGCAACACCAGTTGGCGACAGATGCGCGTAATCAAAGTGAAAAATTGTTGCTCGAAGGGCGCATCGGGCGGCAACATAAGTTTGCCCAAGTGCTTCATATCTGAAATATCCATATATGTAGCATATACGGATTTACCGGCTTGTCTATATGAAGTCTATTAGAAATGCGAAACAGCCGGGGGCATTTTGGGCGCTACGGCTACGGCTCGGCGAATACGACTTCAAACAGCTTGGGCCAGTTCTTGCCGGTAATGAAGAAGGTCTCCGATTCCGGATTCCAGGCGATGCCATTGAGCACATCGCCCGGGGCGAGCCGCGCCTTTTCGTCATCGGTTAGAAGCGAAGACGCATCGATGACCGCATCAATGACGCCGGTGAATTTGTCGATGCGGAAGATGTAATCGGTATTCCAGGCGTTGGCGTAGATGTGATCGCCGACGCATTCCAATTCGTTGAGCAGCTGCGGCGGAATGATCTCGTCGTTGAAGGTGACGGCGCCGCGGAAAATCAGCTGGAAGTTCTCGGCATCGCGGATAGACAGGAAAGCCGTGCTGTCGCTCATGAAGAGGAAGCGCCCGTCATAACACAGGCCCCAGCCTTCGCCGTCATAGACAATTGTATCGCGCAGCTCGAAGGTCTCGAAGTCATAGACAAACGCTTGGCCGGCGCGCCAGGTCAGCTGGATCAGCGTGTCGCCGACGCGTTCCAGGCCCTCGGCGAAGTAGGCGTCATCAAGTGTTACCTGCTGCAGCGGCTGGCCGGTCTCGATATCGACGCGGCGCAGGCTCGACTGTCCCCATTGCCCAGTGCTTTCGTAGAGATAGCCGCCGTCCCAGAGCAAGCCTTGGGTGAATGCCTGATCATCGTGCGGATAAACGGCCAACACCCGGGGAACCAGGATTGGCGCCTCAGGTGACTGCGCTTGTGCTAGCGGCAGCGCGACCAGCGTCAAGACCAGCGCTAGCAACCCGCCTAAAGTTTTTGCCGCCATCGTCGTCACTCCCATCCGCCGGACAAGCGGCTATGCTAGCAGGCGCTGGCCTTGCGCCGCCAGCCCGATTTTGCCTCGCGCGCGAAGCGCCTGGACCCGCGGCGATCCGCGCCGGGATGAAGGCGATCAGTTGCATTTGTACAATATCGACAGAAAATGACGAACAATTTCCATATTTTTCGCCGTGTATCTTGTCAGATACGTCCAATAGAATGGCGTGGCTGACATTACTTGACACGAGTAGCAAAAGGATGATAGGAAATGGCAAAGTATGTCCCGCCCGCTTCCGCGAAGGAATCGCCCGGCGCCTTGCTGCAGTGGGCTAATGAAAATGGCATCGTTGAGATTGATATGCGCTTCGTCGACATCCGTGGCGTGCCGCAGCATTTCAGCATGCCGATTCAATCCGTCGACGAGGGATCGTTTGAAGACGGCTTCGGATTCGATGGCTCCAGCATTCAGGGCTTTCAGGCCATTAATGAATCGGACATGATCCTGCTGGCGGACCTGGGCACCGCCTATGTCGACCCCTTCTTCAACTACAAGACCCTGGCGCTCTATTGCGACGCTCACGACCCGCTCAGCCTCGCACCGTATGCGCTGGACGCGCGCGGCGTAACTCGACGGGCGGAAGCCTATCTGGACAATTCGGACCTCGCCGATGTGGCCTATTTCGGTCCCGAAGCTGAATTCTTCATGTTCGACAACGTGCAATACAGCTCGTCGGAAAACAGCAGCTACTATCGCGTCGATTCCTTCGAGGGCGACTGGAACAGCGGCAATGAAGATCCGGCGCAGGGTCACATGAACCGCATCAAGATGGGTTACTTCCCGCTATCGCCGCTGGACAAGACACAAGATGTGCGCGCCGAAATGGTGCAGGTGATGCTGGATGTCGGCATGGAAGTCGAAGTGCATCACCATGAGGTCGGCGGCGCCGGCCAAGCCGAGATCGACTTGAAATACGCGCCGCTGCTGCAAATGGCCGACATGATGGTGACCTACAAGTACATCGTCAAGAACGTGGCGCTGAACAACGACCTGTATGCCACCTTCATGCCCAAGCCGCTCTTCGAGGAAAACGGCTCCGGCATGCACGTGCATCAGTCGCTGTGGAAAGACGGCCAGCCGCTCTTCGGTGGCGACATGTACGCCGGTCTTAGCCAAATGGCGCTCTGGTATATTGGGGGACTAATCAAGCATGCGCCGGCCTGCGCCGCCTTCACCAATCCTATCACCAACAGCTATCGTCGTTTGGTGCCGGGTTACGAGGCGCCGGTCAATCTTGTTTATTCGGCGCGCAACCGCTCGGCCGGCATCCGCATCCCGATGTACAGCAACAATCCCCAAGCCAAACGCGTTGAGGCGCGCTGGCCTGATCCGGCCGCTAACCCCTACCTGGCGATGCCGGCGCTGTTGATGGCGGGCATCGATGGCATCAAGAATCAGATTGATCCGGGCGCGGCCTCCGAAGCCGATCTCTATGAAGGCGATCATGAGACGCCGGTGATGCCGGGCAACCTGGGCGATGCGCTGCGCGAGCTGGATGCCAATCGCGGCTTCTTGCTCGAAGGCGGCGTATTCACCGACGCATTCATCGACAACTACATCGAGTACAAGCAGGTTGAAGATCAGGATGCCGTGGCCATGCGCCCGCATCCCTACGAGTTTGAGCTCTACTTCAGCATTTAGCGGGGTCAGCCTACCCCTCCCCCAGCCCCACCCCAAAGCATTGGGGAGGGGAGCTAACTGCGCGCGAGCACGCTGCATTGGCCAGCGAAACGCAACGCTGACAGCGATTGACAGGCAAGACGGGGCGCTTGGCGGCGAATGCCAATCAAGCCTTGGATTTTCTCTCTAAACAGGATCAGAACTTCTGCGCCGCGAAGGGCGAGTTGGTCCAGTCGGTCTCGCTGAAGCCGGGCGGGTCATGACCGCCGATGGTTTGCCAGGGCAGCGCGCGTTCTCGCATCCAATCGATCTTCCCCGCATAGGCGCGACCAATTCGCTCCATCAAATCGATCTCATCCTGCCCGTTGGTGTCTAACCCAAAGGTCGCTGGATCCAGCGCTCCGCAATCAATTTCCAGATTGTGTTCGACATTTTCCCTCGTGAGCGCCGGATTGTAGCGGCGGAAATCCATTCCCCGATAGATGGCGCGGGTCATGAAGACCTGCTGCAGCGCGGCGTCGTCCATGCCTTCGTTAATCAAATACTCGATCCACGATTTCAGACCAAAGGCGCCGCCGCGTCCTTCCGGCTGCAGGTTGGGCTGATAGCCGTTGCCCAGGGAGAGATGGATGAGGTTCTCCGGCTGCAAGTCCAGGTATTCAGCCGCTTCAATCGACGCGGCCAGACAGGGATTGCCGTAGGAACCGACGCCGCCATCGACCAGATTGCCCTGAACAGGCGGGAAGAACAGCGGCGCCGCCACACTGGCCGCCACAGCGCCGGCCAGGGGCCAATGCGCGAACATTGCCGCGCCCGGTCCCTGGTTGATCAAATAATAGGTATTGCTGGTGCGCAGATCCTTGGTGGTGAGCAATAGGGCGATCCCGTCGATGTCTGCCAGGCGCTTGCCTTCGGCATAAGGTCCGAGCGCTTTCAGGAAGGGCTTGTAATGGTACATATGCCGCGTGCCACTGAGCAGGAAGCGCAGCCAGCGAAAGCGCTTGACCCGGGCGAAGGCGCGCGGCAGGCGCGATTTGTAGACTTCGTCCATGATTTCGCGCGCGCTCATGCCCAACGCCAATCCGGCGCAGATGACGGCGCCGGTGCTGGTGCCGCCGACCAATCTGAACAGCTCATAGGCCGGCTTGCCAGTTTGCTCTTCCAGCCAGCAGAGTATCGCCAGCGCGATGACGCCCCTCATGCCGCCGCCGTCAATCGACAGGATGAGGTCTTTCCCGTAGGGATTGAACAAGAATCGGTAGCGCTGATCGTCGGTCATATTGAGCATTGTCGCAACTATCGCTGATTAAGTTAATCATGACCTGGGCGGATGCACAAGCGAGCGGCGCGCGCCATCACAGGACGGTCGCCGACAAATGCAGCCTTGTTAACGGCAGCCATCTTGGATATACTGTCTGCCACTCTGCGGGCATAGTTCAGCGGTAGAACATTTCCTTGCCAAGGAAAAGGTCACGGGTTCGAATCCCGTTGCCCGCTATGTGAAACCAATCGTCTGCATTGGTTTTTTGTTTGAATCAGACTGGATAGCAATCAGGTAAGAATCGCGCTTGTCGCGCTGTCCGCAAGGATGCGCGCCTTCAAAATTGGCCGGGCGCGGATAGAAAGATCAGGAGTGTGTCGCGTGGAAAGCACTGCCAAAACCGCCGAGATAAGAGATGACGCGCAGCTGGTGATTGAGGTTATCAGCGAGAAGGAAGACATCCAGTTGGATTATACGGCAGCGTCGATTTCCTGGCTGGATACCTATATCGATGAACACCGCGCCGAACTGGACACGCGGGAAAAAGCACTTTTGCAGGAGAAATTTGGCGCCTATCTGGGTGAATCAATCCGGCGCAATTTCGGCGGCGAGTGGGTGCGCGAGGACGAAGATCGCTGGTTGATCGCGTTCGGCGAAACCGCCCGGACGTCGCCATATGAAATCATCGGCGAACATCTCGATCATCACATTCCGCTGTCAAGCATATTCGAGCATATCCCCGATCAGTTCAATCGCCGCGCCGCGCAGAACTAGACGACGCGCGGTCAGCAATCGCGAGCGAAGGGTGTCACAAATGTGGCGCCCGTCTTTTGTCCTAATGAAATTGGAATTGTGACTGGGAAAGCATCGCGTCAATTGTAGTTATAGGCGTTGGCGGCGTATTCCTTGGCAGTGCCCGCCACCACCGCCAGCGTCATGCCCCGTTCAGCCGCCTGCTTCTTGGCGGAATCCACCTCGCTCTTGAGCCGGAGCAATTCACGGTCATCGGCATCGTAGGTTAACCCGTCATTGACGAGCAATTCAGCGATTGAAGACAAGAGCGTGTTGCGCATCATCAGGCCGACCAAATCGCTGATGACGGCGACGATATCTTTTGCATGCTCTGCTTCATAGGCAACGTGCAACGCTTGCCGATAGCGGGTCAACGCTTCCGGCAGGCGATTGGCTGCGGTCAAGACCTGGCCCAGCAGTCGCAATTGCTGCGCTTCGGCCGCTCGGTCATGGATTTCCCGCGCAATATACAGCGCCGATGTATGAAAGTTGACCGCTTCGCTCCAGCGCTCCATTTGCACATGGACGGCGCCGAGGCCGCGCAATACCTGGCCTTCCATCGCCCGATTGGATTGCCGCTTGAAGTGATCGTTGGCGCTTTCCAGCATGGTAATCGCCTGCCGCGGGTCGCCGATATCGAGCTGCGCCAAGCCCAGCTTGAAGAGTATTTGCGCTTCGTTCTGCTGATCATCGCGGTTGCGCGCAATCGTCAACGCCATTTCCAGCGCCTCGACGGCAGTGACGGATTCGCCCAATTCAAGGTGGGCATCGCCGCGATTGATTTGCAGGAACATTTCCGCTTCCTGATCGCCCAGGTCGGCCGCCAGATGCAAGCCCCGCTGAATGTGGTTGAGCGCGGTCACCGCGGCGCCTGTCCGCACCAGCAGCCCCGCCAGCATATCGAGGCTGGAGAGAATGCCGGCTTTGTCGTCGGTATCTTCGTGGATTTGCAGGACCTCATTGAATGTCGCTACGGCTTCGTCTTCGCGATCGCGATCAATCTGGATTTTGCCGATCGCCTCCAGGATTTCCAGCACGCGCGGCGTATCGTCATGCTGTCGCGCCAAACTGAGCGCCGTTCGCAATTCGACGCCTTCGATGGCGTTGAGCGGGCTCTCGCTGCTGATGAACAAGCCGGCGAGCAAATCCAGCGTTTCCAGCACGCCATCTTTGTCGGCTTCGCTTTCATAGATGTCCAGGACTTCGCCATAAGTGGCGATGGCGTCACCTTCGCGGCCTTGCTTGATCTGCAGCTTGGCGATCGCTTTGAGGATCTGCAACTGGCGCGCGATTTCGTTGTTTTCGCTCGCAACGTTCAGAGCCGTGCGCAACTGGTCGATACTGACGGACTGCAATTCGTCATCATCGACGGGCATGAAGGTCGCGTCGTCAATTGCGGCGTCCACCGGCTGCGCGATTTCAGTTTCTTGGTCCTCTTCGTCCAGATCGTCAGCCACGTCGACAGCTTCCGCCTCGGGATCTTCGCCGCCGGCGTCGGGAATGGCTTCCTCGTCGGCTGCGCTTGGCGTTTCATCGGTTGATTCTTCAGCCTCGTCGAATTCGAGCGTATCTCCCGCGGCCAGCGCTTGCAGCAGCGCCAGTTCGTAGGCATAGCCGGTTTCAATGACCAGCGCGTCGATTGACGACATGACCGCTGCGATCTCGACGGCCAGGGTTGCATCGCCTCCCTCCGCTGCCGCAGCGGCGGTCGCCACGATATCGTCCATCTCGATGACCAAGCGCTCCTCGGCGTTGGGTCCGTCAAGCAAGTCGTTCAAATGCGCCAGCGTCGCGCTTCCGATCTCGTCTCTCAGCGCATCAAGTTGCTCATTCTCTCGCGCATGCGCTTGCAGGTAATCTTGCACGATCGGATGCAGGCGATAGACATCGTGGTCAGCGCGCTGAAAGCCATCGACCAAAAACAAACGCGACAGCACGGTCATGGACTTGTTGACTGCCGCCATGGGCATATCTGTCAGTTGGCTCAGAAACGCGCCGGACGCTTCCCCGCGCGTGGTGGCGCCCAGCATGACCAGCAAGTCTTGCAAGCGGGGATTGAGCGCGCGGAATCCAGCGTTCAAAGCGGCCGCGCTTCCGTTGCCATCCGCTTCGTCGAACAGCTCCTCCAAGGCGGCGTCGAATTCAGCCGGGGATTGCTGGGCGACAATCATGCTGCGAGCCGCCACCACCAGCGGCAAGGCTTCGCCCTCGAAGCGGCCGACGATCGCGTCTATAGCGTCATCGGTTTCGTCGTCCGCTAGGCCCGCCTTCTGTTTGAAGAGCAGGACAGCATCTTCAGCCGACAAATTGCCGATGCCTTGATTGCGCCAATCGCCTCCGCCCAAAGCGCGGTCACTGGTCACCACCAGCGAGATACCCTGACAGCAGCGTTGGTAAAATTGGGTCAATACGGATTCGTCGATCGCGCCATCGAGAATGAGCAGCGGATTGCGCTGGCGCAGCAATTCGGCGACCGCCGCTGCCTTGCTTAATGGATTGGCGGCGTTGCAGATATCCTTGTCGCCGTAGGCTCGCCCAATGCGCGCCAGCAGCTCGACCAGCGTGGGCTGCCGCGCCCCCAGCCACAAGACCGATTGCTCGCCGCGCTGCAGGATGACGTTGGCGATAGTGGCGGCGATGGTGGTCTTGCCGATGCCCGAGACGCCGTGCAGCACCAGGGGCTGGCTTTGCCGCAAACGAAGCAGCAGCGCCCGCAGGGTGTCGTCCCGCCCGACCGGCCGCCCGAAGCGGCGCAAGGGCAAATCAGACATCGCGGTGACGGCAGCTTCGAGGGGTTTACGCTCTGCCATGTCTCCCCCAGGGTGTGGAATATCGCGTCAACGAGCAAGTTCAGCAATAGTATAGCATTGACGTCAAAATTAGGACAATTGAGCGGGGCCGGTATATTCGCCGCTAACAGCCGTCGCCAATCCCGGTAGCGCGCTTGATTGGGCGCAACGATTCTGGGCGCGCGAGCCAGCTTTGGCTTGAAGAATCGCGCTCCCTTGACTATACTGCGTGGCTGTTTGGGCGCGTGGCGCAATGGCAGCGCAGTTGACTTTTAATCAATTGGTTGCAGGTTCGAATCCTGCCGCGCTCACACTTGGCAACAAGCATCACAGCGGCCGCCAAGCCGGCGGCGCGATGCCCGCGACATCCGTTTTGACATCGATGACGACCGGCGCGTCAGCCGCGAAGGCGCGCTCCAGGGCGCCGGCGATCTCGTCGGGCTCGCGCACGGTCATGCCGAGACAGCCAAATGATTCCGCAATCGCCGCAAAATCGGTATCCTGGAACAGCCAGAGTTCGTCAGAACCGGCGCTGCGTTCGCCGTAAATCGCCTCCACCCCGCCCTGCTCCTGATTGAGCGAGTGGTTGTTATTGACGACCGTCACGGTGTTGATGCCGCAGCGCGCCGCCGTCTCCAATTCCGCGATGTGATACCAGATGCCGCCGTCGCCGGTGAAACAGAGCACCGGGCGATTTGGCGCCGCGCATTTGGCGCCCATGGCCGCGGGCAATCCCCAGCCGAGCGAACCCGAGCAGCGCAGGTACGATTGTCCCGGATGGCGCAGATCGAGATAGGCGCCGGTCCAGATGCCGGCGTGACCGGTATCGGATACCAGAATGGCATCGGCCGGCAAGTGCTGGCTCAATTCGCGGCAAAGCCGTTCCGGGCGCATCGGCAGCGTATCGGCGTTGACATGTCGGCTGACGTCGGCTTTCCATTCCGCCGCCAATGTCCCGACCGTATCGATCCAATCCTGCCGCGCCGGCGCCTCGTCCGCGCTGGCGATCATCTGTCGCAGCGTGGCGCGGACATCGCCGTGCAAGCCGACAGCGGCGGGATAGTTGCGGCCGATCTCTTCTGGGTTGATATCGAGTTGGATGACGCGCGTTCCCGTCGGCGGGATGCTGTAGTGATTGGTGACCTGGCCGCCGCTGTGGCTGCCGATGAAAAAGACCAGGTCGGCTTGGCAGAGAATCTGATTGGCGCAGGCGCGTGAATAGGAACCCGGCACGCCAACCGCCAGCGCATGATCGGCCGGGAACATCGCTTTGGCGTTGAGCGAGGTGGCGACGGGAATCGAGAGCTTTTCCGCCAGCGTCAACAACTCGTCCCGGGCATCGGACGCGGTCACGCCGCCGCCGGCCACGATGACGGGACGACGCGCGCCGGTCAGCAGCGCCAGGGCGGCATCAATCGAGCCTTGATCGGCGACGGGACGAAACGGCGGCGCTCCAGCGAATGCCGATTCGACAACCACGCTCAAGTCCGCTGCCTCGTTCACCACGCTGCCGCCGTCGATGCCCTGCAATTCCACGTGCGCGGGACCAGGCGTGCCGCTCACAGCCGCGCGAAAAGCTTGCCTCATGTGCTGCGCCAGATCCTCGGGACCGGCGACGTATGCGCTGTATTTGGTCACCGCGGAAAAAGGCGCCATGTGATCGACTTCCTGATAGGCGTGGCGCAGCTGATGTCCTTGCAGTTCGCGTCCGGTGATGGCGACGACCGGCGAGCAAGAAAGCCAGGCGTCTTGCAAGCCGGCGGCCAGATTGACCGCGCCGACCGACTGCGCCATGCACAGACTCGGCCCGCGCTTGACCCGGGCGTAAGCATCGGCCATGTAGGCGGCGGCTTTTTCCCCATGCGTCTGCACGCGTTTTATGCCCAGCTTCTCCATTTCCATCAAGGCGCGCGGCGCGATATACGGCATGAAAAAGACATGGCTGATGCCATAGCCATGCACGGTATCGGCCAGCAATTTGCCGCCTGTCATCTTGGGCATGTCAGTTACTCCACGATTCATGGGAATGCTCAGCTGAGAATAGCGCGTGGTTTCTTCTATTGCCAGCAATAGAATCAAGGCCACAAATCGACAAGCGTTTTCCCGACGGCGGCCACACAAGCGTGTGAGATATGGCCCTGAAGGAGGCAGCGGTAACGGGCATTTTCCACGTCACCGACCCGGCAGAGGTGCTGGCAGACGCAATTGACCGCTTAAGACGTGAAGTTGAGTGCCTGAGGCGTTAATCCCCCATTCCCCAAAATGAGGGAAGGAGAGTTAGGCGCAACTGTTGTGACGTTCTTGCCTCTTTGTAGGAGAAAGATTTGGGTTGGGGGCTGAAAGACTAAAGCGCATGTTCAAATTGTAACGGGTACCCGCCATCCAACCCATTAGCTGGCGAAGGAAATGAAGGGTACCCTTGGGCATGAGATTGCTGCTTTGGTAATCCGATACCGCAATAGCGACGATGTGAGACTGCAAGAGATAACCCGACTACGAATCGGACGGTGGCGCGGCCCTATCGCTGACCGTGGATACCTTCGTGCATCGCGTGAACCCGCCCCTGGCAATCGAGTCGGGCAGTTTGCCGTTGGACTCAGACTTGAGATATATTGAATTGAAGCAATTTCCCCATTTTGCAGGACAATCGCGTCAAGGAGTCTCCCAATGAACAAGCAAAAGTCAATACTCGCGTCCGCTACAGAAAGCTACGAACCAACAATCATTACTTTGGACTACGGCGAACTCAAGCAGTGCATGATAGAAGCAATACAAGAAGCGCTGATGAATGAACGAAAGCGACGCGAACGTGCCATAATCTACTACGTAATCGGATTGATAGTATTTGGAATTTTGCTCGCAGGGTCAGCCATCAATCCGCCGCGATTCGGAACGAATATCCCAGCCGTACTAGCTGTGGCAGGACTAGGCATAACACATTTCCTGTTCTTTTTGTGGGGATTGACGCGCTATTTCTAACAGACAAATGTATTGAAATCAGGAGATATGCATGTGTTGGGAACCATCGGCTGAACAGAAACAGTGCTACGAAGAGCGCGGCTATTTCAAGGTGGACAACGTCGTCTCTCGTCACACGGCGGCGGAGATGCTCGGCGTAATCAAGAATGCGATCTTGATGCCGGAAACGGACGAGATCAAGACCGATGACGACCCGATGGATCCGATGAACGATGATACGCCGCAGGCGCGCGCCGTACGCTTTCGCAAACTGAGCAAGTTCAATCAACGCAATCCGCTGATCTGGCACAATGCCCATTGCGGCCGGCCAGTGCTCGAAATCTCGCAATACTTCCTCGGGGACGACATTCTGTTAAAGTACGACAGTTGCTTCCTGAAACCCGCGCGATCCGGCAGCGCTACACCCTGGCACCAGGACAACGGCTTGTGGCGCGATGGAGACACTGAGCCCCTTAATGTCTGGATGGCGTTGGACCCCGCCACGATCGAGAACGGCTGCCTGCAGATGATCCCCGGCAGCTACAAGACCGAAATCGTGCCGCACGTCTTGTACGAAGACAGCATTCACAGCGAGCTGCCCAAAGAACGCGTCGAGGAGATGATCGATACCTGCGGCGTCGAGCATATCGAGCTGGAGCCGGGCAGCGTCGTCGTTTGGCACAGCAATGCCTGGCATTACAGCCCGCCCAACACCAGCGACAAAGGGCGGATTGCCATCGCCGGTGTCTTCAGCAGTCCCGACATTGTCGAGAATGGCCGCAGCCACGATGTGGGCTACAAGTGGCTGATGAAAGACGGCGCGGTCATGACCGATTTCCCGGCCAAAGAATACTCGATGAAGCGGCAGACTTTCTGGCAGGCGGAGCCCTGGAAGAAGATCACTTAGCTAACGACAAGACGGGCGCGGCGGTTGAATCGCGTACGATTAACTGTGACGGCATCCTGGGTCCGCTGAACGGGCAAATCGCGCTCCGAGATTCGCGGGTTCGCCCGCAGCGCCAGCGACGCGGTCGCCTTGGAGACGGAGGCGGCGTCCGCCAGATCTTGCAATGTTACTTTCGATTGGCGTCCCTTTTTGGAAGTTTGGCGCCGAATACGAATAAGCCCGTCTGGAATGCCGGCGCCAGCCATATGGCATGAACCTGAAACCTGTTAAAGCGAATGTCTCTTGATACAATCAGGCGCGGATTTACAGCGTCGCTCGGCAATATCGATACGCAAGAGCAGTTCACACGTGCATATGATCCGTAACGCACTCGCTCGGGCTGCGGGCTAATGCAAAGGCAAGGGGATAACGGCATGACAACTTTGGCGGATATTGGGCTGATCGGCTTGGCGGTGATGGGACAGAACCTGGCGCTGAATATGGATGATCACGGCTTTCGCGTGGCGGTATTCAATCGCACCACGTCCAAGGTCACGCGCTTCATCGAAAACGAAGCCGCCGGCACGAACATCATCGGAACCGATTCGCCGGAGGCACTCGTCAAAAGCCTGAAGCGCCCACGTGTACTGATCCTGATGATTCAAGCCGGCCAGGCGGTGGACAACTCCATCGCGCAGCTGCTGCCGCTGCTGGATGACGGCGATATCATCATTGACGGCGGCAACTCCAACTTCCGCGATTCGATTCGACGAACCAGGGAAGTCGAGGCGCAGGGCAAACTGTTCATCGGCGCCGGCATCAGTGGCGGCGAAGAAGGCGCGCGCTACGGACCATCTATCATGCCCGGCGGTTCAGTTGCGGCTTGGGATTCGGTCAAGCCCATCCTGCAAGCGGTGGCGGCCAAAGTCGCGGATGGCACGCCTTGTTGTGATTGGGTCGGCGAAGACGGCGCCGGGCATTTCGTCAAAATGGTGCATAACGGCATCGAATACGGCGATATGCAGCTGATCAGCGAAGCCTATCACCTCATGTCGCAAGTGCTGGGCATGGACGAACGCGAGATCAGCGCCGTCTTCCAGCGCTGGAACCAGGGCAAGCTGGAATCTTTTCTGATCGAAATCACGGGCAATATCCTGGCCTATCGGGACGAGGACGGCGAGCCGCTGCTGCGGGCAATTCTCGATGTCGCCAGCCAGAAAGGCACGGGCAAGTGGACGGCGGTGACAGCCTTAGAGGAAGGCACGCCCCTGACCCTGATCGGCGAGGCGGTTTTCGCGCGATTCCTGTCCGCGATCAAAGACCAGCGCCTGGCGGCATCGAAAGTGCTGCCCGGGCCGCAAGCGGCCTTCGACGGCGACCGCGACGCGTTCATTTCAAATTTGGAGCAGGCGGTCTACGCCGCCAAGATCATCAGTTACGCGCAAGGCTATATGCTGATGCGGGACGCGGCGCGCACCTACAACTGGAATCTCAATTACGGCGGCGTGGCGCTGATGTGGCGCGAGGGCTGCATCATCCGCTCGGCCTTCCTGGGCAAAATCCAGCGCGCCTACGCTGTGAACCCGGATCTAGAGAACTTGCTGCTCGATGACTATTTCAGCGAAGCGGTCATCACGGCGGGTTCGGCGTGGCGACAGGTGGTGACGACCGGCATCCAGCACGGCATTCCGCTGCCGATCATGAGCGGGGCGCTGGCCTTTTATGACGGCTATCGCTCAGCGAATCTGCCGGCGAATTTGCTGCAGGCGCAGCGGGATTACTTCGGCGCGCACACCTACGAGCGCGTGGATCGTCCGCGCGGCGAGTATTTCCATACCAACTGGACCGGCACGGGCGGGGATGTGACGGCCGGGAGTTATGATGCTTGAGGGCTACCGGCGCTATGGGCTGTTTTCCCTATCGCCATCAATCAGCGCCTGATTGACCAGCATGACGAAACCATCGTGGTCGCTTATGGCTACGCCTTCATCTCCTTCGAATGCCTCCCATTCCGAAAACGTCGGTACGCACATTGATTGGAGTTCCTGTTCGAATCCCACCAACCTTTGGTAGTTCTCGATCAGTATTTCGGAATTGGGCAGAGAATCCTGATAGAAAGGATTTTCGACAAGTACTTTGTTTAGTCCGATGCGAGTGTACAGAGCTTCGGTAACCGTGTCGTCCCAAAATCCTCGTCGGTAGGCACGAACAATATCGGGTAGGACATCGCGCTGTCCGCGCAGCCAGCGTTCAATACTGAGGTAGCTTTCGAAATACTGGTCATCGACCGATTCATGGAAATACAGCGCACGGCGATTGCCAAGCCATTTGCGGACAAATCTTTCTACATAGTCTTCATGCTCTGCAACACATTGCGACAGACCATCCAGCGCCGCGTCATCTTCGCCGATCTCCAAGCGAAGTCGCGCGGACAGGGCGCATACTTTCATAGCGAGAATCTGGTAAGTCATTGCCAGCCTGGAGTTCTCGTTGTTCATCTCCGCGCGCAAAAGTTCGGCGAGATCTCGCATCAGTTGCGCTCGCGCGATCGTAAGCTCATAGGACACGTGTACCACCGCTTCGTGCTTGTACGCCGTGCTCCTGGCGGTAAAGGAGTTTTCAGCAAAACTTAGCGCCGCCAAGAGCTCAACCTCACGATTTCTTTGAAACTCCTCGGATACACGGTCGTATATGCGCTCTAGCTCCTCCTCGTGCGCGCGTATGCCGGTGATGTGTTCTATGAGAGAGAAGCCGGCCATTGAGATATTGAGGAATGGCGTAACACTAGCGAGGAATTGGCCAAGCGCCAAGTGCCCAGAACCTGAAAGCCGCGTTACGTGCTCCAAGAGTCCGGCTGTCGACTCTGCCACCTGTCCCATCTGTCCGCCTTGACGCAGCCAAGCGATTGTTTGTAGATCATCCGAATATCTGATGACACCGCCAACACGCTCCATTGAGCCATCTGTCAGACCCGTTGCGATAAACTCAGGTACTTCAAAGTACGTCGTGATGTTTCGTTGCTCGCCGTTTGGTGTGCATTGATGCTTGGAATCAACTTGTGTCTGCGCGGAAACGCAAGTTATTGCTATCAGCACAAACAACAGCGTGGTGATTACTTTTATCATGTTTGTCGCCTTTTTTGATTTTGGATCCAAATCATCATGAGTGGCTATCCTCAGTCTCACACAGAGCTAAACAAATAACCAGCACAACTGTGAACTACGGCAACTCCGGCACAAACTGATAACCCGGCTCCCGCCGCTGACGCCGCAGGATGGGAATCACCTGCCGCCAGGTCCCGCTGATGCCGCGCGGACAATGCGGCAAGTCGTGTTTGATCAGCTCGTGCAGCTCGGCCAGATGGTAGCAAGGCACGGCCGCGTACATGTGGTGCTCGATGTGATAATGCATCTGCCAGTAGAGGAAGCCCAATACTGGATTGAGGATGATGGTGCGGGTGTTGATGCGGTAGTCGGTCACTTCGTCCGCCAAGCCGATGTGCTGCGCCTCGTTGAGCAGGTATTGGAAACCGCCCCCATAAAACGGCGCCAGCGTCAGCAGAATCGGCAGCATCCACCAGCCCAGCGCCAAAGACACGGCTGCGATCAGCAGATGACCGAGCAACATCAGCCGCGCCCAATTGAAAAGCGCCCGCCGCTGCTCGACCGCTTCCGGTGGAAAGAGCGCGCGTTCCCATTCGCTGTCGATGATGCCGAAACACATCAGCAGCACCGATTTCATGCGCAGGACAAATCCGCGCGGATTGATGAAGGCGAAACCGAGGTACGAGCGCAGCGTCAGCTTAACCGGCAGCACCACCTCGAGATCATCGGGCGGGTGCAGCGTATAGCGATGATGCGCTTGATGACTGGCCCAGAACGACACGTGATTGAACCAGCCCAGAAAGCTGAAGATGTTGCGGAAAATGATGTTGAGCGCGCCCGTCTTGAAGACGGATTTGTGGCAGAGTTCGTGAAAGCCGTTGACAAGAAAGGCATAGAGCGAGCCATGCAGATAAATCAGCCCCAGCACGACGATCCAATGCGCCCGGCCAACGGCAACCCAGGCGGCGCCACCGCTGATCAGCAGCACAGCCAGGAAACTGAGCGTCTGCAGCCAGCCGCGCGCGTCGCTGCGCTGATTGAGGCGCGCCAGATCGGCAGCTGATATTGGCGTCCGATACCATTTGATGCGTGGTTTGCCGGCATTACTTTTCATGGCTTGCTCCGCTGCGCACTGCGTACGAAAGCTCAATCGCACTCAATTATATGCGCACGCCCGGCATCCTGCCGACGGTCGATTAATCGAAGGGCAACATCGCCTTGATGACGTCGCCACCCAGGCGCCCTGCATTGATTTGGCGCGGTCGCGTTGCGGCAGCCTGACAGCTATGCTAAAGTCCAGCGCGTTATCAACGAGATCGCGTGCCGACAATATGGCGACAACTTTCCCCTCCGGCTGCGCGTAGAACGACGATATGAAACATGTGACCGTATTGGGACAACGACGCGCCGGCATCATCCGCGCCAGAAAGCCGCAGCCCAAGGCGAATTGGGTGGTGATCAAGGCGCATGCGGCGCCGATGTGCACGGAGTACAAGTCTTTCGCGACCGGCGCGCAGGCACGCGGATTTGGGCATGAAGCCGCGGGTGAGGTGGTGGCGGTTGCGCAGCCTGGCCGTGTGAGCATTGGCGATCGCGTGGTGGCGATGCCGCTGCACGCCTGTGGTCGTTGCCGCCACTGTCTGGCCGGGGACTATATCCATTGTCAGGATGGATTCGATTTCACCGGCTTTCACGGGAGCGACTTTGGAAACGCGACTATGGCGCAGTACCTGCTGAAGCAAGACTGGATGCTGCTGCCGATTCCTGGCGGGATGTCTTACGAGCATGCGTCGATGGCCTGCTGCGGCTTGGGACCGACCTTCGGCGCCTTTCAGGCGATGGGAGTGGATCGCCATGATACGATCCTGATCACCGGATTGGGACCGGTCGGGCTCGGCGGCGTGATCAACGCGGTATATCGTGGGGCGCGGGTCATCGGCGTCGACGCCAACCGGTACCGCGCGGCGCTGGCGCTGGCATTGGGCGCGTCGGCTGTGATTGATCCCGGCGACAATGATGCCTTGCAGCAAGTGTTGGCATTGACCGCAGACGGCCGCGGCGTCGACAAAGCCGTCGATTGTTCAGGTGTGGTGGCGGCGCATCGCCTGTGCATCGACGCGACCCGGCGGCGCGGCAAAGTGGCCTTCGTCGGTGAATGCGCGGACGACACGCCGCTGCGCATCAGCGACGACATGATCCGCAAGGGTCTGACCTTGATCGGCGCCTGGCACTACAACCTGGCGGATAGTCCGCGCCTGATGGCGACGATCAGCGAGCTCGGCGATCAACTGGACAAGCTCATCACGCACCGCTTCCCCATCGACGATATTCAGCGCGCCTGGGAAACGCAGCTATCGGGTCAGTGCGGCAAGGTGATTCTCTTGCCCTGGACCGAAGGCGAAAGCGACGACTGTACAACTAGAGAACCGGTCTGACAGGCGAGGAGCGATTGAAAACGAATGGGACCTCTGAATGACAAAACGATCATCGTGACCGGCGCCAGCAGCGGCTTCGGCGAGGCCATTGCCATCGCTTGCGCGGCCGAGGGCGCCCGCGTGAGCCTGGTGGCGCGGCGAGTTGCAGCGCTGGAGCGAGTCGCCGCCGACATCCGCGCCACGGGCGGGTTGGCGCTCGTTTGCCCGGCTGATGTCAGCGACGACGATCAGGTGTACGCCGCCGTCGAAAAGACGCGCGAAGCCTTCGGCAGCATTGACATTCTGGTCAACAACGCCGGCGTCAATATCCCGCAGCGCTCAATCGAGGAGACCGAACCCGAGCAGTGGCGAAAGCTGCTCGAAGTCAATTTGACCAGCGCGTTTGTGTTCACGCGGGCCGTCTTGCCGGCGATGAAAGCGCGCGGCGACGGCCTGATCATCAATATCGCGTCGCGCGCCGCCATGGTCCCCAACTTGCGCGCCGGCGTGGCATACAGCACATCGAAGATCGGCATGGAAGCGCTGAACGACATCATCAACCTGGAGGGAAACGCCGTCGGTGTGCGCGCTTGCATCGTTAATCCCGGTGCGGGCAATACGCCGATCATGGATCTGCGCCCGGTCCACATCAGTCATGAAGAGCGCATGAAGATGATCCAGTCCGAAGATATCGCGGCGACGGTGGTTTACTTGGCTAAACTGCCCAAGCGGGTCAATGTCAATCTGATTTCGATGCTGCCGACGCAACGCTAGCTGAGTGCTGCATCCAGTCGCCATAGCTGCGGGAATAGAAAGAGCCGGCCTTGCGCCGACTCTTTTTTGACTTGAATTGGATTTGCTGTCGCCGATTTAGCCTTCGGCTTCGGGTTCGGGATTTTCGAGATCGGCGAGCGAGGGCATGTTTTCCTTTTTGGAATGCACGCCGGTGGCGCCATCGGGACGGGTGCCGCGCTGCTCCAGACTCTGCAAGTTGCCATCGCCATCGTAGGCGCGCACGGCGAAGCGATATTCGCCTTCCTGGAAGCGCCAATCGAAGCGCCAAATGACCCAGGTCAACTCGGAGAGCGGTTGCCGGATGCGCGCCTCCTGCCAGTCGCCGTCGTTGACGCTGACCTCCACGCTTGAAATCTGCTTGGCGCCCGCATAAGCGATGCCGCCGATCGGCACGACATAGCCATCGTCATCCTTGAGGATGGCGTCTGCCGCAATCGCATCCACTACCGATGTCGTGTTGACCATCGCTTCCACGCTCCAGCCGCGCCGTACCCAGTAGCCTTCTTGCCAGGTATCGACGAATTCAATCGCCTCGATCCACTTGGGCTGCTTCATGCCATAGCGATCGGGAATATAGATGCGCAGCGGGAAGCCGTGCTTTTGCTTGAGCGGCTGATCGTCCCATTCGTAGGCGAACATGATGCGGTCGTCCGCGCGGATGACATCCAGCATGACATATTCGTCAAAGCCATCGGCGCCGGTGATTTTGAGGGCGACAGCGTCATCATGCGGCTGCACCAGATCGAGAAAATCGTTCATGCGGAAGCCCGACCACTTGGTGGTGCTGATCAGCGAGCCGCCGATGCGATTGCTGATGCAAGACAAAGTGACGAAGCGATCCACGCGCTCAAACTGGTCATAGAGATCACCCAGGGATAGGCTGACCGGATTGTCCACCAGCCCGGTGACATCGAGGCGCCATTCGCCGGAATCAATGACGGGCGGGCGCGAACTGATATCGATGCGATAGTGGTCATCCAGCGGCGTGTATTCCGGGCGCGTGCCCGGCGCCGGCGCCAGGTTATCCTGAATGTTGGGCAAGCCGTCGCCGCTGCCGGCATCGCCCGCCGCCGCCAGATCACCAACAACCTGCCCTTCTCCCGGACGATTGCCGATGAAGGCGGCCAATCCCGCGCCGGCCACGGTCAACGCAGCGCTGGCGCCACCGATGCGTACCAGAAACTGACGGCGGTCCAGCGCTTCAACAGAAATGGTTTCGCCAGTCTCGGGATCGGTCTTGGTCTTGGCTTCGGCATGCGCCAGATTGTTGTAGATCCAATTGGCGGCGGCGCCCCAAACGACAAAGCTCAGCAAGACCCAAATCACCTGCGCGACCATGGCCGCGGTCGCCGTCAAATTGACCTGCAGCGAGATCAACATCATCAGCGCGCCGAAACCCAGACCCAGGATGAGGCCGGGATTCAAGCTGCGAGCGCGGGTCTTCCCTCGATTGAGCGCGCCGTAGAACAACACGTTAACGACAATGCCCAGCACGAGAAATCCACCCAGGCCCATCAGCTGTTCGGCGGTCTTGGCGGCGGTGGAGACCTCGCCCATATTCATGGCGATGATGGTGTCCACCATGACGTCGATGCCGAAGGTCAACAGCGGGCCGGGCAGATTTCGCGATACAAAGTCAAAAACGTCAAAGGGGATAAAGGGCAGCCCGGCGACCATATCCGCCAGGAAAAGTATTGAAGTCAGCGCCAGTGTGAGCAGCGCGCCAATCAGGGCGCCGAGCCACAATGACGGTCTTTTGATCGTTTCCATGATCCTCTTCACTCTCCTCACCGAATCGGATACTTATAGTATAGTACATCTTTTCCCACAAATATATTGCCTTGAGATTACGGGGCGATAACAAATACTCCCCTCACATTGGCGCTCGCATCGCGAATGTGGAGGGGTACAGAGCACAAACTCATGAAACCAGCCATCGCCCGCCAATTGCAGCGCTTTCGCGACCAATCCATCTTCCGACAAGCGCTGGATCACGCCTGCGACTACCTGGAAAATCAGGAAGCTCGACCGGCCTTCCCGCCTCCGGAAGCGCTCAATGCCTTAAACGCATTTGACGAGCCCTTGCCGGGGCGGCCGACAGCGGCCGACGCAATCCTGCAGATGCTGCACGACATCGGCTCACCGGCCACAACCGCGATCGGCGGCGGACGCTACTTCGGCTTCGTCAATGGCGGCGCGCTTCCCATCGGGCTGGCGGCGCGCTTGCTGGCCGATGTCTGGGACCAGAATGCCGCCCTGCATATCATGTCGCCGATTGCGGCCAAGCTCGAGCAAGTATGTGAGGACTGGCTGGTCGAACTCTTCGAGTTGCCGGCGGGCACGGCAGCCGGCTTGGTCAGCGGCACATCGACGGCGACCTTGAGCGGCGCGCTGGCGGCGCGGGACGCGCTGCTGCGGCGTCGGGGCTGGGATGTCAGCCGACGGGGCTTGTTCGGCGCGCCGCCGATTCGCGTTGTGCTCAGCGACGGCGCGCATGCCAGCGTGGGCAAAGCGCTGGCCATCGCCGGCATTGGCGCGGCGCAGATCGAGCGCGTGCCGGCTGATGATCAGGGTCGCTTCGATACAAGATTCCTGCCGCCGCTAGATGACAACACGCTGCTGATCCTGCAAGCGGGCAATGTCAATACGGGGGCTTTCGATGATTTCGAAAGCTTGTGCGCAGCCGCGCGAGAAGCCGGCGCCTGGGCGCATATCGATGGCGCCTTTGGCCTATGGGCGCGCGCCTGTGCGGAGACATCTAACCTGACCGCCGGCATGGAATTGGCGGATTCCTGGTCGGCCGATGCCCATAAAACGCTGAACAGCCCCTACGACTGCGGCATCATATTATGCCGAGACCGGCAAGCGCTAGCCACCGCCTTGGGCGCGAGCGGCAGTTATCTGCAATTCAGCGACGGCCGCGATGGCATGCTGTATACGCCGGAGATGTCGCGGCGGGCGCGCGCCATCGAGTTATGGGCGTTGATGAAAGGATTGGGACGCTCCGGCATTGATGACCTGGTGGCGCAGCTCTGTCTGCGAGCGCGACAATTCGCCGACGGGCTGGCGGCGCGCGATTTTCGCATCCTCAACGACCTGGTCTTCAATCAGGTCTTGGTGGCTTGCGATTCCGCCGAGCTGACGACGCGTACCTTGGAATTGATTCAGGCGAGCGGTGAATGCTGGTGTGGCGGCTCACACTGGAAGGGCGAGCCGGTCATACGCATCAGCGTCTGTTCTTGGGCGACGACCGCGCATGATATCGAGCGTTCGGCGCGCGCGTTTGTGGCGGCGCGCGAGCGCGCATCATCAATCATATAGTTTGGCAATCTTCTCGCGCAGATATATCGCCTCGCGCAAGTCAGTGTTGTCGCTGAATTGATCGACGCTGCCGATCAACGCCAGATTTGCCGCTCGCCGGAGCCCGTCGTCGCCGATCAAGTCCATCAGCGCCTCGCAATAACGCCAGGCAGCGCTGACCTGGAAACCGCGATTGTGAAACGGCATTAACGCCGGTTGGATTGGCGCGGTCAGCCCCAAGTCGTTGAAGCGTCGATTAAGCAGCTCATAAGCCCGGCAGAGCGCGGCTTGACGCCGGTCCTCGTCGGGCGCAATCTGTATGGCGCGCAGCGCGGGCAGCAGCGCCTCAGCCGCCGGCAAGCGCGCGAAAGCGCTGCCAAACCACTTGGCATAAGGCATGTATTGCCGCGCCATCAGAAAACAGAGTTGCATGATCGAGCGTACGATGCGTCCGGCGATAACAGCCGCGCCAACATGGTCGCCGACCATCGCGGCGCGCGGCGCCAGATGTTCGTCTTGCCCAATGCGCGACCAAGCGCAAGCCAGTAGATAAATCCAGACCTCGTCGGGGAAATAAGCCAGGCGCGCGCGCATCGCTGACAAATTCAGATCATCGCGGAAAACTCCGCCCGAAGTGAATGCGAGCAGTTTCTGCTGCGGGATGCTGAGCCAATCGCCGGCGCTCAGTTCTTGATCGGAAGCCAAGCCAAGATAGCTGCGCACGTAGTCATCAATGGTCGAGATCTCCGCGCGATGATTGACGGGACTGGCATCGAGATCTCGCAATACCTGTGTGCCGATGTCTCCGGCATCGGTGTTAGGCGCGCTGAAGTGCGTTGAATAACCCCGGAAGCGATTGGGCAATTGCCGACTGAGCAAATCGCTGATCTCGAGCGACAACTGCAAATGGTCGGTCCGATCGAGAAAGAGCATGACGCGCGGATCCCAATTGTGGTCGGTCGATACCTCGGTGTCGTAGCCAAGAACGTCCGAACCACTCCCGATCAGCGCGGCGCTATAACGCAAATCAGCGAAGCGCGCAGTTATGATCGGCGCGACCAGCTCGTGATTGAAGGCGCGCGACAGCTCAAGCCCAGGCAAGAATTCGGGCATTGCCTCCCTCCACCGGCGAAGAAAACTGACCATTCACTTTGACAATAGCTGTGTATAATACCCAGACCTGCAAATGAACTGAAATATTAGGAGTATAGTGGCCGTGTCGTCAACGAATCGATTGAAGGAACTGCGGGATGAAATTGACCCGATTAACTTGCAGATCCTGGAATTGCTTAACAAACGCGCCGAGATCGCCTTGGAGATCGGCAAAGTTCAGCAGGAGAAGGGCACACAAATCTATGATCCGCAGCGCGAAGCCGAAATGCTGACCGCGCTTCAATACGCCAATGGTGGACCCTTCAGCAACGAAACGATATCCAAGCTTTTCAACGAAATCTTCCGCGCCACGCTAAACCTGGAAGAGCAAGACGCGCGCCAAGCCATCCTCGTCCAGCGCAAACAGCCCGATCAACACACCATCATCGAATTCAGCAATGGCTTGCGGCTGGGCAATGATACATTTGAAGTCATCGCCGGACCTTGCGCAGTCGAGAGCTACGAGCAGATGGATCAGGTAGCCGCAGTCTTGGCGCAGCGCGGCGTGAAGATGATCCGCGGCATGGGTTACAAACCGCGCACCTCGCCCTATGATTTCCAGGGCATGGG
The DNA here is from genome assembly GCA_022822305.1 of Anaerolineae bacterium. Taxonomy (GTDB): domain Bacteria; phylum Chloroflexota; class Anaerolineae; order Aggregatilineales; family Phototrophicaceae; genus UBA6055. Next base: position 515,358 of record JAJEBY010000003.1, read on the forward strand.
CGAAGAGGGCTTGAAAATCGCTCGCCAGGTCGCCAACAAACATGACATGATGGTGATCAGCGAAGTCCTGGATATGTCGCTGATCCCGATGATGGACGAATATGTCGACGCCTTTTGGGTGGGCGCGCGCAATATGCAAAACAGCTTCCTGCTGCGTGCATTGGGCAAGCAAAAGAAACCGGTCTTGCTCAAACGCAGCTTCGGCGCGACCTTGAAGGAATTCATCTATGCCGCCGAATACATCATGGCCAGCGGCAACGAGCAAGTGATCTTGATGGAACGCGGCATCCGCGCCTTCAGCCAATGGACGCGCAACACGCTTGATATCAGCGCCGTGCCTCTGCTCAAGAAAGAGACGCACCTGCCCGTCTTCGTCGATATCTCGCATTCAGCCGGACGGCGCGATATCGCCAATCCATTGGGCCGGGTGGCGCGGGTGAGCGGCGCCGACGGCTTGATGGTGGAAGTGCATCCCCATCCCGATGTGGCCATGTCCGATGCCAAACAGCAGCTGGACCTCGACGAATTCAATTCGCTGATGGACGATGTCGAATCGATCTCAATGCGCCAGAAGCAGTCGGTCTAATCCCATCCCTCAATTCCAAGTCAGTGATGACAATTGCTGACATTATGGGAGAAATCGCCAAATTAGTCGATAACACTGTAGGGGCGAGCCAGTGGCTCGCCCGCCTTTGTAATGTCCTACCCATCACAAATTATATGACTAACTTGGATCTGCTGAGTTTTTCCCCGCAGGGCTGTATAATTGGCCGAAGCTTTCATCGTCATTAGTGGCCTGACTACAAGGAGTTTTTCGTCCTTTTGAGCGCTTCCTCGATGAAGGTCCCGGCCCGGAGCATCGCAACCGTCTGGACGCCGCCCGTCAAGAGGAATCGAATTGCCTCTCCCAAATGCTTAATCAAATGAAACGCCGCAAACTTTGGCTGGCCCTGGCGCTGGCGGCTCTCGTTCGGCTGGCCGTGCTTATGGCGTTTCCGTCAATCTTCGACTTCAGCGCGCCAGACGCCGCCATCCACGGCTCCGAGGCCTACGACGCCTACGCGCTCAATCTGCTCGAGACCGGTGTCTATGGTCGCGAAGCCGGCCTGCCCGATTCCACCTTGCCGCCGCTCTACAGCTACGCGCTCGCCTTTGTGTATGCCATTTTCGAGCGCAATTCCCTAGTCGTGGGTTTGGTTCATATCGCCTTCGATTTGATCTCGATCGCGCTCTTGTACGACATCGCGCGGCGGCTGTTTGCGCAGGGCGCGTTCGCTGCGCGCGCCGAATGGATCAGCGCTTTGTCCGCGCTCTTCTTCGCGCTCTATCCCTACCTGATCTTCCAAAACCTCACCCTCAATGACACCGCGCTTTGGATTTTGCTGCTGCATCTCTTCGTCTGGTTGATGACCCTGCTGCGCGAGCGGGAAAACTCCGACAAACATACGCTGCAGCTGGCGGTGGCGGCGGGCGCGATACTGGGTCTCTCCGCGCTGACGCGGGCGCTGCTGCCGCCGCTGGCGCTTCTGATGGTATTGTGGTTTCGCTTCCGTCTGGATTGGCGAGAGACGATTTCGCGGCTGCTGCCCGTGGCCGTGGTCAGCATCGTGGTCTTGCTGCCCTGGCTGATCCGCGGCTACCAGATTCACGGTGGCTTTGTGGCGGTGGCGCTGAATAGCGGCGAGAATCTCTATCAAGGCGCCAACCCCGGCACGATTCCCATTTTCCGCGCCGGTTATGACGCGCAATGGTCAGCTCGGCCGGAAGACGCGCCCCCGACGGACGACCCCTATCTCAACAACCAGCTGCTGATGGATGCCGGCTTACGCTACCTGCGCGAGAATCCCGCCGTGATTCCGGAGCTGCTGTGGGTCAAGCTGCAGGTCTACTGGAATCCGCAGGTGACGCCGCTGAACAACTTGCGCGAGGGCGAACGACTGGAAGTCAGCCCGGCCGGCGAAGTCCAGATCATCCGCGGCCAAGGATCACATACGGGCGCCAGCGCCGCGCTGACCGCCTACCAAGACGAAGGACTCTTCAACCGTTTCGGGCGCGGCATACATATCGTCTACTTCGGGGGATTATGGCTGCTGGCGATTGCGGGCGCCTGGTGGAGCCGGCGCGAGTGGCGCGCGCTGAGTTTGCTGGTTTTTGTCCAGCTCAGCCACACGGCGGTGTATTTGGTATTCCATCCCTCGACGCGCTACCGCTCGCCGACGGATCCGCTGCTGTTCGTGTTCTCGGCGCTGGCGCTGGTTTGGATTTGGCGCTGGTGGCGGGGGCGGCGAGCTCGATGTTAGAAACAGCATGGGATAATCGACCGAACTTGGAATCCTGGTGCTCTTTGGCCAAAGAGTTCTGACAATGCAACTGTGCCGAAGGAACATATTTATCTAGATTTTCAGGACGGAAATGGAATGTCTAGCGAATCTGCAAGTAATACGCATGACTCTCTTGAGAAAGTCACGATTCGGTGCGCAACCGCGCGTGAGTTATTGGACAATCTCGATTTGACTCATTCCAGATGGTCAAGGCAAAACTGGATTTTCCGCGGTCAGAATGACGCGCGCTGGCAATTGATGCCAAGTCTATTTCGCACCTGGCGAAGGGGGACAAATCCTGGACTTGAACTTGCACTGATCAGACTCTTCATCAGCAACGCCAATCTTGCGAATCTGCCGATCCCTAACAATTCGTTAGGCTATTACTCCGACGCCTTTAGGCCAACAGTAAGGCAACTCTCAGCCGGAGCTAGCTATGACTTTTCGCACGTGGTATTTGCGATCGCGCAGCATTCAGGTGTACCCACGCGGTTGCTGGATTTCACGCATAGCCCCTTAGTTGCAGCCTACTTTGCTGCAGATACTAAAAATCTATACAAAGCAATCGGAATGGGTACTGACCAACTTGCCGAATACTTCAGACAATGTGCACACTGTCTTGTGGAAGAAGAAGACGTTGTTGCAAAAGTCACAGAACTTGCTTACAAAGTGCAGGAATGCTACGAACTTCTGCCTGACGAAATTGCTGTATGGGCGGTGCATGCCCAAGACCTAGGGGATTACACTTCGGTTAAACTGCTGGAGCATCCGTTTACGGAGATACTTCCGCTTAGGATGCAGAAAGGCGTGTTTTTGTGCGACACCGATTTCGAGGAACAAGATGTGCAGCAAGGCGAGGACTGGCCATCGTTTGACAAAAAGCTGGCTATTCTTGTAGAAACCGAAGGTATCTACAAATTGACGATGCCGTATACACAGGTAGAGGCACTACACGACCTACTCACGCTTCACAGATATTCCCCCGCAGTAGTTGAGCCATCATACGAGACAGTAGCCAAACAGACAGTTGCCGTTGCATACGAGATATTTGGAAATGTCAGCAAAAGCACAGAGTGAGAAATCTAGCCGGCTCGCACTGCGTCGTAGTTCACGTTTTGGCTAAATTGCCTCATAGTGACTCCGCGTATCTCTGATCAATCCGCCCGGTCCGGACTCAGCAAATCCCAGAAGCGATTCAACAGGTAGCGGTATTTCATCCCATGCGCCAGCAACGCCATCGTCAACAGGAAGACCGCCGGAATCGCCACAATCAGCAGCGAACCATCGCCCCCATCCCAGACCGGCGGCGCGAATTCAAACAGCGCGGGGAAGGCGTACATCAGCAGGATGGTGAAGGCCGTGAGCAGGCTGCTCAGTAGCAAGATGCGCCAGTGCTGCAAGAACGAGCGCGGCTGAAAGAGGTTGATGCCCTGGATCCACCAGGTGATCAGCATCCCATAGAGCGCCACCATGATCGTCACCGACGAGCGGGTCATAATCAGGTCGCCGCCGCTGCCGAACCAGGTAATCAGATAGAGCAATGTCAGCATCACGCCGCCGATGAAACCCATGGTGAAAATGTAATCCATCACATCGCGGCGGAAGCGCGACATGAATTGCGGACGCAGCCAGCCGAAGGCGATCAGCGTCGCCGGCAGATTGACCGTGCCGAAGGTCGCCCAGCTGATCTGCACCGGCGTGATGGGAAAAGGCAGGGCCATGAAGGCGATGAATATGAAGAAGGCGATATTGAAGAAATTGCGCACCAGGAACATCTTCATGCTGCCGAAGATGGTCTGCGTCGTCTCCTTGCCTTCGCGGAAGGCGCGCGGCAGCGTCGACATGGCATTGTTCAGCAGCACGATATCGGCGACATCCTTGCTGATTTGGGTGCCGTCGTTCATGACGATGGCCAGGTTGGCCGCCTTGAGCGCGGGCACATCGTTGACGCCATCGCCGACCATGGCGACATATTCGCCGTTCGCCCGCAGCGCTTCCACAATCCGCTGCTTGGTATGCGGCTCGATGCGCGCAAAGGCGTTAGATTCCGAGACGGCCTGGGCGAATTCGGAATCAGCCAGCGCATCCAGCTCGCCGCCGGAATAGGCGCGGCCAATATCCATGCCGGCGCCGCTGGCGATGGCGCGCACGGTTTCCAGGTTATCGCCGGAGATGACCTTCAGCGTCAAGCCTTCGTCGCGAAATGCTTGCAAGGTCTCCTGGATATCATGGCGTATCTGATCGCTCATGACGATCAGCGCCAGCGGCTGCACGGCGCGGGAAATATCGATAGCGTCGAAAGCGGGCTGGCCCTGCGTCTGCGCGAAAGCCAGAACGCGCATGCCAGCTCGCGCCAGCGCCTGGGCATGATCAAAATGGGGATCGCCGCCCGGCAGCAGGCGCTCCGGCGCGCCCAGCAGCAGCGTCTTGTCTTCAAATTGAACCGCGCCCCATTTGCGCCCCGAAGAAAAAGGGATTTCCATTATCTTTTGTGGAACGTCCGCCGCCTGGATTCCGTCATCGAGATGGCGCTGGATCGCCTGGGCAGTGTTGTTGAGATGCGCGAGATTCTCCAGATACACCTGAAGATCGCGCTGGATTGCCCGTGTATCCTGATCGCCGATGGGGAAGATTTCGTGCACGGCGAGCTTGTTCTGCGTCAGCGTGCCGGTTTTGTCGAAGCAGAGCACGGTAGCGTTGGCCAGCGACTCCACCGCGTTGACTCGCTGCACCAGGGTCTGCTGGCGGCTGATCTTGACGGCGCCGATGGTCAAAGACAGAATCGCCACCAGCACCAGTCCCTGCGGCACCAAACTCGTGGTGAAGACCACGGCGTTGCGCACCATTTCCAGCAACGCGCTTTCGAGCAAGAAGCCGGTGATGAAAATCATCGGCACGAATACCAGCATGATCAAGACGGTGATTTCGACGATGATATCAATCTTGACCTGGGTCGGGGTTTTGACGATTTTGTATTGTTTGGCGATGGTGGACAGGCGGTTGATATAGCTGTGAGCGCCGACCTGCGTCGCGCGCATGACGCCGGTGCCGGCGGTGCAAAAGGAGCCGGAGAAGACCTCGTCCTCTGGCGCCTTGCCGACCGCGTCCGATTCGCCCGTCAAATGCGATTCGTCCATCTCCAGCGAATCACTGCGCACGATCTCGCCATCGACCACCAACCGATCGCCCGGCTCAATGCGGATGATCTCGTCTTTGACCACAGCCCGCATCGGCACGTCGATCCAATCGCCATCGCGCAGGCAGGGCACGCTCTGCTCGGCCAGCGCCGCCAGACGATCCAGCTGCCGCTTGGCATTGAACTCCTGGATCATGCCGAAGAAGGTGTTGGATACCACGCTGAAACCGGCGAAGAACGCGGTAGCGTAGTCGCCCATCGCGATGACCACCACGAGCATGCCGCCGAGCACAATGTTGAACAGATTCAGCACATTCTCGCGGAAGATATCCCAATAGCTGCGCCCGACCCGCGCCTCGAAGTCGTTGCTCTCGCCCCGTTGAACGCGCTCGCGCGCCTCGGCGCTGCTCAGTCCGGCGAGCGCTTTGACGTCTGTCTTGGTTCGATCAATCACTGTTTGCATGGTAGTCGTTTGATGCTGCGTGACCCAATAATTATGAATACGGCGAAAAGGTCGATCAGGTTTGACCTACGCCGAACGCGACACGATCAACCCGCCGTTCTGTGGCAGGCGCCAAGTCTACCCCGCCCTCACCGAATAGTGAACCTTGCGCTCCTATACGCAGCCGCGGCCGTAAATCTGTCAGGGCTCGCGAGGCCGGCGCGCGCCTTGAACCAATAGACGAAACAAACAAACTCGTTCAGCGTGAAAATTACGGATTCAACGCCAATTCCGCGCAATATAGCTCCCCTTCCCTAGCTCGCTGGCTGAGGAGCGGATGTGTTTTTCTACACCATCCCCGGCCAGTGCCCCCTCGGTCCCCCGCCTCACGGGGGATGTATCCCATTGCAATGGGGAAGGGTGACTTTACCATGCAGATTGAATAGAATCCGCGGAATCTTGCGCTGCTGGACTTGGAATGTAAAATTCTGTGATCGCGCTCCCCCTCTCCGATGCTTCGGGGAGGGGGTTGGGGGGAGGGGTAGAACAAGAGCATTCGCACGACCCACTAGCGGACAAGCCCAGTAGGGAGATTCGGCGAGTCGTCCGCAGTCAAAAGACCGGGAATCAGCGCGAAGTCGTGAATCCCGGATTAGCCTTCACGAGAGAACACACGAGGCGGCCTATAACGACTCTAGCGAGATGGCTTCATCCGACGCTGCGCAATCGGGCGGGATGTCGCTCTCGTCATGGATATCCTCTCCGTGGCGCAACTTCAACTCCCGATCATCAATGACGAAATAAGCGGCCACGGCGCTAACGGCGCAGCCGGCGGCGCCGATCCACATCAAGATGTTGAAGGTAGCGGCGAAGGATTCGCGGATCACTTGATTAATGTTCTCCTGCTCTTCAGACGACAGCCAATCCGGGATTGATGTCTCAACCAGGTCGCCGGCGTCCGCGGCCAGGTGTGTCTGCGCATCCTCGGGCAGCGAGCGAATGTAGGAATCGTTCATCAGCAGTTGACCAAACCAGCTAATCGCGAGCCCGCCCAAAACGCCGACAACCAGAACTTGCCCAACGCGTGTCATGGTGTTGTTGACACCGGAAGCGATCCCGGCATTGGCTTCCGGCGCCGATGCCATCGCCGCCATCGTCAAAGGCGCGAATGACAATCCGAATCCGAATCCAAACAGGACGACCGGTAAGAAAAATGTGCTCAAGTATTCCGATTCGCCGCCCGTAACACCAACATTGCCAAAGAATAAGAATCCCAAGGCGACGATGACTAGTCCGAGCGCCATCGGCAGCCTTGGTCCACGCCGATCCAGCAGCGGTCCAACCTTCGTTGAACCCAAGGTCGCGACCAGTATCAGTGGGATAATCGAAAGTCCGGTGAAGGTGGCGCTATAGCCTTGTACTTGAATGAGATTAAGCGGCAGATATAGCAGAGCCGGTTGTATCACGCCGTGAAAAACCAGGGTGATCCAGTTGGCCGCGCTGAAAGTACGCGACTTGAACAACCGAAGCGGCAATATAGCGTGCTTGCTTTCCCGTTCGTCGCGCAGAAACACGATCAGAGCAACAGATCCAACGACAATCGATCCAATTATTCTCGGGCTGCCGAAGCCATAGGTCGAACTCTCGATGAAACCGTAAGTAACCCCGGCCAGGCCAACAATAATCAGCAGCGCGCCCACAATGCTCATGCGCCTGGGCATGTCTCTGTCATAGCTTTCAGGGACAGATCGAATCAAGACAATGGCGGCGAAGATTCCCAAGGGGATATGAATCAAGAATACCAGCCGCCACATGCCGAGATCGGTGACCACGCCGGCAAAAAACGGCGCCAGGCCGGCCATCAATACCGTAAATCCCGACCAAAGACCAATTGCCCATCCCTGACCCTTCCGACTGTAAAAGGCGGAGACGATGGCCAGGCTGTTGGGAACGATCATCGAACTGCCGATGCCCTGTGCCAGGCGACCGGCGATTATGATATTCGTTGTGGTCGCAAAGCCGCAGATCACGGACGCCAAGCCGAACAGCAGAATGCCTATCAAGCAAACGCGCTTGCGCCCGTAGTGATCGCCCAGCGATCCCGTCACCACGATCAGCGATGCTTGTACCATGACATAGGCGTTGGGAATCCAGATGAGATCCGCGCCTCGCGCCCCAAGCTCTACCTGAATCGAAGGCAGCGCGACATTGAGAGACGAGCTGGCGACGAAAGCCATACTGGCCGCTGCGATGGTGGCAAACAGCACCCAGACGCCTGTGGCGGCAGAGTCTTTCACTTTTGGAGTTTCCAAAATAACCATAATTTCATTACGAATTGTGTACAAATCTAGTATCAGCATACCATAAGATATTGCAAAAGGTTTGGTTATGCACGGAAATCGACCTTTCTGCGATTAGAGACTCCCACTGGGCGCTTGCCGATATTTTGAAGACCGAGCGTCGAAATCGTGACAAGAGGTCAACCAACGGCAGCCGCTCCTCGGTCAGCCGATTGGAGCGATTTGAATCAAGACGGGCAAACGACATCGCTGCGCTCCAAAATACGTCGACTCGTCCCGTCACCTGTCAATTGTCACGCAGGTCGCGGAGTTCTTTTTCCAGCTCGGTACGGCGTTCTGCGCTGGCTTTGCGCCCGGCAGTCAGCGCGCGCCGATAGTGTGATTCCCAATTGTCGCGCAGTTCCGCAGAAGTGAAGGGAGAAAAGAAGCTGACCAGAATGGCGCCGAGCGCGGCGCCGATGCTCAAGCCAAATAACATGCTCAAGAGCTTTCGCAACGTAACATCCTCATCTGCCAAGGTTAGTGAGGTTTACGCATACTTCGGTAAACCATATTGAGGCGTACCATACTCATAACAATAGCAACATCGGTGGCAGCGCGACGATGAGCCCAAAGGCGCCCATGCCGTAGGGCAGCGTCACAAACAGCACGCCAGCAACGGCCGCGCAGACGATACCGGCGTCGCGGCAAAATCGTTCCCAGCGACCGGTGGCGTTACTGTAGAATCTCTCGCGGAACCAATCAAAACGCTCCACCGTGCGCCAAACCGTCGCCTCGCGGTATAGCAAATGCATCGCAATATACCACCAGAATGATGCCACAATGATCTGCAATATCCACATCACAGCGCCTCCCCGCTTGCATTGTAGCTACTTTGTAAAGTTGTGACAACGATGGGGCGCTACAGCAGATCAATCGGATCGAGATCAATCTGCCAGCCCGGTTCGATTGTGAGCGCATCAATAATGGCGCGCGGGTCCGGTCCACGCAGCAACACGTGCCAGCGATAGCGACGATCGATCCGGCTGAAAAAACAAGGCGCGGGTCCGATCAAGCTGGTTGCGGAGCGATCTTGCGCTTCCAGTATCACACGCAATTGCTCGGCGGCGGCTTCCGCTTGCGCTTGAGCTTTGCGCGGATCAGTATGGTAGAACACGATCCGCGCCAGGCGACGAAAAGGTGGATAGCCCAACTCGCGGCGAAACGCCAATTCGTGCTCGACAAAGGCTTCATAATCATGGTTAGCCGCCGCCTGAATGACGTAGTGCTCGGGTTGATAGGTCTGCAACACGACCTTGCCGCCAAGCACGCCCCGCCCCGCGCGTCCCGCCACTTGCGTCAAGAGTTGGAAGATGCGTTCGCCGGCGCGGAAGTCCGGCAGCGCCAGACCGGGATCGGCGCTCACCACGCCAACCAGCGTAACCAGCGGCAGATCCAGACCTTTGGCGATCATCTGTGTGCCGATGAGCACGTCCGCCTTACCCTCGATGAAGCGCTGCAGTATCTCGTAGTGCCTTTGTGGTTTGCTGGCGCTATCGACATCCCAGCGCAAGGTGCGGGCGGCGGGAAAGAGCTGGCCGACAGCTTCGTCAACCTGCTGAGTGCCGGCGCCAAAATAACGAATGCGCTTCGAACTGCATTCCGGGCATTGAACCGGCTGAGACTGTCGATAGCCGCAATGATGGCAGCGCAGCGACTGATCAATCCGATGCCAGGTCATCGGTGTATCACAGCGAGCGCAGGTTTGCACGAAACCGCAATCTCTACAAAATACATAAGTCGCTTGTCCGCGCCGGTTAAGCAGCAGCATCGTCTGCTCGCCGCGCTCCAGCGCATCGGACAAGCTCGTCTGCAATTCGCGGCTGAACATATGCGTGTTGCCCGCTCGTAACTCCCGCCGCATATCCACGACCGAGACCGGCGGCAGCCCAATATGCAGGGCATCGGCGAGATCGGGCTGATAGCGGGATTCGACGCGCGCGCGCTGCGCCTGCTGGTGAATGCGCTGTCGATGCCCCATGATGCGATTGGGCAGGCGCAGGTAAGTGTATTCGCCTTTCCGGGCGCGATACCAGGTCCGCAAATCGGGTGTGGCGCTGCCGAGAATGAGCGCGCCTCCGTGCAGACCCATGAGGTATGAAGCCGCGTCGCGGGCGTGATACTGCGGCTGGTTCATCCAGGCCACCTGCTTGTAGCTGCCATCATGCTCCTCGTCGAGGATGACCAGTCCAACATCGGGCAGAGGAGTGAACAGCGCCGATCGCGTGCCGACCACCACCTTGATCTGGCCTTGACGCGCGCGCTGCCAGGTATCGTAGCGCTCGCCGACGGGCAGGCTGCCGTGCACGATCGCGACCTGACGCGGAAAGCGCTCTGATACGCGGCGGATCGTCTGCGGCGTCAAAGCGATCTCCGGCACCAGAAATATCGCTTGCCTCCCCTGCCGTAACGTTTCACCGATGGCGCGCAGATAGATCTCGGTTTTGCCGCTTCCGGTCACGCCGTGCAAGAGAAAACGCGCGCGCGCGTCGTCTTCACCTTCGTCCATTAACAACGCGCGTTTGATAACGTCCCAGACGGCTTGCTGATCGGGCGTGAGTTTGGGTGGGCTATCCGGAACAAAATCGAAGTCGCGCAGCGAATCGCGCCAGACTTGTTCCTCTCGAATCGCGACCAGACCGGCTCGCTCCAGCTTCTTGATCTGGTTGACGCTGGCGCCCGATGTTTCCCGCAGCTCCGCAAGCGTAAGGCTGGGATCCGCGTCGGAGATTTCCCGCAGCAGCGCAGCATACACCGCAGTGCCTCGCCAGGTCTCCAGCAGCTTCGCCACTTCAGCCGACGTCGCTTCCAGAAAAACCAGATCTTGCTGACCGCGTTCGGTGCGCTCGACGAAAACCAGACCCTCGTCGATCAGCCTGCGCAATGGCGCCCGGTTCTTGGCGCCGACCAGAGACAGCGCGTCTTCCACGCCGAGCGCATCGTCGTCGCTGCCGGCAATCAGCTCGAGCAAGTCGGCATGCTTGGTGCTTCGCCCCAGCGTCCCAACGATGTCATCGATCCTGTCGGCGGCGTACCGGGGATAGATGCGCTTCGTCGTCTTCTTTTTTGCGACCGGCGGCGCCAGGACGGATTCGCTGCCGACCATGCTCAGCGTGTGCAATCGGTTCAATTCCCGCTCGACTTGCAGATTGGGAAAAGCCGCCTTAATCTGGCCCAGCCGTTTAGGTCCGCGTTTGTGGAGATATGCCAACAGCTCCCGATCCAAAGGCATATCTGGGGTGACAGCAGCGCCCGGCAAAGTCAATTGCTGCGGTTGATCGTCCGCGAATCTATCGGCGAGGAAATGAAACAGCCGATCGGAGCGGCCGGTGAAGCCCGGCGGCAGCATCAACCAAATGCAGGCGCCGATGGGCGAAAGCGTAGTTTCGCTCAGCCAGCGCGCCAGCTCCAGCGCTTCGGCGGACAGTACGGGCTGCGGATCGAGCAATTCGATGATCGGCTTGGTCTTGGGGATGGCGCTTTCGTCCTTGAAGGCAACGATCACGCCCGGTTCCATCGCCACGCGGAATTCAACGCGCGCCAATGATCCAGCCGCCAGTTTGTCTTCCAGCTCTGGCGGGATATGATAGGTGAAGGTTCGATTGACCGGCGCCTGCAGCGCGACTTCGGCGTAGCGCATGGCTAGATGCCCCGATGTTGTGCCATCGTAGGGATTAGAATTGTATGCCAGCGTGGCGGGGTCGCCAACGTCTGCTTTGCTGACGCGAGCGAATTGATCCGGTCACATATTTAGAATCGCGCCGCTACAGGATTGCGTCCAGGAAACATAACCGAGGCAGCCAGGGCACATGGGACAAACAGAGCCACTGACGCTCGCGCTAACGCAACGGATACTGCGTTATCTGGGGCTGCCAGATTCGCCAAAGGCCGATCGCGCGACCCTGAAACGGCTGATTGATCGGTACACGCGGCTGGTGCCTTGGGAGAGCTTCTCGCGCCTGTCGCGTCGCGCGCGGCATCGCCGGGACGAAGACTGCGCGGTTCTGGGCGCGGCATTTTGGGAGTACGCGCTGAATCATGGCACGGGCGGCACCTGCTTCGAAAGCAACTACGCTTTTTTCAGTTTGCTGCTGAGTCTGGGCTACGAAGGCTATCTGACCATCAACAACATGGGGAATCAGATCGGCTGTCACACGGCCATCGTCGTCTTTACTGACGGCGAAAAACTTATGGTGGATGTTGGTCTGCCGATTTATGCCGTGTTGCCCATCCGCGCCGGCGCAACCACGACGGCAAAGAGCCGTTTCTTCAACTATACCGTCGAACCACTGGGCGACAGCCGCTATGACATTTGGCGCGACCCGCATCCGGATGGCAACGCGTTTACCCTGATCGACCAGCCCATTGCCGATCCGGACTACCGTCTGGCTGCCGTGGCTGATTATCAGCCGGGCAGCGGCCACTTTCTGGACAAAGTTGTGATCAACAAGGTGATCGACGGCAACTTGTGGCGATTCAACAGCGCGGATCCGCCGCCGCGAATCGAAGTATTCGTGAGCGGGCAAAAACATGAAATCCCGCTAGCGACTGACCCCGCGAGCCAACTTGCCGCTGAATTCAAGGCAGACCGCGATCTCATCGCCGCAGCGCTGCAGATTGTGGGAGCAAAATCTAAGAACTGACCACCGAGATCACAGCCGCTCGGCGGCAGCGAATAGGTCCGCCGCGCTCACACAAAGTATCAAACTCGCTCCTTGAATGAGCAAGGAGGCTTATCTAACGAGGGTGTAGCAACAACAAATCAATGCAAAATAAGGAGACACTGTAGGGGCGTCTCGCTGAGCCCCCCCTGGCATTGCGGCCCTTTGCGGCGATTACCCGCGGGCTTCGCGCGAGCCGCGCCGGGTGGAAAGCAATAGAATAAAAATTGCCGCTTCGCTCGTTATGAGCTAGACTGGCGAACAGGTCGCATTCGACCGACTTGTTGTAAGGTTCCCGGGACCCGCAAAGTTTCGACGCGATTCCTGTCCCGGCAACTCCCAAGACTCTAAGACGCAAGTGCCTTCACGTCCAGCAAAACACTCGTATTGGCAAGGTGGATTGTCGTGCGACTTTGCTGCGGAGCGCGCATGAATCGCATACCATACACCGCCGATTGCATCGAGATTCTGAAAGACGGCCTGCCAAAACTCATTGGTCACTGGATTGCCGCCGCGCTGATTATCCTGATCGTGGCAGCGGCCGCATTCCCTTTCATCGATCGATTTCCGCCCACCATAGATGAGTATACGTCCCTGCTCGATGCGGGTTGGCTCAGTGGCGACACTTATACAGTGCAGGACGTCATCCAATCACTCCAGATCCACAGCCCGGATAACACGCCAGCCTATTTCATTGTCCTCAACTATTGGGGAATCTTCGTACCTCGAGACATCCCAATGGCGCGTCTACTGAGCGTTTATGCCTCCCTTTTGGCTCTGGCCTTCATGTGGCGTCTAGCCGTCGACTTTATCTCTCCCGGAGTCGGTTTCGTCGCGGCAGTGCTGCTCGCCGGCAATGCCTACTTTAACTGGTATGTCATTCATGCCCGCATGTATCCACTGGTCGTATTGACATCCTGCGTCGCGCTTTGGCTGTATCTGCGCATTCTGTTCCGCCTAACGCGCCCGAAGATTACCGATTATCTTGCGCTTACCTTCGCCGTATTTTTCTTTTGCAATCTGCACTTCTTCAACTTGATTTACCTTGCCGCGCTGGCTGGTTTTCACATAGTTTTCGCTCCTAAGAACCGGCGCTGGCTCTTTACAACCGCGGCGGCGCTGCTTGCATTATCGATATTTTCCCCTTATGCCATTTCGTCGACAGATGCGTTGTTACAGAAGGCGGTAGCGGCCCGTGACGCTAGCCCAGAGCTACAACTCGACGCAATAGGCGGCCTGTGGTACTGGTTCAACATTGCGACAAACGCACAGCCACTTTTGCTTGTCGTTCCACTGGCGGGGTTTGCGCGCGTGCTCCGTCACCGTGACAAATGGCGACTCATGTGGTTGGCGATATGCGGCTCGTGTTTGCTGGCTTTGGCGACAACGGCGCAATTCGGCACAGTCATTGTCTATCAAACCATGCGTTATAATTTGGCAGCTCTGTCCATAACGCTCTCCTGCTTGGCCGCTGGCGTTTTCGCTTGGCGGCGGCGTGTCATATGGCTATTGGTTTTTGCTCTCGTTTGCTGCGCTCTGGGCCTGAAGTGGCAACGATCAGGAGACTGGCGCGATTTGCTGGGGAACAGATACAACATTGTTGATGCGCCGCCGATCCACGTCATCTCGCGGATCGCCCGGCAAACCCAGCCGCCGCCAAGCTACATAATCTATTTCGCAGACTGGGATTACAGGCAAATGCTCAAGTGGGGCAAGAATAGACGTTGGTCTAATTTTGAGCAAACGCAAGAGGAATACTACATTAAGCAGCATGGAATCGAGATTATCAGATTCCAAGAGGTGACCGACGGCGCGATTCTGCCTGATGATTCAGCAAACCCGATCTGGCTGGTCTACCGCACCCCACAAATGACCCGCGCGATACAGTCGCGCATTGACGATCTGATGGATCGACTGGCATTCAAACCCTGCGACACGCTGCACATCGCGAATGACACGGTTATCATCAGGTATTTTTCAGACGACACAACCTGTGAGTAGCGATTTGCCGCCGCTCAGCGCCACGGAGTTAGCGGCACAGCCTCAAGCCACCGTCACATCCTCGTTCAAATACACATCCTGTATCGCATGCAGCAGGCGAGCGCCATCGGCCAGCGGACGCTGGAAAGCCTTGCGCCCGCTGATCAAGCCCATGCCACCCGCGCGTTTGTTGATGACCGCCGTTTTGACCGCATCGGCGAAGTCGTTGGCGCCGCTGGCGCCGCCGGAGTTGATCAAGCCGACCTTGCCCATATAACCGTTGGCCACCTGGTAGCGGGTCAGGTCAATCGGATGATCGCTGCTGAGTTCGGAGTAAATGCGGTCGTCAAGCTTGCCGTAAGATGAATCGCCGCTGTTGAGCGCCTGGTAACCGCCAGTATGCGTGGGCAGCTTCTGTTTGACAATATCGGCGCCCAGCGTCACGCCAAGGTGATTGGCCTGGCCGGTGAGATCGGCGCTGGTCTCGTGATTGACGCCGTTGACGCTGAAGGCCGAATTGCGCATGTAACACCAAAGGATGGTGGCCATGCCCAACTCGTGCGCGTAAGCAAAGGCTTCCGCGACCTCGATCATCTGGCGGCTGGCGTCATCCGAGCCGAAGTACACGGTAGCGCCCACCGCGACCGCGCCCATATCCCAAGCCTGTCTGACCGTGCCGAACATGATCTGCTCGTAAGTATTGGGATAGGTCACCAGTTCGTTATGATTGATCTTGACGATGAAAGGGACGCGATGCGCGTAGCGGCGCGCGGTCATGCCCAGCACGCCAAAAGTTGATGCCACCGCGTTGCAGCCGCCTTCAATCGCCAGCTCGATGATCCGCGCCGGGTCGAAATAGGCCGGGTTAGGCGCGAAGGAAGCGCCGGCCGAATGCTCGATGCCTTGATCGACGGGCAGAATAGACACATAACCCGTGCCCGCCAGGCGGCCATTGTCGTAGATTTGCTGCAAGCTGCGGATGACTTGTGGATTGCGGTCGCTATTGAGCCAGACGCGCTCGGCGAAATCCGGACCCGGCAGCGCCAAATCGGCTTTAGGAATAGTGAAACAGCGATGGTTCAAGAGAAAATCGGCTTCATCGCCCAGATAATCCGCAATGCTATCGACCTGCAGGTCGGGATTTGCTATAGCCATTTGCATATCCTCGGAAATCTAGTTCTGCGCTAGGTCAATTATAGCAGGAATGAAAGCATTAGTACGTGATCTACGGAACCTCCACCGGACGGCGACCGACTTGCGCATCATCCGAGGCCCCTTTTCAACTGTCCCTATGCCTGTATCATAGCAGGGCGTATCGCACATTGAATAAGTCGCACGCTCGTTATGACACCACTCGCGAATCTCGAACAGTTGCGCCAAGCGGCAGAAGCGCGCGATCCGGAGCGCTGCCAATTCCTGCTCAAGTCGCTGTTCATGAGCATGGAGTTCTACTTGGCGCTGGCGGTGGTCATCGAGCGGACGAATGCATTCCTGCCGGCCTTCGAGCATTACTATCCCGATGGCGGCTTCGCGCGGCAGATCCTGATGCAGATGGTCAATACGGGCGCCGCCCCGTCACGCCTGCCGCCGGAAGCGCTGCGCGACTTCGAGTATCCGGGAGCGGCCAATTTCATGAAAGCGCTGGCCGATCTGGCGCATGCGCTGCAGCAAGGACCGCTGCCGCCGCGCATCGGTTTCCTGGTCAGCGCGACGGTCAACGCCATCATGGCCGAGTTGGTCGAGCATTATTATGGGCGGCGTATGCATCAGTGGCAGATCGTGCGCGAAAACCCCGAAAGCCCTCAAGCGCGTGATATTGCCTATCAATTCTGGATGGATGAGGATGTTGCGCTGCTGGATACCGACCATTGGCTGCAGGTGGCCGATAGCATCGAATCGCATCTGCAGCGACAGCTGGGCCCAGGCGATGCGCGCTAAAACAAAACCACTGTCGCGAAAGGAACCCGCGTGTACCTGGTGCTTTTGATCGTCATCAATCTCGCGCTGATGACAACGCTCTTTCTATACGGCGTGTACAAGTTCATGCAGGTGGAAGAGAAACGCAAACGCAACCAGTTGCAGCTGGATTCGCGCGCGGACATCGCGGAGCTGGAGGCGCTTCTGGGGCAAGACCGCTACGACGAAGCGTTGCAGCGACTGATGCGCGACGCCGATGTCGATCGTTACACGGCGGAATCGGCATTGAAGCAGCTCAAGAAGGATTCTTAGGCCGGGCTCAAGTTGATGCGATGTGCGCCAGGATTTTGTCGGCGCGGGCTGACCAGGTGAATTCTGACAGTGCCTTTTCACGCGCGGTTTCGCCCAACCGAGCGCGCAGCTCTGGATCATCGCGCAGGCGCGCAATCGCCGCTGTCCACGCCGCTATATCATCAGGCGGGCAGAGCAGCGCCGACGCTTCGTCGACCACGACATCAGACCAGCCCGGCAGGTCGGAAGCGACAATGGCGCGGCCAGCAGCCATATATTCAAAGAGTTTCAACGGCGATGTATATCGCGCGAACTGCCGCGTCGCCGGATGCGGCATGGCGCAGATATCCAGAGCGCTCAGGAACATCGGCGCCTCGCCCGGCGGCGTCCGTCCAACCGAGTGAAACTCTGAGGCATCCCGCCCAAAGCTGACCCACGCCTCCCGAAGCTGATCCGCATCCGCAACATCCGCGCCAACCAGCGCCAAATGACACTCCGGCGTTTTCGCAACAGCTTGCAACAGCATACCGACGCCCTTGTCCAGGCCGATCATACGCAGGCTGCCGAGGTATCCGACCATGAGCGCGCCCTCGTCCCAGCCAACACGCCGGCGGGCGGCCGGGCGATCCGGCAGATTTTCGAAGCGCGCTCGCTTGACGCCGTCGTGAGCCACTATGACGCGGGCGGGATCGGCGCCCCGCAGCTCGACGAGATCAGCGCGCAGCTGCGAGGTGATAGCGATGATGCTGCCGGCTCGGCGGCAAACGCGGGCCTGCAGAGCGCCGGCGCGGTCCGAGGACGGGAATAGATGCGCTTCGTAAGCGACCTTGTCTTTGCCCTTCAGCCAACTCATCAGCGCGAGGAGCAATTCATCGCGGCTGTAATAGATGTCGGCGCGGACAAATGGCAAACATAGCAGCATGACCGTGGCATAGGTGATCTGCAGCAGATAGAAAGCCAGTCGCGCTCCGGCGCTATCAGGCCGAAAGATGGGGAAAATATCGAGACAGGGAACGCGGCGAATCGCGAAATTGCGGGCGACGCCGTAATAGGCGTAGGGATCTTGAACGCGCCGCATGTCGCGCGTATTCCAGCGCCGCGCCACCCATAGCGTCACCTCACAGCCGGCCTCGGCGAAGGCTTCGCAATTCTGCATGATCTGCAAGCCGTGCGCACGTTCCGTGGGCAGGCGCATCAGCGAGACATAGACCAGTTTGGGCATGGGAACTACACCCGTATTTCAAGCGCGCTTGGATTGGCGGGGCAGCATCATGCTCAATACGCCCGCAACGGCGAGCATGACGGCGACAACGTGGAAAGTGTTGGACAAGCCGATTTGGTCGGATACCGCGCCGATGACCAGCGTGCCGATGGCGCCGGTGCCAAAGATGAAACCGAGGATAGCGCCGGAGGCGAAACCCTTGCGCATCGGGATCAAGTCTTGCGCCATCACCACGATCAGACTGTGCGCGCCGCCGGAGAATCCGCCAGCCGCGATCGCCAAACCATAGGCGAGCGCTCCGTCAAATGCGGGCAAGAAATAGAAAGCCGGCGCCGAGAAGATCATGCTGAACATCATCACTTTGCGCCGATCGAATCGATCCGCCATCCGCCCAAACAAGAGGCCGGAAAAAGCGGACGCAATCCAGTAAGAACTGGTGATGGTGCCGTAGGCGGCGGGATCCCAGCCTTTCTGTTCGAAGAGCAGAGGCACGAACGCCACCGATCCTTGCTGCCCGAATCCGCGTAGAATCACAACAGCGCCCAAGATGATGAAGGCCAACATCGGAAAATGATCGCCTTTGCCATTGGCCGGATCTTCCTGACGCTTTGCCCGCTGCAGATGATGTTCATGATGCTTGGGGATATGCGTCGCCATCAGCAGGAAGCCGGGGATGGCGGCCACCCAGAGTATGATGATGGGTGACAAGTTGTTCTGGATGCCGAAGTAATGCGCGCCGACGGTTTGACCCAGCGTACCCAGCAAATCGGGATTGGCCTGATCGAGCAAAATGCCGGCGATGGCCGGCCCCAGCGCCAGCCCGGTCTGCCCCATTAAGAAGAACCAGGCCATGTTGAACGCCGAGCGGCTCGGCGCCGATTCCGCCGCGTGCAGCGCGCCGACCGGATGCAAGGCGCCGCTGCCAATGGGCGCCAGCACCAGCGGGAAGAACATCAGCCAGTATTGCCGCGTCACCATCGCCAGCGTGATAGCCAGCGTGAACATGCCAACGTGGAAGACCAGACCGAGCGAACCGATCCAGCGTCCGCCGCTGCGATCGGCCATGATGCCGAAGAAGGGTTGGGTCAATGCGCCCAGCAGCTGTGACAAGCTGACGGCAAGCCCAATCTGCGCATTGCTCATCGGCAGCATGCTCGCGGCCAGGAAGGTCAACACAACTGGCACCATCGAGGCGAAGATGTCGTTGGTTAGATGACCGATGCCGACCGACCAAAGCAAGCGTAGATGACGGGGCATATCAACCGTTTCCGAAAAATATCCAGCAATGATAGCTTTGTCAGCCGCAGTTGAGAATGCGTAGCTTTCGCCGCACAATTGCACCGAACGCTTTTGCGGAATGTCTATGGCAAGGATTCAATTGTTCGTGTGATTTCTGCCCGGCTGATTGAAGATTCTTCAGTTTTAGAGTAGATTCGAATCAATCTTATAGTGGTTTCGTTCTCCACGATATACAGAACGCGGAAACCGCCGGATTTCCCGCGTTTCGCAGAACGATTCGTCAGCCGAACCTTGCGGACTTCCCTATCGACACCAACGATCCGTTCGCCATGTATACCGAGTTGCTCAAAGTCTTCTATCATTACCTGTAAGTCTCTATATATGAGACGGTACTTCTTTCTGAGTCTCTTGACATCGCGATCGAAGTCAGGCTCCGAGATTATGAGGAGCGATTGCGACAATGTGTCTATTCCTCCAACTCGTCCAGCAGTTCTTGAATTGGCCTGCCCAGCCCGGCCAGCGCCTGCAAATAGCCTTCCTTGATGCCTGCCAGAATCTCCTGCCTGGTCGGCTCGCGGTATGGTTCATCGTCTTGCGCAAACTCGTCTGAGTTTTCCGGTGGCTGGCTGTATCCCACGGCTTCGAATTCCGCTTGCGCCTCTCTTAACACCGCGGCTATCTCTTCATCGCTGGGCTCGCCGAAAATCTCATCGTACAATGCCCGCAATTGCTCCTCTGAAAGCGAATCCAAATCCAAATCCGCCACTCTCTGTCGATCAGACGAACGCGTTGTCTTCACTTCGGACTTTTGATTCATCACCGCCTCCGTTCGGCTGCGATTGATTTGCCTGGCTGGATTATAGCCCGGCGCCGCTATTCTTCCTATGCGGTAAGATATGCCGACCGTTAGCGCGTCATAACAAACATCTCACACCGAAACGGACAAGCGATGACAGTAGACTACGACAATCTTCAGCCAGTTCCGCAGCGCGACGAACCCTACCACATCGTGGTGACGGCAGCGCATCACGATGACATCGAATTCGGCGCGGCGGGCAGCGTAGCGCGCTGGATCAAAGACGAAGGCGCCAGCGTGACTTACATCATCGTCACCGATGGCGGCTCCGGCAGCAACGACCCTGACTTGACGCGGCGGCAAATTATCGACATCCGGCGCGACGAGCAGTTGGCGGCGGCGGCGGCGGTCGGCGTCAGCGACGTGCGCTTCCTGGGATATCCAGACGGCACGCTGCAAGCGACGTTGGATGTGCGGCGCGATATCACGCGCGTCATCCGCGAGACCAAGCCCTATCGCGTGCTGGCGCAAGATCCGAGCACGATGATGGTGCGTAACAGTTACATCAATCATCCCGATCATCGCGCCGCCGGTGAAGCGACGCTCTACGCGGTCTTCCCCAGCGCGGAGACCCGTCCCATCTTTCCCGAGCTGCTGGCAGAGGGATTGGAGCCGCACAAAGTTGGCGAGCTGTATTTGAATCTGACGATGGCGCCGACGCATTACCACGATATCAGCAGCGTCATCGAATTGAAGATGGCGGCATTGGCCGCGCATGTCTCGCAGATCGGCGCCGGCGAAGACTTCGAAAATGGCGTCAAGAAATGGGTCATGCAGAGCAATCGCGATGGCGGCAAGATGGTGGGCGTGGAATACGCCGAATACTATCGCGTGCTAAAATTCGATGAGGAGCGCAAGAGCTGGTACGACGAGGAGATGGAGCGCCTGCAAGCCGCCGCGGCAGGGGATTAGCGTCCTGCTTTCGCGGCGGCGAAGTGACAATTGAAACGGAGACAATATGACAGCGCGCGCCAAAATCACCGTCATCGTGTTTATTGCCGTAGCACTCATGGGCAGCTTGCTGATTGCGGCCATCTACGCCCAAGATCTCGCCCAGCGCCTGCAGAGCATTGCGCCCGCGCTAAGCCCAATCGATCAGATTGTCGTCGACGTCATTTGCGCCTTCCGTGATCAGCTGCTCACTGGCGTCGAGCATGCGCGTCTGACCTTGTATTGCACAGCCGGCATTTGACTCGGCGGCGATGCCGACGCATGATGGCCGGAAGGCAATTGCCCCATCGCCTTCATTGACGCTACAATAGCCGCGTTAACCGCATATAGCAAAGAAGGACGAACATGATTCTTACCACATATCAAACTGCAGACGGCGTCGGCATCGGCATCAAGACCGAGCGCGGCATTCTGGATGTGGCGGCGGCGGTCGCCGCGACGGGCGCCAACTGTCCCGCCAGCGCGGATGAAGTCTACGCCGCCGGGCTGGCTGCGCTGCCGGCTCTGGCGGAATTGGCAGACGCGGCCACTGACGCTGCGCTCTATCTCGACGAAAGCGATTTGACCTGCGCGCCGGTCGTGCCCAACCCGGGCAAGATCATCTGCGTCGGCTTGAACTATCGCAAGCACGCCGAGGAAACCGGAGGGGAAGCGCCCGAATTCCCAATACTTTTCAGCAAATTCAATAATTCGCTGGCGGCGCCCAACGAGGATATCCCCATGCAAGCCGATTGGGGCAAAGTCGATTACGAATCCGAACTGGGCGTGGTCATGGGCAAGACGGCGCGCAACGTCACCGAAGCGGAAGCGCTCGAATATGTGCTCGGCTATTGCAATATGAACGATTTCAGCGAGCGCGAACTGCAGCTGCGCAGCGGTCAATGGCTGCTGGGCAAGACCCTGGACAAATTCCTGCCCATCGGTCCCTACGTGGTCACCGCCGACGACATCGCCGATCCGCAAAATCTGACGATCAAGGGTTGGTTCAATGGCGAGCTGCGGCAAAACAGCAACACGGCCGATATGATCTTCAGCGTGGCCGAAGTGATCGCCTATGCCAGCAAAGTCATGACGCTCGATCCCGGCGACATCATCAGCACCGGCACGCCCGAAGGCGTGATCATGGGCATGGATCCGTCGGTCTGGATGCAGCCGGGCGATGAATATGTCGTCGAGGTCGAAGGCTTGGGCAGGCTGGCTAATCGAATGGTCGAGGCCTAATCATGGCGGATACCTATCTCGTTACCGGCGGCATGGGCTGCATCGGCGCCTGGTCGCTCTATCATTTGCGCCAAGCCGGATTGAAGGCGGTCAACTTCGACCTAAGCGACGATCGACATCGCATCAATTGGCTGCTGAGCGCGGAAGAACAAGCCGATATCACTTTCTTGCAAGGCGATCTGCGCGATACCGACGCCGTCAAACGCGTATTCGCCGAGCACGAAATCACGCGCGTCATCCACCTGGCGGCGCTGCAGGTGCCCTTTTGTCGCGCCGATCCGGTCTTGGGCGCCCAGGTCAATGTCGTCGGCACGGTCAATATCTTCGAAGCGGCGCGCGAACATGGCGTGAATCACATCGCTTTCGCCTCGTCCATCGGCGTCTATGGACCGCCGTCGGAATTCCCGCCCGGTCTCGTGGCCAACGACGCGCCCCAGCATCCGCGCACGCTCTATGGCGCCTACAAAGCTTGCACCGAGGATACGGCCACGGTCTACTATTACGACTACGGCATCTCCAGCACAACCCTGCGTCCCTACACAGTTTACGGCGTCGGGCGCAATCAGGGCATGACCAGCGAGCCGACCAAAGCGCTGGTGGCGGCGGCTAAAGGGCAGCCCTATCACGTCCCCTTCAGCGGCACGATGCAATTCCAACTGGCATCGGATGTGGCGCGGCAATTCATCCTGGCGGCGCAGCAACCGCTCGACGGCGCTTTCGGATTCAACCTGGGCGGGACGCCGGCAACGGTGAATGACTTCGTCGATATCGCCGGCGACATTTTGCCCGATGCGCGCATCGAGGTGGCGGATAATCCCTTGCCCTACCCCGAGGGCTTTGACGATAGCGCGCTGCGCGACGCGCTGGGCACGGTGTATGACACGCCGCTTCCGGATGGCATCGCGGAGACAATCGCGCATATTCAGCGGCTGGGGGAAAGAATCTAACCACCGAGGACACAGCGTGCGCTGAGAACGACTTGTCCGTAGGAGCAAACCAGCATTAAGACACTTTGTTCGCTTCTCTTGGTTATATGGTGCTTCCTCTGGTTTGCGATACCCGCCTACGCTGCGGATATCGCGGTTGATGAAGAATGCAGCCTGGCCGATGCCATCACAGCCGCGAACACGGATGACGAGGTCGGCAGCTGTCCCCCAGGCAATGGAGCGGATGTGATTATGCTGTCGGCGGATGTAGTACTCGCAGCGGAACTGCCGAGCATCACCACTGAGATGACCATCAAAGGCGCTGGCTTCAGCATCAGTGGCGAAGGCGCATACCGAGTCTTTTACGTGGAAGCCAGCGGGAATCTGACCATCGAGCGCTTGAAGCTTCAAGACGGCAGGTCCGGGCCAGAGGCGGCGCCCGACTTGTGGCAAGGCGACGGCGGCGCCATTTACAACGAAGGCACGCTATTGATAAGCGACAGCGTGTTCTCAGATAATGCGGCCGCAAAAGGAGGCGCGATTTTCAACAGCGGAGCATTAGGCGTCATTCGCAGCACATTCTATCAAAACTCGGCTTACATAGGCGCCGGCGCCATCGTTAACGCTGCTGGTGCGGAATTGGTTGTCCGAAAATGCACCTTTGGTTTCAATTCTAGCCATTTTGCTGGAGCGCTGGGCAATCTCGGCGAGCTAGATCTGACAGACAGTGTGTTCGAAGGTAATCGAGCTGACTTCGGTGGCGCAATTCACAGTATAGGAAAGTCTGTAGTTCATGGCAGCTTATTCACATTCAACGTCGCCGAAGACGGCGGCGCAATAATAAACTCTGGCGATCAAACTATCCTCGATAGCGACTTCATTGGGAACGCTGCTGTGCAGACGGGCGGTGCGATTCTCAATACCGGGAGTCTAAGTATTGTCCGAGCCCTCTTTTCACGCAACGTTGCCGGAGCGGGCGGAGCAAATATCTTACTGGGAACATCCGTAAGCTACCTACCGAATGTTGCTGGCTGGGGTGGCGCAATCTTTAACAGACAAGCCGGAGACATACAGGCCAGCCAAATTGTCTTTGAATCGAACGCTGACGCGTCGGGCAGAGCCATATCCAATGGCGGCAAACTCTGTTTACTGAACAGCGAATTCACGGCTAAAGCAATTGGCCAGTTGGGTGGGGCCGTATTGAGCAGCGGAGGCGTAACCAGTGGCGACTGCTGTACGACATCGCGCGACTGGCCCGCGCATGGCCCAGCCTGCGACATCGGCGCGACTGAGTTTGTGCCTGAGCAATAGTGCGGCAGCTAAAGTGACCCAAGGCCGGGCAAATGAATTAAGCGGGATTCCACGCGCTCGTTGAGTGGATTTAGCTCGGTTCTTCGACCGGAAACAGTCGCGCCATTTCCAGTTCGAAGCCGGGCAGCACATCCTCGCCGGAAAGCGCGCCGTCTTGACCGACGAATTCGATATCGAGGAGCGAGCCGTCCGCGGCGCGGCAGACATCGACGCCTTTTTCGGCGGGCAGCACGATCCACACTAACCGTGAGCCGTTGTCCAAATAGACTTGCGCCTTGCGGCGGAGCTGCGCTAGTGTCTCGCTGGGCGAAGCGATCTCGACCGCCAAGTCCGGCATGACAGATAGAAATTCGTCCTCGGGTTGATCCCGCAAGCGCGCGTGGCTGACATAGGCGACATCCGGCGCGAGCAGCGTGCTCCGATCGCCGGGCGGATAGTAGCCCACTTCAGTGTTTACTTCGCCCAGGTCATATTCTTCGATGAATCGCATTAGAATTCCGCCAATACGTATAGCAAGCCTGCCATGCATGCGCCTAACCGGTGACATCTCAAATAGCTCTCCATCAATCAAGTAAAACCGGCGGCGGTTGTATTCTGGCGTGCGAAGCAAATGCTGGATGCTATCGACCGTGTACAGTTGCTGTTGAATTGCCATCTCGACCGTTGCCTTGCGCTACGATTGCGCCTAGTTTAGCATACCGGCGTCGCGGCTCGCAATGAACGAATGTCTGGCCGATTACAAGTTCCTTTATTGGTGCAGCCTGCGACATCGGCGCGATAGAATACGTACTAGTAAAGTAGTGGTCCAGCAGGTGAAAGCGCTCCGCTTTCCTCTGTGTATTCTGTGTCTCTGTAGCGAAAAAACAGGAATCCCACGCTATGTCTCAAACCAAACGCATGATTCAGCAACTCAGCGTCAACCTGCTCAATATGCAGCGCGGGCGCGTCAAAGCCATCGACTACGTGATGATTAGGGTGCCTAATTCATTCGCGCCGGTCCCGGCCGAGCGCAACTTCGTGCAGCGGCAGATCCTGGGCGCGCCGCCGATGAGCTTGTTGGAATTCGTGGCGGCGCTGGATCGCATCGGCGACGATCCGCGTCCGCTGGGTGTGATCTTGTATCTTCGCGGCCTTTCCGCCAGCACAGCCGATTTGCAGACCATGCGCGACGCCGTCCTGCGCCTGCGCGAGAAAGGCAAACGCGCCCTGAGCTACGCGCCGGGTTATCGCACGCTCGATTATTTCCTGGCCAGCGCCTGTGACGAGATCCTGCTGGCGCCGAGCGGCCTCTTGGAAACATCCGGGCTCTTCAGTCAGCAGGTCTTCATCAAAGAAGGCTTGGCGGCGGCGGGTCTGCAATTTGACGCCGTGGCCATCTCGCCCTACAAGGGCGCGGCCGATGCCCTGACCCGCAACGAACCGTCGGCGGAAGGACGCGAACAAACCAACTGGCTGCTCGATTCGGTATTCGACACTATCATCGATGGCATTGCCGCCACCCGCAAGATGAAAGCGGACGCGGTCGCGCGCATGATCGACGGCGCCATTCACCTGAGCGAAGACGCGCTCGAACAAGGTTATGTCGATGGCATCATGAACGAAGAAGCCCTGATCAAATACCTTGGCGTCAACAAAATCACGATGTGGGAAGAGGCCAATCAACAACTCTACCTGCCCGTCCGCGATTTCAGCGGGCGCTATGTGGCCCTGCTCTACGCCGGCGGCATGATCGTCGACGGCGAGAGCGCCTCGCCCCCGAGCGATGTGCCGGCGCCAATTCCCTTCGTCGGCGGCGAACGCATGGGAGACATCACCGTCAATCAGCAGGTGCGCAATCTGATGAAAGATCCGGCTTGCGGCGCGCTGGTGTTGTATATCGACAGCGGCGGAGGTTCGGCATCGGCATCGGAATCGATGGCGTCGGCATTGAGCGAATTCGCCAAATCGCGGCCGCTGGTGGTTTATATGGGCGGCGTGGCGGCATCCGGCGGCTATTACATCGCCACACCCGCGCATTGGATCGTGGCGCAAGCGGGCACCATCACCGGCTCGATCGGCGTGATCATGGGCAAGCTGGTCAATAGCGACCTGCTCAAGAAACTGCGCTTCAATCCCGTCTCCTATTTGCGCGGGGACAACGCCGATCTGATCGCCGGCGACAATCCCTTCAGCGACGCGCAGCGCGAGCTGATCCGCGATAGCATCGAACACAAATACGAGCAGTTCCTGACGCGCGTGGCCGATAGCAGAGAGCGCAGCGTCGCCGAAATTGACGCCATCGGCGGCGGACGCGTCTGGACCGGGCAGCAAGCGCTGGAGCGCGGCTTGATCGATGAGATCGGCAATCTCCAGACGGCCGTCGACAAAGCGCGCGAATTGGCCAAACTGCCCGAGTCGGCGCCGTCCGTGCTGGTCCGCGATAAGGGCAAGCCCATCGGCGCGCAGCTGGCGGAGGCGAATCCGGCGGCGCTGGCGAAATATGTTGTCGAGAATGTCACCATGCTGACCGACCGCGCGCAGTACATCATGCCCTTTGATTGGCGGGTGAAGTAGGACATTAACCGGACAGCCGCGCGTAGGCAGATCGAATCTCCTCTGCCAATCTGTTAGGCTTCACTTCAAAACCGTCGAAATCATGAATGTTGTCGTCTCGAACATGGAGTTGACCCTCGCCCACGTTCCCGCGATGCTGTCCCTTAGAATAGTGTGGACTGGTTACGACTTCCTGCGACGATAGAACCCAATAGCGAATAACATCTCGCCATACGGCAATCCATACAAATACATCGCACAGGTCACCCTTGATCTGCTGGAAATTCATCAAGAAGCGCTTCTCAGAATCTGACGCGAGCGCTTTTTCAGGCATTGACGCGGCTGAATTGAAATCTACCGCTCTTGATGACTTTATCTCAATTCGAATGCCATCTAAGAAAGCGTCGTACTCCCCTGATTGATAAGTTGAATCAAGATCTCTCGACGGCTTCCTAATCTCAGGAATAATTGACTTTATTTGCCCATAAGCCCACGTATCTCCAAACCGTCGCGAAGTGAGATCAAATATATGCAAGAAACAGTTCCTCTCGATGTATCTATCCCTCAGACCATAGTAATGTTCTAACGTTAACGTGTCTAATCCAAGCAATGTAGATATAATGTACTCGTATTCGTTGAAAGGATATGCTGATTGAAGGGTCACCAATTTGACCCTGAATTCCTCTTCATTTGGCAGTTTTGACACAAGCATATCTAGTTCTTTCTTCAGATGCTCCATGGTCCCTCACAGTAACGGGTTCTGTATGAGAACACTATTGTCTTCACTTGACTGATCGATATCCGGATCATTTTCCTGAATTTCAAGGTTTTCAAGGTTTGCTTCGAATGGATTTCCATTCTGCCAACCAGTCCGCCCTGTAGCTCGAAAGTTTTCAAGACGACGAATAGTGATTTCAGCAAATATAGGATCATAATCAACAGTGAAGCATTTTCTTTTGAGACCGTCACTTGCCAAAAGTGTTGTTCCAGAATGTGAAAAGAAATCTACAACTAGTTCACCTGGACGTGAACTTGCCATGATTATGCGTTCAATACTCTTTAGCGGTTTTTGCGCGTAGCACCCGCTTACGTTTTCTTCCATTCGATAGAATACTTGCTGGATATCGACCCATACGTTGCTGGCACGAATTGTTTCTGACTTGCTACGTTCTGTATTCTCCGTAACTTTTCCACCAACCCTTTTATAATATCCCTTGAGAATTTTGGGAATGTCAGTGTACTCCACATTGAAAGACGGAGAACCTTTAGTGTAATAGAGCAACTCCTGTCTCACAGCCATCCAATTCTTTTGAGTGCCATAGCCCCGTTGATTCCTCATCGTTATGAAGCTTCTCGGACTGAACCTCTGCCCGCGCATCATAATCATGAAGTCTGGTAAAGGCTGGAAACCGTTGTTCTGATCAGCACCGATCCAAACATACAGAGACGCGTCTTGCGCCAGCATTCTGTAAGTTAACGCAATCCATCGCTGGCACCATTCAACAAATTCTGATACATGCTTAACTTCGAAGGCGGCAACATTGTAAGGCGGATCATGTATGGCCAGTGCAGCGCGTTCTATACCCATCAATTCAGCAATCGCGGCCGAATCCGTAGCATCAATACAGCCGACACGATGACCACAAACTTTATCTTCCCAAATGTCGCCCGGTTGGAGTCGACAATAAGGAAGCAACTGCTCTCTAATTTCGGACGAATTATCTAATCGCGGGAGTGGATTATTTTTCATTCTATTAGTGATTGAATTGGGCATTCAGTTTCCACATTATTCTTGATTTTGCCTGTTTGGGCAATATGCGTTGCGCTACAATCGCGCCACTCTCATGTATCTAACCCAAGCTAAAAGGACAACCTCGATGACAACCGTACCCGCACGCGCAGACGTCCCCGTCGAAGCCACCTGGAATCACGAATCCGTCTTCCCCTCCTTCGCCGCCTGGCGCGAGGAATATCAAGCCGTCAGCGCCGCGCTCGGCGACATTGACGCCTACAAAGGCACGCTGTCGGATAACCCGGCTCGCCTGGCGGCATGGTTCGACCTGCGCTCGTCCATCGGACGCCGCGTCTGGACCCTCTACTTCTACCCGGCCATGTGGCAAGCCTGCGATGGCAAGCACGAGGAGATCAAAGGCATGCTGGGCCAAGCGCAGGGCCTGGCCGGGCAATTCATGGCAGCCGTTTCCTTTGATGATCCCGAGCTGCTGGCGATGGACGAAGACGCCTTGCTGGCGTGGGTCAGCCAAGAAGACAATCTGGAACAATACCAGCACGCCATCGACAACCTCCTGCGGACCAAGCGGCATGTGCTGTCAGCTGAGGTCGAGGCGGTGCTGGGACTGCTGTCGGATCCGCTGGGTCGAGTCGAAAGCATCCGCGGCGCCCTGACCGATATGGATATGAGCTTCGCGCCGGCGGTCAATAGCGCGGGGGAAGAATTGCCGCTGGTGCAAAGCACGCGCGACAAGCTGCTGTCGTCGGTAGACCGCGAAGCGCGCAAGACCGCCTGGACCAACTATGCCGACAGCTTCCTCAAATACGGCAATACGCTGGCCACGACTTACCTGGCGTCGGTCAAGCGCAACGTGGTGATGGCGCGGTTGCGCGGATACGACAGCGCGCTGCATTCCAAACTGGCGCCAAACAACATCCCGGTCGAGGTCTTCCACAATCTGATCGATACCTACAAACGGCATATCCCCACCTGGCAGCGCTATTGGGATGTGCGCCGGCGCGCGCTCGGCTGCGAGACCATTCATCCCTGGGACTTGTGGGCGCCGCTGACAACAAACGACCCCGAGTTGACCTTCGCGGAGGCGGTGGAGATGATCGCCGCCGGCATGGCGCCCTTGGGCGATGATTATGTGAGTACGCTGCGGCGCGGCTGCTTGCAGGAGCGTTGGGTGGATTACGCCATCAACGACGGCAAATCCGAGGGCGCTTTCTCTTTCGGCGCCTACGACAGCCATCCCTTCATCATGATGAGCTTCGACGGCAACTTGAGCTCGATGGGCACTTTGGCGCACGAGCTTGGGCACTCCATGCACAGCTACTACACGCGCGCGCATCAGCCCTTCCACTACAGCCATTATTCGATGTTCGTGGCCGAAGTCGCGTCCAATTTCAATCAAGCCATGGTGCGGGCGCATTTGTTCGCCGGCAACGACGACCGCGATTTCCAATTGGCGCTGATCCAGGAAGCCATGGACAACATCCACCGCTATTTCTTCATCATGCCGACGCTGGCGCGCTTCGAACTTGAGGTGCACAGCCGCATGGAGAATGATGAGCCGCTGACCCCGGATACGCTCAACGAGATCATGTCGGATTTCTATGCCGAGGGTTATGGCGAGACCATGACCGACGATCGCCGCCGCACCGGCATCACCTGGGCGCAATTCGGCCACCTCTACGAGCCGTTCTATACCTTCCAGTACGCCACCGGCATATCCGCGGCGCACGCCTTGGCCAACGCCATCCTGGCCGGCGACGATGCCGATGCCGTGCCGCGCTATCTGGCCTTCTTGCGCGCGGGCAGCGCTGCCTACCCCATCGACGCCTTGGCCGCGGCCGGCGTGAATATGTCGACGCCCCAAGCGGTTGAGGAAACCTTCAAGGTGCTGGAGGGCCTGGTGGACCGGCTGGAGGGGTTGATTTAGCGGTGGGCTAATGCAACTCGACGGGACACAAATCAGCCGGGATAACGCCATTGCGATGGCAATTTATTCTGGCAATCAACTTTACGCTGAAGGCGATCAGCAGCACTATTGGGCGTTGACACTTATCGTTTCCAACCTGTTTGAGTTGGTCGGCCAGGGCGAGACAAGCGTCGATCGATTTGTCGACGGTTTCGAGCGTATTGCGCCGCAGCTGGCAGTTGATGAAACTGTGCACGGCCGGCAATTTGATTGCATCGCCCGAGCAATCAGGAACTGGATTGATCACGGGCTCGAGCTCAATAGACCGCAAGTGATTAACCGTAAAACACTAAAGTCGGTACGAATCGTCAGAGTTGGCTCTATAACCACAAAGATTGACCATGGCATTGGATTCCTCTATGATGTCGATAAGATCACGGACACGGAACACGCATTGCTTTTTTCACCATCGGTATTCTGGTCATTGGTCATGCAGTGGTATGAAAGGGGCTAGTAATATGCGACCTAAGCAATATGTGTTATATGAGCCCGGAGGACGGAAGATCCGTGGTTACGACAATGGTCAGCTAGTCGAAGCCCGCTATATTGAGGTCGTACCGACCGACACAAGATCGCCGGATCGCGATGTTTTCCTGCAGTTGCTAGGAGAAGTACAACGCGACGATCTTGAATACTGCCGCGTCGGATTCGTTGATGATAACGGAGTTGGAGCGTATTGTGGGGCGGTCGGCTTTCTGGATGGGACGGAAACCGTACCCTAAGACCCCATCAAGAGGCAGCAACCGCGGACAATCTTAGGTACGGTACATGTCACAAACAATGGAAATTGGTAAGACTGCTTCAGTTCCTTCGCGCAATTAGCCGCTCCTTGGCCTCGCTCGCCGGCGTGAAATTGGGATTGAAACTCAGCGCCGTGTTGTAATTCTGCAGGGCCTTCTCCAGCTCGCCGCGTCCCTCGCGCGCCATGCCCAGGTAATACCAGGTTTCTTCCACGTAGTGGCCGCCGCCGTCGTTCTGATTCTGGCGCGCGATCGCGATCATGTCATCGTAGCGCCCGGTCTCATAATAGGCTTCGTAGGGTCCGAATTGATACCACATCATGCGCCAGGGCAGCCCCAGTGAAATGGCTTGATCGTAGGCTTGCGCCGCCACATCGTGCATGCCCAGATTGACGAAGTTCGTGCCCATATTGAACCAGGCGAAGGCGTCTTCCGGATTGGCGATGGCTTCGGCGCGCGCCATCTCCAGCGAGCGCGCGGAATTCTGCCATTCGTCCGCGTCCTCGCCCAGCAACTCAAGCAGCTCCGCTTCACGATTGAGCGTGTACAAGACGATATAGGTGTAATTGAAATGCTGCCAATACTCCGCGATGTCGTCGTAGCCGTATCGCGTATTGGGCCCGCGGAAGCTGTCCATGCTGTTGAATTCGTCCGAGGCGTCGTCGTATCCGCTCAGCAGCAGATAATGACCCATCCAGGTGTATGTCGGCGGCTCATAACCTTTTTCGATGATCACCGGAAAGTCGTTGACCATCAGCGTCTTGAGCAATTCGAGGGTGCCGCCGCTGCGCAGCAGACCATAGACGGGGATTTCGGGAATCTGGGTATTGACGAATTCGACCATCTGCCAGGGACTGACATTCTTGTCTTCACCATTGGGTTTTAGCCAGTCGGCGGCGCGGTACTGGTCATCCTCGTAGCCGAAATGCGCCAGCGCGTTGGTAAGCGTGGCCGGCCCGCAGTTATTCCATCCCTGGAATTCCCCGCCCAGCGTATTCATGCGGAAGATCGCGGGCAAGCCTGTTTCGCTGTTTTGCGCGAGCGCCGCGCCGCTCAGCCCGAAAAGCAAAGTGGCGAGCAAGGTCCGAACCCAAATCATGCCGCGCTGCCTCGTCCTTGGCCTGGATTACTCATTCATTATACACGGATTCGACGTGGTCAATCTAACGCTTTCCTGACGCTTCAGCGCTACACAGAAGCAACGACAACTAACATCGGAATGGCGCGTAGCCGGCGCGACGCAGACGCCCTTAATCCCAGGCGTCTCTAATGTCTACGCGGATTTGATCGGCGCGGATGCCGCGTGAGAACTCGTGCGTTGGGGCCGGTTCTATGATCGGCTCATCTTCCCCGGCGGCCACCATGCGCTTGATCAATCGCGAGCGCAATACGTCACAGACCTCGCGATGAGACTCGTATCCCGCCAGATTGCGCAGCTGATATGGATCGGCCAACAGGTCATAAAGCTCGGCTTCGAAATAAGCATCGCTGTCAGCATCTTTCCAGCCATCTTTGTCCGGAGCGGTAACGGCATACATCCAGCGCCGGCTGCGGATAGCGCGACCGACCTGGGATTCGCTGTATTGCACGAAGGCCTCCCCCGGCCAGGCGGCGCTCTCTCCGCGAACGAGCGGCAAAATCGAGCGTCCCTGCATCTGCGCGGGAACTTCAATGCCGGCCGCATCCAGCAGCGTCGGCGGCAGATCGATCAAGCTGACCATTTGAGACAAGCGTCCGCCGCCCGTGAACGGTCCCCCATAAAGCGCCGTCGGCACGCGTATCGAGGCATCGTGAGGAGAGCGCTTATACTCATCGTTGCGTGTCTTGAAGTGGCAACCGTGATCGGAGGTGAAGAGGATGATGGTGTCTTCCAGCAAATTCAAGCTGATGAGCGCATCCGTCAGCCGTCCCAGCGCTTCGTCCAAGCGCTTGACCACCCCCAGATATCCCGAAAGATGCTGATGGCTCGAGCCGCCCAATGCCGCCAGATCGGGCGGAATCCAACGACCTCGATAGCGCTCGGCATACCCTACCGGCGCCGGATAATCATCGCGATGGTTTTGATGGTGGGGTTCGAGGAAGGAAAGGAAGAGGAAGAACGGATTCGCCTGACGCTGATCGATGTACCGAATGGCGGCATCGGTTAGGGCATCGACGCGGTATCCCGGCAACTTCTGTTCCTCTCCAGCGCCGTCGTATATCACCGTGTCGTACGCATCGGAGGTGAATTCCAGCACATTGGACGCCAGCCAATAGTCGTATCCGCCGCGCTGCTCCGGCGGGACGGGACCCGGACCCGAATCGGCCAGGTGCCACTTGCCGATATATGCGGAATCGTATCCGGCATCGCCAAAACAGTGAGCCAGCGTTCGGCTCTCCGGCGGCAGCGGGATACTATTTCGATAACATCCGGATGCGGTGGCGTAGAGACCAGTCTGCAGGCAGGAGCGCGCCGGTCCGCACACGGGCTGGCAAGTGAAGCCGTAATGGACATCCGTGCCCGCCCGCGCCAGATTATCAAAATTTGGCGTCAAATCGAGCGGATTGCCATGCACGCCCGTCGTGTCCCAGCGCTGCTGGTCGGTGAAGAAGACGATGACGTTTGGTTGCTTGCCCATATACGGTTCAGGACATTTGCCCGACAATGAATGCAAAGGCCGCGATAATCACAGCGGCAAGGGCAATCGCTGTGCCGATGAGCCACATCAAAAAATGCCGCAGCCGTTTTTCTCCTGCAGTGTTGACCGCGTTGATTTTATCCTGCAAATCGGAGTGATTTTCGGCAATCTGCGATAGCAATTCAGAACGCGTCTCGCCAATCTGCGATTGCAATTCAGACCGCGTCTCGCCAATCTGCGACTGAAACTCAGCCCGTGTCTCAGTAATCTGCTCTTGCAAAGCGGAACGCGTACCGGCGATATCCGCTTGCAGCACGGTTTGCACCTCGGTTGTTCGCGTCTCCAAACGCGCGATGTCGGCGCTTGTCGCCACGTGCGGCTCTTCCGCTTCACGAGCGCTTTCAATGCGCGAAACAAGCTGCTCAATCGCTCCGACGCGCTCCACGACGCGGGCATGCGAAATCTGCTCCAATGCCTCAATCCGCTGTGTTAAACTCGCGCTTTCTTCCGCCATGCTTCTCCGTCCTTGAGAACGCCGCTACCTTGTATCTGACTATACCGCGAACACAGTCTGCAATCAAGTTATCAGGAGACAGCGGTGCGCCATTTGAAACCTGTGCAACCGCTAGCGAAGAGCGACGATTTTCGCTAGACTGCGCGGACCGTGACATATTAGCGCGAGCGGACTACCAATGAAACAAATTC
Organism: Anaerolineae bacterium; assembly: GCA_022822305.1. GTDB lineage: Bacteria > Chloroflexota > Anaerolineae > Aggregatilineales > Phototrophicaceae > UBA6055. The sequence goes on from JAJEBY010000003.1 coordinate 550,482, forward strand.
GCGATTTTCTGATATCGAACAACTTCCCGCCCGGCGAGCTTTACGACCTGCCATCCACCGACAAGCGCTTTCCCGATGGCGCGAGTTACCGCATCGAAATCCCCAGCGTCGAAGGACCGCGAGCCCTGGCCGCCGTTTTGGAGGCAGCCGTCGCATACGGCGTCACCCTGCATCGCATCTCCCAGGGCAGCGGTATCTGGATGCTCACCGACGCCGAAATCCGCGAGATGTGCCGGCTGGGCGCCGATGCCGGCATTGAAGTCAGCTTGTTTGTCGGTCCGCGCGCGGGATGGAGCGCCAGCGCGCAAGTCCGGGCCAGCGCCGGCAAAAATCTGGGCGCGCGGCTGCGAGGCATGGACGAGGTCGTCTACGCCACCGAAGATATCGTCCGCGGCTGCGAGTTGGGCTTGCGCTCCGTGCTGGTCGCCGACGAGGGGCAGCTGTGGCTGGTCAACGAGATGAAAAAAGCGGGCGAGCTGCCGGATGATCTGGTGGTCAAGATATCGGTGCAGATGGGCGCGGCCAACCCGATATCCGTCAAGCTGATCGAGGACCTGGGCGCGGGAACCTACAATGTGCCCACAGACCTGACGCTGCCGCAAATCGCCGCCATACGCGCCGTTGTCGACCTGCCGCTGGATATCTACGTGGAGGCGCCGGATGACTTCGGCGGCTTCGTGCGCCACTACGAAGTACCGGAGATGATCCGCATCGCCTCTCCAATGTATGTCAAGCTGGGCCTGCGCAATGCGGCCAATATCTATCCCAGCGGTCTGCATATTGAGGACTTGGCGGTTAAGCAGGCGCGTGAGCGCGCGCATCGGGCGGCGCTGGTGATGAATATCATCAATCGCTACGCGCCGGATGCGGTGATGGGCGAAGCGGGCGCGGCAGATCTGGGCATCCCAGTGGTTTAATCTAACCTGCGCCAGATTGCCAAAGTTTACTCATCATTGGCCAGAACTTGCCCGGCGATCGGCCATGTATGGCCTTTCCATGATCGCAACAGGCATCCCTCAATCTATCCTGTATCGTGAACTGATTTGCACCTCTCGCGGGTCAGCATCGGCTAGCCTGTCGACGGAGCTCGCCTAATCAGCTTCACTCGCCCGAAGCGCGGACATAAAAAGCGGCTATATGTCCGAAAAAATATTTTGATCGGACAATAGACGGACATAAACACGCCAAATGGCGATTGAAAATTAGCCACGCGGTAGCGCTGACGCTCTGAACATCTTGTCAGCAGCATTGATTTCAAGAGTGACGCTGTTGCCGCTTTTGCCAAACCAACGGGGAATGTTTATGCCTCGGCATACTCGATGCCGCGGTAGACATCGGCCAGCGCCAATTCGCAAGCCAGCGCTGACAGTGGAATCACATCGTCTGGTTGATCAAACACGCGCAGATACCAACCCTCATCAGCGCGCGTGTAGAGGTCGGCGCGGGGGCGATCCTGGTCGAAGATCAGATAGCCCTCGATGGATGGCAGATCCAAATAGTAACCGAGCTTGTCGACGCGGTCATAAGACAGCGAGGATGGCGAAGTCACCTCGACCACCAGGATCGGATTGAGCAGCGTGAGTTCCCTATCATCTTCCAGTCTCGGCTCGCCACGGACAATGCTAAAGTCTGGATAGACGTAGCGAGTTGGCCTGACGCGCACGCGCATGTCGCTGTCTAATATTTCAAACGCGGACGAATCGAGATGTTTTGCCAAGGCAAGCATTATGTTTACTTTGATTCGGCTATGCTTAAGCGTCCCGCCAGTCATTTCGATGATCGCTCCATCAATGTACTCGTGTTTGAGTTCCTGTCGCTCCTCCCATTCGAGATACTCGGCGACTTCCATCTTTCGCTGCGTTTGAATGACCATGTCGGACCTCGAGTATTCCGTCTACCGGAAATTATGACACGTGGCTGATTGTGCCAACTTCAAGCGCGCCCTTAGTTTTCCTCCATTGAGGAGAGCATCAAGGTAATTGCTGCTTTCAAGGCTGGCAAGTCTTCTTTTGAGAACAGCCAAACTTGTTCCAAAAGAACGTCATGATATCGATGAATGAGCACATCTCGGCAACCTGCGTAATCGCTCCACACAACGTCGGGATGCGCCGAAATCAATTCCGCGTCCAAACGTTTGACCGCTTCGCCGAATATCATGAAGGCGAGAATCACGCCATCCTGAAGCAATCTATCTTGAAGGAAAACCTCCCGCCCTGCAGCGGCGCAATCTTCAATGTGCGCAATACGATCAAGAATATCGTTGCGGTACAACAATTGACTTCGTTTCACAAGGGCTGCATCTCGCCTAGCACAAATACTTCCAACTCATTTCGCAAGGCATGTCTTGGCACAACATCTACTTTCCGCCCAAGCAGGTTTTCCAAACCTTGCGTGAGGCGGATGATGTCGGTCAAACGGAAATCGCTCTCGAAGTCGACGAGGAAGTCGATATCACTTTCCGAGTTCAGCTCGCCACGCGCGCACGAGCCGAACACCCATACCGCACGACCGCGATACTGACGGGCAAGCGTCGAAATCTGCGGACGCAGGCGACGGATGTCTTCCAAAGTGCGTATCGTGGTCATTTCCGCCATGCAACGCGCTTCGTTCTTGATTCTGCCTTCATCCCTCAGTGTATCACTGCACGCTCTCTAGCCGTCCGCCAGGATGCGATCGACCGCGTCCGCCAGCTGCCGCAGGCTGTTGACCATTAAGACGTTGTCGGCGTACATGCTGTATTCCCACATATCGCTGTCGCCGGTACCCCACTGCCGCCGCGACTCGGGACAGAACCAAATCAGGCGTCTGGCTTTGCGCTGCATATCCTGGGTGATGTCCAGGCGCGGATCATTGTAGTTGTTGCGGCCATCGCCGAAGAACAGGATGGTTGAGCGACTGTCGATCAAGTGCATGTGATCGCGGTTGAAACTGTTTAGGCTGTTGCCCAGATCGGTGCTGTAATAGCCCGGGGGATTTCCCGCCATGATACGCGCCACGGCTTCCCGCGGCGGCAGCTCGGTCAGCGTAGTGCTGACATCGACCAGATCGTGAATGAAGACGAAGCTGTGCGTGCGCCGCACCTGATCGCTTAACTCATAGACCAGGGTCAGGAGAAACTCGACCGCGTAGCGCATGGATGTGCTCAGGTCGCAGATGAGAATCAAGCTCGGTTTTTTGTGCCGTTTGCGAAATTGCGTTTCCATCGGCACGCCGCCGTATCGCATGTTCTTGCGGACGGTCCTGCGCGGATCGAACTTGCCGGATTTGGCGCGTTTCTGCCGCAGCGCCGCGCGTGTCCGCAGCCGCGCCGCCAGCCGCCGCACTTCTTCGCGGATGTCTTCGATATCGCCGCCACTCAGACGCTGCAGCGGCACATCCAGCAGGTCGGGGCGTTCCCGCGGTTCCTGCTGCGCCATTTGCTCGGCCAGCGAGGCGCCGACATGCTGCGAGATTTGCTCGTTCAAGCCGGCCATATTCTGCCGTAGCAGCTCTTCCAGTTCCGCCAGCGCTTCGTCGCTCATGCCCATGTCCGCCAGCGTTTCCAGCAGATCATCGAGCATGCGCTCCAATTGGGTCAATCCCGCCTGCCGCTGCAACCGTCGCTCGAACCAGGGACGCATATACATTTCGTCGCCCTGTGACAAACCGGAATTGTCGCCGAGCTGCTGCAATTCTTCGTCGCTGAATTCCCGCCCTTCCAGCAAGCGCTGCAACAGATCGCGCAAGGCCTCGAGATTGCCCATGAGCGATTGCATCGCTTCCTGCAGCAGCGCTTCTTGCTCCTCGCTCAGCTGCTCAAGGATGTTTTCCATGGGCGGTCGATTGTTGGTGAAGAAGAGCGGGAAGAAATAATCGAAGACGGGCTGGTGGCGATGATTCTTGACCAACGTGGCTTTCATGACGCTCTTGAAGGCGGCCGAATCACCAATGCCGGTTTCATCGACGCCGAACATCGCGTCTTGGCTTTCCGCCAGGGAAATGCGCACGCCGGCAGCGCGCAGGGCACGGATGAACTCGACCATTCGTCTTTGCATGTGCCGGATCCTCGCTGCCGGACGGAGGACTTGCTCCCCTCAATAGTAGAGCATTTGGCTTGGTAGAGCAAAAGATCGAATCAAACCGACCGCGGAATCGACGAGAGCCGCGCACGCCGGTTGCCGTCTCATCAAGGGCAGTATCGGAACTCGCTCAACAGAGCGAAGCTGTGTCATTTTCAATTTCACAAAAGTCAACATCCCTCTAATCGAACACTAACCTCATTCTATCCATAGTGCATATAAAATCTGCAACCATTCGTGAGAATATTGTAGATTCTGGAGGTCTTAATGAGTGGCAAGAGTCAATTGCAGATCACTTCAAAGGCGTTAATGCCTGGCGGATCCATGTTAGTGAGTTGCGCCATCATTTTCATTTCGATTGCTCTATTCTTCCTCTTGCAGGGTTGGGCTAGCGGGCAGAGCAACAATAGATGCGAGTATTATCAGCATTCACCAAACAGGTACTTGTCGATGCCGACTGCGGGCAAAGTAACGGGCACGAGAACCGTTTATTCCGACAGCGCCTGCGAGACGGCGCACGGAACGATCGAAATAGACTTCAACGGCTGGGTTTATGCGAGGACCGAACGCGAAGCCGAAATCAATTGCAACTATTTCAAAGCTGATTTCGTGCAACGTCACCCGGATCTGTCCAAATCCACATTCAATTTCAAAATTTGGTATTGCACCTTTGACGCAATGCCCAGGCCGTCTTCACGGTCAAAGCGCGACGTCAAACCAACGCCTATTCCAACGCCGACGCCTATCCCGACGCCAACGGGCCTCACCTTGATGGAAACGACAGATATTCGGGTAACGGCGGTCAGCGGCATCGCCAGTGGCATCCAGTTCCAGCGGGTTGACGCTCGGGGCGTTGGCATCCAATGGGTTATTGACCTGGGCTTGCTTGACGCGGTCGATGTCTGGGGAAAAATCGGCGCAGGCTATGACGTTTGTTTTCCGCACACGGGGCGAATCTTCTTCCTCGATGCCGCGACCGCGCCGCGCACGGTGTCGGAACTCGAGGTCACCACCCGTGATGGTTTTACCTGCGCCGCGGAAGATCGGGCTGGGACCCTGGTTTTGGTCCAGCCGGCGCCTAACATGCCTGTCGATACCAAACTAGCTAAAGCCAGGCGAACGTAGCCGCCTTCGGGCGTTGTCGTCGTTGAAACAGTTGGCCTGAATTCGGCATGATTCTCAGTGGGCGACTCGCTGGGTCGCCCCTCTGGGGTTTGATAGAACTTTGGCATTAAGCGCGATTTTCTGCCCCAGCCTCCGCATCCCAAAATGAAGCAAGCGTCGGATAGCCGTCCGCGCAACCGAACGGAATCTGCGCGACGCGCCCAACGGCGCCGAGATTCTTCTGATCATCTGGCGCCAAGTGCAACGCGCCGCCACCGCCCGCACCGCTGGATGGTTCAGAGTTACCTACAAAGGCACCGAGGGTTGGCTCGCAGCCATGTATTTAGGCACGTTTGGAAGCTGCCGAGCGGGCAACATCGCATAGCCGCAGTCTCGTTCAGCAACGTAGCGGTACACAGACAGTCCTCCCAACCACGGGAGGACTGTCTTGCAGTACGCGCTCAAGGATCTAGTATCAGCGCCTTCAGTCTCCAATAGAAATTCCATTGACTCCGCACATGCAAATTCTAATCTCGCGCTTATAATGTTTTCGGTATCACGCTACAGGAAATACAAAGGGTACTATTACGTTTTCTTCTGAACATTGAGGTCCGTGCATGAGAATCAAGCGCTCCGGTTTCTACATTGCCATTTGCGTCCTAATGCTATGCGCCCTGCGCGCTCCAAGTATCCTGGCAGAAAGCGAATTAGATGCGAGCGGCGAACCGGCTTATGGCACACAGGTCTTCACGCCGGGATTCGCGCCACCGCAATTCAGCATAGATCTTGTCAGCGGCGGCGCCAACGATGTTGCGTCTCTGCAGCTGGGTGACAATTGCCTGGGATTCGCGGCGACGGATCCCGATTTCGTGGTGGAGCTTGCCGCCGACTTCGATCGGGTGACGATTTTGGTTGATAGCAAACTCGATACCACGCTGATCGTCAATACGCCCAATGGCAGCTGGGCCTGCAATGACGATACCAACGGTCTTAATCCGGCGGTTGTGCTGCGGGATGCGGCGGCTGGGCCATACCAGATATGGATCGGCAGCTACGAGCAAGACGCTTCCGGCATCAGCACGCTGTGGATCACGGAAGATGTCCCGGAGGTGCTGCCGACGACATCGACGGGTCCCGACCGCATGCAGCTGCCCACCTGGGGCGAGTTTGCGCTATCGCCCGGTTTCGATCCGGCCAACCACGCCAAGCAGGTGATGGCCGGCGGACGGAATCTCGTCACCGATTTCATCACGGCCGAGGGTTGCGCGGGTTATGTCGCCGAAGCGGCCGATTTCAGCTTTACTTTGAACGAGGCGTTTGAAGAGATTTGGTTTTCAGCGCACAGCCCGGCCAACATTACCATGCTGCTAAACGCGGCCGATGGCGAGTGGCATTGTCGCGATGATTATCTCGGCACTGATCCCAGCATCGGTTTAAGCGGGGCTGCGGCCGGGCGCTACGATATCTGGATCGGCAGCTATGAGGAAGATAATTTTGCCGCCAGCATAGTCTATTCGACTGAGTCTGCGCCCGACGACAAAATTCGTTTTAATATCAATACCAATTGCCCTGGCCTGCTGCCGACCGACCTGCAAGTCGGTTCCTGGGCGCTGGTCGCCCGCGCCGATGCCGCCGCGCTGGTGTTGCATTCGGCGCCCAATTCCGCTTCCAGCAACGTATTTGAGGTAGAAAACGGTACGCGGATCGAACTGGTTGGAGGCCCGTATTGCACCGAGGATCACCGATGGTGGCGGATCGCGATTTTTGATGTGCCGCGAGGCTGGATCCCCGATGGCAGCGCCAGCGAACGCTGGTTGCGGCTAACGACGCCGCCCGTTAATGATGTCGGCAGCGACGATGAATCCGGCGGATAGCGGACCGCGAGAACCTAAACAGATCAGCCGAGGTTCGCGCACAGCTCGACCACCAGACCATCACTCCAGCCATGCTTCTCATCCATCTTGGCTTTCACCGCGGCGATGAGCTCGGCATCATCCGGAACGATTGCACGGCCTGGATAGGTGTGCTCGCCCAGGCGAAAACTGATGACGGGGTTGGCGCGAATGTTGCGCACCCAATGCGCGGCCTCGCGTATTCCCGAGATGATGTAATAGCAATCCCCGTGCTGGACATACCAGATCTCGATCTCATGCGGATTGCCGGTTTTGTGCCCGGTGGTGGTGAGGTAGAGGAATTTGGGTGGGTTCATGAACACATTCGCACCTATTCTTATTGAGTACAAGAGTGCCTTAGATTGGTGACCAATTGTAGACTATAATCTGTAATCATTCTTTTTGCCTCGGTTGCCGACCAGGTTTAGAGTTTATGCGCGCTCTGTACACTGTCGTTGAAACCGAACAATTCATTTCCTGCGCCAAAGCGGCGAGAGTGTCCGATAGTGAGTTGATATCCATAATCTCTACCCTAGAAAAGAATCCATCAGCAGGTTAGCTCATGAACGTGATCTGGGGCGCTCGGACATTTAGATACAAGGTGTGGAGTGCGGGCCAAAGCAGACGCTATCGAATAGTAACATTCTGTGCAGGGTATCACATGCCAGTGTTTCTTATCGACTTGTTTGCGGAGGGCGAGAAACTCTCCTTCTCGCAAGCTGAGAGAGAACGGCTCAAATTGATACTTAAGAAAGTCGCAACTCTTTACAAGAGAGGTCCTCAATGACTAAAGCAGGCGAAAGACTGTTGAGAGGCGCTGAGCAAGCATTGGCCTACGCCCAGGGGCGTGCTAAAGCAGATACTTATCGGGTTCATAATCCTGTGGCTCAACAATTCACCTCACGAGGGAAACCGATAGTACTGCAAGCACAATTTAAGCCCAAGCAACATGGAAGCGCTACGGAAACGAACTCATCGGAAGAAGACCAATGCTGTTAATTCGCTCAATCAACAGCTAGATTCCACTTTGCAGAAATTACGTGCGAGTCCAATCATTGCAGATACGTTTAGAACAACCTTCTGACATCAAAGCAATCCACGCCATTGAATGCGCAGCCTTCGGCCGACGCGAAGAAGCCGATATCGTCGACAAGCTGCGCGCGGCCGGCGCGCTGTGGCTATCCCAGGTGGCGCTGCGCGAGGGCGCTATCGTCGGCCACGCCGCCTATAGCCTGGCTGCCATCACTGATGCCGAAAAGACTAACGAGTTCCCGGCCCTCGGACCTATCGGCGTACTGCCGCAATTGCAGAGGCGCGGCACCGGCGCTGCGCTGATCGAAGCGGGATTCGACGCTGTGCAAAAGGCCGGATTCGGCTTGCTCTTCCTAGTGGGACATCCCGGCTATTATCGGCGATTCGGCTTCCAGCCCGCCTTGCCGCTGGGATTCAGCTCGGACTATGTCAGTGACCCGCAACAGCATGAGCACTTCATGGTGAGAGTGTTCGACGCCCAACTCATCGGGAGCGTGCGCGGCCATATGCGCTATCACGCGGCCTTTGCCGACAGCTAAATGCTTGTCTCATCGCAATTTGGCGACCACTGCCAAGATGGGGTTTAGGCGGGGAAAAGCACCGTTTCTATTTCCACGGCCGCTTTCTGTGAGGCGAAAAGCGCTTGCGCCAGGTTGGCTTCCGCTTGCACCAGTACGACAAGCGCGACGCTGCCGACAGGGAAAGCCAACAGCGTGCCGGCTTCGCCTTCCAGAACCAGTCGACCCGGTTTGCCTTGCGCCAGTCGATCCATCGTGCGCTGGCCGATGCTGGCCAGTCCGGCGGCCAATGCGCCCAGTTCACTGGAATCTATCGCGACCTCAGGCAAACGACCATCGTTATTGTTGGGACATGCCGCGATGAGCAGACCGTCGCTATCGACGATCACGCAGGACTTGACCTGCTCCATCACCAGGCAGAGCCGGCGCAGGGAGGCTTGCAGCAGGTCGCTGCGATCGCTGGCGCTCATTGTCCCCCACAAATGTTTGCCGCTGTCTAGCGGCTGACGCAGTTACGTTTCAACTGCAGTATAGCCCAGTCTTGCAGCGGACTCAAGCGGAGCGCGCGCTAGTTTGCCGCGGCAAACGACCGCGTCCCCCGGTGAAGTCGTCAGCGAAAAAAGGCGGCGCAGCTTGTATAATCGCGGCGGCGCGCAGACTCAATGAGATCGAGGAAGGACACTTGCCCGAGGCGACGCACGGTCAGCTGGAAATCAATAGCGACGGTCCGGAGCGCACTGAAGCGCTGGGCGCGGCGCTGGGTCAAGCGCTTGGCGCAGGAGATTTGATCTGCCTGTGCGGCGATCTGGGCGCGGGCAAGACCGTCTTCTGTCGCGGGATCGGCGTCGGCTGGGGCGCGAACAGCGCATTAACCAGCCCGACCTACAATTTGGCGCATGAACATCGACGCGGCGATGCGAACAAGCTCTATCACGTCGATCTTTATCGCGTCGATGGCATTGACGACGCCGTCACGCTTGGCCTTGACGACATGCTGGATGAGGCGTCGACGACTTTGATCGAATGGCCGGAGCGCCTGGGGTCGCTGCTGCCGGCGGAGCACCTCTGGATCGATTTCGCGCTTGGCGGGGCGCATGAGCGTCTCTTAACGTTCTACGCCCGAGGCGAGCGGCACGCGCAGCTGCTGGCGGCGTTTAGCGCCTTGATCACGACTGAATCCGGAAGCTGAAGCCCATGCTGCTGGCGATAGACACCGCGACGCGCCTGCTCAGTCTCGCTCTGCATGACGGCGATACGCTGCTGGCGGAAGCTACCATTAGCGTGGAGCGCAATCACAGCGCGCTGCTGGCGCCGCTGATCAAGCAGACGCTGGCGCAATGCGGTGTGGCGCGGGATGAATTGACCGCCTTCGCCGTTTGCATCGGTCCGGGATCCTACACCGGGCTGCGCATCGGAGTCGCTTTGGCAATGGGCATGGCTTCGGTCAGCAATCTGCCACTAATACCGGCGTCTGCGCTGGACATCATCGCCGCGGCGCAAGATCAGCCGCTGCATGCGGAAAAGCTGATCGTGACCGTGCCTGCGGGAAGACAGCGCGTGATTTGGGCGGATTATCGCCACGACGGGGTCGGATGGCTGGCGCAGGGCGAGGCGCGCTTGGGCAGTTGGGACGACCTGTTTCAGGCGCAAACGGGAAGTTACGCGCTGAGCGGGGAACTCACAGCGGCGGGATTACAGCGGGTGCGAGCCGCCATCGCATCCGGGCAGCAGATCCATTTGATCGCGGCGGCGAAGCGCTTGCGGCGCGCCGGTTATCTCGCGGAAATCGCCTGGCAGCGGCTGCGGGAGGATGGCGCCGATGCCTTTCCGGCCGATCGCGTCCGGCCGATTTACCTAAGGTCACCGGGATAGGAAGGTCAGAACATGCTTGAAATCTTGAGAAAACTGGGAATCGAAGCCATCAATGCGGGCGTCTGCGCGGGAGTCGATGGCTGGATGCGCGATGACGATGGCGTCCCGCTGCCATCGATCAATCCCGCCAACAACGAGACTATCGCAACGGTCATTCAAGCGACCGCGGGCGATTATGAACGCGCGATGAATGCGGCGCAAGCTGGTTTCGAGCGCTGGCGCGTCATGCCGGCGCCAAAGCGCGGCGATGTCATTCGCGATTTGGGCAATGCCCTGCGCGAGTATAAGGAACCATTGGGCGAGTTGGTGACGCTGGAGAACGGCAAGATCCGTTCCGAGGGCTTGGGCGAAGTGCAGGAGATGATCGATATCTGCGATTTCGCCGTGGGGCTCTCGCGTCAGCTTTATGGTTTGACGATGCACTCGGAACGACCGGGCCACCGCATGTACGAGCAGTGGCATCCGCTGGGGCCGATCGGCATCATCACCGCCTTCAATTTTCCGGTCGCGGTATGGTCGTGGAATGCGGCGATCGCCGCGGTCTGTGGCGATACCATGATCTGGAAGCCATCGCCAACCACCCCGCTGACCGCCATCGCCGTGCAGCATATTTGCAATCGCGTCATGGCCAAACACGGCGTCGATGGCGTCTTCAATCTGGTCATCGGCGACAATGACGAGATCGGCGAGCGCTTGATCGGCGACGAACGCCTGCCCCTGATCAGCTTCACCGGTTCGATCCGCGTCGGGCGGCAGGTGGCGCAGGCTGTTGCGGCGCGCCTGGGACGCTGCATATTGGAGTTGGGGGGCAATAACGGCATCATCGTCAGCGCCGATGCGGATCTGGAGTTGGCGACGCGCGCTATCGTCTTCGGCGCGGTGGGCACGGCGGGACAGCGCTGCACCACGACGCGCCGTTTGATCGTTGAACGCTCGATCGTCGACGAACTCAGCGAACGGCTGGCGCGAGCATACAAATCTGTAACCATTGGCAATCCGATGCGAGACGGCGTGCTGCTCGGTCCCATGATTAACGGGCAGGCGGTCGACAACATGATGAGCGCGATTGAGACGGCTGTGGCGGATGGCGGCAAGGTGCTTACCGGCGGCGGCAAACTGCCGGATATCGGCGACAACTTCGTGGAGCCGACGATTATTCGCATGCCGGCGCAGACGCCGCTGGTCTGTGAGGAGACCTTCGCGCCCGTTCTTTATATCATGGCATACGACACGCTGGACGAGGCCATCGCCCTGCATAATGCCGTGCCGCAAGGGCTTTCCAGCGCCATGTTCACGCGCGATTTGCTGGCGGCGGAACGCTTCCTGTCGCAGGCGGGATCGGATTGCGGCATCGCCAATATCAACATCGGCACCAGCGGCGCGGAGATCGGCGGCGCATTCGGCGGCGAGAAGGAGACCGGCGGCGGGCGTGAATCGGGCTCGGATGCCTGGAAAGCATATATGCGCCGGCAGACCAATACCATCAACTATTCCGGCGAATTGCCGCTGGCGCAAGGCGTCAAGTTTGAGGTGTGAGGCTAGGCATCCAGCCCATAGACGCGTAAGGCGCCATCGGCTGACGCCGATGCCAGCAGGCGCTGATCCGGGCTGAAGCGCGCGCCCAGAAGACGGTCGGTATGAATATCAATCTTTGCCACCAACAAGCCGCTTTCAACGCTGAAGACCGACAGGTTGCGGTTGCTCGCCACCGCCACCAGCGCGCTATCCGGGCTGATTGCAATATCGACCGGCGAACCATCGACATCAAGTACCCGCAGTAGAGTGTTTCCGGCAGGATCAATCAGGTAGATATCGGACCTGCCATTGACTGCGACAAAACTGCCGTCCGGCGCGTATTGCAGGCTGTTTCTGCTTTCGCGGGAATTCCCCAAAGACTCCAAACGCGGAATCTGCGTGATCTCGCGCGCAGAGCCCACGCGCCAAATCCAGACATTGCCATCGTCATCAGCCAGGGTGATCTGATCGCTGTCGGGGCTGAAGTCGAAGGCGACAATGTCATCGGTATGACCAGCGGCGGACATCAACAAGACGCGCTCGTCTACGTCGTAGAGACCGACAAATTCTTCCGCAGCGCTGACCAACAACAGGCGCCCGTCCGGGCTGAATTGCAGCGAAGTGATCGCGCCCCGCTCTGGCTGAATCCACGCTTCGACCTCGTCGCCGCTGGCGTTTCGGCCGTTATGGATGTCCCAAAGCTGGATATCGCCTTCTTGTCCGCCACTGGCTAACCGAGCGCCGTCTGGACTTATAGCCAAGGCGCTGATGGCGCGCCGGTGCGCAATCTCGTCAAAGGTGGCCTGCAGCGTGGCTGTCTCGGCATCCCATAGGCTGACGATGCCAGCTTCGCTGCCGGTCACAATTTGCGCGCTATCCGGTGTGAATGCCAGGGCGGAAATGCCGGCGCCAGTCTCGATCACGATCACGGAAATGCTGCTATCGTTATCGCGAACTCGCGTACCGCTGGTGTTATCCGCGGCGACGATTGCCGAGCCATCCGGCAGGAATTTCAGTACGCGCACATCAACTTCATTTCTGAGCGCCGAGAGCGTGATCCGCTGGTCGATGGTCCAAATGCCCAGGCTACCGTCATCGCTGCCAGTGGCCAACAGGCTTCCATCCGGGCTGAACGCGAAACCGCGAACACCGATGCTGTATCCCTGCGGGATGATGGGCGCGGCGTTCAGATTGTGACGAAACTGGATGGTATTGTTGCTGTGGGCGGTTGCCAGCAGATTGCCATCGCGGCTCAATGCCAGCGCCGAGATGCGCCGACCCGTATCCATCGCATAGGTGATCTCGCCATTGATCCATACCTGCACGATATCAGAGTAGCCGACATAAATCGTCTTGCCATCGGGCGACACACTGACGAATTCAGCCGCGCGCGCGGTTGGCAGCAAGGTCGGTTCAGTCGGCGTATCCAGGGCGTCACTGTCGTACAACCAGATACCCAGACTGCTGCCGACCAAGATCTGGCGGCCGTCGGGCGAGAAGCGCGCATTGTAGACTTTGCCGCGACCCAAGCGCGTCAACTCGCTCAGGCGGAAAGCGTTGGCCGCGCTTATGATCTGTTCTTGCGCCTTGGCGGGGAATATGAGACTCGCAAGCAGCGCAGCGAGGAATGAACTGCGAATAACTATACGGCGCAAATCCTTCATGTTCCAACCCTGACGCTACTGTGCTGTATTGAGAGGAGATTGTGACATGGAAAAGCGGAGCTTGCAAAGCGTCGTTCAGTTTAAGGCAGCTGCAGATCCCAGGCTTCCAGATTGGCCATGAACTGATGCGCGGTCATATCAAGGTGCACCGGCGTGACGCTGACGTAATTTCGGTGCACCGCCCAGACATCCGTGCCCAGTTCGTCGGTGATGGCGGTGGGCGGCTCGCCTTCGACGCGCAAGATGCCGTCTCCCGCCTCGCGCAGACTATCGCGATAGATGCGCACGCCTTGCCGCGTCAGCCGAATGCCGCGCAACTCGTCGATGGAGTCGACGCCCGGCACATTGACGTTGAGGATGGTGAAGGGCGGAAGCCCCTGCTCCATGACGCGTTTCACGATCCGCACCGCGATCTGCGCGGCGACTTGATAAAATTCCTGGCGCTCGCCATTGGCGACGGAGAGGGAAAAGGCCACAGCCGGCAGGCCGTGTATGGTCGCTTCGAGAGCGGCGGTGACGGTGCCGCTGTAGGTCATATCCTGGCCCATGTTCTCGCCGCGATTGATGCCGGAGACCACGATGTCGGGTTCATGATCGGCGAGTCCCAGCATGGCGACGGCGATGCAATCGGCGGGCGAGCCGCCCAGCGCCACGGCCGGGATGCCGCCATCGAGACGGTGACGCGAATAGGGAAGATCCTGGAAGAGCGTGATCTTGTGCCCCGATTGACTCTGGTTGGTGGCGGGCGCGACGATTTCGACTTCGCCCAGTTGGCGCATCGCCCCGGCCAAAGCCAGGATCCCGGGCGCGTCATAGCCATCGTCGTTGGTTACAAGTATGGATGCCAAACCGCGCCGCCTTTCCGCGCATTGAGCGAGAAGATGCTCAAAGATAAGCGAGATGAGCCCAGATTGCCAGCCTTGGCGTTGGGCGAGCAGCGGCGCGGCGAGCTAGCAGTTGCCTTGCGCCAGGGTAAAGGTCTTGACGCTGCTGTTGTCGGAGAGGTCAGTTTCGACGAAGAAGTTCTGACTGAGAATGGTGGCGGTGATGCGATGTTCTTCACCAAAGTAGACATTGGACATGATTGTGGCTGGTATGGATGAGACGGTGGCGCCGGCGGTCACAGCCGGGAACGGGTGGGGATCGATGTTATTTCGCAAGGAGTTGCTGCCAGACGCGACATGGACCATGGAAAATCCGACCTGCGCGCCGCTGGGTGTGTTTTCGTTTCCGTCATTCTTGATGCGAACGAGTACCTCGCCCGGTTCGTTGCATACCAGGGGGTCGGGCTGGAGGACAATCTCGACGATCTTCAAATTGATCGCGCTCGCCGGCGCGGTGGCTTCGGCTATGGCGGTCGGTCGCGCGGGACCGGATTCCACGTTCAAACTCGCGACATCGCCGGACGGGTTGAGCAATTCGGAATAAATCCAGGCGTCGCCGGAATCGCCGTAGCGGATGTGATACCAATCGCGCGCCGAGTTAACGCCGACGATGTCTACTTCATCGCCGACCGCGATACTGCCGACCAGGTCAAATTCGGTTCCTGGTCCCAAGCGCAGGTTTGACGGTACTGTGATCACCGCGCGGATCGTCGCCTGACCGATGCCCGCGCCGGCGTCGGCGGTCGGTTGCGTCGCGCGCGGGATGTCCGGTGTGGGCACAAACGGCGTGGCGTCATCGCCGCCGGTCTGATCGGGTTGAGTCACCGATTCAGCGCTTTCGGGGGGACCGGGTGTATGTACGCTCCCGGGCTGGGCGACCACCGCGATTGACACCGTTTCGCGCGCCAACGCGCCGTCTGCGCGAGCGGCTTCGACCGCGAATTCGAATTGACCGGGGCTGCTGGTTGGCCAATCCATGGTCAGGGGGATCACCGCGGCCCCGCTGGTATTGGGATTCAGCCTTTCGCCCAGCACCGCGCCATCCAAGAGGATGCTGACGCGCGCGAGATCGGGTCCGGCGTTTTCGATGCGGGCTTGCACGATCACGGTGGCGCCGGCGAGAAAAGTCTGATCGGGCAGCGGAGAAGCGATATGGATGAGAGGCGCGCCCTCGAAGGCCGGCGCCGGGATTTCGGCGGCGGGCGCGCCGAGGCTGCATCCGCTGGCGAAAATCAGGAGCGCAGACCAGGTCAATAGCAACCAGCGTCTCGTCCACATTTTCGCGCCGCCATTCATATTAATCCACTCGCTAGCGCTTCCCACAACATGGCTGCAACTCTATCAGAATGGCGGGCCTATTGCGAGATGGGAAGCCAGGCCGTCAGTCGCTGATACAATAGCTTGCGGGCGTTCGATGTCTGCCATCGCATGTGCCGACGAGAACCTTTTGTTTCACTGTCCCATTGGGTAACATGGAGACAGAAAGCGAGCGGATGACCGAATATGGAAAGCATCGCGCTTTTGCGGGACAAAAGAATCGTCTTGGGGGTCTGCGGGAGCATTGCGGTCTACAAAGCCGTGGATTTGGCCAGCAAGTTGACGCAGGCTGGCGCGCTGGTCGATGTGGTGATGACGGCGGCAGCGCAGCGATTCGTCAGTCCGCTGACATTTCAGGCGGTGAGCGGGCACCCGGTCTATACCGACCTGTGGGATGCCGAATCCGACGGCGGATTGCCGACGCATATCGCTCATGTGGGATTGGCGGAATCCGCCGATGCGCTGATGATCGCGCCGGCTACTGCGCATACCATCGCCAAACTGGCGCACGGCCTGGCCGACGACTTGCTGTCCTTGACGGCGCTGGCGGGCAGCTGCCCCATGATTATCGCGCCGGCTATGGACGGCGAGATGTACCAGAGCAGCCCCGTGCAAGCCAATCTGGCGACAATAGCAGCGCGTGGCGCGCATGTGATTGAACCGGAGACTGGACGATTTGCCAGCGGACTGCAGGGCATAGGGCGCTTGCCGGAAACCTCGACCTTGATCGGGCGGCTGCGGCGGATACTGGGCGCGGAAGGCGAGCTGGCCGGGCAGAAGCTGGTCGTCACCGCCGGTGGCACGCGCGAAGCGATTGACCCGGTGCGTTATATCACCAACCGCTCGTCGGGTAAACAGGGTTACGCCATCGCCCAAGCCGCGCTGGATGCCGGCGCTGACGCAGTGCTGATTTCCTCCGCGCGAGGCCTGCCGTCGCCTGTGGGCGCGACCGCGGTCGCAGTGGATTCATCGGAAGCGATGCTGTCGGCGGTTCTGGAGCACACGCACGAAGCGGCGGCATTGATCATGGCGGCGGCTGTCGCCGATTACCGGCCGCTCGATATCGCCCAGCAGAAGATCAAGAAAGCCGACGACGACTTGACACTGGCGCTGACGCCGACGACCGACATATTGATGGCGGTCAAGAAGCAGCGAGAATCGAGCGGCTACCCGATGATCGTGGTGGGCTTCGCCGCGGAGAGCGAGAGACTGGTGGAGAACGCCAGCGATAAACTGCAGCGCAAGGGACTGGATCTGTTGATCGCCAACGATATCACCGCCAAAGACGCCGGTTTCGAAGTGGATAGCAATCGCGTGCTGGTGTTGGACATGGATGGCGGCATGCAGGCCATCGAAAAGACCAGCAAAGCCAATATCGGCGCTTACATCATCGAGCGGGTTGTCGGCTTGCTGGACTGAAGGCCAACTCAGCCCCAAGACAACCCGGCGGCGTCCAGATCGCGCAAGGCGCGACAATGGGCGATGTAGGCAGCAAGCGTTTGACGACAGCCGATCTGATAGTAAGGGATCAACTGCGGGACGCCGGCCGCCGCGAAACCGTCTTGGGCATAGGTCACGTTTGTGCCCGGCTCGTCTTCGGAAAATCTGAGCGTAATCAAAGTCTCGCCCGGCCAGGACGGATCGCGCCAGGTATAGCTCAGCGAAGCCGGAGGGTCCCACTCGCGGATGCGACCGATGACGTATTCGCTGCCGTCAGAAAAGGTCTCGAAGTAGCGGCCGTTCAGCCGAGCCTCAAACTGGATATGACGCGGGAAGGCGTCTTCTGGCGCAAAGCTGTAGGGGAAGACGCCCTGACGCGGCCACCAGGTATCCATAGCGTCGACGAAGATGTCGAAGGCGCGTTGTGGCGGGAGCGGGACCGTCTCCTGCAGGTAAACATCAGGCATCTCAAGTCCGTACACAGCCAGGTTGGAATCGTGCAGACTATGATAACTCAGAGCGCATGCATCTGGAAATCGTCGGTCTACCTCAGTTCAGACAGCTTGCCACGCGACGGTCATGTCGGTTACACTGCGATAGATACTCGCGGAACCTGTCCGACACCCAAAGAAACGGATGCCCCGACCATGTTCGAAGACGTGCCGCAAGTCACCGAAGCCCTGGGTCAAGAGCAATATATCGCCAGCGACGAGATCTCGACTGTGGTTTTTTTGGCCGAGAAACTGGGCAAACCGCTATTGACGGAAGGACCGGCCGGCGTCGGCAAAACCGAGCTGGCGAAGGCGCTGTCTTGCGCGGCGGGCAAACCGCTGATTCGGCTGCAATGCTATGAGGGACTGGACGAGAATAAAGCGCTGTATGAATGGGAATACGCCAAGCAGATGCTGTATACGCAGTTGCTGCGCGACAAGCTGAGCGACTTGCTGGCGGCGGCGGAGACGCTGCGCCAGGCCGCCGATCGATTGGGAGAAGAAGACGATGTCTTTTTCAGCGAGCGGTTTCTGCTGGCGCGCCCCCTGTTGGCCGCGTTGTTGAGCGATGAGCCGGCGGTGCTGCTGATCGACGAGATCGACCGCGCCGATGCCGAATTCGAAGCCTTCTTGCTGGAGATTCTGAGCGACTTTCAGGTATCGATCCCGGAATTGGGAACGGTGCGCGCCAAGCATCATCCCAGCGTGGTCTTGACCAGCAACAACACGCGCGAGTTATCGGAAGCCTTGAAGCGACGCTGCCTGTATCTCTTCATCGATTACCCGGCTCACGAAGCCGAGATGAACATCGTCAAGATGCGCGTGCCCGAGCTGAGCGACAAGCTGGCGCGGCAGACGGTGGATATTGTGCAGGGTTTGCGGCGGCTGGACTTGAAGAAGAATCCCAGCGTTTCCGAGACCATCGATTGGGCCAAGGCGCTGGTCATGCTCAATGCCGACAGCATTGATCAGGAGACGCTGGAAACGACGCTGACGGTCTTGCTCAAGCACGAGAGCGATGTGCAGAAAGCGCGGCGGCAAATCATGCGAGGACCGGATGACGATGCCTATCGCGGGACGCGCCGCCGCTCGGACTGGAATTGACCTGCGCGCAGGACGCCCGGGGATGGCCCCGCGTTACAGCGCGGGTCTGGAAAATCATGCTAATTCGCGTAGACTGGTAGCGCATACTGACTAAAGAAACGGACGCCGCATGACATTGTCTCGCGCGGCCATCGACAAGCCGCAAGCGCTCGCCAAGGAGTTCTTTCGCATTCCCTTGTATCTCTATCAACTGGGCTGGGGACCGGCGCTGGGCTGGATCCCGCTGTTGGTGCTGACGAGCAAGGGGCGAGCGAGCGGCGAGGCGCGGCATGTGGTGGTCGAATATCGGCGGCACGGCAACAAATGCTACGTGGTTTCCGGCTGGGGCAAGCATACCGACTGGTACAAAAATGTCATGGAGAATCCGCGCGTCACGCTGCAAATCGGCGGGGATGTGTTGGATGCGAAGACGGAAGCCGTGGACAATCCCGCCGAAGTATTGAGTGTGCTCTATATGTTCAGCCGCAACTCGTGGATTTATGAGACCATGTTTGCGCAGATGTCGTCAGCGCCGGCCGGAAATCTCAATTCGCTGGCGGATGTGGTCGACGAATTCACGGTGGTGCGCCTGGAGCCGACCGGCGACGATCCGGAGCTGCCAACCGTCGAGCGCTTCAGCGAGCCGGTCAGACAGATGGCGACGATCTGCGCGGTGATCGCGGGCGTCTGGGTGCTGTCTTCGTTGCTGCGCGCGCTGTTGCCGGGCGGGGGACGAGAGCGGCGAACGCGCGACCGCTAAGCGCGGACAACGCCGAATCGAAAGGGCGCGTCTATGAATATTCTCAAGAATCTATTTGGCGGCTTCTCGCGTTCGGAGGATCGCGGCGTCTACTTTTATGTGCAGCCCAAGATGTGCAAGGAGATTCTGCGGGTGCGCGTGGATCCGCTGAATGATCTGTCGCAGACGGATGACGGCAAGGGCTATTGGTGTCGCAAGGTGGCTAGCGCGGCGCGCTGTCCCTTCCAGGCGGAGCTGGAGCTGCGCTTCGACAAGAACAAGCGCTTCAAGGACAGCGATGTGACGAATGGAAAGCTGGTCAGCGAGGCGGATTGGCTGGCGTTGCGGGGGGAAGCGTAAATGACAAAGCGCCATACAGCGCTCGTAACTGGCCGCTTGTCCTGATTACTCAGGCAAATACTACGGGACTACACCAAGTAGAACTAATGGGACAGCGGGCACGCCGCGGCCCTGCCGAAGCACATTGACTAGATCACGTTCATAATACGGTACACCGGAAGACATCTCGCGCTCCAATTCCTTCATCGGCAGTATCTCGATACCAACATCAATGATGCCTGCTACGAAGAAGCCAAGATGTTTCACAAACAAATCGTGGGCGACGAAGGCGTACTTTCCGAATTGTACTTCTACTGCTATTCGATCCTTCACAAAGTCGGTCTGGTTATAAGACATAATGGGTTCGCGGCCAGCTGCTAATATTGCTTGCTTCTGCTCTTCTTCCGGCCGGTTGTGGATGCCCCTCATCAACCGTTCATCGTCCGTCACCCAAAAGGTGTTTCGACGTTCCGCCCAGCCCAGTCTTCGAAAGTTTGACCTAAATCGTTTGTTCAGATCGACCGGGGAATAGAGACGCCTGCCGGGCATCGTCTTTTCCTTCGATACTTTCGTCTTGCAGGCTTCGGCGTCAACCTGCGCGATGGCATTTCGAATCTCGTCCCACAGATCGCTGTGGTGCACGAGCAAGTATTCGACTCCATTCAGATGAGAATACTGTGCGGCGATCCGCATTAGTGCCCGCCGTTGGGCAGATTCGGATCGTAGACCGGTTTCCCCATTGGCCGTGTCTTGAGGATGCCCGCATAGAAATCATCAACTCTTTGGCGGGCCATTGAGATATACTCTTCTACGATGTCGCAACCATAGCCGTTGCGACTGTGCATTAGGGCGGCGATGACAGACGAGCCCACGCCGACATAGGGGTCAAGCACGTCATCGTCCTCATCGGTCATGGAAAGCACTAAGCGCTCGACCAACTCAACCGGAAATTGACAGGGATGAATAGTCTTCTCCGGATGGTTGTTCTTCACGTTGGGGAATTCCCAGACATCGCTTGGATTCTTCCCTTTGGGATTGCCAGACAATTGGCCTTTTCGAGGTCCTTTGAAGTGTCTTTTTCCGGGATATTTCGATGGGACGCGAATCGGATCTAAATGCCAAGTATAATCATCGTTCTTTGTCCACCAGTTGATTGTTTCGTATCTGCCGGACAAGCGTTTGCGAGAATGCAAGCCGTGGCCAAAGTGCCAGACAATCCGATTGCGCATTTTCAAACCGTGTTCTCGAAATATTGGGAAAAGTAGACAATCTAGCGGGATAATCTCGCCGTTGTTAGTGTAGTTGCCGACTTGCCAACAAATCGACCCTTGCGGGTGTAGCACGCGGACGCACTCGCGAATCACGCGCCTCTGGTTATCAAGGTATGCGTCAAGAGGCGAACGTGTCTCATAACTCTTTCCAATGTTGTACGGGGGCGAGGTTACGATCAGCTTGAACTTGTCGTTTGGTTGCGCGCGTAAGAATTCCAGGTTGTCCTGGCATTCCAGAACGGCAAGGCTTGATCGCTGCTGTCCCTTATCAAATAGCGCTAACGCTTGCTGCGCGGGCTCTCGCGCTTCAGCCGTCTCCTCACGCAGAGACAGTTGTCGATTCGCAAGTTGTAGGGCGAGAACATCCGAGTCGGACATGTCTATCGCTTCCACTCCCGTTCGTGCTAGCCGCGTAACCAAGACGTCGACTGTATGCGTATTATATCGCAAGCACGTCTAGCAATACGATTAGAACCATTGGTAAAGATTACACTGTCAAAAGTCCCTCTAACCCCCATCCCCAGCCACCTGAGCCAGCGCCGGCAGGCCAAAGGTCGTGCGGATTTGGCCCTCTATCGTGTCTGACAGGCCGCTGTTGTCCTCCAGGAACTGCTTGGCGTTTTCCCGGCCCTGCCCGATCAGTTCATCCTTGTAACGATAGAAGGCGCCGCGTTTCTCGATGATATCGAGCTCGGTGCCGATATCGATGATCTCGCCCGATTTGCTGATGCCGCGGTTGAACATGATATCGAATTCGCATTCCTTGAAGGGCGCGGCCACCTTGTTCTTCTTGATCTTGACGCGGGTGCGGTTGCCGACGACATCGCCGCTGTGCTTGATCTGCTGGATGCGGCGGATATCGATGCGCACGCTGGCGTAGAATTTCAGGGCGCGGCCGCCGGGCGTGGTTTCCGGGCTGCCGAACATCACGCCGACTTTTTCGCGCAGCTGGTTGGTGAAGATCACGCAGACGTTGGATTGCTTGATGGCGCCAGCCAGTTTGCGCAGCGCCTGGCTCATCAGTCGCGCTTGCAAGCCGACGTGCGAATCGCCCATTTCGCCTTCGATTTCGGCCCGGGGCACCAGCGCCGCCACACTGTCGATGATGATGACATCAAGCGCGCCCGAGCGGACCAGGTGCTCGGTGATCTCCAGCGCCTGCTCGCCGGTATCCGGTTGAGAGACATAGAGCTGCTGGGTATTGACGCCGATCTTCTCGGCATAGAGCGGATCCAGGGCGTGCTCCATATCAATGAAAGCGCAGATGCCGCCGTTTTTCTGGGCTTCCGCGGCAACGTGCAGGCACAGGGTGGTCTTGCCGGAGCTTTCCGGACCATAGATCTCGGTGATGCGGCCGCGCGGCACGCCGCCGACGCCGAGCGAGATATCAATGCCCAGCGAACCGGTGGGGATGGTATCGACTTGCAGGTTGTTGCCCGCGCCCAGATTAAAGATTGTGCCATCGCCATAGCGCTTGGTGATATCGGTCAAGGTGGCGTCGAGCGCGCGCCGCCTGGCTTCGTTATCGTTACTATCCAGCACCTGAGTAGTTTTGACTGTACTTCTTCGCTTTGACATCGCTTGGGACTCGCTTCAATCGCTAGTTTGTCTAAGTGTAGTGACTTTGCCACAGATATGCTATGCGCCTAAGGATAGCACTTTTGTTCTATCGCCGCAAGGGACGTCGCCAACTATTTTTCGCGCGGAAGCGCAGGAAATGTTATATTCGGGTGCGGAAGCATTTTCTATCGCTTGTCGGCAAAGCATTTGCAAAGGGGAGTTAGCCATGAGAGTTGTCAGATTTCTTCTAATCTTGGTATTGCTGCTCGCCGCGTTCGCGGTGATGGCGCAGGATTCCGAGACCATCGTCATTCGCGGCTTCGGTAACGTCAGTTCCTTCAATCCCTTAATCAGCAGCGATGGCGCCTCGTACCAGGCCTACAGTGTATTGTGGCCCAAGCCTTACGAGATCGACCCCATGACCTATGAGCCATTGCCGGGTCTAACGACTTGGGAAGCTGCCGATGATGGTCTGTCGATCACCTTCCACATCCGCGAGGACGCGAATTGGAGCGACGGCACGCCGATCACGTCGCATGATATGAAGTTCGTCGTCGATGCGATCAAGAATCCCGAAGTTGGTTCGTGGCGCGCGTCCGATTTTGTTAACGTATCGGGCGTCGAGGTCATTGACGACAAGACCTACAAGGTGGTATTGAGCGCGCCGGACTGCACGGTTTTCGCCGAATTGGGCGGGACGCGCTTCTTGCCGTCGCATCGATTCGCCGCAGATTTCAGCGATTTCCGGGATGGCGAGATCAGCACCAATCCGCTCGAGATCAGTGGCGGTCCCTATATCATGGATGCTTGGGAGCCGGAAGAATTCCAGAGCTACTATGCCAACCCGACCTGGTGGGGCGGCGACGTTGGGATTCCCTTCCTGATCAATCGCAATGTAGGTTCGCATGAGCTGGCGGCTCAGTCGCTGCAGGCGGGCGAAATTGATTACACCTACCTGCACGGCGATATCTTTGAGCAGATTACCGATACCAGCAATCTGCAGTGGCAGATCTTCCCGCAGATGTCGGTCAAATTCATGAGCTTGAATTGGGCGGATCCGACGCAGCCGATGCCGGCCTATGACGCCGATGGCAATCTGCAAGATCAGCCACCGCATCCGTATCTCACCGATGTCAACGTGCGCAAGGCGATCGCGATGGGATACAACAAGTTCGACATCCTCGCGACCATGGGCGGCGAGCAAGGCGGCACGCGATTGGTTGGGGCGGTTAATCCCTACCATGCCGCCGCGTACAATTACGACATTGAGCCCTATCCCTATGATCCGGAAGCGGCCATGCAATTGTTGGAGGAAGCCGGCTGGATCGACGAAGACGGCGATGGCATCCGCGAGAAAGACGGCCAGCGTTTGACGCTAGATATCCCGTACAGCGACATCCTGACGATGTTCCCCACCACCACGCTGATCGCGCAGGACCAACTCAAGGACATCGGCGTTGAAGTCAACGTGGAACTGGTCGAATGGGCCAATTACCTCGACCAGGTCTTGTTCGGACAGATGCACGACGGCACGTCGATGAGCAGCAGCGGCGGCACCGGCGGCGCGCCTGATCCCAACGATTTCATGGGCATCATCAGCAGTCGCTTGGATCTGGCGGCGTGGGGCGGCAGCAACACGAGCTCCTATGTCAATCCGGACGTCGACGCGATGATTGATGAAGCGCGCACGCTGCCGGGCTGCGATCCTGTCGAGCGCGGCGAAATCTACAAAGAGATCCAGCGCATCACGCACGAACAAGTCGCGTATGACTGGACCTTCGTGCCCAATATCTGGCAGACGGCCACCAAGCGCGTCCAGGGCTTCGAGCCGACTGCATTCTGGGTGTTCTACGGATACACCGCCGATATCCACAAGTGGACGCTGGCGGAATAATCGCTCAATCCCACACAGCCAATAGTGTAGGGGCGACTCTGTGAGTCGCCCCTTTTTTGTGTGGCGCTGGTGTGGGTCTGGCGGGCGACCTGATAGGCGGCCATTCAGTGGCGATGACCCAAAGAGCGGGCGACCCAATGGGTCGCTCCTACAAGACTTGTCCGGTAACTCACCTCGGCAGCGCCTGGTTTTACCCCACCCCCCGGCCCCCTCCCTGACAAGTCAGGGAGGGGGAGCTAACTCTTGGCGGATTCCACAGAATTCTGTTGCGGTTCGCAAGGATTTGCACTGTGAATTGTCGCAAAATCGGTGTTTTCCAGGTCGTGTTGCGTAAGTTTCGCAGTAGCGGACAACCCTTACAAGGCTTGTCCGGTACTTGACGCCTGACACGATTTCTTTTACCCCACCCCCCGGCCCCCTCCCCGACAAGTCAGGGAGGGGGAGCCAAGGTGGAGCGACATCGTCCATATTTGCCAGTTCGTGACACATTCGTCGTTAGTAGACACACGCTCGTTCATTGCGAGGCCAGCCTGCCCTCATTGATATGGGGGGATTGAGGGGATAGACCAAAGCAGGGCGCGAAATTGCCAGTTATCGGACAAGCCTTACAATGACGTTGAGGCGGAGCTACCGCTGATACCTTCTCGGATCGAGGGCGTCGCGCAAGCCATCGCCGACCAGGTAGAAACAGAGGACTGTGATCATGATCAGGACGCCTGGCGTGAAGATGAGATGCAAACCGGTATTCAGGAAACTGCGTGAATCGGTGAGCATGTTGCCCCAGGTCGGCGTCGGCGGCTGGATGCCCATGCCCAGGTAACTCAAGCCGGATTCGATCAGGATCAGGTTGCCGGCGATGATGGTCATCGTGACCATGACGATGGAGAAGACATTGGGCAGGATGTGGTGGATCAGGATGCGGAAGTCCGATGCGCCCAGCGCCCGCGCCGCCAGCACATAATCGCGCTCTTTGAGCGACAATACCTCGCCACGAACCAGCCGGCTGGTGCCCACCCAACCCAAAGCCGCCAAAACCACGATCAGGACTTCTGTGGAGGGTTCCCAGACGGCCGCGGCGATCAAGAGCAGGAAGAGCGGCGGAATGGCGCTGAGCGTGTTGACGCCCCAGGAGATCACGTCATCGACCTGCCGGCCATAATAGCCCGCCAACAATCCCAGCGTGATGCCGATGAAGACGGTCAGGGTGCTGGCGAGATAGGCAATCGTCAGCGAGACGCGCCCTCCGTAAATCAAGCGCAAGAACTGGTCCCGGCCCAGTTGATCCGCGCCCAGCAGATAGCCGTCTTCCCCGGGCAATTTGAAGCGATCGGGAACGTTGGTATCGTTAACCTCGAGGCCGAGGACGCCCTCGATAACTATCGGCGACACCGAACATATCACAGTCGCCACGAGCAAAACACTGAGTGCGAAAATCGTCAGCCGGTCGCGCAGGATGAAAGCGAGCGCGTCACGCCAAAACGAGCGCGAATGACGTTGCGCGTCTCCATCGTTTATGACAGCGATATGTGATTCTTGAGCCATCGCAGACCTACTCCAGCCGAATCCGCGGATCGAGGATGACGTACATGATATCGGAAAGCAGCACGCCCATGATGAACATGATGGATGCGACCACGACAGAACCCATCACCAGCGGATAATCTCGCGTAAAGACGGCGTCAATAATCAGTTTGCCCATCCCGGGCCATTGAAAGACCTGCTCGATAATCACTGAACCGGCCAAGAGCGTGCCAATTGACGGCCCCAAAAATGTCGCCACGGGCAGCAAGCCGTTGCGCAGGGCATGGCGAAACCAGACTGCTCGCGACTGCAGACCCTTGGCATAGGCAGTGCGGACATAATCCTGCTGCAGCACTTCGAGTATTTGTGTCCGCGTGAATCGCGAAATGAAGGCGATGGTATTGAGCGACAAGACCGACACCGGCATGATCATGTAACGCAGCGCGTCGCCGAAGGGTTGGGGACCGCGCTGGGTGATATTGCGCATGCCGCTAATCGGCAGCAGGTCAAGTTGCACGCCGAATACAATTATCAGCAGCAATCCCAGCCAGAAGGCGGGCACGGCGTTGCCGATGACGGACACGACGCGAATGACCTGGTCAATCCAGGTGCGATGAAATACGGCCGCGAGCACGCCCAGCGTCACACCGATGAAATAGCCGAGCGCCAGCGCCGCTACGCCGAGTCGCAGCGTGGCCGGAATGCGCTGGACGATCAGATCCATGACCGGACGCCTCTGTTTGATGGATTGGCCGAGGTCGCCGCGCAGCAGCCCAAGACGGTCGCCGGGTTTGTCGCCGATGCCATCGCCGTCGATATCGATTTGTGTCCAGTCGTTGCCGATTAGCCAATAGACATATTGCACGAGCGGGGGCTGGTCCAAGCCCAATTGCCGCCGCAAGGACGCGATCGCTTCAGGCGAGGGATTGGGCGAATAGGTGATCATGGCGACAGGATCGCCCGGCGCCGATATCATGATCATAAACGACAATATCGTCACGCCGAAAAAGGTCGGGATCGCCTGTAAGACTCGACGTTGCAAATACTTGAACATTAGATCGACAACCTTGGCAATTCAAGCTCAACTGATTCTATCGCCAGATGGCGAAATCACAAGTGCGCCGCTGCGCTCCGGCGTGGAAAGACCGCAGGACGTTTGAATAGCGACGACAGCCGTTCAAGTTAACACTATTATGGTAGAGTAAAGAATAGTTTTGCAGGGCATAACGCGACTGCTATACGCGATTAAATCTGTCTCCGCCGCAATTAACAGTGTGCGCCTAGACTGACCCCGGTACTCTTGAAACATCCTTTCCGTCAATCTGTTTAATCTTCAGGAGAGTGTCTAAGACATGCAGAAAGTACGCCTTGCTTCACTGCTTCTCGTATTTGTCGTGGTTCTGACCAGCGCATTGGAGATTGGTCATGGACTTCCCGAAGTGGATCCGCTGGATTACTCCGAGGGCGATATCATCACCGCCGGCAGCTCAACCGTCTTCCCGCTGAGCGAACGCATGGCTGAAGTTTGGACCGACGCCGGCGGCGTCGCGCCATCCATCGCCTCGATTGGCTCCGGCGCCGGCTTTGAACGCTTTTGCGTCGAAGGCGAAACCGATATCAGCAACGCGTCGCGCGCGATCAAGGACAGCGAAGTTGAATCCTGCAACGCCATCGGCCGCGACCCGATTGAATTCCGTGTCGGTACCGACGCCTTGGCAGTTACTGTTTCCTCCGCGAATGACTTCGTCAGCGATGTCACGCTGGACGAACTGGCGATGATTTTCAGCGCGGCTGATACCTGGTCGGACGTGCGCGCCGAATGGCCCGACGAAGCCATCCAGCGTTTCATCCCCGGCACCGACAGCGGCACCTTCGATTACTTCGTGGAAGAGGTATTCGATGAAGATGAAGAGCCGATCTTGAGCGCCAACCCGCAGCTGTCCGAAGATGACAATGTCCTGGTGCAAGGCATCACCGGCAGCCCATACGCCATCGGATTCTTCGGTTACGCTTACTATGTCGAGAATGCGGATGTCCTGAACATCCTCAACATTGAGGGCATCGAGCCCAATGCGCGGACTACCGATGACGGCAGCTATCCGCTGGCGCGTCCGCTGTACATTTACAGCGATGCCGGCATCATGGCCGAAAAGCCGCAGGTCAACGCCTTCATCAACTTCTACTTGACGCATGTCAACGACGAAGTCGTCGATGTCGGTTACTTCCCGGCTTCAGAATACGCTTTCTCCGGCGCGATTGATGCCTGGCGCGCAGCCAATGGCATGGAGGCCCTGCACAGTATGTCGATGATGGATGACATCGTGCTGCCAGAAGTGGATCCGCTCGACTATAGCGAAGGCGACATCATCACTGCCGGCAGTTCCACCGTGTTCCCGCTGAGCGAACGCATGGCCGAGCTGTGGACGGATGAAGGCGGCGTGGCGCCATCAATCGCCTCGATTGGCTCCGGCGCCGGTTTCGAACGCTTCTGCGTCGAAGGCGAGACCGATATCAGCAACGCGTCGCGCGCGATCAAGGACAGCGAACGTGAATCCTGCAATGCCATCGGCCGCGAGGCGATTGAATTCCGCGTCGGTACCGATGCGCTGGCGGTTACCGTTTCCTCCGCGAATGACTTCGTAAGCGATGTCACGCTGGAAGAACTGGCGATGATCTTCAGCGCGGCCGATACCTGGTCGGACGTGCGCGCCGAATGGCCCGACGAAGCCATCCAGCGTTTCATCCCCGGCACCGACAGCGGCACCTTCGATTACTTCGTGGAAGAGGTATTCGATGAAGATGAAGAGCCGATCCTGAGCGCCAACCCGCAGCTGTCCGAAGATGACAATGTCCTGGTGCAAGGCATCACCGGCAGCCCATACGCCATCGGATTCTTCGGTTACGCTTACTATGTCGAGAATGCGGATGTCTTGAACATCCTCAATATTGAGGGCATCGAGCCCAATGCGCAGACCACCGATGACGGCAGCTATCCGCTGGCGCGTCCGCTGTACATTTACAGCGATGCCGGCATCATGGCCGAAAAGTCTCAGGTCGCCGCTTTCATCAGCTTCTACCTCAGCAAAGTCAATGACGAGGTAATCGATGTGGGTTACTTCCCTGCTTCGCCGTCGGCGCTGAACGCCGCCAAGCAGGCGTTCCTGGACGCCACGACGGGAATGTAGCGCGACGACAGATAGTCATAGTTGCGGGGTTTCGGTATGATGCTGTCGTGCCGCAAACCTCGCAACTTGCCGGAAGCCGGCCAGGCTGACGACAAAGCGACGTAGCGCTCACAATGGCGACTGTCATGGTGAGCGCATTTGCGCGAAAGAAGAGAGTACCATGAGTGACCTCGATCATCCGGACTTGACGCGTCATCTCGTTGAGACCAATAGCGGCAATCTCAACTTGAAACACAAATTCAAATGGCACGAGGCCGTCATTCAAGTCAGTTTGTTTGCCTGCGGCCTGCTATCCATCTTCACGACCCTCGGCATTATTCTGGTTTTGGGCAATGAGTCGATTTCATTTTTCACCCGTGATCAGTGGGTGAACACCAATCGCGCCATCCTGAGCGATATGGATGACCGCGCCGGCAGCGTCAGGGTTCAGCCGGGTAAAGCGCTGGAGTCCATCGAAAACGGCGGCGCCATCCGCATCGGTCAAGAAGTGATGGAAGTCATCAAGTTCCAGAACAATCAGGTCGAAATCGATGTGCTGGGCACCGGTGGCGGATTCGACCGCTGGTGCGCAAGCGAACAAGACTTGGCGGCAGCGCAAGCGCCTCGTCCACATATCGTCAATGCCAGCCGCCCGGTCAAAGCAGGCGAGATTGAGACTTGCGCCGGAGCCGGCATAACGCCGATTCCCTTCCTCGTCGGCGCCGATGCCCTGGCCATCACCGTCAGTTCCGATAACGACTTCATTACTGAGTTGACCTTCGCGGAATTGCAGATGATTTTCGGCGAGGCGGACACCTGGTCGCAGGTGCGGTCGGCCTGGCCCGACGAGCCGATACAGTTGGTCATCCCGGGCACGGACAGCGGCACCTTCGATTTCTTCGTTGAAGAAGTGTTTGACGACGATCCGGCGGCGATGCTGGGGCAATCGCCAATCATGTCGGAAAATGATAATCAGCTGGTGGGCAGCATTCACCGCAATCCTTATAGCATCGGGTTTTTCGGTTTCGCATATTACCTGGCCAACAGCGATGACTTGAAGATTCTGACCCTGGATGGCGTTGCGCCGTCGGCGGAGTCGGTGGAAGACGGCAGTTACGCCTTGTCGCGGCCGCTCTTTATCTACAGCGATGCCGATATCATGCGCGAGCATCCCCAGATCGCCGATTTCATCAGCTATTATCTCGAGCATGTTAGCGATGTAATTGTCGATGTTGGCTATTTCCAGGCATCGCAGCGTGCGCAGGCAACAGCGAGAGATGAGTTGCGGCGGGCGACGGACGATGCCTACAGCCGAACCGCTGATCCAGCCGAAGCCGCCGGTGAAATCATCGCCGCGGGAAGTTCGACCGTTTTCCCTTTGAGCGAGCGCATCGGCGAAATGTTCGTCGAGGACGGTTACTTGCCGCGCCTCGAGGTCAAGCGCGGCATCCGCGGCGAGAACACCATCGCGCCGCACAGCGCGGGCGTCGCCGTAGAAGTCAACGACAGACCCACCATCATCGAGTTTTTCACCAACACCAGCTGGATTCCGGCGATTGGCGAATTTGGCGTCATTCCGCTGATCAACGCCACGCTGATGACCAGCACCATCGCCATGTTGGTGGCATTGCCGCTGGGCATTGGCGCGGCCGTCTATCTCAGCGAATACGCCGGACCGAAGCTGCGCAGTACGCTGAAGCCGGCCCTCGAGATTTTGGCGGGCATCCCGACCGTGGTCTATGGTTATTTCGCGCTGACGTTCATGACGCCCTTGCTGCGCGCTATATTCGGCGTCGAGATCGTCAACATTTACAATACCGCGTCGGCGGGTGTGGTGGTCGGCATCTTGATCATTCCGCTGATCAGCTCGATGAGCGAAGACGCGTTGCACGCCGTGCCCCAGGCCTTGCGAGAAGCCAGCTACGGGCTGGGCGCGACCAAATTGGAAACGGTCACGAGGGTGGTGATGCCCGCGGCGCTATCCGGCATCCTGGCGGCATTCATCGTGGCGATATCGCGCGCGATCGGCGAGACGATGATCGTGGCGATCGCGGCCGGCGCCGGGCCCAACTTCAGCTTCAATCCCTTTGATTCCGCCGAAACCATGACCGGGCATATCGCGCGGATTAGCGGCGGCGACTTGAGTTACGACTCCATCGATTACAACAGTATCTTCGCCATCGGTCTCACCCTGTTTCTGATGACGTTCATGCTCAATGTTTTGAGCCGCGTCATCATCAGCCGCTTCCGGGAGGCCTACTAATGGCGCAGGTCCACAGCAACGGGAGCAACAAGGACGCTGGCATGAACGAGCAGCCGGAAGCTGGCTTGAACGACATGATGACCGGCCAGCTCTATATGCCCAAGGAATCAGACTTTTTCCGCCACCTGGAGCAGCGGCATCGTCGCGGCAAAATCGGTCGGCTCTTCAATTACATCTCCATTGCCGTGGCCGGGCTGGCGCTGATGGCGCTCGTTCTCAATGTCGTCAACGAGGCCTTCGGTACGGTCGGCGTGGTCAATACCATCGAACCGGAGACCTTGACCGATGGGCGGCCGCTGGGCGCGCTGAGCAGCGATGAACTGGCGATGATCCTGGCGGACAACGCTGGCGCACGTCTGCGTGTGCTGATCAGGGATACCATCAGCCAGGTCGACAACGCTGTCTTCACGCGCTCCACCGTCGCCGACATTGTTGGCGACGGCGATGTGGACGCGGCGATCGCCGATGAGTTGCTCAAAAACATCAGCCGGGAGGAGCAAGCGGGCTTGCTGGCGCGCTATGCCGGCAAGACGGCGCTGCGGCGGCTGGTGCTGGAAGAAGTGGTCGAACAGCAGGTGATTGCCAGCTTCCCGCTTGCCGACGCCATTTTCAATTTCGAAGCGACAAAAGCCGAGATTGAAGGCCCGATACTGGAAGCCTATGCGAAGAAGCAGGGCCTGGATGAAGCCAAGGTAGGTGTCATCCGATACTACAGTTGGCTGGATGGAGAATTCCTAGCCACGCCGATGTCCAGCACACCGGCGCTGGCGGGCGTGCGCACCGCTCTGATTGGATCAGTCGGTTTGATGATCGTGGTCATTCTGGTCTCGCTGCCGATCGGCGTCGGCGCCGCAATCTATCTGGAGGAATATGCCGAGCACGGCTTCGTCAATCGCTTGATCGAGACCAATGTGCGCAACCTGGCAGGTGTGCCTTCGATCATTTATGGCATGTTGGGTCTGGCGATCTTCGTTCGCGCGCTGGCGCCTTTCTCCAGCGGGCTGATCTTCCACTACAACTTTGACGCGCCCGATGTCGCGGCCGTCGTCGAACGCATCGCGCCCGTTTTCGATGGCGCTATTCGCTTAGATGGGCAGACTATCGTCAGCGATTCCGATTTGATTGATGCGCAGATGGCGCAGAATCTGGTGGATACATTCTTGCATTTCGGTACGCCCAGCCTGACCATGCAGGGCAACTCCGATATTCGCGAGCTGTCCGATGCGCTGGCGGCGGCCCTGGATACAACCGTCGATGTGGTTCCCGTGCGGGCCGATGAGGCGCACGATATCGACATCCGCGGGAACTACTTCCGTTTTGATGTCGCCGGCGACGCCGGCCTTTCCGATGCGGTTTTCGACGAGCTGATGGCGAAGCTGGCGCGCATAAACAGCTTTGCGCCCAACGGCCGCACCCTGATTTCGGCCGGCTTGACGTTGGTGCTGTTGATATTGCCCATCATCATCATTAACGCGCAGGAAGCGATACGCGCCGTGCCTTATGCCATTCGCGAGGCTTCGTATGGGCTGGGCGCGACCCGCTGGCAGACGATCTGGAATCAGGTGCTGCCCGCCGCCACCCCCGGCATCATGACCGGCACTATCTTGTCGGTGTCGCGCGCCGTCGGGGAAACCGCGCCCTTGATCGTGGTTGGCGCCGCGACCTTCCTGCTGACCGACCCCACGAGCCCATTTTCGCAGTTTACGGCGATGCCGATTCAAATCTACCAGTGGACCGCGCGTCCACAGGGACAATTTGCCGATATCGCCGCGGCGGCGATCATCGTGCTGCTGGCGCTGATGCTGACGTTGAACGCCACGGCTATTTTCCTCCGCAATCGTTATTCGATAAGGTTTTAAGCCATGCAAGTACAAGAACAAATTCGTACCGATACCGATGTAGTCATGGAGTTGCGCGATTGCAGCTTCTATTATGGCAGCTACCGGGCGGTGGCCGATATCAGCCTGCCGATATATCGCAACAAGATCACCGCCTTCATCGGGCCCTCCGGCTGCGGCAAAACCACCGTGCTGCGCGGCATCAACCGTATGCTGGAACTGGTCCCCGGCGCGCGGGTCGAGGGCGAGATCGTCTATCGCGGCAGGAATCTATATGCTGAAAACGTTGATCCGGTGGAAGTTCGACGGCGCATCGGCATGGTCTTTCAAAAGCCGAATCCCTTCCCCAAGAGCATCTACGACAATGTGGCCTATGGGCCGCGGCTGTTAGGCGTCACCAAGAAGAGCATTCTCGACGAGATAGTCGAACGCAGCCTGCGCGGAGCGTCGCTCTGGGACGAGGTCAGCGGCGATTTGAAAAAATCCGGCCTGGCGCTTTCGGGTGGTCAGCAGCAGCGGCTTTGCATCGCGCGGGCAATCGCCGTCGAGCCGGATGTGATCTTGATGGACGAGCCATGCTCGGCGCTCGATCCCATCGCCACCCAGCGCATTGAGGAGTTGATGTGGGAGCTGCAGGAAGCGTACACCATCGTCACCGTGACCCACAACATGCAGCAGGCGCAGCGCGCTTCCGACTACACGGCCTTTTACAATATCCGCAAGACTGTGGATAACGGTCAGGAGCTGCGTTGGGGCGAGCTGGTCGAATACAACTTCACCGACGAAGTCTTCGGAAACCCGGCGTTGCAGGAGACGGCTGATTATATCGCCGGGCGGTTTGGCTAGAGCGCAGGATTCAATCGCGCGACGAAGCAGCGCGTCTCTGTGAGGCGCCCAAAACTACCTGCACGGGCGACCTGATCGGTCGTCCCTGCAGATTCCATCATCCGCAGCGCCGACACTTCAGCGCCTACTCCAGTCCCGTGATGCGCCGCGCCTCTTCCGGCGTAGCGATCTCGCGGCCGATTTCCCGCGCCAGCTTCACCGCCCGCTCCACCAGTTGGGCGTTGCTCCGCGCATAGACGCCTTTCTCGATATAGGGACAATCTTCCATGCCCACCCGCACGTGACCGCCGACGGCGATGCCATGCGCGATGGTCGACCAATAGACCTCCGGCGCCATGCAGCTCATGCTCCAGTTCATATTGTCCGGCAAATGATCGACCATGAACTGAATGCCCTTCGCGGAGGGCGGCGTCCAGCTCTGGCCCGGCCAGCCGAAGAATAGCGTCCCCCAGAGCGGATCGGGCAGCAGCCCCAGTTCGTCCTGGCGTTGATCGCCGACCCAGAATTCACCCGCGCGCACTTTCTCGATCGCCCAGAAGGCGCCCGTGCTGAAGCACTCGATCTCGAGCTTGACATCGTTCTCATTCGCCAGCCGCGCATATTCACGCAATTCCGATATCGGGTGGATCGAATAACAATAGCCGGCCGGCGGATGTTCCGGCACCGGCTGAAAATATTCGTCATGCGAATCGAAGTTGATCGAACTCATATCCGGTTTGAGCTTCTGCCACAGTTCAATCTTCTGCTCCAGGCGGATACTGGCCAAGCCGAATTGCACAACGGCCCTGCCCGTCTCGCGGATGCGCTCGGTGATCTCCGCCCAGCCATCCATGATGGGAATCTGCAGCAAGCGGCCATCGGGCTGAATTTCGGTATCGCTGACATAGGAACCATGGATATGGCAGATCGACGCGCCGGCATCAATGCAGCGTACATATTCGTCGGCCAGTCCACCTGGATTATCCGGTCGCGGTCCGTGCGGATTATGCGGATAAGTCAAGGTGGTATCGCAGGTGACGGTGATAACAAGTTTTTCCATGAGCCATTCTCCCAGTTCAATATTTCTGCAGGACCGATTTTCGCGCCTTCATCTCAGTCATATTTCAAGACGATGCGACCTGTCACGCCCGCGCGCAAATCCGCCAGCGCCTCGTTGACACGATCGAGCGCATACTCGCGCCCGACGATCGAACGGAGTTTCCCGGCCGCATACAATTCCAGGCAGCGGCGCAAGTCGTCGCGCCGACCGGCCCGCGTGCCGATGACCTCTTTTTCGTTCTGCGCCAGTTCCTTGCCGGCAAGCGGAAAATGCTCAGGCGTGTAACCGACGATGACCAGGCGTCCGGCCTGCCGCAACGCGTTGAATCCCACGCGCATGGTTTTCTCCAGCCCGACGACATCGATGGCGCGATCGACGCCCATGCCGCCGGTCAACTCGTGAACCCGCGCCGCGAGATCATCATCCGCCGCCTTCAGAAAGTGACTCGCGCCCTGCTGACGCGCCCAATCGGCTTTCTCGGGATCAATATCGACGGCGATGACCTCGACGCCGGCCATGGACAGCATCTGCGTCACAATCGAGCCGACGCCGCCGATGCCGATCACCAGCGCGCTGTCGCCGATTCGCGCGTCCGCGCGATCAACCGCGTGCAACGCCGTCAGGCCGGCATCGCAGCATGTCGCGCCATCGACCCAGCTCACGCCTTCGGGCAAGCGAATCAACTGCTGCGCCGGCAAGCAGACATATTCGGCGTACCCGCCCGGCACATCCAGCACGCCGACGATGCCGCGCATATTGAGGCAGAGTTGATCGCGAAACCGGCGGCAATAAAAGCATGCGCAGCAAGTCACAAAATTGTAAACGGCGACCCGATCGCCGGGAGCGAAATCACTGACATCAGCCCCGACCTGCGCCACTTCGCCGGCGATCTCGTGTCCCATGATGAAGGGCAGATCGGGCGCGTAGCCGAAGCCGTCCAGCAGCTTGAGATCGGTGCCGTCAATGCCGCAGGCGCGCGCCTTGATCAACACCTCACCTGCGCAGGGGCTTGGCCGCGGCGCGTCTTCGATGCTCAGCGGCTGGCCTAGCGCGCGCAAGACCGCCGCTTTCATAGCAGCCCCTCCGCTTCGTCCAGGCCGATCTCGATCAGCGCCGCGCGGTAAACCGGCAGACCCCATAGATAGCCGCGCTCGGGCACGGGGTAGCCGTACATATCCAGGGTCGAGGCGCCGGCGAATCCAATCTCGACCAGCGCGCGATTGATGGCGCTCAAATCCAGCACGCCTTTGCCCGGTGGATAATGCAATTCGCTGGTGACGCCATCGGTATCGGAATAATGCAAATGTTCGATGCGCCCGCCCAACTGATATATCGCATCGATATAGGTATCAGGCTGACCCACGCCATAATGACAGAAATCGAACAGTATGCCGAAATAATCGCGATCCAGCTGATCGCAGAGCTGCATCATGAAGTCGTTGTCCATGCCCAGCGTGAAGGGATGCGGCTCGGCGGTGAAGCGCACGCCCTTGGGACGGGCATAATCGATCGCCTCGCTAAAGAGGCTGACCAGGGCGGCCAGCAGGTCGGCATCGGGCATGTCGCTGCCTGCGGGCCGCGCGCCTTCCCAGACCATGACATCGCTGACGCCCAATTCCAGCGCATAATCGACATCTTCCTTGAGACCGGCCAGCGTCCTGTCGTAATTGGCGCCCGAGCCAAAGGGCTGGAAATAATCGGCGCCGACCACGTTCAAGCCCCAAAGCTCCAGACCCAGCTCGGCGGCGAAATCGCGAAACTGTCGCATCAGCGCCGGCGTGCGACAGCCGACCAGGTGATCCTTCCACATCTCCACCGCGTTGCAGCCCGCCGCCGCCAAGCGCTGACAAGCCTCCTCCACGGTGTAGTCTTGAAAGGTGATAGAATTGCCACAGAGACGCATCGCTCACGCTCCTTCCAGGTCGACGCCCAGTTCGTCGGCCAGCGCCGCTATATCAGCCCACAACGCCTCCGGCAGCTCGATGCCAGCTCGTTTTCGCAGCAGGGCTGCCCGATATTCCGGCTCGCCCGGAAACAGCACTTCGCTGAAACCGGGGCGCGGCCGCGACGACTTCACGTGAGCGATCAGCCCGCGCGTCCGCCGCTTGAAGTCATCGACATCGTCGAAGGCCGCGATATTCATCACTTGAAAGAGTACGCCGTTGCCAAAAGATTCACTCTCGTCGCTGACATATCCGGCGCCGGTCAAGCCACCGGCCAACATCTCGATCATCACCCCAAGCGCGTAGCCCTTGTGCCCGGCCCCCGCGCCCAGCGGCAAGATGGCGCCGCGCGGCGGATCATAGAAATCGTTGACATCCCGCGAAGGCTGCCCCGCGGCATCGATGATGACATCCGGCGGCAGCGGCGCGTTCCGATAATGATAATCGCGCAGTTTGCCTTCCGGCATCACGGAAGCCGTGATATCGACCATGATCTGCCAGTCCAGCCCGCTCGGCGCCGCGAACGCCAGCGGCGTCGGCGTGAAGCGACCATCCATGCCGCCCCAGGGCGCCACGCTGCCCATATGATCGGTCTGCGAATTGACAAAAGCCGTCCCGATCATATCGGCCGCAGCCGCCATCAAGACATACTCGCCCAGACGCCCGACATGCGGACAATTACGCAGGGCGATCATGCCGATGCCCTGCGCCGCCGCTTTGGCAATCGCCAATTCCATCGCCTCGCGCGCGGCCACCTGTCCCCAGGTCCGGCGCGCGTCGATGGATGCCGTGCAGGCGGTTTCGCGGATAATGAGCGTATCGGCGGCGGGATCAACGTGTCCCTGCCGCACCTGATTGACATATTGCGGCAAGCGCATCACGCCATGCGAATCGTGTCCGGCCAGATTGGCCCGCACCAAGGTATCGCTCACCCAGAACGAGCGCTCATGCGGCGACCCCACCGCATTGAGAAGCGCCGTGCCGATCTCCCGCATTTTGTCCGCGCTGATGTTGGGCATATCGTCGCCTAATCTCTCATCAATCTACAATGCTCGAAAGTTTCGCCTCGGATTTCAGTCGCCGGTCCGCTCGCGGAAATACGTCAGCATCCGCCGCGCGCCCGCTTGAATGAAACGATCGTCAGTGCCCATGGGCAAGATGCTGATGCCCTGCTCCATCAGCGTCTCAATGCCAAATGGACCGTCTTCAGCGCCGACCGCCGGCGGCAATCCGGAAATCAACGGCATGGAGACTGCCAACGCTTTATCACAAACGCTCCGAATGGCGGCCAATACACGCGGATGATCCTGCTGCGGCAGCAATCCCATACTCGCGCACAGGTCCATCGGTCCGAAGAGCAAGGCATCCACGCCCTCAACTTGCAAAATGGCGTCGATGTCGTTGACGGCAGCGATCGTTTCCATCATCAGCACCACCATCGTACGCTCGTTGGCATTGAGGAAATACTCGGTCTCGTCGTGGCCATAACGCCCGGCCCGGCGCGGGCCCGTGCCGCGGATGCCCATCGGCGGGTATTTGCAGGCGGCGACCGCCTGACGCGCCTCGGCGGCGCTGTGGATATGCGGGATGATGACGCCGGTCGCGCCCATATCCAGCACGCGCTTGATATGAAAAGCATCGTTGCCCGGGACGCGCACAATCGCCGGCACATCGCCCAAGCCGATCAGCAGGCTCTGCAGCGATTGCAAATCGATCGCGCCATGCTCGGTGTCAATGCCCACCCAATCCAGACCGAGGTCGCGCACGACTTCGGCAACGGTGATATCGGTGAGCGTGATCCACATCCACGCGCTCGGTTCGCCGCGCCGCCATTTGGCTCTCAACTCCAATGAATTCATATTGTCCTCACTTCCGGCGGGTCTACCCCACGCCAACGCCTCTCCAAGTCATTAGCTGACAAGCGGAAAAGTTTTTCCGCCCCATCCCCGAATCATCCGGAAAGAGCGACTCGACGATGAATTTGCTTGATATCGCGTGTAAACGTTCGTTTGCGAACAGAGCATTCCAACCCTCGTTGTTAGCGCTCCCCCTCCCTAGCTGGCTGGGGAGGGGGCTGGGGGTGGGGTTGAACAACTCCAATGAATTCATACTGTCCTCACGTTTGCGCGTTCATGTGAATAAGCTGCTCGTCAGTGACCATCGGCAGCGGACGCAGATGCAACCCGCCATCGACGACGAACTCGGCACCGGTCGTATAAGGACTGAGCCAATCCGCCAGCAGCAGCAGGGCCGTCGCCCCCAGCTCCTGCGTCGATCCGAAGCGGCGCAGCGGAATCTGCGCCCGCAAGATCGCTTCCTTCTCGGCGCTGATGCCTTCCGTCAGCGGCGTGACAAAATGCCCGGGCACGAGTAAATTAACGCGAATGCCGTGCGGCGCCATCTCCAGCGCCAGCGCATTCTTGAAGACGCGCAGCCCGGTCTTGGAGATGTGATAGGCCGCCTCGCCGTAAGCCTGGTTGAATTGCGCGGTCGAACCGACGATGAGAATACTGCCGCCGCCGCGCGCGATCATGTGCTTGCAGATCTCGCGGCAAGCCCAAAGACAAGCTGACAGATTGGTATCAATCGTCGCCTGCCAAGCCGCCGTCGTCAGGCGCGTGATCGGCTGATGTATGGCGATGGCGGCATTGTTGACGTAGAGATCAATCGCGCCCAACGCTTCAATTGCGCCCTCGACCATAGCCCTCACATC
Organism: Anaerolineae bacterium; assembly: GCA_022822305.1. GTDB lineage: Bacteria > Chloroflexota > Anaerolineae > Aggregatilineales > Phototrophicaceae > UBA6055. The sequence goes on from JAJEBY010000003.1 coordinate 590,482, forward strand.
CGCTTCGAGGCTGACATCGGCGCGCAGATGCAGCGCTCGCACGCCGTAGCTCTCGATTTCCCGCAGCGCTTCGTCTTCGGCGCGATTGCTGGCGATGGCGATATTGACGCCTTCCGCCGCCAAAGCCCGGGCGATCGCGCGTCCGATGCCGCTGCCGCCGCCGGTGATCAGCGCGTTCAAGCCGCGCAGCCCGCTCTCCATCACGCCGGTTCCGCCGCTGAGAATTGCAGAAGCGAATCTTCCGTTTCGGCATTGAAGAGATGCATCTTGGCGCCGTCAAAGTGAAGATGACAGGTATCTCCGACTTGCGCCGATTCCAGCGCGTCAACGATGACGCCGAAGAGCTGTTCGCCGACGCGCGCGAAGATCAGGTCGCGGCTGCCCAAGGCCTCCACCAACTCAACTTCGCCCGTGACCGTATTCTCCGCCGGCGCCGCTACCAGTCGGATCGCTTCCGGTCGGATGCCCCAGATCACCTGATCGCCCCGCATCCGCCGCAAGCCGGCCGCAAAGCGATCGGGCAATCTCAACTCAAAGCCCGGCAGCTCGGCGCGGAATCCGCCGTCGTCACCGGCGCGCGCCCTTCCCCGCAGCATATTCATGCTGGGCGTGCCGACAAAATTGGCCACGAAGGCGTTGCGCGGCGCGAAGAATACCTCGTGCGGCGTGCCGACTTGCTGGATATCGCCTTGATTCATCACGATGATTTTATCGCCCAGCGTCATCGCTTCTTCCTGATCGTGGGTGACGAAGATGAAAGTCGTGCCGGTATCCTGATGCAGCCGCTTGATCTCGGTGCGCAATTGCACGCGCAGCTTGGCGTCCAAATTGCTCAGCGGCTCGTCCATCAGGAAGACTTCCGGCCGCCGCACCATCGCCCGCGCCAGCGCCACCCGCTGCGCCTCGCCGCCGCTGACCTGTCGCACGCCTCGTTCCAGCAGATGATCGATATTGACCAGGCGCGCCATTTCGCGCACCGTTTGATCAATCGCCTTGCGATCCATCTTGATCGCATGCAGTGGAAAGGCGATATTGTCGTAGACGTTCATGGTGGGATACATGCTGAAATTCTGGAAGACCATGGCCACGCGGCGATCCTTGGGCGCCAAATCGGTGATGTCGCGATCGGCAATGGTGATGCGCCCGCTATCCGGCTGTTCCAGCCCGGCGATCATGCGCAAGGTCGTGGTCTTGCCACAACCCGACGGACCCAGCAGCACCGCCAGTTCGCCATCGTCGATGACGAGATTGATGCGATTGACGGCCGCCCGCTCCGAATTTGCGAAGTTCTTCACCAGGTCATTGAGTACGACTTTCATAAGGTTTGCCTACGCCAGATTTCCTACTATCAGCGGCATTTCATATTGAACTTGAATGTAATTCGGGCGATCCGTCGGGTCGCCCCTACAAGGCATGTCCGGTACTAGGCGCCAGCCGCGCATTTTTCTACCCCTTCCCCGGCCCTTCCCCATTGCAATGGGGAAGGGTGACTCGACGATGGATTTGCGAGAACGACGTGAGAAAATAACTCTATCGAGCATTAACCCCATCGTCAGTGATCGCGCCCCCTCTCCACTTGTGGGAGAGGGGGCCGGGGGTGAGGGGGCCATCATTCCAATATCCCAAAGGTCAAGCCTTTGACCAATTGCCGGCGCAAGATAATCGTCAGCACGATGACCGGCACCATAATGATCAGATTGACCGCGAACAAATTGCCCCATTCCACGCGCGTCCGCACGATGTACGTGCCCGCCGACATCGGCAGGGTGCTGGTGCGATTGCCCGACAGAATCAACGCCAGGAAAAACTCGTTCCAGGCGAAGATGAAATTGAGAATCGCCGTGGCGACGATGCCGGGCCAAACCACCGGCAGCACCACGCGCAGCAGCGCTCCCAGCCGCGTATAACCTTCCACCATGGCGCTCTCTTCCATGGCTGCCGGCAACTCCACAAAATAGCCGCGCATCATCCAGATAACCAGCGGCAGCAGAAAGGTCTGATAGGTGATGATGAGACCGGGATAGGTATCGCGCAGGCCGATGTTCAAGCCGCGCTCGAGAAAGAGAAACATGGCATAAAAGGGCAAGCCGACCACGATGGGCGGGATCATGCGCAGCGAGATCAGCCATTGCATCAGCGCCTTCGAGCCACGGAAGCGAAAACGCGCGAAAGCATAAGCCGCCGGCACGCCCAGCAGCAGCGCGATGATGACCGAGCCGCTCGAGATGATCAAACTGTTGCGCAGGTACTGCCAACCCTTGCGCTGAATGAATACGAATTCGAAGTTCTCCAGCGTCGGCTCGAAGATCCAGGTCGGCGGACTGGATACCCAGATGATCTGCGGCTTGAAAGCGGTGATGCTGCCGAAGAGCACGGGAATCAAGACCAGCGCCGCCAAGGCGATCAAGATGACATAAGCCAGGGCGCGCTCGGAAGTCGGTACGCGCATAACCTTCTTACGAATCCCCCACTTCTCGAAACAGATAGCGGAACATCACAGCGGATATCAATCCGATCACCAGCAGCATCAGGATCGAACCGGCCGCCGCCCGGCTCAGCTTGTTGAAGGTGAATGCCGTGCGATACAAATAGAGGCTGAGCGTTTCCGTGGTCAGCGCCGGACCGCCGTCGGTCATCACGCGCACGAGATCAAAGGTGCGGAAGGCATCGACCGTGCGCAGCAGCAGCGCAACCAGAATCACCGGCCGCAGCAGCGGCAATGTGATGCGCCGGAAGATCATCCAGGAGGATACGCCTTCCAGCCGCGCCGATTCGTAGGGCGCGCGCGGCAGCGTCGCCATGCCGGCTTCGATGATCAGAAACACCAGCGGATACCACTGCCAGATATCGACCAGCACCACCGTCATGCGCGCCGTGGCCGCTTGCGCCAGGAAGGTCTGCTCGGGAATGTTAACCAGGTCGAGAAACCAGTTGATCAAGCCGAAGAGCGGATCGAGCATCCAGTTCCACATCAGCCCGACCACGATCGGCGCCATGGTGATGGGGATGATCAAAATCAGACGCAGCAAGTCCTTGCCGACGGTGATGCGCCGGATCAGCAGCGCCACGCCGAAACCCAGCGCGAATGACCCCGACACTGAAAAAACGACATAATATAGCGTGTTAAAAGTGCTTTCGATGAAATCATCGTTGGTGAGCATGCGCTCGAAATTTTGAAGTCCCACGAAGGGCCGCGACTGCGATGCGAAGGTGACGCGAAAGAATGAGACGCCGGTGGAAAAGATGATGGGATAAATGACGACGGTCAGAATGATCAGCAGCGCCGGAGCGATGAAGAACCAGTGCTTATAGCGCTGCGTCGCGCGATACAGCCGCGTGGAGAAGGATTGGTCGGCCCGTCCCGTTGCGCCGGTCGCTGTCATGGGCGAGGTCTCCGTGCCCGCAAGTGTGTTGGCGATTGCGGGCGACCCAATGGGTCGCCCCTACAATGCTTGTCCGATAATGCGCTAATTCTCACTCGACGTTGGTCTACTTAATCCCGTATACCAACCGGGGGAGACATTTTCCGCCGATTTCGGGCGTCGTCGATACGTAGCCCCCCTCTCCAATGCGTTGGGGAGGGGGGTCTGGGGGGAGGGGTTGACCAAGCGTCGGCAGGCCCCTCCCCTTGAATTGCCTACATGCACTCGTCGTGCTCCAGGCCCAGATCGGCCAGCTTGGCGCAGACGAATTCTTCACGCTGCTGCACCGACACGTAGGTGATGCCTTCGTCATAATAACCGGCGTCAGCGACGATTTCCCTTATGTCGTTATTGGCATCCGCCATCAAGCTCGCCGCATCACCACCGGCGGCGACCTCCTGCAGCGCGCGACCGATGGCGTTTTCAGCTTCCGGCCACCAGGGCTCCGCCGGGCGTCCGATGCCGACTTTCGCCGCTTCGTAGTTCGCCGTCAGATGCGGCCACTTCGCGACCAAATCGGGATCGGTCAGCACCGAAATGCGATGTCCAGCGCCCGTCTGATCCGCCAGGATGCGCGAGAATTCGACGCCGTGCGCCAGCTGCAGATAATCCCAAGCCAGCCACTTGCGCTCTTCGGGGATGTGGGCGTTGATCATATACGCGGGCCCCGCCGAAAGCAGCGCCGATTGAATCTCGCCCGTCTCCGGATTGAGCCAGCCCGGGATGGGCGCGAAGCCGGTATTCTCCGCCACCAGCGATGCTTCGCTATCCAGCAGCAGCGGTATCGCCCAGCTCTCGGTGCCATACATCGCCACCTTGCCCTGCGTGAAGTTCTGCATCACTTCGCCGAATTGGAAGGACTCGCGTCCCGGCGGCTGCAAATTGAGCACATCCTGACCGGCGAAGAAGGAGGCCGTGTCGATCGCGGCTTCGGTATCGAAGAGCGGATTGAAATCGGCATCAAAGAAATCGACCCCGCGCGAGAATCCGAAGTGGATCATGTAATCGAAGAGGATGTTGTTGGGCGTGCCATAACGGTAGTTGAAGCCGTACAAATCCTCGTCGGGTCGCGTGAAGAAGGCGCCGACTTCCGCCAGCTCTCCCCAGGTCTGCGGCACAGCCAGATCGCGCCCGTACGCTTCCATGAAAGCGGCTTGCTCATCGGGATCATTGAACAGGTCGGTGCGATAGGCGAACATGCCGACAGCGACCAAGGTGGGTATGCCGACCCATTTCTCTTTGGCCATGGCTACGGTGCCGAAGGCGCGCGTCGTGAAATCTTCCGGATGCGAATCGCCCGGCGCCGCCAGATAGAAGCGGTCCAGCTCTTCCAGGCAGCCCAGCGCCGCCAATGCGCCCGCCCAGCCGTCTTCGACGAACATGATGTCGAAGTCGTCGCCGCCGGCCGCGCAGGTGGTTTGAATGCGCGGCAGCACATCGCTATGGGCCGCGTTCTCATAAATCAGCGTGACCCCCGATGCCTCTTCGTACAAGGGATCAACGATCTGATGCTGATACGCCAGGATGGGCACGACCTCAGTATTGAGGATGCGCAGCTCCTGGCCCTCGAATGGGCGCGCGCCCGTGGCCGGATCGGTCAGCTGGACGTCCTGGGCGCCTACCAGCGGCAGGCACAAGGCCGCCGCCAGCATGACCAGTAACAGGGTTTTGAAGCGCTTCATTTTTCAAACTCCTCATCATTAATGCAATCTTCGCTTGCGATACGAACGTTGCTCAGCTCTCGATAGGGACTGCCTTTCTACTCTTCATGGCTCATGTGCGGTTGATCGGACCAGGCGCTTTCCGCCTCCGGCGCTCCCAGCGAAACCGAAAAATCGCGGCTCAAATCGCGCAGATAGACGCCAAAGTCGTGCACCCGCGCCAAACTCAATCGTGTTGACGGACCGGAGATGCCCATGGCGGCGATGATCTGATCGCGATGATCGCGCACCGGCGCCGCCACGCAGCGCACGCCATCGAAGGTCTCCTCATCGTCGATCGCGTAGCCGCGGTCATGCGTGAGCCGCAGCTCGGCGCGCATCGCCCCGGCCTCGGTCAGCGTCTTGCGCGTCAAAGCCTGCCACTCGACCAGCTCATAAAGGCGCGTCTGCTCGGCCGGCAGCAAATGGGACCAGATTGCCTTGCCCACCGCCGAGACATGGATCGGCCTGCGCACACCCAGCATCGGCGCCACCGTGATGGCCTCGTCGCTGGGCAAATGGCTGACGTATACCACTTCGGCATCTTGCAGGACGGCCAGCGACGCCGCTTCGCCGGTCTTGGCGCGCAGCCGCTCCAGATAAGGCGCCGCCAGCGACGGGAAATGCAGCTTGCCGATGATGCCATGCGCGAAACCGAAGACCTTGCGCACGTTGATGACATACTGATCATCGAGGGGATCCCGTAGCACGAAGCCGTGCGCCGCCAGGGTATTGAGGATGCGATAGGCGGTCGTGCGATCGACATCGAGCGCCTTGGCCAGGCTCTGCGGCGTCGCTGAATGCTCGAGCACCAACTCCAGCGCGGTCAGACCACGCGAGAGCGATTTGATAACGTTGCCCTGAATCTCATTCATCAGTCGAATAATTCTATTCTGCTGTGAGCATTTCGCACAGGCTGTGCATAATGCGCACTCAACTGACATCTTATCCACTTTCGACGCGCTTGTCAACAAATGCGAAAAAACGAAAAAAGGGCGAGCCGGTGGCTCGCCCTGGCGGCGCCTGCGCGACATCAGCAGAACCAGGCAAGTAATGAGAAGCTTGGAACCGCCGATTTTCTACTCCATCCCCGAATCATCGGGGAAGGGTGACTCGAGGCTGAAGTTGGGATGTTCCGCAGAAGTTGCAAGACTCACTTGGAACTTCTTCTGTGTATCTGCTCATTTAATTTCCTTGCTCATGCAAGGAGCGAGTTTGTTATTTGGTGCGAGCGCGGCCGTCCTTTTCGCTGCCGCCGGGCGGCTGTGGTGAATCATCCCTAATATGGCGTGATCACTTCATCTGCGGCATCGATGCGGCTGTGATTGACCGTGACGAATGGCGTCAGATCTGCCGGCTCAAGCGTGAAGGCTAGCGTGTGCGTCGCCCCGCCATCGCGAACATGATGCGCTTCGCCCACGATGAAGTAGTCGCGGTCGCGGTGGCCGGTCTGCGCCTCGCTGATGCGGATGCGATCGAAAAGCTCAAGCGCCAGCGCGGCGGGACGATGTTCGCGCGCGACCAGGCGCAGCTCACTGATGATGCCGGCCGGATGCTTGCGTCGCTGCAGCTCGTAACTGGCGAAGGCCGCCGCCGTTTCAAAATCGGAGAGCGCCGGCAAATCAAGCGCAAGCTGCTGCAAGCCATGCAGGTGTATGCCCGGTTTGTCTTCCAGCAAGATTTCCAGCGGATCGCGGCGGTAGAGCGGCAAACCCAGGATTTCGAGCGCGGTCAAGTAGACATCGCGCGCGTTGCGATTGCTCAAGCGCAGCTGCAGCGAGGTGAAGCCAAGTTCCACGACCTCGGCCGCGACAGCTGCGGTGACAGGCGGTCCGCCGCCATCGGCCCGCCGATGAAACGCCGCCTGCAGCGCCTCCAATTCCAGCAGACCGAGCGGCTCTCCCCGTTCATCCAGCAGCGGCAGATTCAGCATCAGCTGCGTCTCCGGCGCGATGCGCAGCGAGCCGCTCAACTGCCAGAGTGTGCTGCGGCGCTGGCCGATCTTTCGCGGTGTCATCTTCAGCTGCAGGCGATTGACCCGCGAGGCGCCATAACGATAGGCGATGCCATTCATGCGGTCAGTGAAGCGCGCCGCCAGCGTCTTGGTCACCAGCGTATGATGTCGATTGAGAAAGACAGCCTCCCCGTCGCGATCGATATAGAAGCGCCCGCGCTCGCTCGCCGCCAGCTCGCCGATCGCCCGCCGAATCGAGGTATCTTCCCGCCACCAGTCGCCGACAAAAGCGAAGCGCGTCTTGCCCGGCGCCAGCCGTCGGCTCAGATTCTGCGCTGGAAAGACGCTCACGCTATCGATGAGGTTGTAGCCGGGCAGGTCGATCAAGCAGAAGCCGCCGATGACGGCGCGGCGCACGATGGCGGCATCGAGCAAGGCGGCTATCGCGGCATCAGCGGTCACATCGGCCAGCGGCGCCAGCCTCACGCTGTTGGCTTCGAGCCAAGGCTGCACATCATGCAGATGCATGATCGCGCGCCGCTCGCCATAGTCGCCGCCGTCGACATCTATATAACTGAGGAAGCCGACAAAATGCGTACGCGTTGCGCCGCCGTCTCGGCTTCGGATGCGCAGGCGCGTGCCGATTTCCAGCGGCTGCCGTTCCGGCGAAAAAGCGCCGTCGCGATTGAGCAAAGTGATCTCGGCCCGTCCGATATCGGCGATGCTGTCGTAGGCCTCGCCCATGCCCAAGCGCCAGCGCAGCTCCAAAACGCGCTTGGTGAGGACTTCGGTCAATTCCTGAAAGTTGCCGTCGTGATCGCGGTCAATCTCGATGCGATATTCGATGCCCATGCCCTAGATCTCCATCAGCCAGGTATGGCGGAAGGCGCAGCCATAATACGAATTTGCGTCGAAGGGAAAGATGCCCGGCTCGACGCCGACGCGCGCCGGCGTCAGCAGGCATTCGCCCAGGGTCAAATCGCGAGCCAGCGCCTCCAGGTAGCCGTCGATCAGATCGACCAGCTGCGGCAGATGACTGCGCAAGCCCAGCCCACGCTCGACCGGCGCCGCCAGCAGCAGATGCGTCAGCGAATAGTAGGCGGTCTTGGCGCTGCCGCTGAAGGTGATGGTCTGGAGGCTCTCTTTGCGCTGATGGAAGAGGCGCTCCTTCTCCAGCTCCAGCGGCAGCACCAGCAGCGCCGGCAGATGCGCGGGAACCAGCGTCTGAGGCAATTCGTCGATATCGTAGTTGTTGCGGATGCCGCTGATCCGCAAGATCGACAGGTTGGTCAAGGCGGCGCGGAATGACGCCATGAGTGGCTCCTTTACTCTGTTTTTTCGATTGCTGAATAGCGGGTGTTGAAACTACGGAAATGGAATCAGGCAATGGTTTCAATTCGACGGCTTACAGCTCGGCGTGGCAGCCGGCTGTAGGGCTTGTCCGGTACTAGACGCCTGACGCGATTTGTTTTACCCCATCCCCCGGCCCCTTCCCCAGCGAGCTAGGGAAGGGGAGCTAACCTTGGCGGATTCCACAGAATTCTGATGCGTTTTGCAAGGATTAACACTGCGTATTGTCGTTAAATTGCTGTTTTCCAGGTAGTGTTGCGTATGTTTCGCAGTAGCAGACAACCCTTACAGGGTAATCGATTATTCTGGGGCTTGGTTGAATCGTCAGCGGATAGGGTCAATCCAGCGAGAGGTTGCTGCGGCGGCGCGCCAGTTCTTCGTCTTCGGCGATCATGCGCTCAAGCTCCACCGTCTCCAGCTCATCGACATAATGCTCGATTACCGTTTCGAGATACGCCGGCAACTCGGCGTGGATGTTTTGGAAATTGGCCATGAATCGGGGATCGGTATTGTACATCTGTCCCAAGCCGCGCAGCATATCGAGGCTGGGTTCATAGAAATGCCGCAGATGGTCGCGCCAGCGATCGAGGATGGCGTCGACTTCGCTGTCACCGGCGCGCGCCCCGGCGTCCAGCGCCTCGGCCAGATCGCGGTAAATCTGATCGCCCTCGGCGATGATGGCGTCTTGCTCGGCTTTGCTATAGCCTTGCCAGCGCGCGATCGATTCGTTGACCGTGCCCGGCCCAAATTGCAGGCGGGCTTCGCGTTCATATTCGCGCTGCTGTTCGTCGCTATGCGGCTGCAATCCGCGTTTGTTCTCGCTCATGATGACGTTCGCGTCCCGTCGTGAGGGATAATCTTAGGCGACGGCGGTCGATTGTGAAAGGCGCGATCGACATTCAAGCGCGCTCCGGTTTCAATTCGTCAGCATTATTGTAGCGGCGAATGGATGGATAGCGCCAGGCCACCCAGGCGGTCAGCAGCACGGTCGCCAGCCCGCCGCTGAAGATGGCGAAGGGCGCGCCGAATGCCGCCGCCACCAAGCCCGCCTCCATTTCGCCCAGTTGTGGACCGCCCATGAAAAACAGCATATTGACCGAGACCATGCGTCCGCGCAATTCATCCGGCGTCATCAACTGACGGATGGCGCCGCGAATGATGGCGGAAACGGTGTCGGCGCCGCCGGTCAAGGCGAACATGACATAAGACAGCGCGAAACTCAGCGAGATGCCGAAGACAGCCGTCGCCAGCCCATAAATGGCCACGCTGAACAAGAGGATGACGCCCTGCTTTTTCAGCTCATCGCGCAGCGACAGGAACAAGCCGGCCAGCAGCGCGCCGATGGGCTGCGCCGTCGCCAGAATGCCATAGCCGACGGCGCCGACGCCCAGGATCTGATCGGCGACGATGGGCAGCATGGTGCGGGCCGAGGCGAAGAGCGTGGCGAAGAAATCCAGCAGCATCGTGCCCATGACGATGCGCGACGACACGGTGTAGCGAATGCCGTCAATCAGCGCGCGGATTCCGATGCCGCCGGCGGTTTTCAGCTGGCCCCGATGCCTGATCAAGCCGACGGCGAGGATCGCTGCGAAGAAGCTGACGGTATTGATGCTGTAAACCAAGCCGACATTGAATTGCGCCACCAGCAGGCCAGCGACGGCGGGACCGATGATTCTTGCCAGTTGCATGATCAGCTGGCTCAGGCTGATGGCGTTGCTCAGATGGCGGGGCGCGACCAGATTGGCCACGATGGATTGCTGCGCCGGATAATCCAAGGCAACCCCCGCGGCGCTCAAAGCCGTCAACAGATAGATCGCGCCAATATTGATATTCCCCGACAGGGTCAGCAGCGCGAGCGCCAGCGCCACAATGGCCGATACGATACGCGTCCACAGCATCAGCAGGCGGCGATCCAGCGCATCGGCCAGCAGACCGCCGAGCAGCGCGAAAATGATGATGGGCACAAAACGCGCCAATCCCAGCAAGCCCAGACCAAAAGCTTCCGAACCCAGCGTAATCTCGCTGCCGAGCAGATTGATGACCACATTCTGGCCGCGCAACAGCTCGAAGACATGCCAGTTGACCGCGAAGTTTTGCATTTGGGAGCCGGTGGTGGAGACGGTCTCGCCGATCCACAGGAATCGAAAATCTCGATAGCCAAAGGCGGCCAGACGCTTGGGCGGGGTCGTGGAGCTGTCGCGAGGTTCTGACATGGCGCTAACATAACGCAAAGGCCATGCGGAAACCAGATTCGACCGATCGCTGCAATCAACAGTTTCACCATACCGATTTCAAGTTAGCCGGCGTCCACTCATGCGGTCAGACGGCGCAGTCCGCGCAGCACGGGCGAAGCGTCTTCCTCCAATGGACCGACTGAATTGACCAGCAAAGCCGCGTATCGCAGGCACAGATCACGGATGGCGGGCACGGCGGAAAAGGTCTTGATACCGGCGCCACCTGCATGATTCGCCGGCTCGCTGCCCTGTACGCCGCGCAGTACCGTCAGCAGATTGTTGGTCTCGTCGATCGCCGTCAGGCGCAGGTATTCGTCATCAATGCGCAAGAGCTGACCCACCTGAAAACGCGGCGCTCCCGCTGCGTCATCGATTCCGTCCGCATCATCCACGCTGATGGATGTGGCCCGGGCGCTCAAGGGGTTGTCGCGGACGCTATCGCCGATGTCACTCCAGGCTTGGGTCCAGCGATCGTGCCAACCCCAGACGCCGGTAAGCGTGAGCGCAGCATCCGTCCCGCCGCTGAAGCCAGCCGCTCCATCAGTCGCGATCAACAGACTGGCCGGCAGATCGGGATGGTCAGGCACGCGACGGACGTCATCGAGCGTGATTGAGCTGCCATCGCCGCGGCGGATGGCCTGCAGCTGCAGCAGATCATCGGGCAGGATCAGCTCCCTGGGCGTTTTCACATCGACGGTCACTTTCCGGCTCTCGAGATACGGACAGTATCGGCGCTGCGTCAGCGTCTCGATCAGATGGCTGGCTTTCTGGAGAACCTGCCGCAAATTGGCGGCGGTCGCCGCGTCGATGTCTCGCAAGCCGAGATGCCGCTGCAATTCGTACAGAGTCGCGATGGTATACATGGGCTTTCCTTTCTGATAATCGATTGAGAAGCAGTTGCCGCCGCGTCCGGTTGTGTTAAGGTGAATATGAAGAGGAGAAGGTCCGATCGGGTGAAAATCATCGCCATCGCGCCGCAGGAGTTTGACGCGCAGCGGCATCGGTTGCCGGTGGCCGGCGAGCTGCTATTGCCCGGCATTCAAGCACATGTGCGGGCGGATGGGGTTGCCTTCGCGCTCAAGCGGGCATTGCTGCCGGCCGGCGCGCACGGGACCGTGATTGAGCTATCGCGGCGCGGCGAGGGCGTCGAGGTGGCGGTCAACGCGCAGCGTCAGGAGGACGGGGGTTACTTTTTTGACGCGCTGTGGGTGTTGGTGGGGTGAATGTAGGCCGAAAGAGAAAGGCGTCCATACGGGAACGCGAAATGAGAATTGAAGTATTGGGTTGTTTCGCAATTACACCACGGGTTACAAGAATTCTGCCCGAGGAACGCCGGCCTGATGCGCGTGATCAATTTTGTTGTCCATATAGTCATTCACATTAATTCGTTGCGCAACGTCAAATAACTTCGGCTCAGGCACATCGAGGCCGTCTTCCAGCATGAAATAGATGAACTCCACTCTTGCTTCATTAAGGGACTCTACTGCTTCTTCTGCGGTTATGCCGTGGGACGCACAACCCGGCAACTCTGGATTTAGGGCCACGTAAACTGGTTCACCATCTGTGGTCTTGTCAAGAAACGACATTATTTGATACGGCCGGCAAGCCAACTTATTGGCCAATTCAAATTTGCGCTTTTGCATTTTCTCGATCCTTTCGCTACTCCTTTTCTATCAATCGTCCTTGCCAATAGTATCTTCCAACGCAATCAGCCTGTCAATAAGCCTGATCGCATTTCGCACGTTGTACTCCGGCACCGTTCGGCTGCGTTTTAAGGTGTCTCGCAGTTTCGGGTGCTCGGGATGCATATAGTAATCATGTTTTCTGCCATGTTGCAATACGAAACCGAATCCTTCGTATAGGGATTCCAAATCCTTACGCTTCCAACCCGATTTTGATCGGCGCATCCGCTCCAAGAGTTTTTCCGCTCTGGAGGGCATTTATGTGTTTCCGAGTACTCTTCGTACAACTTGGATTATCGTGTCACCGTGAGCTTCATCTCTGTTGATCGTCGCGTGGAAACAGTATTGTCCTGGTTTCTCGAACCGAAGATCATTGAACTCCAACAGCACATTGCAATGCGGAGGTATCCCCGGCTCGCTCTTAGGTATTTCAAATGCTCCCTCAATAGAAAAAATCTCTATTCCATCCTCATCGACAAGTGTTACGCACAACTCGTGAGGATTGTTGCTGTCTGCAATTTCACCTTCAATTATCAGGGCCAAACACATTCTGTTGTGTTGGCAGGGAAATTCATTCGCGTAGATAGCGCGAAACACACCAAGAATATGTACCTTCCCGGTTATGGGATCTACTGTCGCGTAGTCCGCGGAAATCATCATGGGAATCTTCACGGCTTGACGGACCTCGCCAAATCTCTGTCACCGCAAAAGTATATCACATTATTGAACCAGGGCGGAGGCGCCGCAGCCCCCGCCCTGACTCGCCTACACCGTGATGTTGTACAGGCAGCTGGCCACGTCGTTATCGAAGTGCACGAAGGCCAGACGCACCGTCGCCGTCAACTGATAACTGTCGAAGTAAGACAGATAATCCACGCTGACCGCGATGCGCCGGCGATAACCCACATACCAGCCCGGTCGATAAACACAGAGCGCCTGCCCCTTGCTGTTCGCGCCGCCCCCGACCTTGCCGTCAGATTCGGTCAGCGGCATCTCGGCCGAGACATAGACCGGAATCCCGTCCACGAATCCGATTTGACCGGTTTGCGCGGTGGCCAGCGGACCGGCCTTGTCCATGGTCAGGAACTCGCTGAGGCCCAGCAGCTTGGCGTAGGTCCCGCCGTCGACGATCCAGGCCAGATCGGAAGGACGGGCGCTGTATCTGGCCGGCATCTTGAAGCGCGCCTCGCGCAATTTGGCCAGGCTGGGCGCGGCATTCAGATTGACGCCATTGGCCGTCTTCTCCACCAGCGGCAGGTGGCGCAAACCGTCCATCGACAGATACTTGGCCGTTGCCGGCGGCGCGGCGTGATCGCGATTGATGTTGCCGCTGTTGCCACTGGTGGCATCGCCGTTGAGCAGCACGTTGTCGATGGCATCCGCAATCGCCCGGGCCGCCTGCTGACGATAGATGTTCAGCACCGGAATCACGGCATCCTCGACCAGCTCACTGCTGAAGCCCACTCGCAGCGCCAGCTTTCTGGCATTGAGCGTGACTTTGCCCGAGCCGATCTTGCTATCCGGAATAGGATTGCCCGTTCCCAAGGTCAAATGAGCTTCGTCGGAGGATTCCGGCACGAAATAGACTGTCGGATCGGTTCCCTCGATCGGCAGCTCGAAGGGATTGCTGGGCATTTCGATGGTCTGGAACAAGGGCAAGATGGTATTGTCCTGCCGCGCCTTATGCCAGATCTGCTGGCTCCACAGATCGGGCACCCATTCATCGCCGAAGCCGGTCTGCGCGCTGTAGGCCAGTTCATCGGCTTTGGTGGCTTTGAGTTTCGCCCGGTCAATCTTATGCGCCAGCGCGTTGGAATAGCGCTCGCTCACGCCGTGGAAGCTCTTGGCCGAGCGCAGCAGCATGTAGCCATGCAGCAAATCCATGGCATCCAAACTATCAAATTCGCTGCCCACTTCAATGCGGCCAGCCTTGATCGCCTCGCGTTCATCCGCCAGCGGCAGGCGTTTACGCGCCGTCGTCTCTTCTAGCATCGTTTGTCCTTTCGGTTCATCTTTTGTTGTCTTGGGCACATCGGCCGCCGTGATGCCCAGCCGCGTCATGTCCAGACCCAGCGCCTTGTACGCGCTCTTTAGGGTCTGCACATCCGTATGTCGCGGCTCTGCGGGCGTCGGCGTCAGGCTGCCCTCGACGATGGGCCAGCGTTTGATCCGGCCGTCGCCGGCGACCTCCACCAGATGCGGCAAACTGCCCGATGACCAGCTCAGGACTCCTAGATCCACCAGCCGCTGCACCGCTCTCACATAGCGTTTATGCAGATCCAGCTGCGCCTCTGCCCAGAGTCCGGTGTCGTCCGGTCGCAGCGTATCGATCACGCCGATGACAGCCGCCTTCAGCGCGCCATCGAGCCCGTGATGATAGAGCACCGGTCGCTGCTCATACCAATCCAGCCCCACATCGGTCTGTGGGGTGAAATACTCCCCCTGCAAATCGCGCTGGATACGCTCGCCCTTGCCCGCATCCATCGCGTCTCCATTTGATGACGCCCCCCAAATTACCAGGTATCCGCCGATGCGCCCCTTCGGCGCGTCCAGCATCTTGACAGTCGTTTGACGCATGCCTCCTCCCCTCGCCTATACTGATGAACGAACAGCGCTCGGCGGCGTTCGCTCGGGACTGCCTCAGTCCGTCCACACGCGGTTTTCATGGTGCAGGGGCGGGCAGCCATGCGGCGGGACGCCAGCCATCGCCACCACCCGTGAGTGAAACCGCGATGAACCGACCATCCGCGTTGTTAAGCATCCGAGGGCGCGCCCTCAAATCATCTTGATCATGAGATTAGCACGTATGTTCCAGTATTGGGGACTATATGGTCGCGTGAGGGAAACTTCGAATTGGGAGGTCGACACTGCGCGGCAGTCGCGTAGTGCTGCTTTCTAATGATTGCTAAGGTTTAATCCGCTTTCTGCGGGCGTTTAAGCGAAACGCACCTACAATCGTATGCGTGTCGGCGGGCGACTCATAGAGTCGCCCCTACGGGTTTCGCCATATTTGATGCTTGTGATTGTTGCGGTGATTCCGCATTCGCCGGCCCTCGGCGACAGACCTACCCCAGAACCGGACCGATGTAACGCGCGCCCGCCATCAACACCAGCGAGATCAGCGCCAGCCACATGCTGACGCGGCCGTTGCGCCGGATCTTGTCCTCCAGGCCGGCCAGGGTCGATTCCGCCGTCTCGCCCGCCTTGAGCTGACCCGACAATTGGCTCGCCGGACGCCATACCGCGAACAGGCCATGCAAGAAAGCCAGCAAGCCAACGCTTGCGCCGATTGTGATGGTCAAGCCGGAGGCGGTGGAGATAGCGGCGCTGTAAGACAGCATTTCGTAGAGCAGCAAGCCGGCGGCGGTTGTGATGATGGCGGCCGCCGGGACCAAGCGCGGAAAACTGCTGCCGCGATAGAGCGCGCGCAGGACACGCTTGCCGTCGGCGCCGGCGCGCTCCGCAGTCGGTTCAATGTAGACGGTCATCAGCAGGGCCGCGCCCACCCACACCAAGCCGAAGACGATATGCAGGGCGCGCAATACAGTGATCAGTAGCGCGCCGCCGGCGGTACTCACATCAATGGCCATGTCGTTTTCCTTTCTCTTTGGTTTCTGCAGCGTAGGGCCGGAGCCTTGTTCCGTTTCCAAATCTATTGCAATGTCAGCATATAGACAATCAAATCGGCGATATCGGCAGTTTCCAGGCGTTGGTCATAATCGGCGTACATCAGGTTGGCATAACCCGGGACCAGATGCCGCGCCGGGCGGACGATGCTCCAGTAGAGGTACTGCTCCGCCGATTGTCCGCTCACCCGCTGACCAGCGATGTCTCCTATGCCGGCCAGCGAATTGCCGACGCCGCTATCCTCGCCGGTCACTGAATGGCAGGCGGCGCAAGCAGGCGCTTCGTCGTTGGATTGATTGAATAGTTTCTCGCCGCTGCCGACATCCGCCAGCTCGAAATCCAGCGCATCAAATCCGGCCCGCGGCGGATCAGCCGCGCAGGCGCCCAGGAAGAGAACACAGCAGTATACGACGATGACCCTCCACGTCACAGCAGACTCCTCCACAAATGCGTTAACGCTGCCACGCCTTGGGACAGCATTATACACGAGAAGAAATCAATGATGTTCACATATCCGGCGCCGGTCGGAGAGAGCCTCGTTGCTTCTCATTTGAACCTAATACGACAGCGGAACAGTAGGCGCAACGGCCAGACTGAATCAGAGTCGCCCAACGACAAGCCAGCTCAACAGGAGGCGCTTTCAATTTCGATTTGACTGCCATTGGGATATGATTTGGCCTATCGCACGAGGACAGATTGAGAAGCCCTATGTCCGACGTTTTATCGCGAGAATGGATTCGACGGTATCGCCTGCGCAATCAGCTGCTCACCGAGAGTTCACGCGCATCGTCGGCAGCGGCTGTCGTGCGCAAACTCGGCGCGCTGCAAGCGCAGGAGTGGTCTTCGGCGCAACTGGCTATCGCGGCTCGGACGCGCGGCGTCACTCAAGCCGATGTCAAACATGCCAGAGAAAACGAACGTTCCTTCATACTGACCTGGAGCCTGCGCGGCACCTTGCATCTGGTCGCCGCCGAGGATGTCGCCGCGCAGCTGGCGTTCAGCGGGCCGCGGGCAATCCGCGGGACCAATCGCCGTTATCAGCAGCTGAGACTGGACGAACGCGCGCGCGAACAATCATTGACGGCAATTGCGGAGATTCTCGCGAGGGACGGCGCTTTGACGCGCGCCGAGCTGGCGCAGCAACTGGACTCGCGCGATATCCCGGTCGCGGGACAAGCCATACATCATCTCGTTCGTCACGCCGCCCTGCGCGGCCTGATCTGCCTCGGTCCCGAGCGCGACGGGACGTTGACTTACGCGCTTCTCAGTCAGTGGCTGCCGGATTATCAGCCGGTTTCGGAGGATGAGGATTTGCTGCCGGCGCTGGCGCGACGCTATCTCGCCGCTTGTGGACCCGCAGGTCCGGCCGATTTCCGCCGCTGGACGGGAGCGAGCGCTAAAGCCGCGCAAAGCGCATTCGACGCCATCTCCGCGGAAACCGTAGCTGTCGCGCTGCCGGATGGCGAGGCGCTGATGCTGGAGGAAGAGCTGGACACGCCGGACCAAAGCGACACTCACAGCGGGGCGCGCTTCCTGCCGCGTTATGACAACACTCTGCTGGCTTATGCGAGTCGTGATTTTGTGGTGCAGCCGGCCTATGCCAAGCGCGTACATCCCGGCGGCGGCTTGATTCGCGCTTGCGTCATCATCGACGGAGAGGCGGCAGCCAACTGGAAGCTGGAATCGCGCGCCAAAGCCAGCCGCATCGTCGTTTCGCCCTTTGAGCGGCTGAGCAAGGATCAAGTTTTGCTTTTGGAGATAGAAGCGGCGTCGCTGAGCAATTTCCTGGCGCGCGATCTTGAATTCCGAATTGACTATACGTAGACAAATGCGTTGTCACTTCATTCGTTGACGGCAACGAACTTTCCGAAAACATGAAACGCTGTAAGGCTTGTCCGGTACTAGACGCCCGCGTTCGGAGTCGCATTTTTAGGGCGTTTCGGCGAGACGCCCTACCGATTTCATTTGCAAGAGCAAATGTGTGCTAGTTAATGAGGAGACTATGAGAGGGGGTTGATTCGACCTGCACGGTCAGTGCTTCCAGCTGTGCCGTGGCTGTGGTCGTGGGTATAGCCGGGCAGTTGGAGGGCGCCAGCGATCTTGGCGAGCACGGCGCCCTCATGGTGATGGTGACGGTGATGGTGGTCGTGACTGTGTGCCATCAGCGTCGGCGTCGGCCTGAATCGGGCTAGATTGACTTAGCGAGATTCAGGCATTTTGACGCGCTTATTCGCAGCCCACACAGTCGCCGCCCACGTTATCGCTGAAGGTATTGCCGCTTTGCTCCACCGTGCCCCGAAAGACGTTGATCACTCCCCCGTCTTCAGCGGCCGTATTGCCAGTGAAAGCTGTATCGCTGACATCCGCCGAGCCGTTAAACACCTGCAGCGCGCTGCCGGTACTCTCGGCCGTGTTGCCGTCGAAGCTGCTATTGCTGATGGTGACCACGCTGAAACCGGAACCGATGGCGCCGCCATCCCCCGCCGAATTGCCGCTGAATTCGCTGTCGCTGATGATGATTTCGCTAGCCCAGGTATCCAGCACGCCGCCGAAAGCCTCCGCCACGTTGTTGGTGAAACGGCTGTTGATCAGTTCCAGCCGGCTGCCGCGGTTGGCTATGATAGCGCCGCCGCTCTTGCTCCGGCCGGTTTCGCCATCGACGAAGGTGAAGGCCACCTCGTTGTGGGCGAGCCCGCCGGTCAGATGGATGTTTTGCAGCGTTAGCGCGCCGCCATCGACATAAAAGATGCGGAACTGTTCGTCGCCGCTGATGCTAAAGCCCGCGCCGTCGATGGTGAGGTCGGAGAGGACGCGCGGCAGTTCGCCGGTCAGCGTGATATCGGCGGAGAGCGTGATGAGATCGGCGCCATCGCCGGCCGGGCAAGCGCCGCGCTCTTCGTCAGCGTTGGCGGCTTTGATGGCGTCGACAAGGGTGCAGTCTTCATCCAGCGTGTAGTCGGTCGCCAGCGCTGGCGCGATGCACACGAGCAAAATAAGGATTAGCAAGAGGTAACGCATGACAAATTCTCCTTTGTTTAAGTACGACTTGACTATATCGCATCGCCGCCGGTAAAGCACGTTATTGCTAATATCTTTACTCCGGCAGTCAGTATCAGTACATTCTTGGAATCACATTGAAACAAATAACCCCGCGCTGAGGCGGGGTCGCGAGATTCGGGGGATATGCCGCTTAATCTGCGCGGGTTTCATCGCTCTTCTCGTCTGGCGGCGATTTATGAGATTGAGACGGCTGAACATCCGAGTCGCTGCTGTCTTTTGCGTTGACGGCCTTAATCTTGTGCAAATGCCGCGTCGGGTCCTTGAGCCAGGTGATCGGCGTCCGCACATTTTCTACACGTACTTCAATGATGCGCTCTTGCTCATTCATGCTTGCTCTCCTTAATCGGCGAAATTGAGCAGTGGCATATAAGGACGACTCTGTGAGTCGCCCTCTACATGATAATGTTCTAGCGCTTAGCGTGGCGCGCCACCAACCAGCCTAGGCGCGTGAACTCAACAGTGCTGGCACTCCTGTCGTAATTCACAAATTGTCTCTCATGAAGACGCTGCAGCACGATCCTTTTGAAAATGGTTACATTTGAATAACCAGTCGATGAGAACAGCGCATGAACAGATAAGACTCCCGATTTCTCTAAAGACAAGGTCCTTAAATGTCTTTGCTTGATACGGCGCCTTCCATCCTAAGTCCACTGGTACCCACACAACATTTGGAGAACGTCTTGCTATCATCATTAGTCTCCTTTCAAAAGATCAGTCACAAATTCTAGTCCTGATTCGGACAATTCGAACATATCCTTCCCTTTCTTTATCAGATACCCTCGCAAATTCTTGGCATTGTGCAGTGTGCCTGACACCCGCTTCGGCAATTCGCGGCTAACTAACCGGCTCAACTCGATATAATGTTCTGTCCCAATTGCATCTACGCGCTTGTCTGTTGGAGCGATCTCCGTATAGAAATATGCTACAATTGCGCTAAACTCCATATCATTTAGTCGCAATAGCATATTGTTGCTATTGTGCCCTAGTACTATTCTTTCAAATGCATCTGGATCATTTTCTCCATCCTTGGAAGGAAGGCTCTCTTGTTGCAACTCGTCGCCCTGCCTCAATTGATACAAGTGCGTGCTTTCACCAATAAGCGCTTCTATCAAAGTACTGTATACTAACGGTTTCAGGTCATCCTGAAACAAATCAACCTTCTCGGCAATCTTGTCTATTTCTGATAAAATCAATTCGTATTTCGCTGGCTTTTTCATTTCGTATCCTCCTCCGCGATACGCTCATCTGCGACAGTTATAGTATAGTATGGTTATTCTATCTATGTCAAGCGCGAGTAGTGCGATTTTGTCGCTGCAACTACGCACGCCACACATCCAATTTTGCTTACAGCAGGCAGGCGACCCACTGGCTCGCCTCCGCGAGGAGTTCACCAAACGATTTTGCCTTTGATGTTTGCCACTTCAGAACGTAGTCCTTTCTTGACAAATTGCTTTCGCACCAGCCAAAATGCAATGTGAAGCGTCTAAAAACTCGGAGGAAGTCGTGAAAAATCTAATGTCAATGATTGGAATTGTCAGCGCTATTCTTGGTGGTGCGCTTCTTGGGGGTTTCCTGTATGGAAATATACCAGTAGCGCTGGCAATTGGCGCCGGGTTCTGTATATTCGCAATCTTATTTTTCGTTGGGGGATTTATTCTCGGATTCATCAAGACCTCCTTAACAAATCTGATGTCACCATTGATTCAAGAGAAAAAAATCAAGAGGAAAAAAACGTGACCAATTGTCAAGAAACTTCACTTGCTTGTCTGTTAGAATCATGAAGTCGCTTTTTGAGTTGGCGCACCGGCGGGAAGTGCATTGATTAATAGGCTGCGCACCAGTGACAATTTGAAGTCGAAATGGAGACTTCATGGCCTCGCAGAGCTTGGAAAGCCGGCTTATACCAGTGGAACAGGCAGTAGCCCTTGTAGCCCTTCTCGAAGACGTGTATGTACATGCGGGCGAGCCAAGGCCGGCCCCTACGTTTTCTCTGTGCCCTCTGCGCCTCTGTGGTGAGGCCCCCTGCCCCACGCGTCCATCGCTCAGAACGGCTCTCATCTCGACCCCGTGTAAGATTCCCGCGCTGCCGCTCGTCCATAACTTGTAGGAACGCACGCGGGAGTACCCATCATGGCGAAACAACTTGATGGCGGCGAGTTGGGCAGACTATTTGATTTCATCGTCAATGCGCCGGCAGATGAAACCTTGATCAAAATGGATTGCAATGACTGCTGCGAGAAGATCACGCGCTTGGCGGAGCAAGTCGCCAGCGGCGCCGACCTGGACGACATCTTGCCCGAAATGAAAAGGTTCATGGCTTATTGGGGCGATTGCCGCGAAGAATTTGAGGCGCTGGTGGCGGTAATCGAGCGCGAAATGGCGCTGGAAGGCATTGAAGCGCCCGGGCGACAGGCCCCCCAGGATTAGACCTTGGCAGCCGCGCAAGACGCTTTATGGAAATATGCACTCATCAGAGCACGTCAATACAATCGCAATCGAGGATAGATAGATGAAGAAAGAACGGGTTGTCATCATCGGCTCGGGACCGGCGGGCTTGACCGCCGCGCTGTATACGGCGCGGGCGCAATTGGCGCCGGTGGTCATCGCTGGGGCGCAATTGGGCGGCCAAGTTGCCATCACCCACGAAATCGAGAATTATCCCGGTTTTCCCGATGGCTTGAGCGGACCGGAATTGGTCGAGCGCATGAAGGAACATGCCGAGAACTTCGGCGCCACGTTCGAGTTCGACTTGGTTGATAGCGTGGATTTCAGCAAAGGCTCGCCTTTCCTGATCAAGACCTACGGAGAGGAATACCTGGCCGATGCGGTGATCGTGACCATCGGCGCCGATCCGCGCAAGCTGGGCGTGCCGGGCGAGGAAGATTACATCGGCGCGGGCGTCAGCTATTGCGGCACTTGCGATGGCTTTTTCTTCCGCGGCAAGGATATCGTGGTGGTCGGCGGCGGCGATTCGGCGCTGGAAGAGGCCATCTTCCTGACGCGCTTCGCCACCAGCGTCAATATCATCCATCGCCGCGACGAGCTGCGGGCCGGCGTACAGCTGCAGCAGCGCGCCTTCAACAACGACAAAATCAGCTTCACCTGGAACTCGGTGGTTGAGGAGATCGTCGGCGGCGATGACGGCGTCAATGCCGTGCGCCTGAAGAACCGCGCCACCGGCGAGGAGACGGTTCATCCGACCGAGGGCGTCTTCATCTTCATCGGTCACGATCCCAATAACGCCATCTTCGGCGACCAAATCGCGCTCAACGAAAACGGCTATATCATCACCGACCAGCGTTATCGCACCAATGTCGATGGCGTCTTCGCGGCGGGCGAGATTCAAGACGAGATCTGGCGTCAGGTGGCTACATCAGTCGGCCAGGGGACCTCAGCCGCGATGGCGGCGATTCAGTGGCTGGAAGCCAACGAAGAGCGCCTGCAGGAGCTGGATGCGGTGCCGGCGGCGGGGGATTGAGGCGAAGCAGCTTCTGCCCCGTATCTCTCGGAAATCGAATAACTAAGGCAGCTGGCGGGCGACTCATCGGGTCGCCCCTACATTTTCCTGCGCATGCAATTTATTCGATTGCCAGCAAGACGTGGTAACTCACTACAGAAACATCAATTCGCAGCGTGCCGTCTTCCATGTCCCAGTTGACATCGGTATCGCCGCCGAGCGCGGAGACGGTGCGAGGCGGCGATTCCACATCAACCTCCACGCGGACATCAATGCTGGGAATAGTCTCGTTGATGGGCAGGCGAGTCTCGTCGCGCACGCTGTTGACCAGGTGAATGAGCAGGCGCTCGCCCTGCTTGAATGCGGTGACGGCCAACGTATCCCCGGCGTTGGACACGCGAACGGGCGCGGGCGTGCTCGCGCTCCACTTGACGGCGGCCGCCATCAGCCTGCGGAAATCGCGGATGCCGAACTCGAGATAACGCGCGCCGACGGGAGTGGTGAATAGTACGCTGCGCCCTCCGCCGGCAGTCTCGTTCGCCAGCGCAGTCGGCGGTCCAATATCTTCGCTGAGCGGACCATAATGCACGACGGATGCCCCGCGCACTTCGGCAATGGTATCGGCGGATTCCGCATCCACCACCACTTGCATGCCCATGGTCGGCAGGCGCTTGCCCGCTGGTATCTCGGTCGGCAGGGCGCCGGCGCCCGTCATCTGCATGTAGATATCGAATTGGAACGGCAGGGTCTCTTCCAGATAGCGCGCGCCGAAGGCAGCTGACAAGTCATCGTCTGGCGTTCGCACGCCGGTTTGATCGTACATGCCGCTCTCGTACGAGCCAATCAGCCCGCCGCCGTCGGCGACGAACTGCCGGATCGCCGCTTTGCTCGCCGCTGAAAGACAGCTGGCGTTGGGCAGGATGAGTACCTGATAGCGGACGAGGCCATCGACGAGATCGGCTTCAGTGATGACATCGAAAAGCGTTTTCTCCTGCAGCAGCGCTTTGGCGAATCCTTTGAGTTCACTCAGATGCGCGGGTTTGCCATCGACATGATCAAAGCGCTCCACGGTTGTCTGTGAGTAGAGCAACGCGACGTAGGGGATGCTGTCACGATCGCGCAGATAAGGCGCCAGCGCCTCCGCCTCCGCGAATCGCGCATAAACGCGATCCCAAGCTTCTTGATCGACTTGATCCGGGTAGTAGCGGGCGAAGAGCGGCGCGGCGTTATTGGCCAGTAGTTCGGCCATCGACAAGCGCAATTCCGTTTCGCCCATGCCATAGAGATCGAAGGGCGATTGCGCCATCATGCTCAAGACCAGGATCTGCTTGTCTTTAGCGATGGATTGCACGCAGCGCAGCGCCACGCCATACCACCACAGCGGCTCACCGACGCTGGCGCGATACAATTCCATGTGCGCGACATCGCCGGTCTCGGCGGTGCGCGTCATGTCATCGCCGTGCGCCAGCGGCACATGCCAGGATACGCCAAAACGCTCGCGATAATAGGAGCGCTGCGGCGGCGCGCCGGAAAAGTAATTTGGCTTCTCGCTCAAGCTGGCCAATGGGAAGGCGCCCTGGAAGAAGACGCAGCGGTCCTCGCGCTTGGCGGTGTCATAGAGCGATCGGCGCCAATCCGCGATCTGATCGTAGCGCCAGGCGATGAATTGCTGAAAGACGGGATCGTCCCAGTTTTCGGCCGTCGGCAGCGGCACGCCGAATTCCGCTGCAAAGGCGCGTTGGCAGGCTGAACTGGCGGACCAGCTTTGGAAACTCGGCTCATCGAAATAGAAGCCATCGACGGCGTAATTGTCGGCGATCTCGCGCACGATCGAGGCTAGGTAATCGCGATAGAGGCTGAGCGGATCCATGGCGACCGAATTGTATTCGTCATCCCAGCTGGTGACGCGGCCGTCGGCTTTGCGCTGCGCCCAATCCGGATGCGCGAAGTAGAGATCGCGATTGCCCCAGATTGACGCCAGATAGGCGACGACGCGCTGTCCATTGGCGCGCGCGGCGGCGATGGTTTCCGCCAACAGATCTCGCTCGCCGAGACCGGGATAATGGGGCGCGATCCGGCTTTGATAGAAGGCTGTGCCGCCCGGGTAATAGCCGGTGGAGAAGACCACCAGCGTATTGACGCTTCCGCGATGCGTCTCGTCGACGATGCCTTTGACATCAATGGTCGCCACATCGGATGCGGGAAATTCCAGCGTGACGGCTCGCAGCGGTTCGTCCCACCAATGGGTCATATTTCGTCCTCCCTACGACGCCACGCCGCACCAGTCGACCGCCATGCGCGCCAGCACGCGCGCGCAATCAATCACCTGCTCGAATTCAATATACTCGTCGGTGCTGTGAATCATGGCGCCGGAGGGACCGAAGAGCACGGATGGCGTATCGCCATACAGCACCGGCAAGCGCAGGTCGCAGCCACCTGAACCGCCCACTTGCACCTCACGACCGGTGACGGACTTGGCGGCCTGGCTCAGCGTACCGACCATGGGATGATTCGGGTCGATCTGCGCTGAATCAAACCACAGGCCGAACCATTCGATGCCCAATGGATGCTCGCTGAACCAGGGGTCCTTCGCCGACCACTCCTGGATATAGCGTTTGAAATCGGCTTTGATCTGGTGGATGTCTTCGCCGGGCAGGCATTCGATTGATCCTTCCAAGATGGCTTGCGAAGCGATGGTCGAGGGCCATTCGCCGGCGACCATCTTGCAGATGCCGGTCGGTACTTTTGTGTTGTAAATCTCGTCGTAGAGGGGGTGGCTGACCTCGGATTCCCGCATGATGGAATAGGCTTCGACGGCGTGGAAAACTTCGAAGGCTTTGGTGATGGGATTGGTCAGTTCGTGTTTGTATTCGATGCCGCCTTCTTCGCCGGGCACGGTGATGCGGAAGAATTGCGCGCCGCGATTGGAAACGGCCACTTTGTCCAGCCCGGTCGGTTCGGTGAAGATGCAGGCATCGGCGCTGTAACCGCGCATGACCGAGGCCAGGGTGCCGTTGCCGCCGGATTCTTCGTCGACGACGCACTCGACGATGACATCGCCTTGAAGCGCAAGGCCGGCTGATTGCAGCGCCATGACGCACAGCACATTGCTGACCACGCCGCCTTTCATATCGGCGCTGCCGCGGCCATAAACCTTGCCGTCGACGAATTCGCCGCTGAAGGGACTGTAGGTCCAGAGTTCCGGCGGACCGAAAGGCACGACATCGAGGTGGCCGTTGAACTTCAGCGACCGGCCGCCGCCGCTGCCGCGATGGACGCCGACCACATTGGGACGATCGGCGTAGGAGAAGCCCGTGGGCACAAAAGCCGGATGGGCGGCCAGCTCCGCATCGTCAGGCACCCAGCGATCGACCTCCAGCCCAAGCGCGTTCAGCACCCGCTCCATGACATCCATGCAGGGTTTCTCTTCGCCTTCGAGCGAGGGGATGCGCACCAGCTCTTGAAGCAGATTCAGCGCGTCATCGCGATGCTTTTCGATGGCTTGATCGATTTGGTGGTAGGTGTTCATGCAATGATTTCTCCTCGTTTTGCCAACCTCACCCCCAACAGGAGCGATCTGGGGCGTTTCGCTGAAACGCCCGCTAATGGAATGTCAATGAAAACGGGCGACACGGCGGGTCGCCCCTACAATCGATATCATGAGAACGCGTTTTCGGCGGGACAAACCAAACACGTACAGATCCCCGTTCCATTTGGGCAAGTCCGTACGCTAGCCCTTCACGGCGCCGAAGGTCAGCGCCGAGATGAAGTAGCGGCGCACGAGCAATGCGAATACAACCACCGGCAGCGTACCGATGGTGGCGGTGGCGAACATCGGTCCCCATTTGATGCCGGAGTGCGTCATGAAAAAGGCGATGGTGGTGGGCATGGTGCGGGCTTCGGTCGAGGTCAGGAAGAATGACAGGCTGAATTCGTTCCAGACGCCGATGAAGATGAGAATCGCCGTGGCGGCGACGCCCCCTGCCATCAGCGGCAAGGTGATCAGGCGGAAAGCCTTGAAGCGCGAGGCGCCATCAACCATGGCCGATTCTTCCAATTCGACCGGGATGCCTTCGACGAAGCCGCGCATCATCCATATTGCATAGGGCACATTCCAGAGCAAATAAACCACAATCAAGAAAAGATGCGTATCAAATAGATCCAGCGCTCGCGCGATGAAGAAAAGCGCGAAGACGATTGAAATGCCCGGCACCATTTGCAGGAAGAGGAAACCGTAGGCGATGCCTTCCTTGTAGCGGAAGCGATAGCGAGCGAAGCTGTAGGTGGCGGGGATGGCGATGAGGATGGTCAACAGCGTGCTGCAGACGGCGATGATGGTGCTGTTTTTCATGTAAAATAAAATATTCATATCATCGAATATATTGTGGTAGTGCTCGAGGGTCGGCGTGAACAGCCAGACCGGCGGATAAGCGAAGGTCTCGAGCCGCGTCTTGAAGCTGGAAGTGACCATGAAAAGGTAAGGGAAGAGGAAAGCCGCGACCACAAAAATCGTCAGCAGGTCGAGCAGTCGATTGCCCAAGATGGCGGGTCGGTTTCGAACTTTCAGCATCTCAAGCCTCGAACTTGATGCGCTCGCGCATTTTGATCAGTATGACCGTCAGCGCGACGATGATGATGATCAGCATGACGCTGGCCGCCGAGCCGCGCCCGACATCGCGTTGAACGAGCGTCGTCCGATATACGTAGAGCGGCAAGGTCGTGGTGGTGGTGCCGGGTCCGCCGCTGAACATGACAAAGATGACATCGAACAAACGCAGCACATCCATGAAGCGCAGGATCAGCGTGGTCAAAATCAAGGGCAGCATCATCGGCAGCGTCAAATGCGCGAAGGATTGCCAGCGTGAAGCGCCGTCGACGCGCGCGGCTTCAAAGGGTTCGACCGGCAGCGTCTGCAGACCCGCTAACAGGATCAGGATGAAAAATGGCGTCCACTCCCAGATATCAACCAGGATGACCGCCCAAAGCGCCAAATCTTTGCCGTACCAGTTGTGACGGATGCCGGTGAAGGTCTCGAAGAAGAAGTTGATCAAGCCGTCATACGAGAAATAAAGCCTGCCGATCAAGCCGACCATGGAAGGCATCAGCACGACGGGAATGATCAAGACCGCGGTGAAGAGCGAATTGCCCCGCATCTTGCGATTGAGCAGCAGCGCGATGGCAAAGCCGATCAGCAACTCGGGGATAAGCGTGCCCAGCAAGTAATGAATGGTGACGCGCAGGGTCGCCCCGAAGGTGCTGTGCTCGTTGGTCAGCAGCCATTGATAATTCTCCAGCCCGACGCCCTCAGCCAAGCGGAAAGGCTCGCCGAAGGTCAGATCGACTGTGCTGAGCTGAAAGAGCGAGATTGCGCTGTAGGCGGCGATGCTGAAGACGACAGCAAAAGCCGGCAAGATGAGAAGCGCCGGCGCCAACCAGGCGGGTCGGCGCCGCTGCGATCTGGCATTGTGTGTCATGAACGGTTTTCCAGAGCGTGGCAGGTTCGCCGCTCGACGAACCTGCCACAATCAAAGCTGCTTATTCGGCAAGCACTTCGGAGACTTGTGCCTGCATGCTGGCGATGGCTTCTTCGACGGTTATCTCGCCGATGAAGGCGCGCGCGCCTTCGATGCCCATGATCTCGCTGACCTGGCTCCACTTCGGCGTGGGCAGCACGACGCTCAAGCCGAGTTCACCGAGCGCGGCCGCTTGTTCCAAGGTTGCCAGGGTGGCTTCGTAGTAGGGATTGGCCGCTTGCAGATCGGGATCGCCCAGCGCCGATGAGCGCGAGACGATGCCGCCATTGGCCAGGTAATCGGCTTGCAAGCCTTCACTGGTCAAGTAGGCGATGAAAGCCCAGGTGGCTTCCTTGTTCATCGAATCGTCCATCATGGCGTAGGACCAACCCCAAACGCCGGAGTAGGCGCCGGAAGGTCCCGCGGGCAGCGGGCTGTAGCCGGTCATGCCGGCCACCAGCGATTTATCCGGATTCTCCACTTCGGGCGCTGCGGCCGATGCCTCGATCATGATGGCGGCGCGTCCGAGCATGAAGGCGTCCCAGGCTTCGGGGAAGGAGAATGATTCGACGCCGACCGGACCATGCTGCCAGAGATCGCGGATGTATTCCAGCGAGGCGACGGTGCCGGGCGAATCGAGCGCGACATCGCCCGTGGCCGGATCAACCATCATGCCGCCGAAGGGCGCCAGGAAGATCGACCACATATAGGTGAATTCCCAGCCCAGACGAGCGCGATAAGAGATGCCATGCACGCCATCGACATTCTCGCTGAAATAGGCGGCGGCTTCCATCACCTCGTCATAGGTGGTGGGGACGGCAATGCCATGTTCCTCGAAGAGATCCTGCCGATAGAACATGAAGACGGTCTCGCCGGCGAAGGGGATGCCATAATGCATGCCATCTTCCCAGAGGAACATATCACGATAGGCTTGCAAGATATCTTCATAGTTGAACCAATCCGGCGTGATATCGGATTCGATCCAGGGTTCGAGCGGTGTGGCGTAGCCGCTTGACGCCACCAGCGGGCTCCATTCGATGGCGGTCATCATGGCATCGTAGCTGGCGGATTCGGCCGAGACTTCCAGCAGCATGCGCTGGCCCAGCTGGCCCTCTTCCATTTCATCCAGCACAACCGTGATGCCGGTGAGTTCTTCAAAGCGCGGGATCATGGTCTTGAAGGCTTCAATCGACGGATGCGAAGCCACCGCGACGGTGATCTCGGTACCGCCATAAGCCTCTTTGATGCCCGCGGCCCACTCTTCTATTGGATCTTGAGCAATAGCCGTGAAGCTGGAAAAAACTAGCGCGACAATCAAAAGTACTAAAGTGAATCTGACATTCATTGCTACGTTCCTTTCTACGACTGTATAGGATGGATACACGCTTGAAGCAAAACTTTCGCCCACTGCGAAAGTTCTACGCACTACGATAACAACTTTCTCGGAGACTCGCCAACAATTCGCGATGTTATTTCAGGTCTCGGGCGTATCGCTGTAGCTTGCCGATGGCGGCGGCGATTTCGCGCATGTCTTCTTCGTCCCCCAGCAGCGCGTTCTGCGTGATCCAGACCGTCTCGTCGGATTCGCGCAGGGAGTTGAGAAAGGCATCGCGCAGAAACTCGTGCGAACCCTCCGCCTGCGCGCCGCTGAGCCGGCTGCGATAGGCGCCGCTCCGGAACAAATCGACCAGATGCAAAGGCGGATAAGGCGCTTGCGTGGGCACACCCTCGGCTTCCAGCGCCTCGACGAATTGCGCGGTGGCGATGCCGGCGAAGGCGCGCGAATCGAGATGAAAGATGTAGGCGTATTGTCCGTTGCGGGTGATGCGCGGATCGTGCGATTGTGGCGTGATGCCGGGAATCTCGCTCAAGAGCCCATCCAACAAGCGGCCGTTCTGATGGCGGCGGGCGGTCTGATCATCGAGGCGGGTCAATTGCGCCAGCAGCACCGCGCCCTGCCACTCGCTGAGGCGATAATTCGAGCCATAGATATAGTGGCTGTAAAACCATTCGCCGGGCATGCGGCCGCAATCGTGAGTGGAGCGCGCCAGCCGTTCGAAATCGTCATCGTTGCTGATAATCATGCCGCCTTCGCCGGCCGTCATATTCTTGGACGCCTGGAAGCTGAAGGTGCCGCCGATGCCAAAGGCGCCAACTTTGCGCCCGCGCCATTCGCTGCCGTGGGCGTGCGCCGCGTCCTCCAGCAGAGGGATGCCATGCTTGGCCGCCAGCGCCGTCAGTTGATCGAGATCCGCGGGTCGCCCGCCCATATGCACGGCGATGATCGCTTTGGTGTTTTCATTGATGGCCGCTTCCGCTAATTCGGGATCGATGCAATAACTATCGGCGCGGACATCGACCAGCACCGGCAAGGCGCCGGCGAAGAGCACCGCGCTGGCCGTGGCGACAAAAGTGGCGTTGGGCACGATGACTTCATCGCCGGGTCCGATGCCCATGGCCGCCAGCGCGACTTCGATGGCGTGGGTGCCGTTGGTGACGGCGATGCCGTGTTTGGCTTGATGATAGGCGGCGAATTCCCGCTCGAAGGCGAGGGTCTTGGTGCCGGGCGTGCGCCACCAAACGCGGCTCTCCAGCACTTCGTTGAGGGCGTCGCGTTCCAGATCGTCATAGATGGGCCAGACGGGAAAGGGTTTGCTTTTGGCGGGCGCGCCGCCGTGGAGGGCGAGATTGGGCATAATCGAGTTCCTCAAATCTGTCGTCAATTGGCAAGTTTTCGGCGGGCGAGCCGGAGGGTCGCGCCTTACATGATTTTACGCGGATCTAGCTCGCGCGCTATGTCTTCGCGTGTTGGCATTCCCTAGCCCTTGAGCGAGCCCAGTGTCAGGCCCTTGACGATGTACTTTTGCGCGAAGACGGCGAAGATCAGCATGGGCGCGATGGCGACGATGGACGCCGCCGACATCGGACCCCAGGCGATCGAGGTATATCCCCGGAACGAGGCGACAGCGACGGTGATGGTCTGCGCCTCGCTGAAAGACAAGGACAAGGCGATGGTCAGCTCGTTCCAGATCCAGATAGCGGTGAGGATGGCGGTGGCGGCGATGCCCGGCGCGGCCAGCGGAATGTAGACGTTTCGCAGGGTGCCGAGGTGGCTGCAGCCGTCAATGCGCGCGGCGTCGTCCAGCTCGGCCGGCACCTCCTTGAAAAAGCTGCGAATCAGCCAAACGGCGAATGGCAGCGAATGCACTTGATAGACCAGCGCCAAGCCGATATGCGTATCGTACCAGCCGATGCGCTGATACAGCACGAACATGGGAATGACAAAGAGGAATTCCGGCAGCATATACGCCAGCAGCAGCCAGACGCCGAAGAGCTTCTTGCCGCGGAATTTGAAACGGTGGATGCTGTAGGAGGCGAAGATGGCGATGGCGATGGCGATGGTGACGCCGAGCGCGGTCACGTAAACCGTATTCAGAAACGCGCTAACGAAACCCGGTCGATCCAGCAGCGACAGATAATGATCCCAGATTGGCTCGAAGATGAACTTGGGCGGCATGGCGAAGGCATCGCGCTGGCGTTTGAAGGAGATGGTCAACAGCCAGACGATGGGAAAGAGCGTGACCAGGATGGCCAGCAGCGAGATCAAATAAGCCAGCAGGCGTTCCAACTGCGCGCGGCCGCTATTGGCCATGGTCAGGCATCCTCCAGGCGTTCTTCCAGGCGCAGGTATACCAGGCAAATCGCCAGGACAATGGCCGAGAAAATCACCATGACTGTCATTGATTCGCTCATCTGCAGGAAGCTGAAGGCTTTGCGGTAAGCCATGGTCTGCATGACTTCGGTGGAAATTTGCGGACCGCCGCCGGTGGTGCCGAAGATGATATCGAAGACTTTGAGCGTATCGATGGTGCGGAAGATGAGAATGGTGAACAGCACTGTGCGCAGCATCGGCAGCTTGACGCGGAAGAAGGTCTGGATGGAGTTGGCGCCATCGACGCGCGCCGCTTCGATCGGCTCCTGCGGCAGGCTCTGCAAACCCGCCAGCACGATGATGAAGACGAAGGCCGTCTGCCACCAGGCATCGACCATGATGACCGTGCCCATGGCCGTTGATGTGGCGCCGAAAAAGGGCGAGAGCGGCAGACCCAGCGCGCCCAAGACATAATTGACCAGGCCCAGCATGGGATCGAGCAGGATTTTCGACATCAGCGCCACGATGATGCCGGATACCATCAGCGGCGTGAGCAATAAGGTGCGAATGATGCCGGCGCCGAATTTGAGCTGATCGACCACCACCGCCAGTCCCAGCCCCAGCACCAGTTCCAGGGCGGTGGCGACGATGGCGAAGAGGAAAGTCTGGTATAACACCTGCCAGAATTCTGCGCTGCCGAACAAATCAGCGTAGTTGCCCAAGCCGATGAAATCAAAGCGCACGCCCCAATTCCAGTTGAAGAAGCTCAATATGAATGAGAAGACGGCGGGATAAAGCGAGGTGACGACTAGGATGAGGATCGCCGGCGCGATCAGATAATAGGCGACGCGGTTGCGGCGAATTGAGTTCATCAAGAGCCTGCTAGTTATGAAAGGGGGTCAGCCAATGGCTGACCCCTACAGTCATTCGACAGGTTGTAGGGGCGACCTATCAGGTCGCCCGCATCGTTCTCTAACGAAAAACGAACTTCGTTACCCATCCATCTCGAGGATGCGGCTCTGCGCTTTGGCAGTGGCATCCGCAGGCGCCATGCCGCCGTACATATCCTGGATGGCGTCGACGATGACCAGGGCATATTCGCTCCAGCCTTCGCGGAAGACGACGGTCGTGCGCGAGGTTTGCATCGCTTCGAGCACGGTGTCGACGTATTGCGCATTGAGGGCGTCGACATATTCGGCCTTGTCCCAGGTCGAGACGCGCGCCGCGCCGCCATGAAAGGCGCCAATCACCGGTTCGATATCGGCGCTGGTCATCCATTGGATGAAGTACCAGGCCGCTTCCGGATTTTGGGCGTTGGCCGGAATGCCGATGCCCCACATCCAGTGGCCGGTCCAGGATGCCCCGCCCTCTTCAACCGGCGGCATGACGGCATAACCGGTCTTTCCGGCGACTGCCGACGCGTCAGGATCTTCGAAGCCGGGACCAAAGAGGCTGGCATCGAGGAAGAAGCCGGCGCGGCCTTGCTGGAAGAGCAAGCTGGCATCGGGCCAATCGAGCGATTGGATATTGATGGGACCGGCGGACATCAGACCAGCGTAATGAGACAAGCCGGCGGTGATGCGCTCATCGGAGAGAATCGGATTGGACCAGTCGCCATCGAACCAAACGTTGTGCGGCAGCGACATCTCGGCTTCGCCCCAATTGTTGAAGACCATGCCGGTGACGGTGTCCATGATGGTGTGCGAGCGGATGCCGCGCATCACAGCGCCCGCGACCGTGCCTCCGCTGGCCTCGGTGATGCTTTGCGCCGCTTCGATCAAGCCGCCCATGGTCGAGGGAAT
Organism: Anaerolineae bacterium; assembly: GCA_022822305.1. Classification (GTDB taxonomy): domain Bacteria; phylum Chloroflexota; class Anaerolineae; order Aggregatilineales; family Phototrophicaceae; genus UBA6055. The sequence goes on from JAJEBY010000003.1 coordinate 623,935, forward strand.
CTCCCCATCCAGGTATTCATCGATGATGTCCTGGTTCCAGAACAAGGTATAGGCCTCGAAGGACACGGGAATCGCGTAGTCCTGCGCGTCCATATCACCGGGCGGATATTGCGTGGCTTGGGTGAATCCGACCGGGAAGTCGGCGAAGTCATAATCAGCGGCGGTCATGTGATCGTCATTGATGTAGGGGCTCAGCGGATGAATCAGCCCGTTGGACCATTGCGTGAAGGCGGTGGAATCCATGGGCACCATGTAGACATCCATGACGCCTTCATCGGCGCGCAGGGCGACTTCCATGCGATCAAAATAGAGATTCTCGGCCAGCGCTTCGACATTGACGGTGATGCCGGTGGCGGCTTCAAAGTCGTCCATGACGCTGCGCATGCCGTCGAGCACGGGATGCTCCGGCATCAAGATGGTGATCTCGCTGCCGGCGAACTGCATCCAGTCGATGTCGCCTTGGGCCTGAACCGCGGGCACAATACAGACAACCAGAAGCAGAATCAGTATTAGCGCTTTCTTGAACATGTTTGGCTCCCTAAAACAAATTGGTCAAAATCACTGACGGCTGTCAGAGTGATTCCTCAGTTGGCGTCAAAGCGTCACGCCCTCGTAGGCCGCTTCGACATTGGCGCGCACTTTTTCGGCGAAAGCGACATCAATCTCGGCGTCATGATAGATGCCGTACCACAGACCCGCTTGTCGCACAAAATCGCGCATATTGACCAGCGCGTGCGTAACATCGTCCCAGCTGATGCCCATGGAACCCGGACGGATATCGACGCCGGCGCGCACGATGGCGTCGAGCATGTCCTGCGCCTTGTCGTCGTGCAGCAGCGAACCGACATAAATGCCCAGGCAGACCGGCTGCCCGTGGATGAACTTCGCCCCGGTATGGTATTCCAGCGCATAGAAGAGGAAGTGATCGGCGCCTTCGATATGACGCGGATTCCAGCCGGCATTATGAAAAGCCGCCCCACCCCAGCGATTGGCCATCATCAAGGCGCGAATGCCTTTCTCGTTGACCGCGCGGATATCATCGAGCGCATCCATGACCGTCGCCATCACGCCCTGCGCTTCGTCAACCAGGGCTTGATCGTAGGGCCATTTGCTTTCGCATTTGCCGCGTTCGGTAGCGTAGCGCCAATCGGCGTGGGCGGTGTGATAGCAGAGGATCTCGCAGATGCCCGAACGATTGACCACCGGCGGCGCATTCTGGATCACATCGAAATCGACATAGACCGCTTCCGGCACCGCCCAATAGACATAACGCACATTGCCCTTGAAGCGCAGACCCGTGCGATGCCCAAACGCCGCGTTCACCGACATGGATGTCGGCGCCTGAAACAGAGGCAGCTGCAGCTTCCAGGCGAAGAACTTGGCGACATCCAGCGCTTGCCCGCCGCCCAGGCCGATGATGCAGCGGCAATCGGGCAGCTTGGCCACTTCGTCCTCCAATTCGTCGCCGTCGATGGTGGTGACGAAATAGGGACCGGCGTGGTTGTCGTCAAAGTGGTGGGAGAAGAGCTCCCAGAGATCTACCATGGTGACTACGAGGTAAGGCCGGTGCGCGATGTTCGGCAGTTCGCCGATCAGGTTGCGCCCGAATATCGTGGTGAAGAGGTCGCTGTTTGGCATATTTGTTCCTTCGCGTTCTTGAGTTCGCGGCTGTCGCGGCTAGCTGCTAAAATCAGCCTCGGCGTCGCGATTTCCAGAGGCCACGCCATAAGATAACAAGCGGGCGCTCAAGTTGTCAATGAGTTAACCCCATGTTGAAACTGCGAGAGCAAGGAGATCCGGCATGTCGCTTAGAATCGCCTTCACGGGCACGGGGCATATGGCGCAAGCGCACGCTCTAGCCGCGCGGCGCCTGCCCGATGTGGAGTTGACCGCGGTCGTCAATCATCGTCCGGAATCGCGCGCGGCCTTTGCCGAGAGATTCGGCATCGCGCGGCAGTACGACAGCGTCGACGCCTTGCTGGCGGATGGCGGCGTCGATGCGCTTGCCGTGAGCACGCCCAATGCGCTGCACGCGCGCGAGAGCATCGCCGCTCTGGACGCCGGCGCGCACGTCCTGGTCGAGAAACCGATGGCGACAAACGCGGCGGAAGCGGAAGCGATGGCTGCCGCCAGCGAAGCATCGGGCGCCAAATTGATGGTGGCGCATTGCTGGCGCTTTGACGAGGAAGTCCACTGGCTGAAGCGTCAGATCGAGGGCGGCAAACTGGGCAAAATCTTGCGCACGAAAGGTAACGGCGTTCATGTCAATTGGGGACCGGACGGCTGGTTTGTCGATGCCGATCTGGCTGGTGGCGGCGCCTTGGCGGATATGGGCATCCACGCCGTCGATACGGCGCGTTACCTGCTGGGCGATCCGCAGCCCGTCAGCGTTTACGCGCAAATCTCCACCGAATACGGGGATTACGCCGTCGATGATTGCGGCACGATCTGGATCAATTGGGATAATGGCGCGAGTTCGATTGTGGAATCGGGTTGGTGGTGGCCGCATGCCGACGGCCCCGAGGCCAGCACGCATGTTTATGGCGCGGAGGGTTTTGCGCAGATCTTCCCGACGCGGATGGAGCTGCCCGACCGCGCGGCCGGCCAAGTCGACGTGATCGAGAGCGGCTATCCGCACCCGCGCGATCCGCATTGTCCGCAGATCATGTACGATCGGCAAATGGATCACTTCGTCGATTGCATTTTGCGGGATGCGACGCCCAGCCCCGGCGCGGATGACGGCCTGGTCAATATGCGGATTGTCGATGCCGCGCTGGAAAGCAGCCGCCGCGCTGAGGTCATCCGCTTGTGATTGCGCGCGCGACTGAACAAATGACGCAGGAGGTGGAAGCGCATGCTGGAAATCTATGATTGGGAAGGCGTGGGATTCGAGCCGCTGGTCTTCACCGACAACTGGCAAGCCGCCCTGCTGAACTGGGAGCCGCTTTTCGAGCGGGCCAATCTCGACGAAATCGAGCGGCATAACCACACCGATGAGGTCTTCGTGCTGCTGCGCGGGCAAGCGGCGCTATTCACGCGGCGAGACGGCGAGCCCCTGCGCGCGGTGGAAATGGATAGCGGCAAAATCTACAACGTGCCGGCGGGCGTCTGGCATAACATCGTGGCGACCCGCGATGTGCGTTTTCTCATCGTCGAAGACCGCGATACGCATATTCATGACACCGAGATTCGGCCGATCACAACCGACGAACTTGCCCAGCTCGACGCGCAGCTGCCGAACTGGGCGCGGATGGACTCCGCCGGTCAATAGTCGGGGATCTGCAGAATCCTGCCGCTCAGCTCAGCACCGCGGTGTGAAAATGAGTGCGGCCGGAGAAGGGATGCATCACCACGCCGGAGACGTGGCTGGCCATCACCATGAACGAGGCATAGAAATAAGGCACGATGATCGGGCCTTCGTCGAGGAATAGGCGTTGGATCTCCTTATAGGCGGCCGTGCGAGCGTCTTGATCCAATGCCGAGCGCGTGAAATCGATCAATTCGTCGAGTCGCTCATCCTGCCAATGCGATTCGTTCCAGGCGGCGCCAGATCGATTCGCCAGGTCGAGATTAATCTGCGGAACGACTCTATCGGCCCACCAGGTGACGCCCAAGTCCACATCGAGCCATTTCTGCACCCAATAGTTGTTCTCTTATTCCAGCTGAATCTCGACGCGTATGCCCGCCTCCTCCCATTGCGCGGCCATCGCCTGCGCCAGATCGGGCATCGCGCCGCTGTTGGGCACATGCAAAACCATATCCAGCCCGTCAGGATAACCGGCCTCGGCCAGCAGCACGGCGGCGGCAGCCGGATCGCGCGGCGGCGGCTCGACATCATCGAGAAAATACCCCACGAATGACGGCCCGATAGGAGAGTCTTTGCCCACCGCGCCAAACCCCAGCTGCACTCGCTCCCAGACGGCGCGGCGGTCGGTCGCCAGTTTGAAGGCTTTGCGCACGCGGATATCATCGCCGGGAGGACGATCCGCGCGAATCCGCGTCATCTGGTGCGCGTTGGTGGGAATGTCGATGGTGTTGAAGCGAAAATCGCCGGTGAAGTTGAGGAAGCTGAAATTGTCGAGCCGCAAGATGCCGTCAGCCGTCCCGCCCTGCACCGCGGCAATCGCCGCCTGCTGGTCATCGAAAAACAGAAACTCGAGCCGGTCAATCGTCGGCGCGCCCCGCCAGTAATTCTGGTTGGCGCGCATGATCGCGCGATCGCCGGGCAGCAATTCCTCCATGATGAAGGGACCGGTGCCGTTGAAGACTACGCCGGTATTTTCCGCCCCCGCTTTGAGCATGACGATTTTGTATTCGGTGAGACGATAGAGGAAGTCCGGATCGGGCGCGCTGAGCTCAAAAACGACCGTATGATCGCCGCGGGCTTCGACCGATACAATCGCGGCCAGCACATCGGCGATGGTACCGCCGGCATCCAGCTGCCACTCTATCGTCCAGACCACATCTTTCGCGGTCAAGAGCGAGCCGTCATGGAAGACGGCGTTTTCCACCAATTGCAGCGTATACTGCGATCCATCGTCGTTGCGTTCCCAGGACGAGGCCAGGACGGGAATCAGATTTGAAGCGGCATCCGTCTCAAACAGGTAGTCGTAGAGGGCGTTCAATACGGCGATTTCACTCATGCCGGAAACGGAGCGCGGGTCAAGCTGCGCCGGTGTCAGCCAGGCGATGCGCAGTGCCTCGCTGTCTTGAGCTTGGACGGCGCCTGCCAGCGGCGCCAGCGTGATCGTGCCGACGGCGGCCGTGGCGCCAGCGGCAAAAATGTTGAGCAGCTCGCGACGGGAGACTTCGGTCGTATTGGCCTTTGGATTCTGTTTCATGTCATGCCTCCCCACTCGTCTCCGCTTAAAACAAGCGCATACGCGCCGCAGTCGTTACAAATGATCGAGACCGAAAAAGCGCTTGGGATTATCAAAGAGCCACTGCCCGGCGATGTGCTGCGCCTCGGCTTCCTCCAGCCATCCTTTTTCGGCCAGATTCGATAACGCCGCGGCCATGACGTGCCTGGCCAGCTTGAGATGCGCCAGCGCGCGTTCCGGCAGATCCGTGTAGTCGCCGCCGAAAGCATGAATCTTGGAATGCGGTACGGTCATGACGGCGCGCTCCAGCATGTTCTGGGCGTAAATCGGGTCGATGATATACAGCCAGGTCAGGTTCAGCGCGACATTGGAATAGTTCTTGGCGAGGAAGAGAATATCGCCCATGTAAGGCCAGTTGCCGTGGAAGAGGTCGAATCTGACATCGCGATGCAGCTCCAACACCGGCGCCAGCAGCGCGGCATTGGCTTTGTCGACGCGATTGAAAGAACCCGCCATGTGCCCGGTATGCAACTGCACGGGGTAGTCCAGTTCGCGCGCAAAACGCATGTATTGATGGAAGAGATAATCATCAAGCGGTTTGGCTTCGGGCCAGCCCAGTGCGGCATTGGGATTGTTCAACAGACGATTGAAGAGCGGCTCGGCATCGCCCTTGGAGGCGACAGCATAAGCCAGCGTTCGGTTGTAGGCGAACTGATCTTTCAACGCGAGCGCGCCTCGACTCTTGGCCAGCCGCAGAATCTCGAAAACCGCTGCTTCAAACTCATCCAGCGACGTGATCGGTCGATTTGCCCAGGCGGCGATTTGCTGGATGCCTCGCCAATCGCGCGCCGATTGTTCATGATGCGGCAGAACATGAAAAAACGGCAGCGGCACGACAGGATGCCAGCCACTCTCGAAGACCTGCTCGCCGCGTAGAAACGCTCCAAAATCACCCGGTGGCCAGCCCAGCGCATCGGTGATGACACAGCGGATTTGGGCATCCGTCATCAGCTTCCGATAATAGGCCGGGTCGCGATCGGGAAGTTGCTCGCCGATGCGTTCCAAAGCCGGCAGGGACATCTCCTGTTCGCCGTAGACGTCGCGCATGACCAGTTTGGTGACGCGGGCATAGGCGGTATGCTGGCAGCGCTGCCAGTACGATTCGAATAATGGCCATTTGTCGGCGGTCGCGACCGACTCGTCCTGCAGGACGGCCAGCTGCTGATTATCCAGGCCCGCGGAGAGCAGATCGTGCGACACGTAGCCCGCAATCAGCGCGGCGATCGGCTCGCCGAAGCGCAGAAGGTATTCGGGTCCCATCATGTGCTCGTGGCCGTCGATGACGGGCAGTCCCTCGATATGGCCCAGCAGACGGTCGAAAGTGGCAGTGCGCTTTTGCAGCATCAGTTCCATCCCCCTACGCGGCTTGTCCCATATATCGCAATCGCCGCTCGTTTTTCTACCCCATCCCCCGGCCCCTTCCCCAGCGAGCTTGGGAAGGGGCGCTCTGTCAGGCGGATTCGGCGCTAAAGCCGTCATTTTCTCGCTTAGCAGGACTGTGTCTGTCGCCGTTCTCAGGTAGATTCAAGCCGCTTGCGAAAGCAACTGCAGTATCCGACAAGCCCTACACACCGCTCAAGGCGCCGGCGGCGATGCCCTTGATGAACTGGCGCTGAAATATGATGTAGACAATGACAACCGGTATGAATGATATGGTCGCGCCCGCCATCAGCAATCCGAAATCCGCGCCGTAGCGCCCCATGAATACGCTGAGCCCTTGCGGCAAGGTGCGGGCCGAGGCTTTCTGAATGAGCACGACCGGCAGCAGGAACTGATTCCAAACCCAGACGATATTAAAAATCATCACCGATAGCAGCGCGGGACGGCTGAGCGGCATGACGATATGACGCAAGATGCCCCAGTTGCTGCAGCCGTCGATGCGCCCGGCATCGAGGATCTCCTTGGGCAATTCGGAAATGAAGCCGCGCAGCAGCAGGATGGCAAAGGGCAACCCGACGGCCGTTTGCGGCAGAATCAATGCCCAAAGATTATTCACCAGTTTCAGGCTGACCATCTGATAAAAGATGGGGATGACCAGGATCCCGAGCGGCACCGTCATACCGATGAGGAAGAAGGTGAACAGGATATTTTTGCCGCGAAACCGGAACATGGCGAAGGCGTACGCCGCCAGCAAAGACAAGCAGACCACGCCCGCAGCGGTCGGGATGACAACCAGAATACTGTTGACAAAGTAGACGCCGAAGTTGCCCTCGCGCCAGGCATCGACATAATTCGACCATTGATAAACGACCGGCAGCCCCAGCGGATTGCGGATGATATCCGCGCGATCCTTCAGCGATGTCGCGATCACCCAAAAGAGCGGGAAGATGACGATCAACGACAGCAAGCCCGCGACAGCGGTGTAGGCCATCGATTGGACGAGGCTTGTTTTGCGTCTGGAGCGATTGGCTGTTTTCATCATTTATAGACCGCGGGCTGCTCAGTCAGTATCTTTGTAGACGCCGCGCAGCACCAGAAACAGGACCGAGAATCCGACGATGACCACGCCCATGGCGATGGCGACCGTCGCGCCGTAGCCCACCTTGCGCAGCGTGAAAGCGCTTTCCAGCATGTAAACCGGCACGACCATTGAGGCGTCGCCGGGTCCGCCGCGCGTGAGCACATAGACCATGTCAAATACTTGAAACGAACTGATGGCCGTCACCAGGATGATCGTTGTCAAGGCGCCGCGTATCGATGGCAGCAGGATATGCCGGAATTGCGCCATCAGGTTGGCGCCGTCGACTTTGGCCGCGTCAAACAGCGCTTCATCGACGGCATCAATGGCGGCGATGAAAATGATCATGGTGAAGCCATAGTGCACCCAGCTCCAGGCGATGAATAACGCCGGCAGCACCAGGTCGCTGTCGCCGAGCCAGCCTTGCGCCAGATAATCGAGACCGATGGCGCGCAAGCCGACATTGATGGCGCCATAAGACGGGTTGTAAATCCATTGCCAGATCAAGGCGACGGTCACCGACGAGAAGACCTGCGGCATGAAAAATATGGTGCGGAAGAAAATGCTGCCGAACATCGAACTGCGCGACAACAGGATGGCCAGCATCAAGCCGAGGATGACTGGAATGATGATGGCGGCGATCATCCAGGAGAAGTTGTGCGAAAGCGCCTCCCAGAAGCGATCGTCAACCAGCAGCCGTTGATAATGGCGCAAGCCGTTAAACTTGCGCGGCAAGATGCCGTCCCACTTGTACAGGCTCAGCTCGACCAGTTTGACCAGCGGAAAGACGAAAAAAGCGACGTACACCAATAGCGCGGGCACGATGAAAAAATATGGGGAGACGTTTTTCTGCCAGGCGAGCTTGGCCGTGAACGCCAACATCGGCCGCTCGCCGGCGAGTTGCTTTGCATCAGCCACGTGTGCCTCGCGTCAACTCGATATTACTGCGCAATCAATGGCTACCGCGCGTTTCGCAGCAAACACAGGACAAGCCTGAATCCACGTCGCTCCATGTCAGTCATGCGATGAAGTGCTGGGCAGGACATGGGGCAAGCGGGCGAGCCGGTGGCTCGCCCCTTCACGTTTTACATTGATTTGGCGCTTGACGAAGCGGGGCGGATCACGGGGTCTATCCGCCCATGCGCCAGCGAACGACTATTCGCTCGTCAAGCAATCTGCTTCGTAGACCTGCTGGTTGGTGGCGATCAACTCTTCCGGCGTGATATCGCCGCCGACCAGCTCCTGCAAGGTGCGCCAGGTGGCCAGGTTGAGCGCGCTGCAGGTCACGCCGATGTTGTAGCCGAATCCAGTGTAGCTGTTGGCATCCGCGACGTCGGCGAGCAGCGGCGTCGATGGCGGCGGCATCTCGTCGAACTGATAGGCGGTGATATTCCCGGCATCCCAGAATTTGGTCTGCGCTTCTTCGCCCAACATGTAACCGATGAATTCGACGGCAAGGTCCATGTTTTCGGTGGCCGAATTAATCATCATGTTGTTGTAGGGATTCTTGCCGCCGGCGTGCCAGGGCAGCTCCGGATCGAGCTGCGGCGTCGGGAAGAAGCCCACCTCGAATTCCGGCAGCGTGGCGAAATCGTTCATGACCCAGGTGCCGCCGATATTCATGGCGACATCGCCGTTGATGAACAGATTGTTGGCATCGACGAAACCGGTGGAAAGCATGTTGGGATCGAGGTAACCGGCCTGCGCCCATTCCAGCGTCTTCTGCGTGGCGGCCAGGAATTCGGGCGTATCGAGGCGGTAGGCGGGATCGTTGTTCTCGATGCCGGTGATCACTTCGATGGGCATGGCGGTATGCACCAGCTGCAGCCAGACATGCGCCAGCGGCCAGGAATCGCGCCCGCCGACCGAAACCGGCGTGATGCCCGCTTCGAGCAGCGCGTCCATGATCGCTTCAAAGTCTTCCAGCGTCTCCGGCAGCTCCAGTCCCTGTTCCGCGAAAATCGCTTTGTTGTAGAAGACGCCGATGGTCACATTTTCGAAAGGAATGCCGTAGATCTCTCCCGGCGTCAAGCCATTGGTCAGCTCGATATCGCTCATCGCATAGCGATCCAGCCAGCCGTTTTCCGCCGCCAGATCGGTGAGTTCAACGGCGTGACCGGCCAAAGCGTAACGGCCCAGGGCCTGCAAGCCCCAAGGCACGTAGGCGACGTCAGGTCCCTCGCCGCCATCCAACGCCAGCGGCATCACCCGCAGGAAATCGTCGAAACCGAATGAGGTGATCTCGACATTCACGCCAGGATGCTGCGCGGCAAATTCATCGGCGACTTCCTGGAAGAGCGCGACCGCAGCCGGCGCATCGCCTTCAAACCAAAAGGTCAGCGTGACATCGTCTTGCGCGCCCAGCGGCGCTACCAAGACCAGTAGCGACATAAGACCCAGCAGCGCAAACTTGAAAATAGCCTTGCGATTCATAATTGGATTCTCCTCAATCGTCTAAAACATTGGTCGTGCGAGCAGTATAGCTTTTGTCATGGCGCCTCCCTTATGGCCTGTGGTCGAATAATCGATACATGCAACGCTGACGGATATGGTGAACGGGAATGTTGGGAAACTCATGGCGCAGTTTCTCCGCCAGGCGTTGTATGCCGATCTCTTCACTGACAGCGTGATTGACGACGATGATCGGGATTTCCATATCGATGGCGAAACCGCCATCGCGCCAGTAGTCGATGCCGTCATCCGTGCAAATGGCCAGGTCGATGGCAAAGCGCTCGACGCATTCCAGGTAGGGCGTGATCGCGCCCGTGCCAATACTGACGCGCCTAACCAGCTTGTCTGGCGGGCCAATCAGTTGCGCGCCGGGCTGTCCATAGTCAGCGGTGCGTTCAGCTACACGTTCGGCCATTTCCGCTGCCCTTACGCCTACTGTAACATAAACGCGCGTATGGATGTCGCCGGCGACTGGGCATCCCAAGTTCAAGAGTTCGCCCCAGCTATCGGGTATGCCAATCGCGGGGAATTGATCCCACAGGTCATGGCAGCGAATGATGGCCAGGTCATTGTCTTCGATGAATTGACGTTTGGCGCTCACCGCCGGAAACCGAAACATGCTCGCATCATCATCGCGGTGGTTGTAATAGGTGGGTTCGTGCGTGATGAACAAGTTGCAGCCGAGATCCAATGCCCGCTGCAGCGCCCAGCTGTAACTCATCCAGCCGACGGCGATGCCGCGAAGATCGGCCTGCGGAGCCCCGGCTTTGAAGGTATCCACGGTGTCTTCCGGGTATCGCCAGTCGCCGGCCAGCGAATAGAGATAATCCTGAACGTCCTGCGCTTTCATAGCTTCATCTCAATGCGGAATGCCAAATTGATGCATACGGCGATGCAGGGCTTCGGCCGCTTCATGGAAGGGCGCTTCGAGATAGGCGATGTGATCGGAAAGCCCGTGATGCCAGGTGGTCTTTTCAGCCGGATGCTGCGGGCTGCGATGTCTGATATAGGATAGCCCACCCTCTATGAGCGTAAGCATGTATTGCGCGGACGCGGGGTCAAAGACGGCGTATTGATCGCTGCAGGTGATGTAGATGGGCGAGCTATGCGCCATAATGCCGCGCTCGCGATGGTCGTAATGCGGACGCGCGGTATAACCGGGACCCGCGCAGCGAGCCGCCAGCCAGGTATCCCGCTCAACCTTCAGATGCGTATGCAGCCGCAATTCGCGGGCTCCGGCTTCGGATGCGGTCTCGGCAACGACATCGCCGGCGCCGACAATCTGCAAGGTGTGCAGCGGAAAGATTGAGCGCGCAGTGGCTTCAATCTCCACCGTTCCGCCGCCCTTCACTTTGATCTCGCTGCCAATGGGCTGTCCCTCGACGCTAAACCACAAGAGCGCGCCGCCACTGAGGAAGGTGCGGCCGGCTTTCAGCGCTTGTTGCCAGCTATCGTAAGTGAATTCTTCATCGCGCGGCAGTTGAACATAGGTGCGATACAAGCCGACCGGCGTCTCGTTGGACATCTTGTCGGTGCCGCCAACCAGGGGCAATCGATAGCCGCCATTCAAATATCGATAGTATTCGAGATGTTCAAATGTCAGGAAGTCGAGCATCTCGACGGCATCGGCTCGCCCGGTCGCTACCAGCGCCGCCGATTCGGCGTTCGGCGTCGGCAGGTGCGGCAAGATAACCGTCGCGCCTTGCGCGTGGGCGGCATCGGCCCAATGACTCAAGGTGATATCCAGGCCGCCGCCAAGCTCTGCCTCGCCCGGTCCGCCGCTGGCCCAGGGCATGACCGGCGTCTTCAAGCCCAGCAGGCTCAGGTGCCCCAGCATATGCTGCCGATTCTCATGCGACACATAGACGATGGTCTGATTATCGGCCGACAAATGCGGTCCGCCGGTGAACTCTTCGGTATTGGTGAAGAGATGCCCCCATTGGCTCTGCAGCAGATTGACGACATTCAAGTCTTCGGCTTGCGCTTCCGTCATCGAACCTTGCGCCGACAAGAAATGCACATGGGTGTCGCCGCTGAAATAGCCTTCGGAATTCATATCGATCCAGCGCTTTAGCTTAAGCTCCAGCCGCTGCTGCCCCGGCTCGATATCCACCCAGGTTCTCAGCGGCTCGTATTCGTATCCGCGCGCGACATCGACCAGTACGCGGCCGCGCGGCAGCCATCCCTGGCAAGTCCCGTCAATGTAGGCGTAGGCGATCTGCCCAAGCGTCACATCACCGCCGATATCTACATTCCAGGTCGGCTGATTGGAATAGACCGGCGCATGATGTCCGTGCGGCGGATAGGGCACGCCTTCGGGCGAATGAAATGCCACCCGGCAGGGAATAGTCTGCCCGGAATCCGCATCGACCACCGAAACCTGGACCCAATTCTTGCCGCTGTCAATGACTTCCAGGCGAACGGCGTCCGCCTTCACGATGCCTTTCTTCTCCAATTCGCCCCAACGCGCCTGGCCCAGGCGTTTGTCCTCGTGCTTCACTGTGACCGTCGCCGACGGCACAGCGGCGATTTGCGTGTAGGCGGGACTGTTGCTCTCGTTGGCGGGCGCGCCGAAGCCTTTCATATCCGGCGCGAGCTGATCCAGCGGCGCTTTCGGCAGCGGATAAGCATAAGTGGCGACGCCGCGATCAACTTCGACGTCAAGGCGGAAGGGAAGCGCGGCGATGGCATCGTCTTCGATCGTGATCTTGACCGGAACGCGTGTATTGCGCGCCAGCGGGAATTCATCAAGATGCCCCAGCGTAATCGCGGCCAGCACGAACTTGCGCCCCGCCGGCACGATTTCTATCGCTGATAAGACTCGCTCCGGATATGGGTTGGTCCACACCCAAAGATAATAGGCGTAAGGAACGCCTTTGGTGACCTCGGTCTGGCGGAAGCCGGCGTAATCCCAAGCGCCCTGATAGCGATCTTCGAGATAGTCCTCCCGATCGGGAACGCTGAGAAAGGGGAACTGCCCCCACGGCAGCGGGATATTGCCGATCTCAAAGCGTTCGCGGATGGGCACAGGCGCGCTCGACCCATCGCCATATTGGAACACATACGTGGCGACTGATTCACCTACCGGGCCGCCGCGCCAGAGGTCGGTTTCCAGCACGGCGTGCGCGAATATCACATGACGCGCTTGCCGTCGGATAGGTATGTTCAGCGCCTGCGAATACAGCTTGTCGTCGCGTCCAAATCCCAGGAAACAGTTCTGACCAGACGACTCCTCGTCGCCGATGAGAAAAGGCAGCCCGTGAAAAGTTTGTGATCCCACGGGCGGATGCTCCGGCAGCGGCTGCAGGTAGGTACCGTCATATTCCAAGTTGTCCGGATGATAGAGCTCGACGCCGGCATTGCCATGCGCCGCCAAGGGAATAGGTTCGTATTCCAAAAGAACTCCCATCCTTTTGGCATGTATTCTTATTCACTTTGGCGGGAAAAAGCAAATTTGCGCTCGGGAGCATTCTGCAGGACATCGAAGGCAAGCGGGCGATGCTGCGTTTAAGAGCTACCGCCCGGTTCAGTCGGCCATGATTTCGCGCATGAAGTCGCTCTGAGCAAACTCAGCGATGCTCTGATTCGCGCAGGCCATTGGCAATGCCCAGATGACCATGTTGGAATAGTAGTCTTCTCCCCAAACCGGCAGCCCGCTATCGGCGTCGATCAGGCAGTGCTGCTTCCAGGGCGTGCGAGACCTCAGCGCGACGGCTTCGTAGATGCGTCTGGCGATTTCCAAACCGGTTTCCGCCTGGCCGTGATAAATGAAGTTCATCGCGGCGCAGAGATTCTCGCCGACGAAAACCTGTGTCGAGTGATCGTTATTGGGCAGAATGTCGGGAAACTTTTCGGGGTCGGGTTTGGAGACATAACGCTCCCCGTCCGGATCCACGCCGTTGACCAGACCGTGCTCGGTCGCCGCCATGTTCAGTCGCTGGATGGCGCCCAGGGCGGACTGAACGCGCTCAGCCGGCAGAATGTCTGCCAAGCCGGCGATCTTGACGCACCATTGCGCCATCAATTGATTGCCGAGCGATACATCGTTGTTCACGCCTTCTCCGCTCGTGAGCGCGGGATCGTGCCAAAGTCTGTAGTATTCGCCCGTCCATAATTTCTCGTGATAGGCCGATTCTCCGCGAGCCAGCCAATCCGCGCATTCCGCGGCGAAGGCATGGTCACCCACTGCCTCGGCCATGGCCTGCCCGCAAGACAGCGTCGCCAGCCAGGTGCCCGCCACATAAGCCGATGTGCCCCACCAGGGCCAGATGTCATAAAACTGATTGGCCGGCCACAATTCGCCGGGCGGCGCATGTGACTGGTCGTTGACCAGTCCGTCATCGTCATCATCAAGCGAGAACTGATAGCGTATCGCGCGCTTGGCGGAATCGTAGAAATGCGCCAGCAGGTCGCCGTCGCCGCTGCGCAAAAAGAGGCGATAAATCATCTGGGCATATTGGCCGGAATTCAGCGGATGCTGGCAATGATAACGCGGGTCGCGCATGGACGTATCCATGCCGTACGAGAAGGGAATCTCGCCATCGGATATCTGGAAATGCCTAAAGGCTTCCAGGGTCGACCGCTCCAGTTCCGGGTAGAAGAACATGATCGGCATATGCCCGTGCATGCGACAGACCATGGTCTCGGTGATGGGGCAGCCGGTATGGCTTTCGTTATGGGTGAACCAGCCGATCTCATCCCACCACTCATCCTTACGCGTCTTGGCGATCCAGACCGTATTTTTGGACAGGCTGTACAGGCCTTGCACCAAGGCATCGCGCAACCAAGCCGGCAGATCCGTCTGGTAAATGGCATTCTGCCAGGCCAGTATGCCAGCCAGCAACTCATCAAAGCGGCTTAGCGCATCCGCCGCCACGTCAGCTGCGCTGTGATAGCGCAAGCCATACTGATTGACATGGGTTTCACGACCGCTATCGCGCCAATGCGGCGAATGCCAGGCGAAGACGAAGCGCGCGCGGCTCGATCCATTGGCCTCGATCGTGCGCGAGACTCGCCCCACCATCCGATCGCCGTCGCGCTCGACTGCGATGTCCTCTCCTGCAAGCGCGACATCGTGAGTGCGCCCGGCAGGTTTCTGCGGCGGCTCAATGATCAACGTGAGGTCAGCGGCTTGCGCGGCGGAATTGCGAATCTCAATCTCAAAGAGTGCCGCCGGGATGTTGCTATCGGCGCTGTTTCCCAGGAGCAGCGGGGCGAAGGCGCGTATGCCCAATTCCAGCTTATTCGTGTCAAAACGGCAGACCATATCGGCGACGGGATGATGCCCCCAGTAGGCGATATCTGCCGTGGACAGCGGCAGGCTCTCCCCGCCCGCTATCTTGACCGTCAGCCATTCGCAGAAGTCGGCGCGCGGCGGCACGATGTCATTGAAGATCGAGCAGTGACCGATTAAGCCGTTGCCTTCCAGCGTGAAATAGCCGGTGCCCAGCCCGCCCAGCGGAATCCCGCCGTCCAGCCGATGACCGGTGTAGATACAGCCGGGCGCCGGATCGGGGAAGCCGTCGGCTTCAATCATGGTCCACTGATTTCTGGGCAGCTCGGCATTAAAGGGCCAATTAGACATGTTTGTTATCCTTGTTCAATTCAATCGGCGTCGTCGCGGGCGACTTGATAAGTCGCCCTTGCTTGGTTACGCATCGACGGGCCAGCTGACCCGATTTGCGCTTAGATACTCAATCCGCCGGACAAACCGTCCATGAAGCGTCTGGAGGTGAAAGCGAAAATGATGATCAACGGCAGCGACGCGATCACATAGCTGGCGAAAGTCACGCCGTAATCGGTGCCGTATTGACCGGCGAATGACAAAACGCCGATCGAAACCGGCAGTCGATCGCTGTCAAAGATGGCGACCAGCGGCCAGATGATGTCGTTCCAACTGAAGAGCAAATCCAAAATCGCCAGTGTGCTTAAAGCCGGTATGGCCAGCGGCACGGCGATGCGAAAGAGCAGCGTGAATTCGTTGGCGCCGTCCAGCCGCGCCGCCTCGAAGTATTCTTGGGGCAGCGTCTCGAAGAAGGTCCGCATCAGGAAAGTGCCGAAGACAATTTCCACCGATACCCAGGGCAGAACGACGCCTTGCAGGGTATCGCCCCAATCCAGGGCAATGATGACGCTAAACATGGGGATGACCAGCAGGATGCCCGGTATCATGATCAGCGCCAGAATCGCAATAAACAAGATATTGCGGCCGGGAAAGCGATAGCGGGCGAAGGCGTATCCCGCCAAACCGGAAATGACGAGCGTCAAAACCAATGTTGGTATCGAGTACGTGAAACTGTTGAGGATCGCCTTGCCCATCGCCGGCCAGGCGCGCACGTAGTTTTCCGGATGCAGGGGCAAGGTCGGCAGCCAGAATTGCTGGAAGAACTGCGCGTTGATCTTGAATGAGTTAATGACCGTGAAGACGAAGGGCACGTAGGTAATGATGGCCAAAATGAGCAAGATAAGCATTAGGGGCCAATCGCGCCGCCAAGCTTTAGACCGCGACATCGTATGCCCTCCGATAACGCATTCTCAAGATAAAAATACTTAGCGCCAGTGTCATGAGCATCAGCACAGTCCCGATAGCCGAGGCATAACCATGTTTGCCATAGGTAAAACCTTGTATGTAGAGATAGTAGGCCGGGGACATAGTGGTATTGATCGGGCCGCCCTGCGTCATCACCAGCATAGGCGCGAATTCTTGCATGCCCAGGTTCAGGCTTAGAATCAGAATCAGCGCCAGCGGACCGCGAATCGCCGGCAAGTCAATGGCGAAGACGCGGCGCAATCGGCTGCAGCCGTCGATCAAGGCGGCGTCATTCACCTCGCTCGACAAGTTTTGCAGCGCGGCCAATATGATCAAGAATCCAAAGCCAGCCACGGCCGGGAAGCCGATGAAGATCAGCGCCGGCAGCGCGGTATCCGGACGCCCCAACCAGGGATAGGGCCGAGCCATGGCGCCGATGCCGGTCAGGAATTCATTGAGCATGCCCTGGCGGCCGGCGTAGACCTGTTGCCAGACCAGCAGATTGACCGTAATCGGGATAACCATCGGGATGGTGAAGACCATGCGCCAGATATTGCGCCAGCGGTCGCTGGACAGGTTGTACACCAGCTCCGCGCCGACAAAAGCCATGACCAGGACGAGCGCCGTGCGCCCGACCATATACTTCAGAATATTGCCTAAGGATTTTATGAAGATCGGATCGTCGAAGAGCGCCCGGTAATTCTGTAAGCCGATGAATTCGCCGGGCTCGGGGATATTCCAATAAGTGAAAGAATGAAAGATTGCCGATACAGCCGGTATGTAGCGGAAGGCGAACAGCAAAAGCAGCGCGGGAATCAAAAACAGGATGGGTATATAAATCGGCACGAAACCGCTGCTAAGCTTCCAGCGGCTTGATTCGGTCTTGGCGCCGGTGGTTGGCGTCTTCTGCTGAGTCAAGGGGTTGACCTCCGTGGAATCAACCGGGGTCGGATCGCCCGACCCCGGCTGACGCGTGCGATGCGCTTAGGCGCATCCTGCCTCTTCAATACCAACTACGGACACCAATCGTATTCCACCTGTTCGCACAGGGCGGCGGCGCCGTTCTCCCAGGATTCCTGCAGCAGCGCTTTGGTCTCTTCTTCGTTGGTCGCGCCCAGGAAGTAGCCTTGCATGATCTGGGTCCAGTTGTCGCCGTGCTCAATGGTCAAGCGCGCGCTCGGGTCGCCGAACAAGCGGTCTTGCAAAGCGGCCACGGTCTGGAAATTGGCGAGCACCGGACCTACTTCGGTGCCGGCCACCATCGGGATAAAACCGCCGAACTCGTTCGCCAGCGGTCCGAAGTTTTGCGGCGCGGACATCCACATCAGATAGTCAACAGCGAGGTCGAAATTGTCGCTATTCGCCGTCGCCACCGGTATGCCATATTGGCCGGCCGAGCTGGGGCCGCCCACGCGATAGATGGTGTTCGGCGCGCCCTCGAAGTCATCGTCGGTGAAAGGCGGCAGATAGGTCAGGCCCCATTCAAAGGATGCTGAATTGGTGATTTCCTTGTTGTCCCAGGTCCCGCCCCAGTAAATGGCCAGCTGTTCACCGAGGAACATACGCATGACATCGCCCAGGCTGGTGATGCCGATGTAATCGATGGGCAGTATCTCGGAGAACTCTTTGGAGATGCGCAGGTAGTCGTCCATGCGCGGATCGTGGGCGCTCAAAACGCCGTCATGGATCGCCTTGGCGTATTCTTCGGCGTTTAGCTGGCGCCAGGCCAGATCCGGCTGCATCTCGGAATACTTGTCCATGAAAAGTTCCGAATGCTGATCGGCCCAGACAATGCTCAGCCACAAGCTATCGGCCCAATACCAGGTGCTCCAGCCGGTGCCTGGCATAAAGGAGCCGAAAGCTTCCACGCCAAGCGTGTCCTGGATCGTCTTCATATCGGCGGTAAACTCGCCCCAATTGGCCCAGTCCGGTTCTACACCGGCTTCTTCAAACATGGCCACGTTGTAATACATGGCGGTTTCCACCCAGTCCAGCGAAACCTGATACCAGTGTCCATCGGGCGCGCGCGTCGTGTTCAAGACGTTTGGCGGGAAGGAATCAGCCCAGCGCTCGTGGCCCGGCGTGCCCTCGGGAATGTAGTGGTTCGGCATTTCAAGGTATTCATCCAGCGCTGTCCACCAGGTACCCATGACGCGACTGCGATTGAACCATTGATCCCACACGATATCAGGCGCTTCATCGGCGGCAATGCGCGAGGACAGCCAAGTGATGTAATCGGAGCCGCTGGGAATATCGGGCAAGAGATTGACGGTGGCGTTGGGATGCAATTCCATATAATCCTGCGCGACCTGTTCAGCAATCGCCGAGTGTTCCGGATGCTGCTCCGGCCGGTAATACACCTGCAGATGCACAACGATTTCACCCGAGATATCGCTGTCCTGCGCCATGGCCGGTCCAAGAGCTGCAAAGAGAAGCGCGAATACTAGCAGTAGTGACAGTTTCTTGATCATCATATTGCCTTTCACAATGTCCATGTATTGGCAGCGGTCAATAGATTACGCGTTTCCCTTATGGATACACCTCCCTGTTAGTTATCAACTCATTAGGTTCGGACAAAACTCTCGTCCTCACTTTCAGATGGGCGCAGAAACATATTCAGTCACCCGGCGTCTTACCCTCCACAGGTTTGCTGGCGAAGCGTTCGCGGTTAATCAACTGCGCCGTCATGCCGCCGTCGGTGAAGATATTGGCGCCGGTCACATACGAGGATTGCTCGCTTGCCAGGAACAGAACGACGTTGCCGACTTCGCGCGGCGCTTGCACGCGGCCGAGCGGGATATTGTCCATCCAGTGCTGCCGCGCCTGCTCGGCATCTTCGGCGGCTTCTTGTAAATCAGCCCAGATTTGCGTGTCCGTCAGCCCCGGGCTGACGGCGTTGACGCGAATGCCGTAGGGCGCGAACTCGATCGCCATGGAGCGGGTCATCATATCGACGCCGCCTTTGGAAGCGGCATAAGGCGCAGCGGCCGGCAAGGTGGCGACCGTGTGTACGCTGGCGATATTGATGATGTTCCCGCTGCGGCGCGCGACCATCGCCTCCAGCGCATAACGGCTGCAGAGAAATGTGCCTTTCATATCGACATCGACGACGCGGTCCCAGTCTGCTTCGTCCATTTCCAGCGTCGGCTTGACAAAATTGACGCCGGCGTTATTGACCAGCGTGTCGATCCGGCCGTAGGCAGCCAGCGTTTCGTCCATGAGCCGTCTGCAGTCAGCGGCTTGGGAGACATCAGTCTTGACGAATAGCCCCTTGCCGTAGCGCGCTCGCAGATCGGCTGTGACCTGCGCGCCCAGCCTTTCGTTGATATCGGCAACGACCACTTCCGCGCCGGCTTCCGCGAAGCACTCGGCGATGCCCGCGCCGATGCCGCTGGCCGCGCCGGTGACGATGGCGATATGCCCATTCCAATCCATCAGCTAACCCTTCTCCGAAGTTTCACGGGCAAATCGCGTATCCCGATTTCGCTCGCGCAGTCTACCACTAATCGAGATAGGAATAGTAACTTCTAATCCGCTCATGCGCATCCAGGATGTGATCCGCCATTGCCGCTTTCGCAGGCTCGATATCACCCCGCTTCAGCACGTCGACCAGCCGCTGATGCGCCGCAACATGGTGGTTCAACTCAGCTGGCGAGAGCACTTCATTGGCATCGGCGAGAAAGCGGCTGATGCGCGAGCGCAGGCTCGAAACAACTTCAATCAGAATCGAATGCTGCGACAGCTCCCATAAAATAGAGTGGAATCGGGTGTCCAGCTCAAAGCCCTTTTGCCTGTCATCCGCCAGAGCCGCCTGCCGCATTTGCCTAATAATGCTTTCCAGTTCAGCCTCAACCTTGTCTGACCAGTTGGGCACCGCGAATTGTACCACCAGTTGCTCCAAGGCCACTCGAATCGAATAGACTTCGTCCAGTTCCTTGGATGAGAAGGTGTGAACGAAAGCGCCCCGCCTCGGTTCTTTGAAGACCAGACCTTCGTCAATCAGCTTCTGAATGCCGATCCGCACCGGCATGCGGCTGACCTGCAATTGCCTTGCGATCTCTTGCTCGACCAAGTGGGTTCCCGGTGGAAAGTCGCCACCCTTGATGGCGCTGCGCAGCCGTCTCGCAACTTCATCGCTCAAGTTCTCGGATTGCACAATCGGTTGCAACTTACGCATGTTTCTTGTCACCAGTACGCCAAAAAATCCGGAGTCATCGTCGTCAATGGTCCAGGTTCAATTGCAGTGACCACGATGCCCAAGCCGGCGCTGACCGATATACCGTAAATCCCGCGGACATCACCGTATCCAATGTCATCAGCTTTGTATTTTGCATTCAATGTACCGCTAATTGGATATAGTGTCAAGTCCAGGCGGCGCACAGGACACAGCGCGCCCATCGTGACATTGGTCGGCTGAGCGTCTTATGCTGTGATGCGCAGTGTCGTATCCGCGGCGTTCAGATGACTTTCGCCATGCGCCGGAGGCCTTCTCGAATGCTGTCCTTACCTAGCGCGCTTTCATCCGTGGCGTGATCGCCAGCGCTTTGAAATCATGATGAATTTTGCAATCGACAGATAAAGAGAGGACGGGACGACGTGACGACGGCTGACGAAAGGCGGCAAAATATGCTGAAGCACTCGACGCTGGCGAAAGAAGAGGACAGCATTCTCTACCGCGACCTCAACAAAAACGGCAAACTGGATGTCTATGAAGACCCGCGCCGACCGCGGAAGCGAACAAGCGAAATGAAATCGCTAATGTCCTCGCCGAGACCGCGCGCGACGACAAACTTGGCCACAACACGTGGGAGATTTTCACGCGTCGCTGCCTCTTCAATTGCAAGCAGAGCAAGCGCCCTTTATCTCTCATTCGTTCAAGGCAGGAGGACCGTGTGCTAGCGCTCCACCTCAATTCTGGCGACTTCCAGTTGACGCTCAAACCGTTGCCCGGAGTCAATTGCCATACCGGCCGAGCTGGCATGAGTCTCGTAATCATACACGATCAGCCGCACCGAATAGGCGCCTGCGGGCAACGGTAATATGTCAATGTCGTAAGCGGAAAGCGCTTGCCGGTAAACTATATCGTCGTGCTGAAGCAGCTTGTTGTCCTCTGCATCGAAGAACTGAAGCGAAAATGCGTATGGGTCAGTCGATGCCTTGGACCATGCGAGGTAGAAGCGAATCGCATCCGATTGGACCGCGTATGAAAGATGATGCAAACGGACGCCATCCTCATAGTTTACTTCAAAGGCGCTGCTTTCATCCACGGCGGAACATGGCAAGTCAGGTTTCAGATATAAGTCGATGGTCATGTCCCGGTCTTCATGATGGCGTCGGCAGAATCGAAATCGCTTGGTGAACCACTCCTGATAGGCATAAGTCTGCTCTGCATTGAATGTGAGCTGATCATTGATCAGCCAAACAGCGGCAGTACTTTCCAAGTCAATTGTCCAATCCGAATCCGGCACATCAAAACTGCGGATGTCGATGCCTGGCGGCTCATAGGTTCTGGTAATCAGGGCAATTCTGTCAGTGTGCGCGCCAAGCGGGAGATGCCGCAGAAAATGATCGGCTGCCCCGACGGTCTGCGGAAATATGACGATCGTACCATGACGCTCGTCCAGGATTGAAGGCGACTGCAAAACTGCGGCGTAGCGTGTGGTAAACGCGAAGCGCGCGCCCACAACTTCGCTGCAGCCATCGCGCAGATCCTGCGGTCGGTAAATTGAAACCAAGTCATCGCTGTATGACGGGATAATGTCGCGAAAACTTTCGCGAATGTTCTTCCAATCCTTGAACTCATGATGATAGACAATATGGCTGAATCCATCTGCCTCGAGTTGTGCCAACCCAGCGAGATAATCGTTTCGATCCGCCACTTCGCAGTTGATGGGCTGCTTGTTGTGCCAAGCATTGAGCAGGAAGTTCGCTCTTATGTAGTCGAAGGCGCTTTCGGGTGTGCGGCTGATAGCGCCTTCAACCTGCGGATAGCCGCTCAGCGATTGATAGAGGTTGTAGATCTTCGAGTTGCGGCGCCCCATAGGCAAGTTGATCAGGCGAATATCGTCGTTATCTTCCTGCTCAAGCCACTCGAGAAAAGCCAGCCGCTCTTGGCTGATCTTGCCATCGCCCACCGGGAAAATGCGATCAGCCTGGACGGGAATGAAGTATTCGAGCGCAACTATTGCGAGGAGCGCCAATACGAATTGCGGTTTAGCGGCTGTCGGAAATCGACTCTGGAGAGCGACGAGTCCCAGGCAGGCCGAGACCGCAAACGGGAGTAGCGCGCCCATCATAAAATGGTCGACTTCCGTAAATGCCTGGAAAACACTGGGCAGGATTTGGTCCAAATAGTATTTGGGTAGCCGGATGTCGAGATGTGTGACACCGTTGATCGTTAGATGCGAGCCCAGCCGCAAGATCAGGAACAGCCCGCTCGAGAACAACCAGGGCAGCGCCCGGCGCCGTGTCGCAGTCGTGACAAGCCCTGCGCAGACAAGCAGCAGCGGCAGATATCCCAAGAAGCTGGTGGTGCTGATCTGTTCGTGAGAAGTGTTTATTATCGTTTCAAAAGCGCGGCCGTAGAGCGGATTTCGACAATTAACAAGGAATGACAGGACGTCAGATCTTGTTTCTCGCTCGCCGTGCCAGTTCACCACCTCACTTATCGAATCTGAACCCGCCACCATAGGATAGACGCGCCACCAACTTGAAACCGCGATAGACAATCCTAACAGCAAGATCAAGAACCAATAGCGCTTGTCTCGCCATCGTGAGCTGGCAAAGGCACACAAATATAGTCCGAGCAACATCAACACGCATATGTACATATAGAAATCTATTGCGATTGTCAGCCCTGCCAGAAGGCCCGCTACTAAGACCAAGAATCGGCGATCCTCTATGATTCCGCGATGAAAACAATACAGAGTCAATACCACTATCGTCATAAAGGCCAAATTTGGATGATTTGGGTGACCGGTGACATGAGGGCTGAAGCCAAATACAACCGCGCCGAAGAGCGAAATCCACTTGTCTTTGAACAACCAGCGCAGGTAAACGTAGGCCGAGAGCGCCGATGACCAGATGATCAGAAGATGGGCCAGGCTGAAGGCGTTTGAGACCGGCAATACCAGACCCAAAGCGCTTATCAGAGTGATGTGCGGTAGGAAGAAAGGGTGGTAGCTGAGCGAAAGACCGCGGGGATAAAACATCAGATTCGTGTAAAGGTGATCCGCTTGACCCGTCAGGAACTGCTTTCCGTACCAGACATCCCAGAATTTGATATAAACATCAACGTCTATAGCGGCGCCGGCCGGGTGCCAAAAGACATCTGTCCTGAAGATGTAGACAATCGTCGGGAACGTCAACACGAGGGTCAGCACGGTGGTGACGACCAGACAGTGGCGATGTTCGTTTATGGTCGCGCGCCATCGGTTCATCACTATCCTTAGCAGGTTGAGGTCAAGTGGGCATCCCAAGCGGGATGACGCCGGCCTTAAGTCTGTGAGCGATTTCGTTGCTCAAAGATACCATCGAAGCTTGCTGAACACACAATTCCGTCACGAAGTCCAGCCCGCGCCGTTGGCGATGTCCAAGGCACCGGACACTCTTATGGCAGCGACCGCCCGTTCATCACGTTTGCGCCAATATACATAAGCTGTAGCGGCGCGGCAGTGCGTGATGTAGACGTGCCAGCGGCCGCAAAACTTAGCCGCAGCACCGCCTCAACGCTGCGCTTTTGGCAAAATGAAGTATTGCCAGATATACTCCGGTTCACAATTTGAGCTGCCGCAGAACATGTAAAGATCAGTAGCGTGATCAGTCGACGTCGAGCTTGCTCGACGCAGACTGTCCGTTGCGCAGGCGTGTACTGTGGGAGTTTGCGCCATCGAGACGATAGCGCCTATCCACATTAAAGCATTACTAGAGCGGATACTTCAATGACATTAAGCGGGACCTCGAATACCAGCGGCTTGAAGTCTCAAATCCAGGCCAGACGCGAATCCTACGTCGAAGTGTTGCGGGAGCTGCTGGCGACATCGGCAGACGGCGAAGAAGCGCTCCAACAGGCGATAGCGGAGCGTTTTACGCGTTTGGGCTGCCAGGTTGAAAGCATCAATAGCGCGCCCAATCGATTTGTCCTGGATTCGGATTTTGCGCCGCCCGCCGCTGAGCCGGAAGCCGATCGCGTGAGTGTGGTCGCTGTGCAACCGGGCGCCGGAGACGGGCGCAGCCTGCTAATCTTTGCCCATCCCGATAGCGAGCCGGTGACCGACACCAGTCGTTGGCGGCACGATCCCTTTGCGGGAGCGGTGGACAATGGCCGCATGTACGGCTGGGGCATCGCCGATGATTTGAGCGGCGTGGTGGCGATGATTTGCGCGCTGGATGCCATACAATCGGCCGGGTTGGCGTTATCCGGGAATGTCATTTGCGCCAGCACCGTCAGCAAGCGTCGCGCGCAAGGCATCTATGCCGTCCTGGAGCGCGGATACCACACCGACGCCGCCGTATACCTGCATCCCGCGGAATCCGGGGCCGGCCTTAGCGACATCAAATCGCGAGCATCCGGCCTCCTGCGCTTTCGCATCACCGTGAGCGGCCAGCTGCCGGACACCGCCGAACCAACTCACACGCCCTTTTCCCACCTGAGCATCAACCCAATCGACAAGGCATGGCTCGTCTATCACGCCATCACGGAGCTTGACCGGCAGCGCGCCCAACGCGTTCATCATCCCGCTTACGCAGGCATCGGGCGATCGACCAACCTTCACATCACACATATTGAGGCGGGGGAAGCCGCGCGCCCGGGCCGCGTATCGCCGACCGCCATCATGACCGGTTCGCTCGCCTTCCCACCCAACGAAGATGTGACCGATGTTCAGCGCGAGGTAGAAGCCGCCGTGGAACGAGCCTGCACCGGCGATCCCTGGCTCAGTGAGCGCCCGGCCCAGCTCGAATGGCTGCAAGGCATTGGCGGCGTCGAAGTCTCGGAAGCAAGCCCCATTTACCAGACGGTGGCGGACGCCATCGCATCCGCGACCGGGATTACGCCGCAAGTGCAATCCTTGCACGCCGCCAGCGAGATTCGCACGCCCATCCTCTATAGCGGTATTCCGACGGTTGGATTTGGTCCCTTGTCGGGGGACAATGTGCAAAGCGGCGGCGCCGATGAATGGGTCAGCGTTGACGACTTCATCAACATGATCGAGGTGGTTGCCAATGTTGCCGCCGCTTGGTGCGGCTAGCATTGTTGAAGTGGATAGCGCGATTTTGAATCGCCGTCACAGGAAAGGGGGTATATGGTAGGACAAAACTCTTGCCGCTGAGCACTAGATTCATTAACCTCGTCTATAGCGATCACATGTTGAGAAAGGACAAAACTAACATGTTGCTCAAGAGTCGCAAACGTATGGTGTTTTTGAGTATCGCGCTGTTGTTCATCCTGTCTGTGATTGGCGGCGGGCTTCAGCTCGTTGCCCAAGACATGAGCACCCTTGTCATTGCGTTGGCCGGATCACCACCCACTTTTGATCCCCTGGCCGCCTCTGACAGTCGCGTTGATACGCCGTCGATCAATCTTTACAACACCTTGCTGCAGTATCTGCCGGGTGTCACCGAATGGGAGCTGGAACTGGCCGAAAGCTATGAACAAGCTGAGGACGGCCTGAGTTACACCTTCACCCTAAAACCCGGTGTGATGTTCCATGACGGCACGGAAGTCATGGCGGAAGACGTCGCCTACACGGTCGATCGCTTGGTTGCGGTCAATATCGGCGTCGCCCGCAGTCTGGTTATGGTGACCGGCGCGGAAGTCATTGACGATTACACGGTGCAGATCAACCTCAGCACGCCCTTCCCCGGCTTCCTGGGAGCGCTCTCGCGCCTGTACATCTTGAATTCTGACTTGGTCAAAGCGAACACCGTTGACGACGATTGGGGCCAAACCTGGCTGCAAAACAACGACGCCGGCAGCGGACCCTACGTTCTGACGTCATTCACGCCAGAGCAGGAATTCACCATTGAAGCCTTCCCCGATTACTTCAAGGGCTGGGACGGCCATCACGTCGACCGCGCGATCTTCGTCGTGATCAAAGAAGAGAGCACGCGGCGTCTGTCGCTCGAAAACGGCGACTCCCACTGGATCCAGGTTGGCAGCCCGGAGACGCTGGACGCGCTCAGCGAAAACCCGGCGTTCACGATCAACACCGATCCAACGCTCAACCAGCTGTACTTCGCGATGAATACCCATCATCCGATCCTCTCGGATGCCCGCGTACGCAAGGCGTTGTCGCTGGTTTACGATTTCGAAGGTCACGTGGAGCTGGCGCGCAATGGCTATGCGGCGATCGCGAAGGGCGTGCTCCCGCCGGGCATCGTCTGCTTTGACGCTTCAATGCCGGAATCTTATACCAGCGTGGAAGAAGCGCAGGCCTTGATGGCGGAGGCCGGCTACGCTGATGGCGGCTTCGAATTGACCATGGCCTACCAGGGCACATCTCCGGAAGAGACCGCCGCGATGCAGATCATGCAAGCCGGGGCGGCGCAGCTTGGCATCACTATTCGCCCGATGGCCGTCGAGTGGCCCGCCAAAGTCCAGGCCTACTCGTCGCAAGAGACCGCCCCCGATGTGGGCACGGTGTGGATGTTCCCCTCCTTGCCTGATCCGGATCAGTTCTTCGGCAGACTGGGACACTCCAGCCAAGGCGGCGGCGGCGGCATCAACTTCTCCTGGTACGCCAATGCCGAGAACGATGCGCTGCTAGAAGCGGGCAAGGTCGAGCTTGATCCTGAAGCGCGCTGCGAGATTTACAAGCAGATTCAGGCGATTTGGGATGCGGAAACGCCCTACGTCAATGTCGTTGTCGGCATGGCGCTTTCGGCATCACACGCCAACGTCAAGGGCTATCAATGGTCACCGCCACATAGCTTCACGCAGAACGTGTATCAGATCTACTTTGACGATATGTAGGCACGATATCGTAACGTTCGGGGCGAGTGGGGTTCACGCTTCCGCTCGCCCCGCCGGTGAGGTGAATCGCCTTGGGTGATTATGTACTGCGGCGTCTCTATCAGGCCCTTTGGGTCTTGATAGCCGTGACGTTTGTGACTTTCTTCATATCGAATATGTTGCCCGGTGATCCGGCGCTCTCGAGGGCAGGGCAATTCGCCACCATAGAGCAGGTGGAGAAGACTCGAAAACTGCTTGGCCTCGATCAGCCCATTCATATTCAATATATCAAATACATGCAGCGACTCTTGTCGGGCGATCTGGGTTTATCAATCGTTTCGCGCCAACCGGTCTTGAAAGAACTGGGCGACTTCCTGCCCGCAACGCTTGAGCTGACCATTGCGGCCTTTTGTTTCACGCTGTCGATCGGTGTCCCTTTGGGCATCCTTGCCGGCTCGACCCGATCGCGCTGGGTCAAATCGGCAATCATTTTGTCCTCCCTGGTGGGCGTCGGCATTCCGGTGTTTTGGGCGGGTCTTGTCTTCCAGTTGATCTTCGCTGGACGGTTGGATATCTTGCCCCTGGCCGGTCGCTTGACGCTGACCGTTCCGCCGCCGCCCCCCGTGACCAAGATGTATCTCATCGATTCAATCCTGGCAGGTCAATGGGACACCTTTCGCGACGCGCTGTCGCATTTGGTTTTGCCGGCCTTCACCTTAAGCCTGGGCCAGATCGGCGCCATGGCGCGGACGACAAATTCGGCCATCGCCAGTGTCCTTCACCGCGATTATGTGCGGACGGCGCATGCCAAGGGATTGGCCGAGCGCAAGGTCTTGTGGCGTCACGTCTTGCGCAATGCACTGCTGCCGGTCGTCACCGTCTTGGGTCTTTACGTCGGGTTCATGTTGAACGGCGCCTTGCTGATTGAAATCATCTATTCTTGGGGAGGCCTCGGCACCTACGCCTGGATCGGCATTTTCCGCAACGACATCACCGTGATTATGGGCGTGACGCTCACGGCAAGCCTGACCTTCATGTTGGTTAATCTCGTGATCGATTTGACCTATCCCTTTCTTGATCCGCGAATTCAATATAGATAGCAACCTTTTGGCGCGCTTATGAGCCAGGAAACGCAATCAACAACCGCTCGCGCATATCCCGATCTCGAACTCGATAGGGGGTTATGGGAGCAATTCAAACGAAGTCGATTCGCCTTTGCGGTTCGACACAATCCCCTCTCAATTCTGGGGCTGTTCATACTGGTGCTGCTCATACTTATGTTGCTGTGGCCGGAGCTGTTCACGCAGCAGAGCGCCACCCTGCTGAATCTACGAAATAAATTCCTCAGCCCGTCGTCCGAACATCCCTTCGGCACCGACCACATGGGCGTCGATATTTTCTCGCGCGTGGTCTATGCCGCCCGCACCACCATTTGGGTTGTCTTCGTCGTCTTGAGCATCGCCACGAGTTTGGGATTCATCGTGGGCTCGCTGGCGGCCTACCTGGGCGGACGAGTGGATAGCATCCTCATGCGCTTGACCGATGTCTGGATGGCATTTCCCTCGCTGGTGCTCGCCATCGCGCTGAACGCGGCCCTGGGACGCGGCTTGCTGCAGACGATGCTGGCGGTTGGCTTTTCCTGGTGGCCATCTTATGCCCGGCTCGTTCGGGCCCAGGTCTTGAGCGTCAAAAACGAAGAATATATCCTGGCCGCCCGGGCGCTTGGCGCCAGCCACTTTCGCATAGTTACGCGGCATATCATTCGCAACGGCTTCGATCCCATCATCGTGAACATCACTATTGATGTCGGCTTTGTCGCCCTGGCCACGGCCGGGTTGAGTTTCCTGGGATTGGGCATCGAGCCGCCGACGCCGGAATGGGGCCGCATGGTGGCGGAAGGACGCGATTACCTGCTCGATCAGTGGTGGGCGTCTACCTTCCCCGGTCTGGCGCTGTTCATGTTTGTAGTGGGTTTCAATTTGCTGGGCGAGATCGTCAGGGATTGGCTCGACCCCAGCAACGTTGGACGGAGATGATTCAGGAGGCGCTCACCAGCAAATTCCGATCTATGCAGTTTCTTTACTCGATTTAACTTGAAGACCTTCATTCAGTTGTAGTTTTCACCTAAAGGAGGAGCACGATGCGCTCACATTTGTTTTGGGACCAGTTTGCAGATATAACCGTCAACCGCCTGGTCAATCCGGGCAAAGGAGAGCCCTTCCTGATTGTCGCCGACCCCAAGAATGATCTCAACTTGGCTGAGGCGCTGCTCTCGGCCGGTCTCCGCTCCGGCGCCAATACTTCGTTGATCATCAAAGACTGGTACGAAGAAGGCACGGTCAGCGATCCGGGTCCCATCGTTAACAATGCTGTATTGAACAGCAAGTATGTACTGACGCTCTGCGGCGGGATGGTGCGCGCCCCGGCCATGCAGGAAGCGCGTAGAAACGGGACGCGCCATCTTTCCGGCGTGGTCGAAGGCATCGAGGACTATTGCATTGCGGCGCTGGTCAACGTTGATTTGGACAAGATGTTCGAAAACGCTGATATCATCGCCCGCCTGTGGCAAGAGACCGATGAATGCCGCGTGACCTCGCCCTACGGAACCGACATCACTTTCAAGATGGGCGGGCGGCCGAGCCTGATAAGCGACGGTGCCCTTACCTACGATGGCGAGGTCGATTTCTATCCGGGCGCCCAGGTTTCGATCGCGCCGCTGGAAGAGAGCATCAACGGCACCATCGTGGTCGATGCCAGCGACAACGTCAGCGGCTTGGTCCATAACCACTATTCGCTCATCGTCGTTGACGGCGTGATTACCGAGGTTGTCGGCAGCGGCGAAGGCGATGCGATGCGCACCTGGCTGGAGTCGCGCAACGACGACGTCATCTACAAAATCTGCCATTTCAGCATCGGGCTGAATCCCAAAGCCACCATCTCCGGCCATTTGATGGAAGATGAACGGGTGCTGGCGTCAGTTGATTTCGGCTTCGGCTATCAGGATCCCAAGTTTGGCGGCACCGTCGGCTATAGTCCCTACCACGCCGATATCATGATGGCTAACCCGGACATCTATATCGATGGCAAGCTCATGAGCAGTTCCAACAGGCTGGCAGACGGCTACGGGTTCCACCACCTGTAGGCTCGGCGCGCAGTCTACCCCACCCCCCAGCCCCCTCCCCGATAAAACAGGGAGGGGGAGCACACTGACAGACGATGGAATCTCATGTTCCTAGTTGTGTCGTTTCGAGGAATGTATCCCATCTGTGTTGTAATGTGACCCTTCCCTGGCTTGCTGGGGAAGGGCCGGGGATGGGGTAAAGCCGCGCCTGTTACGCGGCAGGTTGGGCCAAAAGAGAGGTGAGCATGGAATATCGAGTATTGGGTCGCAGCGGCGTCAAGATAGCCCCGCTCGGATTGGGCACGGGAAACTTCGCCGATCCCACGCCGGAAGATGAAGCCGGTCGAATCATCAATCGCGCCATTGATGCCGGCATCAATCTGATCGACACCGGCAATTCTTATTCGGATGGCGAAAGCGAACGCATCATCGGACGCGCATTAGCCGCGAGCAAACGCCGTCACGAGGTCATCCTGGCCACCAAAGCCTTCTATAAAGTGGGACCGGGACCCAACGACGAAGATTTGTCGCGCCTCCATATCATCCAGGCCTGTGAAGACTCGCTGCGGCGACTGCAAACGGATCACATCGACCTCTTCCAGCTGCACCGGCCATCACCTTCCATCCACCCGGAAGAAACCCTGGGCGCGCTGACCGATCTGGCGCAGCAGGGCAAGGTGCGTTACATCGGCAGTTCCGTGCATCCGTCCTGGAAAATCATGGAAGCCATCATGGTGAGCGAGTTAAAGGGTTATGCGCGAATCGTCAGCGAACAGCCGCCATATAATCTGCTGGACCGGCGGATCGAAAACGAAATTGTGCCGATGTGCCAAGCCTACGATCTCGGGATGATCACCTGGTCTCCCTTGGCGCAAGGTGTGCTGGCCGGGCGCTATGCCAGCGCCACCGATATGCCCGTCGATTCGCGAGGCGCGATACGCGGCGGCATCTACTCCGAGCGCATCACGCCGCAAGGCATCGCCATCGGCAACAAGCTGGTCAGTCTCGCCAAGGCACATGGCATCCCCCCGGCCCAGCTGGCGACGCTTTGGGTGAAAGATCAGCCGGGCATCACCGCGCCGCTGTTGGGTCCGCGCACGCTCGAACAGCTAGAGCATTTGCTGCCCGTGCTGGATATGACGCTGAGCGATGAGCTGGCGCAAGCCTGCGATGACCTGGTACCGCCAGGCAGCGCCGTCGCCAATTTCTTCAATTCCGCCGTCTGGATGAAAGAGCGCGTCTCCTAAACGTCGGCGATGGTAGTCAGTTGTCCAAGCAAACCGTGTTCTCGTCTGCATCAGCTCTGCGCAAAGGAGTGGTTTTAGCATGTCAAAACTGAAGATTGAGTTTTCGGGCGGCGGCGTATTTTATGCGCGCTTGCTGGAATCCGCGGCCCCCAAGACCTGCGCGACCATACGGTCGCGGCTTCCCTTTGAATATCAGTTTTATCACAGCATTGTCTCGGGTCAGGCGCTCGTCGCCCTGCCGCCCGATCTGACCGTCGAGCGCGAGAATCAGTACGTGGCCGGCATTCCCCCCGGCGCGTTGTCCTTCCTGGTCGCGGATGAGCCCGTGCTGGTGCCGGACGAAATCTATCTCGCCTACGGCATTTTCATCTCGCGCGGCTTGACCGTGGATATGAAGCAGCCCGTCAACGTCTTCGCGCAAATCGATGACGATCTGGACGAGCTGGCCGTCTGCTGTCGGCGTGTGCTGATGGAAGGCGCGGAAATCCTCAAATTCAGCCTGGCGGACGACTGACCCGAGCGGCAACCGTGGCGGCAAAGGGACAAATCCATACGGTTTTGGGCGAGCTGGCGCCGGCGGCTCTCGGCCGAACGCTGATGCACGAGCATATCTTCTGCGACATCTATCGTGTCACGGGACGATTGAATGAGCTGCTCAATGACGAGAAGCTCGCCGCGCATGAGCTTTCGCTGCTGCGTCAAGCCGGCGGAGCGGCCCTCGTCGATGTGACAACGCCGGATTTGGGACGCGATCCGGCCGCGCTGCGCCGCATCGCCCAAAACACGGGACTCCACATCATCATGGGAACCGGCTGGTATCGTCAGCCATTTTATCCGCCGGAGATTGATCGGCTTTCGACAAACGCGCTGGCGGATATGATGATCAGCGATCTCACCGACGGCGTCGAGAATACGGGCATCCGCGCCGGCATTATCGGCGAAATCGGCGTCAATCTGGATTATGCGACAGCGCAAGAGGAGCGCGTTCTGCGGGCGGCCGCCCGGGCGCAAATGGCCACCGGCGCGCCCCTGACGACTCACGCGTCCATGTATCCGGTTGGCCTGGTTCAGCTGGAAATCCTGGCTGACGAAGGCGTCGATTTACGCCGCGTCATCATCGGTCACTGCGATACCTATCTCGAGCCAGCGTATCATGTGGCCATCCTGGAAGCGGGCGCCTACGTTCAATTTGACACGGTTGGCCGCAATCACATGAATCCCGATTCGCGCCGCGTCAGCGCCTTGACCGAACTCATTCGTCTGGGCTGGAGGGATCAACTGCTGCTCTCCAGCGATCGCTGTCATCGCAGCGACCTGTGTGCCTTCGGCGGAGTCGGTTACGGCCATGTGTTCACGGGATTCTTCGACATGCTCAAGGCCGCTGGCATTGATGACGACGCGCTGGATGCCATTACGATAGAAAATCCCCGGCGCGTCCTGGCCTGGTAAGCGCTTCTGCGCACTCGTAAATCGCGATGCGGTGGCGCCCTCAGTCCAGACGCAAGACAATCAAGCTGAAGCTATGCGGCGGCAATGTCAGCTCATCCGCGCGGGCCTCATCGCGCGTTATGGCGACGGTATTCGGCGCGTCAAAGCTGTTGGTCGCCAGCGGACTCGCGCCCGCAACAAAATAGACATCGGCTTCGTCAGCGGCGTCGATACCCGCCAGTTCAAGGCGCATCGGCGCATCGACAGCGAAATTCACCACTGACAGGTAAAGCCGCTTGGCATCGGCATCGAGGGTGGCGGCGGCGCTTACCAGCGGCACATCGTCATAGGCGGGCATATTGCCGACGCCGGGGCTGCTGAACGCGCCGCATTTTACCTCGCAGCCGACGGCGAGCGCGCCACGATGCGCGGTCATCAACTCCAGCACCAGGGTCGCCGGCATCTTGATCACCGCCGGCGCGTCGGGTGCGTCGCCCGTCGACACCGGCGCCCAGCCGCCGCCCCGACCCGGGAAAACCGCTTCCCACTCGTATAAGGGCGCGATAAGATAGTTGCCCATGACATTGGTCAAGTGATAAATCGCGCTGTATTTGATCCGATCCGCGCGCTGCAGGCAGTCGTTCATCAACGCGCCGGTGTATAACGCGTCCGCCAGGTTGTAATCTTCGATATAATCCGGCGGCTTGGCGCCTACATAGGTGTTCCATTCGTCAAATGCCAGCGGCAGCGCTTCTCCGGAATTCTGATCCATGACGGCCAAGGTCGCGTCGAGCATACCCTCGACTTCGTATGCGGCCGCCATTTTGGGCAAATAGGCGTCTTCGGGAGATGGCGCCTGATCGAACTTCTCGGTGCGAATCGAATAATAGTGTACGCTGTACTGATCCATCTCGTCCCCGGCCAGCCCGAGCACAACCTCGTTCCAATGCCCGTAGAGATTGGTCGGCGTACCCACGCCAATCAGCGTCAACTGATCGTCGACGGCGCGCATCGCCTTGGCGAATTCGAGATAGCGCCGCGCATAGGTCTCGGGGTCCACGTGGCCCACTTGCCAGTTGCCGAATTGTTCGTTGCCGACGAACCAGACTCGAACCTCATGCGGCTCTGAATATCCGTTGGCGGCGCGCATCGCGCCATAAGTTGTGTCAGAATCGCCATTGCAGTACTCCACCCAGGCGGCCGCTTCTTCCGCCGTGCCATTGCCCATGTTGGCCGTGAGCACCGGCTCCGCGCCCACTAGCCGACAAAACTCACAGAATTCATCCGTGCCGACATCGTTGCTTTCCCACTGCCACCAGGCCGGATCGAGGTAGGCCGGGCGTCGGTCGCGGTCGCCAATGCCCTGCTGCCAATGATAGGCCGATACGAAGTTGCCGCCGGGCCAACGCAGCTGCGTCGGCGACCAATCACGCAGCGCCTCAATCACATCGGCGCGGAAGCCGGAGATATTGTCGCTCGGCATCAACGAGGCGCAGCCGATCCAGAGCGAACCTTCGCTGATCGTCAAGCTGAGTTCGCCCTGCGGGTTTTGGCCCGCCGCTGTGAATCGATGCCGCCAGGTGGTCCATTCGCCGCCGACCGCGTCAATGCGCCAGATCTCGTCGCCCAGCCGGGCGGTCAGCGCCTGTCCTTCGCCCTTTAGCACCAGACGCAGGTCATAGTCGCGCGCCGCCTGCAAATACAGGCTGCCCTGCCTGATGCCGCGTTCCTGTCCATCCGGCCGGCGAATGGTGATGCGCTGCGACTGCCGCCCGGTGTAATAGGCGCTGTTGTCATGCACATATCGCGCCGCTTCATAATCGGGATTCTTCGCTGCCCAAGGCACAACCACACCGATATCCGGATGCACATTCGTCAAGCCCTCGCTCGGCGCCGCATACAGGTAGTCATTGCCCGCGAATTTGCGGTCGACCAGCATCTCCGCCCAGACACCGCCGTAGACAGCCTGCCCAAGATGCTCCAGATTGGCGCCGTATAGATGATCGTGCGCCTCGCCGATAACCGCCTTCGCATCAATCGTAATGGTTGCGCGATTCATAATACTATCCTTCAGTTTGGATTGTGCCCGTCTTCCAGTTGCAGTTTGCTGTACAGAGCAGCGCCGACGAGACAGACATCGTCGTTAAGCGCGGCCCGCCGGATCAAGTTTTCCCGATAGAAGCCCTCGTACAATACCTGCTCGCGGATGACAGCGCGCGCTGGTCCCAGGATCAGCTCGCCAAGCGTACTGACGCTGCCGCCGACGACAATCGCTTCCGGATTGAAAAGATGCAGCAAGTTAACCAGGCCAAGGCCCAGCCACTCCCCGGCCCGTCGCACGATCCGCAGCGCCAGTTCATCGCCTCGCCGCGCCGCGTCGCCAACGGCTTGGCCGTCAACCCGTTGCAGATTCCGCAGCGACGACGGCCGATCAGATTGTTGCAGGACAAGCGTCGCGCAATCGCCCAGGGCCGTGCCCGAGGCCAGCTCTTCCCAACGGCGGTGACTGCCATCCGGCAGGCTCAGGCGCATGTGACCGGGTTCGATTGCCAAGCCGTCGGCGCCCGAAAACAGCTTTCCGTCAATGATGGCGCCGCCGCCGATGCCGGTGCTCAGCGTCAGATAGATCAGGGGATCGGCGCCGCGCCCCGCGCCTAAATGATACTCAGCCAGCGCGCCCAGATTGCCATCGTTTTGAATCACGGTCGGCGCGCCGTCAAATGCCTCGCTGATCATCGCCGCCAACGGCACATGCGACCAGCCGGGCAAGGTATGCGCCTTAATGATCACGCCAGCATCCGCGTCCAGCGGACCGGGCGCGGCGATCCCGATGCCCGCGATTGCGGTATCGGCTTCTAGCAGCGAACGGCCGAGATCGGCGAGGCGTCGCAGCACGGGTCCTGTGCCTTCACGGACTTCGCTCAGCGTTTCCGCCCGTCTGATGAGGCGCAGATCTCTATCAAAGAGAGCGGCGCGGCTGCGCGTGCCACCAAAATCAAGCGCCAGATAGGTGTTCATAATCCGTTCACAAACGCATAGCGATCGTAATCCGGCTGGACCCTGCCCCCTTCCGACAGCGTCCCGATATGCAAGCGCAGCCTGCCCTGAACCGATATCACCGTAGCGGTCGAAACACCGGACTTGAAAGCGTCGTAGGCGAGACGGCACATATCCCGCGCCACAACGCGGTCATGATGCGAGACATCGCCGCCGCGCTGCGCATGCCCCAGCTTGCTGTGACGCACACGAGTACCGGTCAATTCCGGAATCTCTTCGACGATGCGCTCGATATTCTTGACGCCTTCGCAGACGACTGCCAACGCCGCGCCATTTTCAGCGACCGCCGTGTTCAGACGGTCAGCCAGCCAGTCCAGACGAAAATCATACTCCGGCACGAGCACGGCATCGGCGCCGCTCGCGTAGGCAACGGCCAAGGCCAGGTTGCCGCAATCACCGCCCAAGGTCTCCACAACAAAGATGCGTCCGGGCAAGGCATGCGCCGTCGCCTTGATGCCGTTGATCGTATGGAAAGCATAGTTGCAGGCGGAATCGTGACCCAAGGTGTAGTCGCTGCCAGCCAGGTCATTATCAATGGTGGTTGGCAAGGCAACGCACGGCACGTCCCATGTTTCCAACAGCGGCATAATGGTACGGATCGTGCCGTCCCCGCCGAAGAGCAGCAGATTATCGATCTGATGATCTCTCATCACGCCGAGCAGTTTCTCGCGCGCGCCCGCTTTGCCCAGCGCGGGTTCGCGGCTTGACCGCAGCCAGGAGCCGCCGCGCCCGGCCAGCAGCGAGATTGCAGCGCGATCGATCTCTCGCGCATGACCGGCCAGCAAACCTTGAAATCCATCCTGCGCGCCCACGACTTGATCGGCATGCCGCCGCGCCAGCCGCAGGTAACACTCAATCGCGGCATTGATGCCCGGCGCGTCACCGCCGCTGACGACAATACAAGTCTTCATAAGTCGCTGCTTTCACTTGCGGTTTCGCTTGCCCATCCACTTCGCTTCACATCATCTCGAACATGAATCATGCCAGCACTCGGACCGAGCGCTAATCATAGCAACGATTCGCGCGAATGCGGCGGGTCGGCTGCCGCCGCGTCGCTAATCAATTGCGCATCAGCCATCCGCAGAAAATAACAAAAAAAGTAAAGTTTGACTAACTAATGGAAAGTCGTTATAGTCTATGATTCGGCTAAGTATAGATGAAAATGACCAACGACAATCTTCTATTGGCTGTCGAGCGACAGCGGCGAATCTGCGAAATTTTACAGCGCGAAGGCACGGTGCGTACGGCTGAACTGACCAAGCTTTTCAAGGTCTCCGCCGTGACCGTCCGCTCCGATTTGAGCGAGCTGCAGAAGCAAGGCGAATGCGAGATCATCTGGGGAGGCGCCGTTTCCAAGCACTCGCCCGCGGATCAGGTATCCCTGTTGCAACAGCGAAATCAGTTGAATCGAGATTCCAAGCTGCGCATCGGCAAGCGAGCGGTCGATTTCATTGAAGTGGGTCAGACGATTTTCGTTGACGCCGGCACGACAACTGTGGAGATCGTCAATCATCTGCCGCGCAATCTTGAGTACCTGCGTATCGTCACGCCCGCGCTGAATGTCGCTGTCGCCGCCACCCATTACCCCTACGTGGAATTGGCCATGCCCGGCGGCGTCCTGCGCAACCTGACTCGGTCCTTGATCGGCGCCCAAACGCTGCGCTCGCTGGAAATGTTCAACGCCGATATCGCCTTCATGGCCTCCGCCGGATTCAATATCGAAAACGGCGTGACCACCGGCAACATCCTTGAAGTCGAAGTGAAACGCACCATGGTCCAGCAATCCAAACGCGTCATCTTAACCGCCGACGGCAGCAAATACGGGCACAGCATGTCGCTGAATGTCGCGCCCATCAGCGCCGTCGATGTTTTGATCAGCGACCATCAACTGAGCGATGTCGACACGGACGATCTCCGCGCCGCCGGCCTGGACGTCATCCGTGTATGAACGCATTTATTGATTTGAGAAAGGGAAGCCATGTTACAACCTCGGTTCTATCGTGTGGCGCAAAGCAAAACTCTGAGTTCACAAGGAGAGTCAAGATGAAAAGACTACTGGTAGTGGCAACGATTGTGCTATTCGTGATGAGCCTCGTTCCGGGCGTCATCGCGCAGGACGATGGCTATACCATCGCCTTTGTTCCGGGCGTCAACCCGGATCCGTTTTACATCACGATGAGCACCGGCGTCTATCAAGCGGCGGAAGACCTCGGCCTGAATGTCATTCAGCAAGATCCCGAGCGCTTTGACGTCACCATTTCCGCGCCTATCATCGAAGCTTTGATCGCGCGTGGCGGCATCGACGCGCTGGTCACCGCGCCGAATGACAAAGAGCAGTCGATCCCCGTCTTGCAGGCGGCTCACGAAGCCGGCATCGTCGTCCTGACGGTCGATACCTTCATCGGCGACGGCAACTATGCCGATGGCGAAGTCACCTTCCCGATCACCTACATCGGCTCGGACAACACCCAAGGCGGATACATCGCCTGTTCAGCCCTGGCCGACAAGCTGGGCGCCGGCGCCAAGATTTATGTCACCAATACGCGCCCCGGCATCAGCACCACCGATCAGCGCGAAGAAGGCTGTTTGGCGGCGGCTGAGGATCACGGTCTGATCGTCTCACGCGTCGATTACAACGAGAATAGCGCCGATACCGCGCAAGCCCAAACCGCGGCGGTATTGCAGGCCAATCCGGATATCGTCGGCATGTTCGCCACCAATACTTTCGGCGCATTGGGCGCTGGCACAGCCATCCAGAACGCCGGCTTGCAAGGCGCGGTAGAAGTGGCGCTCTTTGACGCCAGTGAAGAGAACATCGGCTTCCTGAAGGACGGTATCGTCTCGCTCGTCATCGCGCAGAAACCCGCGGACATGGGTTACCTGGGCGTGGCGCTGGCGACCGCCTACCTCGATGGCGTCGGCAGCATCCCGGCTCGTGTTCCCACCGGATACGCGGTCATCACCGCCGACAATGTCGACGATCCCGATGTGGCCCGCTTCATCTACACCAGCAATACCAGCGATCCGGCGCCGGCTCTCGATGACAGCTACAATCTGGCCTTCGTACCGGGCGTGAATCCCGATCCCTTCTACATCACCATGTCGCGCGGCGTATATGGCGCGGCGGGACGCCTCGGCATCAACGTCATCCAACAGGATCCCGAGCGCTTCGATGTAGCGGTTTCCGAGCCGATCATCCGCGCTCTGATCGCCCGCGGCGATATCAGCTCGCTGGTCACGGCGCCGAATGACAAAGAGCAATCCATACCGGTGCTGCAAGACGCCCACGATGCCGGCATTGCCGTGCTGACGGTCGATACCTTCATCGGCGATGGCAACTACGCCGACGGCGAGGTCACCTTCCCGCTGACCTATATCGGCTCCGACAACGTCCAGGGTGGATACATCGCCTGTTCGTCGCTGGCGAATCAACTGGGCGAAGGCGCGAAGATCTACGTCACCAACACCCGCCCGGGCATCAGCACCACCGACCAGCGCGAAGAAGGCTGCCTGGCCGCGGCTGACGACGGCGGATTGGTCGTCGCTCGCGTCGATTACAACGAGAACAGCGCTGATATGGCCCAGCAGCAGACCGCCGCGGTTCTGCAGGCGAATCCTGACATCGTCGGCATGTTCGCCACCAATACCTTTGGCGCGCTGGGCGCGGGCGCCGCAATCCAAAACGCCGGCCTCCAAGGCGCGGTCGAAGTGGCTCTCTTCGACGCCAGCGAAGAGAATATCGGCTACCTCCGTGATGGCATCGTTTCGCTTGTCATCGCCCAGAAGCCGGCCGACATGGGTTATCTCGGCGTGATTGCGCAGGTCGCCAACTTGCGCGGCGTGACTTCCATGCCCGCGCGCGTAGGCACCGGCTACGCCGTCATCACCATCGACAATGTCGATGATCCCGACGTGGCCCGTTTCATCTACACTGCCGGCTAAGTTCTTCCCGCAGTTCAGAGTCCCTCCCCTGTCCAAAGGGAGGGACTCGCGAGTATGATTAGTCGATAGCTGTTCCCCTTCCCTCGATGCGGGGGAAGGGGTTGAATATGGGAAAAAGGAATCCCGTATGGCGTTCAAAACAAAACTGGGCGCGGCGCGGCGCCAATCCCTGGTGAGTTCGCGGACAATCGAATACATCACCAAGAGTTGGTCTTATATATTCTTAATTGGATTAGTGGCCTACTTCTCCCTTACCGGTCAGGGATTTTTCTCCGTCCGCAATTTCTCCTCGATCCTGACCACCAGCACGCTGATCATGTTGATGTCGATCGGGCAGACTTATGTCGTGATCACGGCCGGCATTGATCTTTCCATCGGCTGGACGGTCGGCTTATCGTCAGTGACCACGGCGCGCGTCATGCGCGATCTGGCCGAAAGCGGCAACGATATCGCCTACGCGATGCTGGCGGGCGTCTTCGCCGGTTTGTTGGTCGCGCTGATTCCGGGCTTGATCAACGGCTTGCTTGTCGCCCGCGTCAAAGTACCGCCATTCATCGCCACCTTAGGCATGTTTGGCATTGTGCGCGGCGCGGCCTTCCTGCTCACCGACGGCCAGCAGGTGGTGCGCGGCTTGTCGGCGGAATTGCGCGAGGCGCTGCGCGGCATCGGCAATGGCAGCCTGCTCTATTACATTCCCGACGATGGCTTTCACTGGTTCGCCCTGCCAGCGGATATAGAACCGCAGCAGCTGCGCGTGGTCTCGCAGCTCTTGCCCTACCCGGTCATCATCACGGCGCTGGTGGTTGTGGTCTTCGCCTTTATCCTGGCCCGCACCAAATTCGGTCGCCATACTTATGTCATCGGCGGCAGCGAAGAAGCCGCGCGCCGTTCCGGCATCAATGTCGATCGCCATCTGATCATCATTTATGTGATTTGCGGATTCACGGCCGGCATCGCGGGCGTCCTGCATCTGTTCCGATTTACCGCCGGGGCGCCACAAGCGGGGGAAGCCGCCCTGCTCTCATCGGTGGCGGCGGTCGTCATCGGCGGCACCAACCTCTTCGGCGGCGAAGGCGATATCATGGGCGCGGTGGTCGGCGCGCTGATCATCGCCGTGCTGCAAACCGGGCTGGTAATCTTAAATATCGATTCAATCTGGCAATTCATCGTCGTCGGCATCGTCATCATCATCGCCGTGCTGGTCAATCAGCTGCAAGCCGCGCTGGAAAGGCTGCAAGCCAATGTCTGATCCCATCCTTACCGCCAGCGGCATGAGCAAGCACTTCGGTGGCTTGACCGCCGTGGACGATGTTGATTTTGAAATCTATCCGGGCGAAGTCGTGGCCTTGCTGGGAGACAACGGCGCCGGCAAATCGACGCTGATCAAATGCATCTCCGGCGTGTACCGTCCCGATAGCGGCCGCGTGGTCTTCAACGGCGAAGATATTACCAGCCACGCGCCCGCCGATATCCGCAGCCGCGGCATCGAAACCATTTATCAAGATTTGGCGTTGGCGGAGAATCTCGATGTCGGCGCCAACGTCTTTCTGGGCAAAGAAAAAACGCGCCGGCTTTTCGGTCTC
This sequence comes from Anaerolineae bacterium, assembly GCA_022822305.1. Lineage (GTDB taxonomy): Bacteria > Chloroflexota > Anaerolineae > Aggregatilineales > Phototrophicaceae > UBA6055. The sequence continues at coordinate 665,582 of JAJEBY010000003.1, forward strand.
ATCCCCGTCACCGACGACAACTACATGCGCGACGAAGCCTCCACCGTGCTTGACGAGCTGGATATCCACATTCCCTCGCTCAAGCAGCGGCTGGTCAATCTCTCCGGCGGCCAGCGCCAGGCGGTCGCCATCGCCCGCGCCATGTACTGGAATGCCCAACTGGTGATCATGGACGAGCCGACGGCGGCGCTCGGCGTACCGGAACAACGCAAGGTATTGGCGCTGATCCGTTCCCTGCGCGAGGGGAATATCCCGGTCATTCTCATCAGCCATACCATGCACGATGTCATGGCCGTCGCCGATCGCATGGTGGTGATGCGCCGCGGCAGAATCGTCGCCAATATTCCCCGCGCCGAAGCCACCGAGGAGCTGATCGTCCGGCATATCGTGGGCAGCGCCGAGAACGGCGAAAGCGCGGTCATGATTTGAATCAGACCCGGGAGCGACCTCAGCATCCCATCACGGGCGATCCAACGCGTCGCCCTTGCTTCAAATCGGAAAATCTACGGGTCAGCCCCTGGCGGATCCGAAACTGTAACTGCGTGTGATCGACATTGGAAAGGACAGCCATGCCCGCTGAATTGACCCCGGGACGCTATCGCGGACTGAAATCAACCAGTCTCGCTCAACGCGATGTTTTTGGCATCATCGCCTTCGACCAGCGCGCCAGTTATCGCAAAATGATGGCGCCATCGCTCGAGTATGATTATCTGGCGCAGGTCAAGAACGAGATCATCGGCGCGCTCTCGCGGGATGCCAGCGCCATCTTGACCGATCCGACCTATGGCCTGGGCGCGGCTATGCAAATGAGCAGCAAATCCGGCTTGCTGCTGGCGCTCGATAACAGCGGCTACAGCGGCGATTCGACCTATCGCAAGACCGAACTGATTCCCGGCTGGACCGCCGAAAAAATCCGTAAAGCCGGCGCCAACGCGGTCAAATTCATGGTCTATTACAATCCGCAGCATCAAGAACTCGCGGCCGAACTCGAAGCGCTGATTTGCCGCGTCGTCTCCGATTGTCACCGCTGGGACTTGCCCGTCTTTCTCGAGCCTATGTCATACAGCATTGAGCCCGGCGTTACAAAAGAGAGCGCCGAATTCGCGGCGCAGCGTTCCGAAATCGTGATCGAAACCGCGCGTCGATTGTCGCGGACCGGCGCTGACGTGCTGAAAATGGAATTCCCGCTGGATATCGCGCGCGATCAGGATCAGACAGCTTGGCGCGCGACTTGCCAGCAGCTAAGCGACGTATCCGCTGTCCCCTGGGTCCTGCTCAGCGCCGGCGTCGATTTCGAAGCCTTCAAGCCACAAGTGCAGGTCGCCTGCGAATGCGGGGCGAGCGGTTTTCTGGCCGGCCGCGCCATCTGGAAAGAAGCCGCTGCGATGTCCACGGCGGACCGCGCCGCTTTCTTGGCGGACACGGCGAGCGCCAGGTTGTGTCAACTGCTAGAGGTGGCCGCCGCCAACGCGCGTCCCTGGACCGATTTCTACGCGCCGCCGCAGTCTTCCGAGACCTGGTACGAATCCTACGCCTGAGTCTTCCGCGTCAGCTCCTCAAGAGTGCTGCGCCAGCTTGCCGAAGAAATCGCGGTAGACGGCGTCGCGGTTGATATCGAGCGCCTCGCGCATCGGATGCCGCTTCGCGCCCTCTCGATACCAACGGCAGTCTTCGCTCAAATACGGCGCATCGGTGATGAACGATGGCACCCAATCCGGATTCATCAGCCAGGCGAAGTTGATCAAATCCCATACGATCCAAGTTCGGCCAAAGTGATCCGCGATGCCATTGAAGGGGTGGTGCGGATTATTGGTGAAGAGCCAATAAAGATAATCGCCGATGGCGCCGCGGCCCTTGACCCAGGCGTCCATCTCCGGCAAAGACAGGCTGAGCTGGGCGCCAACATGGAAACCCGGCAAATACACCAGTGGCGCGCCACTATCAAACAGCAGTTGCGATGCCAAAATATCCTGCTCCATATTGAAGGATGGCTGCTCGACATCCACCACCGTCGTCGGATAACCCGCCGTCCACGACACCACAATCTTGTGGATGATCTCCGGCGCCAGCAGCAGCGCGGACGCGACATTGGTGGTCGCGCCGATCGCGATGACATGCAGCGGCTCATCGGATGACGCTGTTTTGGCCGTGGCGATCAGATGCTCGACCGCATCGCTCTTGACCGGCTCCTCGTAGCTGTCCAAATAGCGATCCGAACCGCGGAAGACGCGACCGGCAAAATCAATGCCCATCTTCTCGCAGACCAGCAGGATCTCGCGATAGCTCAATTCCATGCCGTGCCCCGGCGAAACCAGCGCCACGCCCTGCGGATCTACCTGGCTATCGTCATGAACGTCAACGCCCAAGCCGTCGAAGCGCCGCAGCAGCCCAATGTGACGCGCCAGCAGGTCGCGCTCGGCCGCCGATGCTTGGCTTTCGCGGCTGCGAATTCGATCCGCGTGACGGATCTTGCGCATGCGCGCCTGAAAGGAATAGGGCGCGGCGTAAATCGCTTCGATCTGGAGTTGGTCACGCGATAGCAACGCCCAGGCCAGCGCGAACTGATCATCGATCTCGTTACGCGTATCGGTATCGATGACGCAGCGCACCGGGCCGCTCGGTGGCCGCAGCATCGCCTGATACTGTTCGTCGCTCAGCCTTGGGAAACGATCCAAATGGCTCATGCCAGCACTCCATCCGCGCGCAAGCGAGCGATCTCCGCGGAGGCATAACCCAGTTCCGCCGCGACCTCGTCGCTGTGTTCGCCCAGACGCGGCGGATAACGGCGGTAGCTCAACGGCGTTTCGGACATATGCACCGGCGTCGCCAGCGATTTGACGATGCCCAGCGCCGGATGCTCCAGCTCGACGATGAATCCGCGCTCGATGACATGTGGGTCGGTCAGCGCCTCGGCCACCGTGTTGATGCGCCCGCAGGGCACACCGACCGCGCGCAATTCCTCCAGCCATTGATCACAGGGCTTCTCGCGCACGATCTCTCGCACAATCGGCAGCAACGCATCATAGTTGGCGATGCGATCGGCGTTGGTGACGAAGCGCGCATCCGACGCCAGCGCCTCGCGTCCAACGTGCCGGCAGAACGACGCCCAAACATTGTCGGAGCCGACGCCGAGAATGAACCAGTCGCCATCGCTGCCCTGCACCGCCTCGTAGGGCACCACTTGCGGATGCCGGTTGCCGCGTCGCGGCGGATCCTGTCCCTCGGCAAAGTATTCGCCGGCCAGATTCTCCAGCCAGGTCATCTGGCCCTCTTGCAAGGACATATCGAGGAATTGCCCTTTCCCGCTGCTGTGGCGCACGTGCAGCGCCGACAGTATCCCGATCACCGTGAACAAGCCGCAAGTCATATCGGCGATGGGCGTGGGGAAGCGCATCGGCGCGCCATCGACCTCGCCGGTCAGCGCCATCGTGCCCGATTCCGCCTGCGAGACCAGATCATATCCGGGCTGCCCGGCCCGCGGACCGCTGCGGCCGTAGCCGCTGATCGAGGCGTAGATCAGCCCCGGATTCAGCGCGCTCAGCGTCTCGTAATCAATGCCATAACGCTGCAGCGATGCCGCCGTCGCCAAATTGGTCAGGAAAATATCGGCATCGGCCGCCAGCTTGTGCATGAAGTCGCGCCCCTCGTCGGCGCGGATATTCAGCGCGATGCCGCGTTTGTTGCGATTCACCGCCAGATAGTAACAACCCTGATCACCGATGTAGGGCGGCGCCCACTGACGCGATTGATCGCCGACGCCGGGCCGCTCAATCTTAATCACTTCCGCGCCGAGATCGCCCAGGATCATCGCGGCGTAGGGTCCCGCCAGCGCTTGCGTTTGATCGACAACTTTGATGCCCGCCAGGGGCGCGTTTTCCGTCATGTTCTCATCCCGTAAGTCTCTGAACCCATCACAATTTTCGTACTGTTGCCGCCGGCTCGATTGGCTGCGCGACGAAGCGCTGCGGGCCAATCATGCGGCATTGTCTTCAATCCCGCGTTTAGCCCAAATCAACACTGACGCCACCAGCAAAGCCCCGCCCCACAAGGCGAAGGCGGCCGGCCATCCACTCTTTTCGACCAGCGCGCCGATGGCGATCCCGGCCACGCCGCCAAACAGATTCGACATCATATTGACGCTGCCGGTGACGGACGACGCGCGTCCCGCGCCCGCCAATAGCAGGGGCATCGAACTCACCGTCAAGCCGAACGCGCCATTCAGCATAATCAAGCCCAGGGTGATTATCAAGAGAGCAAGTCGACCCGATGTCGCCGCCATCAGCACGAAGGCGATACCCGCAGCAGCGAACATCTGCACCGCCGTGATAAAGACGCGACTGCTGCGCATGACCCGGTAGCGCGCCGCCACCAGCCCGGCAATTGCCACCACCTGCATGGCCGCGGACAACGAACCAACAGCATGCTCGGCGATCAAGCCGGTATCGAGAATATAGGTCGGCAGCCAAATGGTCATGCCGTTGAATACAAATCCCACCAGCGCCGCCGCCACCATCAGAAACCAAATCTGACGCAGCTCTACCCCGATCCGCGCCAGATCTAATCCGGCTGAATGCGAAACCGGCGCGTCGAAGCCCGCTTTCCACCAAAACGCCAACACCAGCAAGGTCAATAGGCCCGGCAGCCAGAATGCGACCTGCCAATCGCGACCAGCCGCGATCGCGCCGACGAAGGCCCAAGTGACGGCCGTGCCTGCCACATAACTGATAGGCATGATCGTCGACACGCGTTTGATATGCGCTCGATCCAGACGCTCGGCCAGGATGCGGAACATCGGCGCCCAGCCGGCCGATTGACCGACCGCGTTAATCCCCCACAAGACCAGCATGATCAGCAGTGAGGTTTGAAAGGAGAAGAGGATATTGGCCAGCGCGATGATCAGCAGACCGCCGCAGACCATGCGAAACGGGCTGACATGATTGCCGATCTCGCCACTGACGAAGTGCCCGATGCCATACACCCAGAAAAACGCCGTGCCCAGCGCCCCTGCCTCCGCCCGGCTGATATTCAGCGCCTCGGCCAGGCCGGGCAAGACCACGCTGAAATTCACCCGCCCCAGATAAAACAGCGCGTAAGTAAGCCACAAGGTCGCGACCAACTTGTCCTGCTGTTGAATGGAGCTCACGCGCACGGCTCACGTCCCCGCGCCGAATCCATGGTTCGGAGCGTTCGTCATATTTGAGTTTTGCTGGATCAACGGGAAGACCGTCTCAGTGTTCTGGCCCGCGCGCTAGGATGCGGGCACGATCCAAATGCGGTCGGAGGGAAAATGTACATCCACTTCATCACCGACATCGATTGATCCCGGCAGATCGGCGCTGCGAATCGCTTCAATCTCGTGATCATCCAATCTGATCTTGTAGCGCGTGTAGGTGCCGACATAAATGCGTTCGCGGATCAGTCCCTTGACCGTATTGTGCCCGGTGGCTTCGTTGAGTTGTATCTGTTCGGGGCGGATGGTCAGCACGGTAGCGCCGCTGGGCGCGCGCTCGCTTTCCTGGGCGTCAAAGTGAAAATCGCCGATTCCCGTGCGCACTAAGCCGTTCTCGCGGCGGGCCGGGATGAAATTGACGCCGCCGAAAAAGCGCGCCGCCCGCTCGCTGATGGGCCGCTGATAGAACTCCGCCGGCGACGCATATTGCAGCAGCAGGCCATCGAACATCAAGGCGATTTGGTCCGCCAGCAACACTGCCTCTTCCTGATCGTGAGTGACAAAAACCGTGGTCACCGCCAGTTCGCGCTGAATCGACAGGATCAATTCGCGCATCTCATCGCGCAAGTGGGCATCCAGATTGCTCAGCGGCTCATCGAGCAAGAGCACACGCGGCTCGGTAATCAGCGCCCGCGCCAATGCCACGCGCTGCTGCTGCCCCCCGGAAAGCTGCGATGGACGGCGCTTGGCGATATCCGGCAGCTTGACCAGCGCCAGCATTTCCCCGACTCGCTCGGCGATGACGCGCTTTTTGGCGCCGCGCATCTTCAAGCCGAAGCCGACGTTGTCGCCCACGCTCATATAGGGGAAGAGCAGATAATTCTGGAAGACCATCACTGCCCCGCGTTTTTCGGCGGGAATCGGCAAGACGTCCTCGCCATCGAAGAGGATGCGCCCGGCCGTGGGATGGATCAAGCCGGCAATCATCTTCAGCGTCGTCGTCTTGCCGCATCCGGACGGTCCCAGGAAAGCGACCAGCTTGCCAGTCGGAATCTCCAGCGAAAAATCATCCACCGCCGCTTCTTCCCCGCCGGGATAGACTTTCTGGATTTTGTCGAGGATCACTTGTGTCATGGTATTCCACAATGCTCGCGAGGGATCAGCCGCTGACTGACACCTGCCGCTTCAAAATTGTTCGCGGTTTGCAGGACGACCCCTTGAGTCGCCCGCAACCAGATTAGCCTAATTCTGCAATACCTTGGCTACCCTATCCGCTTCAATCAGCGTCTGATACTCGGCAGCGATATCCGATACCAGCCGATTATACGTTGACACCCTCCAATTGTAGATACTTCGCTTGCGGGATGTGCTCGATCAGCCGCATGCCTTTCCAGGCAGCGAATTCCATCAGCTCATCGGTGACATCGCCTTGCCCGACGGCGAAATGATGTTCGTGCCCGCGCACAGTCAAAGTGTTGATCAAATCCATCAGCGAAATTGCTTCTTTGTTAAGCTCAAATTCGGCGAACCAGCCGCGCGTACCATCGAAGCCCTTCTTCTCGTGCTCGATGATATCGGCGCGAATCACCAACAGACTGCTGCCGTCATCGCCGATATAGCTGACGGTCGTCGGCTGCGGCGCGAAGACTTGATCGCCGGCCACGCCATAGGGCCCATCGTCGGCCTTGCGCCCCAGCGTGACATGATCGACCCATTTGATGCCATCGTCATTGGCGAAGTGCCGCGGCGAAACGCCGCAATGCCACATCAGCATGGCATTGGTCTGCGGGTCAAGCGCGGTCATATCCAGCAGCGTCGACGAGCCCTCGCGACCGGTCAAGACATTGAGCAGGTACATGCTCGCCGCCCCCAGCACATCGCCCTCGCAAGACACCGCCATGCCATCCTCGCTGCCCAGCCAGCTATATGCCATGCAAGGCGCCACCTGATAGTAATACTGAATGTTGGACCAGCATTGCATGGCCAGCGCGTCATAATCAAATTCATCCGCAAGGTCGCGCAGCGCCAGATACAGGCGCGTCACGCGATCAAAAGCGCTATTTTCGCTGACCGTGATCGCGCTCGCGGCGGATTTGATTTCCTTGACCGTCGCCTGCACCGGCTGCGGATCGTAGGCTTTTGCGCGCTGCACCAATTCGCCCAGCTCATGCGGTAGCACGGTTATGCCCATACGGCTCCGCAGCAGGCGTTCATCGAAGATCATGTCGTGGAAGCCGGGCGACAAATTGCCGATCCAGCCGATGCGCGCGCGCTCGATATTCTTGACGGCGGTCAGCGCGCGTACCGTCACCGCGAAGCGCTCGCGAAATTCGGCGGTCTCGACATGCCCGTAGAACCACTTAAACGGGATATTCTCGTGCTTCAGATAACGCTTCAAAATCGAGGCGAAGTGGCTCATGGAAACGACCGAGTGAATCTTGATCTCGCCCTCTTGTTCGGGATCGGGCGTCGCCCATAAACCCAGGCGCGGCGCCGCCCGCACCAGCGGCAGCAACTGCTCGCCCATGCTGCAAGCCGCCGTCTGCAGGAGCAAGAAATCGACCTGGCTCTCGCGCAGGAATTCGGTAGCCCGCACCGATGCCTCTTCCGTCATCACTTCCTCGGCCACGGCGATCAATTCAAAGTCGAGTTCGGCAGCCAGCCCTTCCAGTCCGGTAATCGACCGCGGACGCTGATTGTATTCGCCGGCGAAATAAGACGAGATTGATGTGCCGATATACCCCACGCGCAATTTGTGCTTTGCCATTATTCCCTCGTTTCCCACCACATTTGAACTGCCTCAAACATCAGGGCGATAGTGGTCGCGCCGGCATCTTGATGACCGATGCTTCGCTCGCCCAGGAACTTGGCCCGCCCCTGCCGCGCGATCATGGCCGCGCTCGCTTCGGCGCCGGCGCGCGCAGCTTCTGCCGCGGCCGGCCAGGCGCCTGAAAAATCATCGCTTGCCGCGAACGCGTCTACCGCCGGCTGCAGGGCATCGACCATGGTTTTGTCGCCTACTCCCGCCTTGCCCCGCGCTTTGACGCCATCCAGCCCGGCCCGCCACATCGCCTCGACATCCAGTTTTGTCAACGCGCCTTTGCCGCGCGCTGGCGCGACCCCTTTGAGAAACAGCGTGCCAAAAAGCGCGCCCGATGCCCCGCCCATGCCATTCATCAAGGCCTTCGCCGTCGCCAGCCAGATTTCCGCCGGTTCCGGTTGATCAAGCACGGCGATCTGTTCGACAGCCAGCGCGAACGCTGCGGAGATGCTCGTCCCGTGATCGCCATCGCCCAGCTTGGCATCCAGCCGATTCAAGCGCTCGCGCCCCTCGCCAACCCGGCGCGCCACCGCCGCGATCAGCTCGGCCACTTCCGCGGATCCAATGTGACTCATGCTTGTTTCATATAAGCGCCATTGGCCGGCGCATCCCAGAGCGCCTTCATTTCCACATCGACGCGACAGAGCGATAAGGCGAATCCGGCCATTTCCTGCGTGGTGGCATAGGGCCCGATCCACGAGCCGTAGACGCGAATACCCGCTTCAGCCAGCGCTTCGGCGGCGCGGCGGTACAAGATGAAAAGCTCCATCAAGGTCATGCTGCCGCTGTTATTGAGCAGCACCAGCACCTCGTCGCCGGCCGCAAACGGCAAGTCTTCCAGAATCGGCGGCAGCATCAGATCAATCGTCGCGTCAGCGCCCAGCGCTTTCTGCCGCCCCATGCCCATCTCGCCATGCAGACCCATGCCGATTTCCATCTCATCTTCGGGCATCTCGAACATGACTTCGCCGGTGATCGGGCTCGCGCAGGAACTCAGCGACATTGCCAGGCTGCGCGTATTGTCGCGTACTTTCTCCGCTAGCGCTTTGGCCGCCGCCAGATCGCCGTCGCCTTCGCAAAAGGCGCCCAGCATCTTCCAGACAAAAAAGAGTCCGGCCGTGCCTCGGCGTTCGCTTTCTCGGCCTTTGGGCGCGCTGGAAATATCATCGTAGAGCACAACCATCTCCACGTCCGTGATGCCCTCGGCTTCGCATAACTCGAGCGCCAGCTCGGCATTCAGCAGATCGCCGGCGTGATGCGACACGCAAACCAGCACGCCGCCGCCGCAATCGGCCGCGCGGATGCCGTCCACGATGCGTTCCGGTCCCGGCGCCGTGAAAATCTCGCCCGCGATATTGACATCGAACAAGCCCTCGCCGATCCAGCCAATCATGGCCGGTTCGTGGCCGCTGCCGTTGCCGATCACCAAGCCGACCTTGCCCGCGGCTTTGGGCTGCGCGCGCACGACCAAGCCATTGTCGGTCAAGCGCGCGACATCGCCGTAGGCGGCGCAGAATCCTTCCAGCATTTCGCCCAGAATGTCTTCCGGACGGTTGATCAGTTTGTGCTTTCGCGCGCTCATCAAACCTTCCCCGAATCCCTAGTCAGCTACAAAATGCATCAGATGAATCGGATGCTGCACAGGCCCGTCGTTGTAGGCGACGCGCACACGCATCCCAAACCGCAACTGATCGAGTGGCGCTTTGAGCAAATGCGGAAAAAGCGTATCGGCGCCATCCAGCAATACGTAGGCCAGAATATACGGCGTCTCCAGCGCGCGGACATCGTCATTGCTGCCGGGAGAGAAATGCAGAACGGACCAGGTCTTTAACTCGCCCGCGCCCGACAATTCTACCCAGTCCGTGACCGCCAGGCAATTTGCGCAAAGCGGGCGCGGCGGCGCATAAACCTTGTTGCAGCCAGGGCAGCCGGTCGCCATGAAACGGCGCTTCTCCAGCTCGATGAAGAAGCGCGAATATTTGCCCAGGCTGTATTTGTACGATTGCGTCAACTCGAGCGTGATGCGCTCCACCTGCCGAAACTGCGCCCACACATCGTCGTCCGCGACCGCCTCCGGAATCTCGATATCGATCTTGCTGGAAACTTTGTCTGCCATGGTCAGTCTTGCCGCTCGAAGATATTCACTACGCTGATGCTGGCGATGCCGGCGTGAGTGTCGGTCATTCCGCGTTTGGCGTCTTTGACCTGCCGGCGCGGATCGACTTCGCCCCACAATTGCTGCGCGATTTCAATCGCCTGCAGGATGCCCGTCGCCCCCACCGGCGCCCCCCGCCCCAGCAAGCCGCCGCTGGTATTCACCGGCAGCTGTCCGTCCAGATCAAATGCGCCATCGGCCACAGCCGGTCCGCCCTGCCCCGACGCCGCCAAACCGAGATCTTCAACGGCCTGGATTTCCACGCCACTGTAGCTGTCGTAAAGTTCCGCCACATCAATTTGGCTCAGCGGATCGCTGATCCCGGCCGCGGCGTACGCTTGACCCGCGGCTTCTCGCTTGGCGCGGAAATTGCTGATGTGGGGATAGCGATCACCCAGCCGCATGGTATCCGTGCCACAGCCGGTCGCCACAAAATTGACTCTTGGGCGTTCTATGAAGCTGGGACAATGCGCCTTCGCCCAGTCTTCGCTGGACAGCAGCATACAAGCCGCGCCGTCACTGAGCAGGCTGCAATCCAGCAGCTTGTATGGCTCCGCCACCGGACGCGAGTTCAATACGTCTTCAATGGTCAAATCCATCGGCTTTTGCGCGATCGGGTTGTAACCCGCCTGGCGACGGTTGCGCGCCGCCACGTGCGCAAAGTGCTCCTCGCGCGTGCCATACTGCTCCATATGCGCGCGAATCATGGCCGCGTAAAAGCCGGTATAGTTGCCGCCGACCATCATTTCCCAATCGACATCGGCCGATAGGGCAAAAAGCTGATTCGCCGTCCTGGAGGAGACGCCGCGGCCATTTTTCTCGCAGCCATACACGAGTATGGATTCACACAGACCGCTCTGCAGATAAGCCCAGGCCGTTCGCAGCGCCAGCGCGCCGGTCGCGCCGCCGCCTTCGATACGCACATTCGGCTTGGGAATCATGCCGATGGTATCGTGAAGGACCGCCCCCAGCGTCATCTGCAGGTTGAAGTGATCGCTTTCATAGCTGGCGAGACCCTGCTCAACCGCGGATAAATCGCCCATGCCGGCATCGGCCAGGCAATTCAAGACCGCCTCTGTCATCAGATCGCGGATATTGCAGCCGCGATGTTCCGATGCGATCTTGGTGCTGCCGACGGCGGCAACCACCGGTGTAGCGGACTTCATGACTTCACCCGCTGCCCGGCGCAACGGCTCGTGCTGCCATAGAGTTGGCGATTGAGCAAAGAAACAGTCTTTCACAAACGGCGGCTAAATATGCCGCAGAGCATAACCAATCATCATATCAACGTCAACCAACCATACGCCCCGCGCGGAGCTGCGGCAGCGGCGCATCAGAAATCGGTCTACCACCGTCGGCTTTACTTATGCAACAATAGATGACGGCTATCATGACCTGATTAGCCAACGCATTTGTGGAGTAAGTGGCTATGGCCGCGACGCGTGATTCCATCCGTCAGCGCCGTGAACGTCCGTTGGCGCCGCCGATACGATAAGACTCAATGACCTGTGCCGCGCGCCTTCACGAGCGGACCTCCTTGCCGGCGACTCCACCATCTTTTTCCGCATCCCATGAGAAAGGAAATCATCCATCGTGAAGAAACAGACCACCGCACCTACGAACAGCCCTTCTCGCCGCGAGTTTCTGCAAGTCTTCGCTGCCGGCGCCGCCGCCGCTGTAGGCACAATCGCCCTCGAATTCGCTCCGCTGGCCCATATCGCCCGCGCGCAAGCCGACAATACCTTGCGGGTGGCCTGGCTCACACCGGCCACGCTCGATCCGCGTTCCGCCTCCGGCGATGCCGAAATCGCCGTCTTGAACGCCGTCTATGATTATCTGATCGAAACGGATGCCGCCGCCAACCTCGTGCCGCGGCTGGCCGCTAGCTGGGACCTCAGCGATGACGGCTTGACCTATACCTTGCAAATCCGCGATGACGCCACCTGGCACGACGGCAGCGCCGTTACCGTCGATGACGTGTTGTGGACGATTCAGTGGCATCAAGATTCAGAAAGCACCGTGGCAAGTTTGCTGTCGTCGGTCGAGTCAGTCGCCGCCGGCGAAGGCAACAGCCTGGTCGTCAGCCTGAGCGAGCCCAATCCGGATTTCCTCTACAACCTCACCGACAACAAGTTCGTCATTCTCAAAGCCGACTCCGAGAACATCGGCGAGGCCTTCAATGGCTCCGGTCCCTTCATCCTGGAAGAGATGATCCCCGGCGACCGCGCCATCCTCAGCGCCAACGCTAACTATTGGGGAGGCGCGCCAGCAATCGACCGCCTCGAATTCATCTACTTTGATGATCAACAAGCGGGCATCGCCGCCGTGCAGGGCGGCTCCGCCGACGGCATCCTGCGCATGGACAATCCCAGCTTCCTCGCCTTCAGCGGCGATGTCAATTTCAACGCCGTCGACATTCCCACCAGCGGCCACCATCTGGCGCGCATCCGCGCCGATCGCGCGCCGGGCAATGATGTGCGCGTGCGACAGGCATTCAAATTGGCCACCGACCGCCAAGCCATCTGGGAGCGCGTGCAGCTGGGATTCGGCGCGCTCGGCAAGGATTCGCCAATCGGTCCCGCCTTCGGACAATACTTCCTGGCCGATGCCGAGCCGCCCGCGCGTGATACCGAAGCCGCCGCCGCGCTGCTGGCGGAAGCCGGCTACAGCGACGGCCTGGATATGACCTTGCACGTGCCCAACAGCGGCAGCTGGCCCGATCTGGCGCAAGCGCTCGCCGCTCAATGGGAGCCCGCCGGCATCCGCGTCGAAATCCAACTGGAAGACGAAAACAGCTATTGGGTGGAAGACTGGATGCAAGTGGATCTCGGCGTGACCGGCTGGGGCGCGCGTCCCACCGCCCAGCTCTATCTCGATCTCGCCTATCATTCGGAAGCGCCCTGGAACGAATCGCACTATAGCGATGCGCGAGTAGACGAATTGATCGAGCTGGCCCGCTCCTCGTTTGATGAAGCTGAGCGCACCGCCGCCTACCATGAGATCCAGCAGATCCTGCTCGATACCGGTCCGGTGGTCGTGCCCTATTTCTTCGCCCAATTCATGGTGCTGGCTGGGCACGTCAGCGGCGTCGCCTTGCACCCCTTTGCCGGCCGCACCAACTTCAACAACGCGTCGCTCGGCTAGTGATTCCGCCGTTTCTGCTCCGGAAGCGCCATCGTCAATCCCTCCCGCCTAGCGCGCGAGGGATTGGCGGCGGCCGCTAAATCAGGCCGATGAACGTGCTTCCAATCGGCCAGCGCATCACGGCCTCGCTACAGATGATAAAGGCGCTGCTGCGGCAGCCGGCTTCAGCCCTCGGCACGCTGATCGCCGCATTCTTCCTCTTCCTGGCGCTCTTCGGGGGCCAGCTGGCGCCCTACCCCAACCCCAACGATCAAAGTCATAATGCGCGCGTGTCGCCGACCCTGGACATTGGATCGCTGCAATTTGGGGAACATCCCTTTGGCACCGATCGCCTGGGACGCGATGTCTACAGCCGCGTGATTCTGGGCGCCAGCAGCATCTTTCGCATCGCCGGCCTGGGCACGCTGTTCAGCGTCCTGATCGGCTCGGCGCTGGGTCTGCTCATGGGTTATCGCGGCGGCATGTTCGACGAAATCACGGGTCGCGTCATTGACGCGCTGATGGCCATCCCGGCCCTGCTGCTGGCGCTGGTGATGGTCGGCATCATTCGCAATATGGATTTCGACATCGGCAGTTGGCAGGCTGAGCTGTCGAACAACGTCGTCCTCCTGGTCATCGCCGTTTTGTATGTGCCGGTCGTCGCCCGCGTCGCCCGCAGCGCCACCCTCGATATCAAGACCCGCGAGTTCGTGGAAGCCGCTGAAATCCGCGGCGAAACTACCGCCTACATTCTCTTTCGCGAGATCTTGCCCTCGGTGATACCCGCGCTGGTGGTGGAAGCGTCGCTGCGCTTCTCCTATGCCATCTTCCTGGTGGCTTCGCTCGGATTCCTGGGTTTCGGCGCTCGCCCGCCCTCGCCCGACTGGGGATTGATGGTCAACGAAAACCGCGGCGGCTACTATCAGTTGACGCCTTGGGCGCTGGAGTTCCCCGCGCTGGCGATCGCCATCTTGGTCATCGCCGTCAATCTCATGTCCGACGGCATTCGCCGCGCCGTGCAAAAGAGCGCCTGATGATGACGCCAGCCAGCGATCTCCTGCTCGAGATTGAAGACCTGACCCTCAGCTACAGGATTGACAAGCGCTGGATCCCCGCCGTGCGCAATTTCCAGCTCAAGTTGGCGCGCGGACAAGTCTACGGGCTGGTCGGCGAATCCGGCTCAGGCAAATCGACCATCGCCATGGCGCTGATGCGCTTCCTCAGCGGCAACGGTCGCGTGGAAAGCGGCGCCAAAATGCGCTTCGCGGGCGAAGACTTGCTCGGCAAGAGCGCTGCGGAAATGCGAGCGATCTGGGCGAAACGGATCAAACTCGTGCCGCAAAATGCCGGCGCCGCGCTGAATCCGTCGATGCGCGTCGGGCCGCAAGTGCTGGAATCGATCAGAGCGGCCATCGGCATTGACGGCGTCGAAGCCGAACGCGCGATGATGCGCATGTTTCATGATGTCAATCTGATCGATCCGGAAAAAGTCGCCCGGCGCTACCCGCACGAATTGAGCGGCGGCATGCAGCAGCGCGTGATGATCGCGATGGCGCTGGTCAGCAATCCTGAGCTGCTGATCCTGGACGAGCCGACCACCGGCCTTGATGTCACCACCGAAGCCGTCATCCTTGATCTGATCCGCCAACTGATTGCCGAGCGCGATACCGGCGTGCTCTATATCACGCATAACCTGGGCGTGGTCGCCCAACTTTGCGAGCGCGTGACGGTACTTTACGCCGGCGAAATCATGGAAGACGATCGCGCCGATGACCTCTTCCACCAAGCCTGGCACCCCTATACCCTGGGGCTGTTGGGGAGCTTGCCCCGGCCCGGCCAAAACAAACGCGACGCCTTGCTGCATCCCATCGACGGCAACCCGCCCGCGCTCAAAGACTCGTCGCATGCTTGCGCCTTCGCGGAACGGTGCGCCTTCGCCGAAGACATCTGCCGGGATGTGAAACCGCCGCTGGAAAGCTTGCCCGATGGACGCGCCATCCGCTGCCACCGCTGGCGTGAAATCCGCGATGGCGAACTCCACCTGGTCGCCGACGACTCAGCCGCCGCCGAACCGGCACACGAAGGCCGCGCCCAATCCCTGATGCGCGTTGCCGATTTGACCAAGCATTTCACCGTAGGGCGAAGCCTGGCCGATGTCTTGAGCCACAGCGCGCCACCGCCGATCCGTGCGGTCGACGGCGTCGATCTGGCGCTCAATGCCGGGCAGGCCTTGGGCTTGGTCGGCGAAAGCGGCAGCGGCAAGACCACCCTGGCGCGCCTGATCGTCGGCCTGCAGGAACGCACCGGCGGCAAGCTGGAACTACTGGGCATGGACATCCGCAATAGCGTACGCGAACGCAGCCCGGATGTGCTGGCCAAGATCCAGATGGTCTTTCAAAATCCGCAGAACGCGCTCAATCCCTACATGTCCGTGCGCGACGCCATCCGCCGGCCGCTGATCAAGCTGCGCGGCATGAACCCGGGCGACGCCGATGCGGAAGCGCTTGCGCTGTTGCGCAGCGTCAACCTGCGCGCCGACTATGCCGATCGCTTCCCGGGCGAGCTCAGCGGCGGCGAGAAACAGCGCGTGGCCATCGCGCGCGCCTTCGCCTCCGATCCCGATCTCATCATCTGCGACGAGCCGGTCTCGGCGCTGGATGTCTCGGTGCAAGCGGCCGTCCTGAACTTGCTGGCGCGCCTGCAAGACCAGAACGGCACCGCTTACCTATTCATCTCGCATGATCTGGCCGCCGTCGGCTATTTGGCCGATACCATCGCCGTGATGTATTTGGGACAGCTCTTTGAGGTGGCGGGCAGAGAAGACCTCTTTCAGCCGCCCTTCCATCCCTATACCGAAGCGCTCTTCGCCGCCATTCCAGTCGCCGATCCGCGTCATCGCGTCGAAGCGACGCTTTTGAGCGACGCCTTGCCCAGCGCTCAGTACATCCCCGGCGGCTGCCGCTTTCACACGCGCTGCCCACGGGCGATCGGCCCTATCTGCGAGGAGGAAGAGCCTCCCTGGCGCGACGCCGGCGCCGGGCACGTCATTCGCTGTCATATCCCCATCGAAGAATTGACGGAAGCGCAAACTAAATCCGCCGCGGGCGCGGCAATGGACTGACTATCATGCTGCGATTCGCGCGCCGTCGTTTGTTTTTCTTCCTCTTCACCTATGTGCTGAGTTCATTGATCATATTCTTCTTGCTGCGCGTATTGCCGGGCGATCCGGCCAAAGTCATCGCGGGCGGCCGAGAAGCCGCGCCCGAGCAAGTCGCCGAGATTCGCGCGGAGCTGGGCTTGGACGTGCCGTTGCCCGAGCAATATCTGAGCTGGGCCGGCAATTTCCTGCGCGGCGATTGGGGCAAGACCATCGCCTTCCGCGGCGCCGACAATCGCGATCTGATTCTTGAACGCAGCCGCAATTCAGCGCGGCTGGCTTTCATCGCCTTGGCGCTTTCCGTGCCACTGTCCCTGGTGTTGGGCGTCATCGCCGGGCTCAGCGAGAACAAACTGCCGGATGTGCTGATTTCGCTGCTCACGCTGTCAGTCGTCAGCCTGCCGGAATTCGTCACCGGTCTCTTCCTGATCAACACCGTGGCCTTGCGCTGGGGGCGAGGACCCTTGGCGTCGGCGATCGGCTGGTGGTTCCCCGCCAGTTCGGCCGTGCCGGCCAATGCTTCCTTCGGCGAGATGCTGCCCGCGCTCTGGCTGCCGGCGATAGCGGCCACGCTGGTGCTGCTGGCATACATCTCCCGCCTGACCCGCGCCGGCGTCATCGAAGAATTGAAGCGCGACTACGTGCGCACAGCGGCCCTCAAAGGCATCAGCCGGCGCAGCGTCATCCTGCGTCACGTCTTGCGCAACGCCCTGCTTCCCACCATCACCGTCATCGCCATCAGCATCAGCTGGCTGATCAGCGGCTTGGTGGTGATTGAATTTGTCTTTGGATTCCCCGGCTTGGGCAGTCTGTTGATTGCCGCTATCGAACGGCGCGACCTGCCCCTGGTGCAGTCAATCGTGATGGTGACCGTGACCGTGGTGCTCTGCGCGAATCTGTTTGCCGATGCCGCTTACGCCCTGCTGAATCCGCGCATCAAGCTGGAATGAGGCCCTAGGCGACCGCCTCGACGAATTGCTGCCGATACAGCGCCGCGTATAATCCATCCCGCGCGAGCAATTCCGCGTGCCTCCCCATCTCGCACAGATCGCCATCGTTGATCACACAGATGACATCGGCGTTGACAATCGTGCTCAGCCGATGGGCGATGACGAAAGCGGTGCGCCCGGCCACCAGCTTCCCCAGCGCATCCTGGATCAGCGACTCCGTAAGCATATCGACGCTCGAGGTGGCTTCGTCCATGATCAAGATGCGCGGATCGGCCAGGACTGCGCGAGCGATGGCGATCAGCTGGCGTTGACCCAGCGAGAGATTGGCCCCGTCCTCCAGGATTTCCGTATCCAGGCCATCCGGCAATTCATCCGCGAAATCATCGACATTGGCCATTTCGGCTGCCGCCCGAACATCTTCACTGCTCGAGCTCGGACGGCCGAAGCGAATATTGTCGGCGATCGTTCCTGAAAAAATCACCGGATCCTGCGACACCAGCGCCATCTGCCCGCGCAAGGACCGCTGCGCCACATCACGTACATCAATGCCATCGATGCGCAGGCTGCCGCCGCTGACATCATAGAAACGCGCGATCAGGTTGGCGATCGAGGTCTTGCCGGCGCCGGTCGGTCCTACCAGCGCGACGGTCGTGCCCGGCGCGATATCCAGGTTGATCCGGTGCAGCACGGGCAAGCCTTCTCGATAACCGAATTCGACATCGCGGAATTCGACCCGTCCGCTCACCGCCGGCATGTCTTGCGCGTCCGGCTTGTCGCTGACATCGGGTTCAGTCTGCAACAGGTTGATCACGCGTTCGCCGCCCGCCATGGCCGTTTGCATCGTCGCGTAGAGCTGGCTCAGCTCCTGCACCGGCAGAAAGAAGCGATTGACATAAGCCAGGAACGCGATCACCGTGCCCAGGGTCAGCGTCCCGCTCGCCACGCTGATGCCGCCAAACAGCAGAACAATGGCCGTGGCGACGATGCTGAGGAATTCCACGGTCGGGATGAAGACGAAGGAAAGCGAAATTGCTTCAATATGGGCGTCGCGATTGGCTTGATTGACCTCGTCAAACTTGCTGGCGGTGCTTTCTTCGTTGGCGAAGGCCTGGATGACGCGTATGCCGCTGAGATTCTCCGCCAGATCGCCGATGAGATGAGCATTGCGCGCCCGCGACTTGCGGAAGGCGCGTTTGGCGCGGCGCGCGAAAACCACCGTAGCCAGGATGATCAAGGGAATGATCGAAAAAGTGACCAGCGCCAGCTGGGCATCGAGCGACAGCATGACAATAATGATGCCCGCCAGCATCAAACTGTCGCCGGTTAAGGTGATCAGCCCTTGCGAGAGCAGCTGGTTGATGACGCCAACATCGCTGATGACGCGCGAAATGGTCACGCCCACGATGTGATTGTCGTGATAAGCCAGCGGCAGAATCTGCAGGTGACGGAAGAGCGCGCCGCGCAAATCCGCCAAGACCTTCTGCCCCACCCAGCTCAAGAGAAAGCGCTGCGTTGATGACGCCAGATACAAACCAATCAGCGCCAACAGCATTACCAGCACGATCTCGTTAAGCGCGCTTATGTCCGCATCGGCGATTGGACCGTCTATGGCGACTTTCACCAGAAAAGGCACGAGCAGCGTCAGCGCCGATGCGGTCAGCATGGCCAGGAGCGCCGCAATCATGCGGGGGGCGTAGGGCCGTATGAAAACCAACAAATGCCACAGCACCCGCAGGTTGAAGGAACGCCCCTCCACCTTGTCCGCATATTGCTCCAGTGTGCCGCGCGGCCCGCCGGAGCGGATGCCTGTCGTGCCGATTGAAAAGCCCATCCGCCAGCTACTCTCCATCAATTCCGTAAATTGCGATCATAAATTTCGGCATATAGTCCCGACTTCCGCAAAAGCTCAGCGTGCGTACCGGCCGCGCCCACCCGTCCATCTTGCAGCACCAGCACCTTATCCGCCATGCGCACGGTGCTCAGGCGCTGCGCGATGATGAAGGAGGTGCGCCCCCGCATCAAGCGCTCCAGCGCAACCTGGATCAAGTGTTCCGTTTCCGTATCGACGCTGGATGTGGCATCGTCTAGCAGCAGAATGCGCGGATCTTTCAATAACGCCCGGGCGATGGCGATGCGCTGTTTTTGTCCGCCGGAGAGTGTGACGCCGCGTTCTCCGACATCGGTGTCATAGCCCTGGGGCATGGCCATGATGAAGTCATGCGCTTGCGCCGCCTTGGCCGCCTCGATCACCTCCGCGTCCGTGACCGTTTCCAGGCCGAAAGCGATATTCTCACGGATGGTGGCGGCGAACAGCACCGTCTCTTGCAGCACGATCCCGATCTGGTCGCGCAGCGAGTTCAGCGTCACATCGCGAATATCATATCCGTCCACGCGGATGCGACCGCCGCTCACATCATAGAAGCGCGGGATCAAGTTGATGACGGTCGACTTGCCCGAGCCGGTTTCGCCCAAGAGCGCCACCACCTCGCCGGCGCTCGCTTCAAAATTCAGCTTATCGAGCACGCTGCGCTGATTGAAGTACGAGAACGAGACATTCTCAAAGCGCACGTTGCCTTCGATCGCTGGCAGCTGAATCGCGTCCGGGGCGTCGTTGACCTCGGATTGCGCATCGAGAATGGTATATATCCGCTCGCCCGAAGCCGATGCCATCGCCAGCGCCGGAATAATCATGCCCAGCCGGCGCACCGGTGAAATCAACTGACCCAGGTAAGTCGTGAATGCGACCAGCTCGCCGATGGTCAACTGATTCTCGATCACCAAGCGGCCGCCGAGCCAAATGATGACCACGGTACTCAAGCTGGCGATGAAATCCAGCAGCGGGATATGCTGCGTCTGCACGATCACTTGCTGTCGCGCCAAGTCAAACCACTTCTGATTCTGCCGCTCGAAGCGCCCAATCTCGGCATCTTCCTGGGCGAAGGCTTTGACGATCTTGGCGCCGCGCAGATTCTGCTCCAGCACGGTGGTCATCTCCGCTAACTGATGCTGCAAATCCAGCGACAGCGGCCGGAAGAGCCGTCCGAATCTCCAGGCGACATAAGCTAGCAGCGGCATCAAGAGCATGGACAAAGTCGCCAGCAAGGGATTCATCAACAGCAGCGCAAAAAAGGTGAACAGCATCAAGCTGGAAGTCTGAAACAAGCGCAGGATCGCGCGTCCCGTCAAGAAACGAATCCGCTCGACATCGGATATGGATCGCGCCAGCAGTTGCCCGGTCTGCGCCTGATCGTGATAAGAAAAGGAAAGCGAACTCAGCTTGTCGTATATGGCGTTGCGGACATCATACGCCACGCCCTGCGACGCCACCTCGGTCCAGCGGCCCAGCACAAAATCAAATGCGCCCTTGAGCACGGTCAGCCCGATCAGTCCCGCCAGCGACCACAGCAGGATCGACATGTCTTGCCGAATGATGCCGGCATCGATGATCCAGCGGATCGTCTGCGGAATCAATATGCTTAAGACATTGACCACCAGCGCCAAAAGGTAGACGCTGAACGCGATATTGCGATACTTCTTGAGGAAGAGAAAACTGCGCCAGAGCGAACTGCGGGGGGATTGGCTGTCAGATGTGGATTGTCGGACTGAAGCTGTTCTGCCGCTGGCTTTCTGCACGTAGATTCCGGATTCGATTACAAGTGAGCGCGCAACAACTGGGTCAATGGCATCTTGTGCCTATACCATAGCGACATTTGCCCATCCCTTAAACCCTGAGTCCTGAAACCGTTATCGAACGATATAACTTGCGCCGTTGAACTCAAGCGCCTGTGTCGCTCGACCCGCGCCCCTGTGCTACAATGCGCCCAGCGTCAGATGCGCTTATTGGTCTCGGTTTTCAAACGGCAAGGGAGTATGCCATGCCAGCAGCCACAGTGATTGGCAGCGGTGTCATCGGTTTATCCAGCGCTCTCATCCTGCAGCGCGCCGGTTATCGCGTGCAGATTCTCACCCGTGAACTGCCGCTCCAGACCACATCGGTCGCGGCGGGCGCCGCCTGGTCCGGCTCGGAACTCGAAGGCCAAAGCCGATCATGGGCGGCAGTCACCCTGCAGCATTTCTTCAAGCTCGCCGCAGAACCGGCCAGCGGTGTCACTCTGCAGCGCATGCGCGAGGTCTATGCCCACTCCGTCGCCGATCCCTGGTATCGCGATCTACTGCCTTTCTTCGAGCGAATCTCGGCGCAAGACCTGCAACCCGGCCTGGTTGACGGCTACGTGATGGATGTGCCGATGGTCGCGCCGCCGCTGTATTTGGCATATCTGCGCGATCAATTCCTCGCCGGCGGTGGCACACTGGAACAGCGCGACGTCTCGTCGCTGGCGGCGCTTCAAGCTGAGGCGTCGCTTCTGATCAATTGCTCCGGCGTCGGGGCGCGGGAGCTGGCGCGCGATCCGCGTGTCTATCCCATGCGCGGGCAAACCATGCTGATCGACGCGCCCAATATCACCCTCGGTTACATGAATCACGAGCGGGTGGATCATATCTTCCCCCGCAGCGACGGCGTGCTCATTGGCGGCATCAAGCGGGATGACGATTGGAATCGCCAACTCGACGCCGACGACTCCGCCGATATCATCGCGCGCACATCCAAGATCGAACCCGGCATCGCCCAGGCGCGCGCCCTGCGTCAATTTGTGGGATTGCGCCCGGGGCGCGACCAGGTCCGTCTGGAAGCGGAACAACTTTCGGAATCCTGCCGCGTGATACACAACTATGGCCACGGATCAGTCGGCTACACGCTCTCCTGGGGCTGCGCTGAAGACGTTCTCGCGCTCGCGAAAACTACGGAGGAGTGATGAAACGCCAAAACATCTCATCAGGCACAGCATACGAAGCGATCGCCGGGTACTCGCGCGCCGTGCGGCTGGGCAATCTCGTGCACGTCTCCGGCACCACTGCCACCGACGGCGCGACTGAGGTGGTCGGCATCGGCGACAGCGGCGCCCAGACCGAATTCATCATCAAGAAAATCGAAAAAGCGCTGCAGCAAGCCGGCGCTGAATTGAGCGATGTCGTGCGCACGCGCGTCTACCTGGTCCCCGGCGCCGATTGGGAAGCCGTCGCGGCCATGCACGGCAAGTACTTCGCGGACATCCGCCCGGCCAATACCCTGCTGTATGTGCAGGCGCTGGTCGGCGACGGCTATCTGGTGGAAATCGAAGCCGAAGCTGTAATCGCCGGCGCTTGATCATGAAGTTCAGCCTGCGCTTCAACAATGATCTTCCCGTATCCGACTATATCGCCTATGCCCAGGCTGCTGAACGCGCCGGCTTCGATCAATTCTGGGTGAGCAACGATCTCTTCTTGCGCAGCGCGCCGGTCATATTATCCGCAGTGGCGATGGCCACCGAGCGCATCGAGATCGGTACCTGCATTCTCAATCCCTACACCATCAACCCCGCCGAAATCGCCATGTTCGCGGCCACCCTGGACGAGCTTTCCGGCGGGCGCTTCAACCTGGGCATCTCCGCCGGCGCTGAAGACTTCATGGGTTGGCTGGGCATCGACTTCCGCTATCCGCGCACATTAGTCCGCGAATCGATTGTCGCCATCAACAAGCTCACGAGGAACGAGAACGCCGCGACCGATGACAAAGCCCTGCGCTGGACGGACGAAGCCTGGCTGCGCTTCGAGTCGCAGCGGCGCGTGCCGATTTATCTCGGCGCAATGAGCCCGAAGATGCTGGAAAGCATCGGCGAACTTGCCGATGGCGGCTTGCCGCTGCTCTTCCCGCCCGAGCACTTCCAGAACATCCTGCCCCATGTCCAGGCCGGCCTGACACGCGCCGGTCGCTCGCTCGATGATATCGACCTGGCGGCTTGCATCTGGTGTTCGATTTCGGCCGATCAAGCCGCGGCCAACGCGGTCCTGGCCGATAAAATCGCTTATTACGGCCACGCCATGAGTCCGACGATATTAGAGCAGCTGGAACTGACGCGGGAAGACTTCGAGCCCATTCGGCGCGCCTGGCACATCGAAGGCGATGTCGACAAAGCGCGGGATATGGTCAACGCCAAAATGCTGCGCATCGGCATCGCCGGCACGACAGACGCCCTCATCGAACGCCTGGAGTCCCTGGTAGAATTGGGCGTGCGGCACCTGAGCTTCGGTCCGCCGCTGGGACCCGACATTCCGGCCGCCATTGCCGCCATCGGCCGCGATGTCATCCCGCGCTTTTCCTGAGCGCGCCGCGCCTTGTAAAATCAGCGTTACATCAATCAACTGCAGAAGGGAAGGAATCACAAATGGCCGAACACTATCTGGACGACAGCATCACCCAACCATTTTGGGATAATTCGGTGACGCCGCGCCTGTCGATTGATCCGGGCGATACCGTCGTCATCGAATGCGCCGAGCCGGTGGGACAAATGACTCCCGATTCAAACGCCGATGATCTGGCGGCGCTCGATTTCGGCAAAGTCCATGCGCTGACCGGTTCCATACATATCAACGGCGCGGCTGCCGGCGACACGCTCGAAGTTGAGATCCTCGATATGCGGCACAAAGGCTGGGGCTGGACCGGTCATATTCCCGGCTTCGGCCTGCTGCAGGAAGATTTCGACTTCGCCTATATCCATCATTGGGCGCTCGACGGAGATACCTGCGACTTCGGCCTGAACGGCATCCGGCTGCCCTTCGAGCCCTTCCCCGGATGCGTCGGCGTGGCCCCAGCGGAAAGCGGACGCCTCGATACTATCCCGCCGCGCTTCAACGGCGGCAATGTCGATGTCCGCGATCTGGTCATCGGCTCGACCTTCTGGCTGCCCGTGCTGGCGGACGGCGCGCTCTTCTCGACCGGCGACTGCCATAGCGCGCAGGGACAAGGCGAAGTCTGTGGCACCGCCATCGAATCCCCGATGACCGTCACCATGCGCTTCAATATCCGCAAAGACCTCCCGATCAGGGAATTGCAAATCCGCCGGCCCAGCCCGATGACGGTGACCGACAGCCAGGGCTACCACATCACCACCGCGCACGGACCCGATCTCTTTGAAAACGCCAAGAATGCCGTGCGTTATATGATCGAATGGTTGGTGAAGAATCGCGACCTAAGCGAGAGCCAGGCTTATTGTCTCTGCAGCGCCGCGGGAGATCTCAAGATTGCCGAAATCGTGGACGCGCCCAATTGGATCGTCGCCATGCACATGCCGCTGAGCATCTTCGCGTGAACCATACCTGGCGCGTGCAATAGCAGCTTACTCGCCGCTGATGGGGGAGCGCCGCGATTTGGCATCCGCCGCCAATTCGTCCAGCACTTTGAGCAGCTTTTTCTTTCCAAGCTTCGCGGTTTTCTTGCCGCTTGATTTGGCCAGCTTCTTCATCAGCCTTTTCGCGACCCGCTTGGCGACTTTCCTCTCGATCGTCGTCACCTGGTCGCGCAGCGACTCGAGCTCGGCATACGCGCTCGCCAACTCAGCTTCCGCGGATTCCACCCGCGCTTTCAGGCTGGCGATTTCCGCCTTCCGCGCCTGCAGATTCGCCAGCGCGGTCTCAACCAGTTGAAGCTCATCGGTCAGTTCCGCTCGCTGCTGCGCAATATCATCAGCCAAGGCCTGCAAATGCTCGCGCTCGCTGGCCAGCTTGTTGCGTTCTCTCGTCAGCAAGCCCCGGGCCGTGGCCAGGCGCTTCCGCTCCGCCTTCAATTCTTCCAGCGCGCCATCTGGCTTTAAGTCATTTTGGCTCATAATCTCACTAGTTCCCGAACAACTTCAGAACTGCGCAATCACTTATCATCATAACGCAAACCCAGCTTCATCTCAAACAAAATCTGGCAATCGGCTTAGCCCCGCCCTATCATTGTCGCCATGCTTCCGTGGGACCCGACAACCGCACATTGAACGGCAGACGCCGAAAGGTTACCGATGGCGAAACGTGAACTGAGCATCGCTTTTCAAACGGACAAGCGCGCCCAAACCTATATCGACTTGGCCAAGCTGGTGAACCAGTACCCGTTCGATGCGGTCAGCGTCTATTGCGACGCGCCTTATCATCCCAGCTACGCCGCTTTGCTGTTGATGGCGCCGCATATTCAACGCGCCCGAATCGGTCCATCGGGAATACCGCCGTCGCGCATGCATCCGCTCGATATCGCCGCGCAGACCGCGCTACTCGCCGATCTCGCCGCAGGCGGCGTATACATCGGCTTGGTGCGCGGGGGCTGGCTGGCCGACCACGGCATTGTGGAACTCGAGCCGCCGATTACCGCCATTCGTGAATCCATTGCCATCATTCGCAAGGCGCTGCGCGGCGAATCAGTCTCGCATGCCGGCCGCGTATTCCAAATCGCCGAACATGTGCGCGCCCCCTATCCCCTGCCCGCTACCGATATACCGCTGCAAATCGGTACCTGGGGGAAAAACCTGGCGGCGCTGGCCGGCGAGCTCGCTGACGAAGTCAAGATCGGCGGCTCGGCCAACCCGGACGTGATTCCGGTCATCGCCGACTACATCGCCGCCGGCGAGGCGCGGGCTGGCCGCGCCAGCGGCAGCGTCAATATCGTCATCGGCGCCGTCTCGGTGGTCGACGACAATCGCGAGGCGGCGCGCTGGATGGCGCGCAAAGCCGTCTCGCTTTATATGCCAATCGTCTCGGAACTAGATCCGACGCTGCAAATCGATCCCGAGCTTATGACAAGGGTGCAGACGCACGTGAACGCCGGCGATACCTACCAGGCGGCGCGGCTCATTCCCGACGACATTCTCGACCGCTTCATGTTCGCCGGCGCGCCGCGCGATATCATCGCCCAGTGCGAACGCCTCTACGACGCCGGCGCCTTCCGCATTGAGCTGGGCACGCCGCACGGGGTCGCGGATGCGGCCAAAGGCATTCACCTCATCGGCAAGCAAGTCATCCCGGCATTGAAGCCCTTCCTGGCGAATTGAGCGAATTCGTGCTAGGCAGGGCATTCCGAACCGGCGCTATTCCGTGAATCGCCCGCCTGCGCAGAAAGCAATGTAGGGGCGACCTATCAGGTCGCCCGCCTGGCCTCGGTCGTGAGTTACTCAATCTGTACCCAATTGCGCCTGTCTTGCCCTCAAAGCGAAGCGATTCTACGATCTAGACTGCGTGCTCGCGTGATTCTAGCTCCCCCTCTCCATTGCTATGGGGAGGGGGTCGGGGAGAGGGGTAGAACTTCGGCGCTTCGACTTTTGAAATGTCGCCCAATAGCCGCTATACTTGCACCTACTGCACCTGCGGTATTGCCTTGTTACCATTTGAAAGGTCAAACAAAATGATCAAGAAACTCGTCTCTATATCGCTCCTGCTCGTCATGCTCTCTCTGTTGGGAGCGGGCATCCAGGCCCAAGACGATATCGAAACTTACGTGCTCGGGATTCCTTTGCCCTTCACCGGCTCTTTTGGCAGCTTCGGCCAAGACTTCGAGCGCGGAATCCTGCTCGCCGTCTCACAGATGAATGCCGAACTGGAAGCGGCCGGCTCCAACATCCGCTTCGATACCGCCAGCGCCGATACTGAACAAACGCCGGAAGGCGCCGCCCGCGCGCTTCAAACCATCGCCCAGACCACCGGCGCGCAGGTTGTAGTCGGACCCTTGACCACCGATGAAGTGCTCGGCGCCAAGCAATTCGCCGACGAAAACGGCATCGTCATTGTGGCCATGGCTTCGAGTGGTCCCGCGGCATCGATCCCGGGTGACAATATCTACCGCGTCATCTACCCGCCGGACACCTTCTCATCCAAAGCCTTCGCCACCATCGCCCTCGAGCGCGGCCACGAGAACATGGTTGTGCTGCATGTGGATGATCCCTTCGGCAACGGTATGAACGAACAATTCATCGCCAATTTCCAAGCCGGCGGCGGTGGCGAAGTCGCCTCGTTTGGCTACGCGCCGCAATCCACCGAACTCTCCACCGAAGCCGCCGCCGTTAGCGCCGCCCTCGCCGGGTTTGGCGACAACGCCGGCTTTTTCTGCGTCTGCTTCCCTGGCGCCGCGCAGGCTTTTGTGCAGGTCGCGCAGGTTGATCCCATCCTGACGACAGTACAGTGGATGGGCAACGAAGCCATGACGACGCTGGAAATGCTGGAAGACCCCGGGCATGCCCAAACCTTGATCAACGCCAACTTTGTCACCGTCTCTCAATCGGCCGCTTCCACCCCGCTGACGCCGATCTTCAATGCCGATTTCGTCGCCATGTTCGATAAGGAACCGGGCATCTTCACCAACTACGCCTTTGACGCGGCGAATATCGCCATGCTGACGATGCTCGCGGCCGGCAATGATGGCGCAGCCGTCAAATCCATGCTGCCGTTCATCAGCAACCACTACATCGGCACGACCGTGCAAGCCTATCTCGACGACAACGGCGACCAGGCCATCGCCAGTTACGGCATCCGCAAAGTGTCGGACGACGGCACCGCCTTCGAGGTGATCGGCTCCTACAACGGCAATACCGATACGATCACCTATAACTAATCCGGTGGTCGTAAGGACTTGAACACCAGCAACTCATAATCCCTCCCCCCAATGTCCGGGGAGGGATTTATGCCGTTATCGCGTTAGAGCGCCGCACACTCGCAGTCGAGGGAGCGCATGCCATCCTCACTCTTGGTGACCTCGCTAGTCAATACCATCCAGATCGGCAGCCTCTACGCCTTGATGGCGCTCGGCCTCACCTTGACCTTCAGCGTGATCAAACTGCCCAACTTCGCCCACGCCGAGTATGTGACCGCCGGCGCCTACGCCGCCCTCATCATCTCCCTCGCGGGTGTGTTGAATCCCTTGATTATCATTGCCGTCGCCTTCCTGGTCGGAGCATTGACCGCAGTGGTCAGTCATCTGATCGTCTTCAAACCGCTGGAGCGACAGAACGTCTCACTTTACACCCTGATTCTGGCCTCATTCGCCGTCGGTTTGATCATCCGCTATATCTTGTTCACCATCGCCGATTACTTCAACATTTTCGATCTGCGCATCGCCATTCCGCTGCAAATCCTGTTTCGCACAGGCTCGCTGATCCTGACCAATCTCTTCGCCTGGGTGGCGCCGACCAGCATCGTGCTGGTGATCCTGCTGACGCTGCTGATTAACCGCACAGCACTGGGCCGAGAGATGCGCGCGCTGGCCAACAATACCATTCTGGCGCGGGTGATCGGCATTCCGGTGGAACGCGTCAAAAATTACACCTGGCTGCTGGTCGGCGGCATGGCCGGCGTGGCCGGGGCGCTCTGGGGATTGCAGTCAGCCGTAAGCCCGCTCATGGGCTGGGCCGCCATCATCTCCGTATTCGCCGCCGCTATCCTGGGCGGGCTCTCCAGCTTTCCCGGCACGATTCTGGGCGCCTATGTGGTCGCCTTTTCAGAAAATACCATCATGCTATTCCTGAACTTCAGCTACGGCGTCGACCTCGCCTACAAGCCGGCGATTCCCTTCATCATCATCATTGCGGTGCTGCTAATCCGCCCGCAGGGCCTCACACAACTGCTGAAGCGCGCCGGGGAACTCGGGCGATGATCAATATCGATCTCGGCGCTACCGCCATCTCGGTGCTGACCCTCTTCGGCATTTACGCCCTGATGTCGATCAGCCTCAATCTGGAATACGGCGTCGCCGGCGTTCCCAACTTCGGTCAAGCCTTGTTTGTCTCGATTGGCGCTTATGTCGCCGGCGTCACCTACACGCGCCTGCTGCCGCTGCTGGCGGGCATGGAAAGCGTGCACCCCTGCGGGCCGACCATGGGCCAAGCGCTTCAGTTGCGTTCGGAGATCATGGCGACGCAGCCCGTGGCCGGATTCATCAACCTTGCCCTGACGCTCGTGATCGCGGCGATCCTGTCGGGCGCGGTCGGATTTGCGGTTTCTTATGTCACGCTGCGACTCAAAGAGGAGTGGTTCCTGGCGCTGGTGCTGCTGGTCGGCGGCGAAACCGTGCGCATCGTCGTCCGCGGCGCCGATGACCTCATTTGCTCGCACAACGGCATCTCCAGCGTGGCGCAGCCCTTCTATTTTCTGGACGACGTCCAAATGAGCTCGATCCTCTTCATGCTGTTGGCGCTGGCCTTGGCATTGATCGCTTATCTCTACAGCCAGCGTCTGACGCATTCGCCTTATGGCCGCATGCTCAAGGGCTTGCGCGAAAACGAAGAGGTGACGCGGGGCTTGGGCAAAGGCATCTCGCTGGCGCGGGCGCAGATCATGCTCATCGGTTCCGCCATCGCCGCAATCGGCGGCGTGCTCTTCGCGCTCAACACCGGCTTTGTCAACACCAACGACTATGTCGTCACCTTGACACTCGATGTCTGGGTGATGGTGGTGCTGGGCGGCATCGGCAACAATCGCGGCGCGCTGCTCGGGGCGGCGCTGATCGCCATTATGGATCGCGTCACGCAAGTGGCGGCCATCGCCTTGAACATGAGCGGTTCGCCCATCGAATTCAACTACGTGCGCTTCATCGCCTTTGGCATCATCCTGCTGCTGATGCTGCGCTATCGACCGGCTGGATTGCTGCCGGAATCGCGCTTGACCACGATTGCGCACGAGACCGCCAAACGACTGACGCCCGGAAAGACAATCTGATGCCGCTGTTGCAGCTCTTCAACCTGCGCAAAGATTTCGGCGGCTTGCGAGCGGTGGACGATGTCTCTCTGGAAGTCGCGACCGGGGCCATCGTCGGCTTGATCGGTCCCAACGGCTCCGGCAAGAGCACGCTGCTCAATCTGATCGCCGGCAGCGCCGAGCGCACGGCCGGGCGCATCATTTTCGATGGCGACGAGATCAGCGGCCTCTCCGCCGATCAGGTCTTCCAGCGCGGAATCGCCCGCGGCTATCAAGATCCATCGCTCTATCTGAAGATGACCACTCTCGATAACGCGCTGCTGCCGGTCAAATCCCAGCGCGGCGAGCATCCCTGGTACGCGCCCTGGCGGCGCTTCTGGCAGAAACAAGAAGCGGAGAACGCGCGCGCCGCCGCCGGTGTATTGGAACAAGTGCAGTTGCTGGGCCACTACGATAGCCTGGCATCGGATCTATCCGGCGGCCAGATGAAGCTGCTGGAAATGGGCCGCTCCCTGATGGGCAGTCCCAAACTGCTGCTGCTGGACGAACCGACGGCTGGAGTCGCGCCCAACCTGGCGTACGAGATCTTTGAAGAGATCAGCAGGTTGCGCCAGCAGCACGGCATAACCTTCCTCATCGTCGAGCACCGTCTGGAAATCCTCTTCGACTTCGTCGATAGCGTCTATGTCATGCACCTCGGCAACTTGCTGGCGCATGGCAGCGCCGACGACATCGCGTCAAACGAAACCGTGCGCGAGGTCTATTTTGGGGATTGAGCGGCCAACCTCTCCCCCCGACCCCCTTCTCCATCTCTATGGTGAAGCATTCGAAGCATCAGGGAGGCGGAGAGGTATTCTTTGGACGCATGACACCGAGGCGATAAAGTCTCCCCCCATCGCGATGGGGGGAGATTTAGAGGGGGGTTGCGCTTGATCACCGTCGACCATCTCACCGCCGGCTACGGCAAACTCGAGATCCTGCAAGACCTCAGCCTGGCCTTCGCCGCCGAGCAATTCTCCGCCGTGCTCGGTCCCAACGGCTCCGGCAAGTCCACGCTCATGAAGGCGATCATGGGCCTCAATACCATCTTCAGCGGCTCGATTACATTGCGCACGCGCGAACTGATCGGGATGCAGACGGAAGCAATTTCCAAGCTCGGCATCGCCTACGTCCCGCAGCGCGAGAACATCTTCACCGAATTGAGCGTGTTGGAAAATCTGCAGCTGGGCGTACGCATCCTGCCACGAGACCAGCGCGAAAACGCCCTGAACGAGCTGTTCGAGCTATTTCCCATTCTGGGGCGCCGCAAGCCTCAAAAGGCCGGGCAGCTCAGCGGCGGCGAACATCGGATGCTGGCCATCGCCATCGCCTGGCTCAGCCGCCCGACGATCATGCTGCTGGACGAACCGAGCGCCGGTCTGGCGCCAGCCATCGCGACCGATGTCTTCAATATCCTGAAGGAATTGAGCCAGCAAGGCATCACGCTAATCGTGGTCGAACAGAACGCGCGCCGCATCCTGCAGCACTGCGATTACGCCTTTGTCCTGCGCGAGGGCCGGCTGATGTTCGACGGCAGCGCCCAAGCTTGCCTCGAAGACGAAGAAACCATCAAGGGCTACCTTGGCGTGCATTAGGGCCGAAGCGCCTCCATCGCCGCGCGCAGCCGCCCGCTGATCCGCATCGGCTGCCGCGTCACGCGATCCACAAAGACATGCACAAAATAGCCGACCGCCGCCGGCTCCTCGTCCCCCGCCTTGAAGATGCCGATCTCGTAACGCACGCTGGAATTGCCCAGCTTCCCCACCCGCAAACAAGCATCGACGACCTCGGGAAAACTTATCGGCTTGAGGAACTGACAATGCGTCTCAACCGCGAAACCGACCGACTCGCCCGCGCCGAAATCGAGCCCGCCCGCTTCCATCAAGTAGCCGTTGATAACCGTATCGAAGAATTCGTAGTAGATGACGTTGTTGATGTGATGATAGACATCGTTGTCGCGCCAGCGGGTGGGGATGCGCCGCGAGACCTTGTAGCGCTCACGGCGTTCCAGTTTCGCATCCATGTCGCTCACCCTGAGTACCCCAACGAAGACGGAAGGGCTTTCGCTGCATATTCCGCTTGGCTAACGCTTAGCTCCCCTTCCCTCGTTCTGGGGGAAGGGGCTGGGGGATGGGGGCGCGTCTTCCCGAAGATCGAGCGCGCAAGAATTGATGCAATAACGCAAACCGGTCTTGTCGCGCGGACCATCATCAAAGACGTGACCAAGGTGCGAATCGCAGCGGTTGCAGACGACCTCGACTCGCCGCATCCCGTGGCTGTTGTCCTCCCGCAAACCGACATTGCCCTCGTCAACCACATCCCAAAAGCTGGGCCAGCCACTGAACGAATTGTACTTGGTCGATGACGAGAACAGCTCTTGCCCGCAGGCCGCGCAGTTGTACATGCCTTGCGCTTTGGAGTTGACATATTTGCCGGCGAAGGGACGCTCCGTGGCTTGCTGGCGCAGCACCGCGTATTGCTCCGGGCTGAGCTGCTGGCGCCATTCTTGCTCGGATTTCACGACTTTCTCCATCATTTCGCTCTGGCCTTTCACTTTTTGCATCCGTCCATACGATAGGCGGCAAATATGAAGGGAATCTTGCGCCGACATCAAGATTATAATAGAAGCCGCCGTCCACGCCCAAGCCCCTTCGCTATGCCGCGCCTTTGTTAACTGCTATCATTCCGCACATCAAACGAATCCATACGCTTGGAGAAGCCATGCCCAACCAAATCCCCGCCAGCGAAGTCGCGACCGGCTTCCGCTTCCTCCTGGAAGAAACCTTCGAGAGCGTACACGGCGCCTACCTGGACAAAGGCACAGCGCTCTTCGAAACCCTCGCCCAAATCAGCGCCAGCCAAGCCTCGCAGCCCATGGGCAATTGCGCCACCATCGCCGCCCACATCGCCCACCTGCACTATTACCTGGGCGTCCTGGAAGATCGCATGTTCGGCCGCGACCTGAGTTACGTCAACTGGGAGCGGATCTGGGCGGAAATCAGCGCCGTGGACGATGCCCAATGGGCCGACATGATCGCCGAGCTCAAAGCCGATTACCAGCGCATCAAGAGCCATCTCGATGACGCCGATAGCTGGGACGGCATCACGGAGCTGTCGTCAATGCTGGGCATCATCGTGCATAGCGCCTATCATCTCGGCGAGATTCGCCAGATGATGTGCCATCTGGAGCGTTGACATTTGCGGCAGATCACCGTCTATCGCGAACCCGGCCGATTCGCCGGCTGGCCCGCCAACTATGGCATCTGGCGCTGGCAAGACGAGCTGGTAGTCGGCTTCACGCTCGGTTATCACCGGACGGTCGATCGCGGCCACGCGCTGGACAAGCGCTTGCCATTCCAAAACGTCCAGGCGCGCAGTCTCGATGGCGGCGAAAGCTGGCGGCTCGAAGACTTCAACGGCGCTCGGCCCGGCAATCGCGGTCTCTCCGCCGATGAGCATATGCAGGCCGGTCTGCGGCTCTCGGAAGTCCTCGATGATTTGCCGCCGTCAATTCCCACGCAACCGCTTGATTTCTCGCATCCGGATTTCGCGCTGATGGCGGCGCGCACCGGCTTGGCGCGAGGCGCGCGTTCCTTTTTCTACGCCTCTTACGATCGCTGCCGCTCCTGGCTGGGTCCCTTTCAGCTGCCGATGTTCGGGCAAACCGGCATCGCGGCGCGCACTGACTATCTCATTCTCAACGACCGCTCCGCCCTGCTCTGCCTGACCGCCAATAAAGCCGATGGCCACGAAGGAAAAATCATCTGCGCGCGAACGGACGACGGCGGACGGTCATTTGAGTTGCTAGCCGACATCGGCGAGGAACCGGCCGACGCCGGCGATTTCGCCATCATGCCGGCCAGCCTGCAGTTGCCATCCGGGCGCGTCATTTGCGCGCGCCGCTGCCGCCACGGCGCCACTGGCCGCAGCTGGATCGATCTCTACGCATCCGATGACGAGGGGCAATCGTGGCGTTATCTCAATAAGCCGGCCGAATTCAATCAAGCGGGACACAGCGGCAATCCACCCTGCTTGCTGCGCTTGTGCGACGGCCGCATCGCTCTGATCTATGGAAACCGCGATTATCCCTACCGCATCTGCGCGCGAATCAGCGAAGACAACGGCGCATCCTGGAGCGACGAGATCGCGCTGCGCGCCGGCGGCGCCAACGGTGACATGGGATATGTGCGAGCGGTCGCGCGTGACGATGGCGCTGTCGTGGCCGTCTACTACGTCAACGATCGGCCAGATGGCGATGGCGAGCGCTTCATCGAAGCCACGTTTTGGCGGATCTGAATGAACGCGCTGATCTACGCGTAGAGCGCGGGCCGCTCAATTCGGGGAATCTCAACGGGCAAGCCGGTCTCGGTAGACCTTACGCAAGCATCGGCAACCACCAGCGACATATATCCATCCCAGGCTGAAGGACCAGTCGCCTCGTTGGCCATAATCGAGCGAATCCAGTCCTGGACTTCGTCGACATATGCCCGCTGGAAACGCTGCGGCCAACTCGGCGTGATCGCCTGCGACGCGCCAGCCGCATTGCGCACGCTAGGGCTGGAATTCGGCAGGGTGCAAGCGACGCCGGTCTCGCCGGTGATTTCGACCAGCACTTCATAGCCGTATCCGGAATCGCCATTATATTCCAAGGCGCCGATCGCCCCATTTTCAAACTTGAGATGGACATCCGCCAGTCGGCACGATTGGGGATCGCGCGGATTGGCCGCTACCCAGCTCACATGCGCGCCGCTTATCTCCGCGCCCATCATGAATCGCGCCGAGTGAATATCGTGAATGATCGAATTGACAATGGCATCCTCAACCGTCAAGTCATCGCCATAGCGCGGATTGATATGCGCGCCGCGAAAGCGCAGCGCCTTGCCGATCGCGCCGCTGTCCAGGACCGCGAGCACATCTTTGTGCGCGGGATCATACTCGCGCATGAAGCCGACCTGCAGCAACCGCCGCCCGGCCGCGACCTCCGCTCGCAGCACGCGCTCGGCATCGGCGGCAGTCGTCGCCAGCGGTTTCTCGCAAAGCACAGGTTTGCCCGCGCCGATGCAGGCCAGCGTGAATTCGGCATGGGTAGCGTCCGGCGAAGCGATCAGCACCGCGTCAATCTCGGGATCCCCGATCAATGCCATGGCGTCAGCGTAGACCCGCCCCGCGCCTGATGCCGCCGCAACCGCCTCGGCCCGCTCTGTATCCACATCCATAACCGCCGCCACCCGCGCGCCTATAGTTCGCTTGGCCAGATTCTCGGCATGCACGCGACCGATGGCGCCCGCCCCAATAATGCCGACGCCGACGCTGTCCTCGCCCATTTCCTACTCCCGCAGCTGACTGTTTGTGCTCATGGAAAACGCTACATCGCGGTCTGGCCGCCATCGACCAGGAACAGCGCGCCGGTGGTGAACGAGGCTTCATCGCTCGCCAGATGCAGCACGGTTTGCGCCACCTCCCGCGGATCAGCCGCCCGTTTCATCATGGTATTGGCGAGAGACAGCTCCAAATCTTCCGCGGAAACATTCGCCAGGAGCGGCGTATCGATGGTGCCGGGGCAGACCGCATTGACGCGTATATTGTCATCGGCGAAGTCCAGCGCCAGGCAGCGAACCAGACCGATAACCGCATGTTTGGTCGCGTTATAGCCAATCATTTGGCGCTGGCCAATGACGCCAGAAATGGACGAGATGCAAACGATGCTGCCGCCGCCGGCCGCTTGCATGTGGGGAATGACAAATTTCGAACACAAGAACGCGCCCTTGAGATTGACGGCGTGCATCCGATCCCATTGCGCTTCGGTCAACGTCAGCGCCGTGCCCATCGTCAAAATGCCGGCATTGTTCACCAAGATGTCGACGGTTCCAAATCGCTCCACGGTCGCTGCTACCATCTTCTCGCAATCAGCGGCTGCGCCCACATCCGTGTGCGTGGCGATGGCTCGCCCGCCCGCAGCGACGATTGCGGCGGCTGTCGCCTGCGCGCTCTGGTAATTGATGTCAGCCGCCACCACCTTCGCGCCTTCGTCCGCGAACAATTTGGCCGTCGCTTCCCCCAGCCCGCTGCCCGCGCCGGTGACTATCGCCACTTTATCCCGCAATCGATTCACATCCGTCTCCTCACGCGCTCAATGGTTCTCGGACCCTGCGTCAGCCCTTAATCAGCGCCGCAAGATTGTCGCCCATCAGCTTGTCCATATCAGCCGCCGGAATGAATCGGCAATGATGCCGCACGATTTCCAGCGTCTGCTGATAGGTCATATTGCGCCGGCAGACCGGGAAATCCGATCCCCATACCAGGCGCGATCCGCCGTAGCGCTGGTATAACATGCGCAAGATGGATTGGGCATCGGCCAGCGGGAAATCCCACTTGGGCTGCGCCGTGCAACAATAGAAGCCCGACACCTTGACGTGAACATTGTCGTGTACGGCCGTCGCCATCACCTCGGCCAGCGCCTCGGGCGCCAAGACCGATGCTTGTCCCATGTGATGAATTAGTATCGTCAGCCCCGGGAAATCCTGCGCCATCTTGCGCAGGTCGGCTTGATGCTGCGGCAGGCAATGAATGCTGAAAATCAGCCCATGTTCGCGCATGACTTCAATGAATTTGCGCCCCTCCGCCGAATGCAGCCAGGCGCCGTCATCGGCTTCATCGCTCAGATAATGGGAGATAGCGACCGGATTCCAGCGCTCGATCGCCGTTTCCAGGCGTTCAGCCGCGCCCTCCTGATGATGGCTGCTTTTCCAGCGACTGTCGACATCGACCGCCAATCTGACGCGATCGGGATAGTCTCGCGCGCGGTCAAAGGCGTACTGGTTGTTATTTGAATTGTTGTTGATTTCGGCGCAAACGATCAGCGCTTTGTCCACGCCGTTGCGATCCATCTCGAAGATCAGCTGATCCATTGTGCCGCGCGTCTCGCTATCGGGCACTTCCGGCAAATGAGGCCAGAGTTCCCAGACGTGGCAATGCGCATCGTAAATCATGCCCTCTCCTCCTGATAAAGCTCCGCCAGCGCGACCGCCGCGCCGTCCCGGGCCGCTGATTGATAGGCGGCATCCAATAGCTCCACCGCCCGCCAACCGATCACGCCCGAGCAAAGATTCTCCGCCTTTCCCAAGATGACATCGGCGAGGTTGTTGATGGGTCCATACGGGTAGCCTGATTCCGCCGCAGCGGCTTCCAGGCGCTCGTCCAGCGTTTCCGGCTCTGCACCCTCTCGCCAGACCTGCAGCACGCCTTCGGTGTCATCGAGATCCAGCCAGCCCTTGTCGCAGAATACCGTCAGTCGCGTGCTTTGGCTCCCGCCGCTCACATGACCGGTGCCGCCAAATGTGCCCAAAGCGCCGTTATCGTATTCGACATGGCAGGCGACCGATACATCAACCGCCAGTCCGTGATTGGCCATGCGCGCGCCCACGCGTTTGACGCGCAAGCCCGTGGTGAAGAAGACCATGCCCGCCAGATGGGTCAGCTGCAATTGACCGTGCCCGCCGCCCGAGCGCCGCGGATCGCCGTAGACATCGCCCGGCGAATGCAGCGCGGGAATCTGCACCTTGTCGATGCCCGCCAGCAACTGCGATACCGGCCGCGAGAACTGCGCCGATACATAGCGCGCCGCGCCCAGTTCGCCGCTCTCCAGGCATTCGCGCGCGCGCAGCGTCGTGAGGCGATGATTGTGGTTGTAGCCCATGACAATTTGCGCGCCCTGCCGCTCCGCCAATTCCACCAGTTGGCGCGCTTCCCGCGCATCCAAAGTCATCGGCTTTTCGATGAATGTGTTTAATCCCGCCTCCAGACAGCGCCGCGCGGCCGGATAATGAGCCGCGTGATAAGTCGCGACTACAGCGCCATCCAGCCGCTCTTCGCGGAGCATGGAGTCCAGGTCGGTGTAGATCTTCTCGACGCCGAAATGATCGGCGGCTTGGCGCGCTTTGCTCGCATCCAAATCACACAGCGCCGCCACATCGACATCCGCGCGCGCCGACAACGCCGGCAAGTGATTCGCCGTCGCCCACCAGCCGCTGCCCACAACCGCTATCCGCGCTCGGTCTGCCATAGACGCCTCCAAATCGTCGGCTGCGCCCTGCCTATCCATAGGTGCGCAAGGTGACATCAATATCGGCCGGACCGCTATAAGGCGAGATCCAGTCTTCATCGATATCCATGCCGAAGCCGGGCGCATCGTTGGGCACGAGTTGGCCATCGACCGGCATTGCCATGCCGGGTATGGGACGCATCTCGTCCAGCGGCACCCCCGGATCCGTGCCCAGCCAATATTCGGCGAAGGGCGATTCCGGCATGGCAAAACAGAAATGCTGCCCGAAGGGCGAGTTGCAGCCGCCGTGCAAAATGGTCGGGATGCCCGCCGCTTCCGCCAGCGTATAGATCTTCAGCGCCTCGCTCAAGCCGCCGCACCAGCTGATATCCGGCTGCGCCACATCAATGGCGCGATGCTCAATCAACTGACGAAAAGCGTGCCGTCCGTGATGATCTTCGCCCGTGGCGATGGGCATCCAGGGCACAGCGCGCTTCAATGCGATATGACTTTCCAGATCGGGCGGGATGAAAGGCTCCTCCATCCAGCGCAGGTGATAAGGACGCAGACGCTCGGCCAATTGCACGGCGAAGCTCAAGCTGTAGGCCATAACCGGATTGATCATCAGCTCCTTGTCGTTGCCGATCTGGTCGCGCGTTCGAGCAACTTTCTCTTCCATCAGATTGAGGCCTTCAATGCCTATTTCATAGTGCGCCTGATTGGTCAGCTTGAAGCGCTCAAAACCCAATTCCTGCGCCCAATCGATATCGTCGCCGGTGGCGTACAAGGGAATGGAGTCTCGTGCCGGTCCGCCGATCAAGCGATACACCGGCTGATCCAGCAATTTGCCCTTCAAATCCCATAGCGCCAGATCCACCGCGCTGCGCGCGACATCGGCATGACCCGCCGAGCCCACGCGCTGCGTCGCCCGCCACATCAAGTCATTCAGGTATTCAATGGCGAAGCAATCCCGACCGACGAGCAGCGGCGCATAAATGTCGTCGATGACGGCGACGGTCGGACGCCCAAAATAGCTGCGCCCCAATCCCCAGCTGCCGTCTTCCGCCGTGACCTTCGCCCAAACCGCGCCCCCGCCAACGCCGGGATACGATCCGGGCTGCCCATAAAACTCGTCGCGATACTTGCTGATGGGCATGGCGATCGGCGTGTACTTGCTCCAGGAATCGCGCCAGGGCTTGGTCTTTGGCTGTGGCCGCGGCAGGTCGACAGATACGGCTTTGACATCCGTGATCTTCATCGTCTCTCCTCATGTTTGTGCAAGTGAGTCATGCAATAGTATCACTACACTATTGTTGTACGAGTGAGCCAGTGGCTCGCCCACGCGCAAATGAATGATTGGGCGGAGGGCGACTTACCGAATCGCCCGTGCGGATTCTCACTACTTACTTTCGTTTACTTCAGATCCTGTGGTCGATGAACAGGTGACTGACGGCCGCCAAGGCCACATCAATCTCGCGGCAATCGGCTTCGTCTAGCGGCGGAATGCCGGGCTGGCGCATGCGACCGCTGGTCAAGATGCCGCGGCGAACCAGCACCTGCTTTACCGCAGGCAAGAACAAATTCAGGTTGAGCAGTATCAGCGGCGCAATCAGATTGAAGATTTCGCGCGCGCCATCCACATTGCCGGATTGATATGCCTCCCAAATCCGCACATGAATATCGACAATTTCCACCGAGGGCATGAACCCGGTCGCCCCGCGATCCAGCTCGGACATCATCCAGCGACAAAATCCGCCGCCGTGGATGCCCCAGCAACCGGGAATCTCGGCTTCCACCAATTCGCTGATATTGTGCGCGCTCGGCTCCATTTCTTCTTTGATATAGTGGATATTCTCCACTTCAGCCAACAAGCGCTTGAGGAAGGCGACATTCATGCCCGGTCCCTTGGGCGAATGCTGAATGATCACCGGCAGCTGCGCCGCCTCCGCGATGGCGCGGAAATAGTCGAAGATCTGTTCCGGCGTCGCCACGGAAATATAGGGCGGCATGGCTATCACGGCGTCGGCGCCGATGTCGCGCGCGTGCGCGGCGTGCTCCACCGCCATGGCTGTGGATGGTCCCGCCACACCAGCGATGATCGGAATCCGCCCGGCGGCGCATTTGACGATGAATCCGACCAGGTCGCGGCGTTCATTATCGGACAGGAACATGAATTCGCTGCCCAGCACCGGGTAAACCAGCCCGTTGACGCCGGCCCGCAGGCAGAATTCTATCTGCCGCTCCATGCTCGCGTGATCGATTGCGCCATCGTCGCCAAACGCCGTCTGTACCACCGGCAAGATTCCTTCCAATCGGTCACTCATCTTGATCTGGCTCCTCTTTCTTCGTTAATCTCCTCGCGCATGCAAGGAGCGAATATGTTATTTTGTGTGAGCGCGGCCGTTCTTTTCGCTGCCGCCGAGCGGCTGTTGCCTTCCACAATATCGAGGCTGTCAGGTCCCTAAAATTGGGCTATCCGGGCGCAATCGCTTCCGCATAGCGCTCGTCGTACAACACACAGCGCGCGCGATGATCCGCCTCCAGCACGATCTCCCGCGGCTCGACCCGGTCACAGATGCCGGGCCGGAAGCTGCTGCAGCGCGGATGAAACAAGCAGCCCCTCGGACGATGCAAGGGATTGGGAATCGTCCCGGATATCGATTGCAGCCGCTGCCCGCGGCCCGCGCCCGTCTGCGGAATTGAATCCAGCAGCGCTTTGGTATACGGATGTTTCGGCTCTTCAAACAAGGTAATGACATCGGCCGATTCCACCACTTCGCCCAAGTACATCACAACCACCCGATCGGCGAATTGCGACACCACGCTCAGGTCGTGCGTGATGAAAAGAATGGCCATATTGAATTCGCCCTGCAAATCATAGAGCAGCCGCAAGATCTGCGCTTGCGTCGTCACATCCAGCGCCGTCGTCGGCTCGTCCGCGATCAGCAGCTGCGGTCGGCAGGAGAGCGCCATGGCGATCATCGCGCGCTGCAGCATCCCGCCGCTCAATTGATGCGGATAACGATGAATGATGCGCGGCGGACGCGGCATGCCGACGCGATCCAGGATATCCAGCGTTTGCGCCGTCGCCCGCGTTTGATCAATGCCTTGATGCAGCATGATCGCTTCGTTGATCTGATTGCCGATAGTATGCACCGGGCTGAAGGTCGCCATCGGTTCCTGAAAAATCATGGCGATATCGGCGCCGCGGATATCGCGGATGGCGGCGCCCTTGGCATCGAGCGCGGTCAAATCTATGGCCTCGTCATCGCGCGCGTAAGTGACTTGACCCTCGACGATGCGTCCCGGCGACGGCACGATGCGCAGGATCGCGCGCGCCATCACCGATTTGCCACAGCCGCTTTCGCCCACGATGGCGACGGTCTCCCCGCGCTCAACCTCGAACGACACATCGCGCAGCGCTTCCACCACGCCTTCGTCGGTGTGAAAATGCACTTTGAGATTCTGTACTTTCAATAACGGCGCCATAGTCAGTCTCGGTCAATTGATGGACGCCGGTTCCACCAGCCGCGAAAAATCCAGTTCGCCGGCATAGTGGCAGCGCGCTTCGTGTTCGCTTGCGGTCTCATTCAGCTGCGGCGGCTCCTGGCGGCAGCGATCCTGCGCGAATTGGCAGCGTGGATGAAAGACGCACCCCGCAGGCGTATTGGCGGGATCCGCCACATCGCCTTCCAAGGGCACCGGCAGTTGCCGCAAGCGCGGATTCAATACCGGGATGGCCGAGCGCAGCGCCGCCGTATACGGGTGCTGGGGCTGGCTGAACAACGTCTCCGTGGCGGCAGTCTCCACGATCTTGCCCACATACATCACCGCCACCCGTTCACACATATAATCCACCACGCTGAGATCATGCGCGATGAAAAGGTAGCTGTAGCCGAATTCCGCCTGCAAATCGCGCAGCAGATTCAGTATCTGCGCTTGCACCGATACATCAAGCGCCGACACCGGCTCATCACAGATGATCAAACGCGGATTGAGCGCCAGGGCGCGGGCGATGCCGATGCGCTGCCGCTGACCGCCGCTGAAAGCATGCGGATAGCGCGACATGTGCTCCGGCCGCAAGCCCACCGATTCCAGCAGATACGCCACGCGGTCATCCAACTCCTTGCCCCGACAGATGCGATAATTCCGCATCGGCTCGCCGACGATCTGCCGCAGCGTCATGCGCGGATTCAGCGACGAGAAGGGATCTTGAAAGATCATCTGAATATCGCGGCGATAGGGCAGCAAGTCGGCTTCCGGCATAGCCGCCAAATCCACGGACTTTCCCTCAGCGTCATAGAGCAAGATCTGCCCCGCCGTCGGTTTGTAGGCGCGGACGATGCAACGCGACACGGTCGACTTGCCACAGCCGCTCTCGCCCACCAAACCGACAACTTCGCCTTCCCCGATGGTCAAGCTGACATCGTCAACCGCCTTGACATGACCCACCGTACGACCCATGAAGCCCCGCTTGATGGGAAAATGCATCTTGAGATTCTTGATCTCCAGCAACGGCTTTGCTGACGTCATCCTATTCTTTCGCTTAAATCACGCATAAGGATCCGCGGCATCGCGCAACCCGTCTCCGACAAAGTTGAAGGCGAGCACGGTGAAGATAATGGGCATGACCGGTATCAACAGCCAGGGCGTGATGGCGATGGCGGTGAGATTCTGCGTGCCATCGAGCAAAGTGCCCCAGCTGATGGTCGGCGGGCGTAAACCCAGGCCCAGAAAGCTCAACGCAGTTTCGCTGAGAATCATGATCGGCAGCGCCAGCGTCAGCGCCGCGATCAAGTGACTGATGAAGGATGGTACCATATGCCGATAAATTATGCGGAAGCGCGGTGTGCCGATCGTGCGCGCGGCCAGCACAAAATCCTCGTTGCGCAGCGACATGAATTTGCCGCGCACCACCCGCGCCACCTCGGTCCAGCCGATGAACGACAAAATGACGGTGATGCCGAAATACATCTGCAGCTGCGTCAAATCCCGCGGCAAGGCGGCGCTCAGCGTGAGCCACAGCGGAATCGTGGGGATCGAGCGCAGCACTTCGATCAGCCGCTGAATGACCACATCGATCCAGCCGCCGTAATAGCCGGATACACTCCCCAGCAAGATGCCCAGGATCAAGCTCAGGAACACGCCGATCAGCCCGACCGTCAGCGATATTTGACCGCCATAGATGATGCGGGAAAGCATATCGCGCCCGAGCAAATCCGTGCCCACCAGGAAAAGCGGCTGCGTCGGATCGTCCAGACCAATCAGGTGTATATCGCTTTCTATCAGTCCGAATAGCGTATATGGATCGCCCTTGACGAAGAAACGAATCTGCTGACGATCGTCCGCGCTGACGCGATAAAACTTGCGCAGCGTCTTGGGATCGCGCTCGCCCACGTAGCCATATACGATCGGCGGAAAATGCCAACCGGCCTCGTCATAGAAGACCAGCGGTTGCGGCGGCGCCTGCGCGAATTGCGCGTCAATGCGGGTCGGATCGCGCGGGGCGAAGAACCCGGCAAAAGCCGCGATGAAATAAAACAGAATCAGCACGGCCAGGCTGATCATCGCCGCTCGATGTCTGCGGAAACGCCACCAAATCAGCTGCCACTGCGACGCCGTCAGCTGACGCTCCTCGACCTTCGTCAGGGCGCCATCAGCAATCGGCTCGGAACGATGTTCGCGCATGACCCTACTCACTCGAGGCGTATTCTCGGATCCACCAGCAGCAGCAAGATGTCCGAGATCAAGGTGCTAACTAACGTGAAAAAACTGAGCATCAGCAAGAAACTGCCGGCGAGGAACATATCCTGCTCCAGCAAAGCATCCAGCATCAGCGGACCGGTCGTGGGCAGCCCCAGCACCACCGAGACGATGGTCGCGCCCGAAATCATGCTCGGCAGCAGCGTCGCCAATGAACTGATGAAGGGATTGAGCGCCACGCGCACCGGATACTTCCAGACCAGGCG
The DNA here is from genome assembly GCA_022822305.1 of Anaerolineae bacterium. GTDB lineage: Bacteria > Chloroflexota > Anaerolineae > Aggregatilineales > Phototrophicaceae > UBA6055. The sequence continues at coordinate 709,538 of JAJEBY010000003.1, forward strand.
CCGTTCCCGCAGGCCCTTGGCGCGCGCGGCTTCAACATACGGCTTGTTCAATTCATCGAGCAGGTTGGCGCGCATGGTGCGGATCAAGCCGGCCGTGCCCGCTGTGCCCAACACCACAATCGGCACCCATAAATGCGACATAAAATCGAGAAACTTGTCGATGCTCCAGGCGGCATCGCGATATTCGCTGGAAAACAAACCGCCCATCGACACGCCAAATACCGAAAAACCAATCCACATCAAGACCAGCGCCAGCAGAAAATTGGGTATGGCCAAGCCGACGAATCCTACAAAACTGAAAAAATAATCGAAAAATGAATACTGATTGGTCGCCGAATAAATCGCGATGGGAAACGCCAGCGCCCAGGTGAACAAAATGGAGCCGATCGAGATCAGCATCGTCCAGCCCAGCCGACTCCAGATCAAATCGGACACCGGACGATTCCAATTGAACGAGCGGCCGAAATCGCCTTCAATGATGATAGTGCCGACCCAGCGCCCATACTGAATCAGGAAGGGTTGATCCAGCGCATAGCGCTCGCGCAGCACGGCTTCAGTTTCCGCATCCACCGACGAACCGCCCTCCTGCATGCGCAAAATCAAAGTGTCCAGGAAGTCTCCCGGCGGCAGCTGAATCAGAAAAAACACCAATATGGAGATGAATAGCAGCGTCGGAATGAAGAGCAGCATTCGACGAAGTATGAATCCGACCATAGCGATGCCCTAAGGCTACGAGGTCAAGCGCGAGGATGAGAGGGAATCCGCGCCAACGTGGGCGCCGGCGCGGATTCTATTGCAACGTCTAGTTTTCGAACCACCACTGCTCGGGCTGCAGCGGTCCCCAGACCCAGAATTCTACACTGACGATGCCGTCAGGTCCCGGCACATTGCGCAGATTCGCGTTGAAGACGATGGGACGCGGCATCAAGCCGACCGTGCCAATCACCCACAGATTCTCGGCGTTGGCGCGCATGATCTCCGTACCCAGCTCATCGTAGCGTTCCGTGCCGCGCGGCACCTGCATCCATTCGTCCACCGCTTCATATATCCGCTGAACTTCGGGAGGCGGTTCGTCGCCCTGCTCGCCGCCGGATTCGTACCACTGATACCAGCGCAAGCCGCCCAGGCCAGTCGTCGGCCAGTGGAAGGGCGGGCGATAGCGAATGGGGGCGTTGTTGCGGCTGAATATTTCCGAAGATCCGCCGATCGCCCAGGTGCCCGCGTCAATGTCATTGGCTTGCAGGCGCTCGCGATACAGCGTGATATCAATCGGATCCAGATTCAGCTCGACTCCAATTTCCGCCCAATAGCCCTTGATCAACTCGGCCAATTCCGAGTTCCAGGGTCCGCCGCCCCAAGGCGCGGTGAAGGTGATCTGCAGCGGCGCTCCATCCGAACGCAAGCGCCGGCCATCCGCGCCCGTTTCCAGGCCCATCTCGTCCAGCAGCGCGTTGGCGCCGGCCACATCGTATTCGATCGCGTTCTCATCGATCCCCTCTTCATAGAAGGAAGCGGTTGGATCGAAGATCGGCTGACGCGGTTTGCCCTGTCCCAGGAAGATCAGCTCCTGGATTTCAGCGCGATTGAGCGCGATGGAGAGCGCGCGGCGGAAGCGAATATCGTTGAAGATTTCGCGCAGCACCGGATCCTTGTGCGTGTAATTCAAAACCATGCCGAATTCGGACGCGCGCAAATCCGGATGCAAGTTCACCACATAACCGTTGGCTTCCGCGTTCTCCGCCAACAACGGGAATTCGCTGATATTGCGGCCGAAGCCGGCATGCGTGACTTGGCCCGATACGATCTTCGCCACCAGCACCTCGGGATTGGGTTCGGTGAGCCGCAAGAAATAATCGGTGTAGGGCAGCTGATTGCCTTCGGTATCAACCACATGGTAGTAGGGGTTTCTGACGTAGGTGTAGTTGTTCTCCGAATCCGTGCTCTCATAGATCCAGGCGCTGAGCACCGGCAGGCTGGTATCCTGCACCGAGAAATAGGGATCGGCTGCCGTGCCGCCCAGCAGCTTGGACTCAAAATGCTCGTGCCAGAAATCATATCCCGCTTCCGTGGCCAATTCATCGGCATTCTCGTTGTAGTCAATATGGAACTGACTCAAGTAATGCTCCGGCAGGAAGGGACGGAAGTCAGTGATGGTATCCAGCACGCGCACGAATGGCTCGGGATAGTGGAAGACGAAATTCAGGTCATCAATGATTTCCAGATCGGCGTGTTGTCCGCCGCTGACCAGGATGCCGTTATCCGTATTGACCAGGAAGACATCATCATTCTTGACCACTGCGTCATACCAGAATTGCACATCGTCGGTCGTCAGCAGCTCGCCATCCGACCAGCGATGCCCTTCGCGCAGCGTCACGCTGAATGTCATGCCATCTTCGCTCAATTCATACGATTCGACGATATCGGGTTCTATCAAGTAGTCGAAGTTGAATTGGGCGACATTGGCATTCAGTATCGAGCACGTTTCCGGATCGCAGGCGACCTCATCACCGGCAACGCCTATGATCGTCCCGCCGTATTGACCGATGCTGTGCAGCGGCTCCTGAACGAGGGGATTGGTCGGCAGGCGCTCCTCGACCGGCGGCAACTCGCCATTGGCGACCCGCTCCGCCAGCATCGGCGCCTCGCCATAATCCATCTGTGCCACAGTGGCGCCGCCCGCCATTACAATCAGGGCCAGCAACACCAGCAGCGTAGCAAGCAACTTCTTCATGATCTGCCTCTCCTTAACTGTCATTCGTACAAATCCAAAAGCTAATCCGAATCTTACCCATTTTTCCTCGTGTCCGCTCCTTTCCGCTATTTCAGGGAGTGGTGACATTCGTGGACGTGGCGTCTTCACAGAAAATACAAAGTGATCTCTGTGCTCTCGCTTGTCTCGGTGGTTAATCATCCTGTGCAGAACTAGCTTTGCATCCCAAGTCCTTGTAATTCACCGCTCCCCTACTTGATGCCTCGCATCGCTCAGGCGGATGCCCGAACCAGGAACCGCGCCGGGATCTCCAGCGTTCGTCCCTCAATTCGCCCCTCGTGATTCAGCCGCGACAATAACAAATCGGCCGCCACCTCCAGGTTCCAGCTTTCCGGACCGATCGTCGTTAACGCCGGCGTGGTGATTTCAATCTCGGCGATATTGCCAAATCCAACGATCGCGATATCCTGCGGGATGCGCAGCTGACGATCTTTCGCCGCATTCAACGCGCCTTCCGCGCTCCGATCCGATATCGCCAAGACCGCCGTCGGCGCGCCCTCCAGATCGAGCAACGATGATACGGCCTCGTATGCCGAGCGCCCATCGGGCACGCGCTTGCGCAGCAGAATCGAATCGATCTCGACTCCCTCCCGCGACAATATGCGCAGGTAGGTCTCGGCGCGATCAACATGATTGAGATTGCTCTCGTCCCAGATCATGGCGATGCGCCGGTGGCCGCGACCGAGCAGATGACCAATCGCCTCCTCCTGCGCGCCCGCCGTGTCCGAACGAATCACATCAAAGCCGCGCGCCGGGATCCGCCGGCTGGTCAACATGGAACCCGCCACCACTGATATGCCCGCGGCCGACAGCTGATTGAAGTGGTTTTCGTCCAGGTAGAAATTGCTGAAGAAGATCACGCCATCGGCGAATCCGCGGCGCAGCTGTTGATATATCCGGTATTCGCGCTCCATGCTGCCGCCGAAACTGGACACGAGAAAGAAACCATGTTCGCCGATGGCCGCTTCCACCGACTTGAAGAGCAGATTGTTGACCGGCGCCCCGGCCACCGGCAGCACCAGACAGATGCGGTCGGTCTTTCCCCGTCTCAAGTCGCGCGCGGCCAGGTTCGGCATATAATTCAGCTCGCGCGCCGCGTCCAACACCAACTGCTTGGTGGCATCGGGAATGCGACTGCGACCGTTCTTGCGGCCATTCATCACGTAGGACACGGTCGCCACCGATACCCCGGCCCGCCTGGCGACATCTTCCTGGGTCGCTTTGATCTTCATAGCTGGTTTGCAGCAGCTGCCTTTAACATGGGTTATTCGATTAACCTTACGGTAGTTTTGAGCATACCCGATACGGAAGCGAATCGCAAGTTTTTCGACAGGAGGCATCGACTCATATCGAGTCTCCGCGCCGCGCCACGCGATCCAGCAACAACGCTGTGCCCGCAGTAGTTCCAAAAAAGTCATGCAAAAAATAACGGGACGTTGTAGGGGCGTCTCGCTGAGACGCCCGCTTTCCCAGCCACGTCATTTTGGCGTTTCGCCGAAACGCCCCTACAGGTCAGTATTTGCATGACTTACCTGGAGGTAATCCTGCGCCTCTGAGGTGAATCCCCACGTCCGCGCCAAGTTCGTCACAAGTGACGCGCCCGGTCATCTAAGCATTGGTCAGCGGCAACCCGCTTGTGTTACACTCGGCGCTCCAATACACGTCCGCGGGTTGCCCGACAGCCCGCCCTTGCAAGAGAGTTCAAGAGGCTCAAATCGATATGATTATTGATGTGCATTCTCACACCCCGCAATTCCGCGGCGAAGTGCCGCCGGAACGCCGCCAAATCAATCCGGCCTGGCGACCCGACCGCGACATTAGCTCCGTCTACAATTGGGAAGAATACCTGCGCGACCAAACGCCGGCCGACAAGACAATCGTCTTTGGCATCGCCTGGTATCCGGGCGAATCCACCGGCAGCGTGAATGGCAACGACGGATGTTCCGACTTGCCCGGCAACGTCAACGACAAAACCGCCGCTTTCGCCAACGCGCATCCCGATCGCCTGATCGGCTTCATGTCGCTGCATCCGCACGACCCAAACGCGCTCGAAGAATTGGACCGCTGCCGGACAGACCTGGGATTGCGCGGCATCAAGCTCGGCGCCAACTACCAGATCTTCGATCCCCTGGAGTCGCGTGTCCTGGCGATATACCAGCGGGCGCAGCAGCACGGCTTGCCGATACTATTCCATCAAGGCACCTCGCCGGTGCGGATGGCGCCGATTCGCTATGCCCATCCCCTGCTGATGGATGAGGTCGCCATGCGCTACCCCGATCTCAAAATCATCATGGCGCATCTTGGCCATCCCTGGACCGTCGATACAGCAGTCGTCGTGCGCAAGCACCCCAATGTCTATGCCGATATTTCCGGCTTGTTCTACCGCAAGTTCGGCTTTTACGAAGCCATGATCCGGGCTACCGAGTGGTCGGTGCTGGATAAGCTGCTCTTCGCTTCCGATTATCCGGTCACCACCGCGGCTGAAACCTTCGCCGCTCTGAGCCAGGTGAATGACATCGTCGCCGGAACCAATCTGCCCAGAGTCCCCGAAGATCAGATGGAAGCGATCATCTATCGCGATTCACTGTCACTATTGGAGTTGAACTGATATGTCATCCGCCTCACTCTTCCAGCGCGCGCAAGCGGTCACGCCCGGCGGCGTCAATTCGGCCATGCGCGCCTTGGAGACGCCCGTCGTTTGGGAGCGCACTGAAGGCGCCCATATGTACGATGTCGAGGGCCGGCGTTATCTGGATTATCACGCCGCCTTCGGTCCCATCGTCCTTGGACACAATCATCCCGTCATCAACCGAGCCGTCTCGGCCGCCATCAACCAGATTGATCTGCTCGGCGTCGGCACCACCGAGTTCGAAATCCGTCTCGCGGAAAAAGTCGTCGAACACGTCCCGTCGGCGGACATGGCGCTGATCGTCGGCTCCGGCACCGAAGCGACCTATCACGCTTCGCGCCTGGCCCGCGCCGTCACCGGACGCATGAAGCTGATCAAGTTTCAGGGCTGCTTCCACGGCGGCCACGATTATCTGCTGATGAATATCATCAGCCCGCCCGAAAAGATCGGCCAGAAAGATCCCGGCTCGGCCGGCATGCTGCCCGAAGCCATCGCCAACACCATCGTCCTGCCGTTCAACGACAGCGAGGCGCTTGAGCAGACTGTTACGTCGCAGGGTCACGACATCGCCGCCATCATCCTGGAACCGATTCCGCACAATATCGGCTGCGTATTGCCCGAACCCGAATTCGCGCGGACGCTGCGCGACCTGTGTGACGAACATGGAATTGTTCTGGTCTTCGACGAGGTCATCACCGGCTTTCGCCACGGTCTCGGCGGCTATCAGGAGAAACTTGGGGTTACTCCCGATATCACCACCATGGCAAAAGCCATCGCCAATGGCTATCCCTGCGCGGTCGTGGCCGGGCGCGCGGACTTGATGATGCGCTTTTCCACCGCCGGCGGCGATGTCTTCCTGGCCGGCACCTACAATGGACACCCGGTGGCGACATCGGCCGCGCTCGCCACCATCGAGCAGCTTGAGGATGAAAGCGTCTACGAACAGCTATTCCGCCTGGGAGAGAAGGCGCGGCAGGGATTGCAGGATATCGCCGACAATCTCGATATCAGCATGATCGTGGCCGGATACGGATCGGTATTTGTGCCTTATTTCATGTCGGGCTCGATCAAGCGTTACGCCGACTTGCTGCGCAACAACACCGAGGCCGATATCGCCTTCCGCACCGAGATGATCAAGCGCGGCGTCTTCATGTTTCCGCATGCGATGAAGCGCAACCATGTCTCGGCGGCGCATACCGAGGCCGATATCGATCACACGCTGTCGGTAGCTGAAGACGTCTTGCGCGAGATGTCCCGCAAGTTCCGCCTGTGACGACTGCGGCTAGCCAGCGGCGACCGGCCTGCGCAGGCTAAGTCCGGCGCGATTGAGTTCGACGCCCCAACCCGGCTTGTCCGGCAGCGTCAGATAGCCGTTTTCCGGCAGCGGCTCGTCAAGGAACATATCGCCGAAAATCGGCACAATCTCATCAGCCGCCGGGCTCATCATCAAGAATTCCGCCATCGGACAATTGGTGAAAGCGTATTGCAGATGATAGGCATAGACGCCCGAGCCATGCGGTATGACCGGAATATCATAAGCCGAAGCCATGGCGACGATGCGCCGCGCTTCGGTCATGCCGCCGACCCAAGTCATGTCCGGCTGCAAGATATCGAAGCATTTGCGCGCGATTAACTCGCGATGCCCGTAGCGCGTGTATTCATGTTCGCCGCCGGTGAATAAGCAAGATGACACCGCCGCCTTCAAGGCGCTGCAGCCGTCATAATCATCGGGCGGCAGGCACTCTTCCAGCCAATACAGGTCGTAGGGCGCCAACGCAGCCGCCAGCTCAATCACATAGGGTACCGTCAACGCCATGTAACAGTCGTACATCAGGCGGAAATCGGGACCGACGGCGTCGCGTGCGGCCGCCAGCCTGTCGACATTCTTCTTCAATCCCTCGACGCCATCGGCCGGCCCATACATCAGCGGCAGCTTGGCGCCATGAAAACCCAATTCGCATGCCAGATCCGGCCGGACCGTGGTGGCATACATCGGCAGCTTGTCTTTGGTCCGGCCGCCCAGCATCGCGTAAACCGGCTCGTCGCGCAGCGCGCCCAGCAAATCCCAAAGCGCCAGATCCACCGCGCTGATCGCGTGCAGCGCCAATCCCTTGCGACCGTAAGGCAAAGACGCGCGCCACATCTGATCCCAGATCAGCTCGATATTGAAAGGAGACTGCCCGATCAGAAAGCGGCTGAGATGCGACTCGATGATGTGGCAAGCGGGCACGCCGCCGCTGCTGATGCCGACGCCGACCCGTCCATCATCCGATTCCACCTCGACGACGACGCTGCCAAAGGCATTGATGCCCCAGCTGGCGCGCGACTCCTTGTAATCCGCATAGACGGACATAGGATTGGCGATCGGCGTATCGATGATCCAATGCCCGCGCTGCTGATCATGGTAATCCGAGCCGCCGCTATCATCGACGATGTAAGCGCGGACATCGGCAATTCGCGATTGACGCATGCTCATGTTCTCCCCGCTGATTCAGAAGCTGATATGCCGCTCGGGCAGCCGGCCATAAGGCGAGCGCAAGGCGCGCCCCGGCGTCGCGCCAGTCGGTTGACCCGCAGCCAGCGCGCGTTTGCCGTTGACGATGACCTCGTGAACGCCTTCAGCGATGCTGCGCGGGTTGTCGTAGGTTGCCGTCGCGCGCAAATCGTCGGGATCGAAAACGGTTACATCCGCCTTGAAGCCGGGCCGGATGATGCCGCGATCCAGGCAGCCGATGCGCCGCGCCGTCGCCGAGGTCATCTTGCGAATCCCTTCCTCCCAGCTCAACAAACCCAAATCGCGCACATAATGCGACAAGAAGCGGGCATGCGTACCCCAGGCGCGCGGATGCGGTTTTCCGCCAACCACGATGCCATCGCTGCCCACCACATGCGCCGGATGCTGCATGATCGCTTGCACGTGCTCCTCAATGCCAAAAAACGCCAGACCGGATACGCCGAGGCGAGTCTCCAGCAACAAATCGGCGAAGAAATCGAAAGGCGTCTTGCCGGCGCGCCGGGCCGCTTCCGGTATCGACAGGCCGATGATGGCCGGATCATGCGGACCGAGGATGCCGCCGATGCGGATCATCTCCCAGCCCAGCGCCACGCCTTGCATGCCATCGGAGCCGGTCTCTTCCAGTTCCTGCCGCAATCGAGCCCGGCTCTCCGCGGAACCCAAGTGTCCCAGGATGCCATCCACGCCGCCTTCGTGCGCCCAACTGGGCAAGAAGGCGTGCAAGTAAGTCTGCCCGGCCAGATAGGGATAAGCATCCATCGTGACTTCGATGCCCTCGGCGCGCGCATGATCAAACATCGCGATTAACTCGCCGACGCGGCCTTCGTTGATGCTGAAGCTGAGATGACAATGCGTGAGATGCACCGGCACCCCGGCGCGGCGTCCGATCTCGATCGAATCCGCATAGCCCTTCAAGGCTTCAACGCCATAATTGCGATGATGCGGACAGTAAAAGCCGCCGTAGGGTCGTATCACCTCGCAGAGTTCCACCAATTCATCGTCGCTGGCGTACATGCAGGGCGCGTAGGTCAAACCGGTGGACAAGCCAATGGCCCCTTCCCGCATGGATTGATCGATGATCCCCTTCATGCGATCCATTTCGGCGACCGTCGGCGCGCGGTTTTCCATGCCGATCACCGCCAGCCGCACCGTGCCCTGCGACACGAAGCTCGCGACATTGACCACGGTACTTTCGTCGAAGCGGTCGAGATAAGTGCTGATGGTCGTCCAGTCTCGCTCGATATCGGGCAAGCCGTTCCAGGCCGCCAGCTGCTCGCGCAAGATCTCGGCGGTGTCCGGCCGCGCCGGCGCCAGTCCCAGCCCGTCATGCCCGATCACATCGGTGGTCACGCCTTGATACAGCTTGCATTCGTAAAGCGGATCGACCAGCGGCTGCAAATCGGAATGCGTATGCATATCGATGAAGCCGGGCGTCACGAAGCGGCCATCGGCATGGATCTTGATCTGGGCAGCGGCGCCGTTCAAGCGGCCCACAGCGACTATCTGATCGCCCTCGACCGCCACATCCGCCCAATACCAGGGCGAGCCCGTACCGTCAATCACCCGCCCGCCGCTAATCAACAGGTCGTACATCAATTGGCTCCCTTGATTTCGGCTTCTCGATAGGCATCCAGCACCACCTTCATCAATTCGCGAGCCACCCGTCCATCGGTCTGCGGTCGCGCGCCGCTATCCAGGCAGTCGAAGAAATGCCGCACTTCTTCCGTCAGATCCAGCCCCTCATCGCTTTCATGCACTAGCGTTTCCTGGTCGCTGCCGGCTTCGGCCACGCTGACGCGCGACACCCACGGGCAATACAGTCCTTCCAGCGCCAAATTGCCCAGCGGATTCACTTCCAGTGTGATGACGGCGCGTTCACAGAAGGCGCGCACTGTATACCAGATTCTGGGATTGGGCGAAAACCAGGTGTGGCGCGTCGTTCCCACCACGCCGTTCTTGAACTTGATGATGGAAATCGCCGTATCTTCGCCTTCCATAGGCAAGCCGCCGTGCGTGCCCACCATCGAAACCGTCCCCACCTCGCCCGCGATCCAGAGCATGACATCCAGCATATGCGCCGATGCCGAGAAAAACACGCCGCCGCCCAGCGTCGCTTTCTTGACGAACCAGCCGCCAGTGACATAGTTGCGCTGATCCTCGTCCATGAATGCATCCAACATGAAGAGACGGCCGTAGTCGCCGCTGTCGACTGCCCGCTTGAAGCCTTGCGTGCTCAAGCGATAGCGATGCGGCAAAGCAATCATCAGCGTCTTTTCGCGCTTTTCGGCCTCGGCGATCATCTCGTCCGCTTCGTCCAATGTGAGCGCGAAGGGCTTCTCCAGCAACACGTGACAGTCCGCCCGCAGCGCATCCAGGGTGATGGGATGATGCAAATGATGCGGCGCCAGAATCGACACCGCGTCAACGCGATCCAGTCCCGCGCGGTAGTCAGCCAGAACTTCGACAGCGGCTGACGTATCCAGTGACGTCGCGATGCTCTCAGCGCGTTCGAGATCAGGATCGGCGGTCCAGACCACCTCGACGCGATCCGCCAAGCGATTGAGCGCCTGAACATGAAAGGGCGCGATCCAGCCACAGCCGATGATGCCAAGTCGATACTTGCTCATTTGGCCCCCGCCCTATTGAGTTTTTCCGCGCGCCGCCACCGCCCATTGATCGATGACGCGATCGCCTTGCGTGACGTGTATCGTATCGAAGAGATTGATCACAGGACAAATATGATTGGGGATGATTTCCACGCGATCGCCGATTCGGGCCGGATCATCCGCCGGCACGCTAGTCGATCCGTGCTCCTCGCTCAAGCTGTTGATCTGCCAGTCCGGATGCCCGACGACATAACCGTGCCCGGCGACAGGCGGCGACACCCCGGTTCGGTCACTCGTCAGCGCCTTGGCGCCTGAATCAAGGATGATGCGGTCGGCGGTTGGGCGCGTCGCCACCGTCGCCAAAACGCGCGCGGCACAGCGATCCGGCGTGACAATCTGATGCAACACTTCGCTGCGATCGTAGAATACATAGGTGCCCGGGCGCGTCTCGGTGACGCCTGCAACCGTCGCCGTGATTTTAGCGGCGACCGTCGAGCCGACCGAGACGATCGGCGTCTCCAATCCCGCCGCCCGGATCAATTCCGCCGTTTCCACCATCACTTCACCAGCCGCCAATCCCGTCGCCCGCACTTGATCAGGCCCGCCCGCCAACTGCGCGTGACCCTCATGCGTCAGCAAGCCGACAAAACGCAAACCCGGCATGCGCGCGATCCGCAGCGCTAAATCTCGCGCCGGCGCGCCCGGCAACACGCCGCAGCGCCGCAATCCCGTATCCACCTCCACCATCACCGGCAGCTGAATGCCATTCGCGCTCATCGACTGCGATAGCGCCTCGGCGATATCGACATGATCGACGACGGTCGTGATCTGCGCGCGTTCGCATAATTCCACCAGTCGGCGATGTTTGCTCGCCCCCACCAGCGGATACGCCACCAGAATATCGCGGCAGCCCGCGTCAACGAAAACTTCCGCCTCGCCGAGCTTGGCCACGGTCAAGCCGATGGCGCCGGCCTCGAGCTGCATTTTGCCGATTTGCGGCATCTTATGGGTTTTGGCGTGGGGACGCAGACGGATGCCATTCGCCGCGGCGAAGGCCGCCATATCGTCAATGTTGAATCGCAGTATGTCGATGTCGACGATGAGCGCGGGCGTATCAAGATCGCTTTTGAGCATGCTCATCAGAAGGCCAGCACACGCTGCGGATTGGTGATGAACATGGTGTCGATCTGGCTGTCGGTCACGCCCTGCGTGTCCTGCAGCTTGGGCACAAACTGCGAATAAACATAAGTGTAGTCGTCCCAAACGTCATCGCCGGAGGCGGCTTCGTAGCCGTGAGCGAAGACCGCCGCATCGTGGCTGAGCATGATCTGATCGATATAACCTTTGTTGATGGCGTTGCCCACCACTTCAAGCCAGTGCTCATCCTCAAAAAAGGCGCCGACCATGCCGATGCGGTCAATGCTGACATTGGCGCCGCGATCCAAGACGCGCTCGGAACCCTCAATCGGATCGGGTTGGCAGCCGATATGACTGATGATGACCTCGCTCGGCGCCACGCCCTCGGATTCAAAGATGTCCAGCTGCTCCGGTCCCAAGCCATTGGTGGTATGCGTGATGATCGGGCAGCCGGTTTCTTTATGGGCGCGGGAGGCGGCGCGCAAGACTTCTTCCTCTTTCGGGGAAATCTGATCTTCGCCGGTAGCGCATTTGATCAGCCCCGCCTTCAACAGCGTCTCGCCCATGCCCTCTCTGATCTCGCGCACGAAGAGCGCGGCCATCTGGTCGATATCCATCAATTGGGCATAGAGGTGCATCGGCGCCCAGGCTTCGTGAAAGAAGCCGGTGGAGCAAATGAGCTTGACCTTGCTGCGGCGGGCGACATCGTGAAACAAATCCAGATAACGTCCGGTGCCGATGGGCGTGCATTCGGTCATCGCGCCGATGCCGCTGGCATAAAGTTCATCCATCTTGGCCACCATGCGATCAGCCATCTCATCGCGATCGAAATCCAGCACTTTCGGCCGGCCCAGCAAGTCGCCCCAATCTACGCAGAGGTGCTCATGTATCAGCGTGCGCCCAAGCGCCTCGGGCGGCACATCGCCGGTAATGGTCCGTACTTTTTTGCTCATAACCTTTGCCTCCAGTTCAATAGTTTACGCTGACAGGTTTGCCCGTTCGCGCGGATTCGTAGGCGGCCATCACGCAAGCCAGACTGCGCCGGCCGTCCTCGCCGCTGACGCAGGGCTCCCGGTCTTCCAATATGGCGTTTACGAATTCGCTGATTTCTTTCTGAAACATATCATCCCGCTCGCGCCGCTGCACCCAGGTATGATGCGCATTGGTAAACTCCAGCGCTTCCCAGGTGTCAATGCGAATGGCGCCGCCGGTCCCATGAATATCCAGGTCGCACTTGAACGGCACAGCCGCGTCCGTCACCCAGTTATGCACGGTTGTGCCCAGCGCGCCATTGGCGAAACGCATCGCGACCACCGCGCAATCATCAACCGTCTTGCGAGCATCGTGCCTATCCACATACGCGAAAACTTCGACAATTTCCGTCCCCAGCAGCCAGCGCATGCGATCAAAGCTGTGGGCGCCGTTGACATGCAGCACGCCGCCGCCGGCTTCTTCTTTCTGCCAGAACCAGCCCGGTATGCGACCGCCGGTGGTCATGACATCGACGGCCAGGCTCAATTGCCCCAGCTCGCCGGCGTCAATCAATCGTTTGGCCGTCTCCAATTCTGAGTGAAAACGATGGGTGAAGCCGAGCATCAGTTTGACACCCGCTCGCTGCTGCGCCGCCAGCATGCGATCTGCCTCTGTCAGCGAATTGGCCATCGGCTTTTCCAGCAAGATATGCTTGCCCGCTTCGGCGGCGGCCACCGTCGCGCCTTCGTGCAAATGATGAGGCAGCGCAATATAAACCGCCTCGATGGAATCGTCCGCCAATACCTCTCGATAGTCCGTCACCCACTTGGCGCCCTGCGCTTCGGCCAAGGTTCGCGCGCTGTCTTCCACCACATCGCAGATGACGGCCACGTCAAGATTGGGCACATCAGGCGCCGCCTCCATGAAACTGTTGGCGATGATGCCCGCGCCGAGGACACCGAGCGTCACAGGCATAACGCTTATCCTTTCACCGCGCCTTCGCTGAGTCCGCGCACCAGGTAACGCTGGAAGACGAAGGCGACGATCACCGGCGGGATCACGCCCACCACCGTGGCCGCGGCCAAGGCATTCCAGTTGACCTGCGCCAAATTGCGAAAGGACATCAGCAGCGGCGGATAGGTCAATGAATTGGTCAGCGTCAAGGCGAAGAAAAACTCGCTCCAGGCTTCCATGAAGGACATGACGCCGACGGCAATCATGCCGGGCACCGCCAGCGGCAATACCACCATGCGAAAGGCTTGCCAGCGCGTCGCCCCGTCGATCAGCGCCATTTCTTCAATGTCGCGCGCCAGCGTGTCAAAATATTCGCGCAGGATCCAAATCGTCAGGGGAAGAATGAAAATCGTATAAGTGAATATCAGCGCCCAGAGCGTATTGATCAATCCGATTTTGCGCAGGATGATGAACAAGGGCACGATCAGCGCCAGCGCCGGCAGCACCCGCGTCATCAGCACGCCCAGATAAGCGACGCGCGACAAGCGAAAATCAAAGCGAGAGAAGCCATAAGCCGCCATCCCGCCGATGATCAGATTGGAGACGACCACCGCAACCGATACAAAAGTGCTGTTGAGCAAGGCCGGCATCATGCGCGAGAATTCTGTCGTCGACCCATAAGAACCGCGCTGGCCGGTCTCGCCGATGATCACCTCGCGGTAGTTCTCGATTGTCGGTTGCCGCGGGATCCAGTTGGGCGGCTTGGCGCCCAGTTCCGGTGGATCCATGAAGCTGGTCATGAGCATGTAATAGACCGGAAATCCCACCCAGAACAACAAGCAAAAGAATGCGAGATAAGTGCAGACCTTGCGCATGATCCCGGCATGGAAGACACCCCTGTTGACCACCATGGCGCCTAGCCCTTCACAGCGCCTTCGCTGAGCCCGCGCACCAGGTAACGCTGAAATACGAAAGCCACGATGACCGGCGGCAAGACGCCCAGCGTGGTCGCCGCCGCCAGCGCGTTCCAATTGACCTGATGCAGGTTGCGGAACGACATCAGCAGCGGCGGATAGGTCAAGGAATTGGTCAGCGTCAAGGCGAAGAAGAACTCGCTCCAGGCTTCCATGAAAGACATGACGCCAACCGCGATCATGCCCGGCACAGCCAGCGGCATCACAACCATGCGGAAGGCCTGCCAGCGCGTCGCGCCGTCAATCAACGCCATCTCCTCGATATCGCGCGCCAGGGTGTCGAAGTACTCGCGCAGAATCCAAATCGTCAGCGGCAGGATGAAAATGGTATACGTGAAAATCAGCGCCCACAGCGTGTTGATCAATCCGATTTTGCGCAAGATGATGAACAAGGGCACGATCAACGCCAGCGCCGGCAGCACCCGCGTCATCAGCACGCCCAGATAGGCGGCGCGCGACAATCGGAAATCGAAGCGCGAGAAGGCGTAAGCGGCCATCCCGCCGATAACCAGATTGGAGAAAACAACAGCTACCGAGACGATAGTGCTATTCAGCAAGGCCGGCATCATGCGCGAAAACTCGGTGGTCGTGCCATAATCCCCGCGCTGACCCGTCTCCCCAATTATGACCTCGCGATAATTCTCTATCGTGGGTTGCTGCGGAATCCAGTTCGGCGGTTTCGCGCCCAATTCCGGCGGATCCATGAAACTGGTGATGAGCATGTAATAGACCGGGAATCCCACCCAAAACAACAGGCAGAAGAAGGAGAAATAGGTCAAGACTTTGCGCGCGATAGCTCGCCCGGTCGCGTGATTCAAGCCGCTCATGTCATCAGCCTCAAGCGTAGGTCGACTGCGAACGATAAATCAAACGAACAAAAATCAATCCTACGCCCATAGTGATTAATCCGAGCACATTGGAGACCGCCGCGCCCATGCCCAGGTCGAAGTTGATGAAAGAGTAGCGATACAGCAGCACGGATATCAGCATGGTGGCGTCGCCGGGTCCCCCCTGTGTCATGATCCAGACCGCGTCAAACTGCAGAAAGCCAAGAACAATGTTATACAGCAGCACGATAGTCAGCGTCGGTCGCAGCCAGGCAAAGGTGATAAACCGAAACCGCGCTCGCATCCCGGCGCCGTCAACCTTGGCCGCATCGTAAAGATCTTCCGGTATCGTCTGCAATGCCGCCAGCAACAATATGGCGCTGAAAGAAGTCTGCCGCCATGCCGACGCCAGCGCCGTGAAGATCAACGCCCAATGCTCATTCGCCATGAAGGGAATGTACTTGTCGATCAATCCCAGGCTGTAGAGCAAACCATTGATAGCGCCGAACTGGGCATTAACCAGCCAGTTCCAGAGCAAGCCGATGACGATCCAGGGCAATGCCCAAGGCAGAATCAGCAAGGTGCGGCCGATGCCGCGGCCTTTGAAATCCTCCACCAGCAGCAGCGCGAAGAACAATCCCATCAATGTGGGCACAGTGACGACGATCGCGGCGAACTTCAGATTGATCTCAACCGCTTTCCAGAACAATCGACTCGTGAACAGCTCGATATAGTTGTCAAATAAGATGAAGGTCGTCCGGTCCCGGATCAGATCGATATTGTGGAAGCTATAATAAATCGTTGTGAGCAAGGGGCTTATGATGATGACGAATATGGTGATCAGCGCGGGCGCCAGCAGCACATAAGGAATCCACTTGCGATCCCAGTGTTTTCTGCTTTGCGCTGTGCCCTTGCTGATGGATGCGCTGGCCATGATCAACTGCCCGTTTCACTCGCTGTCGATTTGACAAATATCAAAGCGCACAGGTCAGGATCCGTGACCCCAACCTGTACGCGCATTCGATGGAAAGTTCTGTGCTATTGAAGCGATCTGCGGCTTACGAGTATTGTTCCCGCAGCTCTACCACCTTGTCGGCCAGGCTTGTAACGGCGTCCGCCGGCGTGATATTGCCTTGCAGCATGCGCTGAATCTCGTCGCCAACGTGGGTCTGGAATTCGCTGTACCAAGGCTGATTGCGCGCCTGAACCACATCGGAGTTGTTGGCGAACATGTCCTTGATCTGCTCGAAATCGTAGTAAGGGCCGTAGTTGGCCTGCACGTCCGCATCATCGTAGAAATCCGGATAAGGCGCGCCCAGCGCCGCCGCCGCCGCCCAGGACTTATGCACGGAACGCTCGCCGTTGGCGTCTTTCCAGGTATAGAACTTGATCAGATCCCACGAACGATCCACATTGGGTCCATCCGACATCTGCACGATTTCGCCCATTTGGAAAGTCTTGCCATCGGATCCCGGCATGCGATCGGCGATGCGCAGGTGGTCAACTTCCGGTCCGCCGCCCGAATTCATCAGCTTCAAGAAATAGTGATGCAAGACGTAGAAAGCGGACGTGCCGTTCTGCATGGCGGTCATTTGCTCGCCGGGCTGATCGGTCAGCTGAGTCGGCGACGTCATGCCGTCCTGGAACATCGCCTGCCACCACTCAAAGACATCGGCGGTTTTGGAATCGTCAGCGAAAGCGGGTTCACCTTCGGGCGAGAAGGGCGTGATGCCTTCCGAAAGCAGATAAACCTGCAGGTATTCCTCACAGAATTCCTTGATCCAGTACGCCAGATAAGGCGCCTCGACGCCGTCCGCCTTCAGCTTCGCGCACTGGTCATACAATTCCTGCTTGGTCTGTGGCGGCGCGTCAAAGCCGGATTCGCTCAACAAGCGCTCGTTGTAATGCAGAACATGCACCGCGCTGAAGTAGGGCATGCTAATCAGCTGACCTTCGGGTGTCGTATACGATGGCACCGAACTGGGGAACATCTCGCCCAGAACCGCATCGGCATCGGGCAGGTCGTCCATGCGGCGCGCCCATCCGGCGTTGTAGAAGCGCGTTGAGTTGTACTTGAAGTTGTAATAGACATCCATGTGCACGCCACCGAGGATCTTAGTCTGGATGCCGGTGGAATATCCCACGTTGGGAATGATGTGCAGATCGACCGGAATGCCCGATTGAGCTGTGAAATTGTCGAGATGCTCGCGAATGGTATCCGGCTGAAAATCCCAGCCATAGAATTGCAGCGCGTCACCCTGCGCCAGGGCGCCAGCGGCCGGCAATCCAGCCAGCGCCATTGACGCCAAGCCCATGCCCGAAGTCTGCAGAAACTGCCGTCTTGATAGTCTACGCTTATTCATAACGCCATCTTCCCCTCAATTGTGTAATTCAATACGGAAGCGAAATCGCATCACTTTGGTCGAATCGGATTCCCCGCGCTCGGCGCAAACTTCACATTCAAATGCGAATGCCGAACTCGAGAATGTATAGATTCAAAGACCGCAAATCATGCGAAGATTACATATAACGCATTTGAAGTCAGACTGCAAGTATCCGAAAACCGGACGCGTTTGACGATGGCGTTCGCGCGTCTTAAGATGCGTTTTCGGCTATGCTCTTGGTAGTCGAATCCGGCGGCCAGCGCAACGCGGAGACCGTTCCGTCGTTCACAGGTCGCATTCGCCGGGAGCATCTCGCATGAAACCACTTGAGATCAGGAACCGCACCCTCTGCCACGGCGACAACCTGCATTTCCTGCGCCGCATCGCCGACGAATCCGTCCACCTCATCGTCACTGATCCGCCCTTCAACAAAGATCGCGATTTCGGCGATGCCTTCAGCGATCGCTGGTCCTGGGCGCAAGACGGTCATGCCGATTGGCTCGATCATATCGGCGAGCGCTGCCCGCCCCTGCTGGCAGTCATCCACACGGCGCGGCAGACCGCCGGTGAGGGCATGAGCGCCTATCTGTGCTGGCTGGGCATCCGCCTGCTGGAGATACATCGCCTGCTGCATCCCGAAGGCAGCCTCTACCTGCACATCGACCACAGCGCGCACGCCTATGTCAAGCTCGCGCTCGATGCCATTTTCGGCCCCGCCAACTTTCGCAACGACATCGTCTGGTTCTACAAGACCGGCGGCGTCAGCAAGCGCTGGTTCGGCCGCAAGCACGACAACATTCTCTTCTACAGCAAAACCGACCGCTACACCTTTCATCCACAGCGAGAGAAATCTTATCTCTCGCACAAATACGGCTTCTCCAATATCGCCATCGAGCGCGACGACGGCGGCTACTATCGCCAGGTCGCCATGCGCGATGTCTGGGATATCCCCGCGCTGCGCGGCAACCAGCCGGAAGCGACCGGTTTTCCCACGCAAAAGCCGCTGGCGCTGGTCGAGCGCATCATCAAGGCATCGAGCAACCCAGGCGATATCGTGCTCGATCCCTTCTGCGGGAGCGGCACGACCGCCATCGCCGCCGAGAAGCTGAGACGTCAGTGGCTGATGATGGATCGCTGGGACGGCGCCTGCGAGCTGCTGCGCGAGCGTCTGGCGCAGGCGGGGATAGAAAACGCCAATCCATGTGTATTCCGCAACTCGGAGGCCAATAGCTCTTGACTATCCGCCGGGACAAATACTCTCGCAGGGCACGCCATCGTTATCGCCATCGCGTCGGCGACAACCGCAGTTATTCAGCTGGTAATACGCTTCTGCGCAGGATGACATCGCGCCGCAAGTCTTGCTGCAATTGCAGCTATAAGCGGGCTGAGCCGGCGCGGCCGCTGGAACAGCCGTCGCCGGTTGGGCGGGCGCTGCCGCTGGAACAGCCGTCGCCGGTTGGGCGGGCGCGGCCGACTGCGGCGGCGCAGCGGCGGACACTTGCTGCCTGTTCGGCGCTGGCGCAGGCGCGCGCGGTGCGTCAAACGTCAGCCAGCCGGCGATAAATACTTCGCGGCCATTCTGCTCGATCAAATACCAGTCGCCGCTCTGCCCGACCGCTCGCAAGCGCGTATCAGCCGCAACCGATCCGACCAACGCGTAATTCGTGCCGGGGCCCTCCCGCAGGTTGACCGTGCCGTGGGTGTATCGAGTCCGCGCCGCGGAAAAGCGGCTCACAGTGAATGGCGGAACGCTTGTTGCTATGGTCGTGGCTGTCGGCGGCAATGGCGTCAGTGTTGGCGGAATGGGCGTGCTTGTCGGCGGAAGCGATGTCGATGTTTCGGGAAATGGCAACCTGGTCGACGCTATCGGCGTTGAAGTCATCAGCCGCGAAACCGGAACCGCGCTTGACTCAGCCACCCGCTCGTCAGCTGATGACACCGGTGTCGGCTCGCGGCGTTGCACAGCAGCGGCAACGGACGCTAGCCTGGAGTTCTCGGGGCTGAAAATCGTGAAGACTGCTACGCTGACAACTGCAAGTAGAATCATTCCCAGTATGAATATGCAACCGCATCTGAGCACCGCTAAGCGCCTCCAGTAATATTTCGGCATATTGCGTAGCAGCCAAAGATGCTATCACAGGACTCGCGCGCGCACGGTTTGAATTTCGTCCGAGTTTCCAGACAATCCAAATGTTTTGGTTTTTCCAACCTTTCATACGGATGCCACAAGTTTGTCGTCGAGAGGCGACGACTCAGTTACCAAGTTCTTCCGGGCGCGGAGCATGCCTGGACAGTCGAAGCGGAAACGCTGTAATCTGTCGGTAATGTCGCCTTAATCCAGCTGCAATATCGACTGCTTATCTTTAGATTGCGGCGGATGCCGGCCTAATCATTCGATCAAGGAGTCTCAACATGCGCAAAACTGCACTGCTCGCGTTCGCGCTGCTGCTTTTGGTCAGCGGCGGCGCCCTGGCGGATCACCACGATACCGTCTCCTTCACCGTCACCATCGACAACATTTCCGGTGTCGGCTTGTTCAAAAACGCCGGCGTACAAGCCGTGCCCGTCGGCGGCGATGGCGCTGGCCCGGCCTTGCCCTGCGGCGCTTACGAATTCACCATTCAGACCCAACCGGGCGATACCTTGACCTTCGCCACCATGCTGGCGCAATCCAACGACCTGTTCTTCGCGCCCGACGAACATGGCATCTCCCTGTATGATGCCGAGGGCAATCCCGTCAGCGGCGATGTCAGCGACCAGGTCGATCTCTGGGATGCCGGTACCGAGGTCAATCAACCCATCGGAGAGGGCGATCAGCAGGCGCCGCGCCAAGCTGGACCCAATACCGGCGACGCCGAGATGGCCGCCGTGCGCTTGGTCAGCGATCTCGATGATGGTTTGGCTTATCCGGCCGCGGAAGACATTGTGGCAGTCACGCTAACCGCGGGCGACATGGGCGAATTCACCCTGCGCATCGAGAATGTCTCCGGCGACTCAAACTTCCCCACTCCCATCACGCCGATATTCTGGGTCGTGGAAGCGCGCGACGCCGCCGCCATAGACGACATGGGCATGAAATACGGCGCGCTTTTCACCCCCGCCTACGAGATTTATGGCAATGGCCTGGAGCATCTGGCGGAAGACGGCGATACCTCGGCCTTGGTCAGCTTCTACGGCATCAACGGCTTCGCGACGCCGCTGGCGCCGGTAGTCTGGGCCGTGCACGATGACACCATGGGGGCAGGCGTCTTCTTCACCAGCGGCGAGGCCGACCGTGGCGAAGGTCTGGAAGCGCTGGCCGAAGACGGCGACCCGTCCGTACTGGCGGCATCGCTGGGCGATACCAATCACGGCGTGCAAGCTGTGCCTGACGGCGCTGACGGTCACGGACCCGCCTTCCCCGGCGATAGCTACAGCTTCAGCTTTGATGCGGCCCCCGGCCAATATCTGTCCTTCGCCACCATGTTCGTGCAGTCCAACGATCTCTTCTTCGGACCGGACGAAGCGGGCGTCGCGCTCTTTGACGGCATGGGTTATCCCATTGAAGGCGATGTCACCGGCTGGATCGACCTGTGGGATGCCGGTACCGAGGTCAATCAAGAACCCGGCATCGGCGACGATCAAGCGCCGCGGCAAGCCGGGCCAAACACCGGCGCTGATGAGATGGGCGTCGTGCAGTTGGTCGCGGATAGCGGCGATGGCTTCAGCTATCCGCGAACGGTGGTGCTCATCCGCGTCACGGTCGCCATCAACGCGGCGGGATAGGCAAGTCTAAATCAAGTCGGAGCCACCGAGCTCCGACGACAGCTTATGAGCGGGCGATCCGATGGGTCGCCTGCTCGCATTTCAATCATCGGCCAGCGGAAAATCCACCCAACGCCGTTCCCGATGCGATATCTCAACCGCGTTGATGATCTCCTGCACTTGGGCGTTCTGGGCAAAGTTGCCTTGATTCTCGCCGCTATCGTTGACAATCTCGTCCAGGAAGTTGTGCACAAGATTGGCGTAGAACATCGCCGGCCAAGGCTCGCCGGGCGTATAGCCGGGCGGAAAGTAGCTGGGCGGAATATCGACTTTGACATATTCAACTTCATCGGCATCGGGGCTGGTTGATTGGCGCAGCGTTTCCTGGTTTTCGAGTTCAGCGCCCAGCCGACACAGCAGCGCGCCTTCGGATCCATATACCCGCGCTTCCACGCCCGGATAACTGTTGACAGTCACGTAGCTGGTTTGAATCGTGCAGAAGCCGCCCTTGCTGTATTCGCCGATATAAACATCGCCGTCATCGATATTGGTGCGAATGAATTCTCCGCTCGGCATGGTGCGGTAGGGCACAAAGTTATACAGCAGACCGACCAGACTCTTCAGCGGGCTGTCCATGAACCACAAGCTGATATCGATAATCGGCGCGCCGTAACCCTCCACCGACGAGACTTTGATCTCTTGCGAGCCCGTCTCCACGATCATGTCTTCTTTGGTGACCGGCTCAGTCGGACTGATGAACTGCGAATTCTGCTCGTAGCCATTAAAAATCCAGGGCTGACCGACCGCTCCATCGGCGATCAAATCGCGCATGTATTGGATGGATGGCGCATAGCGAAAAGTCATGCCCACCTTGGTCTTCAGACCCTTGGAAACGGCGAGCTCGTGGGCGCGCCAGGTATTGCGATAATCATGCGCGACCGGCTTTTCGCACAAGCAATGCTTGCCCGCTTCCAGCGCGGCGAAGGCCAGCGGTTCGTGATTGTTCTTGTCACTGAGGTCGCCGCGCGTGCAAACATCAATCACATCAATATCATCGCGGCTCAGCATCTGCTGATAATCGGTATAGACGCTTTCGATATCGAAGCGCGCGGCGGCATCTCGCGCCAGATCTTCATTCAAGTCGCAGACCGCCACCAAGTCACAAAGCGGCGATCGCTGGAATCCGGGCAAGTGCGCGCTCCTCGACCAGCGGCCGGCGCCGATCACTCCAACTCGTAATTTGTCAGGCATGGCAAATGCTCCCTCTAGGAACTCATGGATCGCTCATTCGAGCGGCGGACAACTTGCGATTCAAAACTGCGGCAATTCGCGCCGGCCGTTTATACCGGCTGGGAAATAACATAGGTCATCGCGCCCGCTTCGAGCTGCGCGACGAATGGCCGCAGCAGCAAAAGCGCCGTTTGCTCAAATGGAGCGCGGAATTCTTCAATCACAGCGAAGGTGGCGGGATGCAGCATCCGCCCCAGCAGCGTCCCCTTCGGCACGAGCGTTCCGATATGCGAGGCGTCCAGCACGGGCACGAAAATGCCGCCGCTGCCGGGACGCAAAACATCCGTGCCGCTCACCGCGAGCGGCGGGTCAATCGGGGGCGGCGCCTTGCGTTCGTCGACAATCCCAACCTTGCAAAGGGCGCGCAGCAATCCATCCGCGATCTTGTCGGCGCCAGCCCCTTCAAATTGACTGCGCCCGCCCAACTCGACAGCGGCGACGGTTCTCCCCAAGGACTTGGCATAACCCGCCAAACTGTCGGCATCAGCTTCTCGTTTGACGATGAACGAGGCCGGAAAAGCCAGCGAGAGTTCCCTCCCGCCTTCCATCTCGAAGACAAAATCATTGACGCACCAACTGCCCCCGCCGTGCAAATCGATCACGTAGTCGATGCCTTGCAGGCCTTCGGTCGCCAGAACATGCGCGGCGCGCTCGGAATACGATCCCCGAGCGTTGCCCGGGAAAACCCGATTCATATCGAGTTGGTCAACGGGCGCGTTGCGCTTGTCGACCTGCATGGCCAAGGGATTGGTCATCGGCACGACGCGGATGAATCCATGGACATCGTCCGCCTCGACGCGCTCCAGCATTTTGCGGATCGCCCAGCCGCCCCAGGGACCTTCGTCGCCGTGCAAACCGGCGGTGATGAGCATGCCGGGTTCTCCGCCGCCGAATTCGCCCAGTAGCAACTCGCTGGTTCCAAATGCGGATGTGACGCCGATCGGGAATCCGCGCCATCGCATCTTGTCAAAAACTCCCGCCATTCGCCTCTCCAATCCGTCTCATTTGACATTCAAGGCGCGGTAAGTTAATCTCGGTCAGTCAACAGATTGCTGATAAGCGCCTGAACTCCTGCGGATTCTAACGATTTCCTGCGGGCATTGTCAATAATTCACCGCGCTCACGCTCTTGCCCGTTGACCTTCCAATAAGTAGTTGAAGAGGAGTTTTTCATGAGCAAGCGATTACTTGTAAGGTTCGTATCTCTATTTGTGGTCACTACCATGCTGCTGGCGTCGCTGGCCGGAGCGGTGGTGGCGCAAGACGAAGTGGTGCTGACATTTGGCATCAGCCGCCGGGTGGATACCCTCGATAATACCGCGACCGCCTTTTCCAGCGTAGAAGTCATCGTCGGTCACGTCTTTGATACCTTGGTCAAACAGAATCCGCTCGGCTCGTTCCATCCGGCTTTGGCGACCAGTTGGTCGGTCAACGATGACGCGACCGAATACGTCTTCGAATTGCGCGATGACGTGACCTTCCATGATGGAACGCCATTTAATGCCGAAGCGGTCAAATATACCTTTGATCGCATCGTGCATCCCGACACCAAGTCCCAAATGGGTTTCAGCTTCATCGGACCATACCAGGAATCAGAAGTGATTGATGACCACACCATTGCGGTGCGGTTC
This sequence comes from Anaerolineae bacterium, assembly GCA_022822305.1. GTDB lineage: Bacteria > Chloroflexota > Anaerolineae > Aggregatilineales > Phototrophicaceae > UBA6055. The sequence continues at coordinate 733,970 of JAJEBY010000003.1, forward strand.
CGCGCGCCCAACGCCGCCTTCCTGGATGGCCTTTCCCATCCGCAGCTTGGCCCGGTCTCTCCCACGGCTGTCGAAGCCCTGGGCGCGGATTGGGGCTTTTCCGGCATTGTCGGCGCCGGTCCCTTCATGTTCGAGTCCTACACGCCCGATACTGAAGTAGTCCTGGTCAAGAACCCCGATTACAACTGGGGCGATGAGGCCGTATTTGGCATCACCGGACCGACAGCGCTCGACCGGCTGATCTTCAAGATTCTGACCGATCCCGGCACGCGCCTGGCGGCGCTGGAAAGTGGCGAAGTCGATATGATCGACAATCTGCCCGGGCTTGATGTCGCGCGCCTGCAAGAAGATCCGAGCTTCGTCGTCAGCATCTACGACCAGGCCGGCCACGGCTATTCCTTGATGTTCAACCACCAGAATTCGCCAACGGATGAACTGGCCGTGCGCAAGGCGATCGCCATGTCGGTTGATCTCGAGATCATGCAAGACATCGTCTATGACGGGCTGGGATACAAACCCTGCAGCGCGCTGACGGCGTCGATGGTTGGCTGGACGGATATCTTCTGCCACGTCAATCCTTATGATCCGGAAGCGGCCGGCGCCTTGCTGGATGAAGCGGGCTGGGTCATGAACGACGAAACCGGCATCCGCGAACGCGATGGCGTCCCCTTGGTCGTGCGGCACTTCGGCGCCGATCGTCCACTGGGCAACGCGACCGCGCAATTCCTGCGGGAAGACCTGGGCAACGTCGGCATCGATTTCGAGCTCAACATCTCGGATTTCTCGGCCTATATCACCAACGTCGTCGCTGGCTTGCATAATACGCAGCAATGGTGGGATACGCAGACCGATCCCGATGGCGTCTTCCGCACCCTCTTCCATTCGTCCAACGCCGGTGGCGGCTCCAACCGCAACAACTACATCAGCGAGACGATGGACAACATGATTGACGCGGCCGTCGGCATCAGCGATCAGGCGGCGCGCATCGCGGCTTATGCCGACATCCAACAGATCCTGGCCGACGAAGTGGTCATGATGTACCTGAACGATCCAGTGGTCACCTACGCCGCTATTCCCGCGGTCCAGAATGTGACGATCCTGGGTGGCGGATTCGTTCCCGACTTCTATTCGGCAACCATGGACGGATAGCCTAAACGCAGACTCCGTCAATCCATACCGGTAGGGACAGAACGATTGTCCCTACCACTCAATCTGGGCCTTGCTAGTTCTCGCACAGCCACAAAGACTCCTCGCTCATGAGCAAGTACCTGGCCAACCGCTTGCTGCAAACAATCCCGACGGTATTTCTGATTACGGTCGTCGTATTTCTCATGCTGCATCTGTCCCCGGGCGATCCTGTGCTCGTGTTCATCGGCGATAAGCAGAGCACCCCCGAACAGCGTGAAAAAGTGCGACAAGATATGGGCCTGGACCGCCCCTTGCACGTGCAATACCTGAGCTATATGGGCAACGCGCTGCGAGGCGATTTGGGACGGTCGCTACAGACCAACGTCCCGGTGATGGCGCAAATCGTGAATCGCCTGCCCTGGACCATCGAGCTGTCGTTTGCGGCGCTGTTCATCGCCTCTGTCATTGGCATATCCGTCGGCATCATCGCCGCGCTTTATCACAACACCATTATCGATACGCTGGCGATGGCCTTTGCTTTGGTGGGCATTTCCATGCCGGTCTACTGGTCATCGCTTTTGCTGATTCTTTTTTTCGCCGTGCGCCTGCGCGTCTTGCCCGCCATCGGTCAAGGCGGGATCGAGCGGCTGATCCTGCCCGCTACCGCGCTGGCCTTGGTTTCCGCGGGTTCACTGGCGCGCATGGTGCGCTCGAGCATGCTCGAGGTGCTCAACCAGGATTTCGTCTTGACCGCGCGCTCCAAGGGCATCACTGAACGCATCATCGTTATCCGCCATGTGCTGCGCAACGCGCTGATCCCGGTGGTGACGATTCTGGGTTTGATTCTCGGCTACACGTTGAGCGGCGCCGTCATCACCGAGACCATATTCGCCCGACTCGGCATCGGACAAAAATACGTCGAAGCCGTGGTGCAAAAGGACTTCACCGTGGTGCAAGGCATGACGCTGTTCATCGCGATGATGTACGTCCTGGTGAATATCGCAGTCGATGTGATATACGCCATAGTCGATCCTCGGATCCGCTATGACTAATATCAATGCGCCACCGGCCGAACTCGATGACGTACAGACGTCGCGGTGGCTGCGTTTTGGCAGGCGCGTTCTGCGTTCGCGCAACGTGATGGCGGGCGCGATCATCCTGATTATTGTGACGCTGCTGGTGGCGTTGGCGCCGCATATCAGCCCCTACAGTCCCACCGAGCAATTCCGTCGCAATCGCCTGCAGCCGGCCGATGCCGAATTTATCTTGGGCACGGACAACCTCGGCCGCGACATCTGGACGCGTATTCTCTACGGCGGTCAGGTATCACTGCAAGTTGGCATCATCTCGGTCGCCATCGGCGCGACGCTCGGGGCGCTGCTCGGCTTGCTCGCCGGCTATTTGGGCGGCCATGCGGATACCATCATCATGCGCTTCATCGATGTGATGATGGCTTTCCCCGGCATCTTGCTGTCCCTGGTGATCGTCGCCGTATTAGGCCGCAACTTGCACAATGTCATGGTCGCGGTCGGATTATCCTCGGTTCCGGTCTATACGCGCGTCGTGCGCGGCAGCACGCTCTCGGTCAAACAACTTGATTTCATCGTCGCGGCGCAAGCGCTGGGCGGTAGTTCCTGGCGCATTATGACGCGGCATATTCTGCCGAACGTGGCGGCGCCCCTGACCGTCGTCGCGACCAACGGCGTCGCCAGCGCCATAATCACCGGGGCCGCGCTCAGTTTCCTGGGTTTGGGACAGCAGCCACCCGATCCGGAATGGGGACTAATGCTCAACGAGGGGCGCGAGTTCATTCGCGTCGCCGCCTGGGTGACCACTTTTCCCGGCATGGCCATCATGATTACGGTGCTGGCGATAAATCTGCTCGGTGATGGCTTGCGCGATATCCTCGACCCGCGCTTGAAGCTGTGACGCTTATCCCCAGCGCATTGAATACAGTATGAAATCGCTGGTGGTGATGCCGCGCGGCAGCGACACGACCGTATGCGCCATATCGGCGATGGTATCCGCGTCCACCAGAACCGACTTGTCGATGCCCGGTGAAGCGGCGTCGCGCATGGGCGTATCCGCCGGACCCGGAGAGATCATCACCACGCGAATCAGTTCCGGCTTCAGCTCGGCCGCCAGCGACCCGGTCATGCCTTTCAACCCGGCTTTGGACGCCGTATAGGCGCTCACCGTCGGCACAAGATTCGATGTGACCAAAGAGCCGATATTGATGATGCTGGCATTGTCGCTGCGGCGCAGATTGGGCAGCAAGGCGCGCGACAAGATATAGGGCGCGCGCAAGTTGGTGCGCAAGATATGATCAAGCTGCGCGTTGCTGGTATCCTGCAAATAATTGATCAGCCAGTCGCCGGCGCAATTGATCAAGACATCCACCGTCGCGTCCGCCAGCGCGACACCCAGTTCCGCGACCGCCTCGTCATCCGTCACATCCAGCGCATGCACTTCAGCCGTGCCGCCGCGATCCGCGATTTCCGCCGCCACCGCGCGCAGCTTGGATTCAGTTCTGCCCACGAGCGCGCAATGAATGTCATCATCCGCAAACCTAAGAGCGATGGCTCTGCCCATGCCTTGCCCCGCTCCCGTTATCACTGCCCTTCGTTTTGCCATCATGCTTGTGCCTCACATTCGTTGTCGATAACTTGCCGCAATCGCGCGATATGCGCCGGACCCACCTCGCAGCAGCCGCCCACGATGGCCGCGCCCGCTGCAATCCAGCCGCGCGCTTCCTCAGCATAGGCATCCGGCGTCAGATCGGCGCGCGCCGCCAATTGCGAGACGCCGCCCTGATCCTCCCAACTCGCCGGAATCTCCACGAAGCCGTTGGCGTATCCGCCGAAGCGAAGGCCACTCGCCCGCAGAATCGGCAAAGCGCCGCTGACGCTATCCGGCGTACAGCAATTGATCAGAATCGCATCGGGCGCGGATTCAGCCAAGCCGCCCAACACATCTCTCAGCGGCTCGCCTCCGCGCAGAACGCAGCTGCCGTGATCCTGCAGCGTCAGCGCGATCCACAGCGGCTTGTCGCGTCCCCGGGCAGCCGCCAGCGCCGCCTTCGCTTCGAAGCTGGTGGACAAGGTCTCCGCCAGCCAGATATCCACAAATGGATCCAAGCTGTCCATCAGTTCCGCGAATTGCGCGACTGTTTCCTCAAAGGATAGCGCAAACTTATGGATATAACTCGCTTCCAGCGGCGGCAAGCTGGCGGCGATGCGCAAGTGTTCAGCCGACATTTTCTCCCTGGCTTCTACAGCGAGTTGACCCGCTGTAGCGACCAAATCCGCCAGGCGCGCTTCCTGGCCCGCATGACGCAATCGCGCGCGCGTCGTGCCGTAGGTGTTGGTGGTAATGACATCGGCGCCCGCGGCAATGTAATCGCAATGGATCTGCCGCACCATTCCCGGATCCTCGCTCAAGGCCGCCACCGCCCATTCACCGTAGCCGCCCTTGCCGCCGCGATTGACGATCTCCTGACCCATACCGCCGTCCAGCAGAATCGGACTCGAATTGGCCGCCATCAACCCTCCTCAACAGGGTAAGTTATCGCGCGATTCTAGCACGCGCCGCCGACCATCTCCAAGTGAACCGCCATTCATCCTTGACAAACTAGCACAAATATTCTATACTTATGTCAGAAGTTTCGCGCGAATGACCGGCTCGAGCCGGAAGGACGGCCAAGTGGCCGCAGACAATAAACGAAAACCAAGAATGGACAGTCTCCGCGCCTCAAGCGTCGCCATCGTAATCGTCGCCGGCCTTGCCATCGGCGCGTTGCTCGCCTTGGGCGCGGCGTCCTTGATCCGCCACGTTTGCCTGTCCCAGCCCGATTGCCAACGACAAGCTGCCGCACTGCTCGGCGGATTCGCGCTGATGCAAACGATGCAAATCGTCGTCGTCTACTTTCTGGTGGATCGGCTCAATCGCCAAAGCGAGGCGCGTATCCTGCGCGCGTTGCGTCACCACGGGGGCAGCACACAGCGCATCAAGTCATGAGCTGCATTTCAACCGGGCCAACAAAAGCGCTGTCGTCAAACATGACAAGACCAACGCGCGTTGCTATACTCTGGTGTAGGATACTCACCCCAAACAAGTAACAATTTCTGGGCGATGCCGCATATGGAACAGAAGACAATGCCATTGGCCGACCAACCGGTCAAAACAAGAAAAGGTACCTTCTCAGAGTCAATTGCGTCCAACAAACTGGAGGAGCGCACTGCTTATCTTGTCATCGGCAACTGCGTCGATGTGATGCGGACCTGGCCCGACAACGTGATCCAACTGACCGTCACATCGCCGCCTTACGATTCTCTGCGCGATTACAACGGCTACGAGTTTCCATTCGAAGACATCGCCGACCAACTCTATCGCGTCACCGCCGAGGGTGGCGTTGTCGTCTGGGTGGTAGGCGATCGCATCAATGGCGGCCGCAGCCTGACCTCATTTCGCCAGGCGCTCTATTTTCAGAGCATCGGCTTTTCCGCCCATGATGTGATGATCTATCAAAAGAAGAATACGCCTTTCATGCGCAGCAACGCTTATACCAATGCCTACGAGATGATGTTCGTGCTCAGCAAAGGCAAACCAACCACTTTCAATCCGCTCAAGGAGCCCACGCAACGTCAAGGCTATGAAATGCTCCCGCACAATAAACTGCCCGACGGCATCAACAAGAAGAAGCTGGGCGAGCTCAAGAAAGAAAAGACGCGCACCAATATCTGGTCCTACGCGGTCGGATTGGGCGGCACCACCAAGGACAAGATCGCCTTCCAGCATCCGGCTGTTTTTCCGGAAAAACTGGCAAACGACCATATAGAGTCCTGGAGCAATCCAGGTGACTTGGTCCTCGACCCGATGTGCGGCTCAGGTACGACCGGCAAGATGGCGTTGCTCAATGACCGCAGGTTCATCGGCATCGATATTGCGACTGAATACATCGAGATTGCCCGGCAGCGGTTTCGCGAATCGGGTATTGACGCGCTACTTCCGGCATCCTAGCGCCATACGGCATGACTCCCGTTGCCGAACGCCACCCAAATCGCTACAATACTGACAATCCCGAATCCCAGCGAAGACGAGCCAAACCATGGATAACGTGACCATCCCAACCCTCTACCCGGTCCAGCAAGATTTGCCCAAGGGCGAGCCGGTCGATATCCCGCGCGCGCTCGCCGCCGATTGGCAGCGGCTGGGCTTGGCCGAAAAAGTCGCCGGCAAACGTATCGCCCTCGGCTTCGGCAGCCGCGGCATCGTGCAAATCGACCAAATCGCCAAGCACCTGGTGGCGCTGGTCAAAGCCTCCGGCGGCGATCCCTTCATCGTGCCCGCTATGGGCAGTCACGGGGGCGGAACCCCGGCCGGACAGATTGACGTGCTGGATGGCTTGGGCATCACCGAAGAGACGGTCGGCTGCCCGATTCACGCCACCATGGAAGTGGTCGATATGGGCATGACCTCGGTTGGGCTTTCCGCCTATCTCGACAAGAATGTCGCCGAAGCCGATGGCTTGATCATCTGCAATCGCAGCAAAGTTCACACCGACTTCCACGGCCCCCACGAGAGCGGCTTGCTGAAGATGCTGGCGATCGGGCTGGGCAAGGAGACCGGCGCCCGCCAACTGCACCAGCACGGCGTCGTCGGCCTGCGCGATTATATGCCCGTGATCGCTGAGCGCCTGCTCGATCAGATCAATGTCGTCGCTGGCTTCGGCGTGGTAGAAGATGGCTATCATGCCGTGGCGGAACTCGAGGGATTCACATCGGAGACGCTCGTCGCCGGCGACCAACGCCTGCTGGAGCGCTCGCGCGAACTCATGCCCAGCCTGCCCGTGGACGAGATTGACGTGCTGATCATTGACGAAATCGGCAAGGACATCAGCGGCGCCGGTCTGGATACCAATATCGTCGGTCGCTGGATGATCGATGGCGAGCCTGAACCCGAGGCACCCAACATCAAGCGCATCGCCATTCTCGATCTCACGCCGGCCTCCCACGGCAACGCCACCGGATATGGCGTCGCCGACTTCATGTCGCGGCGGCTCTTCGACAAAATCGACTTCCCCATCACCACCAAGAACATGTTCACCAGCGGCTTCTTGCAGCGCGCGCGCATGCCGCTGGTCTTTGAAGATGATGAAGAGACCATCCGAGCCGCGCTCTACGATGCCTTCCGCGCCGATCCCGCCCGGACCCGCGACGCCCGCGTCGTGCGCATCAAGAACACGCTCGAGCTGGAGCATCTCTGGGTCAGCGCCAATATCGCCGCCGAATTGAACGGCCGCGATCGTATGGCCGTCGGCGAAGAATCAATGTCGCTGGCTTTCGCCCAGGGCGCGCTGGTCTAGGGTTTTCGCGCGGTCAACCCCACCCCCTAACCGAAGCATCGGAGAGGTGAGCGTCTGCTTTGAGCTCCCCGTTAGATGTTTGATTATGTCCATTTCAGGGTGTTAACCCATGCTCGGATTAGAGTCACCCTTCCCCGTTGATACGGGGAAGGGCCGGGGATGGGGTAGAAAAACCTGCTGACATTGCGATTTTCCGGATAAGGTTTGCAGGGGCCACACAATGGGTCGCCCTTTATCTTACGTACGCTACGACAAACCCAACGCGCGCAGATTACGATAGCTGATCGCCAGGCTCTCAAAGGGATCGCGCTGGCAAATGTCCTGCTCCACCGCATACCACTCGACGCCCGACCGCTGGCATGCGGCCAAGATCCCCGGGAAATTCATATTGCCCTCGCCTACCTCGGCCATCGCTTGCTGCGGAGGCTGCTCGCCCCTGGCCGGCAGCATGATCATGTCTTTGAGATGCACGACCGGCATCCGTCCCGTCATGCGATCGATCCAGGCGACGGGATCGGCCCCGCCATGTTGCAGCCAATAGGTATCCAGCTCCGCCTGCAAGAAGCGCCCCTCGGTCTCGTCGAATATGATGTCCAGGCCGGTGCGTCTCCCAAACTTGACCAATTCGAAACTGTGATTGTGATAGCTGAAGGTCAAGCCGGCGGCCGCCAGTTTTTCGCCGATGGCGTTGGCGATACCCGCGAAACGTCTGAAGCCGTCCACGCTGCCGCGGAATTCGCTTGGCATGCTGCCGATAGCGACATGCCGGCAATTCCAGAGTTTATGCTGCGCGATCACGCTGTCCAGCGCCTTGCCGAGCCGATCGTAGCTGATATGCGTATTGCAGATGGTCAAACCATTATCGTCGGCCAGGCGCTTCACATCAGCATCCGCGATATCGCCGATCGCCGATACTTGCACAGCCCGATACCCAATCGCCGCGACCTTTTCCAGACTCCGCGCCAAACCGTCTCGTGATTGGGTGTAGTCACGCACCGTATACAGCTGCGCCGCCAAAACCGTATCGCTCATCGACCATCCCCCGTCCGAGCCGCGTCCTCGATATAGCGCTGCAGCAACGCCGCGTATTCGTCTTCGTCAAACGGCAATTCGACCGTTTCTCGTTTGTGCGCGGAAAGGATGATGGCATTGTTGATGGTGATTGAGTTCAAGCCTTCTTCCGCCGGCGCAATCAAGGGCGCGCCGCTCAGAATGGCATCGGCAAAATTGCCGATTATGCGCTCGTGACCGTGGCCCTCATGTTGCTCGTAATCCACAACCTCGCGCTGAAAGGGCACTTTCTCAAAACCCTTCGGCGATTCACGCAGCTGCTTGATCGACGACCATTGATTGCGAAAATAGAGCAATTCATCATCTTCGTACACCAGCTTGCCGTTTTCGCCGACGATCTCCAAACGATTGGCGCCGGGCGATTCGCCCGTCGTGGTCACGAAATGCCCGACCCGGCCGTCGCCGTGTTCGAAGTAAGCCGTCACCTCGTCTTCGACTTCAATGCGATGATGCTTGCCGAAGCTGACGAAGCCATGCACGCGCGCCGGCATGCCCAGCAGCCACTGATACAGGTCAAGATTGTGCGGACATTGATTCATCAAGACGCCGCCGCCTTCGCCGCTCCAGGTGGCGCGCCACTCGCCGCTATCATAATAGCTTTGCGTGCGGAACCAGTCGGTCACGATCCAGCTGCAGCGCTGCAGCCGGCCCAGCTCCCCGCTCTCGATCATCGATTTGATCTTGCGCCAGTGGCCCCAGGCGCGCTGCATGAACATGGCGGCGAAGACCAGGTCCGGCTGACGATGCTTGCGGGCGCGCCAGGCGTCAATCATGCGGCGCGCTTCTCGCGCTTGAATCGCTATCGGCTTCTCCACCAGCACGTGGATGCCGCGTTCAAAGGCTGCCATGCTCATATCGGGATGATCGATATGCGGCGTGGCGATGATCACGCCGTCCAGCGCCGCCGATTCCAGCATGTCTTCGTAGAACGAAAACTGCGCGACATCCGCGCTCGTCTCGACAGCATCGAGCTTGTTTGGATTCCGGTCGCAGATCGCGACCAGCTCGGTATTCGGCAGGTCTTGCGCGTGCTCGGCATGCACGGCCCCCATATTGCCGATGCCGACAATGCCGATTCTGACTGGGCCCGAGGTCATGTTATCCCTTCTAGCCACAGAGGCACAAAAGAAATCCCAAGTTAATGATACAACTTGCTGACATAATGTGAGAAATCTCCAAAACCATGGACAAACATGTAGGGGCGAGCCGGTGGCTCGCCCCTACAAATCTCTGTGTCCTCTGTGTCTCTTTTTTAACAAACCTCCTAGCTCATGCAAGGAGCGAGTTTGATATTTTGTGTGAGCGCGGCAGACCTTTTCGCTGCCGCCGAGCGGCTGTGGTGAATGCCCTAGCCCTTGACGGCGCCGAAGGTCAAGCCGCGCACGATGAAGCGCTGCACCATCAGGGACAAGGTCACGGGCACGATGACGGCGATGAGCATGCGGGTGGTCACAAAACCGAAGTCGATGCCGCGCACCGTATCGGAGCCGGCCACCAGCATCGGATAGGGCTTCCAATCGCGGTTGGCCAGCACACTGGCGAAGAGGAATTCGTTCCAGGAGAAGGCGAAGCAGATCAGCGTGGAAGCGACCAACGCCGGCAGCGCCAGTGGCAGTGCGATACGCAAAAAGGTGGTGAATTCGCTGGCGCCATCCACCAGCGCCGCCTCGCGCAGTTCGTGCGGCAGATCCGCGAAATAATCGCGCATGATCAGTACAGCGAATGGCAGCGTGAAGGTGGCGTTGACGATGACCATGCCCGGCAAGGTATCGAGCAGTTTCAAGTCTCGGAACATCAGCACAAAGGGAATCAGGGTCGCCACCGGCGGCAGAAAGCGCTGCGAGAGGAACCAGGAGACCAGGTTGCGGTTGCCAATGCCGTATTTGAAGCGGGCCAATCCGTAGCCCGCCAGCGTCCCCAGCGTGGTCGCCACCAAAGTCGCGCCCAGTGAGATCAGCGTGCTGTTGCGCAGCGCCTTCATTGTCTCGGCGCCACCCGAGCCAAACTCCTGCTGCCAGTTGAGCAGGTTGGGCTCGAACTGTAAGAAAGGAATGATGGAGCCGTCTTTCCACTCCGATTTCAAGGAGGTCAAGGCGGCGTAACCGAAGGGCGAAAAAGCGATGAAGGTGCAGATGACGGCGAGCGCGATGATGAAGCGGTCGCTGAGCGAGGCGCGCGAGAAGGCGCTCCGGGGCTCCGTCATAGGGAGTGAACTGTTCTGCGCTGCCATCGATTTTCTCCTGGCGGCGTGCGACCCAATGGCTCGCCCCTACACATTGTTATGGCGGCGGGCGACCGACTTTACCGGACTTATTCGAAACGCTCGCGCACACGGTAGAAATATATCGACGATACGACGATCGACACGATCACCAGCAGGTACGCCAGCGCCGCGGCTTCGCCCAATTGGAAGCTTCCAATCAAGCCCTTCTCGTAGGCGTAAAAGACATACGTTTGGGTGACGGAGCCGGGTCCGCCGCGCGTCAAACTGTACGGAATGTCGATGATCTTCAGCGATTCCACCATGCGCAGCAGCATCACCGTGCCCAGCGCCGGCGCGATCATCGGGAAGGTAATGTGGCGGAAGAGGTTCCAATTCGATTTCGTATCCAGCTGCGCCGACTCATACAGATCATCGGGCACCGCTTGCATGGCGGCCAGCACGATCAGGAATACGAAGGGCGTCCACTGCCAGACATCGGTGAACATGACGGCCAAACGGGCGGGCCAGGGCTCAATGAACCAATTGACGCGCCCCAAGCCCAGTCCCTCCAGCACATTATTGATGGGCCCGGACTGTTCGTTGAAGAGGACCACGCCCAGCCATCCCAGGGCAATAGGCGCGGCGAATAAGGGCATGGTTATGATGGCTCGCATTTGTCGTAAAAATGGCAAATTATGATTGAAAACCCAAGCCACAAAGGTACCGAAGAATAACGTGGTTGCGGTGCTGGCCATGAACAAAAAAGCGCTGAAGCTGGCCGTGCTCACCGCTTTCTTGTCGACCTTCTCGTCGCCGATGCCCAGGATCTCGGCGTAATTCTCGAAGCCGATGTATTTGGGATTCCTGCCCAACCGGTAGTTGGTCATGCTCAAGCCGAAGGAGTAGATCAGCGGGAACAACGTAAAGGCCAGAATCCAAATGACGCCCGGCATCAAGAACAGGTACTTGGCTCGATTGTTCTTGAGCGTGCCGTCGGAGCGCTTGGTTTTTGTTGTCATTATATGTTGCCTTGCTTGCGGGCGACCCAGCGGGCCGCCCGTACCATTTTAGTCTAGCGGGCGACCTGATAGGTCGCCCCTACAGATTTGCCCCAAAAGAAACCGGGTTACATGCCGCCCATGTAACCGATGGCCTGCTGATAGATTTCCAGCTGGCTATCGATATCAAGATCGTCAGTGACTTCTTCCCAGTCTTCGGCGGTGTCGTCGAGCGCTTCCTGCGCCGTCGATTGGCCGGTCATGGCTTCGGACAAGCGGATATCGAGCGTCTCCTGGATGTATTCCAGCGTGCCCGGAATACGCAGGTAGGTGACCGAAGTCGGCTTGTCATAGACATTGGAGCCGTACGCGTTGATGTAGCGTTCCATGTCGTCGGCGTTGAAGCCAACGGCGGTGTAGTCTTCCGATACGGCTGTGCCGCGGGGCGCATAGAGCTGGTAGGTGCAGCAGGGGTCGACGCCTTGCCAGCCGGTGGTGGCGTTGTAGAAGTTGATGGACGGGTTGGCGATCAGCGCCATGTAGAAGTAGGTCAGCTCGGGATTTTCGGTGAAGCTCGACATGGTTGGGTGCCAGGAGCCGCCGGTGGTATTGCCGACGCAGTTGGGATTCTCGGTGTCGGTGACGAATTCGCCGGTTTCGCGGTCGTACCATTCGCTGGAGCAGGGTGTTACACCGGCGCCGAGGTTGCCTTTGATGTCGGAGCGCGCTTCGTCCTGAGATATGGCGCCGACATCGCCCCAGCTGAAGGTGGCGATGGCGTTGCCGGTGAGGAAGTTATCCCAGGCTTCGCCCAGCTGCCAGCCGAATTGGGCTTCTTGACCGGTGGCGGCGAGCTCTTGCAGGAATTCCAGCGCCATGACGTGGCCCGGTTCGTTGATCAGCGGCGTCATATCGTCCGGATCGAACCAGAAGACGTTGTCATACTTGGTGACGGCGCGCGGATCATCGCCATCGGCCGGGGTCACCGCAAAGGAAGCAGCCAGCGTAACATAATGGAAGTGACCTTGTCCGCCCGGCGCCAGGTGCAGGCTGATGCCGTCATCGGGATCGCCGTCGCCGTTCCAGTCCTTGCCGTTGAAGAAGCTGGTGATGGCCAGCAGGTCCTGCCAGGTGACGATTGGATAGGGCATAGGCGAGCCGACCTCGGCTTCGTAAGCGGCTTGCCACTCGGGATCGCTCAGGATGTCGTGGCGATAATAGAGCAGCTGCGCATCGCCGTCCATCTGGCTGCCGTAAGTCTCGCCGCCCCATTGCAGCAGCGCGCGGAAGGCGGGCGCGGTGTCTTCAGGCGTCCAATGGGCAAAACGCTCATCGCCGATCCATTGGTCGATTGGCTGGATCCAGCCGTTGCTGATCCAATCGCCATATTGCCAGGAGGCGCCGATGAAGACGTCGTAGGTGTATTGCTGAGTCAGGAAGTCGGCCGGGATGGTCGTGCCCAACTGATTGTAGGGAATCTCGACAATTTCCAGTTCCGCGCCGGTCGCCGCTTCAAAAGCATTGCGCCAGAAATAGATGGTGCCGGAAATGCCGCCGCGCGAACCCTGACCCAGTACGCCGAAGGTTATGGTCTTGCCTTCGCCCAGGGCGTGGCCGTCGGGGATGTTGGCGTTCATCAGCGCTTGAAAGGCAAGCGTCTGCTCCAGCTCAGTCTCCGCGACCTCGGGGATGGGGAAAAGGTCCTCAGCCGTCTGGCCGAAGAAAGTGTCCTGCGCCGCGACGCCGAAAGCGCCCGTCAACAGAACCAGAATAGATACGAAAACACCGACTTAGACTTTCATGGAAATCTCCTAGAAACGAACAACATGGTTGACAAACGTTGACGCGCGCAAAAAACTGCTGGCCCGTCAAAGCGACAAGAGTATATCAGACCAAACTTCAAATGTCTAAATGTGTTTCGATGGGGACCAGCTGGACTCGCGGATATGGGACGCAAAGCCAACTCAGCGCGCGGGAATTTCCAACAGATTGCACAGAAGTAATGCCAAGTTAATCATGCAACTTGCTGGCATACTGTGAGACATCTGCAAAGAATCCCACTACCTTGTAAGGCTTGTCCGCTACTGCGAAACGTACGCAACACTACCTGGAAAACACCGATTTTGCGACAATACGCAGTGTTAATCCCTGCAAAACGCATCAGAATTCTGTGGAATCCGCCAAGAGTTAGCTCCCCCTCCCTGACTTGTCGGGGAGGGGGCCGGGGGGTGGGGTAAAACCAGGCGCTGCCCAGTCAGAATCTGCGTCATTCCTGCTGATTTCCGCGCTTTAGACCAGTTGTAAGACTTGTCCGCTACTGCGAAACATACGGCAACACTACCTGGAAAACACCGATTTTGCGACGATTCACAGTTTTATTCCTTGCACAACGCATCAGAATTCTGTGGAATCCGCCAAGAGTTAGCTCCCCCTCCCTGACTTGTCGGGGAGGGGGCCGGGGGGTGGGGTAAAACCAGGCGCTGCCCAGTCAAAATCTGCGTCATTCCTGCTGATTTCCGCGCTCTAGACCGGTTGTAAGTGTTGTCCGCTACTGCGAAACGTACGCAACACTACCTGGAAAACACCGATTTTGCGACGATTCACAGTGTTATTCCTTGCACAACGCATCAGAATTCTGTGGAATCCGCCAAGAGTTAGCTCCCCCTCCCTGACTTGCCGGGGAGGGGGCCGGGGGATGGGGTAAAACAAATCGCGTCAGGCGTCTAGTACCGGACAAGCCTTGTAAGGGCGACTCTGTGAGTCGCCCGCAAGAAACAGGCGCGCACTCAACGCGTATTCGTCGGTAGCGGACAAGCCCTGTAGGCGCGAACCGGCGGCTCGCACACCTTCGCCATTTCCAACCTATCACTTTTTCACATGACTTTCTTGGTTCTACCGAGATGTCTTCTGTCGGCTTTGAAACGGTGGAATCCGCAAAAGTCGGCAAGCCCACGGATGCGCGCAACGGCGTTTCCAGTCAGCGATCCCGTCAGCCGCGGAAACAACGTCGGCAATCAGTAGCGGGAGCGCCATAGCTCTGTTCTAATTGTGGAAAGCAATAATTCTATGAGGAGCGATGACGATGGACATGACCGAGGCGCTGGCCAGCTTTGGCGTGACTGAAACAACTTTAAGCGAGGACGAGATCCGCTTTCTCGACGAGCGGGGTTATCTGCCCTTGCCCAATCTGCTGTCTGATGCGCAGGTATCGGCGATTCGCGAGCGCGTCGAAGCCTTGGCCGCCGCCGAAGGCGCTGGCGCTGGCGCCGAGTTTCAGCAGGAAGCCGGGACCGAGCGCCTGTCCAACCTGGTGGACAAAGATCCGATGTTTGAAATCTGTTTCACGCATCCGCGCGTGCTGGCCGGCATCAGTCGCGTGCTGAGCGGCGATTTCAAGCTCTTCTCGCTGAACAGCCGCGCTTCCCTTCCCGGCGAAGGATTGCAGGCGCTGCACGCCGATTGGCACAGCGATGTCGATCCGGGCGACTTCCAGGTCTGCAACTCGATTTGGCTCCTGGTGGATTTCACCGAAGAGAACGGCGCCACGCGCGTCGTCCCGGGCACACATAATTCCGGCAAGAGTCCCCAGACTGCCCTGGATGATCCGCGCGCGACCCACCCCGACGAAATCCTGTTGACGGCGAAGGCGGGCACAGTGGTGATCTTCAATTCTCACCTGTGGCATGGCGGGACGATCAATCGCAGCGCCGCGCCGCGCTATGCTCTGCATTCCGCTTTCACCCGCCGCCACAACGAGCAGCAAGTGAATCAGAAGAAATTCCTGAGCGCAGACACCGTGGCGCGGCTGGGCGCTGCCGAGCGATTCATACTCGATGTTTAGCCCGGCGGGGTCGGCTCATCAATCAACAGAATATCCGTTAGTGCTTGCCTTGGCGGAGCATTGAATCGCATGACGCTCAAAGCGTTGGTTGCCTCCTATCTGGAACCGAAATACATCGCTCGCATCCGCCGCGCCGTCCCGGAAATTGAACTGATCTATCGTCCCGACCTGATCGGCGCGCCCCGTTTCCAATCGGATCATACCGCGCCGCATGAGCGGACGCCCGCGCAAGAGGCGGAATGGCGGGATTTGCTGGCGCGGGCGGATATCCTCTTCGACTTCGACCATACCCATCGCGAGGACCTGCCGCAGCTCGCCCCGCGTCTTAAGTGGATCCAAGCCACCAGCGCCGGCATCGGCCAATTCGTCAAAGGTTACGGATATGACCGTCTAGGATGGATCTTCACCACGTCTAGCGGTGTGCATGCGCGTCCCCTGGCCGAATTCTGCCTGATGGCGATGCTGATGTTCGTCAAGAACTACGCCCTGATGGATCAGCAAAAGCGGAGCGCCACCTGGCGGCGCTTCCACAATAGCGAGCTGCGCGGCAAGACCGTCGGCATCATCGGCCTGGGCAAGATCGGACGCGAACTGGCGCAGGTCTGCAAGGGCTTCGGCATGCGCGTCATTGGCACGCGTCGCGATACCAGCCAGACCGTCGAGGCCGTCGACAAGCTTTATGCGCCCGACCAATTAGCGGAAGTTCTGCCGCAAGTCGATTTCCTCGCGCTCTGTACGCCGCATACGCCCGAAACCGACGGCTTGCTTGATGCCCA
This sequence comes from Anaerolineae bacterium, assembly GCA_022822305.1. Classification (GTDB taxonomy): domain Bacteria; phylum Chloroflexota; class Anaerolineae; order Aggregatilineales; family Phototrophicaceae; genus UBA6055. The sequence continues at coordinate 750,351 of JAJEBY010000003.1, forward strand.
CTGCATCGGGTTGCTGCGGCCGACCGCCGTGCTCATCAATATCGCGCGCGGCGCCATCGTCGATCAGCGGGCAATGACCGCCGCCCTGCAAGCGGGCAAGCTGGCCGGCGCGGCGCTCGATGTCACCGACCCCGAGCCCCTGCCCGCCGATGATCCGCTTTGGCGCCTGCCCAACGTGATCATCAGTCACCACTCCGCCAGCACCGCCGATACCGAGAACGACAAACTCACCGATTTGTTCATCCGCAATCTGCGCAACTACCTGGCCGGCGCGCCGCTGGAAAACCAGCTTGATGTCGAAAAGCTTTACTAGGCCATAACCGCAGAGGACAAACCAGCATGTCAACTCCCACGATTTTTCCGCAGCCGCGCCAAGTCGAAATGGCAGATGGGCGCTTCAGATTGGACGAGGCCACGGCGATCGTCGCCGATGACCGCGATTTGGGAGAATTGCTGGCGGCATATCTGCGCCCGGCGACCGGATGCGACCTGCCGGTGCAAGCGCCCGACGCCACAGACGCCGAGCAAGTTAACGCCATCATCCTGCGACTCGACGGCCGTTCAACCGCCGACGACGCCTACGATTTGAAAGTATCCGCAGCAAGTGTCGATATCGCCGCGCCCACAGTCGACGGCTTGCGCCACGGCGTACAGACGCTGCGGCAGCTCTTGCCGCCCGAAATCATGAGCCGTGACAAAGTTGACGGCGTCGACTGGGAGATTCCCGCGGTCCATATCAGCGATGCTCCGGCGTTTGGCTGGCGCGGCCTGCTGTTGGATGTCGCCCGTCATATGTTCAGCGTTGCCGAGATCAAGTCCTTCATCGATCTCATGGCTTTCTACAAGTTCAATACCCTGCACTGGCACCTGACCGATGATCAAGGCTGGCGCATCGAAATCAAGAAGTATCCCCGCTTGACCGAGATCAGCGCCTTTCGCGCCGAGACCGCCTTGCCCACGAACAGGAACAGATTCGACGGCGTGGCTTATGGCGGCTTCTATACGCAAGACGAGGTCAAAGACATCGTCAGCTACGCCGCCCGGCGCGGCATCACCATCGTGCCCGAAATCGAGATGCCCGGTCACGCCGTCGCCGCCCTCTCCGCTTATCCCCATCTCGGTTGCCGCGGCGCGGGTTATCAGGTCCGCAGGACCTGGGGCATCGCCGAAGATATCTACTGCGCCGGCAAGGACGAGGTTTTCAACTTCCTGCAGGATGTGCTGAGCGAGGTGCTGCAGCTGTTTCCCTCGACATTCGTCCACATCGGTGGCGACGAAGCCCCCAAGGCGCGCTGGAAGGCCTGTCCGGATTGTCAGGCGCGCATCCGCACCGAATCGCTGGCTGATGAAGATGAGCTGCAGAGCTGGTTCGTCGGCCAGATGGATAGCTGGCTGACGGCGCGCGGACGGCGGCTGCTAGGCTGGGACGAAATCCTGGAAGGCGGATTGGCGCCCAATGCCACTGTCATGAGCTGGCGCGGCAGCGAGGGCGGTATCGAAGCCGCCAACGCCGGTCACGATGTGGTGATGACGCCGACCACCTATTGCTACCTGGACTACTATCAAAGCGAAGACCGCGAAAGCGAGCCGCCCGCCCTGCCCGCGTACCTTCCCTTGGAGAAAGTCTATCAATTTGATGTCGTCCCCGGAGATATCGCGCCCGACAAACGGCAGCATATCCTGGGCGGTCAAGGCAATATCTGGACCGAATACATACCCTCCTTCCAACACCTGCAGTACATGGCTTATCCCCGCGCCATCGCCATCGCCGAGGTATTGTGGCATCATCCCGCGGATCGCGATTACACCCAATTCCGCGCGCGCCTGAAGCGGCACTTGCCCTATCTCGATACGCTGAATGTCAGTTACCGCCGGCTCGACGACTAAACGGCTGGAGAACGAAGGGACGATGCAACTCAAAAACGAAATCGCTCAACAGCCAGCGGTAATCCAACGCCTGCTCAACGACGGCCAGGACGCGACTCGCCGCGCAGCCGCCGCCATCCGGGACTTCAATCCGGCTTTCGCTTGCATCGCCGCCCGCGGCACCTCGGATAACGCCGCCTGTTACGCGCAATACCTCTTCGGCGCCCGCTTGCGCCTGCCGGTCATGCTGGCGACGCCGTCGCTGCACACCGTCTACAAAGCGCCGCCCGTTCTTTCCAGGGCGCTGGTCATCGGCATCTCTCAATCGGGAAAAGCGGAAGACGCGCGCGCCGTGCTCAATGATGCGCGCGAGCAAGGCGCCCTGACGCTGGCGATCACCAATTTCGATGACTCTCCCCTGGCGCAAGCGGCAGCCCTTCACTTGCCGCTGCGCGCCGAGCGCGAGTTCAGCGTGGCGGCCACCAAGACCTATACGGCGCAACTGGCGGTCATCGCGATGCTGGCGGCGGCGCTTGCAGAAGACGCCGACATGCAATCCCACCTAAAGGCGCTGCCCGGTTTGGCCGAAAAAACGCTGGCGTACACGGACGCTATCGAAAGCTGGGCGCAAGCGTATCGCGAAAGCGATAGACTGACGGTCCTCGGGCGCGGCTACAATTACGCCACCGCCTGCGAAATCAGCCTCAAGGTCAAGGAACTGACTTACATCGCCAGCGAGGGCTACAGCGAAGCCGATTTCCGCCACGGCCCGATCGCGGTGGTGCAGCCCGGCTATCCGGTGATGCTGGTCGCGCCGCGCGGCGAATCGCTGGCCGGCCTGCGTGATATCCGCGCCACTCTCGACGAGAAGGGCGCGGACATCCTGATCATCAGCAACGATGACGAGACGCTGCTGCTGGGCAAGCGCGCCCTGGCGCTGCCGGCCATACCCGAATGGCTCAGCCCGATTGTGGCTGTGATGCCCGGCCAGGTCTTCGCCATGCAGGGGGCCATCGTCCGCGGACTGAATGTCGATCAGCCACGCGGCTTGTCCAAGGTGACCATCACCGAGTGAGCTCGGCGTCGATGTCGATCCCCAATGCAGCCGCGAGTTGAACCAGACGCGCCAGGCTGTCCGCGATCACAGCCGGATGCGGCAGCGCCTCGGCGTCGGCGCCAGCGAAGATCAGGCTGTGCAGCACCGCCAGGTCAATGCTGATATCGTTCATCAGCCAACCCAGTTCGACCGCCCCGGCACACTGCGGCAAGCGCGCCATCAAGTCGTCGCGCCAGTCGAGAATCTGTTGGTGAAACGCCGGCAGCCCGGTCTCGTGATCAAGCGTTTCGGCAGCTAGCGCGATTGCCGTGATGCCGTCTGCCAAATCGGCGGCGGTCGCGATTTCATCGACTGTGCAGGCCGGCACAGTACGTTCGTCGGGAGGCGGACCGACGGCGCGTCTACTGGCATAAAGCGTGTCGGTCAACTGGCTAAAGCGTTCCCTATCGTTGGGCAATTCGCGATAGACATTGCTGCTGTACAGTCGGCCGTCAATATCGAGCGCCCGCCTGGCAATGACGTCGCCGACAACCTGAGTAAATTGCAGGCGGCTCTCGTGCGCTTCCAAACACAGCGGAAACTGGTCGAAGCTGATGTCGCGCCATTCCAGATAAGACGCGGCGTAGTCGAGCAGCTCGGCTATTGACGTGGCACGCAGATAATCGAGCGTTTCGAAAAAATGAAGTGCGGGCAAGGCGACAGTCAGGCTTTCCGACTCCGAGCATTCCGGCAACCGACTTGCACCGGGCGTCTCTGATTCTTTGGGCAAGGGATCCTGGCCGACAAGGGCGCGATTCACAACACGCATGCGAGATTCGGTGGCCTCTACTTCGGCGACGTAAGGATTGTCCGCCGACGGCAGACCGGCCTGCTCCAATACGCGCATCAGCGCGTGGCCCGTTATTCCTTGCACCGAGAGCCAGACTAACTCGATTCCCTCAGGACAATTTGGCAGCTTCGAAAATAAACCAGCGCGCCACCCTACAAAACTGATGCTATATTGCAGGGCGTCGTCAAGAGTCTCAATGCTCATCGCCGCTCGCCCGACGTCTCTATAGCCGTCTCCGTAGTCCCAAAACGACTCCTCGAGCACCGCATCGCCACAGGTAAACACCGTCGCGCCCGGGGAAACGGGCAAGGCGCTTTCACCCGTTCGATAACTTTCGTAAACAGCCAGCAGATCCCCCAGGCGCAATAAGTTACTGTGGCCGGCCTCAACTTCCGCCTGATAGGGCGTATCCAGGTCGGCTTGCGCCAGAACACCGAGCGCGTGCATGGCTGCATAGTCGGTGCTGATCTGATACATCAGCCAAGCCAGTTCGAGAACTTCCCGGCACATCGGCATATGCAGCCAGAGGCGGCGACGCCACTCAACCTGACGGTCGATGAATAGAAGCTTATTTTCCGCAGAAAGCGCAGTTATGCCATCTTCAACCAGGTCGGCAAACTCAACTGGCAGATGGGCGAAGGACTCCAAATCGGAGAGTGTGCAATTGGGCAAGCCATACACCCGGTTGTCAGCCGTTGGCCGTTTTACGGCATGCAGCCGCCGCAAAGAAAAAATATCCGCAGTCTCGCCGATTCCAATTTGGAAACGGCCGTATTCTTCTTGGCTAAAGGGATTGTCCAAATCCGGCAGGCCAGTCAGCTCAAAGGCGCGACGGATTACTGACGAGTTCAACAAGCGACTCCATTCAATCAGATAGTCGAATATTTCGCCGCAGCCGGGCAGGGTTGTCCAGACGCGATCATGCCAAGCGACCGCCGCGCTGCCGTAGGACAAGAGATCGTGCAAGTCGGCGGCGGCTAGCGCGCCATCCACCAGCGTTCTGAACTCGATGGCGCTATCGTTTGCCTTCGCCATATCTTCGTAATAACAATCTGGATCACTTGTGTACCTCGATTCATCCAGGTCATCGCGCTCTCCACTATCCAAGATGGAGTTAAGACGCTCGAAGTGCCGGTCGAGCGGCGCACGCGCTGCCGTTAATGCATGCGCAAATGGATTGTCAGCATCGGCGATCCCGGCCAGCCGCAACGTTTGCGCGGCGTAGGCATCGTTCAACAGCTGGTGCAAACGCCATGTTGTGTCATAGCCTTCCAGGCAATCCGCTGATCGAAAGGGCAGAAACTTGGCGAAGCGAGTAACTTCCCCGGCGATCGACATCAGATCTTCCGGACTTGACGCCGCTTCCATTTCGCTGATCATCTCATTCACGGTGGCGCGGTCTTGAATCATGTTGCCGAGTATTTTCGCAGAACAGACGCGGTAATCTGGGTCCGCTCCCCGCGAGAGCGGTATAACTATGAATAGCAGCAGCAGAATCAGCTTGCGCATGACAAAAATCCTTAATCAGTCAAGCATGTCGATTTCCACTACCATAGCAAGCCCGCGGCCACGAGGCAACAGGGTCGCCGGCGCAAGGAGACGTTCAACGCGCGGCTTGTCAAAAGTTACGATCACCGAGTGCGTTGGGCAGCAGCGCTTCGGGCGGCGCCTACCGGATAAGGTTTAAGCCGACTAACCGTCCGAGCCAGCCGACGCATCGCCTATCGCATTGAGCATCTCGTCCAGCCGGTTCATGTCTTGAGCCGTGGCGCTAAAGGCAATGTCTTCTTCGGCAGCCCCGGCAACCAACAGCGCCCAGGTCGTAACGGAATCGCCGCTTATGCGATACATCAGCCAGGCGATGTCGTAGGCGTCGGCGCAAGCCGGCAAACGGCGCCAGATCCCCTCGCGAAACGCAATCTGCATCTCGCCCACCGCAAGCAGATCTTCAATCGTTTCTACGAGCGTATCCGCAGTGTAAAGTTCCCAGAATTCCGGTTCAATCTCTGCCGTGATCAAGCCGAGCTGGGCGTCGCTGCATTGGGGCAAGGGACCGGGCATGGGCGAATCGGTTCCGGCGCGCTCTCCCTGCAACACGGGCGTCACCAGGGCAGACATCTTGGCTGTTCCCGCTTGAATCGCTTCCCTGTGGGGAATGTCGCCGGCGTCAATGCCGGCGAACAGCAGAGCCAGCGCGATGACAATATCGCCAGTCGCCTGGTCAATCAGCAGACCCAATTCAAAGGCTTCTGCGCAACGCGGCAGGTCGGCAAGTCGCTTTTCCCGCCATTCATATTGACGCTGCCCAAAGGCGTAGACATCATCCAGCGATGCGATGTCCTCAGTGGCGTTGACGAGTCCGGCATATTCCAGGATGATATCGTTGAAAATAAGCAGCTGAGAACGGGCGCAACCGGGCAAGCCGCTCTCGGGCAGCTGCGCGTCCGGCGCCGCCTGGCCCAGAAAGGCGGGGGTCATTTCCGCGATTGCTGCCCCGTTGCGCGCTACCTGGTCGTTAAAGCGGTCCGCTTCCGGCTTCATCAAAGCAAGGTTTAATGCCCCGAACACAGCAAAATCACTGGCAGCTTGCGCCATCGGCCACGTAATCTCAATCATGCCTGCGCAAGCGGGCAAACCATGCCAGACCTCTCCGCGCCACGCCAGCACCGCCTCCGCAATGAGCAGCGCCGTCTCAATGCTGCGGCCGCGCGCAATCGTCTGGATCAAGTCAATGTAGGGATCATATACATTGGCGTAAAAGATGTCATAATCGTCGTCGGCGCAGGCCGGCAAGTCGGGCGCTTCCGGAGTGACGCGCCCATCCTCGCTCAGTCGCGCGGCGACAGCTTCAATTTGACGCTCGAGCTGGCTGGCGAGGCTGTCTTCACCATAATCCTGCGCAGTGTATGGATTCGACTCGATGGGTCTCCCGGCTTTCATCAGCGCGGCATTCAGCGCCGGTATCGCGATCAGATTGCTGGCGATGTGGTCCATCAACACCGCAATCTCAAGCATCTCCGCGCACCGGGGCAGCTGCGCCCAGAGCCCCTCGCGCCATCCGAAGTAGGCTTCAATATAGGGCACAAATCTAAAGCGATAACTTGTCGACGGCGGATCCGCGATCAGCGTCTCAAAGGCCGGCTGAATCTCGGCGAGCGCAGCCAGCGCCGAATCCCCGCATGGCGGCAAGCGATTATGTTGCGCCCCCGCGGATGGCGTAATGCTGAAGAGGGCAACCAAAGACGCGATAAGGCCTGCGAAGAATCGTTTGCGCATCATGTATCCCCCTATCTAGTAGCGTACCCTTGCCAGACGTTAATTCATGACCTTCAAATCTGACAATCCAGTTAGCGTATCCTAACGCGCAGCGTGCCGACTCGCCAACCGGGGCCGCGCCCGGATGCGTCAGCGCTAGGCGCCTATTGCAGCTCCCGCTGCAACCAGGCATCCAGACGGTCGCGATAAGTCCAGATCGTCTCGGCGTAGGGGATCTCCGCCACATCCGCGCCGGCGATGATCAGCGTGTAAGCCGCCGAATAATCCGCGAGGATCGTGTACATGATGTAGCCGGCCTCCAGCGCCTGTTTACAGCCGGGCAAGCGCTCGATGTAGGCTTCGCCCCATTCGACCTGCGCCTCGCGAAAAGCCATGACATCGCCGAAGGTCTCCAGATTTTCCGCGAAATCCCGCAGATCGTCGTAGGCCACGAACAAATTGTAAAAATCCAATCCAAAGTCGCCGTCAGCGCAATCCGGCAACTGTTGATCCGCCGACCCGTCTATCAGTTCCTGCGGCGTTTTGCCGCTCGCTTCGATGGCCGCGCTGATCTCGTCGGCGATTACGCCGATGGTCACGATCCCAAACAGATGCGGCTTGATAGGCATCTCAGCATCCGGCGCCGGCATGACGCCGGCAATATCCAGCGCGAGCGCGGCCACAATGTTGCCGGTCACGCGCAGCATCAAACCGGCCGTTAGCGTCGATGGGAGGCAAGTGGGCAGATTCGCCTCCAGCGATTCTCTCCAGGCCAGATGCAATTTCGCCGCCGCCAGCAGATCGGGCACGCTTTCCGTCGCTTCCAGCGCCTCGACAAGCGCGGGAAAGGCGGCGTTCCGCGCGTAAAATGCGAGCGCGTCATCGTCATCGCAATCGGGCAATTGAGCCGCGGAACTCTCGGTGAACGCCCCCTGATTGCCCGCCGCTGCGATCGGTGCCGACAATGCTTCAAGGCGCGCCTGATCCGCCGCGATCCGCGCCGAGAAAGGCGCATCCTCGTCCGCTATTTCTCCGATTTCCAAGGCGAGTTCTACGGCGAGTTCGCTGCTGATATGGCTCATGAGCAAACCCACCTGCAGCGACAGGTCACAAGGCGGCAACCGGCTCCAGAGCTTGTCGCGCCAGGTGAGCTGCGCGATGCCGTATTCGGCCAAGCCGACCAGGCTGTAGGTGCGCGGCGGTACCTCGAGCAAGGCGCGATAAACGGCGAGTTCCCCCGACAGGATGCCAAGATCGTCATCGGTGCAAGCCGGTAAGTCGGCGCCCGCGTTCGAGTCATCAGCGGCGGTCGGTTGATCCGGCAATTCAGACAGCAATATCGAGAACGTGCCGATGCCTCGTCTCATGCCATCGACGTAGGGGTTGTCTTCCGCCGCGACCCCGGCGAGGTGGTAGGCCAGGAATGCCGCCATGTCGGAAGCCGATTCATCCATTGCCGTGCCGATGTCGAATACCTCGGCGCAAATGGGATGCGCCTCCCAAAATGATTCGCGCCAGTCGAACAGCGCCTGACCATACGAACTGAGCGTTTCGCTGGATGCCTCATTCTGGATCAAGTCGCCGAGCTCATCAGGGACGGCAGGCGATAGCGTCGCCATCATCTCCTTCGTCATCACAGCGCCCATCAAGTCAAAATGATCGGTATGATACCAAGCGGTGACGGCGCGCTGTTCCTCGGTGCAGGGCGGCAGCCCGGCCTCCTGGCCGCTGGCCATTCCGCTGAGCATGAGCAAGATCGCGCAGATCATCAGTAGTTTTCGCATGAGGATTCCTTCGTCGAATCAAAACAAGTGGACTCGAGTATAAACTGCTTTCATGCGCATCAAGTGAAAGCCCGGTCATAGCGTAGGGCAATCGACTGCTGTTTGGCGAATTTCGCCGGCAGATACGCTATAATCCTGCCAAATCTCAAGAACCTGAGGGAGCGCAATATGTCCAACGACCGACTGCGGCAATTCCAAGAGATCCTCGGCCAACACGCCGATCTCGCCTTTTTCCCCATCTCTTCCGATCTGCAATATCTGACCGGTGTTCCGCGCGACTTCCCCAATTATGGCAATACCATCCACCCCGGCGATTGGCTGGAAGGCGCCTGGATCACACCCAATCATGCGCCGGTCTTGCCATTGCCGCGCATGACCGCTGAATTTGGCGGTTTGAACCGACTCGAGGGTCTCGATATCCGTGTGCTTGGCGATTGGGACGATCCCTCCGATATGGTCCGAGGCATCCTTGAAGGCTTCAACTTGCCCGCTAACCCGCGCGTCGCCATCAGCAACTTCGCCACTGGCGAGACCGTCTCGCATCTGCAGCCCATCCTGCCCGACGCCGTCTGGCTTTCGGCGACCAAACTGCTGCATCCTATGCGCGTGCTCAAAACGGAAGCCGATATCGAATTGATGAAAGAAGCCGGACGCATCACCGAAGCCGCCTTCGCCGAAACGCTGACATCGCTGCGCCATGGCATGACCGAGCTGGAGATCGTGGAAGAGGTCAACTTCCAGCTGCGCAAGCACGGCTCGCTGGGCCAATCGTTCACGACATCGCTTTACAACTCCGGTCCCGATCATCCGCTGCTCTGGGGCGCGCGCATGGAAAGCTGGCATCGGGCGCTGAATCCGCCGGTCTCGATCCTCTTTGATTTCGGCGGCATCTATCAGGGCTGGTGCTACGATTTTGGGCGCACCGTATTCTTCGGCGAGCCGAACGACGAAGCGCGGCGTGTCCACAGGCTGATCATGGAATCCCAAGCGGCCGGCATCGCCGCGCTGAAAGCGGGCGAAGCCACGACCACCGCTACCGATCGCGCGGCCCGCAAGGTTATCGAAGACGCCGGCTATGGCGAAACCTTCCGGCATCGGCTGGGTCACGCCATCGGCATGGATGTGCACGAGCCGCCTTTCCTGACCGAAGGCGATGAGACGCCCCTGCAAGAAGGCATGCTCTTCACCATCGAGCCGAGCATCATGCAAGTCAACGACTATTCGGCGCGGATAGAAGATGTGGTGGTTGCGCGTCCCGGCGGCGGCGAGAAGCTGACGCACGGCTGGCAGGACTTGATCGTGGTGGACTAAACCGAGCGAAAGCGCCGCGTGTTCGAGTACGTTAATATCTGTTGTTTTACGACAACTTTTGCTCGTTAACGCGACTGCGCGCAAGAAATATTGGGGCGACTCGCCGGATCGCCCCTACAAGGGTTGTCCGCTACTGAGTTTCTTCACATCTGCCCATAGTCTAGCCCCCTCAATCTCCCCATATCAACGGGGGGGGGGGGGGTAAAACCAGGCGCTGCCGAGGTGAATTACCGGACAAGCCCTACAGTTCAGATGGTGTCAAAAGTGGATGCAAATGGGCGACTCACAGAGTCGCCCCTACCGGTGGTCGCGTTGAGCTTTGGTTACCTGGCGATGATCGTGTGCGACTGCTCGCGCATGTACTGCCGCTAGCAACGATACGCGAGCCCCATCGAAGCCAAGTCATTTGACTTGAACAGAAGATCAAACCGGCAACCGACTCAAGATGTAAATCATCAAAGGCGCGAGGATAGCGACTGTAGCCAGCCAGGTGCCGATAAACCACTTGATCAGCGAGCTTTGCAGTTTCTCCATATCCACACGAAGGTTTGCAATATCGGTCTTCGTAGCGAGATGTGGCAATATCGCTTCAATTGCTGTCAAGCGTTCGCTGTTTCTTTGGGGATTGACTTCGATTGCGGCCATGAATTCGCACTCCTATGCCTAATGCCATATTACCATAGTGATATGACAATACAACTTGTGTGAATCCGAGAAGAAATCCGTCAATTCCCAACTATCGTGTGCGACTGCTCGCGCATGTACTGCTGAATATAGTACCAGCTCCCGGAGGCTTTGTTGCTGCCGGTGCTGCCCTTCCAGCCGCCGAAGGATTGATAGCCCGGCCACGCGCCCGTGGTGGCGCCGGATTCGCGATTGACATAGAGTACGCCCGCTTCGGTATTCTCCAGGAACCAATCAATCTCGTCTTGATCCTCGCTATAAAGCCCGGCGGTCAAGCCCAGCTCGACATCGTTGGTCAGCCGCATCGCTTCTTCCGGATTGTCGTAGGCGCGCACGGTCAAAATCGGCGCGAACATCTCGTGCTGCCACAAGCGATGGTCATCGGGCAAGTCGGTCACCACAGTCGGCGCCACGAAATAGCCGGCGCGGTCCTCCAGGGTCCGTCCGCCGATGAGCAGCTCGCCCTCGCCCAGTTCGTCGACATAATCCTGATAGGCTTGATAGGCGGTCTCGTTGATGATCGGTCCCATATAGGTCTCGGCTTCAGTGGGATCGCCGACGTTGATATCAGCGGTCAGATCCACCAGTTTATCGAGGAAGGCGTCTTTGACGGCGGCGTCTACATATACGCGCGAGCAGGCCGAGCACTTCTGGCCGGTCAATCCAAAGGCCGAGCGCATCACGCCCAGCGCCGCTTTTTCCAGGTCGGCCTTGGCGGTGACAATAGCCGGATTCTTGCCGCCCATCTCCGCAACCACCGGACGAAAGTAGCCGGCGGCGGTGGTGAAGTTCTTGATGATGCTCATGCCGACCGCGTAACTGCCGGTGAAGGTCAAGCCAGCCAGGTCGGGATTCGCGGTCAGCGCCATGCCCGGTTCGTCGCCGCCCAGCACCATATTGAAGACACCAGCCGGCAAACCCGCGTCTGCCATACATTGGGCGATCATGCAAGCCGTCAGCGAGCCTTCCGCCGCCGGCTTGAGCACGACCGTATTGCCCGCGACCAGCGCCGCCCCGCTCGGTCCGCCGGTGAGCGCGGCCGGGAAGTTGAATGGCCCGATCACGCCCCAAACGCCGTAGGGCTTGAGCACGCTGCGATTGAAGTGCTTGTCCGTTTCGCTCAGCAGCTGGCGATCGAAACCTTGATTGTCAACCATGGCATTGACGCCATAGCGGATCAGGTCGGCCGCTTCTTCGACATCGCCGATGGCTTCCAGGCGGTTCTTGCCGATCTCCATGCTCACGGCCGCGGAAATCTCGAACAGGCGCTCGCTGATGAGGTCCGCGACCTTGTTGAGCAGTTCCGCGCGTTCGGCCCAAGGCGTATCGCGCCAGCCGGGGAAAGCCGCTTTGGCCGCGGCCACGGCTTGATCCACGTGGCGGTCGCCCGCCTGCGCGAACGTGCCCAGCAGCCAATCGGTATTGATGGGCGAGCGATTCTCGTAAACGCCATCGCCATCAACCCACTCGCCATCGATATACATCCGGTAAGTCTTGCCGAGATTTGTCTTCAACTCCGCGACATCTTCCTCAAAATACTCGTGCAGCAGCGGATCGGGACTGCCCAAGGTGGAATACGTGACTTTGATATGTTTGCGTTGCTTCGCCATCTTATCCTCTCTTCATTTGTCTGCTCGCGCCTGCCTGTCTTGACCCTGTATTATACGAAACCGATCGGCATTTGGCAGGTCTACACTCAAAATCGCACGACCTTCCGTTCTCCCTCAAGTCAGCTCGTCGCTATCCATCCTGCGCTTCCTGATGCGCTCGACGCGCATGATCAGGCGTTCATCGACATCGGGGCAAGCCGCGACCGAATCGTAGGTCAACCAATCGTTATCCGCCAGTTCGCGCTGCTTGGCCGCCAGCAGCGGCAAGACTGAAGACAAGGCATAGATGCAAAAGTGCTTGCCCGGCGGAATCCGCAGTTTGCTGCTCTCGGTCAGCTCGAAGTAATCGCCCACCGCCATGCCACAAACCGAGCGCCCTTCAATCCGCTCGACAGTGACGCGCAGGTCGTAGAGTTCGAATGGTCGTTTCATGGCAATCCTCGATATCCAAGCTTTGCCGTCCTATCGTGGGGACAATCCCCTTTTATGCTCCTGATTGGCATGAAATCCCCCTGCCGGAATCAACTCGGTAAATCCAGGAAAGTAATGCAAGTCCAGTCTCAATGAAGCCTATTTTGCCACCGAGGACACCGAGTTATTCTGAGGACACAGAGGTTCATTGTATTGTTTCGCCATTCACGCCAGTCAGGCCGCATCTTTCTTATGGAATGGTCACTGCCATACGCTTTCTAAACAGTCTCTCTCAGTGTCCTCTAGTTTCTCGGTGTACTCGGTGGCTTATTGTCGCATATTTGCTTGGACTTACTTCTGCAGGATCTGAAGGCAGGCATCGCGCACGATGAATTCCTCGCCTGGATTGAGCGTCATCGGATTGAGATGAAAATGCCGCTCGTCGCCCGGCGAGACGGCGATGGCCGGGTCGTGCGCGAGGAAGGCCGCCACCAGATCATCCGCCGTTGCTCCCATCAGCTCGCCATCCACCGTCACCCGGCACCAGGCCAGCGGTTGGCCCGCTTCGTTGGGGAAGTCGCGCGCCGCCTGCACGCCGTCCAACGCATTGATGGCGGCGCCCCACAACGTCACGCAATCTTCGCAGTATTGCGCGCGCGCCTCGTGATCGATCAGCAGATAACGCTCCACCGCCGCCAGCAGACCCATCAGCTCTTCTTTGCCCACCTTCAAAGGACGTCCCAGCCCGTGATTGGGATTGCTGAGGGGACGGATGGACTCGATGAAATCGCGCCGCCCCAGCATCATTCCTGTCGGCTGGGGTCCGCGCAGATCCTTGCCGCCGCTGAACAGCGCCAGCGCCGCGCCCATCTCGGTAAAACGCGACAGGTTCTCCACCGGAGGCAGCTGCGCCGCCGCATCAACGATGACCGGGATGTCGCGCCTCTTGGCGATTTCGATCACCTCAGCCAGCGATAAATCACCCTCGCCCGCCAGGCGACAGGGAAACCAGAAGATACAGGCGGTCTTGTCGTTGATGGCCTCAGATAGCGCGGAAGGCTCGGGGTCGATCTCGACGAGTTTCAGACCGACTTGTTGCGCCGCGAAGTCATAGGGGTTGCGCTGTGTGCGCATGATGATGGCTTCGTGCTTCAGATCCGCGAGATTGGGGAAATCCCTGGCCGCACCCGGATGATGATAAAGCACCGACGCGGCCGATGCCAGCATAATGCCGGCCGCCGCGCCCGAGGTCACGTAGGCCGCTTCGTTCCCGGTCAACTGCGCAATGCGCTCGCCGACTCTGGCCTGCAGCTGCGCCAGATCTACAAAGGCGCCGGCGGCCGCGTTCATGGCGCTGACGACTTCTTCCGGCATCAGCGAGCCGCCAAATTTGGTCACGGTCGCGTATGCGTTGATGACGGGTTGTACACCCAATTCTTGATAATTCGTCATGCTCAAATGATCTCCTCCGGATAACGGATTTCCCAATATGACGCGGGCGCCTCTTCCCAAAGCGGCGTCGCTCGCCCGTTGACATCGTAGACGATCTCGCCGGCGCGCAAGGTCATCTCGCAGCTCAGTTTACGATCGCCCGGCAGCCGCGCCCATCCGCAATCTACATATCCAAACTGCCCGTCTTGCACCTGCAGCACCGCGATATCGGCCTCGGCGCCAACTGAGAGATAACCCAATTCGGGATGCCCAATCTCCCGCGCCGGCGTCACCGTCGAGCGAAAGATGACTTCACGCAAAGGCATGCCCATGCAGAGTAATTTCGACATGGTCGTCAGCATATCGTGTACGACGCCGTTGATATTGCCGATATGAATGTCGGTGCTGATGGAATCGGGCGGGAAACCGCCCTGGTAGGCGGGGATGGCCTGACGGAACCAGAAGCTGCCGGCGCCATGCCCCAGATCAAAGATGATGCCCCGTTCGCGCGCCTCAAACATGAAGTCAGCCGGTTTGTTCTTGTCATCGAGGATGGGAAACTGCTGCGCGTAGACGTGCGTGTGGATATCGCCCGGCTGCATCTTACGCAGCAGCTCTTGATAAGTTCGGCCCGGCCGATGCCAAAAATCCATCATCACCGGCTTGCCGCAAATCTCCGAGGCTTCCAGCGCGCGATCCACAGCCGCCCAAGGCGGATGCGCTTCATCGAAGGGCTGCCTCACCCAATAATGCGCCGTCTTGATGCCGACGCAGTCGTCCGGATATGCCAGCACAATTGACGCCGCCAGCTCCGGATCCATCTCGTTGATATCCTGCTCGAAGGGACCGATCATGCCCGACTTGACGATATTGATATAAGCGAAAATCCGCGTGCGCGAGCGATCGATTACCGTGCGCTTGAAATGCAAGAAGTGTTTGGCGCCGGCCGTGCCGGTATCGACGACAGTGGTGACGCCCGTGCGAAAACTATGATGATCGGCGATGACGCTCAAGGTCTCCGGCTCGCGCGTGTGATAGACATGCACATGCATGTCGATCAACCCCGGCGTCACGAGCAGACCGGCGACATCAACCGTTTGCGCCGCTTGACTTGCCGGGATATCCGCGGCCACTCCGGCGATCCTGCCGCCGGCCACCGCCACATCCATCTCCCCGTCAATGTCATTCGCGGGATCAATCACGCGCCCGCCCTTCAGCAGCAAATCATATTCCGGCATAGAGCAGCCTCTCCTCACTTATGGATTCTTCAACGGTCCGGCTCGCGCCCGGCCCCGTCAATGTTTAACACATGTTGCGGCATATCCCAACGATTCGACATCAAATCAGCGCCAATTCGTCCTTGATGCTAGCGACGCCGATCCGTGAACGAATGACGAGCATGCGCAAAGACGCGCCAGCGGCGCTCCGCAGCGACGGTTTTGTTGAGACTGCCGCTATGTTATGCTTGCCATATCAGCAGCACATCCGGAGGCGATACCATGCTGGACTTTGACGGAAAAGTCGCGATTATCACCGGCGCCTCCGGGCTTTTGGCTTCGGGCGTGATTCCAATCTTTCGTGAAGCCGGAGCTAATCTGGCTTTGACTTGCGGCGATGACCGCCTGTACCAGCGCTTTCCCGATCTGCGCGATGATCCCAATCACCTCTGTCTGCAAGCCAGAGACCTATCAAATCCGGAGGTCGTTGAGGCATTGACCGCCGCCGTGCTCGATCGCTTCGGGCGCATCGATGTCCTGGTCAATATCGTCGGCGGCTGGGATGCGGGTCAGCCCGTGCACGAGATGAGCATCGAGACCTGGAATATCATGCTTCGCCTCAATTCGACCATCACCTTTCTGATGAGCCGCGCGGTAATCCCGACCATGCTGGATAACGGCGGCGGCGCCATCGTCAATATCGGCGCGCGTCCGGGCCTGCGGTCCAGCGGCAACGATGCCGCTTACGCCGCCCCCAAAGCCGCCGTGCTGCGTCTGACCGAGAGCATGTCCGAGGAGTACAAACGACATGGCATCCGCGTCAACGCCGTTTTGCCCTCGGCGCTCGTTCCCGCGCAGGCCGCCGCCGATGATCCGCAAGCGGGCGTGACGCCGGCGCAGATCGGCCGCGTCATCGCTTTTCTGGCATCGGAAGCGGGCGCCATCATTCGCGGCGCGATCATCCCCGCCTATGGCAGCAAGTTCTGATCGGCCATGGCTTTCAGTCCAGGCCCCATCGCTGCATCCGCCCCAAGATATCGCGCAAGCGCTCAAATCGCCGCCGACGCTCCTCAACCGGCAGCATGTTCCATTTCTTGCGCGTCAGCTCACGATCAATCCGGCGCAAGTTGCGCTCGAAGGGTGTCTCGGTATCAGCCGCTGCAGCCGGCAGCGCAAGCATCTCGCGCCGCAGGCGGTTAATCGACCAAGCGCGCGTATGCCCGGTCGCGGCATCGGTCTCGCCGGCCTCGGCCGCGTTAAGCCAATGACGCTGCTGAGTTTCATCCAGGTGCGCTACCAGCTTGTGATGCCCAAATGACAGGTTTTCGGTACGTACCGAAAAAGGCACATTCCGCGCCACATAACGATAGTCGTAAAGCGTCTTGACCTCGTAACCCAGTTCCCCGGCGATCTGCTCGTGCCGGCCCCAATTGTTGCTTTCGCCCTGCAGCAGCCAATCACCGATCAACCATTGCATCGAATGCTCTAGCCGGAAGAGCAGCTGACCCAGCTGCAGCCATTGCGATTTATCTTCCGCTAGCGCAGCGGGATCCAAGCCCACGCCGGTCAGCCGATAATCATGGGCGCGTATCGAGCCGTCATCCGTGAGCTCGATTGCGTTCTCCTGCAAATCGGCCGGGGTGATATCGCCGAACCACTGATTCACCATATCCTGATGAGTACGGCCAAAGGTGGCGTCAGCAACTTCTTCATAGGAAACGGGCGGCAGGTCATCCACCTTGGGCAACGCTGGTTTCGAGCGGTCACGATTTCGTCGGCTTGACATGTTTGATCGCCTCCAAAAATCTCTTCAGAAGATTCCATCCGTGCTGCGCAGCTGGCGATCCGGACGCATAATTCCAGATCGCGCGATGGACACGGCTGCTCTCCGTCCAAATCGTCGATTGGGGAATCGGCTCCCAGACCAGGTTGCCGTAGTTTTCCCGCAATTCAGCCAGGTTTTCGCGATGTTCCAAGGTGCCATGTCGATAGATGTTGGGCACGATGCCCAGGCTTGTGATAGGCGCGAAGTTGAACTGGCTGCGATAACGTTCGTTCTCCTCACGATGGATGAAGCTGTTTTGCAGACCGCGAAAGCTCAGGTATTCGCACTTGGTCGGATAGAGTATCGCATCGGTCGCCAGATAAATGGCGCCATGCAGCAAGGATGGCGTGGGCGAGGTATCGATGATGACAAAGTCGACGGCTTGATGCAGTTCCGAAAAGCGCCGCACAAAAGCCAGGGCGTCTTTTGAGTTGCTGGCGATGCTCTGCGTCTCGACATTTGAGGACAGCAAGAACAATTGCCCGCGCACCTTGCGTTTGGGATAGGCATATACCTCGGGACGGACATAGCGCAGGACATCCTTGAAGGACCGGTTGCGCACGATCAGGTCGTACAGCGCCGCGCTTTGCTCGAAGCCCATGGTCTCGGTCAGCGAGCCTTGCGCATCGGCATCGACGGCCAACACGCGAAATCCTGCCACCGCCAGCCCCGCGGCCACGTGGAACGCGATCGTCGTCTTGCCGACGCCTCCCTTTTCATTGAGAAGGGTCACAATCCTCATCGCCACGTCCCACTACAGCCGACTAGCGAGCGATTCAATTATCGGGCATTTTATGCCGGATAAACCTGCGTTTATCTCTACCGTACAAATGGAATATACAGTTTTGCGTGGGCTTGCGCAACAAGGATCGCTAGAGATGTATCAAGACCTCATCCAGCGCCTTTTTGCTGATGACGGGGACTTCGGCGTCGTCAGCCGGATAGCCGACCGGAACCAAGACATAAGCGCGTTCGTTGTCGGGACGATCGAGGATTTCGCGCAGAAATTTCATCGGGCTGGGGGTATGCGTCAGGGTGGCGAGACCGGCCACGTGCAGCGCCGCCAGCAGAAATCCCACTGCGATGCCCACCGATTCCTCGCTGTAGTAGTGTTTCACGCGCCTTTCTTCGCCCGTGCGCTCATCGACCGCAACGCCGTAGGCCTGCCGGAAAACCACGATGACATACGGCGCGTCTTCAATATGCGGTTTTTGCCAGTCCGTGCCGAGATGAGCCAGAGCCGCCAGCCAATCATCGCTCATGCGCCGCTGATAATTCTCGCGCTCTTCCGCCTCGGCAGCGATGCGCATGCGCCGCTTGATGTCCGGATCGCTCACCGCCACAAAGGTCCAGGGCTGCTGATTGGCGCCGGATGGCGCCGAGGCCGCGACCCGAATGGCCTTTTCGATCAGCTCGAAGGGCACCGGCGCCGAGGAGAATTCGCGTACGGTACGCCGTGTCAACATGCGATCATGAAACGCCCGCGAGCGTTTTTCCTGCTCATGCTTTGGGATCCGCTCGAACTTCAGCGGCTCGAATACCGCCTGTTGGTCCATAGATCACCTGCCAGTTTGATCCTGCAGCCTCAATACACATGCAAATCAACAGCGCTGACGACGCGGCCATCGTAGGCAGCGCTGATCTCGCCGACCAGCGCCTGCGGCGTCGCGCCCCAGAACAATTGATGATATAGGACTAGCAAACCGGGACGAACCTCATTCGCCAGCGCCGCCAGCTCATCCGCCGATGTATGAACGCGCGAATGATAACGTTGCCAGGCCGGCACGAGCTTCTCGAACCGCCGCGACGAATAGACCTCGTGTATCAAGATGTCGCAGCCGCGCGCCCATCCCGCGAATGCCGGCGTCGGTTTGGTATCGCCCGATATCACAATACAGCGATCGGGCGTCTCGAACTTGTAGCTATAAGCCTCCAGATCGCCGTGATTCGCCGGCAGCGCCTGAACGCGTATGCGCTCGTCTTCAAAACAAAGCCCGCCGCTGACGCCTGATACCTCGACCTTGCAGCCATCCGGCGTCGCCGGATGCGCCTTCAAATGCTCACGGGTATTTTCGGCATACGCGGCCAAGATGTGCTCAACCATCGCCTTTAGACCGGCCGGTCCCAAAGCATGTATTCTGTCCGCGCGCCCATGAATCCAGGGGGTGAATATCAGGTCGGCCAGCCCCACCGTGTGATCGGCGTGCAGATGGGTCACAAACACCTGCGCCAGCGCTGTCGTCGTCCAGTTGATCAGGCCGCGGGCATGCGCCTCCACCACTCGCTGCACCACGCCGTGACCGCAGTCAACTAAGTAGGGCGTGTCGTCCACGACGATGGCGATGCCCGAACCGGCGCGATCCGCTTCCGCATTTGGTGTTCCGCTGCCCAGCATCACCGCCTGTGTCCGCGTCATGATGGCCAAAGCCGCTGCAGGAAACGAATCTTCTCCACCAGATGATCCGGTCCGCCGCCCTCGTGATCGTTGAAGTAGTAGACCATGATGTCCTTGTCGCCGCGCGCGTGATTGTAAGATGCGAAGACGGTGCTCGCCGGACAAACGGTATCCATCACGCCCACCGAATACAGCGCTCGAGCGTTCATGCGCGCGGCAAAATTCATGCCGTCAAAGTAACTCAGCGTCTCGAAAACCGTCGCGATCTTTTCCCGATGCACTTGCAGATAGCGGGCAATTTCCGTGTAGGGATCTCGCGGCGTTATCTCCACCGCGCGCCGGAAATCCGACAAGAAAGGCACATCAGGCAGGCAAGCCGCAACATCCGGCCGCAATCCCGCCGTCGACACAGCCAGCGCCCCTCCCTGACTGCCGCCGGTCACCGCGATGCGCGTCCCGTCCACTTCCGGGCGACTCAGCATGGCGTCAACGGCCCGCACCGCATCGGTATACAGACGGCGGTAATAGTAGGTCTTGGGATCGAGGATGCCCTGGGTCATGAAACCGGGAATAGACGGATTCCCGCCATTCGGCTGATCGGCGGTATCGCCCCGCCGCCACACGCTGCCTTGACCGCGCGTATCCATCACCAGATAAGCGAATCCCGCCGACGCAAATGCCAGCCAATCGAGTGGCCAGCCGCGTCCGCCCCCATAACCGATATACTCGACCACGCCCGCTATCTGACCCTCAACCTCGCGCGGACACAGATACCATCCCTTGATGCGATCGCCGTTGAAGCCGGAAAATGTCACGTCAAAGACATCCAGCGTCCGAATGCCGGCATCGTAGGGCTCAAAGGTCGCGTCCAATTCGTGCGCGCGGGCGCCCTCCAGCGTCTCTTCCCAAAAGGCGTCAAAGTCGGGCGGTTCATCGCGCTCGGGTCGATAGCCGCGCATGTCCTCCAATGTCATATCCAGCAGCGGCATACTTGAAGCTCCTTCCTTTCACTGGCTCAAACTTGCACGATTATAGCCGCCTCACCGCTCAAACAAAATCAAACACCGGACCACAGAAGTAATTCCAAGTGAATCATGCAACCTGCTGACATAATCAGAGAAATCTCCAAAAACTTGGACAACCTTCTATGGCGTGTCTTCTAGTGTGACTTAATCGCCAATCATCACCCGTTTCAATAGGGATGGAAAGCGTCGCCCAGTCTAAATCTGCATCATTCCTGCTGATTTCCGCGCTTAAGGCCGGTTGTAGGGGCGACTCTGTGAGTCGCCCGCAGGTAACCGGTTCAAAATCAACGCGTATTCGTCAGTAGCGGACAACCCTGTAAGGGTTGTCCGCTACTGCGAAACATACGGCAACACTACCTGGAAAAAACCGATTTTGCGACGATTCACAGTGTTATTCCTTGCACAACGCATCAGAATTCTGTGGAATCCGCCAAGAGTTAGCTCCCCCTCCCTGACTTGTCGGGGTGATCTTGACCCGTTATAGTGGACTCTAAGATTGTCTACTCTCCTGCGCTTCAAATTGCATTGGACTCATGTAGCCGAGTGCTGAGTGCAACCGTCGGCGGTTGTACCACCCTTCGATGTAGTATGCGAGCGCAC
>JAJEBY010000016.1 GCA_022822305.1 Anaerolineae bacterium
GACGGTCATGCCGGGCTTGGCCGCCAGATTAAGCGCCTCTCGCTTCAATTCGTCCGGATACTTCATCATCGACTCCTACCTGCCTTCCTCACCTGATTGTATTGGACAAGTTTACTGTCCACAAAATCGGGGCAAGTTCACGGGGAGGGGCCGGGGGTGGGGTTGGAAATGCCATGGCCTTCTCTAGCGTCTTCGTCGTCACCAACTCCCTGCGCTTGCGAAAATCACCGGTAAAGGCTTAGATTGGAACCACCTACTACCTCTCTATTACAAATTTGTCAGACAAATCCTGCATTTCCAAAGGCGAGGTAAGATCAACTTACATTAGGAAAGGTGAGGTGGTTTATGTTTGTCCGAATATTCTTCGCTGCTGTGGTCTTCATGATAGCAATGTTTGCCCAAGCGCAAGACGATCTTGATTGCTCGGTGCATGCGCCATTGCCCTGGTGGATGATTGAACTGCCAGAAGAGAATTTCGCGAATATCTTAACAACGCTGCAAGACAATGGAATATGCACAAATGTTTTACCAACGCGTGTCGATGTTGACTTTGGGAATGATGTCGATAATCCGATTGTATTCACTATTGAATGTGCCGCGCTTATGTCGCCCATGTACACTGCGGAGGGGGCTGAGAGCGGGCAATTGTGGTGGTCGCTGATGTTCGCTTTAACTTCTTTGGCAAGTGACACGGAAAACTATGAAGGAATTAATCTGCTAAGTCAGCGATTGTATGCCGCGTTTGAGGAATGCGCCGGGATGACTTGGCTCGAGTGGCAGAACAGTTGACATCTTCGGACAAAAACGACAACCCCGCGAAATCTGTAGGGGCGACCCATTGGGTCGCCCGCCATCCGTCGTTTCCCCGCCGCCCACATCATCGAGTCACCCCTCCCCATTGCGATTGGGCTTCCGCCCCCCGTTGAAGCGGGGGGATTGAGGGGGGCGCAGGCCGGGGGAGGGGTTCGAAATGCCATGGCCATGCTGGGCTTGCTCCTGCCCATCTTCGCCACTACAGCCATGCCGTTCTCGAGCGTGTTCGTGGTTTCCAGTTTGTTGCGGTTGCGGGGAACGGATTAGTTTGATCAGAGTCATAGCTAGTCGCAATGCGTCGCTCTAACGCGATTCTTATAATCAATACGCTATGATTTGTAACAGACTTAATAAACGTACACACAGGAGCAATAGAACGTGGCAATCCACAAGCTTACAGATGGCCTGAAAAAACTGCGCGGCAAGGCTGCCTCGTCGCGAGATACACTTATGCTTGGAAACCAAATGATTCGAGATTTCGTTTACTTGGACTCCGGAAAGACAGAGTCTCTGTATAGTCAACTCTTCGGCGCGCTGCCAAGAGAAATTCACGAGTCAAATGATCTTGGAAGCGAAGGAAGGGCTGGTATTCGAAGCCCCATTGCTGCTGGAGACCTGCGCTTACACATGTCCAACAGCACAACCAGCATTCTGACCTTGCACCATAGCATGTTTGGCGAAGTTGAGGACGAACTCTTTCATCAGAAGGTTGCGGTGGATCTTAATGACGCATTAGCTGGTGACCGCGCAGATGAGGCAATTCTCGAGGACACGCTTAGAGACATGAAATATGTGCGTGCTGAAGGTGACTGTGAGTTTCACATTCCACTGCAAACCAAGCGCCTCACTGGGCAGCTGGCTGGCCTTGTACCCATGTTTCAGCCGACAGCAACTATTGGCGGCGTCACGGCAAATTATGCCGACGTAATGGAAGCCGTTCCTAATCTGATGGATGTGGTGATGCCGAGCCAAAGCCGTTTTGCCGTGCAGCCTTTTCACTATCTGGGAAACTTCAAGCTCTATTCTAAACTTAAAGAGGACTGCTTCATCGATGGCGACTCGGAGAGCGTAGACTTCCACTACGGTTCGCGACCAAGTGTTAGGCTCACATTGTTCGGACTATTGTCATCTACTCCGCTCGGCGATTCCAAACGTGCGAGTCTGTTTGACATGCTATCCTCCCAATATTCGGATGAAAGTGGTCTAAACATTGCCGCGGACCTAGAGCAAGCGCTGGATGCACTGAAACCGTTGCAGCAGAAGGAACAAACTGCTCTATATCCGAGCATGACGGTACTACCGCTAGCCATTTATCGGACGATAAGACGTTCGTGAAAATGGTCCCAGGAAATCTGCTTTTTGTGTTGGAATCCCGCCGCCCAAGTGATGGCAAAAGACCCAAATCCCAAAACCCCGCGACCACCCACTCACCACCCCACACCCCAAACCCGCTACCCTGACCACTGAACCCGCGCCTTAACTATCCCATATCCCGGGCCGTCCTTTTCGTGCTCTTTGTGCCTATGTGATCAAACCCCTCTGTGTCCTCTGTGCCTCTGTGGTGAAAAAACAAAACCCCCGCGACCATCCACTCACCACCCCACACCCCAAACCGGCTAACCTGACCACTGAACCCAGCGCCTTAACAACCCCATTTCCCGGGCCGTCCACCTTGTGCTCTTTGAGCCTATGTGATCAAACCCCTCTGTGCCCTCTGCGCCTCTGTGGTGAAAAAACAAAACCCCCGCGACCATCCACTCACCACCCCACACCCCAAACCCGCTACCCTGACACCAACCCAGCGCCTTAACAATCCCATATCCCGCCCGCCAAACGGCCAAGAAGGCGTTTTATGTCCGAAAAAACTTTTCCGTCGGACATAAAACGGACATTCCCCTCTGCGCCACTCAGAATCACCAAGTAAGTCATGCAACGTCTGCGGCCCCCCCCAACGTCAACGTCGAGCCACCCTTCCCGGATGCTTCGGGGAAAAGCCGGGGATGGGGTAGAATAACGACGCACATTCCCCTCTGTGCGCTCTGTGTTCTCTGTGGTTAAAATCCGTCCACCCAACACCCATCACACGAGGAATCCCATGCCCGAATCCACCATCACCCCCGATCACATCGCCGCCGCCGAAACCTTGACCGGTCTCAGCTTCGATCCCGACCAGCGCGAACTCATGCGCGCCGCCCTCAGCGAACGCATCGCCCGCTACCAATCCATCCGCGCCGCCGATCTCGATAACAGCCTGCCGCCCGCGCTCACCTTCAGCGTAAGCCGCAGCGCGCCTCCCGCCGCCGTCCCCCGCAGCTATCCCATCAGCGCCCAGGCGCCCGTTCAGCGACCCGACAATCTCGACGATATCGCCTTCTGGCCCGTCACTCAACTCGCCGAGCTCATCCGCACCCGCCAGCTGACCTCGCTCGAACTGACCCAGCTCTATCTCGATCGTCTCAAACGCTACAATCCCGCGCTCAATTGCGTCGCCTGTCTGACCGAAGACCTGGCCTATAAACAAGCGCGGCGCGCCGATGACGAAATCGCGCGCGGCCTCTATCGCGGTCCGCTGCACGGCTTGCCCTGGGGCGCCAAAGACCTGCTGGCAACCAAAAACTATCCCACGCAGTGGGGCGCCGCCCCCTACCAAGATCAGCTCATCGACCTCGATGCCACCGTCGTCCAGCGCCTCGAGGAAGCCGGCACCGTGCTCATCGCCAAGCTCACCCTGGGCGAGCTGGCCAACGATGACGTCTGGTATGGCGGCCAGACGCTTAACCCCTGGGATACCGCGGAAGGCAGCAGCGGTTCATCGGCGGGCTCAGGCGCGGCGGTGGCGGCCGGCTTGGTCGCCTTCGCCATCGGCACCGAGACCATGGGCTCCATCGTCTCGCCCTCGACGCGCTGCGGCGTCACCGGCTTGCGTCCCACCTTCGGGCGCGTCAGCCGCCACGGCGCCATGGCCTTGAGCTGGAGCATGGACAAAATCGGCCCCATGTGCCGCAGCGTTGAGGATTGCGCCCTCGTCTTCAGCGCCATCTATGGTCCCGATGGCTACGACGGGAGCGTCACCGCCCATCCCTTCGCCTGGAATCCAGCCCTGGATCCGCAGTCGCTGCGCGTTGGTTACCTGCCGGCCGCATTTGAAGCGGATAACGGCGACCAATCCGAAGCCGACGAGACCAAAGCCGCCTACGTCCGTGACAGCCTGGACAACAGCGCCCGCGCATTGGACGTCATGCGAGCTCTGGGTTTTCAGCTGATCCCCATCGATCTGCCGCCGACCGACGCCAGCGCCTTATACTTGATCCTGGTCGCCGAAGCCGCCGCCGCCTTCGACGACATCACTCGCGACGGCCGCGTCTCAACGCTGGCGCGGCAAGGCCCGGATAACTGGCCCACCACCTTCCGCGCCGCGCGTTTCATCCCCGCCGTCGAATACATCAACGCCAATCGCATCCGCACGCAATTGATGCGGGATATGGAAAGCGTGATGCGCGACATCGATGTCTTCATCGCGCCCAGCTTCCGCGGCAACGCCATGCAAATCACCAATTTCACCGGCCACCCGACCGTGGTCGTGCCGAATGGTTTCAGCGCCCGGGACACGCCGACCAGCATCTCCTTCATCGGCGGCTTATACCAGGAAGCCGACACCCTCGCCGTCGCCAAAGCCTATCAAGACGCCACCGACTGGCATCACCGCCAACCCCACTTGCCTGTACAGGACTAACCGTAGGGGCGACCTATCAGGTCGCCCGCCATGTGGCAATTGCGGCATTATTCAAATGCTCGGCTTTGCCTTCCCCCTCTCCATTGCTATGGGGAGGGGCAGACCTACCCCAACAACGCCTCCACCTCACCCCGCACCTGCCCATCGTCCTCGCGCCGATACAGATCCGTCAACAGCTTGCTGCTATCCAGCTCCATCGTCCGCCACAGCGCCCAAGCCGCATGCCCCCGCACCAGCGGACTCGCGTCATACAGCAGCTGAATCAGATACGGGATGGCGCGTTCGTCCCGCCAATTGCCGGCGGCGATGCAAGCATTGCGCACCAGACCATCGCGTTTGACGCGCTCGACCGGCGTGCGCCGAAACATCTGTGAGAACCGCGCCTCATCCAGCATCAGCACATCGGTCAGCTTCGGCGCCACTTGATTCAAATCCATCGGCAAGAATGCGACCTCATCCGTCTCCTCGGCGAAGCGCTGAAACGGGCAAACATCCTGACATATGTCGCACCCGAAAATCCAATTGCCGAAGTCCGCGCGCAGCTCGCGGTCGATCCAGCCTTTGTTCTCAATCGTGTGATAG
This sequence comes from Anaerolineae bacterium, assembly GCA_022822305.1. Classification (GTDB taxonomy): domain Bacteria; phylum Chloroflexota; class Anaerolineae; order Aggregatilineales; family Phototrophicaceae; genus UBA6055. Next base: position 5,129 of record JAJEBY010000016.1, read on the forward strand.
CTGATGCAGCGGCGCGAATCGAGCACGAATGGCGCCGGAAAAGCATCGGTGGGGCAGGCCGCCAGGCAGCGCGTGCAGGTGCCGCACATGGTCTCGCGCTGCGGCTCGTCAAAATCATCGAAGTCCAGCGCGCTGATGATCTCGCCGATGAAGAAATAGCTGCCGCGCCGCGGGTGAATCAACATGCTGTTCTTGCCGATGAAGCCCAAGCCGGCTTGCTGCGCGTGGCTCCGCTCCAGGATCGCGCCCGTATCAACGTACACCTTCTGCTCGACACCGCCGCCCTGCGCTTCCGCCAGCCAATCGGCGAATGCCCGCAGCCGCAGCTCGATCACATTGTGATAATCCAGGCCCCAGGCATAGGCCGCGATCCGCCCGCGCGCCGGATCGTTCAGGATGGTTTCATCGGCGTAGCGCGCGAAATAATCCAGGCCGACCACGATCAACGACTTCGCCGACGGCATAATCTGACGCAGATCTTGTCGCCGCCGCACCCGATCGGCGCGCGACAAATAGCCCATCTCGCCCTGCATGCCCTTCTGAATCCAGCGCAGATAAGCGGAAAGCGTGGGCGAAGGCTGCGCCGGTGTCACGCCGCACAGGTTGAAACCCAGTTCCCGCGCTTTGCGCCTGATGCGCGCGGCGGTCAATGCCATCACGGCTCCCGAGGCAGCCACAATCCGAATCGAGCAACCATTGCCAGATTCTACTTGATGTCCGCGCCAATTGTCATATCTGCGGCGATCCTCAGAACAATCGTCCTGGGCAGCGATTCACTTGCCCGAGGCCGGCTTCCTGCCGATGACCGCAAATGCGCGATGAGAAACCTTGAGAGGATCGTCGGGGAAAACCGTTTCCAGCACATGCTTCAGATCGCGGTCGAACGCAGCGACTTGCGCCTCGTCCAACGTCGCGCCGATGCCCGCGCTTGCCCGGATCCGACCGCGCCAGGCAATGTGCCCGTATGCCACATCCAGGTCGAACGAGAATGTCTCAAGCCCGGCGAATCCGGCTTCGCGCAGTTGATCCAGCCATTGGGGATAGAAGCCGTTGCCGCCGCCCAGCCGCCAGCCGGGATTGTAACGCGCGATCAGCGCCTCGGTTGCCGCCACGACATTGCCCGCTCGCGGCAGCCAGTCAAAGTGCGCGATGATGATGATGCCGTTGGGCGCCAGGATGCGGTTTACCTGGCGCGCCGCGCGAATGCCATCGAACCAATGCCAGCACTGACCGGCCGTCGCCACATCGAATGTTGCCGATTTGATCGGCAGCGCTTCAGCCTCGCCGGCGACATAAGTGATTTCGGCGTCCGCGCCGTCATCCAAGCTCTGCGCCGCTTTTAACATCTCGGGCGCGATATCCAGCGCGAAGGTTTGACAGCCCCGCCGCGCCATGCCGCGCGCGATCGTGCCTGTGCCCGCGCCGATATCCAGCAGCCTCGTCCCGGGCCTAATGAGATCGCGCGCTCGAATGTGTTCAAAGAACGCTTCCGGGAATCCCGCCCGATGCCTGACATAGTCGGCCGCCGTCAGTCCGAAATTCATTTGTGAATCGCCCGCCATGAATGTTGACCGGCTTCGAACGACTCAGGCTTGGACCGGCGGATATTCGATCTCGTTCAGGGCGCTTACGATGGCATCCCAGGTGGCGGGCGCCTCGTATTCGACTTCGATCGTCCGCTTCATGGCATCTCCGTTGACGCTGGCGACGCCTGTCAACTGGCCGAGTTCCAATTTGATCGCCTGCACGCAGCCGGCGCAACTGATGTTGGGTACTTCCACTGTTTTGCTGGTCATGTTATCGGCTCCTGTATTGGAATTCATGCTGTCTACACAGACTTCGAGATACTAATGCCACCGATTACACCGAGTTTGAGCGATGGGGCCGAGAAGCACTAACGCTAATCTAGCGGTCGCCATCAGTATAACCGCGTCGGCCGCTGCTTGATTTAGGCAGTAGCGACTGCTCCTTGGATTTTGGCGATATAACGAGATTTCACGCATACGATTTCCGCGGCAAACCGAATGCTGCGTGCCAAGTCGTCTCCCCTCCCTGATGCCTCGGGGAGGGGTAGAAAAGAATCGCGGCGCATAGGGTCAGAAGCCCGCAAACGCTGCATTGATTGTCGTCTGACGAAATCGCCCACGAAACTAACCATCACATGAACGCTTGCAGGCCGGTTTGCGCCCGACCCAGTATCAGCGCGTGAATATCGCTGGTGCCTTCGTAGGTATTCACCGCTTCCAGATTCATCACGTGTCGGATGACATGAAACTCGTCGGCGATGCCATTTCCCCCGTGCATATCCCGCGACATGCGCGCGATATCCAGCGCCGCCCCGCAAGAATTGCGTTTGACCAGCGAAATCATCTCCGGCGTCGCTCTGTCTTCGTCCAAGAGCCGACCGACGCGCAAAGCCCCCTGCAAGCCCAAAGCGATGTCCGTCATCATATTCGCCAGCTTGAACTGAATGAGTTGATTCGCCGCCAGTGGACGCCCGAATTGCGTCCGATCCAGGGTGTATTGCCGCGCCGCATGCCAACAGAATTCAGCCGCGCCCAGCGCGCCCCAGGCAATGCCGAAGCGCGCGCGATTCAAACAGCCGAAGGGGCCGCGCAAACCGATGGCCTTCGGCAGCAATCCTTCGTCCGGCACGAAGACTTCGTCCATCACTATCTCGCCGGTGCTGCTGGCGCGCAGGCTGAACTTGCCTTCGATTGCCGGCGCGGACAATCCGTTCTGGCCCTTCTCCACAATGAATCCGCGGATTTTCCCATCGTCACTGGTACCGGCGCCCTGCGCCTTCGCCCAGATAATGAAGACATCAGCGATGGGCGAGTTGGTGATCCACATCTTGCTGCCATGCAGAATCCAGCCGCCATCGACCTTGGTCGCGCGCGTTTCCATGCCGCCCGCGTCGCTGCCGTGATTGGGTTCTGTCAAGCCGAAGCAGCCAACCCATTCGCCGCTGATCAGCTTGGGCAGATACTTTTCGTGCTGCTCCGGCGTGCCATAGGCATAAATGGGATACATCACCAATGAGCTCTGGACGCTCATCGCGCTGCGATAGCTGCTGTCGACGCGCTCGACTTCGCGTGCGATCAAGCCATAACAGACATAATTCAACCCGGCGCCGCCATAAGCTTCCGGCAGCGTAGCGCCCAGCATGCCCAGCTGCGCCATTTCGCTATAGATCGCGCGGTCAAAGGTCTCGTTGCGATTGGCCTGAAGAATGCGCGGCATCAATTTGTCCTGGCAGTATTCATGCGCGATATCGCGCACCATGCGCTCTTCTTCGCTCAGTTGATCGTCCAGCAAGAAGGGATCGTCCCAATGAAATTCGCCCGGCATTGCCACCTCATAATCTGGTTTTACCGTCGTTGCCCGTATGATACTCTGACTGCCGAGCAAAATGAACGAGCAATGCGCAAAACCGAGGCGAGAAATCGAATGGCAATCGCGCCGATGTTTCAATTCACCCGAGACGGATATGCGTATAAAATAGGCATTCGGCACGGTGCCGGCATAGGGGCGCGATCGAAATAGCCCACGGTGTTACCCGTTCATAGTTTAGAATCGCGATGGAAAGCGCAGATGGCTCAAGACAAAATCATCGTACGCGGCGCGCGCGAGCATAACCTCAAGAATATCGATGTCGAGATACCGCGCAATCAACTCGTGGTCATCACCGGTTTGTCGGGCTCCGGCAAGTCATCGCTGGCTTTCGATACCATCTTTGCCGAGGGACAGCGGCGTTACGTCGAAAGCTTGAGCAGCTACGCCCGGCAGTTTCTCGGTCTGATGGAAAAGCCCGATGTCGATCAAATCGAGGGGCTTAGCCCGGCCGTATCCATCGATCAGAAAAGCGTCAGCCACAACCCGCGCTCGACAGTGGGCACCGTTACCGAGATCTACGATTATCTGCGCTTGTTATACGCGCGCGTGGGCATTCCGCATTGCCCGACATGTGGCGCCGAAGTATCCGCGCAGAGCGCGCAGCAGATCGTCGATCAAGTGCTGAAAATGCCCGCCGATACGCGCATTCAAGTGCTCGCCCCCGTCATTCATCGCCAGAAGGGCAGGCACACGCGCGTTTTGAACGACATCCGCAAAGGGGGTTTCGCTCGCGTGCGCGTCGATGGCGCCGTGCGCGATCTCGACGAGAGTATTGAACTGGATCGCTACGTCATCCACGACATTGAAGTCGTGGTCGATCGGCTGATCATCCGTCATTTTGATGTTGAGCAAGCGGATGATGCCGCGGCGTTTGAAACGCGCCTGACCGATGCCGTGGAGACGGCGCTGGAATTGGGCGAAGGACGCCTTCTAATCGAGGATGTGAGCGATCGCGATAATCCCGCTGATCATCTCTTCAGCGAGGACCTGGCTTGCCCCAACGGCCACGGCAGCGTGCCGGAGCCGGAGCCGCGCCTGTTCAGTTTTAATACGCCCAGCGGCGCCTGCCCCAGCTGCCAGGGCTTGGGATACAGCCTGGAAATTGACCCGGACATGGTCGTTCCAGACAAAGACCGAAGTCTCGAAGGCAGCGCGATCAACGCCAACGGCTGGAACCTGGAGGACAAAACCGGCTGGACCTGGAACGTCTTCCGCAGCCTGGCGCGCACCTATGGCTTTCGACTCGATGTGCCCTGGAAGCAACTGAGCAAGAAAGATCAAGACCTGGTCCTCTACGGCAACAACGGCGAGAAAATCGAGGTCAAATACTTTCATCATAGTGGCCACGAACGCAGCTACCCCATGAGCTTCGAGGGCGTGATTCCCAATCTGAAGCGCCGCTATCAGCAGACAACATCGGATTTCATCCGCGGACGAATCACCGAATACATGCGCGAGATTCCCTGCCGCGCCTGCAACGGACAGCGTCTGCGTCCCGAGGCGCTGGCGGTGACCATCGGCGAATCGACCATTCACGATATCACGCATCTTTCCATTGATGAACTCAAGCGATGGGTCGATCGCCTGCGCGGCGAGCGCGCGATTCTGAGCAATCGCGAGCAGCAGATCGCCCGTCAAGTGCTGCGCGAACTCGAGTCGCGCGTCGGATTTCTGAATAACGTCGGCTTGAACTACTTGTCGCTCTCGCGCAGCGCGGCCACGCTTTCCGGCGGCGAATCGCAACGCATTCGGTTGGCGACGCAAGTCGGCAGCCAATTGACCGGCGTGCTCTATGTGCTGGATGAGCCGTCGATCGGGTTGCATCAGCGCGATAACAAGCGGCTGCTGCGCACGCTGACCGGTCTGCGCGACCTGGGCAATACCGTGCTGGTCGTCGAGCATGACGAAGATACCATGCGCTCCTCCGATTGGTTGATTGATCTCGGTCCCGGCGCCGGCGAACGTGGCGGAAAAGTCGTCGCCTCGGGCCGGCCGGAGCAGGTCGAGGATGCCGCCGGCAGTCTGACCGGCGATTTCCTCGCGGGCCGCTTTCAGATTCCGTTGCCCGACAGTCGGCGCTGCGGCTCGGGAGAGTTGCTGACCATCCATGGCGCGCGCGCCAACAATCTCAAGAGCATTGACGTCAGTTTTCCGCTGCGCAAACTGATCTGCGTGACCGGCGTGAGCGGCAGCGGCAAATCGTCGTTGGTGGTGGAGACGCTCTATCGCCGTCTGGCGCAATTGATCAACCGCAGCCGCGAACGCGCCGGGCATCACGATGCGATTGTCGGTTACGCAGAAATCGACAAAATCATCAATATCGATCAGAGTCCCATCGGCCGTACGCCGCGCAGCAATCCCGGCACCTATACCAAAATGTTCGACGATATTCGCAGCCTCTATTCCGAATTGCCGGAGAGCAAGATTCGCGGATACAAAGCCGGGCGCTTCAGCTTCAACGTCAAAGGCGGACGCTGCGAAAACTGCGAAGGGCAGGGCTTGATCAAGATCGAGATGCAGTTCCTGCCCGATGTCTATGTCCAATGCGAGGTCTGCCGCGGCACGCGCTACAATCGCGAAACGCTGCAGGTGCAATACAAGGGCAAGTCAATCGCCGATGTGCTCAATATGACCGTCAGCGAGGGCTTGGCATTCTTCGAGAATATCCCCAAGATTCGCCGGCGCCTCGATACCCTGGATGCGGTCGGATTGGGATATATTCGCATCGGGCAACCGGCCACCACCTTGAGCGGCGGCGAGGCGCAGCGCATCAAACTCAGTCGTGAATTATCCAAGCGCGCCACCGGGCAGACGCTATACATCCTCGACGAACCGTCGACCGGCTTACACGCGGTTGACGTCGCCAAATTGATCAACGTCCTGGGCGAACTGGCGGATGCCGGCAATACCATCGTCGTGATTGAGCACAATCTGGACATCATCAAGATCGCCGATCACATCATCGACCTGGGCCCGGAAGGCGGCGCCGGCGGCGGCCGTATCATCGCCCAGGGAACGCCGGAAGAAATTGCTGCCGTCAGCGAGAGTTATACCGGGCAGTATCTCAAATCGCATCTGCAACTGCCTCAACCGGTCTGATCGTCCGAACGGGAATAATTGGCTTGGCCAAATACTGGTTCATTTCGGCGCCCTTATACAGCCACACCGATTGGGGCGGCTTTCTCGGCACAGCCCAGGCGCTTCAAGAACGCGGACACCAGATTCTCTGGATTAGCGAAGCGCCGCTCGCCCCGGCCTTGGCTCGACACGGCATTCCGTTTCAAACGATTGACCAAACCGGTTGGCTTTGGCCGCCGCCGCCACAGCCTGACTTGACGGCAATCCCGCCGCAGGAAGCAGTCAAATTGCGTTATACGCGCGCGCTGGATACCTGGCTGAGCGAGGATCTGGTCGCCGCCGGCGTTGAGGCGCTGCTGCAATTGGCGCGGGAAATCGGCTCGCCCGATGCGATCGTTTCCGATCCCTTTCTCAGCGCGTCCGCCATCGCCGCGGATGTTCTTGACCTGCCGCTGATCATCTGCGGATGGCCCGCGCAGCGCAGCCTCGATGAAGATGTCCTCTTTCCGGTGCAGCGAGATTTGAGCAGCGACAGCCAGCAACGAATCGCCAGGTTGTGTGTGAAGTTCGGCGTCAGCGGCCGCAACTTTTCGCGCGGTTCCGCGCCGGCAATCCGCAGCGAAGCTATTCACATCGTCTACTTCACCCCCGATTGGTATCAAGCCGAACTGGAATTGATGCTCCCGCAGACGCAATTCGTCGGCGGATGCCCGCTCAATCCCGAAGAGCCGCCTCCGCAATGGCTGCTCGATATTCCGGCGGAAAAGCCGCTGGGACTGGTGACCTTGGGCACGATATTCACGGGTGACCTGGGCTTCTATAGTTGGTCAGCGCAGGCGCTGGCCAGCGCGGGCATGATCCCGGTCCTGACCCTGGGTTGGAATCCGATTGCGCCTGAGAAAAAAGCCGAGCTGAAGCGGGCGCTGCCGGCCGGCTCGCGCCTGCTGAATTGGGCGCCCTACGAGCATCTGCTGCCGCGCTGCCAGATCGTCATTCACCACGGCGGCATGGGCACGACGCAGCGCGCGGTTGTGCACGGCCTGCGGCAAATCGTCGTGCCCCACGCCGCCGATCAGCGCATTCAAGCGCGGCGCGTGGCCGAGGCCAAGGTGGGCTTGCACCTGACCGCCCACGATGTGCGCCAGGGACAATTGCGCGACGGCGTTAAGGCGATTCTGGATGCCGACTGGGTCGCGGAAAATGCGCTCAAGCTGGCGCGGGAGATGGCGGCTCTTGGCGGCGTCGAGCGGGCTGCGGAGCTAGTTGAGGGGGTTGTTGGGTGAGGACTGAATGATGGATTCGACTAATCTGTAGACGCGGGAGCCGATCTGATTGAGATATCGGCCATTGGACTGAACATCCATTTGCTTGGCGTTTGCTATCGCTGTCAATACTCTATCGATGTATATTGCCGTGTCCATTTTTGATTTAGTGTATGACGGGTCAAAGTCCTTATGTGTGAGTTTAGTGATAACTTTGTCGCATTTTGTCGCCGTCTCACAGGTAAGCTCTTTCAGTTCATCCAACGAATCAAAGTGCAATAACAGCCACGTTTCAAAGCACGGATTACTATCTGCGATAAAATATCCTTTCTGTTGTGCTTGCCGCGTAACTTCGCTAAGCATTCTGTCTTTCCACCGATCTTTGTCAATTACGAGCCACAACTCATCTCCCTCGTAAAAGCCATGTTTTCGTCGGAGCTTGTCAAGCCGCTGAATAACGTGAGTTGGTGCTGAGAGTCCACCTTCAGATGGAATTACCTGGATTTGGACTCGTGGATTCCGAAATCTGTCGTCCAAAACGAGGTCATTGAAGTAAACTGGTTCGGTCAGTTCCCCTTCAGTAGCGATAACGATGGTCTTTGCATCTCTATATTTGTTTTTTCGTGTAAATGGACGTGAACTTCTTCTGGGCATAGTTTACTGTCGCAATTCAAGGCTGCGGCGGCTAGGCAACAAAGGGATCGCGCCAAATCTGCCCTGCAAGTAGCTTTTGCGAATGTCTTTGTCATAGCGAGGATGAAACTCCTCAAGTGAAAACACAGAGGACGCTCCCGCACTGTTCTTCTCAATGAACCAAATCTCGTCACGCCTCAACAGATCTAAATCCAGTATGCCGACTTCATGAGTTGTGACTATCAATTGGTTGTTTCTCCTCGTGCTGTTAGACAGAAACAATTCCAGAATTTTGTAGCTAAGCATTGAATGCAGACGCCGGTCAAGCTCGTCGATAACGAAGACCCGCTCACGGTCATCACTTAGCAACTCGAAAAGAGCGGGAATGATCTCAAATATTCGCTGAGTTCCTTCGGATTCCTCGGAGAGTTCCAATGGCTCATATTGATCGTCTCCCGTCACCTTATGAAGGGTAACAAATTTTTTTGATACGATGTCTTGATTTTCATCGATCAAAACCAGAACGTTCAACGCCGGAATTTGAACAATTGCGTGACTTTCTGGATCAAGACTCATATTACGTATATCCTGCATTATCTGTTCTTTTACTTGAGCAGGAATCCTTGTTTCTGAATCTAGCTCGAAGTCTTCCAATCTTATATTTTCGATTCCCAAATCAAATAGCTTGATCAAATCTATAAATTCACTCTTGAAAGTCTCATCGCTCATAAAAGCTATTTCAATTCCTGCTGGTCTGGTGTCAGGAAATACAAGTACAAGCTTTTCATTAAACCAGTGGCTTATCTCTTCGAAGTAAGTAACATTTCGCTCGATACATTCTGTAAGAAACAGTTGATTTGGTCGAGTCCCTTTGGCAACAAACCTGAAAAATTGTTCGTCCTGTTCTGCAGTATATGGTACGCTACCTGGGATTACGTGTGTTGTTTGTCTTGCCAAATCGGTTGAGCGTTCAAATATCGCTTTTGGACCACTTGGACGAATTTCGTATAGCCATTCTGTCCGAACGTTTCGACGATCAACTTCAAATCCGTACTCGTAAATCCTTTCGTTGCATTTGACTTCAAAGTTAAACTTAGAGGGCAATTCCTTGGTTGTTGTATCAAATAGAAAAGGACTTGCCTCGATGCGTTGATTAGGACGCGTGCCTTGCACAATTAGGTTCTTGGCGAAACTCATTGCCTTGATTAGATTCGACTTTCCCGAGGCATTTGCGCCATAAATCACGGCGGTCTTTAGGATACGAATATCTCTATTACTTAATCTTGGAAGGATATGATCCGGGTGCTTACGGGGTCTGCCAGCGACCATCGAAAACTCAACTTCGTCCTTGAACGACAAGAAATTCTCAACTGTGAACCGTATCAGCATGATATCTCGCCCATTTTCGCTTCTTTAAGAGAAAAATTCTCGCTTAGCCCATTTTACCTCAGTGAAGTGCTTTATCAATGAGCAAACGTTCATTGGTTTCCAAGTTCCATTCCACGCTACAATACGCCACATCCTTATTCCAACAGCAGCGAAAGCGCAATCCTCATGAACCTTCCCCTCGACAACATCGGCCGCTGGCGCAATATCGGACCCTTCCGCGGCGGACGCGTCGTCACCGTGGCCGGCCATCCCACCGAGCTCGGCGCCTTCTATTTCGGCGCTTGCGCCGGCGGCGTCTGGAAGACCGAAGACGCCGGTCAATATTGGCAATGCGTCTCGGACGGCTATTTCAACGTCGGGTCTGTCGGCGCGCTGGCCGTTTCCCAGGTCGATCCTAATGTCATCTACGCCGGCACGGGAGAAGCGACCATCCGCATTGATGTCTCGCATGGCGATGGCGTCTACAAATCCACCGATGCCGGGCGCAGTTGGCGGCACATCGGCCTGGACGATACGCGCCACATCGGCAAGATCCGCGTGCATCCACAAGATCCGGATACGGTGTTTGTAGCGGCGCTGGGTCATGCCTTCGGGCCCAATCAACAGCGCGGCGTCTTCAAATCGACCGACGGCGGCGAGAACTGGCGCCAGGTGTTGTTTGTCAGTGACAAAGCCGGCGCCGTCGATCTCAGCATCGACGACAACAATCCGCGCATCATCTACGCCTCAATCTGGGAGACCTACCGCAATTTCCACATGATCAGTAGCGGCGGCGAAGACAGCGGGCTCTGGCGCTCGCTCGATGGCGGCGAGACCTGGCAGAATATCTCGGCGCATAAGGGACTGCCGAGCGGTGTCCTGGGCAAGATCGGCGTCGCGGCCTCGCCGGCGCAAGCGGGTCGTGTTTACGCGCTCATCGAAAACGCGGATGGCGGCATGTATCGCTCCGATGACTATGGCGATAGCTGGCAATATGTCGCGCACAACTTCGATATCATCTCTCGCGCCTGGTATTACATGCACTTGACGCCCGATCCCCAAGACCCCGATACCGTATACGTCAACAACCTGCGCTTCTGGAAGTCGGTGGATGGCGGACGCACCTACAGCGTGATTGGCACGCCGCATGGCGACAATCATGATCTGTGGATTGACCCCAACAATCCCAAGCGCATGGTGCAGGGCAACGATGGCGGCGCTTGCGTCTCGCTAAATGGCGGAGCGTCCTGGTCGACGATTTTCAATCAGCCCACGGCGCAGTTTTATCATGTGGCGGCTGACAACCGCGATCCCTATTTTGTCTACGGGACGCAGCAGGATAACAGCAGCATCGCCGTGCCCAGCCGCAACAACAAGTCGTCGCTGATGTGGATGGACAGTTTCATTGCGGGGACGGGCGAAAGCGGCTATATCGCGGTCAAGCCCGATGACGATGACATCGTCTTCGTCGGCGCCATTGGCAGCTCGCCCGGCGGCGGCAACTGTCTGCAACGCTACGATCACCGCACAAAGCAGCTGCGCCTGGTGACAACCTGGCCTGAGGTCATGGCCGGTGAGCCCGCCGCTGACTCGGAGCACCGCTTTGCCTGGACCTATCCCATCGTTTTCTCGCCCCACGATCCAAACACCTTGTACGTGGCCGGCAACCTCATCTTCAAATCGACAGACGAAGGTCATAGCTGGCAGCCGATCAGCCCCGACTTGACGCGCGCCGATCCCGAAACCTTGCAAATCACTGGCGGGCCGATTAACCGTGATGGCGCGGGAGCGGAAGTCTACGCAACCGTGTTTGCCTTCGCCGAATCACCGCACGAGGCAGGCGTATTCTGGGCGGGCTCGGACGATGGATTGCTCCATATCTCCAAAGACGGCGGCGGAAGCTGGCAGGACATCACGCCCGCGAACCTGCCGGAACGGTCCATGATCAGCCGGTTGGAGCCGTCGCCATTTGATCCGGCTACCTGCTATCTGGCGGCGCTGCGCTACAAATGGGATGACTATGCGCCCTATCTGTACGAGACGACCGATTATGGCGCGACCTGGACGCGCATCAACGCTGGCATCCCTGCGCACGATTTCACCCGCGTCATTCGCTGCGATCCCGCGCGACCGGGCTTGCTTTACGCCGGGACCGAAACCGGCGTCTATATCTCATTTGACGATGGCGCCAGCTGGCAGCGCTTCCAGCTGAACCTGCCGATCACGCCCATTCATGATCTCCTAGTGAAAAACGACGATCTGATTGCCGGGACACATGGTCGCTCGTTCTGGATCCTCGATGACCTGTCGCGGCTCCGCCAATTGGACGCGGAAGCGCTTAAACAAGCGGCCTGCCTGCTCAAACCGCGCGCCACCGAACGCATTCTGGAAAGCATAGACGCGCGGCGTCTGGTTGATCAGCCCGGCAAGACTTATCAGAGTTCAGCCGGCGCCTTGGCAGCGTATACCCATACGACCAGCGACGAAAATGTGGTGGAGCGGCATTTTCTTGATTCCGGCGAAAATCTGGCGCGCGGCGTTCTGGTGACGTATTTCTTGCGCGAGATTCCTGCGGACAAAATCAGACTGAGCTTTGCCGACGATCAGGGCAACCTGCTGGCTGAATTCAGCAGCATGGACGACGCCGACCGGCTGGCGCAAAAGGAAAAGCGTGACAAGAGCATCGTCTACCTCACGGCGGAAGCCGGCTGGAATCGCTTTGTCTGGGATATGCGCTTGCCGCTCTCGCCCAAGATAGACGGAAATGATCCGCAATTTGAGCGCATGCCCGGCCCAACAGTCCCGCCGGGCGCATACATGGTCAAGTTGGACGCTGCCGGTATGGAGCTGAAACAGACGTTTGCGCTGGTTAAAGAAGCGACTTCTTCCGCCACGCTGGACGAGCTGCAAGCGCAATTTGACCTGCACATGAAGATCTATCAGTTCTACTCGCGGACGACTGAGACGCTCAACACGATGCGCCGCACGCGCGCGCAATTGAAGGGACTGTCTGAGCGGCTCTACAAGTCACCTGACACATCGGATATCGGCGAGCGCGCGGCCGCGCTGAACGAGTCGATATTAGGCATCGAGAAAGGGATATTCATTCCCGGTTTGGCGGACGGCTGGCCGGGTCGACTCAATCAAGGCACGGATCCCTTGCGCCGTCTGAGCGGATTGCCGGCCGTGGTTGGCCTGGGAGAGTTCCCGCCCACGGAACAGTCCTGTGCCGTATTCGAGAAACTGACCGGGATGATCGACGCGCAGACCGCGGCATTCGACGCCCTGATCGCAAGTGAGATTGCGGAATTCAATCGAGAGCTGGCTGCGCGGGAAATCTCGGCCGTCGGCTGAGCCAAGCTATACCTGGCGGCCAAATGTGAAACGGTGTCTCAGCGCGGCGCCATCGCCGGCTGTCGCTCCAGGCTTCGCATATTTCGCACCTTTGCCAACAAAGCGAAGCCGAGCGCGCCCAGTAGGGCCATCGCGCTGGCGGCCAGCCAGGTCGAGACCGGAGAAAAGTTGTCGCTCAGGAATCCGCCGATGACCGGCCCGATGCCGGCAGCCAGCGGCCAACTCAATCCCAGGATGCCCAGATAGCGCGCCCGCATATCGATCGGCGCGATGCTGGCGATGAATGTCAGCGCTGTCGGCATCAACATTAATTCGCCCAAAGTGACGATGATCATGCTTACGGAAAATGTCGACAGGTCATAGCCGAAGGCGACCGAGCCCAAGCCAACGGCGTATATGAGAGCCGACCAGCCCATGACGCGCAAGGGACGATAGCGATCGCAACGGCGTGTGACCGCGTATTGCAGCAGCACGACCATCGCGGCGTTAATCGAAAGCAGCAGACTGTATTCGCTTTCCATCAATCCGAATACTTCCTTGGCATAGACCGGCAACAACACAAAGACTTGCGTATTGCCCAGCATGACCAGCATGTACATGGCGAACATGCCCATGAACAATCCGTCCCGCAGGATGGCGCCATAACCGACTCCAGCTGGATTCGAGCGTTTTCCCGCCTCGTCGGTTGTTGCGGGAATGGTCTCTCGAATGGCCAAAAGCACGAACAGGGTCAGCAGCGCGTGAATGCCGGAGACGGCAACATATACCGCTTCAAATGACATTAGCGTGACTACAATGCCGCCAATCACAGGACCGATGGCAATGCCGGCATTGCCGATCATGCGGATCAAGGCGTAGGCGGCGGAGCGGCGCTCGGCCGAAACCATGTCCGCGATCATAGTATTCACGCCATTGTTGAATACCGGCAAAACTGCTCCCGACATCGCCATGAGAATCACCCACTGCTCCAGGGAATCGGCGGTCGCCATCGCAAACAGCGTTGCCGATGCGCCCGCCAAGCCCAGCAGCGCCGGGAGCTTGCGCCCGAAATTGTCCATCAGGCTGCTGACAATCAGCGTCGACAGTAGCCCCGTGACTGACTGGATGGTCAACAGCAACGCGGCAGTTGTCAGTGGTATATCGAGCCGTTCCCGCAAGATGACCGTGACAAAGGGCCAGATCATGCTGGCGCCGCAACGCGTGACAAAGGACCCAACAAAAAGCAGCCAGAATTGCGCGGGATAATCGGGCATCCACCCCGGTCGCTTCAAGCGAGCAGGAGAAGGTGTTCGACCTGCCCAGCGTGGCCGCTTGTGTGCTCTTTGACTGTAACGGCGGCGGAGCCAATGCACTGCGATGAGCCTAAGTTTGCGCATGAGACATCGGGGCATTGTAGCAAAGGTTCTGGCGAAGCGACGCGCGAATTCTGCCGTTTACCCCTCAGATCCGGCGTCCGAGCAGCGCATCTATGAGTTGATCGCCGATGGCTATCAGGTCGGCGCTTTCGACTTTGTCCTCCACAAGCACGACGAAAGCAATCGCGCCCTCGTCTTCTTCAACGAATCCATACAGCCAGGCTTGATGACTCTCTCCCGATTGCGACCGCGCGATCTGGGCGCCGACATTAGCGTCATCGCTCGCCGATTCGCCGCTGATCGTCCTCCAGGCACGACCAAGCGCCTGGCGCAAGTCACGCGCCGTCGCCGCACTCATGATTTCGCGCCGGGAATCTGATGACGCGGAAGGAAACCATAGCTCGTCGTCGGGTTCGCGCGCCGCGGCAAGTACGTGAGGCGACGGGGCGCTGCCTGCGTTGGCGACGGCCGCTACGATCGCGGTCAGGTGCAGGGGCGTGATCCTGAGCCGGCCTTGACCGAGCGCCTCACCAATCATCTGCAAGTCGGAATTGTCCTCGTCCTCTGACGTCTCAACGTCAGCTGGGAAGTCCTCCGGCGCGGGAAACCCGGAGAGAACAATTGGATCTTTCAAGGCAAAAGACCGCCCCAGGGAGACTAGGCTTTCGCCGGGCAAAACTGACCGAAGCTCCAGAAAAGGCGCGGGGCAACCGAAGACGTAAGCATCAAGGATGGACAGCTCCTCGCCCGGCGGCGCCAGTACGCATGAAACGCGCATATCATCAGCCAGCGCAATCGGCGCGTCGGCATTGTCGAAAGATTGGTCTAATCCGACGCCGGCCCGCAATGCCTCGGCCAGCCACAGCAGCAACATCGCGCTCCCGGGCTGATATTGGCCCTGCAGCGCGCGATGGAAAAACGGCTCGCCGGCCGCGGATATCAACTCGTCCCAATCATCGTCCAGTGAGTTGGGGTCATATCCGGGTTTACTGACCAGGGCCAGAATCGCGCCCGTTCGCGCATCCATTACGACAGCAGCGCCGGCTCGGTCAGCCAATGCGGAGACGACCCAGTCTTGTATTTCCGCGGATACGGTGAGCTGGATATCCGCGCCCGTTTGCGGAAGCTTCAGAAGTCGGGAAGCAATGAAGTCGTCGAGGCTGCGTAGTTCAGCCGAGCCATTCAAGCGATCGTGAAACGCTGCTTCGGCCAATCCGGCGCCGTAGCGCAAGCTGTAGTATCCAACCAGGCTATAGGTCGATGGCTTATGGTAACGCCTGACCACGGCGCCATCTGCCTCGCGACTGTCGACCAGAAGCAGGCCATCAATGTCGTAGATGCTGCCGCGCCGAATGCGAGCCAACGCTTCGAACTGACGCGGGTTGTCATCGCGCTGCAGGATTGTATCCGCGCCAGCGACCGCCCAGTACGCGGCGGCAATCGCAACCGCAGCCAGAAGAATCAAGATGCCAACGCTTATGCGCTGGATTTCGCGCGCGCCGTTCATTTACGAATGCTCCGCCGACAGACGCAGCAAAACGCCGATCATCAGATAACTCACCAGCAATGAACTGCCTCCATAGCTCACGAAGGGCAGGGTAACGCCGGTCAGCGGCAAGAGTTTGAGCACGCCGGCCATGATCATGATCGCCTGTACCGTCAGCATCATGGTTATGCCGACCGCAAGTGTCTTGTAGTACTCACGCTTACCCTGCGCCAACGCGATTGATAGGCCGCGCAGGCTGATGAGGCCGTAGCAGCTGACCAAGGTTATCACCCCGAGCAAACCCCATTCTTCAGCTATCGCCGCAAACACGAAATCGGAATGAACCACCGGGATGAAATAAGCCGAACCCATTCCCGCGCCGGCCCCGAAAATGCCGCCTGCGCCAAATGCCATCAGGCTTTGCACGATTTGATAAGCGCGTCCATCGGCTTCCGGCCAGGGATTGAGCCAAATGTCTACGCGGAGCTGCACAACGTCGAAGAGCTGATAAGCCACCAAGCCGGCGAGCACGGTCAAGACGGCGCCGCCCGCCAAAGTCTTCCAGTCGCCGCTGCGCAGATACAGCAATAGCAGAAAGACAATGAAAAACAGCATCGCGGCGCCTAAGTCTCGCTGCCAAACCAGCACCACGATGGACAGCGACCACATCAGCAGCATGGGCCCAAGCAAGCGTACGGGCAAATATGCTCGCTCGCCCGCTAGCTTTGCGATGCGAGTCCAGGTGCTTTGTTCAGCCAAATAACTCGCCAGGAAGCCCACCAGCATGATCTTCATCAGTTCGGACGGCTGCAGATACAGCGGACCGAATCGCAACCACAGGCGAGGCGCTGCGGCTAGCCCGGAGGGGTTGCTGCCCAGAACAATTGTCGCCAAGAGCAGTCCCAACGCCATGGCGAGCAAGAGATAGCGATATCGTCGCAGCCAGCGCAGGACGTGAGGAAATACTGCCGCCAAGAGCATCGCGGCGACGCTGACGATCAGCCAGAGTTCCTGACGATCAGTGAAGGCTGGCGCCAGCCGTTCAATGGCGACCAATCCCCAGCCACTCATGAAAATGACCACCGGAAACAGAATAGGATCTCTATTCGGCAAGCAGCGATCCAAGATTAATCCACCAGCTACGGCGCAGAGCAGCCATGTGGCGATGAGCGTCCAGTCGAAACTTGAAAGGTCGCGGCTGAGCGCTATCCCCGCCGAGCTTGCCACCAAGCATATCCCGGCCGGCGCAAGCAGGAGCCATTGCTGACGCCAACAGGAAGTCATGACGGAAAATCGCCGGCGCAAGTCAATCGCTGACCGGCCCATCCAGCTGCAAGACGCGCTCAAGCAGCGGCCGCAGGCGCGTGACAACCGCGGGATCCATCGCGTCACGGGACGTCGCCAACGCAGTATCCAGAGCCGTATGCGCCGGGAGGATCATATCCGTATCAATCATGGCGATTGCCTTGGCTAGCGCGTCCTGCACGAGGTCGATGTTCTTCGCGAGCGTTTTGATGACCAGGTCCGATGTGACCGCTTCTTCCGTCTCGTGCCAGCTGTCGTAGTCCGTGACATGGGCCATGGAAGCGTAGGCGATTTCCGCTTCCCGCGCCAGGAATGCTTCGGGAGCGCTGGTCATGCCAATCAAATCACAGCCCCAGTCGCGGAAGAGATGGCTTTCTGCGCGGGTGGCGAATCGCGGACCATCTTCGACAAGGATGGCGCCGCTGCGGTGCGCGTGTCCGCCGACCGCTTCTGCCGCGTCCGCGAAGATGGCGCGCAAGTAACTGCTCATCGGATCAGCGGCCGCGATATGCGCAACCAGCCCGTCTTCAAAAAACGAGCGCGCGCGGGTGGCAATGGTATAGTCGATGATTTGATCGGGCGTGACTACATGGCCCGGCGCCATCGCTTCGCGCAGCGAACCCACCGCGTTGACCGCGATGATGAATCGCGCGCCGAGCTGCTTGATGGCGAAAATATTGGCGCGATAGGGCAATGTCGTTGGCGAATACACGTGACCTTCGCCGTGTCGCGGAACAAAAGCGACTCGCTTTCCGCTCAAGCTGCCGATGCGTATCGCGCCGCTGGGTTTGCCGAAAGGCGTCTCGATTTCCCGCGTCTCCACATCGGTGATGGCGGGCATGTTGTACAAGCCCGAGCCTCCGATAACCGCAATCTTTACTGCTTCCATTACTGGTCTCCTTCCCGCATCTGCGGGTTGCGCCGCTTCAGGCGTCGGTAAGCGCGAGGGCGGTCCTCAGCTGTCGAGGCTAAGCGAAAATTGCGAGCGTCCGACGCCGATAATATCACCGTCAGACATGCTGGCGGGGCTTTCAACCGGCTCGCCGTTTAGCATGGTGCCA
Organism: Anaerolineae bacterium; assembly: GCA_022822305.1. GTDB lineage: Bacteria > Chloroflexota > Anaerolineae > Aggregatilineales > Phototrophicaceae > UBA6055. Next base: position 23,427 of record JAJEBY010000016.1, read on the forward strand.
TTGCGACTGCCACAGTCTTCCAGCCACCAGCGTCCGTCTCTTAACACGATCCGCGCGTGCTCCGCGCTGGCAAACTCATCGTCGACCACAATAGTGTTGCTCGCTGCACGTCCCAGCGTCATCGTTGGCGACAGCTCGATCCTCAACCCGCCCGCAGAGTCTGGAGAGGCGTCATCGCCGATTGCCGTCAAATGACCGTAGGACTTCCGTAAAGTCTCAGCCTGTCGCAGGCCGCGCCACAATATCACGTATAGCGCCAAAAGAAACGCCAGGAGTCCGATGCCGGCCACGACGCGAAAGATAAACAGGGCGACTTCGACGCTCACGTGCCAATCCTAATCCGGATCCAGAACTTGCGTCGTGCCATCGCCAAACGCCGGGGCCGCGCGGTCGACAAATGTCATGCAGGTGTGGCCGATTTCTATGCGGTCGCCAGCTTGCAGGATGTGTTCGCGCACGATCGAATTGTTCACGCGCGTGCCGCCGCGGCTGCCGACATCAACAAGCGTGTATCGGCCGAATTCCTTGCGCAATTCCAGATGATATCTCGATGCGTAGGCGTCATCGACAATGATGTCGTTGTCCGCTTCTCGGCCCACGGTGATAAGCAGTTCTTCAAGCGCGATCTCTCGCTCATCATCGAGTACCAGAATCGGCGCTGGTCTGACTTCGCTCGACATTCCTGCCGCGACGGCGGGAGCGACCTTGGTGTCGCCTAACGCGGACAGCGAGTGCTCGGCGTAGGCGCGAGGCGTCTGATCATATGTCGCTTCACTCGGCCTGATGTCAATGCTGGGCGAGCGCAAGAGTCGGTAGCCCGCTTCACTCGCCAGCGCGCCGAGCAAGTCTTGAAAACGCTGCAAGTAGTCGGGCGACAATGCTTGAAGCCGACCAACGTCGTCGGGATCCAATATGAGGATGAATCTATCAGGAGCAATCGGCCGCTGGTCTTCGTCAGTTGCAGCATTCGCCTCGTCGGCCATCGCGCGCAGCAGCAAGATAGCCAAATCACGCATACCTGTCGTCGGCTGAAGCAGGCGTGTGAACAGTCCTTCAATCAGCGCCTCCATCCCTGCTTCTAATTTGTCAATCGGCTTCGCGCTCATATCTGCATTATATGAGATTCGCCATGGAGGGCATAGCGCTTGGCGCGTCAAACTGCGCTGAGCGAAAAACAGAAAAGGACAGCGACTTCCGCGCTGCCCTTGACAGAGATAATGAGGAGGCGTGGCTGGATCAGCGACGCGGGATGTAATTCAACCAATTGTCGAAGATTTCGAGACTATCATTGTGCTGCTCGCGCAGGGACTCCACCAGCTGATCGAATTCCACTAGTTTGGCCCGCTCCAGTTGCGCGGCGATGTCATCACCCGTGCGCCATTCTTTGCTCCGCACTTGCAGGATGTGATAACCAAATTCGCTCTCGACCGGACCCACCAAAACGCCGACCTCAGCCGTTTCGATCGCCTCGCGGAATTCACGTACATAGTTGCCGACGAAGGCTTCGCCGAGTTCGCCGCCACCGAATCCGCTGCCGGTATCGGTGGAAACAGCGCGCGCCAAATCGGCAAACGATTCGCCATTCCGCAGCGCCTCCAGAGCGGCAAGCGCGTCTTCCTCTTCCGCCAACAAGATATGTCGCACATCGGCATAGAGCAAGCCGTCTTCGTCGTTGACCAGCGCGTCGGCCAGCATTGCTTCCAGAGCCAGCCGTTCAAAGAAAGCATCGAGTTTGTCGCCGGTCACATCATTGATGGAGAAGTAATTGCGATAATCGTCTTGACGTTCTTCAAAGTTTTCGCGGACTTCAACCGCGCTCAAGGTTGGCTCGACCACCGTTGGCTGCGGCGTAACGGTGGGTTCTGTCTCTTCAGCCGGCTCGTCCGCATCCGATGGCGTTGGCGTTGGCGTTTCGGTAGGAATTGAAGTCGGCGTCGGCGATACGAAAGGCGTCGGTGTAATGGTGGGTTCGGCAGTGGCCGTCGGCGCCACGCCAATCAAAGCGACCTCGGTGGGATCAAAGCCGAAATAGGCTTCGATTTCCATTTTCACGGCATCGTCATTGACCTGGATATCGCGCCTCGACGCTTCCTGCGCGACCAGCAGATCATCGACCATATCGTTGATCACGCGCAGCCCCAACTGGTCGGGCACATTAACTTCGCTGAGCCAGGTGCTGTAAGGTTCTTGCTGTGACAATTGCTGGAGATCGAAACCGGCCGTCTGCAGTTGATTCAGCTGCAGCAGCAGCCGAGTATGTTCCAGATTGTATTCGTCGCGGAACTGCCGGACCGTTATGTCTTGGCCATTGACGGTTGCCACCACCTGATTGGGGATGAAGAATTGTTCGACGGCGAAGGCGGCGCCGACGACGATGATCAAGACCGCCACTACACCGATGACTACCCGAACGGCCAATCGTTGCAAGCGCGCTTCTTGCTCGGCTCGGCTGGTATATTCCGGGTCGCCTTGACGTCCCGCGCCGCTTCCGCGATCGTCAGCAGCTACCGATCGGCGTCGCCTGCGTTTGGGCACTCCAGTCGTCTGGGTCCGTTTTGACATCTATCTGCTAACTCCTAAAGCTGTTCGCGGGTTGCCTGCCATGTCAAGCATGCGCAGATCATGTTCAAAAAGAATCAACTGCGGAGGCGCAGGGCCTAACTGGCGTCAGCGAAGGGAAGCAACGCCAAATGCCGCGCGCGTTTGATTTCGCGGGCGAGCTCACGCTGGCAGCGAGAGCAATTGCCGGTTTGGCGCTTTGGCTTGATTTTTCCGCTTTCGTTGATGTAGCGCGACAGCGTATCGACATCCTTGTAATCGAAGCATTTGCCTTTGGGGCAGTAGGTGCCACGACGGCGTCGACCGCGTCCGCGCCAGCGTGAGCCGCCGGGCCTGCGACCGCCACCGCGGCGGCGCTGCTGATTTCCACTGCGTCTTGAGGATTGGCTTGCGGCTTGTTCGCTCACTCCTGAAAATCTCCTTGATTAACCCGTCTTGCTGGTCTTGATGTCATGCTGTCCGCGCCAGGTATCGCGCAAAATCCGGTCGAAGCTGCAATTGCTCCGCCGACGTTACTCCGCCGGCGCCGCTTCCTTCTTTTGTTCGTCACGCACCAACAGGTAACGCAACACCGGATTGAATAACTTCAGCTCGGTTTCCAATTCCAAAATGTGATCGGGATCAACGCTGGCCTTCATCACCACGTAATGCCCTTCGCGCTGGCCATCTATTTCGTAGGCCAGCCGACGCCGGCCAAACAGCTTGCGATCAATGCTGTTGACTTTGCCGTTATCGTCAATTTCGATATAGGTGATGACTTGGTCGATGGCCTGGTTGACTTCTTCGTCGGTGGCCAACGTACGCACGATGAACGTGAGTTCGTAGTCTCTCATGGGTGTTCCTTTCCTCGGACGAAGCCTCGCGCTGCTACGTCGCGCGAAGCGGAAAGCTGTGATTTAATTGTCGGCGGGCAATGTTAGCTCATGGCTGGCTTTAATGCAATGGTCTCTTGGCCGGCGCAACATCTGAAGAAGCGGATTCGCGCGATTGTTCAATCACGAGCCGGGAGCTTGCAATGCAAAGCGCGGCGATAAGCCAGAACCAGGTGATCGAGGAATGGAAATCCAATCTGAAAAAATATAAGTCCGCAACCGCGTTGATGAGCGCCGTTACCAGCGCGACATGAAAACCCAGATGAATGGCGGTGAAAGCGCGGTCGCGTTTCGCCGGTCGCCAGGCGCGCAATCCGTAGGCGAAGATGCCGGCCATGCACAAGAGGAAGATGATGACGCCGGTGATTCCAATCTGGTTCGCCATTATCAGATACATATTGGCGACATCGGTGTAGATGTCGATTTCGGGCGTGCCGGTGAACCCTACGCCAAAAAACGGATAACGCCCAATCAATGTCAGCGAATCAGACCATTCGCCGATGCGCATTTGCGTCGCCAGATCAGCGCCCTGGAATGCTTGTATCAAGCGATCCAGATAGGCTTGCGTCTGTGGCAAGAACAGAAAGAGCGCGACCGCCAACATCAGCGGCGGCAGCAGGCGTCGATAGCGCACTATCGCGATTACCGTTAATCCGCAGGCCATCGCCAGCAGCGACGCGCGCGACCCGGTCAACAACAGCGCTAGCACAACTGCCGCGAAAATGCCTAGCGTCAGCCAGCGGGAGCGTATTACCGGCGCTCTTGACAGAACCTGCGGCGCGACCAAGACGGCGGCCACCGCCAATACTCCGCCCAGCGCGTTGGGATCGACCCAGGTGCCGATCGCGCGCTCGCCCAAGGCCGGATTGGATTCGATGTAACGGATCACGCCGCCCGCCGGGTATCCTATGCGAGACAGACGTACCAACAGGCTCTCCGCCAGCGTGTCCGGCGCCAGGAACAAGCCGATGGCGATGATAGCTTGCGCGCCGATCGCCAAGACGATGACTAACGCCAAGCGCCGCAGCATCTTGCTGTCCCGCAATAGATCGGGGAGCATAAAAACCATCCCGATACTGAGCAGTGTTTCCGCGAATTGCCGAATATTGGCCGAGCTGGGCCTGGCGTGACGCATGCCAAGCGCAAAGGCAAAGATCAACCACATGATGTATACGGCTATCAACGCGTGCGCGGGCGTCAGGCGCAGCCCCCCGCGCTTGCCCGTCATCCACTGGAACAAGTAAACCAGCAGGAAGCCGCCCATAGCCAGATCCAGCAGGGTAGGCGTGATGGCAATCTTGACCGGAAACACGCCAAAGGGCAGCAGCAGAATGACGCCGATGATGGCGTAAAGCGCCATGCAGACATCGGTGATGATATAGAGACCCGCCAGCACGCCGCCAATGGCCGCCAGCGCCAGCAAGGGACCGAGCCCGGCGATGGCCAGGCCGATGCTCGCGCCGACGATGCCCAGCGCAAATCCAAGCCCCAGCGCGTAGGTCCGGCGATCGAGCCGACTGAACCAAATCTGCAGCGCATTGACGCGGTTCATCGTAGCTTCCGCCAAATCGTCAACCCTGCCAATAGCCCCAACGCAATCCATGTAGCCATGCTAATCATCGCGCCGACGGTGTAGCTGCGCGGCGCAAAATGCAGCCGCAGCGTATGTTGGCCGGCGGGTATCGCCACGGCAGTGAGTCCGCCATAAGCGCGAATAATATCGGTTTCCGCGCCGTTAAGGTATGCCTGCCAGCCGGTGTAATCCGGCAAGGCAATCGAGAGAATCGCGTTGGCCGGCGTATCGATCTCAATGACGATGGCTTCAGGCGCGAAAGCGGATACCCGGGCGATCCCATCAGCGGGCTGATCGGGCAAATCGAGATCGACTGGCCGACCCAGCACGATGTTCTCGCGTTCATCAAAGCGCGGGTCATCCATCAGCGCCTGCGCGAATTCGTCGCTATCAACCACGGCAGCGCGATAGATCAAGTGGGCAAATCGACGAGGATCCGAAAGTTGATGCAAATGCGCCTCGCCGTCGCCGTCGTCTCCGGTCGCAATCACACGCGACGGTACAGTCAATCGATCATGTGGGCTGTAGACATATTTGACCGCGAACAACTCCCAAGCTAGCGGGTTATCCAAATAGTCGCGATAGATTATGCGTTGCGGACCCGACAGAAACAGCGGGCTGATCCCGCGTATATCCATGACGCCATAGAGGCTGCCGAAGTTGTCCCGGAGTCCGCGAAAGCCGTCTACGCGGAATGGCTGCTGACCATTGCCGTCGCTTAATACGGCCTGGACCAGTGGCGGCGCTTCCATGGCCAGCTGCTCGCTGTGCGGTCGGGGATCAAAGGCGCCGGGATGATCCTGCGTCACTGTAAACAGATCAAACACGATCAATGCAACCAGCGCAACCTGAAACCGGGCTCTCCCCGGCTGACTGACAAATGATGTCAACGCAAGCAAACTTGCCAGAGCCACGAAACTGCTGCGCACGGCGATATCGACGAGGTCGCGCCAGGTATCCCTGTCGCCCATCCATAAGACAAAGCTGACCAATGCGATCAAGACCAGTCCCAGCGCGAATCGACGCCACCATGTCAACGCTGGCTGCTTGTGAATTTGATTTTGCCAGTTGGCGAGCGCGACGATGCCGAGACCAGCGAGAATGGCCAAGCTGTTAGCCACCACGAAGGCGGCGCGCTCCTGTCCGCGGAAGAACCGCAGCCCGGGCACTAGATTGTAGGTGAGATCGTACAGGGATGAATTCGCGCCCAGGCTATGGATCAAGCCGACCAGCCCGACAATCAGCCAGAAGCGGCTCTCGCCTTGGCCGCGAACGGCCGCGGCCCCAACGAGAAACAGCGCGGGCAGACCGACATACAAGGGCGACCACAAGCTGACCGCACCCGGATATATGAATTGCATGATGTCTTTGAACAGGAATCCATTGCCTTTGGCATCGAAGCCTAGTCCGTTGCGCGCGGTCTGCGGCAGATATTCAATGCCCGGCAGCAGCGTCACGGCGCAGACGCCAAAGCTGACAAGCGCGAAGACGACCAATGCCAAGGTGAACGAGCGCGCGCCAATCCGCTGGTGATAAACGCGCCAGGCCAAATATGTCACCAGCAGGAATGTCATAAACCAGCTGGTCTGGGGGTGCCCGGCCAGCCAAGACATGCCCAGTCCAAATCCGGCCACTGCTGGCCACTGCATGGCCAAATGTCGCCGGCGCGTGGCCTCCAGGATGCCAAGCGCGGCCAGCGGGAACCAGACGGCAGCTTCCAGGATAGCCAGTTGCAACAGCGGATAACCCGTAACGTAGCCGCCGTATGCGATCACAATTGCCGAGACCAGCGCCGCCAACGGACTTTGCGATCGAGTCAATGTCAGCCGCCGGACAAACACATACATCAGCAAACTATAGGCGAGCGCGTGGAATACCATTTCCAGCTGCAGCGCGTTGTAACTCCATTGGCCCGCCAGCGAACTTAACGCCAGCGTGATCCACCGCGGCCAGTAGAAAACGGCGGCTTGCGTATCGGCGATGAAGGGCAGTCCGCCGTTATTGTAGGGATTCCACAGGGGGATTTCACCAGCCGACATGCGCTGATATTGGTAGCCGGCGAAGGCGACGAATTGACCGGAAAAGTCGCCTTGCGCCAGTGAGGCTTGATCGGCCGCGATCGGCGTGAAGAGCCGCCAAAAGAAGAGCAGCCACAGCAGCGCCAGGACGAGAATCGCCCGAAGATCAGGACTCCGTAAAAGCTGCGCGCGGCTAGGCATCGGCTGGGGAACTCGCTTCTGGTTCGAGCCGGCCGGCGGATCGCAAGACACGCTCAAAGTATGCGACCGTATCGGCCGCGATGACATCCCAGTCGAAGCGCTGGCGCAGGGAAGCGGCGCCCTCGCGCAATTGACGCAGCAGTTGCGGATGCCCCATCAGGCGGGCAATGGCGCCGGCGAGCGCGTCAGAGGAGTTGCTCGGCGCCAGCCACATATTCTCGCCATGCACAAATTCGGCGGCGTATGTGGACGGGCTGGTCGTTAGGATAGCGCAACCGTGCTCAATGGCGGCCATCAAGCTGCCGCGGCGCGGCGAGGCGCCATCAAGGTAGGGCAGCGTCATCAGGTCGATGGCCTGGAGACAGGCGGACACGTCATCAACGGGCAAGTAACCCGTCCAGTGAATGCGCGCTGATAAATCCAATTCGGCTATTCGCGCATGCAGGCGCTGTAGATACGCAGCGTCCGACCGGTTATCGACCGGATTCTGTTCCGCCCCAATCATGATCAGCCGCAAGTCAAAATGCGTTTGCCGCAAATCTGCCAAAGCCGTGATGAGATGGTCAAGCCCTTTGCTGGAAGAGACGAATCCGAAATGACCCAGCAGGAAGGTCGATTCGTTTGCGCCAAGCCGTCGGCGCCACTCGTCGCGTGAGTCGCGTTGGTCGGCGCTCGCTATGATATTGCTGCCGATGGGAATTACCGTGCGCGCATCAACCTGCTTGAGCAAGGCTGCATCTTCGTCGTTGGTGGCGATGACGCCATCCGAGCTTTCCGCCAGCTGCCAGACAATCCAATCGCGCAGGGGACCGGCTCTGGGAAAGAGATAAGGATGGCGCAAGTCGTGAAAGGTGGTGACGAAGGGCTGATCGAGCGTAGCGGGCAAGAAATGCACGACGGGAGACATATCGAAGGCGGCCGTTTGAAACTGCAAATTGACGATATCCAGCGCGGCGCAGTCGGCCCAGCGCCGGATGGACGCTACGCAACCGAGCCCCCAGCCCGTTACGGTATGCAGCGGCAGATTGTCACTGTTGCAGCCGTCGCGGGTCAGCACATGCACAGCGTGACCGGAAGCCTGCAAACGCTCCGCCAAAATGCGCGTGAAGTCGCCGACACCGCCGGGCATAGGCGCGAATTCGCCGCTGATCATGCCGATCCTCATGCTTCCGCCTTCAAGCCGCTGCGAATAACTTGCCAATAGACTCGGATGCGTTGCAGACGCAAATCACGCTTGTGACCAAGTAGCGCTTTGATGCTTTCCAAAGCCAGCTGCCACAGGAATTGAAGCAGGATCAACACGCGCAGCAGCAGGTAGCTGAGTAAGCCGTGATGTTTGCGGAAATAACGCAGCTTGCTGGTATGAAACTGGATTTGGGTGAAGGCCGGAACCTGGTCGCTGCTCTGGCCGCCGTGATGCGTGATGCGCGCGCCGCCGTGGTAGATCACTTTCCAACCGGCCGACTTGGCGCGCCGGCAAAAGTCCAGTTCCTCCGAATACATGACGAAGCCAGCGTCCAGGCCGCCGATAGCTTCATAGACCTGGCGGCGCAACATCAGAGCTGAGCCTTGCACCCAGTCGACTTTGAGAATCGCGTTGTCGTCGCTGTCGCGCATGAAATAATGGTTGTGAATTGCTGCGGGCGCCAGTGCCGACAGCCAGGTACTCTCAAATACGCCGGTCAAGAGCGAAGGGAAGCGCCGCCGCGTCGATTGATGACTGCCGTCTGAATTGAGCGTGTGCGGACCCAGGATGCCGACCGCCGGATGCGATTCCAGGTACTCGAGCATTTGCACAATGGCGTTTTCGCTGACCTCGGTATCCGGATTGAGCAGCAGGAATACGGGGGCGGTGGCGGCGGACATGGCCAGGTTGTTGCCGCGCGAAAACCCGATATTCTCGTCTTGAGGAAGCAGCACCACCCCTGGATACTTCTCGCGCGCCATCAATACGCTGCCGTCCTCGCTGGCGCAATCGACTACAATAATCTCGAGCTGCGGAGCGTCTTCGTGAATTCGGCCAATGGCAGCTTGCGAATCGTAGATGCTCGACAGGCAGCGATCGAGCAGATCGCAGACATTCCAATTGACAATGATGATCGAAAGATCGGCCAACTTTCGCTCCAGGTGAATCCGCCTTGTTGACCAGTTTACCAAGTTTGCGCGGAATGAGCGGCCGCTTTTCAACCCGCGTCACTGCCCAGTCTTGCAGTCGGCGTCAGCGCAAACAGGCGTTCCGCATTGTGGGTCGTTTGTCGCGCCATTGCTTCGACGCTGAGCCCATGCAGCCGCGCCAAGGTTTGATTCACATATTTGACATAGGCCGGTTCGTTGCGTTTACCGCGGAAGGGATGGGGGGTCAGGAAGGGAGCATCGGTCTCGATCAGCAGCCGATCAAGCGGAACTCGCCTGGCAATGGCGCGCAAGTCGTCGGCTCGCTTGAAGGTGATTGGACCGGTGAAACCCAAGTAGAACCCCAAGGCCAGGGCCCGTTCCGCATGCGCCGCCGTACCGGAGAAGGAATGCAGGACGCCGGGTCGCTCTCTTATGCTTCCCGGCAATGTCGACGCCCAGCCCTCCAGAACGTCGATCACATCGTCGCTGGCCTCACGATTATGCACGATTACCGGGAGTTCCATTTCCGCCGCCAGTTCCAGCTGGGCTTCAAACATCCGGCGTTGGATCACTCGGGGATTCTTGTCCCAATAATAGTCCAAGCCGATCTCGCCGATGGCGACTGTGCTGTCGCGGCTGGCGTAAGTCTCAAGCTGCCGCAGCGTCGACCGCTGCAGGTCGTCCGCGCTGTTGGGATGAATGCCGACGGCCGCGTAGAGGTCACGATAGTCGCCGCAAAGCGCAAGCGCCTCGCGACAGCTTTTGAGGTCGATGGCGGGGACGATTATGCGCTGAACGCCGGCCGCCGCAGCCCGCTCCAGCACATTGGCGCGATCGTCGTCAAAGCGATGGAAATTGAGATGGCAGTGGGTATCGACCAGCGTGAACGGGGACATCAGATTGCCGATTGCGGATCGTCCTGCAGTTTCTTCAGATCGGCTTCGACCATCATGGCGATAAGCTGCTCGAAATTGACTTCCGGCTCCCAGCCGAGGGCCTTCCCGGCCTTGCTGTAATCACCGACCAAGAGGTCCACTTCTGCCGGGCGCATGAAGCGCGGGTCTTGTATCGCATAATCGCGCCAGTTCAAGCCGACATGCTCGAATGCGACTTCCAGCAGCCGCTCTACGGAATGCGTTTCGCCGGTCGCGATCACATAGTCGTCGGGCACATCTTGCTGCAGCATCAACCACATGGCGCGCACATAGTCGCCGGCGAATCCCCAGTCGCGCTGGGCGTCGGTATTGCCGATTCGAATCTCGTCCGCCAAGCCCAATTTGATTTTGGCGACGTGGTAGGTAGTCTTCCGGGTGACAAACTCCAGACCGCGCCTGGGCGATTCGTGATTGAACAGAATGCCGCTGCAGGCGTAAAGGTCATAACTTTCGCGATAATTGACCGTAATCCAGTGCCCGTACACTTTGGCGACGCCGTAGGGACTGCGCGGATAGAAAGGCGTATTTTCGGTCTGCGGCACTTCCCGTACCTTGCCGAACATTTCGCTGCTGGAGGCCTGATAGAATCTAATCTTGGGATTGACGGTGCGAACCGCGTCCAATATGCGCGTGACGCCCAGGCCGGTGATATCGCCAGTGAAGACGGGCTGATTCCATGAGGTCGGAACGAAACTCTGCGCAGCCAGATTGTAGATTTCGTCGGGTTCCACCTCGCTAATCACCGTGATGAGACTGGAGAGATCACCCATGTCGCCCTGCATGAGATGCAGCTGGTGCTGAATATGCTGGATGCGCTCGTAACGCACGGTGCTGGTTCGGCGCACCATGCCGTATACCTCATAACCCAGGCTCAAGAGAAAATCAGCCAGGTAAGATCCATCCTGCCCGGTGACGCCTGTAATCAACGCCTTTTTCGCCATGGTTGAGCTCCCTCAAGCCGTCGCCGCGCGCTGCCGACAATCCGCCAGCACATCGCGCAAAGTCTCGTCAAATGAGTAAAGCGGACGCCAGCCGGTATCCCGCCGAAGCTTGCTGGCGTCGCCGCGGATTTCCGGTATATCTACCGGGCGAAGCCGTTTCGAATCAATGCGCACTTCAATGTTTTCGTCGGACATGCTCAGCAACGCGTCCAAAAGCTGCCGTATGCTGACGGCCAAACCGGATGCCACGTTATAAGCCTGACCGGGCAGACCTCGCTCCGCGATCAAGTGATAGGCGCGCACGATATCACGCACATCGGTGAAATCTCGCTTGGCTTCCAGATTGCCTACGTATATAACCGCTTCTTGCTGCCTTGCCTCTATTTTGGCGATTTGCAGCGCAAAGGAAGGGGCCACGAATCTAAGATTCTGGCCCGGACCGATGTGATTGAAGGGCCGCGCTCGCATGATGTGCAACTCGTGACTGAGGTAATACTGCAGCCCCAGCATATCCTGCGCGACTTTGCTGACGCTGTACGGGTTCGAGGGCAGGATGCGCGCGTCCTCGTTCAGCGGCAGTTCCTGCGTTTCGACGGCGCCATAGATCTCGGCGGAACTTATGATGACGATGCGCGGACGCAATTGCAATTGCAGGCAGGCTTGAATGATATTGACTTGCGCCTTGATGTTATTTTCCAGCGTTTCCCAGGGATCTTCAAACGAGCGCGGGACGAAGGCCTGCGCCGCCAGGTGATAGATTATATCGGGCTGGCAATCGTGAAGCAGGGCATGAACTTGCTCGTAAATTTTGAGGTCTATCGTTCGCGAGGCTTGTACGGCGGGGCTCATCGTCTCGCCCGGCGCAAGCCTGGTTCCGGTCAAAGTCGCTGTTGGCTGCACGCCACCGAGAAAGTCGGCCAGGTGATGCCCGACGAATCCGCCGGCCCCGGTAATCAAGATTCGCAATACAAGTGTCCTGTGGCTGATGTGGTTTGGTTGCCAGCGACATTATAGTCTACCGACATCGTCGCGCTAGCCTTAAGGTTTGATGCGAGACCGGCAACGCTGTGGATTGCTATCGAAAATATGGAAAAGCCCCGCTCGTCTGAACGGGGCTCGGAATCTCGCTGACGAGAGTCTGGGCTTTGGGCGGACTCAACCAGATTCTGGCAAAGTGGCCGGCAAGGCATTGCCCAGATTATCGAAGCGCACCAGACGGGCATGGAGCTCTTCGTCCGGCACAAACTTGTTGTTGAAATCGAGGCTGATGTAGGCCGCGTAGACCCAGCCGGATGCGCCTTCAAAGGTGACGCGATACCATTCCGCGTTTTCGCTTATGCCATTGACCACCATTTTTGTGCCGGATGGAATCAAAGCGAGCGACTCGGTGGCGGCGCTAGGACGAATCCGCAGATGCATGTTGGCGTCAGCATTCAATACAACCGTGCCGGCGACGCGACCCAGGAAGGGATCGCGCGTGGGGACGGGCGGTGGCTCGGCATCGCCGGTGACCTCGACGCTGCCCCGGAGTTCGCCACTGATCGGGTCAACTTGTGATGGTTCCTTTTCGCGCAGCGTTTCCAATTCGACTGGGTTGCCGTCAAATAGCAAGAGCAAGTACTGAGTGCTGGCCCAGCCACTCACGGTGACGCCCACTGAAGGCTGGTACGAAATGAAAGCCCATTCTTCCGATTCATCGAGACCGGTGAGACCCACGGTTGTTCCTGATTCGACCTGGCCCAGAATCTCGCTGTTGGCGTCGTTTGCCATGCGTACGTTTAGACCGACGCCGAAATCGAGATTATACACCTGCGCGCCGATGCGAACCGGGCGCTGCGGCGGCGCTAATTCGGTGTCAAAAGTTCGTCCCCACTCATTCTGGCGAATCATCTCCAGGTTCGCCAGGCGTTGCGGATCGCCGTCTTCATCTTGTACTTCGAGATAGAGCGCATTGACCCAGGCGTTTACCGAACCGCCATCCGGCGTACTATAAGTTACGTAGAGCCAGGTGTCGGCCGGTTCCAAGTCTTGCCAACGCTCCAGCCCCGCGGCGGGATCGGCTTCGAAGTCACTCAGATCAACCGGCACATCTTCCGGCTCGTCGCCGTAATACTCAGTAAGCCCGCGTCGGCCCAAGACATAGAGCAATGCGCCGGACGGCGCCAATCCCAATGAGCGCGACGCGCTTGAGGGATATTCGCGCAGCTGCAGGTTCGCGCCGAGGTTGACATTGACAGTTGCCGTAGCGCCATCAAAGTCGGCCGGACTGGCGGCCGCAACCGCCGCCTCGGTTTCGACGGTCGTCGTTGTGGCAACGCTTGTTTCGGGTTCGGCTGTCGGCGCGATTTCCACGGACATGGCTGGGATATCCGCCCCGCGCATGATGGCGGTCTCGGCAATGACCAGTTGCGGGCTGGAGAAGGCATCGCCCGGAAGCGCGATCAAGTTGTAATATGACCCGCCATAGAAGTGCGTAGCCGGCAGATTAACAGTGCCGCTTTCATCGCCGATGGTGAGCCCCATGGCCAATCCCTGCGATCCCGTTACGATCTGGGCGGCGCCGCTGCTCTGGCCATATTCGATGTTTGTCGCGGCTGTCACGCCGCTGGACAGGCGCAAGTGATCGACAACGCTTCCGGGAATCGCGTTGATCAAGCTGACGGTGGCCGAGGACACATTCAAGCTGCTCAAATCATCATTGTGCGGCGAGACATTCAAGTTCGCTGGCGTGCCCATCACAATCACCGTTTGCGCTTGGCCGGCAGCCACGCTCAGCGGGAGCGATGTGATTTCCACGCCGCCGATGCCGAGCGCGATACGGTGTGATCCGCTGGGCAAGGCGATATGTTCGGTGGGTTGCGCATAGGCAAGGCCCGGCACAATCAGCGCGCCGTTGACGCTTAAGTCGACCGGCGTCGCTCCCTGAACAGCATGGACGAAGCGAACCATGCCGCTGTCGGCGGCGGCAGCGGCAGCCGCGCGCGTCGTCAAGACTTGCGGATTGTTGGCATCTCCAAAAATGATCGCCAATTGGCTGGTTGCCGCGGCCACTGCAACCTGGAATTCAAACAGGGACGCGCCGATATCGCCGCCGCTCGCAACCACGGCCAAGTTGAAAGTATCGGCATTAAGAACATAATCACCAACGACTGCGCCCTGATCAATGCCTTCCGCCAGGCGTTGTTCGGTATCTTGCAGCAGGATGTCTGCGGTCGGACCGTCGGCAACAGCGTAGAGAATCGACAGACGACCCTCGCCAAATTCCAGAGGGCTGAGATTTTCCGCGATGGCTTGCATTTGTGAATCGGCGGACGATGTCGCGATCAGGGTTGCGGCAGATCCGCCCGAGACGTTGGTGCGCTGGCCATAAAGCAGGACTGAGGAACCGGCGCGATTGGCGACGATTTCCAGACTGCCCGCCGGCACATTGACGTAAGGCGATGCTTCACCATACGCGAGATCAGCCGCTGCCAGCTGGGAATTGACATAAATGTCTAGCGCTGGAGAACCTGGAGCGACGTTGACGAATCTCGCCTTCGCGCCGGCCTGCGCCAGCGCGGGCGTCGCAAAGAATGTGACAGTGAGAAGTAACAAGATGAAAGTGACAATTCGATATCCGAATCTCATAATTCGCCGCTCCCTTACTGAATTCGCGGGCCGAACGTGTTTATTCAACTATACAACGTTTCCGCGTCATGAGCGAACATGGCGGTTACGCTACAACGCGTCAGGTTCCTTCCTGCCACTGATTGAGATAGTTTTCTTGTTCATCGGTCAATTTGTCGATTGCCACGCCCATGGCGCTCAGCTTGAGACGCGCGATCTCGGCGTCGACGTCTTCCGGGATGGTATAGACTTGCGCGTCAAGCGTGGAGGCGTTGCGAATCATGAATTCGGCGCCCAGCGCCTGGTTGGCGAAGCTCATGTCCATAACGGATGCCGGATGGCCTTCGGCGGCGGCCAAGTTTATCAGACGCCCTTCGCCCAATACGTATATTGACCGTCCGTTCACCTGATATTCCTCGACAAACGGTCGCACGAGCCGCGGCGACCCGTTCGACATTTCGTCTAGGGCAGCCAAGTTGATCTCAACGTTAAAGTGACCCGAGTTACAGATGATGGCGCCATCTTTCATGAGTTCAAAATGCTGCCGATCGAGCACGCTGATATCGCCGGTGGCCGTGACAAAGATGTCTCCGACATTGGCGGCCTCCGTCATTGGCATGACGCGATAGCCATCCATCACGGCTTCGAGCGCCCGCAGCGGGTTGACTTCGGTGACGATGACGTTGGCGCCGAGACCGGCGGCGCGCATGGCGATGCCGCGGCTGCACCAGCCGTATCCGGCAACCACCACCACACGACCGGCCATCAGGATATTGGTGGCGCGGATGATGCCGTCCAGGGTGCTCTGCCCGGTGCCATAGCGATTGTCGAAGAGGTGCTTGGTGGCGCTGTCGTTGACGGCGATAACCGGGAATTCCAGAGCGCCGTCGTTGGCCATGGCGCGCAGGCGGATCACACCGGTGGTCGTTTCTTCGGTGCCGCCGACAATATCTTCCAGCGCTTCGCGACGATCCTTGTGAATGGTGCCGACCAGATCCGCGCCGTCGTCCATGGTGATGTGCGGCTTGTGATCGAGCGCGGCGTGAATGTGCTCGTAGTAGGTCTCGTTGTCTTCGCCTTTGATGGCGTACACGGGTATCTCGTTATGCGCGACCAACGACGCGGCAACATCATCCTGCGTCGAAAGCGGATTGGAGGCGGTCAAGACAACATCGGCGCCGGCGGCTTGCAAGGTCTGCATCAAATTGGCCGTTTCGGTGGTGACATGCAGGCAGGCGGAAATCCGAATACCGTCAAGCGGTTTCTCACGGGCAAATCGCTCACGGATCTGTTTCATGACAGGCATCTCTTGCCCAGCCCATTCAATGCGGTAACGGCCTCCCGTGGCCAAGTCAAGGTCTTTGATATCGTGCGCGATGGTCATGTTCTCTCCTGATGTTTGCCCGATCGTCGGGCCGCAACGCTTATGCAGGAAAATTGTAACATATCTGCTACCGTCTGTCGTCCGTTTGGCGGCGGACACAGCATACAAAGCTATGTCAGGAGACGGTCCAACTGTCCGGCGTCGTCCACGTGATCACGGAAGCGTCCCACGAATTCGGCCGGCGCAAAATCGTGATTCTGTGTGCCGACGCACTCCAGCGCATAGGTGGCGCATAGCGCGCCGACCCGCGCCGACATGCGCAAGGGCAAATCGCGGGCCATGCCGGCAATCAGACCCGCTCGATAGGCGTCGCCGGCGCCGGTGGGGTCGAGTATTTGACGCGGCGCAAAGGCCTCCACTTGTATTTCATCGCCATCGGCATAGACGGTGGATCCGCGCTCGCTGGCAGTGATTATGAGAACGTTAATCGCTTCCCGCAGGTCGTCGAGACTGAGGCCGGTTTTGTCACAGATGACAGTGGCTTCGTAGGTGTTGACGACCATCAGATGAGCGCCGCGCATTCCGCGCTTGAGTTCATCGCCGTTCAGTCGCGGCACCTGTTGACTGGGATCGTAGATAAAGGGGATCTCGCGCTCGCGGCATTCGTCGGTCAGGTTGATCATGGCGTCGGGATCGTTGGGCGATACGATGACGAGATCGGGCTTCTCGGTCAGGACGTCGGCAATCGAATAATGGCGGGCGAGCAGCATGGCGCCACTGTAGAAGAAGGCCAATTGATTGTTGTCCTCGTCAGTATTGGCGAAGAAGGAGGCGGTGAAGACGTCATCGCGTTGAACCACCGTGCTGCAATCGACGCCATTGCCTTCCAGCCACTGGCGATAGTCGCCGAAGTCGCGTCCGGCTGTTCCCATCAGTTTGGGCTTGAGTCCAAACTTGGCCAAGGTGAAGGCGATATTGGCGGCGACGCCTCCCCAATGTTTGGTCATATCATCGACCAGGAAGCTGAGGCTGATATTGCTGAGCGCATCGGCGATGAAGTGTTCTTTGAAGCGACCGGGAAAGCGCATCAGATAATCATAGGCGATTGAGCCGGTGACCAGGATGTTCATGCGGGGTTCCGTTCCGGTGTGGCTGGTAAAACAAGGCAGAAGTATAACCCAGTGAGGCGCAGACTGTACACAATTGTATCGGTGCAAGGAAAGCTCTGCGATGCATGCTTATGGGATCGGTCTGTCACCTAATCTCTAGAGTTGGTCTCCAGCCACCGCACGCCGCAAATTGGTATCGAAGGGCGGGCGGGCGATGCCGTTCTCGGTTACGATGCCGCTGAGATAGCGATGCGGCGTGATATCGAAGGCGGGATTGCGCGCTTTGAAATGCGGCGGGACGATGGGATTGCCATACGGCGTGGTGACTTCATCGGGGGCGCGCTCTTCAATCGGGATTTCCGCGCCGCTGCAGAGGCTCAAATCAATGGTTGAGGTCGGCGCGACGGTGTAGAAGGGGATAGCGTGCGCTGCCGCCATAATCGCCAATTGATAGGTCCCAATTTTGTTGGCGAAATCGCCATTGGCGGCGACGCGATCGGCGCCGACCAGCACGATATCGATCTCGCCTTTGCTCATGTAGTAGCCGGCGGCGGTATCGGGAATGATGTCATAGCTGATGCCCTGCTGGTCCAACTCCCAGGCGCTGAGTCGCGAACCTTGCAGGCGCGGACGCGTTTCGTCCAGCAGGACGTGGATGCCTTTGCCTTGCTCAAAAGCCGCGCGCACGACGCCGAGCGCCGTGCCGTAATCGACGGTCGCCAATGATCCGGTATTGCAGTGATGCAGAATCGTGGCGCCTTCGTCAATCAAGCGCGCGCCGTGCCGGCCCATTCGGCTGTTGATGGCGACATCTTCATCGGCGATCTGTTGGGCGGCCGTTAGCAACACGTCACGCAGGTCGTCTACGCGCTTGAACTCGCCGCTAGTCGCGATCGCCAGCAACTTGTCCACCGCCCACGCCAAGTTGACCGCTGTCGGTCGCGCCGCTTTCAGAGTCTCGGCGCTGAGCCGCAAATCACGAATGAGCTGCTCAATTGAGTCCGCGGGACTGTTGCGCGCCGCCAGCGCCATGCCGAAGGCGGCTGCCGCGCCAATCGCGGGCGCGCCGCGCACGGTCATGTTTTGGATGCTTTCCGCGACAGCTTCCGCCGTTTCCAGGCGCGCGAATTCCAGCGTCCAGGGCAGGGAGCGCTGGTCTATCATTTTGACGCCGCCGTTATCCCATTCTACTGTGCGCATAGTTCCGCTCTGCGTATGAATACGGGCGCTAAATGAGCATGTCTCGCGCCCTTGAAGTTGATCAAAGTTTTATCTGCGAAGCGGTTTCGACTTTAGCTTGCGCCTTCGACCAGAATCCGCAGTTGGGCGAAGGTCGGCTGCCTGCCGACAGGACTCGGCTGCGGGTAACCATTGTTGTAGCGAAAGAATACAGTGGGCGTGCCGGTTACGCCGAGCTGATCGGCAAGCTGCAAATCGCTGAGGTACTGGCTGGCGTCACCCGCGCATTCGAGCAGATCAGTGTACGACATATCCATTTGTTCGGCGAAGGCGCGCGAAGAGTTGTCGCTGTATTGACGGGCGCTGGCAATTTCGAACATGACATCGTGCGCTTGCCAGAAGGCTCCCGGCCGCAATGTATCCGCGCACTCGGTCAACTGCGCCGCGATCTTGGAGTAGCTGGGATGGACGACCGGCGTGAAGCGATATTCGAAGCGCGCCCGGCCGGTGGCCACGTATTCGCTGATCAACTGATCGATGGTGGATTTGTAGCGCTGGCAGTGGCTGCAAAGGAAGTCTTCAAAGGCAACGATGGTGATCGGCGCGTCTGGATCGCCCAGTACAAATCCGCCGTCCGCCTGGCGCGTTTGCCCCATCTGCGAATAATCGACGGACGATGTGTCAAGCGTCGTTTGGTTGGCGATGACGACAACGAGGGCGATCACGGCCAAGGCGATCACGGCGACAGCGCCCAGAATGATGCGAGTTCTTTTGGCGGAGTTTTTGCTCTTGCTTACTGAGGTCACGTCGTCTGCCTCACTGTTAGTTAAGCTCATTTGAAGTTGCCAGTCGCGCCGTTGACTCTCGAACGAAGCACGATCATACAGCGCTCGATTATGCCCGATAATCTTACTATTGATTCGAGGCGGCGTCAATCGCGGACGCCCGCAGGGACAACGGTGTATAATCTTGCGCAGCGGCCGAAATCGCGAGAAGCGGGGAGCAGCGTCATCATGCGCATAGTGGACATTATCGGCAAGAAACGCGACGGCGAAGGCTTGAGCGAAGCGGAAATCCGCTATTTCACGAGCCAGTATACGGCTGGCGCGATACCCGACTATCAAGTTTCGGCGCTGTTGATGGCGATTTACCTTCGTGGCATGACGCGGGAGGAGATAGTCGCCTTGACCGTCGCCATGGCTGAATCCGGCGACATGCTGGATCTATCAGACATCGTCGATTACGCCGTTGACAAACATTCTTCCGGCGGCATCGGCGACAAAACCAGCCTGGTGGTGCTGCCGCTGGCGGCGGCTTTTGGCGTGCCCATCGCCAAGATGAGCGGCCGCGGCCTGGGTTTCACTGGCGGGACGCTGGACAAGCTGGAAGCGATTGACGGCATCAATGTCAAGCTGTCGGAAGCGGAATTCCGGCGAATTGCGCGCGATTCTGGCTTGGTCATCAGCGGGCAGAGCGCGAGCCTGGCGCCGGCGGATGGCAAACTATACGCCTTGCGAGATGTGACCGGCACGACGGCCAGCCTGCCCTTGATCGCCAGCAGCATCATGAGCAAGAAGCTGGCGGCCGGCGCCAACGGCATCGTGCTCGATGTGAAGACGGGCAACGGCGCTTTTATGGAGACCGTTGAGGATACGCGCGCGCTGGCGACGATTATGGTGCAGATTGGCGTCGATGCCGGGCGCGACATGGTCGCTTTGATTGCCGATATGAATCAGCCGCTGGGCGTGGCAGTGGGCAATGCGCTGGAAGTCGCGGAAGCGGTGAAAACCTTGCGGGGCGAGGGTCCCGCGCTCTTCGAATCGCACTGTATCGAAGTCGCGACGCAGATGCTGCGGCTGGCGGGACGAGGCGAGCGCTGGGCCGAAGCCGATGAAACGCGCGCCGCCGTTATGCAGACGTTGCGCAGTGGCGCTGCCTTCGATCGCTTCCGCCAAATGGTCGCCGACCAAGGTGGAGATGTCGGCCAAATCGATGACCTCAGCCGCCTGCCGGTTGCGCGTATCAAACATCGAGTAAATGCCGAGCGAGCGGGATACATCCGTCAGGTCCATGCAGGTACGGTCGGCAGGGCGACGCTGGCGCTGGGCGCGGGGCGGGAAAAGAAGGGCGACGCCATCGATTACGCAGTGGGCATTGAGGTTCACGCGTCGGTCGGCGATAAGGTCGTCAACGGCGAAACGCTGATGACAATTCACGCCAACGATGAGGGCAAGCTACAGCGCGCTTTGGACGTTCTCGCCGCTGCAGTTGACTACAGTGCAGAACCCGTTAATCCGTTGCCCTTGTTTTACGGCATGATCGACGGCGGCGAAGTCTGATTGTCAGCGACTTTTGCTACATTGAAACAGTTTCTCGGCGAGGGCAATTGACGCGCGTCTCCCGTTTGCGCGGGTTGATTGAGTTGCGAGGACAACGACGCTCAGCAGCCGTTCTGAAGATGCGCTTCAAATGTGATGGCGAAGTTGTGGTAATGCGAGTTGTCGCAGGCGGCCCTGAAAAATAGATAGGGCGAATCGGCCGGAAAGATGGCGGCTTGAATGGCTGAGAGCCCCGGACTGGCGATGGGACCCGGCGGCAATCCCCCATGCAGATAAGCGTTGTAGGGTGAATTGACTTGTGTATAGTCGGCGCGAGTGATATTGGGCCACCAGCGGTCCCGCCGTCCTTGCAGGCTGTATTGAACCGTGGGGTCGGCTTCCAGCCGCATGCCGATGGCGAGACGGTTGCGATAGACGCTGGCGATCATGGCGTGTTCGTCCGGCCAAACCGCTTCGCGCTCGATGATGGATGCCAGCGTCACAGCCTGGTATAGCGTCAGGCCTTGCGCAAACGCAGCTTGTTGCAGCTGATCTCCTACCCGCTCGCGAAAGGTTGTCAGCAGAATTTCACGCAAGCCCTCCGGGGACTCATCCGGCGGCAGCTGATAGGTATCGGGAAAGAGAAAGCCTTCGAGCGACGCCCCGGCGGGGATGCCGGCCCAAAGCGCGAATTCGGCGGGCAAGGGCGCGTTGGCGGCAACCAGCGGCAGGAAATCGGCGCCGGAGAAGCCGAAGTAGGCGTTGCCGTCGATCCATTCGGCGATCTCTTCCAGGCGCGATCCCTCCACAATGCGGAAGGGAATGAAACTGGCGCTGGAGTCGGTGAGGGCGAGCGCGATTTCGGCGATTGATTGCGCGGGCGCGAGAAAATAGGTACCGGCTTCAAAACGACGATCGAGTCCCTCGACCCGGGCGAAATCCAGGAATAGCTGCGTATCGCCGATCAAACCGGCGGACTGCAGGTCTGCGGCGATGGTTCCGGCGCTCGTCCCGGGCGGGATCTGAAAGCGTGTCTTGTTGTCGTCCGCGCGGAAGGGCGCAGAGAGCTCGTCAAGGCGTTGGTTAAGCTGCGCGCGCAAGATTATTAGCTGCACGTTTTCAAAGGCTTGACCGCCGCTAAAGACATAGGCGATAGCGCCTAGCCCCACAACAATAGCGGCGATGAAAAGTAACGCCAGAAAACAACCTACGAAGGCGCGGCGCAAACGTCAGTTCCGATCTGATAAACCGTGATTCGACTGACCATAGCAGGCATGGCGCGATAGCCGGTCAACGACAGCTAGGATGACTCCGGGGTTGCGGTCGGGAGCGCGACGAGCTCCGCGTTGACAATGGTATTGCCGAGCGAGCGAGCGACGGTGATCCAGGTGCGGCCCGGCTTCAGATAAATCGGCTTGCTGTTGCCGAGCATCAGTAGTAGAGCCTTGCCCGGTTCATTGCCCAGCCGTTGCCAGAATCCCACAAATATGGCGCCATCGCGGAAGACAAAGGCGCGGCCCGAACCCCATAACGCCACCTCAAAGGACTCGTCGGCAGATCCGGGCGGAAAAAGATCAGGTCGCGGATTGTGCGGGGCTTCGATGATGACCAGATTGTCCGCCCAAAGCTGCTCGCCGTCGGCCGCGTCGAGGTGGGGCACGCTGTCGCTGTAGCGCAGATAACGACCGCTAGTCTCATCGAATTGCCAGCGGGCGTCCGTCCTGCCGTAGCCAGTGATATAGACATCGCGCGCGGCGATGCCGCCGACGGCGGGCTGCTCGCTGAAGGCGAAGCCTATGGCTCGAAAGCCAGTATTGACATTGCGTTTCGTGGCTACCTCCCACATTTTGGTCGTATCACCGAAGAGCCGATGTTCGTAGGGCCGGTCGGTCAAGGTATTGTCGCGACAGAATCCGGCGTTTTCGCAATTGTCGCCGATGGAAGGTGAAATCAGTCGCCAGCGAAAATTGGAATTGAGATAGAGATTTCGGATCGGCTTGCTGGTCCCGGAGTAGGCGAGCAGAGCCGAATACATCGTGACCAGTTCCATATCCATCAAGCGCCCGCTGCGCACTGAGCCCACCTTCTGCGGAGCGTTGGTGCGATAAATCGCGGCGAAGCGGGTGACGCCGCCTTCGGCTTCGTATTCGTAGACGATATCCGCGGCGTTGACGCCGTGCTGCGGCCGAACCACCGGCGGGTGATTGGAAATCTTGACGATCAGATTGCGGCGCGAGCGCACTTCGTCATTGGGATAGGGCAAACCCGTCATCGGATTGACGCCATCGGGATATTCATAGGGACCAATAGCCGGGACGCTAGCGCTGGATTGCGCGCTCGGCGCGGGGGTCGACGTGGCGAAGACTTGTCCTGAGTCTCGCTCGTTCGTTTGTGACGCATCTTGCGCAATCGCGACGATGCCGACGGTCAAACTCAGGCTAATCAGTATAATGACAATCGCAAAATTGAAACGATGACCGTTCATGTATTCCTCGCGCGGGGCTTGCTTTGGATGCTCTCCAAAGTATAGAAAATCGTACTCACCTGAAAAGGACAGAGTAAATATAATAGGGAAATCGTCGCTTTGCAGGAGAATCCATGGGAAATCGAAGTCTGCTAATCAGCTACGCTCATCCGGATGATGAGAGTTTCGGCCTGGGCGCGGCTGTGCCCAAGTGGATAGACGACGGCGTTGATGTCTACTTGATATGCGCGACGGACGGCGACGCCGGCAGCGTGCCGGCGCATATGCAGGGCCAGTACCCGAGCATCGCCGCATTGCGCCAAAGCGAACTGGATTGCGCGCGCAAGGTCCTCAAGTTCAAAGATGTGTACCAGCTCGACTACAAAGATAGCGGCATGGCGAACAGCCGAACATCTCGGGATCCCAATTCGCTCTGGCATTCATGGACGCACGATAGCGACCGGGTCATTGAAGCCGTGGCGGACGCGATGCGGCAGGCGCGTCCGCAAGTTGTCGTGACATTCAATCGCTATGGCGGTTATGGTCATCCCGATCATATCGCCATTCAGCGCGCGACTACGCGGGCCTTTCACAGGTTGAACGAAAATTCAAATGCGTCCGACGCTCGTCCGCAGAAGCTCTATTACACTTCATATCCGAAATCGACAGTGTGGATGAGAATACTGAACGCCAGGCTGCGCGGACAAGATCCCAGACGCATGGGGCGCAACCACGATGTCGATGTGTACAAGATTTTGGAAAATATCGAACCGGTGCACGCGCGCATTCCCATCGCCAAATATCATGACATTTGGGAGCGAGCCAGCCGCTGCCATGCCAGCCAGGGCGGCGGGCGATTTGGCCGGCGTGGTCGATTGATGCGGCGGCTGCTCTACAGTTATCAGGGATTCACGCGCGTATATCCGGTTCCCGGCCACGATCGCGTGGACGAAGATGACTTGTTCGCTGGCGTTGAACTCTAGTTGCGCGCGCTGGCGGCCTTGGCGCTCGAGCTAATCGCAGGCGCTTGAATCCGGGCAATTGACCGGAGTGATTGGTAGCATGGCTTGTAACACGGCGGCGACGTTTTCGGCGCACAGATGGCGTGCCGCCCGGCGACTCTCGCGTGTGCCGCCGCCGATATGGGGCGTGAGCAGCACATTCTTCAGCTCGAGCAGGGCGGGATGGACCTCCGGCTCAAACTCAAAGACATCCAGCGCGGCGCCGGCGATTTTGCCCGTTTGCAACGCATCGACCAGCGCCTCCTCGCGTACTACCGGCCCGCGCGCCATATTGATGAAGAAGGCGTTCGACTTCATTTGCGCAAAACGCGAGGCATCAATCAGGTGGCGCGTGCTCGCGGTGAGCGGCGTATGCAGCGAGACGATATCCGCTTCCGCCAGCAGATCATCCAGCGCGCGATAAGCGGGGTCGTCGGCACGCGTACGGTTGTGGTAGATGACGCGCATATCGAAGGCGCGGGCGCGTCGGGCCACCGCTTGACCGATGCGACCGTAGCCGATGATGCCGAGAGTCTTGTCGGCCAAGAGCGTCCCGTCCCAATTGCCGGGTTGGAAGCCATCGTCCCGCCACTTTCCCGATCGCACGTAATGATCGCCGGCAGTTATCATTCGCAGCAGATTCAAGATCAACGCGAGCGTACAATCGGCAGTTGACGCCACGAAAGCGTCGGGGACGTTTGTGGCCCAGACGCCGCGCCGCGCCATCAGATCAAGATCAAGGTTGTCGACGCCGGTCGCCACATTGGCCACGATCTTGAGGCGTGGCGCCGCATCCAGCAGCTGGCCGTCAACGATTAACTCGCCCTGATTGATGATGCCATCGAGCTCGGGCGCCAGGCGCAGCACGGCTTCGCGCGGCATCAGCGGACCGCCGCTGGGACCCTGTATGACCTGCGCCACGCCGACCAGGGGTTCGAGGGCATCAGCGGGCACGGCGTTGGTGATCAAGACGCGATACATGGTCACATGATGCCGAATTTTTTGAAGGCGTCGGCAGCGCCCATTCCATTTTCAATCGCTTGTCTGACGAGTGTCTCGCCACGCGCTTTTTCGATTGCGGCGGTAAAGATCTCCGTTTCCGCCTCTTGTGGCACAACCAGCACGCCATCGACATCGCCGAAGACGATATCGCCGGAGCGCACGCGCACGCCGTCGATTTCCAGTGGAATGCGGAAATCCAGCACCTTGCCGCGCGGTCCTTGATCCTGCGCGTAGGAGCCATAGGCAAAGGCAGGAAAGTTCAACGCCAGGATGCCGTTGGTATCCCGCAAGTAACCATCGACCACGGCTCCGGCCGCGCCCAGCTTGACGGCTCGCGTGCTCATCAATTCGCCCCAGAGCGCGTAACGCGGCGAAGCGCCGGTGCAGACGTAAACCTCATTGAGCTTGAGATCGTCGAGAGCTTCCAGCATCAAGCCGAAGGACTTGGCCATGACCGGATTATTGTCTGAGGCGATATTCTCGTCAAAGACGTCGGCTTCCAGCACGGTCATGGCGCGACCGATGACGACCATGTCGTCACGCAGCGGCCGGATCCGCGGTGGCAAAAACTGGCGCAAGAAGCCCAGTTTGTCCATGACATCGCCGACCACAGCCGTGAACAGCTCCTGCCGGGCCAGGCTAAACAATCCATCGTCGTCGTTCCAAAGTTTGGCGCTAATGGCGATCCCTCCTCAGATGTAGTATGCCCGATCACGCGGCGGATTTCGCAGCCCAGGATGCTGCAGCAGCACCGCTTCGTCAATATCAAAACCCAGACCGGAGCGCTCCGGCAGCACAAAGTGACCGTTTTCAATGGGCAAGGGGTGAGACAAGCATTCGTCGCGCCAGGCGACATCCTTGAACATGAATTCCTGGCGGAAGAAGTTGGGTATCGCGGCGACGGCATGCGCCGAAGCGATGGTCGATATGGGGCCGTTGGGATTGTGCGGGGCGATCGGCACATTGTAGGCCTCGGCCAGAGTGGCGATCTTGCGCATCTCGCTGATGCCGCCGCAGCGGGTGATATCGGGCATCAGGACATCGGCGGCAGCCGCATCGAGAACGCGCTTCGCCATATAACGCGAATGCAGTCGCTCGCCCACGCAGACCGGCAGCGTTATGCGGCGGCGGATATCGGCGATGGCTTCCGGGTATTCGGGCAGCGCGGGCTCTTCGTACCACATGCAATTGAAATCCAGTTCGGCCAGTCGATGCGCCATCTCAACCGCCGTCGGTCCATTGAGAAAGGCGTGAGTTTCGATGGCGATGGGCAGATCGGGGCCTACAGCTTCCGCCACCGCGGCCACCAGGTCCAGCGCCAGCCGCTTCTGGTCGGCGCGCAACTGATTGGTATCGCTGAGATCATCGCCGTACCCGTAATGCACATGGGCGAAGGGATCGAACTTGAGCGCTGTGAAGCCGGCGGCGACGGTTTCTCGCGCTTGCCTGGCATAACTGGCGGCGGAATGATCGCCGGCGATAAACCAGTAGTTGGCGTAGAGTTGAATTCGATCGCGGTACTTGCCGCCCAATAGTTCGTAGACCGGCGCGTCGAGCGCCTTGCCCTTGATATCCCACAAGGCGATATCGATGGCGCTGATGGCGGAGAGCAGGGGGCCGGCTTGGCCCAGCCAGTGCATGTCGCGATACAGCTTGGTCCAGATGTAGTCGATGCGGCGGGCATCCATGCCGAGGACGACCTTGCCGACGTGTTGGCAAGCGGCTTCAATCAGCGGCGAGCCGGGCCAGTTGGTGGCCTCGCCCCAGCCATGAAGGCCTGAGTCGGTCTCGACCTTGACCAGCGTCCAATTGTACTTGATGCCTTCGACGAGATAGGTTGTGACGTTGCTGATTTTCATCAGGCCGGCTCAAATGCTATCGGCAGCGATTTCAGTCCGCGAAAGAGCGCGCTGTTCCATTCCAGGTCATCGTGCGCCAGGCGGATATGTTTCAGGCGAGCCAAGAGCCCGCGAAAAGCAACCGGCGCCTCGAGACGAGCCAGCGGCGCGCCCAGACAGAAATGGGGTCCGTATCCAAACGCCAGATGTTTGTTGGGCGAACGGGTGATATTGAGCGCATCGGGATCGGCAAATTGCGCCGGGTCGCGATTGGCGGCGCCCAAAAATTGCATGATCAGCTGGTCCTTTTTGATCGTCTTGTCGCCGATGGCAACATCGCGGGTGGCGATGCGGCGATTGCGCTGGAACGGACCTTCGTAGCGCAAGAATTCTTCCGTCGCTGATTCCGCCAGATCGGGGTTGTCGAGCAGGCGCCTGAATTCATCCGGATGCTGCAGCAAAACGTACATGCCGTTGGCGATAAGATATGTTGTGGTCTCGTGTCCGCCGATCAGTATCGTCACGCAACTCGATACCATCTCTTCCTCAGTCAGCTTTTCGCCTTCCAGCTCCGCTTTGACCAAGGCGGTGATCAGATCATCTTGCGGATCGCGCCGGCGCTTGGCGTAGATATCGCGAAAGTACTGCTGCATCGCCAGCAGGGCGTCCTGGGAACCCAGCAGGATTTCCGGCGTGGGCTTGGGCGTGGCCATGAAGGCGACGATTTCTCTCGACCATTGCTTGAACTTGGCGTGATCTTCGACCGGGATGCCCATCATTTCGGCGATGACGGTGACCGGCAGCGGATAGGAGAAATCCCAAATCACGTCCATTTGGCCGCGCTCAATTTGTTCGTCAATCAGCCGGTCAACGATGTCTTCGATATAGCGTCGCATTTTGCGGATGGCGCGAGGCGTGAAGGCCATATGCACCAGCTTGCGCATGCGGGTATGATCGGGCGGATCGACATTGATCAGCCCTTGCGAATAGTGTCGCACCAGCGGCTCGACTCTTTCCCACAGCGGTTCCGGCAGATCCATGGATGCCGTCAGCCGCCCCAGGCTGGTGAAGGTCTGATAATCCTGCAGGGTCCAGGTAATGTCTTCATAGCGGGTTAGCATCCAGCAGCCCCAGGCATCACTCCAGTAGACCGGCGCATGCTCGCGCATCTGGTGATAGACCGGATAGGGATTCTGGTTGAATGATTCTGCCGCGAGCAAATGATCAAACTGACTCATCGGCGCACTCTCCCCGTCAGTCAAGGCCCATGCGATAGTTGCCGATCACCTCGGAGGTACGCAGATATCGATCATAAATCCGCAGGGCGCGGACTCCGGCGCCAATCTCGACGCGTTCGGCATCACCTTCAGCTGCCGCGCCGTCTTGCACGCTCGTGCTGCCCGGCGCGATGATCGGATTCTTTGATTTGCTGTTGACATGCCGCAAAGCTGGATTGAAGCGCCCCCAGCCAAATTGCCGATGGTCGCCGCCGTCGCACAAGATCCCGTCCACAAAGAAGGTGATGATTTTGGGTCCGCCATCGACCACCACCGCCAGGTGCTGCAGCTTTCCCGCTTCCAGCAGGCCCGGGTCGCAATCCCAGCGGCTTTCAGTCCGACCGTCGTTAAGGATGATTTCGATGGTTGCGCGCGCGGTCGTCTGCAACGCCCAGCCTTGTCCGTTGGGCGCGCGCGCGTCCAGCAGCTTCTGGCCGCCGTCGAGGCTTTCCAACCGCAGCCACAGGTCCAGGCTGAATCCGTTGCGCAGATCCTTGGCGCCATAGTCGGGTCGCTGATGATCACGCGTATTGAAGGCGGGCAATGGCGGGATGACTACTTGAACGTTTGTGTCATCAATCGCATTCCATTGAGCGATGCATCCGGATGTCGTCAAGCTGGGCTCGTTTTCAAGCTGCCCCCAAAGCCCGTCCAGCAGGTCCTGATCGAGAAGATGGACACGCGCTTTATCCTTCTGCGTTTCCAGCAGATACCGATTGCCTTGATCTTCGACCAAATCGGGATAGCTCATGCGGACGTAACTGTCGTCGTCGTAAAGGACGATTTCCGGCTGCGACCATTGGATGATGCGTCCGTCGGCGGAATCGACCTCGACGCCGCCGCATAGCCAGACCGGATTGCGATCCTCGTACCAATTGCCGCCATGATTGTGATACCAGTAAAGGTACTTGCCATTGCTGCATTTCCAGGCGAAATTGGCGGCGCGCGGATGCTTCATCAAGCGGCCGTTGGCGTAACATTTGTATGCCGGCTGCGTCCAGGCGCGACCGCCATCGCGGCTGTAGGCGAAGGCGGGACGGCCGTCGATGGTGCGATACACGCTATAGATTGAACCATCGCTGAGCAAGGAATAACTGTGCTCTTCGGCGATGGGACCGCCGCCGGGCGGCGTGCGCAAGCCGGCATCGCCGTCGGGCAGGGTCTCCCAGTTGATCGCTTCCGGATCGCTTTCCGTCAGGATATTGTCGCTGCGCAGCAATACGCCCTCCGAGCGCGTGAAAAATCCATGACCCAGACCCCCGACTTTGTGCAGGGAAACGTAGGCAGCGCCATCGCGGACAATTGGCTTGCCCACGTTCCAGAAATATCGGATCGCGCCGCCGTAGGGATTTTCCCGGTCTATGGCCATCTCGCGCACGGGAATGTGATAGCGCTTGTCTGACCAGGTCAGCCCGTGGTCATCGCTATACTTGAAAACGAAACTACCTTGAGAATCGACGCGGTAGCATTCGCCGTCTTTGTAGGGCGGGTCATCGGCTTTGACATAGCGTCGATCGTCGGTGTTGTGATTGTAAAATAGATAAATTCGTCCGCTCGACGCCTTTAGGGGCACCGCATAGGAGGCTTCCGGTCCGTCCGCGGGTTCGACCGGCGCCGGCGGGGACCAGGAGCGGCCCTGGTCGACGCTGCGCGTGGCTATGATATGCTGGCCTGTCGAGCCCTCAACGCCGACGCCGGTCGTGATCGTCACCAACCAGGCGCCATCGTCGGTGATAACCGCATAGGGCTGATCGCTGTAGCGCTGGGTGGGAATCTCGTGTCCCTCGGTTATCAGGCGATTGTCCGTCATGTCTGCTCCTTAGTCTTCGATACCTTGCAATTCCAGTTCATCAGCAAAATGGCAAGCGGCGACTTGCTGAGGCGCGACCTCAAGCAAGGGCGGTTCTTCTTCGCGGCAAATCTGTTGCGCGTAGGGACAGCGCGGATGAAAGTAGCAGCCGCTCGGCGGATGGGCGGGATCCGGCAATTCGCCTTCGACGCCGCCGCTCTCCGGCAGCGGCTGATCGGGATCAGGCCGCGGGATGGCAGAAAGCAGCGCTTCGGTATAGGGATGGCGCGGGCGGCTGAATAGCAGGCGGGTAGGGGCTTGCTCGACCAGCTTGCCCACGTACATCACGGCCACGTCATTAGAAACATGCTCGACGACGCTGAGGTCGTGGGCGATAAACAGATAGGTCAGACCAAGTTCGTCTTGCAAGTCCTTGAGCAGATTCAGGATCTGCGCCTGTACCGAGACATCCAGGGCCGAGACAGCCTCGTCACAGATGATCAGCTGTGGATTGATGCTCAGCGCGCGGGCGATGCCGATCCGCTGGCGCTGACCGCCGCTGAAGGCGTGCGGATAGCGTTTCATATATCGCACGTCCAGTCCCACCAGTTCCAGCGCCTTGCGCACGCGTTGTTCCAGCGCTTTGCCCGAGGCGATCTTGTTGATGCGCAACGGTTCACTGACGATATCGAAGACGGTCTTGCGCGGATCGAGGCTGGAGTAAGGGTCCTGAAATATCATTTGCAGGTGCTTGCGGAATTCGCGCATCTCGCGACGACTCAGTTGCGCGAGGTCGGTTGACTCTCCCTGATGATGAAAAATGATCTCGCCGGCGGTGAGTTCAATCGCGCGCATCACGCAGCGTCCCAAGGTCGTTTTGCCGGAACCAGATTCGCCAACCAAGCCCAGCGTCCGCCCGCGGTTGATGCTAAAGCTGACTTGATCCACCGCGCGCACGTGCCCGACGACGCGCCGGAGCAAGCCTTGCTCGATGGGAAAATATTTCGTGAGCCCGCGCACTTCCAGCAGGCTGGTTTCGCTCATAGCGATCTAGCCCCTTATGGCGTCTATGGCAATCGGCGGTCGCAATCGCACCGGGTTATGGGCCGGGTCACAATCGCGCAGCCAATCGTCGGTGATGTATTTTCCTAGCAGGTAGTGTTTGCGATCGGGATAGAAAAGGATACGTTCTTCGCCGTCATCGATCAGGCTGGGATAAACCGCGACCTGTGTGCCACCGGTGCCGGGCAGCAACACGCCATCGGATGTGGCGAAAATCTTGGGCGGGCCAAAGCGCAAGGGATGATCCACTTCGCCCGGGATCTCGCGTCCAACGGTCAGCCAGACCGGGTAGCGGTTGTGCTTGGAATCAACTGGCGATTTTCCGCCGTTGGCTGTGCCGTCATTATTGTAAAACAGCAGCAGATAACGTCCGTCGTGCAAGCGATAGAGCGGGCTGGGCGACATGGGATTGAGGATGGGATTGCCGCCCGGTTCGTACCGCAGAACCCGCGGCTCGTCCCAGGATCGGCCGTCGTCCTCGGATAGCGCGAAGTAGTTGACGCCGCATAAAGTTCGGAAGACGCAGATTAGCCTATCGCCGGACAGCGCCTGAACTTTTGGTTCTTGCGCGACGCTTATGCCCTGGCGGTATGGGTTCTCGACTTGAATGCCATGCGCCGATTTCGGCCAGGTAGAGACGACCAGCTTTTCCGGGTCGCGCTCGGTCAGGATGTTCTCAAAATTCAGGAACCAGATTTCCGACCAATGCTCCAACAGATTCAAGCTGAGCTTGACCGCCGGGTCCCAGGTGTTGCTGGCCCAGCGCGTGAAGGGCGCCAGTACCTGATTCTTTGCGGTGTAGAAGATGTTTTGGTAGACGATCCAATTGGGCGGCACAGAAGGATCGACATGGCTGATGGCGCTGGGCGCAATCGGAAAATCATAGGTGGCGCGGCTCCAGGTTAGGCCGTCGTCATCGGAGTAACGGCTGCGCACTGCGCCAGTTGTGTCTTCGCGGGCATCGTCGACCCCGACATTTTTGTTATAGATGAAATAGACGCGATGTCCGCCGTCCGCGAGCAGCCCCGGCGCTACGATTGGAAAGCCCCAGCTCGCCAATCCGACGCCGGGCGGATCATCGGGCTGTGGTCCATCAATGATTTGTGGCGGCGACCAGGCGCCGCCGCGATCGAGAGACCGGCTGACGACCACGCGCTGATCGCCGGCGTTCTCAACTGTTGATTGCGTCCAGAATCCCAGGAATGTGCCCGGCGGTGTTTTGACGACCAGGAAATGCTGATTGCAGGCGCCGGCCCCGGAGAAGTCATCAGGGATATAAGCTAGCAGGTCGGGTTGAGTCCGTTGCCATTCGTTTTCCAGATAGAGATCGTTCACGTTGAGTTGTCCATTTTGTTCATGTTTGGATATTTGTTGGCTCGTAAAGTACGCAATTGACCGTATGCCCGGGCGATATCGTGACGGCGTCAGGCATGCGCGCATCGCACTTGCCCGGGATGAACTCGCTGCAGCGGCTGGCAAACGGGCAGGCATCGGGCGGATTCAGCGGCACCGGCACAGTCCCTTTGATTGTCGCCAGGTGCTTGCCGTCGGTCTCGCCAAATTTCGGGATTGAGCGCAGCAGGCCCTTGGTATAAGGATGCTTGGGCTCTTTGAAAATTTGATGCAAGCTGCCGAATTCGACGATCTTGCCCAGGTACATCACGGCCACATCGTCGGCCATGTTGGCGATTACGCCAAGGTCGTGCGTGATAAACATGATTGCCATGCCGTTGTCGCGTTGCAGCCGCTTCATCAGTCGCAGAATCTGCGCTTGAATGGTGACATCGAGCGCGGTGGTCGGCTCGTCGGCGATGAGCAGGCGCGGATTGAGGATTATCGCCATGGCGATCATGCTGCGCTGCCGCATGCCGCCTGAGAGTTGAAAGGGGTATTCGTCAATGCGTCTCTCGGGGGCGGGGATGCCTACCTCGTCCAAAAGCGCGATGGCGCGCTTGCGCGCGGTCTTTTTGTCGGTTTCGCCGTGGACGAACAGCGCCTCCATGATTTGGTTGCCGACCGTATGCACCGGCGAGAAAGCAGTCATCGGCTCCTGAAAGATCATGGCGATCTCACGTCCGCGCAGGTCGCGCATTTGGTCGCCGTCTTCGTCCAGTTGGGCAATGTCTATGGCGCCAAAGTCGTGGTGCAACATGATCTGCCCGCTCACGGAGCTGGTCTTTTTGGGCGTGATGCGCATGATGGATTGGGCGGTCACGCTCTTGCCGCAGCCGGATTCGCCGACGATGCCCAGCGTGCGGTTTTTCTTGATGGCGAAAGACACGCCGTTGACCGCTTTGAGCGTGCCTTCTTCCAGCTCAAAGTAGGTATGCAGGTCTTTCACTTCCAGCACGACATCCGACATTATCACAATTCCTTGAAGGGATCAGCGGCATCGCGCAGGCCGTCCCCGACGAAATTGAAAAGCAGCACCGTGGCGATTACGGCGAGCGCCGGCGTCAGCAGCCAGGGATACAAGGCGATATTGGAAATATTTTGCGCGCCCTCGAGTAAGGTGCCCCAGCTGACCGCCGGCGGTCGAATGCCCAAGCCGAGGAAGCTGAGCGCGGTCTCGCCCAGGATCATGCCGGGGATGGCGATGGTGATATTGACGATCAAGAAGCTGATGTAACCTGGCAGCAGATGTTCATAGATGATGCGCAAATCGCCGGCGCCCGCGATCTTGGCCGCCATGATGTAGTCGTGTTCGCGCATTTCCAGCAGCTTTGCCCGCACGGCCCGCGCCAGCCCGGTCCAGGTCATGGTCGAAAGAATGATGGTGATGGCGAAGTAGGTGCGGGTGACGGGCCAATCGATGGGTACGATCGCCGCCAACGCAATCCAGAGCGGTATTTGCGGAATGGCGCTGAGGATCTCGGTGACGCGCATAATCAGGATATCGACCGCGCCGCCGTAAAAGCCGGAGATTCCGCCGAGCGTCGCGCCCAGGAAAAAGCTCAAGAAAACGCCGACCAGGCCGATGGTCAAGCTGATGCGGCTGGCCGCCAGAATGCGCGAGAACACATCGCGCCCGAGATGATCCGAACCCAGCAGGAATACTTTGCCCTCGCCGGCGTCAAACAGGCGCCAATCCATGTCGATGCGTCCCCAGAAGCGATAGGGCTCGCCGCGCGTGAAAAAGCGGATGCGGTGAATGGTCTCTACATCTTCGGTATAGATGCGCTCGAATGTATCGAGGTTCAGTTCATATTTGAGGCCGTAGACAAAGGGACCGACGAAATTGCCCTGCGAATCAAAAAAGTGGACGGGCGTCGGTGGCGTGTTCACGAAGCCTTGATGCTGCGTCACTGCGCGATACGGCGTCCATAACTCATAGGTAAAGGCCAAAAAATACATAATGATCAGGATGATGCCGGAAATCAGCGCCAGGCGATGTCTTCTGAACCGGCGCCAGATCAACTGCTGCTGGGAGGCGATATAGTAGCGCTCTTCGGCGGCGGAGATGCTGCTGACCGCGGCATTGGCGCTGGCGGGTTGATCGAAGGAGGCCGTGATTATGTCGCCCCCTTTTCCATGCGGATGCGCGGGTCGTATAGCGACAGGAAGATATCGCCCAGGATGACGCCGATGACAGCCAGGATGCTCTGGATCATCAGAATGCTCGCGGCCAGCTCGACATCTTCTGATAGCAGCGAGCTGAAAAGCAGTGGACCCAGCGTGGGCAAATTGAGCACGATGGCGACAATCGTTTGCCCGGAGATGAGGCGGGGCAGAATGTAGCCGATGGAATTCACGACCGGATTGAGCGCCAGTCGCACCGGGTATTTGAACAACAGTTGGCGATAGCGCAGGCCTTTCGCGCGCGCGGTCACCACGTACTGCTGACCAAGTTCATCCAGCAGCGTGGCGCGCATGGTGCGGATCGTGCCCGCGGTCTGGGCGGTGACGATGACGATAATGGGAATCCACAGATGATTCAGCAGGTCAAGCGCTTTCGCAATAGACCACGGCTGCTCTTCCATGCCCGGCGAATAAAGCCCGCCGATGCTCAATCCAAACGCCTTGTGAAAGACGAAGAGTAGAATCAAAGCCAGCAGGAAATTGGGCGTGGCCAGCCCGATGAAGCCGACCAAGGTCCAAAAATAATCGCCCGGGCTGTATTGGTTGACGGCGCTGTAGATGCCGATCGGCACGGCGATGGCGTAGGTCACAATCAAGGATATGACGGACAGCAGGAGGGTGGCGGCAATGCGCTCATTGATAAGTTTGATGACGGGCAAGCCGAGCAGCGAATGCCCCATATTGCCGCGCGCGAACTGTGTCGCCCAGATGAAGTACTGCACGTAAATCGGCTTGTCGAGCCCATACTGCGCGCGCAGCGCCGCTTCTTCCTCCTCAGTGATGATATCGCCTTGCGCTTGCCGCGCGTTGACGATGCGGTCAACGGCGTCGCCGCGCGGAAGCTGCACAATCATGAAGACGAGGAAGCTGATGACAATCAGCACGAGAAAGGCGTAAATTAGGCGCTGGAGCAAATACTTGCCGAAGCTCACGTCTGGCTTACCCGTCCCACGGCCCCTTCCCCCACTAGGGAAGGAAGGGGCGTTTATTCAGCGATTGCGAAGTGTCCAAGCCCCTGACCCAAAGTGAGGGAGGGAATTGGGGCGGGGACTAACTTTCGTCGATGTACCACTGCTCGACATGGAAGGGCGCATAGAAGTTGGTATCGGAGCCCCAGAACAAATCCTCGGTCGGCACGTTTCGCAATCGATTCGAAAAGATGACCGGCTTCGGCGTCAAGCCAACGGAGGGGATGATCGGCAGCTGCTCGCCCCAATACGCGAAGTACTCGGCGCCCAATGCCGCCGCTTCCGCGGAATCACTCGGATACTGGCTGAACTCGTCCCAAAGCGTATTGAGATCTTTGATGTACTGGGGCGGTTCGATGCCTTCGCCGCCGCCGGACGAAATCCAGAGCGCCCACTGCGTCCCCCAATAGTGGCGAGACGGATCGTTGACGGCGAAGTGATCGGGCGTGCCGCGGCCGAAGAGCGTGGCGCGGCCGATATGCCACATGACCGTCATGAGCTCGTTGCTGATTTGCAGGTCGCTGATCAGATCGGGCGTGCCTTCCTGGCAGATCAATTCGATGCCGATGTCGACGTAGTCGCTGGCCATCATTTCGCAGCCGGGCTGATGAGAGGCCAAGCCGTGCGCGATGATCGTCATGCGCTCGCCATTCGACATCAAACGGAAACCGGCGTCATCGCGCTCGGTCAAGCCGAGACCATCGAGCAACGCATTGGCCTTATCCGGATGATATTCGATTTTCTCGCTGAACCAGTCGTTGTTGAACCAGGGCAGGGTCTTCAGTGGCGTGGCCGGATGCGGCGCCGCCAATCCGAAGAAGAGCACATCGTTCATCTCGTCGCGGTCAATGCCCATTGACAAGGCAATGCGGAAATCGGCGCTCTGGAAGAGCGCGCGCACCACGTCATCGGGGTAATTCTGGTTCAGGAAGAGCGAGAATTCCGAAGGACGCAGCGATTGCGCGATATAAGTGGTGAAGTCGCCATTTTCTTCTTCGGCGCGGTATAGCCGCAGATCGGACGGGCGCGTATAGCGCGCGCCAAAGTCCAGCTCGCCCGCCGACAAACGCAAGGCGTAGATGTCTTGATCGCCCGCCAGCGTCACCTCGATGTTGTCCATATAGGGCAGTTGATTGCCCGCTTCATCGACTTGATGGAAGTAGGGATTGCGCTCCAGCAGCACGCGGTCGCTCTCGATGATGATAGGCGTCCAGCTGTCCACGTAGGGGCGGTTGATATCCTGCGCC
Source organism: Anaerolineae bacterium (assembly GCA_022822305.1). Lineage (GTDB taxonomy): Bacteria > Chloroflexota > Anaerolineae > Aggregatilineales > Phototrophicaceae > UBA6055. The sequence continues at coordinate 60,404 of JAJEBY010000016.1, forward strand.
GACAGGTTGTAGCCCTGCGCGCGCTTGCCGTTCAGCAGATCGACCCAACGCTCCAGCCCGGCCTCTTCCGCCATCGCTTGCGCGTCGTCGTTGTACTTTCCGTGGAATTGCTGCAGCCAATGCGACGGACCGAAGAGGCTGTTGTCGCCCGAGAAATGGGTCCGCCCGAAGCTGTCCATCGCGATAGGATAGGGAATCGCCCAGGTATAGCTGAAGGTGGTATCGTCAATGACTTCAAAGGTCGCGACCTCGCCGCCAGCCCGCCAGAAACCGCCGGGACCGTTGGGGCTGATATCGGGATCGTTCATGATATCTTCCCAATGCCAGCGGAAATCTTCGGTATTGAAGTCGTCGCCATCGGACCATTTCAGGCCGTCGCGCAGCGTGATCGTCAACGTGCGATTGCCATTGGACCATTCCCAGCTCTCAGCCAAATCGGCTTGGTATTCGCTGGCGGTGAAGTTATAGCGGAAGAGCCCGGTATGGCGGATGCGCAGGCCTTCATCGAGGCGTTCGCCAATATCGCCAAAGCGCAGCGTGCCGCCGTACGAGCCGATTTCGCTAACGACCGGAATGACTTTGGGATTGCTAGGCAGGCGTTCGTCGACGGATGGAAGTTCACCGGCCGCCACTCGTTCCGCGAGCATCGGCGCTTCCGCATACATCATGTCCTGGGCAAGGGCAGAAGACATAGTTGCCAGCAGGACAAAGACAACTAGGGCAATAGTGAAAAGGCGTCTGACATTCATACGGTTCTCCTATAGGAAAATTGCAAATTTGATGTGCGAATTTGGACTCAAAGTTTGTCGGTCGGTCACCCCCTTCGCTTGGCTGCGCTTGCGCGCAAACGACACTCTAGCGTCTTACCCATTGAAAGTCTGAGCCGCGGGAAGCATGCATCTTTCGCGACTCCGGACAATGATAACTTAAAAGCAACCATTTTCGCCATTACTTTCCGTGAATGCGATTTCATTAGTCAAAGATTGAATCGCGCTCGGCCTGAGCGTTGACGCGGCAAAGCATGCGCTAGTGTAGGCCAAGGCGTTGAAATTGCTCTTCCGGACAATCCGCATGTTTCATGCCTTGCGCGAGCAAGTCACGCATGCGTTGTTCCGCGGCGCCGCCACACAGGTCATGCAACTGTCGATAGTCTTCGGAGATGTTGAAGCACTTGTTTTCGAAGATTTCGTCATGTATTCCGAATTCAGGAACACCGGGCACACGCATGACCGGTACGTCCGTGTAGGGCAGAAATTTTCCGAATTCCGCGTCTTTAATTCGGTGGGCGTTCATCCGGTGATGGTATTCCGTGGGCATGAGGAAGTAGTGATAAAGGGGCCCATTGTCACGGGAAGCCGGGCCGCGGAAATAGACGTATTCGCCGTCTGTCACGTTGACGGCCTTGCCATACCAACCGAAGAGCGCGGTTTCATGTTCCTGTGCGGAATTGTTCTCGGCGATATCCAGAAAGGATCTGCCATGAATGGGATGCTCAACCGACGCAGCAAAGTACTCGACCAGTGTTGGAAACATGTCGATATTCTGGGTCAATTGCTGGCGCCGTTCTCCAGCATTGGCGCTGCCGGGCAGGTGTACGAACAGGGGAATATGCGCGATCTCGTTCCAGGCGTGACAGGCGTTTTTGCCCATATGTCCGTGGTCGCCGAACATGAGACCGTGATCGGTTGTGAAGATGATCAGCGTGTCGTCCCAGCCATTCTGCCTATCGATCTCATCGAGAAGCGTACCCAGCCATTTGTCGGTCATCTGCAGTAAATTGGCGTATCGTCTTCTGTCTTCATAGAACGCCTCTAGCTTTTCCGGATCGATTCCATCCGGCAAGGCGGCAATTGGAAAAAGCTCTCGCAAGTCCTCGCCATAGATGCTGTCATAGGCTTCCGGGTAGTCCATGGGCGCATGAGGATCGAAGGCTTCAACCCAGAGCAGATAATTGTCGGAATCTTCATTCCGCCGCAACCAATCGGCAGCGCCTTTCAAGGTCTGGGGCGAGGGGAAATCCAGGTCGGTCACAAATCGTTGCCGATTGCGAATCATGGCGTCCCGGTTCCAGGTCAGGGTTGGATCGAGATTGTCTTCAGGACGGATCTTGGCCGGCATGGGATCAAACTCTTGTCCGCGATAGGACTGCCAGGTACTAAACGTCGTGGCATAGAATTCGCCGCCGCCTTGGAAATAGTGGTAATGATCGGTCTCGATATGACTATGAATGCCGGCATGCGCGAGCACGTGAGGCAGAGGGATATCGAAGGGTTCCAGACCACCCCAGCCGCGTTCGAGGAAATTGTAACGTCCGGTCAGCATATCGCGCCGGGCGGGCATGCAGGGCGCGGATCCGATCCAGTGATTATCGAAAACTATGGATTTCGCCGCCAGCCGGTCCATATTGGGAGTGGTGATTATCTCATTGCCATACGGGCTCAAGAAGTAGCGGCAGAGGGTATCGAAAAGAATCACAATCGCTTTCATGCGGATTTCCTAATTGGTTGCTCAGATCACTATTCGATAGGGTTTCATCTTGATGGCAAACGTTCAAATGTCTCGGCCCAGATCGGAAGTTGTACCGCCAGACATTTACGCAATCGCATGGACGAATCCGTCTGCCGCCAGCGCGTAGACCTTGTCGCGATAAATGCAGAGCGTCGCTTCTTCGACGCGATGCCCGAGTTGGTAGATCCAGTGTGGTTTGCCGGTTTCTTCGTCGAGACAGTAGAAGAAGGGCGAATTCCCCGATGCGACATAAACGCGGCCATTGGCAACAGCGGGCGCCGACAGCCCTCCGCCGTCCGGATAGGTCCAGAGTATTTCGGCCGTCTCCGGATCGACGCAATAGACTGTTGAAAACAGGGGTACGCCGAACAAGCCCGGCGCTCCGCGTGACGTGAAAAACGCGCGACCGCCATGGAATGCGGGCGTGGCATTGAAGTTCAGGAAGACGCCTTTCTTGGCATCGCTGGTGACCCCGTCATTGAGGAGTTGGCCGGATTGGGCATCCAGACAGTTGAAGATGTTGCGGTGGTTGGGCAGGTAGACTTTTCCGTCGAATGCGATCAGGGTGCCGGAATCGAGCATGGTTCCGCTGGCCTTCCAGACGACCTCGCCGGTTTTCTTGTCAAATGCATAGACGGTACCGCTCCAGGATCCGAAGTAGACGAGGTCGCCGTCGATGGCCGGTTCGGCCGGGATCGACCGCGCGGTCGGGAACATCCAGACGATGTGGCCGGTTACCGCGTCAAGACAGACGGCGTATCCGCTGACGGTGGGCACGTATACCATGCCGTCGTCCACTGCTGCCGAGCCCCACACCCAGCCGCCCGGAAGCGTTTGTTTCCAGATCAGCGCGCCGTCTTCAGCATCGACGCAGTAGAAGAAGCGCTCGCCGCCTTGCTGACCGGCGAAGACTCTGCCATCGGCGCAGGCGGGCCCTACCGAGATTGCCGCGCCCATCTCGAACTTCCAGATCTCCTGGCCGGTATCGGCATTCACGGCGTGCAGGAATCCGGACGGCGTGCCGAAGTAGATCTTTCCGCGGTGGGCGGTAGGTTTCGATTGATAATAGGTGCCGCCGGATAGCTCGTCAGTGAAGATGCGCCGGCCACTGTCGTCGACGAAAGCGTCCAATGCGCTCTTCTGCCAGAGTGGCCGCGCATCCGCCGCAAGGCAATACAGCATGAAATTGCTGTCGCTAATCAACAGACGGTCTCCGGCGAGCGTGAGGTCGGCATAGATCGGATGGGTGCTGACGATTTCCGACCAGGCGAGCCGACCGGCCGAGTCGAAACAATGGAGTTTTCCGTCTATCGTCGCGACGAGGACTGAATCACCATGCGCGACGGGTCTTGACCGGACCCAGTCAGAGACGCCCGCGTCCCAGACAATGCTGCCATTGGTCGCGTCCAGCGCATAGACGCGGCAATTGGCGGCGCCGATATAGACACGATCGCCATGGACGCGCGGTGAGGAGAAATGTTTGCGGGCGCGCGCCTCGACCGATTCGACCGATGTTTCCCAGATGAGCGCGCCTGTGCGCTGATCGAGGCAATAGATTGAGCCGCCGTTGCAGCCGAAGAATACGCGTTCATCGTCAAGTGTGACCTGCGTATTGATGGCGCCGGCCGCTTTGAACTGCCAGGCAATGAGGTCGCGTTTTTCGGAAGGACTAAGCCTAAGCGCATATAGATAGGCTTCCATCGTGCCGACGATTGCCAGGTCAGCCGTGACGACCGGCTCCGCCAGCGCGTCGATATCGCCGACGTTGAAGTCCCAGTGCCAGGTATCGTTTTCGATATCGGCGCAGATGAGACGGTTGAAATTTTGGCAAATGGCCGGCGACCGATAGATGTCGTGCACGGCGTAGGGAAAGACCAGTTGGCTGCCATTGGTGGCTACGGGGGCATATTGCGTGCGGTAATCGACATGGCCGGCGTATTTGCGCTCCAGCGCCTCGCCAGTCGCTTTGTCGATGTAGTGCAGATATTTGGCCTGGCTTTCGAAGCCCCAATGGCTGTTGACATCGCGCAGGACGATGCGGTCGTCGAGGATCAGCGGAGTTGAAGCGATGGCCGGATATTTGTAAATGCCGAAGATCGGATGCTCCTGGGTGGATTTCCAAATCTCGTCGCCCGTTTCCAGGTCGAGGCAATAGCAGGTGGCGTTCATGCCGGGCGATGACAGGTAGACCCTTCCGTCCTCAACGACCGGCTTGGCATAAGTGCCCAGGCCAATGGGGAACTTCCAGGCTGCGCGACCGAAACGCGGGCCCGGCGCCGGGGAGTAACCCGTGTTATGAATGTCGCGCTGGAACATCGGCCATTCGGCTTCCATATCGCCGCCAGCGGGAAAGTCTGACGCCTCGCTCTGAAAAGGCGCCGCGATCGGACCCTGCGCGATCAGCCGGGCTTGAATCCGTTCCACGACGCTGTAGCCCTCATCAATGATGGCGGTCAATTCGGGCAGCAGCAGCTCGCGCTCGGCCGCGGTTGCGGCGTCGATGCGAGCTTCCAGCGGGTGATAGCGCCGATCGAGATCATTGAAGGGACGGCAATCGGCCCCTTGCTGCTGCAGGGCGCTCAGCCACATGTAGAGCAGCAGCGCGCGGCGTTGACAGTTGACGGGAGAAGTTGACGATGCCGAGACTTCCCGCCGCATGGCATCGATATCGGCGCTGCCGCTCGTATAGAATGGCGCTGGCAATCCAACAGAATCAGAAAATGAACTCATGTTTTTCCTTTCGCAATTGAATTATTGTCTTCAATATAGTCCGGTCCCTGCTTGCCGCGGACCGCGTATTTTATGAGGAGATTACCCTTATGGCGAAATTGCCGCGTCCATAGTCTAAAGGTGACATTGTCGAATTCGATCGATGGAACTGCCGCGATTGATGTTGCTAGTTCCCGTCTGCTTCCCCGCTCCGATTCGAACGCGAACAATTCGTCGAGTCCATCCATCGCAATTTTCATCCGCTCAATTATCACTTGGGCTTGCAGCATAGCGCGCAGCGCCGCGTAGACGATAAGGGGTAGACATCAAAAAAGCGTTGAGGTCGCCCCTGGTCAATCTGTCGTTGATGACTTCGAAGGCGTAAATTCCGAAAACCACTCCCATGAGCACACGATCGACAATGTGCATTGGCAGCGCCGGGATCAAGAAAGTGTTCGAGTATAACGGTAACACTGCATTTGCCGTTTGGCAGAACTTGCGTCGAAACGATGAAGCAATGGTCACCATTTGATGTCGGGATTGGGGGAGGGGATCGCTTGAATCAGTGATTGCGAATAGGGATGCTGCGGATTCTTGATGACCTCTTCCGGCGTGCCGCGCTCGACAATCTTTCCGCGATTCAAAATGATGATCTGGTCGCTGATCTGATAGGCAGTCGCCAGATCGTGGGTGATGTAAACGAAGGACGTGCCCAGCTCGTCACGCAGCGATTTCATCAGATCGAGAATCATCAGGCGCAGCGAAGCGTCGACCATCGATACCGGCTCATCCGCCACAATCAGCTTGGGTTTCAAGAGATAGGCGCGGGCCACCATCAAGCGCTGGCGCTGCCCGCCACTGAGTTCGTCCGGATATTTGCCGAAGACTTGCTCGGGCGACAGGTTCACCACGCGCAGCGCCTCTTCAATCAGCGCCATCGTTTCGTCGTTGCCGCGCGCGAGCTTGAACTTTTTCACCGCTACGCGAAACAGGCTGTCGACGGTATACACGGGATTGAAGATCTCGTACGGATCTTGAAAGATGGCCTGCACCTCGCGGCGGTATTGGGCGAATTCGGAGCGCGACTGGCGCGCGATGTCTTTGCCTCGATAATAGACTGCGCCGCCGCTCGGCTTGGCGAAGCCCAGTACGATGTTGGCGAAGGTAGATTTGCCGCTGCCGCTTTCGCCGGCAATAGTCGTCACCATCGGGAAATCGCCGGTCACCTCGATCGATACTTCATCCAGCGCGGTGAATTCGGTGGACTTGGCGAAGAGATGGCCTTTGTATCCAAAAACCTTGGTCACCGCTTGTGCGTCCAGCAAGGGCGTGGCGCCGCCATCCGCGCGCGCGACCGGGGGGATGTCTCGCTCTTCCCGGTGTTCTAGCGACGGCAGGGAATTGATCAGCATCTGCGTGTAGCGGTGTCTTGGTCTGTGATAGATCTCGCGGACATTGTCGATCTCGACCAGTTCGCCTTCGTTCATTATGGCGATTCGGTGGGCAGTCTGCGCCAGCAGCGCCATGTCATGCCCGATTAGAATGATAGACGCGCCCAATCGCTCTTGCACGTCTATGAGGGTCTTCGCGACTTGCCGCTGCACCACGACATCGAGCGAGCTGGTGGGTTCATCGGCGATGATGAGCTCCGGCTCCAAGGTAATTGCCATCGCGATGCATACCCGCTGTTTCATCCCGCCGCTCAATTCATGCGGATAGAGATTGAGCACTCGACCGTCCAAGCCGACGCTCTCCAAGATGCGTTCAATCCGGTCGCGCACGTCTTTGTTGTAGCGCTTGCCTTCGTGTGTTTTGATGACCTCGGCGATCTGGTGGCCCACCTTCATGACGGGATTGAGCGAGCTCATCGACCCTTGAGGAATCAGGGCGATCCGCGACCAGCGCAGGAAGTTGAGCGAGCGGTTATCCAGGCGCGAGAGATCAATGTCATTGAAGTGAATGCTCCCCGCGCTGATCTGCGCCGTTTCCGGCAGCAGGCGCAAGATGGCGTTGACCAGCGTCGTCTTCCCGCTCCCGGACTCGCCGGCGATGCCAAATCGCTCTCCGCGGCGGATATCCAGGTTGACGCCACGAACCGCATGAATCGTGCCCGTCGCCGATGCATACTCGACATGCAAATCGTTAAGTGACAGGATGGTGTCCCTGTCGTCCGCGGACTGAAGAAGGTTGCGGGTGCCGTTCGCTGGCGTTCTCATTGATTGACGGTCCCAGCGCTTAGTGTCTGGCAATGCGATCGAGCGACAAACTGATCAGGAATAACCCGATGAATATCATCGAGAGCATGATCATCGGTGGAATCCACCACCACCACAGTTCACGGAATACTGCTGACGCGAAGAAGGCCTCCTGCAGCACCAGCCCAATGGACGGCTCGTCGATGGGCCCAATCCCCAACAGTTGCAGTCCGACCGCCGCCAGAATCGCGTTGGAGACTGTGGATACGAAGCCGGCAGCGATGAACGGAGTAATGTTGGGCAGCATGTCAAAAAAGATAATTTCGAAATCGGAGCGTTTCGACAGTTTTGACAACTTGACGAAGGCACGTTCGCGCAGGGACAGCACCTGCGCCCGCACCGGTCTGGCGGTGAAAGGCCAGGCGAAAATCGCCAGAATCACGGCGATCACGGTATTCGAAGAGGGTAAGAATGAGGCGATCGACACCAGAATGAGCAATGCCGGAATCGCGATCATGATATCAATCAGCGTGCGGATGCCGGTTTCCAGCGGGCCACGGAAATAACCGGTGACGAGCCCCAGAAAGGTTCCTATCGAGGTGGCGATAACTGCGGTAACCACGCCGATATTGAGCGTGGTAGGCGTTGCGAGAATCAGCAGCGTCAAGAGATCGCGTCCGAGCGCGTCAGTGCCGAAGAGATGTTCAGCCGACGGTGGACTGGAAAAGGATGATGCCCCCAGGCGGATGTCTCTTTGGTCGATGAAGAACTGACCTAGAGCGCCAAAAACAACGAGGAGCAGCACCAGCAATAAGCCGATGTAGAAGGTAAGGTCGAACGATTTGAAAATCGAAACGATCTTTTGAGCCGGGCTGCGCGTGGTCGAATATGCCTGCATGTGAGAGCTACTGATCTTCGTAGTTGATGCGTGGATCGAGCCAGGGATATAGCAGGTCGACGATTAACACCGCGCTCGCGACCGACAACACCAGCGTGTAGGTCATGCCTTGAATGACGGTGAAATCCTGATTGTTGATGGCGCGCAGCAAGTGCGATCCCAAACCGGGATAGGTGAACACGACTTCTACGAGAATGGCGCCGCCGACGATGCTGCCCATGGCGATCGCCAAGTTGGTGACTTGAGGAAGGATCGCATTGCGAATGACATAGTGGTAGAAGATGCGCAGTTGCGACAATCCCTTGGCTTTGGCCAGCGTAAGATAATCCGATCGGGTCACGGTTATGGTCATGCTGCGCATACCGATCAACCAGCCGCCGGCGCTGGCCAGAACAATCGACATAATGGGCAGCGCGCCATGACGCGCGACTTCAATGAAATTCGCCAGGGTAAAATCGTGGGATGCGCCCAAAGCGTGCGCTCCGCCGGAGGGGAACCATCGCAGGGCAAAGCTGAATACGAACAATAATATGATTGCCAGGAGATATTGAGGAATGCTGCCCAGTAGCAGCAGGGGCGCGACCAGACCGATGCCGCTGCGTCCGATCTTCAACCAGACGATGAGCGCGCCCAGGAGCGTCCCGACCGTAAAGGAAATGATGATTGACACCGCCAATAGCCCGAGAGTATAAGGCAGCGCGTCCAGGATAATGTCGCTGACGGGCCGCGGAAAATAGGACAGCGAATGGCCGAAATCAAATTGAACGGCAGATGTCAGATAGCTCACGTATTGATCCCACAGACTGCCATCCAGGCCGAATTTCTCGCGGTAGGCAGCGATGAGTTCGGCGCTGTCTTCAATGACTTCGCCCTGCAGCTCCATCCTGGCGACCATGGCGCCGATCGGATCGCCAGGCGCCATGCGCGGCACGATGAAGTTGACGCTCGCCGCCACCCAAACGACGACGACAAATGAGAGAAAGCGCTTGGCAATGTAAGAAACCGGCAACCGCATTTCTTCTCCTGCAGAACTGCCTCAATTGAGGCCAGCAATTGATGACGTGCGAGGCGCAGCGTCTAGAATCTGCGGAACTCGACCGGCAACGCTGCCGGTCATGCGTTGCCGCGGCATCGTGACAAGAATGACACGATGCCGCAGCAACATTTCTTGCTTATCAACCAGCCTTAGCCAGCTGGCTCGATGGTGTGAATGATGATGGCAGCGGTACTCCACCAGGACTGCGGATTCACGTAGTTGTTATCCGCCGTCGGCCAGCCCACCCAGTAGGTCGTGTTGAATGGATTGACGCGCAACTGCTGCTGCAGGCCAATCGCGGGCACGTCCGCCAGGAACATCGTCATCGCTTCGCGGGCGAGATCGAAATAGCCCTCGTCGGACGGCGCCATTTGACCGAGCTGATCAACGAGCGCGCTGTATTCGGGATTGTCCCAGCGACCAAAGTTGCGGCTGGCGGTTTCGCCTATTGGCATGACCAGGTCACTATGGAAGTTGCTCAATGTCGTGTGAGGATCGGTAATGCTGCCGCAGGACCAAGCCATGCGGACGCCCCACATGCCTTGATTAGCCCGCTCCCAATAGGGTCCGAAATCCAGATCGCTGACGTTGACCTCGAATCCGCCATCCTCAAATTGCTGCGACAAGATTTGAATTGACCGTCCCCAGGTTGGACCGATATTGAATCCTAACATGAGGAAATCAATCACAATCGAGTTGCCGTCGCCGTCACGCCAGACGCCGTCTTGCAAGGTATAACCTTTGCTTTCCATGATCGCGGCAGATGCTTCGGGATCGTATCGATAGGCGCTGGCCGCAAATTCGTCCGACAGGCTGTCCAGGAAATCCATCAATCCCGTATAGGCCGGGAAGAGGAATTGCGCAGCCATGCCTTGACCTTCGAAGGCGATATTGGCGACGAGATCCCTGTCGATGATATAGCTTAGCGCAGCGCGCATTTTCGGATCATCCCAAGGCTCGCGGGTGGTGTTGAATTCGAGGTAGAAGGGGCAAGGATCGGTGTAGCCGAACGGGGATTCATCGGTCCAGCCGATCACGTTGGGATTGCGGCTTTGTACAGTCACCAAAGTATTAGCGCTCAGCGCCGCCAATGAATCGACCTCGTTATTTTGAATTCTGGCGCCGACAACTTCATCGACGCCGGCGGTGGCGACAATCACTCGACGCGGCGCAGGCAGATCGGTGAATCCCGTTTCGACGCCCCAATAGTCGTCGCGGCGATTATATATGCGCTGATCCTGACTCGAGCTGGTCAAGACATAGGGACCGGTGAAGACGGGCCAGCCTTTGTCCAGGTCAAAATTGGGGAAGGATGATGGATCCTTATCTGCCCAGATATGCTCTGGAACGATCGGGGGACTGCTGGAAATCCGCACCGCCCAGCTTTGCTGGATGTAACGAGGATTGGGATCGTTGAGCGTTAGTTTTACGGTCAGGTCATCAAGCGCTTCGACCGATGCAATCGCCCGCTCAATCCCGGCGGCGCCACGAAGCGTGGGATTGGTTTTCAACATATTGATCGTAAATACGAAGTCGTCCGCCGTGAACGCTTCGCCATCGCTCCACTTTACGCCGTCGCGCAGATGAATAGTGTACTCGGTAAAATCATCACTGGTGTCGTAGCCGGTAGCAAGCCAGGGCATTAGTTCATTGGTCTCGTAGTTGGTATAGAAGAGCATTTCTTCCATCAACTGCGCCATGCCCAGACTGCGTTGTACGGCGGGCAGGTAGGGGTTGAAGATATCATCCGCGGCGACGTTGCTGGTGAGATCAGATCCAATGATCAGCGTTTCTTCACGAGCGACATCTTGGCCGGAGACCAAGAACGCCTGGAATAACACAAGGAGCACAATCAGGAGCATAGACAGCTTTCGAGAATACATGGTCCAAATCCTTTCGAGTCAACCGATAAACCCATTCTACAATATACTAACGCCCTTTGGCTAACCTGCAACTGCGAATTGTCTAATGCGGTGATTTATCCGATTCTGTAGTCACTGTTGAGTTTACGCGCAGTCGGCAAATTCTGTGGGGCTGGCGCCGGCGTAAGTGAATCGATTGACTTGTCAGAGGAGACAAGCTGTTGTCAATTCTTTGCACGATACTCGCGCAACTCAACTTGATCCGGCAGTCGGTGAAGTGAAGGCCACGAAATGACTGTGAATCCCTCGAACCGCAAGGCATCACTGCTATTCGGTTGGAGCTAACGCACGACAAACGCGCAGTGAAAGTTCCAAGCAACTCATACCAAAGCGTGATAGGCAGGATTAATCAAGTGTGGGCAAGCCAAGGCTCGCCCCTACAGAGATATCCGCAATTTTGGCGATTCTTCACCAAATTGCGGCAATTGCCGGTTCCTACGTGATAGCAGCGAGAACTTTTTGGATTGTGCGCTCAAGTGTGTTATCTTTTTGGGAGAGGTATGATGACCGTATCATCACATCGTAATTGATGAAGATACCATTGACAATACTTCTGAGTAAATTATGCCCGTTGAACAACTGTCTTCCCGACGTCTATATGAGCAGCTAGCCGAGCGCATTCGCCAACAGATACTTAGCGGCGCGTTGAATCCCGGCGACCGGCTGCCCACCGAGCGTATATTCGCCCGAGACTATGGCGTCAGCCGCACAGTCGTCCGCGAAGCTGTCAAGACGCTGCAACAAGAAGGGCTGATCGAAATCAAGGCCGGCCTGGGAACCTTCGTCGTCGATGCGACTGACAGGGCCTTCAGTCAATCGCTTAGCTTGATGATGTCCGTGAGCTTAAGCGACAAATTGCTGGATGTAGTTGAGATCCGCGAAATACTGGAAGTGCAGATGGCCGCGCTGGCGGCGGCGCGCGCAAAGCCTGAGGACATCGACAAGATGAAGAGCGCGGTCGCCAAAATGGACCGTAGTCTGGACGACATCAGCGAATTCATCAAGCAAGACCATGCCTTTCACTTGGCTCTGGCGCATGCGACGCAAAATGCGGTCATGCCGCTGTTGATATCATCCATTGTTGATCTGTTGCAGCAGTTGAGAAGCCGCACCGCTTTGGTTGATGGATCACTGGAGCGCGGACAGCAGCATCACAAGCGCATCCTGGATGCCATCAGCCGGGGCGATGCGGAGGTGGCGCGCGAAGCCATGCAGGCGCATCTGCGGCAGGTGCGCCGCGACGGTGAGGCTTCCCAGGAAAACGGCGCATGACCGCGCAAGAGGCGTTTGCGGAAGTGACCGCGCTGCATCTGTTGAGACTGCAACCGGAAGAGGATTTCCAAAGATGAATGAAATTGAAGCGTACGAATTTGATCGGCTGGGATATATCGTGATCCCCGACTTCCTGTCGGCTGACCAGGTTGCAGCGCTGTCCGCCGCGATTGACGCGCTGGAAGAAGATGCCTTGGCCGGGGTTGGTCGACCGCCGGACAAGATCAGCGCCTACGGCCTGGAATATCGACATGACGCCGAACGCGGCTACTTCGTTAGCGGCGACAGGGAGGAAGGCAATACCCTCATCATCGAGGACTTCTACAATGCCGATCCCGTGTTTGACATCTTGATTGATCATCCGCCTACCATGGCCTACATCCGCGCTATCATCCAAGAGCGCCTGACCATCAACAACAGCGAGATTCGCATTCGCTATCCGGGCAACCAGACCGGTTCGCACATGGGCGGACACGTCGGCCGCAAGCATCGCTACTATTACTCGGGCCAGGGCATCGACTGCATGATGGTGCGGATGGTCTACTTCGTGCATGATGTGGAACCGGGACAGGGAGAGTTCTGCGTGGTTCCCGCCACCCACAAGAGCAATATGCTCTCGCCCTACGAGGGCACAAATCCCGATACGGAGCCGGGCATGATCGGCCTGCCGGTCAAGGCCGGGGACGCTATCTTGTTCACCGAGAACTTGCGGCACGGCGGATTGACCAACCGTTCACAGCAGACCAGGAAAACGCTGCACGTCGGTTATGGCCCCTATTGGATGAAATCGCAGAATCACAGCACCATGGATGAAGAGCCTTACGTGTTGCCCAGCACATTTGCGCGCTGGAACGACGCTCAACGGCTTCTATTGCGCGCCCACAGAACGCTGCTGGAGAGTGACGGCAACCATGCTTGAGATTTCGCGCCAGGAATTCAACGGGATCCCTTGCATAGTCATGCGCGATACGCGCGCGCAGCAGGCGCCGGTCATCATCCACTATCACGGCTGGACGGGCAACAAGGGGACGGTCGACAGTCCGGACGGTAGCCTGGCGCAGCTGGCTTCGGCCGGATTTCTGATTGTCGCTCCGGATTGCTTTGAGCACGGCGAGCGCCAGACCGATGCCTGGTTCAGGGTTCAATTCAACGGTTGGGCATTCATTTGTCATGCAATGGACAGAACTCGCCAGGAAGCGGGAGGGCTGTTTGAGGCGGTGATGGCGTTGCCCTACGCTTCCGGGCGTAACCCGCAAGTGACGGGCGGATCTATGGGTGGCGTGATCGCGCAGATGGTCTTCGCCGAGAATAGCGCCTTCGCGTCGATGGTTTCGGTCGTCGGTCGCTCGAGTTTTTATCAGGCTGATGAATGGTGCCGGGAAGCGCAGGCGGGGACCTGGTGCGATGACTGGTGCGCCGAATACGCCACTCAATCTCATCCCGAGCGCTTTACCGATCGTCCGCTGCTATTCATTGACGGCGCGCTGGATACCGACTGCCCGGCGGCCACCAACGCCGAAACCGCCCGACTGATCAACGAGCTGGGCGGGCGGGCGGAACACTTTGTGGATCCGGAGTTTGGACACGGTTTTTCGGCAGTCATGCGCGCCAAATTTGTGAATTGGCTAATCGCTCATGGAGGGCCGCCGCTGGTCTAGGATCGAAATGCGAATCGTTTAGAAAGGACAAGTTTGAATGGACGCGTCACCAGATTTGCAGCGCGAGGTAGATAGAATCGTCGCCGAAATGGAGGAGCGCAGCTACTGCATCATCCCGTCGGTGATTTCGCCCGAGAAAGCCGACGAGGCGCGGACAATCCTTGAGCGTCTGCTGGAGGCGGAAGCGACTGAGGTCTCGCGCGCCGCAAAGACGCAGCGCGTGGGAGGCATCGCCGTCAAGCACCCGATCTTCATCGAACTGATGGCTCATCCCCTGATCGTGGCGATCTGGAAGCAATACCTCGACAACGACGTGATATGTTCCACCTGGACCGCCAATACCAGCTATCCAGGTTTCGGCACATACAAGTGGCATCCGGATTTCCCTTACCAGTGGCTGAATTATCCGTGGCCCGAAAGCCGAATCAGCGGGCAGACGATCTGGCTCCTCGACGACTTTTCGGAGGAGAATGGCGGTACGGGCATCTTGCCCGGCAGCCATCGCACGGGTCACCGCCCGCCGGCGGATATGATTGACAAGTGGCATCCCGATGGCGAGATCCTGACGGGCGTACGCGGCAGCGTGATGGTATATCACGGCGCTACCTGGCATACGGCGCGCCCAAACAACAGCGATAAGCCGCGCAGCGCATTGCTGGGAATGTACACCCGTCCATGTTACATTACGCAAGAGGATATGCTCGCGCAGCTAAGATTCATCGCCAATCCGTCAGATATCGTGCGTCAGTTGATGGGCGCCAAGCGCTTTCAGCCCGGCATCGTGAGCAATCGCTAGCTCGACCAGCGAACGACGCAACTGATACGAGCCAGTTTGAGTAAACGGGCATAATGAGGAGGATATATTGAAGCCTTGCAAGCGTAGATTCGTATTTGAAGATCGAAGAAAGATAGAAATAGGAGATCGAAATGTATTTCAGCAAACGTGGATTAATGGCAATTGTTCTAGTTGTGGCGCTGCTTTCGATGCTGAGCATGGCCGTTGCCCAAGATGAGGAGTTGGTGTTTGGCGACCTGCCGAGAAGCGAGACCTTTATCGTCGCTTCGCAGGCGCCGCATAATGATGTTTGGGACAGCTTCAACTACTATCAGGCGCCGACCTACAACAACGCCACCGGCTACGCCAACGTGATCGTGGAGCCGTCTTTCATCACCAGCCACGATTTCCATGCCTGGCTGGCGCAATCCTGGGAATACAACGAAGACGGCACAGAAATGACGCTGGTCATCACCGAGGGCGCCAATTGGAACGACGGCATGCCTCTGACGATGGACGACTGGCTGTTCACGCTCCAATACAATCAGGAGAACGCCGACAAGGGTATTGCCTGGTCGTCATTCTTGCGTGACGTGACTTGGAGCGCAGAGGGCAACGAGATTACTTTCATGCTGCCGGAACCAAATTGGCGCTTCCACTACAACTTCACCGGCATCGGCACTTTCACGCCGGTACCCAAGCATGTTTGGGAGGGTCAGGATCCAACCACCTTCAAGAATCCCGATGCCATACATTCCGGCCCCTACCGTCTGGTTAGCTCCAACGCCGACACACGCACGACGATATGGGAGCGGCGCGATGACTATTGGGATCCGGATCGCATGCCGGCGCCGAAGTATATGGTCTGGCTGAAGCGGCCGGAAGCCGACGTGGCTGTCTTCGAATGGGAAGAGGGCAACTATGATCTGGGGCGGATGCCAAATAGCGTGATGATACGGATGATGAGCGCGAATCCGCATATCAAGCCGCTGGTGCACCAAGATCCTTGTCCGCGCGGACTGATATTCAATACCACGATTCCGCCCTTGGATGACAATTTATTCCGGCGCGCGCTGGGTCTGCTGTTGAATCGGCAGGCAGTCGCCAACCTCGCCAACGTGCCAGGCTACGTAACGCCGGTGCTATGGCCGAATCTCGGCGATCCCGACGAGACCTACTACGACGCGGCGGCGGCTGAGGAATTCCAGGTGACCACCTTTGATCCGGAAGCGGCGGCGGCGCTGCTGGATGAAGCCGGTTATCCGCTGGTTGACGGCGCGCGCGTGGACAAGAACGGCGAGCCCATTTCGCTCGATGCCTTATACATCGACATCGGCAACCCGGGCTGGACAGTCTGGGCTTGGTTGCTTTCCGAGCAAGCGCAATTGGTTGGTATCGAGATCAACCCGCGTCTGCTGGACATTCCGACCTTCTTGACGCAGGGACCAAACGGCGAGTTCGACATAATCTTCCGCTGGTTCTGCGGCAACTTGCCAGGCGACCCTATCGCGTTGTTTGAGGGCTTGCACTCCGATCACGCCCTGCCTATCGGTGAACGCTCGGGCGGCGTCCCGGGTCGGTACAGCAACCCGGAGATGGACGCGATCATCGAGCAATTGAGAACCCACAATCCGGCCTCGGAGGAAGCGCAAGCGCTGTTCCGGCAGGCGTACCGACTCTGGGCGGAGGAAGCGCCTTACGTGACGCTTTACGGCGAGAATGAAGGCGTGGTCTTCAACACCGAGTACTGGACGGGATTGGAAGTGGGCCAAGCCTGGGTGCACTGGACGCCGGCGGCGCGCCAGATCATCGACTTCCTGGAACCGGCCAATAGGTAACTGGCCACATGCAGGTTCGCCGTTCGATTTCGAAAGCGGCGAACCTGCCCGTAATCATCAGCAATGACCAAGTATAACCAGTGACTGCGAACATTGACGCGCGCGCGGATGAATCCGCGACGGAACGGCAAGACGCTGGAAGACGCGAAGTATTCCAGTACGCGATACGCCGCTTCGGTGTTTATCTGTTCACGCTTTGGGCAGCGATCACCGTAGCCTTTTTTATATTTCGCCTGGTGCCGGGCGACCCGATGAATATCCTGCTCGGCAATTTGACGCGAGCAGAGGGGCGACAGCGGGACGCGGCGGCGGAAGAAGCCATCATCGCCCATTATCGTGAGATCTTCGGGATGGATGATCCGCTGCCGCTGCAATATGTCAATTATCTGCGCAAAGCAGTCTTGGGCGGCCTGGACTTGGGACCGTCTTTTGTGGAATACCCGGCGCAGACGAAAGACCTCGTCTTTCGAAGAATGCCCTGGACGCTGGGCATTTTCACGACATCAGTATTCCTGGCTTGGCTGATTGGCACGGGATTGGGCGCGCTTATCGGCTGGATGCAGCGGCACGGCCTGTCCCAGCTGGCTGTAATCCTGTCGACGTTGCTGCAAATCACGCCGCAGTATTTGGTAGCGCTCGGTCTCATCATTTATGCCGGCTACACCTTGCGGATACTGCCCGCCGGCGGTCCCTACGCCCGTCATTTGCAGCCGGAATGGAGCTGGGAATTCATCAGCAGTCTGATCCAACATGCCATCTTGCCCATGCTCTCCAATATGATCGTGATTGGCGCCGGCTTCACATTGGGCATGCGCGCGCTGATGATCAGCGTGCTGGGCGAAGATTATCTGACCTTCGCCCGCGCCAAGGGTTTATCGCCGTTCACCGTGCTCAAGGATTACGCATTCCGCAACGCCTTGATTCCCCAGGTCACGGGTTTGGCCATTATCATCGGCGCGACCTTAAACGGAACCTTCATCATTGAAATACTCTTCCAATACCCCGGCCTGGGCACATTATTCGTCCAGGCGATGGGCCTGCGCGATTTCAATACCATGCAAGCCATTGTGTTATTCTCAATCTTCGCTGTCTTGACGCTGACTCTGATCGTCGATTTGGCGCTGCCCTTGCTTGATCCGCGCATTCGGAGGGTGGCGTGAGGAATACCAGCATTGTCGTCGGCATTTTCATGTTGATCCTGATCGTGATTGTGGCGTTGGCGGGTCCATCGGTGGTCAACAGTCTGATATTCCCGGGCGAACGACCGCTGATGCGCGGCAGCTATAGACCGTATCAGCTGGATTCTCCCGAGCATCCTATCGGCACAGATGGCGACGGCCGCGATGGACTATCGGTATTTGTGTCCAGCATCGGGCCCTCATTGCAAATTGGCATTATTGCCGGCGCGACGGCCACCAGTCTGGGCGTCATCATCGGATTCGTCGCCGGTTACGCCAAGGGACGGCTGGATACTCTTCTGCGCATTCTCATAGACATGGTGCTGGTTATACCCACGCTGCCCCTGCTGCTGATGCTCGCGGCTTATATCGAACGCTGGGATTTGTACAAGCTATCGCTGATTCTGGGAATATTTGGCTGGTCGTTCGTGGCGCGCGTCATCCGGCCGCAGGTGCAAAGCCTGCGCGAACGCAGCTATGTCGATCTGGCCGTGCTTTCGGGCGAGAACGCGCTGGAGATCACTTTTCTGGAATTGCTGCCGCCGCTTCTGCCGTATATCGGATACGTGTTTTCTTTGAGCATCGTGGGCAGCATGCTGGCCGAGGCGGGCTTGCAGATAATTGGCTTGGGCGCGGGCGGTCTGCCGACGCTCGGCTTCATGATCGCCAAAGGCTTTCGCGAGAGCGTAATCGCGATCGGTTTATTGGGACAGATGTTGTTGCCGGCCGGCGCCTTGATTTACGTCTTTCTGGCGCTCAACCTGATCAATACGGGCTTGGACGAAGTTTTCAATCCCCGCCTGCAAACCACTGTCGAGGGCGAGTGACCGATGTCAGGTTCCGCGCTCCTGGAAATCCGAGGGCTATCGGCTGGCTTGCAAGGGCGCCGGTCCATCACTCAAGTGGTCAGCGGCGTCAATTTGGATGTCCATGGGGGAGAAATCCTGGGCGTGGTTGGCGAATCGGGTTGCGGCAAGAGTACGCTGGCCGCCGCCATCATGCGCTTGCTTGTCTTGCCCCAAGTTCTCCAATCCGGCACGATGACCATGCGACTTGAGGACGGGAAAACCGTCGAGCTTATGGAACTCCCGGATAACGAGCTGCGTCATCTGCGCTGGCGCCATCTATCGTATATTCCGCAGGGCTCGATGAACTCATTGAATCCGGTTTTACGCGTCGAACGGCAGATGACGGATACGCTGATTCAGCACGGACTTTCCAAAAAAGAAGCGCTCGATCGTTCTATCGCTGCGCTGGAACTGGTTAACCTGGATACCAAGGTCCTGCAGAGCTATCCTCACGAATTAAGCGGCGGGATGCGGCAGCGCGTCATCATCGCTTCTGCCGTGAGCATGCGTCCGGCTTTGATCGTGGCTGACGAATTGACGACCGCGCTGGATGTGGTCACGCAGCGGCAGATCCTCCAGGAACTGGCCGCTATCCGAGATGAACTGGGGGCGACGATCATTCTGATCACGCACGATATGGGCGTGGTCGCGCAAATTGCCGATCGCGTGGCTGTGATGTACGCGGGCAAGATCGCAGAACTTGGCACGGTCAATGACATATTCGAAGATCCGCAGCATCCTTACGCGCGTGGACTGATCGGGTCTATCCCGCGCGAAAGCGGTCAGCGCGTTGAGGGCTTGCAAGGGGAAGCGCCCAGTCCCTGGAATTATCCAACCGGCTGTCGTTTTCATCCGCGCTGCCCAGAAGTTTTCGAGCGCTGCAATCAGCACACGCCAACCTTGCAGCAGCGAGCGATGGACCGCTGGGTTGCTTGTCACTTGTATGACGCGGAGACAGAATTCGATGGGTGACCTGCTGTTGGTGGAAAACCTGCTGCAGATTTTTGGCGGTCGCGAGAGAACCTATGCTGTTGACAACGTGTCTTTCAGTATGCCAGACGAACCGACAATCATCAGTCTGGTGGGCGAAAGCGGCAGCGGCAAATCGACTATTGCTCGCATCATTCTGGGACTGCTGCGCCCGACCGCCGGCCGCGTTCTGTACGATGGGACTGACATTTTGACACAAGATCGCGGCTGGAATCGAAAGTTCCGCAGCGAGGTTCAGGCGGTCTTTCAGGATCCCTACAGCGTCTACAACCCGGTCTACAAAGCCGAGCGCGTCTTGAAGCTGGTCATCCGCAAGTTTGGGCTTGCCAAGAACAAGTCCGAAGCGCGTGCGCTGATGCATGAAGCGCTGCGGGCAGTGGACCTGCGGCCGGAAGAAGTGCTGGGCCGCCATCCGCACCAATTGAGCGGCGGCCAACGCCAGCGCCTGATGCTGGCGCGTGTTTACCTGATTCGGCCAAAGCTGATCATCGCCGATGAGCCGGTTTCCATGATTGACGCCGGCATGCGGGCTTCGTTTCTGAATATCTTGCAGGACTTCCGCGATGCGCAAGGCATCTCGACCTTGTTCATCACTCACGATTTATCGACGGCGATGTACTTAGGCGGTGAGATCATCGTGCTTTATCAAGGCAGGATCATGGAGCGCGGCCAAACGCGCAGGGTGATGAATGATCCGCTGCATCCTTATGCCCAGCTCCTGATTAGCTCGATCCCCACGCCCGATCCGCGCAAGCGCTGGAAAGAAGAGCTGTCGTCAAACCGCTTGCAAGAATTTGACCCGAACGCCAACCCCGGCCGGGAGCGCTGTCTTTTCGCCGAGCGCTGCCCGCAGGTCATGGATCGATGTTGGGATGCGCGCCCCATTCTGCGCAATCCGGATGACGAGGATCTTCACGACCGCGGCCGAGAGGTTGCCTGCTACCTCTATCAGTGATCATATTGCGACAACTGGCGGACGCGCAGCGAGTGGAAGCGACTGTCGCATCCAATTTGAACATTATAGGAGGCATAACCTATGGCTAGTGCCCGGCCTTCGCAAACGATTTCATTGAGCGACAGTGATTGGTTCATTCGCGAGGACGAATCTGGCGGCGGCGAAAGTGACCGGTTATTCCTTGCTGACGTCGCTGCGCCTGACTGGATTCCCGCTCGCGTACCCGGCAACATCCAGTCCGATCTAGAGGCGGCGCATCACTTGAAACCGCTGTGGTACGGCGCCGGCGACCCGCGCCTGGCCGAAGTCGCGAAGAAGGACTGGTGGTATCGACGCGATTTCGAGGTACCGGCCGCTTTCGGCGACAAGCGCCTGCAGCTGATATTTGATGGCGTCGACTACGCCTGCGATGTCTGGCTGAATGGACATCATCTGGGATCGCATGCGGGCATGTTTCGGCGCTTTGCCTTCGACATTGCCGATATCATCAAGCCCGGGCAGACCAATCAACTGGCGCTCAGGATCGAGCGCATTCCAGACCAGCTCGCGCATATTCTGGAAGCGTCCGATGGCAAGATGAGCGGCGGCGGTGAATATTATCCGCGCGGATGGGGCCCAGACTTTTTTGTCAACGGCATCAATCGTACGCGGCAGCTCCTGCAAGACTTGAAAAGCCCGACCAATTTCGGCTGGGATTGGGGCGTTAATGTCTACACGCTGGGCATTTGGCAGGATGTACGACTGGAGGCGACTGGCCCTGTCCGCATTGACTGGCTTCAGGCGCTAAGTGAACTATGCGACGATCATCGCCGCGCCAAGGTGCGCGTGAACCTGGAAATCGACAGCCTCGCTTCGCTCGTGGCCAGAGCGGAAATCCGCATTTGCGGACAAGGGCAAGAGGTATCGGCGACGGTTGATTCCACGCTTGTTCCAGGAGATGACGTCGTATCCGCAGAGTTGACGATTGACGACCCGGCGCTGTGGTGGCCCAACGGACAGGGCAATCAGCCCCTCTATACGCTTGAGGCAACGCTGACGGATGCGGCAAGCGGCGAACACCTGGATGCGCGCAGCGCACGATTTGGCGTGCGTGACATCCGCTGGGAACAAGTTGAAGGCGCGCCGGCGGATTTCATCAATCCCTACCAATTGGTCATCAACGGTCGACCGATTCGCATGCTGGGCTCGAACATAATTCCGCCTGATCTGCTCTTCGGGCGCATGGACGAGCGGGGCCCGCGTCTCATTCGGCAGGCGCATGCGGCCGACATGAACACGCTGCGAATTTGGGGCGGGGGCGCCTTCTTGACTGAGCGCATGTACGCCCTGGCCGATGAACTGGGCATCATGATCTCTCAAGAATTCCCCATGTCCAGTTGCACGCCGGAGACCGATGAAGTCTTCTTGAACAACCTCGAGTTCACGACTCGCCAGCTGGTCAAACGCTATCGCAACCACCCCTGCATCATCGAATGGACTGGCGGCAACGAGATGCACTGGTCGGAAGGCGACGACCATCCCGCCTTGCACCTGCTCAAGCGAGTTGTCGCCGAGACCGACGACAGCTTGTTTCGCGCCACTTGCCCAATCCAGGGCGCGCGCCACAGCCCTTGGCATTACGATCCCGAAACGCACTACGCCCATTACGATGACGAAAATATGACTGACACCGGCATGCGTCGCGAACAGCATAAGATGATGCGTTACGGGGAATTTGGCTGCCATTCGCTGGCCCACCTCGAAATCTGGCAGCGCGAGATTCCACCCGCGGATCGCTGGCCCCCGGATGATCAGGAAAACCCGGTGCTCATTCGTAAAAATGTCGCGCATGCGGTCTTCACCGAAGAGCATTGGCTGCTCAAATCCATCCTCGATGCCCTGTTTGGTCCCATTGATACGCTGGAAGCGCTGGTTGAGGCGGGGCAGTATCTTGGCGCGCATGGTTTGCGTTACGCGGTCGATGCCTTGCGGCGGCGCGGAAGACAAGTTGGCGGGTTGACCACCTGGGTGTTCAACGAACCTTGGCCTAACGGCGGCGGTCCCTACCTGGTGGATTATGACGGCCGGCCGCTGATGATCTACGATCTGCTGAAGCAAGCGATGGCGCCGATTAGTCTGTCGTTGCGATTTGAATCCAACCGCTATCATCCGGACGACGGTCTTGATGCCGAATTGTGGATGGTCAGCGATGCGCCGACGCCCGCGGCCGACCTGCGCTGGCGCTGGCTGGTTCGTGATCGGCTAGGCCGAGTCCTGGCTCAAAACGAGAGCGTCGCTTCGATACAGCCACTGGATGCGTTTCAATTGGACGCGATAAAGACGGGCGCGCTCGATGCCGATTCTGCGGGTTTACTGCTGGTCGAGCTGCAGCTTGTGGCGAGCGACGGAGAGACACTGGTGGAACGCGTCGAGGTATTCGGCCCTGCCGACTCTGCGACGCCGTTGCGAGGACTGCTCGCCGGCGCTGACGATGAAATCGCGCTGTCGCGCGCCGACCTGCGAGCAGAAGCCCGCTCGCATCAGTCGGAAGGCGCAACCGAAAAATTTCAGATTGAGCTGATTAACGATAGTTCGATGACGGCGCTGTTTTGTGAGCCGCATCCGCTGCTTAATTACAGAACCGATCTCGACATCGACAACAATCACGCATTCATTCCGCCGGGCGAATCGCGGCTTATCACCATCTCCGCGCCGCTTGCCTCGGATTCCGGACTTTCGCTTCCGCAAACGGGTTGGCGCGTAAGCTGCTGGAATGCCGATGATGTGATCATCCCGGCCAGCGACGATGTGCTCTTTTCTATTGGCCGGCAAGATGCCATGACCCGCGAATTTGCGCGAAACGATGAAAACGCACAGCCGGGTGAGGTGATCGAAATCAGCATTGAAGGCACGCGACCCGATCCCGCTGGGCTGCCATATCTGATGACAAACGACCGCGCGGTGAGTTTTGAATTGGATGTCGCCGATGACATGGCCCGGCCAGCTCGCCTGCGCTTGCATACGGCCGACCAAGACAAGCGTCTGGCGCCGCAATTGGAAGTGATGGTCAACGGCAAGCGCTTTGAAGCGACGCTCGGCGCCGGACTAGGCATACAGAAGTATGATCCCGACCATCTGGCTTTCCCGCAGACCTGCGAGATCAAGTTGCCTGGCGGAACCTTGCGTGGCGGACGAAACTCAATTCATATTCAGATGCTGAACCGGAGCTGGTTTTCCTGGGACGCAATCGACTTGATAATCGGGAATAAGTGACGAATCACTTTCCCGAAAACTGCGGCGGTCGTTTTTCTCGAAACGACGCCAGACCCTCTTTTGCGTCATGCGAGTGGGCGCTGAGGGCGCCGGCAAAAGCTTCCAAGGCGACGGCCGATCCCGGTCCTGCGCCGTCAATGGCCTGTTTGGCGAATTGAACGGCCAAGGGCGCGTTGGCCGCTATCTGCCGCGCCAATTCGTCAGCGCGTTGATCCAATTTTGGGAGCGGCAAGACTTCGTTGACTAATCCCCATTCTTCAGCTCTGTCTGCGGATATGCTTTGACCGGAAAATATCATCTGCTTGGCGCGTCCAGCACCGATCAAATCCGGCAGGCGTCTCGTGCCTCCCCAGCCGGGAATCGTGGCGATTGAGACTTCGGGAAATCCGAGTTGAATTTTATCGGCGGCGAGACGCATATCGGCGGCCAGGGCCAATTCCAGACCGCCGCCCAAGGTATAGCCGTTGAGGACGGCGATCACCGGCTGCCGCAGCGCGGCGAGACGATCAAACAGTCGATGACCTTCGCGTATCCAGCGCCGCCACATGTCAAGGGGTTCCAGCGATGACCAGGCATGGATGTCCGCGCCCACGCAAAACGCTCGTTCGCCGCAGCCGCGGATGACGACGACGCGCACTTCGGCGTCTTGGTCGATTCGATCGACGATCCCGGTCAGTTGATCGAGCATATCGCCATCAATCGCATTCAGTTTGTCCGGGCGATTGAGCAGAATGCGAGCCACTTGGCCATTGGTTTCAAAACAGACTTTGCTCAAGACAGCGCTTGCCTCGCTCATAGCTCAAGCTGCATTGGTTGCGGCCGAAACAGATTCGCATCCATTTCCCGCAGATTGGGACAGACGCGCAGCGCGATATCAGCTTGATTGAGCAGATCTTCTTCCAGGCGGATGCCCGGCGCAATCTCCGTGACGGTGAGACCATCCTCCTCCAACGATATCACGCAGCGTTCGGTGATATAGGTGACTTTCTGCCCGAGTTGGCGAGCGCGCCCGCCGCTGAATGTCACTTCTTCAATCTCGGGGACAAACTTCTTGAAGCGTCCCTCCTGAACAATTTGAAGCTTGCCGTCTGCAATATCCAGCTTGAGGCCGCCGGCCGTGAAGAAACTGCTGAAGACGATGTGTTTGGCTTGCGCCGTAATATCGATAAACCCGCCGATGCCGGCCGTTACATGCGGTTTGGATGCCAGCCGCGAGACATTCACGCTGCCGGACGCGTTCACCTCCAGAAACGACAGCAGGGTGCGATCGAATCCGCCGCCCTGGAAGTAGGTGAATTGATCGGGAGACGCAATAATGGCTTCAAGGTTGGATGCGCAACCGAACTGGAAATCCGACAGCGGAAGCCCGCCGATCGCTCCTTGTTCGATCACCCAGGTCACTTCGCCATGTTGACCTTCTTCCAGCAATATGTAGGGCACAAGCGCCGAGATGCCAAAACCGAGGTTCACAGTGTCGCCAGCCCGCAGCGTCATCGCCGCGCGACGGGCAATGATTTTGGAGATACCCCAATCGACATGAGAAAAGCTGGTCATGGGGCGGGGCAGCTCGCCGCTGATCGCCGGTTCGTACCGCGTTTGCGTAGTTTGCATTTGTTCGGGATCGAGTACGATGTAATCCACCAGCGTACCGGGAACGCGGATTGACTGCGGGTGCAAACCGTCTTTGCGTGTCAGGCGTTTGGCTTGCGCGATCACGATACCGCCGTTGTTGCGCGCGGCCAGCGCCTGGTCCAATGCGCCCAGGTACGCGCCTTCATGCTCCATAGACAGATTGCCGTTTTCATCCGCTGTGGTCGCGCGAATAATGGCGACATCGACCGGGATGGACTTGAAGTATAACCATTCCTCGCCTTCAAATTGAACACGTCTGACCAGGTCTTCAGTGGTGACGCGATTCATCTTCCCGCCGCCTCGCTGCGGATCCACGACCGTATCCCAACCGATTTTGGTCAAGACACCGGGGCGTTTGGCGGCCGCTTCTCGATGCATATGAAATATGATTCCGCTGGGCAGGTTATAGGCTTCGACCTGGTCGCCGTCGATCATTTGCCAGATGCGCGGCGATTCTCTCGAAGAAGGCCCGCTGGGAAAGGAACCCGCAATGACGCGCTTGAGCAGGCCTGGTTTCGCCAGGTGGTCGATGCCATCAATGCCGTACATATCGCCGGCGGCGATGGGATGAATTGTCGTGAGATTGCGGGGCGATCCGGATTTGTCGAAGCGCTCGCCGATGGCCCTCAATGTGGCGTCCGGGCAGCCCAGACCGCTGGAGGAACTGACCGACACCACGGCCCGATCGGGGATCATGCCGCCGACTTCCGCGAGAGAAACAAGTTTGTTATGTGCCATGCATTAATCCTAAGTGATATGGCGACGCTGCGCATATTTAGATGCGATGGGGTCAACCGATACACCCGAGATGATAATTGTAACCATCGCCGCTGTCAAGCAACCGACGCCGGCAAGGTCGACGGCGCTTCGGGTGAGTGTCGCCGTTTGAGAACGATGGTGAATAGCGCGAGGGGAGGCCACGTCTTGACGCAAGTGTTGACCTAATCTAGAGTAGTTTCCATTATCGAGAATACGACCTGAAACATGACCCCAATTTCCTCTATTCCCAACAAAAAAGTGACATTGCAGGATGTCGCGAACAAAGCTGGCGTATCGAAGACGACCGCCTCTCTCGTTCTGCGGCACAACCCGCGCATATCCGAGCCGACTCGGAAGCGTGTGCTCGCCGCCGTGGAATCGCTCGATTATGTCTACAATCAACGGGCCGCCAGTTTACGAACGCAGCGATCCGATACCATTGGTTTGATCGTTTCGGATCTTTCGAATCCATTCTACGCTGAGCTTACGACCGGCATTCAGAAGGAACTCGGCAAAAATCATATCGGTCTCTTGCTTGGCATCACCTTTGATGACATGGACACGCATCAACACTTGGGCACTACGATGCTGGAACGCGATGTTGACGGCCTGATCTTGGTTCCGCCGGCCGGCGTCGACGAGTCGACCATCCGCAAACTGGCCAATCACATTCCGGTGGTCTTGCTCACACGCTATATTCCCAATCTCGAGATTGATTATGTCGGCACTGATAACGAGCTGGGCGGCAGACGCGCTGTTGAGCACCTGATCGAAAAAGGCCATCAACGCATCGCCTTCATTGGCGGGCACGAGGCTTCCTCGGCCAGAAGAGACCGATTGCGCGGCTATTCCAGCATGCTTGAGCGTCATGGACTTCCCGTTGAGCCTTCGCTTTGCGTTACCAGTCGAGTTACGCGGGAAGGCGGGTATACGGCGATACAATCGCTATTGCGGCTACCGGATCCGCCGACTGCTGCCTTCTGTTATAACGATGTAGTCGCTTTTGGCGTCATGCTCGGATTGCGCGCGGAAGGCGTCGAACCAGGCGCCGATTTCGCGGTGGTCGGCTTTGATGATGTGGCCGAGGCATCGCTGTGGCAGCCTTCGCTGTCCACCGTTTCAACCAGTCCCGAAGCGATGGGGCAAGCCGTCGCCGACCTGTTGCTGCGGCGATTGGCGAATCCGAATTTGCCGATAGAGCAAATTACCTTTCCATCGAAGCTGATGCTGCGGAATTCGACGCGGGGCTGATGAATATCAGCCGGATTGACCGGCGCCGCAAGTGGCATTTGTTAGCGCAGTACCTGTCGGCGAACCGCGCTTGGAAGAATGCACTGTCTTCTAACCGGCGAGTCACAGTTCATGTATTTGGAGGCGTCTTTTGATTCAAGATACAGCGGCATTTGCGGATCGTATTCACGCAGCCTTCGATTTCGCTGGCCAGCAATTGCGGCACTTGATTACCACGCAGCCGGATTTCTTTCCGATGTATACAAGAGAAGGCAAATGGAAACACGGTGGTGAAGCGTGGACCAACTGGTGTGAAGGATTTCTGGGCGGTCAGCTGTGGCTGATGTTCACGTATACGGGCGATGTCTGGTGGCGCGATCAGGCGATGCGTTATTCTCGATTGATTGAAGACCGCAAGCTGGACAACACAGTCCACGATCTGGGTTTCTTGTTTTGGTCGACGTGGAAGCGCTGGCACGAGCACGCTCCCGAAGACTTCATCCACGATGTCGTGATCGCGGCCGGGTCTACGGCCGGATCGCGCTTCCGCGAAAAGGGCGGGTATCTGCCGTCGTTTGTTTCCCAAGAAAGCTCATTCATCGATATCATGATGAATGTGGGCATCATTTTCTACGCAGCCCGGCAGACGGACAATTGCGAATTGTGGGATAACGCGGCCACACACTGTCTTACCACGCGGAGATATCTGGTTCGCGGCGATGGCAGCAGCGCGCACGAGGGCATCTTTGATACGGAGACCGGTGAATTCTTGCGACAGACGACGCACCAAGGCTGGCGAGATGATTCATCCTGGGCGCGCGGTTTGACCTGGGCCATTTACGGCTTCGGAACCGCTTTCCGCTTCACGGAAGACAGCCGCTTCCTGCAAACTGCGGAAGCCTGCGCGGCATTCTATCTGGAGCATACACCCGCGCACGGTGTGCCGCCTAACGACTGGGCTGAGCCGAATCCGACTCATCCTCACGAAAGTTCAGCCGCTGCGATTGCCGCAAGCGCATTCCTGCAATTGGCCGAAATCACCTCCGATTCGCTGCGCGCGATCAGGTATCAGCAATATGCCTTTACGATTCTGGATACGCTCTTGGGGTCTGGCTTCCTCGCCATCGATACGCCGCATTGGGAAGGCATCCTCATGCAGGGAATGTATCACCAGAGTAAAGGGTTGGGTGTCAACGAGAGTGTCATGTGGGGCGATTATTTCTTCCTGGAGGTGCTGCTGGACGCGCTCCATATACTGAGCGGTCGTCAAGCCTACGGTGGCGCGCGCCCAGCTTGCTAGCCAGATTGGCGCCCCAATTTGCGTATCCGCTGCATTAAGCGCCGTCCAGAACTTCGACAGCGCGCGCGCCGCTGGCAACGGGTTCAGTTTCCAGTCCAGCCGCATCAACAGTCACGCGCCCTTTGTCCCAGATCACCATGCCAGCCTCGAGACTTTCCAGATGGACTTGTCCACTTGGCAGCTCGAGTGTCAGCGCCGCCGCGTCCGGACCGTGATACGCCGCAACCCACAGCTCGGCTTCGGGAATACCGACGAGCCAGGCGGCGCCGGTTCCGCAGCGCAAGCGGGCGCCTCCCAATTCCAGCAAGCCCGACCGACCTTCGATGGCGACGGGTGACGACAACATCGGGAAACCGAGGTCCTCCCCATTCGCCCAGCGCCGAGTGGCCTGCCAGCGCATGAGATCGACTTCAATGCCGAATTCGTGATCAGCGGTGACGCGCGACACGCTCCAAAGACGCTGACTTGCGCCATCAAAGGTATGAGCGTCGTCCAGCGCTTCGACGATGCGCCCGTCGCCAATGGCGTCAATCACCGCTTTCCCACTGGCGTACTGACTGCGCTCGATGACCTCGGCGTAAAAGCCGTTGCGCGCGTATCCCTGGAAGAATGCGCCGGGATTGGCGAGTTCCCAGAAGGTCTTTGCCGGTCCCAAGTAGTTGTACATTTCCAGTACCAAGCTGCCACGATGTTCAACGATGCGGATGGGCGCATTATTCCCCAGCGCCGTCCGTTCCAGCGGACGCACGACGATATAGGCATTGCCGGAGGCGAAAACGATCGTCGAATGCTCAGGCACATCCGCGGGCAATTCCGTCAGGCGCGAGTCGTTGATCCAAATCTCGTCCACGTCGTCGGCGCGATTCCAAATCAGGACGGCCTTGGCGCTGGTACAGCGCGACCAGGCATCCAGTTCGCGCGATGTATACAGGCCGATGGCTCGCGGTCCCGATTGAACGCCGCGGAAACTACCCTCATCGCGGAAGACTTGATTGCTGGTGCGCGATGGCGTGGTGCGGTAGTCGCCCAGCCATTTGTCGTTGATCAGATATCGAGAGAATACGACGCCCGGTTTGTCCTGATCTGCGCGGCTATAGTGAATGGCAAAGACGTTGGATTGGTTGCTGATGAAGCGGTTGGATTGTGTGGCCAGTTCTTGACTGGCAACGCCCAGACTGAATTCGGCGTCCAGGTAGCTGCTAATGACGACGCCGGCTCCGGCATCCGATGTTTCCGTCACCATCCTTGGCGCGGGTCGGTGTTCCAGCACTGTCCGCAGCCAGCTTGGGACCTTGCCCGCCGCGATCAGTTCGCTGAACTTGGACTCCTCAGATTCGGCCTCGCCGACCAGGGCTGAGAAATAGTTGCGGCAATGTGGCGCGGCCAGGCGGCCGGTCTTGGCATGCAGGCGCAAGGCGACGCTCAAGCCGATGCGGGATATGATCAACTGCGCCAGCACGCGCGCCGTCGCGTTATCAGAAAAAGCGACGATCTTGTGCAGCGCTTCGATACACACGAAAGAGTAGGATGGGCTGTTGTATTCGTGCGGGATGCCACTCTGATCAATTATTTTCAGCCACCGGCGCAGCTTCCGCAGCCCGCGCTCGGTATATTGCCGCTGCTGCAATAGTTGACCGCCCACAATTGAATTGGAGATATCTTGCGCGACGATGTTGGAATAAATCGGCGATACATCAATACTACGAATCGCTTCCAATCCCAGTTGGATCCGTTCTCGCAGACGCGCGACCAAGGCGTCTGACAAGCGTTCCCTATGATTCAGCAGCATCGGAATCAAGCGAACCAAGACGAATTGGACTGCGTTCAAGTCTTCGACGGCCTCATCCTCATGCTCCCACCTGAAGTTGCCGCGGTGGGGCGAACGCGCGTCGGTATCCTGACATTCCAGGACGGCAGAGATAATTGCTTCCGCTCGCTCCAGCGCCGCCGCCGATCCCTGCTCGACCAAAGCAACGGCGTAGCCTGCGGACATATGTGTGGAATGGAATACGCCATTATCAATGGTGTTAGCGATCATTTGTACGCTCGGGTCAAAGAAGATCGGTGAATCTGAGCCGCGCGCGTCCGCAAAAATATCTGCTGGTTCCAGCATCTCTCGGCATCCTTTCGTTTGGTTGGCGCATGCCGGCGCGGAAAACGCCCGCAGCGCTTGTCTCAGTGTCCCGCAGTTGAGCCGATCCGTTCAAATCCACGCAGCTCAAGTTCTTCGGCAAAATGACAGGCGACCCAGTGGTCGCTTTCGATCTCGCGCATGTCGGGTTCTTCGTGACGACAGCGCTCTTGGGCATATGGACAGCGGGGGTGAAAATAGCAGCCGCTCGGTGGATTGCCGGGATCAGCGACTTCGCCTTCGAGACGGATGCGAACGCCCTTGTTCCGCAAGCGCGGATCAGGCTTGGGGACGGCGGAAAGCAGCGCTTCCGTATAAGGATGCATGGGATTGGCGAAGAGACGCTCAGTGCTGGTCAGCTCAACGATCTTGCCGACATACATCACAGCGACGCGATGGCTGATATGCTCGACAACACTAAGATCGTGCGCGATGAACAAGTAGGTCAGGTTCAATTCTTCCTGCAAATCCTGCATTAAATTGAGAATCTGCGCCTGCACCGACACATCGAGCGCGGAGACGGCTTCGTCGGCGACAATCAGTCGCGGTGTCAAGGCGAGCGCGCGGGCGATACCGATGCGTTGGCGTTCTCCGCCGCTGAAGGCATGCGGGTAGCGCCGCATATATTCCGGACGCAATCCAACGCGCCGCAAGAGTGTGGCCACGCGATCTTCCAACTCTGATCCAGAGGCGACGCGATTGGCTTTTAGCGGCTCGCCCACGATCTGCATAATGGACAATCGCGGGTTCAGTGAGGAAAACGGATCCTGAAAGATCATCCGTATCTCGCGCCGGTACGGTCGCAGTTCCCGGTTGTCCAGCTGCGCCAGGTCAACTCGCTCTTCGGTCTCAACCTGAAACAGAATCTGGCCCGAAGTCGGCTTGTGGACGCAGACGATGCAGCGGCCGGTGGTGGTCTTGCCACAGCCGGATTCTCCCACCAGGCTCAAAGTCTCGCCGGGCAAGATGTCAAAGCTGACATCATTGACGGCGCGCACGTATCCTACCGTGCGGCGAAAGAGCCCGCGCTTGATGGGGAATTGCATGTGCAGATTGCGAATCTCCAATAGAGGACCAGAGTCCGCGCTGCTGCCGGTGGATTCAGCTCGATCGTTCAACTTGACGAGTCCTTTGCGCGTCCGTCTTCGTCCGTCTCCGCATAGAGCAGACAGCGCACGCTATGGTCGCGACTGGCGCTAAAGCGCTGCGGGTCAATGCTGTCGCAGGTTCCGGCGATGAAGTCTTCACATCGTGGATGAAAAGGACAGCCGGTTGGGCGATCAAACGGATGCGGCACTGTGCCCTTGATGGAATATAATCTCCGTTTGTCGTGAGCTGCCGATCGACTGTCGCGGCTATCGTAACGGGGTATCGATTGGAGAAGCGCGCGCGTGTATGGGTGCTTGGGATCATGAAATATGGCATCGACGGTTCCGCTTTCGACATCGCGGCCGAGATACATGACCACGACATCATCGGCGATTTCGGCCACTACTCCCAGATCGTGCGTGATGAAAAGCACTGCCATGCCGCTTTCTCGCTGCAGGTCTCGAATCAGGTCAAGTATATTCGCCTGTGTAGTGACGTCCAAAGCTGTCGTCGGTTCATCGGCGATGAGCAGTTGGGGTTCGCAAGCCAGAGCAATAGCGATCATCGCCCGCTGGCGCATGCCGCCGGACAGTTCAAATGAATACGCGTCAATCAGTTCGCCCGGCCTTGGAATGCCAACCATATCGAGCAGGGAAACCGCGCGCTTGCGGGCTTCCCTTTTTGTGACCGGCAAATGCAGCAGAATCGCTTCCATGATTTGACTGCCAACGGTGTGTACCGGGCTGAGCGAAGACATGGGCTCTTGAAAAATCATGCTGATTTCGCCGCCCCGGATCCTGCGAATGTCGCGGCCTCTGGGATTCATCGCAGTCAGGTCGATCACATGGCCATCTCGCTGCCTGAATTGAATGGCTCCCGAGACGATCCGTCCCGGCGGCGGCACGATACGAAGGATTGATCGCGCGGCCACTGATTTGCCGCAACCCGATTCACCAACGACGCACAGGGTCTGGCCGCGCTTCAAGGACAGACTGACGCCATCGACCGCCTTCACGACGCCTTCGTCTGTAAAGAAGTGAGTCTTAACATCCTTGACGTCCAGCAAGCGCTCGTCGGCAGTCAATTGCTGATCAAGTTTGGTACGGGTCGGCAGCATCTCTAAGACCGTCTCCCAGGAAATTCATTGCCAGCACCGCAACGGCAACCGCAACGCCCGGAAACAGCAGCCAGGGCGCTGTGGCTATGGAGCGCACATTCTGCGCCTCTTGCAAGAGCACGCCCCAACTGACCACCGGCGGTCTGAGACCAATCCCCAAGAAGCTCAGCGCTGTCTCGGCCAGGATCATGCCGGGAATAGCCAGTGTAACCGAGGCAATAATATGGCTGGTCATGGACGGCGCCATGTGGCGGAGGATGATCTGCATCTCGCGCACGCCATCCAATCGCGCCGCGATGACGAAGTCTTCCGTCTTGAGCGATAGAAATCGACCGCGCACCTCTCGCGCCAGTGAAGTCCAGCCGATGAGCGACAGCAGCACGGTGATGGCGAAATAGACGCGCAGGGGCGGCCAGGTCAGCGGGATGGCGGCGGACAAACCCATCCAGAGCGGTATCGTGGGCAGGGACCGCAGAATCTCGATGGCGCGCTGTATCAAGTTGTCGATGGCGCCGCCGTAATAGCCGGAGATGCCGCCGAGAATCACGCCGAGCAGCAAGCTCAAGCCGACGCCGACGAGGCCGACCGACATCGAGACACGCGTGCCGTGAATGGTCCTGCTCAGGACGTCTCGTCCCAGACGGTCAGCGCCGAAGAGATAGACCGGGTCTCCGTGATTTGCTGCGCCAATCAGATGGACATCCAGCGTGAACAATCCCCACAATTGATATTCTTCGCCGCGGACAAACAGGCCAATGGGATAAATCGTATCTTGATCGACGACATAGGTGCGTTTGAACGAGTCCGGATCCACGCTAACCGTAAAGCCGTAAATGTGTGGATAGAAGCGCCAGCCCGTCTCTGTGCTTTGAAACAACTGGATAGTGGGGGGAGGCAGATAGGTGTGCCGCGCGCTATACGTGCCCGCCGCGTAGGGCGCGAAGAACTCGGCAAACAGCGCCACTGTGTAAAGAAAGAGCGTGACGGCCCCGGCGATCATCGCCAGGCGATGTTTGCGGAATTTCCACCAAATCAGCTGCCATTGGTTCGCGACCACAATGCGCGATTCTGATTGGACATCGCCGCTTGGGAGGGAATGCGCGTCTTGCGGCGAATGTCTGGCAGCCCCGGTCATTGGAGTTGAATCCTGGGGTCAATCCAGGCGAGCAGAATATCAGACACCAGCGTGCCGATGATGGTGAGAATGCTAACCAGCAGAATCAGGCTGCCGGCGAGATACATATCTTGCGATTGCAGGGAACGATAGAGCAGCGGACCAGTGGTCTGCAGATTCAAGACGATCGACGTGATGGCTGATCCGGAAACGAGTGCGGGGAATACCCAAGCTAATGCGCTCACCAATGGATTCAGCGCAACCCTGACCGGATATTTGAAGAGCAATCTCAATTCTGATAAACCACGCGCCCGGGCGGCGTCGACATAGAGCTTGGACAGCTCGTCCAAGAGGTTGGCGCGCATCACGCGAATCAGGGCGGCGGTACCGGCCGTGCCCAGAATGACAACCGGAAGCCACAAGTGGCTGAGCAAATCGAGCACGCGCTCCAGCGACCACTCCGCCTCAATGTATTCGGGCGAGAACAAGCCGCCGACGCTCTGTCCGAAATATCGGAAGGCGATGTACATCAGCACCAGCGCCAGCAAAAAGTTGGGAACGGCCAAACCGATGAATCCGATGACGGTTACCAGATAGTCGCCAATGGTGTACTTCTTGACGGCTGAATAAATGCCGATGGGTATGGATAAGATCCAGACGAAGGCCAAAGTCAACAAAGAAATGACCATGGTCAGCGTCAGACGTTCCCAGATGAGATCGCTGACGGGTCGATTCCACTCGAAGGAATCGCCAAAATCTCCTCTGGTGATAATGCCGCTGATCCACTTCCAATATTGCACGTGAATCGGTTCGTCGAGTCCGTAACGTTCGCGCAGGGCGTCTACCTGAGCTTGATCAATCGTCTCTTCGGCTTTGCTGATGAGGGAGGCGAGGAAGTCGCCCGGCGGCAGTTGTATAACGACAAAGGCGATTATCGAGACAACCAGCAGCGTCGGTACCAGATAAACAATGCGCCGCAAGATGTACCATATCATCGGTCAAGTATTCCTTGACGACATCACAATTCTAATAGCCTGCGTTTTTGTAGTTGGCGACTGCGTTCGGACCGTAACCGAGTTCATCTCTGCGCGCGCGGAAACTGGCGAGCGCGCCGGCGTAGTGAGGGTTGTCCGCATAGTTTATGGTTTCTTCGGGATTTTGCTGCAAATCAAACAAAACTTCGGGCATGTCCGCGCCGTAATATTGGTACTTCAAGTGATCGCGTTTGATCATCAGATTCTCAAAGCGCTCGAAATCGTCTTCGTGGCCAAGGAAGGTTCCGCCATAATGCGAGACGCTCTCGTTGTTCCAGGACGCGTTGTCACCGTGCAACAATGGTAGCAAACTGCGACTGTCAAGTCCATCAACCGAAGGTACATCGGTCAAGTCACAAATGGTCGCGAAGAGGTCGCAAAGGTTGACATTTTCCTCACAGACCCGTCCCGCGTTGGCGCCGCCGGGGGTGCGGATGATCAACGGTACTTTGACGCTGCCTTCAAAGAACTTGGTCTTTTCCCAGAGGGTGTGCTGGCCCAGCATCTCGCCGTGGTCGCTGGTATAGATGATGATCCAGTCGTCGATATTCTGGCCCACATGCTCGAGCGCTGCCAGCACTTTGCCGTATTCGTCGTCGATATCCTCAACCATGCCGTAGTAGGCAGCGGTCGCCCGTCGGATTTCGCGCTCGCTAACGTCAACGCCGGGCGAGACCGCTCGGCTTGCGAGAAACGGATGATCGAAGGTCGATTCTTGGTCATAGGGCCGTACGCGATTCAAGTAGTGGGTGAACTTGTCATGCGTGGTAAGGAAGGGGACATGCGGCTTAACCAGGCTCACCATCAGCATAAGCGGACGCGAGGGCGTGGCGCGATCATAGTAGGGCGCCGCAAAGAAACTCTCAATGAAGCGCAGCGCGCCGTCCAGCGTATAGGCGTCTGCCCCGTACATGGGACCTTGCCCGATGCCGGCTCGCTTGACTTCCTTGGCCTGCGACCACTTGTGCTCGGTGGAGAGGGGCAGGTCGCGAAAGGCGTCGTGATCGCGGCCCGGGATGTAATCGTGGCGCACGCTCATGTCGCTGCCAATTCGCCGCGTCCAGCCCTGCATTTGGTCGACGCCGTTGTGGTGCAATTTGCCGCAGGCCACGGTAGCGTAACCAAATTGAGACAGGCGCCGGGCGAAGGTCATGTGGCCGGGCGAAAGATCTTCTCCAAAGACCTCGCAGCCGCAGGTCCGCGGCAGCTGACCGGCAGCCATGCTCTGTCTGGCGGGAATACAGATTGGCGCCGGCGTATAGGCGTTATTGAAGACTACGCCCGATCGCGCCAGCTCATCCAGATTCGGCGTTCGCGCGATCGCGTCACCCGCGTAGCCGGCGACATCAGCCCGATGCTGATCGCTCATTAGAAATAAGATGTTCGGGCGGTTGCTTTTCACTCTAATATTCCCTCGTTATGAATGCTGAAGGGACGTTTAGCTGAAACGCCTGTGTGATTGTAGTATGGGCGTCACGCCGTGACGCCCATACATTGCCTCTGACGAGGCGGTTTCGTCCAGTGACCGCGCTATTATTGACCGCCGCCTTCGATGAAGAAGAGCGTGGTATTGACTGGCGCGGGCCAGGGGAACTTCCACGATCCGGTGGATGTCGCCGGCACATTGCGGAAATTATTTTTGGCGATGCCGTAGCCGCCTGGGCTAGCGGCGATGCCCATGACATAGAACTCTTCCTTCGCGATCGCCAGCAACTCCGCCATCAGCTCGGCTTGCAGTTCTAGATCGCCGGTGGCTTTGATCTGGTCGAAGAGCTCCATCTGCTTCTTGGCGGCTTCGGGCGGCTCTTCGCCGGTTTCGGGATCGAAATACCACTTGGTCCACAGCGGCGCGTAGGCGCTCTCGACCGGGTCAGACGGGAAGTACCAGATGGGAGTGAGGTAGACGTCCAAGCCACCGGAGGCGCCCCAGAGCGTGGCGTCATGTTCGCTGTTAATCTTGCGTGAGACCAGCAGCGAGCGATCGATAATGCGGATTTCCATGTCGATGCCTACTGCCGCCCAGTAGCCCTGGATCAATTCGAGGACATCGGGCCAATTGTTGCCGAAGAGGTCGGCCGCTTCGACGATGATACTGATGCGCGCCCCATCGGGACCCAAGCGATAACCTTCGCCATCGCGTTCGGTGTGGCCGGCTTTGTCCAGGTGTTCGTTCGCAAGCTCGACGCTGTATTCGGTGTATTGCTGGGCGAATTCTTCGTCGTAGAAGGGTGAATCCGCCAGCGGCGCAATCTGCCGTGGATTGCCTCGACCGAGGTAAACGATGTCGACGATTTCTTGCCGATTGATGGCATGTGAGAGGCCGATGCGAAAATCTTTATTCTGGAAGATCTCGCGCTTGACGGGATCCAAATGCGTGAGGTTTATCGCCAGCGCCGTCATATTGGCGTTTTCTCCGACTACGCCGTATGTGTAGTAGTCGCCGGCCTCACGGTTGTCGTAAACAATCGGGCGATTGGCCGCCGAATTGAAGTGACGCGCCATCATGTCGATATCGCCGTTGAGGACTTGCAGCAGCAGCGTCTCGGCGTCCTCAAGCTGGTCGAAGATCATGGTGTCGATATAAGGCAGCTGATTGCCTTCTGGGTCGACCTTGTAGTAATAGGGATTGCGCTCGGCCACGACGCGGCCGCTGCCGCCGCCATAGGTGGAGGTCAGCCTCCAGGCGTGCATTGTCGGGACTTCGGTGGTCTGCCAGAAGCTGGTATTGGTCCAGAAGCAGGGCTCAACGCCGCCTTTGGATTGAAATAGCTCCACCCAATCGCTGGCGCCGGCTTCCGCAACCATGGCGTCAATGTCATCGGCGTAATTTTTGTGGAAAGGCTCGAGGTAATGGCGCGGATAACTGGTGGGTCCACAACCGAGGATCGATGCCAGATTCTGCAGGAAAAGGCCGTTTGGCGTGCTGAAAGCGAACTTGACCGTGTAGTCGTCGACTTTCTCGACGGTAAGCGGTTCACCGCCGGATACCAGCCAGGTCGCGATCGTCGGCGTCAGGTCTTCGTTTGTCAGGACATCTTCGTACCAGAAGGTGATATCGTCCGCCGTGAATGGCGCGCCATCCGACCAGCGCAGTCCCTCGCGCAACTCAAATGTGAATTCCGTCGCCTCGGAATTGCCCGAGAACGATTTGGCGACGCCCGGCATCAGGCCCGACCAATCCGGAGTGAAGCGGATCAGGTTCTCGTAGGCCATCAGGCGAATCATCCAAATATGATCCAAACCGCCGACCATGGCCGAACGCCACTCGCCGCCATAATCGCCGATGCGCTCATACGGCTCGATCACCAATGGCTCGGATGGCAAGCGCTCCTCGACGGGCGGCAACTCACCCGCCTCGACCAAAGCTGCCAGCATCGGCGCTTCGCCATACATTGCCGAATCCTGAGCGGCAGTTGGCGCGAGGCTCAGGACCAGCGAAAACAGGTAAATCAGAACTACCGTCATTCTCTTCATGAGACTATCTCCAAATCTGTTTAACCGATTCACTAACCATCGAGACGATTATAAGCACGCGCATCGGGATTGTCAACAAGTTCCACGTCTTCCGTGAGGCGGCGAGTCTGGGAAGGCTGCGGAGTTTAGGCGCGCATAGCGACTTGAATTATCGGATCAATAGCCGGAATACCGCTAAAGCAGTGTCTTGCGGCTAATTCGAAAGGGACGCTTCTTACTGGAGATACTCGGCCAGGAACTTCTTCGCGTAGTCGCGCAGGCAGCCGTCAATGATCGCTTGACGCATGTTGGCGACATGGCTCACGAGAAAATCGATATTGTGCAGGCTGAGCAA
Source organism: Anaerolineae bacterium (assembly GCA_022822305.1). GTDB lineage: Bacteria > Chloroflexota > Anaerolineae > Aggregatilineales > Phototrophicaceae > UBA6055. The sequence continues at coordinate 99,652 of JAJEBY010000016.1, forward strand.
ATAATGCGCCAGCAGTTCTTTGGCGATGACCAGATGCCGCAGGTAGGCGCGTGAAAACTGACCCGCGTAGTTGTTCAGGCGGCAATCGATCGGGGATTCGTCCGTTCGGTATTTGGCGTTGCGCAGGTTGATGCGACCTTGATGGGTGAAGGCGGCGGCGTGCCGGGCCAGACGGGTGGGGATGACACAATCGAATATGTCGACGCCTCGAAGAATGCCTTCAACCAGGTCATCCGGCTCGCCGACGCCCATGAGGTAACGCGGCCGATCGTTGGGCAGGCGGGGCATGGTATGGTCCAACATGGCGGCCATTTCCGCCTTGGTCTCTCCCACAGCCAGACCGCCAATGGCGTAGCCCTTTAGATCTAGGGAGGTGACGAATGCCGCCGATTGCGAGCGCAAATCGGGAAAGACGCCGCCTTGCACGATGCCAAACAGCGCCTGACGCGTATCGTCCGGGTGCGCCTCGCGGCAGGCGACCAACCAGCGATGGGTGCGCGCGATGGCCCGCTCGACTTCGGCGCGGTCGTCCGGCGCGGGACATTGATCGAAAGCCATGATGATATCGGCGCCGAGATTCTGCTGAATGCGCATGGAGCTGGCCGGATCGAGTCGTTTGGCGCTGCCATCCAGGTGACTGCGAAAGGTGACGCCATCGTCATCGATCTTGCTGATTTGGGCGAGACTGAAGAGTTGGAATCCGCCCGAGTCGGTCAATATCGGACCCGACCAGCGCATGAACTCGTGCAAGCCGCCCAAGTCGCGGATCAGTTCGTCGCCTGGCCGCAGCATGAGATGGTAAGTGTTGGAAAGAATCAGATTGACGTCTAGCGCTTCGAGGTCCTTGGGAGGAATTGCCTTGACGGTCGCGGCTGTGCCGACCGGCGCGAAGACCGGCGTGGGGATCTGGCCATGAGGCGTATGCAAGATGCCCGCGCGCGCCTTGCCGTCGGAGGCGACAAGTTCAAATTCAAATGACATCACGTTTTCCTCGTATCGCGAGCATTATAGCATATGGACCGTCGCGCTCTCGACCCGCTGGGAAGACGCCCAAGGCGCTATTCGACAGCGGACTTCGGCTAGCGCGGCTATACTGCAAGCCAACGGTGAGTCAATTAGTGAGCGCAACATGTCTCTCGTCGCGCGCCAAAAACCTAACTTGCATATTTTGGATCACCTGGATGGCGACAACTCCAGTTTGGCGGGCGCGTTGCGGCCAAGCCGAGTTGAGATTGATGTCGATGCGCTGGCTAATAACACGCGATTGCTGAAGGCGCATGTGGGCGACGATGTCTCAATCATGGCGGTGGTTAAGGCTGACGCCTACGGCCATGGCGCGGTGACCGTCGCCAAAACAGTGATTGCGAACGGAGCAAATTGTCTGGCGGTAGCCAATCTTGCGGAAGCGATGAACTTGCGGCGCGCCGGCCTTGACGCGCCGCTACTGACGCTTAACTATGCGCCTGTTGCGTCCGTTCCGCTTGCCATCGCCAACGACATCACGCTGTCCGTGTATGACGCGCGGCTTGCATGGCAGTTTAATGCCGCTGCTAGGCGTCTGGGCGGCCGTTTAGCAGTACATATCAAGGTAGATACCGGCATGGGACGGCTCGGTATTTTGCCGGCGGAACTGCCTGATTTGTTGCGGGAGTTGCCGATGCTGGATTATCTGCTGGTCGACGGAATCTATACTCATTTGTCCGTCGCCGGTGAAGATGAGGCCTACACCGCTCAGCAAGTGCGGACGTTTGAATCGGCGCTGCAAACGGCGACGCGGGCGGGCTGCAGATTTAGAGCCATTCACGCCTCGAATTCGGCCGCCGCAATCAGCTGCCGAGCGGGCAGTTTCAACACCATACGTCCCGGCCTATTGCTGTACGGTCTGCGTCCGTCGGCGGCGCGCGACAGGATACCGGGTCTGCGGCCGGCGATGTCATGGAAGACGGTTGTGGCGCAGGTCAAGACGCTGCCTGCGAATTCGCCCGTCGGATATGGCAACAGCTATCGAACTCGAGGAGAAGAGACGTTTGCCGTCTTGCCGGTTGGATACGCCGATGGCTTGCGCCGCGCCCCGCAAACCTGGCGTGAAGTATTGATTCGCGGCAGGCGAGCGCCGCTGGCAGGGCGGGTCAGTATGGAGAAGATTACGGTGAACGTGAGCCAGATACCGGGTGTAGGCGCCGGAGACGAAGTTGTCCTCTTGGGCAAGCAGGGCGATGACGAGATCTGCGCCGATGAAATCGCGGGCTGGCTGGGCACCATCAATTACGAAGTCGTCACATCAATATCCGCCCGGAATCCGCGCGTGGTCGTATGCGCAGGTGAATGAAGCTGTCAGGCGGCAATCAGCGCTTGCAAGTCAGATACGATCGTGCTGGGCGCAATGCCAAACTGATAGCGCATGATCCAGCGGCCCTGTGGATCCAGCAGAAATGAGCCGACGGTGTGATTCACCAGATAGGCGCTGGCAGACTTTCCCTCGACGAATTCGAATGACAAGCCGTAATCGACGCCGAGGGCGCGCAGACCGGGCTCAGCGCCGGTCAAGCCGATGATGCCATCCAGTTTACGCGTGTCAAAGTACTCGCGTATGACCTGCGGCGTATCACGCTTGCCATCGACGCTGATGAATACAAAGGCGACTTGCTCCCCAAAATCATCAAGCCCTGAGCGAATGCGCCGAAATTCGTTCAGCGTCAGCGGGCAGACATCGGGGCAGCTGGTGTAACCGAAAGTCAAGAGCACAAAACGTCCGCGAAGATCGGACAGACTAAATGGTTCGCCGAACTGATCTGTCAGCGTGAAGTTGGGCATGTCCTGCGGTGGATCGACCGCGATAGTACCGTCGAAGTCATAGGTCGCGCTTTTGTGCGCCGTCAAGGAGGAGTCAGATTCGCTTGCGCCCAGGCGATCAAATGCGATAAGCGAGATTAGCGCGACTATGCCGAAAAGCAACAGCGTCAACACCCCGTAGAGCAGTCGAGTCTTTAGGTCCAAGTTGCCGCCCAGAATGCTGCGCAAGATGCTGTTCCTCAATTGCCGCCGACATTATAGCAGTTGCCGTTTGTGACGCGTAGATAATTCGGGTGGTCAAGCGCCAGGATTGACGTCTTGCTGCTTATTGCGACGGATAAAGATTGGAGCTACAATAGCAATGCTCGAAGAAGAGAGATTCCGTCAATCGACGGGACGCCGAAGGGGCAAGCGACGGGGTAGCCAGATCCTGCGTGAAACTCTCAGGCAAAAGGATTCTTGGGGCGTATGATCTCTGAAGGTCGTGGGAACCGACAGGGCGCAATCTCGGCAAGAGTTGCGCCCTTTTTTGTTCAATGACAGCGAAAGGGGGATAAGCATGGGCGATTGGAAGACTCCGCCAGAATTGAAGTACACGGATAGTGATGAGTGGTTCGCGGTTGATGGCGATGTCGTTACCATTGGCATTACCGATCATGCGCAGGATCAACTCAATGACATCGTCTACATCGAATTCAAAGATGTCGGCGATGCGTTGGACGCGGGCGATTCTTATGGTGAAGTGGAATCGGTCAAGGCGGCGGCGGAGATGTATAGCGCTGTCCCGGGTGAAATCATCGAGGTCAACGCCGCTTTGGAAGACTCGCCGGAGATCGTCAATGCCGATCCCTTTGGAGACGGCTGGATGGTCAAGATTCGGGCTACGGACTTGTCCGCCTTGGATGGGCTGATGGACGCGGCGGCGTATGATGCCTATTGCGATAGCCGGTAGACAAGGACCGGCGCGAATGCAAGCTGGCAGAACTGCAAATCGAGTGAAAGGGCAGACACGGCGTGAGCTATATACCCCATACTGAAGCTGAAACGGGCGAGATGCTGGCTGCGATCGGGGTGGATTCAATCGACGGCCTGTTTGATGCGGTGCCGGAATCGCATCGTTTTCCGTCGCTGGATTTGCCGCCGCCGATGAGCGAAATGGAAGTCGCGGCGGAGATGCTGGCGATCAGCGAGGTGAACGATCACGGGCAGGATTACGCCATGTTCCGCGGCGCCGGCGCCTATCACCATTTCATCCCGTCGGTGGTGAATCATATCCTGCTGAGAGGCGAATTCTACACCGCGTATACGCCTTACCAGCCGGAAGTCTCGCAAGGCACCTTGCAGGCGACCTACGAATATCAGAGTATGATGTGCGCATTGACGGGCATGGATGCCGCTAACGCCAGTCACTATGATGGCGCCACCAGCCTGGCGGAAGCGGTCACCGTTGCGCTGGAAGTGGGGAGGCACAAACGAAGGAAGATCATCCTCAGCCATGCCATTCACCCGCAGTATCGCGAAGTTGCGCGCACCTACCATCAGGGACGCGATGTTCGTATTATCGGCGATCGCGGACAAGCCGGCATGATCGAACTGGTCGAGATGCTCGACGAGAATACGGCCATGCTGGCGGTGCAGTATCCCAGTTTTTTCGGACAGATCGAAAATATCGCCGCCTTGGCCGAGGCTGTGCACGAGGTCGGCGCATTGCTGGTGGTCGTCGCCAATCCGATGGCGCTGTCTCTTTTGCGCAGCCCGGGCGAACTTGGCGCGGATATCGTCGTCGGCGAGGGCCAGCCGATGGGCATTCCCTTGAGCTTCGGAGGACCCTACCTGGGGTATTTCGCCATTCGGCGAAAGTATGTGCGCAAGATTGCCGGACGCATTATCGGCGAAACCCTGGATGCCGACGGCAAGCGCGCCTTCGTGATGACCTTGCGGCCGCGTGAACAAGACATCAAGCGGGAACGCGCCACCAGCAATATTTGCACGAATCAGGGGTTGATGGCGCTGGCGGCCTCGATCTATATGGCTTTGATGGGCAAGAACGGATTGCGCAAGGTGGGCGAGCTGAATTATCACAAGGCGCATTACGCCGCCGAACGCATCAATCAGCTGGACGGATTCTCCGTCGATATGAGCAAGCCGTTCTTCAATGAATTTGTGGTCGCCTGCCCCGGAAATGTCGGGGACATCAACAGAGCGCTGCTGGAGGAAGGGATCATCGGCGGACTCGATCTTGGTCAACATTATTTCCACTTGGAAGATCACATGCTGGTCTGCGTGACCGAGACCAATAGCAAGGAAGAGATCGATCATCTGGCCGATGTATTGGAGGGCTTGAGCTGATGTTGCAGCCACTGATTTACGATATTGGCGCGCCGGGACGAATCGGCGTCAACTTGCCGCCCTCAGACGTGCCAGAAGCCGAGATGCCCGTTGACTTGCTGCGCGAGGATTTGCCATTGCCCGAAGTTGGGGAAGTGCAGGTCGTGCGTCATTTTGTCAAGCTGAGCCATCTCAACTACTCGATTGATAAAGGTCTGTATCCGCTCGGCTCCTGCACTATGAAATACAATCCCAAGATCAACGAAGACGCGGCGCGACTGCCGGGTTTGGCTCAGTTGCATCCGTTGATTGAAGAGACCGGTGCGCAGGGCGCCCTGTATTTGATGCACGAACTGCAGCGCTGGTTGGGCGAAATCAGCGGATTTGACGCTGTCAGTTTGACGCCGGCGGCTGGCGCGCAAGGTGAATTTGCCGGCATTTTGATGATCCGTAACTATCACCTCGATAAAGGCGACGGCCAACGCGATATTATCCTGGTGCCCAATAGCGCGCATGGCACCAATCCGGCGACGGTGACGATGGCCGGCATGCGCGTGCATGAGCTGCCATCCAACGAACAGGGCAATGTTGATCTGGACGCCTTGCGAGAGGCTTGCCAGGGGGAGATGCGCGATCGCATCGCCGGCATGATGATCACCGTGCCGAGCACGCTCGGATTGTTCGAGTCGACGATTCTCGAGGTCATTGACGCGGTGCACGATGCCGGCGGCTTGATGTATATGGACGGCGCCAACATGAACGCGCTGATGGCGGTGGTCAAGCCGGGCGAGCTCGGCTTTGATGTCATGCATTACAACCTGCACAAGACTTTTTCAACGCCACACGGCGGGGGCGGACCGGGCAGCGGCGCGGTCGGCGTCAACGAAAAACTGCGGGATTACCTGCCGGGCCCGATCGTGGATGTCGTCGACGAAGCGGATGAATCGGGAGCGCCGCTCTATGGCTTTGTGATGCCGGAGAAAAGCATCGGTCGCATGAAAGCCTTTCACGGCAATTTTGGCATGCACCTGCGGGCCTATGCCTATATTCGCGTTTATGGCGACAGCGGCATTCGCGATGTCACGCGCTATGCGGTGCTCAATGCCAACTACCTGCGCGCCAAGCTGATGAACACTTACAAGTTGCCGTATCCGCGCTATTGCGGTCACGAATTAGTGCTGGAAGGGCACTTTGACGATGTCGAAGAGGTGCACGCCCTGGATATTTCCAAGCGCCTGATGGATTACGGTTTTCATCCGCCGACCAATTATTTCCCGTTGATTGTGCCGGAAGCGCTCTTGATCGAGCCGACCGAGACCGAGGTCAAAGAAGATCTCGATGAATTCGTGGAGGCGATGGAAAAGATCGCGGAAGAAGCGCGGAGCGAGCCCGACTTGCTGCTGAATGCGCCGCATACGGCGCCGGTGAGGCGGCTGGACGAAGTGTTGGCGGTCAAGCAGTTGGTGTTGTGCTGCGCGCCGGCTTTGCCTGCGGCAGGCGAGTAGGCTGGCGTACTGATAGATGGCAGAATCCCGGATACGGCCGCCAGGGACTTGAGCCTGCGCCCGCCCGCCGATATGATGTCTAACATTCTCTACGAGGGAGTGTTAGCCGACTGCCTGTGCTCGAACTGCTGAACATATTCGTCGACAACATGATCCCGGTCCTGGCGATAGCCGCGATCGGTTTCTATTTGCGCTACCGCTTCGACATCGACCCGCGCAAGATGTCGAGCATGATGTTCCATGTATTTTCCCCAGCGCTGACTTTCAATGCCTTGTACACGCGGGATATCAGCGGCGGCGACTTCCTGCGCTTCTATGGCGGCACGCTGGCGTTGCTGCTGACGATAGCGGCGTTTTCCCTGCTGCTGTTGCGATGGCAAAAGATCAGCTCGACCGAAAGAGCGGCGACCTTGGTGGCGACTTTCGCCTTCAACGGCGGCAACTTCGGATTGTCCATCGTCAGCTTCGCCTTCGGGGATGAGGCGCTCAGTTATGCCGTGCTGGCTTTTGTCGCGGGCACGACCACGTCGTACACGCTGGGCGTATACATTTCGTCCAACGGCCGGGCGTCGATCATGCAGTCGCTGGCCAACGTGCTGCGCACGCCGTCGGTTTATGCGCTGGTATTGGCATTTGCTTTGAAAGGCGCAGGCATTCAGGAATTGCCGCCGGCGCTGGGCCGCACGACTCAGTTGCTGGCGGATGCGGCGATTCCGATGATGCTGGTGCTGCTGGGATTGCAACTGGGCGGTTTCGGCAGATTCGACCGGTTGCGGCTGGTGGGATTAGGCAGCGTGGTGCGGCTGCTGATGGCGCCGATCGCGGGCATTTTCATCGCGTCCATCCTGGGCTTGAGCGGCGACGCCAAATTCGCTTTCATCCTGCAAGCAGGCATGCCAACCGCGGTCATGACTATCGTCCTGGCAAACGAATTTGATACCGATCCGGACCTGGCGCTGAGCATCGTGATGACGACCTCATTCATCAGCCCGATCAGCTTGTCACTGCTGATTTACTTGCTACAGAATGGAACGATATAACCGCTGCTCAGGCTTTGCGCCTCGGGAAGCGGGTCAGAATTGTGATAGGTTCCGGCACTTTAATGCGCTGGCTCAGCGAGAGTTTGCCTAGATCCGTCACTTGTGCCCGCGATGATCCGGCATAAACAACCAGTTTGGCGCCGGGCTTGCGGAATCCCATTTCCATCAGTGCCAGACCGACCTGGAATCCTTCCGTGTCAAAGTTGCAACTGGTAACCTTGCCGACCACTCGTCCGCGCGCGTTGACGATCGGGTCGCCATTGTGAGCCGGGCGCGCGCTGGGGTTATCCATGCGGAAGCGACTGACCTGGACATTACGCTCTCGCTCGTATTTGATAAAGGCGCTCTTGCCGACGAAGAAGGGCTTGTAGAGCTTCACATAGGAGGGGAAACCGGCGTCGGCTGGATTCAGGTCCTGCTCGCCGCCCAGCTCGAAGCCGTAGAGCGGCAGTCCCGCTTCGGTGCGCAGGCTATCGCGCGAGGCCAATCCGCAAGGCGTGACGCCCATGTCAATGAGGCTGCGGAAGAGATCCGCGGCTTGATCGGGATGCGCGAATAGCTCATACGCTATGCGCTCACCCGTGTAGCCGGTGCGTGAGACGATGAGGTCAAATCCGCCCAGCTGAACCTGGGTGATTCCCGCCCACTTCAGTCCTCGGATCTTGGCCTTGTCTTCCGCGCTGCCGTCAAGTTGGAGCAAGTAGTCGCGGCTCTTTGGCCCCTGCAATGCGATATCGACACGGCGGTCGTCGCCCCATTGACGCCAGCGCAGGTCGCGCAGTTCCATGCGATCCATTCCTTCAATAGCTCGCGACGGATGTTGCGGATCGATCATGACCTCGCCGCGCTGCACGGCAGTGAGCCATTGCCAGTTCTTGTCGTTGTTGGAGGCATTGACGACGACGAGGAAATGCTCCTGTGACAGCCGATAGATCATCAGGTCATCGAGCGGTACGCCATCGACATCCAGGAAATACGTATAGTGCGATTCACCAACCTTCAAGCGCTTGACATCGTTAGTGGTGACGACATCGAGAAAATGCTCGGCGCCGCGACCCTTGACGTCGAATACACCCATATGCGCGACATCAAAGATGCCGGCGCCGTTGCGCACTGCCGCGTGTTCTTCGCTGACCGACTGATACCACAGGGGCATATCATAGCCCGCGAATGGCGCCATTTTGGCGCCCAGCTCGAGGTGCAGGCTGTGCAGCGGCGTCTCCAATAGCATATCAACCGCCGCGACATCGGCGACGAATTTTGGCCGGTCATCGGCCGGCTGGCTAAAGCAATTTTCGCCGTTGCAGCCGACGAAATAGATCTTGGGCGTGTAACCGGCGCCGTCCGCGAGCATGACCGGTTCGGCCTCGCCAATCAAATGTATGGTTACGGGACCGGGCAATTTCGCGTGCAGATCTGATTCGTCGAATAGCGCGAAGCCATCGCTCAAGCTGCGCAACCAGGCCAGGGCCCGCGCGGCTCGTCCAGCCAGGTTAAGCCGATATTCATGGGACGTTACACGCGCCACCGTACCGCTGGCCATTACCGATCCGTCCTTTTCAAGGACATGCGTCGGTTGGCTCTGACCGTCTTCCAAGGCGCCCACATCACTGGTCAAGGCATAGTGCAGGAAATCTCCGGCAACATCACCGCGCACGCAAATATCGTAGCAGCCCTCGTTTTCATCGTCGTTTAGATTCGCGAAGTGGGGATAGCCGTCAACGTTTGCGGAAGTGTCGATGCCGGCGCGATTGGCCAAACTAAGGGCGCGGGCCGCAGATCGTTTGAGCACGTCGAAATCAATCTTGGCGCGCGGTAAGGGTCGAGCGCGGCCGGTAAGGCTGAAGGGGACACAGGCATACAAGACATCGGCGATAATATCGCCCAGCTCATCGATTTCGGCATCTCCGAATCCGCGTTGGGTAACCCAGGGCGTACCGATACGAATGCCGCTGGGTCGCAAGGCGGAGGCGTCGCCAGGAATGGTCTGGCGGTTGGTCACAATGCCGGCCAAATCCAGCACGCGCGACGCCATGTCGCCGCTTAGCAATGTGCCGTCTGGTCCCTTGATCGACTTGCAATCGACGACGAGCAAGTGGGTATTGGTGCCGCCATGTGGCAGGCGGAAGCCGCGTGAGGTTAGCTTTTGAGCCAAACGCTCGGCATTGGTCAATACGCGCCGCTGCAATTGTCGAAACTGATCGGATTGCGCCAAACGAAGCGCAATCGCCAGGCCGGCCATCGTATTGATATGCGGCCCGCCTTGTTCGCCAGGAAAGACGGCGCGATCGAGCTTGCTCGACAAGGTCTTCTTGTGCGTGATGAGAACCGCGCCGCGCGGACCGTTGAGCGATTTATGCGTGGTGAAGCTGACGACATCGGCGATACCGATCGGATTGGGATAAACGCCGGCCGCGATCAAGCCTGCGACGTGCGCTACATCCGCCAGCAAGTAGGCGCCGACGGCATCCGCGATTTCTCGATACGCGTGCCAATCCGCGGCGATGGGATAGCTGCTGAAGCCGCCAATGATCAGCTTGGGCTTATGCACCTGCGCCAGCGACAGCATCTCGTCATAATCAAGTTGTTCGGTCTCGGCGTCGATCGTGTAGCTGACGATATTGTAGTACTTGCCACTGCGATTGACCGGGCTCCCATGAGTGAGATGTCCGCCCATGATCAAGTCCATGCCCATAACGGTATCGCCGACTTCCAGCAGTGCCGTATAGACAGCATTATTGGCGGGAGCGCCCGAAAGCGGCTGCACGTTGACGTAGAGATCGTCGGCGCTCAGGCCGTTGGCTGCGAAGGTCTCGGCGGCGCGGCGCCTGGCCAGCGACTCGATGATGTTGGCGTATTCAGTACCTTTGTAATAGCGCTGATCGGCATTGCGGCGGAATTCCGGGAGGCGCAAATCATAATCGAGAATCTCTTGCTGCGACATTCTGCGGGTTTCTTCCAGCGGATACCCTTCGGCGTAGAGATTGTGAAATGCCGAACTTAGCGCGTGGCGCACCGCATACGGCACTGTGCTTTCGGAAGGAATCAGGATCAGCTTTTGCTGTTGACGAGCGGTCTCGTACCGGATCAATTCCGCTACTTCCGGATCCAGTTCCTCGATATCACCGCGGAACAAGAAATCGTCGATTGGCATGGTTCATTCCCACATGCTAGGTGACCTTGGTGTATCCGTGATTTTATCACGCCAAGCAGCGCGAATCTATGCGAAATCAACGGGTCGCGCGGTCAGTTGCTGTCGGCGCTGAACTTATTGCCCAAGCGCAGCGCCGGGCACGCGCCGCTGGCCAGGCAGTCGGCCAGTTCTTGCGCCAGCGTCCGCGCCACAACGGAATGGATGGCGGGTCCATAATGCTTCCCTCCGCTCCAGAATGAATCGTCAATGAAAGAGCCATCGAGCTGTTCTTCCATTGCGATGTAGTGATAAGCGGCGCGACAATGAACGAGCAAATGTTGGTAAGGCGGCTCGGGAGGAGGGAAATTGCTGTGATAGCGGCGCAGATGACTTTGCAGTGGCAGATGCAGGACAATGAAGTGCGCGTTCTGTTGCTTGACCGAAGCGGCGAAGGCGTCCACGATGGCTTTGCCAAGCATGCCTCCCTCCGTATCGGCGGCGTAGTATCCGGAGTCTACGACGTCGCGCTGGAGCACTGCATAAATCCAGCTTAGCAGCCGGCTTGACGTCCACCAGCGCGCTGCTGCGTTTCGGCTCAGATAATGAAATTCGTGCTGTGCCAGCGGATGCTGCCCGAATTCATCAAACACATCTGGAAGCTGCTCTGGTGGAACGGGCGGGACGTTAACGAGCGTGAGTTCGCCGTCGTCATCAATGAATCGCGGTTTCGAAAATGGCAGCGCATAGCGGCTGTTGTCCAGCAGCTGCCTGAAGACGTTGAGGTTGCGCTTGAGGTTCTCCGGCTGCATGCCAAAGATGACTATGTCGGGAGCGAAACCCAGTCCAAAATGCTGCCAGCGCAAATAAGCTTGGTCCATGCCGTACCCGCTTACCCCTAAATTCAATACCTCCGTCCGTATGCCGGCCTTGTTGAGAAGTGTCTCCAGCTGTTGTCCCCACGACTCGTCATCGCTGACGTCTTCGCCCGCGGTAAACGAGTCGCCGAAGATTGCGATACGCAGCGTGTCGTCCGGCGGGGTCTGCGCATACTCGCGGCGCGCGCGAATGCCCGCGCCATTGACGGTGAAGATGCCGCCCTGGCGTTCCGTATTCGGTTTGAAGGTCCAGCCCAGGTTGGCGTCACATATGACAGCCGCCCATTCTTTTACCTCGAGGTATTCTTCAATTCGCTCGTTCATCTGTTCGACCGGTACGACGAATGGGTGCAAGGCATATCCCATGAAGGTGAACTGACCGTCCACATCCGTCGATCCGGCGGCGCGAACAAACGCTTCCAGCAAGACAAGCGCCAGCCCAATGCCAAAACACACCATCAGCGCGCCAGCAAGGAATCGCCGCATCGTTATTCGCTCATCTCTATTGCCGATCGATCAGGAAAGCGCGACAATCGACAGCCGCCTTGTCTGACGCAGGTTTCGATTTCGCTGGCGATGACTTGTCCAACGACAAGCGTGGCTTCCGACAAGTAATGCCCGGTGGGGCCGCGGTACTGGTCGATGGGCAACTCGCCAAGATGTCCTTCTAGCGGAACGTAATGATATGTCGCTGCAAAGTAATCCTGCAAAAAGGCAAAGGGCGATTCGCCGCCTCCCTGCAAGTGGGCAAGATGCTGCCAAATCGGCAGATGCGCGATAACGAATTCCGCGCCCGTCGCCATCACATCCTCGGCGAAGGCGTCGACGATGGCTTTGCCCAGTTCCCCACGCTCGCTGCCCGGCCCATAGTTGTTGGCGTCGAGCGGCGCGTTTTGCTTCATGAGTTCGTGAATGAAGGCGATCAAGCGGCTCCCAAACCACCAGCTGTCCGCGGTGTCGCGACCGGGGTAATAGGCTTCATAGCGCGCCAGGGGGTGGCTGGCGAATGATTCGAAGGTGGCGATCAATTGCTCCGGTGGAACGACAGGCGAGTTAATCAGCTCCAACCCGGAATCGCGCCACAGGAAGCGCGGTTTGGCAAGCGGAATGCCGAAGCCGTCGATGTAGAGATGGCGAAAGATATTGACGTTGCGGTCGAGATTCTCCGGCTGGAAGCCGAAGATGACGATGTCAGGCTGATAGCCGCGTCCGACATTCTGCCAACGCAGAAATGCCTGATCCATGCCATATCCGCCAACGCCGAAGTTCAAGACCTCGGCGCGGACGCCGGCTTGGTTCAGCGCCAATTCCAGTTGATTGGCCCAGGCATGCGCGTCGTCGACATCGTCGTCCGCAGTGAAGGAATCGCCAAAGAGCGCGATGCGCAGCGTATCTGCCGGGGGACGCGGACTGTAATCGCGCGTGGCCCGGAATCCCCCGCCGTTGATGGTGAATGTGCCATTATGTCGAATCGAATTGGGTCGATAGGTCCAGCCGGTAACCGGATCATATACGATGGTGACGGCATCGCGATTGGCTACGTACGATTCTATGCTCGCCCGCATGACGTTCACGGGTAAGACATAAGGTTCCAGCTTGAAACCGATGAAACTGAACTGACCGTCGGCGTCGGAGTCGCCAGAGCTGCGGATGAAGCTCTCCATAAGCAACACTGCGATCCCAATAGAGACGCATACGATGAGCAGGTTAACTGACAGTCGTTTGATCATTGCGCCACAAATCCGTGGCCAATCGAGCCGGCAAGGGCATGGCTACGATCGGTATCTGACAATGTCGATAAAAATGCCGCACAGACGCACCACGTATTATACGGTTTTGAGCCGCGCTTGCGCGTTTCTATTACCCTCATTCGACAACTGGAAAGAAGAATCAGCTTGTATCAAGCCGGAATATGCCTCTTTGACAATCTGCTAACGCGCCATTAAAATCCTTGACACGCTCGGCTTCCTGGTAAGCCGATTGTTGTCAGCGTAGGATATGAGTTGCGCGGTATCGGAGGCGCCACCGTCATGAAAGAATATCAGTCGGAGAACATTAGAAACGTCGCTTTAGCCGGGCACCAAAGCTGTGGAAAGACCTCATTGGTGGAGGCGCTGCTTCATTGCAGTGGCGCGACCACTCGGCTGGGCCACATTTCCGAAGGAAATATGGTATCGGATTGGGAAGATGAGGAAAAAGAACGCGGACTATCGCTGTCCACATCTTTGGTGCCAATCGAATACGAAGATACTAAGATTAATATACTGGATCCGCCCGGTTTCACAGATTTCCAGGGCGAACTCAAAAACGCCATTTGCGCCGCGGATTCGGTGGTCGTGGTGGTAGACGCCGTATCCGGTGTTGAAGTGGGTACCGAATTGGCATGGGAGTATGCGCGGGCCCATGAACAGCCGATCATCGTCGTCATCAATAAGATGGACCGTGACAACGCCAACTTTGAGGAAGTGCTCGATCAACTGCGCGGGCAATTTGGCGATTACAAGTTTGTTCCGGTGATGTTGCCGCTTGGCAGCGGGGCGGATTTCAAAGGCGTGGCAAACGCGCTGAACCAGAAAGCGCTGTTGGGCGCCGGTGAACAGCGCTCCGATTTGCCGGACGAACATGCCGATGCGCTGGAAGAGGCGCATATGGAATTGATGGAAGCCGCCGCTGAAGCCGATGACGAGTTGCTGGAAAAGTATTTCGAGGAAGAAACGCTTTCTTCTGATGAGATACGCGACGGGATGCGAAAGGCCTCGCGCTCGCCCGACCTAAAGACTGTGCCGGTATTCGCGACATCGGCTACAGAAAATATCGGGACCGTCCCGCTCATGGAAGCGTTGACCGCTTATACTACCGCGCCGACTGAGCGGCAGGTCAACGTATGGCTCGGTGAAGAAGCGGGTGTTCTGGAGGCGCCGCAAAGCGACGAGGGACCGTTGGCTACGTATGTATTCAAAACGCTAAACGATCGTTTTGTCGGTACACTGAACTATTTCCGCATTTTCTCCGGCACGATTTCCAGCGACGGACGCTATCACAACGCCAATAGCGGCGCGTCAGAACGATTCAACTCGCTTTTCGTCATGCGCGGCAAGGAACAGTTGCCGGCCACGGTATTGCACGCTGGCGATATTGGGGTCGTTGCCAAGTTGAACGAGACCAAGACTGGCGATACTTTTGTGGATGCCGGCAGCGCCATCCGTGTGACTGCTCCAGACTTTCCGGCGCCTTTGTACATGGTGGCGGTCTCGCCGCGAGCGCAAGCTGACAGCGCCAAGATGGGGCCAACGCTATCCAATCTTTGCGACGCCGACCCGACCCTGCGCTGGCGTCAAGATTCGGACACGCGCCAGACCGTTTTGGAAGGCATGGGACAGATTCATCTCGATGTCACCTTGAAACGCGCCGAATCACTCGGCGTCAATATTGATACGGACATGCCCAAGGTGCCATATCGAGAGACGATAACCGGCAACGCCGAATCGAGCTATACTCACAAAAAACAGACCGGCGGCGCCGGGCAATACGGGCGAGTCGACCTCAAGGTCGAGCCATCGGGAGAGAACTTTGAATTTGAGTCGTCGGTGTTTGGCGGCGCGATATCTCAGCAGTTTGTGTCATCCACCGAAAAGGGCATCCGCGCGGTGCTCGCCGATGGCGTGATCGCCGGATATCCGGTTGAACGGGTCAAGGTCAACGTCTTTGACGGCAAGGAGCACCCGGTCGATTCGAAAGACATCGCCTTTCAAATTGCGGGACGAGAGGCTTTCCGGGCCGCCTTCCGCAAGGCGAAACCGGTTTTGCTTGAGCCGATCATGGATGTCAAGATCGTCGTGCCGGAAACCATGATGGGCGACATCATGAGCGACCTGAATACGCGTCGCGGTCGCGTTCAGGGCATGGATACGGTTGGCATCAAGAGTGTGGTGACGGCCGAAGTGCCTCTGGCGGAGATGCTGAGATACGGAAACGATTTGCGCTCAATGACCGGAGGACGCGGCATCTATACCATGCTGTTCAATCGCTATGACCGTGTGCCGTCCTATGTGCAGGATGAATTGGTGGCTCACGCCGCTGCGGCTGTGGAACAGTAGCAGCGACGAAGAAAGCGGGCGAGGCGGGGCGCCCCGCCTCGTGGCTCAGGTTTCCAATTCCAGGTCTTCTTCTTCTTTGGAATCCGAGCCGTTGTGTTCGGCGCCCTGCGGTTCGCGCAGGTGTTGGGCGACGGACTTGGGAACGATGTCTTCGGTGTCGTCTTCCAGGTCCAGGATGCGCAGGATTTCTTCGCGTTCCACGGTCTCTTTCTCCAAGAGCGCCTGCGCCAGGATGTCCAGCTCTTCGCGGTGATCTTCGAGCAGTTCGCGCGTTTGCTGATAAGCGACATCGATAAAGCGCTTGATCTCGGCATCGAGCTTGGAAGCGGTGTCGTCACTATAGTCGCGCCCGCTGGCGATCGCGTAACCCAGGAAGGGCTGCTCGGAATCATCGCCATAGTTGACCATGCCCACCGAATCGCTCATGCCGAACATCTTGACCATGCGGCGGGCGATCTGGGTCACTTGTTGGATATCGTTGGCGGCGCCGGTGGTCACATCATCGAAGACGATTTCTTCGGCGATGCGTCCGGCCAATCCCACGCGTATGAAAGCTTCCAGCTGCTTGCGCGACTGATGAAGCGAGTCGTCCTTGGGCAGATAAAAGGCGACGCCTAGGGCGCGTCCACGCGGGATGATGGTGGTTTTGAGCAGAGCCATGGCATCGGGAATCAGAAACGATACCAGCGCGTGCCCGGCCTCGTGATAGGCGGTGATGCGACGGTCTTTCTCGTTGGACAACGGCGGCCGCTTCGTGCCCAGGCGAATGCGCTCGTAGGCGGTGGTGAAATCCGACATGGTGATCAGGCGGCGATCGAAACGGGCCGCGTGCATCGCGGCTTCGTTGGCCAGGTTGGCGATATCGGCGCCGGAAAAGCCGATGGTGGCGCGCGCCATCGATTCCAACTCGACATTGTTCGCCAAGGGTTTGTTCTTGGTATGAATCTTGAGGATATCCAGCCGTCCCTTGACATCGGGCAGTTCAACGGTGATTTGCCGGTCGAAGCGACCCGGCCGCAGCAAGGCGGGATCAAGCACATCGGGACGATTGGTGGCTGCGATCATCACAATGTTGGTGTCGTTGTCGAAGCCGTCCATCTCGGATAGCAGCTGATTGAGCGTCTGCTCGCGTTCGTCGTGACCGCCGCCCAATCCGGTGCCGCGCCGGCGGCCGACGGCGTCAATCTCGTCTACAAAGATTATGGCGGGCGCGTTGTCTTTGGCGCGCTTGAAAAGATCACGCACGCGCGATGCGCCGACGCCGACAAACATCTCGACGAACTCGGATGCGGCGATGCTGAAAAATGCGACGTTGGCTTCACCCGCGACCGCCCGCGCCATCAGGGTCTTGCCCGTGCCTGGCGGGCCGATGAGCAAAACGCCGCGGGGCACCTTGGCGCCGACCTTGACATATTTCTCCGGCTGCTTGAGGAAATCCACCACCTCTTCCAGTTCCAGCTTGGCGGCGTCTTGTCCGGCGACATCTTCAAACTGGATGGCGGGCATCTCCGGCGACTTCTGCCTGGCCTGAGATTGCCCGAAGGAGAAAATGCCATTCATCTGTCCCTGAGCTCGCCTGCCCATCCAGACGAAGAAACCGATGATAAGCACCAGCGGCAGGAAGTTGACGATCAGCGAGAGCAAGAGTGAAGGCCGATCGGGTGTGGCGCGGATGATGATATCCTGGCCCTTCGCGAGCTCTCGCAATTCTTCGCCGCCGCCCGGCGGCACATTGGCGTTAAATCGACTGACGTTCTGCGTGCGGCCGGAGACATTCGAGACAATGACGCTGTTGACAAATTGGCCGGTCACGCCGGTTTCGCCCTGGAAATCCAGCAAGGAAACGTTGAACTGGCGAACTTGATCGTAGACGACGGAATAGGCGATCTCTGGCGTCGACGAAAAGCCGCCGAACAAACCAGGTGAACTGAGCAGCGCCAGCAGCATCACCAGGACCAACAGACCGGGCGAAATCCACTTTCGCCAATTCGGCGGACGCTGCGGCGGACGAAAGTTGTTGCCCTCGTCTCGATCCTCTTCGTTATCGTTGTTTTCCCAAAACTGCATGGGTTGATTTGACTTTCGACAAGTGGTCGTATACGTGAATTATAGCCTATCCGAGGCCGGATTTATGCAAGACATTTCTTAGAAATGCGCTCACAAAGCCAATCCCAGTGCCTATATTACCACAATAGCGCGCCATTTGCGGAGTACGCCGCTGCAATTGCCAGCGGCAGGCCATCCACCGTATGCGCAGCATGGAGATGCAGAATCATCCTAAATCCAACTTCTCAACAAGTGATTGTCCGTTATGCTTAAGGACAGACGGATGTGATGCCTTCGCCAAATTCCAACGAGAGTACAGATGAATCAGTTGCAGCACGAGAGCAGCCCATACTTGCTACAGCACGCGGACAATCCGGTAGATTGGCATCCCTGGGGCGAGGCGGCATTTCGCATCGCCCGCGAACGGGATATGCCGGTGCTGCTCAGTGTGGGTTACAGCGCCTGCCACTGGTGCCACGTGATGGCGCATGAGAGTTTCGAGGACGACGAGACGGCCGCCATGATGAACGCGCTCTTTGTGAATATCAAGGTTGACCGAGAAGAACGTCCCGATGTCGATGACATTTATATGCAGGCGGTGCAGGCGATTTCCGGGCACGGCGGCTGGCCGATGACAGTTTTTTTGCTTCCGGACGGCCGTCCCTTTTATGGCGGAACCTATTATCCCAAAGTCCGCCGCGGCGGCATGCCATCCTTTACGCAGCTGATGGGCGCCATCCACGATGCCTATCGCAATCGGCGCGATGTGCTGGAACAGCAAGCCGACAATCTGCATCAAGCATTGAATCGCGATGTGCTCGGCATTGGCCGTGATGACGATAGCGGCTTGACGCCGACTCTGCTGGACGAAGCGGCGGAACGATTGATGGCCAATATCGACCGTGAGCATGGCGGATTCGGCGGCGCTCCCAAGTTTCCCAATCCGATTAGCCTGGAATACTTGCTGCGCTATCACACGCGCACAGGCAACACGGAAGCGTTGCAGCTGGTGGAATTGACATTAGACAAGATGGCGCGCGGCGGCATCTATGATCAAGTAGGCGGCGGCTTTGCTCGTTACAGTGTTGACGCGCGCTGGCTGGTACCGCATTTTGAGAAGATGCTGTATGACAACGCGCAATTGAGCCGACTCTATCTGCATGCCTGGCAGATCACCGGAGAGGCATTCTACCGCTCGATCGCTGAAGAGATTTACGATTACATCCTGCGTGAGATGTGGTCCCACGCGGGCGGATTCTATAGCGCAACCGATGCAGACAGCGAAGGCGAAGAGGGCAAGTTCTTCGTATGGACGATTGACGAAGTAGAGGAAGCGCTGGCCCCGTTGGTCGAAGATTTGCCGGACGCAGTGGATATCGCCGTGACGACGTTTGGCATGTCCTGGTCGGGCAACTTCGAGGGATCCAACATATTGCATTTGCCGCAAGACTCGAGAATTGTCGCTGATCAGCTGGGCATGTCGGTCACCGCATTTGACGCGGCGCTAACGTCCATCAAGGGGCGGCTGTATGCCGCGCGGACGCAGAGGATTGCGCCCGGTCTCGATGACAAAGTCTTGACCTCGTGGAATGGCATGATGCTGGCCAGCCTGGCCGAAGCGGCGCGCGTCCTCGATCGTGAGGATTATCTGCAGGCGGCGGTGCGGGCAGGGGACTTCCTGCTGCGCGAGATGATCGACGAGCGCGGACGCTTGTATCGAACGCACAAGGACGGACGCAGCAAACTCAATGCCTATCTTGAAGATTACGCCAATCTGATTGATGCGCTGCTGGAACTTTACCAATCGACATTTGACGAGAAATGGTTTGTCGAGGCGCGGCGGCTGGCCGATATCGCCTTGCAGCATTTCCAGGCGAGTGAAGGCGGCTTTTACGATACCAGCGATGATCACGAGGCGCTGATCGTGCGTCCGCGCAATTTGCAGGACAACGTTACGCCCTCCGGCAACGCTATGATGGCGAAGCAGCTGCTGCGGCTGGCGGCCTATACCGGCGAGAATCGTTATGACGAGAGCGGCCGCGCCGTGCTCCAGATATTGACCGATGCCATGGGGCAGTATCCCCAAGCCTTTGCCGAAGCGCTCAACGCGACCGATATGGTGGTCGGCGGGATAGTCGAAGTAGCGATGATCGGGACGCAAGCGTCCGACGAATCTTCCAAGATTCTGCGCCTGCTGCGACGGCAATTCCGACCCAATTTGATTGTTGCGAGCGCCCCTTGCGATGTTGATGAGCACGCGATCATACCGCTGCTGAGCTTCCGCCGAATGCTCGGCGACGAGACGACAGTTTATGTTTGCCGAAACTTTGCCTGTCGGTTGCCGGTAACGACAGCGGTGGACACCGCCACAGCGCTCGCTGAGTATGCTTGAGCCGGCGCTAGATCGATGCCCAGCCGACGCGACATAGTCCTGGTGGTAGATGTCGAAGCGACCTGCTGGGATGTCAAACCGCCGCCAGATGGCCAGATCAACGAAATCATCGAAATCGGCTTCTGCTTCTACGACATTGCCAGCGACGAACTCAAGGACAAGCGCAGCCTTCTGATCAAACCGACCGTCTCAGACATCAGCCCCTATTGCACGCGATTGACTTCGCTCACGCCCCAGATGATTGCGGCTGACGGTATTGATTTCGCGTCGGCTTGCCGGATGCTCGTCGAAGATTATCAAGCCCGGAATTATCTTTGGGCGAGCTGGGGCGGCTACGATCGGAAGATCTTTCGGCGTCAATGTCGTCGGCTCGGGGTCAGTTATCCATTTGGCAAAAGGCACATGAACGTGAAATCAGTCTTTGCAAGCTGCCACGGCGGTCAGCGCCTTGGCATGACCCGCGCGCTGGAATTGGCGGGCATG
This sequence comes from Anaerolineae bacterium, assembly GCA_022822305.1. Taxonomy (GTDB): domain Bacteria; phylum Chloroflexota; class Anaerolineae; order Aggregatilineales; family Phototrophicaceae; genus UBA6055. The sequence continues at coordinate 120,344 of JAJEBY010000016.1, forward strand.
GAATTGCTGGGCAAGCATCATCGCGGCCATGACGACGCCTGGAATATCGCGCGCTTGCTGCAGTACCTGGTTCGCAGATTCGGACGCGATCTAGTCGGTCGGCAGTGGTGATGGTTCAGGAACGTCAAGCGGGCCAGGATTACTTTCGCGCCTTGCTGCGTACCGTGATCGGGCAAGCGCTTGACGCCGCCGGATACCATTTGCAGCGGACGCCTTTGCAGTGGGCGGGCGGGCGATACCGCTTCGTCAAGACTTTCGCCGACCGATCACAAGCATGGATCGACTTTCAGGTGCTGGTCTATAACGAGACCGAGTGGTCTTCAGGCGGCTCGTCGCGCTTTACCGTTAATCTGGGCCGAATCACGAGCGGCGATTCGCAGGTCGTCAGGCGCAGCCTCAGTCAACTGGTGGTCGAAGATTTCGGCGTCGGGATTTTGCCGTCAGCAGATCATTGGTGGAGCTATCGCGATACCGATACTTTGGCGCAGGGTCTGGCCGAAGCCGGGCATTTGATTGTCGGTTACGGCATGCCGTGGCTGGCCGGAGCGCTGGAGCCACCGTCAAAATGATAATGCGCTCAGCTTGCTTGACATTATAAGGCTGAATTCGTACCATGCTTGCCGAGCAAAGTTCCTGAGGACGGGTCTATATGCGCCTGCTACGTATCGCGAGCCTGTTGTCATTTGCGCTGCTAAGCGCCTGCAATTTCAGCCAGGAGACCTTGCCGGCTGCCACCCCTAACGAGAACAATATCATTTATGTGACGGCCACGCCGCCCGTTGCTGAGGCGCAAGCCGCGCCAACTGAGGCCGCTCCATCAATTCCGCCGACGGCCACAATCGAACCGGCGCTCCTGATTCAATTGGGTGACAACTTCATGCGCAATGGTTATCTGGAAGATGCGGCCGGCATGTATCGCACGCTGCTTGACCAGGGACTATCGACCGATGGCGGCTACCGCGCTTTGGCCGCATTCAGATTGGGTCAAGTTGCCTTGCGCGATGGCTATTTCCAGCAAGCGTTTGATGCCTTCTATCAACTGTTGTCAGAGTTTCCCGAAAGCGCCTTCGTGCCGCAAGCCTATTTTTTGCGCGGCGACGCGCGGCTTGGCCTCGCGCAATGGGGCGAGGCTGTAAGTGACTTTCAGCAATATCTGTCGCAGCGTCCCGCTTTGATCGACAGCTACGTCTATGAACGGATCGCCGACGCCCAAGTTGCCTTGGGACAAACCGCTGCCGCTTTGCAAAACTATGAGCTTGCCATCAATGCCAAACGCTCCAAGGTGCCGCTCTTGGTATTGCGGGAGAAGCTGGCGGGCATCTATATCAGTTTGTCGCGGGCCGAGGATGCGGTTGCGCAGTATGACGCGATTCTGTCTGTGGCGCGCAATGCTCCGTACCGCGCCTACATCGCCTTTGCCGCCGCGCAAGCCTTGCTAGAGGCCGGCATTAAGGATAGCGGGTTGGCGCGCATGCAACAGGTATTTGACAATTATTCGGAGACGGCTGTCGCCTATGACGCGCTGAAATATCTCGCCGCCGAAGGTGTGACCTACGATGGATTCCTGCGGGGCAAGAGCGCTTACATCGCAGGGGATTATGCGGCCGTTATCGATGCTTTCAACGCCTTTACCAGCTCGCATCTGCTGGCGGAGATTCCGGCCGAGCTGCATCTGCTGCTGGGACGCGCCTATCGCCAGATTGGCAACGCCGATGCAGCCATGGTCGCTTTTCAAACGGTGGTCGACCAATATCCGCAAGATCCGCTCTTCGGCGACGCGTTATTGGAGCGGGGGCGCACGCGTTTTCTGGCTGGCGACAGTCCAGCCGCGATACAGATCTATTTGGCAATCGCGGACAATTATGACTATCTGGCCGATGCGGCGGGCGAGGCGCTCTGGCGCGCGGGATATCTCTATGGCACCAGTGGCGATTCGACGCGTTCGCGCGAGGTATTCACGCGTCTGGCCGATGCCTATCCCCGTCACGAACTCACAACCAATGGATTGTTCATCGCGGCATCGGCAGCGGTTCGCGATGAGCAGTGGGCGGTCGCGGAAAACCTCTACTCGCGCATCGCCACATTGTCCACTGGCGACGACCGCGCGGCGGCCTACTTGTGGGTCGGCCGACTGGCCAGCACGCGCGGCGATCAAGGCTTGGCTGACGAAGCTTTTCAGTTGGCGGCGTCGGCGGCGCCCGACAGCTATTTCGCGGCGCGCGCCGACGATTTCCGCATCGGACGGCAACCGCTGCAACCGCCCGCGAGCATTCGCTTCAATTTCGACATCAACGCCGAGGTGAGCGCGGCCGAAGCGTGGCTGCGCCAGACCTTCTCGCTCGAGCAAAGTGGCGATCTTTGGCGTTTGTCCGATGCTCTGAATGTCGATCCGCACATGATCCGAGGGCGCGAATTACTTGAGGTTGGCGCGTTTGACGAAGCCGCGGTCGAATTTGGAACGTTGGTCAGTCAAGCGCGAGACCGGCGCGATGTGTTGGCCAGCTACCAACTGGCGATTCATTTGCGTGGATTAGGAGTGTATCGCGAGTCGATTATCGCCGCCGCGGACGTGATAATCGCGTCTAATACGGGTACGCTGCGGGCGCCGCGATTCATCGCTCGCATGCGATTTCCCGACTATTACATCGATCTGATATCGCCGGTGGCGGAGGAACGAGGCATTGATCCATTGCTCATGCTGTCCTTAATTCGACAGGAGAGCTTGTTCAATACCAATGCCACGGCGGGCGCTGGAGAAAAGGGCTTGATGCAGGTGATTCCCAGCACGGCGCAGTATATCGCCGAGCAACTGAATTGGCCCGATTATCAACATAGCGATTTGTTTCGACCCTATGCCGGCGTGGCATTTGGGGCGTATTATATGGACGAGCAATTGGAGCTGTTTGATCAGAATCCGATTGTGGCGCTGGCGGCATACAACGCCGGTCCCGGACGCGCATACGACTGGAATCTGCTGTCGGGAGGGGACCCGGACCTTTTCATGACTACCATTACAATCGATTCGACGCGGCATTACGTACAATTCATTTATCGGAATTACAATATCTATCGGGAGCTTTACGGCGCCAATTGACAGTGGCGAAGGCGTCGATTCATCAAGGTTCAGCGTATAGAGTCGTGAAGACCTTTGGTTGTCGCCACATGAAGTCGCATCCTGGCCGCGCGTAGCGGGTTATCGACCAAGAGAAATGCAGATGACAGGCTGGTTCATTCATAACTGGCAGGCGCATTAACAGATTGTGAAAGGGTGACGATGCACGCTCAACGTCTACTCGACAATCTACATGCACAGCACGACAAAGACCTGGACGAATTCTTTGGCAACCCGACCTTGATTGACGACGAATACTCGGTCGCGCCCGCAAACGACATCAAGCGCGTTGCCGTGCTGACCGAGTCTTTCCTGCCCAAGGTCGACGGAGTGGTCAAGACCACCTATCTGACTATTCGCTACTTGCAGGAGACGGGCCGCGAGCTGCTGATTTTCGCGCCGGATATCGCCGTCGATCATGTCGGCGCCTCGAAAGTGATACCCTTGCGGTCCATCAGCATGCCGCAAGCGCCGGAGACGCGACTGGCGCTGCCCAATCCGGTTGTGGCCAAACATATCGAAGATTTCGCGCCGGATTTGATCCATCTTTTCAGTCCGGCGGCGATGGCCGTCAATGGCATGGCTGTGGGCCGACATCTCAATCTGCCGGTGATCGCCAATTATCAGACTGACCTGCCGGGTTATACCGAGCATTATGGATTCCCGATGTTATCCGGACCGGTCAACCGCTGGCTGCGCTATATCCACAACGGCTGTCATCTTACCTTGGCGCCAACGCGCACCATCACGGGGCGTCTGCGCGAGGAGGGCTATCGGCGCGTCCGGCTATGGGGCCGTGGCGTAAACACCGCGCGTTTCCATCCTGGCCACGCCACTGCCGAAATGCGGCAGCGCTTGCTCAACGGGCGCGATCCAAATTCACTGTTGTGTATCTTTGTTGGGCGGCTGGCGCACGAGAAGCGGATTGATCTGCTGCATGAAGTCGCGAGAATGGATGGCGTGGCGCTGACGATTATCGGCGACGGCGCCTTGCGTGAGGCGTTGGAGCGCGCGTTCGCTGATACGGATGCCTACTTTACCGGATACCTGATAGGCGACGACCTGGCGCAGGCTTTCGCCAGCGCTGATGTCTTCGCATTTACCGGCGAGAAGGAGACCTTTGGCCAAGTTATTCAGGAGGCGATGGCATCGGGTTTGCCGGCGGTTGTGGTCAATGCCGGAGGCGCGCCCGAGGTTATCGAAGAGGGCGTAACGGGTATTTCCGTCGAGCGGTCAGGGGCGGCATTTGCCGGCGCAATCAGGCATTTGCGGGACCATCCGCAGATGCGCCTGGAGATGAGCCGCAACGCGCGCCACGCCGCCGAACGGCGTCCCTGGTCGGCCTTGATGGCGCAATTGGAAGCCTATTACCAGGAAGCGTTCACCATGAATCAGCGCTTCAAGACCTTGTTCGGTTCCACGACTTATCATATGCCGCTATCTATCCCGGCGCAGCTGGTGCGGCGACAGCGTGGATTTGCCGTTCGAGACGAGCATCGCGCGACTTCACCATAACGGAATGGATCAGCAACCAAATGACCAAGAGCAGAGCCAAACGAACCCTGGCGCTGATTTCACATGATGGCAAGAAGGCGGATATGGTCGCCTTTGTCATGGAGCACAAAGCGCGTCTGTCAGAATTTCAACTGGTAGCGACCAATACTACGGGCAGTTTCATTGCGGAAAAAACGGGCTTGACTGTCAAGCGCAAGCTGTCGGGTCCGCTAGGAGGGGATGCGCAGATTGCCGCGATGGTGGCGGAAGGTCGGGTCAGCGCGGTGTTCTTCTTTCTCGATCCGCTGGGCAAACATCCGCACGATCCGGATATCCAAACCTTGCAGCGGATATGCAATGTTCACAACGTGCCGCTGGCGACCAATATCGCCACGGCCAAGCTGCTAATCAATGCCTGATTGCCGGCCGAATCAGAACGCTTGGCGCTTGACGTTTTGTTGTCTTAGCTGCAACACATTGCCGCGCGCCGGCGTAAACCATGCTGGGTATCGCGGCGCCGACCCGGCTCGCGATGTCGCGGGCAGGGATATTCGGCGCTTAGTCGCGTCTGGCCCGTAGGCAGTAATCCAAATGCAATTGGTGAACCGAACAGAGGACAATCGTGGCGCAGCCTGATCCAACAACACTAGCGTGGGTGAACGCCGCGCTCGACGGTGATCAGGACGCATTCGCCGAGATTGTCTACTTGTACCAGGATCCGGTCTACAACCTCTGTTACCGAATGCTGGGCGAGCACGAAGAAGCCGAGGATGCCACTCAGGAAGCGTTTTTGCGCGCGCACAGAAACCTCCAACGTTTTGACAAGGGCCGGTCGTTCAAGACCTGGATCATGTCTATCGCATCCAATCACTGTATCGACCGTTTGCGCAAGCGTCGATTGAAGTTCGTATCGCTCGATGACGAACCGACTGCTGCGGCCCTCGCTCTACGCAGCAGCGATCCCCTGCCGGAGCAAGCGACCCTGCTCGGCGAACACAGAGAGGTCATCCACGATTTGCTGCAGCAACTGGAATCTGACTATCGTCTGCCCATCGTGCTGCGCTATTGGTATGACTATTCATACGCTGAAATCGCCGAGGAAATGCAGACGACGGAAAGCGCAGTCAAGAGCCGATTGTTTCGCGCGCGCCGGCGCTTGGCGGATTTGCTGGGGAATGATGATGAAGACGAATTGGACCGACTTGCTAATCCGCAGTTGAAAGGACGTTGAAATGCCCGACGAGCCTATCCAGCAACCCATAGATATGATGCAAGAGGCGCTTGAAGGAGAGCTTTCTGAAGAGATGCGACAGCAGCTGCTGGAGAAGCTAGATCGCGATGATGGCGCCGCCCAGGCCTTCGACCGGCTGCAGCGGGTTGATACGCTGTTGAAACGGGCGCCTCATCAGCGGGCGCCGGCGCGCCTGGCGGCAACTATCATGGCCCGCTTGGCGCAGCGCATGGAAAGTGAAGCCAAACTGTCGCATTTGCCCGCCGAGACGCAGAAACTGATGATGTTGAGCCTTTCGGGCGCGATGATGGCGATGATGCCGATGATGGAGGCGGCAACCTGGCTGATCTTGAATGCCCGGCGCGATCCGGAATTGCTCAGCGAAGTCATGCTGCAGACGATCGGTCTGATGTCGCTGATGACGGACGCGCTGATTCTGCTGCTGGAAGATGCGGAAGGCAAGGCGCGCACGGATCCAGCGCTGGCGAAAGCTACACTGGCGCTGACGCCGTATCTCTTGTCCGGCATTCTTGATCACCTGGACGAGGCCTACGGTCATGTATAGGCTCGCCCTTGCATCAAGATCTGCCGCCGCGTGTCGGATCACAATACAAAAGGAGCGCCCATTGCGGAGCGCCCCAGATCTTGGCTTGCTTTGAATCCCAGGACTAGTCTTCGTACGGAATCATCTCGATCTTCCGCACCTTATAGGTTACGACGCCGTCCGGCACCTCTACTTTGACGCGATCGCCGACGCCTTTGCCCAGCAGCGCTTGCCCGACGGGAGAATCCAGCGAAACGCCGCGGCGCCCGTGAGTAATCTCTTCTGTATCCAGCAAGTCCATGGTGAATTCTTCTTTTTCGGCCGTATCGTAGACAGTGACGCGATTGCCCGGGGTGATCACATCGGGATCTTCGTCGGCGTCAATGATTTCGGCGCGGGCCAGCACATTTTGCAGGTGCGCCACTCGCTCGTCCAGGCGCTCTTTGGATACCATCGCATCGAAGAAAACCGCTTCTTCACCTTGGTCATCCTCTCGCGCTTCGGCGAGCATCTCCGCAACTTTCGAGTTTTCTTCGTTGGTGAGAATGAACAACTCGCGCTGCAGTTTCTCGTGACCCTTTCGTGTCAGTTTGATGCGTCGTTCTGCCATGATTTGATCCTTTCCGGGCGAAGTCACCTCTCTCTACGGCGACTCTTACCAAAAGTCTCAACTTTCCTGCTACGGTCAATAGCTGGAAATAGTATACGAAGCGCCCTGCCCATGTGGACAGGACGCGCTTTGACTATGATATGAGCACATTTTGTCAGAATTATCTTAGAACGCGGATTCCACCCTCGTCAATTGTGTCAGACGCCAATCTTGCCGACCGATATCTGTCCGGCCAGTTGAACGCCTCGGACTATTTTCAGCGTCTATTTTGAACCAAATTGCTGCGATTGTCAATTGACCATCTTTCAGAATCGAATCGAGATCGGTTTTGTCGTCAGTTCGAAGGTGTCGCGCGGCGGCGCATTTGACGCCTGTCAACTCGGCACAGATTCGCATATTCCTCAATTCTTGTCGTACACCTGCGGGTTGACACAGGTGGGCAGCGGATCGCCGCGCAAACCTGCGATAACGTTGTCGGCAGCCATCTCCGCCATCTTGGCGCGCGTGGCGACGCTGGCGCTGGCGATATGCGGCACGATGAGACAGTTGTCGAGTGTCAAGAGCGGGTCGTCCAACGAGATGGGTTCTGGATCGGTAACATCGAGTCCCGCGGCCAGAATCGAACCCTCGGACAGCGCGCGATACAATGCTTGACCGTCGACGACCCCGCCACGCGCTGTATTGAGCAAGATCGCCGACGCTTTCATCAGCGATAATTCGCGCGCGCCGATCAGGTGAGTTGTCCGGTCGGTCAGGGGCACGTGCAGGCTAACGTAGTCGCTTCGCCGCAACAATTCATCCAGCGTGACTGGTTCCGCGCCCGCCTCCAATACGCTTTCATCGGGTCCGCTGGTATTGACCAGAAGCTTCATATCGAAGCCTCGCGCGCGTTTCGCCATCGCCTTGCCAATGCGACCGAAGCCGACTATGCCCAAGGTGGCGCCGAAGATATCTTGCCCCGATAGCACGGTTGGGTGCCAGGTGCGCCACTTATGATCGCGAATGTATTGCTGCGCTTCCGGAATGCGCCGAGCGGTCGCCATAAGCAGGGCGAACGCGAAATCGGCGGTAGTTTCGGTCAATACCCCTGGTGTATTGCCGACGGGAATGCCACGAGCCGTCGCGGCGGCGACATCAATATTGTCATAGCCCACCGCCATGTTGCTGATGACCTTTAGTCCGGGAGCGGCGTCCATCAACCGGGCATCAATGGTATCTGTCAGCAGGCAGAGCAAGCCGCTTGCGCCGCGCGCCCGTCGCAGGATGTAATCGTAGTCCGGCGGCAGAAACTCGTCCCAGACCTCAAGCTCGCAAATGCCATCCAGCCGCTCGAGCGCCGACGAGGCCAGCTCACGCGTGACAAAGACTTTTTCTCGGCTCATGCCGGTGCTCCCAGGCGGTTGGTCCAGGCGAAATTATAGCGCAAGCCCATTGAGAGAGAAAACTGGAGCGGAGGATCAGTCGGCCAACAACAGCGATACGCAAACAGTGGCGCCCTTGGACGGCGCGCTTGTTACAGCGATAGAGCCGCCGCTCATGTCGATGAAGGCTTTCGCCAGGTATAGTCCCAGCCCCAAGCCCCGATTGCGTTGATCGGATTGCCAAAACGGCTGAAAGGGATAGGCCATGTCGTCAGCGCGGAATCCGGCGCCGGCGTCAATCACGGTCAAATCCAGGTGGCCCGCGCGTAGAGCCGCTTTGAGGTGTACATCATTGACGCCGCCGTGTTGCCATACGTTGATCGCAATCTCGCCGAATGCATAACTCAGCAATGCCTTGTCTCCATTTACGCGCGCCGGCGGCATAGCTTGGGGCAGCGCTACCGTGGTCAGTATCGAGCGCAGTTTCCGCGCCAGAACTGAGCAGTCGAAGGGCTTGGGCGCGTATTCAAGTATGTTGTGTTTCAGCAGTGAATAGCGCCAGAGGTTATTCATCATGTGCTCGATGGACATGGTGGCGGCAACAACAAAGGCGATCATGTGATCTTGTTCTTCGTTCAGTTCGCCGTCATAGCCGCCGACTAGATTGTCCAGGTTGCTTTTGATTGGTCGGATCAAGCTGTTGAATCGATCGAGCACTGCAGGTCTGGTTGCCGCGTTTTCGATGCCGATCGCGGTGATGACATCCATGACCAAAGTGTGCAAACCCCAACTGTAGGCATGGATTCGCTTGAAGCATTCACGTTGATCGCCGGTCGCGCTACCGACGGCGCCGCTCAAGAACGATTCCATGCAGGCAATCACATCGCTCACTGGATCGAGCAGTTTGCTATAGGAGAGGCTTGCCACGCAGAACTACCGATCTCGTCAAATTCGACGTTGCTTTCGTCTCTAATGATAGCAAATCTATGGCTGGCGTGGCATGCGATGTCGCTGATCAATCGCGTTGAATCCTGACGATCAGCCTTGATTACGGACGTGAATGCAAAGCAGCCGGCGATTTGCCAGCTGCCAGTGTTGGTTGAACAGTCCCACAGCGACCTGCGTCACTGCGGATGCGATAGGCCGGGCGCCGACCAGACGCTCGGCGATTCTCGGGCCGCCTACTTGAGTTCGACGACTGCGCCCGCTTCCTCGAGCTTGGATTTGCCTTCCTCGGCCGTATCCTTGCTGACCTCTTCAAGGACTGTGGCCGGCGCTGATTCCACCAATTCCTTGGCCTCTTTCAAGCCCAGCGGCGTGATGCCGCGGATAGCTTTGATGACGTTGATCTTCTTGGGGCCAATCTCCTTGAGCACGAGGTCGAATTCGGTTTTTTCTTCCTCGGGCTCGGCATCGGCGACCGCGGCGCCGGCGCCGGGCGCCATCATCATCATGCCGCCGCCTACCGCCGCTTCAACACCCCAGGCTTCTTCCAGTTTTGTCTTGAGATCGGCTGCCTCAAGGATCGTCAGCCCGCTAAGTTCCTCTACCAGCTTTTCCAGATCTGCCATTGTTCATCCCTTTCTTGGCATTGTCCGCTAGGACTTTGACGTCGATTCTCGTTTCCGATTGAACAGTCTTTCCGCGCAGGCTCTTCGCCTGCTGAATTAGGCGCTGCTGGCTTCCTCTTGCTTATCCAAATGCGCTTGGAGGACGTTGACGATGCCGCCGGTGGCTTGTTGCAGAGCGTTGACGATACCTTGCGCCGGCGACAGCATCAGGCCGGCAATTTGCGCGCGCAATTCGTCCAGCGTTGGCAGGTTGGAGACCGCCTCCACTTGTCCAGGATTCAGCACGTCGCCGGTCATTATGCCGCCGGTAACGCGCATCTTCTCTTCAAAGCCGTTCTCTTTCATGTGCTTGAGCGCGGCTTTCGTAACGCCGGGCATATTGTCGCGCCCGAAGATGATGGCGACCGGTCCCTCTAGCAAGTCCTCAGGAACAATCCAGCCGGCATTTTCCAGGGCTTTGCGCATCAGCGTATTCTTGGCCACCAGGTACTGCCCGTTATGTTCGCGCACGGTCGCGCGCAAATCTTGTATCTGAGCAACGCTCAACCCGCTCGTATGCACAAAAACAAGTCCGTCGCATTCGTTGAGAATATCGACATAACTGGCGACTAATTCTTCCTTACGCGCTCTTGAAACTGGCAATGGTGTCTCCTTTCCCGGTCGTTTAGCCTCGACAAAAACTCGAGCGTATCCGACAGAACAGAAAAGCGACCCGCACTTTGGGGTCGCAGAATCATCGATCAGGTCGTCTGAAATCGAACTCTTGCGTTCCCCTCGGCCGGTCATTAAGGGCGCGTGCCCACCGGCTGTCTACGGTAAACGTCGCTATGCGGTTTTGACCAAGAAGGCATTATAGAGGCTAGTTGCCTTTGGTCAAGACTAAATGCCGGTATTTGACGGAAGCCCGTCCGTGCGCTACAAATTGGCAGAACAGGCATTCGCTGGAAAGGACCGCAGCCGATGACGCAGGATCGTAGCGCCGTACAGAAGAAGATACATGAATTGTATGCGAGGGAGCATGCCGAGCTGGGTGAGAGCGGGACGCGTGATCACCTGGAACGAGGTCGTCAGTGGCAGTTGGCTGATACGCTGAAGAACGGGGGCGTGTTGATTTTCCCGCACGCGGGCGTGCATGACTGCGGTTATCAGATCGCAGCTTGCGTCCATGCCGCGCTGGACAGCGGGGCGGACAAAGTGGTTGTGCTCAGCGTCTTGCACGCCTACACAGCAGATATGGAAGCGGCTCGCATCGCCACAGCCAATGGCGAAGATCCTTCAAATTTCGTGTACTGGGGCATCCAGGGTACCGATATACCGGACCGCGACGAGTGGAAGGGCGACCATGCGCTCTATAGCTGGCGCTACTTTTGGAATGCGGAAATCAAGCGGCGCGGCATTCCGGACGGCAAGACGCCCAAGGTCTACGAACGCTATCCAAATCTGGCGGCGGGCAAACCTGAAAATCTGCCCGGTATCGACGAACTCGGGCGCTTGATGGAAGACGCCGTTGTTGTGAGCACGGCGGATCCCTTTCATCATGGCATCGGCTACGGCGATGCTCCCGAAGTCACTCATGACAGCGACGCCGAAGGACTGGCCCACGCCAAAGCCGTCATCGAATCGGGAATCCGCATATTGGAGAAGGGCGATTATTGGGGATACATCCAGCACTGCATCGAGTCAAAGAGTGATGCCCGCGATACCGGACAAGTCTACCGTTACTTGCGCGGACCCATGACCGGAGCGGTGCTGGATATCAGCTTTACCGACTGCTCTGATCTCTATAGCGCGCCGAAGCCGACCTGGGTGGCGGGCGCCTTGACCGAGTGGCAACTCGCGGAATAGGCGCTTGAAAATCTGAAGAAGAAGTCAGTCTTCAGCATCGACAGCCAGGTCAGATTCCAATCGTTGCAGGGCATCTTGCAGCTTCTGCTGGCGCAGACTTTGTGTCAAATCACCGCGTGTGCGTTCCAGCACGCCACGCACGATGTCAGTCTGGCGGCGCAATCCGTGCGTGAGCGCGTCCGGGAAATCGAATGTGACCAGCTGATCGTAGATTTCGTCCATGGCTAGCAGGAGGCGCTCGGCCTCCGCACTATGGCCGTCTTCGCGCCGCATGATGTCGAGGATGAATCGCCGCAGTTCGGTTGCCGCCTCGCCCAATCCCTTCAAGTAGGTCGCTCCCTCGATTCCTAGCTCGTCAAACGAGGGCAGCGCCCGTCCGCGGATGACGGCATGGGTGATATGGGCTTCGGCCGCCTCCTTCAGCGCGTCTTGCGTATAGCCGGTATGATATAGTCCGGGGTAATCGGACACCACCGCCTTCAATTCGATCGCGCAGGCCTTGACGATTTCGAGCTTTGATTCGGCGCTATCCCATTCGCGGCGATGCAGCGCGCGGATGGATTCCGAGCAATGGCGAATGAGTTGACGCGAGAGCGCGATGGCCTGGTCGCGAGCGGAATTGCGCTGTTCCAATTCCTGGCGGATCGCATCGCAAATCGCATTCAAGTTATTCATTGTCTTCTTCTTCTTGTTCTGGTTTCACGGCGCCGAAGAGCTGGTCGGCCAACGATTGACGGGTTGGCGTCTTGATCTCGCCGTGTTTGTCTTCATACTTGTCGATGTTTTCATTCAGCGCTTTCAACAGCATCTTGGCGTGGGTCGGCGTCATCATGATGCGCTTTTGCACGCGAGCGCGGTCGTCGTTGGGCATGACCTGTATGAAATCGAATATCACTTCGCTGACGGTATGTGTGATGATGACCGTGTTGGCATAGATTGCGCTGGCGTCTTTCGGCAGTTCGAGGCGGAATTGACGTTTGGCGTTTGGCTTGGCTGGCATAGGTCCCTCATTCACATGCTTGTCGTGCTGCCGAATGCGGCAGTCAAGCGCGTCCACAACGCTTGCGCGCGCGGCTACATTCATCAATGCCCCGGCGCGGCCAATCTGCGCCACCATTATACCTGGTTTCGACTGCTGAACCGTAGCGTGTCCAGAATTTCCGTTTGAGACTCCCGCAGGCGAGGGATTTCAGCTAACCTCCAAGTCCGATTCGTTTAGCGTCATACGAGAATTGAGCATGCCAACATACTTGTATCGCATTCAACCGGTTCGACCGGCCATGTTGTCCGACGGGCCTACTGAAGAGGAGACTCGTATCACCGGCGAACACTTCGCCTATCTGCAAGCGCAAATGCGCGAGGGGACGCTGATACTAGCGGGACGCACGCTGAATACGGATTATTCGTCGTTCGGAATCGCCATATTCAAAGCCCGCGACGACGCCCACATGCGGCAGCTCACGGCAAATGATCCGGGCGTGTCGCAGAAGCTCTTCCGCGCTGAATGGTATCCCTATCGCATTGCTTTGCATGAGCCGGAAAACGCGGCGACAGACTGAAGGCGCAGCAGCCATGCGGCCGCGCAGGCGTGGCCCGTCCCCAAGCGCTCGAGATTTCAGCCAATTGGATCGCGCGTCGGCGTGCCTGCGGTACGCGGATATCGATCTGGCGTCGGTCTGATCTTGTCAATCACCACCAGATAGCGCGGATTATCCAGCGTGGGCAAGTGGATCTGCTCGATGGCGAACAACTCTCCGCCCAGCAGGTCAATCGCTTTCACCGCGCTGTTGGCGTCGTCATAGGCGTTGCTGCCGGCCATGGCGATCACTTGGCCACCAAGTTTTGCCAGCGGCAGCGTATATTCCATCAAAGCCGGCATCCTGGCGACCGCGCGGGCGGTGACAATGTCGTATGTCCCGCGATGTTGCAGCTGACGGCCGGCGTCTTCAGCGCGCGCGTGCACGGTCCGGATATTCTGCAGCCCGATATCGTTACCGGCGTGGGTGATGAAGCGCAGCTTCTTTGCCGTCGAATCGAGCAAGGTCACAGATAGGCCCGGAAAAGCGATCGCCAATGCCAGCCCCGGAAAGCCCGCGCCGGCGCCGACATCGATCATTTTGAGATCGTCAAAACTCGGGACCACTGTCGTCAGCGTCAACGCATCGAGATAATGTTTGACGGCAATTTCCGCCGGGACGACGATGGCGGTCAGATTCATCCGCCGATTCCATTCCAGCAGGAGTTCGGTCAATCGCCGGAATTGATCAACCTGCTCGGGAGCCAGAGACAACCCGAGCAAAGCATCGGCATATTCGGCTAACTTGTCCACGACTTTATTGCTCGCGCCGAAAGCGAAGCCGGGCGATGACGCCGCCCTCAACGATCATTCGGTCGAATCGTTACTGGCGTAAACGGTGAGCGGCAAAGTGGGATTCTCGTGAATTACAGGTATGTCCCAGGGATTGCGCTGGACTGAGAAAAGGCATCCGCTGTCGAGCAGTTCGTTTTCCGTACCGGGTCCAAATGATTCATAACCATCGCTGATCGGATTGACCCACCGCACGGCAAAGTTCACGCCATAAGTGCCCGGTTCCCATTTCCCGCCGAGATTTGCGGTATAGAAGACCCACCAGTTTAAGCTGCCCGGCACTTGCTTGATCTCGCTGACGGACCAATCCGGCAAGGGCATACCGCGCAACTCCACCTTGTAGAGGGCGTTGTTGAGATGATCCTGCACTTGTTCCGGCGTCTTGGCAAACCAAGACCAGAAGAGCATAAGTTCGTCCGTGTCGTAAATGAGACCGGGATCCGCGCCCTCCACATCGGCGCACTCGGCGAAGATCAAACCGGGGTTGGCCGTGCGACCCACGACGCGGTAGTCGCTTGGGCGCGCGCCAATCTGTACCAGCGCCTCGGGCGGCTCATAAAAGATGGGATTGAGCAGCCCGCCATCAGGCGTGAATACGCCGGAAGAGCCGATGATATCGCCCGTGCCCAGGATATCGACTTCTTCCAGCGTGCTGCCGGGTTCGAGGCATTCGCCCAGGTAATCATCGGAGGCTTCCTGAAAGATGGTGACGTCCGGATCGTTCTCGAGGCCAATGCGGAATACAACGCTGATCGGCGTAGCGAGCGCGCGCGTCGATCCGCCCAGCCAGTTGACTACCTGCGTCATCGAGTAATCGCCGTTGACGCTGACGCGACGCAGCGCTGTTATCGGACTGCCCAAACCGCCGAAGAGGTCAAACGCCTGATAATAGATATCGTAGCCGGCCTGCAGCGTACCGTGCAGATCCACAACCATGCGGTCCTCACAAGCGCTATAGTACCAATTGATGGTGGAGCTGAAGTTGCTCTCTTCCTGGGCGCGGACGGCGAAAACGACAATCAACAGAACCAGCGTGTTGACAACAAGTCTGAATCTACGCATAAGACGTCTTTCCTGCTCGAATCGATGAGAATCGTCATCTCAACACTATTTTACCGCAAAACCTTCGGGCCTGCAGTGGCGATAGGCGCGGGTGGCGCTCATTCTCTATTGTCGGCTGCGACGGAAGCAAGCATTTGCGCGCTTGTACAAGCGGGTATGGGAGGGGTCGCATTCGGGCAAATCCCTTGAGATAGGCGCGCTCGGCGATCGTCACGATTGGTTTCCTGACATACAATTGCATTGAGGCCTATATCAATCGACGTGAAAGAGAGCCGCGTGACGATACACCGCATCTGTATATTGCAAGGAGACGAAACCGGGCAAGAGCTTTTGGACGAGGCGCTGCGCGTTCTCGATCCCAGCGTGATCGGCATTCTTAATCTCGCTTTCGAAACCTTTGATCTATCGCTAGAAAATCGCAGGCGCACCGATAACGACATTGTGCGAGAAGCTGCCGCGAAGATTATCGAGACCGGTTTGGGCATTAAGGCGGCGACGATTACGACCGCCAATCCGGACGATGTCGGCAGTCCCAATGCGCTGCTGCGAGAGTTGGTCGACGGCAGCGTCATTCTGCGCACAGGCAGGCGGATTCCGTCAGTGCGACCGCTGGCGGGTGTTCACGCGCCGATAGCCGTAGTCAGAATGGCGGTCGAAGGCGCATACGCGGCGCAGGAATGGCGGGAGGGAGACGGCCTCGATGAACGGGCGTATAGCACGCGCTTCGTCTCACGGCGCACGTGCCGGGCAGTTGCTGATTTTACTTTTCGCTATGCCGCGCGCGCCGGCGCCACAGTCTTTGGAGGTCCCAAGTACACGGTCAGCCCAGTTTACGAAGGCATGTTCAAGGAAGAGCTGGATCGCGCGGCCGGGATGTTTCCCCAAGTGCGCTACGATCCACAGTTGATCGACGCGACTTATGCATTGCTTCTGGAAACGACGGGAGAGCCGCTGGTCATCCCCGCTTTGAATCGCGATGGCGATACACTTAGCGATTTGGTCATGAAGATGTTTGGCACAATCGCCGGCGCCGAATCGATCGTGTTTGGATTCGACCACGAGTTTAAGGTCAAGGTAGCCGTCACCGAAGCGCCGCACGGCACAGCGCCCAGCCTACGTGGCAAGAATATCGCCAATCCAATGGCGATGCTGTTGGCTTGCGCCGCGCTGCTGCGCCAAATCGAAGCAAAAGAGGCCGCCCTTGCCAGCCGCGCCATCTACGAAGCGACCTTGGAATCCGTATACAATGGCGTCAAGACTCCCGATCTTGGCGGGCGGGCCACCACCAGCGAATTCGTTGATGAAGTGATCCGCGAAGTGCGTGGCAAGTTGGATGTTTGGGATGCCTTGGGCGCCGGGCTGGATGCTTAGGAGGCGAAACGCGCGTGGCAAATGGACTGGACCGCGATGTCGCTGAGCTATGGTCGTTGCTTTTCGACATCGTGACCGATGGGGAAAAACGATTGGCGGGTCACTTCGAGCTGCATCAGTTGACGCCCCCGCAATTCTATGTGCTCAAGACTCTGTCGGAAAACCAGGGCGAATGCCGCATCGGCGATATCGCCCGCGATCATCATCTCACCAGCGCCACCATGACCGGATTAGTCAAGCGCCTGGAGGCGATGACTCCGCCGCTGGTGCGCCGCCGCCGCAGCGCGACCGATGGACGATCGGTAGATGTCATTTTGACTGACGAAGGCGCCCGTCGCTTTGTCGATGTTCAGCGCGGCTTGATGGAACAGTTGCGCGCGGTCTTCGGCTTGCTGCCGGATAGCGAGCGCCGCGACATCATCGACAAGGTGCGCAGGTATTTTTCGGTGTTCGCGCAGCAGTTCCCGACCAACGGCCAATAGTTGATCACGCTTCCGTGTATGTGTCGAACCAATCTATCATCTCTCGCAATCGGCTGACGCGGTGGTCCGGTTCGCCGCTGCGGGACATCTCGTGCCCGTCGCGCGGATAGCGCAGCATCCGCACCGGCGTATCGGTAGCGCGCCGCACCCAGGAGAATAGCTGCTCGGCCTGTTCTATGGGCACGCCATAATCATTCTCGGCGTGGATGATCAATAGGGGCGTGGTGATATCGGCCGCGAATTTGAGCGGCGAATTGTCCCAGAAGGCGTCGTGATTCTCCCAAGGTTCGGCATCGAATTCGTTGGACATCAGCAGGGGTATGCAAGTTGTGCCCATCCAGCTGTTCATGTTATAGACGCCGCGCTGCGCGACGGCCGACTTGAAGCGGTCGCTGTGGGCGATGATCCAGGCGGTCATGTAGCCGCCATAAGAGCCGCCGGTGATTGCCATGCGGTTTTCGTCGGCGATGCCCAGCTCGAGAATGGCATCGACGCCGGCCATGATATCGTCCATGGCGACAGGTCCCCAGGCCGCGTGAAGCCGGCGAAAGAATGCCTCTCCATAGCCGCCGCTGCCATGGTGATTGCAATAGAATACCGCATAACCGCGCGCCGCGTGGAATTGCCATTCGTGCCACATGGTTTTGGTCGCGAATCCCCACACGCGATGCGGACCGCCATGGATGTTTAGCGCGAGCGGATACTGCTTGCCGGATTCATAACCGACGGGCAGCAGATACCAGCCTTGTACCTCGCCATTGGGCGATTCGTAGCGCAGCTCGCGCACCTCTTGTACGATCACTTCGCTGAGCAAATCGTGGTTGAAGCGGGTCGCTTCCCTGAAGCTGCCGTCGCGAAGCGTGTAAAGCTCCTGCGGATTTTCGGGCGTCGATACCGTCATCGCCAGCGTTCCGTCCAGGCCGATATCGAGTTGCTCAATTTCGTAGATGCCTTCGTGTACGAGCGCAGACTCGTCCGTCGTCGGATCATAAATGCCGGGCAGCGCCCTGCCTTCGGTTTCCACTACAAATGCCAATTTGTTATCCGGCGACCACTTCCAGTCGATGGCTTCGCGGTCGATCGCTTCATTGACGATCCTGACATCGCTGCCGTCTACCGCCATCACGATCAGGCGCGTAGGAACATCGGTGATGTTGATGAGCGTGCGACCACAGGCGATCCACTTGCCGTCGGGCGAGGGCAGAGGGGAATAAATGTTGAATTCGCAGTCGGTTAGCGCAGTCTCCCCGCCGGTTGCGACGTCAATGCGGAAGACGTTTTCGGTACGCCAGGGCTCATCGCCTCGGGGCCTGGTGGTGCGCGAGGCGAAGATCGCTCCGCCATCGGCGGACCAACCGGGATAGGAGTAATCAGCATCAATATCTGTGAGACGGCGCGGTTTGGATTCGTCGTCTTCCTCCGCGCTGATGACGTAGATCTGATCGTATCGCTCGTCGAGATACTTGTTCCCAAATCGAAACGGTATGCGCCACACCGGATGCGGATCCCAGCGCTGCCGTTCGTCTTCGGCTCGGCGCTCTTTTGACTGTCTCCGCTCGAGTTTGCCTTGATCGTTCAGGGCAGCTTGATTGTTGTAGTTTTCGTTTTCACGTTCGTCGGCGCGCATGGGAGACAGGTAAGCGATATTCCCGCCATCAGGCGACCAAGCCGGGCTGTGGGCGCCGTTGGGCATGTTGGTTACGGCGCGCGGTTCCCCGCCCAGTCCGTCGGTTGGCAAAACGTAAATCTGCGGTTTATCGGCGCGCCCGGAGACAAAGGCAAGCATCTTGCCGTCAGGCGACCACGACGGTCGCGTATCTTTGTTGCCGCGCGTCAACTGACGCGCATCGTCGCTGTCAAACGAATACACCCATATATTGCGTTTGTACGACCGCTCTTGTGGATCGGGCGTGACCTTGACGAAAGCCACGTGGCGGCCGTCCGGGCTGATGGCCGGCTCTTGAACGTAGACGATATTGATAAGGTCTTCGGCAGTTATTGGACGCTTACACTCGTTCATATTAGTTCCTCACTATGAAGATCTTTTTGCTTAAGAAACGGTAGTCCAGCGTCTAGAAGGCTGCCCAGAAGGCCTCGGTCGATCAGGCTTGTCAACGCGCGCGGACGCTGTGGCCGGTCAGGAACGGGAGCTAACTTGAGCTGCCACCAGCCGGTGTGATGCCAGGCGCCCGCCTTGTAACCCATGTTCTCCAAAACGCCGACTTTGCGATAGCCGACGGCTTCGTGCGCGCGGATGCTGGCGTCATTGGGCAGCGCGATGACACCGATGGCGTTACAGAACCCTTGCTCTCGCAGCACCTCAATCAGCGATGTATACAGAGCGCGAGAGACTCCGCGGCGTTTGTAGTCCGGATGCACATAGACGGTCGTCTCGGCGGTCCACTGATAAGCTCTGCGCCGACGAAAGGGACTGGCATAGGCATATCCGGCGACGCGACCCTGGATATCACAAACCAGCCACGGGTAACGCGGCATGGTTTTGGCGATGCGCGCCGCCATTTCGGCCGCGTCGGGAATGTCCTGCTCGAAGGATATGTGGGTATCTCGTACTATCGGCGCGTAAATCTCGCAAAATTGCTCGGCATCGGCTGCGGCAGCGAGTCGGATGTACGCGCTCATCGCCGATTACGCTTCGATTTCGGCGACGGCATCATCGTCTTCCGGCCGCCAGACCTTGGTGGCGATATCGATAAACAGCCTGCCGTCCAGATGGTCGATCTCGTGCTGAAACACGCGCGCCAGCCAATCCGCTAGCTTCAAGGAAAGTGGATTGCCGTGGCGATCCTGCCCGGTGACCTCGATGGACTCATGCCGATCGACGTCGCCGAGCAGGCCCGGCAATGACAAACAGCCCTCGACGCCGGTCACCATGGTTTCGCTGCGCTTGATGATTTTCGGGTTGGCGACCACGTACAATTGGCCGGCGTTCTCTCCGTAAAGTTCCCGGCTTTCCTCATCATCGCGCAGGCGCACCAGAATTATGCGCAAGCTCTGAGCAACCTGCGGTCCGGCAATGCCGACGCCGTCGGCATCCAGCATCGTCTGGAACATATCATCTATGAGCTGCTGAAGGTCGTCTCCGAAGTCGCTGACACGCAACGCTTGCTGGCGTAGAATGGGATTATTGGGTTGGATGATATCCAGCAACGCCATATGGTCGCACGCTTAGAGATGATTTACATCCGCGGTATTTTAACAAAAATCTGTCTACAAGCCACGGCAGCATTTGGGACTCGGCTTAATTCTCGCGCCATAGCTGGATTCGCAGTTCCATTTCTACCGCGCACACGCTGGCCCCAGCCCGGAATAATTTACACAAGATTTACAGTCATCTTACGTTCTGACCATGCTTGTATGTCAAAATAGAGTCAGATGCGGCCGGCACGCCGCAAAAGTACGCATTCATTATTTCAAGATCATCGCGCGTTGAGGAGCCATATGGCGGAAACGATTCTGGTTGTCGATGACGAGATGAGAATCATCGATCTGGCGCGAATGTATCTCGAGCAAGATGGATACCGCGTGATCTACGCGACCGATGGCATCAAGGCGCGGCGTATGATCCTCGATAAGCAGCCAAGCTTGGTCGTGCTGGATCTGATGCTGCCCGGCATGGATGGCCTGGAAGTTTGCCGAAAAGTCCGCGCCGAATCCGATGTGCCGATCATCATGCTGACGGCGCGCAATGACGATATCGACAAGATTGTCGGCTTGGAGCTTGGCGCCGACGACTATTTGACCAAGCCTTTCAATCCGCGCGAGTTGGTGGCGCGCATCAAAGCCATCTTACGCCGAAGCGACCGCAACAGCCGTGACGAGCAGCCGACCAAGGTCAGCATCGGCAACCTCTTCATTGACGGGCAGCGTCGCCGCGTCGAGATTGGGCAGCGGGTGATCAACCTGCGGATGAAAGAATTTGACTTGCTGCAAACGCTGGCGGAAAATATAGGAGTCGTATTCAGCCGGGAGAAGCTGCTCGATGTGGTATGGGGCTACGACTTCGCCGGCGAGACCCGCACCGTTGACGTGCATATCGCTCATTTGCGGCACAAACTGCGCGGGATGGAACCTGTGATCGAAACGGTATGGGGAGTGGGTTACAAGCTCGATGAAGCCTAGGCGTCGCCGGACGGCTCTCGGTTTACGCTTGCGCCTGTTGATATCGTATCTGGTGCTGCTGATGGTGGCGCTGGGTGTGATCGCTTCGGCGCTTTTTGTATTGCTCGGCAATCGCCCGGCGCCGGCAGCGCCAACATACGAACGTCTGGCAGCGCTGACGCAGGGATTGAACCTGCTCAATACCATTGCCGATCTTCCACGCGATGCCGATCTGGCTTTCATACAGGAGCAGATTCCAGAACTTCTGGATGCGTTCGCGCAATCGCGCAACGTGCGCACACTGCAAATTCGACTGACATCGGAAGGCCCTCTGGTACTTTATGACAGCGCCGATAGATTTGAAGTCGGTCAGACTATTCGGCTGTTGGTCGATGCCTACAAGAGCGAACCGCTGGGGCGGGTGCTTCCGCGCGGAAGCGAACAGTTTTTCGGCGGCTTTTCAGATCCCGGCGGCAGCGAGTGGCTCTTCGGCGGATTGCGATTCAGGCAGGCGCGTCCCTTCGTGGATCTCTTGGTTGACGACAACCTCTGGATACTGGCCGAACCGCGACCAACGGTCAGCTTGCAGGAGACACTGGCCGATTTCGGCAGCGCGCTGGCGCCGCCGTTGGTTCAAGCCGCGATTGCGGGAATCGTTTTCGCAGTTATTCTTGCCGCGTTGATCAGTCGAATGATCGCCAAGCCCGTTCAACGAGTCGCCCTTGCGGCCACAGACGTAGCGCGAGGGGATTATGATGTGCAGGTGCCCGCCAGCGGGCCGCCCGAATTGCGCTCCCTGGCCGAATCCTTCAACAGCATGACCGCGGAAGTGCTGGCGTCCAACAACGCCCAGCGTGATTTCCTGAGCAATGTCTCGCACGACTTGAGAACGCCGTTGACTTCGATACAAGGATATGCCCAGGCGCTGATTGATGGCGCTGCGGATGACCCAAAAGCGGCCGCCGAGATCATCTATGAGGAAGCCGGCCGCTTGAACCGCATGGTGATCGAATTGACCGACCTGCAACAATTGCAGGCGGGCCGTCTGTCAATGAGTCGAGAATCGATCGACATGTCACGGCTGGTGAACGATGTGGTGCAAAGTCTGCAAGTGGTCGCGGACAAGCAGAACATTCAGTTGGTTTCATCTTCCAGCCCGACGCCGCTTATCATCGCGGATGGGGATCGGCTGGCGCAGGTTTTGATGAATCTCATCGGCAACGCGGTGAAGTTCACGCCGGCCGGCGGCCAAGTGCGTGTACGAACGGAGACCCGGGACAGCGGCGTTGCGGTCGATATTCAGGATACGGGCATCGGTATTCCGCCGCACGAATTGCGCCGCGTATTCGAACGCTTCTATCAAGTGGACAAGGCGCGCGGACCGCAGCGGGGCACGGGGCTGGGCTTGGCAATCGCGAAAGAGATCGTCGACGCGCACGGTGGCGCCATTTCCGCGCACAGCGGCGGTCGTGATCAAGGCGCGGCGTTTCGCGTTTGGCTGCCTTCGGCGTCTCAATTCAGACAGCGCATCGTCGCCATTGACGACGACTGAATGCCGCAATCAGAAGCAAGTATCGGCAGGGTTCAAGAAGCAGTCGAATCACCACTCTGGTCAAACGCCAGCGCCGGCATCTGCAGCGATATCCAGACATTGTCACCGCGTTGGAAAAACCGATCAACGCCGGTTCGCGCGATCAATTCGCTGCCGTCATCCAGCTCTAATCCCAAACGTTGGTAATGCCCATAGAATTCCCGCCACACGATCGAGGCGCGATTGCCGATCTCCTGGTGTCCAACAAAGATGGCTTCGGGTCGAATCATGAGTTGCACGGGGCCGCTCTTGGGATGAAAGAGCTTGACAGCGCCCAACGAACTGGACGCGGTTAACCCAAACGCTTCGCCGGGCAGGAAATTGGCTTCGCCGATGAAGTGAGCCACCTGGGAGTTGACCGGGCGATTATAGATAAGGTGCGGCGTCGCCACTTGCACCAGCCGGCCGTCGAAGATCACCGCGATCTCGTCAGACAGGCTCAAGGCTTCCTGCTGATCGTGCGTCACGAAGATGGCGGTGGTCTCGGTCTCGAGCAAGATATCGCGCACATCATTACGGACCTGCGCCCGCAACCCGGTGTCGAGATTGGAAAACGGCTCGTCCAGCAGCAAGATATCGGGATTGGGGGCAAGCGCCCGCGCCAGCGCCACCCGCTGCTGCTGCCCGCCGGAAAGCTCGTGCGGCATACGGTTGGCGTCGGCTTCCATGCCAACCAAGTCTAGCATCCGCTTGACTTGTTTCTCGCCTTCTCGCTTCTGGTCCCGAATGCCAAACGCGATGTTTTCCTCCACATTGATGTGCGGGAAAAGCGCGTAATCTTGGAAGACCATCCCAACTTTGCGTTTCTCTGGCGGCACGAAATGGTTAGCATCGGCAACGACACTGTCGCCAATCTTGATGCTGCCGCCGGTGGGACGCTCGAAGCCGGCAATCAAACGCAACGTTGTGGTCTTGCCCCCGCCGCTGGGACCCAGGATAGTGAGTATTTCTCCGGGTTGGACCCGCAAGGTGACATCGCGGACCGCCGGCAAATCGCCATCGAACAGCTTGGTCAAGTGTTCTGTCTGTAACGAGAATTCCATGATGTGGTCCGGCTAACCGTGTCTATATTGCGCTATTAAGCGTACAGCAAATGTCACGTGCATAAAGAGCGAACTCAGCGCTGCAATGAAGCCGAACATGCGCGAGTCCATTGTCAGTGCAAGGAATCGTTGTGACGCAAAATGACTATGAGAACCAATCCGGAAACCAGGATCAGCACAAAACCGGGCAGCGCGATGGATGAGAGGAACGCTTCGTCGTAGGCGCTCCAGATGCGCGTGGCAAAGGTACGGAATCCGATCGGGCGCAGAATCAGCGTGGTTGGCAGTTCCTTCATCACATTGAGAAAGACCAGCGCCAGCCCCGCCAGAATACCGCCACGCGCCAGCGGCAGCGTGATGCGCAGCAGCGCGGCTCGGGCCGATAGACCCAGACTTCGGGCGGCTTCTTCGTAGCGCGGGTTGATTTGGGCGAAGGCGCTATGCGTCGCGCCGATGCTGAAGGGCAAATAGCGAATGCTGTAGCCAATAATCAGCAGCGGCAAGGTCTGATAGAGGCTAAGCAGATTCTGTGAGGCGAAGAAAACCAGCGCAAGCGCGATCACGATGCTCGGAAGCACATTGCCTGTGTAGGCCAAATTGACCAGCCAGCGATCAATTCTTGAAGACGCGCGCAGTGCCAGCAGCGCCAATGGCAGGGCGGCCACCGCCACTGTGAGCGCCGAAATCGTGCTGACGCCGACGGTATTGCGCAACAATTCCGTCATCGAAACGTGTATCGGGTTGGTAAGGGTGCGTCCGCTCAGCCAATCGAGCAGAACCAACAGGGGAATGAAAACACCGACGAAGACCACAGTGCCGCAGAACAGCATGGCCGGTAAACGCCACTTGCCCAATTGCACGGTTTGCAGCTGACGATTGGCGCCGGTGCCGATTCGATAATGACGCCCGCGATGTTGTACCCGCGAGCGGAGCATCAAAATCAAGACTGTCATGGCCACAAGGACCAGCGCCAATACAGACGCCTTGTCCATGCGAAAAGACTCCGTCTGCAGGAAGATCGCGCGCGTGAAGGCGTTGAAACGCATGACGGCCACCGCGCCAAAATCAGCCAGGCAGTAGAGCGCGACCATTAGCATGCCCGCGGCTAGCGCTGGCTGGAGCTGGGGCAGCGTGATCTTGGCGAATACCTGCCAGCGATTGAGTCCAAGGCTGTGGCCGGCTTCTTCCAAGGAGCGGTCGCTGTAGAGCAGAGCGGCGCGCACCGGCAGGAGCACGTAAGGAAAGGTCACGAACGTCAGCGTCAGGCAGGCGCCGACAAAGCCCTTGATATTCGGCAGACGATCCACGCCTATCGGTTCCAGGAGCTGCTGCAGCGCGCCCTTCGGGCCGAAAGCGTCGGTGAAGGTCACGGCTGTCAGATACGATGGGATGACCATAGCCAGCAAGCCCAGCACCAGCCAAATACGCTGGCCCGGCAAGTCGCTGCGACTGGTCAGCCAGGCAAAGGGCACGCCAATCAGCGAAGCGAGGAAGGTGACCGTCACCATCAAGGCGATGCTGTTGCCAACGATGCGCAGGTTTCGCGCTTGCAGCAAATACTCGATGCCTTCTTGGCCGGCGCCAATCGCCCGAATGATGATGAAGGCCACGGGTGTCATGACCACCGCGACAAGAACGACACTAACCAGCTGCGCCAGCTGCCGATTGCCGAATTGCAAATGCAGGTCGGGCGCGCCGCGATCTCGATATCGCCTGAGTTGAGTTGGGATTAAGCCGGAATGTTCCATTGGTTTGTATGCGCGTGGACGAACGGATGCCCGCCCACGCTCCGATTACGCCTGTGCGTCAGTCTAGTGCGCCGCTCTCCTCGATCAGCTCCAGTGTGCCTTGCAGGTCATCGAGGTCGGACAAGTCGATATCCGGAGATTCAATTTCATCCAGAGAAGGTACATCCACCGCGGGTTCAACCGTTTCTACCAGCGGATACTCAAATGTCGTTGAGGCGAAGTACTCTTGAGCGTCGTCGCTCAAAAGGTAATCCACCAACATCAGCGCGCGATCGGGCTGGTCGCTGGTTTTGAGGATGGCTGCGCCGGCCATGTTTATGAGCGCGCCAGGATCGCCGTCCAGGAAGAAATGCAGCGCGGCGGTGATATCGGGATCTTCCGCCAGGAAGCGGAACAAGTAATAGTGATTCACCAGGCCGACGGCGATTTCGCCATCAATGACCGCTTGGACTATTGGCGTATTCTTGGGATACGACTGCACGTCATTGGCGATCATGTCACCCAGCCACTGGGACGTTTCCTCATCGCCGAGCAGGATGCGCATGGCCGTCACATTGCTGACGAATGACGCATTGGCGGGCGCCCAGCCGACGACCCCGCGCCATTCCTCGCCGGTGAAATCGAGAATCGATCCCGGCAATTCGAGTGCCATTGCTTCCAATGTCTCTGGGCCATAGACCAGGACACGGGCGCGGCCGCTGAGACCGACCCAGACGCCGTCCGGCGAAACAAATGCGGGATCAATGACGCGATCCAATGTAGCTTCCGGCAGTTCGCTGAGCAGATCCGCGGCCGCCAAAGCGCCCAAGGCGCCGCCGTCTTGCGCGATGAAGACATCGGCGGGACTATTGTCCCCCTCGGTGAGAATCTGATTGGCGACGGCGCTGGTACCGCCGTACAAGACTTCGACCGCGATGCCGGTGTCCTCGGTGAATTGAGCGAGTATGGGCCCGATCAAGCTTTCATTGCGACCGGAGTAGATGGTGAGCGCATCGCTTTCGTCGGTCAGCGCGGGTATCGCGAACACTGACACAAGCACGAATGTCAGGACGAACAATGTAAGGTAACGCTTGTATAGCATCATGCAAACTCCGTGCATATGGCGCGAATCCCACATGAGATTTGCTTGATGAACGGTGGTCATCCGGGCGAGAGGATCGGCTGAAAACATCTTCTGCTTGGATGACCCCTTCGTTTTATCAGTACTCTGCAGCGTCTGTCCACGCTTGCGGTAAACTTCACTTTTCTCCGATCATCAAGACCGGATTGCTGCCTTGTGCGATCTGCGATTGCCCATGGTCAGGCGGAAAGTTGCGGCGCGTTAAACCTCCCTCGCCCGATAATTCCAGAAACCAGATCTGGCTTCCGTCCATGACGATTGCGGAGGCGCTGAGTTATACTGGACACGGATTGCGTTTGGCAATAGAGTGAGTGACTGTTGGCGGCGCTGAAGGCAACACGGAGTTGTATACATGTCCAATTGGTGGGGGTCTCGGAAGAGTGTCTCGTCGCGCCTGGTCTGGGAAGTCGAGGCGATGAAAGCCACCTTTGGCGACACCTTTAGGCTTGTAGTGCCGCCCTTTGGCGGTTTGCTCTATTGGCAAGGCAGCGTCGAGATCAATATGAGCATCTTGGATTCGCCCTTTCACAGTCTCAAAATCGTCTATCCCAAAGAGTATCCCAACCGCCCGGCGGAAGCCTACTGCATCAAACCACGAATTTACAGCGAAAAACACCAGTACGAAGACGGACAGCTTTGTCTCTTTAATCCCAAAGACGGCGAACAATACGGCTGGAATCCCTCGAAATCGACAGCGGTAACGGTCGGAGGTTGGGCGATACAGTGGCTATACGCCTATTATACCTGGCGCTCAACGGGCAAATGGCCGGGCATTGAAGAACGCATCAAAGCGAGCACGCCCTTGCCCCGTCGACGGAGACGCTAGCCATGCGGCCCAATGATGAGCCGGAGATTCTGAAACACATTAGCACGGAAATAGAGTTTTTGCGCAAGCGCTTGCGAGGAATGGCAATGATTTCACGCGGTATCGTACCCAACCTGGTCTTGTCGAGGCGCGCGGTGGAGAAGATGCTTTCCGCAGCGGGCCAATACCTGGCGGACGAAACCGGCGAGGCAATGTTGGGTTTCATCATCGAGGATGACACGCCGGAAGGATTGCCCACGATCTACGTTCTGGATACCATTTCGCCCGACGAGACCGCCATCCGCCGCTCGCATACCTTCCAGCAAGGCGACGCTTTGCAAGACGAAATTATCTGGTGGCTGCAGGAAAACTGGCATTTTCATCGAGAGCGCTATCGCGGCACAGATGTGCTGCCGGGTCGTTTTGATGTCCCGCTGCGCTATCTGGGCGATTGGCACAAGCAGCCTGGATCAATGATTCAGCCCAGTCACGGCGACTTGATGACGGCCTTGGCCTGGCTGGACGATGATGAATTGGGCATGGACTACTTGTTAGTGCCGATCGTCACCGTTGGACACGCGCAAATCATCGGCCAGACCGATCTCGCCGTTAACTATCTCACCGTGCCGATGGATAACGGTACCGATATGCGTGTTGACTGGTGGTACATCCATCGTGACGTGCGCGTCTTTCAACCGGTGCATCCTAAAGTCGTGCCGGAGGATGCTCTGCCCACGATGATGAAATATGCCTGGCATGTCGTGTTGCCGGATCGGTTGACCAGCGAGACCTTGGCCATGACCGATGATGGCCTGCTGGTGCGGACGCTCTTTTACGAATGCGATGGCGAGGTGCCATTGGAATTCTGTTTCTTCGCCATCCGGCAAGGCGCGAGCGCGTTCATGCTCTTTGTGACCCAGCACGACTATCCGCATTCCCCTCCTCGGGCATACCAGGCGCCCTTCATCAATGGCCTTGACTTGATGGATCCGGTAGCCACGTTTCAAAAGCTGTGGGAAGTAGCAACGCCGATAGCAGATCCCGAAGATTGGGCGTGGGACAGCGAGAAGTTCCTGATCGATTATGTCATCGCGCTTGAAGTGGATATGGGACTGCGGGAAGCGCCTAGGCTGGAGATTCCGGTGTTGATTGAGGATGACGACAGCGACGGCGCGAGTCCGGATCGCGTAATGGACAAGTATAGCCGCGGCGAACAGAACATCTCGAATGCGACCGACGACGAGATTTCGGAATGACTGCTTGCTCGTCGCATGACAAATCCGCGTTGACGCACGGTTGCGGCAGGGAACCATTATGGACTACCGAATGGCAAATGAGGCGCTGATCGATGAGTGAACTTTGGGAACGCGTTGAGCGCCTGATCGGCCCGGGCAATCTGGATCTGCTGGCCGAGAAAAAGGTTGGCGTCATTGGTTTAGGCTCCGGTGGCGGATTCGTCGCCTTGAGCCTTGCCATGAGCGGCGTGACGAATTTTGTACTGGTAGATGCTGACGTCCTGGAGTCGGGAAACGTAACGCGGCACGTGGCGGATTTGCGTCATGTCGGCCAGAACAAAGCTGCCAGCGTGGGCGAATTGATCCGCCATCGCAATCCCCAAGCCAGGATTGAGACGCGCGAGGGGTTAATCGAAGATCATTGGGATTGCCTGCGCGATCTGGACATTCTGGTCGTGGCAGTCGATAACGAGCAAGTCAAATACGCCATCAACGAGAAATGCTTGGAGCTCGATCTGGCGGCGTCCTATGCCGGCGTCTACGAACGCGGCGAAGGCGGTGATCACGTCATCATCAAGCCCTTTGAAGGTCCGTGTTATGCCTGCTGGTCGGAGGCGACGCGCGAAGGCGTCAAGATCGCCATGGATTCCGCGGGCGCCATGGACTACGGCTTGGTGGGTGAAACCGGCGTGCTGGCCAGCGAACCCGGCTTATGGGTCAATGTGACCAAGGTGGCGGGCATTCAGACCGACCTGGTCTTGAACGAATTGCTCAGCGGCAGTTCCGCTCACCAGGACATGCCTGCCAATACTATTATCGTCACCAACGTCTATATGGATGTTATCGAGGGTCAGCAAAGTGATCCGCATACCAGCATTTGGGCCGAGATCGAGCGCGACCCGGATTGCCTGGTCTGTGGGGAGCGGATGAAGCAAGGGATGAGTCTGCTGGCCAAGGAAGACGATGGAGCGATTTCGCTCGACGAGCTGGCCGCTTCCGCTTTGATCCCGGACATCGTCTTTGAAGAAGAAGAGCCGGACGATTAGCTCGCGCTCATTTCTCTTTTCCAGTTGTCAAGGATATCGGTCAACGCCTGTCGATGCGCCAGACGGTCTCGTGATGTGAACCTGGCGCAGTAGAGCGTGGAATCGGCAGCGGATGGCGCGCCACCATCGTCCTCATAATAGAGCGTGAATCCATTCTGAATGGCTACGTGATAGACGCCCGCATCATATACCGGCGCGCGATAGGGCAGGCGTCGCCTGCCGATCGTTAGCAATAAATCCGTCCCTTGATAGGTCGCCCATACGCCCAGCAATTCGAGCAGCCGATAGCCGTGATAACCCTTCTGGTGATACCAGATTGCCACCGCCGACCACGCCGATCGTCGCAGCGCCTTGGGTCCGTAGCAAAGGACGTCCGGGTAGTAGAGCGCGGTCAAACTGGCCAGGCTGTCGTAAGCATTGATCAAATCCAGTGCACGATCATGCGGCGTTTTCGGCTTGTCGTCGCGCGGCTTGCCGCCGAAGGGTCGGCGCGTTGCGATTCTATTCAGGATGTCGTCGTAGCGCTGGTCGTTGTCGTGCATCGCCTAGTTGAACTCGCGTAAGGGCTGTGTTCTAAATGATTCCAGGTTGGCCAGGCGAAAAGGTGATTGGTAGGGCATGACAGAAGCGGGCGAACCATCGGCTCGCCCATACATGAGTTCCACTCTTCTGGCAATTGGTCTTCGATTTCAGCACTTATCATCACTGAGTCGGCAACACTACCCATTTGCTACACTGCGCAACGCGTCCTATGTGATTTGAACGGGCGCAAGCCTGTCCGTAATTCGATCAGATTTATGCTTGCGTGTCCACCGTCTGATGACGCTTCTCCAGACCTTGCCGAATAGACGCGCCGCGTTCGCCATGACTATTCGAAACAGCTTTTGAATGACTCTTGCCGGCTCATCGTCTCCGCGCCAATGGTCGTTTAGAACTTCCGCCCATGCGTCCGGACCGAGACTGGCCATGCCAAATGCGGCGTTTAGGGCAATTGCGAGAATGCCGGCGTCGTCAATCAGGCCGGGCACGCCTAGCACGGCCTCCGGAATCAGGTCAAAAGGACTAAGGACATACGCGACTGCCGAGACCAGGGAGAGTTTCACAGATGCGGGCACTCGCTTGTCGCCGATTAACCCAACGCAAAGCATGAACATGTCGGGAAGCAACAATAGGACTCTTGCGAAGTCCGAATCACCGTTGCGCTCGCACCAAGCTTTCACTCTGTCACGCCACGCTTCGTACCAGCTCCGCGCCTTGCCTTTGTCAAACTTCGGATCTTTTGAATCTATGTCGTTCGACATTTCAGCCCTCCAGCATGAGATTTGCGTAGCCGCACTTCGTACAACACCAAGACCAGCCACACGTGTCGCCAGCGCATAACTACACTCTAGCCGAGGCAGCTCAATTGTCGAAACTCCAAGAAATGAGGTATTACTCCAACGCCACCTTACCCAGCTCAACGCCCTCGCGCAGCACCTTCTCGTAGGACATGAGCTTGCGATGGATGCGCATGCCTACCTTCTCATAGAGCGCGACGGCATTGGTCAGGCTTTCGCCATCGACATCCAGTTCGACGGTGCGCAGTCCGCGATCCCAGAATGCCGCAAAGCTGCGATACAACATAGCCCCCGCCAGGCCGCGCCGCCGGAATTCGCGCCGTACGCCCACAGCGTCAATGAATCCGATGCCGGGGTGTTTCGGGGCTTCGGTCAATCCGATCAGGCAGCCGGCGATAACTTCCGATGGTTCATGAATTACAAGCAGCACCAGCGATGGATCGAATTGAGCGCAGTTGTTTTGCCAGTGTCGGAATTGCGCTAACTCCTTTTCAAAGGGCTGTTCGACGTATCCGAAATGATCGGAAAACGAAGCGAGAACGGTTGCTACCAGCGCTGGCAGGTCTTCTTCGCGGCGATAGGAACGAAAGGAGAAATCCGCGGGCAGACTTGGCGCTAGCGGCCGCTCAGACATTGTGACGCGCATGTCGAAGGAGGCGCGCGCGGCTATGAATCCCGCGTCTTCCAAGGCTTTGATCTCGAAATCGAAACTACAGGGCGATTCCGTCTGCACGGCGATGCGCGTACCCGGGGGACAACGGTCGATGATGTCGTCTGACATATTCGCAACACCTTCAAACAGCTGCGGGCTGAGATTATCGTCTTGATAGTCCGGATGCACGCCCCATTCCAGCCACGGCCGCACCGGCGTTGCCGCGTTCGCCCACAGTACCGCGTAGGCGGCGAGCGTTCCATCCTTCGCAAAAATGCCGAGCGTATAACGGTCCAGAAAAAAGTCAGGTTCTTGCCAGGACATTAAAGTGTCACCGACGCTAATGCGCGAGTTGGCGCCGGCAAAGGCTTCAATCGCCGTCGCCGTGTCCGCGAAGGCCTGAGCATCAGACAATTGCAGGGGGCGGGAATGGAATCTCGATGTTGTCATACGCGAATAATCCTTGAAGCGAAACGAACTTGAAAAATCGGCTCATCTGACACAATCGACGGTCGACCCGCTAGGTGGCGAAACCCTCGGGCAACCGCGCCGCTCGGTGGCGCGATTATAGATACCGAAAGTCTTGCTTAACAGTGCAATCCTTTTGGGGTATCATACCGGCGTTTTGACCGGTCTCGCGTATCGAGGAACAGATGAACAAAGCCACCAAACGTTTCACCGTTGTCGTCGGAATCGTAATGTCCGTAGCGATGGTCGGAAGTCTGCTGATTCCGCTATTCTCCGGACAGGTGGGCTATACCGAGAATTTGGCCGAAACACCGCGGCCGACGCCCTTGCCCGAGCCGACCTTTCCGCCGCCGCCCGATGTATCCGTGATTGATTTTGACCAGCTCTTGCTGCATCCGTCCGGCTTATTCACCCTGGCTGTGCCGACCGGTTGGCAGTCTGCTTCGCACAGCAATACTCCCGACGAGTTGCGCGCCGGTCTGAGCAACAGCGACGCGGTTAGCGTGGTCGAAGCCCGTATCATCAAGAATGACGACGGCATCAGCGAATCCAGCGACCTGAGCGCGTTCTTCAGCCGCGACTGGCTGGACCGGACCTGGCGGGACTATTGGACTTGGGAAGAAACCAGCCGCAAGATCACCGAGAATGGAAGCGTAGTAATAGACTTCAATTTGCAGCGCTCGCGCACGCACTTTATCGCCCGGCAAGTGTCCTGGCTGCAAGATGGCGATATCGTTAGCGCGCGTGTAGTGACGGCTGAAAACGCCCCGCAGGAATTGAAATTCTTGTTGGATGGGACCGTCAATGGCGTGCGGCGTCTGGACGTCTACCGCGATGCGCCCTTCGATTGGAACGCCTACTTCGACAATACCGACAAGCATATGATTCGCTTCCCCAGCGCGTGGGAAGTCACGGACGCTGCCCAGGGATTGCCTGCGACCATCGTCGGCGACGCGGTCACCCTGGTTGTGGAGACGCAGGACGTAGCGCTCAACAGCGAGAACGATGCGACGGATTGGATTGGCAAATGGCGCGATGGCATCGAGGCTTTGACCGTTGAATCGGTTGAATCCGGGGACGCGGCCGGTTATCTGGTATCCTATCGCCGCGCCACCCTGGATGGCGCGCCGGAAAGTGGCATGGCGCTGATGCTGCATGGATCGGACGATCGTCTGCATATGGCGAACGCTCGCGTCAGCGATGTAGATGTCGACTTGTTGGGGGCGGCGAACGACGATTACGGACTGCGCGAGGTTCTGGATTCGTTCCGTTTGCTGCCAGCGCTGGACGCGTCAACTGACTAGATTTCTCGCCGCTCCAATTCATGCCGGCCTTTCGGAAGGTCTGACGACGGACATGCGGCAAATCCACCAGATTCAGCCTCAGCTCCACGCGCTGGAAGTGGCCCTGCCGGATTTCAGTGTGCGCGGCGTCGTCATCATCGGCGAGCGTTACGCTGCCATTTGGGACACGCTGGTTAGCCCGGCGGATATGGCCGCGCTTCAGCCCTTGGTCGGCGACAAGGCCTTTCACGTCATTTACAGTCACGCCCATTACGATCATATCTGGGGCACGCAAGGATTGTGGGCGACGCCGCTGAGTATCTGCGCGCATGCCAATTGTTTGGAACAATTCGGCGGCGATGCCCAGCGGACCCTTCAGCAGATGCGGGAAGAGGCACCGGGCATGTGGGACGATGTGATTCTGCATCCTCCAGATCTCACATTTGATACCCGCCTGGACCTGGACTTGGGCGGAATCACGCTGGAATTGCACCACCTGCCCGGTCACAGCGAAGACTGCATCGTTGGCTGGCTGCCGGATTGGGGTGTGCTGCTCGGCGGCGACGCCATCGAAACGCCGCTGCCCGTAGTGAACGACGCCCGTTCCATTCGACCTTGGCTTCAGGCGCTCGAAGGCTGGGCCGCCAATCCAGAGCTGAGGTTGACAATTCCGTCGCACGGTGTCTTCAATGGCCGGCGCTGTCTCGAATCCACGATAGGCTATTTGCGGTGTCTGCTGGATGGCGATGATTTTGACCTTCCCGCGCAGCTTGACCCGTTTTATCGGGACACGCACAAGCAGAATCTTCAGTTGGTCAAAGCCGATCTATTGTCTGATGACTGATGTCTTGCCCGACGTCTTGGGGCATGGGCTGATCGTCGTGTTCTGTGGAACGGCTGCCAGCAACGCGTCCGCGGCGGCCGGCGCCTACTACGCCAATCCAGGCAACAGGTTCTGGAGCGCGCTTTACTCTACTGGCATAACTCCACGATTGTTCGATCCGCGCGATTTTCGGAAGCTGTTTGCATTGCGGATCGGACTGACGGATCTCGCGAAGCGCGCCGTTGGAAGCGACCGCGACTTGAGCGCATCGGACTTTGATTCAGCGACGTTTGCCGCGAAGATTCAACGCTGGCAGCCACAGATTGTCGCCTTCACCAGCAAGCGCGCCTTCCATGCCTGGCGCGGACCGTCGCCGCGA
Source organism: Anaerolineae bacterium (assembly GCA_022822305.1). GTDB lineage: Bacteria > Chloroflexota > Anaerolineae > Aggregatilineales > Phototrophicaceae > UBA6055. Next base: position 155,044 of record JAJEBY010000016.1, read on the forward strand.
ACGCGGATTGACTACGGCTGGCAGGCGGAGATGATCGGCGCGACCAAGTTGTTTGTACTGCCGTCGCCCTCCGGAGCTGCGCGCCGCTATTGGGATATCTCACATTGGAAAGCCTTGGCGTCCGCGTATCAGGCGCAGATGGCCAAGGGCTTTGGGATAGCGAATGCGTGTTTACCGCAGTGAAAAGCTGAAAGCACTGGAGATCGCGTTCAACGCGCCGCGCGCCGGCGACGCCGGTTACGATCTGCGCGCCATCGCCGCCTGCCGCGTGGCGCCCATGGCGCGGGCGCTGGTGAAGACAGGACTGCATCTTGAGATACCGGCGGGATTCGTCGGATTGGTCAAGGACCGCTCCAGCATAGCAGCCGCCGGCCTACATACGCTAGCAGGCGTCATTGACAGCTCGTACCGCGGCGAACTGAAGATCTTGCTCGTCAACCTCGGCGCAGCTGAATTTGTGATTGAGGCCGGGCAAAAGATCGCGCAGCTGCTGATCGTGCCCGTGTATGTTGATCCGATCACGTTCGTTGAGACGCTGGATGAACTTTCAGCAACAGAACGCGGCGCCGGTGGATTCGGCTCTACGGACAATCTGGCCTGACTGCCGTCGGCGTCGCAAGTCTATAGGAGTGACCCTCCATCCACGACAATCACTTGCCCGGTGATGAAGTCCGCCGCGTCCGAACAGAGGAAGAGCGCTGCCTTGGCGATATCATCCGGCCTGCCGGCTCGATTCAACAGAACACGTTCCGGCGCGACCCGGGGCAAATCACCGTCGTCGATGTTGCCGGCGGCGATGGCGTTGACGCGGATTCCATGCGGCGCGAGCTCGCGCGCGGCCTGGCGTGTCATGGCGATTATGCTGCCCTTGCTGGCGGCATAAGGAATTCCTGAGGGAATCGTCTGATGATAACCCGCCGTAGACGTCAGATTGATCATGCGTCCGCCGCCTTCGTCCGCCATCACCCGCCCAACCAATTGCATGCAAAAAAATGTGCCGGTTGAATTGACCTCGAGCTGGCGACGCCAATCCCATTCATCAATATTCAGCATCGGTTCGGCTTTGAAAATGCCTGCGGCATTGACCAGTATGTCAATCCGGCCATAGGCATCTCGGACTTGCTCGATCATGTTCGCCGTCTGAAACCGATTGGAGACATCAGCTCGCAGGGCGACGCAGGCGCCGCCTTGAGCGTGAGCTTCTTCAGCCACCGTTTCGGCGCGCTCGATATTCAGGTCGCTAATGGCTACAGCCGCGCCGCTCTGCGCGAGCGTGAGCGCGATGGCGCGCCCGATGCCGGCGCCGGCGCCGGTGACCAGCGCGGATTGGCCGGCCAGATCAACGCTGAATGAAGACACGATGCTATTGACTAGAAGGGGATATCATCAATTGTGCTGGGCGGTTCAGCATAATTCGACGCGCGTTCGTCGCCGCGGTATCCTTCGCGGCCGCCACCGCGTTGACCGCCGCCACGCTGACCGCCGCCGCTCTGGAAATCGCCGCCGTCCCGACCGCCGCTCAGGAACTGCACACTGCGAGCGGTCATGTCTAGTGAGGCGGCTGCTTCGCCACTGTTGTTGATGTACGCGCGCGCCGACACGTTTCCGATCACCAGGACTTGCCTGCCTTTGGCAAGATAAGTGTTGCAGTTTTCCGCCTGCGCGCCCCAGACAGCGACGCGATACCAGGTCGTTCGTTCTTGCTGCTCGTTTGACTGTCGGTCACGCCATCGTTCGGACACGGCGACGCTGAAATTGCAGACGGCGCGCCCGCTCTGCAAATATCGTAATTCGGGATCCCCGCCCAAATTGCCGACGATAATCGTCTGATGCCAGCTCATTTTGGTCTTCTCCCAAAGTCTCTCATCTATTCTCTCATGCTTTCAAGTTTTTCCGGCAGGATTCGCCGGACGATACTGGGGTCGCCTTTGCCGCGCAGTTCGGCCATTATTCTACCAAATATCGCATTGATCACTTTGTCGTTTCCCGCGAGGAAACGCTGTACCAAATCGTCGTTGGCGCGCAACACCTTGTCAACCGACGCCTCAATCAGCGCCAGGTCAGAGATTTGCGCCAAACCCTGCTCCTCGACTATCGATTCCGCAGCCTTGCCGCTATCCCACATGTCGCCAAGGACTTGTTTGCGCGCGGTACTCTGATTGATGGTCCCGTTCTCGACCAAGCTCAATAGCCCGGCCAGGTCTGACGCGGAAATGGGAATGTCGGCGATGTCTTCGCGTTCAATGCCGTTGGCGTTCATCACACGGAAAAGTTCGCCGGTTATCCAGTTGGCGGCCAGTTTGGCATCGATGCCGGCCGCGACGATATCTTGAAAGTACTCCGCTACGGAACGCTCAGCTGTTAGGACTCCGGCATCGTACGGGCTCAACCCCAGCTCTTGGATGAAGCGCCGCCGCAATGCGTCGGGCAGCTCGGGCAAACTCGCCTCGATATCTCGTACCCACTCGCGGCTGACTTCGACAATCGGCAGGTCCGGCTCCGGGAAATAGCGATACTCGTCGGCGCGTTCCTTGTAACGCTGCACCGTGATCTTCTGAGCCGCTTCGTCCCATCCCAGCGTGGCTGGCTTGACGGTATCGCCGCGTTGATAAAGTCTAATCTGTCGCTGCGCTTCGTATTCAATCGCTTTGACCATATTGCGGATACTGTTGAGGTTTTTGATTTCCGTGCGTTCGCGGTATGCCGTATCGTTTTCGCGCATCACGCTGACATTCGCTTCAAAGCGCAGAATACCTTTGGACATATCGCCGCTGTTGACGCCTAGATAACGCAGGATGGAGCGCAGCTTGCGGGCATAGGCTTCCGCCTCCGCGGCGCTGGTGATATCGGGCTCGGATACTATTTCCAGCAGGGGCACACCGGCGCGATTATAATCGACCAGGCTACCGGACAGCACGTGCGTGAGTTTGCCGGTGTCCTCTTCCATGTGGGCGCGGCGGATGTGAATCCGCTTGCTGGAGCCGTCTTCGAGTTCAATATTGACGAATCCATTGATGGCCAGCGGACGATCGTATTGGCTGATCTGATAGCCCTTGGGCAAGTCGGGATAAAAGTAATTCTTGCGCGCAAATTGATTGATTGGCGGAATCTCGCAATTGAGCGCCAATCCCACCATGATGCCATATTCAATTGCCTGCACATTGATGACTGGCAGTGTGCCAGGCATGCCCAGCGACAGCGGATCAACGGCGGCATTGGGCTCAGTCATTACGCTGTCCACAACCGGGCAGGGGCTGAACATCTTGCTTTCAGTTTCCAGCTCGGCGTGAACTTCCAGACCGATTACCGTTCTCCATTGACTCATGCAGCCGTTCCTTGAGCTGTTCGCGCGTGCAAAACAAAAGTTAGCACATAAGTTCGTATATTGCAAGAAGCCCTGCGGCAGATCGGATTATACATGCAATTGCGCGTAAATTCCGAATCCGACAGGATTCAAGTTGCAGGGGGCGAGGGCATTAAGAGAACAAAGAAGTCCCGATTGCAAGAATCGGGACCATAAACGCTCATTCCAAGAATTTAGTTCAAGGCATCAAGGCTGCTTCACTTTCGTCGATTATACAGCCGCGCCGGATCAAGAAGTTTTCGATCCTGCGCAAGGCTTCGCGGATGTTCTCCTCGCTGGTGGCGTAGCTCGCGCGCGCGAAGCCGCGACCACTGGGACCGAACGCGCTGCCGGGGATGAGCGCAACTCGCTCTTCTCGCAGCAGATCTTCGCAGAACGACTCTTCGTCCAGCCCCGAGATCTCGATATTGGGAAAGGCATAGAAGGCGCCGCGCGGCTCGAAACAGCTAAGCCCGAGCCGATTGAAACCGTCGACAATCATCCGCCGCCGTCGATCATATTGAAGCCACATCGATTCAACATCCCCTTCGCCGAATTGGATGGCTTCCAAGGCGGCGAATTGACCCATGGTCGGCGCCGACATGATCAGATACTGATGAATCTTATACATGGCCTGGGTGAATGCCTCTGGCGCCGTCACATAGCCGATGCGCCAACCGGTCATGGCGTATGACTTGCTCATGCCACTCAAGACGATAGTGCGCTCGTACATACCCGGCAGCGTCGCAAAGTTAATGTGCTCGATTCCGAAAACAAGTCTTTCATAGATTTCGTCCGAGATGACTACAAGATCGTATTTCTCCGCGACCGCCGCCACTTCCAGCAGATGTTCGCGCGTCAATACAGCGCCGGTTGGATTGTTAGGATAGCTGAGCAAGATGGCCTTGGCGCGTGTGGTTATACGAGCTTCCAGATCGGCGCCGGTCACCTGGAACTCGTTCTCCACCGAAGTCGGCACCAGGACGGACTTGCCTCCAGCCATTTCAACAGCGGCGGCATTGGCGACGAAGCAGGGTTCGACGACGAGTACCTCGTCGCCTGGGTCCAGCAACACCTTGAGCGCAAGATACAGAGCTTCGCTGACGCCGACAGTAACGAGGACTTCACGATCGGGTGAATAACGCACTTGATAGCGGTCCGCAATGTGATTGGCTATGGCCGCCCGCAATTCATAAATGCCGGCGTTGGATGTGTAGCCCGTCTGCCCGTCATATATGCTTTGAATGCCCGCATCCACAATATGCGCCGGCGTGACAAAATCAGGTTCCCCGATGCCGAGCGTAACTACATCGTCCATGGTCGCGGCGATGTCGAAGTAGCGTCGGATGCCGGACGGTCGAAGCTGCTGCACACTCTTGGACAGAAAGCGGCTCATTTGCGTCTCTCCTAGTGGTGGTGTAACAGCCCGTTTATATCACGGATGACGAGCGAATCAATCGCGCATCATCATTCAAATATCATGGACGTATTCCGACACATTGTAGTACTCCTGGACTCTTTGTAGTGCTGATTTCCTAATCTATCGATCAAACCGTCGCAATTGTTCAGAATGTCACAGGTGAGAATTCGCCCGGTCAATTCCAAGTGAGTTAAGCGGTCATTCTTTGCGCACTAATCTGCGCAAGGTATGATTTGAGTGTGATGCCAGCTTTGTCCGCGACAGTCAGGACTGCACTTTCGCTGATGACTTGCCGAGCGCAACCGGAGGGAGGGCGTCATGTGCATGCCGGCCCTGGATAACTGGAATACCACCCGGGACACATTGCATCAAGTGGCGTTAGTTTTGGGCGCGGCGCGCGTCGGCGTTGCAGATCCGCTGCCGAACGACTTGCATTTCAGCCTGGATGTGACTGCAAGCGGCCTATCCACGTCGGCGTTGAGCATCGGCGGCGAGCTGCAATTTCGAATCGCTGACATGAGCGTGGTCTACGCGCGTAACGACGTCGACGTGTTTGCGCTGGATTTTGCCGGACACACGCAGCAATCGCTGTTGCGGACAGTGATCGCGCATCTGGGCGCCCTTGGCATGACCATTGAGCCGGCGCTCAAGCATATCAAGTTTGACATCCCGCTCGACTTCGACCCTGGCTTGGCCAGTGACTACTGGCGCGTGCTTGATACGGTGCGCGCCGCCTTGGCAAGATTGCGCGTGAAGCTATGCGGATACGCAACTCCGCTGGTGCTGTGGCCGCATCATTTTGATTTGGGCTTCCTTCTGTTTCCCGGCGACGGACAAGACGAGCACAGTGATCCACAGCTGGCGTTCGGTTTCGCGCCTTTCAGCGATGGATTGGACCGTCCCTATGTCTATGCTTACGGCTGGTCCCCGGAGGCGGGATACCTTGATATCCCGTTAGAATCGCCCGCGCAAGCCGTTACCGACGGTTATACTGGTTTGTATGCGGCCTACGACGACTTGCGCGCGCGTTCGGATTTCAGCGCGGTAATCGAAGACATGCTGCTCGCGTACGCGCGTGAAGCGGCCAAGGCGCTTTGAGGAAGGTTAGTGGCGCCCGCCGGCGAACAAGATTGGGTCGCGACTTTAATAACCTGGCTGCGTATAATGACATGAAGGGCTGCGCGCAGATTTGGGCTGGAGTTGAAGGCGGGTTATACTCGTTGAGACGATTCTTAATATTGACGCCGAGTTGTCCTATCATCAAGATTCATCAAGCACTAGCGGTCTAGCGGCTTCGAGAAAGGAGAACGTAGCGGTTGCGCGTCTTAACCGCTGCAGGAGTGACCTATGAGCAACGATGACAGACATCCCAACGATAGTATCGACGATGGCGACGGGCTGGACGAATCGTCCGGCGCGACGTCGGAAGATATGGGAGATCGTTTGGAGAGACTAGGTGGAGAGCCCGCGCCGGCGATCACACCTGAGGAGTTTGAGCGCCTGCAAAAAGCGGGCCAGGTCCACATAGACTCGCGTGGACGCGTCCGCACGGCGCGTCGCAGCGGCGCCGAGGCGGGGGTATCGCTCCGCAAGCGCCGAGCCTGGTATGTCTGAATCCGAAGATCGGCTCCTGCGGCTTTTGATTTGGAGCGGCTTCGACAGGGGCGCTTGCCCTGTTCCCCGACGTGAACGCCGATTCCCGGGTTAGTACACGCTAATTCGTATTCGAACGATCAATCCGTGGTCATTCGGGCGGATGCGTATCGCAGCCCAATCTTGGCTGTCCGCAAACATGATGCAATTGATTAACCTCATTCACCTGAAACGGGCGCTGGCAGTGTCTGATTTCGACTCGTTTGCTGCCAGGCAGCGGATGGCGCCTGCTCCCCGCGGCTGGAAAAAGCGCGCAAGTCGGCCGAAACAGGCCGCCGTCATGATCCTCGTCTATCCCGATCGCGACCAGAGGCTTAGCCTGGTTCTAACGCTGCGTCGTGCCGATCTGCGCGGGCATAGCGGGCAAGTGAGCTTTCCCGGGGGGCAGCAAGATCTCCAGGACGGCAGCCTGACGGACACTGCCATCCGCGAAACATGCGAAGAGATTGGCGTCTGCCGCGATCAGATCCATATACTTGGCAGCTTGCCCAGATTCTATATTCCTACCTCGCATTATGACGTGCACCCGACCGTTGCTCGCTGCGATGTTACTCCGCATTTTCAAGCCAATCCGGACGAGGTCGAGGAGATCTTCAGTTTGACGCTGCGGGATCTCTTGCATCCCGGATTCAAATGCCAGGAGACCTGGCGACTAGAGGGCCGGGACGTGCGGGTACCCTTCTATGCCGTGAGCGGTCACAAAATATGGGGCGCCACAGCCATCATGCTCAGTGAATTAGAAGAACGGCTGCGGCTGGTCCTGCCGAAAAACGTGTTGCTTGAATTGCGCTGACGGTGACCGGGCGTTGACGTCCCGCGGCCGCAGGCCTCTCGTCGCGCTTGTGCCGAACACTGGACATTGCTATCCTAAAAGTGAGACGATTTGCGCCAAGCTACCTGCAATCAACGATTGATGGATATCTCGCTGAAGATTCGCGCCTCGGGACATATGCGGACTCGTCAAATTATTGCGGCGCCGATTGTAGAGACTGAGACTCCTCAAGAGCCCCAATGGATCCAGTGATCACGGGCATTCCGATTCTGGCAGTCACCACCGGCGGAACGACAGGTTCCGGTGAGTGGGGCGCTCTAGTGCTTTACGTCGCCGTCGCCTTGGGTGTCTCGTTTCTTTGTTCCATTTGGGAAGCGGCGATGTTATCCACGCCCGTGTCTCATATAGAGCTGCTCGTGCAGCACGGGAGCGGGGCCGGCAAGATCATGCAGCGCCTGCGTCAAAATGTCGAGCATCCCATTTCCGCCATATTGACGCTGAATACCATAGCGCATACGGTGGGCGCGGCAGGCGCCGGGGCCGAGGCGACGGCGATTTTTGGCAGCGAATATTTCGGCATCATTTCCGCCATCCTTACGCTGCTGATTCTGGTGTTTTCCGAGATCATTCCCAAGACTTTAGGCGCGGTATACGCAAGGCCATTGACGCCATTCACAGCCTATTCGCTGAATGTTCTGCTGTTCACATTCCGGCCGGCAGTTTTTGTATTCGAATTTGTGACGCGCTCCATGCGGCCGAGCGAAGACACGCCCACGGTTACGCGCTCGGAGTTGCAGGTTATGGCCAGGATCAGCGCCGAAGAAGGCGGCATCCGAGAGCGCGAGAATCGAATCGTCGCCAACTTGCTGCAGTTGGCGGATGTGCAGGTGGAAACGATCATGACGCCGCGGACCGTCGTGCTGATGATCCAGCAGGAGATGACCGTAGGCGAGGTGATGGACGCGCACAAGTTCTTGCCGTATTCGCGGATTCCGCTCTACGGAGACTCCGCGGATGACGTCAAGGGTTATGTGCTGCGCCATGAAATCTACAAACGAGCCGCTGCCGACGAAAACCAGGTCAGGATGCGCGAGATTGCCCTCGAGTTGCAAGTGGTGCCGGGGACGAATTCGGTCGCTCAAGTACTCGATCTCTTCATCGCCGAGCAAGAACACATCTTCCTGGTGATAGACGAATACGGTGGCACGGCCGGCCTGATTACGCTTGAGGACACGGTCGAAACGCTGCTGGGAATCGAGATCCTGGATGAATCGGATCGAGTCGCGGATTTGCGTCAATTGGCGCGTCGGCGCTATCAGGCGCAATTGGAACTGCTGCAAGCGACCGGCGGCGCGCCGCCTCCAACGGCGGATACTCCCGATGATTCGCTCGATTACCCATCCGATTAGACGCGCGGCGCCATGTCGGAAATCCGAATTCCTCTGCCGCCTCATCGCTATCGATTTGAACTATTGCTGGATTTCGTCAGGCGCATCGCCCATCCGGCGCGAATGATCGTCCGTGATAATCGTTTGTGGCGCGTCACCGCGGGGCAGCTGTTCTCGTATCGGCAAGCGGGCGGAGCGATCGTCATCGATGGGTGTCACGATACCGCTGGTCGTGTTTCTGAATCATCACAACGCGTATTGGGCATCCATCACGATCTCAGCGAATTCTACGATTTCGCCGCCGGCGACGCGAGCCTGCGGCCGATCATTGCGCCGGTGTCTGGCTTTCCGCTGTTCTGCACAGAGACGGTATTCGAAGCCTTGATAACCTTGATCATCGAGCAGCATATCACCTGGAAGAACGCCCTGCGCGGCCAACAGACATTACTGCGCATGCTGGCAGAGGAAACAGCCACAGCCGATGAATGCGTGTATGGGTTTCCTTCGTCCGGCGCGCTGGCGAAAATGACGCGCGCAGATTTGAAGCCGCTGAAGATCACCAACGGGCGTATCGACCTGATCATTCGACTGGCGAAGGAGGTCGCGGCGGGCGCGCTGGACCTGGAGGGCCTGGCGACAATGGAGACGCAGTCGGCTTATGATTTCTTGGTTTCGATTAAGGGCGTAGGTCACTGGACGGCGGCGAATGTGCTGGGTCGCGCTCTGGGCCGTTATCCGTTCGTCAGTCACAACGATGTCGCTTTACAAGCCGCGGTCTGCCACTATTTTGACTTCGATAGCCGTCTGAAAAGCGCAACTCTAGTTAACGATACCCTGCTGCGGTACGGCGAATTCGCCGGACTGGTTGGGCATTTCCTGATCTTGCGCTGGGTGCTGGATCGTTATCCCGTGGCCTGATAAAGCTAAATTCGTCGCCAGTCGTCAGATTCGCGTCTATTGAGTCGCTCACTTGACAGCAGCTTGCCCACGGATAAACGACATATCGCCTCAAACCGACAGCTCATCGTATAGCAGTTCTTGACAGAGCGTGGGCAAAACAGTCTGCGCGCTCTCCAACGTGAGCGAGGCTGCCGCGACGCCTAGCCTCATCGCCTCGTCGATCGGTACGCCGTTGAGCAGGCCGAAAATGACCGCGCCGGACAGCGCGTCGCCGGCGCCGGAAGTATCGACCACGTTCGTGTGAATGGCGCGGATATAGCCGCCGCCGCTGCTATCGGCATAAGCCAGCCCCTGCTCGCCCAGCGTGGCGACAGCGATGTCGGCGCCCATGTTGACCAGCGCCTGCGCCGTGAATATCGCCTCGTCGCGCTGGGTCGCCGGTTCATCGAGTTGGCAGAGCGCCACAGTTTCACTGGCGTTGGGAACGACCAAATAGAGGTTAGAGATATACTTGATCAATCGAGCAGCCATCAGTGGCGAGGTGGGATCCGCGCAAACGCGCACGTCATTGAGCGCCGCCAGTTCAAACAAGGTGTCCAGCGCCTCCTCGTTCAAAGTTGCGTCAATGACGATCAGCGCGGCGTTTTCGAAGAGCCACTCGTGCTCCATCAAATAATCGGAATCAATGAAATCGACAATCTTGAAATCGTCCAGACGAGTTGCCTTGCTCGGCGATTGACGCAAGATCAGCGATGTCGCTGTTCTCGCTTGGCTGACGCGCAGGACATGACTACAATCGACGCCGGCGAGCGTCGACTGCGCGATCAAACGCTCTCCAAATTCGTCATCGGCGACGGCGGACAGGAAAGTTGTCTCGATCTCCAGGCGCGCTAGGTTTTCAGCTACATTGCGCGCGACACCGCCTGCCGTCCGGTGGACGGTCCCGAATTGGCGCGCTCCACTGCGCAAACGACCTTCAGCTTCGCCACTGATTTCCAGCACAGCCGAGCCGACTACCAGAACAAATTCGCCGTCCATTTCAGTTTCCTCGTCCGGACTAACCATCGGAGTTTGAGGCAACGGTATCGGCCTCTTGATTGGCTTCCGGAGGCGGTGGCTGGGTCGGTTGCGCATTGGGCGCCGGGGTCTCCTCTGGAGGCGCCTCGGGCACATTGACACCGAGCGTCGCCGGATTCAAACCCGATGAAGCGACCGGCGACGCTTCCGCGACATCGGCGGCGCAGCGGAAACCGATCCAGCGTTGGCTTCCCGCCGGATCCCAGGATTGTCTGTGCACCGATCGGCTAAAGAACGGCACACTGTTCCACGATCCGCCGCGGAGCACTTTCTCCAGGCCAGTGACCGGACCGGCTGGATTGACGGCTGTACCCTGCGCATTCAGCGATTCATAGTAGGTGGCGCTATACCAGTCGCTCACCCATTCGGCCACGTTGCCCGCCAGGTCGTGAATTCCAGTTTCTGTGGCGCCCAATGGATAGCTGGCCACCGGGTAGGAACCGGGTGGGGTATCAAGAGGACGATTGGTTTTCGCCAGGGCGTTGTCCCAGATATTTCCCCAAGGATAAGTGCGCCCATCATCGCCGCGCGCGGCGCGCTCCCATTCGGCTTCGCTGGGCAGGCGGCGTCCGATGGTTTCACAATACTCGCGAGCCCCGTACCAGGTTATGCCATAGGCCGGATGCTGGGCCAGCGTCCCGCCGATGCTGTAATTGGCGCTGTCAAACGTGATCACCGCGTCGGCCGATTCGTTCTTGGTTTGAACGCAGGGGAAACCATCGCAGCCGTTCAAGTGAAAGCCCGGACCGCGCACGTTGAGGAAGGCGACAAATTGCTCGAATGAGACTTCGGTCGTTTCCATCAAGAAGGGATCGACCGTGACCGGATGCGCGGGATAGGAGTCTTCAGCGTAAGCCGCTTCGCAGGCGCCGCCATCACGAACGCGGCATTCTTCGATGGCCTGCACTACTTCGCCAGGCAATGTGCCCATGGTAAACGCGCCGCCCGGCACCGATACCGCCAGGCTACGCAACAATTGCAGGATTTCGGGGATCTGACTTGTCGGCGACAGCAAGGGCTGACCGGAGTCGCTTGTCCCCGCTGCGGATAGCGGCGTGGTCTGTACCGCTACGGAGCCTGGGCCGCCGGCTTGCTGACTGACGCCGGTCGGCTGCGCGACCACAACCGAACTCAAGCCGCCGGCAACCAGCGCCGGAACGGGCGTCGCCGTCACCACGCGAACCTCCGTCCAGGGTGTTGCGGTCGGCGCGTTGGGGTCCTCGGTCGCAGTCATAACCACGTGCACAAGTGTTGTCACGACCTGTGGCGCCGGCGTGGGAACGAAGAATTCCAGCAGCGTGCCTTCCAGCGCAATGCCGATCATGACGCTGAGACCGCACAATAATCCCGGAATGAAACCGATGATCGCCCATTGCCACGCAGCGCTGCGATTGCGCCTTCCACCGATGGGTCTGTACGACATTCACTGCTCCTGGATGGGACGATTGAACGCGAAGTCGTCTTCTAATGGCATCGCCGGTCAATGTTTCTCGGCGCCGCCGCATCGTAGAGACGCGGTCCGACAAGAATCTTCGCGCAACTACTGTTCTAAACGATAACGCTGGAATTCACAAGATTGCGTTGCGCTGTCGGCACACAGCCGTATCGAAAGCGGTGACTTGACGCAAAACTGCAGCGTCCGTTCGCGGCAAGGATTCCGGCCTGCTTGACAAGGTATGTTGGCGGGATTAGGCTTAATTCAAGTTTGTTCTCTGGATAGGGTCTGTGACAGGATTAAGCACGACGCAACTGACTGCATCGCCGCCGTTGGTCGATGGCTTGCGTCCGGTAAATCTGCGAACGGATTTGCGTCCGCTGGCGGACCTAATTGAACTGGTCTTCGCCGATTCGATGGATAGCAGCGGCCGATCGGCGATTCGCGAGATGCGCTATCTCAGTCACGTTGGACATGGGCTGCATTTGCTGTCGCGTCTGAATGAATTGATGCTGGGCATCAGCATGGGCTTTGTTTATGTCGCTGACGGCCGATTGGTTGGCAATGTCTCGGTTTATCCCTCAGGTTATCCCAAGGATATGCGCGCGGCGTGGATACTGGCGAATATCGGTGTGCATCCGGCTTTTCAGAGGCGTGGCATCGCCGGCGACCTGGTAGATGCCGCGGTGGACATGATCGCCAAACGACGAGGCCGGCAAGTGATTTTGCAGGTCAATCGAGACAATTACGCCGCCTTGCGACTGTATGAACGTCAAGGATTTATGTACGAACGGACCTGGCGCAACTGGCAGCGCAGCGGCTTCATCAAGGGGCCCGCGGCTGAAGATAACGGGCTGCAAATTGCGCGTTTGCGGCCGAATGAGTGGAAAGCCGAGTTTGCGCTGGCGCAAGCGGCCCGTCCCAATTCGCGCGGCGGGCTGGGTTGGCTGAAGCCGCTACACAAATCGTACTTCCGCATCCGGCCATGGAAACGTCTGCTGAGTCTTTTGTCTCTGAATCACACGGAAAGGCTAATCATTCGCGACAAAGCGTCCGACCAGATCGTGGCGTCTTGTTGGTTGGAGAGCCTGGTAAGCAGCAGAACGATGCGACTGCGCCTGTTTACGTCACCTTCAATCGAACATCGTCCTTATGCCGAAGCGCTGCTCGGTCATGTGCTGGATCGTTTTCCCCGTTCTACGATCATGATTGAACATCCGGGAGACGATGATGCCGTCAATGAATTGCTGACCTACTATCAATTTAAGGTCAAGCGAGACTTATGGCATATGCGTCTTGATCTGTGAGCGCAGCCAGGCATCCCACCGCAACCCAATTCAATCGGAATCCGCGCGGAAGCGCCGCGGCCTGCTGCGCTCCCTCTCGCGTTGGAATCGCGTGTTTTGGTCACTCGACGCCGCAGTTTGAGAGGCCAGTTTGCGCGGCAGTCTTGGCGGTCGATTGCGGTCGTGATTGTGCGTCGCTCGGCCGCTATCAATCGTTGCATCGTCATTCGGCGGCATGACAGTCGAGGCAGTGGCGGTGTCTGCCGCGGCTTGCTGGAGCGTCGCGAGATTGGCTGCGCCCAAATATTCGCCGAGTATCTGGCGCTGCTGCGCGGCGTCATAGCGAGCCTTGCGATGTGCCTTGTTGTGTTGACGGCGCGAAATCTCCTGTTGGATCGCCTGCGGATTCGTCACCTTTTGAAAGAGCTTGTGTTCATCGGCGCCGATCAATGACATGCGAACGTCGCCATATTTCATCAGCGCGGCGAAGAATCCCGTGGTAACCGATTCGACATTGTCAATCCGCTCCATCAAGATCTGGTCGCGCAGATTCTGCAAGAAAAACGGTCGCTTGTGCACCAGCGTGATCGTGTCATCGGATATCACATAGATATCGTTTCGCCAATCCCAGTCGAGCCAGTAATAGGCGACGCAGCCGAACAACAACGCGACCATGCTGATCGGGAAGGTCACGATGCGCAGGTCGTTCCCGACGAGCGTGAAAGTCAGCAGCAAGCCTGTCGCGGCAGTCAGAATTACCAGCAGCGGGATGAACGTATGCTGCGCCCAGACACTGATGTGCTTGCGAAAGACGATATCGCCGTTATTCATGACGATGCGCGTACTCAAATAGCCATTCGTACCCGGTATCGGTTTGGGCGGGCCATCATCGACGGATGCGCTCGCGAGTTCGTCTTCTTCCGAATTCTCTCCGGCCAGCCACTTTTGCAGCTCCGCGCGCACCTGTTCTTGATGACGCTGCGCCTGCCGTTGCTCGAAGAATTGGCGATCTTCGATGATCAGCTTCTGGAATTGCTCTGGATTAGGGATCAAGTCCAGCTTGAGATTGCCTTGCGCGCCGGCCGTCTTGATGATGAGACTGCCATAACGAAAAATGCGCGCGAAGGGATCGTAAGACGGGTATTCAAAGTTGATCTCGTGCACGCTTTCCAGGCCTACTTGAGTGATCTGTTTGTGCATTGCCAAGATTGTGCGCTCGATTCTAATGATGCGCTGGTCGGTCACAATCAGCGCGTCATTACGCCACTCAGCTACGAAGTAAATGATCATCAGGCCGGGCAGCAAAAGTGACAGCGCGAGTAGCAGCGCCGTAATCAGGTGGGTCTGAATGACGAGCGCCGCCATCCACAAGATCGGCATGGCCAAGAGCGGCAGCCAGGCCGACCGCAAGAATGACCACCAATGACGATGCGTGAATATCAAGACTTCTTCGTCTTCGCGCTGTTCAGCAAACTGCGGGCTGATTTGGCGAGCTTCAGCTTCAGGCGCCATTCCCAGGGCACTGCGCAGGCCTTCGTCTTGGCGGAGCAGTCGGTCGAATCGATTTCGCGCGAGCGCGGCAACGGAGACCGGTTGAGACGCGCGCAAGCTCGCCGAATGAATTACATCACTGAAGAGCGATTCCTGATTTACAAATTGATTGGCTTTGAGCGTCGCCAGTGGTTCCTGGCTGCCGTCGTCGTTGGTTCTGAAGAGGAGCGCCGCGCCCGATAATACGATCACAAGTTCATTCGCAGCCTGACCTTGCGCGAAAATATCTTCGCCGGTCTGGTAATTGCGCAGCTCCAAGGCCGCGCTAATCGATTTCAGATGCGACGAATTCAGATTCTGGAATATGGGGATGCTGCGCAGCAAAGATTCACTGGTGTCATGCATGAGCGCTCTCGGCACAAGCTCAGCTTGCGCGCATTATAGCATGCTTCGATTCTGACCGTGGTTCGGGCGCCGACAGCCTGGATCTAGCTTCTGCAACGGGTCCCGTAGATTCTGTCGAATCGGTCACGGTTTTATCGAATGTCGAATTCTGAGCAAAGCGTGTTATACTTGACCTGACTTCAAATATGGCAAACAGGATGCAATTATGCCGAATCTAGGTCCGACCGAACTCTTCATCGTGCTCATAATCGTAGTGCTGCTGTTTGGCGTTGGCCGCGTGTCGCGCATCGGTGGTGAGCTGGGATCAGCCGTAGCCAACTTCCGCAAGGGCCTGCAGCAGGGCGCCAAGGAATCAGCAGAAGAATCCAATCCAACCGAGACTGCTTAAGCTTAATTCCCCGTCATTCAATGTTGCGATTGCAGCGAGCGTTTGATGAGGTCCTCGCCCTTGAGGATTCGCTTGTGCTTGATGCCATGCGGAACTTTCAAATTGTATAGCAGCGCGTCGCGGTTATAACGCTCGACTCGCGCTAGATATGCTTCTACGTACCGTTGCCACGACTTTTCCGCGCCAATTGACCTGCCCGAATCGCCCGATGCGGATGCGCGTTTCCGCTCCCGCGTATGGCGCGTACCCCGCTCATGAATCTGCTGACGCAAGCTGGCTTCGAGTTGGTCCAGGCGGCGTCCTTCGGCGATCCAATCCGGCGTCACGGCGTTGTCGCGCATGATTCTGTGAGCCGCGCGCAAGTCCGGCGGAGTGAGGCTATCGTCTGCCAGCTTCAGGGGTTTGCCGGCGCCGGGCAATCGCGAAATATCGCCATCGCCGATCGTATCCCGCAGCAGTTGCTCGACTATGTTGTCCCATTTGGATTGCGACAAGGTTCCTGGTCCCCGTCCGGCATCATTGGAGTAACAAGGTCAGCGTCGCCCGGACCTGACCGCCGGCGTCGCTGATGGTGATCTGCTCGCCCAGCTGCCATACGCTGTCGTCCTTGCCCCAGAACAGGGCGTAACCGGTGCTCCGACCGCTGCGAGTGAAGAGGTTGATTTCAGCATCATTGAAGAGCAGGAGCTCCGGGAAAACATAACTATTGCCGGAAGCGTCGTTCAAGGTCCAATTGGTGATATTCAGTTGCGCGCCATTGTTGCGCAGGCGAATGACCTCCGAAGTAATGTCGCCCAGGCCCTCGTAGGCTACAAGTTCAATGTCAATAATGTTCGGGTCAAGCGTGGCGATTGCCGCAGCGAAAGCTGGATTATCTCCGGTTTCGCCAGCGATATTGCAGCCTTCGAGCGGGACGATCAGTTCGTCGCCAACCTGTAGCCTCACGGACGATTCGACGGTCAGATTGTTGGCTAAGAGCAGCAGGTTTCGGTCAGCTCCGTAGCGATCGGCCACGCCAAAGGGGGTGTCGCCGCTCTGCATCACATGCAGAAGACAATTGTCCGGCAAGAAATCACCGGCAGTTTCCGGCGTTGGGGTGAGCAGAATGACGTCAACAGCGCCGATGCGGGCGGCGTCAATGGTGGAAACGGCGCCACTGACGTCGGCGGCGATATCGGAGGGCAGGTTGACCTGGCCGCTGAGATTGCTCGGTTGTTCGAAACCCCCCAACGGTGTTGGCGCCGGCGTCGCAGTAATGATGATCTCGATGGTGATGATCTCGGGGATTTCCGTTGAATCGCGTTCGAAACCGAAGAGACGCAACGCGACATATACGCCGCTGACTGCAGTGACGAACGTCAGTATCAGGAAAATGATCTGCGGCAAGAACGATATCCGCCGAGTGGGACGCTGCCTTTGAATCATCGGGTTCTCGTGCCAGCCCAAGATGTTTCGCGAAGCGGAAATCTGGCGGCGACTGAAAAACGGCCGCGCAGTCTAGCTGGTGGCAAAGCGCCTGAAGCAATCATAATGGGAATACTAGCATAGCGCCTGGTTGCTGGCAACGCGGCAAGGCAAGTGGTTGTACTCATGCTCTCGAAGTTAAGCTACAATCGCAGCCGATGCCTTTAGAGACGGATAAGTCATCATTATGAAGGTTTTGTTGGCCAGCGCGGAGGCGGCGCCATTTGCCAAAGTCGGCGGTCTCGCAGATGTTGTTGGGTCCCTGCCACGGGCGTTGGGCCGCCTGGATGTTGATGCTCGCGTCATCATTCCCGGATACGGATTCATCGACCACTATGAATACGACATTGATCACCTGTTCTCCTTCGATTTTCATCATCGGCTTGGATCGAACGACGTGTCGATTTACGTCTGCGAATATGACGAAACCACCTTCTACTTCCTGCAATCGTCCCCGTATTTCGGCTTGGAAGGAGAAGTTTACAGCCATTGGCAATGGGATATGGAAAGATTCGTCTATCTCAATCAGGCGCTGATGGCCGCCTTGGCGCACCTGGGTGAACATCAGGGCTGGTTCCCGGATGTCTTGCATGTCAATGATTGGCATACCAGCCTGCTGCCTTTCCTCGTCAAGGAACATGGAAGCGGCGCCGGGTGGGCCACGCTGGCGACCGTGCTTTCGATCCACAACATCGCCTATCAAGGCAATCACGCCGGCGGGTTTTTGTATCAGGCCGGTGTGCACGGGCGTCATTTGCCCGAACTGGTCTATTACGATTTGACGGACAATCTGCTCGGGATCGGCATTGGTTACAGCGATATGATCTCCACCGTGAGTCCGCGCTATGCTGAGGAAATCAAGTATCCCTACGCCGGCTACGAATTGGCGCCCTTGATCGGTCTCCGCGGCGACGACCTGCGCGGCATCCTCAATGGGCTGGATACAGAATTCTGGGACCCGCAGACCGATCCGTATATTTTCGAGAACTTTGACAGCGAAAATTTCGACGCCAAACGTCCGCTAAACAAACGCCATCTGCAATCGTACGCCAGGCTGCCGATCAAGCCGGAGATTCCGCTCATCGGTGTGGTGAGTCGTTTGGCCGCGCAAAAGGGATTTGATATGGCGCTTCCCGCCCTGCGCAAGGTATTGGGCTCGCGTTATGCTCAGCTGGTAGTTTTGGGTACAGGCGAGAGCGACCTGGAATATGCTTTCTGGCAACTCGATCAAGACTTTCCGGACAAGGTCTCGGCTTTCCTCAATTATGATGGCGCGCTTGCGCAGCAAATCTATGCGGGCTGCGATCTCTTCTTGATGCCCAGCCACTTCGAGCCCTGCGGCATGGGGCAAATGATGGCCATGCGCTACGGCGCGCTGCCTCTCGTTCGCAGGACTGGCGGCCTGGCGGATACTGTGGAGAATTATGACAATGCCGATGCCGAGACTGGCGCCGGGTTCGTCTTCGATTGGCAGGAGGCGGAGGCGGTAGAAGGTACTCTGAATTGGGCGCTCGATGTTTATCAGCAGCGGCCCGCCGCCTGGAAACGTATGCAGCAGCGCGCCATGTCCCTGGATTTCAGCTGGGACAAAAGCGCTGGAGCGTATCGAGACTTGTATCAGCAAGCGCGGATCAAGATTGGCGAATAGGGGAGTATACGGTGAAGATTAAGGCTATTATTTTGGCGGGAGGCAAAGGCACTCGCTTGGGTGTTTTGACCATAAAGCGCGCCAAGCCGGCGGTACCCTTCGGCGGCAAGTATCGCATTATTGACTTCGTTTTGAGCAATTGCGTCAACTCCAACGTTTTTGATGTGCTGGTTTTGACGCAATACCGACCGCATAGTTTGAATGATCATATCGGCAAGGGGCGCCCCTGGGATCTGGATCGTTCGTTCACCGGCGGTGTGCGCATGTTGCAGCCCTATCAAGGCAGCTTCGATACTGACTGGTACGCCGGCACCGCCGACGCAGTCGCGCAGAACTTGAATTTTGTGCGTCAGGGCCGCCCGGAATTTGTGCTGATTCTCTCCGGCGATCATATCTACGAGATGGACTACGATATGTTGGTGCAATACCATCGCGATAAAGGCGCGGATGCCACGGTATGCACCATACGCGTGCCTCTCGACGAAGCCAGCCGCTTTGGCATTGTCGATACCGATCATGATTATCGTGTGACGGACTTCGTAGAGAAGCCCATAAACCCGCCGGGCAATCTGGCCAACATGGGCGTGTATGTTTTCGATTATGATGTGCTGGAGCGTGTATTACTGGAAGACCAGTCCGACCCGGTTTCCGCGCACGACTTTGGTCACAATGTGCTGCCCAAAATGGTAGAGGCCAGCATGAACGTCTTCGCCTATCCCTATGGCGGTTACTGGATTGATGTGGGCACCGTCGACGCGTACTGGGAAGCGCATATGGACCTGCTGTCCAGCCCGCCGTCGCTCAATCTAAATGACCGCACCTGGGTGATCCACACGCGTAGCGAGGAACGCCCGCCGGTACGCATCGGCAACGGCACGCAGATTATCGACAGCATGATTACCGATGGTTCCGTGATCGGCGCTGGCGCCGTTATCGAGCGATCGATTCTTTCACCCGGCGTGTTTGTGGGTCCGGGCGCCGTTATCCGCGAATCGGTGATTCTTAATGATGCTTATGTGGAAACCGGCGCGGTCATCGAGCGCGCGCTGATCGATAAGATTTCTGTTATCGGCCGGGACGCGCGGGTCGGATCATGGCAGGATATCGGGGATCTCAAGATCACTAGCGTGGGCAAGAACGCTCGGATTCCGCCGGGTTTCAGGATCGGCGCCGGTTCGATAGTCGGCGCGGATTGCACGCACGAAGATTTTTCGCGCTTTGCCGATATGTCCGTCCCAGCTGGCAGCGATGTCCAGATTACCAGCCGGTCCAAGAAATAATCGCGCGGACGCCTGCAGAACGCGCCTATGCGCCTCATTTCTCGCAGAACGAAAGTGTTTCTTCCAAATCAAAGTTGAAAGGCTAAAGTGATGAGCAAGATTAAGGTCGGCGTGCAATTGCACCCGCAGCGTGTTAGCTACGACCAATTTGCGGAGTCGGTCCAGGCCTGCGAAGCGCTCGGCGTGGACTCCGTCTGGAATTGGGATCATTTCTTCCCGCTGTATGGCGAAGGCGAAGGCAACCATTTTGAAGGCTGGACGCTGTTGACGGCGATGGCCGCGTTAACGGAACGCGTCGAAATCGGGACGCTGGTGACCTGCAACAGTTATCGCAATCCGGCCCTGTTAACGCATATGGCGAATACCGTGGATCATATCAGCCATGGGCGATTGATACTGGGCATCGGCGCCGGCTGGTTCGAAAAAGATTACGTGGAATTCGGATATGAATTTGGCACCGTAGGCAGTCGTCTGCGTGACCTGGCGGCGGCGCTGCCCGTGATCAAAACGCGTATGGGAAAGGAAATCCCGGCTCCGGTGCGCAATCCTATTCCGATCATGATTGGTGGGGGTGGCGAGAAGGTGACCCTCAAGCTCACGGCGCAGCATGCTGACCTTTGGAACGGATTTGGGCCGCCGGATACCTACGCGCACAAGAACCGTGTACTGGACAACTGGTGCCGCGAACTCGGTCGCAATCCCGCCGATATCGAGCGCACAGTCTCTCTTACCAACAACGATAGCGTGGCGCCGGAACAGCTTGATGCCTATGTGGAGGCGGGCGCGGCGCACCTGATCAGAATGACCGCCGTTCCAATTGACCAGGACGAGATCGAGGCGTTGGCGGCGTGGCGAGACCAAGCCAATGGCTGAACCGCCGATGGCGCCCGTTGAATAGTTTCCACTGAGAAATCACAAATCGCGCAGGTCCTATTGAGAGCGATTTGCTAAAGTGTGAGAAAGAAACAGGTCTCCTTCTGGGAGACCTGTTCGCTGCTATCACGTGCAAACGACGCAATTGTCACTGCCATGGGGATTGGAAACGTATTCGTCCGCCTCCCAGTCATTGTGCCACTCGCATCCGTCAACCAGGTAGCGGAATTCGTATACTTGTTCCGGCTCCAACTCCAGCACAATCTTGAAGCGTCCATCCTTAAGCGCTTGCATCGGCGTCGCCGATTCGTCCCACTCGTTGAAATCTCCGACCAGACAGACTTGTTTGGCATCGAGTGCTGCGGCTGTATAAAACGTAACCTGGACGACGCCTTTGCCCTTGAGGTAACGCTTCTTCAGCATCAGACTTATACCTCTACTACTGAGTTATCCCCACTGAAAGGATTGGGCACATAGAGATCCGCCTCCCAATCGTTATGCCATTCGCTGCCATCGATTAGATAGCGGAATTGGTATGAACTGTCGCGCGGCAAGTTGACCGTCGCTTTGAAGCGACCATCCTTCAACGCTTTCATAGGCGTTGCGGATTCACTCCACTCGTTGAAGTCCCCCACTAGCACGACCCTTTCCGCTTCTAGTTCCGGCGCCGTGTAGAAGGTCACCTTGCAGACTTCCTTGCCTTTCAAGTACTGTTTCTTAAGCATCTGTCCTCTCCAGCTGTGTAGCATGCTCAACCAGTAAAATTGCGACGCTCTCATCTTATCATAATGTAATTGTGGATTGTAGCGACAGCGCTTGACTGCCCAACGAATGCTTACGATTTGTTGTAAGAAATGGCTAGGCGCCAGAGCGCCGTACACAAAGCGCAGCCTGGCAAGACCAACAGGTTCGGCTGAACGCAGATGACGGGCGCGCCAATCTTTCATACAATTGCTGTAGATAGTTGACAATTAGCGGCTACAATGACCTGACCGCGCCTTTGCCGGATAACAATGCAGCAACGGAGTAGCAACCATGGTACAACCGATAGCCCAAGTTAAGGTCGCGCCCAAATTGCCCGAACAACTCAGACGGCTTCATGAATTAACCTACAATCTGCGTTGGTCCTGGGACCACGACGCCATTGCTCTGTTTCGCCGCCTGGACCCCGATCTTTGGGAGAAAACACAGCATAATCCGGAGTGGATGCTTGGGCTGATGAGCCAGGAGCGCCTGAACGCTCTGGTGAGTGATAGCTCGTATATGGCGCATTATGCCCGCGTGTGTCGCGCCTATGACGAATACATGCAGGCGTCCGATACCTGGTATGCAAATCAATACGGCAACCTCGAACAGCATCCAACCGTCGCCTATTTCTCGATGGAATTCGGCCTGACCGAGTGCCTGCAAAACTATTCAGGCGGCTTGGGTGTATTGAGCGGAGACCACCTCAAGAGCGCCAGCGACATGAATATTCCTTTGGTCGGGGTAGGCATCTTGTATCAGGAGGGCTACTTCCAGCAATACCTTAACGCCGACGGCTACCAGCAGGAATCGTATCCCATCAATGATTACGTGAACCTGCCGGTGAGCCTGCAAACCGACGACGCCGGTCGGCCCCTGAAGATCAGCGTGCCAATGCCCGGTCGGGAACTCTACGCGCAGATCTGGAAAGTACAGGTTGGGCGGGTATCGCTTTACTTGATGGACGCGAATATCGAAGACAATGAATTGCTGGAAGATCGCAACTTGACTGATCGCCTGTATGGAGGGGACCACCGAACGCGTATCCGCCAGGAAATCCTGATGGGCATAGGCGGTGTGCGCGCCCTGCGCGCCTTGGGGATTGAAGCCGATATCTATCACATGAATGAAGGGCATTCGGCCTTTCTCTTGCTGGAGCGGATGCGCATTTTTATGCATGAGGGGCAATTGAGTTTCGAGGAAGCCCGGGCGCTGACGGCGGCAAGCAGCGTTTTCACTATTCACACGCCGGTGCCGGCGGGGAATGAGCGCTTCGGATTCGATCTCATAGACGAGCATTTCACGGATTACATGCATCAGCTGGGCCTTTCCCGCGATGCCTTCATTGATCTCGGACGCGAGAACATGGGCGACTATGAATTGTTTTCGATGTCGGTCATGGCGTTGAATCTCTCGTCTGGCTCGAATGGCGTGGCGCGCCTGCACGGCTCGGTATCGCGGCAGATGTGGCAGTGGGTATATCCGAACGTGCCCGTTCACGAAGTTCCGATCCGCGCAATAACCAACGGCGTGCACGTGCAAACCTGGGTCAGCCAAGAAATGGCGCAGCTATTTGATCGCTATCTTGATCCGGCTTGGCGCACGGAAGAATCGCGCCGCGATGTATGGGAAGGCGTGCGGACCATTCCGGATGCCGAATTATGGCGAACGCACGTCCGGCGCCGGGAACGGCTGGTGGCCTTCGCGCGCGATCGCCTGCGCGAGCAATTGCAGCGAAGAGGCGTATCGCAAACGGCGATAGAAGAAGCCGACGAAGTCTTGAACCCCGATGCCCTGACGATTGGCTTCGCGCGGCGCTTCGCCACTTACAAGCGGGCGACGCTGATTTTCCGCGATCTGGGCCGGCTGCGAAAACTGGTTACCGACAGCGAACGCCCCTTGCAGTTTATTTTCGCGGGCAAGGCGCATCCACACGATGCCGAGGGCAAAGAGTTTATCCGGACGATCGTTAATGTCGCGCGCGATCACGATTTCCGCGATTCTTTCGTGTTCCTGGAAAACTACGATTTGAACGTCGCCCGCTACATGGTGCAGGGCGTCGATATCTGGCTGAATAATCCGCGCCGGCCCAAGGAAGCCAGTGGCACAAGCGGCATGAAGGTGATATACAACGGCGGCTTGAATTGCAGCATTCTCGACGGCTGGTGGGCCGAAGCCTATCGACATGACATCGGCTGGTCAATCGGACACGGAGAAGAATACGGCGAGGACGATTGGGCGCACCAGGATTACATCGAAAGTCAGGCGCTCTACAATTTGCTCGAGCAAGACATCGTTCCGCTCTTCTATCAGCAGGCGCGAGACGGCTTGCCGCGCGAATGGATTCGTCGTGTCAAGCGCAGCATGATGGAATTGGCGCCTCGCTTCAATACGCATCGGATGGTCAAGCAATACACCGAGGAATTCTATTTGCCGAGTTTTCAGGTCATTCAAGACATGCGCTGTAACGGTTTTGCCGGGGCGTCGGCATTTGCAAATTGGCGCGAAGATTTGGATCGCGTCTGGTCGGATGTCACGGTTCTGGACGTGGATATCGCATCAGGAGATGTCGAAATCGGCAGTTGTACGGAAATCCGCGCCGTCGTTCGACTTGGCAATTTGCAGCCCCCGGATGTCAAGGTTCAGCTCTATTTCGGCATGCTGGATTCCATCGGCAACATTCGCGAAGGGCAATCGATTGACATGACGATCGCGGACTCCAACGGCGACGGCGTCTATACTTTTCGAACCCAGCATACCTATCAAACCACGGGAAATGTCGGTTTTTCGGTGCGTGTCCTGCCATATCATCCGTATCTGCACTCATCATTCGTGCCTCATAAGATCGTTTGGGCTTAGTTGCAGCCGGCGCACGCAGACGAAGGCTGGCCCTGGCGAAGCTACATTGACCAGGTCTGGCGGCTTCGCTACAATGGCGGCCATTGACATGAAGAAACGAAGCTCATGAGCAAAACATACCACGTCTGGACCCTTGGCTGTCAAATGAACGTCGCAGATTCGCAGCTGTTGGCGTCCGAGCTGGAGAAACTTGGTCACCGCTCGGCCCCAAATGGCGACGACGCCGACATCATGGTGGTCAATACCTGCGTCGTTCGGCAAAGCGCCGAGGACAAGGGCTTGGGCCGTCTGCAGCTGTTGAGCAAAGTCAAGGAGGCGCATCCGGAGAAAGTGATCGGCGTGATGGGCTGCATGGTCGGGGTTCGCGATCCGCTCTGGATGCGGCAGCGGCTGCCTTACGTCGATGTGTTTATGCCGCCTTCAGATCCGTCGCCCATGGTCAGTTTTCTCAAGGAGCGCATGGATGAGAGGGATGTCCTGGCTTTGGAGGCGCGCGCCCGTCAAGATCGCGACGCCCTTCAAGATGGCGAGATTGTCCTGCCG
Source organism: Anaerolineae bacterium (assembly GCA_022822305.1). GTDB lineage: Bacteria > Chloroflexota > Anaerolineae > Aggregatilineales > Phototrophicaceae > UBA6055. The sequence goes on from JAJEBY010000016.1 coordinate 180,013, forward strand.
TTGCACGAGCGCGACCAGTTGGTCAGCGCTCACGTGCCGATTGTTTACGGCTGTTCGCATGCCTGCGCCTTCTGCATTATTCCCTTCCGCCGCGGGGTCGAGCGCAGCCGCAGCGTCGGCGAAATCGTGGCGCACGTCCGCAGTCTGGCGGCGCAGGGTGTGAAAGAGGTGACGCTTCTGGGCCAGATTGTCGATCGTTATGGCAAGGATATCCCCGATGGTCCCGACCTGGCCGATCTGCTGCGTGTCACTCATGACGTCGCTGACGAGGTCGGCATCGAACGGATTCGCTTTCTGACCAGCCATCCCAACTGGATGACAGATAAACTCTTGCATACGGTCGCCGAATTGCCGCGCGTGATGCCGCATATTGAAGTACCGATTCAGGCCGGCGATGATACCGTGCTGGCGCGCATGCGCCGTGGTTACACGGCTGATCAATATCGTCGGCTGGTAGGCAAGATTCGACGGACCATCCCCGATGTGGCGATTCATACGGATATCATCGTCGGCTTTTCCGGCGAGACCCGCTCGCAATTCATGGAAACCTACAGGGTGCTGGAAGAACTTAAGTTGGATAAGGCGCACCTGGCGCGATACAGCCCTCGGCCGCAAACGGTCAGCGCGCGACGCATGGAAGACGACGTGCCCGACGAAGAAAAACGTGAACGGCACAAGATGTTGGAAGCATTGCAGGCGCGCGTCGTGGCCGAGATCAATTCACGATACCTGGGTCAGCAGGTGGAAGTCCTGGTCGAGGACAAGTACAAGGGTCGCTGGCGCGCGCGTACGCCACAGAACAAGCTGGTCTTTTTCGAAGCGGATGGCGATTGGAAAGGCAAGCTGGCGCAGGTCGAGGTCACCTGGACCGGTCCCTGGAGCATGCAAGCGCGTTTGCCCGTCAAGCGGCAAACCGACCCGCTGGTATTCGCTGCGGGCTGACAACGGTGAGCTTTCGCTGGCCAGTCCGCGGCCGATTTCTGCTTCTGGTATTGCTCTGCTGCATGCCCTGGCTAAGCGGCTGCAATCTCCAACAGCGCTCAGCTCAGTACTCACTGGTCGAATCGACAAATACGCCCGATGGCCCCCCTCGAATCCAGATTCGCTCGCCAAGCAATGGCGACGAATTCGTCGTCGGCGAGGAGATCCTGGTCTCCGTTTCTGCTTCTGACAGCATTGGCGTCAACCGCGTGCAACTCTTCGTCGACGGTCAAATCGTGCATACGGTTTCGTCAGAATCGCTCCAGGGAGATCTGTCGCTGGAAGCGATCCTGAACTACGCGCCACAAGCGTCGGATGTCGGCACGATTGACTTGAGCGTGCGCGCTTACCGCGGCGCTGAAGTTAGCGTGCCCGATGAAGTTGCGGTGGTGGTGCGCCAAACCCTGAGTGATATCATTGCCACGCCGGCCAATCCCTCCAATCTCCCTTTCATCCCGGATGACGGGGTCTGTCGCGCCTTGATCAATGTGGGCTTGAATTTCCGCACCGGACCCAGCACCAGCTTCCGGATCATCACCGTCTTGAGCAGCGGCGCGCTGGCGCCAATTGTCGGACGCAATAGCGATGGCACTTGGTGGCAGCTCAGCTCTGATGGCCAAACCGGCTGGGTCAGCGGCGACTTCACGAGCGAATATGGCGATTGCGGCGGCGTGAATGTGGTCGCTGGAAGCTGAGCCCTGCAATTGGATGCCCTATGTCCTTGTGCTAGAATTGTGATCGGCGCGGCCAATCAAAGTTTGCATGCAAAAGAGAATTGTCGTGAGGAGATGAATGGCGATCGCCATCAAGCGCATTCTGCTCGTCACTCGCAATGTCCAGTTTGCTATCGATAGCAAGCGCGCGCTGGAAGCGTTGGGCGCGTATGCGGTAACCACCGTTACAGAAGCGCGAAACGCCGTCGAGCAGCTGCGGCGCAAGCCACATCACCTTGTGCTATTGGATGTGGAAAACCTGGCGGTCGCGCCTGGCGTGATGATCGAGTCGATTCGCGCGCGCCAAGGTGAGATTGCGGTAGTGCTCGCTCCCGATACTCCGCGCGCGCGCGAGCTCGCGCGTGATTTCGGCGCCCAGGGCGTGGTGGATATCCCGGCGCCGACGCGCTCGTTGATCCCCGTGCTCGAATCGTCACTGAAGGAAATCTACGAAGCATTGCCCCAAACGTTGAAGCTGCCGGTGGTCGATCTCCACGATGACACGGTTGAAATTGAAGCGCTGGTGGAAGAAGCGCTTGGCGATGACGCGCTGCCCTCCTATACCTTGCGACGCCTCCAAGCTTCTTATCGCCTGTTGAATCCGGACGTCGATGGCGTGCCAAGCGCCGCGGCAGCAATAGACGCGGTAGAGCTGGTGATCGAACCGCAAACGGATGGAGAATCCATAAGTTATCGTCGTGTACGCCCGGTCCACGCAGAAGACAGTGTCTCCGGCGACGAGTCGAGCGAGCGCGATGAAGACACGCCCTTGTCCGAAGCAAGTGAAGATTCCACTGTTCGTGATTTGGGCAGAGCCCTGGCCAGCAATCCGCTTGATCCATCCGATCAATACACCACCGTGCCGCCCGCTTCGCATGAGGATGACGGCGCGCTTGGAACAGCCTTGAGAGAAGCGCTCGCGCAAGATTCTACGCTTGATTCGCTGGCAAGACTGACGCTCTACGACGCGAAAGCCATAGGGGCATCGACGAGTCCTGAACAAAAGCCGCATTGGGCAAAAGAGAGCGAGAAATTTATCAAGGAACCCGGATTCTTGGCCGAGGACTTGCCGGCGCTAAGCTCGCAGGCGATGCCGCAGCAAACGACGGCCCCCGCGCGCTTCGACCGTCCAGATTACGACGCTACGACCGAGGCTGCTGACTTCGAATATGACGGGAATGACACGAAGACGCCCGCTGCTGTAGATCGCCGCGATGTTGAAGAGCCTTTGCGCAGTTACGAGGCGGATCCGACGGTGACGCAGCTCGCTGCAATCATGACCCAGATGCTGACCAATCTGACGGCGGAAGCGACCGTGCTGACTCGTGATAATGCGCTGATCGCGTTTTCTGGCGAGATGCCTCCAGACGCGCTCAAGTCTTTACGCGAAGCCATCGGAGAAGATTGGACCGCCGGGGAAAACAGCGCGCGATTGCGATTTGTCACTGTCCCCGGGAATGGCAAAGACTATATGCTTTATTCCAAGGCTACGGTTCACAACATGACGCTGTCGCTGATATTTGCCGGGGACCGATCGCTGAGCGCCATCAGTGAGCAGGGTGATCGACTGTTGCGCGCCTTGGCCGCTGAGGTCGACAGCGCCGGTAGCGCATCCGATTCGACGCATGACCATGAATCCGAGCGCTCACAAGCGCCCGGCGATAATGTGTTCGCCGCGGAATCGAGCCATTTGCCATACGGCTTTGTTTGGTTGACGGCCGAACCTGTTGTGCAATTGAATCGAGCGCTGGCCAATCAGATTGTGTTCTGGCTGGAGGTTCAACTCAATGGCTTGGGCTGGACGCTGCGCCGGCTGGATGTCTATCAGGAATTCATCCATCTGGTGGCGCAGGTACCGGCCAGCGACCCGCCCGAAGCGTTGATACGAGCTTTGATGGAGCGCTCAGCGCGCATCATACGTTCCGAAGACGGCAGCCTGCCGGAGGAATTGTGGGCTGATGCCTATATGGTTATTCAGCCCGGTCGCGAGCTGGATGCGCGCGAGCTGCGCAAGTTCCTGCAATTCGCGCGTGCAGATCGTTCTTGAGCGCGGGCGACACGGACTCTCGTCCCGGCGAGAACCAATTGACATTAGCGAGGATGCAAGATGGAAGATCGTCCCACACTTTACCTGATCGATGGCCACGCTGTCGCATACCGCAATTACTTTGCCTTGCAGCGCGGCGGATTCGCCACTACATCAGGCGAAAGCACCGGCGCAGTATTTGGCTTTACCCGTACACTGTTGGACGTTCTGGAACATCACAAGCCCCAATATCTGGCCGTGACCTTCGATCGCGGCCTTAGCGCGCGCGAAGAGATCTACAGCGAATACAAGGCCACCCGCGAAAGCATGCCGGAAGACCTTGCCAGCCAACTCGAGCGCATCTACAAAATCGTAAAGGCATTCAATATCCCCATGCTGACCATGGAAAACATGGAAGCGGATGATGTCTTGGGCACGATCAGCAAGCAAGCGGTAGACATGGGACTTGATGTGCATATCGCCACCGGAGACCGCGATATTCTCCAATTGTTGGCGCCGCGCGTTCGCGTGCAATTGCCACGGCGGGGTGGCGAAGACGAAGTCCTGGATGAAGCGGCTTTCCGCAAGCGCTATGGCCTGGAACCCGGTCAGCTGGTTGATCTCAAGGCGATGATGGGCGACAGCTCCGACAACATACCCGGTGTCAAGGGCGTGGGCGAAAAGGGCGCGACCAAGCTGCTGCAGGAATACGGTACGCTGGAGAACATCTACGAGCACTTGGACGAAATCGGCACACGCGTGCGCAACCGCCTGATCGAAGGTCGAGACATGGCCTTCTTGAGCCAGCGGCTGGCGACCATCATTTGCGACCTGCCGATGAAGCTGGATTTGGAGTCTTGCGTCGGGCAAGACTTCACGCTTAAGCCCGTGGACGATATTTTCTCGGAGCTGGAATTCAGAAGCCTGCGCGAACGGCTTCACCGCCTGTATGCTGTCATGCATGGCGAAGACATCGAGACCGGCATCGTTAGCGCGCACGAAGCAATCGAAACGATCATCGTTCGCAATCAGCGCCAGCTTCAATTGTTGGCGGCGGCGCTATCTGCAGCCAATACGATAGCCTTCGACACTGAAACCACCAGCATCGATCAGATGTCCGCCAAGCTGGTTGGCATTTCACTGGCGGTCGACGGCGAGCAAGGGTTTTATGTGCCGGTCGGCCATACGGTGTCCAGCGGGGAAGGGCAGATCAACATGTTCGTCGAGCCTGTCGGCGACCAACTGCCGCTGGCCTCGGTGGTTGATGCGCTGCGCGGACCACTTGAGGATCCGTCAATCGCCAAAATTGCGCACAATGCCGTTTACGATGTCATCATACTGCGGCGCCACGGCATCAATGTGAATCCGATTAGCTTCGATTCCATGGTGGCGGAATGGGTGACCAATCCCATCAGCAAGTTCCTCGGCCTAAAGGCGCTGGTTTCGCAGCGGCTCGATATTCAAATGACGGAGATATCTGAACTGCTGGGAACGGGCAAGAACCAGATCACGATGGACCTGGTGGATATCGAAACGGCGGCCCCTTATGCGGCCGCGGACGCCACCATGACCTGGCGCCTGACTGAACCGTTGCGGCAGGAACTGCAGACCGCCGGTTTGGAAAACCTCTATTGCGATTTGGAAATGCCTCTGGTGCCGATCATTGGCGATATGCAATTCCATGGAGTCTCGCTGGATGTGGGCTACCTGCGAGACATGAGCGGTCGACTGAGCCAGAGCATCAACGATCTTCAAGACCAGATTTACGAATTGGGCGGGATCGGCAAGTTCAATATCAGCAGTCCCAAACAGCTGAACACGGTGCTCTTCGAGGTGCTCCAACTGCCGGTGGATGGTCTGAAGAAAACCAAACTAGGCTACTCGACTGACGCCACGACCTTGGATGCCTTGCGCAGCGAGCATCCCATCATCAGCAAGATCGTCGAGTTTCGAGAATTGACAAAACTCAAAAGCACTTATGTGGACGCGCTGCCCGAGCTGGTCAATGCCAGCACCAGGCGCTTGCATACCAGCTACAATCAGACGGGATCCGCAACCGGGCGTTTCAGCAGCAGCAACCCTAACTTGCAGAATATACCCATCCGCACGGAAATGGGGCGAGAAGTGCGCCGGGCTTTCGTGGCGCCGCCTGGTTATCTGTTGCTGGCGGTGGATTACAGCCAGATTGAATTGCGCGTCATGGCGCATATCAGCGAGGACGAGACCTTGATCGACGCCTTCCACCAGGGGCTTGATATCCATCGCGCCACTGCGGCAGCGGTTAACGGGATTGAACTGGACGATGTCACCTATGAGCAGCGCAGTTTCGCCAAACGTGTCAATTTCGGTCTGATGTATGGCATGGGCGCCTTCAGGCTGGCGCGCGATAGCGACTTGTCTATGGCGGAAGCGGAAGCATTCATTTCGACCTATTTTGAACGCATGCCCGGTGTCGAACGATACATCAAGGCGACCAAAGAATTCGTCTGGGCCAACGGCTATACCGAGACGCTCTATGGTCGCCGGCGAATCTATCCTGCCATCAGATCCAACGGCAACCGCCGCAGCACAGCCGCCGAGGAACGCGCCGCCATCAACATGCCGATTCAGGGCACAGCGGCCGATATCCTCAAGCAATCAATGATCAACCTCCACGATCGGCTGGCGCGCGAAGCCTTTGACGCCGCAATGATTCTGCAGGTCCACGATGAATTGGTGCTGGAAGTCAACGAAGAGCAGCTGCCCGAAGTCAAAGCGCTGGTGGTGGAGACGATGGAATCTGCTTTGCCGGACGGCAAACCGCTCCGCGTTCCCCTGCAGGCCAACGCCAGTTTTGGCCGCAACTGGCGCGATATGGAAGACATGATCTAGGCCAATGCGATAGTGAGCCTGAAGCATGATCCAGCGCGCTGGAATCAGATAGTTCCTTGCCATCGCGGCTGTGATATACTGCCTAGCTTCACAAGCATTGTGAACGTGACCAAGCCGGAAGCAACCACCCAATATGAAACATTTTCTCGATCTAGCGAATTGCGATAGCGACGAACTCGAGCATCTGCTGGACCTTGCCCTGCGACTGAAAGCGGAGTGGCGCGCCGGCGGCAATCAACCAGTCTTGCGCGGCAAAACGCTGGGCATGATCTTCCAGAAGCCGTCGCTGCGTACGCGCGTATCCTTTGAAATGGCGATGAAGCACCTGGGTGGGGACGCAATCATGCTGGGTCCGCAGGAGATCGGTCTCGGCGTGCGCGAGAGCGTGCCGGATGTGGCTCGTGTGCTGTCCAGCTATGTGCAGGGCATCATGGCGCGCGTCTTTGACCACGACCACGTGCTGCAATTGGCGGAGCATTCGCGCGTTCCCGTGATCAATGGCTTGAGCGATGACTATCATCCTTGCCAGGCGCTGGCCGATATGCTGACGATTCGCGAACAATTCGGAAGCTTGCCGGGCACGAAGTTGGCCTTCGTCGGCGATGGCAATAATGTCGCCGCGTCGGTGGCGCTGGCTTGCGCTCACTTTGGCGTTGATTTCAGCATCGCCACGCCCGAAGGCTACGAGATGAACGGTCGCATTCGGGGCCAGGCCGCCGAAATCGCCCAGCGCAACGGAACCACGATGCTCATGCACACGCGTCCGGAAGCGATCGTCGCCGATGCCGATGTCATTTACACGGACACCTGGGTCAGCATGGGGCAAGAAGACGAAACCCAGGAGCGACTGGGAGAGTTCACCGGCTTTCAAGTCAACGATGCGCTCTTGTCCCGCGCAAAACCCAATAGCATTGTGCTGCATTGCCTGCCCGCGCATCGCGGCGAAGAAATCACCGACGATGTTATGGATGGCGAACAATCAAGAGTCTTCGAACAAGCCGAGAATCGCATGCACGCGCAGAAAGCGATACTGTCGCATCTGCTTGCCTAAATACCCGCGAGCAGCCCCGCCGCGGTCACAATTTATGCTAAGCGCGCCCTTCCAGACTGTGGGCGTTCAAGGCCCGAAACTCCACAAACAACCAGCGAATTCATCAGCGTTGCCGTGTATACGATGCTAGAATGCCATAACGTAGGCTGGCGATCCGGGTTTTAGCATATGTACGGGTGGCCGGCGCACCGCGCCAGTTAAGTGCGCCTCGCCGAAGTTGGATTTGCACTAATGGAACAAATCGTACTCGTCCTCCAAAGTCTCGCCCCGACTGACGTCGCTGATATCGCCATCGTCACCCTGCTCATCTTCAGCATCACCTTTCTATTTCGCGGCACTCAGGCGGTCACGTTGTTTCGCGGCATCGCCTTTATCGTGATCAGCTTGATCGCGATAGCGGCCACCTTTCAGTTGCAGGCGCTCAGCTGGCTGATTGCCAATAGCCTAACCGCGCTGGTCATCGCTGTGCCCGTGATATTCCAGCCCGAAATCCGGCGCGCTCTGGAGCGCGTAGGTCGTGGATCCATATTTGCCTACTTTCGTGCTCCGGAAGAGATACGCACGTCCGTGATTGAGGAAATCTGCGCCGCTTCCATCAAGCTGTCCGAGCGCAGACACGGCGCGCTTATCGTCTTGCAGCGCAACAGCAGCGTGATCGAATATGTGCGCACCGGCATAAGTCTGGATAGCGTTGTTTCGGCTGAGATTCTGGCGACGATATTTTGGCCCCGCACTGAATTGCACGATGGCGCGGTGATCATTGACAATTCGGGGCGCATCGCGTCCGCCTCCAGCGTGCTTCCCATCACGGCGAGCAGAAACTTGCCCAACCCAAACTTGGGAACGCGCCACCGCGCCGCTATCGGCATTAGCGAGGTAGGCGATTCGCTTTGCGTGATTGTATCTGAGGAAACCGGCAAGGTTGCTGTGGCCAGCGCGGGCCGCATGATCCAGGACCTGGACAGCCAGCGTCTCAATCTGGTGCTCAACGCCTACTACGGTCCCACAGCCGTGACCAGCCTTTCGCTGGCCGGGCGCCTGCGCGAGGCGCTGCACGATGTCTCCTTGCGCATGCAGACCCGCCGCAGACAACAGGCCAACCCCTGATGCAGCGATTGCGCGAATCCGATCTGGCCGGAAATCTGCTCTGGCTAGCGGTCTCTCTGGTATTGGCCACCGGCGTCTGGTACATCGCCGTGACATCGGCAGATCCAGTTGGCAGCCGCCGATTCCTGCGGATACCTGTGCAGTTTGTGCCGAGCGACGCTACGGTTATGACCAACAATCCAACGAACCAGGTTGCGGTTATCATACATGGCCCACAGTCAACGGTATCATCGCGGCGCGCCGAAGACATCGTCGTGCGAGCCGAATTAGGCGCGCTGGGCGCCGGCATTCACAACGTGCCCTTGGATGTTCGCGTTGCCGTGCCGGAATCCGGGAGTAGGCGGCGTCTGGTCTGGCACTCGGAACCGTCCCAAATCACTGTGGAATTGGAACCGGTAGAATCCGTACCCAAGGAAATCGCCATTGCGGTCGTTGCGGAACCCCCGCTCGGTTTTCGATTTGACGAACCCGCTTCGGATGTCAATGAAGTGATAGTCAGCGGCGCGGCGAGCGTCGTTTCAGAGATCGTGGATATCCGCGGCGATCTGAATTTATCGTCGAGCCGAAGTCCCGTCGAGATCAATTTGCGTTTATACGCGGTTGACGCGGATGGCGAGCGAGTGGACGCGGTCAAATTGCAGCCGCAAAATGCGACGGTGTCGGTTAACATCACGCGCCGGGACGATATTCGTCAGATCGCCGTGCGGCCCAACATTCTGGTAGGCACGCAGCCCTTCGGTTATACGCTGTCCGCGATCAGCACGGAACCGCCTTCACTATTCGTGAGCGGCGCTCCCGAACAGCTCGCCAATATCTCCGATACGCTCTTTACAGTGCCCATCTCGCTCGAAGACAGAAAGTCCAGCTTTGCGATTGCAGTGCCGGTTCAGTTGCCGGGCGACAACTTGTTTGTGATGGGCGGCGACAACAATGTCACGGTTTCAATCGAATTGCTTCCCATCAACACCAGCCGACAGATTGACAGCATAGTGGTGGGCGCCATCGGCTTCGACGAGACGCACTCCGTAGCAATCGTGCCTCAGCGGGTCTCCGCAATTGTCAACGGCCCCGTCGCGCAAGTCGATCGACTGTCCGCAGATGATATTCAAGTGCTCGTAGACTTGAACGGACTGGCGGCCGGGGTATATGATTTGCAGCCGGACATCGCCATCAATCAAGGCGAATTGAATGAAGACAACGTATCCTTGCTGCCGGCGATAGTCAATGTAGAGATTATCTCGCCGGATACCACTCCCGCCGCTGAAGACGCGGACAGCGAAAACGAGACACCCGCCAGCGGAAGCTGACCCAGCCGCCGGTTTTCCCTTTCGATAGCCGCGCGTTACGACTACAATCGTGGCTTCGCTTAGCTGATTGGCCTGTGACAAAAGATGGCGCGCAAACCGATACTTGCACTGGTCGGACGTCCCAACGTTGGCAAGAGCAGCCTTTTCAATCGCTTGGTCGGCGAGCGGCTGGCGGTGACCCACGAAATCCCCGGCACTACCCGGGATCGCCTCTACGGGGAAACGTTTTGGAACGGCGTGACCTTTCAGGTCATTGATACCGGCGGCATAGAAATCTATCAACCGTCCGGGGCGCGCGACGAATCTCCCCTGGCCGAAGGCAGCGCCGACTTTATTGACGAGATCATTGAACAGGCTAATATCGCGATTGCCGGCGCCGATCTCATCATCCTCGTAGTCGACGCTCAAACGGGCGTGACCGCGGCCGACGAGGCTATCGCGGAGATTCTCCGTCGCACGGATAAGCCAGTCTTGGTCGCCGCCAACAAGATTGACGACATCCGACAGACTGACGAGGCCTACGACTTCTATGGACTGGGACTCGCCGCCGTATTCGGCATCAGCGCGATTCACGGTCTGGGTGTCGGCGACTTGCTTGACGAAGTCGTGCGCGCAGCGGATGCGGCAGCAGTCGATCTGGAAGACGAGCCGGATGACGATCACCTCAAGATCGCTATCGTCGGTCGACCCAACGCCGGCAAGAGCACCTTGCTCAACAGACTCATTGGCGAAGATCGCGCCATCGTCAGCGAAGTCGCCGGCACCACGCGCGACGCCATTGATACAGATATCACCTGGTATGGCGAAACCGTCACCTTGATCGATACGGCCGGAATCAGACGCCGAGGACGTATAGAAGCAGGCGTGGAGAGATTCAGCGTCATTCGCGCGATGAAGGCGATAAGTCGCGCCGATCTGGCGCTGCTGGTGATTGATGCGGAACTGGGAGTCACCGAACAAGACGAGCATATCGCCGGCTATATCATTGATGAATACAAGAGTCTGGTCATCGTCGTCAACAAATGGGACGCCCTTGACAAAGACGCTTTCACTATGAACAGCTTCATCGAGAACATCCGTGATCGCCTGCACTTTGTCCGCTACGCGCCCGTCATTTTCATCAGCGCCCTGGAGGGCCAGCGATTGCATCAAGTGCTGGAAGTCGCGCACCGCGTTTGGGAGTGGCGGTTCTTCCGCATACCGACTTCGGAGGTCAATCGGTTGCTGCGCGACTCCCTCGACCGACATCCGCCTCATGCCAAAGGCGTCAAGCGCCTGAAGTTTCTCTATGCTTCACAGGTGCGGACCGATCCGCCGTTGATCCTGTTTCACGTCAATGATCCCAACCAAGTTCACTTCACCTACAAACGCTATCTGGAAAATCAGATACGCGCGGCTTATGAATTCGAAGGCACGCCCATTCGTTTGAGCTTCCGCGCTCGCGACGAACGCAAACCCAATCCGATATCAAGAACCGAAAACTGAATCCGAGCCAGCGTCGCGCGGGACCGTCAATCGAATCGATACGCAAGTGCGCCGCGCTGTCTATTGCAGTGCAACACCGAGAAACATATAATGCCGATATCGCCTTTCACAAATCCAGAGCAAGACGCTTCCGGTGGCCGCGCGCCATCAACGAGGGACGGAATTGAAGAGTCATACCGGACAATTGCCTAGACCACGCTTGAAGATTCCGGGTCTCTTTCGGGAAATCGCCAGCACAGTTGTGTTTGTTGTCGCCGTAACCGTGCTTTTTGATTTGGCGATTCCACGCTCGTTGGTTGACGGGCACAGTATGGAGCCGACTTTCTACAGCGATGATCGCCTCGTCGTCAGCCGCATACATTACTTGCTGGGAGCGCCGGACCGTGGCGATATCTTGGTGTTCAATTCGCTTGTGCCGAGTGAGGTCGCGACCGGAACCATGCTGATCAAACGAGTGGTTGGATTGCCCGGCGATACGGTTGAATTGCGCGATCAGCAGATCTTCATTAACGGTGAAGCGCTCGCTGAGCCGTATATCAAGGAAGCCTGTCGAATATCGCGCTGTGGTGACCACGCTTGGCAGCTTGGGCAAGACGAATATTTCATGATGGGAGACAATCGCAACAACAGTCGAGATTCGCGCCGCTTTGGACCTGTGCCGCTGGAGAAAATCGTTGGGCAAGTTGTTTTCCGCTACTGGCCCTTGGCTTCAGTTGGATTAATCGCCAGTTAGGGGCGCCAAGTGACGGATCGCAAGCCTATAGGTTACGCCTGCCCGCGCTGCACCGTTGGTCGCTGCTTGCCGCAGAAGACCACATTCGCCGAAATGCATCACGGTCAGTTGCTGGTTATTCCCAATATGAAGGTCTATATCTGCGATGTCTGCAAGCTGGCGGAATTCGAGCAAGAGACTATGGAAGCGCTCTGGCATGAGCTTTACGGCGACCAGTCTGCCGAGGATACGCAGAGCGTGACCCAGCAGAAAAGTTCCTCCCACTACGGTGAGTGATTCTGCCGTCAGTCAAGCATATCACGTCTCATTTGAGGCAACTTGGGGAATGTGAATATGGAACAGCGTGAACGCGATTTGCGCGAATTGATATGTCGCGTCGGTCAACTCATGTATCAGAAGGGCTACATTGATGCCACCGGCGGTAATATCAGCGCGCGTCTCGATGCCGAACGCATTCTGGTAAGCCCGAGCGGACTGGCGACAGGTTTCATGCGACCGGAGCAATTGCTCATCGTCTCGCCGAGCGGCGATCGCATCGATACGCCTGACGCAGCGACCGATGGGTTGCGACCGACATCAGAGCTCCCCATGCATCTGGAATGTTATCGCCAGCGCGTCGACGTCCTAGGCGTTGTGCACGCGCATCCTCCCACGGCGGTAGCTTTGACTCTGGCGGGTTTTGACTTCCAGCAGTGCCTCATTCCGGAAGCGGTTGTATTGCTGGGCTTGATGCCGACCGCGCCCTACTCAACGCCGGCCAGCCCAGAAAACCGCGATGCCATCAGCGCGCTGATCCGCGAGCACGACGCCATCATGCTCGCCAATCACGGATCGATTACCGTGGCGGACTCCGTGTGGGGCGCCTATCATCTGCTCGAGTGCCTGGAGCATTGCGCCAATATCATCCACAGGGCGCTGCAAATCAGTGCCGAACTGGCCCCAATTCCGCCGGACCAAATCGAAAAGCTGCTGCAATATCGCGAGAACTTCGGTTTGACGCGCCCGGGCGATCGCGAGCGTTTCAGCAGGTTTGTCAGCGGCTCGTAGAGATCGCCGTCCGCAGCATAGCGCAATCTGATCTTGACTTTGCAGTCACAGCCCTGTATGCTTCCTGGCTGTCGCGGCCCCTTCGTCTAGCGGCCTAGGATGCCACCCTTTCAAGGTGGAGACACGGGTTCGAGTCCCGTAGGGGCTACATGCAGCGCGACAAATGCAACGCCACTCAGCCAAGACGCGGGTGGCGTTTGTTTGTTTTTGAGGCTCGCCGGGACGAGCCGCCACGAAAATGCCGACCTGGGCTGCGTCTGACGCTCACAATTGTTTTGACAGGGATGTCAAATCAAGATAGAATGGACACACGTATAAGTCATTTCTTGTTATGATTTCACCTATTCCGTTGCGACTTATGACGAGAGTCTGGTCTCTCCAGAAAATCTTCAAACCTCACGAGCGGCATATGGCGTACTCCATCGCCCATTATCCGTCGATGAAATTGCTGCTTAATATTTGCATGGAAACTAAAACGCCTAAAGATCTATCCCTCGTTTGACGGCGCCGGTTTCGTCGTCGCCTCTTCGCATTTCCGCTAGCGTCATCAACCCTAAAACCGTTTGGGATTGCCACTGACACGTTCAGTGTTGTCCGCCGAGCGTCGGTCCGCGTCGCTCACACTTTCTGTACAAAACATAGCCTGAAGAAAGGTGCGAATAATGAAGAAGTTAGGTCTCGCATTCACTGTTGTCGCTTTGCTCTTGCTGTCCCTGACGGCAAGCGCGCAAGACTCGGTGACCCTCACCGTATTGGTCGAGCAAGGTGGTTTCTGGCTGCAAGAAGAAGCCGCCAAGCTATTTGAAGAGCAGACCGGTCACACCGTAGAATTCGTCAATGTTCCCTATGGGAGCGTGTTTGATCGTCTGACAGCCGAAATGGCGACGGATGGCGCCGCCTTTGATGTGGCCACGATCGATGTCGTCTGGATGTCGCACTTCGCGCCCTTTGCCGAGCCCCTGGACGATCTCTTCACCGACGAGGTCGTTGATGATTTGTTCGCGTCGTTGGTAGCCGACGCGCAAATCGGCGGCAGCTTCATCGGCATGCCGACCTGGGCCAATACCGAGATAATCTTCTACCGCAAAGACATGTGGGAAGATCCCGACGAAATGGCCGCCTTTGAAGCCGAATACGGTTACCCGCTGGCCCCGCCAACGACTTGGCAAGAATTTGACGATATGGCGCAGTTCTTCACGCGAGATACCGATGGCGATGGCGAAATCGACATCTATGGCACTGATGTCAAGGGCGGCGTTGCCGACTTCGAGTGGATGATTGCCGTCTTGCAGGCGGGTTCCCCCGGCGTCGTACTTGATGCGGATCACAACATCATCATTGACAATGATGAGCACGTTGCTGGTCTGGAATATTACATCAGCCACCACTGCAATATGGATGTCGCGCCGCCGAACGTCAACGAGATTGACTGGGGCGTCGCCGAGACGCTTTTCTACGAAAGCCAGACAGCGATGTTCCGCTTCTGGGGCCACGCTTATCGTCTGACCCGGGGCGATTCAGCCATCGCGGACCTGGTTGGCGCTGCGCCGATGGTCGCTGGACCTGGCGGCATCGGGGCAATCCCGGGTCCCTGGTTCAATATCGTGCCCAAGTCTTCCGAGAACAAGGAACTGGCGCTGGAATTGGTGCAATTCCTCTATGACAACAATGCCCTGGGTATTGAAGCGCCCTTGGGATTGGCCGCGCGCAAATCCGCCTACGCGTCTTACGCCGATGTTGAAGGCTTCGAGAATCTCAACCCGTTGCTGGAAACGCTGGATAGCTCGCAGACGATTGGGCGTCCCGCCGTCGCTGATTGGCAGCAAATCGCCGATGAGATTCTGGGACCCATCGGTTCAGACGCGCTGACCTGTGAGGAAGACCCGGCTGAACTCCTGGCTTGGGGTCGCGAAATGCTGGAAGGCATGGGGTACGAGTAATCCCGCCAGGTGGGGCTGCCGCAAGTGGCAGCTCCACCAAACCATCGCAGGGGAGCATAGTCGGCGATGAGAATGTCCGATCGCGCGTTTGTGCTGGTGCTCATGCTGCCGGCAGGCGTGTTCTTGTCCTTCTTCGTCGCCTACCCGCTGTTTATGCTGCTCAGGGACAGCTTCTATGAGGTGTCGCTTTTTGCCTCGGAAGAACGGGTATTTGTCGGATTAGACAATTTCATTTATGCGCTGACGTCGTCGCGCGTCATGGGTGCGGCCGGGCGGACGCTCAACTATACCTTGATGGCGCTTTCAGCCGAGTTCGTTCTCGGCTTCGGCGTAGCGCTGCTGTTCAACGCCATGGGCAGGCGCTCGGAAATCCTGCGCACCATCTTCATGTTTCCGCTGATGATTCCGCCGATTGTCGCGGGATTGCTCTGGCGCTTCATGCTGATTGACAATATCGGCATCGTCAATCACATTCTGGAACACCTTGGGATCATCGCCAATTCAAGCGATATTTCCTGGCTGGGGGATCGCGACATCGTATTATTCTCCGTCGCGCTCCCCAATATCTGGCTGACGACATCCTTTGTGGCCCTGGTGCTGTATACGGGTTTGCAGAATATCCCCGCGGAGTTAATTGAGGCGGCCAAGATCGACGGCGCCAGCGCATTGCAGCGCTTTCGTAACGTGACGGTTCCCATGCTGCGGCCGGTCATCGCCGTTGTCTTGATCATCCGTGGCATCGACGCGGCGCGCGCCTTCGATATGATCTGGATTCAGACCGAAGGCGGTCCGCGCTTCGCATCCGAAATCCTGAGCATTCACATTTACCGCTCCATGATCCGCTATGGCAACGTTGGCGAAGCCTCGGCCATTGCCACGCTCTTCATGATCGCCATGGTCGTCATCAGTTCGATTGCCTTCTTCACGATCTGGGGCAGGGGGACATCAAAGACATGAAGCGCAAGGTGACCAGGGCATGACGGCGTCATACCTTCAGCGCGCCACATTGTTGCTGCTGGTGGCAATTGTATTGCTCATCTATGTGTTTCCCTACGCATTCCTGGTCTCTACCTCGCTCAAGCCGCCGCAAGATGCGCTGGAGATTCCGCCGACCTTGCTGCCACAAACAATCAGCATTGAGAATTACACGAATATCGGCCAATTTCCGGCGGTACAACGCTCTTTTGGCAACAGCATCATCATCGCGCTTCTGAGTATGGCAATCTCAATCATACTGGCAGTTCCGGCTGCCTACGGCATCGCTCGCTACAGTACATGGTTGGGCAAGGCTTTCCTCATGCTCGCGTTAGTGACTCGCCTGATACCAACGGTATCGATTGGCATTCCGCTATTTGCTATCATGCGCTCATTAGGATTGATAGACACGCATTTCGGTGTTGCTCTGGCGCATTCTACCATCAGCGTACCCTTGGCGATCTGGCTCCTGGCCAGCTTCATGGAGAGCATCCCGCGCGAGCTGGACGAGGCCGCGCGCGTCGATGGCTGCTCGCGTTTCGGCGCGCTCTTCCGCGTCATCATTCCGGTGGCTGCCGGCGGAATCAGCGTGACGGCGATCTTCGTGTTTCTGGCATCCTGGAACGAATTCCTGTTTTCGCTGCTGCTATCCTCGGTCGGCGTCAAGACAGCGCCCATCGCCATCGCCGAGTTCAAGTCTCAATATGGCATTCAATGGGGCACGATGACTTCGCTCGCGGTATTATACTCGTTGCCTGTGATCGCATTTTCGCTGCTGATGCAGAAGCGAATTGTCGCCGGCATGACCATGGGCGCGGTGAAGGGTTAAGGCAATTTCTGCTGCAGCGTCTTTTCATCACTCAAGAGGAGCAACTGACATATGAACGTCTGGCAACCGAATAGTCCACTGGGCGGGCTACCTTTCATCAAGCGCGCGCGTTCCCTGCGCTCGTCAAGTTACGATGTAACGGGCGCCAATCGCGATTTTAAAGTGGTCCCCCCGGGCGCAACGCATGTCATGGCGGATATCGAAGGCAGCGGCGTGATCAAGCATATCTGGATGACCACCCGCTGTTATGCGCCTCAATATATGCGCAAGCTCGTCATCGAGATGTATTGGGACGGCGAAGAGAATCCCAGCGTACGCGCGCCCTACGGGGATTTCTTCGGCATCGGCCATGCCACCGGGAGACACTATATGTCGCTGCCGGTGAGCATGACCTTTGGCGATCGCCGCGGTCCCAAAGGGCCGTTCTCACCGGCGATGAATTGGTATTTTCCGATGCCCTTTGGCGAACATGCCAAGATTCAGATCATCAACGAGAGTGAAGAACCGATTGCCAATCTCTTCTATTATGTCGATTACGAATTGTATGAAGAAGCGCCGCCCGATGATGTCGGTTATTTCCACGCGACCTGGAATCAAGAGAATCCCACCCAGGCTGTCGAGCACGCATCAGATGAAGATGATCCAGCGCCTTGGGATCTGCCCGGCATTAACCTCACCGGCGACGAGAATTATGTCATTCTCGATGCGCTGGGCGCCGGCCACTTTGTCGGCTGTCTTTTGAACATCGACAACTTCAACGCCTCCAATCAAGTATTCACCTGGCCCGGCGAAGGCGATGACATGTTTTTCATCGACGGTGAATCTTGGCCGCCGTCGTTGCATGGCACCGGAACCGAAGACTATTTCGGCTGCGCCTGGGGTTTCCCCAGCGGCGAATATGACGGTCCGTATCACGGCATTTCACTCGGCAGCGATGCGCAAGAACACTTCGGCAAGTGGAGTTTATACCGCTGGCATATCGAAGATCCGATTCACTTCACCAGGTCGCTGCGCTTCTCCATCGAGCATGGCCACGCCAACGACCAAAGCAATGAATACTCCAGCGTCGCCTATTGGTATCAATTGGAGCCGCATAAGCCCTTGCCGCCGCTGCCGCCAGTGGAATTGCGACTGCCGCGCCGCTGGCCCGAACACGGGTTATGGGATCGCTAGCGATTTTCTCCTCGGGGACTAATGGAGCGAAAGAACTTGGGGGCACGCTCGTCAGCTGGCTGCACTGCCGCGCCCAAATTGACAAGCCACTGTCGACAAACTAAAATCCGGCGAACGATTCAGCCTTCCATGCCAAAATTGCAAAACGCCGTAATTTGATACCTTATGAAAACGCGCAGCGGAATCCTGAGCAAATACAGCGTCGTCCAGCGCAGCGAAATCAAATGGGCTTATCTTTTCATCGCGCCCCAGATGATCGGGCTGGCGATTTTCACGCTCGGTCCGATTCTCTATGCCGGATACTTGAGCTTCACCAAGTGGAACTTGATCAAGCCGCCGCAATGGGTCGGTCTGGAGAATTACATCGATCAGCTCCAGGATCCCACTTTTTCCAATCTGCTTAAGAATACGATCGTCATCACCGCCGGCTACATTCCGCTGGTGATGATTGTTTCGCTGGCGATGGCGCTGGCGCTCAATCAAAAACTGCGATTCACCGTGATATATCGCATGGCCTATTTCATGCCTGTGGTGACATCGCTGGTGGCTATCGCGCTGGTTTGGCGCTGGGTGCTGCAGCCCGACTTCGGATTGGTCAATTATCTATTAGGCCTGTTTGGCATTGACGGACCGACCTGGCTGAGCAGCACGCAATGGGCGATCCCGGGTCTGATCTTCATGCGTGTCTGGTGGGGCGCCGGCTTTTACATGGTCATATTCCTGGCTGGTTTGCAGGGCATACCGGCAGAATACTATGATGCCGCCAAAGTGGATGGCGCCAGTTCCTGGCAGCGATTCCGACACGTGACCTTGCCCTTGCTCTCGCCGACCACATTCTTCGTCTTCATCATGGCCAGCATCTGGACGCTGCAGATTTTCGATCAGGTTTACATCATGACCGGTGGCGGACCCGGCGAAGCTACGGAAGTCTTCCTGCTGCGCATATATGAGTTGGCATTCCGGTATTACCGCATGGGGGATGCCGCTGCCCTGTCGATGATTCTGTTCGTGATCATCGGTTGTTTCACCTATTTCCAGTCGCGTTATTCGCGCCGCTGGGTGCATTACGATTTGGGCTAAACGCTACTACCATGGACTTGGAATTGAGCAGCAGTTGCAACAGACCAAAACGTGGAGGACAGAAGTGACGCCGGCTAAGCCATCGCGCGTTCTGATGCATGTGATAGTGGCCTTCGGCGCGCTGTTCATGATGCTGCCCTTCTTCTGGATGCTCAGCGCGGCGGTGAAGCGGCGCGAAGACATTTTCGTGTTGCCGCCGGTTTGGATTCCGCAAGATATCTTGTGGGGCAACTTTGTCGAAGTCTGGACGCGCGTGCCGATGGCGCAGGCCTACGTCAACAGCCTCAAAATCGCGGGCACGGTGACGGTCTTCACTTTGCTGACCAGCTCTCTTGCGGCTTACGCATTCGCAAAAATCGAATTTCCCGGCAAGCGCATTTCCTTCGCTACGCTGATGGCCACCATCATGATTCCCAGCCAGGCCACGCTGATCCCGGTTTTCATCCTGATGTCGCGTCTGGGCTGGATCGATACGCATTGGCCGCTAATTGTTCCCCCGGCGCTGACCAATGCCTTTGGCGTATTCCTTTTGCGGCAGTTCTTCATGGGCGTGCCCGATGATTTGATTGACGCCGCGCGGATCGATGGCGCGAATCCAATCCAAATCTATCGGCGCGTGGCCATCCCTATAGTGCGACCAGCGCTGATGACCTTAGCCATCTTCACCTTCCTCGGCAATTGGAATGCCTTTCTCACGCCGCTGATCTATATCAATTCCGAAGAGCTGTGGACGGTGCCCTTGCTCATTTCGAACTTTCAAGACGCATACGGCGTCGAGAGTGAATGGGGCTTGCTGATGGCGGCGAGCAGCCTGGCGCTGGTGCCGGTGCTGATCGTTTACATATTCGCGCAGCGCTACTTCATCGAGGGCGTCGCTTTGACCGGGCTGAAGGGCTAGCCAATGACAGCAAAGATCGAGCAGTGGCCCCAATGGGATCAGCATCGTCCGGTGCGTCCGACCGATCTGAGTCGCACGCCATCGCTCGCGAAGCATCCGCGCCCGGTCGATCTGAAGATTGAATCGTCCGACGATGAAATCAGGCTGGCCTCCAGCCGCCTGGTCCTCCGCATCGGACTACAGCCCTGGTCGCTGCGCGTTGAAGACATCGCCGGCGGCGTCATCGCCTCCGAAACGCCGATCTTGCCCAACAATCCCGCGGACGCCAAGCAAGCGATGTATGGCTCGCTCGCCTATCGCCTCGATATCCCCGAGCGTGGATTGTGGCGAAAGTATCATCACTTTCGCGGGCGTCAGCTTTGGTTTCGGGCGACGGCTGTCGCATCATGGCGGACGCAAGAACGCGGCGTTGAATTGGTCGCGGACACGGATGATCCATTTGAGCGCCAGCTGACGATCCGATTGGAATTTGTCGACGAGGCGATCTTCCAGCTTAGCGCGATGCTATCCGATACCACCTCGCTGATCGGTCTTGCGCATTCGTTTGATTGCCCGGCCGACGAGCTATTCTTCGGATTGGGCGAGCGCTTCACGTCCTGCAACCAGCATGGGCAAGAAGTCATGGCATGGTCCGCTGCGGGACCGACCGGTCGCAAGGACTGGACCTATTTTCCACAGCCTTTCGTCTTGACGGGCAGCGATTACGGCATCCTGCTCGATTCGACTTTTCGCAACCGATTTCACCTCTGTTCCGATTTCCATGGACGCTTCGCATTCGAAACCGAAGGACCGGAACTGCGCTATCAGTTCATTCACAATGACCATCCGTTGCGAATCATCGAGAGCTTGACCGATTTGGTCGGGAAACCGCCGCTCCCGCCGATGTGGAGTTTCGGCGTCTTGCGCAATGTCAACGGCAGCGAAGCCGACGTGCGTGCCGAGGCGAGCAAATTGCGCGATGCGAAAATTCCCTGTTCCGCGCTCTGGTATTACGATTCGCTGGACGAGGCGCGCCACATCGGCTTTCCCATCAATCCGCATTTCTATGATGGCGACTACGATGATATCGGCGCGCTCAACCGAGACCTGAAGACGCTAGGATACAAGGCGCAGACCTACCTCTTCCCCTATGTCTATGTGGATACTGCCAACTACGCCTCTGGCAGTCCGCGCGACTTCTTCGTGAAGAATCCGCAGGGCGATGATTATCTGATTCCCTTCCACACGGTTGATGGCGAGATCCGCCAGCCGACAACGCGCATGGCCGGAATCATCGATTTCACCAATCCCGATGCGGTAGTCTGGTATCAAGAACTCATTCGACAGATCGTTATCGAGCTGGATTTCGATGGCTGGATGCACGATTTTGGCGAGGATGTGCCTGCTGACGCCGTCTTCCACAACGGCAAGCGTGGCGCCGAGATGCACAATATCTATCCCACGCTCTACAAGAAAGCGACCTATGAAGCCTGCATGCGTCACAAACCCGATGTCAGCTACTACGCTCGAGCCGGCTATGCCGGGTCCCAAGGTTATACTATGGCGCTTTGGACGGGCGACCAGGTCATCAACTGGCGCTATGATGACGGCTTGCCCAGCGTAATTCCCGGCGCGCTGAATCTGGGCATTTGCGGCTGTCCCTATATCGGACCCGATATCGCCGGCTATTTTCATTCGGATATGCATCCGAGCATCGTGTCCGAGGAATTGTGGATCCGCTGGCTGCAGCTAGGCGCGCTCTGCCCGATCATGCGCGACCTGATCGCCTACTATCCGATCGAACTTTGGACCTCCGAGCGCACGATCGCGGCCTTCCGCAAATTTGCTCGGCTGCACCTGAGTCTCGCCCCATATCTGTACAGTTATGCCGAGAAGTCGCACCGCGCGGGCCATCCGATAATGCGGCATCTGTATCTGGCGTACCCGGACGACGCCAATGTGCGATATCTGGACTATCAGTACCTGCTGGGAGAAGCGCTGCTGGTGGCGCCGGTTCTGGCGCCGGGAGTCGAAACTTGGAGAGCCTATCTGCCGGATGGCGAGTGGATATGCTGGTGGAATGGCGCCGCGTATTCCGGACCTGGCTGGATCGACGCGCCCGCGCCGCTGACGCAGATCCCGTTATTTGTCAAAGCCGGCGCCATAATTCCCGGATTGCCCGGCGATGTCGATACGCTGGTTCCAGCCGCAGATCCGGCGATCCGTGTCGCCAACGATGATTTGGTTATCGATGTATACGCGGCAAGCGGCCATGTCTCGT
Organism: Anaerolineae bacterium; assembly: GCA_022822305.1. Taxonomy (GTDB): domain Bacteria; phylum Chloroflexota; class Anaerolineae; order Aggregatilineales; family Phototrophicaceae; genus UBA6055. The sequence goes on from JAJEBY010000016.1 coordinate 202,489, forward strand.
CGGTGTTTACGCTGTGGGATGGTTCGGAACTGAAATGGGATTCTCAAACTGGCGAATTCAGCGTATCGGGCTCGCCCGTATCGCGCCGATACCTCTTACGGTTTCGACAGTATGGCGCTGCTGAAGACGTGAGATTGATTGGCGACGGTGGAGAAAGCGTACCGCAATGGCGCTCGGACGAAGCATCGGGCGCGGTCGTGGTTGAGCATACCGGCGCTGACTTTAGGTTGTGGATACAGCTAAACAGTTAGTATCATATGAGCTGATACGACAGCAGACTGGAGGCCGTATGTAGATGAAAAACGCACCGAATCAATTATCCAAGCAAAAGGAGAGAAACATGCTTACGAGTGTTTTCCGTATACTTCTGATAGTCAGTCTTCTGCTTGTGGGTTTCGCGCAAGTCGCCGCGCAGGATATGGTCGAGCTCGACATGTTGGGCTTTGGCTGTCGCGATGGCACGCCTTGCGAGGAAATCATCGAGCAATTCAATATGGGCCCCGGCGCTGAACTGGGCATCCAGGTCAATTACGAGACTGTGCCCGGCTCCTGGCAGGAGTACACCCAGAAGGTCGTTTCGCAGATCGCCGCCGGCAATCCGCCGGATATCATCAATATGTCGCCGTTGCAGAAGCCAGACTACCTGGCAAACGAATTCCTGACCAACCTGACGCCGCTAATGGAAGCGGATGCCGATTTCGATGCCAGCCAATGGTACGAGCCGACATTCGGCGCCTGGACGGACGACACCGGCGATGTCTTCGGATTCGGACACGGCATCTATACCGAGGCCGTCTTCTATAACAAGGCGATCTTCGCCGACGCCGGCATTGACGCGCCATCGTTGGATTGGGACAACAGCTGGACCTGGGAAGAACTCGCGGATGTGGCTTTGCAGCTGACTGTCGGCGACGATCCCCAAACGCAGCAGTGGGGTTTCTATTGGCAATTCGAGCCCGGTTGGCTCTTCCCGATCTTCCGCGCCTTCGGCGGTAATATTGCCAATGCCGATCGCTCGGTCATCACGCTGGATAGTGAAGGTTCGGTCGCGGCGCTCGACTTCCTCAACGATTTGATGTGGGTCAATGGCGCGGCGCCGCCACCATCGGTGACGTCGGCGACATCGGCCGGCAACCTCTTCATCCAGGGTCGCTTGGGCATGTTCCTCGATGGCTCCTGGTGGTTGGGCGGATTCAAGGATGGTATCGAAGATTTCGAATGGGGCGTATTGCCCGTGCCCAGCGGACCCGAAGGCACATTCACCGGCTATTGGGTTGATGCCTGGGGCATTCCCGCCAATTCCGATAACCCGCAAGAAGCTTGGGAAGTGATCAAATTCTTGTCCGGCGAGGATGCCTCCAATCACTATCTCAATCATGGCATGTTTGGCATCCCCGGATTCCGAAACGTGACCGAAAGCCGCACCGACGAACTCTTCACGCCCTTGTCCGCGGAGGAAACGGCGGTTTGGCTGAACTCCACCGATTACGGCGCGACGCCGCCCTACACACGCAATTGGAACGAGGTCTGGGATATGACCACCAGCGTGCTGCAGAGGCTGCAATTGCAGGAACTCACGGCTGAAGAAGCCGGTCGTGAAATCTCGGAGCGGGGCACCGCCTTGATCGAGCAAGCTCAATAGTTCGTATGCATCATTCCCGGATCGGACGCCTAATCCAACGCCGGTCCGGGAATCCTTTGTCTTTTGCAATATGGACAATTGCGTCTACGGCGCGAGGCGCCCGTGGCGACGCGAATCCTTGTACAGCGCTCAGCGCATCCAACTGGAGAAATCGAACAGGTTATGGACTCTATTCAAGAAACGTCCCTTTTCAAGAAAGTTTACGGCTGCATGATCGGCGGCGCCATCGGCGACGCGCTGGGCGGGCCGGTCGAGGGCCGAGAGTGGACGCCGGAATCTATCCGCGAATCCTATGGCGAAATCGATTGGTTGATGCCATACGAACGACCGGTCGGCTATCACGCGCATTTTCACAAGGGCGCGGGCGCCTACACCGATGACACGCGCATGAAGCATTTGCTTTGCGAAGCCATCGTTGACGCCGGCGGCATGCCGCGCGCGGGCGAATTGGGTCATGTCTTGGCGCGCGCCTATCATCACGCGCAGGATGAACTGCACGAGGGATTGATTGAAGAATACTATCTTAAGGCCATCTGGGGACGCGATAAAATGATTTACAGCGGGGAACCAACCAATGGCGCCATCATGAGCAATTCGCCTATCGGTCTTATCGCCGCCTGCCGTCCCCATGAGGCTTACCAGGCTGGGTTCGACCTGGCGTTTCTCACTGACGGCTATGCCAAGACTGCTTCCGCCATGATGGTTGCCGCCATCGCCGAAGCCATGAACCCGGCCGCCAGCATTGATTCAATTGTCGACGCTGCGCGTAAATCGCATCTGGCGTTTGCCGCGCGCCGCGAAGGACCGCGCTGGGGCGACCTGGAATGGAAATACGATCCCAATCTGGACTTCCTGGACCAGAGCATCGAGATCGCCAAATCCGCCGACAACTATGTTGAAGTGCAGAAGCGCTTGTATGAGACTCTGGAATGGGGCCACTTATTCTCTGAAGCCACGCACACGCTGGTGGTTCCCCTGGCGATGTTCGTGCATTGCGCGGCGGACTTTAGACAGTCGGTCGTCGCTTGCGTGATGTACGCCAGAGACAACGACAGTTATGCCAGCGTCGTTGGCGCATTGGTCGGCGCCTATCACGGCGTTGACGCGATTCCGGCGGATTGGATCCAAACTGTCATTGATGCCAATCCAGAGACGGATATGCTGGATCTATCGATCAAGCTGACGCAAATTATCATCGACAACCATCAGCAAAACATGCAGAGCGCGGAGGCGCTGGCCTCGCTTCTATAAATTGCGGTTGTATTCGGTGGTTGCGAAAGACGGGGGTATCAGGCCCAGAAGGCTTTTTCGAGGTCGTCGAAATCGCTGGCCGGTCCCTCAAACTTGTTGCGGCCCAACTCCAACACATAGACGTAGTCCGCGATCTTCAACGCCTCACGGATCTCCTGATCGACCAGAAGTATCGTCAGGCCCTCGCGGTCGCGCAGATCGACCAGCATCCTATAAACTTCTTCGCTTAGCATTTTGGCTAGGCCAGCTGTTGGTTCATCGACCAGGATCACTTCCGGATCCGTCATTAGCGTCCGTCCGATTTCGACCATGCGCTGCTGACCGCCGGAAAGGTTGCCGGCTTGCTCGTGCTGCTTCTCGCGCAAGACGGGAAAACGCTCATAGTTCTCCTCAATCTTGCGCTCCATGCGTTGCTTGTCGTTCTGAAAAGTCCAGGCGCCCATCATCAGGTTTTCGCGCACCGTCATATGTTTGAAGACGCCGGGCTGTTGCGGAATATAGCTGATGCCCAGGCTGATCAGCTGATGAGTAGCAGTACCTGTGACATCGCGTTTGTTGAAAATGACTTGGCCGCTGTGCGGCGTGAGAAAGCCGTAGATCGCCTTGAGTAGCGTGGACTTGCCGACGCCGTTGGCGCCCAGGATCGCGGTCAGCTTGCCTTTTTCCGCGACCAGGTTCAAACCGCGCAGGATATGCAAATCCTCGTAGTAGCCCACATACAGATCATTGATTTCGAGCATGCTCACTCGTCCTCGTCATGGCCCAGGTAGGCATCGATGACAGCGGGATCGTTCTTCACCGTTTGAGGATCGCCGTCGGCGATTAACGCGCCAAAATTGAGGACGATCAGTCGATGGCTTAATTCAAATACAGCGCCCATGTTGTGGCTGATGAGAATTATCGCTTTGCCATCTTGATACACGCGATCGATGTATTTGTAGATGGTCTCTTGCAGGCGCGGGTGCACACCGGCGAAGGGTTCATCCAGAATGATCACCAGCGGATCCAGCATCAGCAGCCGACCCAACTCCAGAAGTTTGCGCTGGCCGCCACTCAATGCGCGGCTGTATTCGTTCGTAAGGTGTTCGATAGTCAGCAGCGACAAGATGTCGCGCGCGCGTTCCTGAAGATTATCTCGACGCGCCGACGGATTGTGCGCAAGACCCGGCACCAACATGTTTTCCATGACGGTCATCCGGTTCAGCGCTCGTGTGACCTGAAACGTACGGCCCAGACCGGCGCGCGTGACTTCGTAGGGCGCGTGGCCGTCGATGCGGCGTCCGTTGAGATATATGGTGCCGCCGCTCGGCTTCAACATGCCGCTCATGAGATTGGTCAGCGTGGTCTTGCCCGCGCCATTAGGACCAATCATGCCGATCAATTCGGGTTGGGTCACGCTGAAAGAGACATGATCCACCGCCTGATTGCCGCCAAAGCGCTTGGAAATCTGATTCAGTTCCAGCTGAATATCGCTCATCCTGAATCCTCCATGTCCGCAGCGACATCGTCGTCGCTTTTGCGGATGGAGACGGTTTCCTGCATGATCAGATCGCGGCCGCTGAACCAGTCTAATATCGGATAGAGCAGACCGTTTCGCATGTATCGCAAGGTGAAGACCATCACCAGACCGAAGAGCGCAAAGCGCCAGGCGCCGGTCTCCCATACGAAGGCATCGGATCCATCGGGCAATGTCAGCCCGAGGGGCAGGGTAATCACAACCTCGCGCATGGCCTCCAACAGATAGCGCGAAATGAACGCGCCCGCCGCCGCGCCAAGCAGGCTTTCCATACCGCCGATGACCGCGTAGGCGATGATCAGCGACATCTGCAGCACTTCAAGCTGCTCGGGAATGATGCGTTCCGAGCCGATATCGCTATAAAAGATCGCGCCGGCCAAGCCTACGATCATGCTGGTAAACACGAATATCAGAATCTTGTAGCGCACCACGTTGACGCCTAGCGCCGAGGCGGCGTCTTCGTCTTCGCGCATCGCCCGTAGAAACATGCCGATAGGAGAATGCGCCACGCGATACATCAGCAGCAGGCAGACTATCAGTAAAGCGAACATCAGATAGTATTCGATCTGACGGGCGGTATCGACATCCGCCACCTGGAGCAGCGGCCGCAAGGACAAGCCATTCGACCCGCCGGTGTAGTCGTATTCTGTCAGCATCGCGATGCGGAAGAGCTCGGAAAAGGCGATCGTAAACAGCGCCAGGTATGCCGAACGCAGCCGCAGCAGCAGCCAGCCGATGACCAAGCCGACCGCGCCCGCCACGATCGTGCCGATGACGATTGCGCCTACAGAGGAGATGGATTCCGGCGTCAGCGCAATGCCCAACGCTGCGAAAGTGATGCCGTCGCGAGCAAACAGCCCGGCCACATACGCGCCGATACCCATAAATGCCATGTGCCCGAAGGAAAACTGACCGGCGATTCCCGCCAACAGAGCCCAGCTAGAGGAAAGAATGGCGTAGAAGAATCCACTGATGAATACCGTCTTTACGTAATTTGATTGCGACGTATCGTTGGGGAACCAAAGAAAAAACAAGATCACCAGGCCGAGAAGCGCGTAACCCAGTCGACGACGCCCGATGCTACCGTCAATCGCCGATTCAATTCGCTTGAAGAGCGCCATGATCAATGCTGCTCCCTTCCGAAGAGACCGGTGGGTTTCAGTAGCAGCACCAGGGCAAAGATGACCAGCGCGAACGCTTCCTTATATGCCGCGCCTTTGCTGGGATCGGGATGACAGCCGGCGCCCAGCGCTTCGACGATGCCGACTATGATGCCGCCGACCAATGCTCCCGGTACCGAGCCCAGTCCGCCAAGCACGACAATCACGTAAGAACGGCCCACCATCTCCGCCCCGACCCAGGGCACCCAGGCGAAGATCGGAATCAAGGCCGCGCCAGACATCGCCGCCAACATCGATCCCAGAGCGAAAGACAAGGTATTCATATTTGTGGGATTTATGCCGGCAACGGCTGCCGCTTGCTTGTCCTGGCTGGTGGCGCGCAAGCCGCGGCCCGTCCAGGTGCGCTGCAAGAAATACAGCAACGCAAAAATAAGTACGATGCCGATAATCATGGCAAAGACGCGATCGCCAATAATATTGATCGGTCCAAAGGCGAAGTCGTCGGTGATCTGTGTTCGCTGCAGCGTGAAGCGCCTGATCTCAATGAAACGGCCCGTGCGCTGCGGGAAGGGACCGGCGATTGCCAAGGTCGTATATTCGATGAAGAATCCAAAGCCAAACGTGATCAGAATTGCGTATTCCGATACGCGTTCGATTAGCCCGTCGTGCATAGGCTTCAGAAAGGCGCGTTCAAACGCCGCCCCCATGACAAATACGATGACCGCCGCCACCGGGATGCCCCAAAGGGGATTGATGGTGACTTCCGTGCCGGTCAAATCGCTGAGGAAGTTCGCGCCGAACATCAAGAAGTAAAAGGAGAAATAACCGCCAACCATGTAGAGTTGGCCATGCGCGAAGCTGACAATGCCTTGCACCGAATAGATCAAGGTCAATCCAACCGCCATCAGCGAATAAATCGCGCCAATGACGACGCCGTTGGCGGTCTGCTGCGTCAGATAGGTCACGTGGAAGGGGGCTGCGACACAGAGATTGTCAGGATTGTTGATGGCAAACACGGTGTAGATTTGCCAGGCGCCTAACGAACCCAGAATGATCATCCAGTCGCGACTGATCTTGGGCGTATGCTTCCACATCAAGCCGAAGATCAGCGGCCCGATCGCGAAGCCGCCCAATGCCGCTGCCGTCAGAACATTCTGATCGTCCGCTTCCACCATGCGATACTGTCGCGGGATGAAATAAGCCGCCAACGCCGCCCAAAGCGGTCCCGCCAGAACCAGCCAAAGCACGGACGGCAAATTGGGTTCGACCACTCTCACCAATACTTGGGATGAGACAAATACGGTTACGATGATGCCGGCGGCGATGGTCGTGCGCCGAATGAGATGAGGTTCAAAGTAGAATAAACCGACGCCAATTGGCCCCAACGCAAAGCCACCGATGACACCCGCGATCTGCAGTTGCGTGACCGGTAGCTGATCCTTTTCGCTTCTGTTGTGGTTTAAGTTCGGGAGCAGATATAACCCGACAGCCGCCCACAAGGGTCCGGCTACCATCAGCCACAAGATGAAAAGGGTGTCTTCAATGACCATCGATAATTGCCCCGTTAGGATGGACAGATGGCGGTTACATGCCGGCCATCTGTCCAACCGGGTATACCTGAGTTTACGTCAAGCTATCCCCTTGCTCTTGAGCAGAGGGAATTACGGCGATTCTCCAGGCGCCATATAGCCGGTGCCATGCGTCTGATAGACTTCCGGGAAGATGACCGCAGCGTCCAGAGAGCTCTGTCCCGGCTCGAAGTATTGCATCATGGTCACAACCGGATCGGGCCACTGATGCCACATGAAAGCTGGCGTGCCTTCGGGCAAGTCCGGATTGTGATTGCCGTATTCGAAGTAGTAGCGCCCCTGCGACAGATCGAGGTCGGTGGATTCGATCGCCTCAACGATGGCCGCGCCGTCGCTCATCGTGCCGGCGCGTTCCATGCCGTCAGCGATGATGTGCAGGGCATCGTAAGATGCCATCGCAAAGCTGGGGATGATGTCCTCGAACTCTTCGAAGTAAGCCTCATTCAGACCAATTGCAATATCGCTGAACAGGCTGGGGATGATGCCCACGCGGTTGAAGGTGCAATAGTTGCCATCGGGCACATTCTCCCAATACTGCTCCGACTGGAAGGCGAACTGGTTAGTAACGCAGATCGTGTCTTCGGTCGGCGCGATGCCCAGCTCCGCCATCTGCTGCGTCAGGTTGAATGAGGTCTCGCCAGTGACGAGGATGCGCACGACATCGGGCGCGCTTTCGCGGGCCTGGATCCGGCTGAGGATGGGGACGAAGTCCTCCGTGCCCAGCTCGACATTGATTTGCGTAACAGTCGCGCCAGCCGCCTCAAACCTTGCCAACTCATCCGCCGCAGCCGGCTGACCATAGTCGGTGTTCTCGGCGATGATAACGATATCCTCAACGCCCTCTGCCAGCAGCCAATCAACGACCACGCTGCCTACCATCGAGCTGGCGGGCGAAATCCGGAAGATATGATCGACGCCATCGGCGTTGCGCGGCGGTCTGCCATCATACTCCATTATGCCGTTGGCGCTGACGTTGTCGTTCCAAGGCTCGGAGAAGACGGTCGGGACCCCGTTTTCGTCCAGGATGCCCATGGTCGCCAAGCCAACAGCGCTGTGATAGACGCCGGATACCGCATGCACCTCATCCTCGAGGATGAAACGCTCAACAACCGCTTGACCGCGCTCCGGGCTGCCTTCGGAATCACCAATGACGATTTGCAAGCGATAATTCTGATCGCCGATTTGTACGCCGCAATCGGCATTGATATCATCGACCGCGCGGTTGAACGCCCAGGACATGGCGACTCCGCCTCCCACTGAGCCCGGCGCCGAAAGCGGTACCAAGCCGCCGATCTTGATGGCTTCATCCGCGAACTCGCAATGGCCATCCGCCCGGATGACGGAAAACGGCATCAATGCCAATATGGCAACGACCAAGATAAGTGTAAGTGTGACAGATCTGTTTTTCATGTTTTGCTCCTCGGGCGATAGCCCACGATGAGAATACGGAATACGCATGTGGAGAGACCCCACAAAGCGTTATCAAAGGCGCTAAGACAACTGCGCATTTGCTGTGCCAACTCTTGATACCTTGCATAAATCGGAACGCTTGAACTCTGATGGACCGGAGACTACGCTGCTCGAACAGTGCTAAATCGCGTGCCCGGCACATGCCCGCAGCACTGTTCCGGTTCAAGAGTGCGACACGAACATAGGTTAACCCGCGCTCTTGCGCATGTCAAGCGCGCCGGATTCTCAGCACGGGCTTCCCGTATCTCTAAGGCATCAAGACTCCGCAGTAATCCGGCGCGCGAGCAATCCAGATGATTTGACAAACGTCGAGCCGCTTGATACATTTGTTGGTTACGTGTGAAGCCAGTACTGGGACGTTTCGGTCCGTCTCTCTGCGCCGAGCTTATACGCGCCTCAAATCCTGCTGAACCTAGCGGACATCGACCAATGGAGAAGATTAGGCGAGAAAGTACCCATCTTGCTGCGCACGGACACTGATCAACAGCTTACAGTATAGAGAGGTGAAGGATGAAGAAGTTGAAACTGCTGTTGCCCATACTGGTGCTGGCGCTTGTCGTCTCTGCCATCGGCGTGACGACAATGGCCCAGATGTCGGAGCAAGTGCTGCGTTCGGCCCATGATGCCGAATGGACGGGCCTGGATCCGCACGTCGCCAGTACCGTATCCAGCTTTTATGTGCTGGCCAACGTCGTAGAATCGCTGACCACCAACAATGACAGCCTCGAATTGAGCCCGCTATTGGCTACTGATTGGTCCCAGTCGGAAGATGGCCTTACCTGGACCTTCAATCTGCGCGAAGGCGTGCATTTCTCTAACGGCGTGGAATTGACTTCCGAGCACGTCGTGTCTTCAATGAACCGCATACTTGATCCCAATACCGGTTCCGGTCGCGTGGCTTCTGTCGGCGGTCCAGGAACGGTCTGGGAAGCGGTTGATGACTACACCGTCACCGCGACCACTCCCGATCCCAATGCGATTCTGCCCGTTCTCCTGGCGAGCCGCGGCACGGCGATCGTACATCCCGACAGCGTCGACGAAAACGGCGTGATCGTGGTGCCGATTGGCACCGGGCCCTTCACCGTCGAGGACCTCGATGGCACTATCAGCATGCGACTGGTCAAGAATGAAGATTACTGGCAAGAAGGCGTTCCGATATTGGATGCCGTTGAGATCACGGTCATCCAGGAAGATGCCGCGCGCGAAGCCGCCTTGCTCGGCGGCGAGGTCGATTTTGTGACCAGCGTGGCGCCGCAGGCGGTTCAGGCCTTGCAAGATAATCCCGATGTCAACGTGTTGGTATCGCCGGCGCTGGCCTACAAATACATCGGCTTGAATCTGATGCGCGAACCGCTCAATGACGTGCGCGTTCGCCAAGCAATCGCCTATGCCATCAACCGCGAAGACCTTTGCGCCGCTGGCGATTTCGGACTCTGCACGCCGCTCTACGGCGGGCCTATTGATGTCGGCAGCCCCTGGCACTTTGACTATGCGCCTTATTCGCAGGACCTGGAAAAGTCGCGGGCGCTGCTTGCCGAAGCGGGATATCCCGATGGCTTCGAGATGGAATTGATGCCGACCTCCACCTATCAGGATACGGTGCGCCAGGCGCAGGTACTGCAGGCGCAGTTGGCCGCCGTCGGCATCCGCACCACCATCAACGCGCCAGAATGGGCCGAATGGCTGGAACTTGAAGGCAACTTCCGCTACGACGGCTACATTTGCAGCTGGAACGGCTTGACCGATGTTGAGCACTACTTCTACTTGCAGCACCGTACCGATGAGGTGTTCAACTTCACTGGCTACAGCAATCCCGAGTTTGACGCGCTGGTCGAACAAGGGCGTCAGATTTCCGACTTTGACGAGCGCTACGCCATCTATGAGCAAGCCAATCAGATTCTGGTTGACGCCGTGCCCTACGTCTATTTCTACAATCCAGCCTTCGTCCGCGCCATGAGCCCGCAGGTCCAGGGTTATGTCTTGCGGCCGGACAACATCAATCTCTACATGAATACCTATCTCGAAGGCTAAACTTGCTGTGGGCGCAAGTCGGAACCATCGACTCGCGCCCGCGCTTTTCCCCACCTTGGATCGACTAAGGGTTCTCGAAGGAACTTCAATTTGAATTATCAGTATATCGTGCAACGTTTGCTGCTCGCTTTAGTCGTCGTGCTGGGCGTGACCTTTGTCGTCTTCATGATCATGCAGATTGTGCCGGGCGATCCGGCGCGCGTCGTGCTCGGTCCTTATGCCAACGATGAATCGGTGCGCGGGCTGCGCGATCGTCTCGGCCTGGATCGACCGTTTCTCGAACAGTACGTTTCCTGGCTAGGTAGCGCGTTGCAGGGAGACTTCGGTCAGAGCCTGCTAAACGGGCAAGAAGTCGCTCCGCAATTGTGGGGACGCATCGGGCCCTCGTTTGAGCTGGCGATGGTTTCACTGGCGATTGGCCTGGCGATTGCTTTCCCCATCGGCATCATCTCGGCGCTCAAACCGGGCAGCGCCATCGACATCGTCGCCACAATGTTCAGTCAAATTGGCGTATCCGTGCCTACCTTTTGGATGGGCATACTGCTTGTCATCATTTTTTCCTTGAATCTAAACTTACTCCCGCCCAGCGGTTACACGCCCATCGCTGAAGATCCCGGCGATTGGCTGGCGCATATTATCTTGCCCGCCTTCACCGCGGGTTTTGTCAGCGCTTCGATTCAAACGCGATTCATCCGCAGCGCTATGCTGGATGTCCTCAACGCCAACTACATCCAGACCGCCCGCGCCAAGGGTTTAGCGGAGCGAACCGTCGTCGTGCGTCACGCCCTGCGCAACGCCTTGATCAACATCGTGACTATCATTGGTCTGCAGATAACCGCGCTGTTCAGCGGCATCGTCATCGTTGAAGTGGTCTTTTCCTGGCCCGGGCTGGGGCGGCTGGCCTTCAACGCCGTTGAGGAGCGGGATTATCCGCTGCTGCAGGGCGCGGTACTTGTGGTCGCCGTCATGGTCACGCTGGTCAACTTGCTGGTGGACCTGCTCTATTTTCTGCTCGATCCGCGCATCGAATATGTGTAGGCGCAACGCGTAAGGGACGCTCTTCCCGTGCACGATTCAAACTACGCTGCACGATCACCTGAAGTCGAGGGTATGGGTCCCGCGAACACCTTGTGGCGGGATGCCGGGCGCCGTCTGATTCGTCACCGGCTGTCGATGTTCGGCGCTGCCATTTTGCTGATCGTGGTGGTGATGGGTGTATTTGGCCCTGCGCTCACGCCCTACGATCCCAACGGTATGGACTTCAGCGATCGCTTCGCCAATCCGTCGCTGGATCACTGGATGGGCACCGACGATTTTGGACGCGACATCTTCTCGCGCATCATCATCGGCGCGCGCGTATCCCTGCAGGTCGGTTTCATAGCGGTCAGCGTGGCCACAATCATTGGCACCGGGTTAGGCTTAATCGCGGGTTATAGCACGCGCATCACCGATGAAATCATCATGCGCGCCATGGATGTGTTATACGCCTTTCCCGCTATCCTGCTTGCCATCGCCATCATGGCGGCCTTGGGCAAAGGCATCGGCAATGCCATGATCGCTATCGGCATTGTTTATGTTCCCATATTCGCCCGCATTGCGCGCGCTGCGGTGCTGGGCATCCGTAACGAAGAATTCATCCTGGCGGCCAAGGCCATGGGCGCCGGAGACATCCGCATTCTCGCCATCCACGTGCTGCCCAATGTACTGTCGCCGATCATTGTGGAGATCACGCTCAGCTTGGCGTTTGCTATCCTCGCCGAAGCAGCCCTGAGTTTCTTCGGTTTGGGCACGCAGCCGCCGGATCCGAGCTGGGGCCGGATGCTATCTGAAGGGCGCGATTTTTTCCGACAGTCGGGCTGGATGGGTGTCTTCCCCGGCCTGGCAATCTTCTTCACGGTGATGGGTTTCAACTTCCTCGGCGACGGTTTGCGTGATGCGCTCGATCCCAAACTGCGGCGTTAGGCCATGACCTCAGCTTACGCCGTGCCCCTGCAGCGCGTAATCGCTACCGCTATCTTGTCCGCCAGCGCGCTCTTTCTCGAAATCGTCCTGACACGCCTGTTTTCAGTCATTTATTATCCACCCTACGTTTTCTTCATCATCTCCTTTGCCATACTCGGCATCGGGATCGGCGCGGCGCTCCCGGCTATTCGCCCGGCAATGGCGCAGGCAAACCGACTGGCGCATTACGCGGCCGGCGCAACCTTCGCCACCTTGCTGCTGATTGTGGCCGCGGTCAAAGGCGCGGCGCTTAACTTGCAAGTATCCTTGTTCATTCTGATCATTCTTCCCTATATGTTTTTTGGCTTGGCGATTTCCGCGTTATTCTCGCTGCATCCAGCCGCCAGCCGCCTGCTGTATATGAGCGACCTGATTGGCGCAGGAATCGGCGCGCTTGCCGCGATACCGCTGCTTAATGTTTTTGGCGCGGTCAATGCCGCCCTGTTGGCCGCGGTCGGTTTCGCGCTGGCTGGCGTCTATCTCTACAGCAAGCGATCGCGGCTCATCGTCACGGTTGCGGCGCTGGCTGCGGTACTGGCGTTTGCCGCGAATGCCGCCGGCGATGCGCTTCAAGTCGATATGGCGTCGCTGCCGACTCAAAAGCCGATTGTCAGCGCGCTCGCCTCTGGCGGAACGATTTTGCAGACGGAGTGGGATGCCTTTGCGCGCACCGACCTGGTGGATCCGGGGGATGGCGCGCCCTGGCGCATCTATGTCGATGGGGCGGCCGCCTCCCTGATGCCCTCGCAATCAGCCGCGGGTGAGCTGCTGCGTGATATCGGATTCTTTCCCTTCGCTACCGAGCAGCCGCGGAGCGTCTTTATCATCGGACCGGGCGCCGGACTGGACATTTGGTTCGGCCTGCAGAGCGGCGCTACCGATATCACTGCTGTTGAGGTCAATCCTGCCAGCGTGGCGTTGGCGCGCGATTGGCGAGCTTACAACGGCGATGTCTACGGTCAACCCGCCGTCACCGTGCACGTGGATGACGGACGCAGCGCTTTGATGCGTTCAGCGAAATCTTTCGATCTGATTTACTTGTCGCAGGTGGTGACGTTGGCGGCGGAACTCGGTGGCTACGCCTTGTCCGAAAACACGATTTATACTGCCGACGCCTTCGCCGATTATCTGAACCATCTCAACGCCGACGGCCTCGTCGCCTTGAAGCTGTACGACGAGATCACCTTGACCCGCGCCCTTTCTACAGCGATATCGGCGCTTCGTTCGCGCGGCTTGACCGATCGGGAAGCGCTTCAGCATACGATGGTTTTCATCGACGAGAAATCGAATCCGCCCATACCGCTGCTTTTGCTGGGAAAGGCGGCATTTGACGAAGACGATTCCAAGGTGTTGGCGGCCATCGCGCGCGATGTCGGTTTTACGCCACTCTTGTTGCCGCATATTCTGGTACAGCCGCCGCTCGATGCCGTCGCCGGCGGCGCGCACAGCTTCGAAAGCATTGTGCTTGAATCAGATGCCGATATCTCTGCGCCCAGCGATGACCGACCCTACTTCTTCCAATTCGAGCGCGGCATTCCCAGCACACTGATCCCGGTCGCTGCGCTGGTCGCCTGCGTGATCGTAATCTTCGCCGCCGCCTGCATCGTCAGATGGCAACACGCGAGAAGCGCCCGCGAGCGATTCATGCCCTTGTTTTTCGCCATGCTCGGCATCGGATTCATCGCCATTGAAATCTACGCGATCCAACAAACGCGGCTCTCTCTGGGTCATCCAACCCTGGCGATTACTGTCGTCCTGGCGACTTTCCTGGTCGGGGGAGGGCTGGGCAGCGGCCTCAGCCAACGCATTGCGCGACGACGACTGGAGCGCAATCCACAGCTGATGACGATCTTGGTCGTGGCGCTGCTCATCATCTGGAGTTTGGCCTGGAGTCAATTGGGACGGCCGCTGTTGTCGCAACACGTGATCATCCGCAGCCTGTTGGTTGCCGTGACGCTTCTGCCTTTGGCGATGTGCATGGGCGTGCCGTTCCCGCAAGCCCTGGCCGCCGTCGGTCAAGGCAGCAGGCGCGAGGTAGCATTGGCTTGGTGCGTCAACGGCGTGATGACCGTGGCCGGTTCAGTGCTCGCTGTCATCCTGTCGATCACGACCGGGTTTGCCGCGGTCGCCATTCTGGGCGCGTGCGCTTATCTCTTGGCGACACTGATTCTCATGGCGGCGCGAACTCAGGAGGGACGATGAATACGAAAACATCGGCTGCAATTGAAGAAGCCATTCATTTGATGGCGAAGGTGGGCAGATGCTGGTCGCCGTCATTCTCGCCGGATGGCCGCGAATTGGCCTTGGTCAGCGATTTGACTGGCAGTCCGCAGGTCTGGCGGCTGCCAAGCAATGGAGGGTTTCCCTCGGCGGTGACATCATTTGACGAGCAAGTCAGCCGCGTGATCTGGTCGCCCGATGGCGCCTGGCTGGCGGTGGAATCAGCCCCGGGCGGCGGCATGAACGCCCAAATCGACATCCTTCGTCCGGACGGCAGCGCCCGACGTCGGCTGACGCCGGGCGGGACGAGCAACAATTGGCTGAATTGCTGGAGCAAAGACGGACGATCCGTTATGTTCTCGTCCAATATGGAAGACGCCGCCAGCATGGATTGCTATCGCGCCACTATCGAATCCGGCGAAATCCACAAAGTTGCCGGCAACAACGGTACAGGATTGGTGGAAGATGTGAGCGCGGATGACGCCCGGCTGCTGATCAAGCGGGTTGCCTACCGTGGCGACAATAACATCTTTCTCGTCGATCTCGCGGGAGCGCGGGAAACGCTGCTTACCGAACACGATCCGCCGGCCAGCTTCGAGAATGCGCGCTTCGCCGCCGATGGCCAATCCGTGTATTGCATCTCCAATCGCGACCGTGACTTGGCTTGCCTTTGCCGACTCAGATTGGATGGCGAGGCGGACTGGCAATTCATTCGAGCGCGCGACGATGCCGAACTCGCCGAGTTCGCCCTTTCCCGTGATGACGGCATGTTGGCGCTGGTCTGGAATATCGCCGGCAAACATGATCTTGAGCTATACAGCACGACGGAAAACCGCATACTGCATTCGGTCAATGTGCCCGGAGAAATTGTAAGCGGACTTGGCTTTTCACATGATGGCGCCGCGCTGGCCATGTGCGTCACCGGCGCGCGACTGCCATCTGACATTTGGCTATTGGATACGGAATCGTTTACGCTGCGCCAACTCACGCGCAGCCCGCATGTTGGCGTCAATCTGGGCGACCTGGCCGGCGCGGAATTGCTGCGCTATAACGCCCACGACGATCTGCCCTTGACCGGCTGGTTGTATCGGCCGCGCCATCTGCAGCCACCTTATGCCACAGTCTTGAGTTTCCACGGCGGCCCGGAAGGGCAGGAGCAGCCAAGGTTTCGTTACGACTACCAGGCCTTGCTGACGCAGGGTATTGCCGTCTTTGCGCCAAATGTGCGCGGCTCTTCCGGATTCGGCAAGCGCTTCGTTAACCTGGACAACGGCGCGTTGCGCGTCAACGCCGTTCGCGATATCGCTTCCACCGCTGAATACCTGTTATCAAGCGGCATCGCCAAAGCTGGCAGTCTCGGCATTATGGGCGGATCATACGGCGGTTACATGACTATGGCCGGATTGACCGAGTTTCCGGACATGCTCGCCGCCGGCGTAAATCTTTACGGCGTCGTCAACTTCAAGACCTTCTTCGAGCGCACCGAACCCTGGATGGCGAGCATCTCCAAAATCGAATACGGCGATCCGGATACTGAAGGCGATATGCTGGACGCGCTTTCGCCCATCAACAAGCTCGATCGCGTGCGAGCGCCGACGCTCGTCTTGCATGGCGCCAATGATACTAACGTGCCTGTATATGAAGCTGAGCAAGTGGTGGAGCAGTTGCGCGCGCGCGATGTGCCGGTCGAGTACCTTCTGTTCCCCGACGAAGGTCACGGTTTCTCTCTCGAGAAGAATCGCATCGCCTCGGCGGCGGCAATTGTCGATTGGTTCACGCAATATCTGTTGGATTGAACTTGCTTGCGTTCTGAACAGGTTGAAAAACTGCGGTAATTGAGGAGAAAGCTATGAGCGACCTCAGCCTCGGTTGCGCGCTCTGGACCCTGGGTCCGACGCCGGATGTGGCCGCGCTGGCGCGACAAATGGAAATCGCAGCCACGATCGGCTGTTCGTCGGTACAGCCCTGGATCGTGAATGTGGAGTACGCCCCCTGCATCCTCGATCCGGAAGTGGGCACAGCGGCCAACCGCCGTGAAGTCGTCAGCATTGCCGCCTCCCTGGGATTGAGCTTCAGCGGATTCTGCGCGCAATTGCAAGGCGCGGCGACTTACGGCGGTCTGGAAGAAGAAGACGGCCTGCAATGGCGGATCGAAAAAACCATGACAGCTATGGATGTGGCGGCGGAGATGGGCGGCGATATCATCACGGCCCACGCCGGCATCTTGCCCGCGGAAAGGTCGCATCCCGCCTATCACACGCTGCTGCGCTCGGTGAGCGCGATCGCCCGACACGGTGCGGAAGTCGGCGTATACTTTGCTTTGGAGACCGGACAAGAATCGCCGCAGGCGCTCAGCGACTTCATCGACGAGATCGGCAATCCCTGGCTGCGCGTGAATTACGACCCCTGCAATCTGCTGCGATTCGGCAGCGAAGCCGGCACGATTGACGGTGTCCGTATCTTGGGAGAAAAGATCATTCACACCCACGCCAAAGACTGGAACCCGCATACGCGGCAGGCGACTTGCGGAGAAGGACTGGTGCCTTGGAATGCTTACATTTCAGCCTTGCGGGATATTGGATACCGAGGCGTTCAGGCGATTGAGGACGAAACCGGCAACGAAAACATGATCGAGTCTATCGGAAGAAGTTACACGTTCTTGCGGGGGATTCTCGATGATTAACATCGGCATACTCGGCGCCGGAGGCATCGCCGCGCTCAGTCACTTGCCGGAGATCGCGGAAGTCCCCGGCATGCGCGTCACGCACATTTGCGGACGACGGGAGAGTCGTCTGCGCCTGTTGTGCCAGCGATTTGATGTCCCGCGTTATTCGACCTCATGGGCTGATCTGCTCAATGACGATGCCCTGGACGCGGTGATAGTCGCTCTGCCGCATCCCTTGCATGCCGAAGCGGGACTGGCCGTCTTGGAGCGCGGCCGGCATCTCTTCATGCAGAAGCCGCTCTGCACGTCGATGGCGGAGGCCGACCAACTGGCGCGCGCCTGTGAATTACGCCCCAATCAGATCGTGTATTGTCGCCCTTCGTTCGACGGCGTCGTCTACGAAATGCGTCGGCAGATCGCGGCCGGCGCCATCGGCACTGTCTCAGGCGCGCTCAGCAGGCACAGCCACGGCGGACCCGAGGTCTACTACGCGGAAGTCACAGATGCGTTCGAGGAACCGCGCGTCGAAGGCGACTTCTGGTTTTTCGATGCTGATGCGGCGGGCGGCGGCGCCTTGATTGACATGGGCGTATACGCCATCGCCAATCTGGTGGCGCTGCTGGGACGGGTGGAAGCGGTCACCGCGCGCATGACCACGGTCGCCAAACCGACAGACCTGGAAGATACGGCGACGCTGATTCTGGAATTCGCGGGGGGCGCGCTCGCCACTGCGGAAACAGGATGGTGCGATCCAGCGCGCTCATCGTTCCTGCGCGTGCACGGCACGGCCGGCAAGCTGGTCAAAGACGGCGATGAGATTCAGTACATCCGCCCCGGCGCCACCGACCGCGAATGGGCGGCGCCCATCGTGCAGACAATTGCGCCGCCAGACGCGCCCAATCAGCATCTGGAGTGGATGAACTGCATCGACAATGGCTTGCAACCGGAGCTCTCAAATCTGTCGCTGGCTCGTCACGTGACCGAAATTCTGTTGGCGGCGGAAGCCTCGAACAGCCGAGGTCAACGGATCAAAGTGAAATCCCATCCAGGCAGCCTATAGTTCGGCACGCATCGCGGCGACGGACAGGACAAGTTGCTTGAGTCGCATTCGTCCATCATCAAGGATTGGCGCCTGAATGACCGGACTGACAAGTATGTGCTTATTGTGGGTAACGGCGCCGATTGGCGGCGATCTGGCTCCGGCGAATCACAACCGGATTAGGCTTATTCCAGGTCGAGAATCGACGCGCCCCAGATGTCACGATTGTATTCGGCGATCGTGCGGTCGGACGAGAAGAAACCCGAACGCGCCGTATTCAAAATGGACATGGTCGTCCAGTGTTCCACATCTGCGTAGGCTCGCGTCGCCCGCTCGTGACACGACAAGTAGCTGGCGAAGTCCGCGCAGATCATGTATTCGTCATGATAGAGCAGCGAATCGACGATCGGTCTAAAGATCTCCGTATCGCCACCGGAGAATTGTCCGTTCGCAATCCAGTCGATCGCCTCGCGCAAGTCCGCGTTCTGTTCGTAATAGTGCCAGGGATGATAGCCGCCTTCCTTGGCGCTGAAGACCTCTTCCGCGGTCAATCCGAACAAGAAAAAATTGTCCGCGCCGACCCGCTCTCGTATCTCGATATTGGCGCCATCAAGCGTGCCGATTGTCAAGGCCCCGTTCAGCGCAAACTTAATATTTCCGGTACCCGATGCCTCTTTGCCGGCCAACGAAATCTGCTCGGATAGATTCGCCGCCGGATAGATCAACTGGCCGGAAGTGACATTGAAATTGGGGATGAACACGACGCGAAGCAGATCTGCCGCGACCGGATCGCGATTGATCACATCGGCGATGGCATTGATCAGCTTGATAATCAGCTTGGCCATATGATAACCGGGCGCGGCTTTGGCGCCGAAAACGAAGGTCATCGGCGTACATTCGGACGACGAGTCGGTTTTCAGACGCCGGTACAAATGCACGATATGCAACGCCTTCATCAGCTGCCGTTTGTATTCGTGCAAGCGCTTGACCATGACGTCAAACATCGATTCGGGATCGAGGTTCACGCCGACGCTGTCGCTCACAAAGGCGCCCAACTGAAGTTTATTTGCCGCCTTCATTTCTCGCCACGCCTCACGGAATTCCGGATCATCAACGAACGCTTCCAATTCTCGCAAGCGCTCCAGATCCGATAACCACCCGCCGCCGATGCGTTCGGTGATCATGTCGGACAAGATAGGATTGGCCAGGCGCATGAATCGGCGAGGCGTGACGCCGTTGGTCTTGTTGCTGAATTTCTCCGGCCACATGTCGGAGAAATCCGGGAATACGCGCGTTCGCAACAACTCTGATTGCAGCTCGGCGACGCCGTTGATCGAGTGACTGCCGACGCAAGCCAGGTTCGCCATCCGCACTTGCTTTTCCGGTCCCTCTTCGATGATTGACATTCGCTCGACCCGACCGCTGTCATTGGGGAAGCTCATTCGAACTTCGTCCAAAAACCGATGATTGATTTCGTAGATGATCTCCAGATGGCGCGGCAATACGCGCTCCATCAACCAGACCGGCCATTTCTCGAGCGCCTCGGGCAATAGCGTGTGCTGTGTCGCCGCGAAGGTTCGCCTGGTGGTTTGCCAGGCGCGTTCCCAATCAACGTTGTATTGATCGACCAGAAGCCGCATGAATTCCGCGATCGCGATGACCGGATGCGAATCGTTAAGATGGATGGCCGCCACATTGGGCAGCTCGTCCCATTCCACGTTCTTGATCATGAAGCGCCTGATGATGTCGTTCAGCGAACAGGCCACGAAGAAATACTGCTGCTTCAACCGCAGTTCTTTGCCCTGTGGCGTATTGTCGTTGGGATAGAGCACCTTGGTGACATTCTCGGAGCTGGTCTTTTCTTCGACGGCGCGGCTGTAATCGCCGACATCAAAGAGCTGAAAATCAAACTCGCTGGTGGCGCGCGCTCCCCATAACCGCAGCATATTGACGGTGCTGGTTTTGTAGCCGGGAACCAGTGTGTGATAAGGCTGCCCCATGATGGTTTGATCCGGGATCCAGCGCGCGCGATAGTGACCGTCGGCGTCGGTGTAATGTTCAGTATGCCCGCCGAAACCGACCTCGACCATGTCATCCGGCTGCGGAAATTCCCAGGGGTTGCCGAGATATAGCCATTCGTCCGGGCTTTCCACCTGCCAACCGTCACGGAAAGATTGCCGGAATATGCCATATTCGTATCGGATGCCGTAGCCGACCGCCGGGATATTCAAGGTCGCCAGCGAATCCATGAAGCAGGCCGAAAGTCGGCCCAGACCGCCGTTGCCCAAACCCGGCTCGATATCCAGGGCGAGCAGCTCGTCCAGATTGATGTCGTGTCGGCGCATAGACTCGCGAGCGAAGTCGTAGGTCTCGGTATAATGCAAGTTGCGTTCCAACTGATCGCCGAGCAGGTATTCCGCCGAGAGATAGTAGACAAATTTGGGATTCTGGCGGAAGTAACAATGCACGTTGCGCTGCCAGTTGTACATCATGTAGTCGCGGACCGTGTGGGCGAGCGCCATGTACAAGTCGTGTTTTGAAGCCGTATAGGTCGCTTGACCGCGTGTATAATAAAGATTGTCATGGAATTCTTGATCAAAAGCGTCGACCGAAAATCTAACCGGTGTGATGTTGTCAAAATGTTCAATCACCATCCGTCGTCCTTTCTACTCGCATTCCCGGCAGCTCGTTTTTGGCGCGGAATGTCTCGGCTCCTATCCAATGCTATCGCGGAGCGCATAGATTACAATTCTAACACTAGCGCATCGTAACATGCCACAGCAGGCGCTTGCTACATTCGCCGAAGAAACGTCATCCTGTTCCAACCGTCTCTTCAATCGCCGGCGGGATACAACCGGGCGAGGATCCCACACACTCACATTGTACACCGATTGGCAACGACGGGATGCGCGCGGCGTCTCGGGATGCGGACGCCGATCCAGGCGAAAATCACGATGTCGACGCCGACAACAGCTATCAAGCGGCCTTGGCTGAATGTCGTCCCACTCCGATCCGTCGGCTGCTGGAAATTGTGCGTCCGCAGTCGCCAACCTGGGTCTACCAGCGTACTTGGATGGCTCGGCTCGGGATGTTTGCCGATGCGACTCCCGCTACTCCGGCACGAGCGGTTGCTGCGGCCGCACGATTTGCAATCTATCCGGTGACAATCGCGCCGCAAGTTCGTCCGATACCTGGTAGCCGTGTCTGAAATTGCCCCAGGAGGGACCGTAGCGGAAGACGATGATGCGACGTTCTCCAGGATTGACTCGCTCAGCAGACCCGTGCGAAAGCGCGTCAACGAACAAGATCGCATCCCCGGCATCCATGTGGATTTCGATGGCCCCTTCGACATCATCGACCGACGAATTGTCACCGCGCATGCGGTTGCGCTCGGCATCGGGGTGGGGAAAGTTGGCTTTGTGGCTGCCGGGCACAACCATGGTCGCGCCATCGCCCGACTTGATATCTGTCAGCGCCATCAAGATGTTGATCTGCCCGCAATGAAATCGACCGTTGAAGAAACGATACTGAGTGCGCTTGGCGCCCTCGTGTCCGCCCGAATGAAAGCCGATGGCCTCTCCTGGTCCGCGAATGTTGGCGAAGCACTCGTCGATGAAGAGAGGACCGTGATTGTAATCGAAAGTGTCGGCGCCGCCGACGAAACATTTCACCTTCTCGATCCATGACGGGTGGTCGATCAACCCTTCGAATGCCGCGCCGCCTTCATAAATCTGCTGCAAATTGACGCCGTCATTATCGGCAAAGTTGTGTCCATGCACGCGTCCTTTCCATTCGCCCAACTGAATTGGCAGCAGGGCGTCGAGCGCCGCGTTGAGGTCGCTCACCTCAACGGCGGATAATGCGCCCTTCAAGAGCAAGAATCCGTTGAGATCGAAGAAATACTTGTCTCGGTCGCTTGCGTTCATGCATTTTCTCCCGTCAGCCGGTATGCCTCGTCACCGTAGTTGTCCGCCGGATGCGCGTCCGTGGCAGATGATTGACGAAGTCGAGTCCACGGCCAATGTCGACCCAGCTCAAGAGACTGCGTTAAACGGGCGCGACAACAGGTCACGCGTCCAGCGCCCGCAAGAGAATATCTCGGCTCTGCGCCAGCGCGTCAACCGGATCGGCCAACTCAGGATGCAGTTCCAAGCTGACGGCGCCTGAGTAATCTGAGCGGCGCAGCGCGCTGATAGTTTCCAACAAGGTCGCTTCAGTCATCACGCCATCGAGCAGCGCCAGGTGCAGATCGTCTTGGCCATCGTTGTCATCGAAATGCACGTAGGCCAGTTTATCGCCCGCCGCCTCAATCACTTCGGTCGGATTTTCGCCCGTCATCTGAATGTGCCCGCTGTCGTAGAGCAAGTATGCATTGGGATGACTCAGATCCCGCAAGAACTTGAGCGTTGCTGCAGCCGAATGCAGCGCGGTGCCGGGAAAATGCTCAACTGCCATTTTGATGCCGCGCGCCGCCGCCTTATCCGCCAACTCCGCCAGCGCGTCAGCATAACGTCGCATGGCCGCGGTTTCGTCTTCTGTCCCCGGAATGATATAAATCGTACCGGCGCCGAGAGTCGACGCGTGGTCGATGGCCTCGGCAACGTGCGTGATGGCGCGACTCCGAGCCTTATCATTCTCGTGATCGAGGGCGCAACCCGCCGGCATATCGAAGGAGGCGCCAAGGCACGACACCTGCAGGCCCAGCTCCGCCGCAAGTTGCTTGCGCGCGGCCGTTCGCAAATGACCGGGCTGAACATCAATCCATTCGAAGCCCAGTTCGTGGATTTGCCGCAGCAATTTGTCTTCCGGACCGGTAAGCGCCCAAACGCAGCAAGCGAGTTGCACGGATTCCTCGCGATGTCTTCTCCAATATCCGTACCATGATAACCAGCCGCTTGCCATTTGTCACAAATTGACAAGCCACAAGGCCAGGCGTAAACTTGATGGAGTTTCCCGCCGGGAGGATTTCCCTATGGCAATATCGCCTCGAATTTCGCTTATCACCGGCGCCGGTTCCGGTATCGGGCGCGCCACCGCGCATGCGTTTTGGGAGGCCGGGCACACCGTCGTCCTGGCCGGTCGCCGCGAGGCGAAATTGCGCCAAACCGTGAATGAAGCCGCTGTTGACGAGACGCGCGCGCTGATCGTTCCCACCGACGTCAGCGATCGCCGCGCAGTTGTCGAGTTATTCGCCAGGATCAAGTCATCCTACGGCCGGTTGGATGTGCTCTTCAACAATGCCGGCATCAGCGCTATCGCCGATCCCCTGGAATCCATAAGCGAAGAAGATTGGATGTCGGTGGTCGGCGTCAATCTTAACGGCGCATTCTGGTGTATTCAGGAAGCCTTCAAACTGATGAAATCACAGCAGCCGAGAGGCGGTCGCATCATCAACAACGGCTCTATCTCCGCCCACGTGCCACGACCCAACGCCGCGCCCTATACCGCCACCAAGCACGCCGTGACCGGATTGACCAAGTCGATCGCGCTGGATGGCCGAGCTTACGATATCGCCTGCGGACAAATTGATATTGGCAATGCCGGCACCGAAATGACCGAGCGCATGGGCACAGGCGTCCCGCAAGCGGATGGCGCCAACAGGATCGAACCTAGATTCGACGTGCGGCATGCGGCGGAAGCAGTGCTGTACATGGCGAGCTTGCCGCTCGATACCAACGTCCCATTCATGACCGTCATGGCAAATAAAATGCCTTACGCCGGTCGAGGCTAGCGCTATGAGCGACCATGCGACTGAATTAATCTGGATGACTGCCGCCGAGCTGGCGGAGAAGATTCGCCAGCGCGAGCTATCGGCAGTCGAAGTTTTGACGGCGCATCTCGAGCGAATTGATGCTGTCAATCCTGCCTTGAACGCCATCGTAACGTATTTGCCGGAATTGGCCATGGAAAGCGCGCGCCAGGCGGATGAAAGGCAAGCCCGGGGCGAGCGGCTCGGTCCGCTGCATGGCTTGCCGATCGCGCACAAAGACCTGTTTCAGACCAAGGGCATCCGAACGACCTGGGGATCGCCGGTCTTCCGCGAACATGTGCCGGCAATTGACGATTTGATCATCGCGCGCTTGCAAGCCGCTGGCTGCGTCACGCTGGGCAAAACCAACGTACCCGAATTCGGCGCCGGCTCGCATACATTCAATCCGGTCTTTGGCGCCACGCGCAATCCTTACGATCCCGGCAAGACTTGCGGCGGCAGCAGCGGCGGGGCAGCCGTCGCTTTGGCGGCCGGCATGATTCCAATCGCGGACGGCAGCGATATGGGCGGATCCCTGCGCAATCCAGCCAGCTTCTGCAATGTCGTCGGTTTTCGACCGTCGCCCGGCCGCGTGCCCAACTATCCCGCGCTGAATGCCTGGTCGACCTTGGGTGTCTCCGGACCCATGGGCCGGACCGTGCAGGACGTGGCGCTGATGTTGCAAGCTATCGCCGGATACGATCCGCGTTCGCCCATCGCCATACATGAACCCGGTTCGATTTTCGCGAAACGACTCGATCGTGATTTCGCCGGTACTATGCTGGCCTGGAGCCCGGATTTGGGCGAGCTGGCCGTGGATCCGAGCGTGATTGACACTATCAGCGGCCAGTTGCGGATATTCTCTGATTTGGGCTGCATAGTCGAAGCGGCCGCTCCAGACTTCCGCGATGCCTACGACATCTTTCAGACCTTGCGCGCCTGGAGCTTCGAACTTGCTCATGCCGACAATTTCGCTCGCTTCGGCGAAGAGCATTTCAAAGACACGATTCGCTGGAATGTGGAACAGGGCCGGGGACTCAGCGCCGCGCGAATCAGCCGCATCGACGTCAAACGCACAGAACTCTTCCAGCGCGTGCGCGAATTCCTGGATACCTACGAGTATCTGCTCCTGCCGACGACGCAGGTTCCGCCTTTCCCAATCGAATGGGAGTTTCCGACGAAAATCAACGGCGAATTGATGCGCACCTACATCGACTGGATGATGAGCTGCGCCTATATCACCGTGACTGGATTACCGGCCATATCCGTGCCCTGCGGCTTCACCAAATCCGGCTTGCCGGTGGGCTTGCAGATCGTCGGGCGGCCGCACGCGGATTTCGCGGTGCTGCAGCTGGCTTACGCCTTTCAGGAAGCGACCTTGTTCTATCGGCAGCGTCCGACGCTCGGAGACCCAAGCGGCGGCATCTGCTAATCGCCAAATCCCGCGACACAAGTCCTAATCGACCCTAGACCATTCGCCAGGAGACCTAACTTGGATCTGAATCTTAGCAACTGGCTGCTGGCGTTGAGCCCGGTCCTGACCGTGCTGTTGTTGATGGTTGGCTTTGGCTGGGGCGGCAGCCGCGCTGGATTGGCGGGACTGTTGGTGGCGCTGACGCTGGCGGTGACGGCGTTCGGAGGCGACGCCGAATTGATTATTGTCGCCATCGGAAAGTCAATCTTGCTGGCGGTGGACGTGCTCTACATCGTCTGGATGGCGCTGTTCTTTTACAACGTCACCAACGAAGCCGGCGCCGTTGCTGTGCTAGGCAGCAGCCTGCAGCGCCTGACCGCGGATCCCGCCGCGCAAAGCCTGTTGATCAGCTGGGTATTTGTATCGCTCTTGCAAGGCGTCGGCGGATTCGGCGTGCCGGTCGCGGTGGTAGCGCCGCTGTTGGTCGGCCTGGGTTACACGGCAACGCAATCCGTCATCATGGCTTCGCTCGGCCACGGCTGGGCGGTGACCTTCGGTTCGCTGGGAACATCGTTCGTGGCCCTAACCGCCGTAACCGGCCTCCCGGGCGAGATTCTCGCGCACGACGCCGCTGTGATTCTCGGCATGGCTTGTCTGCTCAGCGGCGCCTTGGTCGCCTATGTGAGCGCCGGTTGGAGCGGCTTTCTGCGCTCGCTGCCGATGCTGATCGTCGTCGGCGCGGTCATGGGATTTACCCAGTGGTGGATCGCTACCAACGGCATGTGGACGCTCGGTTCGACTTCGGGCGCCCTGGCGGGCGCGCTCGCTGGCGTGATCTTCGTGCTTTCTCCCTTTCACCGTGGGCGCGCGCGAAAAGTCGAGCATCAACAGTTGGACGACTCGCGCAGTTTGCCTCTGGCGCTGGCCGCCTATCTGATTCTGTTGCTGCTGGCATTCGCTACCAACTTGATCGAGCCGCTCGAATCAGTCGTGGATGCGATCACTTTACGGATCGCTTTCCCAGCCGTAGAAACCGCAGCCGGCTGGCAGGTGCCGAGTGAGCTCGGCCGCACGATCAGCGTATTTGGGCATGCCGGCGCCATTCTGTTTTATGCGGGCGGCATCGCTTTTCTGCTTTATCGACGAGAAGGCTACTTCAATGGAGAGGGCGCGTGGCGCCGCATCTGGACGAAGGTCCGCCGCTCCGCGCTGAAATCGACAATTTCGATACTGGCTCTGGTGGCGATGGCGTCGCTCATGACCCACACGGGCATGACTCAGATGATCGCCCGCGGGATCAGCGAAACCTTCAGCGCCACAGTCTATCCCCTCTTCGCGCCCTACATTGGCGCGCTCGGCGCCTTCATGACCGGCAGCAATACCAATTCCAATGTTGTCTTTGGCGCTCTGCAGCAGCAGACGGCAATCTTGCTGTCTCTCAGCGTGCCGATAGTCTTGGCGGGGCAAACTGCGGGCGCTTCTCTGGGCAGCGTCCTGGCGCCCGCCAAAATCATCGTCGGCTGCAGCACAGTTGGACTCGGCGGGCAAGAAGGACCGGTCATCCGTCGCATGCTCTTGCTTGGACTTATACCGGTCGTTTTCGTGTCGCTGGTGACATTTGTGCGGCTGGCCGGCTCATGAACGAGCTGGCGATTTTCGGCGGCGAGCGGACCCGCGTCGAGCCATTCCCAGCCTGGCCCGTTCATGACCAACGGGATGTTGACGCCGTCGCGGCGGTCGTGCGCAGCGGCAATTGGGGCGGCTTCCCGTACCCCGGTCCGGCAACCGAACGCTTCCTCGACGCCTTCCTGGCGCTGCAGGGCGGTGATTATGCCGTCGCCATGATGAATGGCTCCATCACGATGGAAGTCGCATTGCGCGCGGCCGGCATCGGCTGGGGCGATGAAGTCATTGTGCCGGCATATACTTTCCAAGCCACGGCTTCCGCGCCGATGATGGCCGGAGCGCTTCCCGTCTTCGTCGATATTGATCCCGATACATTTTGTATAGATCCTCGCGCGATTGAAGCGGCCATCACCGACCGCACCCGCGCCATCATTCCCGTGCACATCGCCTCGCAAATGGCCGATATGAACGCCATTATGGAGATTGCGGCAAAGCGCGACTTGATCGTGATCGAAGATGCCGCGCATGCTCATGGCGCAGTCTGGGACGGAATGGGCGCGGGCAGCTGGGGGGACTTCGGCTCCTTCAGTATGCAGTCAACCAAGAGCCTGACGGCGGGGGAGGGCGGCGTCCTGCTGTGTCGGTCGCAGGAGCGCGCCTGGCGCGCGGCCAGCATCATCGATTGCGGACGCCCCCACGATCCTGACGGCGAACTTTACACGCTGGGCGCGAACTATCGCATGAGCGAACTTCAGGCCGCCTTGCTCAGTGTTGCCCTCGAACGCTTTCCGGCGCAATTCAAACAGCGTGAGCTGATGGCCAAGTATCTGGATGAGGCGCTAAGCGAGGTTGAGGGCGTTCGCGTGCTGCCGCAAGACGAGCGGCATCACCGGCGGGCGATTTACAAATACACCTTTGCAATTGACCCCGGCGCATTTGGCGCGACCAATGGCATCCTGGAGCGCGCCCTGCTGGCTGAGGGTATTCCCTGCTGGCGCGGCTACGATCCCATGTATCGCTACGATTTGTTCCAGCCAGGTTTGTCTCGTCTGCCCGTGCCCAGCGCCTTCCCCGAATACTTCGACTTCGAGCGCATGCATTTGCCCGTCACCGAACGCGTCAGCGCTCGCGAGGGCATGTGGCTGGACGAGAGCATATTCCGCGCTGGCGAAAGCGCCGTCGACGATGTCGCCGCCGCCCTGGAAAAAGCCCGGAACGCGCTGGCTAGAGATCCCGCGCTGGCTGATCGAATACGACAGTCGTAACCGCTCATTATCGGCAATTATCCGCGACTGACGGTCGTAGGATATCCGCTGGGATCAATGCTGACATCGATGATCAGCGGCATGTTGCCATTGAGTCCATGCCTTAGCGCCAGAGCGCAATCGGTTTCATTCACGACCTTACTGTATTCCAGACCGTAGGCTTGCGCAATCAGCGAGAAATCGGGATTGACGAATGTCGTGCCGTGCGCCGGGCGTTGCCGCCGCAGCTGCGCCGAGCGAATGAGATCCAGCGCTGAATCGTTCATCACGATGACAATGACCGGCAGACGCAACTCCTGGAGCAGCCCCAGCTCGCCGATAACCATCGCCAATCCCGCGTCTCCAGTGATGCAAATGGTCGGCTGCCCGGTCACTAGCGCCGCCGCGATGGCGCTAGTCAAACCGAATCCCATCGCTGAAAGGCCGTTGGATACAAAATAACGATTTGGACGCCGCGCTTCCCAATTCAGCGCCGTGAAGATCTTGTGCGAACCGACATCGGTAGTGATGATGGCGTTGTCGGGAGCGTGTTCGCGCAAGACGCGCAGGAATTGCTGGGGCAACATCGTGTCCGCTTGAGCGCGCGGCGCGTCTGAGTTGGTCGCGTGCTGACGAAACGCTCTCACGCGGCTGGCGCCCCAATCGTCTGCGGTCCCTGTGCTGATCCGCGAAAGCGCTTCGAGTAGGTCTCCGCAGGCGCCGACGAATTCAGATGCGCTGGAGATTTCGGGATCTGTATTCTGCCAGTTGGCGATCCAGATCAACGGCTGCGGCTGATCCCAGGGTTTGACCAATTCGACCACATCAAATCCGATCGCGATTATGCAATCCGCTTCGTCGAGGAAGGCATAAACCGGGTCAGTCGTCGTCAAGCCGAGGGTGCCGGCGAAAAGCGGATGATCGCCCGACAAAGCGCCTTTGCTCTTGGGCGTGTCGATCACGGGCGCGCCGAGCGCTTCCGCCAGCCGCCGCAGCGACGCGTATGGCCTTTCCGGCTCCAGACCCAAGCCCGTTACAACGATTGGCTTGCGTTTGTCGCGAAGCAATGCCGCAATCTGTCGCGCGCTGGATTCTGCATCGGGTCTTGCCTGCGCTTCGCTTGATGCAATCGAGCGGGCTCGAACGGGCGGTGTGGCAACATCGTTGTGGATGCCGAGGTGAACGGGTCCGGGGCGGCCATGCGCCGCGACCGCGATGGCTCGCTCAATCGTGTCGGCAGCGCCGTCCGCAGTCAACGTCGCCGTCAGCTTAGTGATTGGCGCGAACAGCGCGGATAAGTCAACTGCCTGATGCGTGTGCCGACTGCGAAGTGCCGGATCGCCCGCGGCCGTAATCAAAACAATCGGCGCGCGATCGAGGTATGCATGAGCGAGGCCAGCGGTGGCGTTGGTCGCGCCCGGACCCAATGTCGTCAATGCCACACCCGGCACGCCGGTCAGCCGAGCCTCAGTCGCCGCCATGAAACAAGCCGAACTCTCGTTGCGCGCCAGGATGAAGCGGATGCCTTGCCGTCGAAGCGCGTCGAGCATCTCAACGTTTTCGCCGCCGGGCAACCCGTAGACCCGTCGCACGCCGATTTGCCATAGCTGGTCGGCCAAGAATTCCGCTATTGTTGTCATACATTCCCGCCTGGATTCACGCGCTGGTATCAGCCAGATTATGTCAATTGATGGATTTCTGTCAAATTGGGACCAATTGGCAGTGTATTCCCAGCTTTTGATGTACAATTCCGTGCATCAAGTTTTATTAGTGAGTACCGTGCCCTCGTGCGAGGTGGCGCATGGCATTTCTCACTATCGCCAAGTCGGGTACTTTGGCGCTGAACGAACGGTCAAAGCAACTCGAAACCACTGGCCGCCCGATACACAGATTGGGCTTCGGCGAGTCGCCGTTTCTGCCGCCTCCCTATGTTCAATCCGCCCTGCAAAATGCTGCAATACGCAAGGACTACACGCCGGTCGCGGGATTGCCCGAATTGCGCGAACGCATTGCCGACTTTCATCAAGAGATCGACGGCTATCCCGTGAGCATGGAGCAGGTACTGGTCGCGCCAGGCACCAAGCTGCTGCTCTCCAATATCATGCATGCGTTTCAGGATGCCGAGGTCTACCTGCCGGCGCCATCCTGGGTGTCGTACGCGCCGCAAGCCGCAATGGAGGGACATCGTCTTATTCGCGTCCCCACCTTTTGGGAGACACAATGGCGGGTCGATCCCGAGCTTCTGGACGCTACCATCACCTGCCACGGCCGTAGCGGCGCAGACAAGCTCATCGTGTTGAATTATCCGAACAACCCACATGGCTTGACCTACTCGCGTGACGAACTGCTAGCGCTGGCCGATGTCCTTCGCAAGCACGAGGTATGGGCCATCGCCGATGAGATCTACGCGCTGTTGCATCATCGCGGCCTGCATGCGTCGCTGGCGAGCATCTATCCTGAACGCACGCTGGTGACGACTGGAATGTCGAAGTGGTGCGGCGCGGGCGGCTGGAGATTGGGCGCGCTCCTTTTGCCGCAGGATACGCCGGCCGATCTGTACGACGCCATGGTTGGGCTGGGATCGGAGACCTATTCCTGCGCTTCCGTTCCGATTCAAGTCGCCGCGCTGTCAGCCTATGAATTGTCAGCCGAATTGCACGACTTTCTCAACCGGCAGCGACGTGTGCTAGCCGTGATCGGTCACATGATTCACGCGGAAGTGACGCGACTCGGAATTCGCGCCCATCGGCCAGAAGGCGGCTTCTACATGCTGATTGATTTCAGCCCGTTTTCCGAGCTGCTGGCGCGAAGAGAGATTCATGGAGATGCCGATCTCTGCGAGCGCTTGCTGGAAGAAGCCGGCGTGGCGCTTTTGCCCGGCAGTTGCTTTGGCTTGACAGCTACGGACTTGACCGCTCGGCTCGCCTATGTCGATTTTGACGGGCCGGCTGCGCTCAATGACGCGAAAGAAGATGACGCGGTGATTCTGCGTCACGCTGGAAAGATGCTGCAGGGCATCGCGGATCTGGGCCAATGGCTCAACCGACTATCAGAAGATAAAGACTCAAGATAATCAGCGGCGCCATCATGATCCATTCAAACGTCTGCTGATTGATGCGGTTGATCAATGCGCGCGCCAATGCGATCGCGCCCGGTATGATCAAGAACACCCAGGCGATGTTGACAAGCTGAGGGAGATCCAAAATGCCAATGGCGATATAAGATGGCAGCTTGGTCAAATTCATCGCTGCGAAGAACAGCGTGGTTGTGCCCACGAATGAGCGGGGCGTCATTTTCGGCTGCAGGAGTAGATAGGCGGTGAAGGGCGGCGCGCCGACGTTGGCCAGCGTGGAGCCGAATCCCGAGGCGCATCCCGCGATCCAGCCGTGCCAATCACGCGGATGATATGCCAGCCGGCGCAGGCGTTCGCTGCCGATCTTGAAACTGAGCGCGACCAGCGTCAATCCGCCTATCGAACGCTTGAGCGTGACGGCATCGATATCCACGAGCACAAATGTCCCCAGCAGTACGCCAATCAGTCCCGGTATCAGCATCAGGGCGATATATTTGCGGCTCCATTGGCGCCAGTAGAAATACAATGCGAAGACATCGGCAAACAGCAGCAGTGGCAGGATCATGCCGACAGCCACCTGCGGCTCAATGATCAGCGTCAGGATCGGCACGGTCAAGGCCACAGGAACGGGACCTCCCAGGCCGCCCTTGGAGAAGCCGATCAAAACGGCGACAACGGCAAAAGCAATTGTCTCTTCCATCAGTTCGCGCTAGGTAACTCACCCTGCTTGGCAGATAATAGCTGGCGGGATGCCGACCACATCTGCATTATATGCCAGCGGTTTCCCGCGGGCGAGACATTGACATGATTCTGACGATTGCGCGGGCGAGGAACGGGTGCATGAATATTGAGCAACTCAATCAAGAAGGACGTGAACTCTGGAACCAAAAGGCGCAGTTCTGGGACCAGCTGCACGGCGATGCGGGCAACCGATTCCATCGCCGCTTGATTGAACCGTCGATTCTGCAACTGCTTGACCTGCGTCCGGGAGAAGCGGTACTGGACATCGGCTGCGGCAACGGCGCGCTCTCCCGTCGCCTGGCCGAACTAGGCGGCAGCGTCACCGCCGTAGACTACAGCGACGGCATGCTCGATTCAGCGCGCGCGCGCAGCGCCGGATCCGCCCACAACATTGACTATCGCCTGGTCGACGCCACCGATGTCGATGCGCTGCTGCGATTGGGTCTTGCCGGATTTGATGCCATCGTCTGTTCAATGGTGCTGATGGATATTCCAATTATCGAGCCGATCTTTCAGGCGTCCAGTCAATTGCTGCGCTCGGATGGACGTTTTGTTTTCGCCACCATGCATCCGGCCTTCAATTCCAATAATCCCGTCTTCTTTCACGAAAAGGAGGACCGCGATGGAACCATGGTCGATCGTTGCGGGATCAAGATTCACGAATACATTGACGTTCAACCGGTCAAAGGATCAGGCGCGCCCGGCGAGCCAGTGCCGCACTACTATTATCATCGAACCTTTTCAGAGCTTTTGGGCGGAGCCTTCGCCGCTGGATTTGTATTGGACGGGCTTTTGGAGCCGTCCTTCGCGCCCGAAGATGCCGAGACTTCCGATTATCTTAGCTGGTACAAGCTGTGGCAGATCCCGCCGGTGCTCAGCGGACGTTTGCGTCTGCGCTAGATCGCCGGATTTCCAGCGTTCAGTACCGCCGCATTGAAGGCGCCGCCGGCATTTTCGTTCAAGAGGCTTTGCAGGTCGGCAAGCGCTTGCTCGATATCCGCCGCTCCACCGTCATGATGCGCTTCAACCGTCACGACGGCGTCGGAAGTGTCCGCGTTGGCCGCGCTGGTTCTGCTTTGTCGCCAGCACCAACGCCTGGCAACCACCATCCGCTTGTCGTCTGAGAATATGACCTCGCCAACTTCCGGATGCATGATGTCGCCGCTGCCGAGTTCCATGTAGCGCTCGCTGCCATCGGAATAATGCACGGTGATCGCGCCGCTGATTTGCCGCGTATCAAAGATGGCGACGGGCAAACCGTATCGGATGCTGACCAGGTTGCCGATATCAACCAGCGTGTTGATGCTGGGAATATCGCCTTTCTTGGTCAATCGCCGCAAAAGCGCCTCGGCCGCGCTGCGATACTTGGTTGGCGAAACCCCAAACGCGCTGATCGCTCGCCGCCACGCGCTCAGCGAGGGCAGCTCGCTCAAGGGCCTGTCGCCGATACGCGCCTTCACGGCAGCCTGTTCCGATCGGTAAGCATCCGCCAGTTGCGGCGCTGTCGGGCCATTCCGCATGCCATTGGCGACAATCGCGCCCGCGACCAGCTTGGGATAGTCTTGGATAATCTTGGCGTCATATTGAAAACTTGTCATTTCATCCTCCAATTGCCAATTCGGGTGAACTGGCGATGAGTTGCGATTCCTGGCTCTCCAGCCTCTGCACGATCCAGATCCAGGTCAAGGTCGGGATAACCGCGACCACGGCCGAGACGAAGACGATGGTCCCCACGCTTCCCACGCCCACCGCATCAATCAACAGCCCGATCGCAATAATGCCGAAGCTTTGCACCAGTTCAAATCCCGCGAAATCCAGGGAAAACATCCGACCCAGATACTCGTCCGGCACGATCTGCTGCAGAATCACCGAACTGTAGGTCCAGTTCACCGATCCGCCCATCGAGCGCACTGCCACCGCCAGCGCCAGCAACTCCAGCGACGGCGCAACACCCCAGAGCAGCCAGCCCAAGGCAATCATAGCGAAACCGAGCCCGATCAAACGGCGCAAGGTTTTGACAGAATCATCGCTGAAGCGGTTGGTGAGAATCGGGCCCAGCACGGCGCCAAATCCGAATGCCGCCCACAAAATAGCCATCGACGTGATGCCCTGGTCGCCCAGCACAAAGACCTGCGTGCCATAAATGATGAGCAGCGCGTCGACATTAGTCAGGCTCTGCGCGCTCTTGACGAATAGCGTGGCGGCGATACCCGGCTGCCGGCGCAAGAAGCGGATGCCGTCCGCGAAGGTACGTTGCGCGCGCGCGGTCTTCTCGCGCATAACTTGTCCCAGTTCGGAGCGCGGCACGGCCGGAATGACAATGGTAGTCACCAGAATCGCCGACAGCACGAAGGTCAGAGCATCGACGACTAGGGCGATGCGCGTGCCAAAAAGCTCCGCCACGATTCCACCAGTGACGGCGCCGATGGCCAGCATGGCCGACCAGGTTACGCTGCTGAGCGTGTTGCCGATGACAAGCTCATGACGATAAAGTATGCTGGGCATGATGGCGTTGCGAGCGGGCTCGAAGATCGATGACACCAGGAACTGGATGACTGTGAAGACGTAGATAAGAGGCAGATACTCCGGCCCGTTAGTGGTGAATAACAAACCCAAAACCGCCAGCGCCCGTACCAGATCGCTCACGATCAACAGCCGCTTGCGGTCGAATCGATCCGCCAGGACACCCGATACCGGCCGCAAAAGCAGCGGAGGAATCAAACGCGCGATCAAGAAAGCGCTGACGGCGATGCCTTGGCGCCCGGTGCCCTCGGTGTAGACGACGATAAGCGCCGAGACGACGATCGTGTTAAACCAATCGCCAAGCAAGCTGACCAGCTGCGCCGCCCATAACTTGGCAAAATCGCGGTTGCCCCGGATGAGTTTGGCGTATTGCATGCGTTTCCCTTTTTGCGATCGCGAAGCGCCCTGGCTTGTGTTCAATGCGCTTGAATTTGAACCCGGACCGAAAGTCGCGGTGGCGCCTAGTTTACAGCAGCGCACCTGCGCTTGCACGTTGCAAATGTTGGCTTAAGATCTCCCGGCCAAGCGCTGGCGGCGGATTATTGACAGTTGCAGACCTCTGGCATACCATGTGCGCGGGAGCGAGGGCGGGACGATGGATAACCTCTTGTATGTGGGCATCGGCGGATTTTTCGGCGCCAACGCGCGTTACCTCATGACGTTATGGCTGGACGGGGCGGTGAGAGATTATTGGCCCGCATTCCCTTATGGCACGCTATTGGTGAATGTCCTGGGATCATTCGGCTTGGCGCTGGCCGGCGTATGGTTTGCCGAGCGCGGCGGGCTTTCGCCCCAATTTCGCCTCCTGGTCGGCGTCGGATTCTTCGGCGCATTCACAACCTTCTCGACCTTCGCCAGCCAAAGCCTGTCGCTGCTGGAAAATAGCAACCTGGCTGCTTTTCTTTTGAATATCCTATTGAACAACGGCATCTGCATCTTGAGCGTGGCGCTGGGCTTGGCGCTGGGTCAGCGTTGGTTCGCAACCTCTTGACCATGTTTCACAATTCAGCTCGCGCGTTGGACGGGACGTAGATCGCCATGGACGACATCCTCAAAGTCTTAGCCCTGTCACTTATCGAAGGCTTCACAGAATTCCTGCCGATATCATCGACAGGCCACTTGATCGTGGGTTCGGCATTGCTGGATTTCAATGAGATCGGCTCAGTCTTCCAAATCTCCATTCAGTTTGGCGCTGTGTTGGCTGTCATATTCTATTATCGCAGGACCTTGCGGGGTCACGCGGCCGGCATGAGTTCGGACCCGGAGATCAGACGCTTTTGGCTTTACATCATGCTCGCGTCCCTGCCGGCGGCGGCGCTCGGACTCGTCTTCGGCGGCGGCATCCAAAGTTATTTCTTTTCGCCTGCGGTGGTGGGTATGGCGCTGATCGCCGGCGGCATTGTCTTTTTGCTGGTTGAACGCATGCCGCGATTCCGCGAATGTAGCAAAGAACCGGCTACGCCAATAACGAAGGTGACGATCCGGCAAGCGATACTGGTGGGGCTTGCGCAGGTCTTGGCGCTGATTCCGGGCATGTCTCGCTCGGGAACGACGATTGTCGGGGGCATGCTGGCTGGCATGGACCGGCGGCTGGCGACGGAGTTTTCGTTTTATTTGGCCATACCTGTGCTTGGTGGCGCCACGTTTTATACGCTGCTGACATCGCTGGATCAGCTGCAGGCCAATGAGCTGGCGCTTCTGCTGCTGGGCGCGCTGCTTTCCGGACTGTTTGCCTGGATTGCCATCGACTGGCTCTTGAAGTTCGTCTCGCGCAATAGTTTCGTCTTCTTTGGATACTACAGAATTGCGGCGGGCGCCTTGATTTTGGCGGGTGTAGCCCATGGGCTGTTCGCCTGACGCAAACGCCTCGTCATCTAATCCGAAGATCACACAATTGGCATATGGAAACCTGCCTGGATATTTGATTGTCCGAAAATTCGCCCTGAGTATAATGAAGGCAAATATGCAGACAAGACAACCTTGGGCGGGCTGTCGATGAGCGGTAAGCGATGGAGTTTCCATATTCGCAAGCGCTTGATTTTATTGTGCTTGTGCGGCGCTGTTATGCTGACGGCGTCAGCATGTTTCCGTGATACTGCCGAAACGATCCAGCAGCAACCGGTAGCGCGCCAGGTGGCCTCGCCCACCGTCATTGACACGGACGAACCGCCTCCCACCAACACGGCCGAAGTATCAGAGGTGATCGCCACAGAAGCGCCGCCCGATACTTTCGCCCTCACCGCCACCGCCTTGATTTCGCGGTTGACCCAAGCCGCCGCGTCCGAAGCCGCTGAAGAGGTTAGCGCGGCGGACGAAGCTGCCGATACCGCGGGTTCAGCTCCGGAGCAGCCGGCCCCAGCGGCGACCGCCGTGCCGTTGATACGCGCTACGGTGCCGCCCGGTGAAGACTGCGTGCACGAGATTCGCGCAGGCGAAACGCTCTTCATGCTGTCGCTGGCGTATGGCTCGACCGTGGATGCCATCGCCGCGGCCAGCGACATCGAAAATCCCGATCGTATCGCCGTCGGTCAGCGCATTACGATACCGGGTTGCGGCTCATCCGGGTTTGCGCCGCCGCCGACCTCATTGCCGCCGCCAACCACAGATCCAAATGCCGTTGAACCGACCGCGGAGCCCGAGCTTGAACTTGCGGCCAATCAGCAGCAACCTGATGACGTCAGCGCCTTGGTCCTGCGAGCGCAAGAGGCGATTCTCAACAACGCGCAGGAAAGCCTGGGCGGTGGATTTACGGCGCTATCGGCCGCGTCTGCAACGCCAAGCCGCACGTATACCGTGCAAGAGGGCGAGACGCTGCTGATCATCGCCTTGCGATTCAATACTACGATTGAAATCCTGGCCGCGCTCAATGACATTGACGATGTCGACAATGTCGATGCCGGCGATGTCTTGCAGATTCCGTAGCCTGCTTAGCCGTCGCGAAGCCACACTAATAGCAGCGCTTGACGAGTTGGACCAGGATCCAGCTGGCAGGCAATTCGGCGCGCCCTTGTAAAAGCCCAAATCATTGTTTATCATCATTCCGATTCTGTTAGTCTCTTCAGCGCCTGCGGGCGTGTTTTTGTGGAAGGAAACGGGCCATGAGCCAGGAACTCATGCGGACGCTGCTGGTGGAGAACCACAAGCATCCGGAAATTGAAGCCGGTGACACGGTGAAAGTCCACGTGCGCATCGTTGAGGGTAATCGCGAACGCGTCCAAGTGTTTCAGGGTGTGGTGATTCGCGCGCGCAAGGGTGGAAACGAAGCCAACTTCACTGTCCGTCGCATCGCCAGCCATGGTATCGGGGTGGAACGCACCTTCCTGCTCCGCAGCCCGCGCGTTGAGAAGGTAGAGATTCTTCGCCGCGCCAAGGTTCGCCGGGCGCAGTTGTACTATTTGCGCGATCGTCGCGGCAAATCCGCGCGTCTCAAAGAGCGCCGATAAGCACTCTGCACTTGATCATCAAGCGAAGACAGTCGAGCGCGCTCCGCGGCGCGCTTTTTTGCGTCGACGCTACTTTTCCCTGAGCACGTAGTATGTGCCTTTTTTGGCGCCGATCTTGCTGAGAATGCCTTTCGATACCAGGTCTACCAAATCCAGGCGCAGGGTCTCTGCGGACACTGTGTCGATCAACCCTCGGTATTCGCGATTGGTGATCGAACCGTTCTCGCGAATATATTGCAGCGCGCGCGCCTGACGATGATTGGTATCTCGTGACCATTCCGGCGGCCGCGGCTTTTTGCGCTCATTGTGCAAGGCCAGGGCAAAACTATAGGGTCGCGCGTCAAAGCGCGGCGGTGAGTGACCGGCTTGTTCCATGACCTCGATCATGCGATCGATGCCGAGACCCAGTTCTTCGATATAGCCCCACTGGAATAAGCCGCCCACCAGCCGAGGATTGCGCGAGAAATGCTCGTCCTTGATGTTTTCCACGGTGATGAAACCGGGCAAACCGCCGGGCGAGATCACCTCGAGCCGGTCGGAAAACATGCGTACCTCGATGCGTCTGCCCCGCAAGCGATAATCACGATGACAGATGGCGTTTACCAGCGCTTCACGCACGGCGAACTGTGGGTATTCGAAGGTCTCCTCGCGTTCCAAGCCCTTGACAACCGCGCTGACGGCCATCTCGCTCCAAACCAGGTTCCAGGTCGCTTCAATGAGACGCGGTACCGGGCCGATGAGTTCTTCCCGCCGCGAATATCCGGCCAGTCCGCTTTCACCGCGCGGCGTCGTACCGACAAACTTGGCGAAGACCACGCCGCTTTGTGGCAGCCATTGCTGCGGATAATCGCTGAACAAAAGCAAGCCGCTGACCGTTGGTTTGCCCTCCGCCGTGATCGCGCCGACTTCCGCCAGCAAGTCGCCGATCTCGCCGCTGTACGGGCGTTTGGTGCGCTCGGCGCGCTTTTCCAGATACTCGTCGATCATCTCGCGGCTGAAGTCGTCGACGCTTGCCCCCGGCACCGCTTCAGTTTCGAAGTCGCCGGTATTCTTGGCGCTGGCGAGCCGCAGAATCTCCTGGCCGCCCAAGGGCCGATTGACGTTGCCGCTGCGGATCAAGACTCTGCCGTCTGCGAGCGCATGAAGTTCGGTGCTGCGCGGCACTCGAATGGCATAAGCCGGCGAGCCCGTTGTCGATGTGCCCCTGTGGTTTGTCGTGTCTTTGCCGTCATCGGCATCTGTACCTTCCGCTTGCGCGCCATCGAATGCTACCGAGATTTCTTCCCAAGCCTCAATGACGACCGGCGGATTGTACAATTCGTCCGCGAGTTTCAATACGTTTTCGAGATCTTGACCGTCGGCGCGCGGGTTCGTCGTCTTGCCATCGGTCTGCGCGCCGACCACGATAATTCCACCCTCGGTATTGGCAAAGGCGACCATATGCTCGGCAATGCTATCGGCATCGGGCGCTCGCACGAAAGCCACGCGCGGAC
The DNA here is from genome assembly GCA_022822305.1 of Anaerolineae bacterium. Classification (GTDB taxonomy): domain Bacteria; phylum Chloroflexota; class Anaerolineae; order Aggregatilineales; family Phototrophicaceae; genus UBA6055. The sequence goes on from JAJEBY010000016.1 coordinate 242,340, forward strand.
CTTCTTGCGTTTGCATAAGCTCAGGACTGGACATGCGATTCGAGTCGGTCTTCCATTTTGAACTCTAGTTTATCATGGCGAGGTCATCATCGCGCAGTTGTGGAGCTGGCATTATAATCTTGAAATTGTACGCGTTGCGCTTCATTAATCGCAGAGCAGGGGATAAATGCTCGCGCTAGCTCCCATGGCGATAATCGCTTTCAGTTGGCTGCTGATATGGCTCATGTTCAGCGGACTGGGTCTACCCGTGCTGCGGTTCCTGGGGCGGCCGGCCACTTCCGGCAATGACTGGTTCGATAGCTTTTGGTTGGGCTGGGCCGTTTCGCTGTTGGTTCTGCAGATATGGCATCTGGCGTTCGCGGTCGACGACAGCATTATTGTGATCTTCGCCGTTATTGCCGCGGCCAGCCTTTACCGGCAGCGGCGCGCGATGCTGGCTTTGGCCGGCAATATTCTCGCCAATCGCGCCTTCGTGTTAGTGATGTTATTGCTCCTGCTATGGATGTCGAGCCGCGCGATTGAAATGCCCGACGCCTCCGATACCGGCTTTCGCGATATGCAGGCGGTCATGTGGATAAGCCATTATCCGATTGTGCCGGGGCTCAACAACCTTTTTGCGTCGCTCGCCTACAATCATTCCGTGTATCTATATGATGCCCTGCTGGATGTCGCCCTTTGGCATGGGAGAGCCCAGCATATCGCCACGGGCGCGCTCCTGATGGCCTTTCTGATCTATCCTGTGTGGGTGCTGCTGCGACTGCGCCGGGCGCGCGACGCGGGCAGCCTGCGTTGGTCATGGATTTTCGCGGCGTTTACCATTCCCTACATCCTGTTTTACACAGTCGGTCGCGGCGGCATCTCCCATTTTCTCACGGATACGCCGGTAGACTTGATAGGATTTCTGGTCCTCATGCATTTGTTGGACTTCCTGCAAGTTTTGAAATCCGAAGGCAGAGTCGATGCCTATCTGGTCTTTCGACTTGCCATCATGATTCTGGTCGGCTTTACCGTCAAACAGTCATTCGTCGTCTTCGGATGCGTCGTCGCTTTGTTCGTATTGATCAGTTTGCTGAATCATCGCGGCTGGAAAAGCGGACTCAGCTTTCTGAAAAGGGTCGCGCTTCCAATCCTGCTGCTGGCCGCTTTCGCAGTGACGCCGTGGATGATCCGCGGCGTAATCACCAGCGGATACATCGCCTATCCTCTGTCGATTGGCAGGGTCGAAGTCGAATGGGCTGAGCCGGTCGACATGCTTGTTCATCGGCAAGAGCGCCTGGCGACAAACACGCGCCGGCGCTACGCCGAAGCTGATCAGGTATTGTCGTCCTGGCAATGGGTAAGTCCCTGGTTCAACAGAATCCGCAATGACGTGGCCACCTTTTTGCTGCCCGCCTTCATCACGTTGGCGGCGTTCGGTGTGTACATTATCGGCCGCATTATTCAGCCCGGCTCTGCTAATCGCGCGCGCCCCGGTCTCTGGATATTCCTGCCGCCGCTGCTGATGCTGGTGTTCTGGTTTTTCACTTTTCCCAACTACAAGTATGTGCGCTATCTGATTTGGAGCGGGGCTGGGCTGGCCGTGCTTCAGGCAGCGCTAGCCTGGCCCGACCTGGCGTGGAAAACACGCTGTCGCGCCATTTACCTGGTTGTTGGCTTGTGTCTATTATGGGGAATGCACCTCATCGTCTCGCAGGGCGCCTATCCTTTGCCGGCGGGGCCGAACGACGGCCTGTATGAGCACGCCTTGCCGCCGATCAAGGTATTTGAGACGGACAGCGGCTTGCGGCTGAATGTGCCGGACAGTCATATTCCCCAATGCTGGCAGATCCCTTTACCCTGCACGCCATATCCAAGACCGAGCATATATGAGCTCGCGCCGGGCGAATTCTGGCGGGGATTCGGTCATCGCGAGAGCGAAGACGAGGCCCCCGACAATGGCTGATCTTTCAATGTCCGTAGCCGAGCGGGCTGCGGCAATTCACGTGGACTAGACGATGTCCGTGGTCTTGACGCTGATGATCGTGGTTGCCTTTGTCATGTTCCTGCGCGCATGCCTGGTGACGCTGGGATTCTATAAGGAGCCGATACTAAGCGCCTTCCAGCAGTACGGCGACGAGGTCGGTTTCAGTCCGTTGTTTGATTCCATCGTTTGGGGCTGGATTCTGGCGTACCTGCTGCTGCTGGTGATCGTGCCGTCGTCGTTTCTAGTGGTTATGGGCGTCATGCTCTTCGTCAGCTCGGCCACGCTCTATTGGCGGATCAAAGACAGCATTCTCAATCACCCCGAGCTATTCCTGCGCTATCCGCGCTGGTATCGAGATATCGTCGACCATACCTCCCGAGAAGAACGGCGAAAGCTGTCGTATATGTGGCTGGGGCTGCCGCTACGCACGCGCCTGCTGTATAACGCGCACGAAGACGCCTTCCGCAAATGGGTGGAGCTGGTGGTGCTGTCCGTGGCCTGATGGACAATAGCGCGCGCGGCGCTCTCAGCTGGCCGCAACGAAAAACGACCATCGGCAAGATGATCGTCATTGTGCTGGGAGACCTGGACTCGAACCAGGAATGGCGGATCCAGAGTCCGCTGTTTTGCCAATTAAACTATCTCCCACTGCGGTGCGTCAGAATACCACACCCTCGGACCCATTTCAAGCAATAGCTGACGATTCTCAATCGCAGACCGTCCGGATGTTGCTCGTCTTTGGCGGCTCAAGTTTCGGCATTCAACGATGCTTCCGCCAGCTGGATCCGGCGGATCGACTCGGCTTGACCAAGTATTTCCATAGTCTCAAAAGTAGGCGGCGAAACTTTCTGCCCGGTGACCGCCGCCCGCAGCGTGCCGAATACCTGGCCATTCTTGAAGCCAAGCTCCTTCGCCAGCGCCTTCATGACAAGGTATTGCTGGTCATGCGAGAAGTCTTTCATGGACGCGAGCGTCGGCCCCGCAGCCTGCAGTACCCGCCGGGTCGCCTCGACATCCATTTTCTTCTGCATCAAGATATCGGGCGCGGGCGCCGCAAAACACTCCCAATCGTCGAAGAAAAACCCGGCCATATCCACCACATCATTCAGGGTCTTCAATCGCACTTTTAGAATCGGCGCCACTTTCCGCAATCGCGCCTCGTCCACCTGATAGCCCGCGTTCTCCAGCACTGGCTTCAGCAGTCCTGCCAGATACGCGCAATCGGCGGCCTGGATGTATTGCCCGTTGAGCCAATCCAGTTTGGCGATTGGGTAGGCGCTGTTGGCGGGATTGACATCTTTCAAGTCGAAGCGCGCGATGGCCTCAGCAACTGAGAAGATCTCCCGGTCGTCGCCGAAATTCCAACCGATATTGGCCAGGAAATTGATCACCGCTTCGGGCAGATACCCGGCCTGGATGAACTCGTGTACCAATACCGGCACACTGGTCCCGTCGGCGTCGGCAAACCTGGCTTTGCGTTTGCTTAGTTTGCCCTTGCCGTTGGGATTGAGCAGTACCGGCAAGTGCGCGAACAGCGGCTTGTCCCATCCCAACGCGTCCCAGATGCGCAGGTGCAGCGGAAACGAGGGCAGCCACTCAACAGCGCGCGTGATATGTGAAATCTGCATATAGTGATCATCGACGATATGCGCCAGGTGATAGGTCGGGAATCCGTCCGACTTCAGCAGTACCGCATCCTGCAGCTGCGTATTGTCGAATTCGACCTGTCCTCGAATCAAGTCCTGCCCAACCGTCTTTCCGGATAGCGGCATCTTGAATCGAATCACGCCGGGACGGCCCTCAGCTTCCAGTTCGGCGGCGGCTTGTGGCGGCAGATCTCGATAACGGCGATCGTAGCCGCCGCCCGCCTCGCGCATCTCAGACAATTCCGCGGCCGTGGCAAAGCACTTGTAGGCATGGCCGCTGTCGACGAGCTGACGCGCGCAGGACTGGTACAGCTCCAATCGCTGTGACTGAACATAAGGTCCGAATTCGCCACCTTGCAGCGGTCCTTCGTCGATATCCATGCCCAGCCAGTCGAATGATTCCAGGATCATTTCAATCGCGCCGGGCACCGTACGCTTTTGGTCCGTGTCTTCAATGCGCAAGATGAATTGACCGCCATGCCGCCGCGCGAAAAACCAGGCAAACAGGGCGGAGCGGATGCCGCCAATGTGCTGCGGGCCCGTCGGGCTCGGCGCGTAGCGTGTGCGAACTGGGCCACGAGTCTCTGCGATCAAGCGCTAACCTCCGAAATTCTTGGCTTGGGGTATGCGTGAAGCGCGGCGCGCGGTGACGCCGCTATACGTTCAAGCGTCTGCGGCGCACGATGACGCTTTGCACCAGACCGATCCCAACCATACTGAATAGCAGCGATGTCCCGCCCGAACTCACGAAGGGCAGTGTCAAGCCCGTGACCGGCAACAGGTTCAGATTCATGCCGATGGATACCGCGGTTTGAAAGAAGATCATGGCGGCGACGCCGTAACAGATCATGCTGCCCAGCGGATCGCTCGCTTCGCGCGCCCCTTTCAGAATTCGCGCCAATACCAATGCAAACAGCGCCAACAGGACCACGCCACCTACCATGCCAAATTCATGAGCGATCACGCTGAAGATAAAATCGGTATGACGTACGCGCAGGAAGCGTCCCGTGTTTTGCGGGCCGACGGCATAGCCCTTGCCGAAAATCCCGCCGGAGCCGATGCTGATGCGCGCCTGATCGATGTTGTAGGCGGCATCCGGATCGCTGCCGGGATTGATGAACGTGGTGATGCGCCTGGTCTGATAGCCGGGAAGCCGCGTGTAAACAAAGGGCAGCACGATGATTATCACCGCAGCAAATGCCGCGATATGCCGAAGGCGCAATCCCGCCGACCAGATGATCACCGACCAGATGACCAGAAACACGATCGTCGTACCCAGGTCGGGCTGTATGAATATCAGCGCCGCCGGTATCGTCACGTGAACCAGCGCCCGAAACACCGTAGCTATGCGGTCCAGCGCTTGATAGCGCTCTGCCAAATGCTGCGACAGCGTGATAATCAAGAGGATTTTGCCGATTTCCGAAGGTTGAATGCGGATGCCGACATTGATCCATCGCTGCGCGCCGCCAGCGCCTTCAACGCCGAAGACGCGCACCATCACCAAAAGCACGATCATCAAGCCGTAAAGCCAGGGGCTGATCCCGCCCAGCAGCCGATAGTCGATGGCGGCGAATACGATGATGGCGATGAAACCGATGATGGCGAAATTAATCTGATCGGGAACGCGGCTGATGATATCGTCGTCAATCGCATCTTGCGTCGCGCTGGCGATCATCATGATGCCGAATATCACCAGAAACATGGTGACGGCCAGCAATACAATGTCAAATCGGCGCCATACGCCTGCGTTGTCCATAAGCTGGATCACATATTACTTTTGCGCGTTAATCAGATTATAGCGGAAGCCAACCGAGCGGTCAGGGTATGATTCGTGTTCAGGGAAAGCCGAAGCGTATTCCAGTTGACTGCAACCCTGCAGTGGGAACGCGGGAGTATTTCCTGGCAAGCTGCCAACAAGCGCGCGCCGCTCGAGCGATTACTTCTTTTTGTCTGCGGATTTATCTGCGGTCTCGTCGGTCGAATCATCGTCTTCAACTGCGCCGTCTTCGTCGTCTTCATCGTCCGCTTCGTCGTCTGCTGACCCTGCGGCATTGGACGATTTCACATCGTTGGGCTTGGAGTTTGCGGCCTTGCCGTCGTTTTCCGGGCTCGGTGGCGCCAACTGGTTGACCAACGGGATTTCGGCAACCAGCTTGCTATGAGAGCGGTCGAGCTGCTGCAGGTCAATCTCGACATGGTCCTTGTCGACCACGACATACTTGACGATGACGGCCAAGATGTCGGTTTTCATTTGTTCCATTCGTTCGGGCGGCAGGTTGATGCGGTCGTGCTGCAAGACGAATCGCAGCCGGTCTTTGGCCGTCGTACTGGAGCCGCGTTTCCTGCGTCCGAAGATTCGATTGAGAATGCTCGTCATGAGTTGTTCCTTTGTTGATAACTGCTCACGCGGACGTCGCTTACGTCGCGCTTCAGCGGCCGTCGAGAAATCGCAGTAGCCGTTTGAAGAAGCCGGGATTATCTTCCAGGTCCAAAAAGGGCACATCTTCGCCGACGATGCGCCTGGCGACGTTGCTGAACGCCATCCCCGCCCGCGAGTTTTCGTTCTGCGAAACCGGAACGCCTTTGTTTGATGCGGAGAGCACGAACTCGTCTTCGGGGATGATGCCGATAATCTCAAGCGAGAGAATATCGAAGACATCGTCCGCCGATAGCATTTCGCCTTTCTCGACCATCGCCGGCTTGATGCGATTGATGACAAGACGTCCCGGGCCTTTCTCCGCCGCTTCAATCAGTCCAATGATTCGATCGGCATCGCGCACGGCCGATACCTCGGGGTTCGTGACAATGAGCACATCGTCCGCCGGTTCCAGCGCATTGCGGAATCCGCGCTCGATGCCCGCTGGCGAATCGATAAGCACAAAGTCGAATTCTTCGCGTAATTCGTCGGTGAGCTTGACCATCTGTTCCGGACTGACGGCCATTTTGTCCCGGGTCTGCGCGGCCGGAATCAAGTAAAGCTGGTCGAATTTCTTGTGTTTGATCATCGCTTGCCGCAGCTTCGCCCGCCCCTCGACGATATCCACGAGGTCGTAGACGATGCGGTTTTCCAGGCCCATTATCACATCGAGGTTGCGCAGCCCGATATCGGCATCGATCACGACCACGCTTTTGCCCAGGCTCGCCAGGGATATGCCGAGATTGGCGGTGGCGGTCGTTTTGCCGACGCCGCCTTTGCCCGAGGTAATGGTTACAACTCTGCCCCCCATGCCCTGTCCTTTCTAGGGTTAGATTCTGGCTTCCACTATAATCTGCTTGTCACGTATCAATGCCACTTCGGGATTGATTTTGCGTCGCTTCCCGGGCGGAGACGTGACAATATAACCGGCAATGCGCAGTTGGCTGGGGTTCATGTCCAGCGCACATACGATGGCCGATTCGTCGCCGTTGGCCCCCGCATGAACCGTGCCTCGCAGCTTTCCCCAGACGATGATATCGCCGCCGGCGATGACCTTGGCCCCGGGGTTGACATCGCCGACCACCACCACGTGCCCGTCGCTGTGGATCGTGCGTCCCGAGCGCAAGGTGCGGCGGAACAGCACGCCTGTCGTGCCCGTTTCTTCGGGATCGACCGGCAGGGTCTCGTGGGATTCCTGCGCCGCGTTTCGAGACTCAGCCTCTGGAGATTCCGTCACCAGATCCAGCGCCCGCGCGGATTCAATTGTCGTATCGCTCTCGCTCAATACCAATGACAAGCTCAGACCGCGCCGTTCCAGCAAGGCCTTCAAGGAGCTGAGCTCGTACTTCGGTACCGGACGCGCGCCCAGTTCCACAGTGATGCTGGCGCCGGCGAAGAATTCCGCGCGGTCATCTATCCGAGCCGCCAGGTGATCGGTAACGGATTGCCACTTCTCAGTTGAACTCAGACTGATCAGCAAACCGTCCTTGACACCTTTGATCGCGATCAACTCATCCTGCATGGTTTTGCACATCCGTCTTCGACAACCCTCGCGCTGTCCAATCAGCGGACGAGGCATAGTCGACCGAGCAAGCGCCAATAATCAGACACAAGGAAACCATCTGCTGGCGCAAACCGGACATCGAGTGTATGGGTTTCAGGGTTGAGCCTGTGTAAAACAGTTGCTGGCGCGGCGCCCCAATGCATGCGGGCTTCATAAACAACTATACACGTTTTTTCGATACGCGCGACCGTATCAACGGTCTTTACGATTGTATGATATTCCAAAGCAAAACGACAGGTACAGCAAAATAGACTGCCGAGACAACGTGCGTCCATCGCGGAGTCTCGCTGCCCATCGTCTTGTTGAACCACTGGCCGAATGCGTTGACAGCATAGGTCATCCACAACACCTGGATCATGACCAGCGGCAGCAGCAGTATGTCGCGATGGACGCCACTATAAACCAGGCCAAAGCACGTATATGCCGCATACGCCGTGATCAATACCGTGCCCAGGGGCGGATACCAGCGCGACAGACGCGCCAAGCCGATAACACCCAAGGCGATGCCGAGAACGCTAAATTGCGCGATGAGCAATTGACCAAGTTCAATCCAGCTCAGCGCATGGCGCCAGGCCCACAAGTTGACCAAATCAGATTGGGGCAATACATAAGTCCGCAGCAGCAGCCCGGTTCCAAGCGCAATTGCCGCTGACGTCAGCAGCCAGTACCACTTCGGCAGACGGGCGTACGACAGCAACAGGCTCAGCACAATCGCCGGCGAATACAGTACCACAAGCGGATCGTTAAGCGCGCCGACCACCAAAAGGAACAGCAGCCCAAGCGTATGATATGGTTTGGGTTGGCGGGGCGGTTTGGTACCGGGCCGGGGATTGCTCAACATGATTAGATCCACCAGCAAGTACATCATCCAGGCGGTAACCAGTCCGGTGAGCCGCAAACTTTGCGCCGTCCCCAATTGGCTCCAGAAAACAGCCAAAAACACCACGACGCCGAGCCCAATGCCCAGGTAATCGCGCTTTAGCAAGAGCGTCGACGCTACCATGGCGGCGATTGCCAAGCCTGCCGCCACCACGATCGTAGCCGGATCGGTGACGCCTCCGCCAGTCTGTGACCAGAATATCGGAGAAAACGCCAGCGTCAGTCCACCACACAAAGAAGCGATGAAACCCATGCGCCGCATGCTGGCAGTCACGCCGAGAATCGCGAGCGCCAGCCCGGTCGCGCGGGACAACGGCGTTTCTCCCACGATGAGCAGGATCAGCCAAGCGACAGCCGCGGCGATAACGGCCGGGCCCCAAAAGCGAATACGTTGCCGTTGGGATGCGCGAAGTCGGTTGACGCTACGCTTCGCTGCCGATGTTAGTGCCGCCACTGAAATTCCTTAGCGTGATGCCCGAGCGCTGATTCTTGAGCCGGTAATATTCTTCCATCGTCCTGCGCACGATCGGTAAGGCAACCTGCGAGCCTTCGCCGCCATTGTATACGAATGCAATGATGATGATCTCCGGGTCGTCGTAGGGCGCGTATCCAGTGTACCACGCATGGGCGGGCCATTGACCCGGCACACAGAGGTTGAGCGAGTTGGCGATGTTGTCGCAGTACTCTGCGGTACCGGTCTTGCCCGCTACTTCCACAAATGGCAATACTGCGCCGTTCGCTGTGCCTCCCTCCGCGATCACCGCCTGACGCATGCCTTCCCGAACCAAATCCAGACTCTCGTGTGACAAGAAGGCGGGCACGTACGTTCGAGCGGCAGTCGGAAACCGAACTTCCTGGCAAACTGAGGCATTGAAGCTGTAATTCAAAGGAATATGTATGCGATACGTTCGCAAGTCTTCGACATCCAGGTCCGGATTGATATCGACGGTGTTGCGATACCCGACCGGATCACAGCGATCCGGATCGTACCATTCGGAATTCTCTTCGCAGGTGCAGGCCAAGCTGGACGGTCCCTTCATCAGCATATCTTCGAGCAGCAGCAAGGTAAGCTCGTCGCCCGCGTTCAGCAACTCAAGATTCAAATGGCGCAGCACATGCGGCTCGAAAGATTCGATGACCCGTCGTTCCTCGTCCAGAAAGTCGCGAATGATTGTCGGCTGATACAGCACGCCCCCGTTGATTGTTGACGCCACCGCCGAAATCAGCTGCAAGGGTGTGGTGTTGACATAACCTTGGCCGAAGGCCGCATTGTAAGTATCGCCGGTTGACCAGCTCTCGCCTTCGTTGCGCCGCTTCCAGTCGCGATCGGGCATCCGCACCGGATTTTCGAATGGCAGCTCGATGCCTAATTCGCTGCCGATGCCGAATGCCGTTCCATAGCGGAACAGGTCTTCAATGCCCAGTCCGCCGGGCCGTATCGTCAAAGCTGACAGGTTGGGATTGCCGCCGCCGATTTGATAAAAATAGACATCACAACTCCAGGCGATGCTCTGCACCAGGTTGACGCGTCCATGCCCGGTGCGCAGCCAACACACGAAACGCTGTGATTGGGCCGGGTCGTTGGGCGCGTAACGGTTTTCGAGGAACAACTGTCCTTCGTCCAAGAGCAAGGTATTCGGGTCGATGACGTTTTCTTCAACCACGGCGGCAGCGGTGATGACTTTCCAGACAGATCCCGGCGGATAAATGCCTTTGATGGTGTTGTTGACCAAAGGACGCAGCGGATCGGCGACCAGGTCAAGGTAGTATTCGCCATCTATCGCGCGCGCGAATCGAGAATTGTCGTAGCTGGGATAACTGACCAGCGCCAAGACTTCGCCGTTGCGCGGATCCATGGCGATGACCACGCCCTGCTCCGATACGACGCGATTGGCATTGGCGTTCAGTTCGTTCAACTGTTCGATGATGGCCTGCTGGGCAAACGTCTGAAGTTCGGTATCGATCGTCAGGCGGACATTCTGACCAGGCACGGGATCAACCTGATCGATTACATTTATCACTTCGCCTGCCACATCGACTTCGCGCAAGACTAAGCCACGCTGTCCGGCCAGGCGCGTCTCCAGATAGCGCTCGACGCCCTCGTACCCGATCCGATCAAATGCGGGATTATAGCCTTGCGCCCGCAATTCCAACGCCTCTTCTTGCGGGATCGGCCCCATGTAGCCGATGACATGCGTGGTTAGGGCGCCGGTCGGATATTCACGCACCGCAACCGTATCGACATCGACGCCGGGCATATATATCCGTTCTTCCAGAATCTGCATCGCCACCCGCTGTGGCACATCGAAGGCGACGATGACCGGACGGAAAGGCGCGATGCCCTCACTCTCAATCACCAACTCCTCAATGCTGCGGACGAACTGTCCGGCTTGCTCGGCAATTTCTCGCGTCGGCGGCACGTCAACCAAAGCCGAAAGCCGGTTGTATACGGCGAGTTCCTCGTCTTCGTCGCCCGGCAGCTCCGCCGGAATGATAGTGACATTGAACGCAGGCACGTTAAACGCGAGACGCCGGTCATTGCGATCGAAAATGGCGCCGCGCCTCGATGCGATCGGCAGCTGACTGAAACGATTCTCGTCGGCAAATTCCTCGAATTCGTTATGACGCAAGACCTGCAATTCGTACATGCGCAGTACGAAAATCAAAAACACAGCCAGGATCACCGCCTGGAAAAAGGTCAGTCGCCAGGATTGGAACGGGATCAGTCGGTCGCTTTTCATCGCTAATGCCTGGCGCCGGCAGCTCTGGTCAAGCTGCCCGCAAATTCCGATCCCCCGGCCCATACGCGGCGCTGAACCACGCGTATCAGGCCGTAGATCGGAATACACACCACAAGATTGTAGAAAAGCGTCGGCAACAGAACCATGCGCAATTGCGCGAGAAAGTCGTATTGGTTGCCGAGCAGCAGCAGCGCAGCGAAAGTAAATGCGTATAGAAATACTGTGGCCAACAATGTCATCGCCAGAATGGTGAAAACGCGCACGCGATAGACTTGCCGCGCGACGCCGTTTGCGAAATAGGCGATGATGAGAAGCCCGGCGGAGGAGGCGCCGAGCGGCAAAATCGAAAACAGATCGATCAATATGCCGCCGACGAATGCCCAAACGAATGCGCTGGAGAGCTCTGCGCGCACAGACCATGCCAATACCACCAGCATGACCAAATTGATCTGTCCGCGCGTATTGCCAAAGGCGGGCGTGATGTTGCCGGCCAGGCTGACCGCCAACGCCAGAAGCTGGGGCAATATGGTGGTCGAGAGCGCCGCGGCCACACCCAGGATCAATATGCTGAGATAGCGCCCCATGTCAGCTGCCTTCTTGACTGTCGAAAACTGAGAGATCAATCGGCTGAAAACTCGAGACTACCAGAACTTGCTCCAGCGTATCGAAATCGATGAGACTGCGGACCTCGGCCTCCTGAAACAATTCAAATTCGAACTGACGCACGCTGGTCACCTGGCCAACGACGATGTCGGGCGGGAAGTTGCCGCCAAGGCCGGATGTGATGACCAGGTCGCCTTGCAGGATTTCTTCGTCGAGCACGATAAAGGTCATGCGCAGGGCCCCTGAAGCCTGACCGATAATGCTGCCTTCCGCGCGCGTCGTCTGCAGGCGGGAGCTGACGGAGCTGTTTTCGTCAATGATGAGTTGGACTTGCGAGGCATTTGCGCTGACACGGATAATCCGACCGACCAATCCCAGGTCTGTCGTGACCGGCATGCCGACCGACACGCCATCGCGCGTACCTCGATTGATCGTCACGCTGCGCGCAATGCCCGTTTGATCGATGGAGATCACATCGGCCGTCAAAAAGTCTTGTTCATCCAATGCGCTTGTATAAGACAAGAGATTTGCCAGTCGATCATAATCGCTGGCTGCCTCGCGCAGTTGCAGCAGCTCAATTTGCCGGCGCGCCAACTGCTCCTCGAGCTCGGCTATCCGCTCCCGCAGACGTCCGAAATTGTTTAGCTCATCGATTGTGCGATTGATCGTAATCGATAATCGATTGAGCGCGCCGTTCACGCCGTAGAGCGGCGTGGCGACCGCGCTTTCCACTGGAGCGAGAATGCCCGCGATCCCCAGCAACACCAAAAGGCCGCAAATGACAAGCATCGACAGCAGCATAGCGAAACGGCCGGGACGTCCGTTGAGCCTCACAACTGTGCCCTCGCGCAATTCTCGACGGATTCAGTTTATCACAGAATTTTGGAGTATTGGTCAGTGACGGGTACTGCCGCGTTCCGGTCCAGTCAGCAGTCGCCGCAGGTTGGTATAGTCTTCCAGGACGTGGCCGGCGCCACGCGCGACACAGGTCATGGCGTCATCGGCGAGCCAGGACCGAATATTCACTTCTTCTCGCAGCCGCTCGCCCAATCCTCGCAGCTGACCGCCGCCGCCCGCGATAGTGATGCCGCTTTCCATCAGATCGGCGACCAGCTCGGGAGGCGTGTCGTCGAGCGCGTCTTTAACGGTGTCGATGATGATGTTGACCGAACCGCTAATGGCTTCACGGATTTCGATCGAGCTGACTTCGACGGAATCGGGCAATCCTGTGGTGAGATTGCGGCCCTTCACGATATAGGTGCGTTCCTGGGGCAGGGGATAGGCGCTGCCGATATCGATTTTCACTTTCTCTGCGGTTGGTTCGCCGATCAAGAGATTATGCTTGTTGCGCAAGTGCCGGACGATATCCTCATCCATTTCATCGCCAGCGACTCGGATAGAGCGGCTGATCACGATGCCCCCGAGCGAGAACAGCGCGACTTCCGTGGTCCCGCCGCCGATATCCACCACCATGCAGCCGCGCGTTTCCAAAACCGGCAGGTTGGCGCCGATGGCTGCTGCGACGGGTTCTTCTATCAAATGCGCTTCGCGCGCGCCGGCATCCAGCGTCGCCTCAATGACGGCTCGCTTTTCTACTTCTGTCACGCCACTTGGGATGCCGACAACCACTCGCGGCCGCGGCACCGGCACCCAGCTCTGTTCGTGCGCCTTGCGAATTAGATAATCCAGCATGCGCGCTGTGATTTCATATTCGCTGATCACGCCGTCGCGCAGCGGCCGAATTATCAGAATATCTTTTGGATTCTTGCTCCACATCTCTTTGGCGCGGGCCCCGACCTCGATCGGCACGCGGGTCTTGCGGTCGATGGCGACGAACGAGGGCTCGTTAATCACGATGCCCTTTCCCCGCACATACACCAGCGTATATGCCGTGCCCAAGTCGATGCCGATGTCGAGTGAAAACAACCCGAACAAGAAATCAAGAGGGCTTAACACCAATGTCTCCTCGACGCCGTACCGACGCGCCGCATTATAGCACAGCCGCTAGTCAGCGGCGAAATGGCCCGCCTCGCAAATGCTGCCATTGGGAAGGCCCCGGATTTGCGAGAGACTGACCCCTCAAGAGGAATTGAATTGAGAAACTGCAAAGCTCAAAAAACACTTGTCCAGTTTCGCTTAATTCTAGTTCATTTTGCATGGAACACAGCCTAATTTGCCTTGTCTTTCGCAAGCCGCGAAACTTCGGCTATCATACGTGTAACGTTCGTCCGTAGTTTCCGGTTTGATCCGTTGCATTATGTTCCGAGAAAAGGTTCTGGCTAACATCCGCCAGCATAACTTGCTGAAGTCGGGTCAACGGGTTGTCGTCGCAGTCTCCGGCGGGATCGACTCCATTGCGCTGGCCAACATCTTTTGTGAGTTGCGGCAGCAGCTTGATATCCATATTCATATCGCATCCCTGAATCACGGCATTCGCGGCGAAGAAGCCAAGGACGACTTGAGCTTTGTGGCTCGCATCGCCCGAGGCTGGCGGCTGCCATACACAGTGGGCCATATTGATGTGCCGCAAATGGCCGAACAAGCGCATATTGGATTGGAAGAAGCCGGGCGACTGGCGCGTTACCGATTTCTGGCGCGCGTGGCCAAGGCGACTAACGCCGATTGCGTCGCTGCAGGGCATCACGCGCTGGATCAAGCAGAGACCATCCTGATGCGCATTATGCGGGGCAGTGGCTTGGCTGGATTGCGAGGCATGCAGTTTTCGGCGCCGATGCCCGGCCACCCGGATGTGAAGCTGATCCGTCCCTTGCTCAACATCTCTCGCGCCGACCTTGAACAATATCTCGCCGAACAGGGTTTGCCTTTCCGCCACGATCAAAGCAACGACGATATCGCCATTCTGCGAAATTTCATTCGTCATCAACTGCTCTTGCCGTCATTGGATCGCCAGCCGAATCTGTTGGCGTCATTTGCGCGATTGGCCGAATCTGCCTCAATTGACGACGCTTATCTGGCGACGCGTTTTGAACGCCACGTGCTGCCACAAGTCACAGTGAGGGACGATTCCTGGCGCATTGACAAGGCCTGCTTTGACAGCCTGCATACCGCGATGAAACGTCGATTTTTGCGCGCTGCCTTCGAGCGCCTCGCGGGGGGCGCAGCCGTATTGGATCATGACCGCACGCTAGAAGCCATCGCATTTTGCCAGGAACGCGGCGTCGGCAGCCGGCGTGACCTCGGCGCGGGCATTCAATTGCGGATCGGTTATACAACCGTGAGCCTCGAGCGAGCAGGCGCGGAGGCGGCGGACGAAGGCTATAGCTTGATCCCGCGCGACACCAAAACCAGACTGACCGCGCCGACGTGTTTGAGCGTCGGTGATAACCATATCGAGCTTCGGATGGGCCGGCATTTGTCGCGCGATGGCGTCACATTTGCGCTGCCGGCCGATGTCAAGTTGTTGCTGAGGACGCGGCGCGCCGGCGATCGCTTTCGTCCCAAGGGCATGAACGGACAATCGCGCAAGCTCAAAGACTGGATGATTGACCGCAAGGTTCCGCGCGAGCTGCGCGAGCGGATGCCGCTGCTATGCGCCGACGGCGATATCGTTGCGATCTGCTGCCGCGCTGCCTGGCGCCTGGCGGATCTTTCAAACATTGACCGGGGCGGAGACGATGTCGTCACCGTGATTCTACGCTGATTCTCTGGCTGCAAGTCTGCAGCTCGATGCTGCCTGGATTGTCGCGAAAGCTCGGGCTAGGCTATAATTGATTCAGTGGCAATGTTGGATCGGGAAGCCACGATGGCTGAGAGTCGCCTGATGCAAGTTCTTCTGGTCGACCACGATGGCGTAAGTCGTTATACCTTGAGCAAGGCGCTTGAGCGGGTAGGGTATATCGTCGCTGAGGCGTCTTTTGCCGATCAGGCGCTCGATATGCTGAGCCGTCAACACTATGACTTGATCCTGACGGAAATCTATCTCCCGGAAATCGATGGAATTGAACTCTTGCGGCGCGTCAAAGCGCTGGCGCCCGATGCCGTGGTCATATTGATCACAGGCGATCCCAGCGTCGAGACGGCGGTCCAAGCGTTTCGCGGCGGCGCGCAAGATTATCTGGTCAAACCTTGTTCCAGCGATGACATACGAATAGCCGTCGATCGGGGAATCGCGCGCGCAAGAATGCTCATGCGGCGGCGGCGCATGATCGACGCGATTGAACGCAACGTATTCGAATTGGCGCGCGAGGCGGCGGAATCAGCCGCAACTTCAGACGGCAAAGATCATGAGCCGATGCCGCAGCGCGCTCGCGATCAGGTGACATCCGCGGCCAACGCTTTGGTCGTGGGTCCGCTCTCGCTCGTCCCCGGCCGCTTCCAGGTCGCTGCCGGCGCGCAGTCAATCAGCCTGACGCCTACCGAATTTGATCTGCTCGCGTATCTGGCCGCGCATCGGAATCGCGTGGTTTCCTGCCAGGAATTGGTCAGCGAAGTGCGCGGCTACGGCGCCGATGAGACTGAAGCTCGCGAGGTCATGCGCCCCCATGTGAGCAACCTTCGCCGGAAACTGCGGCAGCTGGGCCAATACGGCAAGTTGGTAGTCAACGTGCGCGGCATCGGCTATCGACTTGGCGAGCTGGATGCGGAAAACCAAGACTAGCTCGCGACTGCGTCCCCAATCTTGTGTCTGAGACAAATCCATTTTGCAGTGTGATCAACCAGAGGCACTCATGTCGCGCCGGGCGTTAATACTTTGCCTGTCCGCGCTTGCGCTGGCATTCACGCTCTTGATCGCGCGAGCGCAAGATTGTGACGAGACTGGACAAGTTTCGCGGCAGACCTATCTGAGTAATGTCGCGGGCGCGCAACGCTTCTACTCCGTCTATCTGCCCCCTTGTTACTCGAGCTCAAGCGACGCTTATCCGCTTGTGCTCCTGTTGCACGGTTCCAATGCCGATGACAGCCAGTGGCTGCGGCTGGGCTTGATAGACGCTTTTGAAGAAAAATACCTGCTGGGCCAAGCGCCGGCCATGATCATCGTCATGCCCTTCGGCGATGCGATCGCCAACCTCAATCGATTTGCGGCTGACAGCTACGATACGATTTTGCTCGAATTGATTGACCTGATCGATCAACGCTATCGCACCGATGGCAGACGCGCGATCGGCGGCATCTCGCGCGGCGGCTTTTGGGCGTATCAGCTGGGGCTCCGCTTTCCGGATACCTTCGCCGCCATTGGAGGGCACAGCCCGTTTTTCGATGCAGAACATGCCGCGCCCGCCCATAATCCCCTGGACCTGGCAACTGCGCTGCCGCCAGAAACGGGGCTGCGGCTCTGGCTGGATCGCGGATCGCGCGATTTCGCGGCCGACGGCATCGACCGCATGCATCTAATTTTGCAGCGCGCGGGCATCGTCCACGAATTCCAGGTTTACGCTGGCGGCGGTCATGACGAGGCATCCTGGCGCCTGAATGTGGCAGACTACCTGGATTTCTACATTGCCGCTTTTGCGGCGCCGCTCCCGGCAAGAGCGCAGCATCTTGAGCCAGCGTCCGCGATAGAATTGTGGTTGCCGGCGGGCAGCTTCGCCGCTCTGCGCGCATCCATCACGAGCGCGGCGCTCGAGTCAATCCTCGCAGGCGAGCTCAACCGGCAGCTGGTGCTGAGCGATAGCGCTGCGGCGCGCTTGCGCCATTCGGGATTCGAGATTCATGCCGCGACGCGAACAGCGTCCAACGACCAACTGGAAAAGCTGCTCTGGCGCGACAAATCCAGCTTCACGCTCTTGCCCTTCGCTGATCTGACGCTTGCCTTGCGCCCGCTTCTGTTGGATGGACGCGCCGTTGTCGCGCGGCTCAATGACTATCCTCTCGCATGGGAAAGCGACGAGGCCAACTTTTCTGCCGATCGCTTGACCCGCATCACCCTGTCAGGCACGACGGCTCTGGCCCGCGGGACCTTGCCCGCGTTGGAGTCGATGGGCATTGATGCCGCTGCCAGCGGCATTCAAACTTATGTGACCGGGTCAGATTTCTTCCACATGACTAACGAAGCCAGCGTCGCGCCGAGCTGCCCATTTTTCACCGACGCCGTCATCGGCGGCGCCAACAGTTTGTGCATGAACGCTGATCACCTCGCCGTCTTCGAATCACTTGATGTCGATGTCATTGACTTGACCGGCAATCACATTAACGACTTTGGTTACGCCGCCTTTGCCGGTATGCTGGATTACTTTGAACGCCGCGGGGTATCAGTGGTCGGCGCCGGACGCGACCTCGAAGCCGCGCGTCAGCCGCTGTTGCTGGAGCACAACGGCAACCGTATCGCCTGGCTCGCCTGCAACGCCGCCGGTCCCTATTATGCGCTGGTCAATGAAGATGAGTCACTGCTCGGCGGAATCCGTCCCGGCGCTGCCTTTTGTGATCCCACTTGGCTCCAAGATGCCTTGCCCGTGCTGGCGGCGCAGGTCGACTTGGTGATGATGACGATCCAATACCAGGAATACGAAACATACCTGCCGACGCCGCAACAGCGGAGCGATTATCGTCGGCTGGCCGAATGGGGCGCGGATATCGTGATCGGCACGGCCGAGCACAAACCCATGACCTACGAATTCTTTTCGACCCGGCGCGGCGAAACTGCCTTCATTCATTATGGTTTGGGCAATCTGTTCTTTGATCAACCTTATTGGGGCAATCAGCGCTTCTTCTTGGATACGCTGTACATATACGATGGTGAGTTGCTGACGGTGGAAATCTTCCCCGGCATCATCGATAATCTGGCGCGGCCTCGCAGGCTCGACGGCGATGACGCCTACAACTTTCTGCATTTCATGATGATTCAACAGAACGGATTCTAGTTATCAGATTAGCTCGTTTCATTGCCATTCACTTTGGTCTCTGCCTTGCGCTGCTGATGCCGATTTCGCGCGTCGGCGCGCAGGTATCGGCCGTCGAACGAGATCTGACCGCCATGACTTTGCAGCAGAAAGTAGCGCAGATGTTCATGGTCAGTTTCTTCGGCACGCAGTTGACCGAAGCGGAGATCAGCTTCTTGCGCGATGTGCAGCCGGGAGCGGTCGCGCTCTTCGGACGCAACGCCGCATCGCCCAGGCAAGTCGCCGAATTGACCAATTCGATTCAAGCGCACGCGGTCGCGTCAGGTGGCTTGCCGCTCTTGATCGCCGTCGATCAGGAAGGCGGCTTGATTCAGCATTTACAGCGCGGTTTCACGCGCTTCCCCGCGCCCATGCTCTGGACCGCGACCCGCGACCCTGAACTGGCTTACGCTGTTGGCGCGGCTATGGCGGGCGAAATGCGCGCGGTCGGCGTGAACATGAATCTGGCGCCCGTGGCCGACCTGCAGACCTACTTGCGCAATCCCATCATCAGAAGACGAGCCTTCGGCAATTTGCCGGAAATGGTGGCGCCGATTCTTACGGGCTTCATACACGGCTTGCAAGACAATGGCGTCATGGCGACGGTCAAACATTTTCCAGGACACGGCGAAACCTCAACGGATTCGCACCTGCAGCTGCCGATTGTCGAGCACAGTCGTGAGCGGCTTGAAGCCCTCGAATTGCAGCCTTTCATCGCGGCATTCGCTGCCGGCGTCGAAGCGACCATGGTCGCGCATATCTGGTATTCCGGGCTGGATTCGGCGCCGGGGCCGGCCTCATTGTCGCCTCGAATTGTCGATGGCTTGCTGCGCGGCGAGCTGGGCTATGACGGCATCATCATGACGGATGCGCTCGATATGGACGCGGTAGACACGGCATACACGCCCAGTGAAGCCGCTATCCGCGCGATAATAGCGGGCAATGACCTGATCGCGATTGGCGCGCATGTCGGCGTCGACCGCATTCGCGCCACCATCGACGAGGTGGTGGCGGCGGTGAAATCCGGTCGCATCGCGCAAAGCAGCATTGACGCATCGGTGGCCCGCATCGTCGCTGCCAAAGACAGATATGGCATCTCGGACTGGCAGCCCCTGGACACGCGCGCGGTCGAATCCAGCCTGCCGCTGGACCGCAACGAAGCGCTGGTCGCGCGCCTCTTCCAAGCCGGGGTCACGGCGATTGATCCCGACGAATTGCTTCCGGTTGATGAGAATGCGCTCATCATTTATCCAGGGACTCGCTCGCGCATCCGCAGACAATGTGACAGCGCCGCCATGGACATTGATTTCCTGGCCGTCTCGGAATCGCCCAGCCATGAACAAATTGCGCTCGCGCGGCGCTCGGCTGCCGCGGCGGATGAAATCGTGCTGTTTTCGGTCAATCAAGCGCACGACTCCCAACAGCGAGCGCTGGTCAAGGCTTTGCCGGCGGACAAGACCGTACTGGTCGCCTTGTGGGATCCAACCGATATATTCTTGCTGCCGCCCGTCTCCGCTTACATTTTAGGCTACAGCCCTATGTTGGTGGCGACAGAAATAATCTGCGACATTATATTGGGCGAACAAAGAGCGACGGGCCGCATGCCATTCGCGTTTGCGAACTAGTCGATGACGCAACCCTTACGCTATAATGAAATACGCTTTTGTCCGACTGTCGAATATGTATGCGCGCAAGCAGTAGTGCGGGATAAAGACTAGGAATGTCCACTCTCAACCCGGATCTGATTTCCAAGGATATGGACGCGGTCTTGAACGACGCGGTCCCGTTGTTGGATGAATATCGCAAATCGTCAATCATGCCGGAAATGGTGTTGCTGGCGCTTTTGAAGCGGGAAAACACCGCCGCCTGGCGCATGCTGAAGGAGTTTGAAAACGCGCGTGGCGTGGATCTGGAACGGCTCGAACGCCAGATCACGCTGGCGATTCAATCGCGCCGCGATCCTGATGGCAGTCTCGATTTCGTCGCTATCGGCAATCGCAAGGTATCGCTAAGCCGACAGTCAATCGTTCTGCTGGACGATGGTCTGACCGTCGCCAATTCGATGAACGAGCAGAAGATCGATACCGATCACGCCTTGGCCGTGCTGGCGGAAACATCGGTCAGTACCGGCGGCATCTTGCGCCAGTTCGGCATCACGCCCAAGTCGATCCAGGATACCTACAGCGATGCCAGCAAGATCATCCCCAGTCGCGATGACGGCACCACAGTTGATCATGTCAAGCGCGCCAAGCGCGGCCTGCTGCGCGCCGTGCATTTCCGCGAGGACTTGCTGCGCAGCGTCATAAACGTGCTTACGCAGTCGGTCAACCGGCATATCATCCTCGTCGGTCCCGATGGCGTGGGCAAGCGCACCCTCGCTTATAGTCTCGCGCTGCTGATGGCGGAAAACAAAGGACCGGCCGGCTTGTCAAATCTGGTGCAGATCAGCGAAACGGCATTGCTTGACGGAGACCAGGAAGCCTTTCGCTCCGGCATGAGCGCGGCGCGGCGCGGCATCTTGTTCCTGCCGCTGATTCACCGCTTTTTCGGCGGGCCCATCAAAGCCGATTTCAACAAAGCTACCTCGCTGGTGCAAAAGGCTTTCCTGAGTGACGATCCGGTCATTATCTGCACCACCAACGTCGCCGAGTTTGAAGCCCGTATTCAGGGTGTCAGCGCTATCATGGAGAACAGCCAGGTCATCCGCGTTGACGAACCTTCGCTGGATGAGACGGTGCAAATCCTGGAAACCATCGCGCCTCATATTGAATCGGACTACGAGATCGCGGTCGATCACGATGCGCTGAAGATGGCGGCGCGCATGGCGCAACGCTATCTGACCATCAATCCTCTGCCGCTCAGCGCCGAACAACTGCTGCATCGCACGGCGGCCATGGTCAATATGGGCAAGCAGGCGCATTTGGCTTTCCGGCCGGAGAACAATGACGCCCAACTCGATATCGAAGATGTGACGCTGGTCACCAGCCAAATGACCGGCATCCCGGTTGCCAAGCTGGGCGCCGACGAACGCCTGCGTTACGCCAATATGGTGGAACATCTGCGCCAGCGCCTGATCGGCCAGGAAGAAGCCGTGCAGTTGGTCAGCCGCGCCATCAAGACCGCCCGCGTCGGCTTGAAAGATCCGCGGCGTCCCATTGGCGTCTTCCTGTTCCTGGGTCCCACCGGCATCGGCAAGACGGAAATGGCGCGCGTATTGGCCGATTTCATGTTCGGCAGCGAAGAAAATCTCTTCCCGCTGGATATGAGCGAATACAAAGATGAAAGCAGCATCAACCGTCTGATCGGCTCGGCAGTCGGCTATGTCGGCAGCGACGAAGGCGGCCAGCTCACCGAGCGCATCCGCACACAGCCCTACACGATAGTGCTGCTGGATGAAATCGAGAAGTCGCACCCGCGCATCATGGATGTGCTGTTACAGGTGATGGAAGAAGGCCGCTTGACTGACGGGCGCGGCAATATCGCCCGCTTCTCGGAAGCCGTGGTGATCATGACCAGCAATATCGGCTCCGAACATCTCATGGTGCGCCAGATCACCGACGACCTGCGCGAGAGAATCATGGATCAGGTGCTGGATTTCCTGCGGCCCGAATTTGTCAATCGCCTGGACGAAGTGATTCTGTTCAACGCGCTGAGCGACGACGATTTTGTGCTGATCCTCGACTTGCTCATCGAGAAGGAAAACAAACTGGCGCGCGAACGCGGCTTGACCTTGACCTTTACCCAAGGCGCCAAAAAATGGATCCTCGATCAAAACGACGAACCCGAATACGGCGCGCGACCCTTGCGGCGAATTCTGCGGCGAAACCTGCGCGAGCCACTGGCGGACTTCTTGCTGCGCTCCAATCCGCCCGAAGGTACCGAAGTGCGCATCAGCTCCAGCCGTAAACGCGGTGGCGGTTTGAAATTCACCGCCTACGTCGATGGCAAAGAGTTGATGCTCGAGCTGTGATACTGCAACATCCGCGGCTGACCGCAAACATTCGAGAGGGGACAATGGTACATATCGATCGTTCGATTTTCAGAAAATACGACATCCGCGGCACCGCCACCGGCATCTTGCCGCAATTGACGCCAGCAGTCGCCTTTCTTGTCGGCAAAGCCTTGGGTACCTATCTGCCGCGTCAGTTTGGCACGCGACGCATATTTGTGGGTTCGGACAATCGGCTGTCGTCCGGCCCCCTAAAGGCCGCGGCGATTGAAGGCTTGGCATCAACCGGTTTGCCCGTCACCGATATCGGCGAGGTCTTGACGCCAACGGTGTACTTCGCCTCGGCATCCTATGGAGATTCCGGCGCGGGCGTGATGATCACGGGCAGCCACCTGGATACGCGCTACAACGGCATCAAGATGGCCTTCGGCAAGCTGGCGCTTGCCGGCGAACAGATCCAGGACCTGCTGAGCATCATTGATGAAGCCGCGTTTGCAGCCGGCGAGACCGATGTTTCCGAAGACCCAACCATGATCAACAAACACATGATCGCCATTCAGAGCAAAGTGCATATGGCCAAGCCCATGCACGTCGTTCTCGACGCTGGCAACGGCTTGTCCGGCGCTTATCTGCCGCCCGTGCTCCGCGCGCTCGGTCTGGAGGTGGAATGCCTCTATTGCGAGCCCGATGGCAACTTCCCCAATCACCTGCCCAATCCCGAAGATCCGGAAATGACACGCGACCTCGAAGCCAAAGTTGTTGAGCTTGGCGCTGATCTGGGTTTGGCCTTTGATGGCGATAGCGACCGCTGCGGTTTCATCGACAATCGCGGGCATCACATTGCCGCCGACCGCTTGCTGGCGCTCCTGGCGCGCGATCTGCTCAGCCGACATCCCAACACGCCGGTCGTCTTTGACGTCAAAGCCTCGCAGGCGCTCCCGGACGAGATCAAGCGTTATGGCGGCAAGCCGGTCATGTGGAAATCCGGTCATAGCCTGATGAAGCAGAAGATGAATGAGATCGGCTCGTTGCTCGGCGGCGAAGTCAGCGGACACCTCTTCATCGGCGAAGATTATTACGGTTTCGACGACGCGCCGCTGGTCGCGCTGAAAACCCTGGAGATCATCAGCAAATCGAACAAGACCATCGCCGAAATCTTCGATGAGATACCTAAACTTGTCGCCACGCCGGAAATCGTCTTGTCCACACCGGACGATCTGAAGTTCAATATGATCGACGAAATGACAGCCAGCCTGCAAAACGACTACGAAGTGGTGACCGTCGACGGCGCGCGCGTGATTTTCGACAGCGGCTGGGGGCTGGTCCGCGCCAGCAATACTCAACCCGCAGTGACGCTGCGCTTCGAGGCTTATACCCGCGAACAAATCGCGTCCTACATGGGAGTCTTCAAGCAGCTTCTGAACAAATATCCAAAGATCGACCAAAGCAACTTTGACGCGCAGATCGCGGCCTTTAGCGACTGAAGTTCGCGCGCGCTAGCTATTGCGCTGCGCGGCTCGCGCTCATGCCATGGCCGATCACTTCCGGCATATCTACCGTCATCAGGCTGATCGCTACGACCGGCTGGTGGCGCGGGAAGATTATCAGGGCAATCTATTCGCCGCGCTCAATGACATTCGACCGCTGGACGGACTGAACGTAGTGGAGTTCGGCGCCGGGACCGGCCGCTTGACGCGCCTGCTCTCGGTGATGGTTGATCGGGTCTACGCCTTCGATATCGAGCAATCCATGCTTTCGCGAGCGCGAGAGTCTCTGTCGACGACAGGTATGCGCAATTGGTCGCTGGCGCGAGGCGACAACCATCGCATGCCGGTCAAGTCTGGCGCGGCCGATCTGGTCATTGAGGGCTGGAGCTTCGGGCACGTCACCGAGTGGTTCAGTGACAACTGGCGCCATCACATTGATGCGATGTTGGCTGAAATGCAGCGCATCGCCAGGCGCGGCGGCGTCGCCATCCTCATTGAGACCATGGGCACGGGCGCGCGACAGCCGATGCCGCCCGCGGAAGCGCTAGCGCAACTCTACGAGTACTGGCAGATTCAGCACGGTTTCAATTACCGCTGGATTCGCACGGATTTCCATTTCGCCTCGTCGACGGAAGCCGCCGAATTGATGCCCTTCTTCTTCGGAGAAGCGCTGGCCCGGCGCGCCTTGCAAGGGGGCAAGGTCATCGTGCCGGAGTGCACCGGCATCTGGTGGAAGCGCTTTGGCTAGCCTCGGCTCTAAAACGGAGGCGGCGGCGAGATGCCCTGCGCCAGATAATTGAAAAGACTTAAGGCGGAGAAAATTACGATCCCCAGCGCCGCCAGCAGCGCGCCATATATGATCTGCCGCCTGTCCCATTGGCGCGTCCGTTGCAGCGGCCGATTGGACTGGCTGCGCCGCAGATGTCTTTGCCAGCTGCGATCGCGATCGAAAATTAGTATCAATCCCCAGGCGATGAGAGGGAAACCAAAAAACGCCCCGAAACACATGGCGGGAATCATGAGTCTTTTGCCGTTGTCGCGCGTTTGCCGACGCGACTCATACGACAAATCCGCGGCTCATGCGTAGACAATTTTGCAGGAGCAGACAGCAGCGCTTGCCGCATGCGCCGGCTATCGCCATGGACGGCAGTTTTGCGCGAGGGGCAATTTGGGCTATTATGATGCGATGAGCGCATGCTGTGATCGCTCTCCAGCGGCATCAATCACACAAACCTTCGTAAGAATGGCAATGGACCACAGGACCACGTATGCAAAGCCTTAACGCGCCCGATCGGGCTCCCATTATTGAATTCGCGGTTGACAGAGAACACTCCGGCATGCGAACTATCGGCTGCGTAACCTTCCTCGTCGGCGCTGTCGTCAGCTATCTGATCTTGAATACCATTGTACCCAACGGCGGTCTGATTGTCGTTGGCGCCGCGCTGGCCATCGGGGTGAGTCTGACTTACCTGGCGGATTTTCTCAGCAAGCGATACTGGCCCAGCAATCGCTATGTGCAGTTTCTTGATGACCTCATCACCCTGGTCAAAGGCGACCTCGTGCAAGGCGAGATTGACGCGGGACGCAATGTCAATCTGCTGATGTGGCATTTCCAAGCCAAGCGGCACCCCCGCGTGCCCAAAGGATGGTATGTCGTCGCCAACGCGCTGGAACAAGACGACAACTACATCATCACCTATACCATCGCCTCGCCAACCGATTTTGACTCGATGCCGCTATCCCGTCTGTCCACACAGTTCCAACGCAAACGCGACAAGAAAGACGACAGTCGCGATTTGCGCAAGGCCGGCAGTGTGCGCCGTATCGAAAAGGCGGAATTCCATCGCGCCGATTTGGGCGCCGAAATGTCGGTGGAAGATTACCACGCCTATCTCGATTATCTCGCGGATACCTATACGTCGTGGATGCCTAAAGACAAATGACGATTCATCGCGGATGGGTTTCCGTCTGCATCATATTTCTGGTTTCAGCGTTATCGCTTCGCGCGCAGGAGCGCTCCATCCATTTGCGCGATCGGGTCGAAGCGACGCTGTCCGCCGGCCAATCCCATCAATATCAGCTTGCCGTTCCCGAGCAGACCTTGCTGTCGCTCCGCGTCAAGTCGCTTGAGGGATCGCTGGATCCGGTGCTGCAGGTCTTCAACAGTGACGGCGCAGAAGTCATCGCTGATGACGATGTCGCCTATCCCGATCAATTGGATGCCCTTGTTCAGGCGATAGTGATGCCGCGTTCGGATATCTATACGCTGCGCGTCAGCGGTTTCGCCGATTCCAGCGGCGCCTACAGTATCGAGGTCTTGCCGGGATTCGACACGCTGAGATTACGGCAAGACGCGCCCTCGCCCGATGACTGGGAAGTGCTGTATGGCGTGGCCGATTTGGCGCGGATCGCGGAAGGCCAGTTGCAGATCAACATGGAAGGACTGGATCTGTCGGCGACCGTGCTCAGCAAGCGATTCCCAACGGAGTCGGACTATTATTTTGAAGTTCATTTCACGCGGATTTCGTCGACAGCGCCCGATGGACAAATCGGCCTCGTTTTTCGATACCAACGACCGGAACTCAATACGCGTCTCTTGCTCAGCCAGCGGGGATTCTGGCGCGTGGAACGAATCGATGAGGGCGAGATTGTCGTCGTGCGCGATTGGAACACACATCCCGCCATTAGCGCCGGCCAAACCGACCTTCGCCTGGGTATCCTGGCCAGCGGTCAGCACTTTGATGTTGTCTACAACGGACAAGTCGTTGGCTCCTTTGACGATCCACTTACACAAGCGACCGGCGGCGTCGGCATCGCCATGCACACGTCCGATGTCTTCGGCAGCCGCTTGTCCTTCGCCGTGACCGACGCCCTGATGACCGTGCCAACGCGTTCGGCGGACGGTCTCGTCGTTCCCGAGCAGCTGATCGCGAAAGGGCGGCTGGCGCTGGCTAACGCGCTGTCTCGTCTGCAGTTGATTCCGGCCGACTGGCAATTCAGATTGTCCTTGGAAGCAAGCACAGTCCGACACTCGTCGGTCGGGGTCACGCCGTTCTTGCTTGGCGGCGGCGTCAGCTTCGGCGAGTTCGCGCTTGGCGCCAAACTCAACGCGCAACTTTCTGACGCCGCCAATGGCGGTTGCGGGCTTATCTTCAGCGTCGCTGATGATATGCGCTACAGCCTTGCCTATCTGACCGCCGATGGCGATTACGGGGTATCACGCCGCGACGGCGACGGTTTTGCGCCGGGCATCTATGGCAAGCGCGACAACGTCGATCTGGACGGGCGCGAGCTGCTGCTGATCGCGCATGGCGAAAATCTTCATTATTTTCTCGATGGCGAACATGCCGGCAGCATGCCATATCAAGCATCGGCCGGGCGCGTGGGCATCGCCGCCGTCAATTTCCAGCCGGTGCTCACCGACTGCCTGTTTGAGGATCTCTGGGTTCTCAGCCTGGATGAGTGAATCTCGCGCTAGCGCCTACATCAGAAAAGCCCCGCCGAACAGCGAGGCTTTGCGTTGCGGAATCCAATTCAGCGAGCAGTCTAGCCGCCGCCCATCACTTGCCCCAGCGCACCGCAGGCCGGGCAGCTGCCGTCAGGCCGGATGATGGCGTACCCGCCTTGAGGATCGGCGCCCCAGAGGTCAAAGTTGACGTTCCATATGATCATCATTGAGACGCGCGAGTCTTGAGCTGACAGCGCGGCCGCCTGCGCCAGCCACTCGGCTTGCTGAGCCACGGTCACATTGTTCGCCCACGAGAAGCTCGCCGGTATTGGCGTGCCGAATCCCTCTCCGCTCAAGTATCCCAGTTCCGTCCAGCAAATGCTCTTGCCGGGGAAAAACTGGGCGCCCCGCTCCAGCATAGACCCGAAATACCGCGTCGGGTAAGCGTCCCTTGGATCTCCCGTGTTCTGATTCGGGCTTAGGATGCCTTCGTTGTAATGCAGTCCGAGGCAATCCATATACTGCCCCGCGCCGGCTTGCGCCATCTGGCGCATGAAATTGTCGTCGTTGACCACAGCGCCCGGGAACGCGCCCTCGGCGCCGGTTGGCGCGGGAGCGGCGCTGATGACCAGGGTCGCGCCATTGGCGGCTTTGATGGCATTATAGGCGCGAGCCAACATCTCCGTGTAGCGGGCGCCGCTGATATGCCCGGTCGGCCATTCATGATCGAGATTCGGTTCGTTCCAGACTTCAATGGCATCCGCGCCCGCACGCGCAAGCTCGCCCAGGAATGCGGCGTATTCATTGATGTAAGCGTCGAATTGATCCGGGACCAGGCGATTCTTGTCGCCCGCGACACTCAATAGCTGCTTGAAGCCCCGATTGTGGGCATCGGCGATCCAGGCTCTCGCGGTGTCTATGCCGCCGCTGGCGCCGTGCCTGAACTGCGATTTCACCCAGGTCATCCCGGCTGATTGCATGTGGCTCACGGTATTCGCGTCGAGACGAATCACCTGACCGCCCAGCCCGAAACCTGCAACATTGCCGGCGCCAACTACGGGAGCGGGCGCCTCCGGCTGAGCCTCGGTCGCTTCGGGCGCAGCTGCCTCTGCCGCGCTGGTCGGTCCGCCGTATGCCGGCGGCACGATCACCTCATCGCACAAGATGGCGTCAACCAGGTTATAGCTGACCCGCGCCTGAAATTCCCGGCCCGAGGCGTCCAGGATCGAAAAAGTGTAACCGAACAGCAGGTTGCCGCGCTTCTGCATGACCGGCACAGCATCCGTACAGTTGTCGATGCCGTAAGAACCGTAGAGAAAAAAACTTTCCGCTGTGCTCCAGTTGTCTTCATAAAAGCGCCAGCGCACTACCGTCAGTGGCCTGCCCAGTTCTTCTTCCATCAGATCCCGCGCGACCAGCAATGCCTGCTGCAAGGGGCTGCTCGATTCCGAGCGATCGTCAGTCTGCGCCCGCGCGCCCAGCAACGAAGCCGGCAATATCACCAACAGCAAAAATACCGCCAGTCGCTGCGCCATTCGATTCGTGACAAGTTGGTTTTGCATCTTTGCCTCTTCAAACATTCAGTTGAATTCAAACGCTATTAGCATATCGAAAAGACGCAATATTACTATACTGCGGTTGCCAGCGTCGGTCTGGCGGCGGGTGAATCGGTGGTTTGGCGAGGCATCGGTCGAATCAGCGCCGCTGGCTTAGGCTCGAGACTCGCTTTGTCGCGGACTCGCGCGCGGGATGGTGAAATAGAAAGTCGAGCCCTTGCCCAATTGACTCTTCACCGATGTTTGGCCGCCGTGGGCTTCGACGATTGCCTTGACCAGATACAGGCCAAGTCCGGTGCCTTTGGCATGCCGGGTCAACCTGTCGTCAACGCGATAGAAGCGCTCAAAGACTTTGTCCAGCTCATCTTGAGCGATGCCGTGTCCCTCGTCACGCACAAATATCGTCACGTTGTTCACGTTGTAACGTCCGCCGATGGTGATCGTCTGGTCCGCGCCCGAGTATTTGATGGCGTTGGTCAGCAGATTGTCGATCACCTGCCGCAGTCGCTCTTCGTCACCCTGGATAACCGGAAAATCGGGCGGGAAGCTGAGCACAAATTGATGCGCGCTCTGCCCCTGAAGTCGGGCAACTGATCGCGCCGCCAGCGCAGCCAGGTCCGTTTCAGTGACCTTGAGTCGAACTTCTTGCGAAGCCTGAATCTTGCTCGCTGTCAGCAAGTCCTCCACCAAATGCGTCAGGCGGTCGGCTTCGTCTTCGATGATCGCCAGTTTCTCGCGCACGACGCTGTCGTCCCATTCGGCGTCATCGCGGCGCAAGGTGCTGGCGTAACCTTTGATAATCGCGATCGGCGTGCGCAGTTCGTGGTGCACGGTCGCAATGAAAACGGATTGCATTTCCTGGGCTTTGCGGAAGTTGGTGATGTCGCGAACGTTGGCGATGATGCTCGCCAGTCGGCCGTCTTCCGCCCGCAGGGGAGCGTAGGTGATGCCCAGGCTGACAGTCACGCCATCGCGCCGCCGCAGGTCGCCCTCGACGTATAAGGATTCGAAGCGACCGTTGTCCGATTCCGGCCGCGCCCAGCCCGTGGCCAGCGTGCTCTCCAAATCCAGATTGTCCAGGCGCTGCCACCGAATCACCTCGGCTTTGGGTTTGTTGATGATCTCGTCCTTGCGCCAACCAGCCATACGCTCAAAGGCGAGATTCGCTTGCCGAAAGGTCAAATCCGGATTGAGAATGAAGACGCCGTCGCCGCTGTTGCTGAGGATCGCCTCGAGCCGTTGATGCTCTTGATTGAGCCGGCCATAGAGCTGCGCGTTGTGTACCGCGATGGCGGCTTGATCGGCGAAACTCTGCAAGGTACTCACATCTTCGGGCGTGATTTCCGTGTGATACGAGCGAAAGACGATCAACAGGCCCAGCGGTCTGCGAGCGAAGACCAGCGGCATCGCGACGGATTGCGCCAGACGGCTATCAATGGTCTCCGCCATTTCGCGCAGCTTGGCGTTGAGATACTCGCGGCTGAATCCGCCTTCATCTTCGGGATTCATCAGCTCCTGCAGTTTCTCGTTCAGTTCGGGCACGAGGGCTTCGTTGATGCCGGTATAGGCGCGCAGGTCGAAGCGGTTCTCGTGTTCGTCGCGCAGCGCGATGATGCCTATCCGCCCCGCCAGCATCACCACCGAGGCGTGCAATACGCGGCGCAAAACCTCGCCCAGATCCAGCTGCGCGGTGATGGCGCGGGTGATCTCCAGCAAGAAGTCTCGCTGCTGCGTTCGCAGATCGGGTCGCATCAACATGATTTGATTGTATCACGCGCCGGGTTCGAGGACATGGCGCCGGGGCCGGCCTGCATCGCCGCCGGACTTAAAACAACTTGTCCAGCGCGCTGATATCCATGTTGCCGCCGTCGGTCGCCGCCAATGCCGCCGCGCCCACCAGCGCCACATCGCCGCCGAGGGCCGCGCTCTCTATGCGCAATCCGTCCAGGTACGACTCGTCGAGCACGTGTTGCTTGACGGTTGCTCGCATTGGATCGAACAGCAGGGCGCCGGTCTTGGTCACGCCTCCGCCCAGCACGACGATCTCCGGATTGAACAGGTGCAGCGCGGCGACGATGGCCAGCCCGATGATTCTCCCGGCGTACGCCAGCAATTCGATTGCCAAAGCATCGCCGGCGGCTGCGGCCGCTCCAACGACCTGGGCATCGACGTGAGCCAGTTCGCCGCCCACCAGCTCCGTTATCGTCGTTTGCCTGCCGGCGGCGATAGCCTGACGCGCCCGGCGGGCGATGGCCGGTCCCGCTGCTTCCAGCTCCACCGATGATACGCATTCATCGCCGACGAGAATCGGCATATGTCCGAGCTCGGCCGCCAGCCCCCCGCGCCCGGTCAAGAGCCGGCCGTCACAGATGACGCCGGAGCCGATTCCGGTGCTAATGGTGATGTAAACGACGTGGCGATGGCCCTGCGCGGCGCCTTTGCTGGCTTCCGCCAGAGCCGCGACATTGGCGTCATTGCCGACGAAAACGGGCAAGCCGAATTCGGCGCTGATGATGTCGGCCAGCGGAACATCATGCCAGCCGGGCAGGTTTGGCGGCGCGATAATCACGCCCGTCTTCGGGTTCAACGGTCCCGGCGACGAGATGCCGATGCCGGCTGCGTCGCGGCGGTCGCTCGGCATGACTTTGTCAATGTATGTCATAAGTCGTTCAAGTGTCGGCGCCAAGCCGTCGTTGGCGCGCGTCAAGGTATTCTCGCGCTGCAACAAGTTTAAGTTGTGGTCAAATCGCCCCGTCCGAATCTGTGTGCCGCCCAAGTCTGCGGCGATATACGTTGTGGCCATCCTTGCGATTCCTCCAGCCCAGACCCTGCATAGTCTCGGACCGCTTGAAGCCCGTCATTGACCTTGCTAGAATAACATGGTTCCCCGCGAGAATTAAGCGCGATACAAAGGGCGACAGGTAAGCGGCCATGGCGCGTGTCACACCGATGCGGCGGCAGTATCTCGAAATCAAGAGCCAATATCCCGATTGCATCTTGATGTTCCGCATGGGCGATTTCTACGAAATGTTCGATGAAGACGCTGAAGTTGCCGCGCGCGAACTCGATATTGCCTTGACCGCCCGCGCGCACAGCAAAGGCGGCGCCAAGATTCCCATGGCGGGCGTGCCCTATCACGCCGTCGACGGCTATATCGCCAAACTCATCGAAAAGGGCTTTCACGTCGCGGTCTGTGATCAGATCACCGAACCAACCGGCCGCGGCATCGTCGAGCGCGAAGTGACGCGGGTGATGACGCCGGGCACCGTCCTCGAACCGGCGCTGCTGGACGACGGCAAACCCAATTATCTGATGGCAATACTGCCCGTCGGCGATGTGGAAAGCGGACACTGGACACAAGCGGGCATCGCCTACGTCGATATCTCAACAGGTGAGTTCTGCGCCACGCAGCTCGATGGCGACACCGTCGGATTGGCGGTCTTTGAAGAACTGGCGCGCATTGATCCGCGCGAAGTCATCGTGCCCGAGAGTTGGCGCGAGCGCGGCGTAACCTTGCCCGACGGCATCCATCTCAGCGCGGTGCAAGACTGGACATTCGAATACGCTGGCGCCGAGCAATTGCTCTGCGATCATTTCCGGGTGAAGACCCTGGATGGTTTCGGCTTGAAAGGGCAGAACATTGCCATAGCGGCGGCCGGCGGCGCTCTGCAGTATTTGCGCGCCACCCAGCGATCGTCGCTCGATCAACTGGCCAGCCTTCGATGCTATTCCACCGCCTCTTTCATGGTGCTGGACCAATTCACGCGTCGAAATCTGGAATTGGTCCAATCCATCCGCCAACGCAAGAGCAAGGGTAGTCTGCTGGATATCCTCGATCGCACAGTCACGAGTATGGGCGCCCGCATGCTTCGCTCCTGGCTCAATCAGCCCTTGCTGGATGTCAACCGGCTGAATGCGCGCCTGGATGCGGTCGAAGCGCTGGCGAGCAGCGACTCGCTGCGGGAAGACATTGCTTCCGAGCTGAAACAGGTCGCTGATATCGAGCGACTGACCAACCGCATCGTGATCGACAAAGCGGGCGCGCGCGAACTGCTGGCCTTGCAAGACGCGCTGGCGGTCGTTCCGCGATTGCGCGAATTGATCGCGGATAGCGTCAGCCTCGCCGCCATCGCCGAGCGTCTCGATCCCTGCCCGGTTGTGAACAACCTGATTGGCGCTTCCATCGCCGAAGACGCGCCCACGGCATTTGGCGCCATAGGCACGATTCGCGCCGGTTATTCGCAACAGCTCGACAATATCCTTGATGCCACCCAGGAAGCGCGTGACTGGATCGCCAATCTTGAATCGCACGAGCGTCGCCGCACCGGCATCGCCAGCATCAAAGTCAGTTTCAACAAAGTCTTCGGCTATTACATTGAAGTCACCAAGGCGCATAGCGACAAAGTGCCGGACGACTATGTGCGCAAGCAGACCCTGGTAAACGCCGAGCGCTACATCACGCCGGAACTCAAGCAATACGAAACGCAGGTGCTGAACGCCGAAGAAGAGATCCTCGCCACCGAACGCGAGCTTTTCGCCGATATCTGTCGGCAAATCGCGCGCCAACGCGAAACCATGCTCAAGACCGCCCGCGCCATCGCCTACCTGGATGCCTTTCTCTCACTGGCTTCTGTGGCCATGCGCGAAGGGTACGTCCGTCCGCAACTGAGCGAAGACGACCAACTGGAAATCGATGCGGGGCGTCATCCAGTAGTTGAGAAACTGCTGGAGACCTCGAGCCGCTATGTGCCCAACGACAGCCATTTTGATCTGGCCGGACGCATCCACATCATCACCGGACCCAATATGTCCGGCAAATCTACTTACATTCGACAGGTGGCGCTGATCACGCTGATGGCGCAGATTGGCAGTTTCGTGCCGGCGGACGCGGCGCGTATTGGCATCGTCGATCGCATCTTCGCTCGCATCGGCGCTCAAGACGAAATCCATGCCGGACAAAGCACATTCATGGTCGAAATGGTGGAGACAGCGCGCCTGCTCTCCGGCAGCACCAGGCGCAGCTTGCTGATCCTGGATGAAATCGGCCGCGGCACCTCTACCTATGACGGGCTGGCCATCGCGCGCTCCGTGATCGAATACATTCACAACAATCCGCGCCTCAACTGTCGCACGCTTTTCGCCACCCACTATCATGAATTGACCGAGTTGCCCAATATCCTGCCGCGCACGATTAACTACAATGTCGTTGTCGCCGAGCAAGGCGACGAAATTGTCTTTCTGCACAAACTCCTGCCCGGCGGCGCCGATCAAAGCTACGGCGTTCACGTGGCGCAGCTGGCCGGCATCCCGCGCTCAGTGGTGGATCGCGCTCGAGAATTGCTGGTGCAGTTGGAACAAGATAGTGGCGACTTTTCATTGAAGCTGCCGAAATCCACCACGCAGCAATTGAGTTTCTTCGACGCGCCGGAACACCCGGTCATCGCTGCCCTGCGGTCGCTGGAGATCGACAGCCTGAGTCCCTTGGAAGCGCTGACCCAACTCTATGAACTTAAGCGGATGGCGACAGACGACTAGATGATCGATTCCAAGACCATTGTGATAGCCACCCATCGCCGCTCCGGCACCCACTGGACGATTGACGCCTTGCGCAACAACAGCCCGGACGTCTGCGAGCAATTCCTGACGCTGGAACGCATCTCCCCTCAGCACGACTCCCCGCTGCCGCTAGCCGAGTTCCGCAGACAATTAGACGCATTGGAAAATCGCGTGCTGATCAAAGCGCACGATTTGCCGTCGGCGGGATCCTTCGACGGTGAATCCGAGCGCGACTTTGCTCGGCAACTCATGCGTCAATCGCCGGTAATCTATGTGCACCGCGACGGCCGCGATGTGATGGTTTCGCTCTACCACTATTTGCGCTCCTTCAGCGAGACCGCGCGCAGCCAGACCTTTGCGGAATTCTTGCGCTCCGAATCGACCCTGGACGGAGAGACGACCTGCATGAGCCGCCCCGCCTATTGGGCGCATCATGCCCGCGCCTGGCTTCGCCAGCCAAACCTGCTGCCCGTTTCGTATTCGGCGCTAGAATCGGACTACGATTCGGTATTGCGCGCAATGGCTGATTTTCTTGGCGTCAGGCTGCGTCGCTCCCCGCGCTCGATCACACTGCCGGGCGCGCAAGCCTCACCGACTTTATTCGACAAAGCGCGCTGGAAACTGGGCCTGCGGCGCGAGCGGCTCTCGTCAGCGGTGCAGCCGCGACGCGGCAGCAGCGGCGACTGGCGCAACCACTTCGACGAGAACGACTTGGCATTCTTCATGTCCGAGGCGGGTGACATGATGCGGGAACTCGCCTACAAGAATTAGCTATGTAGTTCATTCCATGGCGGAGATTTGTCTCGACTTGAATTCAACAGGACAAGCGCGCCGAATCTCGCTTCAGCAAAGCGCTATTGCGATCGAGCTTCCGTCCGCAGTGGACGCTTCCAGCTCCAGGGCCAGGGACACGAGATTTGTACTATCAATCGCCGCCCGGGACATGCGCCGCCTCCGGCCGAGCCGGGGGAATCGCGGCCTCTTCTTCCTCAAGCAGCCCCTCGGACAGCAATACGCGCTTGAACGAGACGATCGCGACTTCGATCATGTCCAGGCCGGGTTCGTTGGTGGTCAAATGCTGTAAGGCCAAATTAGGCCGGATCATGAAGCGAATCCAGGCCTTGTCGAGATTGGCGGCCGTGTACTTCAAAAACTCGTAGGCGACGCCGGCGATGACGGGAATGAACAGCACGCGCGACAGAATCAGCAGCGCAAATGGCGGCCGCCCGATCAACGAAAACAAAAACACGCTGACGAAGACAACGGTGAGCAGAAATGCCGTGCCGCAGCGCGGATGCTCGATGGGGTGTTGACTGACTATCTCGGGCAGCAAGTCGTCGCCGGCTTCATAGGCATTAATAGTCTTGTGCTCAGCGCCATGATAAGCGAAGATGCGCCTGCCGTCAGTCGTGCGACCGACAAACCAAATGTACACCACCAGAATAGTCAGCTGCACCACGCCTTCAATCAGATTGATGACCAAGGCGTCAAACCCGATTGGCAGGGCTTGGTAGGCCAGGAAGTTCCCGCCGCCGTTTTCGAGGACAACTTCGTTTCCATCTTCATCCAGCACTATCTCTTCAGCAGTTGTACTCAAGCCCAGTGCGCTGCCGATGCCGGTCGCGGCCGTCGTCGGCAGCAGGAAGAATATCCCGATGCCGATAATCAGCGAGATTCCAATGGTCAACCAACCGATGGGTCCGTGAAAGCTGATGTCGTCTTCGTCGTCGAGCGCCACGTCAGCCGACCACATCAGCGCGCGAATGCCCAGCCCCATCGCATCCCAAAGCCCGATCAGTCCGCGGAGGAAGGGCGTGCGAGCGATGCGGCCGCGATACAGCCTGGCGCTCAACGGCTGCTCGTGGATCACAATCTGGCCCTGGGGATTGCGAACGGCCACCGCCATCGAGTGCGCGCCGCGCATCATCACGCCTTCGATCACGGCTTGCCCGCCGTATGAGAATTTCATTTCTTCCGGAGCGCGTTTTCCTTTGTTGTCCAATGCGTTTCCTCGAGTCTTACGCTGCAATGCAATTGAGGACTTGATTCAGCGCCTTCCCTGTGAACGATTGCTATGGAAGGCTGCCGGACGCCATCCGGTCTGGGCAATGCCACAATATACGCCGCTTGCTGATTGTGGTCAAGCTGAAACCGCGCGCTTGCTCTGCGCTTGTATGCGCCATGCATGCGCAACTGAGCATTAGATTCGCTCGGCCGGTCGGATATCCAACAAGCGCATTTGCAGCGTACGGCGGCCGTTCCATTCGTTCAATTCAGCGTGAAAGGCCGCGTCAATGTTGCGAGGCATTCGCCGCGCCCAATCGCCCATTCCGAAACCAATGGCGTCAATGGGACGTCCCGCAGAATCACGCAGCTTTAGCTTGAGATGCTTGCCGTCTTGCCCGACGCCGCGACACGAAGCGACTTGCAGTTCGCGGCTCATGAAGCTGACCGGCGGATTGCGGTGACCAGTGGGTTCGAGCGCTTCAAGACCACGCACCAGATCTTCGGTCACCTCCGCCAAGCTGATTTCCAGATCCAGTTCGAGATTTGGACGCAGTTGCCGATGCGCAAGCGCTTGCCTTGCCCTCGCCTCCAGCGATTCTCGGAGCAAGTCGATATTGCTGTTGTCCACGGTAAAACCCGCCGCCATCGCATGGCCGCCGTGACGGATCAACAAATCTGCGCATTCATCCAGCGCCGCAGTGATATCAAATTCCGGGATGCTGCGGCAAGACGCTCGGCTCACGTCGTCGCCGAACTCCAGGATTACCGAGGGCCGGTAATATCGCTCAGACAAGCGTCCGGCGACCAGACCCACAATGCCCGGATGAAAATCACGATCGCCCGCGAAAATCAGCATCGGCTCATCGTCGCCATCAAACCGCTCTGATATGACGTCCTGCGCCTGGCTGGTCAATTCCTGTCGGAACGAATTAAGGCGCTGCAAAACCTCTGCAATTGGGGTGGCCTCAGCCTCGCTCGGGGCCATGAGCAGATCGAATGCCGTCATGGCCGATCCCAAACGACCTGCGGCATTGATGCGCGGTCCCAAGACGAAGCCGATATCCGCAGCGCCGATGCTGCCCGCCCGCAACCCCGCCACCTTAGCCAGCGCCGCGATGCCCGGCCGGCGCATCTCATTGATGGTCACCAGTCCGTGAACCAAGAGCCGGCGGTTGAGCGGATCGTTCAAGGGCACGATGTCGGCAACCGTGCCCAACGCCACCAGGTCGAGCAGATCGGATACGCGCAAATCTCGGGGATAACTGTCGCGGTCATTCTGCCAGCGCTCGAGCAGCAGCGCTTTCGCCAACATGAAGGCGACTCCTACGCCGGCCAGGTTTTTGTTGTCATCGGGGGCATCGCGCTTGGGATTGATCACGGCCAGCGCCGCCGGCAGCTCCGGCCCGAGCGAATGGTGGTCGGTGACAATGATATCGAGCCCCGCGCGCCGTCCCGCTTCAACTTCCGCCACGGCGCGAATGCCACAGTCGACGGTGATAACCAAACTGACGCCTTTCGCCGCCAGCTTCTGCAGCGCTGTAGCGTTCAGTCCATAACCTTCGTCTACGCGGTCCGGGATATAGGGTACGACGTGAGCGCCCAATTCCTTGAGCACCTGCGTCAGCAGCGCCGTCGCGCAAACGCCATCGGCATCGAAATCGCCGTAAACCGCGATCGATTCTCCGCTACCTATTGCTGCCGTGACGCGATCGAGGGCGATTTCTATATCAGTCAGCGCAAACGGATTGTCAATGTTCCCGGTCGAATCCAAGAATCGCGAGGCGCTTTCACGATCTTCAAATCCGCGATTATGCAGCGCCTGCGCAAGGATCGGACTGAACTCGTCAAAGTGACGCAGCCATTCGTCAGGCGCCGGGCGCGCCACAACCCACTTCTTTTGCATTGTAGACCGCAAGTGGAATCTCTCCTAAAATACCAAATCGATACTACCATTTAGACTCGCGAGGAACAAGCCAACCGATGGCGCGAATCGTATTCATGGGCACTCCGGATTTCGCCTTGCCCAGCTTGCGTGTGCTGCTGGAATCGCAGGATGTTGTGGCGGTGGTCACCCAGCCGGATCGCCCGGCCGGCCGCAAGCGACAGTTGCGCGCGTCGCCGGTCAAACAATTCGCGCTTAACGCGGACTTGCCGGTGTTGCAGCCAGCTCGGATCCGTGACGCCGATGCGACTGCGGCGCTGCAAGGCCTCGACGCCGATGTCTTTGTCGTCGCGGCTTACGGGCAGATCCTGCCCCGCAGCGTCCTTGATATCCCGCGCGTCGCCTGCCTCAACGTCCATGCCTCGCTTCTGCCCCGATGGCGCGGCGCCGCTCCCATTCAAGCGGCCATCCTGGCTGGCGATCAAGAAACGGGAGCGACCATAATGGTGATGGATGAGGGCTTGGATACGGGCCCCCTGGTGGCGCAGCGACCGATAACGATTGACGCGGCGGAAACCGGGCAGAGCCTGCACGACAGGCTGGCCGTGCTTGGCGCCGAATTGCTGGCGGCGTGTTTGCCCAGCGTCCTCGACGGTTCAATTGCGCCCGCTGCCCAAGACGCATCGCGAGCGACTTACGCGCCGTCAATCAAGAAAGACCAAGGCGCTCTGGATTGGACGCGGCCGGCCGCCGAGATCGAACGAAAAGTTCGCGCATTCACGCCCTGGCCTGGGACCTTCACGCGCTGGAATGATATGACGCTCAAAATCCACGGCGGCTACGATGACGCCGGAGTCGCGCCATTTGGCACGGTTGTCGAACGGGGCGGCAGCGTAGCGATCGGTACCGGCCGCGGGCTGTATTTTCCAACTGAATTGCAGCTTGCTGGCAAAAGGCGTCAGTCGATTGCCGTTTTTCTGAACGGTCACGGCGACTTCATCGGCAGCATCCTGCGCAGCTAGATCGCGCGAGATGATTGGACCGCGCAGTTGCCGCGCCCGGCTACTGTCCGGCGGCGCAGATGAAACCAGCAGACCATCAACCGATTGGAGCGTCGTGCAGACGAGATGAAATCAAGCGCATTTGCTGCCCAAAACAATCGTTTCCTGCGCCAACCGCATCGCACGGTTCTTTTCCTCTCGATGCCCATTCTGCTGTCTCTGATTGCCGAGCCGGTCACGGGGCTAATCGATACCGGATTTGTAGCCCAACTGGGCACGGAACCGCTGGCGGCGCTGGCTGTCGGCATCGGCGTACTGTCGTCTATCTTCTGGATATTCGGATTCCTGGGCATCGCCACACAGACCGAAGTCGCGCAAGCATTTGGCCGCGGCGATCGCGAGGGCGCCATCAAGGCGGTGAGCCTGGCGCTGATGCTCGGCCTGCTCCTGAGTCTGCTATTGAGCGGCGCATTGATCCCCGGCGCAACGGCCGTCGCCAGCTTGCTCGGCGGCCAGGACGAAATTCTCGTCCTCGCGACCAACTACATCCAGTTGCGTCTGATCGGCGCGCCCGCTGTCATCGTGACGATCGTCGGCTTTGGCGCGCTGCGCGGCATCCAGGACATGAAAACGCCGCTGTGGATCGCGCTGCTTATCAATATCACCAATATTGCGCTCGACGTGATTCTGATTTTCGGCTGGTCATTCATACCGGCGATGGGGGTAGGCGGCGCGGCGCTGGCGAGCTCCATCAGCCAATGGCTGGGCGCATCCTGGATGATCGTCGAGCTGCGCCGCCGCCTGGGCTTGGCCCGCGCAATCAATCTACGCGACGGCTTGCGCTTTCTTCGCGTCGGCCGCGATCTCTTCATTCGAACCGGATCGCTCACGCTCTTCATGCTGGTCGCGACCCGCGTGGCCTCTCAGATGGGACCGGAAGCCGGCGCGGCGCATCAGATCATCCGGCAAGTCTGGTTCTTCACCGCCCTGGTGCTGGAAGCCTTCGCCACGACCGCGCAAAGTTTGATCGGCTATTTCTTCGGATCCGATCAGCGTCGAGAAGCCAAGCGCGTGGCGTTCACGACTACCGCCTGGAGTCTGGGGACCGGCATAGGCCTGATGACCGTGATGCTGTTGTCAACTCCGGTTGTGTCGAACATGCTGGTGCCAGCCGATACAATGGCTGTCTTCACTGGCGCCTGGTTAGTGGCGTCACTTTCCCAACCGCTGAATGCGCTTGCCTTCATCACCGACGGCATTCATTGGGGCGCCAGCGATTATGCCTTTTTGCGCAATGCCATGCTGATGGCGACAATCTGCGGCCTGATCGGTCTGCAATTGGTCGCCGAGGGAGCAGCTGACTTTACCGCCGTCTGGATCGTGACCGTGATTTGGATCGGGATGCGCGCGCTTTGGGGCATGCTTCGCGTCTTCCCCGGTTTCGGCAACAGTCCCTTTCGCTTTCAAGCGTGACGCGCAAGAGCTGCCCGCAACAGATTCGCTCGATTCGCGTAATGATAAGCAGAGGCGGAAGTCCGTCGAAGCATACGCGCCCTGACCTCAATTGCGAATCTCGAAAGCGCGCGGACGCGACCCGGAACCGCTCGGCTGATTCGAGGAGTTGACGATTCAATGAACATCGATCTGAAAAAACCGCTGTATCGTTCGCGCACAAAGCGCAGCATCGCCGGCGTCTGCGGTGGTCTCGCCGATTATCTCGGCGTGAATGAAACTCTGGTGCGCATCGCCTGGTTAATGTTGTCCGGAGCGGGCGGTCCAGGTCTGATCCTCTACATCATTATGGCGCTGGTCGTGCCGGAAGAACCGGAATTCGTCCAGACTTCTGCCGAAAAAGTCAAAAACGAGCCGTCAACCTAGCGCCGCTCGACGTGGATCGCGGTCGACAGATCGACTAAAGCAGATCGCGAATGGCCTCGCGTTCGGCCAGCAATTCGTCTTCAGTCGCGAGAATCTTGCCGCGCGCGTAATCGCTCAACCGCAGCCCGGCGACAATCTCCACCTTGCCCCGTCCATCGCCCCGCAAGGGAAACGAATACATCAGACCATCCCTTATGCCATAAGGATTGCCGTCGCTGGCGATGGCCGCGCTGAACCAATCGTCGGCGGCCGTCGGCGTAAACAAGCTGCGCACTGTATCCAGGGCGGCATTGGCGGCGCTGGCGGCGGAGCTCTTGCCGCGCGCCTCAATGATGGCGGCGCCGCGTTCCTGCACGGTGGTCAAGAATTCATTCTCCAGCCAGTGGCGATCGTCAATGACCGACTCGACAGTTTCGCCGCCGATTGTGGCATTTTCGAAGTCGGGAAACATGGTTGAGCTATGGTTGCCCCAAATCGCCAGTTTCTTGATATCCGCCACTGCTGCGCCGGCTTTCTGCGCCAATTGTGATTTGGCGCGGTTTTCATCCAGCCGCGTCATCGCGAACCAGCGATC
Source organism: Anaerolineae bacterium (assembly GCA_022822305.1). Classification (GTDB taxonomy): domain Bacteria; phylum Chloroflexota; class Anaerolineae; order Aggregatilineales; family Phototrophicaceae; genus UBA6055. The sequence continues at coordinate 284,326 of JAJEBY010000016.1, forward strand.
AGCAGGAATATCGGGCGCGTTGGCTTTGGCGACCAGGCAGTTGGAGTTGCAGGGATTGGCCACGACAACTATCCGAATATCGTCCGCCGCGTGATCGGTCAGCGCGCGACCTTGTGTGACAAAGATCGGTCCGTTGGCGGCGATCAGATCGGCGCGCGCCATGCCGGGGCCGCGCGGTTTGCCGCCGACGAGTAACGCCCAGTTCGCATCGGCGAAGGCGACATTGGGATCATCCGAAATGACGATATCGCGTAGAAGCGGCTGCGCGCTGTCTTCAAGCTCCATCACTACGCCCTGCAGCGCGCTCATCGCTTGCGGTATTTCCAGAATCTGCAAGATAACCGGTTGATCGTCGCCGAACACTTCGCCGTTGCCGATACGAAAAAGCAAACTGTAGGCAATTTGACCGGCGCCACCGGTGACTGCCACACGAATTGGTCGCTTCATTTTGGAAGTCCTCTCTTGTTTCTCTCTCCAGAAAACACAGCGCGATTGTACTCAGATTCCGGCCAAGCTTAGGCGTCGATGCCTTCACGATTCTAGGTGCGGCCTTTGCGCGTAGCCGCTGATCGCCCAGATCGAATCGCGCCGCTGCAGCGTCGTGATGGATGCGTTCGTTATCGGCTCGTCCGGCGGATGCGCGAACATATGGCGCAGGAACAGCGCAATCGCGGATCCATGCGTGACCAATGCCACGGTCGATTGCGCGCCGCAGGCCGTGACCTCCTCCCATGCTTCACGCATTCGCAGCTGTACATCCAGGCGCGATTCTCCTTCCGGAACCTTGTAGGCGAGATAGCTCGCATCCCAATCCGCGACGGCGACAGGATAACGAAGCTTGGCTTCTTCAAATGTGAGTCCCTCGAATATGCCGAATTCAATCTCGCGCAGCCGCCCATCTTCTTCCAGCGGCTTCTTCAGATACGAATTGATGATCGTCGCCGTCTCCAGCGAGCGCATGAGCGGGCTCGCGCGGAGGGCGTCAATACGGCATCCCAGCAAGCATCGTCCCAGCGCATGCGCCTGCCGGCGTCCCAAATCGTTGAGCGGAACGGGCAAGTTACCCTGCAGCCGCCCTTCGCTATTGAAGTCGGTCTCGCCGTGTCGAATGAGCAGGACTGTCTGAACGCCCATGCCTTCCTCTCAGGCTTGACGTTTGGACGAGCAAAAGGCACAATTTACGCCAGCGCTCAAGTCTATCAGATAGAAAGCGATATTCGAGTGACAGATCAACACCACAGCGAGACAGATCAACCCGGCAAGTTGACCTTGTACGGCCTGGCGATGGTCGGCGGATTGGGCATGACGCTGATGATGACGGCGGCGATGATCGGCGTCGTCTTTGGCGGCGATCTCGACGCCGAATCGACCCATTCGCTTGGCTTGCTGCTGGTCTGCGGCGTCATGCTCCTGGCTGCCGCGATCGCGTTCTGGCTGGGCTGGGTGCGCCCCTTCCAACAGTTTGACGATATCAATGTGCCGGCGGAACCCGAGCATCATTGAGTTCTCGCCGCGCATGCGCAAATCAACAATCCCACAGCGTCAACCCGTCAATGACATCGTTACCGGATATATCACGCGGATCGGTGACAGGTGCCTGCTTTCGTCCAAGAAACTGGCGCAAGGCGAGCAGCTCCTGGCTGGCGAAGTCATCTTGCGCTACGGGATTCCGTTTCACGGCGTAGCTCATCTGTCGATTGTGCCCGACCTGGTTGTGCTCGATTATGGCGAGATGCTGACCGGCGAAATCGCCTGGGATTTCTTGATGAAGCGCAGCCATCTATATCCGCGTTCTGATGTGCTGGGATATCGCAATGACGGCGCGGACGAGATGGTCGTGATGAAACACCTGGATTTTGACAGTCGCTACGCTGTTTTCGCCTATCAAGATGTCAACGCTGATCGGCCGATCTGCCGCTTGGATGCCTTTGTTGGCGTCGGCAGCGAGGCGCTGCCCGCGCGACTGCTCGAGCACTTGCCGCGTTACGACAGTCTGACGTCCTGGCTGAACCATGTCTGAACTCGATTCGATCTTCAGCGATGACTGGGGAGACGACCATCGTTCGGGAATGGTCGCCGTCGTCGGCCGCCCCAATGTGGGCAAGTCCACGCTCATCAACGCCATTCTCGGCCAGAAGATCGCCATCGTCACATCCAAGCCACAGACGACTCGGCAACGTCAGCTGGGCATTTATACGACGGCGGACGCGCAAGTCATCTTCGTCGATACGCCCGGCATTCACGATCCGCAATCGCGACTGGGTGATTTCATGGTGCGTGACGCCCGCCGGGCGCTGCGCGATGCCGATGTCATCCTCTGGATCGTCGACATCAGCCGCTCGCCCAATGATGAAGATCGGCATATCGCGGACTTGTTGGAGCGGATTGTTCCCGAGTCCCAAAAGCTCTTGGTTCTCAACAAGATCGATCGCGTCAACGAAGGATTCGACCGCAGCTCCCACCGCGCGCTGAGCCCGACTGAAACGGCCATCGAAACCAGCGCCATAACCGGATACGGTGTGCAAGCGCTGCTGGACGCATTGCTGCCGCTCTTGCCATTAGGCCCGCGCTACTATCCGGAACAGCAAGCCAGCGCCTCCAACATGCGTTTTCTGGCGGCCGAAATCATACGCGAGAAAATCATTGAATTGACCAGCGAAGAATTGCCCTACGCGGTCGCGGTCGAGATCACGCGATTCCGGGAGCGGAACGGCATGTCCGCCATCGACGCCGTCATCTATGTGGAGCGCAACTCGCAAAAAGGCATGATCATCGGCAAGGGCGGGAGGATGATCAAGCAGATCGGCACGCAAGCCCGCATCAGCCTCGAGGCGCAACTGGATACTCCCGTGCGCCTGGATACGCGCGTCAAGGTGCTGAAGAACTGGCGCAGCAACGATGAGTTCATGCGCCGCGTCGGTTATGCGCTCTCGGGTCGCAAACGCAAATAGTCGGATTACTTCCCCTGCAGCAACTGTCGCGTCGCGGCAATATCGCGCTTGATTTGGCCGACCAAGTCATCAAGCCCGTCGAACTTTCGCTCCGGTCGCAAGCGCTCTTCAAACATCACCTCGAGGCGCTCGCCGTAAATGTCACGGTCAAAATCGAGCAGGTGCGCTTCAAGCGAAAGCTGAGCGTCATCAAATGTGGGCCGGGTGCCGATGTTTATCGCTGCCATGAAACGCGCGCCGCCCAATAGCGCCCAGCCCGCGTAGACCCCATTTGCCGGCACAACCTGCTCATCCCAAAGCTCTAGATTAGCCGTCGGTACGCCAATTGTACGCCCGCGCTGCTGCCCGTGTATGACCGGACCAGACAGTGCATAGGCTCGTCCCAATTGACCCTTGGCCGCCCGAATATCTCCACATGTGAGCAATTCGCGAATCCGTGAACTGCTGAAGGCAGCCCCGCCACTTCCGTCGACAATCGGTTCGACGCGCGTAACGCCAAAGCCCGCGGCCTTGCCCAGTTCCCGCAAATGATCGACCGTGCCTTCGCGCTGATAACCCAGGGCGAAATCGGAACCCACCCATAAATCTACGAGGTCCAGCCGCGCGACCAGCCGCTCGACAAAATCGCGCGCCGTCAGTCGCCGTGTTTCTTCGTCAAACGAAAGCGTGATAACCAAATCGACGCCAAGCGCCAGCAAGAGATCGGCGCGTTGCTCGGGCGTGGTCAGATAGTAGCGCGTCGGTCTTTTGTGCAATGTCTTGTCCGGATGCGGATGAAAGGTGAGCACAACCGCCCGTCGTCCGCCGGCGCGAGCGCGCTCGACCAGGCGTTCAACCAAGGCGCGGTGGCCGCGATGGACGCCATCAAAGACGCCGATGGTGAGCGCTGTTTCTTTATCGGGGCTCGCGTCGCGCAGGCGCCGCAGATGTCGATTCATGTGCTTTGCTTCGAAACGTCTCATGTTTCCAGGCCGGGCACTTGGATATTGGGCGAGGGCGCCGTTCCGTCTGCCGCGGATGAATCGACGGCAATTGTATCAGGCTCAGTCGCAAAAGACTTTACGCGGTTTCCAGAGTTCGGCATCTTGTACCAGAACGGCGACCAGACGCTTACGGTGATCGAAGGCGAATATTGGCACAGTTTTGGCATCCAATTGGCGGGGAATGGCGCGCCCGTGGCCGATCATGGCAATCTCTGACTCGCTTAAACTCACACAGCATTGATCCGCCAGGGCAGCATGCGGCGGCACAATTTCATCCAGCCAGGTCTCGTCTTCAAGCACGCGTTCCAAACTGATGCTGTCGTCATGCGTGAAGCTGCCGCTGGCGGTCCGGCAAAGCGCGGATAGATAAGCGCCCACGCCCAAGGACTGCCCCAGGTCATGCGCCAGGCTGCGAATATACGTGCCAGCGCCGCAGCGAATCTCCAGCCCCAGGTTTGGATTGTCCCAATCCAGAATGTCGATGGCGTCAATGCGAACGGGTCGCGGAGCGCGCTCAATCGCTTGGTTCTGCCGCGCCAATTCGTAGAGCTTGCGACCGCCAACTTTGACGGCGCTGTACATCGGCGGGATTTGCTGCAGCTCACCGATGAATTCGCTCAAATGAGCCTTCACGTCAGACAGCTGAATATGCTCGGCGTCGCATCGGCGCAAGATGTCGCCCTCAGCATCGTAGGTGGAGGTGGATACGCCCAGGGTCACTCGCGCCCGGTAGGTTTTCGCGCCCGGCATGATGTATTCGCTCAATCGCGTGGCTTTGCCGAGGCACAGCACCAGGACGCCTGTCGCCAGCGGATCGAGCGTGCCGGCATGACCAACTTTCTTTTGGCCGGTCAGCGCGCGATAGCGACGGCGCACTTTCGCGACCACATCGTGGCTGGTCATATTCAGCGGCTTGTCCAGATTGAGGAAGCCCGAATACTGCATCTCAGTCAAGCGCTGCGGGTCCATTCTCCACGACCTGCCGAGCCAGAGGCAAAACGCGATCGCGAACCTCAAGCAGCGACCCCGCAACGGTGCAGCCGGAGGCTTGCTTGTGCCCGCCGCCGCCGAGTTGGTAGGCCAGGCTCGCCACATCGTAGCCTGGCTCGGAGCGAAAACCGACCTCGATTTGGTTGGCGCGCGTCTCTTTGAACACCACCGACACCTTGGCTTGATCGACATTGACCAGATGGTTGACGAGGCCGCCGTCGCTCATGGCGTCTACGCCGGAACGGGCGTAATCTTTCTGCGTGATGTTTGCGCTGATGAGGCCCGCGTCTAAAGTTACCGACGGCAAGACCAGCTTCCAAAGTTCAATGTCTTGATAGGGACGCCGGTTGAGAGTCCTGGCCATGATTTCTGGCAGCGGCGCGCCGAGTTTCATCAGGGCCTGGGCGATCTCCAGCGTGCGGGCATTTGTCGCATGAATGCGAAATCCTTGCGTATCGGTGACGAGCCCGGTCAAGAGCGCGTAGGCTGCGTCGTACTCAAGGTCAATGTCCATGAACGAGAGCAAATCGAAAGCGACCTCAGTCGCGGACACAGCGCCCGGCACGATGACCTGGATATCGCCATAGTGTGTGTTGGTGGCGTGGTGATCCAGATTGATGACTGTCTTGCAATGATCGAGCCCATAAGCGCCAGCGATGCCAATACGCTCGATATCGCTGGAATCGACAGCGATCAATAGATCAAACTCGCCTTGGGTAATCTGGGATGCAATTGATGCGGATTGTGGCAGGAATGCGAGGTCGGGAGGGACGCCGCCGTCGATGGCCCCGGAGACGTTTTTGCCCAGCTCGCGAAGGCTTGCGCCCAAGCCAAGCAGCGTGCCGACCGCGTCCCCGTCGGGAAAGATATGCGAAACGATCAGGATAGTATCGGCGGAACGAATGGCCGCCGCCGCTTGTCGAAACTGTGGTTCAGCTGTCGCGTCGGGCATCGTCTTCGGCTTCAACCGGTATCTCCAGTTTGGAAATGATCTGGTTAATGCGTTCAGCCTGGTCCAGCGTGTAATCCCAAAAGAAAAACAATTCAGGCGTCGTGCGCAAACGGATGCGCTTGGCCAGTTGGCGCCGCAAGAATCCTTTGGCGCGCTGCAATCCTCGCATCACATCTTGTTCGCGGCTTTCATCCCCCAGCGCGCTGACGTAGATCTTGGCAACGACTAACTCCGGATCAAGCTCTACTTCAGTTACGGTTACGCCGCGCAGCCGCGGATCCGCGACCTCGCGCAGCAGCAGCGCGCTCAGAATCTGGTGGATTCGGTCGCTCATTCGTCCTTGCTTGATCGCCATGATTCGATACCAGTCTAGTTGACGCGCACGCGGACAAAAAACTCGATGAGGTCGCCTTCCCGAAAGTCGCTGACGCCGGCAAGGCCGATGCCGCATTCGAATCCGGAACGGACTTCCCGAACGTCATCTTGAAATCGCTTGAGCGAACTCACATCGACTTCGTCAACCGTGACTTTGTCCCCTCGCTTGACCCGCGCTTTGGCATTGCGCCGCGCTTCCCCTTCCTTGATCATGCAGCCGGCAATGACCCCGCCGCGCGGAATCCGGAAGGTCTGTCGCACCTCGGCGACGCCGATCACCTGATTGCCGTACTTGGGATCGAGCATGCCGTGCAAAGCCAGTTCAATGTCCTCAAACAGCTTGTAAATGATATTGTATTTACGTATTTCCACGCCTTGCACATCGGCGGATGATTGCGCGGCGTTATCAACGCTGACATTGAACCCGAGGACGACGGCGCTTGAGGCGCTGGCCAGCATCACATCGGATTCTGTGATACGTCCAACTTCCTGACGCAGCACCCGCACTTCGATACCTTCTTCATTGCGCGCCGAGATATTCTTCAATCCGTCCGTGATGGGTTGGATGGAACCTTGTACATCAGTTTTGAGGACCACAGCCAGTTCTTTTGTCGCGCCGGCCTGGACCTGCTTAATGAAGTCTTCCAGCGTCAGCGATACCGGCGCGTGACCGCCGAAGTGACGCGCCCGTTCTTCCACTTTTCGCGCATCCGCCACGTTGCGCGCCAGCTTGTCGCTATCCACGACTTCGAACAGGACACCGGGCGCCGGCGGTGAATCCAAACCGAGGACGGCGACCGGCGTGGATGGCAGCGCAACCGTCACTGGATTGCCCGCCGAATCGAACATGGCTTTGATCCTGCCGTAGGACGTACCGGCGACGATGGCGTCGCCCCGTTTCATGGTGCCGTTCATGACCAGCAATGTGGTCATGGTCCCGCGGTTTCTGTCTACTTCGGATTCAATCACCGTGCCCCGCAAGGCGCCTTTAGGATTGGCGACAATGTGGTTCTCGTCGGCGACGAGAATCAGCGCTTCCAGCAGGTCGTCAATGCCATCCCCGGAAAGCGAATTGACCGGAATCATCATGGTCGTGCCGTCCCAATCGTCCGGAATCAGCTCGAGTTCCGCCAGCTGCTGTTTGACCAGGTCTGGATTGGCGTTGTTTCTGTCCACTTTTGTAATGGCTACGACCAAGGGCACATTGGCGGCCTGGGCGTGATCGAGCGCTTCGCGGGTGGTAGGCATGACGCCATCGTCCGCCGCGACTACCAGAATCGCGATATCCGCGCCTTGGGCGCCGCGCGCGCGCATGGCTGTGAAGGCTTCGTGACCCGGCGTATCGAGGAAGGTCAAGGTTTGGCCATCGTGTTGCGCTTGATAGGCGCCGATATGCTGCGTGATGCCGCCGGCTTCGCCTTCGGCTACCGCAGTCTTGCGGATGGTATCGAGCAGCGTGGTCTTTCCGTGATCGACATGTCCCAGGATGGTGATGATGGGCGGTCGCGCGACCAGAGAAGCGGCGGCCTCGCCCTCATACATGACGCTGCGTTGTTCTTCGCGCTGCTCCGCGCGTTTTTCTTCTTCTTCAGCGGCGGCCACAGCCGTGGCGGAATGCGCGGTGAATCCCATCTCTTCAACGACGATGGCCGCCGTATCAAAATCTATCTGCTGGCTGATGGACGCCATGATGCCGTTGGAGATCAGACGCTTCATGACGTCAATTGGACTGGAATCAGTCAATTCCGCCAATTCACGTACCGTCAGATAGTCTGGTACGAGGACTTCTTTTGGTGCTTCTGCCATTCCTGCCTCCTTCAGTCGGGGGGCTGTGACCGAGGCAGGATTTGCGGTCCTGCCGTGGTTAGCTGCGCTGGATCATGACGGTTTCATTTGCCGCAAGAGATTGCGGTCATGATCATTCAAACTCCTGCGCAACGCGTTATCCAGTGTCGAGCGCGCTGCCGCCAATTCCCAGCATTTTTGCTTTCGACACAAATAGGCGCCGCGCCCATTCATCTTGCCCGTCTCATCAATCCGCAAGCTGTCGGCGGCGAAAACCAGCCTGACGAGATTACGCTTGTCGGTCTTCTCCCGACATACCACACAGCTGCGTTGCGGACGATGCTTGCTCGCCATTTACCGCTCTCCACAGATTGGGCGCTAGTAGTCGTAGTCTTCCCAGGTCTCTTCGTCCCAGGAACCGCGGCGACCCTTGCGCCGACGCTTGGCGATAACTTCTCCGCTTTTCTCATCCAATACGAGCTGCCGCCTGCGCTGGCGATCCTTGCGCCGCTGCTCCTTGCCTTTGCTGCGATCCAATTCGAAGCCGGATTCGTCTTCGTCTTCGACGAATTCTGCCGTGCGCGCGGGCGCTTCTCCCGCTGCCGGCGTTTCTCGCACTTGCTCGGGAATCGGCATGGCTCCGGCGACGCCGCCTTCAACCATAACTTGCCCGGCGGCCACCAACTCTTCGCTGACGATTGGCTGCCCAAAGGCATCCAACAAGACTTCTTCTTCCTCGGCTTCGTCCGGAACCGCGTCGTCGGCTGCTTCAGCCACAACGTCCTCAGCAACAGCCTCGACTTCGGCGCCGGCTTCGGCGGCTGGCTCCTCTTCCAGGACCTCGTCGCCTTCCTCGATGGATCTCGCTTCTTTCAGCAAGGCTTCGATATCCGCGGCCATCACGGTATCCAGCGCCGACTGCACGTCCGCCATTGGTTCGCCTTCAAGCGCTGACAGCTTTCGCGCGACTACCTCTTCCTCTACCAGGCAGGCGAGCATCACCTCACCGACATTCTCGTAGGGTTCCAGTATGTCGAGGGATTCTTGGGATATCGCCAAGACATCAAGCGGCAATTCGAACAGCTCGGGGCTCAGCGTGGACCGCACGGCTTCTCGTTCGCGCAGGTAAATCTCGCGCGCTTCGTTGCGTTGTACTTGCAGCAATTGTTCGACGATTTCGGCGAGCCGGCCCAGCGACTTGTATTCTTCCGGCATCACCGTCAATTCCATGCGCTTCTTTTCCATGATGCGCAGGGCCTCGGCGACGAGATCGGCATGTTTTTCCGTCAGCACTTCCAAGGGCGGCACGTCGAGATTTTCCAGCGCGCCTTGAACGGTCTCGGTCATACTCTTGATATCGATGCGCCAGCCGGTCAGCTTGGCCGCCAGCCGCGCGTTCTGGCCTTCGCGGCCAATGGCCAGCGACAATTGATCATCCGGCACGATGACAACCGCCGTCTTGCCATCGATGGGGTCATCGTCCAGGTAGACGCCGGTAACGCGCGCCGGACTCAAGGCCTTGGAGATAAAGGCCACGGCATCGCTGTTCCACTCGATGACGTCAATCTTTTCGTTGTGGAGTTCTTTGACGATGTTTTGAATGCGGATGCCGCGCATGCCCACGCAGGCGCCGACCGGGTCTATGCCGTCTTGCAGCGCGGCCACGGCGACTTTGGAACGATGCCCGGCCTCGCGTGCGATATTCTTGATCTCCACCTGCCCGTTATAGATTTCCGGCACTTCATATTCCAGGAGACGCCGCAGCATATTGCGATGACCGCGGCTGACCAGAATCTGCGGCCCGCGATTGCTCTTCTTGACTTCCATCACGTAAACGCGGATTTTTTCGTGCGTGCGATAGCGTTCGCCCGGGATCTGTTGTTGGCGGATCATATCGGCTTCCGCGCGTCCCAGGCTCAGCGTCACTTGCCTGGAGTTTACGCTTTGCACTGTGCCGGTAACAAGATCGCCCTCGCGGTTGATGAATTCGTCATATAGGGCATTGCGCTCAGCTTCGCGTATTTTTTGCAGGATGACCTGTTTGGCTGTTTGCGCCGCGATACGACCGAAACTCTTGGTGGTATGTTCAACTTGCACCATCACTACATCGTGAAGATCGGCTTCCGGATCAAAGAAGCGCGCAACCTCTAAGGTCACTTCGGTGGCGTCGGTGAATACTTCGTCCACGACCTCTTTTTCAACAAAGACTTTGGCTCGGCCAGTATCCGGATCGATTTGCGCTTCGATGGCTTGCGCATTGCTGGCGCCGGTGTCCTTTCGATAGGCGGAAACCAGAGCGCTTTCCAAGGCTTCCAGAACAACGTCTTCGGGCAAGGCGCGCATCTGCGCGATCTCGTGGAAGGCTATTTGCAGTTCATTCGACATAATCTGTCACTCCGAAAGTCGAACTTTTCCGTTCTTGGTTCGAGCTTCTTCTCAGCCGCAGCGGAGGCAAATGGCTCTGGCCCCGTTTGGCCTTGGGCAATAATCACGAATCGCAATATAAAACGAAAAGTGGGGGCTGCCCACTTTTTTCGCGAAAACTACCATGCGCAATCATTGTATCATCACGCCACAATGGCGTCAAGATAGACGCAGACGTATCCGAATGAAGCGGCGCTGAAGCTCGGTTTATCAGCCTGCAGGAATCGCGCGGGAAGGAAAGGGCGGAAACTTGAAGACTTTGCCGGCAACTGAGTCGCTGATGTAAACGAATCCGTCGCGGTCAACGGCGATTCCGGCGATTGCCTGGAATTGGCCATTGGCGCTGATTGTCCCGTCTTGGCCGAAGGCGCCAACACAATCTCCACTAGGGTGATACACCAACACACGATTGCTATCCGGGTCGGTGACATAAAGCAAGTTGCGTTCTTCGTCAATGGCAAGGTAGGGTCGATTGAAGGTGGAATCGTACCAGCCGCGCACGCGGAAGTCCTGCACGTGGTTGCCCGCCGTATCGAATACGGACACGCGTCGATTCCAGGTATCGGCCACAAACAGCCGTCCATCGGAATGCAGCGCGAGACCGCTCGGTTCGTCTAGTTCGCCCGGCCCGCTGCCGCCGCCGCCGATGTCAAATCGATACACCGCTTCGCCATCTTGAATCTGATAGGTCCGGATCCGCTTGTTGCCGGTGTCGGAGACAAAAATCATGCCGTCGCCGCTGACGGCAACATCGCGCGGACCCCAGAATCCGTCCAGCGGGTCTCGCGGCGCGTCGAAGCCGAATTCGCCCGGGCTGCCCCATTGCGTCAGCAAGTTGCCGGCAGCGTCTATGTGACGGATCTGATAGTTCCAGGTGTCAACGACCAGCATGTCGCCGTTGGCGAGCGCAGTCACGCTGTTGGGTCGAACAAAGTTGAGCAGCCCGTCCCCGCCGATAGTCTGGATTTCCTGACCGTCGTCCGTGAAGACGCGAATTTGATGTCTGCTTTCGTCAGCGACATAAATCAATCCGTTGGCGGCGCTGACGCCAATAGGCTGCGCCAGGGACTGGTCTGCCGTTGAAAACTCAACCAGCGGGGATAGTTGCTGCCAGTTGGAGGCGCAGAGATTGATCTCGACCGGCATTTCGCTGGCGACTGCGCCCTCGCCCAAACCATGCTCCCAGATCTGAGCGGCGAAATCTTTGCGCACGTAAACATGCATTCGATCGGAAACGGGCCAGTTGGTCAGCGAGAAGTCGCGATTGGTCGCCTCGCCGTAGCGATCGTAATCGCGCGACCACCAGATATCGAACATGCCGCGGCGAATGTCGGCGGCGTTGTAATTGTCGGGCGAGAAATCGAGGGCGTTCAAAATGCGCTCCGGCGTCAGATTGAAGTATTCTTGCATCGGCCACCACATCCGCGTGTAGTCGCGGCGGAAATATCGATCTTCCAGGATTGGTTCAACGTCGCCGCGGTGACCGGAACCCACGACGACGAAAATGGCGTCGTCGAGATTTTGAACGGTCGGATTGGCGCCGACAAATGACGCGGCCGTAAAGTCACGGAAGTACCAACTGTAGGGCCATGATACTTCATCGTCATAAGCGAACTTCAGGTCCTTGCCATCGGTAAGGCGCAGGCTCATCTCGTTGATGTCGTCCAATACCCATTTGACCGCCGGCGCCGCATGGGCATAGACCAGGAATTCAGTCGCCAAATCGTAATTGACGAAGGACGCCAGCCATGCCGCGCGCAAGGTGAGCATACTGAGCAAGCTGAAAACGGCGACGGCGACCAGGCGCCGCAGGTGAATCCAGCCCACTTGCCGAGCGATGCGCGCGAGCAAATAACCCAGGACCAACGCCATCAGCAACGATGCCAGCCATTCGTAGGTGCGTTCGAGCTGCGCCTGGCTGAGTCCGACGAAAGGCGGATCGCCGGTCAGGTAGGCGCCGATCACGTGAGCGAGGCTGATGAGGAAAACCGGCATGATCAGCAGCGCCAGCCAGCCGCGCGAAAGAAAGCGCGCTTTATCGATTCTTGAGAATATGCCGCCGAAATACCAAGCCGTCAGCAGGATCATCGGCGTGGTCAGATGTGTGCCCAGCCAGGGCATTTTCTCGCCGGCCAGCGAATAGCCCACCAGGTTGAGGACTGCCCACCACGCCAGCAGCAGCAGGAATGGCAGCCGTCGCAGATAGCCGTCGTCTTGTTCGCCGGCGACGGCGTCAATTTGCCGCGTCCGGTAGCTTGTGGATATTGCCGCGTCTGCGCTTTGCACCGTGATAGAAGCGCTGCTGGAATCGTCTCCTGGCCGGAGCAATATCTCCGTTGCAGCGTTGCCGGTATCTTCAATTCCGTCGGATTCCGAAAGTGCCGCGTCTTCGCGACTGTCGCTTGATTCCTCCGGCGTCTGTTCGCCTTCGGCTTCCAGCTGATCAAGGCGACGGCGCCGCATTTTCCAGAATCCTGTGACTCCGGCGAACATGGCGGCGACGCTGCCGATGATGGGCAGATACTCGTATATCGGCAGAATGATCAGCAAATAATAGTATTGTGGCTGGCTGCCTCGGCGCACGCCTTGCTGTTCCAGCCAATAGCCCAAACTGTAGACCATTCCCGAGGCCAAGCCCGCGATATTGGTGAAAACCGTCGTGAAGAAGAATGCGAACAAGACATGGAAGATTCCGGAAGCAATCAGCCAGCGTCTCCAATTCCAGGTCAGGCCGACAACCAGCATCAGAGCGAATAGCGGGACAAATGCGGAGACGCCCAATAGAAAGCGGCCGATTTCTTCGTGACCGCCCAGGCCGGGCAAACCGGCGATTAGATTGTATAGACCGTTCGGCAGCGATTGGGCGAGCGCGCTGATTTCGGCGCTGCCGCCGCCCATCAAGCGCGGGAAGACTGCCGTCGTCCAAGGCAAGATCAGCGTGCCCATCAGCACAATGAAGTCGAACTCTGGAAATTGATTGAGAAAGCCCCAGATACCGGGACGCTGTTTGCCGTCTACGGCAAAAGTGTCGGCTCTCGCGGCACGGCGCGCGTCTCTGATTAACAGGGGCGCGCCGATGATCAGCAGCAGCCATAGCGGCAGGACAGGCAGCCAGTTGATATTCTGGCCGGGTGGCGCGGATGCCGTCGCCGCGTCTGCGTCCTCCGGCGCCAGCGGCTGCGCGGTTTCTGTCACGCTGGGCACATGCGACAGTTCTTCGAGGAACAGCAGACCCGCGGCGACGAGCAATGCGATCAGAAAGATCAAGAGTATCTCACGCCTCGGCAATCGGTTCAAGCGGTCTCGGAACACGTAGAGCGCTGCGCTCGCTGGAATGCAGAGCCCCGCCAGCAGCGTGAGCAGCGTCCAGGACAAGAAACTTGAACGATGCAAATCGCTCAAGTCGCTCCAGGGCGTGCCGTGTCCCGGAACAATTTCGGCCGGCACGATGTCGACGATGATGTACATGCCCAGGGTCATGACGCCGCCGAGCAGGATGCCAAGCATCAGCGTGTACAGCAGTGGCTTGCCGCGCCAGTCGTAGCGATGCTGGGCCAGACGAATCAGGAAATAGATGCAGAGAAAACTGCCGAAAATGGCGATGTAAATGAAGGCCGTTTCTTTCGATCCGAGGTTGAGAATCAGCGCCGCGGCGAAGACATACAGCCAAAAGCCCCGCCGCCGATATTTGGGCGGGCCGTTGAGATACATCAGGATGCAATGCGCCATGATCATGCCGAAAAGGATGGAGGGCGTGTCGTGGCGAATGTAGCGATTGTAATAGAGCAGCAGCGGCGAACTCAATATCATCAGCGAGGCCAGCAACGCGCCCCATTTGCCCAGCCAGCGGCGCCAGAGCAGGGGGAACATCACCATCAGCACACCCAAGACAGTGGTGTACAAGCGGCCGGAGAAATCGCCGTCGCCGAAGAGGAAAAACGAAAGCGCTGTCGCATGGAAGAGCACAGGCCCGTGCATCAGGGGCGTGTGAGTGAAATTGCCCTCGTTGTACAAATTGTAGGAAAAGCGCGTGTGCAGGCTTTCGTCGTGGCTCATCACGCGCTGATCGAGCATATAGAAGCGCGTGAAGAGGGCGAGCAGCAAGATCGCCACATAGGCGGCGAATTCCCAATTGATTTTGATGCGATGGGTTATGATGCGGTTGAGCGCGTTTTCTTCGATTTGATTGGGCGTGGTCAACATATGCAAGAAGGCCTAGCGCAACGGCGAATTGTACCAAATATACTAATGAATCAGGTTTGGCACAGGCGTATTCTTGAGCAAGGGTCCTCCTCGTTCTACCCTGGATTGGGTGTGTAGAGGCGCGACTCTCTCAGTTAGAGCCAAGGCTTCAGGCGTCATGGCCAACCTAACCAGGGGCGGACGCTGGGGCAGGTCGACAGCGTATAGGGAACTGTGCAGTCCGACGGTCAACGATAGCAGCAGCGTCGCCAATGCGATCAAAATGAGACCATAGCCTAAATTCGGGGATGCTGGCATTTTGTGATTGTGACCGATGGCGGGTCCTGACGCCGGCGCCAACTCGGTTTGCAGCGACAACCAGATGCTGTTCAGCCGTTGATCGTCCGGTCGTCCCAGGGCGGGCAGGTTGCGTCGAAGCTCATCGGTGATGGAGCGTTGTCGCAGGAATTCATCGTAGCAGTACTGGCATTCGTCGATGAAACGCGCGACGCGCCGGCGCGTGACATCGGGCAAATCGCCGCTGAGGTATCGCGCCATGTGGACTTTTGCGTATCGGTGTTTGAACTTAAACATCGGCCAGAACCAACCTCATGAAACCGCGGCCCTCTACACCTTCAGCAATTCTTCCAGCAATCCTTGTCCTTCGGATTGCAGCGATCGCCGCATGCGCTGGTGACCGAGTCGGACGCGACTCTCGGCGGTCTTTTGCGGGCAGCCCATCACTTCGGCAATTTCGCGATAGGTCAAACCCTGTCCATAACGCAGTACAATTGCCTCACGCAGCCGCGGGGATAATTCTGCCAGCGCTTGTTGTATCGATTCGGCGGCGTCTCGGCGAATGGCCGCGGTTTCCGGCGCTTCGGCATCCGGCGCCCGCAGCTCGAAACCCAGCCATTGCGATATGTCCACGGTCAAGAAGCGCTTGCGCCGATAGGTATTTCGGCAGCGGCTGACGGCAATGGTGTAGAGCCAGGTCTTGAGCGAGGCCTTGCCCGAATCGTAACGATGCAAATTCTTGAAGGCATAAAGAAATGATTCTTGCAGAATATCTTCGGCATCTTGCTCGTTCATGAGGAGGCTGAAGCAGAGTCGATAAAGGCTCGCGGCGAAGCGGTCATAGAGTTCCGCGTAACCGGCCTGGTCGCCGGCGAGCGCTCGCCCGATGATTGCGTCTACCTCGGCTCTGCTGGTGGCTTGACTTAGGGTCATGACTGTAAACCTATTGGGGTTGGCAGGCATTGCAGGTTCTACACACCCGGGCGCGAACATCCTCAGATTCAATTGCGAAGCGCGACGGCGCTTCCATCATAGATATCTTGACGCAGCCACAATATTACCGCCTCTTCAATTGCTATGTTAGCGCGCAAGCCACGATGCGACCACCACGCGGGCAGCTGCCAGGGAGTCAACTCCAACAGCGAAATGTATCGCCGCAACACGAATCGCTGCCCAACATAGCTGCCGCCAAGATCGGGCGGGCTGCCGTCCGTGTCCGCCATGATGACGATCGGATCGCCCTCGGCAACTGCCGTATCCCGGACAAATCGCGCGTTGGGAAAATCGCGCGCCAGCCACGCCAGCAAGCCATCTTCACGCAGCGCGCTCTCGTGGTCTTCGACAATGGTCAGATCCAGCAACGGGAATCCACGGCTCTCGCGATCGGCGATCTCGAACAAGGTTTGACGCAGCAACTGCGCGTCTTCGGTTATGGCGGGTCGCATCCACAAAGACGCCGGCCGGTTGGCGTTGGCAACGCCGGCGTTCCAGGCGCCGCCTAAACCCGAGAGCAGAAGCAGCCACATGAATCCGAGACCGATGCCTTGCAGGCAGGCGCCGGCGCCCCAAAGGTTTGAGCAAACCAGGCAAAGCAGAGCGGCTACGATGCCGCTAGTGAGCAAGAGGCCGATACCCTGCGCCAATCGTGGATAAGATGCCACGGACATGCGTTCCAATACATCGGCGGGGCCGGCGCCGGCTGGCACGTCAAGCAGCGCCCGGGCAACGGTCAAAAAATGCGTCGACGCGACCAAAAGCAGCAGTAACACAACCGCGGACATGGCCCATTTGACCCACCAATAGTGCGTGGTATAGATGTCGTGTCCGATTTCGTCATCGAGGTCTTCGCCAGCCGACCAGAGCGCCGCGACCCGACGATTGATCATCAGCTGTGTGATGCCGTAGCTCGCCAATAGGGTCAAGGGGAAGACAGCCCACATAGCGTCGGCCGCTTTCGCGCCGGGATAGAGCAGTAAACCCAGGATCGACATGCCAGCCCAGGCGGCTGCAAAGCGATCAACATAACTGACCGCGCCATGTCGCCAGAGCAGCCATGAGCCGCCAAGCGCAAAGACGATCAGCAGCGGCTCGTAGGTCAGCAAGGCGATGAAGCCGATCCGCAAACCTTCCGGCGCCACCGGCGCTGTCCAGCTGGCGACGAAGGCATCTATCAGCGCGCCAACGGTGCGCAAGCCGCCGGGATTCAACATACCTGCGGTTGCAATCAGCGCGAGTACAGCAAACGGCACGAAGGCCACTTTCGCGACGGGGAAGGCATTCAGGCGCTTCAGCGACATCTGCAGAATATCGTCACCGGACAAATCAAGCCGTTGCGGGGCGCTCAAAGCCGTGCGCCATACGGCCAGCCAGCCGGCGGCTAACAGGATCACAAAGAGCGGAATGCCGGACGGACTGGACAACAGCAGCATCAGGGTGACGAAGGCGCTCGCCCACATCGCATCGGATACGCTGTGTGAATACCAGAATCGGCGAATCATCCAAATGGACAAGACGGTGAAGAGCATCATCCAGATGGCGCCATCGGCCAGGCGCGCGGTCAGAATCGGCAGCGTCAGCGCGGACAGCAGAGCCGACCAGACGAAGGTGCGGGTTATGCCCAGGGTATCGCGGAACAACAAGGGCGTGAGGCAGAGCGCGACGCCGGCAAGCGCCGAGGCGATGCGCGCGGAAAACTCGCTGGCGCCAAGCGTAGAAAATGTCGCGAGCTGACTGAGATAGGTCAGCGGACTTGGCGCGACCGCATAGCTGCCGGGCGCGTCGTTGTTGACGGTATGCCAGGCATGCAGCGACTGCCGCGCCTCGTCATCGCTCAGCGGCGCCTGATCCAGAGCGGCAACGCGCAGCACAAGCGCCAAAACTGCCAAGCCGATATAGGCCAACCACTCGGCGGATATCGTCTGCGCGTGGCCGGCGGCGCCAATCCTGGCTGCGCTCTCGCCGGATTCCACAGTCGTGGCGGCGCCAATGCCAGCTGCCATCATTTGAGCCTGACCCAAAGCGCAATTGTCATCGCAGCCGCCTAGGCGTCCTGTCGCCGCGTCGCGTAGATTCGCGATGCGCCGGCTTCGCACACAATCGGTAGATGATCCAGAAAGAGCTCCTCACCGACATCGCCAAATTGCGAGCGTTCTGTCGATCCGAAAAGTATGTAATCGATCCCGTATTTGTCGATGATGTCATTGACCTGGTTCATATCGACGGCGGTGTAGAGCGCGTGCATATCTTGTTCTCGCGTGCCGGCAATCTCGCCATAAGTTGGTCCGCGCCATTGCCGCTCGTGATTCGCCCAGCCCAGCACGATGGGAATGCCGGTCAAGGCGCCGACCCGGCCATAAGCTGCGTTGTAGGCATCGCGCACGGCCTCACTGACGACGGCATCTGCGCGGCCCACGCTTGTGCGAAGGCAGTCGATAACCTCGCGGTCGCGCGGATTCGCGTAACTGCTCCATCCATCAAGCGTCAGTGGTTTCAGGATTGTTATGCCATCTCCCTGGTTTTCAACAATGCCGCTGCTGTATGCTTGAATGATAGAGGACTGACCAGCGTCGTTCAAGCGACCGTCGGAATATAGGATCGTTTCGGCTTCCACGACGACGCCCGCCGCCACGTGTCGTACCGGATTCTCCCAGTCCGGCGGCGGGAAATAGACGTTGTTCGCTGCGTGTCTGCCGGTCTCAATAATCGCCCGATGATTGATGCCCAAGGCCGTATACAACAAGCCCGCCAGCAGCGAAATCGCGAATGCCAGGGCGAAGATCAGCCGCAGCCCGGCGCGCGGTCGCAGAACCTCCCGATCGAACAGAATGCTGTAAACGGCGTACGAGACGGCGATGCTCCACAGCGTCCAGGCCTGATAGTAGAATTTGAAAACCGTGTTGATGCGTCCGCCGAAATTGTCGCGCAAATAGACAAATTCGGGAACCAGCGTCAAACACAATCCCATACCGATCAGAAGCAGCGCGAATCCGCCCGCCGGCGCATACGTGAGCTTTGGACTGATTTCTGCCGTCTGACCAAATGCAGTTGCGGTTGGAGGAAACAGCCGTCCGATGATTACCAAGAGGCCCAAAAGCAAAATGACCGTCGTCCAACCATACGAAACATGCCGACTCAGCACTTGCGCGAGACCGGGGCCCAAGCCGCCGGCGACCTCCAATAGGCGCGAAACCGGCGAAAGATGGGGCGGCGCGGCGGCGCCGATCAGTGTCAGCAACAGCAGCAGCAGCGACAAACCTGCAACAATGACGCCGACCGTTTTCCCGGCCAGGCGCCAGTTCTGTCGTGCGGCCTTTCGGCCACGCCAGGATTCGACAGCGAGATATGCTGCCAGCACGATCAGCAAGGGACCGAATACGATAAAGAATCGCTGAATTGCTGTGGGATGTGCCAGGTTGGGCAGGAGTCCGCCGGCTTGCGAACGGAAGCCGAGGGCATAGGGCATATACGTCACCAGCGCCACGGCCGCGATTTTCAATCCAAACAGCGCCAGTTGGGCGATGTCCGCGACATGCAGCCGCCCGCGGTTGTTCAGCAGCAGCCTGCGCAGTCCCTCGGCGCCGATGAGTCCCAGAAAATAGATGGGACCGTCCCAGGCGTTGAGGAAGGCAATTCCACCGACGGCAAGGCCATAGAATAGGATCTCCTCGGTCTGTGGCCGCCGATGAAGCAGAACGATGTTCAGCATCATGCCTATGATCATGATCGTGAAGGGCAGGGCCAAGACGTGCGGGTGATTATCGGCCAACAGAAAACTGAAGGCGGGAAATTCGGCTATCGGCTGCGGCGATCCCAGGCTGTTATCGAGATTGTAATCGGTCAGCACGCGGCTGGCGCGCCACCACCACCAGTGATCCCAGACCGCAGTATCCGTCGCCAGGGTCACGGACTGATCCTGCGCATAGGCGCTATCGGTGAAATTCGAGCGCTGGTTTGTGCCCCAAAAGTCGAGATAGGATTCCGGCACGGCTCGGGCTTCATAGGGGATTTCGATCAACGCCAGCTGAAAATTGCCCACCAATGTCATCAGGAGCATGGCCACCAGGCCGCTGCCAAGCGCGGTCCAGACCGGCGATCTATTGCGTGACTGGGAATTGCGGCGCTGGAAGGCGCGCGATCGCACGAGATTGCAGCCGACGCCGAATGCGACCACGCCCGTGAGCGCGAATTGAGAAGCGCTGGTCAAATTGAAGGCGATGGTACTGGTGATGCCAGTCATCATCGACAGCATCGACGATATCACATAGCCCAGATAGTAATAACTGATGGCGAAACCGGACATCCAGGGATCCTGCGGCGGGAAGGAAGGGCTGCGCTGCACGGCGCTCATGAACGCCAGTTCCATGGGTTTTTCCGTTTCCACAAGCCCGTTCTGATGCGCGCGGTAAATCGCCCAGCCCAGAAAAAGCGCCGCGAACAGGATCTCAGTGACCAAGGCGAAGCGCCAGTTTTCCCGCCACCAGGCTGCCAGTTCGTCACGAGAAGCGCGTCTGGCGAGGAAGATCAAGCTGCCAATGAGTACCAGCATCCAGGTCAAGATGATGTTTCCGCGAGCGTTGTCGAAGAATCCGTAACTCGCCAGCAGCCAGTAGACGGTGGCAATCAGCAGCAGCCCAACCGTGCGCGCAAGGGAATATCCTTTGTCCGGCAGACCGCCCAACAGGCGATGGCAGAGCGGGAAGACGGCGAGACCCGCCAAGGTAATCCAGAGCCACCAGGCCAATAGCAGGTGGCCTTCGCGAGCGAGCCATTCCAGCAGCAATGTCACTGATAGCGCTCCAGCAAGTATGTCCGCATGGCATCTTGGTTGACTTGATAGATCAAGCCGCCGTCAACGGCATAGGCGATTGACAGCAATCCCTGTTCCACCATGCGATCGAGCTTATCCAAGCCCGCTTCGGTTGAGTGGACTTCTTCCAAACCGCTGCGGATAACATATTTGACATCGAAGTGATTGAGGATGTCCACGGCAACATCTATTTGCGGCGTGTCGTAAAATGTCCGAACGTTCTGTTCCCGCTGCTCGACCCAGCGCGGCAAGGGATGCAAGGCGCGCTGCTGCCGCTGGTGAAAGCTCCAGCCGACAACGGAGGGCAATCCCGTCGTGATAGAGATGCGTCCGTTCCATTGATATTCGCTGGGATAACGGCGGCCTTCCATGATTACTGGGGATCCGTCGACATTCTCCTGCAGCCAGCGAATCAACTGATGATCCACGCGGAGATCAATGACTTTGAAACGGCCTTTGTCGGGCGCGCTTTCGTGATGTACGGATTGCGTCATATAATCTAGGCCGTCCAGCGTCAGCGGCAGGTCCGGCGCCATGCGATCCAGCGAACGGGCGCGCGTGGCCACAATCGGGAAGGCGCCGGCCAGCACGAACAACAGGACGCAGGGCGCAGTCCACAGTAGACGCAGGCGGCTCGGCCAGCGATCCGCGGCGCGCCAAAGCGCGCTGAAGGCGGCGCCCCCGGCCACGCTAAACAGCAGCCAGACCTGAATATAGAACTTGAATACGGTATTCTGACGCCCGATATCGCCGCCAATGACGATGATCTCCACACCAAGTGTCATCGAAAGCGCCAGGCCGATTAGCGCGAGCAGGAAGCGCATGGCCCGCGACTGATCCGGGCGGAAAAACAAGACGGCGATCCAACTGACCAAGGGCAGCACGATGAGCGCGACTTGATAATGCGCCAGCGCCAGAATGACGGATAGCGCGAGAATCGCAAGCAGAGCGCCGCCGCTGAGCGTGACCGGTCTCATGCGGCCGCGCAATGCCGTTAACGGCGTCGATCTCAGCCAGGAAACCGTCTCCCAGGTCAAAAGCGAAACCACCAAAAACAGAAACAAGCCGTGGATATCGAGGTAGGCCCAGAGGGGCGTCTTTCCGCCCGACCACAGCTGAGCGCTGTTGTATGTTGTCGCAAACCAGATCGTATAGGGAAGCGCAAATCCAAGGCTGAGTATCAGAAACCCGCCGACCGTGCCGCACAGGTCGAGGGCGGAGGCGCGGACAAGCAAGTGGCGACAAGCAATCCACAGCAATACCAGACCGATGCCCAGCATTGATACGCTGCGAAGAATGCCAATGGCGCGTTCCGGCGACCATCCAGACTCATAATAGGCGGGACTCGCTTGCGCGAGCAGGGCGGTACAGATGGCCGCGACGATGAGCATTACAGCCAGCAGCGATCCGTAAAATCGAAAGTCAATCCCGCCGCGAAAGGTTGGCCGCCAGCGAATCCACCAGCAGTATCCCAGACCAATCACGACGAACAGGGTCATTGACGGCCAATCCCAGGTATTGGTCGCGCGCATGACGCCGACGGTAAGCCCGGCCAACGCCAGCGCCAGAAATCGCTCCAAGGGCGTGCGCTGATCGTTGCCTGTATGCGCCAGCGCGTTAAAGACGATGGCGACTGTCAGGAGAATCAGCGGCATATTAATCATGTGTGCGTGTAGATCGCCGTAGAGAAAGGTGAAGTAGGGCATCTCGGTGATGGCGTTGCCGCGCACGCCGGGCGTTTCCGCCAAGACGCGCGACGGCCCCCAATACCAGCGGTCGCTTCCCAGGCGCAGCGATTCTCCGGCGAGCAATCGCCCGGCGCCTCGAACGATGCCACCGACCAACGACGCCGAGTTGTGAATCTCGTAGCGCAGATTGTCAACCAGGTTGGATTGTGCTGCTCGCTCCGTCAACTGAGCGCGCGTATCGGCATCGACATCCAAACCGTGCTGGTCTCGATAATCTTCGATTAGATAGGTGACGAGTCCCTCCGGCGTACGATATCCGCCCAGCTCGGCCACGCCTTTGCCCAATACCCTGACCGTATCCAGATTGCCCAGCACGACGCACATCAGCAGCGCCATGATGCCCGCCAGCCAGGGATTGCCCAGGCGCCGTGGCGAGCGCGCGTTGGTAGTTTTGCTGTCGGGCTCGCGTCTGTACCAGCGCGATACGATATTGAACGCGGCGGAAAAAGCGCCGGAACCGGTCAGCGAAAACAGGGTCGGAATCATCAAGTTGTAGGCGAATGAGGGCACGATCCCGAGCAGCAGGGCGGGCGCCCCGATCAGCACATAACCGAAGTAGTAGTAGTTGATGAATCCGCCGGCGAACCAGGGATCAATCGGCGGGAAAGTTGTGCTGCGCAGCACGCCGTTCAAGTAGGCGAAGTTCATCGGTTTTTCGCCGCCTTTGAAGGGATGCCATAGATCGGGATTGGTCAGGCGCACGGCGATCATGAATAAGAATGCCAGCAGCGCGATGAGCTCCATCCAGGCCAGTCGCCGCCAGTTTTCGCGCAGGAATGCCGATAGCGCGTCGCGATTGCGATAGGCCATGAACCCGCTGGCAAGGACTAGCAGAAACAGGAGAAGCAACAGGCCGGCTTGAGACCAAAGCGGCGCCTTCAGGGTCGAGGCGGCCCAGGCGAACCAGGCGACCAGCAGCAGACCAATCAGCTTGCTGAAGCCGTAGCCGCCATCCGCCATCTTGGGGAAAACGACAAATGCGAGTGGAAACGCTACCAATCCCAAGGTCATCAATAGCAGATACCAGAAAACCACGCCGAGGGCTTGATTTTGATTGGCGAGACTGCCGCTGAAGAAGCGCTCGGACCAGGCGCCGCCGGATGTTTGCGTCTCGTAATCGGATGCGGGAAAGGTCAGGGCGGTGGGCGCTGGATCCGCTCGATGTGAGGTCCAATACAAGACGCCGAGCAGCTGCGCGTCGTCCGCATTCGGTTGCAGGTCATGCGCTTGTTTGAGTGAAACCGAAGACAGCGCCGCCTCGACTTTGGCGCGGGAGTAATCCGCGGACTTGCGAAATATGAATACGGCCGGATGGTCATAGACGTGGAAGGCTTCGTCGGCTTCGATTTCGTTGAGCCAGGCGGGCGAAGCATAGATCGGCAGATGCTGGTCGGAAACGCGCCAGGGCCCTAACGCGAAGGGTTCGTCAAAGACGGCCGCCAGTTCATATCCGAGCTCGCCGGCGAAGAGCTTCTCGTAGTAGAGCGTGGTCAGGGGCCAGCGCGTCGGATTGCGCGTTTCCGTATCGTAGAAGCGATTGCTGGCGATAGTCAGGTAGTCGCCGATATCCAGCGACCACAAGATATGTTCGTACTTGGTCACGCTGTCCACTGGAAAAGACATGATCTGATCGTACGAGTTCACCAGGCTCCAGAACGCCATTGAACCGCGGCAATCGTTCATACCGACCAGACCGGACGCCGGCCGATCGGACAAGGTCATGCCCGCAGGCAGCTTACAAGTCTGCGTGCCCGTCACCCGGTTGTCCCAGTCGCCTTCCGTCAGGACAACCGAGCCCGATCCGATCACATCGCCGCTGCCCGCATCCACACTGACGTCGACTCGGTACTGAATGCCTTCTTCGACTGCGAACGGGGCGTCGAAAGGAATGTTGTAGCTGCTGCCCAGCGGATGACTGTCGCGCTGCAAATCCGCCTCCAGACGCGCTTCGGCGACGATATCCGGCTCATCCACACGAGAAACTCGGATGGTCAAGCGTTCCGGTTGTGGATCATCCAGCGGATCGCCCAAATGCGGCGCATAGATGCTTGATATGGTTCCGCTCGCCGGGGCGACGAATGTTGCGCTTCGCGTTTGATCTTCACGATAGGCGGTTACGCCGCGCAATAAGTTTTCGTCTACGCCAAACAGCTGATAATTGGAGCCGCCGATGGCGATATTGATCAGAGGCACTGTATCGTCCGCGCCTTCAATCTGTATAGCGAAGTCGCCTGGCACGCGCTCGAACAGATAGCGAGAAGACTGTACTAGGGTGGTTTGATGTCGATAGACGTTGCCAAACATCGCCCCCCAGATGCAAGTGAATCCGACCGCGAATATACCCAGCACGATGGCGCGTCTGGCGCGAAACTGTGGCAAAACGGCAGCGGCGAGCAAGACCGCGGCTATCGCCAAAGCGGTGAGCGATGTGGCGTCGCTGATGCCGTTGAGGATTTGATAAGCGCCCACCGCGCCAAATAGCAGGGCCAAGATTATCAGGAGCAGCCGGGTCAGCGGGACGTCTCTGCCGGAGATCCGAGCGTTTTGATACAGCTGCTGCAGCGCCCAGCCCGCCAATACCGCCAGCGCGCTATACAGCGGCAGGTAATAGCGCATCGTCATCGGCCAGACCTGGTTCATCCAGACGAAATAGACGCCGATCCACAGCAAGGGCAGCAAGTTTCGCAGCGCTGACTTGCGTCCCATTGCGATCTGGAACAGGGCCCAGATCCAACCGAACCAGGCCAACAGCGCCATCGGCGGCCCCATGGCCCAAAGGAACATGTCTTTAAGCGGATAGAAGTAGGCCGCGCGCGAGAGCCATTGCCAGTTGGGCGGGGAGTCCTGCAATCCCGAGACGCCCATGCTGCCCGCGCTCAGATTCTCGAACCAGCGGTCGTTGGGCAAGATATCAAAGAATCCGGGGCCGATGAAAGTGTAGGGATTGAGTATTCGAAAGGCCAGGAAGGCCCCAAGCCCTGCCAGCGCCAATCCAAAGGCATGGTATGCGAGCAGCCGGCTGCGATCCCGCGCAGCCAGGCGCGAATCGAATACTGGCGCGACCTGAATCAGAGCGGCGGCGACGATAATTCCCGCCAGCGGCGCCAGGTTGATTCGGCTGGCTACCGCCGTGCCACAGGCGATGCCGAACAAGAGATAATGGAGCAGCTTCCCGCGTTGTTGAACGGCCACGGCGAAATAGAGCGCCAATGTGACCATGCAAGCGGCGATGGCATTGGTCGTGCCGTAGTGAGCCTTTTGAATGGCCAAGGGCGCGGCGGCATACAGGATCGCGGCGGCCAAACCGACCCAGCGGCTGTGCATCCGCCGACCCAGGGCGAAGATCAGCAGAATCGTTATCAAGTCGAAAATCATCGACAGCCCGCGCCAAACCAAATGACCGCCTTGCCAATCGAAAAAGGGAAGTCCGGCATAGACGGCGTCTTGAACCAATTGACTGCCGACATGCGCCAAGAATAGCGGGAAAGTTCCATATACATAAAAGCCGTGCCCGGCCTGATGCGGATTCAAGGGAGAACAGCGAGCATCGAAATAACCGCCGCTGCCGCCGGCATCGGGATACAAGTGATTGCAGCGGAGCGATTGCAATTGTTGCGATTCGAGCACATCCAGGACACGGACGCCGGCGCTATTGATTGCCTCGCGATCGCTCAAGACGACGACATCAATTTGACCCGTTTGCAGCGCAACTGCCGCTATCCGATTGTCTTCGGCTTCAACGCGCTGATGTTCCGGCGCGATCCAGCGCGCCACATCCGCGGAAAACGAATCTTGCGCTGCTCCGACCCGCAGGTCAGGATCAGACGCGATATCTCCCGCGTTGGAGAATCGGTCATCGCCCTCGCGGACAAGGAGCAGCTGCCGCGGGAAATTGGTCTCGTCGTTGGTGTATTCATTGGCGCCGCCGACCGCCGGCAGCAGCAGGGCGGTGAGGAAGCGCTCATCGGGATGCGAATACGAGAAATCGTCCCAATTCTGCCCGGTCAAGCGCAAGACGGCGGCAAAGGCCAGGATCAGCGTAAGCAGCAGCGCAGTCAAAGCTCTGGATTTCATTGAATTACGCCTCGTACACTATTACTCTGCGTCGGCTGCGATTCGGCGCCGGCTTGTCTCGTCATTCGGGAGACCCGTTGCCTTTCGTGTCTGGTCATCCGAATTCGTTTAGGAACATGCTTACGCTCGCTTCGCCCAAAGCCGGGACGCGGTAGAGATTATACGCCGTGCCGTCGTAAGCGGTTACCGCCAATTCGCGACCGATCGGAAACCGGGTCTTGAGCGTCGGCGCAATTTCCTCGACGTCGGGATTGAAGATGAATAGCAGGTCGCGATCCGCCCGGAAACGGTAGGGTCCGATTTTGGTGATCGCCGAACGGATGTATCCGGGCACGTCAAGCAGTCGTTTGATGAGCTCAGCCAGCAGCCAAATGGCGATCGCGAGCAAGAGAAAGGGCGCGCCAAGCGCGAGCTCGTCGCCGTCGGGAGTTGAACGGTTGCCCGCGCCGCGCAGAATAGTGTTGCCGCGCAGCCCAAGGGACACGGCAATTCCAAACAGGAGCAGCTGTATTCTGGGCAAGTTGAACAGACGCAGAGGCAGCGGCAGATTCTGTATCGCGCGGCGATCCGGGCTCGAGTCGATAACGATTGAGGATGCTCGGTCGGGATCCGCCAAAAGTGATTTCCAGGACTTCCTGTTCCTGGCAGGTCGCTTGGCAAACAGCAGGATCAATTGCAAGAGCGTAAGGTCTTCAATCGCGCGGTGTTCCATTGCTGTTCGGAGTCTGCCCCCTGTTGTGGCAAACGCTTCAGTCGATACATTGCTTGCGCATGCGCGCTGCGACCGACGCGCAATGCAGGCGCATCAGATCAGCGCGCGCTGAAGAACTCGTCCCAACCTGCTTCTCCCAGCGCGGGCACACGATACAAAAAGAACTGATCCTCTGGATGATAAGACTGGATGAGTGTTTGTCGTCCTTCCGGGAACATTTCACGCAGCTGTCCCAAAGATGCTTGGTCGCGCGCATTGACGAAGAACAGCAAATCGCGATCGGGCGCCAGTTGCAGATCATCTCCGCGCCGCCGGGCATCCGCCAGTTTCTGCGGCAGCCATTCGATGGGCGCGCCGTCATTCGGCCAGAGTGGGTAACCGGCCACGATTCCCAGCGCGCGATAATCCCACCAGAAAGGGAAGCCGACGGAGAAGGCATTGCCCGGGGCGCCATCGCTTTCGATGAAGCCGCGCAGGATCGAGCCTGCTTCGCTATGCGGAAATGAGGGCCCGATATAGGCCGGGGCGTAGCGGTCGAAGTAGGTCTCCGCATTACGTCCATTGGCCAGCAGGATGATGCCCGCGCATAATGCCAGGGCCAGTATCTTGCCGGCCCGACCGGGAAAACAGTGCAGCAGCTTTCGGGCGATAATCGCGATGGGCAGAGCAGCAACGAGATAAACAACCGGCGCGGCGCCCAATGCGCGAGAATTGCTGGGATTGGCTTCCGGGTGGGCCAGGGACAGAATCGTCGGCATCAGCATTATCAACAGGACCAGCGGGACTAACCAGATGACCGGGTCGCGCGATTTGAGCATTAGCGCCAGCCAGGCGGCCGCGCCCAATATCAGGAATGCGCCGGTGAAGATGTCCAGCATCGGATATCCCGGCGCGCCGTTGAACCAACCGATGTCGCCTTTCCAATTGAACATCAGCAGGGCGTTGCGCACGTTTTTCATGAATACCGAGACATTGGATCGCAGCGCCGCCTCCGCTTGTTCTGGCGTGGCGAAGGCCATTTCATCACCCAGGATGCGCGTCGTTGTCCGCATCCAAAAGTGGTTGGGGAATTCGATTGAATAGTGCAGCATGGGCAGAAACACCATCAGCGAGACGAATACCAGAATCGCGAGATGGACAAGATAACGCAGTCGTTCCCGCCAGGTGATCCTGCGCGCGACAACTGCCACCAGCACGCCAACGACCACAACCACCGGCAGCATCCGCACTGCCTGGTACATATACAGTCCGAACCCGAGAATGAGTCCGACTTTGACGAAATCACCGCGCCGATTGTGGCGCATCGCCCGCGCCAGATAGATCAACAGCAGCGCCGTGACCAACGGAGTGAACGGGATTCGCAGTCCCTGTCGACCAATGATGACGTGCCAGTAACTCACCGCGACCAGGCCTGTCAGCAGCAGCGCGGTCACCTGATTGAGTTTCTTGCGTTTGTCGCCCAGCAACTCCAATCCCATCCATAACAGGGCGGGCAACGTCAGCAAACTCTCGAGGGCGGAAAGCGCCTTGAGCGAAAAGAAGTCGAAGCCCAGACCGGGCAGATTGGACAGCGCGGCCAGCAGGTACATTTGTAGCGGCTCTCGTCCGCCGTTGTTCGGGAAAAATATCTTGTATTCGCCGCTGTAGACGCGATAGGCATCCTGAATCTTTTCGACATGGTCGCTGGTCATCTCGGGCGGAACGTTTCGGAGGTCCGTGAAGCGGAAACTGGCGCCGAGTATCATAATTGAGACAATCGCGATGATCGTCCAACGGCCGCCACGCCAGCGCATGCGGCGCCAGCCGTCAATCTTCTCGCTGATCCATTCCAGCAAATTCCAATCGCCCGGCGCAAAGACTATCCCCCATAAGAGTGAAGAGATGATCCAGAGGATGATGAATCGGGGCGGTATATGATTGCCGCTCGTGTTCAGCCAGAGCAAGAGGCTGCTGATGACTAACGCGACGATCAAGATGAGACGCCAGCGATCAATCTGAGAACCGAACCACTTAAATGGATTGAATTCGCCGGCCGGCTCGACGGGCGGCTGCATTGTCTGATCAGCATTCGCAGGCGGGGTCGGGTCGATCGCGCGCGTCCGGGCTCGCCAAGCGATAAACTCGATCAGATACCAGATGACAATCGCGGCCGACAACCGTCCCAGCGCTTGCTGCAAAAGTGCCAAAGAGTGTTCCGGGGACGCGACCATCGAGGCTGACATGGCGTTAGCGGCGGTCAAGCCCACGATTAGCGGAACTACTCGCGCGATCCAGCGCGCTCGCGATACGGCGTCCAGCGCATGCCAGCGCTCGCGCAAGTCTCGATGATGACCGATAAGCTCGGCCCCGAGCCAGACTACGAACGCCAGCAACAAATAGGGCGCTCCCCGGTCAAGCGTGTTTTCTGCGGTTCGGGCGATGCCGTCCGCGCCTAAAAGCGCGTTCGTCCCGATGATGGCGAGCGCGAAGGCAAGGCCAAATGCTGACAGCTGGAGATGATCGATGGTAATTGCTTGTCGAACGAAATCCGACGATTTCGCGGCAGTTTGGTTCCCTGTGACGATACGTGGAAGGGAAGCGAGGCGTATCCCGCTATCGCCAGGTTCCTGCCCGGTTTGTTCGCTCTCCAGCAAGGGCTTCAGGCTCCGCCATGTGGCTTTGGGCGAGGCGACCAGCCGACTCAAGGCATCAAAGACAGTTGGCTCGACCGCTTGTCCGGCGACGCTTTCGCCGCTGTCGGGCGCAGCTTGAAGCGGTGATTCTCCGGATTCCGGGGATGTAATGGCTTGCTTGGGAGACTCGTCGCTTGAGACGGCGTCTGAATCAGCAATTCCCTTCGAATCATCCCTGTCCGCCACCGGCTAGCCCTCTCGCAGATTGGTTAGCGCAAGCGATTGCAATCGTGTTCACGATGCAATTATCGCGCATATTGGCGAAATATGGCTTCGTATTGATTGACAGTTTGCTCAAACGAAAAACAACTGCGTATGTAATCTCTAGATTTGACAAACTGCCGGCGATTGTCCAACAGATCTACAGCGGCCTCGCCGATCGCGCGCCAGTCTCCCGATGTCGCCAGCTTCCCCATGCCGGTGACATTGACGGGTACCCTGCCGCCGTAGATGTCGGTCATGACCACCGGTGTGCCGCAGAGCATGGATTCAACTTGCGTCAAGCCGAAACACTCGTTGTTGCTCGGCATCACCAGGATATCGCAGGCGGCATAATAGTTGGCTAATGCTTGCCGATCTCGAATCAGTCCCAGAAAGATCAGTTGGGACTTGAACGACTCCACCAGCGCCTGATGCTTGCGCCAGGTCGATTCGTAGTTGACATGGTCTTCTCCGGCGAAAACGACGATAGTATCCGGGTACTTGCGATTAATGATTTCCAGCGATTTGATCAGCAGATCTGGTCGCTTCTCGTGGACAAAGCGCCCGGCGAATCCAATGATCGGTCCGCTGCCGTTCCGCCACTGGCGCCGCAATTTGTCGGTGTCGTCCGCATGCGGCTCTGGAATGGAGATCGGCGGGTAGATCGCCGTCACCTTGTCTCGAAAAGGTCGAAGATAATAGGAATTCTCGCGATAATCCTCGCTGTATCCAATGATTCGAGGCGCCCGTCTGGCCATGAATGCGTACATCCAATACATCAATTTGACGATGACTTTGTTGACCATGCCATCGGGAAGAAACAGGTCGCCATGATGGGTAGGCACGACCTTGACGCCGGCCGCGCTTGACATCAGGCTGACCAGCGCAGTCTCGAGCATCGGCGTGTGGATGCTGACGATGTCGTGTTGGCGCATCAATCGCAACAGACGCCAGGGATACGCGGGCATAATCATGCCGCGGCTGAGGCGAATCGGCGCCCACAGTCGCACGATCCGCACGCCATTGTGGATTACCGGCTTGCGCGGCAAGTCGCGACTGTGACGAGACGCCAAAACGGTTACTTCGTGTCCGCGTCGCGCCAATTCTTCCGCCACCAGCTGCGCATGATAGGTTAGGCCGGTCGGGTGAGGATAATAATAGAGAAGCGAAAACAGGATCTTTAGACGCCGCGCATGGTCATTTTTTTGAGCTGTCATCGAGCTGCGTTTGCCCAGCTGGTTGTTTCAGCTGTTCGACCTGTGCGCGCAGGTTACCCAACGAAATCCCCTCGTGCAGCAATCCCACAAAACCTGTCAAGGAATTGACGACCACGTTCAGAGCATGGACAGCGACCGCATAAGCCGCGACTTTGTCCAACTGATCGTACCCGAGGACGGTGAACGCTGAAATAATAGATAATTCGTAGGTGCCTATATTACCCGGAACCACTGGTATGGCAATAGCAAAGGCCGCAAAAACAATTGACAAGAGTATGGGAATCCAGTCGCCAACCTCAAAAAAAGCGAGCATTAGAGCGTAATTGGTCAAGACTGAAAACAGCCAGCTAAGCGCTGTCCAGAACAAGGCTGACAATAGCGATGCGCCATCCAAAATCGGAGACAGGCCGGCAAGAAAGGCGTCGGCATGACGTTGCAGGGAGATACGTGTCAAAAGCTTCGATCGAGCTTGCAGGATTCCAATTGCTCGGCCAACCGGCTCGCGCTGCCTGCCCAGGAATATCAACAGCGCGAAGCCCGCGACGGAAGCCGCCCCGCCGATGAGTCCCGCGCGTTGCGTCTCCAGCGGGACGGGCGCAACGGCAATCGTGATCATCAGCAGAACGACAACGGCCAATACATCCAGCAAGCGCTCCACGACGATCGTGCTGCCGGAATGCATGGCGGGAATCTTGCGATTGGCGCGCGAGGTGAGGAAGATCCGGCCCAATTCACCGATGCGCAGCGGCAAGAGACCGTTGACCAGATAGGCGATATTCATGATATGAAAGGCGCGCCGCAAGGGCAGCTGACGGGAGAGCAAGACGCGCCATCGCTGCGCTCTCGTCCCCAATCCCAAGAGAAACGCCACGACGCTCGGCAGCAGATAGCGATAGTCCGCCGCTATCAACACCGCGGCGAACTCCGCCAGATCTATCCAAGACAGGATGACAAACCCGGCGCCAAGCCCGATCAGCAGACCCAGGATGCTGGTGATTCGTTTTCGATTCCGTTTCAAGACGGGCATAGACCCTGCCGAATCGCCGATATATCAAGGTCGCTATTCGTTTCTGTAGATTTGAATCCGCCGCGTATCCCGGTCCCAAGGCGTTGCGTACGCGGACTGTGCGACCAGGCCCTATTAGACATTGATCCATCCAAGCTAGCAAGTCGGCGTACGGCGCGATGATTCGAGCCGCTGCGCGCGCTTATGGATACTTGCGCAGCCCGCAAGGCGCCGCCGTCGCTTGACACGCCAAGCCGCGCTTTCTATAATACATTGATATTGCGGGTGTAGCTCAGTTGGTAGAGCGCCTGCTTCCCAAGCAGAAGGTCACGGGTTCGAGTCCCGTTACCCGCTAGCGGATGCCCACGAACTGGTGGGTTTTTCCGTGTCCGGCATTGACCGGACACTTGGCAGCGACTAGAATTGGCGGGCTTTTGCCGCCTCCAATGGGGTACTGAAGGAGAGAACTGGTATGGCAGAGTTTGCGATAACTGCCGAAGTACGCAAGGTGATCGGGAAAAAGAATCGCGTGCTGCGGCGCGAGGGATTCGTCCCGGGCATAGTCTATGGACCGAGCAACGATCCGATTAGTGTGCAGTTTCCATATCGCGCGATTGAAACCGCGTTGATGCGGGCCGGTGGCACAAACCTAATTGATATCGAGGTTGACGGGGTGAAGTATCCTTCGCTCGCCCGTGAGGTACAACGTGATGTTGTGCGCGGCGATATCTTGCACGTCGATTTTCTCGCCGTTGATCCCAATCAGCGTATTCGCGTCGAAGTGCCGATCGTGATGGAAGGACTCAGCCCGGTTGTCGCCGCGCGCGAAGGCATCTTGATCGCGGGCAGAAGCTCGCTCACGCTGGAAGTTTATCCGACCGATATCCGTGATCGGATCGTAATCGACTTGTCGAAACTGACCGAGCTGGGGGCGGAAGTGCTGGTGGGTGATTTGGAGTTTGGCGAAAACGTCACCGTCCACAGCGATCCCAACGAGATGCTCGCCAAGATCGTTCAACCGGCCGCCGCTCGCGCCGCCGAATTGGATGAGCTTGATGGGATCGTCGGTGAAGAAGGCGAAGACGAAGAAGGCGACTCTGAAGAAGAGGAGACCGACGAGGAATAAGCTCATCGGTATCGTGGACAGAATTTTAAGAGGCGATCTCGACAACGGATCGCCTCTTTTGCTTTTTCGCGTTTTATCGCCGTGAGGCAATCAGGACAGTTTACTGCGTATCACTCGATTTCTACGCAGAAACTATCATTTGCCGTTTTGACTGCCGTTTTGGAGCGCGGCGTCTTCATCGTTTTGGCCGTCGCCGTCTTCCAGCGCGTCGAGTTCGTCTTCGCGCATGATGGCGATCCCCGCCACTTCGTCTTCGTCGTCCAGGTTCATCACGATTACGCCTTGTGTATTGCGACCGGTTTCGCGAATTTCGGAGAGCTGTGTGCGCAATACAATGCCGTTCTTGGAGATTAACATCAAGCCATGCTTGGATATCAGCATGAACTCATCGCCTTCGGTGATGCAGCGAACGGCGACAACAGGTCCGGTGCGCTGGTTACGCTTCAGCGTACGCACGCCTAAGCCAAACCTGCCTTGACTGCGATACTGATCCAGAGGCGTGCGTTTGCCATAGCCATTCTGGGTTACAACAAGCACGTGGGTATGCTCGTCGTGAACCACATCCATGCCCGCAATCTCATCTTCTTTATGCAGCCGCATGCCCATGACGCCGGCGGCCTGCCGCCCCATGACTCGCACTTGATCTTCGTCGAATACGATACTTTGCCCATTGGTCGATACCATGACGATGCGCTGGCTGCCGTCGGTCCATTTGACCCATCGCAAAGCATCGCCTTCGTTTACGGTCATCGCGATCAAACCGCTGTAGCGGACGTCGCGGAATTCTGCGTGTTCGACGCGTTTGATGCGCCCGCGGCCGGTCGCCAGCACGAAGTAACCTTCATCAGAGGCGTTAACTTCTTCCGGCATCGCCAGCACCGCCGAAATCTTCTCATCTCCCATCAGCGGCAAAATACTTTGGATGAGCAGACCGCGCCTGTCTCGCAGCATCTCTGGGATTTCGTAAGCCTTGCGCGAATAGACTTTGCCTCTGTTGCTGAAGAAGAGAATGGTATCGTGGCTATAGGCAAAAAAGACATCCATCAGCGCGTCGTCTTCTTTGATCGCCATGCCGCGCATGCCCTTGCCGCCGCGCCGCTGTTGACGATAGTACCGCGCCGCGACCCGCTTGATATATCCCTTTTGCGTCAGCGATATGACGACGTTTTCCTTGCGATAGAGATCGGCTTCTTCCAGATCAACGTTGCCGTATTCGACTATCGTCTTGCGTTCGTCGCCGAATTGCTCGGCAATTTCGCTGACGTCGTCGCGAATCAGCTGCAGGATCTTCTGGGGAGAGCCGAGCAGGTCTTCCAGATACGCTATGCGCGCCTGCACCTCATCGTATTCATCTTGCAGTTTCTGCCGCTCCAGCGCCGCCAGCCTCCGCAGCTGCATATCAAGGATGGCGTTGGCCTGGATTAGATCGAGTTCAAATGCGGCCATCAGCTGCAGCCGCGCGGACTCGACATCGGCCGATTCTCGAATGGTCTTGATCACATCATCGATATTGGCGACTGCCTTGAGCAGGCCAATTAAGACATGAGCGCGGGCGCGTTGTCGTTCAAGATCGTATTCGGAGCGCCGCACAATCACATCGTAGCGGTGCTCGACATAGACGCGCAGCGCGCGCTTTAGGCTGAGCGTCCGCGGCTCGCCGTTGATCAAAGCTAGCATTTGGATGCTGTAGACCGATTGCAGCTGGGTGTATTTGTAGAGCTGATTGATGACCCGCTGCGGCTGGGCATGGTTCTTCAATTCGACGACCAGGCGCAGCCCCTGCCGATCCGATTCATCACGCAGATCACGGATGGCTTCGATGCGCCGCTCGCGCACCAGCGCCACTATACGCTCGATGATGGAAGACTTGCTGACCTGGTAGGGAATTGATGTGTAAACGAGGTTTAGTCCCTCGCCGCTGCCTTCTTCGATTTCAACGGTTGAGCGCACCGCCACGCGTCCTTTGCCGGTGGCGTAGGCTTCCTTGAGGTCGTCGCCGACGACGATCTTGGCGCCGGTCGGGAAGTCCGGTCCTTTCACGAACGCCATCAGATCGTCAACCGTGACATCGCTGATATTTTCGTAGTTGTCGATGAGGTAAATGATGGCCGCCGCCAGCTCGCGCATATTGTGAGGCGGTATGCTGGTCGCCATGCCGACTGCGATGCCGCTGGCGCCGTTGAGCAGCAGGTTCGGCAAGCGCGCCGGCAGAACGGTGGGCTCCTCTTGAGTGCCGTCATAATTGTCGACGAATTCCACCGTATTCATATTGATATCGGTCAGCAATTCGCTGGCGATATTCGCCATGCGCGCTTCGGTATAGCGCATCGCCGCCGGTTTATCGCCATCCTGGCTGCCGAAATTGCCTTGTCCATCGACCAGGGGATAGCGCAGGGAAAAGTCTTGCGCCATTCGGGCCATGGCGTCATAGACAGTTTGGTCACCGTGCGGGTGATACTTGCCAAGCACTTCTCCCACCAGGCGCGCGCTCTTTTTGTAGGCGGTGCCGGGCCGCAATCCCATATCGAACATCGCGTAGAGGATGCGGCGATGAACGGGCTTCAATCCATCCCGCGCATCGGGCAGGGCGCGCGCGACGATCACGCTCATGGCGTAATTGAGATAACTGCCGCGCATCTCCTCGTTAATCGTGATCTTGCGGATGTTACCCGTATTGTCTTCAGCTGGCGTCGATTCAATTAAATCCATACGATGCGGTCAATCATTGGTCGAATGACCTTGGGCCCCTTTCCCGATAGTGGCGCGGTTTCGCAGCGCAATAACTGCAGTCCTTTCCAAAGGCGAGACATTGCGTCTTTACGTTTTGCCATCGGCATCGCTTGCCGATTTGCACAAGCCATTTTCCCCTTAGATTTCTCTTGCTTACGGCGGCGCATCGGCGGTTGCGCCAACGCCATTATTGATATGCATTATACCATACCTGCAAATATCGTTCCATTTGCTGGCGGCCATCTGGCGGGCAAATGCCATTGTCCATTCAACGCATTGCAAGAACCGAATACCGACTACAAAACATAACGACGCGACGGGCGCGTAGATGGCCCACGCGATCGACAGAGACAAGCTTTCATCCGTACCGCGATTGTGAATTGGGCCTGGGAAATCGACCGCCTGGCAGCACATGGAGAGCACAGACACATCGTTACTTTTGCCAGAATCAAACAAGATTCGCGGCGATTTGCTTGCGTTTAACTGACGATGGGGCTAAAATTATTGTACAAAAGCAACAAAGAATTCACTTTGTTGTTGCATGAATAGCGGAGCTTTTGTTTAGTTCTACGAGTCTTGTCAGGGTCCAAGTCTTAATGGGAGGAACAATATGGACAACGACAAACTGATGAAGGGTGTCTTGCCGGGCATTATAGCGGGTTACATTTTCCTTGCCTTTGCTGGGGCGGGCGGATGGTTAACGTCGGTCACGATGGGAGAAGAAGGCGCTCTCGTCACGGAGATGTCCGGAGGAATGCTGGGTGACATTGGTGGGATGATTGGCGCCGACGCCTTCATTGGCTTCATTCTCCACATCATCATCAGCGCGGTAATCGGAGCGATTTATACCGGTTTCGCCGTTCAATACCTAAGCTTCTCAGACAATGCATTAGTGAACATCGCGGTCGGCGGTCTGATCTACGGTTTGATCTGGTGGATCATCGGCGGAAACATAATTGCGCCCGCGATTGCCGGGGGCGAAGTTTTGCAGTTGTCGATCGGCGCCAGTTTCTTCGGTCACATCATTTTTGGGCACGTTCTGGCATACATGGTGATTGGCGGCAACGGCGGCGATGACGGTGAATAGCGCCATCGCGTGATTGTATCGCCAATCGGAAAACCTCTGAGCAATGGATGAGGGGCCGCATTCGGAAGGAAGCGGCCCTTTGTTTTTCCGTCTTCCTGCTCTTTGTGCAACTTTACCAAAGTTGAAGACGAACTGGGCCGGCGTTCTAGCTGGCGCGCTTCCATACATCATTGACCAAATTGAATAAGACGATCCGCTCTTCTACGCCGTTGTCGGATTGAACGCGAATTGTCACCCGCAGCTGTGGATGGCCGGCGGTTGGATGCCAAATCAGCTGATCCACAACTTCCAAAGCTTGATACCGCCGGTTGGCGTGAAACCGATCGTAAAGCAATGCTTGCACGCTCTCATTCGCGGTGTCATACATGTTGAGCCAAGCGCTTTCGTCGCGCCTGGCCAGCAGATCGGTTTCGGTGTTCATGCGCCAGATTACGAAATCAGCCCAGTCCAGCCGCGCCTCGTCAATCGCAACGGGGATCACTTGTCTCAGAATCGACATGCTTGAGTCCGAGCCGAACAGCCGGACCAGTGTAGCGAGAGCGTCAGCGCCGTATTGCTCCGCCAGTGAATGCATCAAGGTTGTGCCGCTGTAGACGCCGAGGAATTGGTCGGTCAAATAGCGAACCAGCGCCCCCCGCAAGTAAACCGCATCGTGAGGATAGGCGACGATCACATTGCCGCTTTGCAAGTCTAGCAGGCGCTCGGCAATGGCGTCGGCTACGATTTGCTGCATTTCGCGCGTGAAGGGCGAGTGGGCTTGCGCGCGCCCGACATAAGGCGACAACACCTGCAGGCGCAATCGGGCGTCGTCGGTCCAGGTTAGCAGATTCGCGCTGTCCGTGACGATTGAGACGGTCAGTTGCGGCCGACTGTCGCAGGCCAGCAGGTCGCATCCTTGCCGCCACCAGCCGCCGATGCTCGCGCCAATCGCTTCGGCGAAGCGCTGATCCGCCGCGTGATACTCGACTACAACCCCATCGGCTTTAATGCTGCGCGCTTCGCCCCAAAAGCCATAGTCGGGCGGCGCGTGATACCAGCCGTCGTCCTGGCGCAAATAGAACCAGACTTGCGCATAAGCTACGCCGTTAATGTATTCCTCGACAGTCGCGCGCGCGCGCTGCCCGTCGATGTCCAGGTCAAGCACCGTACCGGTCAATATCAGGTTTTCAGTGGATTTCAGTTCGCTGTAGCGTTGGAAGGTCGTCTGCTGCATTTGCCGCCATGCATGATCGCCATCTTGCTGCAGGTTGAGAAAGGTGTAGGCGTCGCCGATGCGCAAGGCGGCGACTTCGGCGTTGACGGTATCGCGCAGCAGCTGCTCCATCTGCTTCTCGACGTCTTGCAGGCGCCCTCGCACCAGAAATCCGGCCGCCCCAATCAAGGCCAAAAGGATGACGAGAAGCAGCAAGAAACGCAGAAACGTTCGCCTCCGGGTCCGCTGCGCCTGCGGATCTTCGCCGTTGGCCCGGTCGATCTTCTGCGATTCTATGTTCCATTCGAGTCTGATGCGGCTCATGCATCCGCTCCCGGCTCAGCGCGAAGCGAAATGTCGCCGGCCTCAAATGTCATTTGGTTGCCGTCATCGCCAACGACAATCAAATTGCCATCCCGCGTCACGTCCCGCGCAATCCCGGAGCGCCGATTACCGGTGACGCGCTTGCCTATCATGTTCAGGCGCCCCTTCCAGGCCTGGAATGTACTTTCATCTGAAAGGCGCGCGTACCAATAGTCGAGGCGCTCGAGCAATGTTTGCAGCAGCTCGGCGCGATCCAGCCGTCGATCAAGCGCGTCTTCCAGACTGATGGCGTGATCTCCTAAATTTGTATTCGCGAAATCTGTCCGGACGTTGACGCCGATACCGAGGATCGTGGCGCGCAGGTCGCTGCCTTGCCATACCGCTTCCGGCAGAATTCCGGCGACTTTCTTGCCATTGACCTGCACATCGTTCGGCCACTTGATGCCAACCTGCGCGCATCCAGCGGCTATCGCCAGATCGTATACCGCGAGCGCGCCCAGCATGGTGAGGCGATTGGCTGCGCTAGCGGGCGGACACAATATTATGGAAAGGGCCAGCGCCACATTCGGCGGCGTGTGCCAGGTTCGACCGTGCCGTCCGCGCCCGCGCAGCTGCTCATTGGCGATAATCACAGCGCCTTCCGGCGCGCCTTCCAGGAACCAGGCTTTGGCCAAATCGTTGGTGCTGCCCACTGATTCGTGATAGCGAAGCGGCCGCCGCAAGCGCTCACGCAGTCGTTCTGCCGACAGATCCATCAGCCCTCACTAGCTCCTTTGACACTTTGCATTGTATCAGAGCTGCACGCGCCATTAGAATAGAACGATCAAGCGCATGACTCGGCTTTCGGCTGGCGGAAGTCTGGCGCAGTCAAATGCTTGGCGGCCGAGGAATAACGACTATGGACCTGCTGTGGGCGCCCTGGCGCATGGCATACATCAGAGGCAAGCGCTCGCCGGATATCGATTGCATTTTCTGCGAGATGGCTAATGCTGTTGATAATGATGCTGACATGCTGGTGGTCGCCCGCTCTACGCATAACTTCGTGACCTTGAACAAATATCCGTACAGCAACGGGCACCTGATGATCGTGCCCAACGCGCACCTGGGCTCGCTCGAAGACTTGCCAGCCGAAGCGCAGAAGGAGCTCATGACGCTGACCAGTCGCTGTTGGCGCGCGCTGCGGCAGTTATATCAGCCGCCGGCCTTTAACATCGGCGCCAATATCGGGGGCGAAGCCGGGGCCGGCATCGCCGATCATTTCCATTTTCATATCGTTCCGCGTTGGGCCGGCGATGTCAACTTCATGACCAGCATCGCCAATACGCGGGTGGTTCCGGATTCGCTCGAAAATGTCTACCGCGATCTGAAAGCGACATGGGAACTGCTCTATGGCAGCGGCCGCGACGCCGAAGGGTAAACGGCTCTTGGCATGCCGCGGACCGGGCGCGACATGACAGCCTTTACTCGCCGGGATTTGCTGGCGCTTCTGCTGGTTTTGACCGTCGCCGCGCTGCTGCGATTTCAGCAGAGTGACGTCGTTGAGTATTTTCACGATGACGCCATGCTGTCGACCTTGGCGCTGGAACTGGTATCGGGCGGGCGTTTTCCCTTCACCGGCATCCTC
The DNA here is from genome assembly GCA_022822305.1 of Anaerolineae bacterium. Taxonomy (GTDB): domain Bacteria; phylum Chloroflexota; class Anaerolineae; order Aggregatilineales; family Phototrophicaceae; genus UBA6055. The sequence continues at coordinate 324,784 of JAJEBY010000016.1, forward strand.
TCATCCACCGGCATTCCCAACGCTCCCGCCAGCGTCTATCTGTTGGCGATCCCGTTCAGCCTGAACGCCGATCCGCAATTTGCCATTCATTTCATTATGCTGCTCAATACCAGCGGCGTCGGTCTGCTATGGCTGTTGGCGCGCTGGCAATTTGGCGCGCGGATCGCTTTGCTCGCCGCGATGACCTACGCGCTTAATCCCTGGGCGATCTTGTTCAGCCGCAAGATTTGGGCGCAGGAGCTGCACACGCCGCTAATCTTGCTGGGGATTCTGCTCGCGGTGTACGGATTTTGGAAGGAACGCGACCGACAGCGGAACCGCACCGCTCGCGTTATCGCCCAATGCTTAAGCCTGCCAATATTGTCTTTTGGCGTCCAGATTCACTTTGCCGCCCTGGCCTTGTTGCCCGCGATGGCGCTGATGATTTTGCGAGGGCGGCGTCAAATCATCAGGCCGGCCTTTGCGCTGTCGGCGGTGCTGGCGTTGCTTGTTGTCTTGCCGTACGCCGCGGGACTCTCTCAGACGCTGGAAGCCGATCCCGACCGAATCAGCGATGCCGCCCGTCGCGCCTCGGATGATGGACTCGGCCTCAGCGCCAAGCCGTTGCAAGACGTCGTTTTCCTCGCCAGCGGATATGGCATGGAGACCTGGCTCGCTCCCGATCAACAGGACAGCCTGGCAGAGCTCATGCCCGCGCTTCGACCCCTCAGCTTGATGTTGCTGATTCCGCTGTTCCTCGGCGCAATTGCCTGTTACAAGCGCAAGAAATGGTGGGGAGTGGTTTTGCTGTTGTGGGCGTTCTTGCCGGCGCTGCTGCTGGTGATCAATTGGACACCCTCCTACATTCACTATTTCATTCCGACGATACCGGCGCTGGCGATGCTCACGGGGCTGGGCATTGATTTCACGCTGACGCGATCTGAAGGTCGGCGATTTGCCGCGGCTGCGATTGCGCTTTTCGTGTTTGTGGCGTGGATGCTGCAAACGATATCCTGGCAGGTGGCGCTCAGTTATGTCGCTGAACAGCACGTGGCGTATCCGGGTTTCACCGCGCCGTTGCGCAGTCTGAATCCGCTGCGCGATCGGCTTCGCCATGAGCAAGATGTCGTAGTCATCAGCGCTGGCATGTCCTGGAATCTGCACCACGAGGCGGCTGTATGGGATACACTGCTATGGCGCGATGTCGCTTGCGTTCGCGCGTTGCGCGATGACGGCTACGCGGTATTTCCCGATCATGCCTTCGCGGTTGTCATTGCGCCGGACGCGCGCGCAGACCCCGTCAGAAATCTCTATCGCAGCGCGACTCCGGAGCTGTTTCCCATGCGCGAGGGCGGGGCGGTTTATGTCGTTCATCGCTGGGAGTCGGCGCCGCCTTGGAACGGCATCGCGGCGTCGTCGATACCTGCGGCGCGTTTTGACAACGGCGTACAGTTGACCGGCTACGGTTTGGCTGATGATCAGGTGTTGTTGAGCTGGCGACTTCCTGAGCGGCAGGTCGGACGAGACTATCAGTTTAGCGCGCAATTATTTGACAAGGATGGCGGGCGTCTGAGTCAATTTGACGCGACCTTCTGGCACGGGCGTCATTGGTGCGCGGGCGACCGGCTGTATACCTGGGGAACGCTTCCCGCGCCGGCCGAAGCAGACTTGCTCAAAGTGGCGATGTATCGGTTAGGCGAAGGCAAAAAGCGGGGTCAGTTCTTCAATGCGGAAGTGCTCGACGAGATGGGCAATGCCAAGGGGCAGAGCGTCGACATCCGGCTTTAGCCGTTTTCACCTGCGGTGGGGGCGCCGTGCAGGTCGCTGGATTCCGGCGCAGATTCGGTTGTAGTCGAGGTCGCCTCACTGGGTGTCGATTCAGCTGATTCGCTGGTTTCGGTAGCGTCCGCTTCTTCGGTGAGACGCAAGTTCTCCAAATGGATATCCCAAGGCAAAGTGAATGCATCGCGAAATTCTTCGCCCTCTTCAGTTTCAAAGCGATATTCCGTTTTGGGATAGCTAAGGCCGTCATTGAGGTACCATCCAATCAGGACAGTGTGCTCCAGCAAGGGCAAATCGGTATCAAACAGGTGGTAGGTCGAATAGCTTTCTCCCCAGCGCCAATAGCCGGTCGGCAAACGCGGCGACGCGTCGGCTTGGGCAATGATCGCGCCGTCTTGGTCCAAGACGTGGACAAACACCGTGTAATCTTCAGCGGGTGTACCTTCGGCGCGCCAATTCAAGATGAGTTCATTGAATTCCGGATCAAAGAAATATTGCAGCAGTCGAATTGATTCGTCGAAATTCGGCTGTTGATCCTCAGGGATTTGATTATAGCCGGATAACGTTGGCTCCACGCGCAGGCTGACCACGGCGCCGATATCGAGCAGCACCGGCGCGATTGATTCGCCTTCCGCGTTTGTCGCCCGCACCGATCCCGCTTCCGCCAGGTCCGCCCATTCGACTCGCAGGTCAAATGGATAGCGCCCGCTTGCGCCGGTATGAATCGAAATGAGATATTCGTCGGCATAAATCGCCCCGGATTCCCAGCGCGACGTGCGCAGCTTGCCGGCGCCCGGATAGGTGACGTAATGGCCGATCTCTTGATTTTTGTCATCGACCAGCGAGAGCAGAATGCTCTTATCGCGCGTCGACTGATCCAGCACTTGCCAATAGAGTTTGACGCGCACCTTGTCGCCCGGGCTGTAACGGCGATTGATGCGCTCGTATGCGATTAGGGCGACGTCATCGTACTGCGCGTATACAGGCAGCGCAGTGGCGGGAACCGCCGCCGCGGGCTGGGGCTGTTGGTATTGACCGGCGATGACGGTGAAGGGCGCCAAGATCGCCACAATGCCCAGCAGCCGCAGCTGCCATAGCATGGTCTCGTGCAGCAGCTCTTTAGGCACGGCATCGCCGGCCCGCACGAATTCCAGATTCGGTGGACGCAGCGAGAAGACTATCCACCAGACGGATTCCACCAGTCCCACAGCCAGGAGGGGACTTATGGCTGCGATGAGCGGGAACAAGACACGCCCATTTGACGAGCGCGTCAACGTGTTCCAATAGATCACACCGGCGATGAGCAGAACGACCGTGCCCAGCAAGGTCAGAATATGCGTCAACTCGTAGCGCGCATAGGCGAAGTCGCTGATTGCCAGCAGTTGCAGGATCAGGAAGGCGCAGCCGATGACGCTGAAAAACAGCATCAGATCGAGCAGCAGGTAAAAAATCGAGGTGAATTGAATATTCAGAGCGCCGAAGACGCCCCAATAAGACATGCGAAATTGCTGAAACTCATCGAATAGGCCGAGGGCGCTGAAGGTCATGCCGCGCGGTCCAGCGATATTGGCCATGGTCAGCATGCCGAAGGGCTCATGATAGAGTTGCCAATTGCGCAGGTACCACCAGCCGGCGATGACCAACCACAGCACGAGCAGCGACAAAAGATAGACCAGGATGCCACGGCTGTCGCGCTTGCGATAAAAGGCGAAAATGGCGACGCCGACCAAGACGGGCAGCAGCACAAGCGCCGACAGCTTGGTGACGCAGCTGAGGGCGAAGAGCAGGCCGATCGCGAGACTCGTCCCGGCGCGGAAGCCGTCGCGCAGCAGGCGTTGCAGCAGCAGGACAATGCCGGCATTGATGAGTATGCTCAGCGCATCGTTGTTCACCGACGCGCAGACGAAGATGAACATGGGATTCAGCCCGGTGAGGGCCGCAGCCACGAAGGCTACTGTTGGCCGCTGCGGCGCCACGTATGTGCTGATCCGATAAACCAGCGCGATCACGCCAGCGCCCATTGCCAAGCCAGCAGCGCGGACTATAAGCACCGCGAGTCCAGTCCCACGCCATAAAGAATGCGACTCGTCGTGAATGATCAGATTCTTGTTGCCAAAGGAAGCGGGCTGGTGCAAGGCCACATGCGGGTTGAGGCGGCGATATTCGTCCACATCGTCGATAGTGAAGGGGCTGGAGAGCAGCGCCATCATGGCATAATAGAGCGGCGGCTGGCTGCCATGCTGGGCATAAATGGCGTCGCGGCCATCAAAGATCTGTATCGGCAGCTCGCCCGTCTCGCGCAGGTGCTGCACGAATCCGAAGTGCCAGAGTTCGTCATGGGCTTCAAAGGCGGGCGACGCGGTGGCATAAGCCAAGCCAAACGCCAGATAAAAGAGCAAGATCCACTGCAAGGGGCTGAGCGGGATATCCAGATCGTTGAACCGTTTCCAGGCTCGCAGCGCCAACCTAAGTAGTTCGGTGACGCCAAGCTGCGCGTAATCAACAACTGGTTGGAAATAACGCGTAAGTTCTTGCAGGCGATTGCGCATGAGTACATTATACCGCTTGCCGCGGCAGAGCCCTTTATTGATTCAATGCAATAGACTTCAGGAACCCGTTACTGCCTGCTCAGGGAGCGCATGTGGCTGCCCGCTAAGTCAGTCACCAGCCTGCGCAAACTTGTCTTTGGCGCTTTCAACATACACGAGCGATTGATGGCGGAAATAGGTATTGTACAGTTCCGCGTAGTGTCCGCCGTTTCGCATTAACGCGTCGTGATCGCCCTCTTCAATGATCTCGCCCTCGCGCAATACGATGATGCGATCGGCGCTGCGAACAGTGCCCAGGCGGTGCGCGATCAGGATTGATGTGGATTGCGCCAGGATGAGTACGATGGCGTCCTGGATTTGCGATTCGGTGAAGGGATCGATGCTGGCCGTCGCTTCGTCCAGAATGAATATGGACGGCTTCTGCAATAGCACGCGCAGCAGGCTCACCAGTTGACGCTGCCCCATGCTCAAGCGCGCGCCTCGTTCTCCGACATCGGTTTCGAGGCCATCGGGCAAGCTATCCAGCCATTCGCCCTGGCCGATGCTCATGGCAATCTCATTGATCTCGTCTGTCGATACTGCCGCATTGCCGTAACGGATATTGTCCAGCACGCTGCCGCTGAATAGAAATGGCTGCTGTGGGACGATGCCCAGATTCGATCGAAACGCCGTGATATCGAGACTGCGAATATCCTGGCCGTCGATGAGGATGCGTCCGGCTTGGAATTCGTAATAGCGCGTGATCAGTTTGGCGATTGAACTCTTGCCGGCGCCGGTATGCCCGACAAAGGCTACATTCTCGCCCGGCTTGATATCCAGGTTGAAATCCCTGAGCACGGTCTCGCCGCGATTGTACTCGAAGGCGACATCTTCGAATTGAATACGACCGGCTAGTGATTTGAGCTTCAGGTTGTCCCGCTGCAGGACGGTGTTCTCGGCGTCAATCAGAGCGAAGATGCGTTCGGCGGCGCTCAATCCCTGCTGAAACTGGCTCCAAAACGAAGACAGATTCATAAAAGGAAACCAAAAGCGATCGACGGCCTGGATGAACAGGAACCAGGCGCCGGCTGTGAGCGCGCCCGCGAATACCGCATTGGCGCCGAACCAGATGATGATGGACAAAGCCAGCGCCGACAGCACGCCCATGACGGGGAAGACCAGCGATAGCACAAAGCCTTTGCGCAGGTTAACGCGATAGCTCAGGTTGTTGACCAGCGAGAATTCGCCGTAAATCATTTGTTCTTGACGGAAGTTTTTGGCGACGCTGATGCCGGCGACGCTTTCCTGAATGTTGTCGTTGACTACCGCCATCGCGCGCGAACCCTGCCGCGTGACAATCCGGGCCAGATAGCGAAAGAAGAGCGCTGCGATAACTACCATGGGCGTGGTCAACAGCAGGATCGCCGTGAGTTCCAGCGAATAACTCACCAGCGCCACCACCAGTATGATCACCGTCAGAAACTGCGAAATCACATCGCTGCCCAACAGCATCACATCGCCGAATTCCTGCGTGTCGCTGGTGACGCGGCTGATGACCGTGCCGGACTTTTGCTCATCGTAGAAGGCCAGATCGTGTTCGATTGCGGCGGCAAAACAATCTTTGCGCATTTGGGCGACGATCCTGCCTATCACTATGACTGTGAAGCGCCGCCTGACGTAATTCGAAGCGTATTCAACCACGGCGATGACCGTCAGCGCCAGAATGACGAACTGGAGAAAGTCACCGCCACGCACCAGTTCGTCCACGGCATCGCTGATCCAGACCGGCCGAATCGCCCGCGCTATCCCCACCAGCAGGAATCCGAGCAAACCCAACGCGACCAGCGCTTTGTGGCTGGACATGTAAGCGCCTATACGCCTGAAAAGATAGGCATCGGAATAGCGCCGGTCATAATTGTCGCTCTGCAATCCGCCGAATATCGCCGCCATGTTAGTCTCCCGCCGCCGATTGACTGGCCGGGTAGTCTTGATAACGGTCGAAGATGTGACGGTACGATTGCGAGGTCTCCAGCAATTCTTCGTGCGCGCCTTGGGCGACCACACGCCCCCGGCGCAGCACCACGATGTGATCCGCCCAGCGAATCTGCGACAGACGATGCGTGATCAGCAGAGTGGTGCGTCCGCGCGCCGCCGACCATATTGCCCGCTGAATCTTGTCTTCGGTGGCGCTATCAATGGCGCTGGTGCTGTCGTCCAGGATGAGAATCGGCGGGTCAGTCTGGAAGGCGCGAGCCAGCGCCAGCCGCTGCCGCTGTCCGCCGCTCAGGGTCATGCCGCGCTGTCCGATCACGGTATCGTATCCGGCTGGAAACGAAGCAATGAAGTCATGGGCTTGGGCTGCTTCGGCCGAATCGACGATGCGACGCATGTCCACCTCGTCCCGCCCGAAAGCGATATTCGCGGCCACGCTGCGACTGAACAAGAAGATGTCTTGTTCGATAATGCTGATTTGCGAACACAGCGCTTGCAAATCCCAATCGCGCAAATCGACGCCGTCGACCAGAATGCGGCCGCTGTCGACATCGTAAATCCGGTTGATCAGCTTGCTCAGGGTGCTCTTGCCCGCGCCGGTCTGCCCGACGATGGCGACGGTCTGCCCGGGCCGTACTGTAAACGAGACGCCACTGAGCACATGCTCGTCGTCGCCGTAACTGAAATCGACATTATCAAAGGTGATGTCGCCGCGGATGCGGCCGCGATATCCATTCGGATTTTGATCGAGGCCGGTCTTGGCATTGATGACTTCCAGGATGCGGTCGGCGCTGGCATAACCCGAGGCGATGCGCGACGAAGAAAACAGCGAGATGAAAACCGGGAACTGGAAAATGTTGATCAAGACCAGGTAGGCAACGACATCGCCTTCGCCAATCTGCCCGGCGCCATACAAGGCGGCGGCGTGAATCAGCGCGGCGACAACGGTTAGCCCAAACAGAACGGGCGACAAGTAGCGCGCCTCGAACTCGCCCTGATCGATGAACGAATCGCGAACTCGATCGGCCAAACCGTCAAACCTGGAAATCTCGGCTGCTTCTGTGGCGGCGCCCTTGACCACTTCCAGGCCCTCCAGCGCTTCGGCCAGGCGCGCGTTCATCCGCCCGAAGTTGGCGCGCACCTCTTGCGCGATCGGATGCATGCGCCGCACGAAGTAGACTTGCACGGCGAGATGCGACACGATGAAGATCATGGGCACGATTATCAGTTGCGGATGGATGAACGGGGCGTAGAGCGCCGGCATGATCAGGAACATATTGGCCCCGAGCACCAGGTTGATGCCCGGATTCATCATCAGATTCATTTCACGCACATCGTTGGTGACCCGCGCCATGATCTCGCCCACTGGCTGCAAATCATGATAGCTCATGCTCTTGCCCAACAGGCTGGCGTATAACTCGTCGCGGATATCCCGCTCGAAGCGCTGCGCGAAGACCTCAGCCGCGAAGTTGCGCATGCATTGCAGGACCGAACGCAGAATCTGCGAGGCCATGATCAGCAAGACGCTATTCAGCACCAAGCGCAATGATTCATCATTCATTAAGAGGATGGCGTCAAAGGCGTCGCCGACGAAACCGGGCACAATGCCAGCCAGAAAAGCGTTCGAAAAGGCGCCGATGAGCAAGATTATGGCCGCAACCGGATGGCGCAGGATATGCGAAAGAATGAAAAGCAGAGGGCTGCGATGATTGGAGTTTATGGGAGAATCGACGACGAATTCGGCTGCCATGCCGCTGTCTCGTTGACGTGGGTCAGTCATGCCCAGACAGTCTACATTGCCGCGTCCAATTGCTGAATAGCCGATTGCCCGTCACGTCAAAGGCCAGGAGCGCCGTCAGCCGACGACGATTGATAATGGCAAGACGCCGACGCTGCCGTTTTCAGTTACGTCGCTGCCCGTCACCGGCAGGCGCTCGATTTCGCCGCTGTCGTGATCGTTTCGATACAGCAGAACCCAGATCAGGTACTCACCGGCAGCCAGCGATTCCGGCAATTGCAGCGCGCGATTGTCCCAGACGAGCGCCCCGGCATTCCAGCTTGTCGTCGGCGAAAAACCGGCTTGCGGACCCGAATCCCGTCCCTGGGCGATCGGCGCGCCGCTTTGCGCATCGACGACAAACCAGGCCACCGTATAGTCGCGCGCCGGCGGCTTCGTGGCTTGCCACAGCAGTGATAGTTCCAGCGCGTCACCTGGCGCGTATCGAAAGCCGCCGGGCAATAAGAGCCCGCGCAGCCAGATATCCTCACCATATCGCAGATCAGTTGCGACCTCGCCAAGGTACAGTGTCATCGGATTGGGCGCGCTGTGTCGAGTGCTGTATTCCAGCAAGCGCACCGAATCGTCCGGATGGCTCAATTCAATCTCGCTCAGCAGATAATAGTGCAGCGCCAGATAGCGCTCGTAGGGACGGAAACTCCAGGTCATGAAGGGGCTGGTATGCGCCAACAGGAAAATCTTATCGCGCCTATCCGCTACATGATGCAGGGCGCGGAAGCTGGCCACGTCGAACCAGTCGTCGGGATTGCTCGATTCCAGCAGGGCGGGCTGCTTGTCGCTCGCCGCTTGCGCTGGCGATGCCGGCAGCACGATCGGCCGCACACGATTGCTGTCGAGATGATTGAGGATGAACTCGCCATAGCGATTGTCGGGCAGCAGCAAGACATCGCCGCTGCCTTGGCCTTGCGTTAATTTGGCGAGGGCGTCGTGCAAGGCTGGCTGCTGTGACCGAGTCGCCGTATCACGCGTGTAGACCGCTCGCAGATTCAAGAAAAGCAGCGGCATCAGCAGCAGCGGCAGCCATGGCGCGAGATGGCGGAGACGACTGTGTGGACGGCGCCATACCCGCTGCAGAACGAAGGCGCTGGCGATGCCGTAAATGGCGAAGGTGACAAGCCACCAAGCCTGGCCCGAGCGTATCCAAAGAAAGTCGATGCCGAGATCCGCCCAGCGCCCGGGCAGCACCACCCAGCGGAAATAGCGCGGCTCGGTTAGCCCCGGCGCCCATTCTGAAAGCGCCATGGACTCGGCCGGCAGCGATTCGCCGTAATGTTCCAATCCCAGAGATACCGCGCTGAATTGGATCCATATGCCGTACAGCAGCGGCAAGATCCAGATCAGCCAGGGCCACTTGTTTCGTCCGTTGACGAGTTTCTCGGCGACAGGCGCGGCCGCGAGCGCCGCAATCGGAATCACCGGCGTCAAGAAGCGCGGCGGCCAGCTCAATCCGCCGAACCAGTGCGCGCCGGTGGTTAAGGCATGCATCACGGCATAAGCGGTCACGAGCAGCACGATTGTCCAGACCAGACGCAATTGGCCTTGGCGCAGCAGCATGATTGCTCCAGCGATCGAGATCAGCAGCAGCGGCGATGTCCCCCATAAACTGCCGCCCGGGCTGAGCAGATAAACTCGTAGCGCATACGCAACGTAGTCATTGGCCGGGTCAGATTGGGGCAACAAGCCGCGCAGACCGCTCGCCAGCGGCTCCAGGAACGCCAGCGCGACCAGAAGCAATATCACAAGCGTCAACAACAGCGCGGACAGCTTCCGCATTCGCTGTGAAGTCCATAAGGAGAAGCTCGGTAGCGCAAAGAGAACTATGGCTGGACCAGCGAAGAGCGCTGACGATTTGGTCAAGATCGCCAGGCAAAGGCAGCCTAGTCCGGCCGCAGCGCCCAGCGCGCGTGTCATCAGCGTATGGCGGCGAGTAACCTGAATCAAGTAAAGCGACAGCGCCAGGAAGAAACCGACCAAGGGCTCCCGAAAGAAGGTCTGACTGTAAGCCCAGAGGTTGGTCGAGAAAGCGGCGCTCAACGCGACCAGCAAGGCAGCCACACCGCTGAATCCCAGCGAACGCAGCAATAGATAGATGATGCCGACGCTGAGCGATGTGATGATGATATTGAATAACCAAACGGCGTGAATATTGCCAACATTGGGAAGCGTCTCGGCAAGTTTTAGCAGCGGGAATGCCAGCCACAATTGAAGCCGCTCCTCAACGTCGAATTCACGCAGCGGCCAGTCGTGACCAGCGCGAATCCGCAGCGGCGGCTTGAACCAGGAGGATTCGTCCATCAAGCTATCGCCAAAGCGCGACAGACTGGTCAGCGCATCCATTGCGCGCAAGGTATCACCGCTTTCGATGCGTCCGCGGTAGGTCAGCAGATAACCGGCCATCACGGTGATGACGATCAAGGTGAAAACGCGCGCTTGATGATATCTGGGCATTGCGAGGCGGATCACGGTTGAATCAGACGCGTGCGGCAGCGGAGTTCATGTACGGGACTCCACCGCTCCTGCTCGCTATAGCGCCGGCGCGGCGCAAGCAGTTGATGAGCAGTTGCATTCATGGGAAGTAGTTGACGGGGCGCGCCGCTTTAGGCGCCGTTCTGAAGGGACTTGGCTTCCGAAATCACCAGCAGGGCGTCGGCAATCCGCCGCAATTCGTCGCTGGGAATCCGGCTGAACGCGGCCGCCAACTTGACGACGCCTTCCGCCCGTTGATCACTGGCGAGTTGCTGCAGCGCGTTCGAAATCTCCAGATCTGAAGGCAATGCCGCGAGATATTGCGCGATAGGCGCGAGATCCGTTCCGGTCGCTTCAAAGTAGGTCAGATCGCGTTCCAGCGCGCCGGCCAAGATTGTCAGTTGGTCAATCGGTATGACGCTTTCCCCCAATTCATAGGCGCTGAGCAGTTCTACATCAATCGCCACGGCAGTGCTCAATTCATCGAGTTCCATGTTTTTCGATTGGCGCGCCGCCCGCAGCAGACCGCCCGCGATGCGCTGTCGCAATACCTGTGATTCGCCCTGACGAATCTCGGACCCCTCATTTTGTCGCGGCGCCGGCGCTTGCCACAAATCGCCGACAGACACATTCAAGTATGCCGCCAGCATATCGAGCTGTGGCGGGCTGGGATGCCCATCCCCGATTTCCCACGCGGCCATAGCCTCCGGCGATATTTTCAGTCGCCCGGCGCAATCCTGAATTGACCGGCCGGCGGCTTCGCGCGCCAGACGCAAATTCACGCCCAGGATTCGATCGCGGAGGCGCTGTGTCTCCTCATGGGCTTGGTTTGGATCCGTAGCGACGGGTTTTGCCGGTCTCATATCTCACGCGGGCAGCGGGGCAAGCTGCATTAGCATGACAATTTATTCTGCTCTTGCTTGAAATTATAGTCAGGAGCGCCGCAGCATTCAAGTCAGTCGGGAAGCTCCGGATTGTCCGACTCCGGCTCAGCCTCTTCCTCCGGCAGGGGACCGTGCGTGTGTATATTGATTTCGCGCAATTCGTTGCGCGCATTGATCGAGATGACGGTCTTGATATCGACTTCATCAGGTATCAATCCCAATTCCTGCAAGGTCCAGATCGTTGTCAGGCGGCCGCTGAGATTGGGCCATTGATCTTTGGCCCAGGTATAGCGTTCACGGCAGAACTGCCAGATGGGCTCGGGTTGAAAAGTCCAACGGTATTGCTGGAATTGCTCCCAAATGATGTCATCATCGGTCAGCGGGAAGAGCAGGCTGATCATGGCCTTCTGCACTTCGGAGGCGTCGCGGCCATGCTCCTCATTGACCCAGTTGGCGTAATATTTGTCGATGAAGGTGAAGATTCCGTAGTGCGAATAGTCCTCAATCTTGCCCAGTATCTCGGCGCGCGCGCTAAAGTACTGATCGTAAGTGACCTCCAGATCCTGGCTGGGCTCGTGAGCGTGGTCATCGTCGGCGTATTGGGCTTCCTCGCTGCTGATTTCAAAGGCATCCGCGTCCAGACTGTAGACGTAGGTGATCAAGCGCCGGATGCGTTCATGATCGACATTAAATTTGACCAGCGCGCCTTCTTCAATCAAGGCGTTCACGCGATCAATTATGCCGCGCGCTCGCGCTTTGTCGTGCGCTCTTTGGATGCCGCTGTCATATTCCGGGGCTGTCGCCGGCGTCGGGGCGTAAGCGGTCAGTTTGGCGGGATCTTTCTTGGCGCCGCCGTAAGCGTAATAGAGCTGGAATAACGTGATAATCGCGGCCAGGACGACGATGGCTCCCAGCGCATCGGTCTTTTGGGTGACCAATACCAAGCCCATAATATAGCTGGCGATCATGCCGCGCAGGCCAGCAAATCGCAGCGAGCGCGCTTCGGCTGAACCCGGCGTTATGCCGCGATCCGCCAGCGCGTCATCGCGGACGAGGAAGACGGTGGTGCTGGTGATGATGAAAGCGCTGACGAAGCCGAAAGCGTAATAGGCTTCGACCACGACAACCTCGCGGATCAAGGGTATGGTGAGCGCCGCGAAGCTCCAGATGACGGCGATGCCGATGCGGTCATTGGCGAAGAATCCGGGCAGCCGTCCCAGTTTGGCGGCATTGGCGGCCACCGCCGCGCCACCGACATATCCGCCGCCTTGCGCCAGCAGCAGGATGATCGCCAGCAGCAAGGCGGCCAGCGACAAGATGCCCTGGCCGTCGGTGCCCGCCAGCGCCCGATTCAAAGCCTTGGCGATGACCAGATCGGATGCGATAGAACGGATGGCCTCCGCGCGATTGATCTCTTCCATCACGGAGCCGCCATCGGCATCCTCCGCATGTAGTGGGCCGTCATGCTCGGCTGCCCGGCGCTCTTCATAAATGCGCTCGGCTTCCTGGATATCCCGAAGGTGAATCTGATTGTCGGCTTCAGCGATGCCCCGGCCGAAGGTCTGCGCCGCCACGATTTCGTATTCGATCAGCAGCGTGCTATAGCCTTCAGTGGACGGGATATTCCAAGCTTTGGCCGCCGCCAGCTGCAGTACGCCGGTGGCAATCAGGAATAGCGCGGCCAAGGTCAGCGCGGTATTGATGACTTTCCATTTGGGGCGCGCCGCGTGTTTGCCGCTGGCGGGAATCACTTCGTAACCGGAAAATCCCAGCATGGCGCTGCTCATCGAGCGGAAGAAGAATTGAAAGAAGAGGACCGAGCCGATCGCCGGCGCGTCTCCGACGGCGCGCACGACATGCTCGACCACCTGGGCTTCTTCCAGCCGATGGACAATGCCGCTGGTCAGATAAGCCCACTCCGGATTGGCCAGGGCGCTGTATCCGACCTGGGTCAAGGCAAACATGGTGAAGATCGTGAACGCGCCGCCACCGATCAGGAAGAGCGGCACCGCGCGCTTCGGCCCCACCGCGACCAGGATCGACATGATGAAGAAGGCGAAAATTTCGGCGATTAATATGCGGTAGGGCGCGAATTCCGGGAATAGCAGCATCAAGACATCGGCCGCCGAAATTGAGCTTATGATGATGGTCAAGACGGCATCGAGGAAAAACAGGCTGGTCCCAACCCAAGACAGCCAGCGCAAACGCGGCGGACCGATCGCCTCGACCAGTGGCCCGCTGCCGCCGGCCGTCGGTCGAATGTAGGCGCCGGCCTTGTAAGCCGGGACGATCCCTAAGAACAGCATCACGGACAGCACAACAAATGCCAGGATCGCCACATCATGATGCCCGCTGGCCCCGTGAATCGCCAGCAAGGTCTGATAGGCGGCCACGCTGAAGGCATCCGCAGCGATTTCGAAGATCAGCGCCAAGACGCCAAGCCCGGTCCCGCCAAGCAGCAAGCCTTCCACCATCAGCTTCGGCAGCTTGCGGTTGGCTTCACGATTCTCGGCGGGATTGATATAACTGCGAAAGAGCATCCTATCCAATCTCTGGCTGGAAGGTCAAAAGGTGATAGGGACCGACTTTCTTAGCGTATCATATCTTGATGGCGCGGTGTAGAGAATTCGAGCCCCTCCAATTGTTGGGGATTCCACCCATTGCAGGCTCGCAAATGGGCAAATAAAATCATCGCGAGAGGAATCAGCCCAGCGAGAGCGTTGCGCATGCCGAACCGCGATCATCATCAGATCAATCGTCTGTCTTGGAATGAAGGCACCAAGGCGCACAATAGTCACAAAGGCGATCAAGCGGCGTTTTTCCGCGCGGACGGCAATACGCTTTTCGCCGAAGAGACGCGCTTGCTCGGTGACATTGCCGGCAAGACCCTGCTGCACCTGCAATGCAACAGCGGGCAGGATAGTCTGAGCATCGCCAATCATCTCGGCGCGCTGGTCACCGGCGTCGACATCAGCGACGAGGCGATCCGATTCGCGCGCCAGCTATCGGTTGACAGCGGCATCGAGGCGGCCTTCATACGCGCCGACATTTTCGACTTCTTTGACGAGAATCAGAATCAATATGACATCGCGTTTGCATCCTATGGCGCGCTTTGCTGGCTCTCCGATTTGGAGGCGTGGGGACGCGGCCTGCGCAGCTGCCTGCGATCTGGCGGCCGGTTCGTGCTGATCGATTTCCATCCGGCTTTCGCCACCTTTGATGAAGATTGGAATCTCTGGCACGACTACATGGGCGGCAAGGTTTATGAGTTTGATTCCGGTATTGGTGATTACGTCGCCATGACCGGCGCGGCTGCCGAAACTGATGAGCTGCTGCCCGGGATCGAAAACTTTGTCAATCCATATCCGGGCGTCGAGTATCAGTGGGGCGTGGCCGAAGTTGTCATGGCGCTGCTGGACGCCGGATTGCGCTTGCTCGATCTGCGCGAATACAGCTTCAGCAACGGCTTCAGACCGATGGACGATATGCGCGAGCTGGGCGAACGGCGTTTCGGCATGCCGGAGCGCTTGCCCCAAGCCATCCCCTTGATGTTGAGCATCGTGGCGGACAATCCCTGATTGCGCCTTGGCCCGCAAGTCTAGAAAATGTCGGTTCGACGCTTGATGTCAGAGCGAGGGGAGTATTAGCGGCCCATCCAGCCGCCATCGACGACCAGGATCTCGCCGCTGACATAATCCGAAGCCGAAGACGCCAAGAAGACGATGGGTCCCTTGAAGTCATCGATATGCCCCCAGCGCCCGGCGGGAATGCGCTCAAATATGGCTTGGCTGCGATCAGGATCGTCTTGCAGCGCTTGCGTTGCGTCTGTGCGCACATACCCCGGCGCGATGGCGTTGACCTGCACGCCCAGGCCGGACCACTCGTTAGCCAGCGCCTTGGTCAATTGCCCCAGTCCGCCTTTGCTGGCCGCGTAGCCCGGCACTCTTATGCCGCCCTGGAAGGTCAGCAGCGATGCGATGAAGATGATCTTGCCGTTGCCGCGCTCCAGCATCAGCTTGCCGAACTCGCGGCTCAATACGAAGCATGAGTTCAGATTGACTTCGATGGTGCGATCCCAATGTTCATCGCTGTACTGCGCGGCGGGACCGCGCAGGATTGTGCCGGCGTTGTTGACCAGGATATCGACGTGATGGCCGTCGGCATTGACTTGGTCGATAAAGGCATAAACCGCGCGCCGGTCGCCGAAGTCGCACTGATATCCCCAGAAGCGCCGTCCCAGAGCGGTCACCGCTCCTTCTACGTCGCTCCCCGCCGCTTCCATGTTGGCGCTGGCGCCGATGATATCCGCACCCGCTTCCGCCAGCCCGATCGCCATCGCCTTGCCGAGGCCGCGTCGCGCGCCGGTGACCAGCGCGGTCTTGCCTTGCAGTCGAAATGAATCCAGTACGTTCATCTACAGCTCCAGCAGTATCTTCATTACTTTGCCGCCCTGTTCCATATCTTCAAAGCCCGATTTCAGCCCGCCCAAGGGACGAACATCGGTGATGATGCGGTCCAGCGGCAGCGCACCCCCAGCCGCCAGCGCGATGGCGTCGGCGAAATCCTGCGACTCATACACGCGCACGCCTTGCATGCGCAGCTCGCGCCAAAAGAATCGATACAAATCGACCTGGGGATTCCGGGGAAAGTTGGCCACGATAACCGCCAGCCCCCGCGTGCGCAGCAGCTCGGTCATGACCGCCGCGCCCGCCTGCGAACCGGATACTTCAAAGACGATATCGGCGCCGGCGCCGCGCGTCCTGCTCATGATCAGGTCAACCAGGTCGGTCTCGTTGGGATTGACCGTCTCCAAACCCATCAGCGCGGCCAGTTCGACGCGGTAGGGATTGATCTCGGAAACGATGACGCGGCCGCCGGCATGTTGCGCCACCAGCGCCACCAGGATGCCGATGGGTCCCCCGCCGACGACGACAATCTGGTCGCCCGATTGCACATCCGCCAGCCGCACATCGTGGCAGGCGACCGCCAACGGTTCCAGGAGCGCGCCGTGCATGAGGGAGAGGTTGTCGGGAATGCGATGAACGGTATGCGCCGGCACCGTCCAATAGCTCTGAAAGGCGCCCGGCGTATCAATGCCCAGGAAGTTGAGATTGTGGCAGATATGATTGTGCCCGGCCGCGCAGGCTGGACAGTCGTTGCAGGGCGCGATCGGCATCACGGCAACGGAATCGCCAACCGCAAGCCCGGCGACGCCGTCGCCCAAGGCGTGGATCGTCCCGGACATTTCGTGGCCCAGCACCGCCGGCATGCTGACGCGTTTATCCAGCGCGCCATGAAAGATATGCAGATCCGTGCCACAGATGCCGCAATGCGAAACCTTGATCTGCACCTCGTCCGTCGCCGGATCACGCGGTTGGATTTCGCCGAGCCGGATGCTGCGATTGCCCAAGTAAAACGCCGCTTGGATCATAGCGCTTTCCTCTATCGGTTGAGAATAATCTTTAGGCGAGCCGCTTCAGCGTGATGACGGCCTAGCGATTGTAAAGCATCCTTGACGCGGACGCCACCGGATGACTTGAGGCCGCGCTACAGACGAAAGAGAAGCGGAAAAGCCAATCGCGAATCCGGGACGCGAACACGCGGGAAACAAAAACGACAGACCCGATTGATGGCCTGTCGCTTCCGCTGTCATTTGAATGGGCGATATAAGACTCGAACTTATAACCTCCCGGGTGTAAACCGGACGCTCTAACCAATTGAGCTAATCGCCCCAAGCTCGCGTATTGTAGCGAGATGGATCGCGAATAGTCAAGGGCATACTGCCTCACATGCGAGGTGGGGTGACCCCCATCTGACCCTGATATTTGCCCTTCTTGTCGGCGTACGACAGCTCGCAGACTTCATCCGCCTCAAAAAACAGCACCTGCGCCAGGCCTTCGTTGGCGTAGACCTTGGCCGGCAGCGGCGTGGTATTGCTGATTTCCAGCGTGACGTAGCCTTCCCACTCCGGTTCGAAAGGCGTGACGTTGACGATCAAGCCGCAGCGGGCATAAGTGGATTTGCCCAGGCACACGGTCAAGACCTGGCGCGGGATGCGGAAATACTCTACCGAGCGCGACAAAGCGAAGGAATTGGGCGGGATGATACAGACATCTCCGCGGAAATCGACGAAGGATTCATCAGCAAAATTCTTGGGATCGACGATGGCCGACCGCACATTGGTGAAGATCTTGAATTCGTCGGAGACGCGCAAATCGTATCCGTAAGATGACACGCCATAGCTGATCGCGCCTTCGCGCACCTGCTGATCGACAAAGGGCTCAATCATGCGATGCTTTTCCACCATCGCCTTGATCCAGTGATCGGGTTTGAGTCCCATAGCGTTGTCCTTTGATCGAGCCTACATGCGCTCCGGCGCGGTCATGCCCATCAGACGCAGCAGGCGATGGAACACCACGCCGGCCGCCCGATAAAAGCGCAGGCGGGCTTTGGCGACATCCGGCGGCACTTCGCTGTGCAATACGCGCACTTTGTCATATATCGGATGGAAAACGGCAGCAAGCTCGTGCGCGAAGAAGGCGATCTTTTGCGGCTCGCCATTCGTCACCGCTTGCTCGATCACATTGCCCAGCTCCATCACTTTGCGGATGAACCTGAGTTCGTCGCTGCCCAGCAAACTCAGATCGGCATCATCATCGACCAGACCGCGCTCGTCCGCCTCGCGGAAGATACCAGCGCAGCGCACATAGGCGTTTTGGATGTAATAGACCGGATTGTCGTTCGTTTGTTTGACGACTTGATCAACATCGAAATCCAGCTGGGAGTTGGGGCTGCGCGCCAGCATGTGATAGCGCACCGCGTCCGGACTGGTCATCTCCACTAGATCGTCCAGGCTGTCGAAGTCGCCGGCGCGTTTCGATTGCTTGACCGCCTCGTACTCGCCGAGCTCGTCGTTCCAGCGCACGGCGCGCACCATCTGAATGAAAATGACCCGAATCGGCGCGGGATCCAGTCCCATGGCCTGCAGCCCATACTGGACCACCTGCGCCTGGGAAAAGTGATCCGTGCCCAAGACATTTATGGCCAGATCGAATCCGCGCCCCAGCTTGTCCCGGTGATAAGCGATATCGGGCAGGGTGTAGGTGGGCGCGCCATCGCTCTTGACCATCACGCGATCTTTTTCGTCGCCGAATGTCGTGCTGCGGAACCAGGTCGCCGGTTGATAGCCCTTGCTCGTGACATCGGCGATTTCCGCTTCGTCCGCGCCTTCCCAATGAGCCGCTTCATAAATGTGGTCGTTTGCGCGCATTTCGTCGAGCACGCGCCAAATCGCTCCGCTTTCAAACAGCGAGGTCTCGTTGTAAAAGCGATCGTGCGTTATATCGATGGCTGCCAGCGAGCGCCTAATCCAATCGAACATGCGGGATTCGACGATGCCTTTGAAAGTCTCCCAGTTTTCGTCTTTCAGCGCCTCGCCCCGCTGCTTGACCAGTTCGGCGGCAATCTCGATCAAATACGCGCCTTGATAATGGTCTGCGGGCAAGGTCACGTCTTCGCCCAGCTGCTGCAGGTAGCGCAGCATCAAGCTCTTGCCCAGCACGATCATCTGGTTGCCGGCATTGTTGTAATAGTATTCGCGCTGCACATCATAGCCGGCCGCTTCCAAAAGCCGCGCCATGGCATCGCCGACTACGGCGTTGCGCGTGTGCCCGATGGTGATGGGACCGCTGGGGTTGGCGCTGACAAACTCGACCTGCGCGCGCTTGCCGACGCCGATATCGAGCTGAAAACAGCGTTCGCCTTCGCGGATAATTTGCCCGACCTGAGCTCTGAGATAGTCGTCGCACAAGGAAAAATTGATGAATCCGGGGGGCGCTACCTCGACGCGCTCCAGAAACGCCAGCCCTCCCAGTTCCGCCGCGATCAAGTTGGCGATTTCAAGCGGATTCTTGCGCGCCAACTTTGCCAGTCCCATGGCCGGATAAGCGAGATCGCCCTGATCATCGCGCTTGGGTGGAAGCACCGGTATCACGGGGATCTCGAAATCCGGCAGATGCCCGGCTTGCTGCGCGCGGCGCAGCGCGAGACTGATCTGTTGCTCCAATTCTTTGTTCAGTTGCTTCAAAGACCCTGTCCTCTGGCGTGCGAGCCCGTCAAGTGGATGCACATTCTATCAAACTTGCTCGACGCCTTTAATGGTAACTTCGCACAGGCCGCGCAGCACGCGCTCGCGCGTTGCAGAGCCGAGCGGGTCAACCGCGCCCGCCTTCTTCGCCCAAACTCTCTTATAGTCCGATTGCCACTTTTCGACTTCAATCGCCGTCATATCCAGTGATTCAAGCAGCTGGCGTATCTCGCTTTCGTTGGGCGTCCGGCCCGGCATCCAGCGCGTGTCGATGCGAATCGTCGCCAGCAAGACGCCTCCCGGACGCAAAACGCGCGCCATCTCACACAATGCGCGCTCGGGATCGGGCAGGAATTCCAGGGCTTCCAGGCAGGCGACGGCGTCAAACGCGGAGTCGGGGAAGGGCAGACGCATGGCGTCGTGACGCGCCAGCGTGATGAATGATGCATAGTGCCCGGCAGCGACTTTTTCGGCGGCGACCTCCAGCATTCTTCGGCTAAGGTCAATGCCGATGACATGACCCTGGAAACGGGCGTTTGCCGCCATGGCCGGGGGGAAGCGACCGGTCCCGGTGGCGACATCGAGGATAAACGGATCGAGCTGCGGGAGCAGTCGTTGCAGCAGCGGCTGCGACAGCAGCAAAATATCGGTGCGCAGGTCAAATTGCTTGACGCGGTCGTAGCGCCCCGCGTAAATGTCGTATAGCGCGACCACCACCCGTCGGCCCAGGTAGGCGCCTTCGGTTTCGATGAGCAGCCACCAGATCAGAAAGCCGGTCAGCAGCAGGACGACGATCAGCAATAGGATGTTCACATTGGCTCGTTAAGGGCTCAGAGATGCTGATTGGAGGCGATGGTCATGATCCGCGCCATCAACCGGAAACGAAGAGGTCGGCTTCGCGAAACTGCATGTCGTAGAGGCGGGCATATAGACCGCGTCGCTCCATCAGTTGCTCGTGTGTGCCCAGCTCGATGATTCTCCCCCGATCCAAAACGGCAATGCGCTGGGCGATGCGAATGGTGCTCAAACGATGCGCGATGATCACGGTGGTGCGATTCAGCATCAGATTGGCCAGAGCTTCTTGCACCAGTTGCTCGCTCTCGTTATCGAGGCTGGAGGTGGCTTCGTCCAGCAGCAGAATTGCGGGATCCTTGAGCAGGGCGCGCGCGATGGCGACCCGCTGCCGTTGACCACCGCTCAGCTTGATGCCGCGGTCGCCGACGATCGTATCGTAGGCCTTGGGCAGCGCGCTAACGAAATCATGCGCATTGGCGGATTTGGCGGCCGCGATCAACTGCGCTTCACTGGCGTCTAGCTTGCCGTAGAGGATATTCTCGCGGATGCTGCCGCCGAAGAGCATGGTCTCCTGCGGCACGATGCCGATATGCGCGCGCAGGCTGGCTTGCGTCAGGGTGCGGACGTCCTGGCCATCAATCGAGATTGA
Source organism: Anaerolineae bacterium (assembly GCA_022822305.1). GTDB lineage: Bacteria > Chloroflexota > Anaerolineae > Aggregatilineales > Phototrophicaceae > UBA6055. The sequence goes on from JAJEBY010000016.1 coordinate 345,743, forward strand.
TCCGGAATCGGGATCATAAAAGCGGGGAATGAGGTTGAAGAGCGTGCTCTTGCCGGCGCCGCTCGGTCCTACCAGCGCGACCACCTCGCCTTCGCCGATGTTGAGGTCGACATCGCGCAATACGCGCTCCCCGTCATCGTAGGAAAAGTTGACGCCACGCAGATCAATCGAGCCCCGCACATTTTGCAGCGCGCGCGCGTCAGGCGCGTCTTCTATCTGAGGCGCCGTATCGATGATCTCGAAGACGCGTTTGGTGGCGCCCAGGGCTTCCTGGAGCTGGGAATACAGACTGACCAAGCCGGCGAAACTGCCCGCGACTGTCAATCCGTAAATCAAGAATGCGATCAACTCGCCCGCGCTAAGACGGCCGTCCAGCACTTCGCGCCCGCCAAACCACAGCACCAATGCCAGCGCGCCGAACGCGCAAAAGCCAACTATGGGACCGAAGATCGATCGCAAGGTCAGCAGCCGCACGGCCGCGCGAAAAGCGATATCGATGGCTTTGTTGTAGCGGGAAATTTCGTAGGCTTCCCGCACGAAGCTCTTGACCTCGCGAATGTTTTGAAAGACCTCCTCAGCCACAACCGTAGCGCCGGCGATCTCGTCCTGAACCGTGGTGCTGACGCGCCGGATGGCCGCGCCAAAGACGAAGCCGATGAGCACGATGATCGGCATCATGACGATGATGAATAGCGTCAAGCGCCAATTGAGCAAGAACATGATGACGACCGATCCGATCAAGGTCAGCGACTGCTGGAGCAAGGTGCTGACATTGCCAGTAAGGACCGTGCGCATGACAGTCACGTCGGAGGAAATGCGGCTGATCAGCTCGCCGACGCGTCGATCGATATAGAACTTGATCGACAGCGCCTGCAGATGCGCGTAAACTTCTTGCCGGATGTCGACGACGATTCGCTCGCCCACATAATTCAAGTTGTAGGTCTGGACGAACGACGCCAAGGAACGACACAGGAAAACCGCGAGCAGCAAAAGCGTGATCGAATCCAGCAAGAGCAAATCGGCATCAGCAAAAACTGAATCCACCACATCGCGAATGACAGCCGGAAAGACCAGGCTCAGTCCCGCGCTGCCGATCAAACCCAACAGCGCCAGGGAGAGCCTCAGCTTGTAGGGCAGGAGGTAGGCGATCAGGCGTCTCCAGGGAACCGGCCTATCCGGAATCGGACGCTCGCCTGTATCAGTTGCGGCGGATCCGCGACGTATCTGAATCATCGCTCAAGACTGTCTATCGTCAGGCTCGGCAGCGTCAACATCTTCGACATCGCCATCGCCAATATCGTCTTCGGCTGCGGTTTCGGTCGTATCCGATGACGGCTCAGCGTCGAGACGGATGACCACGTTGCTGTCATCGGCTTCGTCGGGAGGGAGCGGCGATTCCGGCAAGCGTGATTCGGGCGCCGCCTCCTCGGTCGCCGGTGGCGCCGTCGGATCAACTAGCGCGCGCCACTCGATATTGGCGGGCAACGTTTCGCTATGACCGGACGGAAACTCAACCCGGATGCCATCCGCGTCGCGCTCAACCCTCACGCCGTGCTGTTCGATCCGAATCGGCTCGGCCCAGGTGAAGTCGCCGCCAACCCAAGCCTTGCTCGATGACACAATTCGAACGCCGATCACCTCGTGCAAGAGTCCCAGGGGAACGATGCCGCCGACGTGGTGATCTTCCCCGAATCCCTGGTATTCGTCGGCATGGTAAAACTGCGACAGAAAGCCGTCGCGCTTCAAAATCTGACTCAAACTTTCCAGGACGCGTTTGACCAGTTGTGTGGCTTCGCGCCGAAAGCCGGACTTGACCATGCCTTCGCCGATCAGCGACAGCCAGTAGATCCAGAGACCGCCGCCGCCGCGCCCGTTGGACGGATCGAAATTGCGATCGGCCGCGCTGACCATGGTCAGGCCATTGGTCCGCCAAAAGTGCTTCTCGTCCATCGCCAGTTCGACCAGCGCTTTTGCTCGCTTTTCAGGCAGCGCGCCGGTAACCAGCGGCAGCAAGTGATTGATATCCAACCGTCCGCAATCAATCGTTTGCGCGTGAACTTTGTAGACACGGCTTAGACCATCCACTTCAATCGAATCGACGAAGGACAGCGGGCGGTCGCTGATATAGGCGCCTTGGCGGTTGTGCCACAGAATCTCGTCGACATCCGCTTCAATCCGGCAGTCAGCGCCATGCTCGTCTCTGCCTATCAGCCGCAGCCGGATGCGCGGACGTTGGCTGACGCCGCCGACGATGCGAATGGCGACGCGATTGGCGGGAGAAAGCTCGCGCGCTATGGTATGCAGCTGATCGCCAGCGCCGCCGTACAACAATTCGATGCCCTCGCTAGTCTGGTGCGAATCGCGATCGCGATAGCAGTAACGGCTGCCGTTCCAGAATTCTTCCAGCTGCGCGCCCAGTTGCTCCAGCCGCTTTTGCAAGCCGTCCAGGGCATTGCTCTTGAGAACCCGCGCCATTGCTACGAGCGCTTCGGATTCGGAAATCAGATATGCCAACAGGTCCGGCGTCTCCATCTGGCGAATATCCGCGCCCTGCGCCCAGCCTTGTCCCGTGCCAAAGGTGGGAAAGGCGACGTAACCCGTTTGACGTTCTGATTGCCACTCCGGCGCGCCATCGCCATCGGCATCGTGATCGTCATGCAGCCAGCGCTCGAAGAAACTCAGTAGCTTGGGAAACGCTTCGGCCAGGAACGTCTCGTCTTCCGTCTGGACGTATACTTGCCAGGTCAGGCGCGCCAGCAGCGGCATCATCAACAGCCCCTGTCGTTGACCGGCCAACCCGGGTTGGCGATCGACGAAACCGGAAACGTCCTGAGTGGCGAGGTAATTGCGGATGATGCCGGTGGCGATCTCGGGATCGATGCTGGCCAGCGCCGGCGCAATCAAGTGGGCGAGGGCAGGATCCTGACCGGACCAGGCGCGAATATGGTCAGTCCCGTCGCCCCGGCGGCTCCAGCCGCGATTGGTGACGCGATTGGCGACGAATGACGCCTGCGGCAGCTGGTCCCTGCCCTGCATGATCGACTTCAACAGGAGGGCATACGAATAGTCGAGGGTCAGATCCCAACTATCGTTTCCGGTATAGATCCTGGGTACCGCGGCCGCTTCTCGGTCGATACGTTCGAAGTAAGGCGTCCAGGGACGCGACATCCAATTCATCGCGACGCTGTGCGAATCCGTTATTTCATTGAAAGCGGCTGTGACGAAGGGCACGCGCGCGCTTTGGCCGGGCGCCAAAGACAACTTTAGACCCAGCTTGGGGCTGCTGATGCGTCCGCCGTAGATGTCATGCGAAGCGCCCTCAAGCGTGACGACCGGGTTGAGCCTCCCGATCTGTCCCAGGTGCAGCGCCAGGCTGTAATCACCCAGGGTCAACACATTGAGCTTGCGAGCGCGATCGTTGGTGGCGACATGTCCGAAGAGCTCGAGTTGCACTTGCAGCGATTCGCTGCCGTCGTTGGTCAGGTTGAATTCGCCGCCGGCGGCACGAGATTCCATCACCCAGAAGTTCGCGACCAACCGCAGCTGCGCGGTGATCTGCGCCTGGACGCGCAAGAAATTGGGGGCGAAATGGGCGACGAACGGGGCCTCGGCGTATTGTCGCTCCTGATAGATCTGCCGATCGCCGACCCGCCACATCGGCGCCAGGCTGACCAGGCCGGCGCGACCGCCGTATCGCGTCTGATACGCCAGCGCCGCTCGATCGCCGACGCCTAGCTCGACCGACCAGGCTTGATCATCGGCGTAATCTGTGCGCGACATACGCGCATCGGCGGCCAATTGAATCTCAAATGCTGACGCGGCGTCGAGGCTGTAGCGGCGAAGATTACGCATTAATGACGGTCCTTGGTCGGCGCCTATTCGACGATCTGCCAGCTGGAATCCGGTTCATTGAAGCGAAAGACATCGTCGTACATACTCTCGACCAGATGATAGCCGGGGGCCGCGACATAAACATTGCCGTCGCTGACTTCGCCGCCATGATGATATTCATAACGGGTGGTGTGGCCCAACTCGTCTTCCAGCGCCCAACCGATGGCCGTGCGCACCTCGAGGTTCTCTCGCCACAGTTTGCCGAAGCCGCGGATTGGCTGCAGCATGCCCTCGGGAGCGGTGATGTCGGGATCGTATTCAGCATCGCCTTCAGTAAACGTATCATCGTATATGGACCAGATGTTTTCGCCCTCGTCGTTGACCGTCAGCAGCCAGATCTGTTGGTTGGGTTGCAGCCAGAACATCCAGCCTTCTTCAAAGCGCTGCTCCGCTATGTAAATGGCGCCAATGACCGGCGTCGGGAAGGGATCCGGAGTCGGCGTCAAAGTTGGCGTCGAGGTGGGCGCCGCTTCCGTGGCAGCCATCGCCGCCTGGAATGTTGCTGTCACATTGAAATCCGGAGTCGCGGTCACGATGACTATCCGCTCGGACTGACAGGCGGTGGACACAAGCAGCAAGAGACAGACGGTGGATAACAGACGCGGCAAGAACGACATTGAAGGGCGCTCCATCGACTGGAATTGAAATGGGCTACAGGTATTGTATCAAAGGGGCACTGAACCGCAAGCGCATCGGATTCACGCTATTATATGCTTTCCATTTACTCCATTTACGTTGTCTCGCTGTCAACGTCGCGGCCAAGAGAAGCGGCTTCACAATCGCAGCGGGGATCAGTATCATCCCTGGGCAAGTCGGCATAACGAAAGGTCACCGTTGAGCCAGCGACCGGCAAGCATCACACTGGACAAAACCAAGGCGTATCTCGAAATCACCTGGGATGACGGTTTGGTCAGCCGCTACCCGCTATCGCATCTGCGCGAGGCCTGCCCCTGCGTCGAATGCCGCGGAGGCCACGCCAACATGGGTCTGGAACACGCGCCGCAAGACATCCTCAAACTGGCGCCGTGCCGTTCCTACGCCATCATCGACCTGAGCCCGGTAGGCAATTATGCCCTGCAACCGACCTGGGATGATGGTCACGGCACCGGCATTTATACCTGGGAGTATCTGCGCCTCATCTCTCCGCAAGGATGACGCGCGCCACGACATTTGCGCTCAATACACCGGAACCGAATTCATATTGCGCTCGATAACGCGATAGTCTGATTCGCGCGCCTGCGCGGTCGTTTGCCGTCTGCCGCGTCGATTCTTGTATGGATGAATTCAGCATCAGACCGTATAATGCGTCCGTCACATTTGTGATGCTTTTCTCAAGCCAGAATCAAGATGAAGGATACGATCATGAGAATCAAACGAATTGCATTGCTCATCGCGCTGGTAGTGATGATAGCGGCGCCGGCTTCCGCGCAGGATGACGCGCTTACCATCTGGGCGGACGACACGCGCGCGCCAATTCTGGAAGAATTGGGAGCGGAATTCGAAGCCGAATTCGGCGTCCCGGTAGTTGTGGACGAGTTGGGATTCGGCGATATTCGCGATCAATTCAAGACCGCCGCCCCGGCCGGCGAAGGTCCTGACCTGATCATCGGCGCGCACGATTGGCTGGGCGAGTTGGCGGTCAACGGCTTGCTTGCCGAAATCGACGTGTCGGATGTTGCCGATCAATTCTTGCCGGCGTCTTTGTCCGCTTTTGTCTATGAGGGCGTGCAGTATGGTCTGCCGTATGCGGCGGAAAATGTCGCCTTCATCCGCAACGCCGACCTGGTGCCGGAGAATCCGGAAACCTGGGATGACGTGCGCAGCGTCAGCGAGCAGTTGATCGCGGATGGCGAATCTACCTATGGTTTCATCATGTTCGACAACAATCCCTACCACTTCTTCCCGTTGCAGACCGCATTCGGCGGTTATGTCTTTGGCTTGACAGATGAGGGCTACGATCCCGGCGATGTCGGCATTGACAGCGACGGTTCGATCGCCGCCGCCGCCTATATTGAAGCCTACGGCAGCGACGGACTGATGCCGTCCGGCATCGATTACGATGTCATGCACACCATGTTTGAATCCGGCGACGCGGCCATGATCATCACTGGTCCTTGGGCCATCCCGCGCATCGAAGAATCCGGCGTGAACTTTGTGGTGGCCGGCATCCCGGCCGGGCCCGGCGGCAGCGGCAAACCCTTCCTGGGCGTACAAGGATTCATGGTTAGCGCTTTCAGCGAGAATCAGCTGCTGGCGGAAGCTTTCCTCTTTGATTACATTGCCACAAACGAGGCGATGGCGTCCTTGTACAGCGCCGATCCGCGTCCGCCCGCTTTCCTGGAAACCCGGGACAGCCTGGAAGACGAGGTCATGCTTGGCTTCGTCGCGGCGGGAACCGAGGGGCTGGCGATGCCCGCCATTCCGGAAATGTCTTCGGTATGGACCGCCTGGGGCGGCGCCATGGAATTGGTGCGCACCGGTGAGCTGAGCGCCGAAGAAGCCTTCTCCAATGCCGGTGAGCAGATCCGCGCGCTGATTGAAGGCGAGTAGTAGGTTAGTCTGCTTGCATTGCAACCGAAGAACTGGCACAATTTGTGGCGGGGGATGACCGAGACGGCATCCCCCGCTTTTGTACCCGCGCTCGCTGCTAGCAGAAAGGAAGACGCGTACCCGAGAAACGCGGTACGTCGGCGCCAACTATGGCAACACTCGCGCTGAACGAAAAACCAAAGCGATCTGCTTTTGACGCGCGCACGCTTTTGCGCCTGGGCGTCACTTATATTGCACTGGCAATTTTGGATGCCATGGCCTTGTTCCTCGTTTATGCGTTTGCGTCCGACGGCGTCTGGGAATTGGCCATCACCGTCGGCGTTATCACGCTCATTGTCAATGTCATCAACCTGCGCGGCGATTTATATCCGCTGCGCTGGATATCGCCGGCGCTCGCCTTGATGGGATTGATGGTGGTGTTCCCGATCATATATACCGTTTACGTTTCGCTGACCAATTACGGCGACGGCAATTTGCTCACCAAGCAGCAAGTCATCAATCGCCTCGCGCAAGAAATCTATCTCCCCGAAGGCGGCAAGGTCTATCTCTGGAGTTTGTATCAGGAGGGCGAAGGCAATTTCGCGCTCTGGCTGACCGACGAAAATGACGGAGACAATTATTATTTTGCGACGCTAGGCAACTTCGAGGCGGTGGATTCTATTGACCCTGGAGCGGATTTGCCCGAAGTTTATCAGGGTTATCGCCAGCTGAGCCGGGGGGAGGCGCTGCGAGCGAGTGGAGAAGCGCAAGCGCTTGTCTTTGGCGCGGCGGAAGCGCCAATCGGCATTGCCAGCAGGAAGCAGGCCGGCGAATTCGCCCAGCGCTATGTATTCCAGCCCGAGAACGATGCGGTCTTTGATCACGAGCTGCAATCGCTTTTTCACGCCAATTACGAAACCGGTCAATTCGAGAATGATGAAGGAAATACGCTGTTGACCGGCTTCATCAGCGGCATTGGTCTGGAGAACTATATTCGCTTCATCAACAGTCCAGCGCTCAGCGGACCGCTTGTGCGCATCTTCGCCTGGACCATCGGTTTCTCCCTGGCATCAGTGGCGTCCACCTTCTGCGTCGGATTGCTCTTCGCCTTGCTCTTGCAGAACAAGCGCATTCCGTATCGCAAGGCGTTTCGCACGCTGTTGATCGTTCCTTACGCGATACCGGGCCTGATCTCGGTGGCGATCTGGAAGGGCATGCTAAATCCCAACCTTGGTATCATCCCGAATGCCTTCGTTTCGCTGGGACTGGAACCACCGCCTTTTTTCATTGATCCGGGCTGGGCCAAATTCGGCATCCTGATGATTAATCTTTGGCTGGGGTATCCCTATTTCATGCTCGTTTGCAGTGGCGCGCTGGCCTCGATCCCATCCGATATGTACGAAGCCGCCGAGGTCGACGGCGCCAATTGGTGGGATAAATTCCGCAGCCTGACCCTGCCGATGCTGCTGGTGGCCGTTGGCCCCCTGCTGATAGCATCTTTCACCTACAACTTCAACAACTTTGTTCTCATCGAGACGTATGACGAAGGCGGCCCTCCCATGGCGGATGCGGGCGTGGTGCCGGCCGGGCACACCGATATCCTCATCAGCTTCGCCTTCCGATTAGCCTTCGGTGGCGGTCGCGGCGCTGATTTCGGACTGGCTTCCGCTATCACCATCATCATCTTCGCTCTGGTCGCCGGCGTGACCCTGCTTCAGTTCCGCGTGACCAAGGGCTGGGAGGAGACCTCTGAAAATGTATAGCCAAGGCAAATCCAAACGCGATTCGCGTTCAAACTCGATCGATCTTGTGCTGATAATTCAGATCTTGATTTTGCTGGTTGCCGTGGTTTTTGCGTTGTTTCCCGTAGTCTGGATCATGTCGGCGGCGCTCAATCCCAGCCAGTCCATGAGTTCGCAGTCCGTAATTCCGCCATTGCCGGAAACCCGCACGGTAACCGCTGATGGCGCCGGTACTTTGCTGAATATCGCCTCGCCCGACGGTACACGGGTCGAACGCAGCGCCGGCATGATTTTGCTGGTGGAAATCGATGGCGAAGAAAAAGAACTGCGCGCGCCCAAGAACGGCTATGTGCAGAACATTCGCATCAATGTCGGCGAAACTTTCGCCGAAGGCGACGCGCTCTACGATATTGGTTCCAGTTACCTGATTAATTTCGACACGCTGTTCAACACGGAACGCAAACCTTTCGTGCGCTGGCTGGTCAATTCCTTCGTGATAGCGTCGATAACCTCCGTTCTCACGGTCATGATCACTGCGTTAAGCGCCTATTCCTTTTCGCGCTTTCGCTTTGCCGGCCGGCGAAGCCTGATGGTTTTCATTCTCTTGGTGCAGGTGTTTCCCAATCTGCTGGCGATGGTGGCGATCTTCCTCATGCTGCAACAGATTGGTCTTCATTTGCCTTTCTTCGGCTTGAATACTTCCGGCGGCCTGATCTTGGTTTATGTAGGCGGCGCCATGGGAATCAACATCTGGCTGATGAAGGGCTTTTTCGATTCTGTGCCGCGCGATATCGATGAATCGGCGCTGGTCGATGGCTGCGGACATTGGCAGACCTACTGGCGTCTGATCTTTCCACTGGTGCGTCCGGTGCTGGTGGTGGTCGGCATCTTGTCTTTTGTCGGCACCTTTAACGAATTTGTGCTGGCGCGGGTTTTGCTGCGGGACAAAGACAGCTGGACGCTGATGGTCGGTCTTTGGGGATATATCAGCGACAACTTCGCCCGCGATTGGGGGATCTTCGCCGCCGGCGCGATCATCGGCGCCTTGCCGACCCTGGTCATTTATCTGGCACTGCAAGATCAAATCGTCGGTGGCTTGACACAGGGTTCGGTAAAGGGATAGGCGTTGCTGTCCGCATCATCCGCATGTGGCAATGGCGCGAGCGTGACGCCTTGTCATTCGCTATAATCTGCTGCTGGATAGGCTCAATTGTCAATTACCTGAAAGGTAATCGGAAATGCCGCCTCGCATGCTGGACGTTGCTGATCGCTTGTTAACTGCCAGATTGGATTCCGTCGAGGTCAGCTATGATGAAAACGATGTGGCGCTTTATGCCTTGGGCATTGGCGCGCCCGACGATCCGCTCGATCAAACTGAGCTGCGCTTCGTCTACGAACGCAGCGCTCTAGGCTTCCAGGTTATACCGACCTTCGCCGCCTGCTTAGGCATCGGTCTCCTGAGCGAGCTAATATCGGACGGGCTCGCTCAATTGAACGACCAGCCGCGGATCTTGTTGCACGGCGAACAAGACATGGAATTCTATCGCGCGCTGCCTACGTCCGGCGCCTTGAACGTTTCGCTGAGCGTGAGCAATGTCTATGACAAAGGCAGCGGCATGTTGATCGACGCCGCCTGTGAAATGCAAACGCCGGCCGGTGATCCCTTGACGAGTGCGGTATTCGGCATTTTCATTCCGGAATTGGGCGGATTCGGTGGCGAGCGCGGAACCAGCGAAGGCGTTGACATGCCGGAGCGCCCGCCCGATGTAGTACACGTGGCGAAGGCTTCGGAGACTCAGTCGCTCTTGTATCGGCTCAGTGGAGATTTGACGCCCTTTCATGCCGATCCTGACGCGGCCGCAAAGGCTGGTTTCGAAAAGCCAATTCTGCACGGACTCTGTACCTACGGCTTTGCCGCGCGCGCCCTGCTCAAACACTGCTGCGGCAACGACGCGACGCGCTTGGCTGCCATCAGCGCTCGCTTTTCACATCATGTCTTCCCCGGCGAGACGCTGCGCACAGAAATCTGGATGCTTGACGATGGTCACGTCCGCTTCCGAACCTGGGCGGTGGCACGAGAGGAGGTCGTGCTGAGCCGGGGCCAAGCGCGTGTCCGGGATTGATTCGTCTGCATTTGCGGCCTCGGATCATCCGCATCGCCGCTATAATCCCTTGCTCGACCAATGGATCCTGGTTTCTCCCCAGCGCACCAAGCGCCCCTGGCACGGCGAACTGGAACGCCCGCCTGCCGACGAGCGCCCGATTTACGATCCGGATTGTTATCTTTGCCCGGGCAATGAGCGAGCAAATGGGGAATGCAATCCCCACTACGACAGCACCTTTGTCTTCGCCAATGATTTCGCCGCGGTCTTGCCCGATGTGCCGCCTTTGGAAACCGGGGAAGATTCGCTTTTTCGGTTGAAAACGCTCAGAGGAGAAGCGCGTGTCATCTGCTATTCGCCGCGCCATGATCTCACGCTGGCCGAAATGTCGCTTCCCGTAATCGAGGCTGTTATCGATCTGTGGATAGGGCAGACGGCAGCGCTGGGCAAGACCTATGCCTGGGTGCAGGTTTTCGAAAATCGCGGCGCCATGATGGGCGCGTCCAATCCGCATCCACACGGCCAGATCTGGGCAACTGACGAATTGAGCGCGATCCCGCGCGCGGAAGACGCTTGCCAGCGGACCTATCACAGCCGGCGGGGAAGCGTCATGCTGCTCGAATACGCGCATGAAGAGTGTAATCGCCGAGAGCGGATAGTTGTGGAGAATGATAACTGGCTGGTCGTCGTGCCCTTTTGGGCGGTCTGGCCCTTCGAGACTTTGCTCTTGCCCAAGACGCCGACGCAGCGGCTGACCGACCTGGACGCCGGACAGCAGCGCGATCTGGCGCGGATCCTCAAGGGCTTGCTGGTCAAATACGACAATCTCTTCCAGGTGTCCTTCCCCTACTCGATGGGCTGGCACGGCGCGCCTTATGTCGAAGGCGCATCCGAGCACTGGCAACTGCACGCGCACTTCTTCCCGCCGTTGCTGCGCTCGGCCACCGTCAAAAAGTTCATGGTCGGTTATGAATTGCTGGCCGAAGCGCAACGCGATATCACCGCCGAAGCGGCGGCGCAGCGCTTGCGCGAATTGCCGGATGTGCATTACAAACGGAGGTCGGGCTGAATTTGGGTCCGCCCGCTACTCGGTCCAGACGCCTTGCATCAGATCTTGCACGAGCGGGTCGCCCGCGAAATTGCAGCTGTTGGCATCGGGGATGTAACCTTGGCGGATTTCGGCCAATGGACGCTCGGGGTTGAAGTAGTTGTATACGCGGCGGGAAACCTCGGCGATCACCGGCAGCGATTCCTGGAAATTGAGCCAGCTCGGCTGGAACAACATCATGGCTATGACATAATCGCCGCCCGGAGTGAAGAAAACCGCGGCGTTGCCGTGCGTATCGGCTATCCAGCCATGCTTATGCGCCACCCGCGCGCCGGCCGGAACGCCCGCCTTGAGCAAGGCGTCAACCGTGTTGTTGCTCATGACGTGCAGAATCTGGCGGCACTCGCGCGGCTCAATCGCTCCGGCAAAGGCTTCGAGCAGCTTGCCGCCTTCGTTATAAGCGCAGTCATAAATGTTCGCTAGCAAGGCGCCGATTTCGGACACCGTTAGCTGGTTGGATAAATCGGGATCCGCCTTCTGCTGGTCGGCGTCTGTTTGTGGCAATAGCAGCGGATGCGGCGGCGGCTCGGGTGTTCCGATGGTCGTAAAGGGCGCGGTGATAAAAGATCGCGACCAGCCCAGCTTTTGGTAGAAGTCGGTGACGGCTTCCGCCCCGAGATAGCTGTTGCCGCCGCCAACGATGCTCAGCAGCCGATTGGTCGCGACATTTTCGCTGCAGATCATGGTATTGGCGATGTCGGTCGCCAGCTCGATTGATGGCGGACCATCCAGATGCCGATAGAGAGCCGTCAGAATGGCGACTTTGTTGATGCTGGTGCCGCTGAAGGCGTACTCGTCCCCAAAGCTGAAAGCTTCTCCGCTCTGCAAATCCATGACGAAGAGCGCGCCAAAGCGGCTGGTCTGGGCATCAAAGCCGCTTTCCAAAATGTATGTCCACAGGTGATCCGCCAGAATCCGGAAACCGACGCTCAAAGCAATCGGCTCATCCCCCGTGACCGCGTTCACGCTGATGGCCGGCGGCGTGGCGGTCAAGGCCGGCAAGTCGAGGCGCGTCCGCGTCACGGCCGCCGTTTCAAACAGATTCCCATCGATATCCAGCAAGTCGCGCGCAATCCACGCTTGCTGATTGGGCACACCCGGAAAGCGCACGCGCACCCAGGGAAATTGCGTATGGTAACCGGTGATATCGAATCGTTGTCCCGATTGCGCCACACCGACGCGCGGATACTCGATGCCGGGTCCGTAACGGATGTTGACCTCGCCGGTCACCGCGCCGCTGACGCTGAATCCGGCATCCGCGGCCGCAAGCGTCGCCGCGCTAGTGATGCTGGCGGTGGGCGTAGCGACCGCAGGCGCAACCGTTGTCACGGTCGCCTCGGCGCTGCTAAGGGTCTGATCGCTGAAGGGAACGCGATTGATATCGCCGCGTATGGAAACCAAAGTCTCGAAAACCCAGCCGATTGGGGCGCGGCTGTCGGGGGCGCCGAGCAGAAGCCAGGGATAGAACTGGCTGCGGCCCAATACCGGATATGCCGTGCCGGCCCGGATTTCGCCCAGGCGAGCCGAATCTATGCTGGCTTCGGCGCGCAGATTGGCTTGCCCCAGAGGATTGGCGGTGACCGCGTTGCCGCTTCCCTGCGCCAGCGACAGGCCTGCGGCCAGGGCGCAAATCAGTGCCAGTCCTATCGCAATTCGCATCGTCATTGGTCGGCTCCGCTGGGAAGGCAAGCGCGGCGGATTATAGCACGACGCCGCTGACCGATACAGACGCCGGCGCGCGAGGACGATATTGACAAGCGAGGCAAAACGGCTATACTGTTTGAACTAGCATTGCCGAAGTGGCGGAACTGGCAGACGCGCTACGTTCAGGGCGTAGTTCTCTTCGGGGAGTGTGGGTTCGACTCCCACCTTCGGCACCAACGCGACCCGGCAGACTTGCCGGGTTTTTGTTTTGCGCCGACAAGCGACGGGCGCACATCAGGGGCGACTTTGCTGGCGCGGCTGTCAATCTATAATATGATGGTGACTGTGCGCCTCATCAGCCGAGTGAAGTCCGATGCGCCTCATATTCAGCGGTATCTTTTCACCCAGAGCGAGCGGGAATGACGGCCGGCGGTTTTCCACCGTGCAGTTATTGCTCGCGATCATCGTCGCTGTGGGATTGCTGCTCGCGCTTAATTTCAGCAGTCGAATTCAATTGGATCGCGAATTGCAGGTCATTCACAGTGGCGTTGTCGCGGAAATCGAGGCGTTGAAGGATCAGCAGCAGCAACTGATTCACGAGCTGAATCATGTCAAGAGCGATGCCTATGTCGAATTCTGGGCGCGTGATGAAGGCAAAATGATCCGAGACGGCGAGATCTTGATTCTGCCGCAAGGCAGCGGCGCCATCGAATCGGCGCCTGATACCAACCTGCAATTGGTCGAATTTGTCACCACCGCGCGCGAACCGCAGAATTGGGAATTGTGGTGGGCGCTATTCTTTGACGGTCCCCCGCCGCAACTGCGCTGAAGCCCGCGTTTCCGCGAACGACGACGACTGGATCAAAGCCCGGTTTACGAGCGCAAGAACGCCGGCTGCTCTCCGGCATAGGCCGCCACCTGTGCGGCTTGCCCTTTGTCGCCCACCTGCAAGGCGGCGCCGGGGCGCGCGAACTCGCGTTTGAGCACTGCCAGCGCGAAGACTTGACCATCGGGCGCTTTGGCGCAGCTGGTCAAGCGGCCGGCGCTTCGTTCGCCAGCGAAGATTTGGGCGGGCGCTGCTACGTATTCCGACAATGACATATGCACCAGAAGTTTCGCCACGCGCTGGCGACTTTCCATGCGCGCGATGATTTCCTGACCGGTATAACAGCCTTTTTCGAAACTGACCTCGTCCCACAAGCCTACTTCAAGCGGGATATAGTCCGCCGAGAGTTCAAGGCCCGCCGGACGACCGCTTCGGATGCGCAGCAGGTTGTACGTCAACGAACCCGCCGGTCGCAGATCGAACGCTGCTCCGACCTCCAACAAGTGGCGATGCAGCGCCACGGCTTCCGCTAATGAACATATTAGCGCCCAGTGACCGCCCGCGATCGACTTGCGTCGCGCTACCGTCACCGCCTGACCTGCGATCTCGGTCTCCATACTGTATAGCGGGGCGCTGTCGGCATGTCCCTGGACGATGCAATCAATGATCGAATCGGCATTGGCGCCGTGAAGGCCAAACTGCGCGGTTTCAGCCGACAAATCCCGCACGCTGACCTGGTCGCCGAAGAAGATATTGCGCCGCAGGTAATCGGCCAGTGTAGAGCCTTGTCCCGCTTCGCTCACCACCAGCAGACCGCGCGGCAGGTTATAGCATAGGGCCCGAAACAAGATGCGCCCGTTGGCATTGGTGAAGACAGTCGCGCGTCCTTCAAATTCCGATAGGCCGAGCATCTGGTTGGTCGACATGCGATTGACCAATTCGAAGCGGCTCTCGCCTTCGAGCAAGATGCGGCCTTCATGCGAGCGATCCAGCACGATTGCGCCTTGGATGGCCGCGTCATATTCCGCCGCGCGATCGCCATAATCAAGCGGGATATCATCCGGCGCCAGCCGCGCGCCCAACTGCCGATGATATTCGGGCAGACCTGGGTTGTGCAGCCCCCGACGCTTCAACTCGCTGCGAATGATGAGCTGCGCTTTGGCGATGGCGTGTTCCAAGTTGTCGTTCACCAGGATATAGCGGCATTCGCCCTGATAGGGCAGTTCCAGCTGCTGAGCGCGCTCCAGGCGCTCCTGAATATCGGTGGCTCCATCGTCGCGCTGTCGCATCCGCTGCTCGAGCACGTCCAATTGCTCGCCGATTGTTTCGCCGGGAACGGTGACGAAGATCTGAACGACATTGTGTGGATAGGCCGCGACCAGTTTCCGCGCGCCCAGGACTTCAATATCGGCGATGAGAATCTTGCTGTCCTGCAGACAGTCGATCACCGTTTGGCGAGGAATCCCATAGAATTTGTCAGGCGTCACTTCCTGATGTTCAAGGAGTTGATCGTTAACGAGCATTTCTTGGAATTCAGCCGTGCTCAGGAAAAGATGTTCTCGTCCCTGTACCTCATCCGGGCGCATGGCCCGCGTCGTCGCCGTGGCCAATTGCGCGATGTTGTCATAGCGCTTGATGATGGCTTTCATGATGGCGTTCTTCCCCGCGCCACCCGGACCGATCATCACGAATATCACGCCGCTCGCGGCTTCCGCAGATATCACTATATGTTATCCTTAGTTCCAGTCGACGCCCTCCCAAATAGTGTAGCAAGCGGTCGAGTCAATCTCCATACTCAACAACCGCGCCGGTAGCTGTTATGTCAAAAGAGGGCGGTGACACCAGTAAACGAAAGGGCGACGAGGTAGAGGAAATGACCGCGACAATCATTGATGGACGTGCAGTTGCCAAGCGACTTCAAGGGGAGATCAAAGCTTCCGCCGAACAGTATCTCGCTAGCGCGGGATCCGCGCCGGGATTGGGCGTGGTGCTCGTCGGCGATGACCCCGCATCAGCCATGTACGTGCGTATGAAGCGGCGCGCCTGCGAGCGCGTGGGCATCATATCTGAAGCGCAGATTCTGCCCTCGGCCTCAACGCAAGAACAAGTTGAGGCGGCCGTTCGCGGATTCAACGCCGATCCGCGCATCCATGGCATCCTGGTACAGCTGCCCCTGCCGGATCACATCGATGACGAAGCCGTGCTCAACGAGATCAGCCTCGCCAAAGATGTTGATGGCATCCATCCCTCAAATCTGGGTCGGCTGGGCATGCGTGGCCGAGAACCGACCTTCACGCCGGCGACTCCGACCGGCTGCATGATTTTGATCGAAGAAACCGGAATGGCGATTGAGGGCGCCCGCGCCGTGGTCATCGGCCGCAGCAACATCGTCGGCTTGCCGGTAGCGCTCATGTTGACCAACGCCAATGCCACCGTCACCATCTGCCATAGCCGAACGCGCGACATTCCCGGTCTGACGCGCGAGGCGGACATCCTGGTGGCAGCTGTGGGACGACCGGAATTTGTCAAAGGCGATTGGATCAAGCCGGGCGCCGTCGTGATTGATGTGGGCTCGAATTCGGTCCCCGATCCGGCAAGCGAAAAGGGCTATCGTTACGTGGGGGATGTTGAATACGCGTCCGCGGCGGACGTGGCCGGTCATATCACCCGGGTACCGGGCGGCGTTGGCCCGATGACCATCACCATGCTATTGAGCAACACGCTTAAAGCCGCGTACAATAGCATAGAGGGCTAGCAGCTTTGCCGTTGCCGCGAAACAAATCTGCCGAATGAATCCTGCGCGAGGACAACTATGAGCTCGATTTTGCTCAAGAACATCAATCGACTGGCGACGATGGACGATCGACGCCGCGAACTTTCGGATGCTTGCATACTGATTCGAGACAACATCATCGTCTCCGTCGAAGATGACACCGCCTTTACCGAAAGCGAGGCGGATCGCGTCATCGATCTCTCCGGTCACGTGGTCTTGCCCGGTCTCGTCAATACGCATCACCATATGTACCAGAGTTTGACCCGCGCCCTGGCGCAGGAGAATGAGCTCTTCGACTGGCTCGAAACACTCTATCCGATTTGGGCCGGCTTGCGCGCCGAACACGTTTATGTCTCGGCCAAGCTGGCGATGGCGGAGTTGATGCTTTCCGGCTGCACGACCAGCAGCGATCACCTCTATATCTTTCCCAACGATGTGCGGCTGGAAGACGAAATCCGCGCAGCCCAGGAGATTGGCATGCGCTTCCACGCCGCGCGCGGCTCGATGAGCCTGGGCGAAAGTCAAGGCGGCTTGCCTCCCGATGCTCTCGTCGAACGCGAATCGGACATTCTTCAAGACACGCAGCGGTTGATTGAACGCTGGCACGATCCGGCGCCGCAATCGATGCTGCGGATTGTTGTGGCGCCTTGTTCGCCCTTCAGCGTGTCCATCGAATTGATGCGAGAATCTGCGGCGTTAGCGCGGACGCACGGCGCGCAATTGCATACGCACTTGGCTGAAAATGACAAGGATATCGACTTCAGCCTGGAGACCTTTGGGCAGCGGCCGGGCGAGTATGCCGAAAGCGTCGGTTGGGTCGGCGACGATGTTTGGCACGCCCATTGCGTCAAGCTTGACGATCGGGAAATCGGGCTCTTCGCGCGTACCGCCACCGGCGTCTGCCATTGCCCGTCCTCCAATATGCGCCTGGCTTCGGGCATCGCGCCCATTCGTCAAATGCTAGATCGCAGCGTCAAGGTCGGCCTCGGCGTCGATGGCTCGGCATCCAATGACAGCGGCCATCTGCTCAACGAAGCCCGCCAGGCGCTGCTGCTGCAACGCGTCGGCGGCGACCCGGCCGCGTTCTCCGCGCGCGAAGCCCTGGAATTGGCGACAAGAGGCGGCGCCGCTGTCCTGGGTCGGAGCGACATCGGCCAGATCGCTGGCGGCATGTCGGCCGATATAGTCGCTTTTCGTCTGGATTCGCCGGTATTCGCCGGCGCTCTGCACGATCCGATTGCCGCCTTGGTCTTTTGCGGACCCGCGCAAGTGGATCTATCTATCATCAATGGCGAGATTGTGGTCGAGGATGGTGAGCTGCGAACTGCCGACGCGCCGCTCTTGGTCGAGGCGCATAATCGACTGTCGCGCCAGCTCATCAATGGCGAGTCGTGAGATGACTTCGGCCCGCGCTCGGGCGAGAACGGAGGGTCCAGCATGAGCATTGTCGATCGATTGGCGGTCGCTCGCGGTGAAAAACCGGCGGATCTTGTCTTGCGTGACGCGCGCCTGATCAACGTCATCAGCGGCGAGATTTATCCGACCGATATTGTCATTCACGATCGCCACGTGGTCGCGCTGGGCGAGGGCTACCGGGCGCGCGCGGAGGTGGAACTCGAGCGGAAGTATGTCGCGCCGGGTCTGATTGACGCCCATGTGCATATCGAAAGCAGTCTGGTCACGCCGCCGGAATTCGCGCGCGCGGTCCTGCCGCATGGCGTCACGACTGTGATCACCGATCCGCATGAAATCGCCAACGTTCTGGGCCTGGAAGGCATGCGCTATATGCTGGAGCGCGCCAAGAACGGCATCCTGAATATGTATGTCATGGCATCGAGCTGCGTGCCCGCCACCGATATGGAAACCTCAGGCGCGCGGCTGGAAGCTGACGACCTGGCGCAATTGATCGATCATCCCTGGGTGCTGGGCTTGGCCGAGTTGATGAACTATCCCGGCGTGGCGCTGGGCGATGAAGGCATGCTCGACAAAATCACCGCCTTCGAGCATCTCGCGCTTGATGGTCACGCGCCCGATATGACCGGCCCCATGCTCAATGCTTACGTGACTGCGGGCGTGGGCAGCGAACACGAATGCACGACGGTGGCGGAAGCGCGCGAGAAACTGCGCCTCGGCCTGTGCATATTCATCCGCGAGGGCACCACCACCCGCAATTTGCGTCCGCTGCTGCCGCTGATAACGCCGGAGAATCACTCGGCGATTTGCTTTTGCACCGACGACCGCATTCCAGCCGATTTGATCGACGAAGGTTCCATAGACCATATGATACGGGTGGCGGTCGCCGCGGGTATTGATCCACTGCTGGCGATACGCATGGGCTCATACAATACCGCGCGTTACTTCGGCTTGAAGAAATACGGCGCCGTTGCGCCCGGCAAATTTGCCGATCTAGTGATATTTTCCGATTTGCGCGACTTCAATCCCGAGCAGGTTTATCGCGGCGGACAGCTGGTCGCCCAAGCTGGCGAGATGATCATCCCGCGACCGCCGGAGCGGAAGCTGGATTTGCGCGGCACGGTTAACGTGAACGCGAATTCGCTGGATTTCTCGCTGCCCGCGCGCGGCGCTCAAGCGCATGTGATTGGCACGGTCAAAGACCAGGTCGTGACCGAGCACCTGCTGGAAAGGCCGAAAGTAGTTGATGACCTCGCGGTCAGCGATGTTGAGCGCGACATCCTGAAGTTCGTCATGATCGAGCGACATCGCGCCAGCGGCAATATCGGCAAAGGCTTCATCCACGGCTTCGGATTGCGGCGCGGCGCCATCGCCGGCACCGTCGCCCACGATCATCATAATCTGGCCGCGATCGGCGTCGATGACTATAGCATGCATACCGCTGTGGCCGCCGTCATCGACATGGGTGGCGGGCTGGTCGCGGTCGATGGCGACGACATCCTGGCCACGCTCCCATTGCCGATTGCCGGTCTCATGAGCGAAGCGCCAATCGAAGTGGCGCGCTCACAGTACGATCGCTTGATCGAGAGCGCGCGCGCCCTGGGCAGTCAGCTCGCCGATCCATTCATGGCGATGAGTTTCATGGGGCTCGAAGTGATCCCGAAACTCAAGCTTACCGATCTGGGTTTGGTGGATGTCGAACGCTTCCAATTGATCGATTTGTTTGACTAATCTGGGTGCTGTCTTTTCGGGAATTATTGCTAAAATGACATACGACTTATTGAGCAAAGCTACCAATGGGCGTGAATTATGGTCGATCAGGCAAGCTTGGATACGCTGCGCGCGCGCGTAGCCGGGCATCGTGACAGCA
Source organism: Anaerolineae bacterium (assembly GCA_022822305.1). Taxonomy (GTDB): domain Bacteria; phylum Chloroflexota; class Anaerolineae; order Aggregatilineales; family Phototrophicaceae; genus UBA6055. Next base: position 365,641 of record JAJEBY010000016.1, read on the forward strand.
TCATTACCTTTTTGCGCGAAATCTGCGCCATCCCGAGTTATGAGAACCAGATCAGGGCCTGCGGCGAACGTATTGCCCAAGAAATGGAAGCGCTCGGTTATGACGAGATCTTCTGGGACAAGATGGGCAATATCGTCGGTCGCATCGGCGACGGCGACCGCATCCTGCTTTATGACAGCCACATCGATACCGTCGGCGTCGGCGATCCCGACGAATGGCAGTGGGATCCCTTCGAAGGCAAGATCGAAGACGGCATCCTGTTTGCCCGCGGCGCTTGTGACGAAAAGGGCAGCACGCCCGGCATGATCTATGGCCTGGCGATCGCGCGGGACCTGGGCTTGCTGGATGGCTACAGCGCCTACTACTTCGGCAACATGGAAGAATGGAACGATGGCCAGGCGCCGCACGCCTTTGTCCAGACTGAAGGCATCAAGCCCGACTTTGTGGTCATCGGCGAACCCACCAAGATGCAAATCTATCGCGGCCATAAAGGACGCGTCGAATTCAAGATCGTGGCCAAGGGGCGCAGCGCCCATGCCGCCAGCAACTATCTCGGCGACAACGCCATTTACAAGCTGCTGCCCATCATCGAGCGCCTAAGCCAGATCGAACCGGAGCTGGGCGATCACGAATTCCTCGGGCCGGGTCGCATCACCGTCACCGACATGGATGTCAAGACGCCCAGCATCAACGCTGTGCCCGACGAAGCCACCATTTATGTCGATCGGCGTATCACCTTTGGTGAAGCGCCGGATGCGGAGTTGCAGCGCCTGCGCGACATCATCGGCGAGCGCGATGATATCAAAGCCGAAATCCTGGTTTACGATGAACCGAGTTACACCGGCTTCGTATTCCCGCTGGATAAGATTTATCCGGCCTGGGCCTATGAAGAAGATGAAACGATCGTGCTCGCCGGCCTGAAGACGGCTCGCGAGCTGTATGGCGAGACCGTCACCGGCAAGTGGGATTTCTCTACCAACGGCATCTATTGGGCGGGCAAAGCGGGAATTCCGAGCATCGGGTTCGCCCCGGGGGACGAAATCCACGCCCATACGGTTTTGGATCAAGTGTCGCTGGACGATGTCGTGCGTTCGACAGAATGGTATGCGCTCTTCCCATCCATTCTCTCCCAGACAGTTGAGGCCTAAAGCGCCTAGAGGAGGATTGCCGGTGTCGACGGATGACGTCGGGCACAGACAATTGTTTTTGAGGAATGCAAAGTTGGAATCGGGAACATCCCCGTATCCGGGCGGAAAATGCAGGACGATAGTTCTATCAGGAGAAGGACATGCAGACTGACCTCCGAGGCCGCGACCTCATCAGCACACAAGATTGGTCCAGAGAAGAGATCGAGACTTTGCTCGATGTCGCTTGGGATTTGAAGCGAAAACGGGCCCTGGGCGAACCGCACGCTCTCCTGCGCGACAAAGTCCTGGCCTTGCTTTTTTTCTTCACCAGCACCCGCACCCGGATCAGTTTTGAAGCTGGCATGGCGCAATTGGGCGGGCACGCGCAATTCATCGATCACACCACGACCCAAATCAGTCACGGCGATACGGCCAAGGAGATCGGCGAGATCGTGGGACGCTATACCGACGGCATCGCCATTCGCCAATGCGATTGGGACTTCGGCAACGCCTACATCAACGCGGTGGCCGACGCCAGCCGCGTGCCGGTGCTGAATATGCAATGCGAAATCTATCATCCTTTTCAGATCCTGGCCGATCTGATGACCATTCAGGAAAAGTTCGGGCGCGACTTGCGCGGCAAGACCATCAATGTCAGCTGGGCGTACGCCTCGAGCTATCAGAAGCCGATCTCGGTGCCGCAGAGCCTGGTGCTGCTGATGTCGCGCTTCGGCATGAATGTGCGGCTGACGCGGCCGCCCGAATATCAGTTGATGCCAGATATCGTCGAACAAGCGCGAGAGAACACGCGGCGTCATGGCGGCTCATTTGAGATCATGGATGATTTTGATGCCGGATTCGCGGGCGCCGATATCCTCTATCCCAAGAGTTGGGGCAGTTGGCTGACGACGGAAGATGAAGCGGAATCGGCCGAAATCGGGGCCAAATACACCGATTGGATCGCTGACGATCGGCGCATGGGTCTGGCCAACGACCACGCGGTTTATATGCATTGCCTGCCCGCCGACCGCAATATCGAAGTCACCGATAGCGTAATCGATGGTCCGCAGAGCGTCGTTTATGACGAGGCGGAGAATCGCACCCACGTGCAGAAAGCGGCCATGGCCTTGACCATGCGCTGAGCGCTGCCGGTCTAGTCAATTGCGCCAGGACGGATTCGCTAAACCGTAAAGCGGATGAGAGCGGGGCTTTATGATAGATAGACTAGTGGTCGTGGCGATCGGCGGCAACTCGCTCATTCCCGATCCCGGGAATCCACAAATTGAACAGCAATGGGATGCCGTGCGCGAAACCTGCCGGCATATCGCCGACATGACCGCCGATGGCTGGCACGTGATAGTCACCCATGGCAACGGGCCGCAGGTCGGCTATATTCTCAATCGCGCCGAAATTGCCAAACGCGAGGCCGGCGTTCACGATGTGCCGCTCGACTTGGTGGTGGCCGATACGCAGGGCAGCATTGGTTACATGCTGCAGCAGGGGCTGGATAATTCGTTGCGCCGGGTGGGCATGAATCACACCGTGGCCACCATTATCACCCAGATGCGCGTCGATCCCAATGATCCGGCCTTTGATCATCCCGACAAACCGATCGGCGGCTTCATGTCTCGCGAGGAAGCGGCGGACGCGCAGGCCCTGGGTTGGCAAGTGATGGAAGATGCCGGGCGCGGCTGGCGGCGCGTGGTGGCCTCGCCCAAACCGCTCAGTGTCAACGAGATCAATGCCATTCAGGCATTGGTGCTCAGCGGCTACATCATAATCGTTTGCGGCGGCGGCGGCGTGCCGGTGGTGCGCAACGAAGTCGGTAGCTTGCGCGGGATCGCGGCCGTTATCGACAAAGATCACGCCAGCAGCCTGCTGGCCCAGACCTTGCGCGCCGATTTGCTGCTGGTTTCCACCGGCGTGGAAAAAGTTTGCCTGAATTTCAATACGCCGCAGGAGCAAGAGCTCGATACGGTCACCTTGCTCGAAGCGCGCAACTATCTGGAGGAAGGGCATTTTGCCCGCGGCAGCATGTATCCCAAGATTGAAGCCGCCATCGATTTTGTGCATAACGGCGGGCCGCGCGCGATCATCACCAATCCCGTCAATCTCACGCGGGCGCTCCACGGCGAAACTGGCACCCACGTCGTGCCAGGCGGGCACGGATAAATGAGCAGGCGTCATTTCATTTGTCTCAGAAGCTGTCTGAAGTTGCCGGCGGGCGCGCCTTCCGCGACAGATCCCATTTGACCATGGCCGACATCTTGGAGCTGCGCTGCGTGATCGGAGATTGTCGCTACTCAAGCGATGAACTGCGTTATACCTGCCCGGTCCACGGCGAAATCGGCACGCTAGATATCTTGTACGATTATGAAAACCTGGCGCGGAGGCTGGATCGCGATGAGATCAGCGCCAGCCGCGAACCCAATTGCTGGCGTTACCGTCCGCTGCTGCCTATCGCGCCCGATAGTCCGGTTCCGCCGCTGGATGTGGGCTGGACGCCACTCTATCCCGCGCCGAGAATTGCCCAGGCTTTGGGGATCAAGCGCGCTGTGATCAAGGATGACGGCGCCAATCCTACCGGTTCGCTGAAGGATCGCGCCAGCGCATTGGTTCTGACACGGGCGCTGGAGCAGGGCTTCACCACCGTGAGCACCGCCAGCACCGGCAATGCGGCTGCCGCGCTGGCCGGTCTGGGCGCTTCCCTGCCGGCAATTGAAATCGTCATATTTGTGCCGAGTTCGGCGCCATCCGCTAAAATCGCCCAGTTGCTGGTATATGGGGCTGAAGTGCTGCTGGTCGAAGGCAGTTATGACGACGCCTTCGAACTTTGTATGGAGACGTGTGAGGCCGAGGGTTGGTATTCGCGCAATACCGGCGTCAACCCCTTCACCACCGAAGGCAAGAAGACCGCGGCGCTGGAGATCGCGGAGCAGCTGGCCTGGCAGCCGCCGGACGCGGTCATCGTCAGCGTCGGCGATGGCAGCATCATCAGCGGCTTGTATAAGGGCTTCTACGATTTGAAGCGCTTGGGCTGGATCGAGCGAATGCCGCGGCTCATCGGCGTTCAGGCGGCGGGCAGCGCCGTATTGGCCGATGCCTGGAGCGCGGGACTGGACGCGCGCGATATTCGGCGCCGGCCGGTAACAACCATCGCCGACAGCATCGCCTCGGAATTGCCGCGCGATCGCGCCAAAGCCCTGCGGGCGGTGCGGGAGACTGGTGGCGCCTATCTGACCGTCAGCGATGATGAAATCGAGCGGGCCATCCCGCAGTTCGCGCGGCTCAGCGGCGTATTTGTGGAACCGGCCGCCGCCGCGACTTTCGCCGGCGCGCAGCGAGCCGTGACGGCGGGGCTGCTGGATCGAGATGAAAGCGTCTGTTTGTTGATGACCGGCAACGGACTCAAGGATGTCGAGCGGGCGCGCCAAGTCGTCAGTGGCGGAACCCGCGTGGCGGCAAATATCGCCGCGGTGCAACAGGCCTTGAAGTCCTCGAGATGCGATGATTGAACGACCCCAATATTCGATTGTGGCGCCGGTCTATAACGAGGCCGGCAATCTGGAGCGCTTTTATCAAGAAGTCAAGCGCGCCCTTGACGGCACGGACGAACCCTGGGAATTGCTCTTGGTCAATGACGGCAGCACCGACGAATCGCCGGCTATCATGCAGCGGCTGGCTGAAGGCGACAATCGTATCAAGGTGATCAATTTCGCCCGCAATTTCGGCCATCAGATTGCGGTGACCGCCGGCGTCGATCATGCCTGCGGGGCGGCCGTGATCTTGATCGACGCCGATTTGCAAGATCCGCCGGCGGTGATTCCCCGCTTGATCGCCGAGTGGAAAAGCGGCGTTGACGTGGTCTACGCGGTCCGCGCCCAGCGCCGAGGCGAAGGTTTCTTCAAGCGTATCAGCGCCAAAATCTTCTATCGCATGCTGCACCGAATCACCGATGTCAATATCCCGGTTGATACCGGCGATTTTCGTCTGATGGATGCCAAGGTGGCCGCTGTGCTGCGCCAGATGCGGGAGCACCATCGCTTCGTCCGCGGTATGACCAGCTGGGTCGGTTTTCGTCAAACCGGCATCGAATATGTGCGGGAGGAACGGGTTTGGGGCGAGACCAAATATCCTTGGCGCAAGATGATCGCCTTCGCCCTGGACGCGATCACCAGCTTTTCGTTTTTCCCTCTGCAAATCATGGTGTATATTAGCTTGATACTGGCGATTCTTTCGCTGCTGGTGGGGCTGGTGATCTCAATCTTGCGGGTTGCTGCGGGCGAAGAGTTTTTTGGCGGACAGGCGACAACGATCGTTTTGCTGTTGCTCCTGAGCGCGTTCCAATTATTCTTTTTGTTCATCATTGGCCAATATGTCGGGCGCACCTACGATGAAACGCGCGATCGGCCGCTGTATGTGATCGCGTCCACGGCCGGACTTGAGGACCGTCGCAACGATAGCGCTGGGCGGAGTTTTGACGCGAATCGGTCTGCGGAGACGGACGCGGCAGCCACGGGGCGGGACGGAGCTCTAAATGCCGGAGCATGATGCCGAGCAGCTGCAACTGGTGCAGCGGTATCGTCTCTTGGTCGAGCGCTACGAGGCCAAGGATCGCGCAATCGATGAACTCATCATGCGTCATGGCGGGCTAAGCCAGAACATGTCGTTGGCCGCGCATGACGAATATCGGCGCCTGGCCGAGGAGCGGCTGGAATTACTCAATCATATGCGCCAGCTGGAACGGCAACTGAAGATCGACATCGATACCACGTCCGGACAATCAGGCGAAACCGAGGAATAAACAATGGTCACTGGTCCTACCTTTGAAGAGATGCTGCGCCCGAACAAGATTGACCCGGCCATACGGGCGAGCGCGCTGGCGGCGCTAGACGCCGATCCGCTCAATCCGCTCAACCTCTACAATATCACCTGGCGCGGCGCCGACGATCAGATCTACTATCTGGTCCTGCCCAAAGCCTTGACCGGCGTCGATGCCGAGATCGTGCTGCTTTACGGGATGAATTTCCCGTCGGGCAGCCACAAGGTGGGGGCGGCCTATTCGGTCTTGCTGGAAAAACAACTGCTGGGCGAGGTCGATCCGGCGCGGCACACCCTGGTGTGGCCGTCGACCGGCAATTATGGCATCGGCGGCGCCTTCATCGGCTGCCGCATGGAATATGACAGCATCGTCGTGCTGCCGGAAGAAATGAGCCAGGAACGATTCGATCGCATCAGCAGTTATGGCGCGCGCATCATTCGCACCGCCGGCAGCGAGAGCAATGTCAAAGAGATCTATGACGAGGTCAATCGCCTGAGCGCTAGCGACGACAAAATTCGTGTCCTCAATCAATTCGAGGTCATGGGCAATTATCGTTTTCATTATCACGTCACCGGCAACACCATCGTGGAATTGGCGGAGGACTTGGCTGGCGCCGGCATCGGCAAGGGCAGGGTATCGGCCTTTGTTTCGGCCATGGGCAGCGCCGGAACGATCGCCGCCGGTGATCGGCTGAAGCAGGTCTGGCCCGATCACAAGATTGTTGGTCTGGAGCCGATCCAGTGCCCGACGCTTTTCAACAACGGCTACGGCGCTCACGAAATCCAGGGCATCGGCGACAAGCATGTGACCTGGATTCATAACGTATTCAACATGGATGCCTTGATGGCTATTGATGATATGGATTGTCTTTACGGCTTGCAGTTGCTGGCGGAGGCGGAGGGACGCCAGACCCTGGTGAATCGCTATGGCCTGGACCAAAGCTTGGTGGAGCGGCTGTCCGCGACCTTGGGCATCAGCGGCATCTGCAACATTATCGGCGCCATCAAGACGGCCAAGTTCTACGATATGGGCGCCGACGATGTGGTGGTCACGGTCGCCACCGACGCCATGGAGCGCTACGGGTCGGTGATGACCAAGCTACAGGCCGCGCGCGGCGCGCTGGACGAGGCGCGCGCCACCGCCATCGTCGACGGCGTTTTTCATCGGGCCGGCGGCGACTGGGTGATGGAAGGCAGCCGTGACGCCCGCGAACGTTGGCATAATCTGAAGTACTACACCTGGGTGGAACAGCAAGGCAAATCAGTCGACGAACTGAATGCGCAGCGGGATCCGGGTTGGTGGCTGGAACACCAGGAACTTGTGGCCGAGATCGACAAGCGCCTGCTGGAGCAGCGCGCGCGCCAGACAAGGAATTGACGGAGACGGCATACCCATGTATGCGGACGATCGTGTGTTGATAGGCGTCGTCAAGCGCAAAAAGGATTACCAAATCGCGCGTCAAGAGCATTGGTATCGCATTCCCCAGCAACGCATGCCCCAGGGGATCAACGCCGAGTACATCTCATTTTTCTTGAGTCGCCGCTCCTTCCGCGAACGGGGCGGCGCCATCGCCTGCTTCGCGCGCATCACCGGCATTGAATTGGTCCGGCGGGCCGATCTGCTGCCCGGCGAAACCCGGCGCGGTCAAGAACTCTACTACAAAGTGCAATTTCGCCAGCTGGTAGACAAAGATCCGCCAATATCCAATGATTCCCGCCGGGCCTTCAGTTTCATACGCACCACTTGGGATCGATTTGTCGCCGCCACAACGATTCCCGATCTCTACAGCCGAGCGGAACACTATGTCGACCGCGTCACCACTGCCTTGGGCGGCTAAGGTCTCCGAATGCGGCGCGCGTGTCCTGGGAAAGAGAAAGGCGCGATCATGTTAATCATCAACGCCAATTTGATCACCTTGGGCGACGATCCCCGAATACTCGGCGATCATGCCGTTTTGATCAAAGACGGTCTTATCACCGACATCGGACCCAGCAAGGCGCTGGAAGCCAAGTATCCCGAGCGGGATAAACTGGATGCGCGGGGACAATATGTCATGCCGGGCAGTATCTGCGCCCATACCCATTTCTATGGCGCTTATGCGCGCGGCATGGCGATTCCCGGCCCGCCCCCCGCCGATTTTCCCCAGATTCTGGAGCGCCTCTGGTGGCCGCTGGACAAAGCTCTGGATCGCGACAGCGTACGCGCCAGCGCGCTGGTCTGCTTGGTCGATGCCATCAAACACGGCGCCACCAGCTTGATCGATCATCATGCCAGCCCCAATTTCATCGATGGCAGCCTCGATGTGATCGGCGCGGCGGTAGAAGCGGCCGGTTTGCGCGCTGTGCTCTGTTATGAAGTTACTGATCGCGATGGCATGGACAAGATGGCGGCCGGCATCGACGAGAATCTCCGCTTCCAGGCCGCGGTCGCCGATCATCCGCGCCTGCGCGGCACATTCGGTTTGCACGCCAGCCTGACGCTGAATGACGCCAGCCTGCGCGCCTGCGCCGATGCCATACCGGACGAGTCCGGCTTCCATATCCATCTGGCCGAGCACGAAGCCGACGAAGACGACAGTCTGCGGCGGACCGGCCAGCGCGTCGTGCGGCGTCTGGACGCGTACGGCATCTGGCGATCAAACACCATCGCGGCCCACGGCGTGCACATTGATGCCGCCGAGCGCGCCCTGCTTAAGACGCGCGGGGTCTGGCTGAGTCATCAGCCCCGTTCCAATATGAACAACGGCGTCGGCGCCGCCGATATTGACGGCATGCTGGCGGAGGGGCTCAAGGTCTGTCTGGGAAATGACGGCTTCAGCAATAATATGTGGGCGGAATGGAAGGCGGCTTATCTCTTGCACAAAGTGGTCGGACGCGATCCCCGCGCCGCCAACGGCATGCATATCGCCCGAATGGCCTGGGACAACAACGCGGCGCTGATGGCGGAGTTCTTCCCCGGCGCGCCTATCGGGCAGATCAGCATCGGCGCGGCAGCCGATTTGATCTTGGTCGATTATCATCCCTTCACGCCGCTGACGGCTGGCAATCTGCCTTGGCATTTGCTCTTCGGTTTTGAGCCGTCCATGGTGACCGCCACCATCTGCGCCGGTCAGGTCTTGATGCGTGACCGCGAGATCCTGGTCCTGGACGAGGCGGCAATCGCCGCCGAGGCGCTGGCGCTGGCGCCGAAGGTCTGGGAAAACTATACGCGTAACGCCGAACTTGCTCTACAATTGTGAGTCATATGCGGCTGACAGCGAGGAGTGAGGGTGTATGGCGAATTCGGCGGTGAATGGAAGGACCCTGGCAATACTGGGCGGCACCGGCAAAGAAGGCGCCGGCTTGGCCATGCGCTGGGCTTTGCAGGGCTACGATGTCATCATTGGCTCGCGCGCGCTCGATAAAGCGACGACGCGCGCTGACGAGATGAATGATGAAATGGGTCAGGATTTGCTGCGGGGCATGTCCAATTCGGATGCGGCGGCCGCTGCCGACATCGTCATTCTCAGCGTGCCCTACGCGGCGCACGAAGCCACTCTGAACAGCGTGCGCTCTGCCTGCCAGGGCAAGATCGTGGTCGATTTGACCGTGCCTCTGCAACCGCCGGAAATTATGGCTGTCAACCTGCCGGCTGGCCGCTCAGCCGCCTTGGAAGCGCAGGCGCTGCTTGGCGACGGCGCGACCGTGGTCGCGGCATTCCAAAACGTCAGCGCCGTCAAGTTGAAACAGTTAGACAAGCCGGTCGATTGTGATGTCTTGGTCTGCGCCGATCAAAACGACGCCAAAGGCGAAGTCATCAAATTGGTCGAAGCGGCGGGCATGCGCGGGATCGACGCCGGTGTCCTGAAGAACGCCGTCGCCGCCGAAGCGCTGACGCCGGTCTTGCTGCACATCAATAGATCGTACCGTGTGCAAGGGGCGGGCATCCGCATCACCGGTCTGGATAGCTGACGATGATGCAGGTCCCATCCTTCAGCGCCTACGCCATCCCGGGTATTCCGCTAATTCAGCCTGGCGATGACCTCTTATGCATAATCATGGATTGCGTGGCGGCGGCCGATATGACCTGGCGCGCCGGCGACATCCTGATTTTGTCCTCCAAGATCATCGCCAAGGCCGAAGGACGGCGAATGGATCTTTGCGATGTTGCCCCATCGCGCGAGGCCTTGGAAGTGGCGGAAGAGACCGGTAAAGATCCGCGCCTGGTCGAATTGGTCTTGCGCGAATCCACCATGGTCTCACGCAAACGGCGCGGCGTGCTGGTCACGCAGCATCGCCTGGGATTTGTCTCGGCCAATTCCGGGCTCGATCAATCCAATATCGAGGGCGGCAGCAGCGCCGCTATCTTGCTGCCCCTGGACCCGGATCGGTCGGCGGCCGAGTTGCGCGAGGGTCTTGCGCGCGCGCTAGGTATGAATATCGCGGTGGTCATCAGCGATACCCATGGCCGGCCCTTCCGCGTCGGCAATGTTGGCGTCGCCATTGGGGTGGCTGGGTTGCCGGCGGTGAGAGATTTGCGCGGTCGCAAAGATCTATACGGACGCGCGCTCGAGGTCACCCAGCAAGCGTTTGCCGATATGGTCGCATCCGCGGCGCATCTGCTCTGCGGCGAGGCCGATGAAGGATATCCGGCTATTGTGCTGCGCGGCATCGACTTGAGCGGACCGCCGGGCGCCGCGGCCGACCTCAACCGGATGCCGGCGCATGATCTGTATCTTTGACGCCGGGAATTCCCGTCAGAGGTGAATTACTGTGACAATTGATGCGGCTGACTTGCTGAGTCTCTTGCGCGCCCGCCGTTCAGTTAGGCAATATCAATCGCGCGTTCTGCCGAAGGAATGTTTGGACCGCATTATGGAAGCGGCCACCTGGGCGCCATCCGCTCACAATCGACAACCCTGGCGTTTTGTCATCATCAGCCAATTGGAGACGAAACAATCGCTGGCGCGGGCGATGGGCGCGCGACTCCGCAGCGATCTGGAAGCCGATGGACTTGACGCAGCCATAATCAGCAAAGATGTCAATCGTTCATATCAGCGCATGACCTCGGCGCCGCTGCTGATCGTGCTCTGTTTGAGCTTGGAGGACATGGACGAATACCCCGATGCCGAGCGCAGCGAGCACGAGCGCGCCATGGCGGTGCAGAGCACGGCTATGGCCGGGCAAAACATGCTGCTGATGGCGCAGGGTTTGGGCTTGGGCGCTTGTTGGATGTGCGCGCCGCTCTTTTGCCCGGACCTGGTGCGCGAAGTCTTGGAGCTGCCCGCTGACTGGTCCGCGCAAGGCATGATTACGCTCGGTTTTCCGGCAAGCAGCCGCGACCGAGACCGCGTAGCCTGGGAAGCAAAAACGTTGTGGCGCTAGCGAGCAATATCGTTGTCTTGACCGGCGGGGTTGGCGGCGCCAAGCTCGCCAGCGGTTTGCTCGATGTGGCGCCGGCCGAGCGTCTGACTTTCATCGTCAATACCGGCGATGACTTCTGGCATCTGGGACTGCGCATTTGCCCCGATCTCGATACGACCATGTATACGCTCGCCGGACTGGTTGAGCCGACCCAGGGTTGGGGTTTGCGGGACGACTCCACCGTCACCCTGGATGCCCTGCAAGCCAATTACGGCCTTGAGCCCTGGTTCAAGCTGGGTGATAAAGATCTGGCCACGCATCTGTTGCGCGGCGAGATGCTGCGCCGGGGCGATTCCTTGACCGACATCAGCGCGCGATTGAGCCGAGAGCTGGGCATCGGCGCGCGCTTGTTGCCGATGTGCGATGCTGAAATGCCCACCATCGTCGAGACCGATGAATATGGCGAACTGGGCTTTCAGGAGTACTTCGTCAAACAGCGCTGGCAGCCGGCGGTCAAATCGATCCACAATCGAGGCGCCGCTGCTGCCGGGGTTTCCGATGCGGTAAAATCGGCCTTGACAGCCGCCGACATCGTTTTGTTCGCGCCTTCGAATCCCTGGCTGTCGGTCGCGCCGATTCTGGCTGTGCCCGGCATGCGCGACTTATTGGCCGCGTTGGACCTGCCTAAAGTGGCGGTCACGCCCATCATCGGCGGCGATGCCGTCAAAGGTCCAACCGCCAAAATTATGCGCGAGCTGGGATTGCAGGTGACAGCCACAACCATCGTCGAGTATTATCATGGCGTTATCAACGGTTTCGTCGACGACGTCCGCAACGATCTTTGTCAATTCGACGGATTGCGCGCGACTAGGCTGGATACGCTGATGCAAGATCAAAATGACAAGCGGGCGTTGGCCGAGGCCATCTTGAACTGGATCGCGGAGTGGCGTTCATGAGCCTTTGGGCCATCGTGCCGGTCAAACCGCTCAAATACGCCAAAAGCAGATTGTCGCCGGTCTTGCTGCCGGAGCAGCGTTATCGGTTGGCGGAAGCCATGTTCCGCCACGTGCTCACCGTGACCTCATCGGTATCGCGCGTGACAGGGGTACTCGTCATCTCGCGCGATACCAAAGCCCTGGCAATCGCGCGAGAAATGGGCGCCAAGACGCTGCAGGAGGGCGTCTTATCCGATCTCAATCCGGCCCTGCTGCGGGCGACGATGGTGGTCGAAACCTGGCGAGCGGATGCGGTGCTGATCTTGCCGGCCGATTTGCCCTTCGTTAACGCCGACGACATCCGCGACCTTGTCAACCTCAGCGAAGAGCGCGCATTGGTCATCGCTGGTGATCATTACAACGACGGCACCAACGCCTTGCTCATGCGCCCACCGGGATTAATCCCGTATGATTATGGTCCGGGCAGTTTCCAGCGCCATATTGACAGCGCTCGCGAACGGGGCCTGGCTGTGCGGTTGCTTCATTCCGATCGCTTGGCGATGGATATTGATGTGCCCCAAGATCTGGAAGCCTACCATCGTATCCTGGAGGCCGGGCAATTCGGCCATTTGCCGGCCTTTCCAGATCAGGTGACGGAAGAACTGCGCTTGCGGGATTGAAGTTGTGCTGGCGAAGCGGCGCATTGTCGCCTGCCGCTGCTGCTGACGGAGTTGCGCAAACCGTTAAATTGAGCGAATAATGGAATGATGTCCACTTGAGGAGAATGCTGGAGAAGAGCCATGTCAGATCGTGTAGCACTTTATTTGCAAGATGCGCATGCGTTGCCGGAAGCGATTGAATATGTCAAATACGCCGAAGATGCCGGCTTCGAGGCGGTTTGGCAAGCGGAAAGCCGCTTGGTGCGCGATGCTGTCGTGCCCATGGCGGCCTTCGCTGCGGTGACCAGTCGCATCAAGATCGGCTCGGGAGTCATCAACAACTGGACGCGCAATGCGGCCGTAATCGCGGCGACCTTCCTCACCCTGGACGATTTGGCGCAAGATCGCATCTACTGCGGCATCGGCGCCTGGTGGGATCCGCTGGCGGCCAAGGTCGGCATCCAGCGGCGCAAAAACCTGCTGGCCATGCGCGAGGTGGTCACCGTGGTTCGGCGGCTTTTGAATCGCGAGCGCGTCAGCTTCCAAGGCGAGTTTGTCCAATTGGACGATGTCGAATTGGATGTCGTGCACGGCCGCAAGGAAGCGCGCAATGTGCCCATATACATCGGCGCCACCGGTCCGCAGATGATGGCTCTAACCGGCGAAATCGCCGACGGCGTCGTGCTCAATTACCTGGTCTCGCCCAAGTATAACGATTCCGCCATGGCCCAACTGGAAATCGGCGCCAAGAGGGCCGGTAGAACCGTCGATGATATCGATCGTCCCCAGTTAGTCGTTTGCTCGGTGGACAACGATCGCGATCGCGCTTTGGATGCCGCGCGCAAACTGGTTACCCAATACCTGGGCCAGCAGCCGCATATCATGAAAGCCAGCGGCGTCAGCCCGGATCTGCTGGATGAAATCGGGCAGGTCTTGACCTGGCCGGCCACAGAAGAGCAGATTCTCGAGGCGATGAAACTGGTACCGGATGATGTGGTACAGATGATTACCGCATCGGGGACTCCGGACGAGGTCAAAGCCAAAGTGCGCGAGTATATCGCGGCCGGCGCCACCTGTCCCATTCTCTATCCCTTGGGCGATGACGTGCGACTGATGATTGATACCTTCGCGGGCGGTTACTCCAGTTGAGTTCAGTCTGGGCGCGTTGCCCGTTGCCAGATTCCGGAGCCGACTCGTGCCTGCGATTGCCCCGTGAAGATTCTCTGCGTCAGCGATACCGAAATGCCGCAGTTGTACAATGCGGAGAATTTGCGCCGACAATACAGCGATATCGACATCATCATCAGCTGCGGGGATATGCCCTCCGGCTACCTGGACTTCATCAGTACTATCGTCAGCGCGCCGATGTTCTATGTGCGCGGCAATCACGATGAGAACTATCAGCGCGATCCGCCCGGGGGCGTCAACTTGCACCGGCAAGTGGTCCGCTACCGGGGCATGACGCTCGCTGGTCTGGAAGGATCGATCCGCTATAATAGGGGCGATGTTCAATACACGCAGAGACAGATGCAGTGGATGGTGCTGCGAATGGGACCCCAAGTGCTTCGGCATAGATTGCGTGGCGGCGTCATTGACCTGTTCGTGACCCACTCGCCGGCGCGCGATATCCACGACGGCAGCGACCATGCCCATCGCGGCTTCGATAGTTTCTTGAGCTTCATGAAGTGGTATCGGCCCAGATATATGCTGCACGGTCATGTGCATACCTGGGATCGGCGCAAGACCGTTCGATCGCGATTCCAATCGACTTGCGTCTTGAACATCAATCCCTTCACGGTATTGGATGTGGCGCCGTCGCTCGCGACCTGACGACGCCTTGTCGCTTGCTTTTGGGAGGGAAGGCCGCGGATGTGGAAAACCTACCATAGCGTCAGCACACTGCGCGAAGCGCTGGAGCTGCTGCATCAACATCGCCATGAGGCTCGCATCGTCGCCGGCGGCACCGATCTGATCATCGAGATGGAGCGCGGTCAGCATCCCCGGCTGCAGATCTTGATCGATATCACCCGCGTCAAGGGATTGGACAAAATCAGTTTGCAAGACGGCATCGTTACGCTGGGTCCGCTGGCGACGCACAACCACGTCGTGGCCAGTCAATTGATTCGTGAAAGGGCGCTGCCGCTGGCGCAGGCATCCTGGGAGGTGGGCGCGCCCCAGATTCGCAATCGCGCGACCATCGCCGGCAATCTGATCACCGCTTCTCCCGCCAACGATACCATCACGCCGCTGATCGCCATGGGCGCCGAATTGTCACTGTCCTCGCTGGATGGCGAGCGCGTCGTCGCCTTGCAGGATTTCTACAGCGGCTTCCGTCAGACTGTGATGCAGCCGAATGAGCTTTTGAGCGCGATCCGTTTCCCCGCCTTCGCGCGCAATCAGCGCGGCGTCTTCCTGAAACTGGGGCTGCGGCGCGCCCAAGCCATTTCGGTGGTTGACGCGGCCGTCGTTCTGACCTTGAACGAGTCTCATCGGGTCGATTCGGCCGCTATCGCGCTGGGCAGCGTCGCTCCCACCATCATCCGCGTTCCGGATGCTGAAGCATTTTTGTCCGGCAAACGCCTAAGCGGCGAGACCATCAGGCGGGCCGGCCGTATCGCCGCGGACACGGCAGCGCCGATTGACGACATTCGCGGCAGCGCCGATTATCGCCGGGAGATGGTGAAAGTTCTGGTCGTTCGAGCCTTGCGCCAGCTGGCCGAATCCGAAGTGGCCACAGGACTGCCCGATAGTCCGCCGATGCTCTGGGGCAAAGACTGCGCGGTCGTGAAGCGCGGCTTGCCGGCCAGCATCACCCATCACCCCGACACGCCCATTTGCAGCCTCGTCAATGGCGAGCCGGTCACCATAAACAGCGGACAAGACAAGTCGCTCTTGCATTGGCTGCGCGACGATGTCAAATTGCCCGGCGTCAAGGAAGGCTGTGCCGAAGGCGAATGCGGCGCTTGCACGGTATTCCTGGACGATGTGGCGGTGATGGCTTGTATGGTCCATGCGCCCCGCGCCCACGCCGCCGAGATAGTTACGGTTGAAGGCTTGGCCGAAGCTGAATCATTGCATCCGATTCAAAGCGCCTTCATTGATGAGGCAGCCGTGCAGTGCGGATATTGCACGCCCGGCTTCTTGATGGCCGGCGCCAAACTGCTGGAAGAATTTGATAATCCCGATACCGAGCAGATCAATTATGGCATCAGCGGCAATCTTTGCCGCTGCACTGGTTATTACAAGATCGTCAAAGCCTTTCATGCGGCCAGCAACCTCAAGGACAGGCAAGCGGAAAGCTGAACGATGGATCGAACCGTCCCTAAAACCGGCAGCGAAGAAATCGAACTGTATATGCGCACCTATTATTCGCTGCTGCGCTCGAGCGATGCCATCCGCATCGAAACTCTGGTGGAGAGCCACTTGGCCATGCGCTCGTCACTGCACGAACACGCGGCCGAAGCGGCGCCCGATGTCTCCGCCTTGATGTACAGCGCCTTGCGCCTGCCGCCGTGCATCACGCGCGTGGAAGAGGTGTTGATCGGCCAGATGGATCGCGCCTTTATCGCCGCTGGATACAAGAACATCGCCAGCTGGCAACAGGTAAACGCGCCGGGCCGCCGGCGCCGCGCGCATTTCAACGGCGACAGTACATTGGCGGTCTATATCGTCAGCCGCTCCGATATTGACGACCTGGTGCCGATGCTTACCGCGTTCCAGATCGAATGGAACAAGCTGCATCATCTGATGCAAGGCGAGGCCGCGCGCGATCTGTTGCAGCGGCAGCTGCAGCAGCGCTCAATTGCTACCGCCGATTTTGAAGAACTGGCCAGGCGTCTGTGGATGAGTCCCAGCGATTTGCGGCGCTTGCGTCTGTTGTGGAAAAACGAGTTTGCTGAAAATCTGCTTTATATCAGCCGGCATCGCAAAAGCATGAGCGTGCGATTGATTTCCGGTTCGCTGGCCGATTATCGCCGCGCCACTGACGCCTGGTGGCGGCATCTATGCGACGAACTGACCGACGCCGGCATAGAGTTGGGCGAACGGCCAATTTACTTCGTCTCCAGCAATACGCACTCCTTAATTAACCTGCTGGCGGGTTTCGCGCGTCGATATGAAGAAAGCCTGGTGAGCTATATTGAGGGCTTCCAGGAAAAGTCTCTGCTGACCGAGTATGAGGACACCAAAGAAAGCTACAGCAAGAGCACCGACAACTTCTTGTATTTTGTGCTGCGGCAATACCTGTCGGAGAAGGGGGGCGAGGCCAAGCGAATCTTGCAGGAGGAGGAGAGCCGCCTGGGCATATATCGCATTGCCAGCCGCCAGGGATTCGCGATGGAGACGCAGGTGATCGAGCTGGGCAAGCTGGAAGCGCGCTGGTTTGATCGCCGCCTCGGCCGCGCCGATGATCTGGAGCCCCTGCGCCACAGCAACGCCATCATCATCAATATTGATTACCCGCTGGGCATGTCTTCATACGAATTGCTCAGCCGCATTTCAGCTGGCGCCGGACGCCTGGAAGGGGTCTATGTCATGGGCAAGGCCGCCACCCTCAACGGCCGCATCGGCGATATGATGATTCCCAATGTCATTCATGATGAACATTCGCAAAATACTTACCTCATCCGCAACTGTTTCACGGCCCGACATGTGCGCACCTACATGCGGCACGGCAACGTCCTGGATAACCAGAAAGCGGTTACCGTGCTCGGCACCTTCCTGCAGAATCCCAACTACATGAGCGTATTTTACAAAGAAGGTTACACCGTCATCGAAATGGAAGGCGGACCCTATCTTTCCGCCATCTACGAGGCGTTTCGTCCGCAGCGGCATCCGATCAACGAAATCGTCAATCTGCAATCGGTGCATTTCGATACCGGATTCTTGCATTATGCTTCGGACAAGCCGATGAAAGACGGACAGAATCTGGGCGCGGGCAGCTTGAGCTACGGCGGGGTGGAGCCGACCTACGCGGCGGCGATCGCCATCCTGCGCCGCATTTTCTATAACGAGACGGAGAAGCTGATCGAAACCACCTTCGAGCCGCTGCCATCGTTTTGATGATTCTTTCACGCGCAAAAGCGCAATAGGGGAAGTCGAGTTGCCAGACCGTACTTCGACCGTTATCAGCCAATCGATCAAACGAATTGATGCCCGGGGCAAGGTCACTGGAGAGACGCCTTATCCTGGCGATATTGATATCGATGGCCAACTGTGGATGCGCGTCAAGTTCAGCGAGCGCGCTCACGCCCGCGTCCTCAAGGTCGATACCAGCGGCGCCGAGGCGCTTGACGGTGTGATCGGCGTCTTCACCAGTCGCGATGTGCCCATAAATGAATACGGCTTGGTCATTACGGATCAGCCCGTGCTCTGTGGACCCGGCGGCGATAAAGCCGGTACTGATGTTGTGCGCTGTTACATGGACATGGTGGCGACGGTGGTCGCCGAAAGCGATGCCATCGCTCGCGAGGCGTTGGCGCTCATCGATATCGAATATGACGACTTGCCCGCGGTATTCGATCCCGAAGACGCCAGGCAAGATTCCGCGCCGCAACTGCATCCGGACGCGCCCGACAATGTGTTGACGCAATATCGCATGCGCAAGGGCGATATGGAGGCCGGTTGGGCGCAAGCCGATGTTGTGGTCGAGGGCGAATACGAAACGACCTGGCAGGAACACGCCTACCTGCAGCCGGAAGCCGGACTGGCGTACATTGACGACGACAATCGCGTGACGGTGGTCGTCGCCGGCCAGTGGACGCACGAAGATCAAGAGCAAATCTATCACGCGCTTGACCTGCCGCCCGAGCAGGTGCGGGTGATCTATCCGGCGATTGGCGGCGCCTTCGGCGGCCGCGAAGATATGTCGGTGCAAATCATCTTGGCCCTGGCCGCCTGGAAGCTGCGCCGCCCCGTCAAAATCCAGTGGAATCGCGAAGAATCTATTCTCTATCATCACAAGCGCCATCCGATCAAAGTGCGCGCCAAATGGGGAGCGACCAGCGATGGCAGCTTGACCGCCGTTTGGTCCGAAGTTATCGGCGATGCCGGCGCCTACAATTACACCTCCAACAAGGTTATGGGCAACGCCCATTTGTCCGTCAGCGGACCCTACGTCGTCCCCAACGCCCATATCGATACCTACGCCGTTTTTACCAACAACATCCCATCGGGCGCATTCCGCGGCTTCGGCTCGCCCCAGGCATTGCTGGCGGCCGAAGGCCAGATGAATCGCCTGGCCGCCGCCCTAAACATGGATCCGCTGGAAATCCGGCTGAAGAACAGCATTCGCGAGGGCAGCATCGGCACTTTTGGCTCGGCGTTTGTGCCGGGCGTGTCTATGCCCGAGGTCTTTGAAGCCTGCGGACTTGAGTCGTACTGGCAGCGAGCGGAAAACGGCTGGCGGCTCCAGCCCGCGCCGCGGCCGGCCGATCCGAGCAAGCGCCGCGGCCGTGGCATGGCCGGAGGCTTCAAAAATGTCGGCTTCAGCTTCGGCTATCCAGAGAATTGCTGGGCGGGCATCGAATTGCGGGGCAAAGCCGACATCGAGCTAGTCATTCTTTATCATGCCGGCGCCGATGTCGGGCAAGGCGCGCATACCGCGCTCAGTCAAATGGCGGCCGAAGCGGTCGGCGTCGACTTTGACCGGGTGCGGATCGTCGCCTCGGACACGGCAACTTCGGGCTCTTCCGGCAGCGCCTCCGCCTCGCGACTGACCTTCATGTCCGGCAACGCCATTGCGGGAGCGGCCGCGCTCGCCTTGCGCAAGTGGAATGATGAAGAGCGGCCCGCCAAAGCCGAATTTGTCTATCGTCCGCCACCGACCACCGCCATGGATCCACAGACGGGCCAGAGCAATCCCAATTTCGCCTACGGCTACGTGGCTGAAGCGGTGGAAGTCGAAGTCGATATCGAAACCGGACAGGTGCAACTGCTGGAGGTGGTCTGCGCCAATGATGTCGGCAAGGTCATCAACCCGCAGCAGCTGGAAGGCCAGATCGAGGGCGCCATTGTACAGGCTCAAGGATATGCCTTGATGGAATACCTGGTCTCGCGCGACGGCAGGATTCTCAATCCCTTCCTGTCAACCTATTTGATTCCAACCTCGCTTGATGTGCCGCCAAAAGTGAAATCCGTGATTTTAGAGCACCCGGACCCGGTGGGTCCCTGGGGCGCGCGAGGCATGGCGGAGATGCCGTTTCTGCCACTGGCGCCGGCGATTGCGGCCGCCATCTATGATGCCACCGGCGTCTGGATGGATTCGCAACCATTCACCGCCCAGAAGATCGTCGACGCCTTGCGCGCGCAGGGCATCGGCGTCATCTAAGCGACCGATTCGAGTCTGGTCTTTACCCCAGATCATGCCGTCCTCTCGGTGACGCCCTTCATTTTCGTGTTATCATATCAGGGACGTGAGTCTGGCCCGATTGGACATGAAAGTGACGCGGCAACAACTACCATCATCGGATATCCAAATAATCGTAGGGGTGACTCTGTGAGTCGACCACCACAACACACTTTCTGTAGGGAGCAGTTCGGGTCGCCCGCCAGAGAGCGATGGCATGAAGCTGCGACAAGCCTTTGACATCTCGCGTGGCGAAGTGGTTGCCTTCGTCGGCGCCGGCGGCAAAACATCGCTGCTGGTGGGGCTGGGATATGAACTGGCCGAGGAGGGCTGGCGAATCCTGGCGACGACCAGCACCACCTTGCGCGAAGATCAAATCAGCTTGTTTCCCCGCGCCATGCCCTACGACGCCGACGCGCGTTCTATTTCCGATGCGCTCAACGATGATCGATTCGTCCTCCTTTACGATGAGATCCGCAACGGGCGGGTTTATGGACCTGACCTGGGTTGGACGCCGCAATTGCTCGATTCAGTCGATTCTGACGCCTTGCTCGTGGAAGCCGACGAGGCAGACGGCATGCCGTTCAAGGCGCCCTTGCCATCGCAGCCGCGGATTCCGACGGAAACTTCCCTGGTAGTGCCGGTCGCGTCCTTGGCCGCATTGGGCAAGCCGCTTGACGATGAATCTGTCTACAACCCCCAGTCTATGGTCGAGCGTTACGGCTTCGTGGAAAACAGCCCGATCAAATCGCCCTGGCTGGCGCAGGTCTTGCGCGACGAAGAACTCGGCCTGAAAGATGTGCCGCCCAAAGCGCGGGTGATCGCCTTTCTCAACCGAACGCCCGAACGCGGATACTTGCGCGGCCGCGCCCGGTTGATCGCGCGATTGAGCTTGCAGAATGCGCGCATTCAAGCCGTCGCCTTGGGCTCCGTGCGGGCTTTAGAACCGGTTCACGAAATGCAGCGGTCTGTCGGCGCCATCGTGCTGGCAGTCGACGACGGCCGTTCGAGCGGATCGCCCAGAATGTTCGACGCCATCGACGGCGGCAAAACAGTGGTCGGTCAGGTGAGCGAGTTGCTGATGCGATCCAGAATTGATCACATTCGCGTTGTCGCCGCCACGCACGCGCGCGACGTCCGCGCCGCTCTCAAGCCGCTTGGTCTGAAGATCGTGCGCTGTCGGGCCGGTCAGTCACGGAAGTTGTCACACAACGGCGCCGGCGGCGTCGATAGGGAGAATCGTGAGGATGCCCGTCGGTTTGAATTGCCGGATGTGCGCGGCGAGCAATTGGCGGCGCTCAAAGCCGGCCTTAAGGATTTGCCCGAGCATGTAGCGGCGGCGTTGGTCGTACCTGGCGATCAATCGCGCTTGGGTCCCAAAGTCATCTATCAGATGCTCAGCGCCTATGCTCGCGGCACGTCCGAACTGCTGATTCCCAGATACGGGCGGCGCCATGATTTCCCCATCCTCATCAGCCGCCGCTTGTGGTCTGAAGTCGTCTCCATGCCCAGAAACGGCAATTTGAGCGACCTGTTCCGGTCATATCCGGACAGTCTTGGATTTGTCGATTTGGAGCGAGAGCAAGACTTGCCGGATAAATCCGACAAGCCCGCGCATCGTCAAAGGCGGACGCGCGCTCGTCAAAAGGATCAATCCGGCTAATCCTCCTCGTGCTGCTTGATCAGTTCCCGGATCATATCGCGCGACCAGGCGCCGGTTGCATGAGTATCCAATTGCAATCGCAAGGTTGCTGGACGCTTGTCCTTATGCCCGGTGGCAATAGCCCGCATCTCGTCAAAATACTGCATCGGCGTGATCACGATCAGCACCTCATGTGGCCGGATGACGGTATCCAGCGGCGGCGCGTACAAAAACGAGTTGCTCTTCGCCCGGCGTATGCCAATGACGCCGGCGCGAAAGCGAATCATCAATCCCAACGACTCAATGGTCTTTCCGATCCAGGGCGAATCATCTTCCATATAGAACTCGGCCGTCTCCAGCCCAGTAATCTCGTTGTACAGCACGTGCTGCAAGAATTCGGCGATTTCCGGCCGCGTCGTTGACAGCAGCACAAATTGCGCCGAGACATGGAAAGGACTAACCACGCGGTCGGCGCCCGAGCGGCGCAGTTTTTCGATCATATTGTCGGTGGTGGCGGTCACTGAAATCAGCAGCGATTTGCTGATGCTGCGGGCCGAGAGCACGGTCAACACCGCCGCGGCTTTATCTTCAATGGATATCATGATGGCTTGGGCGCGGTCCACGCCGGCTTTGATCAAGACCTCTTCTCGGGCTGGATTGCCGTGGATGACGCGGAATCCTCGATTCAGCCACTCGCGCGTGACTGCTTCGTCGTTGCTCATCAACACGAATGGCCGCGCCGGATCGAGGTAGCGAACGGCGCTCTGCATGATATGGTCGTTGCCACATATGACGAAGTGCTTCGACATCGAGCCGACTGTGGTTTCGATTTCCTCTTCGTTCAGTCGATGATCCAGTCGCTTGATATCTCTGTGCGGTACCAGTCGCTGAAAAGTGGCGAAGCGTCTTTCGTCCCTGCCGCCCGGCCGGCATTCGTCCTGTAACTTGGGGATCATCAGGCCGGGCGCGACCGCGAGCAAGACCTCGTCTTCCTCTAGTGTGCGGCTGATGCCGGGCGCGTGCGCGAAGTCCCCGTCTTCCTTGCGAATGCCGATGACGCCGGCGTCAAATCGTTCGCGCAGCCGCAATTCGCCGATTCGCTTGCCGATCCACGGCGAGCTTTCTCCCAGCTCTAGCTGCGTAATCTGGTGCTGTGTTTCTTGATCGAACATGATGCTGTTGAAAAAGTCATTCACCGCCGGCCGCAGCGTCGCGCTGTTCAAGAATTGTCCGGCGACTTCATAGGGCGCCAGCACCACATTTGCGCCCGCGCGAATCATCTTCAGCTTGAGTTCCGGCTCCACCGCGGCGGCCGTCACATATATCGCCGGATTAAGATTACTCGCCGTCAGCACCGTGAGCAGACTCTCCGTATCCTGGTTGAGCATGACCATGATGGCCCTGGCCCGCGCGATGCCGGCCGCCCGCAGAGTATCATCATCAGTAGGATCGCCATCGACCACTTGTATGCTGGCGCTGCGCAGGCGTTCGGCATATTCGGCATCTTCGGTAACCACAACGATCAAATCGAGCAATGTCGCATGTACGACAAAGACGTTGACATAGACAAGGAATATTCGCTTCACGACCTTGCGAAACGTCAAATACCGGCCCCGTTCAAGGTCGCCAAAGAGGCGTTCGAAAAGTGACGCGATCGGCCGATAGAGGGTTTCTTGATGCCGCTTGCGGCGGATCTGGGCGCTCTGCAAGACATAACCGATCGTCTTGTCGACCATTTCACCCGATCCGCAAATGATATAGTGATTGTGCAGCTTCTCAGTCTGTCGCTTGATTCTGAGCCGGCGGCGATGAGCCATGGCCTCGGCGCTGAAGAGCAAGGCGAACGAAGTGGATAGGAAAAATGTCAGCGCGCCCAATCCAACCACGACCAGGCCAATGGTGAAGAGTTTGCCCAGTTCGGAGCCGGCGACGCTATCACCGTAGCCGATGGTGGTCAGCGTGATAAACGTCAGCCAGACTGCATCGACCAAGCTAAGCCCTTCGATCAGGTTGAATCCAATGATGCCGACCGGCAGAATTATCAGCACCAAAATGCTGGCAGCGCGAAATTGCCGCCGAATGTCATTCAATGATCGTACCTCTGCTGCTTGACATGTCGCCGCTAAGCATATTATATCGGAGAACAACATGTTGTGATATTATGTTGACGTTCGTTGCCTGTCGCCCGGGCGGCGATCGCAACCGGCAACTACCCTCAGCCAGAATCCGCAATATCGACAGCATTCGGAGTGAAAGAATGATCCAGCGAGAAGATTATCAGCGAGCTGTTTCCGCTATTCGCGAGCGCATTGACTTGCAGCCCGAAGTTGGCTTGGTGTTGGGTTCCGGATTGGGTCCGCTGGCGGATACGCTGGACGCTCGAGTTGTCGTCCCCTATGAAGATATTCCCGGCTGGCCGCGTTCGACCGTGCACGCACATCATGGCAACCTGGTCATCGGCAAGCTCGAAGGGCGGGTCGTCGCCGCCCAACAGGGCCGCGCCCACTTCTATGAAGGTTACAGCATGCAAGAGGTCACATTTCCCATTCGCGTCATGCATGAACTGGGCATCGGAACCGTCGTCTTGACCAATGCGGCCGGCGGCATCAATCCAGATTTCGAAGTCGGCGATCTGATGCTGCTTGAAGATCACATCGGTCTGCCGGGCTTGGTTGGCGCGGGCCCTTTGATGGGACCCAACGACGACAGCGTCGGTCCGCGCTTCCCCAGCATGACGCGAGCCTACGATCGCGAGCTTCGCCGTTGCGCGCTGGAAGTCGCGCGAGAAAACGACATTCCCATGCACAGCGGGGTATATTTTGGGCTGTCCGGTCCGGCCTTTGAAACGCCGGCCGAAATCCGCATGATTCGAGCGCTGGGAGGCGATGCCGTCGGCATGTCAACGGTGCACGAGGTGCTGGTCGCGCGGCATGCCGGCATGCGCGTCATGGCTTGCTCGGGCGTGACCAATCGCACGATTGATGTCGTTGACAGCGACTTGGACGTCAATCATGAAGAAGTCTTGGAAGCGGGCAAGGTCATCGTTCCGCGCTTGACCACGATCTTGAAAGGTGTGCTTAAGCGTCTTCCCCTATGACAACAATCATCGCCTTCATCGATCAATTGGCCATCGGCATCTACTTTCTGATTGCCGCCGCCATATTGTTCGCATTGCACAGATTCCTTGTCTGGGGCACGGAACACCGATCATCGTATTTTGAATTGGAGCGCGATCTCTCGCGCTATCGCCAGATGAACGCCGTGATGGCGATCATTCTTTTGATCGAGCTGACCATAATTGTCGCCGGCATCCAAGTTGTAGTTGTGCCGGAAATCAGGCGCGATCGCGAAATCCAGCAGCTGGTATCCGCCGTCCGCGTTGATGACGGCGTATTTCAGACGCCGCAACCCGCCACGCCGTCCGGTGACCTGGGCATCGACCCCGTGGCGCTGCCGCGCGCGGACGACTTCGCCGGCCAGATTCTAGCCACGCCTTTGCCGTCGCCAACGCCCGTGGGCACCATCATTCCCGCCGCGCCCGCCATCGGCTGCGACCGACCGGAAGCGCAGTTGATCGTGCCGGGCAACGGCATGCGCGTGTTTCAACCAATACCGGTAATAGGCACGGTCTTTGCCGATCAATTCGCATACGCTTCCATCGAAATCATGGGACCCAGTACTTTCGGCAACTTTCAGGTTTATGAGCGGCAAGTCACTGAAGTGCGCGAACCCGCAGAATTTAGCCAGTTCGTGCCCGCCCCATACGAACCCGGCGAATATCAGTTTCGCGTCATGGTTTACGATGTGACGAGCACCCTGCAGGCGAGCTGCCTGGTGCGCATTTTCATCTCGCTTCCCTTGCCGACAGCAACGCCCGCTCGTTGACTGTCCGCGCCGGGTTTTCAACTCGGGCGGCTAATTGAGCGTATCTCATCTGAACAAGGGTTGTTGGGCTTCGCGGACGAGCGGAGCGATTAAACGTCGCCTCGCGGATGCTTCACTTCTTGGGACCGGCGATCCTGTATCCTCGGTCGATTAACGTATTTCATTGATGGTATTCTTGACGCGCCGGCGCCAGCGACGAGATTTGGAGCGCAGTCTCGCCATCTGATATAGCGCGTTGCGGCGCTGGCGATTCAGTAGCGATCCATGCTGCTCACTCGGCTTGGGTATGCCCCACTGGATGATCATCGATGCCCAGGTCAATCCGCCGCCGAAGCCCACCAAGGCAATGTGATCCTTATCGTGTATGCGCCTTTGATCAATCGCTTCGCAAAGCGCGATGGGGATGGAAGCGGCTGACGTATTGCCGTATTGCTCGACATTGCTCATAAACTTGTCGATTTCAATGCCCAGCTTGCGCGCGGCGGCCTGCAGGATGCGGAAATTCGCCTGATGCGGAATCACGAGATCGATATCGCCCACGGCGATGCCGGCCATTTTGCTCGCCTGCTCAATGCTTTCGTTGACTACCCGCGTGGCGAACTTGAATACTTCTCCGCCTGCCATGTACATCTTGTATAGCTTGTAGCCATTGGCGCCAGCGCGCGATTCCTCGGCGTCGATGCTGCCGACGCTGGGGATCGCCAGCAAGTCGCTGCCCGCGCCGTCAGAGCGCAAAACGCTCGATAACACGCCGCCCGGATGTTCGCTCGCTGCCAGTACCACCGCGCCCGCGCCGTCCCCAAACAATATGCAGGTGCTGCGGTCTTGCCAATCCAGGATGCGGCTCATCGTTTCCGAACCGATGACCATGGCCGTCTTGATGCTGCCGGCGCGGATGGAATCGGCGGCCATATTCAGCGCGTACACAAATCCGGAACAGGCGGCGCTCAAGTCAAAGGCGCCGGCATCGTGCGCATTCAGCCAGTCTTGCACCAGGCTGGCCGTACTGGGGAAGATATTTTCGGGGGTGGATGTCGCCACGATGACCAGGTCCAGATCGAGCGGCAAGATATCCGCCACCTCCAATGCCCGCTGCGCCGCGGTATACGCGAGGGTCGCCGTGGATTCCTCTTCGTTGGCGATCCGCCGTTCCTTGATGCCGGTACGCGCGAAGATCCAATCGTCGTCAGTCTCCACGAAGGCGGAGATTTCCTTGTTGGTCATGACTTTTGTCGGCAGGGCCATGCCCCAGCCGATGATATGCGCATAGATCGGCGCCTGCAACACGTCCGGAGATTGCCCTCGCGCCGAGCTATTTGTAGCCATTGTCTCGATATTCGCCAAATATCAATACGGCATTATGCCCGCCAAAGCCAAACGCATTGGACATGGCATGACGGATCGGATGTGAATAGCCCTCATTGGGCGCATAATTCAGGTCGCAAGTCGGATCGGGATCATGCAAATGGATCGTCGGCGGGACGAAGTTCTCGCGAATGGCCATGATGCTGAAGACCGCCTCGATGGCGGCGCCGCCTCCCAAGAGATGCCCGGTCATGGATTTTGTTGAACTGACCGGGATATTGTACGCCGCTTCGCCCAAGGCGCGCTTGATAGCGGTGGTTTCGGCGGTGTCATTCAGGGGCGTGCTCGTGCCGTGGGCATTGATATAGTCAATGTCGCGGGCGTCAAGCTCGGCGCTCCGCAATGCGAATTCAACCGCTTTGGCAGCGCCCTCGCCATTCTCCATCGGCGCCGTGATGTGGTAGGCGTCGGAGGTATGGCCGTATCCCAGCAACTCGGCATAGATGGGAGCGTCGCGGTCCAGCGCGTGATTAAGCTCCTCCAGCACCAATACGCCGGCGCCTTCGCCCGGTACGAATCCGTCTCGATTGCGGTCAAAAGGACGAGAAGCGGTCGCCGGATCGTCGTTGCGGCTCAAGGCCGTCATATTGTTGAATCCCGCCACCGTCAATGGCACAATGGCGGCTTCCGAGGCGCCGGCCACCATCGCTTTGGCATCGCCGCGCAGGATGATATGCATGGCTTCGCCGATGGCGTTGTTGCCGGAAGCGCAGGCGGTGACGATGCAATGATTGGGTCCGCGCAGATTATAGGTCAATGAAACGATGCCGGAGCTGGAATCGCTCAAGATTTTCGGAATCGCCAAAGGCTTGATGCCCCGGTGCCCGCGCGCGTCAATGCCTTGTTGGGCTTCCACGAAGGAATTGATGCCGCCAACGCCGGATCCGATGATGCAGCCGACATCGTACATATTGTCGCTATCGACTCGCAGGCCGCTATCCTCAAGCGCCTGTCTGCTCGCTTCCAATGCGAACTGGGCGACGCGATCAATCCGCCGCGCTTCCTTCCGGCCGAAAACCTGATTCGGGTCGAAATTCTTGACCTCGCCGGCCAGCTGATTTTGTGTCAGTTGGCGATCGTAGCGCGTGATATAGTCGATGCCATTGACACCGGCCGCAGTATTGTCCCATGCCTCGGCGACGTTGTTCCCCGTGGGGCAAACGATGCCCATCCCGGTGATCACGACTCTGGTGTTGTTCAATCTGTCCTCCGACGAAACCGGGACCGACTGCCGTTTGAAATCGCAGATCGAGCGCGCAGACCTGTTCTTTAGGCGGAACGGCGCCCGCCTTGCGCGCACGCGTGTTTATGTTGCCGTAGCCTTATACGCCTATAATAACACGGCGAGCCGCATTGCGTTTCTTTACTTGCTTTCTGTTCGCGCCTATAATCTTCTCTTCATCAATGGTCGTGCGGGCATTGCGCCGCCTGGTCGCATTGTACCATTGAAACAGGCGAGCAGATATGATTCTGATTACTGGCGCGACGGGCTTGATCGGCAGGAACCTGGTCCGTCGACTCATGCAGGAAGCCGTGCCAACCCGATGTGTGCTTCCCGCGCGGCTGGCGCGGCAATTGCCCTGGGACGCCGCTAGCCCGCACGCTCCTGAGCTCATCATCGGCAATATCCTCGATGAAGAAGATTTTTTCCGTGCCGTCACCGGCTGTCATGTAGTCATCCACCTCGCCAGCGCGCAGTGGTGGGGCAGGCGGCGCGATCTGGAACGCGTGGATATCGCCGGAACGCGGCAACTGGTCGCTGTTGCGCGTTCAGCCCGCGTCGGACGGATCATCGCCGTCAGTCAGCTGGGAGCGGCGGTCGCCTCCGCGTACACGCTGCATCGCGCCAAAGGCGAAGTTGAGCAACTCCTGCGCGATAGCGGCATCGCCTGCACCATCATTCGCAGCGGCCTCGTCTTTGGACCTGACGATGCCTTTGTCAATCATCTCGCCAGCATGATGCGCGCCAATCCTCTGTTTTTCCTCATGCCAGGCTACGGCGAGGTCGTGCTGCATCCGATCTATATTGACGATCTGGTTGAAGCCATATATCGTAGCTTGAGTTTGGTCCCGCTAGTCGACGCGACAGTTGAAATCGGCGGCCCGGAATACCTGAGTTTGAGTGACATGATTCATACCGTGATGCGCGTAACCGGAATGTCGCGCGCTATCGTGCCCGTACCGCCTTATCTGCTGCGCGCCATCACCGGCGCTTATAGCCGTTTTTTCCCGCGCTCGCTGATGACCGGTCAATGGCTCGATATCTTGGCGACCAGCCGCACCGCGCCACTCGGCAATACTTACAATAGCTTCGGCTTTCACCCGCGCCGATTTGAAGAGACGTTGTTGACCTACTTGCCAGAGCGGCAGCATCTGCTCGATCTCTTTCGCGACACCTTTCGCCGTCGACCGCGGCCTGTATAGCGGATAGGACCGATCGATGGAGGATATCACGATCAAGCGGCTGCTGAGCGTCGACGAGTTTGATCAAGCTGTGGAATTGCAGAAGACTTATTGGGGCGCCGATGCCGGCAATCTCGTTCCCGGGCATATGTTCCATTCGCTCACCCGCCACGGCGGACATCTGCTCGGGGCGTATGCTGACAGCCGGCTTGTCGGCTTCGTCATGGGTTTCCTCGGCGTCGATACCCATTGTGAATCGCAGTATGCCTCGCCGGCGGCGTCACGCCTGTTGATCTTGTCCAAGCGCATGCTGGTTTTGCCAGGGCATCGCGGCAAGAATATTGGCTTTCGACTCAAGCTGGCGCAACGCGATATCGCGCTCGAACTGGGCATTGAGCTGGTGACCTGGACATTCGATCCGCTGCTGGCGCCCAACGGCCACCTGAATCTCCGAAAATTAGGCGGTTTGGCTCGGAAGTTCTCCGTCAACTATTTTGGCTGGCGCGGCGCCAATACCCTCAAAGCTGATCGCTTGACTTTGCAACTGTGGGTGAACCATCCTCGCGCGCGCGCCTGCGCCGAGGGTGTTTCTAATGGCCGGCCGCTGCAAGAGTATTTGGATGACAACACACCTGTGGTGAATCTGGCCCGGGCCGACGGTCGCTGGTTGGCGCCGACCGATGCAAGCGGGCAAGCAACCGCGCCCTGCTGCCTGATCGAAATTCCATCGAACATCGAAGCCATGGAGCGCGAGGCGCCCGATTTGGCCCTGCGCTGGCGAGAACATATACGCGAGCTGTTTCCGCAGGTGATGACGCCGGCCGCTGTCGTCAGCGATTTCGTGCAGGGCGAGCTCGACGGCCGCAGACGTACCTTTTACGTATTGATGCGTGACTAACACAATGAAGCAGGTGAGGGAATGGCATTTAATGGCGAGTTGATTGCGTTCGTTGGCGCTGGAGTTATGGGCGAGGCGATGATCAAGGGACTGCTGCACCAGCGCAGCCTCTCCCGCGAGACTGTGATAGCGGCGGATCCCAACGACGAGCGCCTGGAACACCTATGCCGGGAGTACGATGTTAAGGGTACGAACGATAATCGCGAAGCTGTTCGCGACGCCAAGATTGTAGTCTTGTCCGTCAAACCGCAAGTGATGGGCAAGGTGCTTGACGAACTGCGCGGATCGGTCGACAACGTCCGTTTGATCGTGAGCATCGTCGCCGGCGTGCCGATGCAAATGATGTCGGACAGCTTGCGCAATGGTCGAATTGTGCGCGCCATGCCCAATACGCCCGCTCAAATTGGCGAAGGCATCACGCTCTGGACCGCCGCGCCCGATGTCATGCCGGAGCAGCGGAAGCAGACGGAACTGCTGCTCGGCGCCATGGGCGACCAGATTTTTGCCGAAGATGAGAGCTTTCTGGATATGGCCACCGCGCTCAGCGGCACCGGACCGGCGTATGTCTTCATGTTCATGGAAGCGCTGATAGACGCCGGCGTGCACATGGGCTTTTCCCGGCGCGATGCCGAAGCCCTGGTGACGCAGACCCTGTTAGGCTCGGTACTTTATGCGCGTCAATCGGGATTGCATCCGGCGCAATTGCGTAACCAGGTCACCAGCCCGGGCGGCACGACAGCAGCGGCCATGCACGAGATGGAAAAGGGCGGTCTGCGCACGGTGCTGTCGGAAGGGGTGTGGGCGGCGTATCGGCGCTCTCAAGCGTTGGGATCGAGCGATACTCTATAGCGAAAACATAACGGCGGCATCTGGCGGTTCCTGGCGGGACATCGGCAGCGCAATGTCGCGGCAGTATGACATGCTGGCGAACTGTGGATTCCCGCGACGAATCGTTTGTGAAAATATGGACAATGACTGTGGTTTCGGTTAGAATACCGAGGTGCGACTGTTGCGTTGCGCGGCGTATGCGCGTTTTGGACCAAAGAAACAGCGCGTCAATAGTTTGCCTTCGGGCAATCGTCGTCGACTGAAACGGCATTACTTTCGTCAATCGCAAGATCACTTACTGAGGAGCCAGTGAATGGCAGACAACATCTATGATTCCATCCTGGAACAGATCCAAGAGTTCGAGCTTGGCGCGCTCGAATCCGTTGAAGTCGGTTATGTCGAGGAGGTAGGTGATGGCATCGCCCGTATCTCCGGTTTGGACAACGTCCGCTACAACGAATTGGTGCAGTTTGAAAACGGCGTAGCCGGCATCGCGTTTAACCTGGAAAAAGACAACGTGGGCATCATCATCATGGGCGCCTACGATGATATTCAGGAAGGGGATACCGTCAGCGCGCTGGGACGCATCTCATCGGTGCCGGTGGGCATGGGCATGGTCGGTCGCGTGGTCAACGCCCTGGGGCAGCCAATTGACGGCCGCGGCCCCGTGCAATTCGAGGAATATTACAACATCGAGCGCATCGCGCCCGGTGTCATGGAACGTCGAAGCGTCGATCGTCCCGTGCAGACCGGCATCCTGGCGATCGATACCATGATCCCCATCGGTCGTGGCCAGCGCGAGCTCATCATCGGCGATCGGCAGACCGGCAAAACCGCCGTCGCCTTGGATACGATTGTCAACCAGCAAGGCGAAGATCTGCATTGCATCTATGTCGCAATCGGCAAACGGCGGGGCGAGGTGGCGCGCATCCGCGAGACGCTGGAGCGCGAAGGCGCCATGGATTACACCACCATCGTGGTGGCGTCGGCTTCGGACGCGGCGGCGCTGCAGTATATGGCGCCTTACGCTGGCTGCGCCATCGGCGAATGGTTTATGGAAAACGGCAAGGATGCGCTCGTCATTTATGATGATCTTTCCAAGCATGCCAACGCCTATCGTCAGGTATCGCTGCTGATGCGGCGGCCGCCCGGGCGCGAAGCCTTCCCCGGCGATGTCTTTTACCTGCATAGCCGTCTGCTGGAGCGCGCCGCGCAACTGAGCGACGAGCGTGGCGGCGGCAGCCTGACCGCGCTGCCGGTCATCGAAACGCAATTGGGCGATGTATCCGCTTTCATTCCGACAAACGTCATCTCCATCACCGATGGGCAGATCTATCTGGAATCCGATCTGTTCAACGCCGGATTGCGCCCGGCCCTCAATACCGGCATCAGCGTCAGCCGCGTCGGCAGCGCCGCGCAAGTGCGGGCGATGAAAGATGTCGCCGGCGGCCTGAAACTGCAGATGGCGCAATTCCGCGATTTGGCGGCCTTCGCGCAGTTTGGCTCCAACCTGGACAAAGCAACGCAGCAGCAGCTCGACCGCGGTATGCGTTTGACCGAGCTATTCAAGCAAGTGCAATATCAGACGCTGTCGCTTGAAGACCAGGTGGCGCTGACTTACGCAGGCACCAGCGGCCTCACCGATGAGGTGCCGGTGGAGCGCATGTTGGCGTGGAAGGACGATTTCCTGCGCGCCTTCCGCACGCAGTTCGCCGATGTGGGCGAGTTCATTCGCGAGAATCGTCACGAGAAAGTCGGCGATCAGATCCAGGAGAAATTGACGGCCGCCATCACGACCTTTAACGAGGCTTGGTCCTAGTGTCACCGCTGGTTACGGGAAGGAGACACTAAATGGCGACCCTAAGAGAAGTCAAGAATCGCATCCGCAGCGTCCGCAACATCGCGCAGATTACGCGCGCCCTGGAAGCGGTATCGGCTTCGCGCGTGCGCCGGGCGCAAGCCCGCGTCTTTGCCAGCCGGATTTATGCCGAGAAGGCTTGGGAAATCCTCATCAACGTCCAGGCGGCCAGCAAGAGTTTGTCTTTGCATCCACTGCTGACCGAGCGCGAGGAAGTCAACCGCGTCATGGTCGTTGTGCTGACCTCGGATCGCGGTTTGGCCGGCGCCTACAACACCAATATCCTGCGCGTGGCGCAGCGCTTTGAAACGCGACTGGGCAAACCGGTGGATTATGTGGCGGTCGGCCGCAAAGGGCGAGACTCGCTGGCGCGATCTGGCGCCAATATCGTGGCTTCATTCAGCGACCTGCCGGCGGAGCCGTCGATCAGCGATATCACGCCGATCGCGCGCATCGCCATCGATGCCTTTCTTGCCGGAGAGGTCGACGAAGTCCTGATCGCTTATACCGATTTCATCAATATGCTGGCCCAGCGCCCAGCGGTCTTGGGTTGGCTGCCGCTGACGACTCACACCATTGCCGACCAAGTAGCCGCGGATTTTGTGAAACACGAGGCGGCGGTCACGGGCGGTACACAGAACTATGACTACGAACCGAGCGCAGAGGCGGTGGTTCACGAGATTGTGCCGCGCTTCACCGAATTGCAGCTCTATCAAGCCTTGCTGGAGGCTCAAGCCAGCGAACACGCGGCGCGGATGGCGGCCATGAAGAACGCCACCGATAACGCGACGCAGTTGACCGCCGATCTGACGCTGCAATACAACAAGGCCCGGCAGGCCGCGATCACGGCCGAGATCCTGGATATTGTCGGCGGCGCCAATGCCTTGCAGCAAGCGATGGACAAACTGGGCGATCAAATTCTTGAAGACTGGGAGCGGAATGCGCTGGTCAAGGACGCGTAGCCGAGAATCAGAAGATTATCTGCCTCGACGCAGCTAATGTTCACGGCGTGAACCGCTAGCTGCCAGGGCAGACAAGACGACAGCAATTAGACGTTTACAAGGAGTAAGACAATGGCGGAAGTCCGTGGAACGGTGACCCAGGTATTGGGCAATGTGGTCGATGTGGAATTCCCGGCGGGTCAGTTGCCGGATATCTTTGACGCCGTGGTCGTCCCGCGCGAAGGCGAAGAAGATCTGGTACTGGAAGTGGAGTTGCATCTGGGCGACAGCTCTGTGCGTACGGTGGCGATGGATGCGACCGATGGCTTGGCGCGCGGCGCCTCGGCCACGTCAACCGGGCAGCCGATTGCCGTCCCTGTAGGCGAGCCTACGCTTGGACGCATTTTCAACGTTTTGGGTCGTCCCATCGATATGGGCGATCCGGTTCCCGACGACCGCGAGCGACGCCCGATTCATGCGGTAGCTCCGTCCTTTGAGGATCAGTCGCCGACGATTGAAGTATTCGAGACCGGCATGAAAGTGATCGACCTGGTCGCGCCTATGACCAAAGGCGGCAAAACCGGAATCTTCGGTGGCGCTGGCGTCGGCAAGACGGTCACCATCCAGGAGTTGATCAACTCAATCGCCACCCAACACGATGGCTTGTCGGTATTCGCCGGCGTGGGCGAGCGGACTCGCGAGGGGACTGATCTCTACCACGAAATGAAAGAAGCCGGCGTCTTGGACAAGCTGGCGATGGTCTTCGGACAGATGAATGAGCCGCCGGGCGTTCGCTTGCGCGTAGGCTTGTCGGGCTTGACCATGGCCGAGTATTTCCGCGATCAGGGTCGCGATGTGCTGATCTTCATCGATAATATTTTCCGCTATTCGCTGGCCGGCGCCGAAGTTTCGGCTCTGCTCGGGCGCATGCCCTCGGCTGTCGGATATCAGCCCAACCTGAACGAAGAGATGGGCATGCTGCAGGAGCGCATCACCTCGACCAAATCCGGTTCCATCACCTCGATGCAAGCCGTGTATGTGCCCGCCGACGACTACTCGGATCCGGCGCCGGTCGCGGTGTTCACGCACTTGGACAGCACGATTGCGCTGGAACGTTCGATCGCCGCCCGCGGATTGTTCCCGGCGGTTGATCCCTTGGCCAGCACCAGCAACATCCTGGCGCCGGAAGTAGTTGGGGACGATCATTACAGCACCGCCCGCGAAGCCCAGCAAGTTTTGCAGCGTTACAAAGACCTGCAGGATATCATCGCCATTCTGGGCGTGGAAGAACTGTCGGACGATGACAAGGTGCTGGTGGCGCGCGCGCGCAAGATGGAGAATTTCCTGAGCCAGCCGATGTTCGTGGCCGAGCAGTTCACCGGCCAGGCCGGTCGCTATGTGCCGATCAAGGATACGGTGCGCGGTTTCCGCATGATTCTGGACGGCGAGGTCGATCATATCCCCGAGCAGGATTTCTATATGGCCGGTCCGATTGAAGATGTGCTGGAACGCTTTTCGCAGCGTGAAAGCGCCTAGAGGAATACGATGCCGATTCACATCGAATTAGTCACGCAGGAACGAAAGATCTTCGACGAACCGAACGCTGATATCGTCATCATTCCCGCGGTCGAAGGCGAAATGGGCGTATTGCCCAATCATGCGCCGGTCTTGACGACGCTGGGCTACGGCGAATTGGTCGTGCGCAAAGGCGAAGCCGAGGAGCGTTTCGCGATTTACGGTGGCGTGGTCGATGTGCGGCCGGATAAGGTGGTTGTGCTGGCGGATCTCGCGGAATCGTCCTTCGCGCTGGACATGGAGCGGGCGCAAGAAGCGCGAGAGCGCGCGCGCCAGATTCTGGACGAGGGCGCGCCCGGATCCGAGAATCGCCTTGCCGAGCTGGAGCTGCGTAAAGCCAATCTCGCTATTCGTCTCAGTCAGAAGGTGCGCAGTCGCGGATCGGGCTTGCGCATCATTGAGGACGACCACGACGATTCCTGATTGTCATCATCTGAATCACCCAGCTATTGACTCGTTGAGCGCTCGATGCCGATGTCGGTAATCGAGCGCTGTGTTATTTGCCGGTCGCCAGCGTGACCGATTGGATGGCAGGCAATTGTGTCGGCGCGGCTTTGCGCGGCCTTCGTTTCCCCTATAGAATGTAATGCAGAAGGAAAGATTGGAGGGCAGCGCGAGCCAATGGCATCGCTTCGCAAACGCTTGGGCGTCGATCTGGGTACGGTCAACGTCTTGATCTACGACGCTGGGCGGATCGTCCTGCAAGAGCCGTCTCTGGTGGCCTTGTTGGCGGAGGAAGAACGCATCGTAGATTTCGGCCAGCCGGCGCGTGAAATGCTGGGTCGGGTAGACGACGAAGACATCCAGGTGATGCGCCCGCTGCAAAACGGTGTCATCGCCGATTACGAAGTGACCGAGGCGATGCTGGAGTATTTCTTCGGCCGGATCGCCGGGCGGATTCGACTCTTCCGTCCTTCGGTCATGGTTGCGGTGCCCTTCGGCGCGACGAGTGTCGAGAAACGCGCCGTGCGCGAAGCGATTTTATCCGCGGGCGCGCGCGAGGTGCAACTGATTTGGGAGCCAATGGCATCGGCGCTGGGCGCGGGACTGCCGGTTGGGACGCCGGCCGGCGGCATGGTCGTGAATATCGGCGGCGGCATCACTGAAGCGGCGGTCTTGACCATGAACAATATCGTCCGCGCCGAGAGCGGGCGCGTCGGCGGATTGCGTCTCGATGATGGCATTGTCAGCTATGTGCGGCGCAAATACAACTTGACCATCGGCCAGCCGACCGCGGAAGCCATCAAGATTCAAATTGGCGCGGCCGTGGAGCAGCCTCAAGAAATGACGATGGAAATCCAGGGGCGCGACAATGTCACTGGCTTGCCCAGAACGATTCGTGTCACAACGGGTGAAGTAATCGAAGCCTTGGCGGAGCCGCTGGGACAGATTGCCGGGGTGGTCAAAGCTGTTCTGGCGACTACGCCGCCGGAATTGTCCTCGGACATCATCGATCGCGGCATAGTTTTGACCGGCGGCGGCGCTTTGCTGCGCGGCGTCGACAACTTCTTAACTCGAGAAACCGGCGTGCCCGTGTACCGCGCCGATGATCCCATGATTAGCGTTGTCGTCGGTTGCGGACGCGCGCTTGAGGACCCCGCCATTTTGCGCCGGTTGGCGCAGATCAATTACTACTAGTCGGGATTGCCCACGATCGGGCGGCAATCACTCGCCGCTCAGATAAAAGGTCATGTGCTGTAAATGCGTGACCGGGTCAATGTATTGCACTTGTATATCCGGCGGCACCGAAATATTGATAGGCGCGTAATTGAGTATGGCTTGTACGCCGGCTTCCACAAGGTGATCAGCCACGGACTGCGCATGCTCGGCGGGCACGGCCAGCATAGCGATCTTGATGCTTTCGCGGCGAACGATATCGTTCAACTTTCGCATTGGTTTGACGACGAATTCGCCGATCCGGGCGCCGATTTTCTCGGGGCTCTCGTCAAATAGATGGGCGATGCGGAAACCTCGATCCTGGAAGCCGCGGTAATGCGAAATGGCAATGCCCAAGTTGCCGGCGCCGACTACTACGACCATCCACTCCTGATTGACTTGCAAGACCGTGCTTAACTTTTCGATGAGATATTCGATGCGATAGCCGGTGCCCTGTTTGCCGAAGCCGCCGAAGTGGGAAAGGTCCTTGCGGATTTGCGCGGAGCTTATCTCCAGCCGATTGCCTAATTCGTGCGATGAGGTGACTTCTTTGCCTTCTTGCTGCAAGCGCCCCAAAGCGCGCAAATACAAGGGAAGGCGACCGATGACTATATCGGGGATGTTATCCGTCGGCTTAACCAGCATCAGGCGGCATGCCCCTTTTGGTGCGCATTGTGAAACATTCTACAATTCGAATTCTACCATCAGGCTACTTTTCGCGCTAGCGGACGTCTAGAGGCAGACATGCCATGGGCCAAGCCGTTTTAGACCTACGGTTGATGGTTGTGATGGTCGCGGGCTTTCGCCCCTTGTAGCGGAATGCGCGAGAGACTATAATGCTAGTCGAGTTTTTTCGCCGCGCTGGTACACCGAATCACGGTTCAAGCGAAATAATCTCGAAGGAGCCACTGGCGCGAAAAGCGAGTTACCTTGCGACACCGGGACGACGTGAGGAAGTGGCGGAATTGGCAGACGCGCATGACTTAGGATCATGTCTCTTTAGAGGTGAGGGTTCGAGTCCCTCCTTCCTCATAACCAATACCACGATCCAGGCGCAGTTTGCGCCTTTGCATTTTCTGACAGCCGCCTGACTTTGGCGCCGGCGCGCCTGGTCTAACGAGCGACGAAGTATCAAGGAAGGGATCTTGAACCTGCAAACTGAACGCATCGAGAATCACCGCGCCCAGCTGACCATTGAGATTGAAGCCGAACAACTGGAATCCGCCAAGAAGCAGGCGGCGCGGAAGATTTCGCGCAGCGTGCGCATCAAGGGTTTTCGCAAGGGCAAGGCGCCCTATCGTTTGGTGGCGCAATATGTCGGAGAAGCGACGATCATGGAAGAAGCCGTCGAGACACTCGGCGGCGAACTCTACAAAGAAGCGCTAGAAGCATCGGAATTGCAGCCTTACGGCCCGGGCGCGTTCGAAGACTTCCAAGTCGAGCCGGCGCCGACCTTCGTCTTTTCGGTCCCGTTGCAGCCGGAAGTTAACCTGCACAATTACGCTGATGTCCGACTCGATTTCGAAGCGCCCGACGTTTCGGATGAAGAAGTCGATCAAGCGCTGCAGCAACTGCAGGCGCGCGAGATTGAAGTTATCGATGACGCGTTGCAGGTGGCGGAGTTGGGCAATCGCGTGCGGGTAGATGTCGATAGCGAATTTGTCGACGGAGACGACCCGGAGTTGGCGCAAGCTGAGTCGGGTGAGCGGACTGCGATCCCGGATTCCGACGAGGGCGAAAATGATGAAGCTGAGGACGACATTGGATCGGACGCTTCGCCCGAAAACTATGTGCCCAGAAAAGGCGATACTTTTGTTAAGGATGATAATGCCATCGTCATCCTGGATCCGAATCAAGATACGTTCATGGATGGATTTGTAGAGGCGCTCATCGGGGCCGAATTGGGCGGCGATGTCTTATTCGATCTCACTATTCCTGACGATGACGCGGACGAGAAAATCGCCGGGCGGCAAGTGAGCTTTGTCGTCACGCTGAAACAGATCGAGGCGATAGCAATACCTGAGCTTAACGACGCCTTCGCCGAAAAGATCTTCAAGAATCGCGGGGACGAAGTTCGTGATCTGGACGGGTTGCGAGAATCTATACGCGACGACCTGCAGCGGGCGAGCCTGGATCGCGCCAAGACCGAATTCAGCGGTCAAGTCCTGGACAAGATTGTTGAGGGTGCGGAGATTGATTTCCCGCAAGACATGCTGGACGATCACATCGACGAATTGATCGAAGAATTCGAGGGCAATCTTAAGCAACAGAATCTCGACCTGGAGAGTTACTTC
This sequence comes from Anaerolineae bacterium, assembly GCA_022822305.1. GTDB lineage: Bacteria > Chloroflexota > Anaerolineae > Aggregatilineales > Phototrophicaceae > UBA6055. The sequence continues at coordinate 405,216 of JAJEBY010000016.1, forward strand.
CGGCTTACCGGCAGCAGCCAGGACTCGCTGCGCGAGCAATACCACGAGCGGGCCACGGTTTCCTTAAGCCGTACCTTGACACTGCGCGAATTCGCTCAAGCGCAGAATGTGGAAATTTCGGACGAGCAAATTGAGCTGCGATTGGACGCTGTCGTCGCCGGCTATGGACAAAGTCCGGAAATACGCCAGCTTTTTGATACGCCGCAGATGCGCGACAATTTGCGTAATGACTTGTTCATGAGCCAGATCAACGCGCGGCTCTGCGCCATCGGCCAGGGCGAAGACCCGGACGCGGCTGTATCTGATGTGCAAGCGCGGATGGCTGCGGATGTGGAGCTGGCCAGGCAGCGGAGCGAGCGACTGCAGGCGTACATGCAGGAAGCGGCGAGCGAAGCGGTAGAATCCGATGATCTCGGCGCGGATTCCGCCGGGCAATCGGAAGCGCAAATCGATGAAGATGAGACAATTGAGGAGTTAACCGATTCCGACGACGATTAAGGTCTAGGGCGGATTCCAAGCGAAAGGCGGACGGAAAAGATGATGAACAGCATTCACAATGTGGTTCCGATGGTGATCGAACAGGGCAGCCGTGGCGAGCGCGCCTACGATATCTATTCGCTATTGCTTAAAGAGCGCATCGTTTTTGTCGGCAGCGGCATCAACGACCAGATCGCAAACCTGATCGTGGCGCAGATGCTGTTTCTGGAACGCGAGGGACCCGATCGCCGCATTCAAATGTACATCAATTGCCCCGGCGGAGTCGTCTACGCCGGCATGGCGATATACGATACCATGCAGCAAATTGGAGCGCCGGTGAGCACGGTGGCGGTCGGACTGACCGCAAGCTTCGGCACGGTGCTGCTGGCGTCCGGCAGCAACGGCCTGCGGCTCGCGCTGCCCAACGCGACAATCCACATGCATCAGCCGCTAGGCGGCGCGCAAGGGCAGGCTTCCGACATCATCATTCAAGCGGAAGAGATAGTGCGTCTCAAGAAACGTCTGATCGATATATTCGTGCATCATACCGGCAAGACCGCCGAGCAAATTGAGCGCGTCACCGACCGCGATGTCTATATGACCGCGGCAGAAGCGGCCGAATTCGGCTTGATCGACTCGGTGCTGCTCCACGAGGAGCGCGAATTGCAGGAGGCCTGATGTGAGTTTTTCGACATCGAAACATCGGTGTACCTTTTGCGGTCGACTGCAAGATGATGTAGAGCGGCTGATCGCCGGTCCCGAGAACATCTTCATCTGCAATTTCTGCGTCGAGCTTTGCCATAATCTCTTGACGGAAGAAGAAGACAGCGACGTGGCGGAGAGCAACCTTGAATTTGAACTCCTGCTCTCGCCTCGGCAAATCACCGAACGACTGGATGAATACGTCATCGGCCAAGGGACGGCAAAACGCGTGCTGAGCGTCGCGGTCTATAATCATTACAAGCGCATACAGGCGGCGCTGCAGCCGGATGATGTGGAGCTGGACAAGAGCAATATCCTGCTGCTGGGTCCGACCGGCGCTGGCAAGACGCTTTTGGCGCAGACTTTGGCGCGCATCCTCGATGTCCCGATTTGCATAACCGATGCGACTGCGCTAACGGAAGCGGGTTATGTTGGCGAAGATGTCGAGAACATCCTGCTGCGTCTGGTTCAGGCTGCGGATGGTGACATCGCGCGAGCCGAGCACGGCATCATCTATATCGACGAAATCGACAAAATCTCGCGCAAGAGCAACGCCAACCCCTCAATCACACGCGATGTATCCGGCGAAGGCGTGCAGCAAGCCCTGCTCAAGATCATCGAGGGCACGGTAGCCAATGTGCCGCCACAAGGCGGGCGCAAACATCCTCATCAGGAGTTCCTGCAAATCGACACGCGCAACATTCTCTTCATTGTCGGCGGCACCTTTACCGGCATTGAAGACGTTGTGCGCAGGCGCGTGGGCATGCACAGCAAGATTGGCTTCGGCGCGCAACAAGAAGATGTCGGTGGCGCGGAGGACGACCTGATGCAGTTCCTGTTGCCGGAAGACTTGATTCAGCACGGCATGATTCCGGAGATGGTTGGCCGATTGCCGGTATTCGTAACGTTGCAGGAGCTTGAGCTTGAGGATTTGGTTCGCATCATGATCGAGCCGAAAAATGCCCTGGTCAAGCAATATGAGCATCTGCTTTCGCTGGACAAGGTGGAACTGGAATTTGAGGCGCCGGCTCTGCGCGCGGCGGCGGAGATCGCAATCAGTCACGAGACGGGCGCCCGCGGCCTGCGTTCGATTATCGAGTCCTGCCTGATAGACGTGATGTTTGAGGTTCCCAGCCGACAGGACATCACCAAAGTTGTCATCACCGAGAGCGCGGTGCGGGGCGAGGACAAGCCGCAGATTGTCACGTCCGACGGCGAGGTGATTTCACTGTCGGACAAGATACCGCCCGCGGCATGAATTGGGCTAGCTCATCCCTCTAATGCATTCGCACATGCCGCCAGCCGCGCATTATTGGGTTACAGGCAGCAGCAGCACTTCGGTTTCGATACTGGCTTGCGCCTTGAAGCTTTGCGCGTCCAGCTGGGTAGCTTCTTCCCCGGCGCCTCCCCAATTGTAAGGTATCGCCCAACGCGGCTTGAGCAGGGCCACCAACTGCAGCGCTTCGCTGACGGTGAGGCGACCGTAACCGTCAATCGGAAGCAAGAGGATATCCGGTCGCAAGTGTTCCATTTCCGGGATATTCTGGGAATCGCCCACATAGTAGATATCGTAATAGTCGATTGATATAACGAATCCCAGCCCCTTCTGCGAGCGGGGATGACGGGCGTCGTGCGGGCTGTAGGCGGGGATAGCTTTGACATTGGCGCGGTCGACGCTGATGCTCTGCCACTCGCGCAGCACTATTGTCCCCTCGATTGCGCGAGCCACGGTTTCGTTGCCCACCAGTACGGTTTGTGGACCGCGAATCTTTTCGACATCGGCCGGCGAGCAATGATCGTAGTGATCGTGACCGATCAGAATCAGGCGTGGCGCCCGCTCGCCCATGACTACCCGCCAAGGCGCGATCTGAATCTTGATCTCGCCATCGATGGTGAAACTGCTATGACCTTGCCACTTGATGCGTTCGATCATCTGCGGAGTTCCGTACTGAAGCGCTTGCATGGTCGGGCTGGCGCCGCCGCCTGCGCGGAAATATCAAGTGCTTATATTATAGTTGCATTATTTGAAGTTGGGGCGGCTTCAAGGTCAGCCATTGCCCGGGGAAGGCCGGGCAGATCGCATTTTGGCTACACGCTCCCGGCAAACTCTTGTATGCTTGGCTGCCGATAGATCACGGGACCTGGAAGCCGATTGATCGCTCATGTTTGTTGATGAAGCCAAGATATTCGTCGCGAGCGGCAAAGGCGGCGACGGCATAGTCGCCTTTCGCCGCGAAAAGTACGTGCCACGCGGAGGACCGTCGGGCGGCAATGGCGGGCGCGGAGGCGATGTAATTCTGCGCGCGGACAGCAATCTGAACACGCTCTACTTCTTTCGCAAGCATGTGCATTTCAAAGCCAAGCCGGGCGGCAAGGGCGGATCCAGCCACAAGACCGGCGCGGCCGCCGACGCCTTAATCGTGCGGGTGCCGCGGGGCACAGTCGTTCGGGATGCCGAGACGGGCGGATTGATCGCCGATCTGGTATGCGAAGGCGCTGAAGCTGTCGTGGCCGACGGCGGTCGTGGCGGCAAGGGCAATTCGCATTTCAAATCTTCAGCCAATCAGACGCCGCGGATCGCCGAAAAAGGAGAACCCGGCTTCGAGCGTTGGCTGCGACTTGAACTCAAATTGATCGCGGATGTTGCGCTGGTGGGCGTACCCAACGCCGGCAAATCGACCCTGCTTTCGGTCGTCAGCAATGCCAAGCCGAAAGTTGCGGACTATCCGTTTACCACGTTGGAACCCAATCTGGGCACGGTGATCTTCGACAATCGAGATTTGGTGTTTGCCGATATTCCGGGCTTGATCGAAGGCGCGCATATGGGGGTCGGCCTGGGCCACGCCTTCCTGCGACACGTTCAGCGCACGCGCTTGATCGTACATGTGATCGATGGCTCCGCGGCCGATCCCATTGCCGACTACAATCAGATCAGAACCGAGCTGGCCTTGTATGACGACAAGTTGGCGCAGCGACCGGAGATCGTGGTCGTCAACAAGCTGGACCTGCCGGATGTGCGAGAGTATTGGCCGCTGCTGCAGGAAGCCTTCGCGGAGCGCGGCGTGAATGATGTATTGGCAATCTCGGCATTATCGCGCGAGAATGTCGACGACTTGATCAAGCGAGCATACGGCGACATGGCGAAGGCGCCTGACTTGTTGGCGCAAGACAACGCCGATGTGCCGACCTATGAATTGAAAGATGAAGCGATTAATTTTGGAATAGAAGTCGAGGATGGCATATATTACGTCAGTGGCGCGGAAATCGAGCGCGCTGCGGCGATGACCTACTGGGATTATGAGGAAGCGGTCGCGCGCTTTCAAAAGACTCTGGACGCGCTGGGCATCATTCGCGCGCTGGAAGAAGCCGGCGTTAGCGCTGGCGACACGGTATTCGTCGGCGATTACGAATTGGAGTGGACCGAGTGACGCGGAAGCGCATCGGCATCCTGGGCGGCACCTTCGATCCGCCGCAACTGGGGCATTTGATCCTCGCGGAATATACGCGCGAGGCGCTGGAACTGGACCACATCTTGTTCGTGCCCGTGGCCGACCATCCATTCAAGACGGATGCGACGCGTGTGTCAATCGCGCATCGACTGGCCATGCTGGAGTTGGCGATTGATGGCAATCCAAACTTCTGTATTTCGCGCGTTGACATCGACCGCGCCGGACCGCATTACTCCGCGGACACCGTCAAGATTGTGAAGGCGCGCAATCCCGGCGCTGAACTGATCTTCGTCATGGGGGGAGACAACCTGCGCGAATTCCCAAGCTGGAATCGTCCGCGCGAGATCTATCGCAATTGTCGGCTGGCGGTGATGAAACGGTCTGACGAAGATATTACGCCGACCATGCACGACGACATACTGCCCGGATTGTCTGAGGCGCTGGATTTGATCGATGTCCCCATGTTAAGCGCCTGGCTGTCTTCAACCTTTGTGGCCGATCGCCTGCGCCGAAGGCTCAGCGTACGTTATCTTGTGCCGGATGCAGTCCTCAAGTATATCGACGTCAATGCGCTTTATCGCTGAGGGGAAATGAAACCGCTGCTTGCCTTCGCGTTGTCTGTTGCAGTGGCGCTTGCCTGTCCCTTCGCCGTATTCGGGCAAGATGAACCTTCAATACCCACGTTGGCAGTGCCGACGCTGGCGCCAACCCAAACCTCAAGCGGGCAATCTGACGCTTTCGATAGTCGTTCGGCGGTAGCGGATATCGTTGATTCCGGCAGTTTCCGGGTTGGCGTTTTGTACAACGATCCGCCGTACAGCGCCCTGAATCAGCAAGGCGCGTTACAGGGATTTGACATCGAGCTATTGCGGCTGATCGCGGATGTTTGGGACGTCGACTTGGTTTTGTCTCAAGTCACGCGCCAAAATGCGCTTGACCGGCTCAACAGTCGTTCGGTTGATGCGGTGGCGGCGGCTTTCGTGCGTTATCGCGTGCTCGACGAAGTGGTCGAATTCTCACAGACGTATCTGACCGGCAGGCAAGCCTTGATGGTACGCGCCGACAGCGACTTCACGACGGTTCAATCGCTCGTGGGAAGCCGTTTGGGATATGTAATTGGCACGCGGTCTGAGGAAGCGCTGCGCATCTGGCAGGAGAGGCTTGGCTCTTCGCTGAATTCGCAGTTCTATCTCACTTTGGATCAAGCATTTGGCGCTTTGAGCAGCGGTGAAATCGATGCCGTGATTGGAGAGGCGCATGCGTTGCAACGTGTTACCAACCCGTATCCAGGCGCCGTACGCATTCTGGAGGATGCGGTCATTGTGGAACCGCATGCGATCGCCGTTCGCCGGCAAGACGCCAACCTGCGCAATCTTCTCAACCGCACGCTGCAGCATTTGGCCGATGACGGTCAGCTGGAGATTCTAAATGGCGAGTTCTTCCCCGGGCAAGAGTTCCCGCCGGACACGATATACCTCTGGGAAGGCCTCGGAGACGCGCCAAATCCGGCGCAGTTTTCCGGCGAGAATCGCTATCCGGCACAGACTGCCATTCCTCGGCTGCTGCAATCCGGCCGGCTGCGGGTTGGCGGATTGTCGGAAGGGACCGTCAGCGGATTGGAAAGTCAGCGCCGCTTGAACGAACTGAATCGATTGCTGATGGACGAACTTGCCCGCCGTTGGGGCGTGACAGTGGAGGCAGTAGCGGGAGATGAGGCTGCGGCTGCGGAGATGCTGCAGAATGGCGAAATCGACTTGATCGTTGGGATGCGACCTGATTGGGACTTGGCCAGCGCGCTGGATTTCGCCGGTTTGTACCTGCTTCACGGCGATCGTCTGATGGTGCCGGTCAACTCGCGCATTCGGGGTTTCAACGATTTGAAGGGACAGTGGATTGGCGTGCTATTCGACGATGAGACGGCGCGTGATCGCGCCCAAGCTTGGGCGGACAGCATCAACGCCTCGGTCAATTTCATTCATACGCCGGCGGCCAGCGCCGCGCTAACCTTGTTGGAACTCGACAATGCCGATGCGATCTATGCCGATAGCCTGTCGCTGATTCCCCATCTTGAGGCCAGTCCGAGCGCTTTGCGGCTGACCGATCGCTGGTATAGCCGATCGTACTTCGGTTTCGGCTTGCGCCACAATGATATCGATTTCCGGCTGCTGCTGGAGTACACGATTCAGGAACTGTTCGTCGATGGTACGCTGCGGAATCTCTCGGCTGGATTGCTTCCCGGCGCAGAGACAACGCCTGTTCACCTCGTGCCCGGTACACCCTCGTTTGCGGGGTTTAACCTTTCGGGCGCTTGAGACGGTTCTGGCCGTGCAGCACGGCGCCAACGCCGGTGATGAGAATGGCGCTGCCGACCGCTTGCAACATTGTCGGGACTTCCAATAAGATCAGCAAAGCCCATACGGCGCTCAGAATTGGAACGGCTTGCGAGACCACGGTAATCGTGGTCGGCGAGATGAATTTAAGCACGAAATTCAGTACGCCGTGTCCGAAGACTTGCGCCAGGATCGCCAGCAGCAGCACCCACAAATAACCAGGCGGATCGTAACTGAGCACGGTGGCGCGTCCGATGACGAGCATGAGTACGCAAACAACTGACCCGCTGGCGTAGATCAGCCAAATGTAGGGGACAAAGGCAACGCTGCCGCGCACGCTGCGCCCGATGATGATGTACACCGAGGCGGCGCAGGCGCTGATCAGGGCAAACAGGACACCCAGGGCGGGAATGCCGCCTTCCATCACCGCCGGTCCGCCGGTAGTCGCCAAAGATATCGCGATCCCTCCCGATAGCGCCAAGGCGACGCCAAACCACATCATTCGGTTGAGATGAGCCTTGAGCACGGTCACTTCCATGATAGCGACCCAGACGGGGATGGTGACGATAAACGCCTGACCGATGATGACGCTGATGTGCTCCAGCGATGCAGCGTTGAGCGTGATGTTGAAGCCGAACAGCGCGCCGGACGCTATGGCGAGCAAGCGCGCGCGACTGGGCATTTGGCGGATTTCAGGACGATACTTTTGCCACACGAATGGTGTGAAGACGAGCATGCCGACAAATACTCGTCCAAACCCGATGAATTCCGGCTCGACATTGTATTGCAGGGCAAACCGCGTACAGATTGGACCGAACGACCAGGCAAGCGTGGATATCACCATCAATAGCGCAAGCTGTGCTGTGGAGGGCGACGCCAGATCAGTTCGCATTGCCGACGGCTGCTGACTCTTGCTGGAATGCGATACCGAAAAACATTGTATCCCCTGTTAGCTCGTCGCGGAGCGCGATTGCGCCGGGCGAATCTCGCCGCGGCTGGCCAGCACGACGCCGATCACGATAATCAGGCTGCCGACTATCTGTTGATTGGGCGGCAATTCACGAAACAGCACCAGCGCCAGGATCGCGCTGCCGATGGGCTCCAACTGCGAAAACATGCTGACTAGCGCGGCGGGAAAATGCTCGAGCAGGTAGTTCAAAGACGAATGCCCGATCAGCTGTGGCACCAGGCCCATCGCCAGCAGGACCAAGTAACCGCCTAAGCTGAATCCCAGAATTGGAGTCGAGGTGACTATGATCACGGCCAACATGAAGATTGAGGCGATGCTGTAGACCAGCCAGACGTAGGGCACCACGGGAATTCTCGCTCTTAGCTTGCGACCAATGAGCATATATACCGATACCGAAAGCGCGCCCAGCCAGGCCAGCAAACCGCCGGTAACGGTATTCTGGTCGGTCGTGCTGATGAGCGCTTCCAAACTGTCGGCGTTATTGAGCGGAATGCCTATCAAGGCGCCGCCCAACAGCGCGACAAGCAAGCCGATCACGACCAATGCGGAGAGCCGGATGCGCAAGAAGATGACTTCGAGAATGGCGACCCAAATGGGACCGGTGGAGACGATGACCACGCTGACGAGTACAGTCGTATATTGCAGCGACGATACCCAGGCGGTGAAGTGAATCGCCAGGCAGATGCCCGAGATCGCCATCAGCAGCAAGTCAACGCGTCTTAACCCGACCAGGTTGGTCCAATATCGGCGCAGCGCGATTGGCGTCAGGGCCAGGGATGCGATCACGAGTCGAGACGCCGCGATCAGGACCGGCGGCATGTCTTCCTGCAACGCATAACGAATCAGAATTGCGGCCGACGAGGTTGTCACGATGGCGATGAGGATGACGGCGTAAGCGGTAACCGGTGTCGAGCGCGATTCCGCGGAGGCTACGCTCTGCAATTCAGAAGCTCCTTGGGGCATAGCTGCTAATCATCTGCGGAATCGCCGAAAATACAAGTCAGAATATGTGCGGGAAGTCGCGGGTGCGACAGCGTATTTTGCCGTTGTTGCGCGCTGGACAGGCTCCGGATGACACGTGATCGCCATTGGTGAAATCGCGGGCTGATGTGATAGAATAACGAGAGAATCGAAACTACAGTCGACAGAATAGAGGAGCGAGTTGAGCCATGGCTTTCGAATTACCGTCACTTCCTTATGCAGAAAATGCGTTGGAACCACATATTGACGCGCGCACGATGGGCATCCATCACGGCAAGCATCACGCCAGCTATACCAGCAATCTCAACGGCGCGATTGCCGGGACTGATCTTGAGGGCAAGAGCGTTGATGAGATCCTGGGAGACCTCGACGCCGTACCGGAAGGCATCCGCACGGCCGTGCGCAATAACGGCGGCGGTTATGCCAATCACAATCTGTTTTGGCAGATCATGGGTCCCGGAGGCGGCGGGGCGCCAAGCGGAGCGCTGGGCGACGCCATTAATAGCGCTTTCGGCAGCTTTGACGATTTCAAGTCGGCGTTTTCCGGGGCGGCGGCCACGCGATTCGGCTCGGGCTGGGCCTGGCTGGCGGTCGAAGGCGGCGCATTGCGCGTCAGCTCGACGCCGAATCAGGATACGCCCTTGATGTCGGGCAATACGCCGATACTCGGCATTGATGTTTGGGAGCACGCCTACTATTTGAATTATCAGAATCGGCGCCCGGATTACATCGCGGCCTTCTTCAACGTCATCAACTGGGCGAAGGTTGCCGAGCTGTACGCCGCCGCAAGCTAGAGCATAAATTGCGAATCGGCGCTCGCAGCGTTTCGGGCGCGGCTTGCGCCTGGGAGAATGTCGCTCATGGATAGAAATCACAGTCTGAGCCGGCGCGAAGTCTTGAAGCTGGCCGGAAGCGGCCTGCTCAGCGCAGCGTTTTCCGGCGTATCGTTTGCGGCCGGCGGGGAATTCAAGCTGCCGGCCTTGCCCTATGCGGAAGACGCTCTGGAACCGTATATTGATGCGGCGACAATGAGCCTGCATCACGGCAAGCATCATGCGGGTTACACCAACAAGCTGAATGCGGCCATCGAAGGCACTGACTTGGTCGGCATGTCGATTGAAGACATCCTGGCTGATCTGGAGGCGGCGCCCGAGGATATTCGAACGGCTGTGCGCAACAATGGCGGGGGCTACGCAAATCACAATCTGTATTGGCAGATCATGAGTCCGGATGGCGGCGGAGAGCCGGACGGCGAACTGGCGGAGGCCATCGAGCGCGCGTTTGGCGGCTACGCCGGATTCAAAGAGGCGTTTGCGGCTGCCGCGGGCGGCGTGTTCGGATCAGGCTGGACCTGGCTGGTTTCGGATGCCGGCGCGCTGAACATTGAAACGAGCCCAAATCAAGACACGCCGCTGATGCGCGGGGCAACGCCGATCCTGGGCATTGACGTCTGGGAGCACGCCTACTACTTGCGCTATCAGAATCGGCGCGCGGATTACATCGGCGCATTCTTCAATGTGCTCAACTGGGCGAGAGTCGAGGAGCTGTACCTGGCAACGCTGTAACTCGGCTAATCGTTCTCAATCAACCGGCGGGGCGTTACAATGGTGACGCCCCTTTGTTGTTGTGAATTGGCCATTTACCGCGTATGACGGCGGCAGGAGAAGATCGCGATGACAGCATATCGAACCGAAGTCGATTCCCTGGGAGAAATACGCGTGCCGAAGGATGCGCTATACGCGGCGCAGACGCAGCGCGCGCTGGAGAACTTTCCCATCACCGGCATGAAGCCGCTGCCGGCATTCATCTGGAGCATCACGCTGGTCAAGCGGGCGGCGGCCGAGGTCAATATGGAGCTGGGCCTGCTCGATCCGCGGCTGGCGAGCGCCATCATCGAGGCGGGCGAGGAGATCCTGGCCGGGCAGCATCACCAGCATTTTGTTGTTGATCCGTTTCAGGCGGGCGCCGGCACCAGCCATAATATGAACGCCAACGAAGTCTTGGCCAACCGCGCCAATCAGATACTGGGATTCGACATCGAGGCGAGCGACAAACCTGCCCATCCCAATGATCACGTCAACATGGCGCAATCGACCAACGATACGATACCGACCGCGATTCGGCTGGGGGTCTTGTGGCGGCTGGACGAGCTGCTGGAGACGCTGGCGCATTTTGTGGCGGTGACGCGCGGCAAGGCGGCGGCATGGGACGATGTGGTCAAGACGGGACGCACGCATCTGCAGGACGCGGTGCCAGTGCGGCTGGGGCAGGAAGTGGGGGCCTGGGCGACGGCGATTGAGCGCGGCATCGACAAGGTGACGTTCGCGGCGGAGGGACTGCGGCGGCTGGGCATCGGCGGCACGGCGGCGGGCACGGGCTTGAACGCGCATCCGGAGTACCACGCGCGCATGGTGGCCAAGCTATCGGCCTTGAGCGGCATCACGCTGTACGAAAGCGATGACCTGTTCGAATCGATGCAATCGATGCAAGACGCCGTGTTTTTCAGCGCGGCGCTGCGCAACCTGGCGATGGATTTCACGCGGATCGCCAACGACGTGCGCTTGCTCAGCGCGGGGCCGACCACGGGCATCGCCGAACTGACCTGTCCCACGGTGCAGCCGGGCTCGTCGATTATGCCGGGCAAGGTGAATCCGGTGTTGGCGGAGATGCTGAATCAAGCGATGTACCATGTGATGGGCAACGATACGACCGTGAACCTGTGCGGGGCGGCGGGGCAATTCGAGCTGAATGTGATGATGCCGGTGATCGCGCACAATCTGAACGAGATGATGGCGGTGATGATCGGGTCGGTTCGGGCCTTCACGGACAAGTTGATGGCGGGGCTGACGGTCAATCGCGAGCGGACGGAGAGCTGGCTGGCGCGGAATCCGATTTTGGTGACGGCGCTGAATCCGGTGATCGGGTACAACAATGGCGCGACGGTGGCGAAGCAGGCGCTGGCCGAGGGCAAGAGCGTGCGCGAGGTCGCGCTGGAGCTGGGTTTGATGGAGGCGGAGGCCCTGGATGCGGCGCTGGATGCGTATGCGATGACGGAGGGTGGCATAAGGCAGTAGGGGTTTTATGTCCGTTTTATGTCCGACGGAAATGTTTTTTCGGACATAAAACCGTTTTTCGGTCAGGTGGCCACTGCCGATTTGGGATTGGTAAGGCGCGCGTTGTTGGGATGATAGCGTGGGTTGGGGCGGGTGTGGTGAGTGGATGGTCGCGGGGGTTTGGAGCCCCACCCCCGGTCCCTCCCACATAAAGAGCTGAGGAGCGGACATGTTTTTCTACCCCATCCCCGGCCAGTGCCCCCTCGGTCCCCCGCCTCACGGGGGAAGCATCCCAATGCATTGGGGAAGGGTGACTCGATGATGACATTGTGAATAAACGCGCAAATATGTCCAAGAATGAGCATAAAAGCCATCTACTTTCAGCGCGCTCCCCCTCTCCGATGCTTCGGGGAGGGGGCCGGGGGGTGGGGTTGGCCTTGAGATTTGTGCGGATTTCAAAGGTGTCCGCTCCTCTCCCCATAAAGAGGGAGGGGTGACGCGTTGGCGAAGTCTGTGGGCAGTATGCCATTGTGTTCGTATTGAGTCTCGGCGATGGGCGTGTTGAGGATGGTAGCGTGGGTTGGGGTGGGTGCAGTGAGAGGATGATTCCTTTGTACACGAATTGCAAATTCTGCACCAAATTGTCAATGCGAGGCAATAGACATTAGTCGAACGTGCCAATAATACATTGTATAAATCGGTAATGTGCCTCTTGGCGCTAAACGGAGCTAGAGATTTCAGAAAGAATGAGAGCATCACGTTTTCCCAGAGGGACGATCATCACATTTTCCGTAGGCGATTTCTGAAGAATCGACACATAGACTCGTCATTGGAATTGTCCGCTACTGCAAAAGTGAATACCATAGTCAATAGGACACTTATATCGAAAGAGACGAACCAATCGATCTCTAGCAAGGCGCCTAGTCAATACCTTTATCATGAGGCAATAATCCCGCAAGACTTAAAATTTGAGATTCTATCACGACATTTTATAAAGGATGAGTGTTTAGCGGCTCTTGAGAGAGACGAGTACGAAATCTTCTTGCTCGAGCGAGAGGCTAACATTGTAGAAAAGATTAGGTCTCTTTTTGCAGGTATGCCCTTACCTCCTGGAGTCGAGGCGGAACCAGAATAAATCTACTCTATTACAGCTTTCTTCGACAAAGTTTGCGACATCGTCTACGAATTCATGCAATCCGACTCGCCGCGCAAATAAGCCCCCATCCCCAATCTCGCCAACTCGCGGCAAAGTCGATATAATCCAGGCTAACTTTGCGCAGAGTAGTCGGCGCGAACTTAAGACAATATCCGTTGGCAGATCAGGAGGCGCCTAGTGCGAATGGTTTTTTGTTGCGGGTTACAAGTCCCTTTCGTTCAATTCACATGCAGAAAAGAGGAAACATCATGAAGAAACTGTTACTTGTCACGCTCGTCTTGCTGCTGGCGCTGCCGTTCACGGCGCTGGCGCAGGATCAGCCGCACGCCGGCGTCGAGATCGTCACCAACTTCATGGAGTCGGGCACCTACGATATCGGCGCCGAGCAGCTGGAGCCGGGCTTCGAGGAAATGACCGGCATCGAGCTGGAGATTGTGGCGTCGCCATTTGTGGTGTTGGTGCAGAATAACATCACCGATTTGAGCACCGGTACGGGCGAATTTGACGTGATCTCGGGCGACTTCTGGATCGGCAGCGTCTGGAACCAGATGCATCCGCTGGATGAGCTGATGGAGCGCGACATGTGGGAGCCGAACATCATCCCCGGTCTGATGCTTCCGGGTCCGTCCGGATACTTCGATGGCAAGCGCATTGGCATCCCCTATAGCGCCGATGCTTACGGCTTGATTTATCGCACCGATATCTTCGAGGAAGCCGGCATTTCGGCGGATTGGGAGACCTGGGACGAGTTCTTCGTGGCGCTGGACGCGCTGGACGCGCATCTGGAAGGCACGGATATTTCGCCGAACGTCTTCGCCTTTGGCGCGTATGAGCAGACGCCCGCCATCTTCCTGGGCATGTACGATGGCTATCTGGTGGATTCCGAGGGCAATTACGCGCTGGATCACGACAAGGCTGTGGCCGCGCTGAACCAGATGAAGAGCCTGCTGGATTACAATCCGGAAGGCGCGACTGGCTTGAGCATTGACGAAGCCAACTCGGTCTTCTTGACGGGCAAAGCCGCGACCATGATCTGCTGGGTCAGCTTCGTGCGGGCGGACGCGCAGAATCCGGATGCCTCGCTGGTGGTCGACAATTGGGCGACGGCGCCCTTCCCCGGGCCGGGCTTCCCCTTCCTTTCGGCCTGGAATATGTTCATTTCCGGCTTGAGCGAGAATCCCGATGCGGCTTGGGAGTGGGTCAAGCATTACATCAACGAAGACGAGGCCAAGCGTCGTTTCGTTGAGCTGGGCGTGGGCTCGCCCTTCCTGAGCACCTACGAAGATCCCGAGCTGATCGAGCAATACAGCCACGATTTCCCGAACATGGTTCACAACTTGAATCGGGCGGAATCGGTGCCTTGGATCTTCGCGGCCTTTGAGATTTTCTTCCGTCACATGGGCGAATTTGTCATTGACGCCGTGGACGTGGAGACGATGTTGGCCAATACGCTGGCGGACTGGAGCGAGCTGGAAGTGCCTGAAGGTTTGGTGCAATCGGCCGCCGCTCAAGGTCAGATGCAAGAAGGCTAATCGCAATATAGGCGGGAGTTCAGGCTCCCGCCTATTCTTTCCCGTGCATTTACCGCTCCCCCGCCCCTCCCCAACGCATTGGATAGGGAGGCGCTATGGCGTTGCCCGCCTGGAGTACTCTGGCCATAGGCGCGGCGTGGGATGAATTCTGTATGAGACGCGACTGTTTGCAGACTACAAGATGAATTCGCCGCCATCAACCAAAAGCAAAAAAGCTAATTCTGGCTGGCATCGCCGGCATGATCTGCCTTGGCTGGTGATCTTTGTGATTCCGGCTTTCATCATCGTGGTGGCGGTGCAGTTTTATCCGCTGGCGTATTCGGCCTTTCTTTCCGTTCAGGATTGGGTGCTGACTGAATCGCAGGTCCCCAAGGGCTTTGTCGGGCTGGACAATTTCGCCAAGGAGTTGTCAGACCACATTTTTTGGCGGGCGGTGCGCAACAGCATCTGGATCACGGGCGGCGCGCTGATTTTGGAGATGTTTCTGGGTGTATGCCTGGCGTATTTGACCATGGGCTCCAGCTGGCGGATGCGGGCGATCCGCACCTTGCTGATCTTGCCGATGGTGATCGCGCCGGTGGCGGCCGGGACTCTGTGGCGTATCCTGCTCAATTCGCGCGCCGGGTTGGTCAATCATGTGCTGGACATGATCGGCATCAAGGGGCCGGAGTGGCTGGCGACGGCGGATGGGGCGATAGTTTCGGTCATCATGCTGGATACCTGGCAATGGACGCCGTTTGTCTTGCTGGTTGTCGGCGCGGCGATCGCGAGCATCCCCGCTGATTTGCTGGAAGTGGCGGCGATTGACGGCGCCTCGCGCTGGAAAACCTTCTTGCATATCGAGTTGCCGCTGCTGATGCCGCTTTTGCTGCTGACCTTGGTCTTCCGCATGCTGGAATCGCTGCTGTCGCTGGATTCGATTTATTCGCTGACCTTCGGCGGACCCGGATACAGCACGTATACATTGACGTATTACATTTATACATTGGGTCTGCGCAGCTTTAATTTTGGCGCGGCGGCGGCATCATCCTGGATTTTCATGCTGTTTGCCAGCTTTTCCATCGGACTGGTTTTCTGGTTCCAGCGCAAGGATTGGTAGCCGAGCGGTCGGATTCTGGACAAGTAGATTATGGGTCGCAATAAGTCTCCGAAACAACGATTACTGGCCTTGCTGCATGGTCTGATATTGCTCGTCGCTTGCTTGGTGGTCATCATCCCCTTGACCTATTTGGTGATCAACAGCGTGAAGCTGCCGCGCGAGTTCTTGACTGTGCCGCCGACGATTCTGCCGTCTGAGGTTACCTTTCAGCATTATCAGGAATTGTTTGAAGACAGCAAAACGCTTCGTCACTTTAGGAACAGCTTGACGGTCACGTTGTGGACGACGGGCATCACTATTGTTGCCGGGACTTTGGCGGCGTATGGGCTGGCGCGCATGAGGCTCTCGGCAATGATCCTGGCGGGCGTGACCTTTGTTTTTCTGTTCATTCGCTTTTATCCTCGCGTCACGACGGTCATCCCCTTTTTCCTGGTGATGCGGGAAATGGACTTGCTGGATACGGTCTGGGCGATCATCATCGGTCAATTGGGCATAACCATACCGTTCGTGACCTGGCTGATGCTGGTGGTTTTTCAGGATCTGCCGCTGGAGATTGAAGAAGCCGCGATTGTCGATGGCGCCAACGTATGGCAGCGCTTTTGGCGCGTGGTCTTGCCGATTGCCATGCCCAGCGTCGCCGCTGCCGCGATTCTGACGGCCTTTCTATCCTGGAACGAATTCCTGATCGCATCGAGCGTAGCCCGGCGCAAAGCCAGCGTGCTGTCGATTGCGGTGGCCGGGTTCGTCAGCGACAAGGGGATTCAATGGGGTCCAATGGCGGCGATGAGCGTGGTGATGATCGTGCCCATGATTGTATTCGCGCTCTTCGCGCAGAAGTATCTGATCCACGGGATAACTTTCGGCGCCGTCAAAGGCTAAAGCGCCGACGCGGGATTCTCCGGCGCGTTCAAAGATTTATCCCTTTCGCTAAGGCGCAGACGCAGGCGACGGCAGTGGACGATCCAAAGCTGTCGCATCTCCGCTTGAAGCAATTCCTGAAGCCGAAAAACGAGCGGCCAAGCATTTCTCGCATCTCGCGTCGTCCATGATGCCAATCTGTCGCCGAGATGCGAAAGGCCGCCCCGGCAATAATGCGCTCGCTCAGGGGCTGTGGGCACGCTCGTAGGCTTGACGGGTATAAGCGGCGAGACGGTCGTCGATTTGCGCTATGTCACTTAGCTGAATCATGTGCGTTATGTTCGGCATTGCGCCCAGGCCGACGCCCTTCTGGACATAATCGCCAAAGGGTTCGTCGCCCAGATCCAGTCCAACGCGGATATTGGTCTTGTTGATTTTGGCGCAGCCGAATACGCGATCATCCTCAAGCGAGACATAAGTCTTGGTGGGGATGAAGAGAATACTGGGCAATGCCGCCTGCAGGTTGTCTGCAATCGCGTCATAGAGCGGCCTTTGCTGGTCTTTGCCCGCGAACAACTTGCGGAAAAGCGTTGGATAATGAAAGACGGGTTCTCCGTCATTGAGGAATATGCCGGCCAACATTGAGGCTTGCATATGGTTGAAGTTTCTCTCGCTTTTGAGCCATTTCACGATCTCGTTGTTCTTTTGCAGGCCAGCGGATTCCAGCAGCTGCATCCACTCGGCGAGAGTCGCGCCGGTCTCTTCGGCAAGCGAGGCGAGAAAGGCTTGTTCGAGCTCGCGCGCTTCCTTAGCCATGATTCGCTCCTTTACTTCTGTGCATGAGGAGAATCGCATAATCAGGCGCTGTGCGCCAGAGTAAGTTGGCGGCCGCAGACGCGCGTTCGCTGCCCGGACTGATCCGCTGCGCCAAGCGTACCAAGAAAGCTGTGTCGAATCGTAGAATCGGGTATTATAATGCGCGCATGTTCGAGCAGACATGCCTGCTGCAATTTGGCGGCTACGGAGGAGAGTGATCTTGGACCGACAAACGGCCTACGACATCGTTTGCGAATTTGTGGGTTCGGAGGGATTGCGCAAGCATATGCTGGCGGTCGAATTCGCCATGCGCGCCTATGCCGAGCACTATGGTGAAGATGCGGATGCCTGGGGGCTGGTGGGGCTGCTGCACGATTTTGACTGGGAGATTCATCCGTCGCTGGAACAGCATCCGATGGACGGCGCGCCGATCCTGCGCGAGCGCGGATTAGACGAAGAAGATATCCGCACGATCCTGAGTCACGGTCCGTTGGCGGCAGATGATCGCGTGACCGCGCGCGACAAGGCGCTGTATGCGGTGGACGAGCTGACCGGCTTGATCATTGCGGTGGCGCTGGTGCGGCCGAGCAAGGATATCCGTGATGTGAAGGTGCGCAGCATTCGCAAGAAATGGAAAGACAAAGCCTTCGCGGCGGGAGTCAATCGCCAGGATGTGATTGACGGCTGCGCGGCCCTTGGCGTGGATGTCTGGGAATTCCACGTGCCGCTGGTGCTGAAAGCGATGCAAGATCATGCCGCCGAACTGGGATTGAACGGCGGCTGATCGACAATCGTAGTTTAATTTCGTCTCAGTGGCGCACGTGCACCGGCGTGCCGATGCTGCCGAAATTGTAGAACCATTGGGCATCGGCATTGGTCATATTGACGCAGCCTTTGCTCTGCGGTTGACCGAAGTTGGTATGCCACCAGGTGCCATGGAAGGCATAGCCTTGGTAGAAATACATGACCCATTCTACGTTGGGCAGACTATAGCCGGGACCGGACATGCGCTGTTTTCGCACTTTTCTCTTGATTCTGAAATTGCCCGTTACGGTTGGGGTGACGGGCAGCCCGCTAGAGATCAGAGCGGATTTCTTCAAAATGCCGTCTTCGTAGGCATAAGCCATCTGTGTGCTCAGGACGACGACGAACTCGCGTCCCACGCCCACATGCGCGCCCGGCGCCGGTACTGTCGACAGCCGGGTTCTGGCGTGGGTCGATCCCAATCTGACCAGGTCGTCGCTGTTCGGGACCAGCAGCACCATGCCGGCGTGCAAGTTGTAGGGAGCGGCGAGGCCATTGATTTGCGCCATCACCAGCCAGTCTGTCGCCAGCCTGCTGCCAACCATTGACAAGGAATCGCCGCGCTGAACGGTGTATTGTTCGCGACCTCCGGGCGTAATGACGCTGGGAGCGGCTTCAGTCGTGGTGACTTCGACCGGCGCAATTGGCGCTGCCGGCGGAGACGGCGGCTCGCGCGTAATGGCTGTCGGCGGAATCCAGAGCGTCTGTCCTTGATTGATGCGGTTGGCGTCGGCGATGCCATTGGCGCGCATCATTGCTTCCATCGAGACGCCATAGTGTTTGGCGATGACGCTGAGCGACTCGCGAAATTGCACCGTATGCTCGAAATGATCGGGGGGCGGCCCGGTGACGGCGGGCGGCTCGACCTCTGCCTCAACAGGCGCTGCCGGCTCCGCCTCAGCAAGCGCGACTGGCGCCGCCTCAACAGGCGCTGTCGACTCTTCCTCCGCGTTATCAAGCGGACCGGCGTCGGAGGCGGACGTGCTGTTATCGATGAAGGGTTCGACATTGTCCACCGTCAGGCGCAACGATGTCGTTGACGGCACCTGCAATTGCTGGCCGACAAAGATGTGGTGCGGATAGTAAATGTCGTTGGCGCGCATCAGTGTCAGCAACGTGATGCCGTGGGCTTGCGCCAGTTCGCTGAGCGTATCGCCCCGACGAATGACATAGGTCACCTGGTTGGGGATTATGGGCTCTTCAACCCCAACCGCAACGGGATCGCTGGCCGGCGGGGGATCCGAGGCTTCCGCCGTCGTGCCGGGCAAAATCAAAACTTGTCCGGGATAGATGATATGCCCAAAGATGCCGTTTTCGATGATGAGCGCGTTGAGATCGATTCCGTAGCTCACGGCGATGGCGCCAAGCGTCTCGCCAAATCTGACGACGTGTTTGCCGGGGCTGGTCTCTGGCTGCGACAATGTATCAGTTTCGGCGCTTGTCGACGAGGTCGTCGGCAATTGCAGGACGCGACCCGGAAAGATGACATGGCTGTAAAGGCCATTGAGCCTCATCAGATCGTACAGGTCGATGCCGTAGAATTCGGCAATGCCGCCGAGTGTTTCGCCGTAGCTGACGACGTGAGTATCGCCATTATGAGTATCCCCGGGTTGGACGACAGGCGCCGCCTCCCGCGCTTGTTGCGCAAGCGTCGTTGTGGAAACAAGAATCAGGTTTATCGAAATCAATATTGCGATAACGCGTTTCATGATCAAGCTCCTCGGCTGGTTGGCTGCCGCCAATTGATCGCGTTTGTCCAAGATTATAGGGTCGGTTTGGATAGGCTCGATTTTTGATTGAAGGCATTGACGTTTGACTGTAGAATGAATAAGCGATGGCGCGTGTCGCTGAAAGCCGCGTAAATGCTAGGTTTTCGAGGACCGCATCAATTGGCGGGCCGCCGACGGCTGCGGAATTGGCGTCAGGCAAGCGTAGGCGGATTGTATGGCGCATCGTAGGGCTATGGGCTAGACTTGCCGATAAATCGCGTCAAAGCGGAAGGGTCGGCGAAGCTCGATGCCGGCCGGCAATTGTGAATAGAAAATCTGAATCGAGCCTGTCAGAGAAGCGGATCCGGCGCGCGATCAGAGGGGAAGGCAACTCCTATGACTGACACTATACTAATGACGAGAGGCCGATGCGCTATGTCTTTGGCGGCGCTGATGGTGTTGCTGCTGATGGTCGCAGCGCCGCTGACCGCGCAGGATCCGTCTCGCACGCTGGTATCTGGCACGACGATCAGCGACACGATGGGCCCTGACCGGACCGCGTTGACATACGTATTTGATGCCGCGGTGGGTTCGTCGGCGACGCTGGTTGCCGACAGCATGTTGGGCAGCGAGTTAAACGTGCTGTTAGCAGATTCCAACGGCAATGAGATCGCCAGCGCGCGACATAACGCCGCCGACGGGCATACGCGGATCGACGGCGCGCCGCTCGCGGCCGGTGGTCGTTATTTGGCATTTGTTTACTTTGCAGCCGGCAGCAGCACAGCGGCGACGTCGGTAGACATAAGTTTGGACATTGGTCAAATTGATGCGAGCGCGGGTGACGCGGATGCGGCATCGACCGCGGTCGATGTGCCGGGACAACTGCTGCTCGCGGCTGGAATCGAAGTGAGTTTGAACTGGATCGGCGCGGCGGACTTGAACCTGCAGGTGCGCGATCCATCCGGCGAGACCTTGTATTGGGATTCGCGGACGACCAACAACGGCGGCGAATTCGGATTTGACGCCAACGGATTTTGCCAGGTCATCAGCCCAAGTCCGATCGAGACGGCGACCTGGCAACCGGGCTTTTTGCCGGCCGGGAGTTACGAGGTGTTGGTGTTCTACCGGGAAGCTTGCGACAGCGCCGTCGGGTCGGTGGCATTTTCGGTACAGGTACGGGTAGACGGCGCCTTGAGCGGCACGATAGGCGGCACGCTCTCGCCGCCGAGCCCGGGCCAAGACAGCGTATACGTCTCCCGCTTCGTCATTGCTGGCGATGGCGCGGCTACGGTGAGCCCGGGCGGGGTCTATCCGGATTCCAGCCTGACGCGGCTCCCGAGCGGTTTCAACATCGGAAGCAATATTCCGCTGCCTATCTCGCGTGATGTTCCGGTCACGGGCGCGATCACCAATGAATCGCCCTATGTGACCTATTCATTCGCCGGCGTCAGCGGCGATGTGATCTCGTTGGATATGCAGGCGATTGGTCCCAACCTTGATACGTTGCTGCAAATCGTGGATTCAACGGGCGCGGTGGTCAACGTAAACGATGACGGGGTCGGCACCACAAATTCGTCGATCAGCAACGCGCGCCTCCTGAACAGCGGAACCTATACCATCATCGCGACGCGCTATGGCAAGGAAATCGGCGGAACCGAGGGGCAATTCCAACTGACGCTCAGCGGACTGTCCGGTGATCTCTCGCCAGATCTGACGGCGCTGGAGTTGCCGCAAGGCGATATTGAAGTGACGCTGGTCTGGGGCACGAGCGCCGACCTGCAGTTGCTGGTGCGCGATCCGGTTGGCGGGGTGGTATTTGACGATGTGCCTTTGAGCAACAGCGGCGGCATCTTGCAGGAGGCGGGCAACGTCAATTGCATCCCCGCAGCCTCCGGCGCGCCCGTTTCCTACATCTATTGGCCGGTGGGGCGGATGCGCCCCGGCACCTATGAGGTCGAGGTCTGGTATCAGAATACTTGCGTTGAGCAGCCGCCGGCGGTCGAGTTTACGCTGGTGATCGAGGTGCGGGGCCAGCAGATCGCGGTGGAGCGGCGCTTCCCGCTGCCCAATCAGCGCTTTGTCACCAACTTCACGATCCTGCCCGATGCGACCGCGACCCGTGGTGAAGGCGGTTTCATCGACGGCGGCAGCAATAGCTTGCCGTGGCAAGACGAATCTTTCAGCGCGCCGGAAATCGCAAGCGGCGAGACGGTCAGCGGCACGATTACGCCTTCAAACAGCTTTGACGTTTACAGTTTCCAAGGCGCGGCCGGTGATACGGTGACGATCCGCATGTCGGCGACGACATCGGCGCTCGATGCAAACCTGTATCTGATCAGCCCGAGTTTCTTGGAAATCGCCGCAAACGATGATGGGGATCCTGTCCTGTTGGGGACGAGCGGGCGCAGCACGGATGCCATCATCAGCGAGGTGGTACTGCCGGAAAACGGCCCGTATACGGTCATCGCGACGCGCTTTGGCACACGTTTTGGCGGAACCATCGGCAACTATTCGCTGACGCTTGAGCAAAGCTAGGCTTCGAGAGCGGCGCTGATATGCCGCTCATCGCTTGTCATCGTCCGCCAACGCTTGGACGGCGTCGTTCCTGTACTATGCAAAGCGGTATGCCTCTGTTATAGTCTTCGCCTGTTGCCGCTTGAGATCATGCGAAAGCGAATGGAAATGAATCGCGCCTTGCTCTTGTTTCTTGTCTGCTTGACGGCGGTAGCTTGCTCGCCGGAAATCCGCTTGCTGGATGAGACCAAGCTGAAAGATCTGAGCCTGCTCAGTGGCGAACCTTGCGAAGCGCCATGCTGGAACGAGATAATCCCGGGCGAGACCGCCTATGTCGATGCCAAGACGATGATTGAGGACGACTGGCGCTATCAGAACATTGAAGAAGCCGAACAGCAGGAAGGCAATCCCGCGCGCATATTCGGCTTCACTCCCGAAGAAGGGCAAGTTTGCTGCCAGGTCTTCAGCCGGGACGGCCAGACGGTCACGTCGATGCTGCTGCAGCTGGCGCCCCAAGTGACCTTGGGACCGGTGATGGATGCGCATGGCGAACCCGTTTATGTCGGTGGGGATAGCCCGGCGGCCGATCAGGCGTATATGGCGCTGGTATTTGAAGATGTGCCGATGGTGGTTTACGCTTTTGTGGCCGGCGCCGAATCCGGAATATTGTCCTCCAGCAGCGAAATCTTCGGCGTGATGCTGATGGCGCAGTCAGAGATGGACACTTTGCTCTCTTGTTCCAGCTTGTATGATTGGGCTGGATTCCAGTCTTACAGCAGTTACATCGACGAGAATTATGATTATGTCGGCGAGTTTGCCGATGACGAAGCGTTGTGCGGAACCGGCTAAAGCGCTTGTGAGGCGCGATATTGCCGGGCAGATCGGGAAGGAGCGGGGGCAAGATGGCGGAGCAATCGAGATCGCTTGACATCGGCGCGGAAGTCCAGGGCAAGGTCAAGCACGTTGGCTTATACGGCGCGTTGATCGATATTGGCACCGGGCAAGACGCCCTGCTGCATATCTCGCAGCTCGCTCGCGGCGACGGGCGAAGTTTCGAAGAAGTCGTGCGGAGCGGCGACGAGATTCAGGCTTTCGTATTGAAGTCCCGCAAAGACGGTCATGTCGCCTTGACGATGGAACGGCCTCCGGATGTGCCTTGGCAGACGATTAAGCAAGGGCAAGTATTCACCGGTCAGGTGGTGCGCGTGGAAGATTTTGGCGTCTTCGTCGATTTCGGCGCTGAGCGCCCGGGCATGGTGCATGTTTCGGAGATGGCGGATGGCTATGTGAGATCGCCGGGCGAAGTCGTCAGCGTCGGCCAGGAAGTCGATGTTCGCGTAATCAAAAAGAGCGGTCGGCCACGAAAGATCGACTTGTCGATGAAGATGACAATGGACGCGCGCGAAGCACAAGTCGACGAGAGCGAAGCCGACGAAGCGGTGCCGACATCGATGGCGCAAGCATTCCGGCGCGCGATGGAAGGCGGCGTTGACAAGCAATCTCGCGCCGGCGGCCGTCAAGGCGGGAGCCGCAACTATCGCGAGCAGCAGGAAGCGATCCTCTCACGCACTTTGCGCGGTTCGACACCCTAACTCAATTGCTACAGACGTGATGGCGAGAGACGGCTACGGCGTCTCTCGTTTTGGATTGGCAGGTTCCGCCAAATCACGATAGAGCCGCAGGCAGACCAAGGCAAACAGCAGCGTAAAGTTGATCTCGTGCGACAGGCACCAGGGGCAAAGCGCGCCGAGCAGCGCCACTTGAACGTAGACCAGCCACATCGAAAACAGCCAGGCGAACAGGCCGATTCCAAACGTGAAAAGCGCGCCGTATTGCCGCAGGAATTGCTGCCGCGGCGCCATTAGCATGAGCGCGCCAATCAGCAGGTAAACCGCGAAGCCGAGCCAGGCGATCGGGATGCCGGAAACCTCTGAATAGCGCGAATTCAGGACGACATCGCAATTGAAGGGACCGGACTTCAGACAAACTGATGGCGCATCGACGATCTTTAGGTAACTCAAGTAACCGCTGACCAGCAGGCCAAATGCGACTGATAGGAATTGTATGCGGCGTACTGTGGTCACGCTTTTCACCCTCAAGTTTACCGCCTTGCGCAGGTCAAGGCAGGAGTTGCCAACGGCTGCTAGTCCAGCGCGCGCAAGAGCAGGACGGTCACCTCGCTTCCCGATGGCAGCCGCGTGACGCCTTCCGGGATAATCGCTAATCCGTCAGCCAAGACCATAGACATTAGCGCGCCCGAGCTTTGGATGCCGGTGGAGGTGGCGATGATGCCGCCGTTTGCGCGAGACAAGGTTACGCGATTGTAGCTGCGGCGACCGTCGGAACGCATGTCTCCGTCAATGGTGGCCTTGACCGTGCGACATTTGAAGTCGCGCCCGGCTATCTTCGCCAGCGCGGGACGCACGAGGACTTCGAAAGTGACCATGGTCGACACCGGATTCCCGGGCAGTCCGAAAAACGGTACACCCTGCATCTTGCCGAAAGCCAGCGGTTTGCCTGGACGCATGTTGATGCGCCAGAAATCGATATCGCCCAGCTCGCTCATGACAACTCTGACCAGATCGGCTGCGCCAACCGAAACGCCGGCGGTGCTGATGATCAAATCGGGGTCGATTTCCAGGGCGCGGCGATACAAGGTTCGAATTGAATCCAGAGAGTCTTGCGCGATAGGCAGCCGCAGCGGCAGGCCGCCCGCGTCTCGAATCAGGCCGGCCAGCGTGTAGCTGTTGGTATCGCGGATCTTGCCCGGTTCCAAGGGTTGATAGACATCGACAAGTTCATCGCCACTGCTGAGAATGACGACCTTGGGCTTGCGAATGACCGATACCTGGGCGCAGCCGATGGCCGCCAGCATGCCGAGCTCGGCGGGACGGATCAATGTGCCGGCCGGCATGATGGTCTCGCCTTGCGCGATATTTTCGCCCGCCTGCCGAATATTTTCACCGCGCTGGGCGCGCTTGAGAATCGACACGCGCGCGGGCGGGGCCGACTGCTCGCCGCGATTCCAGTTGTCGTCGGTATCTTCAACGGCGATGACGGCGGTGGCGCCGGGCGGCGTGGGAGCGCCGGTCATAATGCGGGCGGCGTTGCCCGGCGTCAACGCCGTTTGTGGCGCGCTGCCGGCAGGAATGTCCATGACGACAGACAAGGCCACGGGATTGTCGGGGTTGGCGCCGCTGCTGTCCTCGTGGCAGATGGCGTAGCCGTCCATGGCGGAATTGTCGAAAGGCGGCAGATTGATCGGCGAGGCGATGTCGTCGGCGATGACGCGATCAAGCGCGTCGATCAGTGAGACGCTCTCCGGACGCAAGCGCTTGACGTCTGACAATATGTTCGCCAGGGCGGAATCGACATTGAGCAGTGGTGTCACGAGCGCGCTCCGATGCGATGCGTTCGATGGGCATTGTAGCACAGGTTCGCGATCGAAATTATGGGCAGCAAGCGCCAAATGGAGGGAGGATTTGAAGTGTACTTGGCGCGGTGATAACATCAAGGTTGGGTCACATGTATGTGAACTGCAATTGAGACGAGATTTGGAGGTTTTACAATGAATAGGCGTAGAATAATACTTGCCCTGCTGCTCATAGTATCGTTGTTTTGGACGAGTGCGACGATCGCTCAAGACGATATGGCTCCTGATTTGGGAGAACCCTTCATCGGCGAATTGGTCGCTGTTAACGGTCGCGATGTCCTCGTGCATTGCGTTGGAGAAGGCAGCCCCACGATTTGGCTGGAGAACGGTTGGGCGGCGATGGTAGTCACTTGGCAGCCGTTCCAAGACCAGCTAGGAGAACACAGCCGCGTTTGTGCCTATGATCGCGCGGGCATGGGCTGGAGCGCGCCCAACGGCTCTGACCGCACAGCGTACAACTCCGCCCAGGAATTCGCGGAATTGCTTGATGCGCTGGGCGAATCCGAGCCGTTTTATATCTTGGCGTGGTCTTGTGGCGCGCCGATCGCCCAGATCTACGCGGCGGAGAACCCGGATATGGTCTTGGGCCTGGTTTTGATGGATGCTTGTGGATTGGATTACGATCGCTGGGTGATGGAGACTTATCCTTTTGGCACAGGCCAAAGCCCGGCCGGGCAGGTGAGCTGGCTGGAAACGGTGCGAGGTTATGCGGAAGCGGCAGCGGCGGGCGAGTTGCTGTATGACGATATATCCTGGTGGTTTAATGCGACCTCTTCCGAGCTGTATGGGGAATTGTATTACAACCTCATCTTGCATAATCCGCACTATTGGTACACCTACATGTGGGAAACACTGT
Organism: Anaerolineae bacterium; assembly: GCA_022822305.1. GTDB lineage: Bacteria > Chloroflexota > Anaerolineae > Aggregatilineales > Phototrophicaceae > UBA6055. Next base: position 431,955 of record JAJEBY010000016.1, read on the forward strand.
ACGGCGTGATGGGCGTGAATTCTGATCAGGTTAAGGCGGTAATCACGCAGACGGATATGCCGATTACCGCCATCATTGCGGCGGACGACCCAAGCGCGGAACCGGTAGCGCAATCGCGTTCGTGGATGTTTAGCACCGGCCAGATCGCCAATACTGCCTATTCCAACAACCCGCGCGTGATTTGGGCAGAGACAAATCAGCACGCCATTTTCCGCGCCGAGCCGGAGACGGTCATCAACGCCATGCTGGAAATGATGGCGGGATCGGCGGACGAATAGGGGAGGCTGAATCGACAGCGCATTGTACCGCGCCGGGGTACGCTTTCATATCTTGACAGCGACCATATGGTCGCGGTACAATGTGTCTCATATGAAAAGTGAAGAGATGTCACGATAGCTGTGAGGCGCAGGTATAGTTATGCTGTTGCCTTATTTGCATTAATGGTGGACGTATCGCTCACGGATCATTCATTCATCACGATTCAATCATTAGCATCATAGCGCATAGGAGGTTACGCCTTGGAGGCGAAAGACTTTAGCGCGTTACGTATCAGCCTGGCTTCTCCGGAACAGATCCGTTCCTGGTCATACGGGGAAGTGACGAAACCGGAAACGATCAATTATCGACGCTTGCGTCCGGAAATGGACGGCCTTTTTTGTGAGCGGATATTCGGTCCGACGCGTGATTGGCAGTGTTATTGCGGGAAATACAAGAATATTCGCTATCGCGGGATTATCTGTGACAAGTGCGGCGTAGAGGTCACGCGTTCGTCGGTGCGTCGCGAACGAATGGGGCATATTGAATTGGCGGCGCCGGTCGCGCATGTTTGGTATACGCGGCGCGTGCCGAGCTATTTGGGTTTGCTGCTGGATGTCAGCCGGCGCAATCTCGATCGCGTGCTGTACTTCGCGCAATATGTGGTGACACAAGTTGACGAAGATGCCCGCAGCAAGGCGATCGCGCGCATTGAGAAAGAACTCGCCACCAAGGAACAGGAACTTGCCGGCGAGATCGATGAACAGATCAGCGAATTGAAAGACAACCGTGATCAGATGGCGGAGGAATTCGACAGCAAAGTGTCGGCAATCCGGTCGCATTTTGATGCGGAATTGGCGCGGCTGAGCGATGCGGTGATGAGCGAGGCGCAGGCGGCGCAAACCCGAGTTGAGAACTTGCTGGGTCAGCCGGCGCCGGAAGACATCACGCTGGAAACGACAGAGGCGCTGGTCGTGAGCCAGGGCGAGGAAATCACCAACGAGCATATCTCGCGCATACAAACATTGGTCAATGAGAATCTCAGCAAGATTCAGCATGAGATTGAGGATGTCACGCAGACTGAAATCGCCAATATCAGCGGCGACGTTGACACGGCCAATCTTGATGTCGACAGCACGATGGAAGAACATCTCACGGAATTGGATGACCGCGTGAAGGATCTGCGCGAGAAGGTGAAAGAGCAGGTCAAAGAACTGGAAGAATTGCATGTGCTGCAGTTTCTTTCGGAGAGCCGTTATCGCGAGCTCAAAGGCAAGTTTGGCAATGTCTTCCAGGCCAATATGGGCGCCGAAGCCTTTTACGAGATCCTGAGCAACTTGAACCTGGCCAAGCTGGCGGAAGAGTTGTGGACGGAGATGCGGACCACGCGCTCCAAGCAGCGGGGCCGCAAGGCGACGAAACGGCTGCGGGTGGTCGAGAGCTTGCGCAACAGCCGGACCACCGTAACCGATACGGATGAGACGAACCAGGAAAACGAACCGCAAGGCAATCGTCCCGAATGGATGATTATGACGGTCTTGCCGGTGATCCCGCCCGATTTGCGGCCGATGGTGCAGTTGGATGGCGGGCGCTTCGCCACCAGCGATCTCAATGACTTGTACCGCCGCGTCATCAATCGCAACAACCGCTTGAAACACTTGCTCGATTTGGGCGCTCCCGATGTCATCGTGCGCAACGAAAAGCGCATGCTGCAGGAGGCTGTCGATAGCTTGATCGACAACAGCCAGCGGGGCAAGGCGCTCAGCCGGCGCGGACGCCGCGAGCTGAAATCGTTGAGCGATATGCTCAAGGGCAAGAAGGGGCGCTTCCGCCGCAACCTGTTGGGCAAGCGCGTCGATTATTCGGGCCGCTCGGTGATTGTAATTGGTCCCAAGCTGAAGCTGCATCAATGTGGATTGCCCAAGACGATGGCGCTGGAGCTGTATCGTCCCTTCGTCATCAGCCGTTTGGTCAAATACAACTATGCCAGCAATGTGAAGGGCGCCAAGCGCATCATTGAGCGCGAACGGCCGGAAGTTTGGGAAGTGCTTGAAGAGGTGATTCGCGAGCGGCCGGTCTTGCTCAATCGGGCGCCGACCTTGCATCGACTGGGCATACAGGCGTTTGAGCCGCTGTTGGTCGAAGGCAAAGCGATTCAGATTCACCCATTGGTGTGTTCCGCTTTTAACGCCGACTTCGATGGCGACCAAATGGCGGTGCATGTGCCTTTGAGCGAACAAGCGGTTACGGAAGCGCGTGAATTGATGTTGAGCACGCGCAACTTGCTCAAGCCATCGGATGGCATGCCGATTGTGGGTCCGTCCAAAGATATGGTGTTGGGCAATTATTATCTGACAATGGATCCGACCGTCGAGATCGTGGCGTTGAAATCGCGCGCCGGAGAGTTCCGCAGCGAACAGAACTTGTATGCGGGCGAATACAAGGTGGGCATCGCCTTTCGCTCGAACGGATACTATTACGCGCAGTTTCGTAAAATCACCAACAGCCAACTGTATCTGGACAAGACAACTCCGGATGCCAACGGACGGCCGCAGGTGATTGAGACGGCAGTGGACCGGACGGTGCAGGCGCTTCTGGATGGCGAGATCGATTGCATGCTGGCCAACGCTTACGAGATGCGCAAGTACCTGCGCGCCAAGGGTTTGGACGATCAGCTTGAGATCACCAATTTGCATGAGCGGCGCGTCGTCGTCGACATGGACGAGGTGGAATACCTCTATCGCCTTGGACTGGTAAACCTGCATACGCCGATTCTGTTGGGCAACGTATACGATGATCGTGGTCCACAGGACGAGCCGGAAATCTGCACGATTGGCCGCGCCGTTTTCAATCGCATTTTGCCGGACGAAATGCGCTTCCAGCAGGAGACCATGGGCAAGAAGGGTCTGCAGACGCTGGTTGCGCGCTGCTATCAGGTCATTGGCGCCGAGCGCACGACGGAAGTAGTCGATGCGATCAAGAACTACGGATTCCATTATGCGACAATTTCGGGCACGACCATCGCCGTCAGTGATTTGACCGTTCCCGATGAACGCGCCGAGATACTGAAGCAGGCTGACGAGGTGGTCACGCGCGCCGAGCGCGACTTCCGCCGCGGCTTGATGACCGAAGAAGAGCGATATCAGATCACGATCGAAGAATGGGATCGCGCCAAGGAGCACTTGCAGGATCGGATTCGCGATACGCTGGATCCCTATGGTCCGATCGCGATCATGGCGATATCCGGATCGACGAAGGGCGGCTTTGGCCCCATCACCCAATTGGCGGGCATGCGCGGATTGATGGCGGATCCGTCAGGTCGCATCATCGACTTGCCGATCCGCAGTCATTTCCGCGAAGGGCTCAATGCCCTGGAATACTTCATTTCCACTCACGGCGCGCGCAAGGGTCTGGCCGATACGGCGCTGCGCACGGCCGACGCCGGCTATCTGACGCGGCGTCTGGTCGATGTGGCGCAAGATATGATCGTCAATCGCTGGGATTGCAATACACATCGCGGGCTTGTTATCCGGCGGGAAGATGATATTGCCGGCCAGAGCGTAGAGGAACGCATTGTCGGCCGATGCGCTGCGGAAGATGTCTTTGATCCCGAGAGCGGGAACGCAATTGTCGCGCGCAATGAACTTATCGACGAAGATGTCGCGAAGGCCATTCAGAATTCCTCGCTTGAAACGGTGTTGGTCCGCAGCCCCTTGACCTGCGATTTGATTCACGGCGTCTGCGCCTTGTGTTATGGACGCGATTTGGGCACCGGCGATATGGTCGGGATCGGCTCGGCAGTCGGCATTATCGCCGCGCAATCGATCGGCGAGCCGGGCACGCAGTTGACGCTGCGCACCTTCCACAGCGGCGGCACGGCGGAATCGCGCGGTGACATCACCAGCGGTCTGCCGCGCGTGGAGGAGCTGTTCGAGGCGCGGCGCAAACCCAAAGGCGAAGCGGTGACGACGGATATCGGCGGCGTCTTGCGCCTGACGGAGCGCGGCGATGGCAATGATAAGGTGCTGCTGGCCACGGTCATCGATAGCGAGATGCTCAACGAAACGCATGTCGTGCCGGAAGCATGGGAAATCTGCGTCGCGGACAGCCAGGATATTTCAGAAGGCGCTGTGGTAGCCAAGCTGAACGGAGAAGAATTGAAGGCGTCGCTGTCGGGCACCGTGCACCTGGAAGATCATACGGTCTTCATCCGTCAAGAGCGGAAAGAGGAGCAGGAGTACGAGATTCCGGCCAATGCGCGCTTGCGCAAGAATATCTTCGATGGCATGACGGTGAAAGAGGGCGAACAGCTCACCGAGGGTTCCAAGAATCCGCACCGCATCCTGAGGGTGTTGGGCGCCAACGCCACGCAGCTGTATCTGTTGAGCGAGATTCAGGAAGTGTATCGCAGCCAGGGTGTGAACATCGCCGACAAGCACTTTGAGACGGTGATACGCAAAATGATGTGCAAGGTTCAGATCACCAAGAGCGGCGACAGCGACTTGCTGCCGGGCGAGCTGATCGATGCGCTGAAGTTGCTGGAGATCAACGAGCGGCTGATCACGGAAGATATGGAACCGGCAGCCGGTACTCCGGTCTTGCTGGGCATAACCAAGGCGGCGCTGAGTACGGAGAGCTATTTGTCGGCGGCGAGTTTCCAGCACACAATCAAGGTATTGGCTGGAGCGGCGATTGACGGTCAAGTTGATCCCCTGCACGGTTTGAAAGAGAACGTCATCATTGGCAAGCTGATTCCAGCCGGCACGGGCTTCCACATCTATCAGGATCGTCAGGCGGTTGCGCCCGCGGTCACGCTGGAAGCGCAGGGCGCGCTCGACTTTGACGAATTGGGCGATCAGGACGACTTCGAGAATATTCTGAGCGACCTGTAGGGCAGGTAAGAAGTTTGCGCGCAATCGCGCGAAATCTGACGCATCCCCCAGAGTGCCTCCTCGAATCGTCGATTGAGGAGGCAGTTCTAAAATTCAAGCGGCGAATCCACAGATGACATAGTCTATTGCTATGCTAAGGCGGGCGACTCGCAAAGTCGCCCCTACGTTCGGTTTGATTAGGCGGGCAAATCAGGGGCGTGAAACCAGCGCCTGGTAGAGGGGGCGTTCGCGGCGGTTTATGCTGCCGTCAAAGACTGGGTAGAGCAAACTGTACGCCGCCAGCTCGCTGCGCTGGCTGATGGTAAGTTCCTCGGCGAAGCTCAGATTCCACAAGATCATGACGGCGATATCGGGGCGCGATTGACCGATCTGAAAGGCGCGCAAGGTATAGTTCATCTGATCGAGCGGCGAGTTGTAGCGCATCCAGGGATCGGGCGGCTCGTTGGGATAGCCATCCCAGGTGGCCCAGCCAAATTCGGTCGCCCACATCTGTACGCGGTGACCGTTGGCGCGGATGATAGCGCTGTAGTCGCTGATGGTCTGCTGGAAGAAGAACTGCGGTCGATCGTCCCAGCCTTGCCCGTCTACATTGTTGCAGCAGACGAAATCGGGCGGATTTCCCCAGCTGTAAGGATGGATGCCGATCGCGATATCCGTGTAGCTCGCCAATCCCGCCTGATACATTTGTCGCAGGAAGGTACGATCATCCACCGAGACGCTGTCTGAGTTGCCGGTGGGCGCGAGACCGGCGGTAATCACCGTGATGTTGGGCGAATAGGCGCGCACGGCATCGTATCCGACGCGAAAGAGCTCCATGTAAGCGGCGCCGTTGAAGGGGTGATTGCCCGACCATTCTCGCTTGAGATTCGGTTCATTCCAGATTTCAATGGCATCAATGTAGGGCCCGAGTTTGTCCAGAAGCACCGCGATGAATCCGGCCAACTGGCCGAGGTCATCGGGCGGGCCGTCGGCGCTGCGATCGATATTGCGCGCCCAGTCCGGCGCCTTGGCGATACTGAGCAGGACCTTGTTGCCGCGTTTCTTGGCTTCCTGGATATGCAATTGGAAAAGGCGGAAATTGGCTTCGAATTGGCCGGGAAAGTCCGGCTGCAGCCATTCCCAGGCGGCTTGCAGCTTGATCCAGCCCATGCGGAGCGGCGCGATCTGTCTCAAGGTGCGGTCCCAGCCGCCGACATCAAAGTTGTAATGCGCTTGGATGCCCATGCGGCTGCCGTCGAGTTGAATCTGATCGATGGGCAGCGCCGTTGTAACAATGGCGGGCGCGGGCGAGGGCAGCACGGTCGCGCCGATTGGCGTTGGAAAACCGGTGGGCCTGGGCGTATTGGTTGGCGGAATCTCGTAATCTTGATCGATGATCGGTCCGATGAAAGCGCGGGTTTCACTGCTTCGGTCGGTGGGTGCTGCGGCAAGGGTGGCGGCGACAATTGGGGCGCTTTCGGCGTCCAGCGTGGCCAGCGGTCTGGCATCGACGGCCGGGATATCCGAGACTGCTTGTATGGCGGTTGGGGAACTGGCCGCGGTGACTTCGGCGGTGATTCTCAATGGGAGAGCAACGGCGATGGTCGGCTCGGGCTCTTCGCGGGCACAGCCAACAAGCAGAAATGCGAGACTGAGCAGCATCGACGAAAAGACAACCATGTGGGATCGCGATGTCATGCGCCGCAGTCTACCATAGCAAAAATCGGCTTCATATCATGAATTGGTCAAGGGCGGCTTGACGCATGCGGGCTCGGGAGTCGGCGACGCCAGGCGGAATCATTTGACACCGTGTTGGATTGCATTCTACAATGAAGGCTTGAAGCGTGCTCCACCGCCTGTGATTCATTACAAGATAACTCAACCAATATAGTTTGCGCCGTTATTGTGCTGTGCGCTGAATGCGTTTGTTCGACGACTGAACTCATCCAGGGTTAATTGGGGTCTGCGCATGACCGATCATGTCATTCACAAAGTGAACATCGAACGCGAAATGCGGGATGCCTATCTCAGCTATGCGATGAGCGTCATCGTATCGCGAGCGCTGCCTGACGCGCGTGATGGTCTAAAGCCGGTTCATCGTCGCATTCTGTATGCCATGCACGATATGGGCATGGATCCGGAGAGCGCCTACAAGAAGAGCGCCCGCATCGTTGGCGAGGTCTTGGGCAAGTATCATCCGCACGGCGATGCGGCGGTGTATGACACCATGGTGCGCATGGCGCAGGATTTCTCCATGCGGTACATGCTGATCGACGGACAGGGCAACTTCGGCAGCATTGATGGCGATGGCGCGGCAGCCATGCGCTACACCGAAGCGCGAATGGCGAACGTCGGCCGCGAGCTGCTGATTGATATCAACAAGGACACGGTTGACTTTGTCGAGAATTTCGATGGCACGCTACGCGAACCGTCAGTGCTGCCGTCCGTGGTACCGAACCTGCTGGTGAATGGCGCCTCCGGCATCGCGGTGGGCATGTCCACCAATATTCCGCCACATAATCTGGGCGAGATTTGCGACGCGCTGGTCCATCTGTTGCGGCAGTGGGAGCGGCTAGATGATATCGATGTCGATGAATTAATGCGCTTCGTCTTGGGTCCGGATTTCCCGACCGGTGGCGTGATCTACAAAATGCGCGGCGAGGAAGACATGCTGCGGACGGCCTTCGCGACCGGGCGCGGCAAGATCACGCTGCGCGCCAAGGTGCACGTTGAGGATATGGGCCGAGGCAAATCGCGCATCATCGTCAGCGAGTTGCCGTATCAGACCAACAAAACCAGCTTGATCGAGCGCATTGCATCATTGGTCAGTTCCGGCAAATTGGATGGCTTGGCGGATTTACGCGATGAATCGGACCGGCAAAACTCGGTACGCCTGGTGATAGAGCTGCAGCGTGGCGCCGATCCGACCGAGGTTCTGTCGTCGCTCTTCAAGCTGACGCCGCTGCAATCGACCTACGGCATCATTATGCTGGCGCTGGTGGATGGACAGCCGCGCACCTTGACACTAAAGCAGGCGCTGCGCGCCTTTCTGGATCATCGGCTGGATGTGGTGCGGCGCCGCAGCCGCTTCGATCTGGCGCGCGCCAAAGAACGGGCGCACGTGCTGGAGGGGTTGATCATTGCGCTGGACAGTCTTGATGCGGTGATTCAAACGATACGCAAATCGCGCAGCAGCGAGACGGCGCGCAAGAATCTGATCAAGAATTTCAAAGTGACGGAAATCCAGGCGAGCGCGATTCTCGATATGGCGCTGCGGCGATTGGCGTCGCTGGAAATGCGGAGGATCCGTGACGAATACAAGGACAAGATCAAGCTGATCAAGTCGCTGGAGGAGTTGTTGGCGAGCCCGCTAAAGCAGCGCAATCACATCGCGGAGGAATTGGAAAGCGTCAAACGTGATTACGGCGATGCGCGCCGCAGCATGTTGGCGGAGGGAGTGGCGACCGGAGTGACCCAAGCCGATTTTCTGGTGCCGGAGGAAAACACCGTCGTGATGCTCAGTGTGAAGGGGCATCTGGGCCGGACGGCGCTGGATGAGCCGCCGCGGGTGACGAGCGCGACCAAAGCCCCGCCGCGTTCGCTTCAGCACAGCACGACATCGCAGGTGTTGTATCTCTTCGCCACAAATGGCTATTGCGCAACCATGCCCGTCCAGCAAATTCCGGCAGTGGCCGAGGCTTCGCTGGGTACGCGCTTTAGCGATCTGGTTGCTATTGCCAGCCGACAGAAGCTCGCGACCTTCCTCTGTCTGCCGATGGAACTGGAGGATGGATTCATCTTTTTTGTTACCGCCGCCGGCCGTGTCAAGCGCCTGCATGCCTCCAATTTGCCCGGTGTGATGTCGCGCGAGTTTCGTGTGATGAAGCTGGCGAAGGGCGACAGAATCGTCGATGTGTTATATAGCGCGGGAGAGAACGACCTGCTGTTGACCACCGCGCGCGGGTACGCTATCCGATTTGACGAGGACGATGTGCTGCCGAGAAGCTTGAATTCGGGCGGCAATCTGGGGATGCGATTGGCGCTAAAGGGCGACCGAGTCGTGGCGGCTTCGCTGGCCGATGACAGTTTGTACGTGTGGAATATCGCCGCTGACGGGATTGCCAAGATTTCGCGCATGGAGGAGTATCGCAAGCAAGGCCGCGGGGGCGTTGGCGTCATTTCGATGAAGCGTGAAGATGGCGCGCCGGACGTCGTCGCGGCGACGGTTGGGCGCCTGGACGACAAAATTCTGGTTTTGACCAACAAAGGCAAAGCCCGAACGATTTCGCTGGGGGCGGCAAAGATGATCAAGCGGGCGGGACCAGGCGGCAGCATCGCAATCAAACTGCGAGAAGGGGAGCGCGTCGTCGGCATCGCCCGCTACCGAAAACGAATCGAGGCCGCCGTCGCCGCGGCGCAGGCGCCAATCGCGCCCAGCGTCGAGCCTCAAACTGAGGACGAAGGAATGCCGCGGCAGTTCGAATTGAGTTTGGAGGAGATCGAGTTGCTGCTGGACGAGGCGGATGGCGTGGACTCGAACAATGATGCCGCTAGCTCAAACGGCGCCGATCAAGGCGTGAGCGATGACGATTAGCCAAAGCCTCCAACTCATCATCGTAGCGCGGCGCCAGGTTTCGCCAGTCGAATTCAGCGATCTTGTCGCGTAGCGCCGTCGTATCCAATTGCGAATCACCCTCCAGATGATAGCCCAATTGAGCCGTCAGGCGGTCACGCTTGTAAAGACAGGCTGGCTTGAGTTCAGCCGTGAGCAAATGCGGATAGTTGAGGCGGTCGGGCAGGATAGGTATGCAGCCGCAATAGATGGCCTCGCAGACTGAAACGCCGAAGAACTCTTGCTTGGCTGTGCTCACCACATAATGCGCTTGCCAGAGCAGACGAGCGTAATCCGCGAACGAATCGACGAAGCCCAGCTGAATCAAGCGGCTGCCCAGCGCATCGCGGGCGCGCTCGAATGCGGCGGGCAGTTGTCCGAAAGTCTCGCCGGTTATGGCGACGCGGAAGTCGAATCCGGCATCGGCAAGCTGCAACAGGCTGTCGACAAAAGCGTCGGGGTCTTTGTCGAAGTCCCACCGATGATTCCAGAGGATCAGGGGCGGCTTGTCGGATTCGGGCGCGGAGCGGAATTGATCGAAGCGCCGCAGATCGATACCGAGCGGCAGTACGCGGGCTTTGCCGCGGATGTCGTCAATGGTCTGCAATTCGTTGAAATCGGCGAAGTGCTTGAGCAGGCGCGGGAGCTGTTCCAGGAAATCTTGCAGATGAAACTCGCTGTTGAAGAAGCAGGCGTCGGCGGTCAAGGCGCTGACATAATTGATGAATCCGTAGCGCCAACCGTGATCTTGCCGGGGGCTCTGCGGGTATGATAGCTGATTCTCGTGAAAGTAGAGCGCAATCGGGACATCGCCGAGCGCTTGATAGGTGAGCGCGCGAAAGGTTGATAGATCGATCATGCTCGAGGCGAGGATGAGATCCGGTTTGAAATCCAGCATGCGCGCGAAGCTGATTGCCGCGCCTTGCATGCGCCACTTCCAGAATTGCGCCGGCATGGTCAGCAAATCAACATGGTGGCGGGAGAAACGCTGGTAGCCGTCAGCCCAAGCTTTGTGACTACCGCCGTAATAGGATTCCAACAAACACAGGCGCATAACTTGGAAGCGATCTACGAGGTGTTGCGCCGGCGCGCCTCTACCACGCTCGGAATCATTTCAATCTTGGAGAGAATTCGAGTGAGCTGCTGGTTGCTGGCGATTTCCAGCTGCAAATGCAGGGTGGCTATATGCTGGCGCGTGGTGACTTCGACTGAGGTGATGTTGACCCGCTGATCCGCGATAATGGTGCTGATTTCGCGCAAGAGGCCCTCGCGATCGTAGGCGACGACTTCGACCGGCACCAGATAGCGTTGCTCGTCTTCGGCTCTGCCCCAGGAGACATCGATCAGGCGCTCAACCTCGCGCATGGCGACGATATTGGGGCAATCAGCGCGATGCACGGTCACACCGCGTCCACGCGTGATGTAGCCGACGATGCCGTCACCGGGCATTGGCGAGCAACATCGGCCCAGGTTGACCAGCATGCCTCCCGTGCCCATGATGCTGACGCCTTTGGTGACGTTTGAACCGGTGGTCTTGCCACGCGGCTTGAGCAGGTCTTCCTCGCTGATGTTCTCGGCTGACTTGCGGCGTTCGTCTTCGAGGACGCGATTGGTGATCTGTGATCCGGTGACATCGCCGGCGCCGATGGCGGCCTGGAAATCGTCTAGCTTGTCAAAGGACAGCAGGCGCGCGACCGACTCGAAGGTGACTTTGTCAAAGACGCCAAGCCGCTTCAATTCGCGCTCCAGGACCTCGCGCCCCATGGCGATGTGTTTTTCGCGATTCTGTTTGCGCAGCCAGTGGCGAATTTTGGTGCGGGCGCGGCTGGTGACGGCGTAATCGAGATCGGGGTTGAGCCAGTCCATGCTGGGTCCGCCGCGCTTGGCGGTGAGGATCTCGACCTGGTCGCCCATTTGGAGTTTGTAGTTGAGCGGCGCCAGGCGGCCATTGATCTTGGCGCCACGGCAGCGGTTGCCGACATCGGTATGGATGTGGTAGGCGAAGTCGATGGGTGTGGCGCCAACAGGCAGGTCGATGATGTCGCCATTGGGTGTGACGCTATAGACGCGATCTTGAAACACCTCGGATTTGACCGTATCGACAAACTGGGAAGCATCGTTGACTTCCGGCCCGAATTCCATCAGGCGGCGCAAGTACGCCAGACGCTGCTCAAAGGCGTCATCGTGCTGTTGGCTGCCTTCTTTATAGCGCCAGTGGGCGGCGATGCCGTATTCGGCGTCTTCGTGCATTTCCCAGGTACGGATCTGCACTTCGACCGTTTTGCCCTCGGCATCGTGCACGGCGGTGTGGAGGCTGCGGTAGAAATTGTCTTTTGGATTGGCGATATAGTCGTCAAATTCGTTGGGAATCGGTCGCCACAGATTATGCACGATTCCCAACGCCAGGTAACATTCCGCCAGGGTATTGACAAGCACGCGCAGTCCGCGGACATCGTAAATCTGCTCAAGAGGCAGGTCTTTCTTGGTCATCTTGTTGTAGATGCTGTAGATATGCTTTGGGCGCGCTGTGATGGTGACTTCTTTGATGTTGTGCTTGTTGAGTTCCCGCGTCAGCTTCTCTTTGATGCGGGTGACATAGTTTTCGCGGCGTCCGCGCTGTTCGTCCAGGCCCGTGGCGATGGAGCGATACGATTCCGGGTTGAGATAGCGGAAGGCGAGATCTTCGAGCTCCCACTTCATCTGCCAAATGCCGAGCCGGTTGGCCAGCGGCGCGAAGATATCCATCGTTTCCCGCGCCACTCTCGATTGGCGGTCTTGCGGCAGATAACCGAGCGTGCGCATATTGTGCAGGCGATCGGCGAGCTTGACGATAACGACGCGGACATCATCGCCCATCGTCAGCAACATCTTTCGGATGTATTCCATCTCGCGATTGACCGCGCTGGATCGGCGCGAATTGACTTGAGGCGAGACATTCTTGATGGGCAGATGTTTCAGCTTGGTGACGCCGTCGACAAGCTTGGCGATGGCGGCGCCAAACTCGGAGCGCAGGTCTTCTACCGTCACATCGCTGTCTTCGACGATATCGTGCAGCAGACCGGCCGCGACGGTCTCGGCGTCCATGTGCATTTCCGCCAGTATGCTGGCGACGGCGACGCAATGTGTGAAATATGGCTCGCCGGATTTGCGCTTCTGGCCGGCGTGGGCGGCTTCCGCGCGCTGATAAGCGGCCGTGACGAGATTCTGTTCACTGGGTTTGACGCCAACCAGTGATTCAAGCAGTGATTCCAGGTCCCGCGAATAAATGCTTGCGGTGGTCAGCATGGGGGCGGCCTTCGTGACAAGCGTTAAATTAGCGTAACATATTCTGGTCGAATTGTCTCACAATTGAATCGCGAAATCACTTCGTGAAACGCGGCGCCAGTCAAGCATTGCTAGCCGCCGATTTTGTGCCGAAGATAGGCTTCGATGAAATCGCCCAAGCGTCCGTCGAGAACGGCGGCGGTGTTGCCGATTTCTACGCTGGTGCGGTGATCTTTGACCATCTGATAGGGATGCAGGACATAGGACCGAATCTGGTTGCCCCAGCCGGCGTCGACATTTTCGCCTTTCAGTTGCGCCACTTCGGCCTCTTGACGGGCCCGTTCCAGCTCGAAGAGGCGCGCCTTTAGGATTTGCATGGCGCGATCGCGGTTCTGGGCTTGGCTGCGCTGATTCTGACATTGCACCACGATGCCGGTCGGCAGGTGGGTAATGCGCACAGCTGTATCATTTTTCTGGACATGCTGGCCGCCGGCGCCGCTGGCTCGATAGGTATCCAGCCGGATGTCCTTGTCTTCGATTTCGATTTCGATATCGCTCTGAATATCGGGCCACAGCTCGACCTTGGCGAAAGATGTGTGGCGACGATTGGCGCTGTCAAAGGGGCTCAGCCGCACGAGACGGTGGACGCCTTCTTCGCTCTGCAGGTATCCAAAGGCGAAGTCGCCCTTTACGCTGACGGTGACGCTCTTGATGCCGGCTTCTTCGCCGCCGCTGCGATCGAGAATTTCCGCCTTGTAGCCATTTTGCTCTATCCAGCGCAGGTACATGCGTTCCAGCATTTCCGCCCAATCCTGGGCATCGACGCCGCCGGCGCCCGCATGAATCGCAAAAATGGCGTCTTCGCTGTCGTAGTCTCCGGAAAGCATGGCTTGCAGCGACATCATCTCGACGCGTTCGCTGAGCGCGGCGGTTTCGGATTCCAGATCAGCCAGCATGTCGTCATCTGCGATCTCCGCCAGTTCGATGGCATCGCTGATGCTGCTCGCCAAAAGCTGCCACTTGTCAATTTCGGCTTTGAGGCGCGACAGCCGCTGCATGGTCTTTTGCGCCGCAGAAGGGTCGTCCCAGAATGCGCCTTGGCTGGCCGTGTTCTCGAGTTTGACAACAAGTTTGGATTTACCGTCGATATCGATTCGCCGCATCAATTCGTCGATCTGCGATTTCAGTTCAAGGAGGCGATTGATGAGTTGATCCATGTTGACGTCCGGTGTAATCCTGCAATTGGTAGTCGATGCCGCTTCAGGAAAACTGAAGCTGGCGGCGCATTTCGTACATGATAATGGCGCCGGTGACGGACACATTCAATGAGTCGATCAATTGTCCGGTCATCGGGACGCTGATCAACTGGTCGCAGCGGCCGCGCCAGAAATCGCTCAATCCGCGATCTTCCGCGCCCAGGATCAGCGCGGCGGGTTGTCGCATTTCTACATCAAAGACGGTCGCGTCGCCCATGGCGTCCGCGGCCAGCGCTTGAAATCCGCGCCGCTCGAGATAATCGGCCGCTTCCCGGCTGCTGAGATAGTAAATGTGATCGCCAAAACAAGCGCCGGTGCTGCTGCGGATGATGTTGGGATTATAGAGGTCAAGCGCGCAATCTACCAGTATGACGGCGTCAATGCCGGCGGCGTCGGCCGTGCGCAGAAGAGCGCCGATGTTGCCGGGAACGCGGAGATCGTCCAGAACGAGGGCCGATTGAGGATCGTGGTGTTCCAGCTCGGGGAGGCCTTGGGATGCTTTGCCATGCATGACGGCGATGATGCCGGTTGGGTTCTCTCGATAAGTCAAGCGTTTCAGGAGCTGTGGCGTGATGTGGAAAGTCTGCGTTGCCGACGCCATGGGAGCTGCGTCACTTCCGGCGATCTCGGGACAAATCAGCGCGAAGTCCATTTGGTAGTTCTGCTGGAGGGCGCGTTTCACGTCTCGCCCGTATTCTATTACGAAGCGCTTTTCTTGCTGGCGCTGTCGTTTGCCGCGCAAGCGCTGCGCGAGCTTGACTTTGGGATTCTGGAGACTGGTGATTGGCGCCACTGTCAGCTATTCCGACGCGTCGCCATTGTCGAAGAGGCTGTCCACAAAGAACTCGGGCGTGAAGAGCACCAGATCGTGGATGCCTTCGCCCAAGCCCAAATAATGCACGGGAAGTTCGAGATCGTTGAATATGGAAAAGACCATGCCGCCTTTGGCGGTGCTGTCTAGTTTGGTGACGATGACGCCGGTGACGCCACAGGCTTCCTGAAAGCGCTTGGCTTGTTCTATGGCGTTTTGGCCGGTCGTGCCGTCGAGCACCAGCAATACTTCGTGAGGCGCATCGGGCACGATTTTGCCGGATACCTCGCTGATCTTGGTCAATTCGCGCATGAGGTTGAAGTTGTTTTGCAGCCGGCCGGCCGTATCCACAATCAAGATTTCGTAGCCGCGCGCTTTGGCTGCTGCGGTGGCGTCATATACCACGGCGCCGGGGTCCGATCCCGGACGATTGGCGACGACCGGCACATCGACGCGCTCGCCCCAGGTTTGCAGCTGCTCGATAGCGGCGGCGCGGAATGTATCGCCGGCGGCAATCATCACTTTGCGATTGGACAGGTTTTTCAAGCGATGCGCCAGTTTGGCGATGGAGGTGGTCTTGCCGGAGCCGTTGACGCCGACGACCAGGATGATGGATAGATCGCGTCCGGTGATATCGAGGGCGGGCGGAAATTGCAGGAAGCTGCCGAGAACGTCCTTCAACGCGGACTGCAGCTGGTCGGCCTTGGTGATGCCCTGGGAACGCACCTGGTCCTGCAGGGTGTCCACAACTCGGAGTGTGGTATCGAATCCGGTATCGGCCTGAATCAGCAGGGTTTCGATATCGTCCCAGGTATCGTCGTCAATCTCGGTGTTGCCCAAAATCTGGGAGATGCGCCCGAAAAATGATTGTCGCGTTTTAGTCAGTCCGCGGCGAAAAATGCCCAAAGTCGATACTCCTGAGCTCCGATTATCGGCAGCCGCCAATTATAGCCGCAGGCCCAAAAACGAACAATGCACGGGATATGCGCTTGTGAGAATAATGTATAATGAGTATTGAGAATTTGCAGGGAAGGCGCTGACGCAGTGGTTGCAGAAAGGTCAGCAAGATGATGCCTCGGGAGACGGAAGAATCCCCTGTAGTCGTTTGGCTCGATGGCTCGCTTTCCAACCAACATTGGGTACTCGATCAAGAACAGATGACATTGGGACGCGAAGATGTCTGCGATATTGTCATTCCGGTGCGGCAGATTTCGCGCCGGCATTTGCGTTTCACGCAGCGGGCAGGCGCCTGCGTCGTCGAGGACTTAAACAGCAGAAACGGCACCTGGGTGAACGGATACCGGCTCCTGGGCATGCGCGAGTTGGAAGACGGTGACGAGATCAGGGTCGCGAAAGATATTCGTCTGCGATATGTGGGTTCGGGCGCGACGGCGCCGGCGACCACGCGAACGCTGCCCGAAGTCATCCCATCGGCGGCCATGTCCGGAACACGCATGCGACTGGATCCGGAATCACGCCAGGTTTACATCCGGGAAGAGGCGCTGGATCCGCCGCTGAGCCTGCCGCAGTATCGGCTGCTGGAAATCTTGTTCGCCAGTCAGGGCGGCGTCTGCACGCGCAATGACGTGGTGGAAGCGGTCTGGCCGGACGCGATGGGCGCAGGCGTGAGCGAACAAGCGATTGACGCTTTGGTGCGGCGATTACGCGATCGGCTGTCCGAGCTCGACAAAGATCATCAATATGTGGTCACCGTGCGCGGTCACGGTTTCCGGCTGGATAATCCGCACGACGAATAGGCGCAAATGAAGTATCAGGACAGGATAGAATTGGCGGCGCTGGCAAAGTACGCGGCCGCGATGAATGCCCGCGCGAAGCGCTTTGGCGCTCCCGGAGAACTGACCGCTGGTTTGTTGCAAGACCGCATTCTGGAATCAGGCGGGCGATGTGAATGGTGCGGCGCGGCGCTGCTGGATAGCGATTTCGAATTGGATCACGCCTTCAGTCTGCGTCAACGCGGCAGCAACAACGGGGATAATCTGGTGGTTGCCTGCCCGCCCTGCAACCGGCGCAAGGCGGAAAAGCACCCGGCGCGATTCGCGGCGGAGATGCTCAAGGAAACCGGCGTGACGACGCCATTGATTTCGAGGCTGCTGCAGCATTACGATATTGAAGGACTGCGGCAATTGAATCTGTTCGACGAGGGCGAGACGCCTGAAGCGCGGGCGATTTCGGTAGCGGACGATGTGCGGCAAGTCCCCCCGTATAACTGGAACAAATGATTTTCGCCGGGCTGCAAAATACAATTTGGGAGCGATGCATTGGCGTCAGACAATGAACTGGCCGCTAACGGTACGCGACAGTCGACCGCGGCTGAACACGAAGCATGGCAAAGCGTATTGGAGCGTTGTGGCGAACAGACGCATAAATTCGCGGAAAAGAGTCAGTCAACTGATGGGCTTGAAGCGCAAGTCGCCGCGCGCAGCTACACGGTAACGCAAGCGGCGCGCCTGCTCGATATCAAGCCGGCGACCCTGCGACTGGCGGCGAAGGAACTGGCATTGGACAGCTTCCTCGATCCGCGCGGCACACTGAGATTCCCGGTATATTCATTTGCGCCGACGGCCAAGGATCCAGACCTGCGCGAGATGATCGCGGGCTACGAGCGGCTGCGACCACAAGAATTGCGGTCGTTTCTCGGCATCACCAATGAATGGCTGGGACAATGGCTGCAGCAAGCCGGAATCCAGACCAAGCACATCATTTGGCGCGATGTGCGCGGGATGTGGGGATTGCCGGAGAGTTTCGCTGAATATCGCGGGCTGCAGGTCGAACGCGCGACCGACGCTGGCGGCGGCAAGACCAAAAAACGGCGAGGCCGGCGCTCGCGGCGCAAAAGACGCGACGCCGAGAGTCGGCTTAGAAGCCGCCTGATTGATGCCTTCCCCAAATGGCGACATGATTATCGGGAACAGCAGCAGATTTACCTGCATATCGGCGAACCAAACAGCGGCAAAACGCATGATGCGCTGCAGGCGCTCAAAGCAGCGGGAACGGGCTGGTATTTGGCGCCGCTGCGCTTGCTGGCATACGAGATCTTCGACCGCCTGAATGAGGAAGGCGTCGCTTGTGATCTATTGACGGGCGAAGAATATATCCCGGTGAAAGGCGCGCGCATCACCGCCGCCACCATTGAAATGTTCAATCCGGCGGCGAGCGGCGAATGCGTGATCATAGACGAGGCGCAGATGCTGGCGGATGCGGACCGCGGCTGGGCTTGGACTCGCGCCATGATGGAATCGGCGGCGCCCGAAATGCACATTATCGGCCCGACCACGGCGAAGCGCCTGATCGAAGTTTTGGCCGACGCCGCTGATATCCCTTATGAGTTGATCGAGCATCAGCGGCTGGCGCCCATCAAGGTTGCGGATCGTCATCATACGCTGGAGGCGCTGCCGCCTTATACCGTGTTGGTGACATTCACGCGGCAGAGCGTGCTCGATCTGAAGATGAAGCTGGAGCGATTGGGGCGGGCGGTTTCGGTGGTGTACGGCAGTCTGCCGCCGGAAGTGCGGCGGAGGCAGGCGGATCGTTTCGCGGAGGGAGAAACCGAAATCTGCGTGGCGACCGATGCCGTTGGCATGGGGCTGAATTTACCGGCGGATGTGGTCTGCTTCTACAATACGGAGAAGTTTGACGGCAAAAGTGATCGTCAGCTCTTGCCCCAAGAGGTGCAGCAGATCGGCGGGCGCGCGGGCCGCTTTGGACTTTCCAAAACCGGCCTGATCAGCGCTACCAACAGCCACCATCTGCGCGTCATTCGCGAATTGCACGCGCAGAAGCCGCCGGATCTCGAGTACGCGCGAGTGGCGCCAACGGTGGACGACCTCAGCATGATTCCCGGCAGCTTGGCGGAGCAGCTCGGGCGCTGGGCCGAGCTGGAATCAATACCCGAGGAATTGCGCGCCGTGATCACGACAGCGGATCTGGTCGAGCGGATTGAATTGGCCAAGATGCTCAGCGATGACGAGATCAAGCGGCTGGGCCTGGCGCAGGCCTTGCAGCTGGTCAATGCGCCGGCGCGCAAGTCTACGCGGTCGTATTGGCTCGATTGTGCGCACATGATCCTGGAAGGTTACCAGATCCCGCTGCCTCCGGATGCGCCGGCCCCAATCGCCGATTCCGCTGACCTGGAAGCGACGGAATTGTCCATCGCCTGTGCGGACATTTATCTGTGGCTGTCACGGCGCAAGGAATTTGGCGAGTATTGCCAGGCTCAGGTCGAGGTGCGTGAAGAGCGGCGCGAATGGTCCCTTTCAATTGACGAGGCGCTGCTTAGGGATATGGATATGGCGCGCCGCTGCAAGCGTTGTGGCGCGATCTTGCAATCGCGGCATCGCTATCGCATCTGCGACAACTGCTATCGCCGACGCAGAAACTAGATCAGGCAGGCTGATCGGGCAAGTCGATATCCTCGGGCAGCCCCTGGGCTTCAAGCTGCTGCAGGGCGGCGCGGGCGGCTTGCTGAGCGGCGGCGCGCTTGCTGGATCCGATGCCGGTACCGATGATGCTGTCGCTTATGGTCACCTCGACGCGGAACTCACGCGCGTGATCGGGTCCGTCGGCGCCGGCCACGCGATAGCGAGGCGTGATGCTCAGGCGCGCCTGAATGCGCTCCTGCAATTCGCTGCGCGCGTCAATATGCAGATTGTGCTCGATAATGTGATCGAGCAGGTCGAGCAAACGCGGCGTGATGAATGCCGTCACCGTTTCCATGCCACGATCCAGGTAGATGGCGCCGATGATCGCTTCGAATGCGCGGCAGAGGATGGTGGCGCGCTGACGGCCGCCGCTGATTTCCTCGCCGTGGCCGATGCGCAGGTATTCGCCAACTTGAAAGGCCCGGCCCAGATTTGCCAGTGAGTCGGTCTTGACCAGGGCGGCGCGAAGCTGTGTCAGTTCACCTTCGGAGACATCGGGAAACTTGCGGTAGAGCAGGTCGGCAACGAGGATATCGAGGACGGCGTCGCCCAGGAATTCCAGGCGCTCGTTGTCGCTGACGCTATTTTCACGACCGAATTCGTTGACGTAGGAGCGGTGGGTAAGCGCCTGCGTGAGCAAGTCCGGATCCCGGAATTCCACGCCCAAAACATCTTCGTAGTTAAGTGCGGTTTCGTTCGTCTTTTCCATCGCTCTGCATGTGTCACTTGGTTGGGATGAAGGCATCCGGTTGAGCTTTAGTCATCGCCGCGGTCGCTCGCTTGGGGCTGATATCCGCCTTCAATCCAGGCAGCGCCATCACGGCCGATTTCCTTTTTCCAAACGGGTACGATCTCCTTGAGCCGGTCGATGCCATAGCGCGCCGCTTCGAAGCAGCCGTCATCACGGTGGGGCGAGGAGCAGGCGATCAGCACGGTATTCTCGCCGACTCCCAGCTTGCCGATTCGCTGCACGATGGCGATGCCCTCGACCCGATCCCACCGGTCACGAATTTCCGCCGCCACTTGTTTCATCTTTGCCAGCGCCATGGGCTGATAGGCCTCATATTCGAGCGATTGTGTCTGTGGCAGGTGGCCGTCGCGCTCGGTTTGTCCGCGAACCATGCCCGTGAAAAGGCAGACTGCGCCCGTACGCGCGGTGGTGATAGCGGCGATGATTTCGTCGTGATCGATGGGTTGCGCCGGCAAGCGAAAGATCTCCGGCCGATCGCCGGCATCGCCCGCGCCACCGCTGACCGGCGGGAAGAAGGCCACTTCGTCGCCGTCGGCGAGCGTGTCATTGTCGAAGGCAAAATCCTCGTTAATGGCGGACAAGGCGACGCGCAAGTTGTCTTCGACAGCGGGATAGCGCCGGATAAGCTCCGCGCGCAGTTGCGCTACCGTGTTTGCGCGGGAGTCGAGCTCGAGAATTAGCTGACGGTCGCCGACCAGGTCGCGCAATGTGGCAAAGAAGAGCACGGTGATTTGCATTGGTCAACCTATGCTTCCGCTAGGTAATCGCCACGGACGCCGCCTCGTTTTTCGATCAGCCGGATGTCCGTCAAGCGCATGCCGCGGTCGACGGCTTTGGCCATATCGTAGATGGTGAGAGCAGCGACGGAAACCGCGGTCAGGGCTTCCATTTCCACGCCGGTCTTGCCCGTTGACGCGACCGTGGCCTCAATTTCTATCGCGCAGCCTTGATCGTCGAAAGCGAATTCCAGGGCGATCCTATCGATGGGAATCGGATGACAGAGCGGAATAAGCTCGGCGGTACGTTTGGCGGCCATGATGCCGGCGATGCGCGCGGTATTGAGAACATCGCCCTTTTTCAAGTTGCCGGCGCGGATCAGCTGGAGCGTCTCCGGCGCCATCCAGACGCGCCCGGCGGCCCGGGCGATGCGCTGATTGGCGGGCTTGGCGCCAATATCGACCATGTTGGCCTGGCCACGCTCGTCCAAATGTGTCAGCCGCTTCGAGTCTTCCATTCAGGTACCTTTGACTGATTCGCAGATCGGCGCAGGCGTCTTCACAAGCCCCGCTGCGAGCTTATGACGAGGCGGCGGCAATCGCGACCGGGTCTGAGAATACGACGCTTTCCGACAGAAAATCCAGCCCCTGATCGGGATAGATGGCGCGCGTCGCTTCGTTTTGTGGCTGCTGCGTTCCCGCGACGGACATGCGGTAGTAAGCGCGGGCGGAACCGCCATCGTCGATCATGGCTTGTGAGGCCCTCAGTTCCAGCGAATGGACGCAGCGCTGTCTGGGACCCAGGAGACGGACATCGCCCTCGTCGTAGGTCTCGGGATTGAGCTCCTCGCGTTCTCGCAAACCGGCGGCGGGCGCGGGTTCAATGATAATGCCAAAACCGTCGGTTTCGTCGTCGGTCTCGATGACGGCGAAATTGTCGTCCTGGAATATGATAGGCACGGCGCCCAGCGACGTATTGATGACGGTCAAGCGCAACTGCAATCCGCCATCGTCGGCGATGGCTGTTGACGACAATTCCAGCCGCAATGGATCCTGTACGACGCGGCCGATAACCGACTGATGAGCGGCGAGGTCAAGAGCGGCCGGCAGACGCGCGCAAGGTATGCCCGAGAACAGGTATGGAGACAGGTCCGAGAGGAATTGGGGCAGGCGATCGGGCAAGACAAAGATGACCAGCACGATCAACAAGACGAGGCCGATAAAGGGATTGGGATTTGCGCCGTCAGCTTGCAGCATTTGCGATCACGCGTCGAGCCATTCGACCAGGAACTGTACCAATTCAGAGCGGTCCAGCTGCTCCACATTATGCCATAGAATGCCGTTGTCGTGGCCGCGGAACCAGACGTCCTGGCGGCGGATGAATTCGTGCGTGCTGAACTTTGCCCGCTCGATAGCTTGGTCGAGCGACAATTCGTCGAGCAGGTGCGCGGCGATTTCGAGATAACCCAATCCGCTGAGACTGGGCAGGCTGCGGTCGAAGCCCATCCTCAGCAGTTGGCGAACTTCGTCGACGAAGCCAGCCGCGATCATTTTGTCGACGCGTTGATCGACGCGCGGATAAAGCTGCGCGCGGTCGAGGCGTAAACCGAGCGTCAAGACGCGGTAGGGCGGCGGACTTTTGCGCTGCAGATCGCTGATGGCTCGGCCGGTCAAGCGCTGAACTTCCAGGGCGCGGATGACGCGGCGCGTGTTATTGGGGTGGATGCGCTCGGCGGACACCGGATCGACCTGCCGCAGTTCATCGTGCAGCGCCTCGGCGGAGTTTTGAGCGACGAAGGACTCCAGCTCGGAGCGGAGATCGCGGTTGGGAGGCACGCGCGGAATCGACCAGCCTTCTTCAACGGCCGTGATATATTGTCCGCTGCCGCCAACCAGAAAAGGCAGCTTTTCGCGCTGGTGAATGTCGTCGATGGTTTGGTAAGCCAGGTCTTGATATTCGGCGAGGCTGAGATTGTAGTCCGGCTCGACGAAGTCAATCAGATGATGGGGTATTTGGGCGCGCTGTTCCGGGGTCGGTTTGGCGGTGCCGATATCCAGGTAGCGGTAGACTTGACGGCTGTCCGCGCCGATGATCTCGCCATTCAGCCGCCCCGCCAATTGCAGCGCCAGCTCGGTTTTGCCGACGCCCGTGGGGCCGAGGATGATTACGAGCGGCGTGCGTTTACCAGTCAAAGGCATCGGTCACGTGATCGATTATCGGCGGCTTGCTGCGGTCGAGGGCGATGCCGATAGCGTCAATCCGCCAGCGAGTATCGTCATCCAACTCATGATCATGCAAATACTGATAGACCGCTTTGATGAGCCGTTCGTGCTTGGCCGGCGTGATTGCGGCGAAAGCGGATTCGGTATCTTGGCTGTGACGCGTCTTGACCTCGACGAAGACCAATTGATCACCGCGCCGGGCGACAATATCAATTTCGCCGAAACGCGTCGACCAATTGGTATCGACGATGGAGTATCCGCGCCGCTTCAAAAATGCTTGCGCGATTCTCTCACCGCGCGTTCCAGTTCGTCGGGTTGAAGTCATGGATCCAGGGACCGCATTTTGTGAATCATCTTAGCGCAGAAGTGTCACTGTAGAAACACTTTTCCGGTGTTGCAAAATGACAGCTTTAGGCTAACATTCGCTGGGTTTGAAATAAGGCTCAAGTCGCGGCAAGCAAGTCGGGACGACGCCAACATCTTCGAGTGAGACTTGGTCATCCTCGCCAATCATAAGTGAATTGACGCTGCGCCATTGAGTCAATTGGCTGATTTGGGCAGCGCTCAATTTGCAGTTGAGGTGAGACAGGCTGAATCGGAAATCCGCGCGTTGCGGCGCCGGATGCAGTCGGAAATGATAGTGATAAAGGGAGTTTGAACATATGGTGGACATCAACACGGCCGTCACGGTTGCCGTCATTGCCAGCGTGATCGGATTGATCTTCGCGCTTTATCAACGCAGTTTTGTCTTGGCGCAGGACGAGGGTTCCGCGCGCATGCAGCAGATCGCGGCGGCGATCCAGCGCGGGGCGCAGGCCTTTCTCAGTCGCGAATATCGCGCGGTAGCCATCCTGGTCATCATCGTGACCGTCGCCCTGGTGATCCTGAGTTCGGTACCGGGTTCGGGCATGTCGATTTATACGGCGGTGGCGTTCGTCTTAGGCGCGCTGGCATCGGGGTTGTCGGGTTATATCGGCATGTATATTGCGGTGCGCGCCAATGTGCGCACGGCGCAAGCGGCTTCACAAAGTCTGAACAAGGGCTTGCGCGTGGCCTTCGCCAGCGGAACCGTAATGAGCACGATGGTGGTTTCGCTGGCGCTGCTGGGCATCAGTGTGTTGTTCATCCTGTTTGTCAATCAACTGGGAGACGCGGCCCAGGCGGCCTCGGCGCTGGCCGGATTTGGTTTCGGCGGCACCTCGATCGCCATCTTCGCCCGCGTCGGCGGCGGCATCTATACCAAAGCGGCCGATGTCGGCGCGGATTTGGTGGGCAAGACGGAAGCCGGCATTCCGGAAGATGATCCGCGCAATCCGGCGACCATCGCGGACAACGTCGGCGATAATGTGGGCGATGTGGCCGGCATGGGTTCCGATTTGTTCGAGAGTTACGCCAGCTCGATTATCGCGGCCATATCATTGGCGACGACCGCCGGCGCTTTTGTCGGCGATGGCTTGGTGGCGGCGCAGGTCTTTCCTTTGCTGGTGGCGGCGGCGGGTCTGATCATTAGCATCATCGCCAGTTTTCTGGTCAAGACAGAAGAAGGCGCGGATCAGGAGCGGCTGCTGGGCAGCATCCGCACCGGCATCTACAGCGCGTCGGTCTTGATGGGCATCGTTGTCATTGTTCTTGGGCTGGCGCTGCCATTTGGCGAGATGAACGTCGGCGTAGTTGTGGCGACGTTGAGCGGTTTGATCGGCGGTGTCTTGATTGGATATTTCACCGAATACTTCACGGCGGATACCTATGGGCCGACCAAGGCGCTGGCGGCTTCGGCGGAAGGCGGCGCGGGCATTGTGGTGATCCGCGGGCTGGCGCTGGGCATGATGAGCACGCTGGCGCCGGTCGTAGTCGTGGTCGTTGTCACATTACTGGCGACATCACAAGCAGGTCTCTACGGCGTCGCTGTGGCCGCGGTCGGCATGCTTTCGACCTTGGGCATCACGCTGGCGACCGATGCTTATGGTCCGGTGGCGGATAATGCCGGTGGCATCGCGGAAATGTCGGATCTGCCGGAAGAAGTCCGCGATCGGACGGACGCGCTAGACAGCCTGGGCAATACGACAGCCGCGACCGGCAAAGGATTCGCGATTGGATCGGCGGCGATGACGGCGCTGGCCTTGACCGCCGCTTTCATCACTGCGCTGACGGCCGGGGGAAGCTCGGCCTTGGGCGCCGCGGTCAACCCCGCCGAGCTGCTGCTCAATCCTCAGTTTGTCACCGGGCTATTCGTCGGCGGCTTGCTGCCTTATGTGTTCAGCGCGCTGACCATGGTGGCGGTGGGTGACGCCGCGCAGCAAATCGTGGAAGAAGTGCGCCGTCAATTCCGCGAGATCAAAGGCATCATGGAAGGCGAGGCTGAGCCCGATTATGAGCGCTGCGTCGCCATCAGCACGGACAGCGCCATCCGGCAAATGCTGCTGCCCGGCATCATCGCCGTTGGCGTTCCGGTGGGCATGGCGCTGCTGGCAGTGATCGGCAATGGCAATGTTCTGGGCGAGTTCATCGCTCCGATTTCGCTGGTTGGCGTGCTGCTGGGCTCGCTGGTTTCGGCATTTATGCTGGCGGTGATGATGGCGAATGCCGGCGGCGCCTGGGACAACGCCAAGAAGAATATCGAAGCGGGCAATTACGGCGGCAAGGGATCCGATGCGCACAAGGCGGCGGTCGTTGGCGATACTGTCGGCGATCCATTCAAGGATACGTCAGGTCCGTCGTTGAATATCCTGCTCAAGCTGCTGGCCATTGTCTCGCTGGTGATCGCGCCCTTGATCGGCAGCGCGTTCCCGGCCGATGTTGATGCCGCGGCGGCTGACGCGCCGCCCGCTGTTGAGCAGACCGTCGATGACAGCGGCGGCTGAGTTGGCCGGCAATTGCGCCTTGTACAGATTTGGATATGTTAAACAGCATCGGAGCGAATTCGGTGCTGTTTTTGTTTTGCAACAGTGCTGTGTCAGGTGTTTGCGCCTTGGTGGCGACGGGAGGGCTGGGTCGTGAAAATGGATGCGGATGGTCCGCGCGGTCTTTATTTTGAGGAATTTGAAATCGGCGCGACGATGAGGACGCGGGGGCGCACGATTACGGAAGCGGACTTGGTGCAGTTCGCCGCTTTGACCGGCGACTACAATCCGATGCATACCGATGCCGAATACAGCCGAGACGCTTTCATGGGCGCGCGCGTGGCGCACGGCATGCTGACACTGAGCTACGCTGTCGGCCAAGCCTATCAGCTGGGCATCCTGGAGCGAACCGTGCTCGGATTTCGCGGGCTGGAGATGAAGTTCAGCAGTCCGGTTTTCATCGGCGATACCATTCACGCCGAAATCAAAGTCAGCGATACCAAGCCGGCCAGGCGCCTGGGCGGGGGCGTAGTGACGCTGGAGCTGCGCATTGTCAAGCAAGATGGGGCTATCGCGCAAAGAGGCAGCATGACCCTGCTGATGATGTCGCGACCTGAGTAGTGTAGTAGACCTGTGCAATGGCGTCAGCGTCGCCGCCTGAAGCGCGATTCCCCCTGGCGCGCGCCAATCGTCCGGCGATTATTCGTAACAAACCTCGCAGTTTGTCGGCGCGCGGTGGATGGTGGTTCTTACGCGGGTTAATTCAGCTGCGTCTCCCGACGCGTGCGCCAATGCCGATAGGCAAACAGGATTCGCAGTGGCAACCCGTCAAAAGCCAGGCGCGTCAACAAGCCCGGCAGTCCCGGACGATGCGCCAGCGTGATGCGATCGGTCAATTCGACGCCGCCGGCCACCGGCTCGAAAATGTGCTCGTGACGCCAATAAGCCATGGGTCCTTCGACCTGCAAATCGGCGAAGGAGTTGCCGGTCGGTCCGGGCTCGTGGCGAGCGATCCAGGGCACGATAAATGGACCGAACCGCAGAGTGAAGTTAATGTCGCCGTCGGTGATTGACCGGCGATTATCGCGGCGCACAGACATGACGACGGGCGGAGGCGTTAATTTGGAGAGGGCGCGCGGATCCTCGTGGAACTTCTGGATGCGATCCAGCGTGGTATTGATGAAGCTGGTTTTGGTGAACCTGCGCTTGCCGTTTGTGAGCGAGATCATCGAGTCACACCGTGCGATTGGTTTGACAGTCCACAATCATAATACGATTCGCATCAGAAGCGCAGCTTATGACAAGATTAGGCCCGTATGAGAGGCGAACGCGCTGGATCTGCGCTAGGGCGCGCGATGCTGGTTGATGACGTCGCGCAGGGAGGATGCTGCTTCGGCGGGCTCGCTGGCGAAAATGATGCTGCGCGAGGCGTTGATGATAAGGCCCTGGCCGCGGCTGTTGAGGCCGGCGCGGACGACTGATGCGACATCGCCGCCTTGAGCGCCGATGCCGGGCACGAGCAGCGTCATGTCACCGGCGATCGCGCGAATCTGCCCCATTTCTTCCGGATAGGTTGCCGCCGCCACCAACATACAGTTGTTGTTGCTATTCCATTGGTCGGCGACGGCTATGGCGACTTGCTTCCAGAGCGCTTGGCCGGCGATCTCAAGATTCTGGAATTCAGCCGAACCCGGATTGGATGTTCGGCAGAGAATGATGCAGGCTTTATCGCGGTAATCAAGGAAAGGCTGCAGCGCGTCGCGACCAAGATATGGACTGAGGGTAACGGCGTCGAATCCCAGTTCGTCGAAGATGGCGCGGGCATAGGCGGCGCTGCTGTTGCCGATATCGCCGCGCTTGGCATCGCTGATGGTCAGGATGTCGGGATGTTCGCCGCGCAGGTATTCCAGTGAATCCGCGAGCTGGCGCAAGCCGGAGGGTCCGGCCGCTTCGTAAAAGGCCATGTTGAACTTGAAGGCGGCTGCATGAGGCGCGGTGAGATCAATGATGCGTCGGTTGAATGTCAGTTGCGGTGAATCGTGCTGCCGTGCCCATTCGGGCAGGCTTGTGGCGTCGCTGTCAAGTCCGACGCAGAGCAGCGAATTGACAGCCCCGGCGCGGGCCGCGTATTTCTTTTCCGCGGTCATGTCTGCGCTGGCTCCCAGGCATGCGGATCGCGAAACCAGGCCCTGATGATATCTTCGTCATCGGCGCTATAGAGGGCGCGTTCCTCGGCAAGTTCAAGGATGGTCACGAAATCGGTGAGCGTATGCAAGGACACCTTGGCTGCGGCGAATGCACTCGCCGCTGCTGCGAAACCGTAGCTTACAATGGCGATGACATCCGCGACAATCGCGCCGGCCTCACGCAAGGCGGTCACTGCGGATAGACTGCTGCCGCCGGTGGTGACCAAATCCTCGAGCAGGAGAACGCGCCTGCCGGCAACATCGCCGCCTTCAATGCGCTGTCCGGTGCCGTGCCCCTTGCTCTCTTTGCGGATGAAGACCGCGGGTTTCCGCAAGATATACCCGAGAGCGGAACTATGAGGAACGCCGCCGACAGCCACGCCGGCGACGATATCGAAACCCAAGCTCAGGTCATGGATGGCGGATGTGAAACCGTCGACGATGATTTGCCACTCTTGCGGGTGATATATCAGCCGCCGGTTGTCGACGTATACGGGGGAAACGATACCCGATTTGAAGGTGATCGGCGATCGTGGCGAAAAGCCGACCGCGCCGATATCAAGCAAGGCTTTGGCGATGGACCGCTTCGTATTCGAGCTCATGCTGCGCTACTTCGCTTTCGATTAATGCGGCGGCCAGAGGACCTCTGTAAACCAGCGCCGACCAATATTGCCCGGCTTTGACGCCGAGATCACGATAAGCCTTCCAGCTGGCGCCATCGAGGATGCCGCCGCAGGCGATCAGATCTCCATCGTAATGCAACTCCAGCGCCGCCGAACGCAAATGCTTGATCGCGTCCAGCGCCGGCGCAAAAAGCTCCCCGCCGCCGACGCCGGCAATCTGAGCGGGATCAGCCGGGCTCGGTTTGGGCAGCGTGTTGGTGGCGATGACGGCTGCGACGCCAACCGCTTTGAAGACGCGAATCAAGGCGTGATACTGTGACTGTGAAAGTCCCGGACTGATTTTGACCCACAGCGGCGCAGCGATCGCGCGCGATCCGAGACAATCGATGAAGGCGCTGCAATAGCGGCCGGTTTCGTCCTCCAATTGCAGATTGAGCGGGTCGTCTTCGGTGTTGGGGCAACTCAGGTTGAGTGTGAACCAGCTTGGTATGATGCCGGCGTCAAGGAAGAACTCGAGCGATTCAACCACTTCTCTTGCGCCGGTTTTGGCATCGCTCACGCCCGGCGACGCCGCAATGTTGATGCCGTATTCTGCCGGAAGCCGGTCTTTGTGCCGCGCGAGAAAGGCGGCGGCGGCGCGCGCGCCCGGATTCTTCAGCCCGATGCGGTTTTGCGTCGAGCGCGATTTCGTGTGTCGCCACACCACCGGTTCCTCATTGCCCATTCGGGGATGGCGCGTGAATGAGCCGAATTCCACCGGTCCCGCCAAGGCTGGAATTATGCGCCAGCCGGGGATGATGTTGCGTCCCGGATCGACGGCAGCTTGCATCGCCGATGGCTCGTCGGGAAATCCGTCTCCCTTCACCAAACCAGCGGCCAGCATCAACGGGTGGGATAGCTGTGTTCCGCCGACGGCAACTGGCCCCGGATCAAAGGCGGAAGCATGCAGCCGGCGCGCCAGGCGCAGTGCGGCGGGGGACTTGTCCAGGCGCCGCAAGACCGCAATCAGGGCATTGTGAGCGCGCTGCGCGGACAGCCTGAAGGTGAGTGAATGGTTGATGGCGGTCCAGGTCGTCTGGTAGATTGCCAGCAGATTTGACGGGCGCTTGTCCTTCATGCGACCAAGCCGAAGAGATTTCTGCCGAAGCCGGGCGGACTGAGCACGTTTTCACCATCAAAGACCAAGTGACCGCGAATCCAGACTTCCAGTATCTTGCCATAGGCGCGCAAGCCCTCAAAGGGCGACCAGCCGCATTTGGCGCGCAGGCTGCCGCGCTCAATGATGTAGCTGTGGTCGGTATCGACCAGGGTGTAGGTTTTGGGCAGCGGGCTAATCCGCCAGATGCGCTGGACGTTGAGCGATTGCATGTTGATGGCTTGATCGAGGGGCAGCCGACCATCTTGGACCGCGCGCAGCATCAGCGGCAGGGTCGTCTCCAGACCGGGGACACCGTAGGGCGGATTCGCCGATTCTTTTTCGGCAAAGGTGTGCGGCGCGTGATCGGATTCGATGACATCGACCAGGCCCGATTCGATAGCCTGCCAGAGCGCTTGTTGATCGCGCTTGGTCTTCAATTCCGGCTTCATCAGCCCGTAGGGTCCCAAACTTGCCAAGTCATCGATCGTGAGAAAAAGGTGATGCGGACAGACGCCGATGGACACGGGCAAACCGTCCGCTTTGGCTTTGGTCAGCAGGTTGATTTCGTAAGCGCTGCTGATATGCAAGAAGTGGGTGGGCTGACGGTATTTCCTGACCAGCGAGAGTATCGCGCTGACGGTTTCTTCTTCGGCATGCACGGCGATGACCTTGTTGGTGGACCAAGCGCCATAATGTCGTTCGCGGTCGGTCTGCCGACTGATGAGCAAGTCACCGGTGGTCGAGTTGTTGTAGATTTTCAAGCCGCAAACGCGAGAGGCGATGCGTTCGTATTCGGCGCTGTTGTCAATTTGCGACGCGCCAAAATAGACCCCCCAATCGCAGTGGGCGCCGCCGTCGAGCCGCTTCAGCTTGTCGTCGAGTCGGGCTTCGTCGGTCGTCGAGGGCGCGGTGTTGGGCATGTCGAAAACCGCCCAATAACCGGAGGCGATCGCCGCTTGGGTCTCGCTAGTGAAGGTGGCTTTGTTTGACCAGTCGAGATCGCGCAGATGGGTATGCGGGTCGATCATACCGTGGATCTTGACAATGGGCATTAGACATAAACTCCGCGCAAGACCTTGACCAAAAGGGCCATGCGGACGAACATCCCGTTTTCCATTTGCTCGAAGTAGATCGCGCGGGGATCGCTATCCAGCACATCGTGGTCAGCGCGTGTGCCCATTTCGTGTTTGCGGGGCAGCGGATGCATAAGGATGGCGTCGGCGGACGCACGGGACAGTACCTGTGGCGTCATGATGAAGTGATCTTTTATGCGGGCGTAATCGGCTGCATCGGAGAATCGCTCCTCCTGAATGCGCGTCCAGTAGATGACATCGGATTCCGCCAAGACGTCCGAGAGCTCCTCGGTCTCGTAAACTGACACGCCTTGCTGGCGCGCGAGCTCGGTGATATCTGTCGGCATCGACAGGTTCTGTGGCGAAACCAGACACATGCTGACATTGTGGGCATCATAGTAGGCGATAAGTTTGGCCAGCGAATGGACCGTGCGTCCGAATTTGAGATCGCCGACCAAGGTGATGGTCAGATTGTCGAGCGATTTCTTTTGATCGTAGATGGTGAAGATATCCAGCAGCGCCTGCGTCGGATGTTCGCCGATGCCGTCGCCGCCGCTGATGGCGACGGTCGGGTTGTCGATGCGCTGGTTGAGCTGGTCGAGATAGTAGCCGGCTTCGTATGAGGAACCAATATCCGGATGCCGCAGCACGATGACGTCGGCGTAGCAGCCGGTCGCGCGGATGGTATCGGACAGGTTTTCGCCTTTGTACATGGAGGAGAAGCGAACGCCGTTGCTGACGGCGATCACATCGCCGCCGAGGCGTCGCATGGCCGCCTGGAACGACATATCGGTCCGCGTGCTCGCCTCAAAGAACAGCGACGCCATGACCTTGCCGGCACAGAGTTCGGTCAAGCCGCGATCGTGCGTACGGATGCGTTTGCGGATGGTAGTCGCTGCGCCAAACAAAATATCGAGGTCGGCGCGCTCGAACTGATCGACTGAGATGATGTGCTTGCCGAGGAAATCGCCGTTAATGGCCGGCGGCTGATAACCGAATGCGTGGCGACTAACTGATGATTCTGCTTGTGTCCCGGTTGCCACTAACTACTCCTGCTCCCAACGATGTCTGATACGCGCGCGCCCAATCGCATAAGGACGCCAGCAGGACTGGGTCGGACGACCAAACAAGCGCATTATCAACGAGCCCAAACTAGAACAGGCCAACCACCTTGCCGTCCTCATCAATATCGACATTCATGGCGGCTGGTGTCCTGCCCAAGCCGGGCATGGTCCGCACATCGCCACAGAGTGGATAGATGAAGCCGGCGCCCGCCGAGGCGCGAATATCGGTAATGGTGATGCGAAATCCATCCGGCGCGCCCTTCAGTTTGGGATTGTCGCTGAGGCTGAGGTGCGTTTTGGCCATGCAGATGGGCAAGCTCCGCAAGCCCTGATCTTCGTATTGACGGATTTTGCGATTGGCGACAGGCGAGTAGTCGACGCCGACGGCGCGATAGATTTCGGTGGCGATCGTCTCGATCTTGTCTTTGATGGCCATGTCATCGGGATAGAGCAGGCGGAAGTCGTTGGGCATTTCACAGGCGGAGACGATCATTTCCGCCAGTTCCGCCGCTCCAGCGCCGCCTTCCGCCCAATGACGCGCTTCGGAGACGCCGGTCGCGCCGGCGGCGGTGGCGATTTCGCGCACCGCCTGGATTTCTGCAGCGGTGTCGTCGGCGAAGATATTGACGGCGACCACCGGATTGACGCCGAATTTCTTTAGGTTTTCCAAGTGCCGCACCATATTGGCCGCGCCAGTTTCGACATCGGCGACATTCTCTTCTTTGAGGCCGGGATCGATCGGTTTGCCAGGAATGATAGTGTACTTGCCGGTATGGGCTTTGAGCGCGCGGATGGTGGTGACCAGCACCACAGCGTTAGGACGCAGTCCGGAGATGCGAGACTTGATGTTGAAGAATTTCTCAGCGCCGATATCCGCGCCGAAGCCGGATTCGGTGATGACATAGTCGCCGGTTTTCATGGCAATCATATCGGCGATGATGGAAGAATTGCCGTGGGCGATATTGGCGAAGGGACCGGCATGCACAAGCGCTGGCGTGTTTTCCAGCGATTGCATCAGGTTGGGTTTGATGGCTTCTTTCATCAAGACGGTGGCGGCGCCGGCGGCCTGGATATCTTCGGCCGTCACCGGGTTCTTGCTTTTATCGTAGGCGATGACCATTTTGCCGATGCGCTCGCGCATGTCTTGAAGCGATGTCGTCAGCGCCAGGATGGCCATGATTTCGGAGGCGACGGTGATGTCGTAACCGGTCTCCCGAGGAACGCCGTCAAAGCGTTTGCCCAAGCCGATGATGATATTGCGCAAGGCGCGATCATTGAGGTCAACCACGCGGCGCCAGGGGATATTGTGGATATCGACATTCAGCTTATTGCCGTGATAGATATGGGCGTCGAGCATAGCGGCGATCAGATTGTGGGCGGCGCTGATGGCATGGATATCGCCGGTGAGATGCAGATTGAAGTTCTCCATGGGCACAATTTGGCTGTAGCCGCCGCCGGCCGCGCCGCCTTTGATGCCGAATGTCGGTCCCTGCGAGGGTTGACGGACGGTGATGACGGCCTTCTTGCCGATATGCTTCATGGCTTGGCCGATGCCGACAGTCGTCGTCGACTTGCCCTCGCCGAGCGGCGTCGGCGTGATGGCGGTCACATCGACATACTTGGCATCCGGGCGTGACGCCAGACGGTCCAGCGCTTCCAGATTAACTTTGGCGACGTATTTGCCGTAGTGCTCCAGATCGCGGTCGGGATCCAATCCCATCTGCTCGGCAATCTGATTGATGTGGATGAGCTTGGCATTTTGTGCGATTTCGAGGTCGGTGGGAATGGTCATGGAGATTCGCCTTGAAATATATGCGCTGACGATTGTTTGCAGCTAAGCTATCGTGCCAAGCTTGATTTTATCACGAAGTTGTCGGCTCGGCTGTTAATTCTTACTTTGCCTTCTATAATCCCAGCAGTGCGCCAGCACTTTCTTTTTGGGAACGCGAGGCAACTATGACGGCAAAGGCTCCGGTTGTTCGTTCGATAGTCACTTCTTCTCCAATCTACTATGGCTGGGTCGTCTGGCTGGTGGCCATTGTGGGCATGATTGCCAGCGCGCCGGGGCAGAGTTTCTCCATATCCCTTTTCATGGATTTCTTCATCGAGGACTTTGGCCTGGATCGCACGACTGTGAGCAGTTTGTATGGGGCGGGCACCTTCATCGCTTCGCTGAGTTTAACCTGGGTTGGCCGTCAGCTGGATCACATTGGCAACCGCCGCATGGGTATGGCGATTGGCGCGCTCTTCGGCTGTGTGCTGGTTCTGTGCGCATTGATCAGCGGGCCAATCATGCTGCTATTGGTATTCGTCGGTATTCGCGGACTGGGACAAGGTTCGCTCACGTTGATCAGCTCGACAGCTATCGCCAACTGGTTCAAGCTGAATCGCGGCCGAATGATGGCCTATGTGATCCTGGCGTTTGCGCTGTTTCAAGGGCTGTATGTCAATGTCTTGCGCGCCTTGCTGGAAATCATGGACTGGCGCCAGGCCTTCATCGTTTTGGGCGTCACCGTGGCGGCCATAGTCGTTCCGATATTCGGTCTATTGATGCGGGACACGCCAGAGCAATACGGCAAGTTGCCCGATGACGCTGATATGGAAGCCGAAGAGGATCCGGCGTCCCCCGCGGAAGAGAGCTGGCGACTTAAAGAGGCGCTGCGCACACCGATGCTCTGGGTGTTTATGCTGGGGCGAATGCTGCCGTCGGCATGGGGCACGGGTTTGATTTTGCATCAGTTGTCGATATTCGCCGAGCTGGATCATTCGGCGCGCGTGACGACAGAGACTTTCGCCTTGATGTCCCTATTCTCGGCGGCATCGGCGCTGCTAGCCGGTTATCTGATCGATCGATTCAAGCCGACTTACATCGCCGGGCTTGCGATGATGGCCTTGTTCTGCACCTGCCTACTGGGCATGGTCATGCGCGAGAACTGGCAGTTGGTCGCGTATGCGCTCGTGTCCGGCCTCGGGTTTGGCATTGGAAGCGTCTTTGACGGCGCTGTTTGGGCTAATCTGTTCGGACGCAAGTTTCAGGGCGAGATTCGTGGCTTTGTCTACACGGCTACAATCATCGGCAGCGCAATCGGACCGTCGCTCTTCGGCTTGAGCTTTGATTACGCCGGCGGCTACAATGCCGTGCTGGCGCTGGGCGCGGGTTTGTCGCTGCTGGTGGCTGCGCTTTCGGTAATTGTGCCGATTCCAAAACTACAGCATGTCTAACGGCGCTGGCGATTGCCGACCACAGCTGGGTGCGCAAATGATCTGACCGGATCAGGATTCGGCGCCGGCTTCCAATTTGAGAATGAGAATCGACAGCGGCGGCAGCCGCAGCCCCAAGCTATGCGGGAGGCCGTGGCTGGCTTGCGGTTCGCTGGCGAGGCCGCCCTGGTTGCCGACATTGCTGCCGCCATAGATTTCGGCATCGCTATTGAGCCGCTCGCAATAGAAGCCGGCTTCAGGAACGCCGATGCGGTAATGATCGCGCGCGACCGGCGTACAGTTGATGACGACGACCAGAAAATCCCGGGTGTCCGCGGCGAAGCGCAGGTAACTGTAGACGCTGTAGTCAGCGTCGTTGGCCTCGATCCACCGGAAGCCGTCCGGATCAAAATCACGCTGCCAAAGCGCCGGCTCCTCCCGATACAGGTGATTGAGGTCTTTAACCCAGCGCTGCAGCCGATAATGTTTGTCGTAGTCGAGCAGGTGCCAATCGAGGCTGCGCTCTTCACTCCATTCGGCGAACTGGCCAAATTCGTTGCCCATGAAATTCAGCACCTTGCCGACCTGGGTGTATTGATAGCCAAATAGCAGCCGCAAACCGGCAAATTTCTGCCAATAGTCGCCGGGCAATTTGCCGATGAGCGAGCCTTTCATGTGCACGACTTCGTCATGCGACAGCGGCAAGACGAAGTTCTCGCTGAATGCATAAAGCAAGGCGAAGGTAATCTGGTGATGGTGATGACGCCGATGCACGGGATCGTTGGACATGTATTCCAGGGTGTCGTGCATCCAGCCCATATTCCATTTGAGCGTGAAGCCGAGACCGCCGGTGTAAGTCGGGCGAGAGACCATCGGCCAATCGGTGGATTCTTCGGCGATAGTGACGGCGCCCGGCGCCTCGGCATGAACGATTTCATTGAATTCGCGCAGGAATTCTAGCGCGCCGATGTTTTCGCTGCCGCCATATTTGTTGGGCAGCCACTGGCCCTCTTCGCGCGAAAAACTGAGGTAGATCATCGATGAGACGGCATCGACGCGCAGACCGTCGATATGGTATTCCTTGAGCCAGAATAGCGCATTGGCGATCAGGAAATTCCGGACCTCGTTGCGCTCGTAATTGAAGATCATCGTGCCCCAATCAGGATGTTCGCCCTGACGCGGATCTTCGTGGCTGTAGAGGTGAGTGCCATCAAAATAATTGAGGCCGAAGTCGTCTTTGGGAAAGTGCGCCGGCACCCAATCCAGGATGACGGCGATGCCGGATTGATGACAGGTGTCCACCAGGCGCATGAAGTCGGCGGGTGTGCCGAAGCGGCTGGTTGGCGCATAGTAGCCGGTGACCTGATAGCCCCAGGAGGCGTCCAGCGGGTGTTCGGCGACCGGCAGCAGCTCCAGGTGCGTGTATCCCATGTCCACGAGATAGGGAACCAGGTCATCCGCCAGGTCGCGATAGGTGAGGTAACTGTTGTCGGCGCCGCGCTTCCAGGATCCCAGGTGAGCCTCGTAGATGTTCATGGGTCCGGACAGCTGATCCAGCGATGCGCGGGCGCGCATCCAGGCTGCGTCTTGCCACTGATACTGGTCAATGTCGTAGACGACGGAGGCTGTCTTCGGTCGCACTTCGGAATGGAATGCGTAGGGATCGGCTTTTTCGGCGCGATAGCCGTCATGATGGGAACGAATCTCGTATTTGTAGGCGCAACCCGCCTCCAGCGCGGGCACAAAGAGTTCCCAAATACCGGAGTCGCCGTTGCTTTCCATGGGGTGCGCGCGCGGATCCCAGCGATTGAAATCTCCAACGACCGCGACCTTGTAACAGTTGGGCGCCCAAACCGCGAAATTGATGCCGCTAGCGCCGTCTATCGTACGCGGATGAGCGCCGAGCAATCGATAGATGTCTCGATGCCGGCCATGACCAAAGAGGTAGATATCGTAATCGGTGAGCTGCGGCGGAAAAACGTAGGGATCGCGGTAGACTTCGACCGAACCGTCGTGGGTCTGCGCCTCAAAGCGGTAGGGCGCGTCGGACCAGGAACTGTCCAGTGCGGCGACGAAGAGTCCCTCGTCATGCAGTTTGCGCATGTGGGCGCGGTCGCCGGTCGCTTCATTGACTATGTCAACCGCTGCCGCCCAGGGACGAAAGGTACGGATGGATATACCTTCGCCACTGGCATGCCTGCCCAGAATCATACTGGGAGCGCCGATTTCGCCGGCGACGAGCGCCTGAATCGCGTCAGGATGAATCTCCGTCGGCATCACCGATCCTTTGATCGCGCGGACAATTGAGTGGCGGTATTATAGACGCTTTGGGAATAAATCGTAGGTTGGCGCGCGCCCGGGAGTGGCGGCGGCGTCGAGATAGTTGAAATGTGTGACGGAAACTGGTAGACTAGAAAATATATTCTAATTCTGCCGCCTTGATCGTCAGATGCCCGCTTGTCCGATGTGGCGGCCGCTAACCATGACGAAAGTACGCAAGATCTTACACCTCGATTTGGACGCGTTTTTCTGCGCGGTGGAAGAGCAGCTCAATCCAGAACTGAGAGGCAAGGCGATTGCGGTCGGAGGACAGCCCGGCCAACGCGGCGTCGTGGCCTCCGCCTCATATCCGGCGCGGAAGTATGGCGTGCGCTCGGCCATGCCGATGTCGCAAGCTGTGCGCCTTTGTCCGCATTTGATCGTGTTATCGCAGCATCGCGGCGATTACTCCAAACGCTCGCGCGAGGTGATGGCGGTCTTGCGCGATACGGCGCCGGATGTCGAGCCGCTGTCGATTGACGAAGCGTTTCTCGATGTCACAATCTTGCCGGCAAAGATAGAGGAGATCGCGCGGCGTCTGCAGGCGCGCATCAACGACGAGTTGGGATTGCCTTGCTCTCTGGGCGGCGCGACTAATAAGCTGGTCGCCAAGACAGCCAATACCGTGGGGAAGGCGCGCCAGCCGAAAGACAATCCGCCCAATGCCATCACGTTGGTGGCGCCGGGTCAAGAACGGCAGTTCCTGGCGCCGCTGCCCATTCGCGAACTATGGGGAGTCGGACCGAAAATGGCTGAAACATTGGCGAACCTGGGATTTACGACGATCGGCGAAATCGCCGCGTGGTCGGAAGCAGCCTTGACTTCGCGATTGGGCAAACTGGGCGGCGACATCTGGCGGCGCGCCAACGGCATCGATCACCGGCCGGTGCTGGCGCAAGGCGAGGCGAAATCGATCAGCAAAGAAGTGACATTCGCCCAAGATATCAATGACCCGGCAGCGCTTGAGCTGACCATACGACGCCTGGCGGACGGCGTTGGCAGGCAGCTGCGCAAAGCTGGCCTGGCCGCATCCACGGTGAAAATCAAATTGCGTTGGTCGGATTTCACGACCCTGTCGCGTCAGATGACGCTGGATATGCCCACGGATCTGGATGACGAGATTTGTCGCTGCGCCCGGGAATTGTTCGGCCGGGCCTGGATTAAGGGCAAGCCGGTGCGGTTGCTGGGCGTTGGCGTGAGCGGGTTCAGCCAATCGACGCGGCAGATGAATTTGTGGGAGGCGCGATCCCAGCGACAGGTTGGCGGGCAGCTTCAAGAGACGCTGGACAGCTTGCGCGATCGTTATGGAGACGCCATGATTCGCCGCGCGAGCGATCTTGATTTCCGGCAGAACGAAGACAACAAACGCTAAGCGAGCGCCTGGCGCTAGACCAAGGTGAAGAGGTGATGGTAAACGCCTTCGCTCGCGAGCAATTCGTGGTGGCTGCCGCTCTCGATGATTTCGCCATGATCCATGACAACAATCATATCAGCGGAAGTGATCGTGCTTAAGCGGTGCGCGATAACGAAGCTGGTGCGCCCCTCCAGCAGGCGCTCGAGCGCGCTTTGGATTAGCTTTTCGGTCTGCGTATCGATATTGCTGGTGGCTTCATCCAGGATCAGGACCTGAGGGTCGGCCAGCAAGGCGCGCGCGAATGCCAGCAGTTGTCGCTGGCCAGTCGAAAGAACGGCGCCGCCTTCCATGATATCGGTCAAATAGCCGTCCGGCAGCTGCGTGATGAATTGATGAGCGCCGACAGCTTTGGCCGCTTCCACGACTTCGGCATCGGTGGCGTCGAGACGGCCGTAGCGAATATTCTCCGTCACGGTGCCGGAAAAAAGATGCGTATCCTGGGGCACAACGCCGATCTGTCGCCGCAGGCTGTTCTGGGTCACATCGCGCAGGTCGTAGCCGTCGACGGTGACTCGTCCGTGAGTCGTGTCATAAAAGCGCATCAGCAGCTTGACCATGGTGGTTTTGCCGGCGCCGGTGTGGCCGACGAAAGCGACGGTCTGGCCGGGCGCTATTGCCAGGTCGACATGCTTGAGCACCATTTCGCCATCGCGCGCGTATTGGAAAGACACGTCTTCAAAGCGAATGTGGCCGTCGATATCCGGCAGTTCTTCGGCGTCGACGCGATCGCGGATGCTGACGGGGTGGTCCATCAATTTGAAGATGCGGTAGCCCGAGGCGATGACCGATTGCAGCAGATTGAAGCGGCGAGCCAGCATGCGGATGGGGAAAAAGAACTGTTGGATGTAGAGGATGAAGGCCAGCAGCACGCCGACCGTGATGCGATCTTCCAGCACCAGCATGCCGCCGACGAAGATCAGCGCGCCGGTAGCGACGCCGCCAATCAATTCGACGGTGGGATAGAACAAGCTGGCGATCAAAGTGGCCCGAGCGTTCGCCTTCCTGCTCGCCATGTTGATGCCTTGCGCGAAGCGGTCGTAGTTGTAAGACTGGCGGGCGAAGGCCTGGGTGACGCGCACGCCGTTAAACGCCTCCGATAGCTCGGCATTGACTTTGGCATTGGAATCGGAGACGCGCAGGTAGGCGGCGCGGGCGTGGATGCGCCAGGCGTTGGCAATCACAGTGAGGGAAACCAGCACCGCGACGGCCACCAGTGAGAGCTGCAGATTGATCAGCACCATCGAAATGATGATGGCGCCGAGCATGAGCACTTCCCGAATGGTGCCGACTACGGCAAAGGTTACCGCCTCTCGAATCACATTGACATCGCTGATGACACGGGCCAGCAGCCGCCCGACTTCGTATTGCGCGAAGAATTCAATGGACAAGTACTGGATGTGATCGAAGAGCTGATCGCGCAGCGTCTGGATGATGGTTTGGCCGACTACCGCCATGTTGCCGAGCTGAATGCGAAAGCCGATAAATCCCAGGATCTGAATGAAGACGAAGCCGGCCACGCCAAATATCACCACCGACATATCGCGTTGTCGCATGCCTTCATCGATGGCCCAGCCGATGAGCGGCGGGCTGACAACATTCGCCAAAACGCTGAAGAGCATGGCGAAGGTAGCCACGGATAATCCGCGACGATGCGGACGCAAATACGAGAAGAGACGTGAAGTGACATTCCGATCGAAGCCGGGTTTATGATCGTCGTCGATCTCGAGGATAGTCGGTTCTTTATCGTTCTTGGCGTTGGCTTTGGCAACGCGTTGAGAAGCGTTTTTTTTCACTGCGGCAATCCATTCCAGCGTCAACGTTTGGTAATGCGTCCGGCGAGACGATCGATCAGTTCACGGAATTGCTGAGTGGACCGTCGATCATCGAGTGGGATTTTGATCGTGCCAGCGATGATGGCTTCACGGCGCACGCGCTCCTGCTCCTCCAATTGCAGTCGATAGATTTCTTCATACAAGCCGCCATCTTCCAGCAGGGTCTGGTGTGTGCCATGTTGGATGATTTCACCTTCTCGAAGCACGACGATCTGATCGGCTTTGAGGATGGTGCTCATACGCTGGGCGATGACAAAGGTTGTGCGCCCCTCCATCACGTGATCCAGCGCTTGCTGGATGAGATGTTCGGTTTGGGTATCGACGCTGCTGGTGGCATCGTCGAGGATGAGAATGCGCGGATCGATCAGCAGGGCGCGGGCGATGGCGACGCGTTGCTTTTGCCCGCCCGACAAGGTAACGCCGCGCTCGCCCACCATAGTTTGATAACCTTCCGGAAATTCGGAAATGAAGTCGTGAGCGTTGGCGGCCTTGGCGGCATTAACGATTTGCGCCAGCGAGGCCTCCGGATTGCCGTAGGCGATGTTTTCTTCAATGGTGGCGGAGAATAACAGCGACTGCTGCATGACGACGCCGACTTGGCCTCGCAGGCAATCGAGATCAAAATCGCGCACATCAATGCCGTCGATCAAGACGCGACCGTCTGTGACGTCATAGAAGCGCGGGATCAAATTGGCGATAGTGGTTTTGCCAGCGCCGGTCAGTCCGATGATGGCGATGATCTCGCCCGGTTTCACTTCCAGATCGATATCGCGCAAGACGGCATAATTGGAGGTGGTGTATTGCGTTGAGACCCTTTCGAAGCGAACGTGGCCTTTGATTTCGGGCTTGAGCGCGTCGGACTTGCTGGTCACCAACTCCGGCTCGTCGAGAATCTGAAAGACGCGTTCTCCGCTGGCGACG
This sequence comes from Anaerolineae bacterium, assembly GCA_022822305.1. Classification (GTDB taxonomy): domain Bacteria; phylum Chloroflexota; class Anaerolineae; order Aggregatilineales; family Phototrophicaceae; genus UBA6055. The sequence goes on from JAJEBY010000016.1 coordinate 473,764, forward strand.
GCCTGCGTCGCCAACAGTATGATAAAGCCGATGAAGCGCAGTGGCTGCGCCAAGAGCAAAACGTAGGCGTTGAAGGTGACGATGAGGCCGACGGTGATATTGGCCATGCCGCGGGATTCCAGCCAGCCGCCGAAGAGCAAGACCAAGGCTGTGGACATGGCGGCGAGAAAGGCGCTGGCCGGCAAGAAGGAAATCCACTGGCGGATGAAATCAAGCTGCTCGACGTACAGGCGGCCGTTTTCAGCATGGAATCGCTTGATTTCGTGCTGCTCGCGGGCGAAGACGCGCACGACTTCTGCGCCGAGCGCGTTTTCTTGAATGTGGTTGGAGAGCGCCTGCATGCGGTCCATCACCTGTTTCCAGCGCGGATGCACACGCATCACAAATCGATGCGAAAACATGGCTAGTGGAATCAGCGGGGTGAAAGCAATCAGAGCCAGCGCCGGGCTGGTCGCGACCATAATGGCAATCACGCCGATCAACAGAATCAGAACATTCAAGCCGTCCATCAAGCCGAAGGCGAAATAGCGCTGGATTTCGTTGACATCGCTGATGGCGCGCGTGATGATGGTGCCGACCTGGGCGTTGTCGTGGTAGGTGAAGGACTGTTGCTGGACCTTGTCGTATATCTGATTGCGAATATCGTAAGAGACGTAGTGCGAGAGCCGCTCGCCGTAAAAGCGCCCGAAAAAGGCGGCCAGTCCGTGCGCGAGGCCGAGGCCCGCAACCAACAGCCCGGCCCGCAGCATAAAGTCGCTGTCTTGCTTGGCGATGCCGATGTCCACAACGTCTCGCAGGATGTACGGCACGACGATGGAGAGGAGATTGCTGCCGATAATGCCCAGCGAGGCTATGAGCACCCAAAGCCGGTACTTCAGCAAATAAGCCATGAGCCGCCGCCAGATGGCAAATGCCGATTGTCTGGCGCGCTTTGATTTTGTTGTTGGCCTGGGCTTGGCCGAGGCGTATGCCATGCGATTAACTCCGCGGCGGCTGGAATAAGGTGGATGTTTCTCGCCGATTGCGCGCCGATAAACGGTCTTCAAAGCTACGCGATGACCGGCGCGTCAGAAACAGACGATAAAATTTAATCGGCATTGGGTAGGGAATACGGGTTTGATTGACTCTGGATTTCCTGCCCGGATACATGAAAATCATTGTATAAGAATTGTGTAACGTGAAAAGGGAAAGTCGATGTCAAATCCCAAACCGGTGGCCTTGCAGTTGTATTCGGTGCGTGAGTTTCTCGACCAGGACTTCGAAGGTATCGTGCGTCAGGTAGCGGATATGGGTTACGTTGGCGTCGAACCTTACGGCGGCATGCCCGGGGGATTGACAGAGGCGGCCAGCCTGTTCGCGGAACTTGATCTGGAAATCTGCAACTGTCACATAGGTTTTCCGGATGACGCCAACAAGGATGCGGTGCTGGCGGCTGCGGACGCCTTCGGCTTGAAGCGCGTGGCGGTTGCGTACCTGCCGCCGGACGAATTCGCTAGCCTGGACTCCATCAAGCGGACTTGCGAGCGCCTCAACGGCGCCGGCCAATTCGCGAGCGCCAATGGTTTGCAGTTGGGCTACCACAATCACTGGTGGGAATTTCAGCATCTGAACGGCCAGTCGACGCTGGAGGTCATGCTGCAAGAATTGGATGAAGCGATATTCCTGGAAATCGATACCTATTGGGTGCAAGTGGGCGGAGTGGATGTGATCGAAGCGCTGCAGCAAGCGGGATCTCGCGCGCCCTTGATTCACCTCAAGGACGGGTCGCTGGACAAGGACGATGCGATGACGGCGGTCGGTTCCGGCAAAATGAATGTGCCGGCGATTATCGACGAGACCGCCGAGACGGCCGAATGGCATATTGTCGAGCTGGATCGCTGCGATGGCGATATGCTGCAGGCGGTGCAAGACAGCTATACTTATTTGACGACAAACCGATTGGCGCGCGGTAAAATCTAGATTCGCGACGGCGAGAACGACGGCAAGAATGGCGGGTGACAGATGAAGGTAAAAGTCGACGAATTGCGCCGGGTGGCGCAACGGGCGATCCAACAGCAAGGCTTCGGCGTATCCGATGCGGAGGTCATGCTCGAGATCATCATGTACGCGCAGCTGCGCGGCAACAACCAGAATGTCATCAAGCTGCTGGGAGCGGGCATGCCCGCCCATCCCGATGCCGGCGAAATCAAGCTAGTCAAAGAGACGAAACTTTCGGCGTTGATTGATGGCGGCTGGAACCAGGGCATGGTGGTGATGTCGCGGGCGACTGAGATCGCGATTGACAAAGCCAAGGCACACGGATTCGGCATCGTCGGGACGCGGCGCACCAATTCGCCCACGGGCGCGATCGGCTATTACGCTCGCCGGATCGCCTATGAAGGCATGTTGGGTTTTGTCTTCTCCGGGTCGATGGAATTGATGGCGATGCACGGTTCATACGAAGCCTTCCTGGGCACAAATCCGCTGGCGATTGGGATTCCTGCCGACGACAAACCGATCGTCTTCGATATGGCGACGGCCGCGATCGCCTATTACGGCATTGTATTGGCGGATGCTGAAGGCGAATCGATTCCGCCAGGCGTCGCATACGATAGCGAAGGCCGGTTGACGACCGATCCCGCCAAAGCGCTGTCCGGGGCCATCAAGGCTTTCGGCGGCTACAAAGGCGCGGCGTTGGCATTCATCGTAGAGATTCTGGCGCGGCCTCTGGTGGGCGCGACGCGCGCGGACGATGGCAAGAAGCTGGATTGGGGCAACGTCATATTTGCGATTGACCCCGAGCTGCTGGCCGATGATTTGGCGAGTTTTCGCGCTGGCGTCAGCGACCTGATTACGCGGGTCAAGGCCACCAAGAAATTGCCGGGCGTCGATGAGATTCTGGCGCCGGGTGAACGGGGCGACCGCTTCTATGAGCGAGTCATGGCTGACGGCGAAATCGAGTTGGACGATGATGTCTGGCGTGAATTGCAGTCAATTGCAAGCTGACGCCTGGTAAATGAGGGACACGACTGAGTTTTGGATAAGGCCAGCAAATGAGCGACAAGAGCCTTTTGGAACGTTATAACTACGACGAGTTTGTCCCGGACAAGTTCATGCCCTGGATGCGCTTTGCCGAGAGTCCGGAGCTGGGTGTGGCGGCGCCGGATTTCCCGCTGTGGCAGTTGGACGATGGCGCCGAGACGTCATTGAAGGCGTGGTGGTCAAAGCATCAGTTTTTGGTGGTGGAGTTCGGCAGCTTCACCTGACCGTATTGTGGGATGGCGGGCCCATCCATGAATGAAGTGGCGCGCAAATACGCGGAGCACAATGTCGCGTCGATCTTCTTGTATACCAATGAAGCGCACCCGGCCGAGCGCTTTCCCCATCTGACATCCATGGAACAGAAGTTCGAGCATGCCGCGGCGCTGCGCGACGATCTGGGAGTAACGCGGCCGATATTGCTTGATGCGCTGGACGGCGCCTGTCACCGCGCCTATGGCAGCATGCCCAATATGACCTGGATTTTCAATCGCGCCGGACATGCCATATACAAATCCGACTGGACCGATGCCAACAGCGTCGATAATGCGCTGGGCTACACCATCGATGTTGCCAAGCGGCGGCGCGCTCGCGAGACGCTGGCGCCGTTCAACGTGCAGCGGATCGATTATCGCGATGCCGATCGGATGGCGTTTTTCAATGGGCTGAAGCGAAACGGCCGGCAGGCGGTGGATGATTTTATCGCCGCGTTTGGTCCGCCGCCGGATGGATTCGACTCGGACTCAGACGACGATGCCGATTGACGGAATCATCCGCTCGTAGATGACGCCCGCCCGTCCGCGCCGATCGGATGGTCTGTTCGCCAAGCCGCCGTCCAAGAAGAGGTGAGACGAGCCTTCGCCGCTGAGATTGAGGGCGTCGCGGGCGCCTTGCTCCAATAGAAACTCGGATATTTCATCCAAGGTTGCGCCGGCGCTGTCGTCTGGCGTGCTGGCCGCGGGATCGCAGCCGTCGACCGAAACCAGAAGCAGATTGCCATCGGCTCTGATGCCCAACGCCGTGCGGGCTTTGCGTTGCTCGGACGCGCTCAGACTCATATTGACCGGCGTGATGCCGACGACGTGCTGCCCATCGAGCATTCTGCTGGCCCAGAATTCTTCACGTTCGGGCGCCTGTTCCAGGAGTGGTTGCCCATCTTGCAGTAGAATGGGACCGGCTTGAATGCCGGAGGCAATTGACCACTCGTCGTCGGCAAACTCGTATTCGACCCAGGCGTCGTTGACGATTTTGTCTTGCGCGTCCGTTGGAAGAGCGCTTTCGGCGATGGACAGGATGAAGCCATTTTGTGGAATGTGCAAACCGCCGCCGCGCTTCCAACTGACGATCTGCCGATTGACAATGGTGTATTCGGTGCAAGCTGGCGACGTGGGCGTGCGGTCAAGCGGGCGATCCCGATCAGCGAGATGGCCGGCGCGCGTGTAAATGGAGATTGGCTGCGGCAGACGCGGATTGAGGTGAAACCGGTAGTCTCCCGCATCGTCCGGACGCAGGGCAAGTTCCCCGGGCAGGACGAGACTGATATCCGCCATGCTCATGATGCGCGCATGCCAGCGTTCGCCGTCAAACAGCAGGCAGCCGCGGCGATAAATTGGCGGGCGCAGAATAGTGCCCTCGGATACCATCAAGCCGATGGCATCGCCATAGCCGGAATGAGAGCTTACCAGGTCATCATGCTCGTGCAGGAAGTGCGAGGTATTGAAGACGGCGGATCGCTCGTGATTTTGTATGAAGCGCCGGATAAAATCGCAGCGCCCGATGCGGACGAAATTGCGCCGGATATCGAAGTCTTGGAAGATTCGCGGCGCGTAGGTGCCTCGCTCGATATTGGGATACAGGTCTAGTTGAATCGATTCTTCCAGCCAGCGCGTCATCGTATCCGCGCGGACTTGCCAGGCGTCGTTGCCCTCCGGAATCTCGCAGCGCCAATCGTAAGTGTCGCTGATGAATTCGTGAAGTTGCAGCCAGCCATTGGTCAAGAGCTGGCGCAGGACGCAGGTGATAAAGGAATTGGCGCTGATTATGGTTTCGCCGTCAATAGTGTAATCAAGCCCGGGAAAGGTGCTCGCGGCGCGGCGATCGGTCTGCATGGCGGTCCAGGTCATGATGTGGGGAGCCTTCTCGCCACGGGCCCGGGCGCGAGCGTAGTGCATGCGCGCAATATCCTGCTGGCGGATATAGCTGCTCATCGGATGCAGGTCTTCGAATCGTAGTTTTTCCGGCGGAATCTCGACCAGGTGATAGGTCGACCAACTGCCGTCTTGGTGTTCTACGCGCTGATTCTGATATCGCATTTTAGCCATCCGAACCAGAATATGAATGTCGCACAATTCAACTATACCGCTTGACCTTCGGCAGGAAAAGTCGCGCCTGGGCGCAAACGCGCAATTCTTCGGCCATTCTGTGGCAAAGGAAAATGCCCACCACGGCGACGCTGACGCCGACGACGGCGGGACTGGCGGCCCGGTAAACTTCGGTGAAGATGTCGTTGGGGTGAGTGACTTGCCCGATGGCTCGACTGCCGGGTATGGGCAGAACCGCCAGAACCAGTACCGCGCTCAGCATCCCCAGCAGCAGCGGCAGGACGACGAATTGCTGACGAAATGTCTTCATTGCTCATTCCTCTCCGCATCGAAAGCGTTAGTGGATTCATTCGCATGCATTGTAGGAATGAGTTGTAAAACGTCTTTTGCCGAGTGGATAAAAATTATTGTAGGCAGATTAGACTTTGCTGAGCGCGGCGTCAACCAATCAGGTAAAGCGATTCCTGGCGGCCATCGAGCCACCGCATAAGTCCGCCTGTGAGCGCGGCATCTTCTTCCAGCATGATGCGGACATCCTGGTTGTTCCATTCCGGGACGCTCTTGACGACATTCAGCTCGATAGAATAGGCCGTATCGTCAAAGAGCGGATAATCGCCGACGCCGGGTACGCCGTCTTGCTGATCCCACATACCGATCATAGGCCCGGCGGCGTGGCCATGATAGCCGAGCGGGTGCGAGTAGATTTGCGCGCGGATGCCTTCGTTGCGCGCGCGATCCAATGCGGATTTAAGGACATCGTTGCCGGTTCGCCCGATGCGCATTTCTTCGAAATGGATATCTTGCAGCCGATTGCCTTCCGCCAGCGCGTCACGTATGGACTGGGGCGCGTAGTTTTCATCTGCTTTCAGTACATAGGCATGCTGCTGTTGGTCGGTGGCCAGCCCCAGGTAGTGAAAGCCCATGTCACAATGCAACAGATCGCCAGGCAGTATCGTCGCGCGAGGGTTATCCGTATCTTGGAATGTCTGATCCGGCGCCTGAATATCGATGGTGGGCTGGAACCAGGCGCTCAAGCCGGCGTCCTGCATTGTCTGCCGCATCCACCAAACGACATCATCGGTGGTGGTTATGCCGGGATGGATGACTGCGGTCGAAAAGGCGCGCGCGATGATCTGGTGGCCGATCTCCACCAGGCGGGGATAGGCGCGCAGTTCTTCGGGTATGCGGCGTTCCAGCCAACCGACGCTGAGCCGCTCTCCGCTGACCAGGCGTTCGCTGTATTTGCCGCCAAGCGCCTGACTAATGAGATTGTATTCGTTGTGCGAAATGCCGTCGCCAAAGGCGAAAGTGCCCGAAATATTGATGGCGATCGTGCGCGGATCACGCTCGGCAACCAACGTCGCGAGGCAGCTGTACTGGTCTTCCCGGTCGGGGTCCCATGCTTTGTCATACAGATCATCATAGCCGTAGCGGGAAAGCGTCAGGCGCTCGACCGTGCAGTCGGGTCGGCGGGCGAAAATCAGCACGGTGCGGCGGCGCGCGGACATCGACGTCGCGGGGAGCATGGAGAGCAATACGGGGTCTTCGTTATATTCGCGGCAGGCGATGATCCACATATCGATTTCTTCGCGCTCCAATAGTTCGGGAATCAGCGAATCGAGACGAATCCGCAGCCAGCGATTGCGAACTTGCGCTTGTTCACGCAGGGACAGAATCTCGTGGGTGATATCCATTTTGCGCTCCCTTGCTAAATCTCCATGCGTTTGGGATTACGGTGTTGGATTCGTCCTAGCACGTATGCGCCAAAACGCTACCCCATCCCCCGGCCCCTTCCCCAGCCAGCTAGGGAAGGGGAGCCAAATGCGCGCGAATTCGGCATCTGATCCACTGAAACCACACGCTGACAAGGCCTTATGTTCGCGATTGGGCGCAGATTTGGCAATAAACGGCCATGTCCAATCATGCGTTACTCTCCCGACGCGCTGCGCTTCTTAATCTCCGACTGACGATGCGGCGAATGTTTGCCAGTGCAGGCTCAAAGCCGTGTGTTGTCTGCGATAGCTGACATACAAAAACGCCAGCTCGACCAGCTGACCGATGGCAAGACCAAGTGAGGCCGCGAGTATGCCGTGTACGCCCGCCCCAATCGCAGTGAACAAAAAGCCGGTCGTCACCATGAAGCCGAGGAAAATCGCCTGATAAACTGTCGCGGTTTTGTGGCTGAGAATCAGCAGCGCCCGCAAGTAGCTTTGCAGGGTGGTGAGCAGGGGAAGCATAATCGCGGCTTGCGCGCCGACCAGTACCAGCTCGCGCAGGTTTTCCGGCACTTGCAGCAAGGTGTTGATGTAGACGTGGATCAGGGGCGTGAATACGAGTAGAAACATGATCACGCTCAGCGCCAACCCGAGTCGCCAGGTGAATCCGTGCAGAATGCGGTGATTCTCGTGGCTGGTATTGAGCGAGATGACGACTTCTTGATAGGCCATCCCGCCCGCGATCAGCACCAGGATAATGGAAAAGATGACGGGCCAGGCCGCCAGACTCTGGGTAGCGTCGGGCATGCTGGCCAAGCCGCGTTCGATCACCGGGCGCATCAAGAGCGTAACCATGCTGGTGGCGGCGAGCGGCAAATGGAAGCGAGTGGCGGCGCGATAGGTGAGGTCCGGCAGGCTTTTGCTGCGCGGCGTCCGGAGCAATTCATTCACATCCACGCGGGAAACGCCATAGGTATAGACGGCTTCAGCGGCGACGGCCAGGACCAGCGCCATGGCGCCGATGACTGAACCGGCCAATTGCGTGATCACGCCCAGGCTCAGCGACACTCCGCAAGAGAAGCAAACGCGGACGATGGTGCCGTAGCCGACGTAGCGGGTCTTGCCGAAGCGAATGATGATGCCTTGGTGAAAGCGGCGATAGGCGATCAGTCCGCTCCACAAGATCATGATTTGCATGCCCGGCCGCGTCGCCTCGACGATGTGTTCGGGGATGGAAAGCAGACTGCCCAAATAGATATCCAGCAGCGGCGTAAAAGCCATCAGGATGGCCATGATGGTGACGAGGAGCGCGATCGCCATCATGAAGCGCCACAAGATGCGGAAGGACTGTTGATCGCGCGAGAGCGCGCTGCTGGTCGCCAAAAGCATGATGACCGGCGTTTCGATGAGAATGGAGAGCGAGAAGATCAATCCGAAGGCGGCAAGCTGGAGCTCGGAATCGGGCTTGCGGCTAATCACGCCCTGTATCCAGGCGCTTTCGACAGTCATGAGCAGCCAGGCGAAGAAAAGCGGCAGCCAGAACACTAGCACTCTACGATAGGTCATGGCGGCTTCGCCTGACGTTGCAGTTCGGGATTCGGGTATTCTATCCGACTTGTTTCCAATTTGGAACGACTTGCGAGCCGCAAACGAATCAGCGCTAATCAAGCAACTCGGTCAATTGCAGCGCTACTTCGTACACATCTTTGTTGCCGCGGTCCAACGCCGCTTGCTCGTCGGCGGTGAGCGGATCCAGGAAGCTCTTGCCGCGCATGAGATCGTCCCAGACCACCAGCATGGAGATCGCCGGCGCTCCAAAATAGCCGGCAACGGCGAAGGTCGTTGCGGTCTCCATATCAACCGAAAGATAGTCGGCTTTATGCCAGGACTCAATCAGCTTTTGGTCTTGAGCGAAGATCGACGACCACGTCAGATGCGTGCCTTGATGGACGCGATGTTCGCGCTCGAGCAGAGCAGCCTCAGCCTTTGCCGACCAGTCCGGGCTGGCCAGCGCGGCTTCCACGGCGCCGTAGAGATGGGCGACGCCGTCGCGGGCGATGGCGACCTGCGGCAGGATGACATCGCCCGGTCGCAGGCGGGGCTGCAGTCCGCCGCAGGTGCCGATCTGTACGACCAACTTTGCGCCGAGCAGGGCGAACAGATGCGCGACTTCCACCGTACGCGGCGCGCCATACGCGCAGCAGAAGGCTATGCGTTTGTCGCGCCAACGACCGACGAAGATATCGGGAAAGCGCAGTTCGTCGACATCAGAAAGATAGGACAAACGCCAATCGGTGCGTTGCTGGCGCCACCACGAGCCTTCAACAATGACCGCGTCGGGCGCTTGATCGGCGCTTAGCCCGAGCGCGGCCAGCCATTCTGCCGGCGTGATTTCCATGATTGATTTGGCGCTGGCCATCTCAAGTTTCCCCAGTAATCAGATGGGCTGGATTATGGTTGAGGCGCCTTAGATTACTATCCCGAGTTGGCAATGCGATTTGGAGCGCGCGCGCGCAATTGTCGCATTAGTTGGTGACATTGGAGTAATTGGTTTACAATACCCAGTTGGCGCTGCCGAAGCGGCGCAACGCTGGAAGCGGTCGACTACGATTGAATGGCAGCCGCCTTTAGTCAATGGTCGCCAATCATACTTCAGAATCGTATGCACAATATAGGAGCGTATCATGTTGCAAAGAATGAGACTTGTATTGGCTTTGTCGCTCGTGGTCTTCGCAATAGCCGGCGTCGGCTTGGCGCAGGATATGGAAGGACCGCCGGGATTTGACAGCTGGGACGCAGTATTGGAAGCGGCGCGCGGACAGACGGTAAATTGGCATATGTGGGGCGGTTCCGATGCCTGGAATGGATTCGTCGACAATTTCTACGGCACTGAACTGGCGGAGGTGTATGGCGTCACGCTGAATCGCGTGCCGCTGGCGGATACCGTAGATGCGGTGAATCAAGTCTTGAGTGAAGAGGAAGCGGGCGTGCCGCATGATGAAGGCTCGGTTGATTTGATTTGGATCAACGGTGAAAACTTCAAGACGCTCAAGCAAGCTGGCATGTTATACGGTCCCTGGACTTTGAACGTGCCCAACAGCCAGTATCTGAATTGGGAATCGGGCGGCTTCTTGCTGGACTTCGGCGAGCCGGTGGAATACTCCGAGCAGCCTTGGGCGGCCGGCGCGTTCCAGTGGATCTATGACACCGCGCGCATGGATGCCGAAGATCTGCCGCGCAGTTATGCCGAATTGACCGAATGGATCGAGGCGAATCCCGGGCGCTTCACCTACGTGGCGCCGGGACCGGGCGCATTCCAGGGTACGCGCATCGTCAAGCAGCTGATGTACGAACTGTGCGGCGGACACGAGCCCTTTGTATCCTTCGATCAGGAGGTCTGGGATGACTGCTCGCCGCAAGCCTGGGAGCTGCTCAATTCCTGGGAGTCCAATTTGTGGCGCGAAGGCACGACTTATCCGGCCAGCGCCAACGAATTGAACGAGCTGTTTGCCAACAACGAGGTTGATTTCACGCTGACGCTGACGGGCACGGGCGCGGCTGCCGGCATCGCCAACGGCGACTTGCCGGAGACGGCCAAGGCCTTCCTCTTCGATGACAATATGATCAGCGGATTCAGTTACATCGCGATTCCCGCCAACTCCGCCAACAAAGCGGCGGCGCTGGTCATGGGCAATTTGCTGGTGCGTCCGGATCTGCAGGCGGCGATGCTGGATACCAATAATGGCGGCATGGGCGCGACCAACGTGCTGGACTTCTCCACCCTTGATGACGAGCAGGCGCAACGATTCTCGGATATCGCCGCATCGCTGGTCGGCGCGGCCGAGCCGGCCGAGTTCAAGGCGTTGGTACCCAACACGGCGTCCGAATATCACACCTTGACCGAACAGGATTGGGAGCGCTGCGTCTTGCGCGACGAATGCTAATCGTTCATTTTTCCGGAAAAGGTGGCATCATCGCGATGTCACCTTTTTTGCTGGGTGTCACATAGCGCAGAGTTGCAGATAAGGTTGAAACTTTGACTCAAAAGAATGTTATTCTGATCGTATCCGATACTTTTCGACGCGATCATCTCGGATGTTACGGGAACGACTGGATTCGTACGCCGCATCTGGATCGCTTTGCGCGGAATTCGACCGTTTTCGATTACGCTTTCGCCGCGTCTTTTCCGACCGTGCCGGCGCGCGCCGACTTGATGACCGGGCGACATACCTTCAGTTATTTGGGATGGCGTCCCTTGCCGCGCGACGAGATCACGCTGGCGCAACTGATGACTTCTGCCGGTTATCGGACCTTTGGCGTGGCCGATATGCCCTTCGCTGTGCGCGGCGGTTATGGATACGACCTCGGGTTCACCGATTTTCATTGGGTGCGCGGGCAATCCTACGGACCGTCGCGGGAGAATGTCACATCGAGCTGGCGCTATGAATCGGATTATTTCGCGCCGTCGACCATGCGCATCGCCGAGGAATGGCTGGAACGGCATCACCGGGATCCGTTCTTCCTCTACATTGACACCTGGGATCCGCACGAGCCCTGGCAGCCGCCGAAACATTATATCGAATTGTACGATGCTCAATTCGCCGACGAGGTCAGTTTGCACCCGACCTATTGGGAATGGCAGGAAGCGGGTTTCAGCGAGCGCGACATCAAACTGGCGCATACGCATTATTGTGCTGAAATCACGATGGTAGATCGCGCCGTTGGCCGTTTGCTCGATCGCGTTGAATCGCTGGGTCTGCTGGAAAATACAGTCATCATATTCCTTTCGGATCACGGCTTTTATTTTGGTGAACATGGTCAGTGGGGCAAAGGCCGTTTCAAATCGGAACTCGGATATTATATGGGTCCGGCCAAGGGCGACCCCGGCATGGTATTGACCTATCGATTGCCGGACAGCCATGAGATTGTGTCGGACGACCGCGGGGAATGGTATCGCGGTCCGCTATATGACGAGGTGACGCGGGTTCCACTGCTGATCTATCAGCCGGATGCAGACGCCGGTCGAGTTGACGCGCTGGTATCGCTGCCCGATGTGATGCCGACGATTCTGGATTTGACGGGCATTGAGCGACCGGAACGCGTTCAGGCGGATTCGCTGGTTCCGCTGATCACGGGAGAGGTGGATGATCTGCGCGATTTTGTCGTGACCACTTGGCCGATGTATCTGGCCGGCCAACGCATTCGCGTGGTCGACGATGAAGAGAGACGCATGCGGGAGAATCAGCCCAGCACGCTGAATACCAAGGCATGGTCGATGCTTTACAGCGTCGCCGGCGAGCCAGTGGAATTGTACGATCGCGTCAATGACCCGCAGCTGGCGAATAACATATTCGCGCAGCGTACCGATGTTGCCGGCGACCTGCACCAGAAACTGTATGGATTCCTGGAAGCGCTGGGAACCGACGAGGTATTCCTGGAAGCGCGAAGAAGCCTGCAATGAGCGCCGGAGAGCCTTCGTGAGAAGCTTCTGGGATCGCTGGCATATCCCGATCATGTTGACGCCGACGCTGGCGGTGATCATATTTCTGTTCATCGGCGGCTTGGGTTATGGCACATTGGTGAGCTTGGGTTGGCAGCCGCTGATCGGCCGCACCGAGATCTCTTTGGACGCCTACACGAACATAATGTTCAGCGATCAATATTCCAGCGTCTTCTGGCAGGGACTGCTCTTGACGATCTGGGTCAGTTTCGCCAGCACATTCCTGGCCGCGGTCTTCGCGCTGGCGACGGCGTTGCTGCTTCGGCGCACCTTCATTGGCAAGCGCTTCGCCACATTTCTCTACCAGTTGAATCTGCCGGTGCCGCATGTGGTCGCCGCTATCGGCATATTGTTTCTGTTTTCGCAGAGTGGCTTGATATCTCGCACGGGCGCGCAAATTGGCATTTTTGGCGGACCGAGCGACTTCCCGATTGTAGTCCGGGATAGATTTGGCATCGGCATCATCTTGTCATTTGTCTGGAAGGAAGTGCCATTTGTCGGTGTCATCGTGCTGGCGGTGCTGCAGTCGTTGGGCGCGGATTATGAAGACTTGGCGCGCAGCCTGGGCGCGAACCGCTGGCAGCGCTTCCGTTATGTGATCCTGCCGCTGGTGATGCCCGGTCTGCTGTCCGGCTCGATACTGGTATTTGCCTTCACCTTCGGGTCATACGAAGTGCCGGCGATATTGGGCGTTCGATTCCCGCGGACGTTGACGGTGACGGCGGTGCGATTCTTCCGCGATCCCGATCTCAATTCGCGCACAGAGGGCATGGCGATCAGCATTATCATTTCGATAATCGTTTTCTTCCTGGTGCTCGGTTATATGTGGCTGAGCCGGCGCGCCATCAGAAAGGACTGAGAGGCAACGTGGCAGCTTTGTCATCCTCGATTTATCGCCCGACATTCAGCAAACGCCTGGCGCGCATCGCGCACTACTGCGCGGTCGTATTGCTGATCTTCCTCTTGCTGACGCCATTGATCGCGTTTTTCTTCAACGCTTTTTCGTTCCGCTGGTTCTATCCACAGTTGTTTCCCAACGAGTTGAGCATGCGCGCTTGGCAGAGCATTGTGGCTTCGAATTCAAAAGTGCCGGAAGCGCTGCTCAACAGCACGATACTGGCCGTGGGGGTGACGCTGTCGTCAGTTATCATCGGATTGCCGGCTTCGCGCGCCCTGGGTTTGTATTCATTTCGCGGCAAGCGGGTGGTTGAGTTTTTGATTCTCTCGCCGACGATCGTGCCCGGCATCGCTGTGGCGATGGGCCTGAATATCAACTTCATTCGCTGGGGACTGTCGGGCAACATCCTGGGCGTCGGTCTGGTGCATCTGGTGCCGGTCATGCCCTACGTTGTGCTGACCATGTCCGGAGTCTTCGCCAACTACAATCCGGACTATGAGCAACAGGCGCGTTCCTTGGGCGCGGGCCCACTGGCCACCTTCTGGTATGTGACTTTTCCGGCGATATTCCCGGGGATCGTTGTCGCGAGCCTCTTCGCCTATTTGATCTCCTGGAGTCAATATATTTTGACCTTTTTGATCGGCGCCGGGCAAGTCATCACCATGCCCGTGCTGCTGTTTTCGACGGCCTCGGGCAGCAACAATGCGCTGACCGCGGCGATGTCGCTGGTGTTTGTGGCGCCATCCATTTTCATTCTGATTCTCACCGCGCGCTACTTATCGGGCAAGTCGAGCGCTGTCGGCGGTTTCGGCCAACTGTAGATTTGCGCGGCCGATGCCCGGCGCGGCGGACGACGGCCAGGTTGTACTTGACAGGCGCGCCATAGACTGATAGGCTCAAGGCGTTGTGAGGGGGCGTGGTGTAGCGGTTAACATGCCGGCCTGTCAAGCCGGAGATCGCGGGTTCAAATCCCGTCGCTCCCGACGGACGGAGACATCCAGCAGGTGTTTCCGTCTTTTCTTTTTCTTGTCCCAAGCCGCGATTTTTGTTATTTTGGGCCGGCGCGGCGTTTCGCCTTCAGCTACCGGCTGCATTTAAGCGGCCATCCCAAGACGCGGACACGTCATGGTGTTTAACGCTTCAATCCACTATCGTGACGGCGCGCTCATGATCGACGATATCAGCGTCGAATTGATCGCTGACGAAGTCGGCTCGCCCGTCTACATCTACAGCCTGAAGCGGGTGCGGGAAAATCTGCGGCGCCTGCAACGCGCGTTCGCCTCGATTGACGCCCATATCCATTACAGCGCCAAAGCCAACAGCAACAGCGCCGTATTGCGTGCGGTGAGCAAAGCGGGCGCGGGCATCGATGCCGTGAGCGGCGGCGAAATCCAGCGCGCCTTGATGGCGGGAGCGAGGGCGGAAGATATCGTATTCGCGGGCGTCGCGAAAACGCGCGACGAGATCGATTACGCTGTCAAAAGCGGCGTGGGCTGGATCAATGTCGAAAACGCGCTGGAAATGGAACATATCAATGCGGCGGCGGAGTCGCTGCGCATCGGCGAGGTGAAGGCGGCGCTGCGTTTCAATCCGCAGGTAGAGGCGAAGACGCATCGTTACATGTCCACTGGTCATGGCGCGGCCAAATTTGGCATGACTGCGGCGTCTATTGGGCGGATCTTGGCCGATTGCTGCCGTTTACCGCAGGTCAATGTTGCCGGTCTTCACATGCACATTGGCAGCCAACTGGGTGATACGACGGCGACGGCGGAAGCGCTGAGCAAACTGCTAGCTTTGGCCAAGAGATATCCGCAGATCGACACGCTCAATCTCGGTGGCGGTTTGCCGGTGGCCTATCGATTTGATGAGACCGCGCCCGCGATGGAAGAATTCGCTGCCGAGATCGCGGGTCTGTTGCGCGGTTATCGGGTGCTGCTGGAACCGGGTCGAGCAATCGTGGCTGACGCGGGCATGCTTGTCGTCACTGTCCTGTATGTCAAGCGACAGGCGGGCAAGCTGTTCATCATCGTCGATGGCAGCATGGCGGAATTGATTCGGCCGGCGCTGTATCAGGCGCATCATGAGATCGTGCCGCTGATAGAATCGTGTGGCGATACCTATACGGCGCAGGTGGTTGGTCCCGTTTGCGAGTCGGCCGATGTCCTGGCTTGGGAACGGGAATTGCCGCGGCTGGAGGTCGGGGATCGACTGGCAGTCATGACGACCGGCGCCTATGGCATGGCGATGGCGAGCAACTACAATTCGCGCTTGCGTCCAGCGGAGGTAGTTGTGGAGGCATCGGGCGGGAGCTGGAGGGTCAGTCGGCGGCGGGAGACGATTGATGACATCCTGCGGCTGGAACGGCTGACAAGCGAATAACGAGAGAAACAAAAAGACCCCGTTAACGGGATCCCGACCAAGGTGCTGATGGGAAGACTTGAACTTCCGACCTCGCGATTATGAGTCGCGCGCTCTAACCAGCTGAGCTACATCAGCCGAGTAGCGGGGGCTGGATTCGAACCAACGACCTTCGGGTTATGAGCCCGATGAGCTACCACTGCTCCACCCCGCATTGTAAAGTCGCAACAGAAACTGTTGCTGGCTACGATGCTATCAGCGGATTTGCCCGTTGTCAATGACGTCTTTCGACGGAAGTGGCTAAAATCATGGATACAGGACGCAAAGCGAGCTCGGCGCCGGGAATTAGCCACAGAGCGCACAGAGCTGTGTTTCAATTGTTCTGAAGCTGCTGCATCCACAGCATTTGCCGTACCCTTTCGATTGCGTGCTGGCGGGTCACAATTGCGGACCCCGTGGTCCGGCCTGGAGCGCAAATGCGGGTTGCTGGACGCGCGACTTGCGGTATATACTAGGCGGATGATCGAACGTCTGTTCGCAAGCGCATTGAGGTAGAGATGCCGGAATTCGAACTGGAAGCGCCATTTGCCCCGACCGGGGATCAGCCGACCGCGATTGAGGGCCTGCTCGATGGCTTGCATCAGGGTTTAAGGCACCAGGTATTGCTGGGCGCGACCGGCACGGGCAAGACCTTCGCCATGGCCAATGTGGTGCAGGAGACTCAGAGGCCGACCTTGGTGATGGCGCATAACAAGACGCTGGCGGCGCAGCTTTATGCTGAGTTCAAGCGGCTGTTTCCCAACAACGCCATCGAGTACTTCGTCAGTTACTATGACTACTATCAGCCGGAAGCGTACGTGCCGCGGCATGACCTGTACATTGAGAAGTCAACCGATATCAACGAACAGATTGAACGGCTGCGGCTTTCGGCGACGGCGTCATTGTTCTCGCGGCGCGATGTGCTGATTGTGGCTTCGGTTTCCTGCATCTATGGTTTGGGCGATCCGACCAATTGGCGCAAGATGTCGGTCGAGTTAAAGGTGGGAGACGAGATTCGGCGCGAGCGTATCCTGCGCGATCTGGTGCGGATTCAGTATACGCGCAACGATATGGAATTGCGGCGCGGCACGTTTCGGGCGCGCGGCGATACCCTTGAGATTGTGCCCGGCTATTCGGAGTCGGCCTATCGGATTTATTTGTGGGGCGATGAGATCGAGCGCATCGTCGAATTCCATCCGCTGACGATGGAAGTTTTTCACGTGCATGAGCTGGTGACGGTGTTTCCAGCGCGCGAGTACATCACTGATGATGAGCACACTCGCGACGCCATTCTCGATATCGAGAAGGAATTGGAAGCGCAGATCAAGTATTTTCGCCGCGAGGAAAAACTGATCGAAGCGCAACGGATTGAGCAGCGCACGCGTTATGACATCGAAATGCTGCGGGAGGTCGGCTTTACCACCGGCATTGAGAATTATTCGCGTCATTTTGACCGACGTCCGCCGGGCAGCGCGCCCTTCACGTTGATTGACTATTTGCCCGAAGATCATTTGATGATCATCGACGAGAGCCATATGACGGTGCCGCAGATTCGCGGCATGTACAACGGCGACCGGCAGCGCAAGCAAGTGCTGGTCGATTTCGGCTTTCGACTGCCTAGCGCGCTGGACAATCGGCCTTTGCGTTTCGAAGAATTCGAGAAGCGGGTCGGGCAGACGATTTATACCAGCGCGACGCCGGGGCCATATGAGAAGGAGGCGGCGCAGCAAGTGGTTGAGCAAATCATCAGGCCGACCGGTATCGTCGATCCGCAGATCGATGTACGGCCGATTGAAGGTCAGATCGATGATTTGCTGCAGGAAATCGCGCTGCGGGTGAAACGAGGCCAGCGTGTGCTGGTGACGACCTTGACGCAGCGCATGTCCGAGGAATTGGCTGGTTATCTGAATGAGCTGGGCATCAAGGGGCAGTATCTGCATGCCGAGGTCGATACGCTGGAGCGGGTGGAGATTCTGCGCGATTTGCGCATGGGGGTCTTCGATGTGGTGGTGGGCATCAACCTGCTGCGCGAGGGATTGGATTTGCCGGAGGTGTCGTTGGTGGCGATTTTGGATGCCGACAAGTCAGGCTTCTTGCGTTCGGAGCCGGCCTTGATCCAGACGATTGGGCGAGCAGCGCGTCACCTTGAGGGCCGAGTGATCATGTACGCGGATGTGATGACGCCGGCGATGGAGGGGGCCATCAGCGAGACGGATCGACGCCGCGCCAAACAAGAGGCGTACAACATCGACAATGGCATCGAGCCGCAGCAGATTGTCAAGGATATTCAGGACATCACCGATCGTCTGCGCTCGATAGACGACGAAGAGAGCAACGAGAAAGCTGTTAATGTCGGCTTGATGGGATTGCCCGCCGACGAATTACAGGACATGATTGACGAATTGGAAGATGAGATGAAGAAAGCGGCGCAAGCGCTTGAATTCGAGAAAGCGGCGGCGCTGCGAGACCAGATCTTTGATTTGCGCGGTACCTTGTTGATGGAGCAGGGCGCTGAGGGCGATCTTTTGATGACTTAGAGACTGTGAATCTGACGGGCTTTTTCGACCAAGGGCGCTATTGTGGCCCGGCCGTGCGCAGAAGGCGCGTCTCCGTAGGGATCGCTGAGCGCGTCTTGTCCGAGCAGGGCATGGGCAATGTTGCGCCAGCCATGCGCCAGCGCCGGCAAATCGTAGCCGCCTTCCATCACAAAGACGATCTTGCCGCCACAGAGCTGCTCAGCCAGGTCCATACAGCGGCGCGCCAGCCAATCGTACCCTCGCAGGCTAAGACGCATGCTGGCCAAGGGATCAACCCAATGCGCGTCAAATCCGGCCGAGATCAGCATCAATTCGGGATTGAATCGCCGCGCGGCGGGTTCCACCACTTGCTCGAACAATGCTTGATATGAGCCATCCCCGTGACCGGCGGCGATGGGCAAGTTGAGCGTGAAGCCGCGGCCGACGCCGGCGCCGGTTTCATCCAGGTAACCGGTACCGGGATAGATGTCGATTTGGTGCAGGGAGACGAACATGACTGCGGCGTCATCATAGAAGACGTCCTGGGTTCCGTTGCCATGATGCACGTCGTAGTCGATGATGAGAATGCGATTGATGCCGTGTCGATCCAGGGCGTGACGAGCGGCGATGGCGATATTGTTAAGCAGGCAGAAGCCCATTGAACGCTCCGGCGTGGCGTGATGACCGGGCGGTCGAACGATAGCCATCGCATTGTCGGATGCTCCCGTCAGCACGGCGTCGACGGCCGCAATGACGCCGCCGGCCGCCAGGCGCGCGATCTCGAGCGAGACGGGCAATCCGTAAGTATCATGGTCGATGCGAACAGTGCGATCTTGCAGGCTGACATCGTTTAGGCGCTGCAGCAGTCGGCTGGCATGCATAGACAAGATCTGTTCGTCGCTGACAGCAGTTGCCGGCAGCTGCAGCAGTTGCCGAATGATATTTTGCTGTTCCAACTGCTCCCAGACGGCTTGGATGCGGCCGGCGTGTTCGGCGTGACCGGGAAAATCGTGCTCGATATAACGTGCGTCGCTGACGTAGGCTGTCGTCATGCTCACTTGCCTTTATGGGTGGCTGGCGCTGGAAGCCATCGTTTGAGGGAAGAAACAGCTTCGACATCGCTATCAGGCAGTTGGCGCTGGCTTGAGCGCGCGGCGTCATTGTGCGCAGAGCCCTCGCCTTGATCATAGACGAATGGCGCGGAAAACGGCTTGGCGGCGTTGAGCGGGTAGGCTGGCATGAACAAGGAAAGCGCCGGCGCGCCCGGGAACATCGGCGGGGCGGACGGGCGCTTTGAGTTGCGAGACATCGGCGCTTACGCCGGCACATCGCCCAGCGGAATGAGCGTGAGTCCGACGACCAAAATGATGGTCAAGATGAAGAGGGCAAACGCTTGCGCGGGACCAATACCGCTTTGACGGCCGATTTGCAGCAGTTCAATTGCCAGAACAGCGACGATCCCGACCCCGCCGACAATAGACATGGCTAACCCGAGCTGCCGCTTCGTGATTGGTTCTTCACGCGTGAACATATGCAAAAGTGTAGACAAGATGCGCAAGGCTGTAAAGTACTCCGAAGTTTGCGTTAAGCGTCAGAATTAGTATAGGTTTGACTTTGGCTTCGTGCTATGCTTGGCGATTGATTTTTCCCAGTTATTCCGCGGCGCGCGCCAAGTGAATGGAGGCGCGCGCGGCGCGAATCCTTGTTGAGAAGATCTGACGCGAATCAGGAGCGACATAACAATGATGAAGACTCATACCTGTGGCGAATTGCGCTTGAGAGACGCCGGCACGCCGGTGAGCCTGGCGGGTTGGGTCAATCGCCGGCGCGATCAAGGCGGATTGATCTTCATCGATTTGCGCGACCGCTGGGGCATCACGCAGGTTGTGGTTGATTTGGAAGCGGCGCCGACTGCGCATGCGGTGGCTGATAGCGCGCGGAATGAGTACGTCTTGCACGTTACCGGCGCGGTGCGCGTGCGCCCTGAGGGCACGGCAAACCCTGAGCTGGACACGGGTGACATTGACATTGTCGCCGATGAGATTGTTATCCTCAATCGATCGAAGACGCCTCCGTTTTACATCAACAAGGATGAGGGCGTGCTGGACGAGGCGCTGCGCATGCGTCATCGCTACCTGGATTTGCGGCGCGAGACGATGCAGCAAAATATCATCTTGCGACATCGCACGATCAAGTTCATTCGCGATTTCCTCGATGGCGAGGACTTCCTCGAGGTCGAGACGCCGATTTTGTTCAAGACTACGCCGGAAGGCGCGCGAGACTTTTTGGTGCCCAGCCGTCTGCAGCCGGGCCTGTTCTATGCCTTGCCGCAATCTCCGCAGCAGTTGAAGCAGCTGTTGATGGTGGGCGGCTTCGAGCGCTATTTTCAGATCGCGCGCTGTTTCCGCGATGAAGATATGCGCGGCGATCGACAGCCCGAATTCACGCAGCTTGATCTGGAGATGAGTTTTGTCGAGCGCGAGGATGTCATGGCGCTGATGGAACGCCTCGCCATTGAAATCGTCAAGGGAGTCACGCCGGAAAAACGCCTGCTCGCGGAACCCTTTCCCCGCATCGGCTATCGGGAGGCGCTGGAGCAATATGGTACCGACAGGCCGGATATCCGCTTTGACCTGCGCGCTATCGATGTCAGCCACATCGCGGGCAGGTGCGCCTTTCCGGTTTTCGTTGAGAACGTGAAATCGGGCAAGAAAGTGAAGTGCATGCGCGTGCCGGGCGTCGCCGGGCAGCTGAGCGGCACACAGCTGCGCAAGGTCGCGAGGGACCTGGAGAATATGGCGCGGCGCGCCGGCGCAAAGGGATTGGCGTATATCACGGTGCCGACTGAAAAAGACGGCGAGCTACGGGGACCAATCGGCAAGTTCTTCAGCGTCGAGCTCAAGCTGGATCTGCTGGAGCAGATGGGCGCGGAAGGCGGAGACTTGCTGTTGTTCATGTCTGATGCGGACGAGATTGTTTACGCCGTGACCGATGCCCTGCGCAATCACTTCAAAGCCGAGATGGAGCTTGATGATGATCTGCTGGCGTTCTGTTGGGTGATAGACTTTCCCGAATTCATATGGGATGAGGAACATCAGCGCTGGGATCCGTCACAGCATATGTTCACGATGCCGCTGCCGGAAGATTTGCATCTCCTGGATAGCGACCCGGGCGCGGCGCGCGGCTCTCAGTACGATTTGGTTTGCAACGGCTACGAAGTAGGCGGCGGCAGCATTCGAATTCACGATCGCGCGATACAGGAGAAGATCTTCCCCCTAATTGGCCAAACGATGGAACACGCGATTGAAGAATTTGGTCATATGCTGGAAGCGTTTGAATACGGCGCGCCGCCACACGGTGGCATGGCCTGGGGCATTGACCGCCTGGTGATGCTGCTTGCCGGCTCGCCCAATATCCGCGAAGTCATCGCCTTCCCCAAAACGCAGGGCGGCACGGATATCATGGCGCACGCGCCGTCGACGGCCACGGACGAACAGCTGCGCGAACTGCACATCCAACTGGATCTGCCGGAAGAAGCGCTTGTGCTGGAAGCCGACTAAGAGCGGAGACAGTTGAACGGGGCTAGTCATTTGCCCCGCTCGTACTATTTTGTCTATTCGTCTGACGCGTCCGAAACCAGAATATTGCCGTGCAGCAGCCCGCCGACGATGCCGCCGCCGAAAATTCCGATTAGATACGGGATCAGATACGAGGTATCGCCCGCCGCCAACGCGGGACCCAATGTTCGTGCTGGGTTAAGCGACGCGCCGGTTGCGGGACCGCCGGCGAAGATGCTTGCCGCCAGCGTCAGGCCGATGGCGACGCCCGCCAGTTTGCCGGCTCGGCCATAGGCGGCGGCTTGAAAGACGGCGCTGACCAGGAAGAAGGTCAAAATCGCTTCATAGAGCGCCGCGGTCCAGACGGCATTTTCGGTAAGGAAGCCGGTAGTCTGGCCGAAGTTATAGGCGTTTTCGCCCAGGAAACTCACAAGGCCGGGGTTGTCTTGCGGAAGCGCGGCGACCAATACCAGTGCGGCGACGATGCCGCCGACGAATTGCGCGATCATGAATGTTATCGATTTGCGCGCGTCTTGCTGCCCGCCAACCCACAGACCAAGCGTCACGGCCGGGTTGAATTGCGCGCCCGATATGTGGCCGTAAGTATAGATCAAACCTACCAGAATCAGCCCGTGGGCCAGGGCCGGAACGACGACGCCGAAAACCGGCGCCACAACCACGGCTGCTGACCCCACAAATACCAGTACAAAGGTTCCGATTAACTCGGCGAGAGATTCGCGATAAAGCTGATCAGTCATTTTTCCCCCAGTTACTGTTAGACCTGAATCGCTGCGAAAGGACCCTAACATTATAAACCCGGAGCTTCGGATTGAGTACTTTTTCGAGGCCGATTCTCGGCAGCGCGACTTTACAGAATCGGCAGAGTTTGATATAACTCCGTCGCCTACTGTATGCGTGATAGAACTATATGTGCCGAGCCAACATTCTCTATAGGGGCGCTTGTCTTTGGTAGCTCATGTAATAGGCCTGAGCCAAAACAGCGGTTGTCAAGCGGCGCCCGGCCTGTAAATCTGCAGGTTCGAGACACTATGGCTACACGGTACAGTAGGTCTGCGCTAATCGACAGCGTGCGTGAATGACGCGCGCTGTTTTGATTTGGGTTAGTTCGAATACTCACTGCCGAAAATCTGGTTCATGAGATAGTAGAGTTGCGCTTGTTTGGGGATTAGCGCGAACAGGCCATCTTCGGTGGTGTAGTCCTCGACGTAATTGTAATCCATCACACCCTTGGTGATATTGCCGCCATCGATTTCCGCCGCAAACAGCACGAGTTGCAGGACGTCTTCGAATCCTAAGTCCGTATGAATATTGTCGTTGAATGAATTCCACAGCTGCGGCGCCTGCAGGACGAGCTGCGGGATCATGTTGAAGTCGAGGATGCGATCGCGGATCGCCGTAATCACTTGCTGCTGGCGTTCGGCGCGGCGCATATCGTTGTTGCCGTGTCGCGTGCGAGCGAAGCGCAGGGCATCGTATCCGCCGAGCATGTGCGTGCCGGGCGTAATGACCAGCGGATCGTAACCGTAATTCATGTCCGGATACTTCTGATCATTGATCATGTAGTCGATGGTTATCTCGACGCCGCCGATGATATCGACGATGTCGATCAGCGCCTGGAAGTCCATCAATACGTATTTGTGAACGCGAATGCCGAAATTCCATTGGACGGTGCGCTTCAGCAGGTCCGGTCCGGAGGCAAAGCGCTGTCCTTCGCCAACGCTGAGGACGGTATTGATTTTGAGACGCTTTTCGAATCCGGGCGCCTGGACCAAGAGGTCACGAGGGATGCTGAGAATGCCGATGTGTTTGCCGACGGGATCAATGCTGATCAGCATCAGACTGTCGGTGCGATATGCCCAGCCCACTTCTCCCGGTCGGCGATCGACCCCGCCGACGATCATCGTCATGCGCGAAGGACTATCCCAAGCCTGCAATTCAATGAGGGCGCCGTCGGCATCGGGCAGCACGTGGACACCGACAATTCTGCCGTCGTCGACATATTCGGTACGCGCGTCGACGGGGGTCGGCAATCTGCCGCCGATGTCCGCGGTTGGAATGACTTCTTGAGCGGCATGCGGCAGCCGCACCAGAACCAGCATCGCGAGGACAATCATGCCGAAAACGGCGATCATGCTGCCGGCTATGAAGACCCAAGCCCAATCGCGCAACCGCCGTCTGCCGCGCGCGCTGCGTTTCAAGCTGCGCTGGCGAGCCAATGATTGCCGCGGCGGCGGTGGCGGCATCCCAATCGGTTCCTGATCCGGCAATGCGTGTGAAAAAGCGGTCGGCGCCGGGCGTTGATGACCGTCGCTCGACGAATGCCGCGCACTGGCATTTGACAATGCGCTTTCCTTGATGTCGAATCTATTGGACATTCGGGGACGATTCCGTTTAGTCTGCTACTGTCATCAAGCGTCAGTATAGGCAAGGTCCGAAAATGCGGCAACTGCGTTTGGTACGAGACTTGCAGTTTAGGGACGGCGCCAGCAACATGGCTGCGGATTGCGCCATTCTGGAAGCTGTCGCGGCCAAGACGCAGCCCCCGACTTTGCGGTTGTACGGTTGGGATCCGTTCTGTTTGTCAATCGGTTACGGGCAGCGCGTGGCCGATGTCGACATGTCCGCGCTGGCGGCGCGAGGATGGCAGCTTGTGCGCAGACCGACAGGCGGCAAGGCAATCTTGCACGGCGACGAACTCACCTACAGCCTGTGCCTGCCATTGGACCATCCGCTGGCGGCCGGCTCGGTCATCGAAAGCTATCGAGAGATTAGCCGCGGATTGTCGTTAGCCTTGCTTGAGCTGGGATTGCCGGTGCGCTCGGAGAAAGCGGCGACCAGTCAAAGCGGTCGTCATGCGGGGCCCGTCTGCTTCGAGCTGTCTTCGCATTACGAGATCACCGTCGATGGGCGGAAACTGGTGGGGAGCGCGCAGATGCGCCGCAAGCGCGGCATCCTGCAACATGGCACGCTTCCCTTGGTCGGAGATGTGGCGCGCATCTGCGATGTGTTGAACTTCGATTCCGACGCGGCTCGTGAACGGCAGCGGCAGCAGGTGCGCGAACGGGCGCTGGCGCTTGCCGAAGTCATGGATGCGCCGCCGCGATGGAACGATGTCGCCGACGCCTTGACGCTAGGATTTCAGCGCGCATTCGCGATGGAGGCGCGAGTAGATTCGCTCTCAAGCGATGAAATGGCGCGAATGCGGGAATTGAAAATAGAACGGTTCGACAATCCCGAGTGGACGTCGAAACGCTAAAGACAGGCATCGCGGCGGCCGCGCAGGCGCCTGGCTCAATTGACTCGTAGCAGCAGCCCCTTGAGGTATTGGCCTTCGGGAAAAGTCAGGGCGACCGGATGGTCCTCAGCGGCGGACAAGACCTGTATAACCTGCGCTTCTCGGCCCGCATCCAGCGAGGCGGCGAACACAACTTTGTGAAAGAGATCGCGGCTGATGGCGCCTGAACAAGAGAAGGTCATCATCTGGCCGCCGGGTTTGATCAGTTTGAAGGCCTGAAGATTGAGGTCCTTATAGCCGCGTGTGGCGCGGGCGATCTGCCCTTTGTGATGCGCGAATTTGGGCGGATCGACCACTATGATATCAAAGCGCTGGTTTTCATCCTGGCAATAACGCAGATACTCGAAGGCGTCGGCGAGTATATACTCGGATTTGCTGCATGACTGAGGATTATCGAAACCGTTTAGCGCCTCGTTGCGCTCCGCCAACTCGAGCGCCGCGCGCGAAGAATCAACATTGATGGCGCGCACGTTTCCACATTTGAGCGCGGCGAAGGCGAAGCCGCCACTGTAACTGAAGAGATTCAGCAGATTGACAGCATCTGTCGGGGCGCTGTACTCGCGCTGGATCAGATCGTGAAGGATGCGGCGGTTGCTGCGCTGATCGAGATAGAAGCCGGTCTTTTGACCGCGCTGGATATCGACATGGTAGTTTGCAAGCTCGGCGATTGGGATAGTCTCCGGCGGAGATTTGCCCATGAGCAGGCCTTGCGCGGACGCTAGTCCTTCCGCGCGGCGCGCATCAATGTCACTGCGTTCGTACACGTTTTCCCAGCCGAATTCTTCTTTCATGATTCCGGCCAAGATGTGTTTGTGTTGGTCGATGTAAAGCGTTTGCGCCTGGATTACCGCCCAATCGCCATAGCAATCGATGACCAGCCCGGGCGCGAAATCGTTCTCGGCGTTCACAAGGCGATAGGCCGCGGCGCCCACATCGTTTTGCGCCTGTCGGAGATGAGCGCGCGCACGGAAGGCGCGGGTTAGAATTTGCCGCCACCAATCGCCGTCGATGGGCAGATCGTTCCAGCTCAAGATACGTACTTGGATTTGCGATCGAGAGTTCCAGTAGCCGCGCGCGAGGAAGCGCCCCTTATGATCGAGGATGGTCACCAGTTCGCCGTCGACAGCTCGTTCCGCGCGGGCAATGGCGCCGGAGAAGATCCAGGGATGTCGATTACGAATGGGCTTTTCGCGTCCCGGCTTGATAGTGACCCGACCCTCGGGCATGCTCTTAACCCGAGATCAAGGCGCGAAGGTCGTCTTCGCTTATGACTGGAACGCCGTTCTTCTGTGCTTTTTCGACCTTGCTGCCGGGCGAATCGCCGGCGATGACGAAGCTGGTGCGCTTGCTGACGCCGCTGGTCACTTTGCCGCCGTTGGCCTCGATCAAGGTCTTGATTTCGCCGCGCGGGACGCTCATGGCGCCGGTTAAGACGAAGGTTTTTCCGGCCAGATCCGCGCTCAGCGCGATCTGTTTCTCGGATTCCATTTTGACGCCGGCATTCCACATTTTGCTTAGCACATTTTGGTGGTGGTCGTCGGCGAACCAGACGACGATGTTTTGCACGAGGATGGGTCCCAGGCCTTCCAGGCTGTGCAAAGGACGGGCGAGATCGATTAGTTGCTGGAGTCTATGTTCAATCTGGGCGGCTTGGTCCGCTGGCAGCGAGAGCGGTTTCAGCAGACGCGCCAGTCGCTGACCCAAGTCTGCGGTTTCCAGGTAGCGCGGCACGAGATCGAGATTGGGATTCAGCAGACGCTTCACGATCTTGGCATGCTCTTCGCTTTCGTCAAGCGCGCCCTCTAGCAGGGGCTGGACGAGCGCGCGAAAAAGTGACTCGGAATCGCTGATGCGCTGCGCCGTTTCCATGAGGGCGTCCATCGAATCAAAGTTGTCGGCGATTAAGGCGGCAACCGTCGAGCCGACGCCGTCGATGCCGAGAGATGCCAGCACCTGTGCGAAGGGACGCGTCTTGGCCGTATCAATGGAGTTCAGCAGAATCTCGACTTTTTTGTCCGCGAATCCCTCCAGCGGCAGCAGTTGCTCCGCAGTCAAATAGAACAGGTCGGCTTCGTCTTGAATCAATCCGTGAGTAATCAAGGTTTGTGTTGTCTGTGGTCCCATGCCTTCGATGTCCATAGCGCCGCGCGAGACGAAGAATTCCAGCGTCCGCATCACCCGCTCCGGGCAGGTTGGGTTGGGGCAATACCAGTCGACGGCGCCATCCGGCTGGACGAGCTTCGTATGACAGAAGGGGCAGATTTTTGGCGGGAGTATCGGAGTCTCGCTACCATCGCGCGATGCGGTCACGGGACCGATAACGTAGGGTATGACCTCGCCCGAACGCTTGACGATGACGCTGTCGCCGCGGCGGATATCGAGCATGGCTATCTGGTCGTAGTTGTGCAGGCTGGCATTGGAGACGGTTACGCCGCTGATGAAGACTGGCTCGAGCTGCGCTGTTGGCGTGACCTTGCCGGAGCGCCCGACATTGATGGCGACATCAAGCAGCTTGGTGACGGCTTCTTCGGCCGGGAATTTCCAGGCGATCGCCCCGCGCGGGTCTTTGCCGACCACGCCGAGTTCGCGCGACAGGGCCAGATCATCGACCTTGAGCACCATGCCGTCGATTTCGAAGGGCAGGGCATCGCGGCGATCGAGCCATTCGGGCAAGGCCTCGATGACCTCGTCAAGCGACTCAAACTGGCGGGCATCGGTAATGATGTTGAATCCGACAGCGCGCAGCCACTGAAGCGCCTCCCACTCGCTTCGGAAATCGGCGCCGCTGCTGTCGACGATGTTGTAGATATAGGCGGTCAACTTGCGTTGGGCGGTTTGACGGCTGTCCTTTTGTTTGAGCGAGCCCGAGGCGGTGTTGCGCGCGTTCACGTACGCAGGCAAGCCCCGCGCTTCTTGCTCGGCATTGAGCTCCGCGAAACTATCTTTGTGAAAGAGAATTTCTCCGCGCACGACCAGGCGCTCCGGCGCGGCCATGTGGCTCTCTTGAACGGGTATGCGCAAGGGGACGGATCGGATGGTTTTGACGTTGGCGGTGACATCGTCGCCGAGCTCGCCATTGCCACGGGTGGCCGCGCGCGTGAGCACGCCGTTTTCGTAAGTGATGACGATGGACAGGCCATCGAGTTTCGGCTGCAAGACATAGCCCAGTTGTGTATCCGAAGGCAAGAGACGCCGGTTGCGTTCTTCCCAGGCGCGCAAATCGTTCGCGTCAAAGGCGTTGGCCAGGCTTAGAATCGGCGCAGGATGCTGAACTTTGGGGAAGTCTCCGGACAGATCCGAGCCGACGCGCTGGGTGGGCGAATCGGGAGCGGCGACTTCTGGATGCCGCTGTTCGATTTCCCGCAGTTCGCTGAATAGGTGGTCGTATTCGGCATCTGAGATAGTCGGTTCGTTCAAAACGTAGTAGCGATAGATGTGTTGATGGAGCTGCTTGCTCAAGGCAGCGGCGCGCGCTCGTATCGACTGGCTCATGCGACTCTCTCGTTCCTATTCTGTAACTCGCAGGTAATTGGCGGCCGCCCAGCCTTCGACTTGAATGTCGCGATCGCGAATGCGCCACCAGGTAAAGCCGCCCGCTTGCTGAGGACCGTCAATCACTTGAAATGATGTGCCCTCCGGCGCGCGAAACAGAATTGTGCTGTCGATCAATCCGGGCAGATTGCGGACATTGAGTTCTTGATCGCCGACATCGGCAACTTCGACGCTGGCCCCGATGGTCAGCGGAAGGGGCGTCAAGGTGATGACTACCGTCGGCAGGATCGGACCATCGATTTGCAGGTTTTCCGGGGTGTGGGCGGCGATAACGAGCTGCACGCCACCGGGCGCGTTTTTTGTCGACTGATCAGGTGGCGCTGAATCCACAGTTGGGTTCAAGTCAACGGCTGCGGTTATGCTGATCACTGGCGTCGCGGCGATGGTTGGTTCACTCGCGCGCAGCGAGAATACCGCAAAGGCGATGGCGGCTGAAGCGGCCATCACGATCACGAGCATCAATAGGATTGACCAAGCCGGAAAGTTAAAGGGACTCTTCGCGCGACGCTGGAGCTGACGCAGTTTTCTCTGCTGCAATCCATCCAGATGCCAATCCAGGTTGCGCGGCACCTGGGGCTCGTGTAGCGCCTCTCGCTGGGCAGACTCTTGATTCTGCTGCGGCTGCTCGGACATGTTGCAAACGCGCCTACGACCGACGGCTGCCGATCCATTGACGGAAACGTGCGATATCCCAGGTATTCACCACATGCCGCGCTTCGACCCAGCCGCGGCGAGCGTTTGTTATGCCGTAATCCATCAGATCCAGGTGGGAGATTGCGTGGGCGTCGGTGTTGATGGCGACCAGGACGCCGGCGTCTTTCGCCATACGCGCCAGCGACGGCTTGAGATCGAGGCGGAGTGGATTGGCGTTGATCTCCAAAATAGTCTCGTTTGCCGCGGCCGCTTCCATGACCGCGTCCCAGTCGGCGTCAACCTCTTCGCGATGGGGAAACTGCCGCGCCGACGGATGCCCGATCATATGGATATAGGGATTGGATATGGCGCTCAGAAGGCGCATGGTGATCTGCTCGCGCTTCTGCCCCAAGCCGGAGTGCAGCGACGCGATGGCGAAATCCAGCTGTTTAAGAATCTCGTCGGGATAGTCCAGGCTGCCATCGGCGCGAATATCGACCTCGCTGCCGGCGAATATCTGGATATCGTCGCCGAATTCGTCGTCGATGCGCCGGACTTCTTCAACTTGCGCCAGCAGGCGTTCAATGGAAAGGCCGTTGGCGACGCCAAGGCTGCGCGAATGATCGGTGATGACGATGTATTGATGACCGCGTTCAATGCAGGCGGCCGCCATCTCGCGGATGGTTTGCTTGCCATCGCTGGCGGTGGTGTGCATATGCAGATCGGCGACGATATCGGCTCGCGAGACGAGCTGCGGAAGCTGATGCGCCTGGGCGGCTTCGATCTCACCGGCGTCTTCGCGCAGTTCCGGCGGCACGTATTGCAGCCCGAGCGCCGCATAAACTTTTTCTTCGCTGTCGCAGAGGATCTTGTCGGCGGATTCGATGATGATCTTGTCGTCATCCACCGGGCTCAGCGCGTGCTCGTTGAGGCTCAGCCCTTGGTTGAGCGCGATCCCCCGCATCTTGACGTTATGCGCCTGGCTGCCGGTGAAGTAGGTGAGCGCGGTTCCCCAACGAGATTTGTGCAGCACGCGCACATCGACCTGGAGTCCAGATTGCAGCTCGACCGAGCTTTTGGTGGGTCCGTGCCCCAGGACGCGCGCAACATTTTCCATGCCGACAAAGCGATCCATGATCGGCGCGGCGTCAGCGCTGGCGATGAGGATATCGACATCGCCGATGGTTTCGCGTCCGCGGCGAATGCTGCCGGCGATGGCGCCTTCTTCCGCTTCGGGCAGCTCCAGCAGCAGGTCCAAAATGCTCTGGGCGGCGGGCAAGGCGTCGCCGATGGATGAGCGTCCGGTTTGACGCGACAAGGCTTCGATGCCTTCAAGAATCTTCTCCTGGCTTTTCTTGCCCATGCCGGGCAACGCCGCCAGTTGGCCCTGTCCGGCCGCTTCCTTCAGGTCCTCGATGTCGGTGATATCCAGCTGCTCCCAAAAGAGCTTGGCTTTCTTGGGACCGACGCCGTTGATATGCATGATGTCGACCAGGCCTTCGGGAATTTCGGCCGCGAGGCGGTTGTAGAAATCGAGCTCGCCGGTATCCAACATTTCGTCGATTTTGGCGGCGATGGTCTTGCCGATGTGGCTCAACTGGGTCAAGCCGCCCGCTTGTGATATGGCGCGCAGGTCGCGCGGCAGGGCGCGGATCGTCTCAGCCGCCCGCCGATACGAGAGGACGCGATGGATATTGTCTCCACGGATTTGCAGCATGTCGCTGCAGCGCTCGAAAATTTCGGCTATTTCTCTATTGCTGAGGCTCAAATCCGACTCCCGTTGATGTCACACATTTAGAACACATTTTCGCTGAAAGTATAGCAGAGAACGTTGGCACATTGTAGTTGAATTGGGGACCTTGCGACAGCGGCGCTTGACAGGCGCGGCAAGGCGCGATAGCATTTGACGAAATTGCATAGCTCTTTCAAAGACTGTGAACCGGAAGAGTACGCATCATCACGGCGTAAAGAGAATCGCTGGCTGCTGTGAAAGCGAGACGCACGGAGATGCGGAATGGGCTGGGGAGTTGCGCGGGCGAAAAGGCGACTTAGTAGCTTGTGACGGCGAGCGCTCCGTGATCAAGGCGCGGGATATCGACCGAGTGTCTGTATCCGCAGAGTGATCCGCCGGTTGGCGGATAATCAAGGTGGCACCGCGGGAACCCTTCTCGTCCTTGAATGGATGATTTGGGTTTTTTGATTTTATGGGAGCGTCACATGCAGCAATTGGTCAGTGAAACGCTAGTCAACATACGGCCGACGCGTCAAGAGATTTATGATCTCTTCAAGCTGGGCGATCATGTGCCGGTTTATCGCAGCCTGCTGGGCGATTTGGAGACGCCGGTCTCGGTTTACATGAAGTTGAAGCAAGCGGGAAAACCGGCGTTTCTGCTAGAGAGCGTCGAAGGCGGCGAGCAGGTTGGCCGGTATTCCTTCATTGGCGTCAATCCAAAGGGCGTGCTCGTCGTCGAAGACGAGCAGGTGCATTATGAGCGGGACGGGGAATCGGTGCGGTATCCGCTGCCGCCGGGCCAAGATCCGCTGCATGTGATCAAGAACTTGTTTGACAAGGTGAACCCGGTAGCGTTGGAAGGGCTTCCGCGGCTTGTTGGCGGCGCGGTTGGTTTTATGTCTTATGATATCGTGCGCTATTTCGAAGAATTGCCGGCGACGGCATCGGATGATTTGAGAGCGCCGACCGCCGCCTTTATGCTGCCGGATACGTTGGTAATCTTTGATCACGCCATGCATCAACTGATCGTGCTGGCGAATGCGCACAATACCTATGACGGTCCCGACGCCGCTTATGATCGCGCGCTGGAGAGCATTGACCAGATCATTGCGGCATTGGAAGCGCCGCTGCCGCATGATTACCATTTTGCAGTTGGCGGACAGGCGCATGGCGATCCCGTATCGAATGTGGAGCAAGGCGTGCACGAAGATCGCGTACGCGCGGCCAAGGAATATATTCGCGATGGCGACGCCTTTCAGATTGTCTTGGCACAGCGTTTCAGCCGAGAATCCAGCGCGACTCCCTTGCAGATATATCGCGCGCTGCGCGCCACCAATCCCTCGCCCTATATGTTCTTGCTGGAATTCAGCGAAGATTTGACCCTGGTTGGCGCTTCGCCCGAGATGCTGGTGCGCCTGGAAGACGGCATCGCCTACAATCGGCCTTTGGCCGGCACGCGCCGCCGCGGCGTCGATGAGCAGGAAGATCTGGAGCTGGAGCGTGAATTGCTGAATGATCCCAAAGAACGCGCCGAGCACGTGATGCTGGTGGATCTGGGACGGAACGACTTGGGCCGCGTCTGCGATTATGGCACGGTCAAGGTCAAGAAGATGCTGTATATCGAACGCTATTCGCATGTTATGCACATCGTCAGTCAGATTGAAGGCGCCCTGCGCAAGGACATGGATGCCTTTGACTTGCTGCGCGCGACATTCCCGGCCGGGACATTGAGCGGCGCGCCAAAAGTGCGGGCGATGGAGATCATCGAGGAGCTGGAAGAAACCCGGCGCGGGCCCTACGGCGGGGCGGTCGGGTACTTCAGTTTTGACGGCTCGATGGATATGTGCATCACCATTCGCACATTGCTGATGCAGAATGGGACGATCAGCGTGCAAGCGGGCGGCGGCATCGTCGCCGATAGCGATCCGACGGCGGAATATTACGAGACCATCAACAAAGCCAAAGCCCTGTTTGAAGCCGTAGAATATGCCGAACGCGGATTGATGTAGTTTGCTGAGGCGGCTGAAAACGGCCGGGCAAGGGAAGGCGACGATGATCCTGGTTATCGACAATTACGACAGTTTCACCTACAACATCGTGCAAGAATTGGGCGAGCTGGGCGCGCGGCTGACGGTGTATCGCAACGACAAGATCACCGTGCCGGAGATACGGGACATGGGACCGGAGCGCATCGTCATTTCGCCGGGACCGGGCTACCCGCGAGACGCCGGCATATCATTGGATGTCATCCGCGAGCTCGGCGCCGAGCTGCCGCTGCTGGGCATTTGCCTGGGGCATCAGGCGATCGGCGAGGCTTATGGTGGCGTGGTGGTTCACGCGCCGGAACTCATGCACGGCAAGACCAGCATGATCCATCATCAAGGGGATACGATATTCGGCGACATCCCGGATCCATTTGAAGCGACGCGTTATCACAGTCTGATTGTGGAAGAAGCGACCTTGCCCGAATGTTTGATGATTACCGCTCGAACTGCGAGCGGCGAGATCATGGGATTGCGGCATAAGCGCGACCCGGTGATCGGCGTACAGTTTCATCCGGAAAGCATCTTGACGGCTTATGGCATGAAGATGCTGGAGAACTTCATGCATTATCAGCCGCAAGTGGCTGTGAGCGAAGAGATTCTCAAGGAATGACCCATTATGGACATACGCAGCGCAGTTGACAGTTTGAGCCGCGGCGCGGATTTGCGCGCCGGCGAAGCGGAAGCGGTCATGCGGCAGATCATGAGTGGAGAGGCGACCGAGGCGCAGATCGGCGCTTATCTGATGGGATTGCGGATCAAGGGCGAGACGCCGGACGAGATCACCGGGAGCGCGCGCGCCATGCGGGACGCGGCGCATCAAGTGCCGACGACGGTGACGGCCGATTTGCTCGATACCTGCGGGACAGGCGGCGATGCGTCGGGCACGTTCAATATCAGTACGACGGTCGCTTTCGTGGCGGCGGCCGCTGGCATTCCGGTGGCGAAGCACGGCAATCGCGCGGCGAGCAGCAAATGCGGCAGCGCGGATGTGCTGGCGGAGCTCGGCGTCAATCTGGATTTGAGTCCGGCGGAAGTCGGCAGATGCGTCGATGAGGTAGGCATCGGATTCCTGTTCGCGGTCAAGCTGCACCCGGCCATGCGCCACGCCATCGGTCCGCGCCGAGAAATGGGCATCAGGACGATATTCAATATTCTGGGTCCGTTGACCAATCCCGCGGGAGCGCAGCGGCAGCTGCTAGGCGTGTTCGCCTCCGAATTGACCGAAGCGTTGTCGCTGGTGCTTAAGGCGCTGGGCAGCAAATCAGCGATGGTGGTCAATGGTCACGGTGGCCTGGACGAACTGACGACGACGGGCGCCAATCGAATCAGCTTTCTTCGTGAGGACGGTTCAATTGAGGCGATCGAGCTCGATCCGGCCGACTTGGGTTTCCACCGGGCGCGGCTCAGCGACCTGCAGGGTGATGACGCGCCGACCAATGCGGCGATCCTGCGCGGGGTGCTGAGTGGCGAGACCGGCGGCGCCAAACGCGATGTCGTGCTGCTGAACGCGGGCGCGGCCTTGATGGCTGGCGGACGCGTGGACTCCTTTGAAGATGGAGTTATGCTCGCGCGTGAGACTATTGACAGCGGCAAAGCGCTGGCGACGCTGGACAATCTGATTGATTTGAGTCGAAGCCTGGCCTCATGAGTTCTCGATACGTCGCTACGGACACCATTCTGGATAAGATATTGGCGCGCAAGGTAGAGGAAGTTGCCGAAGGCCTGCGGGATGCGCCTTTGGTGGAGATGCGGCGGCGCGCGGAATCGTCGCCCAAACCAGCGCTTGATATGGCTTTCGCTTTGCGGCGAGATCAAGTCGCGTTGATTGGCGAAGTCAAACGCGCCTCGCCCAGCGCTGGAATGCTGACAGCAGATTTCGCGCCGGTGATGACTGCCGCGGCCTATGAACATAATGGCGCGGCTGCGGTATCTGTCTTGACCGATGAGGACTTTTTTCAGGGCAGTCTGGATTATTTGGGCGCGGTGAGGCGAGCGGTTGATATACCAATTTTGCGAAAAGACTTCATTATTGATCCGTATCAGGTATACGAAGGACGCGCCGCCGGGGCCGACACGATTCTGTTGATCGTGGCCGCGCTCGCTGATGGTCAACTGCGCGAACTGCAAAGTCTTGCGCACGAGCTTAGCATGTCGGCGCTGGTAGAAGTTCATGACGAAACTGAAATGGAACGCGCGCTACGGCTGGGCGCCACGCTGATTGGCATCAACAATCGTGATTTGAAGACCTTCAAAGTGAATTTGGATACGACCGCGCGGCTGGCGGAAATGGTTGACGATGATGTCGTGCTGGTGGCGGAAAGCGGCATCCGCAGCGCTGGCGATGTGCGGACCATGGCAGCGTGCGGCGCGGATGCTATCTTGGTTGGCGAATCTTTGATCAGGGCGGGAGACATGGTCGCGCTGACGCGGGAACTGAGCAACCAACGCAGGGGTCAACATGACTAGGGTCAAGATCTGTGGCGTGCGCAGCTACGAGAATGCGCTGATGGTCGCCAATGCCGGCGCTGATTTGCTAGGCCTCAACTTTTATCCGAAGACGCCGCGATATATCGAGCCGGCAACGGCGCGCGAGCTTGCGCGTCGGTTGAGAACCAGGCTGGGCGCGGATTGTCCCGTATTGGTCGGCGTGTTTGTGGATGCCTCGCCCGATGTCGTTCGCGAGATCGTATCGGATGTTGGTTTGGATTTCGCGCAATTGAGCGGCGACGAAACGGTCGAAACCGTGGCAAATCTCGCTGGGATTGCCTTTCGCGCGATTCGACCGCCTGACGCGGCGACCGCAGCAGCGGAAGCGCAGGCATTCGTCGGGGTCGCCCCGACCAGCGAAGACGCGCCATCGCTAATGGTGGATGCTTACCATCCCAAACTTTACGGCGGCACCGGCGAGACGGCCAGTGTGGATATCGCGCTGGCTGTCAAGCGCGAAGCGCCGCGAATGATGTTGGCAGGCGGATTGAACTCGCAGAATGTCGCGGAACGCGTCCGCGCGATTCGACCGTGGGCGGTTGACGTGGCGAGCGGCGTGGAAGCCGGCATGCCGGGCATCAAGGACGAGGGCAAGGTACGCGACTTCATCGCCGCAGTGAGGGCTGCCGACGCATGAGCGAATACTTCGACATTTACGACGAAGAACAGCAGCATATCGGTGTCAAGGCGCGAGACGACGTGCACCGAGAAGGTTATTGGCATCAGGTCTTTCATTGTTGGGTGATCGGGCGCGATGCGGAGGGAAGTCCTTTTGTCATCTTGCAGAAGCGAGCCGACGACAAAGAAATGTATGCGGGCAAGATTGATTTGAGCGCGGCCGGACACTTGGAAGCGGGCGAAAGCGTCCGCGATGGCGTGCGCGAGCTGGAAGAAGAGCTGGGGCTTCGCGTGGAATTTGAAGCGCTGGTTCCGATGGGTCGGCGCGTGGATGTCAAGAAGAATGGGCAGTTGGTCGATTATCAGATATGTCACGTCTTCTTCTACGAATGCGATCGCGGGCTGGCTGAATATGTGTATCAGGTCGATGAGATCGCCGGCTTGCTCAAATTGCCGATCGCGGATGGGCTGCGACTCTTTGCGGGAGAGACAGCGTCCGTCACCGTCGACGCCGTTGGATTGGGCTCGGATCGGGTGAGCATCGGGGTCGCTGATTTCATCAAGAATGTCGATCAATACGCGTACAAGGCCTTGATACTGGCGCGGCGCTATTTTGACGGCGAAAAGGATTTGCTGATCTAGCGGGGGATGTGCGCAATGTCCGAACTCTACATTCGCAGGGATTTGACCGACTTGCCCGATGCGCGCGGATACTTCGGGGAGTTTGGCGGGCGATTTGTGCCGGAGACGATCATGCCGGCTTTGGACGAGCTGGATAGCGCCTATGCGGAAGCCATCGCCGATCCCGCGTTTCACGAAGAATTGAGCCACCTGCAGCGCACTTACACCGGGCGACCGACGCCGGTTACGCACGCGCGGCGCTTGACGGAAGCGTTGGGCGGCGCGCAGATTTATCTCAAGCGAGAAGATCTGGCGCATACCGGCGCGCACAAGATCAATAATGCGTTGGGGCAAGGTCTATTGGCCAAGCGCATGGGCAAGCGACGCATCATCGCCGAGACTGGCGCGGGCCAACACGGCGTCGGTACGGCGACGGCCATGGCGCTGCTGGGACTGGAATGCCATGTCTATATGGGCACGGTGGATATCGCGCGGCAGCAGCCCAATGTCTTCCGCATGAAGCTGTTGGGCGCGGAGGTGTTACCGGTCGAGAGCGGCAGCCGCACATTAAAAGACGCTATCAACGAGGCCATGCGCGATTGGGTGACCAATGTCGAGACGACCTTTTATCTGTTGGGGTCGGCGTTGGGGCCACACCCGTATCCGATGATGGTGCGCGATTTCCAGAGCGTGATCGGCATGGAAGCGCGCGAGCAGATTCAGGCGCAGGCCGGGCAATTGCCCGATGCTTGTATCGCCTGCGTCGGAGGCGGCAGCAATGCGATCGGCATGTTTCACGCTTTCCGCGATGACGAAGGCACAGAGCTGATCGGCGTGGAAGCGGGCGGGCGCGGCATCGACAGCGGCGAGCACGCCGCGCGTTTCGCCGATTTGAACATCAGTCGTCCGGGGATCTTGCATGGCACGCGGTCCTACGTGATGCAGAATGACGACGGGCAGATCATGGAGACGCATAGCATTTCCGCCGGGCTCGATTATCCCTCGGTGGGGCCGGAGCACGCGCATTTGCGTCAACTGGAGCGGGCTTGGTATACGCTGGCGACGGATGAGGAGGCGCTGGAGGCCTTTCAAGTCTTGAGCAAGCTGGAAGGCATCATTCCCGCGCTGGAGAGCGCCCATGCCGTGGCTGAAGCCATCAAGCGCGCGCCGACCATGCCCAAAGACAGCCTGCTGCTGGTGAATTTGTCCGGTCGCGGCGACAAGGACCTGGACACGGTCATCAGCGTTTTGGATATTTGAGTGCCGTGCTGCAAATGGGAGTGAAGAGCTGAAATGACAAAAGCGCGAGAGCCGCATGGAATATGCGCCCTGGACGTGATGTTCGCGGCGGCCAAATTGGCAGGACGGGCGGCATTCCTGCCTTATTTCCCCATCGGTTATCCGACTTATGACGAATCGCTGCGCGCGATTGAAGCCATGGCGGCGGCCGGCGTCGACGGATTCGAAATCGGCATCCCCTTCAGCGATCCCATCGCCGACGGACCGACAATACAGGCGGCCACGCAGGTCGCGCTTGAGCAGGGCGCCACGGTGCAAAAATGCCTGGAATGCGTGCGGCAGCTGCGCGCGCGGGGCGTGCGTCAGCCGATGCTGATGATGGGATACGCCAATCCGCTGGTCGCTTATGGGACGGATCGCTTCGTCACAGATGCGCGCGAGGCCGGCGCCGATGGACTGATCGTGCCGGACTTGCCGCCGGAAGAAGCGCATTTTTTCGCCGACAGCTGCGCGCGCGAGGGCATGGCGCTGATCTTCATGCTGGCGCCCACCAGCAATGATCAGCGCATAGACCTGGCATCCGCTAATGCCAGCGGTTTCATCTATGTTGTTTCGCTGACGGGCATCACCGGCGCGCGCGCCGAGTTGCCGGACAATTTGACTTCGTTCATCGGGCGCTTGCGGGCGCGGACGGACAAGCCGCTGGTGCTGGGATTTGGCATCAGCACGCCCGATCATGCGCGGCAGGTCCGTCGGATGGTGGATGGCTTCATTGTCGGTTCGGCGCTGGTGCGGGCGGGTGGCGAGGGCGTCGAGGCGGTGCGGGAGTTGGCGGGGTCGCTGGTCGCGGCGATTCGGGGGTGAATTAACCACAGAGACCACAGAGGGCACAGAGATACAAAAGCTGGCTTGAGCAAAGCTCACGGTTACGTTGTTCACATATAGAATAATTTGGACTGTGCAACGTGCAGTCAAATCGCGTCAATTCAATGGGTGACGCCTCAGTTGAGAAGGTGAATCGTTATGGGTATCGGTAGAAGATCTGTAATCGTCCTATTGATTTCAGTCTTGGCTATTACAACTTTTGCGCAAGAAAGCGCTGGGACAACTGAAATTACAGTTCTTGCCAAGCAAAATCTCGCTTTGCACAGCAAACCGGACTTCTATTCCAACGTGTTAGGAGTATTTCAAAGCGGCGAGGAATTAAGTGCCTTCGGGCGCAATACTGATGGCAGTTGGCTGCAGACAACTGACGGCTGGGTGAATGCGAACAATAGCGCTGCCGACGGCGATATCAGGTCATTACGCATAACTTCGGATTTCATTACGCTGCAAGCGACTGGAAACCTGCAGTTGCGTGAGGGGCCCGACCCCAGCTTTAACCAAACGGCAACGCTGTCGGAAGGCAAGCTTACAATTGCCGTGGGACGAAATCATGACGGAACTTGGGTGCAAACGCCGGAGGGCTGGATACCGAGCGACGATGTAGAATCGGACAGGGATGTCAGTTCACTTCCGGTTACATTCGCCAGCATTACATTGAAGGCAGCAAAAAACGGGGCCTTTCTCAATGCGCCGACTTGGGAAGCCAACGTATTGGAGATATTCGAGCGAGGAAACGAGGCGTTTGCCCACAAGCGGACGGACGACGGGCGCTGGGTGCGAACGCCTAAGGGTTGGCTGAACGTGAGTCAGGGCATGGAAGTTCTTGGCGACTTGATGGCTCTGCATATTGAAAAAATCGTGAACGTGACGATTCTGGCGGATGCGAGCATTTTTGCGCGTCCGCAGGCTTCGTCAGACGCGGTTGGCAGCGTAGATAGGGGACAGATCACCTTTGCCTTGAGTCGCAGTGAGGATGGACTTTGGCTAGAGATACCGTTCGGCTGGATCTCAAGTGCTGCCGCGGAGTCCACTTCGGATCTGGATGAACTTCCGTCAATTCCATCTGGTATAAAGATAACGTCAAAAAGGATTTATGCGCGAATCTCGGTGCGGACCGGGCCGTCTACCAACGCCACGCGCTCCCGTTGGCTTTTGCGAGGCGATGAGGCTTTGGCGATAGGTCGGAACCAGCAAAAAAGATGGTTGATGATTGCAGATGGGGGCTGGGTGGCGCTAAGCATGGTGGACGTCGGAGGCGACATTTTGACGTTGCCAGTGATCGACGGAGACACTGGTTCGACCAGTAGCGGCTCGACCACGCGCGCGTCCTCGCCAACGCCGGATGCCGGTATGAGCGCGTCCAGCATCCGCTCACTCGTTTCCCGCCACACGGAAGATATCCGCATTCTCGACATCGAGATTGGGGCCACGGCGACGACAATCGAATACGACCTCAAGCCGTGGCCATTCGTGCCAAATGAGAGTATCGCCAACGAAGTCGCGTTTAAGATCATCTGCGCGATTCGCAATGGACAGGATATTCCGAATACGCTAAAGTTGATCGGGCAGAGCCACTTCAAGAGCGATGTCGGGCGCAAGTTCACCTCGCCGAGCGTGGAAATCCACATCAGCGCGCGGAACGCCAATCGCATCGTCTGTCGCGGCAACAGCTACAGCGACATCAATTGGAGAAGTTTGGCATCGCTGTACAAGTCGTATCCGATTCCGAGGGGCGCGAGCGTCGATTATGATTGAGCGCGGTCTAGCTAGAGCGGCTGCCTTCGACTATTATTGCAACTCAAACTGCATAGCACAGCTTGGGGTGTTTCGCGCTGGCAACTGACCTTCGAGGCAAAATACGGTAGTATTCGAGGCGCAGAGCGAAATGCTCGGCGCTTTTTTGTTAGATGGGGAGTACAAGGTCGATGATAAGAGGGGTGCGCGGCGCAACGACGGTGGAGCACAATTCGACGCGGGCGATATTGTCGGCGACGGAGGAGCTGCTGGCGTCAATGATTGAGACAAACGGCATCCTGGAAGATGATGTCGCCAGCATTTTATTCACCGCCACGCCCGGTCTGGACGCCGCCTATCCCGCCACGGCCGCGCGCAAGCTGGGCTGGACGCGCACCGCGCTGATGGGATTCCAAGAGGCGCATGTCATTGACGGGCTGCCGCAGTGCATAAGGGTGCTGATTCACTGGAATACGGACAAGGCGATGGACGAGATTCGGCACGTATTCTTGCGTGACGCGGCTGCGCTGCGCCCGGATTTGCAGTTTGGCGGCGGGGCAGGCGGATCGTGATGGCGACCGGTTTCCGCGCGCGACATTTGTCGATAGTCGGCCTGGGGCTGATGGGTGGCTCGCTGGCGCTGGCGATGCGCGATCATGCCGATCACATCACCGGCATAGATTTGAGCGAGAGCGCGCGCGACTATGCGCTGGGACGGCGTATCGTCGATTGCGCGACTGAAGATCTGTATGAAGGCGTGAATCCCGCTGATGTAGTGATTTTGGCGGCGCCGGTACGCGCCATCGTCGAGATGCTGCAAATGCGCATCGGTTCGTGTTTGCGCTCGAATACGCTGCTGATCGATACCGGCAGCACCAAACAAGATATTGTGGAAGCCATGGCCAACCTGCCAATCGGTGTCAACGCCATGGGCGGCCATCCTATGACCGGCAAGGAGAATGGCGGCATCGAGGAATCCGATCCGGCGTTGTATCGTAATCGCCCCTTCGTATTGTGTCCATCGCGGCGCACGACGCCGGCGGCGCGCCTGCGGGCTGTAGCGCTGGTGGAGACGCTGGGCGCAAAGCCGATCGAAATGGATGCGGAGCGTCACGATCAGATTGTCGCGGGCATCAGTCACTTGCCGTATCTGCTGAGCGCGACCTTGGTGGCCACGATAGACAATCAGGCGCAAGCTGATGCCGCCTATTGGGAGCTGGCGGCTGGCGGCTTTCGCGATACCAGCCGCTTGGCGGCCAGCGATGTGACCATGATGGGCGATATCTTGAGCACGAATACCACGGCGGTCGCAACCTTGTTGGCGCAGTTCCGCATGCAGCTGGCGATGCTGGAGACGATGTTGATCGGCGGCGATGAGGAACGGCTTAGCGATTCTCTGCAACCGATAAGGCAGGCACGTGTGGAATGGGCGCAGAATTATGAAAACAGACGGTAAACGGGGGCGACTGATCTTGCGGCCGGGCGGCGTCCTGCGCGGCGAGGTCGCGGTCCCCGGCGACAAGTCAATCTCGCATCGCGCGGTCATGCTGGCTTCAATGGCGCGCGGCGCGTCAGAAATTCGCAATTGGCTGGCGGCTGGCGATACCGAAGCGACTTTGGGCGCCATGCGGGCTTTGGGCGCAGACATCACGCGCCACGACGCCAATGCGCTGACCATCGACGGCGGGAATCTGCGCGAAGCGACGGCGCCGCTGAATTTGATGAACGCGGGGACGGGTATCCGGCTGCTGGCCGGGATTATGGCCGGTCAGTCTTTTCCCAGCGTATTGGATGGCAGCGAGCAATTGCGGCGGCGTCCGATGAAGCGCATCACCACGCCCTTGCAACAGATGGGCGCCGAGATTGAATCTGATAATGGCGGCTGTCCTTTGCGGATTCGCCCGGCGGCGCTCAAGGGCATCACCTACGAGATGCCGGTCGCCAGCGCGCAGGTGAAAAGCGCCATATTGCTTTCAGGTTTGTATGGCGATTCGCCGACGACCGTGATTCAGCCCGGTCCGGCTCGTGATCATACTGAACGCATGCTGCGGTCGCTGGGCGCGCGCGTCAGCGAAGACGGGAATGCGATAACCGTGTATCCGCATGATGAACTGGCGCCGCTGGATCTGACAGTGCCCGGAGATTTCTCCTCCGCGGCTTTCCTGCTGGTGGCGGGTTTGATCGCCCCGGGGAGCGATCTCACGATCAAGGGCGTCAATCTGAATCCGACCCGCACCGGCTTGCTGGATGTGCTGGAGGAAATGGGCGCGGATATCGAGCTGAGCAACCTTACTGAACAAGCGGGCGAGCCTATCGGCGATATCCGGGTGAAGACAAGCCAGCTCGAGGGCGTCGACATCGGCGGGGAAACGGTCGTGCGCATGATCGACGAATTTCCCATCTTGATGGTGGCGGCGCTGCGGGCGGAAGGCGAAACGCTGGTGCGCGATGCGCGTGAATTGCGTGTCAAAGAGACGGATCGGATTGCCGTGATGGCGGGCGAGCTGCGCAAGCTGGGCGCAAACATCGAGGAACGCGATGATGGCTTCCGCATTGTTGGGCCGCAAGCCTTGACCGGCGCGCAGGTGGATGGGCATGACGACCATCGCATCGCCATGAGCTTGACGGTGGCCGGCATGATATCGGCCGAAGGCGCGGTCGTCACCGATGCCGCCTGCGCTGGCGATAGCTTTCCGGGATTCGCCGAGACGCTCGGGGATCTAGGCGCGCTTCTGGTGGCTGACTAGCGGATTCCCGCGACAGACTTGTGAGCATTCGGGTGTGAAATACGGATGAATCGCGTCGGGGTAATCGGATTTCCGGTCGAGCACAGCCTCAGCCCGATCATGCACGATGCGGCCTTCGACGCCTTGGGCATGAGCGACTGGCTGTATGACGCCATGGCCATTCCGCCGGATATCCTGCGCTTGGGACTGCGTGAGCCGAGAGACCACGGCTACATCGGCATCAATGTCACCGTACCGCATAAGGAAGCGGTCATGGCCTTCGTGCGTCCGGATGAGAAAGCGCGCGCAATCGGCGCGGTCAACACGATTGATTTCCGCAGCAATATCGGCACCAACACCGATGCCGATGGCTTCATCGAGGACTTGCGCGCCAACGGAATCGCGCCAGAAGGCCAGAGCGCCCTGGTGCTGGGCGCGGGCGGCGCGGCGCGAGCGGCAGTCTATGGACTGGCCCGCGTCGGCGCCGAAGTGGCCATTGTCAACCGCACCAAGACGCGGGCTGATCGCTTAGCAGCCCACTTGAAGGCGAGCGCGGGCATCAGCGGCGTAAAGGTGATGACACTGGACGAAGCGGCGGACCGGGACATGTCGCTGATCGTCAACTGTACGTCAGTTGGCTTGCATCCGGAGATTAAGCAGTCGCCCTGGATTCATGGCGTGCCGTTTCCCGAAGGCGTCACAGTATATGATATGGTTTATCGGCCGGCCAATACGGCGCTGATGCAGCAGTGCGTGGCGCATGGCGGG
Source organism: Anaerolineae bacterium (assembly GCA_022822305.1). Lineage (GTDB taxonomy): Bacteria > Chloroflexota > Anaerolineae > Aggregatilineales > Phototrophicaceae > UBA6055. The sequence goes on from JAJEBY010000016.1 coordinate 518,042, forward strand.
CGGGCCATCGGCGGCTTGGGCATGCTGGCGCGTCAGGGCGCCATCGCCTTTGAATTGTGGACAGGCGTCCAGCCGCCCGTGGATGTGATGATTTCAGCGCTGCGGGACGCGTTGGAAGAGGTCAAGGACAGTTGAGCAAATGATCTCGCTGTAGCGCGAGGAAGTAGCTGATATGCCAATTCGATTTTTCACAGCTGGCGAAAGTCACGGTCCGAGTTTGACTGCGATACTGGAAGGCATGCCGGCGGGACTGCCGCTATCGGTCGAGGACATCAATATTGATCTGCGGCGGCGCCAGAAAGGCTACGGCTCCGGCGGGCGGATGCAGATCGAGAAGGACAAGATCGTCATCACATCCGGCGTGATGAATGGCATGACTACCGGCGCGCCGATTGCGCTGCAAGTCGAAAACCGCGACTTCAAGAGCTGGAAGGAACGCGACATAACGCCGATCACGACGCCGCGCCCCGGCCACGCCGATTTGACCGGCGCGCTCAAGTATGGCTACCGCGAATTGCGGCTGTCGCTGGAACGAGCGAGCGCCCGCGAGACCACTATGCGTGTGGCGATTGGAGCCATCTGCAAGCGATTCTTGCGCGAGTTTGGTGTTTCTGTCGATGGCTACGTTTCGCAGATCGGCAGCGTCAAGGCAGATCTGGCGGCGATGAGCCTGGATGAGCGCATTCGGCGCAACGAAGACAACGATGTGCGATGCCCGGACGCCGCGGCAGCGGAGCAAATGCACGCGCTTATCCGGCAGGTCAAGATCGACCAGGATACGCTTGGCGGCGTCTTCGAAGTTGCGGCGCGCGGCGTGCCGCCGGGATTGGGCTCGCACGTGCATTATGATCGCAAGCTCGATGGACGGCTGGTGGGGGCGATGGTGAGCATCCAGGCGATGAAAGGCGCGGAGATCGGCAGCGGATTCGAGAATGCGGGCAAAACGGGATCCCAGGTTCACGATGAGATTGTCGTCGACGATGCGGGCCATATTTCTCGCAAGACCAATCGCGCCGGCGGATTAGAAGGTGGCATATCGACAGGCGAACCCATCGTGGTGCGGGTGGCGATGAAGCCGATCTCGACCATGCTGCGCGGCGCAGGATCAGTTGATCTGGCGACGGGCGCGGCCAATATGACCGTATACGAACGGAGCGACTTCTGCGCATTGCCGCGGGCAGTGCCGGTGGGCGAGGCGATGATGGCCTTCGTCTTGACCGACGCGCTTCTGGAGAAGCTTGGCGGCGATAGCATCGAAGAAATGAAACCGCGTTTCGCGGCTCTGCGCCGCAATCGACTGGAAGATCTGCCGATGGATAATGTCGCCTGGCGCTTTGGGTACGAGCTATGAGCGGCGCCGACAACATCGTCATCACCGGATTCATGGGCACGGGGAAGTCCACTGTGGGCAAAATCGTCGCCCGGCGACTCGACCGGCAATTCGTCGATATGGATGATGTGATTGAGTCGCGGGCGGGCGCGACAATTCCGAACATTTTCAGCGAGCGAGGCGAAGCGGCATTCCGCGCGCTGGAACGTGACTTGGCAGGTGAGCTGTCGGCGCAATCGGACCTGGTGATCGCGACCGGCGGAGGCACCCTGGTGCGGCCGGAATTGCGCGCCGTCATGGGCGTCAGCGGCAGGTTGATCTGCCTCAATGCCAGCAAGGGTGACATACAAGAGCGACTGCGGAAATCCAATAACCGGCCGCTCGCCGGATCATGGGAGCGCCTGCTTGACCAACGACAGCGGGATTATGCGGATATCGAGCATCAGATCGATACCAAGGGCAAATCGCCCGATGCGGTTGCCGGCGAGATTATCGCGTTGGCGGGGCAGCGACTGCACGTGAAAACGCCGACCGGTCCCGGATATGATATTTGGATTCGGCGCGGCATCCTCAATCATGTCGAGGACATTCTGGAAGACCTCGCGCCCGGGACGCACGTGGTCGTCGCCACCAACGAGACGCTTGCGCCGATGTATGGCGAGCGACTGGCGAGTCGCCTGGAAAATGCCGACATGATCACGGTGCCGGATGGCGAAGCGCACAAGAATCTGGACACCGTGGCGCGGATCTATGACGATCTGCTTTCCCTTGGCGCCGACCGCAACACGACCCTGGTTGCGCTTGGCGGCGGCGTTGTCGGCGATACCGTCGGATACGCCGCGGCGACGTATATGCGCGGGATCAGACTGGTACAGATTCCCACGACATTGCTGGCGATGGTCGATTCCAGCGTCGGCGGCAAAGTTGGCGTGGACCTGCCGCAAGGCAAGAATCTGATCGGCGCTTTCAAGCAGCCGCAGGCGGTAATCGTCGATACGCAAGCGCTGGAAACGCTGCCGGCGCTGCAGTGGCGCTGTGGCATGGCCGAAGTGATAAAACACGGATTGATCGCTCGCCCGTCCTTGCTGGATCCAGACATGTGGTCGCGGGATCGGGTCGTCGAGCTGGTGCGTGACGCGGTACAGGTCAAGATCGAGGTGGTGCAGCAGGATCCGTTTGAGCGCGGCATTCGCGCGCACTTAAACCTGGGTCATACCTTTGGTCACGCCATCGAAAAGGTCACCGGCTATCGTGTGCCGCATGGCGAAGCGGTGGCGATCGGAATCGTGAAGGCCGCCAGATTATCGCAAAGATTGGGCATGATCGGCGTCGATGTGGTAGACAAGATCGTATCGATCCTTGAGGCGATTGGATTGCCCATCGATATCGCGCTGGATCGGCATGAATGGTACGCGGCGATGTCCACCGACAAGAAATGGCAATCCGGCAAGTCTCGCTTCATCTTGTTGACGGCGTTGGGCGAGGCGACCATCATCGAAGGCCTCTCCAAAGACGAAGTCCTGGCAGTTTTGTAACGAGGCGCGTTCTGGCGATGACCAAACATATTCTGCTCTTGCACGGTCCAAATCTCAATTTGCTGGGCACACGACAGCCGGAAATCTACGGCAAGATGACTCTGGACGACATCAACGCGGCGGTGAGGCGGCATATAGCGCCATATGAGATTGAACTGCGCATACAACAATCGAATCACGAGGGCGAGCTGGTCGGTTGGCTGCACGAGGCGCGGGGATGGGCCGATGGCGTGGTATTCAATCCCGGGGCCTACACGCATACGTCGGTCGCGTTGCGAGATGCGATAAGCGCGACCGAATTGCCCGTGATTGAGGTGCATCTGTCCAACGTGCATGGGCGCGAGCCATTCCGTCACCGGTCGCTGCTGGCGGGTGTCTGTATAGGGCAGATTGCCGGATTCGGCTGGCATAGCTACTTGTTGGCGCTGGATGCCTTGCTGCGCGAATGGCGACTGAAATCCGATTAGCTGGTCAAAGAAAACGAATAAGCTCACCTGGTTTTTGGCAATCTCGTCAGTATTCCGATCGCAGTCTGGTCGCGTACAATTTACGGGCTTTCAAGACTTGGCGATGAAGTGGACGGGGCATGACGACATCTGCTGACGTACTAAAGTCGGTGCAAGAAGAAGACGTAAAGTTTATCGCGCTCTGGTTCACCGACATCTCGGGTTTGGTGAAGAGCGTGATGATTCCGGCGGGCGAGCTAGAGAACGTCCTGGAAAACGGCTCTCATTTTGATGGGTCCGCAATTGAAGGATTCTCGCGCGTCGCCGAAAGCGACATGGTCCTGGCGCCCGATATCAGCAGTTTCGTCGTCTTGCCCTGGACCAGCGGAGAAGACAAGACCGCTCGCCTGATTTGTTCCATCAACACGCAAAACGGCGATGCATTCATAGGCGATCCGCGCAGCTTGCTGTCCAAGGCGCTGGAACAGGCGCGGGGCATGAATCTCGTATTCAAGACCGGCATGGAATTGGAGTTCTTTCTGTTTCCGTTGGATGACTGCGGCGAACCACAGATTCAATCAGGCCGTGATATCGCCGGCTATTTTGATATCGCGGTCGATCCAGTTCAGTCCATCAGCAGGAGCATGCTTAGGACGCTCGGCGACATCGGCATTCGCGCCGATTCGACGCATTCGGAAATTGGACAAGGCCAGCATGAAATCGATTTTCAATACGAAGACGCGCTGCGCTCGGCCGACAATGTTCTGACTGCCCGGATAGCGCTAAAGACAGTCGCCAGACAGGCCGGGCATCATTGCACATTCATGCCGCGTCCACATGTCGATTTGCCGGGATCGGGCATGCATACCCATCAAAGCCTGCACGATTTGACCACAGGCGCCAATTTATTTTGCAACAGTGATAGCGAGTACGGATTATCGGAGCAAGCCGGCTATTTCCTGGCCGGTCAACTCGCGCACGCGCGGGCGATGTGCGCAGTGCTCGCTCCCCTGGTCAATTCCTACAAGCGGCTTGGCACCAGCTTTGAAGCGCCGGTGCATGTCACCTGGGCTCATGTGAACCGCAATGCCTTGATTCGCGTGCCGAGCACAGCGCCGGGCAAGGAATATCACACGCGGCTGGAGTTGCGCTGTCCCGATTCCACGGCCAATCCATATTTGGCGACGGCGGTGATGCTTCAAGCCGGGCTCGACGGCATCCGCCACAAGATGCCGCTGCCGGATCCGCTTGAAGAAACGCTGATGCAGAGCAGCCAGGGCAGAATGCGGCGGCTCGAGGTCTTGCCGCAATCGCTTGACGAAGCGCTCGATGCCTTGCGTGATGACGATGTGATTCTTTCGGTGCTCGGGCCCTACGTGAGCGATCGCTATATCGCGGCAAAGCGCCATGAATGCGCTGAATACAATCGGCAAGTCACCGATTGGGAGGTCAGCCGGTATCTGCGCCGGTTTTGATCGTCAGCGCGTGAATGCGCGACAGCGCCGTTCGGCTATCGGCTTGGGAAACGGCGACGCTGATGCTGCAATCCGAGGGACCAGTCGCCAATCCATGAATCGGCAGATCATCCAGAGAGTTGAGTATCGCGCCTAACAGGCGAGGCGATTGATTGAGCGCTTGACCTATCGCGGTAACCAGCGTGAGCGTTTCGATTGTCCAGGGCATCTTCTCCGGGTATTCCGCCATCTTGGCTTTGATGGCGCGCTGCAATCGGTCGACGCCGTCGATGCCGATGCTGGTTGGAATTACCAGGCACAAGAAACTGCTGTTGGCGGATTGCGAGGCGATCATCACTTCAGAGCGCATGCCCAAGGTATCAAACAGCGTGTTGCCCACCATTTTAGTGATGCCCGCCATCGAACCGCTGCTGGGCCGCGTGAGCGCCAAGGCTTGAATTGACGTCACAGCTTTGACGGCTGAATAATCGTCGCCGGATTCGTTCGTGACAAGTGTGCCGGTCTGCTGCGGCTTGAAGACGTTCTTGATGCGCAAGGGCACGGCATGCTCCGCGAGCGGCGCGATCATCTTTGCATGCAGGATGCGAGCGCCGAAATAGGCGAGTTCGGCCGCTTCGCGATACTCCAGCCTGGGAACAACGCGCGCCTGATCAACGCTTCGAGGATCGGCGGACATGATGCCGTCAACATCGGTCCAGATCCAAAGTTCGGCCGCATCCGCCATGACGCTGAGCACGGATGCCGTATAATCGGTGCCTCCGCGCCCCAGCGTTGTGGTCGCTCCGCCTTCGGTGGCGCCGATGAAGCCGGTCACCACCGGAACGATGCCGCGTTCCAGCATGGGAAGCAGGATGTCGTCAACTTGACGGGTGGTGCTCGACAGGACGGGATTGGCGTTGCCATGCACGTCGTCGGTGATGATAAGATCGGTGCCGTCGACGGCAATGCCACAGATGTCATTCTGCCGCAGAAGGGCCGCAATAATTCTCGCCGACAAGCGTTCACCGGCGGAGACAATCGCGTCGCTCATGCTAGGCGTCAGTTCATCATCTTGCCCATCGGCGACCCGTTGACAATGGTCGAGCATTTCGTATAGCAGTTGATCGATATCTGCCTTTAGCGCGTTGCTTGCGGTGGCTCCAAACGGGAGCTGTTCAACCATCGCCAGGTGGCGGGTCCGCAAGGTGGCGGCGATTCTGCGATATCCGCGACGATTGGCCAGGCGCGCCAGCTGCGCGGCTTCCAACAGCATATCGGTCACGCCTTCCAGCGCCGATACCACGACCAGCAATTGGTCCCATCGCTTGCATTCGTGCAAAATGATGCTGAGCACTTGTGCGAGCGATGACGCCGTTCCCAAAGATGCGCCGCCGAACTTCATCGCTAATGTGCGCATGTGTTCCTCACACGCCAATATATTTGATGCCAATTATAGAGGAATCTGCGGATTCTGAACCGTTTGTTGCCGCGTGTCATTTTAGCATCAGCAGCATACGGACAACAATCAAGCAGTAGGAATAGCGACTGTCCGTATTGCTTTTGACCGGGTAGTCAAGTAAAGTCTTGGTGGCTATTCGCGTGGCAGTATCGTGCGCAAAGGCGATAATTGATGTCAACGTGGAATAGCCAATTACAGACGTGTGAAAGCAAAACGGCATGAATGCTGCAGTTGCTGAATCAGCCGACCGCGTGGCCGGAGTGCGGTTTCAAAAGATCGGCAAGCTCTATCATTTTGATTACTCGGCTTATCCTGATTTGAAGCAGGGCGACTTTGTTATCGTCGATACCTTGCGCGGCCGGCAGATGGGACAGGTAATGGGTTTCACCTTGCCTGATGCTGAGCGTCCCGTGAGGAAGATATTGCGTCAAGCCACGGCGCGCGACCTGGTCTTGCGACAGCATTGGGAGGCGCAAGAAGTCGATGCGCTGGAGGTGTGTCGCGCGACGGCATCCCAAATGCGCCGGCTTGCAGAGGTGAAATTCGTCGCCGCGCAATACAATTATGACGGCAGCGTCATCACCTTTCTCTTCAGCGCCGAACAACGTATTGATACTGCGGTGCTGAAAAAGCGGCTGCAGCGCAAGTTCAATGCGCGGATTGAAATGCGTCAGATAGGGCCGCGAGATGTTGCCAAACTGCTCGGCGGCTTCGGCGCTTGTGGAGAGACTCGCTGCTGCAGCACATTCTTGACGGATTTCAGTCCCATTTCGATCAAGATGGCCAAGGCGCAAGGCGTCTCGCTCAATCCGTCGGAAATCACCGGCATGTGCGGTCGGCTGCGCTGCTGTCTGGTTTACGAATACGAACAGTATGTGGAGGCGCGGCGGCAACTGCCGCGACGCAATAAACGCGTCGGTACGCCTTATGGCGAAGCGAAAGTTCTCGACCAACTGCCGCTGCGCGACGCTGTCATGGTTGATGTTGGCGAGGGTGTGCGCAAAGTCGTCGAGCGCGAAGACATCATTCCGCTTGAGGAATTCCGCAAGTTGGCCGAGAAAGCCCAGTCGCCCTGCGATAAACATGGCGATGGCAGCTGCGAGTGTGGCCTGCCCGTTGGACAGCGTCAGGCGGATATCGTCGCGGCGCGTCAGACTAAACCGGAATCCGAAGCGGACGACAAAGGCGAGCGGCCTCGTGAAGACAACAAGCGGCGTCGGTCAAAGCGATCTCGCGGCAGGCGGTCGGAACAGAACAAGGGTCAAAGACGCCGGCGCGGACGACGAGGCGGCCGGCGACGCAATGACGCTTCCAGCGATCAGACCAGCAGCGACGACTAGCGTCTCGTGATGAAAGCCCGCCATGAGCCAATGTGACAACGGTCGTCCTAAACGCATACTCGGCGTCTTTGCCCATCCAGACGATCCCGAATTCTTTGCCGGCGCGACCTTTGCCAAGTGGGCGGCCGACGGCGCGGAGATAACTTTTGTCGTGGCTACGAGCGGCGACAAGGGCAGCTCCGACCCGGAGATGACTCACGCGCGCCTGGCGGAAATCCGCGAATGCGAAGAGCGAGAGGCGGCCGCGGCGCTCGGCGTCAAGGAAGTGGTATTCCTGCGCTATGGAGACGGCGAGCTGGTGGCGGACTTGGCTTTGCGGCGCGATATCACGCGGATGATTCGCTTGACCAAGCCGGATATCGTAGTCACGAACGATCCGACGGTGTGGTATAGCCGGCGCGGCATTAATCATCCGGATCACCGCGCCATTGGCGCCGCCGCTTTGGAATCGATATTTCCTACGGCTCGCGACCGGCTAAACTTCATCGAACATGAGCGAGACGAAGGGCTGGCGCCGCACAAGGTGACGACAGTCTATATTGCAGGCGCGGCCGAACCCAACCTCGCGGTTGACGTGACGGACGCGCTGGAGACGCAAATACGCGCGCTGCGCGCGCACAAGAGCCAGATATCGGATATGGACAAGATGGCGGAACACATTCGCCAGCGATCGCTGGATCCACAATCTCCGCCTGAATATCCGCGTCACATCGAGAGATTTCGCGTGATCAAATTGGGATAAAGCGAATATGGCAACAGATTTCCTGGCGGCAGCCGAAGCGCTGCGCGATGAATTGATCGAGCGGCGGCGTGACTTCCATCGTCATCCCGAGTTGGCCTTCCAAGAACATCGTACGGCGGGCATCGTCGCCGAAGAACTCAACAGCCTCGGCCTCGAGGTGCAAACGGGCATCGGCAAGACCGGCGTGATCGGCATACTTGAAGGCGCCGAGGAAGGCCCGACGTTGCTGTATCGCGCGGATATGGATGCCCTGCCGATCGCCGAAGAAAACGATACCGAATACGCGTCACAAGTGGCGGGCCAGATGCATGCCTGCGGCCATGACGGGCATACCACGATCGCTTTGGGTATTGCCAAGCTGCTTTCGAATCAGCGCGAGTCCCTGAAGGGCCGGGTGAAATTTGTCTTCCAACCGGCTGAGGAATCGGGTGGCGGCGCGCGATCCATGATCGCGGATGGCGCGCTGGAATCGCCCGCGCCGGATCGTACGCTGGGCATACACCTGTGGAATGACTTGGAAGTCGGCACGGTAAGCGCGGTGAGCGGACCGACGATGTCCGGGGTCGGCCTGTTTGAGGTTACGGTCTCGGGCAAAGGCGGACATGGCGCCATGCCCCATCAGACGGCGGATCCTATCGTGTGCGCGGCGCAAATCGTCGTTGCCTTGCAATCTATCGTCAGCCGCAACGTTGATCCCGCGGACCTGGTTGTTGTGAGCATCGGGCAGATCCATGGCGGAAGCGCGCATAATATCATTCCACAGTCGGTGACCTTCAGCGGGACTTTTCGGCTCTTCCGCGAGGAGACGCGTGATCTGATCAAGACTCGTATCCACGATATTGCGACCGGTATCGCCAGCGGCATGGGATGCCGAGCGGAGGTCGATTTGGGTTTGGGTATGGGCGCGATCGTCAATGACGCCGAGGTCACAGCGCATGCGCGCTCGATATTCTCCCGCCTGGGCGATACAGTCAATGTGGTTGAGCAGCCCTGGATGGCTTCGGAAGATGTGGGCTTGTTCATGCAGCGCGTTCCGAGCGCCTATCTGTTGGTTGGCTCGGCCAATCATGCCCGTAATCTCGATTATCCGCATCATCATCCGCGTTTTGATTTCGATGAAGATGTGCTGCCTCTCAGCGTAGGCATGATGTCGGCGGTGATCGCTGATTATCTGGGAGCGGGCTAGCAGATGGCTGGAAACTTGCCGATAAGTTGGCCGGAGAGCAACGGTTGGCTGGTCTTGTCCGCAAGGCCCGATGCCTTGAGCGAGATCCGATCCCAGGCGTTAGCCAGGTGCAATGCCGGTGGCGCCATCGCGTATATCTCATTTGCAACGGACCGCGGCGACGCCTTAATCGATGATATGGCGGAGCTGGGCGCGCCCGCGGGTTATCTGGTTGATTTGGAAGATAGCGACAACAATGCCATTCACGAGCGATTGAGCAACGCTGGCATGGTCGTCATCGAAGCGGGCAACGATATTGAACGCATGAAGCGCTTAATGACCCACACGGTGATGCACGCTATGAAAGAGTCGCTTGAATACGGCGCGTTGGTGCTGTTGGAGGGCTTGGCTTCGTCCTTGGCTGGATCGAGCCTGATTGACGCGAGCGGGGAAATCTGCGCCGGGCTGAAGATGGTAGAAAATGCGGCAATTCTGACCGAGGTCGGGAGCATTGCTGAGAGCGAAGCGGCACAGCGCATCCTGCTGACGCAACCGGAAATGGTCTGCATCGCTATCGAGCGGGGAGCGGCGCTGGCGCTGGGTCCGGGCGGGCAGGTCGAAACCTGGGGCGAAAGCGCGGTCACGTTTAGTTTGGGCGCCATAACTAACGCAGTCGCTCGTTGAATTGAGATTCTCAAATTGAAGTAGGTCAATATGCCAGTCACGATCTTGATCGGCGCGCAATGGGGAGACGAGGGCAAGGGACGAGTCGTCGATTGGATGGCGTCGTCCGCCGATATCGTCGCTCGTTTCGCCGGGGGCGACAACGCCGGGCACACGGTGGCGTTGGACAAGGATGTTTACAAACTGCATCACATTCCTTCCGGCATATTGCATGAGAACGTGGTTTCGATCATGGGCAACGGGATGGTGGTCAATCCCGTCAACCTGCTGCGAGAGATGGATCTGCTGCGTGAGCAGGGCGTCGAGATCAGACCGGAGCGCTTGATCCTAAGCTCGCGGGCGCATATCATCACGCCGGCCCATATCGCGCTTGACGAAGCCCGTGAGGTTTCGCTCGGCGATGCCAAGATCGGCACCACCTTGCGCGGCATCGGACCCGCCTACCTAGACAAGACGGGCCGGTCCGGCATCCGAACGGGAGATATGCTGCTCGATATCGAGACCTTCGCCGAGCGGCTGACCGATGGGATTGAAGCGGCAAATGAGGTCTTGGCGCAGCAAGGCATGGAGACGCTGAATCCGGCTGAAGCCGCGGAATCTTATTTGGAGGCGGCGCTGAAGCTGCGTCCTTTCATCAAGGACGCGTCAACCTATCTTTATCAAGCCTTGCGCGCGGGCAAAAACGTCATATGTGAAGGCGCGCAGGGAACCTTGCTCGATATTGATCACGGCAGTTATCCTTATGTGACCAGTTCTTCGCCGACAGCCGGGGGCGCCTTGACCGGACTGGGCATCGGCCCTTTGTTCGTCGAGCGCGTGCTCGGCGTGGCCAAGGCCTTTAGCACGCGCGTCGGCGGCGGACCCATGCCCACGGAGCTGGACGGAACCGTCGCCCAACATTTGCGAGGAAGCGGCGCCAATTTCTGGGACGAGTTTGGCACGACCACCGGCAGGCCGCGGCGCTGCGGCTGGCTGGATATCGTCATGCTGCGATACGGGGTCAGCGTCAACGGTTTGAGCGAGCTGATGCTGACTAAAATGGATGTCCTGTCGGGTCTCGACGAGCTGAAGTTAGCGGTGGCCTACGAGATTGATGGCGAACGCAGCGAGTATCCTCCGGTGACGAATGAGCAGCTCGACCGCGCAGTTCCCATTTACGAGTGTTTGAGCGGCTGGCGTGAAGACATTAGCGGCTGCCGCAGCTTTGATGAGTTGCCGGCCGCGGCGCGGCGCTATATCGCGCGTGTATCCGAGCTGTGCGAGATTCCCATAAACACCGTCAGCGTCGGTCCCGAGCGCGAGCAGCTGGTTGCAAATGTTGTCAAGCAGGTTTGATCCGCGCACATGCGAGGGCGCAACTACCAGTATGCGGACGGCAAGTTGTCACCGCGTTCAAAGCGGCCTGAGCTTGCTATCGATTGTGATGAATAGTACAATTGGCGCGTAACAAAATGGGAGCGAGTAGATGAAACAGTTGGGCGCGCTGGCACTAATTCTTGTCATCTTGCTAGGCGGCGGCGCTATCTCGTCAAACCTGTTGAATTCGGATCTAACGATCCGGCAAACCTTGGATCCGAGCGGCGACGCGCTGACCGCGACACCGGATCAGGCGGTGGCTTTCATGTTGGTCGTGGGCTTTGTGATCACGAATGTCATCGGCGCGGGACTGACGCTGGCGCTGGTATTCTGGCTGTTGAACCGTCAGGTAACCGTGGTGCGGCAAGAATCGAGCGCCTGAGTACGCATCTCCTCTCGACAATCCATGATTGAGCGCAAGCGATTGTCGCATCAGACTACTCTGACTCAGAGATTCAGCATCAGGTATACGAAACCGAAGACGCTGCTGTTGTCGGGGCTCTTGACGTTGGCGAGTATGGCGCTGTCCGACGCCGGTATGTCCCCGCTAAATCTGACAGTAGCAACGCTGATCGCGGCGGTTCTTCTGACGGGCAGCTTCATCGTTGCCGAACGCGGTGGCCACCCCAATGCCTCGAGCGGGGTTTTAAGTTCTACGGCAAACGCGCGTCTCTTGTCGCTGATATTGCTCGCGTGGTCGGTTTTTCTGTTACTGGCATTCGTCAACTGGCAGGCCGCAGCGGCTGCAGCGCTGTCGCTGCCGGCAGTGGCGGCGATGATTCGCTGGGGCGGCCAACAAGCATCCAATGGGCGACTGTTTCTGGGAAGCAGTTTGATGGCGTGGCCGGCATTCGTGGGTGGCGCGGCCGCAACGTCAAGCATTGATGCGCCCGCGCTTTTCTTGTTCGCGATCATGTTTTTCTGGTTTGGGATTGATGCGCGACTCAGGCTTTTGCGCGACGAATTAGAAGGGTCTAACGGCGCTGCATCGCTTTGGACGGCGGAGCAAGCCTTGGCCAACCGTATACGCTTCCTGGCCCTGCAGCTTGTCATTATCAGCCTGCTGCCATTGCTGTTGCCGCGCACAAGCGTTGCTGGCAGCTTCGGCTTTGCCTATCCGGTTGTGGCCGTCGTCATGGGAGTCATGGTCATCTATCATTCATCCAGAGTGGCGCGGGATATGGATGATGTTCATCTGCGGCGCACAGGCGAGGTATTGACGATATATCCATTCTTGCTTATTTTGGCTTTAATCGTCGATCACATGCTGCAATAGGAATGTTAATGGCCGAGGACAACGGATCAAAATCACGACCTTCACCCCTGTTGATCGCGGGGCTTGCTTTGGTTGCTGCGGCAGCCTTCGTGGCTGTAATCGCGCTGACGATCGGCAATTCGAATTCCCGCGGCGATTCGTCCACGATAACGTCGTCGAGTTACGCCATCGAGCTGGAATTGATCATGGACGCGGCCGATGCCGATATCGGCGCCGGATTGATAAACGAGCATGATTGCTTTGCCTGCCATGTGTTGGGCGACGGCAGTCTCTCCCCGCTGTTTGACGGCATCGGCGCGCTGGCCGCTAATCGTCGGCCGCCGCTTACCGCCGCGGCTTATCTCTACGAATCGATCGTGGATCCGAGCGCATTTCTCCTCGAGGGTTATAGCGATTCGATGCCCAATACCTATACCGAATCCCTGACCCACAAGGACATTGGTCATATCATCGCCTATTTGTTGACCTTGACCGAATAAGATGCATATACGCATCCGCAAACCTCTGACGCCTCCGGACATGATATGAGTTTTGACAGTTTCGTCATTTCGGCCCTGGTCGACGAATTCACGCGTGTGCTGCTTGGCGGCCGAGTCCAAGATGTCATTGATGTCGACGACATGGGGCTGGGGCTGGAGATCTACTCGTCAAGAGAGCGTCATTATCTCTACATGAGCGCGGACGCAAGGGACCCGCGCGTTCATCTCGCCGATGGAAAACTGCGGCGCGGGTTGATGAAACCGACCCAGCTGGGACTGATGTTCCGTCGCTATGTTGAGCATGGCGTCGTCGCGCATGTCGTCCAGCCGGACTGGGAGCGCCTGCTGAGTATTGATATCGACGGGCCGCAGGGTGATGTGACTATTGTTGTCGAAGCGATGCCGCGGCGAGCAAATGTCTTGCTTTTGAAAGACGGAATCATTCTGGATTGTCTCAATCGCGTGGGACCGGACGACAATCGCTATCGCTTGAGCTTGCCCAATCACCAATACGTGCCTCCGCCACCGCTGCGGGAACAGCTGGATCCGCGCGCGGCGAGCGCGGCCGACCTTGAGCGAGTGTTGGACTCAGCGGAAAAGGACGCCACGCAAACCCGTCGACTGCTGCCCGGACGGATTCTGGGATTGAGCCCGATCATAGCCAGGGAGGTTGTCTTTCGCGCGGCCGGGAATGCCAATGCAAAGGCGCGCGAGACCGACAGCGCCCGATTGTTGGAGGCGCTCCAACGTGTGATGTCGCCGCTGCTGGCCCGCGATTGGCAGCCGGGCGTCGGGCGTGAACATGGCGTCGCGACCTGCTTCAGCGCGACTCCGCTCACATTCTTGCCATGGGATGCCGCCGAATCTATGAGCGCGGCCATCACCCGAGTCTATGGTTCAATCCGTGGGGCCGATGCCTATGACGAAGCCAAACGACAGGTTCAGGACGCGCTGGCGAATGCGACAGCAAGATTAACGGGCAAGCTGGAATCGCTGGAATCTGGCCTGAAAGACGATAGCGAGTTGGAGCGGCTGCGCCAGAGCGGCGAGCTAATTCTGGCGTATCAGTATGCGCTCGACGCCGGACAAGACCGTTTGCAGGCGACCTATGATCCGGCGGCGCCGCCTCTGGACATCATCCTGAATCCCAAGCTCAGTCCGCTGGAGAATGCGCAAAACTACTTTCGCAAGTATGCAAAAGCCAAGTCGGCTGCGCGCGCGGTACCCGATCTGATCACGGAGACACAGGTAGAATTGGACTTCCTGGCCCAACTGAAAACTGATTTGGCGTCCGCGGCCAATTGGCCAGAAATCGATGAGGTGATTCAACACCTGCAAGCGCGCGGTCACTGGCAAGGCAAGACGAGCAAGCGCATCGGCGGCGCCGGTAGCAGCGGCCCCTTGCGCGTGGTCAGTCGCGATGGCTTTGTCATCTGGATCGGACGCAACAGCCGTCAAAACGATAAGGTAACATTCAAGACGGCCAACCGGCAGGATATCTGGCTGCACGCGCGCGGGGCGCCGGGCGCTCACGTGATCATTCGCAATGACGGCCGGCGCATCAGCGATGACTTGATTGCGCAGGCGGCGGCTGTCGCGGCGCATTACAGCCGTCGGCAGTCAGACAGGCAGGTAGCGGTCGACTATACGCGCGTCAAATACGTCAGAGCGATCAAAGGCGCGGGACCGGGCATGGTGACCTATCGCAACGAGCAGACGCTGACGGTGAAACCGCAGGATGAATCGATCCTGCACTGAGACGATATGAATTCATGCTTTTGGGAACTAGTGGTCATCTGATGTCGCGTCGATGATGGTTCTCGCCACCTGCAAAAGCTGATTGACACTTATGTCCCGGACGCAGGGATGGAACTCGGGATTGTCGCTGCGCCAATCAAGTATCCGGCAGGGGCGACAGCCGATTGTCGATGCAACGATGGCGTGACGGCGCGAATCGCCCCAAGGCGCGAATTCCCCAGGATCGGCAGGACCAAAGAGCGTGACGGTCGGCGCATTGACCGCCGCTGCCAAGTGCATGGCGCCATTGTCCGTGCCCAAGACGAGTCGCGCGCGCTTGTAGAGCGCCGCCAGCTGCCCGACAGATGTGGCGCCCGCCAGTGCAATAGCCGGCGTTTTCATTTTGTCGATGATGCATTTGACCAGCGCCATTTCATTCGATGTGCCCGTGATCACTATCGCCGCTCCAAACTGCTCGGCGAGCGCATCGGCTGTCGCAGCCCATTTGTCACCCTCCCAGAGTTTACTGGCCGCGCCCGAACCGGGATGAATGCAAAATATCGGTTGGCCGTCGGCAAGTTGCTGTTCGATCAGCATGCGTTCAACATTGGCGTTGTCGGCGGGATCAATCGGATAATCCAGCTGAATTTCACTTGCGGGCGGAGCATCGGCCCATGCCTGCGCCAGCCGAAGATTTTGCGCAATGGCGTGCAGGCGCTGATGTTGGAGTCGTTCGGTAAGCAAAGGCGCGACGCCGTCGAGGTCGTAACCGATACGTCTGGGAATGCCGGCGAGATAGGCGAGCATCGCTCCCCACCAATGATCGGGGCGCATGATGATCGCGCCGTCATAGCCGACTTTGCGCAGCTTCCGCGATGACTCGAATAGCTGCCGATAGGGATGCACGAGTGATGAATCCGTTTGGCGCTGGAAGCCGGGAAAAGACAAGGTCAGCACGAGATCAATCTCGCGATAATTGGCCAGCACGTCCGCAGACCAGGGACCGCAAAGGACGTGAATCTCGATATTCGGCTGGGCGCGCTTGATGAACTGGATCGCGGGTGTCGATAGCAGCACGTCGCCCATGTGATCGGGCCGGATAATGAGGAGCCTGCCGGCAGCTTGCTTTTGCGGGATGACGGGAATGGCCGCCACCATGCGGCATAATCCGTGGCGCAGGCGCTGCTGTGCCGATGGCTGATGCAGAATGCGCGCCATCTGCAAATTTCGCGCGACCAAGGCTTCTCTATCCAAGGCCGAGATCCTCGTACGCTTGCAATAGCCGGGGCATCAGCGCCGACCAATCGTAGCGACCGCGCGCGGCCGCTCTCGCTTTTGTGCCCAATTTGATGCGCCGGTCAGGGTCATCCAGCAACGAGATTACAGCCTGCGCAAATGCTTCCGCATCATCCGCAAGCAGCATGGCGGCTCGCAAGTCGGGATGCAGTCCGGACGCGCCGATGCTAGTCGATACGATGACACAGCCGGCAGCCATCGCTTCGAGGATTTTGAGCCGGGTTCCGCTGCCCATGCGCAAGGGCGCGATGTAAACCGTCGCCGAATGCAGATAGGGCAATACCGATTCTACCCAGCCCGTGACGCCGATAGACGGTGTGGCAGCCAGGTCGAGAATGCGCCGGTGCGGGTTTCGGCCGACGATGGCAAGCGTTGTCGCTGGATGCGCGCTCTGGATATGAGGGAACACGTCGCCGGCGAACCATTCGATGGCATCGACATTAGGCCGATAGTCCATTTTGCCGGTGAAAACCAGCTGCGCGTGTCCGCGCGCTTGTCCTGACGGGGGCGCATAATCATCGGCGGAGATGCCGTTGGGCATCAGATACAGCGGCGCGCCATTATGGCGTTTCAGATGGGCGCGATCTTCCTCGCTGACAGCCAAGACCGCATCGACCGACCGGCAGATCTCGCGCTCAAAGCGCTTGAGGCGGCGCGCCTGCAGGCTGGAATATAGCGCGACGGGCAGCCGACCTGGACGTCGCCTGTCGACTGCGGCGACCAGTCGCTGCAATTCCGCTTCGGCATTCAGCGCATCGTAGATGACGACGGCGCCCCGCTTTTGCGCCAGAATCTGCGGCAGCATGCAACCCAATTCCAGGCCGGAAAACTGGATGATATCGAAGCTGCTGTCGTCCAACATGCGCTTGAGCTGCTTCTGATAGGCCTCGCTATAGAGCCGGTGTTCCATATCGGCTTGAGCGCTGGTGACGAGTTTCCAAACGCGCTTGAATTTGCTGTGTTGCGGAATGGGCAGCAGAGCGACGGCATGGCAGTAGTCATTGAGCGGGCTTGCGGCGTGACCCCGGATGTCATCGGCATAACTCAGGAGCGTCACCTGATGTCCGTGCTGATGCAGTCCGCGAATAATACCGAAATTGCGAATGGCGGCGCCCGATGCGCTGGGAAACGGACTGTCCGGCGTGAGCAGCAGAATCTTCATTTGCGGGCTAGTTGAGCAGGGTTTGATAGCATGCTTGTACGATTCCAGCGGCTTTGCGCCAACTGAATTGAGCGGCGCGTCGAATGCCGGCTTCGGCTTGCGCCTGCCGCCATGAACTGTCACAGAGCGCTTTCATCAGAGCATCGGCGATGCTGGCAGTGTCGTGCGGATCAACCAGCGAGCCGACACCGCCGGTAATTTCGCGCAAGGCTGGGATGTCACTGACTAACGGGACAGTTCCACATGCCATCGCTTCCAGGGCCGGCAATCCGAAGCCCTCGTAAAAGGAGGGCATCAGCAACGCAATCGCGTGATTGTAGAGCGCGGGAAGCTGGTCATCAATGACGTCGTCGATGAAGATTAGGCGCTCTTGAATGCCCACATCCTCGATATCGCTCATCACTTGCCGGTAGTGCCAGCCGGGTCGGCCTGCGATGACCAGTTTTGGCGCGTCCGGCAGTTCCAGCAGCAGGTCGCGATAAGCGCGCGCCAAGCCCGGTAGATTCTTGCGCGGTTCGATTGTGCCGACGAACAAGAGATAGTCTGCGGGCAGATTCAATGCATTGACCGTTGACAGGGTGGAATTCCGCGCCAGCGGGCGAAAACTGTCGTCTACGCCAAGCCAATGCACGGTGATTTTCTCCGGCGGCACATCAAGCACATCAATGAAATCTTGTTTGGTGGCGTGGCTATTGGCCAGGATATGATCGGCGCGCCGGACTGATGCCTCTATCTGTCCGTTGTAGTAGCGACGGCTGGCGGCCGTCAAATATTCCGGATAGTGGACGAAGCTCAAGTCGTGTACGGTGATGACATGGCGTTTGGCGCCGCGGATCGGCGCGATAAAATCGGGCGAATGATACAGATCGAGACGATAGGGCAGCAACTCGGCGGAGAGGGCGATGCGCTCCAGCGGGTGGTGCGGCGGTGTCCAGAGCTTGGCGGTGGCGAAACGGTCGGAAAAAACTTGTTCAGCTTTGCGGCTCTGAAAGATAGTGGTAGTCTGGTGCGACGGCGCGGGCAAGGCGGCGATAACTTCTTGAATGTATCGGCTTATGCCTCCGACGCGATAATGAGTCAGACGCGAATCTATGCCAACGTGTGCCATGCGTTCAGTATAGCGGTATCATGCGGGACGTGCTAGACGGGCGGCTGAATTTAGGCAGGCGGCGGACGAAGTTGAAATGGACCTCATGTCCGCCGACGCCGGCCTATTGCGGTCCGGTGATGTTGATCAAGAAAGGACTGTGCGCATGCCGCAATACGATGTTGTGACCTTGGGCGAGACCATGATGCGATTGACGCCGCCCGGATACTTGCGCATCGAGCAGACGCGCAGTTTTGATATTTGGGTTGGGGGAACAGAGTCCAATACAGCGGTCGGTCTGGCGCGCCTGGGATTGCGCGCCGCCTGGCTCTCACGCTTGCCGGCCACGCCAATGGGGCGATACGTTAGCAATCGAGTCGCGCAATACGGCGTTGATGTCAGCCGGGTGATTTGGGCGGATGCTGACGAGCGGCTGGGCATATTTTTTCATGAGAAATCGCAGGCGCCGCGTACCAGCCATATCATCTACGATCGTGCAGATTCGGCGATGAGCCGCATCCAGCCCGGTGATTTGCCGTCGGCATTGTTTGCCGAAGGCGTTGCCAGTATGTTTCATGTGACCGGCATCACGTTAGCCATTAGTGATTCGGCGCGAGCTACGGCGTTGGCGGCGATGGGGCGCGCCAAGGACGCAGGATGGCAGATCAGCTTCGATACCAACTACCGCAGCGGCTTGTGGAGCGGGCCGCAGGCCGCCGATGGCTGCCATGAAGCCATGGCGCTGGCGGATATCGTCTTCTGTCCATCTGGCGATTATCAGGTGATGTACGGTGAAGCGACCGCTGAAGACGCGATAGCCAAATTGGCGCAAGAGTATCCGAAGGCAACGATTGTCATGACGATGGGCAGAGATGGCGCGCTGGCGCGTTCCGCTTCCGGCGCGTTGATGAGGCAGCCGGCGATCTTGGCGGGCGACATCGGCCGGATCGGCGGCGGCGACGCCTTTGCCGCAGGTTTTCTCTACGCCTGGCTGACAGGTGCTGATCTGGCGCTGGCTCTGAAATGGGGCGCGGCGATGTCGGCGCACAAATACACCATCCACGGCGATCTGCCCCTGGTGGACTTTGATGAGGTAGAGGCGCTGGTAGAGGGCGCGTCCGGCGGTGGCCTGGTTCGATAGCGGCGGACCGCAGGCTGGATTCGCCAATCCCTCTGCCATATAATTCCCTGATTGATACCCGGTTGGAATCGCAATTCAACTTATGAGCTCTGAACAAGACATCCGCCATCCCTTCGTACGGTTGCTCGATTATACAGCAGTCTACAAAGGGCGAGTGGCGCGCGCGACGCTGTATTCAGTTTTGGGCAAGATCTTCGATATCGCGCCGCCGGTGCTGATCGGCGTCGCCGTCGATATCGTCGTGGAACGGCAGGATTCGCTGCTGGGTCGCTTGGGCATAGTTGACCTGACTCACCAGTTGCTGGTATTGGGCG
This sequence comes from Anaerolineae bacterium, assembly GCA_022822305.1. Classification (GTDB taxonomy): domain Bacteria; phylum Chloroflexota; class Anaerolineae; order Aggregatilineales; family Phototrophicaceae; genus UBA6055. Next base: position 538,045 of record JAJEBY010000016.1, read on the forward strand.
CGCTGACGCTGCTCATTTGGATTCTCGAATCGCTATTCGAATACATTCAGCGCGTTAGTTGGCGCAACCTGGCGCAATCGATGCAGCATGATCTTCGCGTCGAAACCTATGATCATGTGCAGCATCTCGAGCTGGCCTATTTCGAGGATCAAAGCACCGGCGGCTTGATGTCGATCCTGAATGACGACATCAATCAGCTGGAGCGCTTTCTGGACATCGGCGCGAATGACGTCGTGCAAGTATTGACTACGGTCCTTGTGATCGGCGGCATCTTCTTCCTGGTGGCGCCGAGTGTGGCCTGGATGGCGGTGGTTCCAATCCCGATCATCATCTGGGGATCGATGCGGTTTCAGAAACTTCTGGCGCCAAAATATGCCGCGGTCCGCGAGCAGGTCGGCATGATCAATCATCATCTGGCCAATAGCTTGAGCGGCATCGCCACGATCAAGAGCTTCACGGCTGAGGACTTTGAGGCGGAGCGTTTGCGCGTCGAAAGCAACGAATACCTCGTGCGCAACCGGCGCGCCATTGTGCTGAGTTCAGCGTTTTCGCCGTCGATACGAATGGTGATCGTGGCCGGATTCATCGCGATCACGGTTGCCGGCGGTCAGTTGGCTCTCGATGGCGTGCTCGATGTCGGGGCGTACAGCGTGCTGGTTTTCATGACGCAGCGATTGCTCTGGCCACTGACGAGATTAGGCGAAACCTTCGATTTGTATCAGCGCGCGATGGCATCGACCATTCGTATACTGGATCTGCTCAGCATCAGAACGGAGATTGTGGACGGCGATATCGCGCTGGCGGCGGGGGCGATACGCGGAGAGATGCGGCTGGAAGATGTCTCGTTTGCCTACAGCGACGGCCGGGAGATCATCAGGGGCCTGTCGCTTGATATGCCCGAAGGTCATACGGTGGCGATTGTCGGCGCAACCGGGGCGGGCAAAAGCACCGTCATCAAGTTGCTGCTGCGTTTCTACGATGTTACTTCGGGGCGCGTGACGCTGGACGGCTACGACTTGCGCGAGCTGCGTCAAGCGGATATTCGCAATGCGATTGGATTGGTCAGTCAGGATGTCTTTCTCTTCCACGGCACCGTGCGCGAGAACATCGCCTACGGCGCTCCTGACACGCCAGACTACCTGATCGTCGAAGCGGCCAAGATCGCCGAAGCGCACGAATTCATCGGCGAGCTGCCGCATGGGTACGACACTGTGGTTGGGGAACGCGGGCAGAAGCTGTCCGGCGGTCAGCGACAGCGGCTGTCTATCGCGCGGGCCGTGCTGACCGATCCGCCGATACTGGTGCTGGATGAAGCCACGTCTTCGGTCGATAACGAAACCGAGGCGGCGATCCAGCGTTCTCTGGAGCGCATCGCGGTCGGTAGAACGACAATCGTGATCGCGCATCGGCTATCGACCATTCGCGCGGCCGATATGATTTATGTCTTGCAGGACGGGCAACTGAAAGAAAACGGCACACATGACGCGCTGGTCTTTCAGAATGGTTTGTATGCGGCTTTGTGGCGCGTGCAGACGGGCGAGCTGCTGCTGCACGAAGCCGGCGATTAACGGACTTGCGCCAACAAGCGGTCGACAACTTCCATGTTGCGGACTGCATCGCTCGGCGGAAAGCGCGGCTCACGGTCATTGAGCAGGGCGTCGGCGAAGTCTTCCACCATCAATTGATAGTGGTCGGTCTCCGGAATTACATATTCGGTAAACGAGTCGCCCTGCCAATGGTTCACCACAGTATCCGCGCCTCTGTCCGGCACGAAACTCGTTGGGACCGTAATCATGCCTTGCGTTCCTTTCAGCGTGTAACAATGCTGTCGGAAGGCGCGCAATCCACATTCCATGTGACCGATGACGCCAGAAGGGAAGCGCAGAGTAGCCGCCAGGCTTTCGTCGACGCCGGTCGTCGCGCCGATGTTGGCGGTCGCCGTCAGGTTTTCGGGCTCTTCGCCGGTCATGTAGCGCATGAGATTGACGCAGTAACAGCCCACATCCATCAATCCGCCGCCGGCCAATTCCTTGCTCAAACGCACATTGGCTTCGTCAGACACCGGGAAGGTGAAGCTGCTGTTGATGAATTGCAATTCGCCGATGCCGCCCGCGGCGATGATCTGTTTGACTTTGGCGTGCTGCGGATGAAAGCGATACATGAAGGCTTCCGCCAGCAAGACGCCGCGCTTTTCAAAGGCGTCGACGATGCTATGGGCTTCGGCCGCGTCGCTGGCGAAGGGTTTCTCGCAGAGTGTGGGCAGCCCGGCTTCGGCGCACTTGATGCTCCATTCAGCATGCAGGCTGTTGGGAAGCGGAATGTACATGGCGTCGATATTGGGATCGGCGATTAGAGCTTCGTAGCTGCCGTGCGCAACCGGGATGTTATGAACTTCGGCGTAGCGCTTTGCGGTATCGAGTGAGCGACTGCCGACCGCGGCAGCCTCACCGTTGCTTGATGCATGGATGGCCGGAATCACGCGACGACCGATGTTTGCCGTGCTCAAGATGCCCCAACGTACAATTTCGCTCACAATAAGCTCCCTAATGCAGATTCAGACAAGATCCAGTTATCGATGATTGTAGCGAGTTGCCCGCTAGCAATCAAAGTCGCCAGGGCGTCGTCAACCAATCTCCAGGCATCGCGCCGACTGCTGGACAGGGCAATCGCAAAATAGTCGTGTGTGAGATGGAAGCGCTCAATGCGCCAGCTTGGGTATTCACGCTGGTACGAGCGCAGGGTTGTGGCGTCTACCACAGCGGCGTCGGCTATGCCCAGGCGGAGAGCGTCAAGCGCGTATCGCGGCAATTCATAAGGAAACCGTTCGAGTTTCAGTTCAAAGGATTCTGCTTCCAGCTTGCGCAATTCAGTTTCGGCTTGGCTGCCAATTTCAAAAGCGACTCTATGACCGGCTAGCGACTCCGCGTTCAGCTTCGGCGCGTCAACGGACGAGACCACGAGCAAGCCGTTGTCGAAATAATGCCGCGTGTAGCGCAGGTCGTCCATACGCGACGGATCGATCCGCAGCGCCGAAATCAGCAGATCCGCTTCCCCGCTGATTAGAGCGTCATACAAGCCATAGTAGCTGATGTTGATGAATCGCAGCGGCAAGTCGATCCGCTCGGCAATGGCTTTTGCCAGCTCAATATCCAAACCGGTGAGCGATTGTCCGTCGTCGACGGCGAAGGGCGGGAAGCTGGCGTCGACGCCAACCGCGATTTCGCCTCGCGGAAAGGCGGCGCGCTTATCCGGCGGCGGTTCGACGCGGGACGCCAGCACGGCCAAGAGCGCGGCCAACCCGCATAAGCATACGCTGGCAATCAACAGTCGCGCAGGTTTCATCAGTTTGCCTGTGGTGGCGGCAGCCATCGCGTCGCGCTCTCATCCCAATCTCGGGCGTAATTCTGAATGGCAAAGTAGATCGGCTTCAGCTCGAATTCCGGGCTGATCAAGGTGAAGTTGTCGGGATAGCTCAACGTCGCGGCAGGATACCGCAGCGCCCAGATGCACAGTTGATTGAGCCAGGGCCAGTTTGCTTCAGCGTATTCGAAGGCGCGAACGGTGTAAGCCAGACGCCGAGACGGGCGAACGGCGTAACTCCAGCGCGGATGATCGTTCCAGCCCGTTTCGGTCACGTAGACGGCCTTATGCTCATCGTCGTTTTCAATCATGATCTGGCGCAGCAACTCCAGCCGGCGGAAGTTCAGTTGATGCGGCGCCGGTTCGGATTCCGGAGGATAGACCAGGCCGTAGCTGTGGACGGCCAGCGCATCGAAATATGCCGAGGCGCCGAATCGGTACATATCGCGCAGGTATTCCAGGTCGCTAAGCCCAGCCGCGCTGCCGCGCCTTTCGTTCGTCGGCGCCAGCGCTCCCGCCAGGACCGTCGCCTGCGGATTCGCGCTCTTGATGCTTTGATAGGTCGCGCGCAGGAGACGCACATAGGCGGCCGGATCCACCGGGCGGTATCCCCATTCGAAGCTGAGATTGGGTTCATTCCAGACGATGAAGTGTTGAATAGAATCGGCATATTGTTCGGCAAGTCTGGCGGCGGCGATGGCGAAGTCGTCGAAAGCGGCTTCGGGCAAATGGTTGAGCGTCGTTTGGCCATCGGGGCGCGCCCACTGGGGAACGAGACCAAGTCTAGCGATGATGCGCAGTCCTTGATTCCGGGCGTGGCGCACGATCAGATCGGTCTGCTCCCAGTTGAATTGGCCCGGATTTGGTTCAAAGTAGGCCCAGGGGAAGAACTGCACGATTGTCGCGGCGCCCATCTCGCGCGTCAATTGCAGCGATCGTTGAATCTTCCATTCGTCGACTTCGTTTTCCAGCAGCGTGTGAACGCAAACCTGCGGCTTGGTCGTTTCCACGACTTGCGGCTCGCCCAGCTGGATGCGGCGCGGCGGCGGACGCGATATCAGCACCAGCGACAATATCAGAGCCAGCGCGAATGTTAGACTGAATCGGCGACGAAATCGCATGGCGACGGCAAACAAGTGTTGTCGTCTGGTCGGGATTTCTCGAGATTTGTGTGACATTGACTTCGCAATCGGGTACAATAGCCGCTGTGAATGAAGGTCAAACCAACCGGCGAGTGGCGGCCAGGCCGCGATCGTTCTACAGTATTGTAGTCACAAGCCACCGAATGAGGGATAGCAAGAATTGCCGCAGCGATTTGTAGCGATGTGGTCGGGACCACGCAACATTTCCACAGCGTTGATGCGTTCGTGGTCAAGCCGCAGCGATACCTCCGTGGTCGATGAGCCCTTTTATGCGCACTATTTGAAAACGACCGGATACGCCCATCCCGGGGCCGCCGAGATAATCGCCAGTTATGAGACCGATTGGCGCAAGGTGATTGATCAGCTTTTCGCGGACGAGAAAGACGGCAAGACGATTAGCTATCAGAAGCACATGACGCAGCACATGCTGGAGCATATCGACTTGACATGGACTCGCCGGGTATCGAATTGCTTCTTGATTCGCGAACCGCGGCGAATGTTGATTTCTTTCGCCAAAGTCATTCCCAATCCGCGATTGGATCAGACCGGATTGCCGCAGCAAGTTGAGATCTTCAAGCTCGTGCGCGCGGAATCGGGCGAGGCGCCGCCGGTGATTTCGTCACGCGGGGTCCTGCAAGATCCGGAAGGCTCGCTGCGGAAGTTGTGTGCGCGGCTGGATCTCCCTTTCGATCCGGCAATGTTGAGCTGGCCGGCGGGCAATCACAAGAGCGATGGCGTTTGGGCCAAGCATTGGTACGCCAGCGTCGAGAAATCCACGGGCTTCGGGCCGTACCGGGATGACGATGCCGAGCTGCCCGAACACTTACGAGAATTGCTCGGCGAATGCCAGCGGCTTTATGATCAGATGGCGCAATACTGCATAAACTAGGACGCACTATGAAACAATCGTTTAATCCCAAAAACAAAGATCTGCTGATCAATATCAACGGCAGTTTGTATCATCGCGACGAGGCGGGCATCAGCCCCTTCGATTCAACTGTCCAGGGCGGCGATGCGGTCTGGGAAGGCTTGCGGCTCTACGATGGCAAGATTTTCAAGTTGATTCCGCATCTCGATCGATTGCGAGCGTCGGCGCAAGCGATGGCGTTCGCGGAGATTCCGCCGCAAGAGGAGATCATCGCCGAAATCAGCAAGACCTTGGCTGCCAATGGCATGACCGATGGCGTGCATATTCGCCTGACCTTGTCACGCGGCCTCAAGTATACCAGCGGTATGGACATCCGACTAAACACATACGGTCCGACGCTGATCGTGCTCGCGGAGCACAAGGTTCCCGTCTATGACAAGGCGGGCATCCGCTTGATCACATCCGGCATACGCAGGATTCCGCCGGATTGCGTCGATCAAAACATCCATTCCTGCAACTTGATCAATTCCATTCTGGCCAAGATCCAAGCCAACGCCGCCGGCGTGGATGACGCCTTGATGCTCGATTATCAGGGTTACGTTGCCGAGACCAACGCAACCCACGTTTTCATCGTGGAAGACGGCGTCGTGTTGACATCAGATACCGGTTCTTGCCCGGAGGGCATTACGCGGGCGGCCGTGCTGGAAATCTGTGAGCGAAACGGGATACCCTATCAGATCAAGAACATTTCTCTGAGCGAAGTTTATCGGGCGGACGAAATGTTCTGTACCGGGACGATGGGCGAGTTAGTGCCTGTCGTTGAGTTGGATGGACGACAAATCGGCGCGGGGGGCGCAGGAGAGATGACGCGTCGAATCAGCGCGCTGTTTCGTGAGCGCACGCGCGTCGAAGGCTATCCGATTCTGGAAGTGGCGCCCGGTTAGAACGATGTGAATAACAATTGCATACTTGAGGAGAGAGAATAACATGTCAGATTTTTCCTTCATCGGTAATCCAACTCCCGCCGTTGACGGCGGCGAGAAAGTCACAGGCAATTTGAAATACACGGCGGATTTGAAGCTGGGCGGCATGCTGCACGCGCGCTTTGTTTTGAGCACCTATGCCCATGCCAAGATTGCCAGCATTGACGTTTCGGCGGCCGTGGCTGTGCCAGGCGTGCGCCATGTAGTGACCGCAGCGGACCTTCCGGACTTGGTCCCGCATTCGCGGATGTACTTGATGCTGGCGCGCGGTCGCGTGATATTCGTCGGTCAGCCGGTCGCGGTAGTTTTGGCGGATACGCTTTCGGCCGCGGCCGATGGCGCCGAACTGGTTGAGGTGGATTATGAGCCGCTGGAAGCCGCCACCAACATGGATGCGGCGTTGGCGGAAGGCGCGCCGCTGGTGTGGCCGACGGGCATACCCCGAGGCGCGGGCGACGAAGCCGCTCATGGCGCTGAAGCCGGAGGCGACGCGGGTTCAGACGAGGAAATATCCAATATCGCCGGCACGACCAGAATCGAGCGTGGCGATGTAGATGCGGCCTTTGCCGCTTCCGATGTCATAGTTGAGCGCACATTTGAAACGCCGATGGTGCATCAAAGCTCGATTGAGACGCAGGCGCTGGTTGTCCAGCCCAATCCGATCACTGGCGGCGCCAATGTATGGGGTAGCTTGCAGAATCCCTTCGGCGCGCGCTGGGATATCGCCGAGGTATTGGGCGTGCCGGAATCGGATGTCAATGTGTATGGCATGCCGGTGGGCGGCGCATTTGGCGCCAAGTTCGGATTGTACGAGCCGTTGGTCGCTTTGCTGGCGGCGACGGTCGGCAAAACGGTCAGTTTAGTGCTGACGCGCGGCGAGGAGCTGCTCACCACCAATCCGGCGCCGGCATTGCGCATGTCGGCGAAGATGGGATTCAAGAGCGATGGCGCTCTGATGGCTATGCAAACCAATGTCATTGCCGATACCGGTATCTATCCCAGTGGTCTGGGCGGCTTCGCAGCCATGCAATTCGCCAGCTTCTATCCTTGCGAGAATGTGCTGCTCGAATCGACCAACGTGGTGACTTTCAAGCCATCGGTCGGCGCCTATCGCGCGCCAACCTCGCCGACGTCGTTCATGGCTGTCGAGACGCTTTTTGATGAGGCGGCCGAGCAGCTGGGCATGGACGCGATTGAATTGCGCCTGAAGAGCGCGGCCAGGGGCGGCGACGCCATGCCGGATACGGGCGAGTTTCCCACTATCGGCATGGTCGAGACTTTGGAAGCCGCGCGCGAGCATCCGATTTGGCAGCATCGTGATGAAGCGCGTCAAAAGGGACATGGCGTCGGCGTCGCCATCGGCGGATGGATGGGCGGCCTCGAGCCGGGAGCGTCCGTCTGCAAGCTCAATCGGGATGGCGTATTGCAGGTGCAGATTGGCACCGCCGACCTATCTGGCACGCCGACGACCTTTGCGCTGCTGGCTGCCGAGACCTTCGGCATTGCACCGGACAAAGTGCGTTTTGTCTACAGCGATACCGACAGCGCGCCTTATGGCGGCGGTGTTGGCGGCAGCAAGACCACGTATACCCTGGGCAACGCCGTGATCCGCGCGGCGGCGGAAGCGCGCAAGCAGACACTCTCGATAGCTGCCGAAGAATTCGAAGTTTCGGCGGAAGATCTTGAGATTGTTGATGGGCGCGTACGAGTGCGGGGCTTCCCGGATCGTTCAATTGCATTGGGCGAAATCGCCGGTAAATCGATGACATTCGGTGGCAAATACGAGCCGGTGCAAGGCAACGGGCGGCAGGCGGTGACAGACCGCGCGCCTTCATTCTCGGCGCAAATCGCTGAGGTCGAAGTCGATGAGGAGACCGGCGAGGTCAACTTGCTGAACCTGGCTGTACTGCAAGATGTGGGACGCGCGCTCAATCCGCTGGCGGTGGAAGGGCAGATGCAAGGCGGCGCCATACAAGGCGTCGGCTGGGCGCTGTATGAGGAAATGCGCTACGATGACGATGGTCAGCTGCTTTCCGGATCGTGGATGGATTACGCCATGCCCGATGCCGTACAGGCGTCGCCAATCGAGACGCAAATCCTGGAAGTGCCTTCGGAAAGCGGTCCGTTTGGCGCGCGCGGCGTCGGTGAACCGCCCGTCATCGCGACCATTGCCGCGATTGCCAACGCCGTCGCCCATGCGACGGGTGTGCGCTTGACACAGACGCCGATGACCGCTCCCCGCGTGCTAGAGGCGCTGGAAGGCCGATAGCGAGCGCGAGCGCCAGAGTCCGAACGGGCGCCGAGCAGGCAAGTCGGCGATGAGTATAGTGAGCGTCCGGCTGCCTCAGCGGCCGCCGTCAATCGAGAGCACTGTGCCGGTGATCCAGCTGGCGTAGTCCGATGCCAGGAATAGCGCGCCGTTGGCGATATCCTGCGGGTCGCCCACGCGACGAAGCGACAGGCTGTTGACCAGCGCTTGCTGTCGTTCTTCGCCAAATCTTCTATATTGTTCTAGCGCATCGGGATTAGACAAGACGAAACCGGGCGCGATGGTGTTGACGGTGATTTGCCATTCGCCCAATTCTGCCGCCAGTTGGCGGGTCAAGCCGATTTGTCCCGCTTTGGCCGATGCGTAGGCTTGAATGCCGGTCAGGCTGGTGCCCAGGCCGGCGCCGCTGGAAATGTTGACGATGCGTCCGTATTGCTGCGCCTTCATTGATGGCGCGACCGCCTGCGCGAAATAGAAGGATCCGCGGGTGTTGACCTCAAATATGATGTCCCATTCGGCTTGACTCACTTCTTCAAGCGGCTTGCCAAATTGCCCCAGGGGCCCGCCGGCATTGTTCACCAGAATGTGTACCGTGCGGTCTCGCGCGATGACGCCATCGACGAAACGGAAGACGGCATCGCGGTCGCGTATGTCGACTTCAGCAACTTCGCAGTTGCCGCCGGCGTCTCGACAGAGCTGCTGCGTTTCTTGTAATTCATCGACGAGGATGTCACATCCCCAGACGGATGCGCCGAGCTCAGAAAATGACCGGCTCATGGCGCGTCCAAATCCGTGAGCGGCGCCGGTTACGATGACAACTTTGTCTTTGAATTCGATATTCATAGGAACTCCGCTTTCAATTCATCCAGGTTTTCAGTGGCTTGGGGACGCTTGCCATCTTCGATATCGCGGATCATATTGATCCAGCGCCGGGTGAGTGGCAAGGCTATGCCATGCTTGTCGCCTTCGGTCAGAATGGGTTCGTACATGAAGACTTCGGTCTTGCGCTTGCGTACGGCTAAATCGCGCCAGATGCCGCTATGGGTCTTGGCGGAGGTGCTGTTGAACGCCACCAGGGTATCGAGCGACGTTTCGATGCCCGCGCGGTCGTCGGTGTGAAAGGCGACGGGATCAAAGCCGTTGGAACCCCGCGCATCCACGCCGCCGGCTGCCGCCACCCGCAAAATCTCCTGCGCGGCGCGGATATAAATTTCGCGATAGCGCGCGTCGGAGAGGGCTTCGGCGATGGACTGGTGCGTCAAGGCGGAGATGAAGAGCATAGCGCCATAGGCTTCCTTGCCCCAAAGGTAACCCCAGAGGTTGTCGGTGAAGATGGCGTCCTGATCGAAATCGCGCATGATAGCGGCTATGCTCTGCAAGCGGTCGCTTATTTTGCCATCGAGCTCGCCCAGGACAACGGCGCCGCGTCCGCCGAAGAGGATCTCGCCCGGCGCATGATAATCGGCGCTGAAATTGATGAAGGCGCCCATCGTGCGCGCCGCGCCGACGATCTCGCTGATGATGAGCTCGTTGAGTCCGTTCTGCACGGACATCACATAGCCGTCGTCGGCGAGGCAGTCCACCAGGGCATTGGTCGCCGCGCTGGTGTGTTGCGCCTTGGTGCAGAGCAAGATAATCGGGTGCTTGCCATCAAGCTGATCCGGCAGCGAAGCGGTCGCGCCTACGGTGAAATCGTCTACCGGTCCCGTAATGCGCAAGCCGTCATTATTGATGGCGCGCACGTGATCCTCGACGATATCGACGAAATGAATGTCGTGGCCGGCGCGAATCAGATAGGCGCCGATGGTCCCGCCGATGGCGCCCGCGCCCCAAATAATTATGCGCATCAGTTCCAACCTCCTTCCAGCAGGGCAAGCGTCTCATCGACCGCCACCCGCCAAATTGCCATCATTTCCTCATCCGACCGCTGATATACGCCACCCATATTGCCATCGCCCAGCCGGTCTCGGATCGCTTGCGGATTCGAGCGCTCCAAGAGCGAAATATCTGTCAGTGGCCTCTGAGTATCGGGCAGTTCGACGCCTGGGAGACGCGTCCAGGGATAGTTCTCCATCCAGGAGGCGTGCGAGCCGACTGGATCCGTCTCCAGCACTTTAGTCCAGGTGCGCGGCGCATTGTACCAATTGTGCCATTTGACCTGGGTATCGCCATTGTCCATCATCCATTCCTTGAGCATGCCCAGGGCCGGCGCATTGCCGCCATGCCCGTTGACCAGCAGGATGCGCCGGAATCCCGCCCGCCGAATGCTGTCGAGCACATCGCGAATGGCCGCCAGATAAGTCTCAATGCGGAAGGTGACGGTGCCGGGGTAGGCAACCCATTGCTGGGCCAGCCCAAAAGGCAGCACCGGGAAGACGGGAACCTTGGCGATCGCGCCAACATCGTGAGCGAGCCGCGCCGCCAGGATGGTATCGACGGTCAGGCTGAGATAGGCGTGCTGCTCGGTGCTGCCGGTCGCCCATATGCAGCGGTCATCGGATTCCAGGTATTGCTCGACTTGCATCCAGTTCATTTCTGAAATCTGCATCGTGTTCCTTTCCAGCCGGGTATCAAAACGCTCTCTGCTTTGGCGCTAGAGCCAGGTGTATTCAGATGGTCTGAAATCGCTCATGTTGCCGCGATAGTAGGGCACGATGGCGACTTCAGGTTCCGCGATCGCATCCAGGCGCTCGTGATCGTCCGCGTCCAGCTCGACATCGGTGGCGCCGAGATTATCGACCAGATGCGCCATAGTGCGCGGACCGATAATGGAGCTGGTGATGCCGGGCTTGCTGTTGACCCAGGCCAAGGCAATCTGGCTGGGGCTGCAGTTCTTCTCGTCAGCCAGTTGAATGACAACATCCAGCAAATCAAAGCTGGCGTCGCTGAAGTGTTGTTCCGCGCGGCGCTGCATGGCCGGATTGCGATTGACATCGGTGGCGAACCGGCTGCCTTCGAGCAGCGCTTCTCCGCGTTTGTATTTGCCGGTCAGGAATCCGCGCGCCAAGGGCGACCAAGGCAAAATGGCGATGCCGTAACTTTGCGCCAACGGAATAAGTTCGCGTTCAATGCTGCGGTCGAGCAGGTGGTAGGGCGGCTGTTCGCTGACAAAGCGATTGAGGCCTAGCTCCTTAGCCACCCAAATCGATTCCATGACGCGCCAGGACGGATAGGTGCTGGAGCCGATGTAGCGCACTTTGCCGGCGTGAATCAGATCGTCAAGCGCGCGCAGGGTTTCGTCAATCGGTATATTGGCGCTGGGTCGATGCATCTGGTAGAGGTCGATGTAGTCGGTCTGCAGGCGTTTCAGCGAAGCCTCGCACTGCTCGATAATATGTCGCCGGCTGATGCCCGCGGCCAGGATATCGTCATCATCCATACGGCCATTGACCTTGGTCGCGAGCACGATACGATCGCGCTTGCCGTTTCGCTGCAGGGCTTTGCCGACTGTGATTTCGCTGATGCCACGCGAGTAGACGTTGGCCGTATCGAAAAAGTTGACGCCTTGGTCGATGGCCTGGTCCATGATGTCCAGGCTTTCGGCTTCCGGCGTCTGATTGCCGAAATTCATGCAACCCAGACAGATCTCACTGACCATGACACCTGTGCGTCCGAGCGATCTATATTCCATGACTAGCTCCTTTGTGCATTTGACGAGACCTGCTAAAGCGATAACGCGCAATCCGATTGCGTTCGCGCTCAAGTTCACTGCGAGGATGAACGTTTGAATCGCGATTGTAACAGATTGTGGCAGATGCGCCGTAGGTGAAACTGGGATGGAATAAGAACTTGATTGGGCGTCGACCGATGTCGAGAATAGCGCAGGTTCATTTAACCACAGAGCGCACAGAGGGCACAGAGATTAGTTTTCAGCAAGCCAAAGTTGTTAAAACCGCAGCATTAAACTCGCCCAAAACGGGATCATAGATCAATAGCACAATGCGGTATTATCAATTGGCGAAATTGAGTATTGGAGAAGGGAGCGACCAGGTGCGGGAATATGGCAGGACATCGGCGGGCGTCGCCGTGCAGGAATACACGCTGGGCAACGCATCGGGCATGGAAGTCAAGATTATCAATTTCGGCGGTATCGTGACCTCCATTCGCGTGCCGGATCGCGATGGGAGATTGGCCAACGTGGCGCTCGGTTTTGATTGCCTGGACAAGTATGAAGGCGAGCATCCTTATTTCGGCGCTATTACGGGCCGTTATGCCAATCGGATCGCCGGCGGGCGCTTCCAGTTGGATGGCGTGACATACAAGCTGTTCAAAAATGACGGGGCGAATGCTCTGCACGGAGGAGCGATCGGCTTCGACAAACGCATTTGGTCGGCGCGCGACGTCAGCGAAGCGTCGCCATCATCGCTTGAGTTGCGTTACTTGAGCCCCGACGGCGAAGAAGGTTACCCGGGCAACCTCGATGTGTCGGTGACTTACAGCGTCGCCGCTGACAATGCGCTGCGCATTGATTATCTCGCGAGCGCCGACAAACCGACGATTGTCAATTTGACCAATCACAGCTATTTCAACTTGCTGGGCGAGGGCGCCGGAACCGTCTATGAGCATATTCTGGAGCTGAACGCGGACCGCTACACGCCGATCGATGCCGGCGCGTTGACCTGCAATGGGGAGATCGCCGCGGTGGCGGGCACGCCATTTGACTTTCGCGCGCCCAAGGGCATCGGTGCAGGTTGCCGTTCCGGGCATCCGCAGATCGTTGTCGCCCAGGGTTATGACCACAACTTCGTCTTAAACCGAGACGGTAGCGACGCCGGCGAGATGTGCTTTGCCGCGCGGGTCTATGAACCGCGTCAGGGACGGATAATGGAAGTTTGGACAACGGAACCCGGCCTTCAATTCTACGCCGGGAACACTCTTGATGGCACGTTGATCGGATCGAGCGGGCGCGTATATCGGCAGAGCGACGGTTTGGCGCTGGAAACCCAGCACTTCCCGAATTCGCCCAATGTTCCGGCATTTCCATCAACGGTGCTGCGACCGGGAGAACTGTACAGGACGTCGACCGTATATCGCTTCAGCACAGACTGACGCGGCAATTTAGACGTTGTCTTGCGCGGTGGGGTCAAAGGCGTCGCGCAAGCCATCGCCGATGATGTACAGGCAAAGCACGACCGTCGAGATCAAGACGCCTGGCAAGATGACCAGGTGCGGCTGCGCCAGGAATTCGCGCGATTTGCTGAGCATATTGCCCCAGGTCGCGGTCGGCGGTTGGACGCCGAGCCCGAGGTAACTGAGCGCGGATTCGATCAGAATGACGATGCCGATATTGCGCGCCAGCGTCACGATAGTCAAAGAAAAGACGTTGGGCAGAATATGGACCAGCATGACGCGCAGGTCGGAGGCGCCGATAGCCTTGGCGCTGACGATGTATTCGCGCGAACGAATAGCCAAGGTCTCTCCGCGCACCAGCCGGGTGGTCACCGTCCAGGTCAAGAATACGATGACCAAAATCAGCGACTTGGCATCCGGCGAAAACACCGATGTGATTACAATCAACAGCACCAGTCCAGGGACCGAATTCAAGGTGGTGATGATCCAATTCACCAGGTCATCAATGAAGCCGCCGTAATAGCCGGTCAAGATGCCCAGGGAGACGCCGATGGCGAGGGCGAGAAAAGCCGACATGAATCCGATGAAGAGGGAAACCTGTCCTGCATAAAGCAGGCGCGCCAGGTGATAGCGCCCGAGATTGTCGGTACCGAGGATATGGCCCTCGCTGAAGATCGGCAAGAACTTCGATCCTGAGGCGTCGGTGGTATTAGGATCGACGCCCAGGATTCCCGTGATCAGCGGTGCAGCGATCGACGCCAGCGTCAGCAAGGCGATGATGCTGATCGCCAGCAGGGTCAATCGATCGTTCCAAACGCGGGCGAGGGCAAGATCGGTCAAGGAGCGGCTGCGCAATGTCCGTTCCGCATCCACTTTGACTTTGAGTCGGTCGCCTTGCATCATGCGCTCCTAGGACAGCCGAATGCGCGGATCGATCGTCACGTAGAGCATATCTGACAGCAGAAAGCCCAGGATGGTGCCGACGGCGGCAAAAATGGTTATGCCCATAACGACGGGAAAATCTTGCTGAATCGCTGAAGTGAAGGCCACGCGCCCGACGCCGGGCCAGGCGAAGACCGTTTCGATCACTGTCGCGCCGGCCCAGACGTTGGTGATGACCGGTCCGATCAGCGTGGCGACCGGGATCATGGCATTGCGCGCGGCATGCCGGAAATAGACCGAGCGAGACGCCAGGCCCTTGGCGCGCGCGGTACGAATGTAGTCCTGATTCATGACCTCGAGCGTCGAGGTGCGAACATAACGGGAAAAGAGCGCGATAAAACCCGCGGCGAAAACAAAGGTCGGCAGTATCAAGTATTCCATTCGTTCAAAGAGGGGCGGACAGACACCGGTCAGCGATGGTCCACAGCGTCCGCCGAGCGGCACGATGCCCATCACTTTGCCAAGCCCCAGCAGAAGCATCAACCCCAGCCAGAAATTGGGAATGGCATCAAAGATAACCGCCATCACGCGCGCGAGATTGTCGAACCAGCGCCCTCGGGTCGCGGCCGAGAGGATGCCAACCGGAATCCCAATCACCAGCGAGGCCACGATGGCCGCGATCCCCAGCTCGAGCGTAGCGGGCAAGTTGGTGAGAATCACCTCCATCACCGGTCTGCGCCTGACGAAGGAACGGCCAAAGTCCCCGCGTAAAATGCCGTAGCTCTCGCCCGGAGGTTCGGGCTCCCCATCGCCGTCGGCGTCGAGGGGCGCTATCAACTCGAAAGCGCCATCGGAGACGCCATCGCCGTCGCTGTCCCAGCGCAGCCAATCGTCCCCCGCCAGCCAACGCAAATACTGAATATGAAAAGGATCGTTTATGCCCAGTTGCTTCGCCAGCCGCTCGCGCGTTTCGGCATTGATGTTTGGCGCCAGGAAGAGACGTTCGACGACGCTGCCGGGCGCAAGCCAAAGCAACAAATATGCGAATAAGGTGATGCCGAAAAAGGTCGGAATGGCTTGGACGACGCGGCGGATCAAGTATTTGAACATTACATTTACTCAAGCTGTTGTCGTAATGCCGCAATTGAAAGAACGCGCCGGCAAGCAGCCGACACGTTCTTCATCGCTCTAATGAATTGTGACTCAGGAACTGATTACGAGATTGGCCATATTGACATAGCGCATCTCGGCAAAGGGTTCCCAATTCTGCACCGCGTTGGTTTCGGCGTACATCGAGTTGGGCGCGAACAACCACCACCAAGGCAGTTCTTCGTGCAGAATCTGGCTGATCTCGTGATAGAGCGCCTGACGTTCGGCGAGATCGCAACCCGGCAGAGTCAAGGCCTGATCGTAGAGTTCGGTGACGCGATCGTTGCGATAGGAGACGAAGTTGAATCCGCCGCCGACCAGATCGCCGACCGGGGTGAAGACGTTGCGGGCATCGGTGTCTTGCGCCAGGTTAGTGAAGCCGATCATGATGGCGTCAAAGTCCTGACCGAGCAAGAACGTGACCAGCGCGCCGAATTCCTGGAGCTGGAAGTCCACGTCGATGCCGATTTGACCCAGTTGATCCTGAATCACGGTACCGGCGGCTTCGCGCACCAGATTACCGGAATTGGTCAACATTTCGAAGGCGAAGGGTGTGCCCGGTTCAGCGTAAAGCGCGTCTTCGGTGGCGACCAGCGGCGTGCTGGGATCGTCGTCGTCATCAACGAAACCGGCTTCCGCGAGCAGCGCCAAAGCAGCTTCCGGATTGTATTCCCAAGGCTCGATGCTGGAGTCGTAACCCCAGAGCGCTGGCGTGCCAAAGCTGTTGACCTGGACGGCCTCGCCTTCGGCCGCGCCTTCGATAATGTCAGCGTAATTGACGGCTTGGGCGATGGCCTGACGGACGCGAACATCGCCAAAGAGCGGATGCTTGCCTTGATCGATGGGATTGCCGTCTTCGTCCTCGCCATTCACAGGCATGTTGCGGTCGGCCAGGTTGAATCCGACAAATGTCAGTCCATCGTCGACATATTCGTAGACCTGGAATTCGCCGGCTTCAGCGAGGTCGCGGAACTCTTGCATGCGCGAGGCGGGCACGGAGGCGGAACCGGCGGTGCCGACGGAAGTGACTTCACCGGCCAGGAATTGCTCGACGCCCACAACCTGATCGGGAACGTTGCGCATGATGTAGCCATCGGGCGATACTGTCAACCAGTGATTGTCGTTGCGCAACAGGCTGGTCTGCTCGTCCGCAATCAAGGCGCCAAAGTTGAAGACACCGGATGTGACATCGGGATTCTTGTTGTATTCCAGCGTGTCAATGGCGGAAAAGTCGCCATCAATGAGCGGTTCAATGATGTGCTTGGGCAGGATGCCAAAATCATCGAGTTCATCAATGGCGCGGCAGGAGGCGACGCTGAGCGTAACCACGACAGTGGTATCGTCCATCGCTTCTACGCTGGCGACGCTCTGCAGGACGCTGGTGCGCGGAGACGATGTCTCGCCGCTGGCCAACGCTTCAAAAGTGAAGGCGTATTCGTGCGCGGTGACGGGCGTGCCATCGTTCCAGGCAATGTCGTCGCGTAGAGTAAAGGTATAGGTCAGGCCGTCATCGGATATGCTCCAATCCAACGCCAGTCCGTTGTCTTGGTCATTGCGGCCGGCCTTCATCGGCGAGCGCGTCTCGGGATCAATATTGTAAAGGCTGGGGAAAAGGAACTCGGTCAGTGACAGATCGACCGTATTGTTGGTGAGAAGCGGATTCAAACTGGTGGGATCGCCGCCAAAGTTGGTGCCGATGATAACGCCACCGGAATCTTGAGCGCTCGCTCCAAAAGCGACGGCTGCGAGAAACACAGCCAAGAGCACTAGTTTAGCTATCTTGTACATTGCGGTCTCCTAAACTCTCTCGGTGTACACATGTCAGCGATATGATGCCTCGCGCGCAAAGTATAGCAGAGGGAAGCCCGAATTCGCCACATATGAATCCCGTGCCGAAATGTGGCGCGTGGCAAACTGGAAGCCGGGATGACAACTTCACAGGTTTGCCGGTGATAGAATTGAGTTTGCAGCTTTGCAGCGCCCGTGAAGTTTGAAACGAGGACGAACGCATGACAGCGATAGACACCATCATTGTTGGCGCCGGAAGCCGAGGCAATGCCTACGGACAGTATGCGCTGGAACATCCGCGCGAGTTGCGCGTCGTTGGCGTGGCGGAACCGGATCCCGTGCGGCGCGATCGCTTCGTCGGCTTACACGATATCGCGCCGGACATGATCTTCAATGACTGGCAGTCTTTGCTGGCCTCGCGCGGCAAGCGGGCGCCCACGATCATCAACTGCACGATGGATCGCTTTCATTTTGAATCGACCATGCGCATGCTCGAGTTGGGATACGATGTGCTGTTGGAGAAGCCGATGACGCCGGTTTTGCGCGAGAACGTTCGTCTGGTGCAAAAGGCAGAGGAGACCGGTCGTCAGTTGCAGGTTTGCCATGTCTTGCGATATACGCCGTTTTGGCAGGCCCTGCGCGAGGTGGTGGATTCGGGAGCGCTGGGCCGCATTGTATCGCTCACCCACCGCGAGAATTTGATCTACTACCACATGGCGCACAGTTTCGTGCGCGGTAATTGGCGGCAGCAAAGTTCCTCGGGTCCGATGATTCTGTGCAAGTGCTGTCACGACTTTGACATCCTGCTCTGGATTCTAAAGCAGCGGGTGCGGCATCTCAGTTCCTTCGGATCGCTGGCGCACTTTCGGCCGGAAAACGCGCCGGAGGGCGCGACAGAGCGCTGCACGGACGGCTGCCCGGCGGCGGATACCTGCAAATATGAAGCTACTAAGCTGTATGCGCGCGACGGCTTCGGCTGGCCCTTGAACGCGGTGAGTTACATTCCGACCAAGGCAGCGCGTCTTGAGCAGCTCGAAAGCGGACCGTACGGGCGCTGTGTTTACAAGTGCGACAATGATGTTGTCGATCATCAGACTGTGAACATGGAGATGGAAGACGGCGCGACTGTGACGCTGGTGATGAATGGCCAGGGCGACGAAGAATGCCGAACCATGCGCTGGGATGGCACAGAGGCCACGCTCTACGGCAAATTCTCATCTGGCGGCAATCAGATGCGCATCCATCATCACTTGAGCGGCGAGATCGAAGAAATACCCGTGATCGCGAGAGATAGCAGTGGGCACGGCGGGGGCGATTTCGGGATTGTTCGCAGTTTTCTGAATGCGCTTCAAGGGAAGCCGGATGATAGCGTGACCACGGCGCGGGAATCGCTGGAAAGTCATCTGCTGGCGTTCGCCGCCGAAGAATCGCGCTTGAACAAGAGCGTGATCGACATGGCTGAATATCGCGCTCGCGTATATGCGGATGCGGATGACCAGCGCCGCTAAATTGCGTTTTTGATGGGTAGCGCAGCAATTTTCTGGATTAGCACCCCCGACAGGATTCGAACCTGTGCGCCTGGTTCCGGAAACCAGCGCTCTATCCCCTGAGCTACGGGGGCATGCGCTCGTCATCATATCAGATTCCGGGGCCGATCACAAGCTGACGGACTCCAGGCGCGCGCGTCGGCGAGACGAAGCGCCACAGTTGAATCCCGTAGATGTGATAGCGCTGTCAGCCTTGATATAATGTCAGGAAGCCGACATTGCTGACGGAACGGGCAACTACGCGACGCCGAGTCGGTCAGCGGATGTTCACTGTCGCGCTCAAGCGCTACCGGTCCGGTCGCCGCATCGATTTGGAACTCATGGATTTCGCCGAGGTCAGAATTGCCAGCACAGCCTTAATCCTGTTGTGTCTCGCGACAGCTGTATCGCTGGCGGGCTGTCAGGCCTTGGCGCCTGCAAACGCCGTGGCGACGATCCAACTGGAAGCGGTCAACGTTGATCAGGCGATAGAAGACTTGAGCAAAGCCGCGGCAACGGATGTAGCGGAATTGGTCGCGACAGTTGCCGCTGCCGGCACTGCCGTGTCCGAGCACTCGCTGATGAACGCGGCATTGGGAGCGACTTTGCGCGCAAATTTCACCCCGACGCCGGCGGTTAGGGCCGTGGTCGTCAGCGCGGAAGATATGGGCAGTTCGCTCGACTCGGACATGATGGACGACATGGATTATGAAGACGCGAGTGATGCTCCTGTCCAGATCAGCGACCTGGATACAGCGCGCGGAATCAACGCCAATAGCGGCTGCACGACCGGCAGCGTCAAGCAATTCGGGACGGACGAAGCACAGATCTATGCTACCGCGCGCGTCTCCAACTTGCGCGAAGGGACCACGTTTGAAATCGATTGGATGCAACAGAATCGCGTCGTGGATCGATTTTCGTGGCAGGCTGACTACAGCGCGGCGACGGAGTGCATCTGGTTTTATGTGACGCCGCAGGATTTTGCCTTTTTGCCAGGCGGCTATAGAGCGACGCTGTTTGTCAACGGCATCTCTCAAGCCAGTACAGATTTCACCATTACCGGATCGTGACCTATGGGCCGCGCCTCAGACGTTCAGAGTCACACAAGCATTCAATCGGGTTATCCGCATCAACGATTTGCTGGGGCGATTCATGCGCGGGTGGCTGCGAACCTAGCCGTCGCTATGGTTGTCTTGTGCCTCGGGGGAATTGTTGCAGCGCAAGAGGCGACGGCGACAGCGGCGGGAAACGACCCCGGGACCAGCACTGCAGCGCCGTCCGCGTCTGCCTTGGCGACAGCGACTGCGCTAGCCGGGATTGAACCTCAAGTTCTTAGCCGGCCCATAGCCGTGACAGCGGGGCAGGTGCATTGGGCCGACCGCACCTATCCATACGGGAGCACACAGTGGGACACGCGGCCCGTGCATTTGGGCGTGGAGTTTGTCAATCCACGCTATACGCCCGTGCTGGCAGCGGCATCAGGAATCGTCGTTTTCGCCGGAGCTGATGTCGATACCTTGGTGGGACCGCAGCTGGACTATTATGGCAAGGTAGTCGTAATCGAACATGACTTGCGATCGCTCGATGATCTGCCGATATCGACACTGTACGCGCACTTGCACAGCATAACCGTGGAAGTGGGAGAGACTGTCGAAGTTGGGGATGAGATCGGTGACGTTGGCTCAACAGGTATCGCGATTGGCGCGCATCTGCACTTCGAGGTGCGCGCCGGTGATCCGCTGGACGCAGGCAAGACGCGCAATCCCGAACTCTGGTTGGAAAATTATGTCAATCACGGCATGATCGCCGGGTTCATTCACGATGACTCGGGCGGTCCGATTTACGGCAAGCGCGTGGTCGCGCGTTCCGACTCGTCGTGGCGCGAGGTCTATAGCTATGGGGGCGAGCGGGTCAATCGAGATCCGGTTTGGGGCGAGAACTTTGTCGTTAGCGACTTGCCCGCCGGCGAATACGAAATAGTCATCTTGAAAGCAAGCGGCGCCATCGGATACCGCCGGCATGTCGATGTGCTGCCGGACAAGATCACATTCGTCGATGTTCACATGTCGGAGTGAATGCGAAGCGCTGTGACGCGCGGATGAAGCGCCTCCGCTAGCGATAGACGCGGTAGCTGAAAGCGAGAAGTCCCTCGCTGCTGATGTCTGTCACCTGCAGGGCGCCGCGCCGGCCCGACGACGTAATCACGCCGACGATGGCGTTTCGCAGTGAATTGACGTTGAGCGCGTCGGCAGCCGCCAATTCGGGACTAATGGCGTCGTGGTGCACATCGCCCAGCGCCCTGAATTCGGTCATGTGGTAAAGTCCGCCGCCGTTCACAGCGACCAGTTCGTTGCCCGTCCAAGTCAAATCATGATTGCCGGCGCCATCCAAATCTATTGTACCCTCCGTGACCGTCCGAACGCCGCTGCTGAAGATTGGCCGATCGACGATGTAACTGAAGACGAAGATCTGGTTGTTGGCTTCGCCGGCAGGTCCCTCATACACTTGCTGGTTGAGGTCGGCGACGATGATGGCGGACTGCGGTCCGGTCGGGCCGGTCAGATTTTGTTGCAGCTGCACGGTAGCCCGTCGACCGGCGGACAATCCGGGTAGATTGAATCCTGCGAAGAGGCTACCGGGTTGAAATGACGTGGCAACGGTGAAGGGACCGGCCGGCGACAAGCCGCGATTCTCCACAATCACGTTGACCAATGCCAGCTGATCCAGAATGATGCGGTTGGGGAAGGCATTGACGATTACGATGTCGGGTTCGGATTGGGATGCCGCGGTTGGGCTGACGGGCGGAGTCGATGACGGCGGTGGCTCTATCAACGGCACCAGGCTGCGATCGCCGAAGGTATCGACCAGGTACGCGGCGAGCCAGCCCAATTGACCCTGGAAGTCGATGACATACCAGGCATAGTCGGTTGTGGCGCCACGAACGCGCGCTTGCGCGCCACTCGTTAGTTGGCCAATCACATCATAGCTGAGGCCGGGACCGCTGCGCACATTTTGAACCGTGCTCAGGATTGTCAAATTGTAGCCGGCAGGCGTCGCCGTCGGCGCGGGAGTCGGCGTACCGAAAATTGGCGCGCGCGGCGCGGTTGAGACGCTTTCGCCGCCATGCGCTCGCGCGACGACATTTGCCACGCCAAAGGCATTAAGTCGGGTGATTGCTGTGTTGCTGCTGGTTTCACCCGTGGCGAGGCTGGCCGGCGTCAACAAGCCTTGTACACCCGCGAATTCGTCAATCAGTCGCAGATTGTCCGCCAGGCTGCCGGGTCGCTGAAAGGCCGCGGCCAGCAAGCCGACGGCATCATAGCTGGCGGCGCTCTCGCCATCCGGTACGGCGCCGAATGCGGCCACATAGTCCAGAACGAATTGACGGCTCAATTCATCGGCGGATGAGAATGACCAGTTCGTGGCGCTGACAATGCCCGGCAGCAAATCCGATGACACAAAACTGACGAATCCGGGATCAGTGGCCTGGTCATAGGTGACGAGTCCGGCGTAGCCTGACGCGCGCAGCTCGCCATAGACTTGCGCCGCCAGGAGCGGTGGCCCATATATGCTGACCGCATCGGGCTGCTCGGCAAGAATCTGGCCGACGATGGGGGCGAAGTCAGTTTGCGTGTCGCCATGAAACAGGTTGGATGCGCCGACCCCTAGCTCTGCCAGGGCCGTGGCGAAGCCGATCAAGCTCGCTGTGCTGGCAGCGTCCAGCTGTATGGTGGTCACCGTGCGCAAGTCAAGATTGGAGACCAGGTATCTGGCCAACGCCCGAGCGCGAACGTCATCCGCCGCCGCGCTGCGGAAAATGTTCTGGCCAGCATTTTGCAGCAGCAGCGAATCGGAGGGCGCGCTGGTAAGGGCAGGTATATCGAGACTGCTCAGAGGCTGCATCAGCGCATGCATTTGTGAAGCATTGCCGGGACCCAGCACGGCGATGACATCCGCTTGCCGCATATTGGCGACCGCGATATCCGGATTGCTGGGTGGCGTGACGACGATTTTGAGCTCAAATGCGGTTCGATTGGCGCCGAGGAGGCCGCCACGCTCATTAATGTGTTTGGCCGCCAGGATTGCGCCGCGAGCGCTGGGGCCGTCCGCCTGATCGATAACACCGATGCGAACGACAAATTGCGCCGGCGTCAGCGCGGTCAAGAAGCCGAAAGACAACACGAACACCGTCAGCGAACGAATCGCGACTTTGAATCTACCGGACATCATTGTTAGTGGGCTCTCACTGATTCGCGAATCGTACGGTCAGTATACATCAATCGCATTTGCGGGCAACTGAGAGGGCGTTCTGTCAACTTGATTTTACTTTGGACGCTAACTATACTATTAGATTGAAACATTTGGAAACTGAACCGGCCATTCCACAGTCCTTATGCAGCGCGAACGAATAACGGATCACGTATTTGTGTTTCGGAGCGATCTATACGCGCAGGCTACCGCCGGCGTCGTGAAGACTGCAGCCGGCACGGTGATGATCGACACACTTCTTTATCCCGAGGAAAGCTTGCGCATTGGCGGCTTCGTTGAATCGGTGCTGGATTCCAAAGTGACTCATGTCATCAACACGCATTTTCACGCCGATCACAGTACCGGTACCTGCTTCTTCCCTGAGGCGCAGGTCATCGCGCACCGAAAATGCCGTGAATTGCTGAATTCGCGCGGTCGCGAAAGCTTGCGCGCCTTGCAAGAATCATCGCCCGAGTTTGCATCCGTAAAACTGGTCTTGCCCAACATCGTCTTCGAGGACCGAATGGGCTTGCGAGTCGGCGATACGACATTTACGCTATGGTCAAGTCCCGGTCACAGTCCGGATTCTATTGTCTGTTTGGTAGACGAAGCGAGTGTTCTCTTCGCATCCGATACCGTCTTGCCGATACCGTACTTTGTTGACGGAGAATTCGATGACCTCAAACGTTCGCTGTCGCAGTTGCGATGTTTAACATTCGAGAACATTGTTCAGGGCCACGGCGATATCGTGCTCCGCGGCGAAGCAAAAGAAAAACTTGACGGTGATCTCCAGTATCTCGAGCGGCTGGATCGCGCCGTAGCTGAAGCCGTTGCGGAGGGCATTGACGACCTGGACAGTCTCATCAGCGCGGAAGATTGCGGCATAAGTCACGTCTTGCTGAACGGTCTGGTGCGACAGTTGCACGTGCAGAATCTGCAGAGCGCCGCAGAGCGTTATCGAAGGCGTCGCGACGACCGCTAGCGCTTTTGCTAATGCCGAGGATAATGATAGCTTCGTGTGATATGAGTCTGAAATGAGAGCTGGGGACAGATAACTGTCCGCCCAAACAAGGGATATGAAATGAGTATGGAAGAAAACTACTTGACCAGAGAGGGCGAGGCCGAATTGCTCAAAGAGCTGCGTGAGCTAAAGGAGCTGCGACGGCCGGCGATGGCGAAGAAACTGAAAGACGCCGCCGCCCAAGGAGACTTGAAAGAAAACGCGGACTATCATGATGCCAAAGAACGGCTCGGTTTCATCGAAGGACGCGTTCAACACATCGAGTCGATACTGCGCGATGCGACCGTGGTCGAGAACGCGGGGTCGAGTGATAAAGTTCAGATAGGATCAACGGTCATCATTCGCGAAGACGGCGAGACGGACGATGAGGAATACAAGATAGTTGGCAGTGCCGAAGCCAATCCCCGCCAGCGCAAGATTTCGCAGAAGAGTCCGATTGGCTCCGCTCTGCTTGGCAAGCGCCCCGGCGATTCGGTAAACGTAGAGACACCCGACGGGACCACGCAATTGAAGATCGTGGCGGTCAGGTAAACATCGTCGCCAGAAGTTAACGATTCCAGGATTTTGCAACTGAATTGACTGGCGAAAGTCCCGAAGCCATTTGCCTGGGGACCGCTTGGTTTATGAGTAGGGCATGAAGTTGCCGGTGCCGCCGAAGGGATCTTCTTCCTCGTCTTCGGGCGGTTTAGCTTGAGGAGATGTAGATCCGGAGGCATCGATACCGCTAGCGGCCGAGGGCGGCGGCGCGGGAGAGGGCATCTGGCCGGGCGCCGTCACATCCACGTTGGCGTATGCCGGACCGGGCGCCGCCGCGCCGGTGGAAATGCCCGATGGTTGCCCTTGCTTTTGCCAGGCAATGATTTCGATCTGCAGGCTTTCGATGCCGCTATTGGGCGATCCGCCGCCATAATTGCACACGACGCTTTTGATCTCGGCCTGAATGTGAATGGCGCTGGCATCGACGGTTAACGTGGCCCCTAGCGTAGCAGCGACGATATCGGCGCTAGGATTGTTGAGGCGATTGCCAACGGAAGCGACCAATGCGGGGTCGCTGACGGCGGCAGGCGCGGCAAACACCTTGGTTTGCGTGATCTGGGACGCCATGTCGAATCCCCAAAACTCAACCGACTGCAGCTCATTGCCGATTCTGGTCGCCGTTGATATGCCGCATTCTCCCAAGAATTGATTGCCGAATTCCGGTCCCAACTCTATGGCGAATGAATCGTCGTAGTTTTGGCCCTTAACATAGGTCGAGACCGTGTGTAGCACAGGCACGCCGAATTGCGGATGCACGACCCCGCTTCTTTCGGTTTCTTCTTCCGGCCAACCTGCCGGCGGACGGGCGGCCGGCGCGGCGCGTGGCGTGGCGCGCGGCATGTGCGCCGCTTGCGATGCGCTGCCGCCAGCGTCGATATTGTCACCGCGCCTGGTCCCGGCGCCGGACCACGCGGCTGGCGCCAACGTTCGCCAAGCCACGGTTACGACGGGCACGGCGATGGCGACGGCGACCAGCGAGATAATGATTTGTAAGCTGCTGCCAATCAGGCCTGGATCTGCTGGCGCCAAAGCGCCGGTCAAGTCATCGAAGCCGTCAATGTCTTTGAGCGCCGAAATGGCGTCGCGCTCGCGCGCGGGAATGCCGGCGTCGCGCTCAAGGCGCGTTACGACGGCTTGCGGATTGGGGATCAATTGGAGCGCGACGCGGGCATTTGCATCATCATATTGTATATCTTCCGAGTGCCCGACGGCGATCATGCGCACCCACTGATCAATGGCGCCCTGGCTCATGTGACGTGGCGCCGCGCCGGTGAATTCGACCGGAAACACCATGTACGCGATTATCATGCCGGCGATGACACCGGCGATGACTGCCGTTGTCGTGGAACGCTCGGGAGCCTTCTGGCTTAACTTGCCGATTGTCCTCGGCGATGCTGAAGAATTGTCGTCCGAAGATTGCGATCGGCTGGAATTGCGACCTGGAAAATTCATCGATTAGGATCCTTCGACTGAATAGATGCCGAATCTGGTGTACTGACTTGCAAGTCGCAACCGACGGTGCAATTCAGCCATTCAACTAAGTATACAAATGTTCAGTTTTTTGCGCAAAGCGAGGGCGCGCCGTTATTCAGCCGGCAGTGCGATCGGCCACCCGGGGCCCAGACGACTCCGTTGGCGCGCGCCGCCGTTTGGGCAGGTTCCAGGTGGAATACTGACAGTCCGGATAACGACTGCAACCGTAGAAGAGCCGTCGTCTGCCTTTTCTGGCGCGTCGTTCCACGAGTTCGCCGCCGCTCTCGTCGCCGCATTCCGGACACTGCAAGCCGGTTTTTTCGAGATACTGTTCGGTGTGGCGACAATCGGGGAAATTGGCGCAGCCGATGAACTTGCCCCAACGACCAAATTTGATGACCAATTCTCCGCCCTCGCATGTGGGGCAGTCGCGTCCGATGCGCTCGTCCATATCTTGCTTGGGCATGTTGTCGTAGGCGTTGGTCAGGCGCGCTTCAAACGGCCCGTAAAATTCATCCAGCATGGGCCGCCATTCGACCTTGCCGTTGGAGACCTCATCCAGCTGTTCTTCCATATTGGCTGTAAACGCGTACTCCATCTCAACATCGAAGTATTGGGCCAGCAGATCGCTGACCAGGCAGCCGGTTTCGGTCGGCACCAGCTGTCTGCCATCGCGCTTGATGTAGTCGCGTTCAGGACTTTGTATCAGGGTAACAGTCGGCGCATACGTGCTCGGTCGACCGATGCCATATTCTTCCAATGTTCGTACCAGGCTGGCTTCGGTGTATCGTGGCGGCGGCTGCGTGAAATGCTGCTCATGCAACAGTTTTCTCAGGTCGAGCATTTCATCATTGTCCAGCGCCGGGAAGCTGCCCGCCTCCGGCTCGTCGCCGTTCAAGCTGTTGCCTTTGGACTGCTGCTGAATGGCCAGGAATCCCGCGAACTTCAAAGTGCTGCCGGTGGCTCGGAACAGATAGGGCATATTTGCAGTAGTCAGTCCGGCTGAGATATCCAGACGCATGGTATCGAAAACCGCGTTTGACATTTGACTGGCGACAAAACGCTCCCAGATCAGCTGGTAAAGGCGGCTTTGATCGCGATTCAGATAGCGGCTCGCGTCGTTGGGCGCGCGAAAAACGCCTGTCGGACGAATGGCCTCGTGCGCCTCCTGCGCGCCTTTGGACTTCGTCTTGTAATAGCGAGGTTTATCCGGCGCGAAGGCCTGGCCGAAGGTCGTTTGCACATACTTGCGGGCGTCGGCTATCGCCCCTTGCGAGACACTGAGACTGTCGGTTCGCATATAGGTGATGAGTCCGACGTTGTTGCCTTGACCGATGTCTATGCCTTCATACAACTGCTGCGCGATTTGCATGGTTTTGCGCGCGCTGAAGCCGAGCCGGTTGGACGCCGCTTGCTGGAGCGTGCTGGTGGTGAACGGCGGCGACGGCCGTTTCTGGCGTGTGCCCTGTTTGATGTTAGAAACCTGATACAAGCAGCGCTGCAGAATCTCCAGGTGCTCGGTCAACTCTTCAGCGCGATGGAAGGCTACGGACTTGGCCTTTTCCAGGTCTTTGCTGTTTCGCGCCAGCGTCTTGCCATCCAGCTTAATCAGGCCGGCTGTGAATTCGTTGGCGCCGCTGTTGGCGCGCTGCTTGCCCAGGCGGGCGTCTATCGTCCAATATTCGACCGGGACAAATGCCTGGATCTCTTTTTCGCGTTCGACCACGAACCGCAGCGCGATGCTCTGTACGCGCCCGGCCGTTAGACCCCGGCGCGCCTTGTTGCGCAGGAGGCCGGATACTTTGTAGCCGACGAGCCGATCAATGATACGCCGCGCCTGCTGCGCATTGACCAGATCCATGTTAATCGCGCGGGGATGAGCAAAGGCCTCGGCGACCGCATTGTCCGTGATTTCGTGGAATATCACGCGCTTGACGAGCGGCGACGGCATTTTTGCCGCGGCGGCCAGATGCCAGGCGATCGCTTCGCCTTCGCGGTCGGGATCGGTGGCGAGGTAGATCTCGTCGGCGCGCTCTGCCGCGTCCTTCAATTCCTTGACGACCTCGCGCTTGTCTTTTGGCACACGATAAGTCGGCTCGAATTCGTTTTCTACATCGACTGCAAGCGAATAGCTGGGCAGGTCGCGCACGTGTCCTTTTGACGACATGACCGTGTAACCGTTGCCGAGGAATCCGCCGATGCTGCGGGCTTTCGCGGGTGATTCCACGATGACCAGTTTGCCGACGCTTTTGCGCCTCGCAGTCTTGCGACCGTTGGCGGCTTTTTTCGAGCGTTTCTTGGGCTTGCGCGCGGGACGCTCGACCTTGTCCGGCTTCGGGATGCCGTCGTGGGCGGGGGTCGCGCCGGTACGGTACATTGCCGTGCCGCATTCCGGGCACTGCCCGCGAGTGGCCGGCGCTCCGGCCTTGTTGTAGATGGCCTGCGGCTGCTGCAGGTCGCGTTTGGCTTTGCACTTCATGCAATAGGCTTGAAGCGAGGGCGTGTGTTCGTCGTTCATATCTCCGTACTCATCCTGTTGTCAATGCGCATTGTTAGAGATACTCTTCGCTGCCGTTTTCCTTAAGGTAATTCACTACCTGTTTCACATCCTGGGTACGGTCTTTGTGACAAATCAAAAGCACATCGTCTGTATCCACCACAACGACGCTCTCCACGCCAATCGCTACCGTGAGACGATCGCTGTATACCAGGGTATCACGCGTATCGAGGATGACGCGGTTTTCTGTCGCCTCGCCCTTGATGCAATTGCCGAAATTGTCTTGCGGCAAGATATGATAGAGCGATTCCCAGCTGCCGACATCACTCCAGCCGATGTCGACCGGGATGACGGCGATATTGTCGGTCTTTTCCATGATCGCGAAATCAATTGACAGTTGCGGCATGGTTTCCCAAATGTCTTCAAGTTTCTGTAGATAATCCGGGGAATCGGCGGCTGATTGCAAATATGTACACATGGCGTACATAGCGGGCTGAAAACGTTCAAGCTCGCGCATGGCGTGGGCGACCTTCCAAATGAACATGCCGGAATTCCAGGTGTATTGCCCTGATGCGACAAATTGCGTCGCTCTTACGATATCCGGCTTTTCAGTGAAACGCATCGATTCATATACGCTTAGGCCATTCCGTTCTTCCAGGACCGGGCCTTGTTGAATATAGCCATAGCCGGTAGCCGGGTGGGACGGGGCGATGCCCAAGGTGACGATTTTGCCGTCCTGCGCGACATCGTAGGCCACTTCCAGGACGCGGCGGAAATGATCTCGCTCCGCGATGTGATGATCAGCGGTCAAAATGGCAACGGTCGCTTCGGGATCGCGCGACTGGATATGCGCCAGTCCCAAGGCCAGCGCCGGCGCCGTGTTTTTGGCGTGGGGCTCCAGAATGAAGTTTTCGCTGGGAATATGCGGAACTTCCGCTTGGAGCTCAGTGGCGTAATCGCGCCCGGTCACGACAAAGGTGTCTTCCGGCGCGAAGAGACCCTGGATGCGGTTGATGCTGGTTTTGAACATCGATTGGTCGTCGATCAGCGGCAGCATTTGCTTCGGCAATTTGACGCGGCTCATCGGCCACAGGCGCGTGCCCAGTCCTCCAGCAGCGATCAATGCGTAGTAGTTTTCCATTCACGCTCGCTTTCAGTGGCGTTGTATTGCCGGCCACATCTTCGAATGTCCTGGGTCGTTTGCGGCGGCCATGCCCGCAATTGCTCGCTTCGCAACATCCAGGATTATCGCGCTCGGCAGTATTGCATAGGACCCGCGGTCTCGGCAAGTCCCTTTAGTTCGAGCAGCGTCAGGGAACTGGTAACGGTAGACGTCGGCAAATTGGTGCGGCGCACGATCAGATCGACATGCACGGGATCGGCGCCCAGTTCATTGAGGATCAGGGATTCTGTATCGTTGGTCGGTTGAATCTGTTCGGTTTCGATGCGCGTTTCCGTGTTCCGATGCGCGATATTCAATTCTTCCAGGACATCGCTAACGCGCATCACCAGCTTTGCGCCGTCTTGGATTAGAGCGTTGCTGCCGCGGCCGCTCTGGCTGAAGATATTGTGCGGCAGCGCAAACACGTCGCGTCCCTGTTCGCCGGCATGCGTGACCGTGTTCATGGCGCCGCTCTTCTCTGGCGCTTCCGCGACCAGCACACCCAGCGACATGCCGCTGATGATGCGGTTGCGCTGCGGGAAGTTCTTCGCGAGCGGGGCTGTGCCCACAGGCATTTCAGTGATGACGGCGCCGGCTTCTACGATCTCTCGCGCCAAATCGTAGTTCTCTTGCGGATAGATGCGATCTATGCCCGTCGCCATCACCGCAATCGTTCGTCCGCCCGCGCGCAGCGCGCCGCGGTGCGCGGCAGCGTCAATGCCATGCACCAATCCCGAAACGATGGTCACACCCTCTTGGGCGAGATGATAGGCCAGTTGCTCGGCGGCGTCCAAGCCGTATTTGCTGGGTTTGCGCGTACCGACGATCGCGATGCATTTGTGGCTCGGATTGAGTTCGCCGCGCATATACAGCAGGGGCGGCCGATCGTTAAGCGAGCGCAACAGAACGGGATACGCGTCGTCGTCAATCGTGATCAGACTCGCGCCGGCCTTGCGGACCGCCTCCCATTCACGGTCGAGATCTATTAGGTCCCGAGCTTTGATGAATTGCCGCAAGAGCGGTCGCGGGAGCTGCAGTTGGAGCAGTCGCTTATCGCTCGCTTTCCAAAGCTCGGCAGCGGACGAGAAATGCGCCAATAGCTGCGTAATCTTGGCGATACCGAATTGCGGGATTAGGTGCAGCCCCAACCAAATTTTCTGATTCTGATTTTGTTGCATTGGAAACAGCTAGCGGGTGGTTGACGCAAAAAGCATAACAGTTGATGTTTTTTGTTGTCAAGTTGATTGGGCGGTTTAGTTTTCCGGCAGCAAGCCTTTCGGCAAGCGCATTGTCACCAGTTCCGCTTCAAAATCGATGTCGACGATGGTTTCGTCGTGCGCCGGCAACAATAGCTCGCCATAGGTGTCGCTTGCGACAACATAGACGTCGTTAGCGCCGGTCTGCAATACTTCGCGTATGACACCAATGACTTGCTCATCGCTGCGGACCTTTAGGCCGATCAATTGGTAGAGGTAGTATTCGCCTTGTTCGAGCGGCGCCGCGTCAGCGACATCCATCATCACGATTCCCTTGCGCAGCGGATCGGCATCATTGCGATCGCGAATGCCGTCCAGGCTCAAGAGGGCGTAGTCTTTGTTGAAGCGCACATGCTTCAGTTGGTGCTGGCGCGGATGCCGGTCGTCGGCGGTTTTGCCGATGTAAACGCGCTCAAGGTCGTGAAACGTTTCCGGATAATCAGTCAGTACGCGCGTGCGCAACTCGCCGCGGACGCCATGAGGTCGCAGAATCTCGCCGATGACAAGATACTTGGGCTGAACGCGGGTGACGCTTTCGGGCATTCTATTCGATTTCCAGAACGACCCGGCGGCGTCTGCCGCGGTCAGGTCCGGGCTCGGGGCTCGAAGCGGCGCGCAGCAAGGCGCGAATCGCGTTGGCTACCCGGCCGCTGCGCCCGATGACGCGCCCCATGTCGTCGCGGGCGACTGAAAGCTCCAGAACTACCGTGCGGTTGGTTTCTTTGCGGCTGATCTGAATCTGATCGGGATTGTTCACCAGGTTTTCAGCGATGTAACGTACGAGTTCTTCTTCTACCATGGCAGCTGCCTACTCAGTACTCTAGTTGTCTTCAGAGCTGGATTCGGCGGCGGCAAGCCTGGCGGATTCGCGCGCCTTGATCTTGCTTTCGCCATCGCCGGGCGCGGGATAATTGGTCCTTTGGCTCGGCAGTTCCGGTTTGTTGGCTTCGGCTTCCGCGACCAGGTCTTCCATGCTTTCTCCGGCGCGCAGGCGCTGGAAGCGTTCCCAGGTGCCGGTGTGATCGAGCAGGCGGCGTACCGCGTCGCTGGGCTGCGCCCCGACGCTAAGCCAATAGAGCGCGCGTCCTTCTTCTATGATTTCAGTAGCCGGCTTTGTGCGCGGGTTATAATGTCCGATGTTCTCCAGGTAACCGCCATTGCGCGCCTTGCGCTGATCGGTGACAACGATGCGATAGCTGGGTTGGCGCTTAAGCCCTTGGCGGCGTAGACGAATTCTTACCATTTTGCAGTTCTCCTGTGCATCGGCCTATGCTCTGAGGCCGGGAATATTGGGAAGTTTCCCTCGACTGATCTGGTTCATTAACCTGCTCATCTGCTTGAATTGTTTGAGCAGGTCATTGACATCGCGCACCTCGACGCCACTGCCGGCCGCGATGCGGCGCTTGCGGCTCGCTTTCAGGATGCGCGGGTGTTCTCTTTCGGCCGGCGTCATCGAATTGATGATCGCCTCCACCTTCTTGATGCGCTTTTCGATATCTTCGTTATCGAAGTCGGCTTGCATCTGCAGCTTGGACATACCGGGTATCATGCCCATCACTTTGCCGAGCGGTCCCATGCTGCGGATCTTCTGCAGCTGATCCAGGAAGTCCTGAAGAGAGAACTCATTGCGCATGATTTTGCCCTGCAGGCGCAAGGCTTCTTCCTCTTCGTATACGGACTCGCTCCGCTCGATCAGCGACATGATATCGCCCATGCCGAGTATGCGTTGCGCGATGCGATCGGGATGGAACAGCTCCAGCGTATCGGCGCTGATTTTCTCGCCGGTCCCCATGAACTTAATCGGGACGCCGGTCACGGCGCGCATTGACAGCGCGGCGCCGCCGCGAGCATCGCCGTCGACTTTGGTCAAGACCAGGCCGGTGATGCCCAATCGCTCGTTGAAGCCGCGGGCGATGTTCACCGCTTCTTGCCCGGTCATGGCATCCGCGACCAAGAGGATTTCCGCCGGCGAGGCAATCTGCTTGATGACTTCGAGCTCGCCCATGAGCGAATCATCAATTTGCAGGCGGCCCGCCGTATCGATGATGACGATATCGTTGCCGGCTGCTTTGGCGACTTTCAAGCCGCGCTTGACGATCGCGGGCGGCGTATCGGTCGCGCCTTCTTCATAGAAGGGCACATTGATCTGTTTGGCCAACGTGACAAGCTGATCGACAGCGGCCGGACGATAAGTATCGGCGGCGATCATCAGCGGCTTGCGGTTTTCCGAACGCAGGTGCAAAGCGAGTTTGGCGGCGTTGGTGGTCTTACCCGATCCCTGCAGCCCGACCAGCATAATCACGTGGGGTTTGACGCTGCCGCTGTAGCTGAGGCGGCCGGCTTCGCCAAGCATATCCACCAATTCCTCGTGGATGATCTTGACAACCTGTTCGCTCGGTTTCAGCGCCTTGTGAACTTCCTCGCCGATGGCGCGCTCGCGCACACTTTTGATGAAGTCCTTGACGATTGGCAGGGCAACATCCGCCTCCAGCAGCGCCATACGGACTTCCCGCATGACGGCCTTGACATCGGCTTCCTTGACCCGCCCGCCTTTGCGCAAACCCTCAAACGCGGTATCGAGCCGTTGTGATAGTGATTCGAACATCAATAGACCTGCCCACAAATGGCCTACCGGATTCTAAAGGAGCGCATGGCGATAGTCAAGACAAATCCTCAACCGCTGCCTCGTGGCCAGGTTCCGAAGACTTCTCATGGAGATGGAAATCTTCCGGCACCAAACGCCACATGACTAGGAAGGCGGCGAAACCCAATCCCGCGGCGATGATGCCCACGGCGAGGAAGTTGCCGCCCGATGATCCATAAATGAGCGCGCCCAGGGCGGCGCCGGCCAGCCGTCCCAGTGAATGAACGCCCATGTTGGCGCTCATCATCGCAGCGCGCGACCGGGGAAGCAATTCGGTGAAGATAGGGATAGCCGCTACAATTGCCGTTTCGATGGCGATGAACATGACGAAGATGCCAAACATCGCCAGGGGCAGACTGAACGATAGCGATGGAATGATTAAGAAACTGATGGCGGCGATCAACATGCTGACCATGGACATGTTGCGGGCGCCGAGCCGGTCCGAGTAGCCGATGACGATAAACTCGCCGATGACTTCCGCAACCGCTATGACGATGGTGATCGTGCCGAGGGCAGTCAACACCAGATCAAAGGCGTCCTCCATCCACAATCCATAATTGATGTAAAAGATCTCATGCGCCAGCGTAAAGCACAGCGTATACAGGAGCGCGTAAACTGCGGTTGGATGGGCGCTGACCTGACGCATCGCCACCAAGGGATTGATGATGCCGATTCGCCGGGGTCCACCCTTGCGCTTGTCCGGTTCCACCAGCAGCCAGAGCGCAGCGGTTCCGGAAGCGAGGCAAATCGTAAGAAAAACGAAGACCGCTTGCAAATTGGCGATGTCCAGCAGGAATCCCGCGACCGGCGCCGCAATCACCAGCGACAGCGCCCAGCTAAGCTCGGAGATGCCCATGACCCGGCCGCGGCGGCTGAAGGGAACGGCGTCGCCCAGATAGGCTTGAAAGGTTGGGTCGTAGATGATTTTGGCCACGCCAAACGAGAACATCACTACGACAAAGACGCCATATTCGGCGAACAAAGCGCCAAGCACGCTCATGCAGGTCATCAGCAGCAGCATGCCAACCATGACCGCTTTGCGACCATAATGCTCAGAGATCGTGCCCAGCAAGGGGCTGAGCAATCCGCTGCCGTTGGTCAGGGCGATGACGTTTTGGATGCTGCCCGCGCTGACATTGAAGGAGTCGCCGATGGCGGAGACGAAGGGGTAGGGAAAACGCTTGGTGATGTTGATGACCAGGCGCGCGAATACAATGGCCAAAATCGACCGGATGACTCGGTTATCCAGGTTTGTCTCTCGCGCGTATTGATGGGTCATGGCATTCCGAAGAGAATTCTATCACAGGCGGGCGCAAAGTCCGTCAAGGCCGCGTAGCCGTCGGCGAATGTCTGGGCGCGATCGCCTACGATTAAGGTCGGCACGTCATTGGTGGTATGGTGACGCGTCGACAGATCTTCCATATTGCCGTGATCGCTGATGACAACGACCAATCCCTCGGCGGGATCCCATTCGTCGAGCACGCCAGCGAGCACATCGTCAAAGGTTTCGAGCAAGGATACGCCGCGATCAAATGGTCCGCGATGGCCGATGCGATCGGTCATCCAATGCGAATGGAACGCAAAGTCATATTGTCGCGACAGCCGCGCCAAAAGCCGCCCTGCTTCCCGCGCTGAATATTCGGGCAAATCCATTATGTTGAGGTAGCGCCGCCAGCTCCTCGTAGTCCATTCGGCGGTCAATGCGCGCTTCTCCACCACATCGTCGACCGTGAAATGCGGCAATCCGGATTCGTACGCGGCTTGCTGTATGCTGGAGCGCAAGGTCTTGCCGCGCGCAAAATCGTTCAGCAAGCCCGGCGGATAAGCGGTGAGCAGACGCGCGGACTTGCCACGGTCGACCAAGCTCTTGAAGTAGCTGTGCCGCGCGACGAGCTGGCGGGTGGGCAAGTCGGGCTTGGGACCATAATGACGCCCGATGCGTCGCGGCAGGTTGATGCCGGTGAGGATGCTCGCTTGCCCGGTGCCGCTTTGGGGCCGTCCCTTGACGCCAAGTCGCGCGTCCGTCGGGACAAAAGCCGCGTTTTCAGCGCATTGTCGTCCGATGCCGCGCAGCCAGCGCTTGCCATTAGAATGGCGCCACGCCGTTGGCATGTCGGCAAGCGCAAAGGGATTGACCTCCGGATCATCCGCGCCAAGCCCGATGCCGTCGAGGAAGAGCGCCAAGATATGTGGCTGTGACCTGGTCATCGCGTGGCCATCTAGCTCGCGCCACCGTCGTAGGACAACAAAAACGGATTTGTCCGCCGCTCGCGTCCGATGTTTGTCTCGCCCATGTGGCCGGGCAAGACGCGGACATCGTCGTCCAGCGCCATTAGCTTGTCGACAATGGAATGCATCAGTTGCTGGTAATCGCCACCGGGCAAGTCGGTGCGGCCGATGCTGCCGGCGAAAAGGGCGTCGCCGCTGAAGAGAATCTTGTGTTCGGGCAGGTAAAGACTGAGATGGCCCGGCGCGTGACCCGGTGTGAAGAGCGTTTGCAGGCGGATGGCGTCGAGTTCAATCGTCTCGGAGGCGCTGGTCAGCAGCCGGTCTGGTGTAGCGGGCGCCGGCACATCGCCCAATCCGAACATGCGAGCCTGCAGGGGGATTTCCGCCAATATGTCGGCGCAGTCTTCATGGATGAAAAAGGGGATCTGAAGTTCGTCCTTGATGGCGGCGCTGGCCAAGACATGATCGATATGCGCGTGGGTCGCGATCATCAGTTTTATCGACCAGCCACGCGCTCGAGCGGCGTCAAGGATGGCCCCGGCGTCATCGACCGGATCAATGAGCACGGCGTTGTTGGTATCCGTATCCGCCAGCAGGTAGGCGTTTGTTCCGAATGCGCCAAGCGTTAGCGAGACAATTTCTATTGACATACAGTCTTTGTCCTTCAGGCGGCCGCGCGCCTGCGAATCATGAACCAAAACTCGGAAAACTCATTCATCCTAAGCAGCAGCGCGACGATCACAAAAGTCATCAATCCGAGAGCGCCTTCGAGCGCAAGCCGCACGATGTTCATGCTCAGACTTGCGCCCGGCGCGATTGCCCTCCACAGCATGTCGACCAACACGATCACCCCGGCCATGACCAAAGACGCCAGCAGCGACTTGAGCAGCGTACCTGCGAGCCCGGGACCGTGAATCCCTTGCCAGCGCCGCCGAAGAATGTAAAGCAAGCACACAACTTCGAACAATACGCCGAGTGAATTGGCCAGCGCCAATCCCTCCACGCGGCCAATATAGGGGTTATATCCCAGACTTGGGAAGGCTAAAGATGTCGAATTGAGAAAGCTCCGCGAGTCAACCGCCGCCACATCACTGAGCAGAAATGCCAGCGCAAGGTTTATGGCGGCGCCACCCAAGGCGGCGAAAAGCGGCGTCAGGGTATCTTTGTCGGCGTAGAAACTGCGCGCGATCACTTCCAGCGTCGAATGCACGATCAAGCCAAGCGTGAACATGCTCAGCGTGCTATAGACCAGCGCCGATGCCGCCGCGTCAAATGCGCCGCGCTCCAACAGGCTGATCAAGGGATGTCCCAGCACGATCAAGCCAATGGCGGAAGGAATGCTGGCGATGAGGATGAAACGAAGCGCGCCGGACATCGCCCCGCGTTTGCCCTCAAGATCCTGCACTTCGCTCAATGCCGCGAGGGTCGGGAAGATGACGATGCCCAAGGCCGTGCCGATCAAGGTTTGCGGGATCTGCATCAAGCGCCAACCCCAATCGAGCGCGCTGACCGAGCCCACGCTCAAGCGCGAGGCGATGTTGTTCATAACCAGGAAGTTGAGCGAAAAAACACCCAGGCCGCCGATGCGCGGCAGCATCAGCCGGATGACGCGCCACAAATCTGGATTGGAGAGTCCAAGCTCAAGTTTCCAGCGCAGCTTGTAACGTATGAGTCCGGGTATCTGAATGCTGAAATGCAAGGCGGAACCGATTACCGCGCCCCAGGCGATGCCGTGCACACCGTACACTGGCATCAGGAACAGCACACCAAAAAGGATGCCGACATCAAAGACGATCGGCGCCAAAGCCGGCAGCAAAAAATGCTGATGGGAATTGAGAATGCCGCTGAAGATCCCGCTGACGGCGAAGACGATTGTGCTCAGCAAGAGGATGCGCATCATGTCGATGGTGTTCTGTGTGGTGGGCGCGTCAAAGCCGGGCGCGACGGCGTTGCGAACAAGCCAGGGCGCCAAAAAGAAAACCACGGCGCTGATGAGCAGGGCCACGGTGAATATTGTGTTTATCAGATTGCTCGAAAGTTTGCTGGCGGAGACGCTGTCGCCCTTGGCCAAAAAGCCGCTGTAGATGGGAATGAAGGCGTGGGTGAGCGCGCCGCCGGAAATCAGGATGACAATCAGCTCGGGAATGCGATTGGCCGCGACATAGGCGTCTAGCTCGCTGCCGACGCCGAAAACTTGCGCGATGATCAGCGTCTGCAGCAAGCTGATAGCCTTGGCTGCGGCGAAGGCGAGCATCACAATCAGTGTAGACTTGGCGATATGCCGGCTGCGCAGCTGACTTTGGGAATGGTGACCAGACATCTGCGGATTCAACCGAGACCTTCGAGGGCCGCGCGAGCCTCGCGGTAATTGCGGTTGTAGGCCAGGGCGCGTCGATAAGATGAGGCCGCTTGCGCGGCATTGCCTTGCGCCTCTTGCACGCGGCCTTGCCAATAGTAAGACTCTTCGATCTCTTCGGCGTTGTTGAGATTGATTCTCACCAGGCTGAGCACATCGTCATATCGACCCACTTCATAGAATGCCTCAAAGGCGCCGAACTGATACCACATCATGCGCCACGGCAATTCTCCAAGCTGCTGGGCGCGATCGAAAGCGGTGGCGGCCTCTTGATAGCGTTCGAGAGCGACCAGCGATGTACCCATATTGAACCAGGCAAAAGCGTTGTTGGGTTCGCGACGCGCTTCTTCCTGCGCCGTATTCAGCGCGATCTCCGCCGCGGCCTCATCGGACCAGTGGCTGTCCATGATGCTTCGCAGCAGGCCCTCGCGCTGTGGCTCATAAACGACAATGAAGGTGCGGTTGAAGGCTTGCCAATCCCGGTCTACCTTGCTGTAGCTGATGCTGACGCCGCGCGCGCCGTCGCCGACGCCGAGGAAACTATCGAAGAAGTAGAATAGCTGATAGTTGTCATCGTAGGCGACCAGGGCGCGATAATGGCCGATCCAATCATAGGCTTCGAACATGGCGCCAGTTTCGATGACTACCGGAAAGCCGTTCGCCACCAAGCGTTTGAGCAGATCGAGCGTGCCTCCCATGCGCACGATGGCCTTGACCGTGCTGTTCTCTTCAACAAAGGTCGCCAGTTCGTGCGGGCTGACATTCTTGTCCTCGCGATTCGGCTTCAGCGCGCCGCCAGCCACGGATTGATCTTGCTGCCAGCCGTAATAGCTTAGCGCCATGGTAATCGTTGCGGGCCCACAATTGTTCCAGGTTTGCTGATGATGCAGCATTCCGTAAATGCGTCCGGTCGATGGCAATCTCTCGAGCGACGGCGCCGCAGTCGCGGCATTCACAGCGGGAGTTTCCGTGACAATTGTTTCAGGCGTATTTGGTGTGGCGGATTCCCGTTCACTGTTCATGACCGCGGTCGGGATCGATTCAGTGAGCGAACTAGACCTTGGCGAGGCGGTCGGCTCTTCCACAGGATCGCCGGTCGGTTCAATGACCGCAGCCGCGGTAGCTCCCGCCGTTGGACTGGCGGCGATCAGAGGCATTTCCAGAAGCGCCAGAGCGTCGCCGGCATCGGATCGGGGTTCGAGCGTCGGGAAGATGCCGCCGGGCGGAGTCGCCTGCAGGAACATGCGCATGAACGGCAGTTGGTCAATCACCCGCTGCTGCTGCGCTGGCCGCAACACCAGTCTAAATCCGGCCACCGCGCCCACTGCGCCCAGAATGATCATCACGAACATGAAGATCACGCCGCAGAACAAAAGCCTCGGCGGCCCCTTGCTTCCGGAGTCGTAATTCTGCAGATAGAAGCTTTTGCTTGGCTGCGTATCGTCAATGTTTCGCAATTGAGACTGCCTTGATTCGGAACGATATCAATTTAGCACAAGGGCGATGGTTTGCTAGCGCCACCCTTTGACGCCGAACGGCGATCGTCTGCTTAAGTATAGAACTATTTTCAGATGCGGGGCTCTTGACCGGCGACATTCGTAGCCGAGGCGTAGCTTTGGGCATCGAGATAAGACTGCAAGATGATCCGCGCCGCCAAATCGTCGATGGGTTCATCCGGTTTTCGATTGTGTTGACGCGCCAAATCGCGCGCCTCGACGCTGGTCAGGTATTCGCTGACTTCGGCTATCGGCAAGTTGGTATGCTCGGCCAGACGCGCGATCCAGCGTTTGACGGTGTCTGCTTGCGCGCGTACGCCGTCCGGCGCATTGGGATTGTGCGGAACGCCAACTACAAATCCGACTGCCCGCTGGTCCCGGGCCACCCTCAAAATGGTCTCGAAATCGTCTTCACGTTTGCCGCGATTGATGATCGCCAGTTCACGCGCGACGATGCCCAGCGCGTCGCTCACGGCCAAACCGATGCGTTTGCTGCCATGGTCAATGCCAATCAAGCGGCCGGTCATTCGGACAACCGGACTTCCAGATTGATGCGGATGGGCAAGCTGGGCATTCTATTCGAAGCGGCGGGAAACAGTTCAATCTGTATCCCGGATTCGCCAGCCAGGTCCGCTGTCGATTCAAGAAGCAGTCGCGCGTCTTCCAGCGAGAGACCGGCAAGCCGCTCGCGCAGCGCGGCGCTATCGACCTGCGACACGACCATACCGGTCAGCCGGGCAGAGAATGTCGCCCGATTCCGCGCCCCATTCCAATTGATGGGACCTCGACTGTAACGCAGGCTCTCGCTGAGCAAGGCGGCGCCGGAAGGCGCCTCGGCGCGCAATCTGGAGACGACCAGCTGGCGGCTGAGACTTTCGTCAACGACGACTGCGGCCACATGGGCGCGCATCGTTGCGGTCAATTCGTTGGCGATATCGCCGACTTGCGCGGACAGGGTAGTCCAATCCTTGTGTTCCTCCACGACCGCGAGCGAGTCGATGACAATGAACTGCGCCTCGCTCAGGCCGGCCTGGATCTTCTCGTAGGCCACTGTCAGCAGCTGTGCCCGCACGCTGGTGACGAGCATATCGATGTCTACGCTATCGACGATGCTCACGGAGCGCGCTTCGCCGCCGGCAGCGGGAGTCAGATTGATCACCGACACGCTGTCGGCCACGGGACCAGCGATGGTATTGATCATGCCAGCCGCGACATTGCCGGAGACGCCGCTGGAGCGACGCAGCGCTTCGACTGGCGCTTCAATGCTGTTCTCGATCCCCGCAGGCACGGTGACTTCTTGCGTCGTCCGGAACAGCACCGGTTCGCCGGCGCTGGTGCTGACAGTTGTGAATGCAGGCACGATCACGGGCGCTTCGCTACGATTGGTAATTGTGACGATTCCCGTAGCCGGCGCGTCATCCAGGCTGCGTATGCCCGATGTCGGCACGGTGGCGGTTGTCTCCGCGACCACCCTGACAAGCTGCGCGGGAATAATGGCTTTGTCGAAATCAACGTCTTGAATGCTGACATCGGCCGAGATCTGCGCTTCTGTAGCGATCTGTTCCTGGCTGA
Source organism: Anaerolineae bacterium (assembly GCA_022822305.1). GTDB lineage: Bacteria > Chloroflexota > Anaerolineae > Aggregatilineales > Phototrophicaceae > UBA6055. The sequence continues at coordinate 579,573 of JAJEBY010000016.1, forward strand.
GCGTGACCACTACCGTCGCGCTGGGCGCCACAATGAAGACCGCAGCGCCGATGGTTCCGATCAGCAGCGCCAGAATGACAGCGCGCTCGACGAGCTGCCTGATCCACGATTGTCGACGATTGCGATCGCTGAGCCGACTGGCGATAGATCGCAGTTCTTCGGGCTGCGGATCAAGCGTCGGCTTGTGATATCTAGGCAGGAACACCTTTTGCCTGCCGCGTTTCCAGCGTCCATTTTGACTGCTGTCTGCGTCTGGAAAGCAGCTGATATTAAGTTCGTTCGCGTTGGCGACGACCTTGGGATCGCGACTGACAACAGCCAATTGAATCGCGCGGCGATAGCACTCGCGCTGGATCAAAACCAGGTCAAGCTTGCGGCGGAACAGGGCGCCGTCTTCCGGCAGAATCAGCAGAACGCGTCTGCCGCGAATGACGGAAAGCTGCTCACGAATTGAAGGGACGCTCGCAGCCGGGTCAATATTGAGGGTTTCGGTCTCCACATTCATGCTTGAGGACGTATCTATGCGCTCAGGATGCCCGACAGATCATGTGACGCCTTGACTACACGTCCGCAATCAGGTCGCGGGCATGCGCCAGCGCGGCGTCGATCTTTGAAACGTCCGTTCCGCCGGCTTGCGCCATCTGCGGTCGACCGCCGCCGCCGCCGCCGACAATTTTGGCGATGGGCTTGATCAGGTCGCCGGCGCGGACGCCATCCTTGACCAGCGGGTCTGTTACCGCGACAACGATATGTGGCTTGCCTGCGACTTCACTGGCCAGGACCATCACGCCTTTATCGACGCGATTGCGGAACCAGTCCGTCATTTCGCGCATGGTTTCGGGCGGAACGGCATCCAGCTGCGCCACCAACGCTTGCATCCCGTTCACGCTTTCCAGCTGATGAGCCAGCATCTTGTCAAAGTCATCCTTGGCGAGCCTTCTGCGCAAGCTGTCGATTTCTCGGCGCGCTGCGCCAAGGTCGGCCTGAATGCTGTCAATCCGTCCGGGCGCTGTCTCTGTCGCCGTACCCAGATGCCGCGCGATATCCTCCAATAGACTCAGCTTGCCTTGTATGTGCTGATGCGCCGCGAATCCAGTCAGAGCTTCGACGCGGCGAATTCCGGCGCTCACGCTGCTTTCGGCGGTGACGACAAAGCTGCCGATTTCCGCCGTTGCCCGGACGTGGACGCCGCCGCATAACTCGTAGCTGTAACGGTTGTCGTCTGCCTCAATGATGACCGTGCGCACGGTGTCGCTATACTTTTCGCCGAAGAGCGCCATCGCTCCTTCTCGGCGCGCCTCCTCTAGAGACTTTGATTCCGCGAAGACAGCATAATTGCCCAAAATGGCCCGATTAATCTCGTCAGTTAAGGAAGCCAGTTCTTGATCGGTGACCTTTTGGGGATGAGAAAAGTCAAAGCGCAGGCGATCCGGCGCGACCAACGAACCTTTCTGCTGCACATGCGCGCCCAGGATCTTGCGCAAAGCCGCATGCAGCAGATGAGTCGCCGTGTGGTTGCGGATGATATCTTTGCGCCGGACGCTATCGACGGCTGCGGCGGCGCGGTCTCCGGCCGCGGGATTGCCTTCCACTACTTCGCCGATATGAAGGATCATGCCGGTTAAAGGTTGCCTCATCTCTTCGACTTCTATGAGCCAGCCGTCGCCCCGGATGGTTCCCGCGTCGCTGATTTGTCCGCCCGCTTCCACATAGAATGAGGTCTCGGCCAGCACGACTTCCACTGTGTCGCCGACTATCGCCTTGTCCACGATCGCGCCGTCCTGGATCAGCGCGAGTACATGCGTGTCGACGGGCTCTTGTCCATACGGATTATAGGCGACGCCGCCGGGCGAGAGTTTGTCTTGCGCCTCAAAATCAACCAGCAACTGACGATAGATTTCGCCGGTTTCGATTTCACCCATGGCGCGCCCGCCGCCGCTGATGCGCGCGTGTTCAGCTTCCGCGGCGGCGAATCCCGCTTCATCGACGGCGTATCCGCGTTCTTCGACGACATCTTTGGTCACTTGAAAAGGAAGACCTAGCGTCGCTTTCAAATAGAATGCGTCTTGGCCGCACAAGGTATCGCCGCCTGTTGAATTCGCTAGCATCTCGTCCAGTTCAATCAGGCCGCGCTGCATGGTGCGATGGAAGCGCTCTTCCTCGAGCGTGATGCTGCGCTTGATACTCTCCGCCTGGTCGAGGATTTCGCTGTAGTGCTCTCCCATGATTTCGAAGACGACATCCGCCACTTCAGCCAGGAAGGGCTCGTCGAAGCCGATCTTGCTGCCGAAGCGCGCAGCTCGCCGAATTACGATACGTGGAATGGCGGAGCGTCCCTTGGCGCCGGGCAACACGCCATCGCTGATGAGAAAGACGGCGGCGCGGATATGATCGGCGATGACGCGATAGGGCACGATATTTGCATCGCGCTGCTCGTCGCTGTGACCGGCAAGCGCTTGCGTTCGCCGGATGATGGGTGTGAATAGATCGGTGTCATAGGTCGCGTCCACGCCCTGCAGGACCGAAACGATGCGTTCTAGCCCCATGCCGGTATCGACCCCCGGCGCCGGCAAGGGGATGTCCCATTGTCCGCTGTGATCGGGATCAGCCTGCTGGCGATTGAATTGCATGAACACGAGATTCCAGATCTCGAGAAAGCGATCATCTTCCGCCTGCAGCATGGGCACGATCGAGTCTTCGCCCAGCTCGGGCTGATTGTCCCAATGGATCTCGGATGTCGGGCCACAGGGTCCGGTATCGGCCATTTGCCAGAAATTGGTCTCGGGTCCCATGCGAGCCACGCGCTGCGGACTGATGCCAAGATCGTCTACCCAGCAATCGTAGGCTTCGTCATCATTCTCGTAGACGGTGAATACCAGTCGGTCGGCGGGCAGTTTGTAGACGACGGTCAACAGCTCATAGGCGTACCTGATGGCATCGCGTTTGAAATAATCCCCGAAGCTGAAATTGCCCAGCATTTCGAAGAAGGTCTGATGTCGCGGGGAGGGACCGACATTCTCGAGGTCATTGTGCTTGCCGCTGACGCGCATGCACTTCTGCGATGTGGTCGCGCGCTTATAGTCGCGTTTGTCGAGGCCAAGAAAGACATCTTTGAATTGCACCATGCCCGCGTTGACAAAGAGCAGCGTCGGATCGTTGGACGGCACCAGCGAAGAAGATGCCACCGGCTTGTGTCCCATTTCTTCAAAGAAGTCTAAAAATGATTGCCTGACTTCCGCACTGCTCATATGCTGCATATTTGGATTCCTGGTCGCAGAAAATCATGTTATCGATTGGCGCCGCGACGCCATGTCGTTGGGACGCCACAAATATGATAATGCCTTATGGCTTGCCGCACTATAGCTGGAAGGGCTAAACCTGAACAAGGGCGCGTCGCTATGGTATACTGCGTGGCGATTATGAGGATGTTTCAACAGGAAGCTGGGCATGGCGACGATCGAAGAACAAGTCGAAGTGTTGATGTCGGGAACGGCGTATGGCGATGCCGGAATCCGCGCGAATATGGCCAAAGACCTGGCCGGGCGCTTGCGCAAGTGTGAGGCTGAAGGCCGGCCGCTCCGTGTCTATTGCGGTTATGATCCGCGCACGTCCGACTTGCATCTCGGCCATACCATCACCATGCGCAAGCTGCGGCAGTTTCAAGATTTCGGTCATGATGTCACCTTTCTGGTAGGCACCTTCACCAGCTTGATCGGCGATCCGTCCGACAAAGACAGCGCGCGCGATCAATTGACCATGCAGCGCGTGGAAGAAAATGCCCTAACCTATGCGGAACAGGCGTTCAAAATTCTTGATCGGGACAAGACTCGCGTTCGGCGCAACGATGAATGGCTGACGCTGTTGGATTTCGCGGACATCATTCGACTCGCCAGCCACTTTACTGTCCAGCAGTTTCTGGTGCGCGAGAACTTCGCCAAGCGTCTCGAAGAAGAAAAGCCGATTTATCTGCATGAGTTCTTCTATGCGCTGATGCAGGCTTATGACGCTGTGGCGCAGGAAGCCGATGTGCAGGTTGGCGGGCAGGATCAGCTATTCAATATTTTGGTTGCCGGTCGCAAGCTGCAGACGGGGCTGGGTCAGAAGCCGCAGATCGCCATCATCATGGGCGAGAGCCTGCCCGGCACCGATGGCGAGATCAAGATGTCCAAAAGCCTGGGCAATCATATTCCCTTGCTGGGCGAGCCCTGGGATATGTACGGCAAAGTGATGAGCTTGCCCGATAAGGCGATGGGCGTTTTTCACAAGTTGATCCTGGGCTGGACGCCGGCGCAAGTTGAGCAGCTTGAAGCGCGTCTATCCAGCGGCGATTTGCATCCCAACGAAACGAAAATGCGCCTGGCGCACGATATTGTTGCGATCTTCCACAGCGAAGCGGATGCGGATGCGGCGCAAGCGCGCTGGAACGAAGTCTTCCGCGGGGGCAGCGGCATTCCCGAAGATATTGACTCGGCTGAAGTTGCCGAGGCCGAAGAAATCCGTGATATTCTGGTGCGGCTGCGGATGGTGAGCAGTCGCGGCGAGGCCAAGCGGCTGATCCAGCAGAACGGCGTTCGTCTCAACGAAGCGAAAGTCGACAGCCTGCGAGCGAGAGTGACGCCGGATATGCTGCCGGCGGTGCTGCAGGTCGGGAAGCGACAATTCGTCCGCCTGATAAAGTCGGAAAATCAAGCGTGACCGTCACTTGACCGGCGATCCACACTACACCATTGATGAACTGATCAGCGTCTGCATATCGCGACAGGTGCGCGATGGCGATGTCTGGGCGCAGGGCATCAACACGCCGCTGGTATCCGCCGGCTTGATACTGGCCAAGATCCGTCATGCGCCGCGCGCGCGCTTCACGTCGGCCATTGGTCAGGCCTTGGTCCAGGATTGGGGACCGCTCGGCATCTCGACGATTGAAGAACTGTGGGTGGGCAAAGGACTGATCCACTTGGGTTTCGCGACCGGCGCCGCCGACATCTTGCCCAAGTATCAGCCCAAAGAGTTCTTCCGCCCGGCCCAGGTGGATAGCCAAGGCAGCTTCAACAATATCGCCTTTGGCAAGCGCTATGACAGACCGCGGATGCGGCTGCCCGGCAGCGGCGGAATTCCCGATGTGACGCCGCGCTACGACCATACCTTTCTTTATGTGCCGCGCCATTCTCGGCTGATATTTCCCGCTGCGGTCGATTTTGTGAGCGGCATGGGGCATGTTCCACAACGCAAGACAGGCGGCGGTCCGCGCTACTTGATCACCGATCTGGGTCAATTCGACTGGCGGAACGGCCGTATGCGTCTGACCAGTGTGCATCCGCATACAGAAATCGCCATGATAAAGCGCAAGACCGCTTTTGAACTGGAAATTGCGCCGGACATCGCGGCAACGCCGCCGCCAGATGCCGAAGATATTCGTCTGTTGCGCGAAGAGATTGATCCCTTGGGCACGCGCAAGTTGGAGACGCTGGCCGGGGCGGCGCGCAAAGATCTTCTGCGAGAGATCCTGCGGCGCGAACGTGGGCGCTAGCTGGGCCTGGAGGCCAGTCGCCAGTCGAACAGACTGCGAAAGCGATCAGCGCCGGAACCAAGATAGCCCAGTCGGACGCCTTCGATTGTGTCGCGCACAGCCAGTGTATACAGCGGATAGTAGAGCGGTATGGCGATTGACAATTCGGCGAACTGAAGCTGAAATTCCTGCAGCAAGCGCTGGCGGATGATGCCATTGTCCGCTTGCCGGATGCCTTCCAGGAGTTCGGAGATGACATCGTTGCTTGCGCCGCCGTAGTTTTGTCCCGAATCGATCTGGGCGGGATGCCAGAATCGATACAGATCAGGATCGCTTCCGATGTTTTGCGTGACGATCGCCGCTTCGAACGCGCCTGATTGCAGCCTGTCTTGCAGCTGAGCGTCGGGCAGCGATTCAACATCGACGCGCAATCCAATTGCCCGCCAACTGTCGGCGATATCCGTGGCCAGATTACTCATAAGCTCGTCATGCTCAACCAAGATCGTGAAGCCGTTGTTGGTCTCTGCATCGGGAGTCGAGTTGTTTTCGCCGTCTTCGCTCGGCGTTTCGGCTTGGTTGGCGGTGGCGGACGCAACGAGCCTCTGGGCGCGCTCCATGTCTTGCCTGGTCCAGAAATCACTCGATTGGTAGGCTGCCATCCCCGGTATCAGCGGGCTGTCGGCGTGGGCAGCGCTGACAATAGCGGGCAGGTCAAGACTTAGCGCCAGGGCTTGTCGAAAGCGGCGATCCTGAAACAGCGGCTCGTCCCAATTAAAAATCAAGACGCTCACGTTGGATTGCAGCTGAGTGAAAATGCGCGCGCCCGGCAACGACAGCAATTGCTGGCGCCTCCCCACATTGGCCAAGGCGTCAATCTGCCCGTTTCGATAAGCGTCAAGCGCATCGTCCGAATTGGAATACAAAGTGAAGCGCAAGGCGCTGATTTGATAGGAATCACCTGCATCCAATCGGTCGCGATAAAGGGGCGAACGCTGCAGCAGGATGGAACTGATGACGCCGTCGCCGTTGACACCGAGCTCGCCTAGCTGATATGGACCGGCGCCTATGGGCGCCAGGTTGAAGGGATGCTGCGCCAGTTGCTCGACCGTCGTGCCGCGCAAGACGTGCTCCGGCAAGATGCCGACCGTCAAGAGATTGGTGAAACTGGCGAGCGGTTGCGCCAGTCGGAAGCGCACGAGCGTATCGCTCAGCTTCTGCGTTTCCAGCGACGCCCAAAACTTGGCGCTGGACGAAAACGCGGCATAATTCGGATCGCCCAATAGTGACATGGTATAGACAACATCGTCAGCGCCAAACGGGACGCCGTCTTGCCAGTAGACATCCTGGCGCAATTCCACCACGGTCTCCAAGCCGTCGCTGGATGTGACCAGCCGCTCCGCCAGCCGCGGAATCGCCGCGCCATAATCATTGGTCGCGAACAGACCTTCGAATATGAGACCCGAAATATCGCGATCGACCGGGTTGAGATGCGCGAAGACCGGGTTTAGCCTGCTCACCGCGCCAACTAACCCCTCGCGATAGCCATGGAATGGGCTCGCGGCTGGCGCTGGCGTCGCCCGAATCTGCGCCGTCTGAGTGGCTGACGGCTTTGCGGTGGCGGCGATTGCGGGAAGCGCTTGCGTCGGGACTGGAGTGGTTTCGGGGACGGCAGTTTGACGGATGACGCGAAATGCGACGGCGGTCAAAAATACGAGCAGAGCCAGGATGAACGTTAGCAGTTGCCAGCGGAATCCGCGAAACATCAAAAGCCCTTACGTTGATTTCGCAGATGAATTGGAGGGTAACTGTCCACGGCAGCTAGTGATTGATCAGTAGATTAGACGCTCGGCAGGCGCATTGCCGGAGAACGCCGCTTCACGCTTGCGCCTACGCCGGAACCGGCGCTGCGCCGGGCAGATAATAGATCAACCGGTGGTGGCGACGGAGAACAGAGCAATGCCGAGAAATGCTATCGACAAGAAAATCGTGATGCGAAAGAGTGTTTTTTCCAGGCCGCGGCGGGTGCGCGCGATGCCGCCGCCGGCATCACCGCCCAGAAGGCTGCCCAGCGCGCCGCCCTTGACCTGCAGCAATATCAGAATAGTCAATGCTATCGCGATCACGATCGAAGACACTTGCAACGCTACTGCCATATCGCAGCTCCTCGTATTGCTAGCCGGTTGAAACCGCCGAAGTGTAGCATTGAATCGCCAGCATGACCAGTCAAATCCGACGATGCTTCGACGACTTCCACTGCAATTACGTGTGATTGCAGAGATTAGTCGCGCAGCGATTCCAGGAAATCAATCGCGGCTTCCAATTGCAGGTCAATGCCGCCGGTCTCGTCATCGTCCTCATTCCACTCGACAATGATGTCTGGCGTGATGCCCTGATCATGAATCCAGTGTCCGTTGGGCGTCAGCCAGCGCTTGACGGTGATTCGCACGCATCCGCCGTTGGAAAGGCGGGGGATATTTTGCACGGTGCCTTTGCCGAAAGTGGTTTCGCCAATGATCGTCGCGACCCCGTAATCTTGCATGGCGCCGGCGATTACCTCCGAAGCGCTGGCGCTGGTTTCATCCACGAGCACAACTATCGGCACGTTGATGTCGGCATAACCGGCACTGGTGCGCGTGACTTCTTCGCTGAGGTCGCGCGAGACCTGGCGCAATAGAACGCCGTCTTCAATGAAAGCGCCGCCGATATCGATTGCGCTGGCGAGCGTGCCGCCCGGGTTGCCGCGCATATCGAAAATCAATCCTGAGGTCTCGTTGATGTCGAGCGCGTCGAAGGCGTCATCCAGTTGCTGTCGCGAAAGATCGTTGAAGTCCTTCATCTCAATGTGTGCGATATTGTCGGCGAGCATGGCAAAGGATACATTGGGCAGCGTGAAGATATCGCGGACAATCTCAAAGGTGACCAATTCGCCGTCGCGTTTGAAGGTGATGGTGATGGCGGTTCCCCGCGGTCCGGGCACAATGGCGGACAGCTCGGCCTGGGTCAAGCTGGTCGCGATCTGGCCGTCAATCTCGTAGAAGATGTCGCCCGGCATGACACCGGCGCCGTCGGCCGGAGAATTGGGGATCACGGTGACGACTTCAATCTCGCCGGTGTCTTCAATGGTGGCGATGGTGACGCCGATGCCGGAAAACTCGCCGGAGAAATCCACCGCGCGATCGCAGAGGTCCGGGCGAATGTAGCCGCTGTGGTCGTCTTCCAGCGCATTGACCATGCCGGCGATGGCGCCATCAACTAATGATTCAACTGGGACCGGATCAATGTATCTTGATTCGACGATGGCGAAGGCATCCCAAAAGGGTTCGAAGGCCTGGTCGGTATCACTCAGCGCGTTGCTGGGCCGTTGCGGGGAAATGTAGCCGAATAAAATGCCGAGCAAAAAGACGGCCAAAACAGTCAAGAGCGACCGGCCGCTCCAGCTGCCGCGATATCGTGTATGCCTTGGCTTCATAGCATTCCTCCGGCGATGTGACCCTGAAGTTGGACGCCTGTCGCCAGTTCGATTGGTAGATGCGCGCAAACGACTTTGATGGGCGAGTTTGGTCCATATTCGGGCAGGTTCATCATGACAAAGTATAGTATACGTTAGCAAGCGCGCGTTTATGAATTGTGAAAAGGCGCTCGGATCAGCGCCGGGCGGTATGGACAAATGATGACAGAGACCTATGTCGGCATTGAACAGGCGGCCGAAGCAGTACGTGATGGCCAAACGCTTGCCCTGGGCGGGATGACCCTGTATCGCCGGCCGATGGGCTTCGTCAAGGCGCTGCTGCGCCGCCAGCCGCCGCCGCGTGACTTGACATTGCTTAGTTTCACCGGTGGACTTGAAACTGATATGTTGATCGGTTCCGGCTGTGTCAAGCACGTGCGCTCGGCATACGTTGGCCTGGAGTCTTTTGGACTAGCGCCGATGTTCACGCAATTCGCGCAATCTCAACGCCTATCGATCATTGAAGAAACCGAAGCGAGCATCGTGATGGGCATCCGGGCGCAGATCTCCGGCGTCGGGTTCATGCCTTCTCACGCCTGGCTCGGTACCGATTTGCCGCATTTGCGTCCGGAAGTCAAGCGGGTGATGGATCCTTACACCGGCGATGAACTGGTTGCGTTTCCCGCGATACCCTGTGACGTGGCGGTTATCCACGGACTGGCGGGCGATCGGCATGGAAATGTGCTCATCAACAACAATCTCGGCATTGATATGGAATTGGTCTTTCTCGCCGACACGGTGATCGCGACGGTAGAAACAGTCGTCGATGAATTAAAGCCGACCGCCGACGGCGTCATCATTCCGTATCCAGGCTGCGATATGGTGGTTCAACTGGCCAATGGCGCGGCGCCAACCAGCTGCTACCCGCTCTACGAGTTGGATGGCGAAGCGATTCTGCGCTACACCGAAGCCTGCAACGCCGGGAGATTTGACCAGCATCTGGCTGAATACCTGGCGTTGTGACGAGTTGACAAGTTGCGCCGTATGGATAAGCGCATTACAATTGAAACACAATCAAATATCTTGAGACGTGGGGAGCTTGCGCAAGCGGGCTGAGAGGGTGCGTGAATTTGCGCCGACCCAAACTACCTGAACCGGGTAATACTGGCGTAGGGATGTCTGCAAAACGAGTCAATTGCCACCCCTGTAGACACCCTAACAGGGGTGGTTTTGCTTTATGTCGGCAAGCTCCGCGGTCTCACTTCCGAAGCTTTAGCTACGAGGAGTTTCCGATGATCAGGCGCAGTTTGATCCTCTTAACGCTGTTGTTCAGCGTATCTCGAGCCGCATTTGCGCAGGCGCAAGCCACGGTGGTGCTTGTGACACATGATAGTTTCGCCGCTTCTGAAGCCGTGCTCGAAGCTTTTGAAGCGGAGACCGGCATGCGTCTGGAAGTTTTGCGCGCCGGGGATGCCGGGAAAATGGTCAATCAGGCCATCTTGAGCAAGAACAATCCTTTGGGCGATGTCCTCTATGGCGTCGACAATACCTTCCTTAGTCGCGCGCTCGAGGGTGAGATTTTCGAGCCCTATCAATCTTCGGCTTTGGAATTTGTGGATGAGGCATTCCTTGCCGATGACACCTATCGGGTTTCGCCGGTCGATTATGGCGATGTCTGCCTGAACTACGATATCGGCTTCTTTGAAGATCACGAGCTCGACTTGCCGGCGAGCCTGCAGGACCTGACGCAAAGCCAATACGAGCGCCTGCTTGTAGTGCAGAATCCGGCCACGTCGTCGCCGGGTTTGGCATTCCTTTTGGCCACCGTGGGCGCTTTCGGTACTGAAGGCGAGTATACCTACCTGGATTTCTGGGAAGACCTGCGGCTCAATGATGTGCTGGTCGTGGATGGCTGGAGCGATGCCTACTACGGGGAGTTTAGCGCGCCCGGTCGCGATACCGGCAGCAGGCCGCTGGTCGTCAGCTACGCCAGCAGCCCGCCAGCCGAAGTCTACTTCAGCGAGGATCCCGAATCCGGCGCCATCACCGGCGCGATCGTTGACGCCAATACGTGTTTCCGACAGATTGAATATGTCGGTGTGCTGGCCGGCGCAGCCAATCCGGCCGGCGCGCGTCTGCTGGTGGACTTCATGCTGAGCGAGGCATTCCAGGAAGACCTGCCGCTGAATATGTTTGTTTTCCCGGTGAGGGCGGACGTTGAGCTTCCCGCTGTCTTCGCTGAATTCGCCACAATTCCGGAAGCGCCGGCGGTAGTGGATCCGGCTGAAATCGAGCAGCATCGCGAAGCGTGGATACAAGCCTGGACCGAGGTCATGTTGCGTTGATGGCATTCACACGTTCGCGCTGGCAACTCTTGTACCTGGTGCCGGTGCTGTTCCTGGCGGCATTCTATGTCTATCCGCTGCTGACGATATTCGACATTAGCTTGCGTCCCGAAGGCGCCCTGGATCTATCATCGTTTGCGCGGCTGTTTTCCTCGGACTTTTACATCGGGACGCTGCTGTTCACGTTTTGGCAGGCGCTGCTTTCGACCGCGCTGACGGTCATGCTGGCCCTGCCTTGCGCTTACGTCATTGCGCGCTATCGCTTCACAGGCAAGTCCGTCCTGCTATCGTTGTCGATTCTGCCCTTTGTGCTGCCGACGGTGGTGGTGGCGATGGCTTTCATGTCTCTGCTGGGCAAGCGCGGCCTGGTGAACGACCTGCTAGCGACATTGTTTTCGCTGGATTACTCACCAATCCAGTTGGAGCGAACGTTGGCTATCATCATCATCGTTCACGTCTTCTACAACTTCGCCATTGCCCTGCGGATCATGGCTGGATATTGGGCCTCGCAGGGCCTTGCCACGGAGGAAGCGGCGCGGACGCTCGGCGCGAACGAGTGGGCGGTATGGCGCGATATACGGCTGCCGATGATCAAGCCGGCGCTGCTCTCGGCAGCAGTCCTGGTTTTTACTTTCACATTCACCAGTTTCGGAGTTGTGCTGATTCTTGGCGGCATTCGCTTTGCCACGCTGGAAGTGCAGATCTATTATCAGGCGGTCAGCATATTCAATCTGCCATTGGCCGCCGCGCTGTCCTTGGTTCAGATCGTTGTCATGTTTGTGATGATGGTTCTTTATACGCGGACTCAGCGACATGTTCAGTTGTCAATGCGCAGCAGCGCCGGCATCGTCAAGCCAATCAAATCGCGCGCCGAGCGTCTGCTGGTTGGGGCGATTGTGATTTTTGCGTCTGTATTGCTTTTCGCGCCCTTGCTGGCTTTGATTGCACGTTCGCTGCATCTTGGCGGCGCGCTCGATCTCAGCAACTTCGCCGCGTTGACCGAAAAGTCGCGCGGTTCATTGTTGTTCATCGCGCCCCTGGAATCGGTCGCCAACTCGCTGCGATTCGCCTTGATCGCGATGCTGGCGGCGTTGCTGCTCGGTCTGATTTCGTCCTTCATGATCGCGCGTGGCGGACGATTGGGCCGCGTATTTGATCCGCTGCTGATGCTGCCGTTGGCGACCAGCGCCGTCACTTTGGGCTTTGGTTTCATCGTCGCTCTGGATGAGCCGCCGCTGAACCTGCGCTCGACCTGGCTCATCATTCCGATTTCTCATACCTTGGTGGCCTTCCCCTTTGTGGTGCGCAGCGTACTCCCGAGCTTGCGGGCGATTCCGCCGTCGGTAAGGGAATCGGCTCAAGTGCTGGGCGCCAGAGAGCGCGACCTGCTGAGGACGATCGATTTGCCGCTGATCAGCCGTGGACTGGCGGTCGGGGCCGCATTCGCGTTCACGGTCAGTATGGGCGAGTTCGGCGCATCGTTGTTTGTCGCGCAACGCGAGTCGGTGACGATACCGGTGGTGATTTATCGTTTGATCGGAGATCCCGGCCTCGCGTCGTATCGTCAGGCGCTGGCCATGAGCGTGATTCTGCTTCTGGTTTGCGCGGCGGGATTTCTACTCATCGATCGGCTTCGGGTCGCCGGCGCGGGTGAATTCTGATGCTCACAATCTCCGGCGTAAGCTGCGCCTTCGGCGACGTCACAGCATTGGATAATCTTAATCTACGCGTTGAGCCTGACGAGATCGTTTGCTTGCTCGGTCCCAGCGGCTGCGGCAAGACGACTCTGCTGCGCATCGTCGCCGGTTTAATCACGGATTTCCGCGGAAGCGTTTACATTGCCGGGGAAGATTTGCGCGCCGTGCCGGTGCACGAGCGGGGCTTCGGCTTGATGTTCCAAGATTACGCCTTGTTTCCGCATTTGACCGTGTCGGACAATATCGCGTATGGACTTCGTCGCCGTCGCCTGTCGAAATCTGCAATCGCTGAACGAGTGGGGCAGATGCTGCTGCGGGTCGGCCTGGAAGGATTCGGCGATCGCGATGTATCGACACTTTCAGGCGGGGAGCAGCAGCGTGTCGCCCTGGCGCGCAGCCTGGCGCCGAATCCAAGATTTCTTATGCTGGACGAGCCCCTGGGCTCGCTGGACGCGCTTTTGCGCGATCAACTCGCGCTGGAGCTGCGGTCGATAATCAAATCAGCCGGGTTGAGCGCGATTTACGTCACCCACGACCACCGTGAAGCTTATGCCATCGCGGATCGAATTGCCGTGATGGATGACGGCGCCATGGCGCAACTGGCCGAACCGATGCGGCTTTACCATCATCCGGCAAACGAGACCGTCGCGCGTTTTTTGGGCTTCTCCAACATCTTCCGGTTTGATGAAAATGAGTTCACTGCCGAACTGCGAGGCGCCTCCGAACGCGTGCCGGCGGCGGATGACAGATTCCTGATTCATCCGGAAGGCGTCCATCTCGGCAAATGCCCGGACCGACCGGCGATTTCGACCGAGGGTGTGGTGGAATCGGTGGTCTTCCGAGGCGATCACCGCGAAATACACCTGGCGCTCCCAGAGGGGATGCGCTTAACCTGCAAATCCGCAGATGCAAACCTGGCTGCGGGAAACCGGGTATCGGTACATGTGGCGCTGGACGCCATTGGACACTTCGGTTGATGACGGCGCCCGGCAAGATACCATACGAAATATGTGACAATACCATATAATTTGAAGCCGGTCCTGCGATATTTGAAGCGGAAGGAAGGCCCTATGCCGCGCGCGCTTTTGAGTGTGTCAGACAAGTCAGGCATCGTAGCGTTTGCACAGTCCCTGGTAGCGTTAGGATGGGACCTGGTCGCGAGCGGCGGGACGCAGCGTACCCTGCAAGAGGCCGGCTTGCCCGTCACCCTCGTCGAGCAGCTCACGGGCCAGACGGAAATGCTGGGCGGGCGAGTCAAGACCTTGCACCCGGCCATCCACAGCGGCATTCTCGCGCGGGACGCAGAAGGCGACCTGGACGAATTGGCGCGCTTCGGCTATGCGCCTATCAGCATGGTGATCTGCAATCTGTATCCCTTCGTCGACACGATTCGAGGGCAGAATATCTCGCGCGCCGATGCAATTGAGCAGATCGATATCGGCGGCGTGACACTCTTGCGCGGCGCAGCCAAGAATTATGAGCGCGTCACGGTTGTCTGTGATCCGGACGATTACTCGCGAATTGTTGAGCAATTGGAGCAGTCGGGACGTACGGAACTTGAATTGCGCGAAGCATTGGCTGTCAAGGCATTTGCCCATACCCGCGACTATGATTCGGCGATACATGCCTATCTAAGTGATTCTGAGATTCCGCATCAAGCGGCTGCTGACGTGCCGCAGGCGTTGTCACTCAACCTTCTGCGCAGCAACGCGCTTCGATATGGCGAAAACCCGCATCAAATCGCCGCCCATTATTCGTCCGACATTGATGTGCTGCCTCTCGGCGCAGAGCAGCTGGGCGGCAAGCAGCTCTCGTACAACAATATTCTCGACGCGGATGCGGCCTGGCGCGCCGTCTGCAGTTTCTCCGAAGCAACGGTGGTGATCGTCAAACACCTCAACCCAACCGGCATTGCGTCCGCCGCAACCGTTACGGAAGCCTACCAACTGGCCTTGGCGTCCGATCCGCTATCCGCGTTTGGCGGCATCATCGCCGTGAATCAGCGCATCGACAGCGACTTTGTGGAAGCGCTGGGCGCTCTCTTCGTGGAAGTCATCATCGCGCCTGACTTTGCTCAGGGGGCGCTCGACGCCTTGAGCAGTCGGCGCAAGAATTGTCGCGTCTTGCGGGTATCGCAGCCATACGACGGTCGCGCCTTGGAATACCGGTCGATCCTGGGCGGCGCGCTATTGCAAAGTATGGACCTTGGTGATCCGTCATCAGCGGTGCTGCGCACGGTCTCGAAGCGCGTACCGAACGCGTCGGAGCTGGAGGCCATGCGTTTCGCCTGGAAGGCCGCGCAGCACGTGCGCTCCAATGCGATAGTGCTCGCGCGAGACACCCGCACCGTTGGCATCGGAGGCGGCTTGCCCAGCCGCGTGGACGCGGTGGAGCTGGCCATCAAGAAAGCCGGCGAGGAAGCGACCGGCGCCGTCCTGGCTTCGGATGCGTATTTCCCCTTCCCGGACAGTATTGAGGTGGCCGCGCGCGCCGGCGTCACCAGCATCATACAGCCGGGCGGATCGATCCGGGACGCGCAAGTGATAGAGGCGGCGGACTATTACGACATGGCCATGATCTTCACCGGCGTGCGCCATTTCCGGCATTAGTTCGATTTAGAGCTCTTCAGCCCCATCGGCTTCGGTTTCTGTGTTCTTGGGCTTCTTGGCCAGGAAGGGCAGTTCGCCTTTCTCCCAGGCGACCAGCAGCGGAACTGCCGTGAAGATCGACGAATAGGTTCCGGAGAGCAAACCGATAAACAGAATCGCAATGAACTGCTTGACTGTCTCGCCGCCGAAAAGCAAGATGGCGATCATGATGAAGAAGGCGTTCAATTGTGTGGCTAGCGAACGATGGATGGTCTCCCAGATGCTGCGATTGACGATAGTTTCGTAGGGCTCGCCCAGGTGTTTGGGTATGTTCTCGCGAATGCGGTCGAAAACGACGATCGAATCTTGAACGGAGAATCCAACAACCGTCAAGACGGCCGTCAGGAACAAGGCGTCAATCTCCCAGCCCAGCAGCAGCCCAAAGAGCGACATAACACCCATCACGACCAGGATATCGTGAATCATCGCCGCGATGGCGCAGACGCCATAGCGAATGGCATTCGGCACCTGACGAAAGGCGATCACGATGAAGCCGGTGATCACCAGCGCGCCGACGGCGACTGCGGCCAGGGCTGATCGCGTGACTTCCTGACCAATGGTGGCGGAGACCGTCTCCACGCGGAAACTGTCGCGGTCGATCGCCGACAGCGTCCCTAGCCGCTCCAGAATCTCGTTGGTGATACTGACATCGTGGAATCCGGCGCGAACTGACCAGCGATTGTCATCCGAGCCGCCAATCCTTTGTATGATGACATTTTCGTCGCCGAAACTGTTGAACACCGCGCGGATGGCGTCTTCGGAAGCGCCATCGTCCTCGAACTTCAGCTCATAGATGCTGCCGCCCAGAAAGTCGATACTGAGGCGAAATGGCGCGCCGGTCGAGACGGTGGACAAGAGCATAATGATCAAGCCGGGCACGATCACGATTGCTGACAACAGAAAAAACCAGCGGCGTCTCTCAACGATATTGAACATGATCGATCTCCCTATGCGCCCAGCAAGGCGCGCCGGTTGGCGACGACGCCGCGGAACAGATGCACCAGGATATACAAAAAGGTTCGGGTGACGATGACGGCCGTGAACAAGTTAAGGACCAAGCCGATGGCCAGAGTTACGGCGAATCCGGCGACGATGCTGGCGCCTGGCGTCTGGCCGAACATGAATAGAATGCCGCAAATGATAATGGTCGACAGGTTTGAATCGCGGATTGAGGTCCAGGCGCGATCAAACCCGGCTTTCAGCGCCTGTTCCAAGGGTAGTCCCGCGCGCAGCTCTTCCTTGATTCGCTCGAAAATCAGAATGTTGCCATCCACCGCCGTGCCGATCGATATCAGGAAGCCGGTTATGGCCGGCAGGGTCAAGGTGACGGGAAGCAGTTTGAAGACCGCGATATTCAGAAAGATGAATACAATCAGCGCCAAATCGGCGGCGAAACCTGGCAGGCGATAGTAGATCAACATGAATGCCAATACCACTATGACCCCGATGACACCGGCCTGCACGCTCAGCCTCACCGACTCTTGCCCGAGCGTCGCGCCGACCTCCTGTGTGCTTTCGATTCGCAGAGGGATGGGCAAGGCGCCGGAGCGCAATTGCAGCGCAAGCGTGTTGGCCTCCTCCTCGGTGAACTGCCCGCTGATGACGCCTCCGGTCGATAGCTGCGCTTGAATCGTGGGCGCGGAAAGCACCTCGCCATCGAGGACGATGGCCATTGGCTCGCCGACGCGTTCCAATGTAAAACTGCCAAAGATGTTCTGATAATCTTCCTTGATTTCGAAATTGATCATCCACTGGGGATTGCCAGTGCCTTGCGCCGGCGCCAATACGGCGCTCGCCGCCTGCAATCCGGCGCCGGACATCACCGTGCGGAAGGGCAATCCACTAACCGGATGCGCGAGACGCCCGGCCAAGGGATCGTCATCGCCCGCTTCGATATCGACATTTCCGCGCAGCGCGACCTGCTCGCTGGTGACGATTTCTTGACCGATGAGATTTGTCAATTGATTGCTCAATCCGCCGAAGTCGACGAACTCCAGAAGCGCGGTCTGCTGAATGGTGGCGATGGCTTGTTCAGGATCGCGGACGCCGGGCAGTTCAACGAGAATGCGGTCGCGCCCTTGCACTTGCACCGTCGCTTCGGTCAAGCCCAGCGCATTGACGCGGCGGGAAACATTGTTTGCCGTCTCCGAGAGCTCTTCCGGCGAGAAATTCTGCGCCGGGATATCCGCCTGCAGCAGTACGCGCAAACCGCCGACCAGATCCAGGCCGAGGCTTTGCGTGATATTGAGCACGAAATCATTTTGGGCATCGCCGTTGAAGTCGATCTCGAGGTTCTCTGTACACTTGACCGCGGCCGGTTCGGCGCCGCTCGCGCAGGCCGCCACATCGACGCCCTTGAATTCGGGCGGAGTGGCCACCCAGACGCAGAATACACTCAGCGCAATCACCAGGATCAGCCATCGGAAATGACTGCTCATATACAATTTCCTTTCGGCCCTATGGCATTTTATTCGGTCGTCGCTTGTTGGGCGCGTTCGTTGTCGATGCCGATATTCGCTTGCTGCGCAATTTCTGCCGCATCGTATTGCTGTTGCAGCGCCGCCGTTAGCAGCTTGATGGTCACGCCATCCGCGATCTCGATGTACGAAATGCCTTTATCGGCGTCAATGTCGATTATCCGGCCGACGATGCCGCCGTAAGTCACTATCTCATCACCTCTATGCAGGGCGCGCACTACCTTTTGCTTGTGCTTGTATGCGCGCTGTTTGGGAAAAACGAACATGGTCCAATAGGCGCCCAGGACCAGGGCAAGTATGGCAAACACCAGCACGAACTCTAACATTGAGCGTGTCCTGTCGGCTTGAGAGCCGCGCCATTATAATGTCGCAATGTCCAGGAAACTAGAGCAATCACGGTCTCCAGGCTGCTTGACCAATTTTCAAATCAACTCTACAATTACCAATTGACCAGGCAGTCGTATTCTTGGGGAAACAATCATGTATCGATTATTGAAGAGAGTACGGGCGCATTTGCTTTTGCTCGGCGCGGCCTTGATTTTGCTTTCCCTGCCGGCAAATGCTGGCGAGATTATCCTCAGCAATAATTCCGGCGCTGATAGCGCCTGGTTTGGTATCGAAGATGAGCCGTCTCTGGTGATCAATGGATTTGATCTGGGTCCCTACGCGCTGGCGTACCCAACTGCCCTGGACGCCGTATCGATATCTGTCAATCGCGCGACGGGCGCGCCGATGGACCTTGTCATCTATCAAGATGCGAACGGAGGATCGCCGGTCGACGCCACCTTGGTCTATCGCCAGCAAGTGACGATCAATCGCACCGGTTTCATTCGGATCATTCTGGATCAAGCCGCCATAATCAGCGAGCCGGTGATTTGGGTCGGTTTCTATATGCCGGTGGGCTTTCGGTTTAATGCGGACCAGTCCGGTTCGTCCGTCCTGACCTATTGGGCGTGGACGCCCGGCGGCAGTTTTGACATTAGCGATTTGTCCAGCGCGGTGACGCTTGGACCCGGCGACGGCACCGACCCAGTGAATATCAGCATGGGTGGCATCGCGCGCATCACCGCGGAGATACGCGATCCATTCTTTGAAGAAATGTCAAGCGAGGTGCTTGTCGGCAGGCAGTTCGTCGACGAGGACCAGACCGACACCGCCATTCTAGTGGAATACGAGAATTGCGGCGATCTGCTGTATGATCCCGAAGACATCAACATCTCCGGCAAGTCAAGCTTCTCAATTGATTGTAGCGTCAAGCAGGAATTCGACGCCCCGACCAACGTTGCGCAGCCGTCAGGGGAGATTCTCGATGTCCAGCGCGCCGGTCACTTGTATAAGCTGGAACCGTCTATATCGCAAGATGAGTATGTTCATGGCGCGGTAAACACCTTCCCGGTGCCGGTGACGCATTGCATGCGCATCCAGCCTATCGATCTGGAGCGGGCGATTGTCGCCGAAGCCCGAGATATTCCTGAACGCTGGTTTGTGCTGCCGTCGGTACGCTTTGGGGATATCGTGTGCGCGGAGATTACCCACGGCAGTTATTTGGCGTATTTCTTGCCGCGCACCGACAGCTCGCCACAAAACGTCAACTTGGTCTTGGGCTGGGCGCGAACTAACCCGCATCCAATGCAATGCGGGCGGCTCACCTATTTTAGTATTCCGCTGGTCAACACCGGCCAGAACTGGTTTGACACGCCGACGTCTGACGTAAAAATTATCATCGAAGACATCCATGTGCAATCAGGCCAGGTCCAGGGCGCGCTAGAGCACAAGGTCCCGACTTCTCAGCTTGGACCTGGGATGCGCAATCTTCTGGAAATAGGGCCGTTGATCATTGACCAACATGTGCACGAATTGCACCGGCTTCAAGTGCGGATCGACTTCGATGAGCGTGTAGAAGAAACCAATGAATTCGACAATATGTGGTTCACCGAATATGTGCTGGCCAACGCGGGCGGCAGCAATCGCTGTTATGACCGGGCATGGCATACGGCCACTCCCTTGCCCAATACCTCCCTCGATTATTGTTTTGTGGGTCAGCCTGAACGACGTGGCGAAGACAAAATCCAGATTCCCATATCACCCGCTTGCAATGTAGACTTCGAATCTGGCCACGTCGAAATGCCCTCGGAAGGGCGTGAACCACAGAGACTGTTCAAGATTAGAGAGTGCGATTTGGGCATCCGAATCCACGTTGAGGGTCAAGACGTTTTGGTGCGCTATCGAAACTTTAGTGACCAATGTGGCGGTGGATTTGACCATTCCATTGATGAAGAACGCGACGTCTTGATCATTGACCACGACTATTAGCGCCTGATTGATTGGGCGGAAGCGCTCGTCCGCAACTAAAAATCTGAGGACATCTTATGCGGGTAGTGACCAATAAGAAGCTCGCGCGCCGCAATCGCAAGCTCACGAATTATCTGTTTTTCGGAACATTCGGGGCGCTGATACTGGGATTCGTGGTGATCAATGCCTCCCTGTTCACCAGCGACGTGCCCGATGGCTTGACCATATTCGTGCAGTCTGCGATTCTGCCGATTGCTTTCATCTTGACTATCGTGTCGGTCAGAATGACTAACTTGTGGGCTCGGTCTCCCCGCCCGGAGAAAGCGATCGAAGACGGGCTGAAGGGATTGAGCAACAAGAGCATCTTGTATAACTATTATCATTTTCCGGCGCGGCACGTGTTGATTTGCCCGCAAGGCGTGTTTGCGATAGTCACTCGCTGGCATGATCAGGAATTTACGATTCGCGATGGCAAGTTCCGCAGTCATCGCAACATGTTGAGCAAGTTTTTCTCGATGATTCGACTGGATGGCGTGGGCAAGCCCCTTCGAGATGCCGAGTTTGCCAGGCAGGAAGTGCAACGGTCGCTCGACGACATCGCTGGCGAGGTGGAAGTGCAGCCGCTGGTTGTGTTTGTCGATCCATCGGCCAAGCTGAATTTCGAAGACGAATTGGAATTGCCGGTACTTTACGCGGATCCCAAGAAAAAACCCAATATGAAAGACTATCTACGAGACATCAAGCGCCAGATTGCGGATGACGACGGTTCCGCCAAAAACGTCAGCTTGATGCCGCTCACCGACGACCAGATAGCAGCCTTTGAAGAAGCGACCATTTGACGCAGCATGATGCGTCGAATCGCCATCATTTTCCTCATTCCGATCATCTGGGTCGGGTTCGCTCTGCGCTTGCATCAGCTAGGAGAGGTGCCGCTAAGGGGTGACGAGGCCTTCAGCGCGCAATACTGGTCAGACCTTCCGCTAGCCGTTTCGCTAACTGAGATCGCTCCGCTAGACCCTCATCCGCCGCTGGTGTACGCGCTCTTTCGATTCTGGGGACTGGCGCTGGGCAGCATTGATTCTCCGGTTGCGCTCCGGTTGCTTGGCGTGCTGGGCAATATCCTGGGCATTCCCGCCATGGTTGTGCTGGGCAGGCGCTTGTCAGCGAGCAGCGCTGTCGGCGTCGTCGCCGGGCTGCTATGGGCTGCGCACGCCTACCAGATTTTGCACAGCCAGGATTACCGCAACTATGCTGTGTGGGCGGGGATAAGCGTCACCGCGCTGGCTATAGGTATTCGGCAGATAGCGCGACCGCAGCGGGTCCGATGGGCCGTTTACGGAGTCGTGGCGACCGTCAGCGCTTTCCTCTTCTACTTCGAGCTGTTCTTGATCGCTGCGACCGCGGTAATCGCCATGCTTTGGAAGCGCCGGGACCGCCCCTTTCTTGCGCGCTTCCTGGGATTGCAAGCAGTCATCATCGCGGCGGTATTGCTGACATTTCTGATTCTGCAATCCGCGCGAGTTGTATCGGGCGCGTATCCGGGCAACGTCCAGCCCTTCTCCGCGCTCGATTACTTCACGCGACTGGTTCCCACCTTGGCGATCGGCGACACCTTGCCACCGGATCTC
This sequence comes from Anaerolineae bacterium, assembly GCA_022822305.1. Taxonomy (GTDB): domain Bacteria; phylum Chloroflexota; class Anaerolineae; order Aggregatilineales; family Phototrophicaceae; genus UBA6055. Next base: position 601,614 of record JAJEBY010000016.1, read on the forward strand.
CATTGGCTTTGGCTATTCATCTGCGGCGCATTGATCGCGCTGTCATGGGTTGTGGCTCGGCGATCAGGGCGGCAGATTCAGTTCATCGGCGCCATATTGCTGATTCCGCTGTTTCTGATCGGAATGATTTCCCAACGACTGAATTTGTTTCATCCGCGTTATATTCTGGCAAGCGTTCCAGCAATAATCCTGTTGATAACGCTAGGCAGCCACCACGCAGCGACGCACCTGAGTCGGGGCTCGATGAGGCGTTACCGGCTGGCGCTTGTCGTGTTGCTGCTGCCCTGGTTCGCGCTGCACGGGATGGCCCTTGACGGCCATTTCAATAACGCAGCGTTCAGGAAGTCTCCCGCCTGGGACGAGCTCGGCGCGTTCCTGAACGAGCGCGTCGGCGCGGATGACCTGGTGATTCAGTTGAGCGCGGATGCGGCCTTCGGCTACTACTATCGCGGCGCAGCGAAAGACATCGCGCTGCCTGAGCATCCGGGTCAATCGTCCGAGTCAATCATCGCCGTTCTGGAGCGGGCTCGTGATCAGTATTCCAACATCTATGTGGTGTCAAACGCCAATCCGGACTGGCCGAACGCCGGGGTGGTCGAGACCTGGATGCGGGCGCAGATGCAGCCGGTATTGCAGACTGACGTCTCGGGTTTGGCGATTCTCCAGTTCAAAAGCTGGCAGGTAGCCGGCGAAGAAGAGACGGCTAGAACTCAATTTGGCGACATCGTCGAGCTCGTGGACATACGATTCTTTGAGAAGCCTCTGCCTACCGGCGAGTTGCTGGTCTGGGTCTATTGGCGGCCGCTGTCGCATTCAGACCGAGCGCTGAAGTCCTATGTCCACGTCAATGGCGAAATCAATCCTGAGAGTGGCACGGCGCTCTGGTCGCAATACGATCAATACCCGCAAGGCGGTCGGCTGGATTCGACCGATTGGCCGCTGGCGGCGGTATTCCGCGATGTCTATTATCTGCCCACTGCTTCGCTCGCGGCAGGCGAGTATCAGCTGAATATCGGCTGGTACGATCCCGAACGGGGCGCCCGCTTGACCACGATAGAGAGTCAAGACAGCTACGCTGCGCGCGCCTTTTCTTTTCCATAGTCGGTTGAACGTAGATCAGTCGTAGATCGGCGGCATTGGAAGTCAATTCCGCCGAGATGTAGCATGAGAGCAGACTGATTGAATCCGACCAAGGGATGAGAAAAGACACCGCAATGCGAGGCGTAGCAGTCAGTCGACCAAGCATTCACGAGTTGGTCTCGTGCAACTGCCGTTTGGCGGAGCGTTTGCTGCGTGATGCGGCTGCCTTGGCCATCATCGCCCTGTTGATGTTCGCGCGCCTGGGCCAGGTTGCCGCAGACGATGCCGCCAAATACATCGGTGGCGATTCGGCTGCCTATTCAGCGCCCGGCATCGAGACCTACATCGTGCAGCCCCACGATACGCTGTATTCCATTGGCAAGCGCTACAACATCAGCCCGCGCGTCCTCCGCGCGCTTAACGGCTTGACAGATGCCGATCTGCTGGCGCAAGGGCAGGCGCTGCTGGTGCCCAAGCTGAATGACAATCTGGTGCTGTCGTATGAGGTCAAGACCGACGATACGCTCTATCGCATCGCGCGCCGATTTGGCTCATCGGCGGCTGAGTTGCGCTCGCTGAACGGGATCGGGAGCGACAACCGGATCATGCTGGGTCAGACGCTGCTGCTGCCAAAGCGCGTCAACTCGACGCAACGTGAAGATTTCGCCTTCGGCATCGCAGCTTTTGCAGCGCAAGAAAGCGCCGCTGCGATCGGCCATCAAACGGCGCGACTGGGCGTTAACTGGGTCAAGCTGGAAGTTTCGTGGGCGGCAATCGAACCGGTTGAGGGGCAATTCGAATTTGCAGCCCTGGATGCGACCATCGAGGAACTCGACAAAATCGGCATACGGATACTACTCAACATTCATGACGCGCCGGGATGGACGCGACGATCGTATCAAGCGCGCTTGAGCCGGACTCTGCGCATGAACACGGGACCGCCGGAAGATCCTGACGAGTTCGGCGACTTCATGTCAGTGCTGGCGCATCGCTATGCCGGCGTTGTGGATGCCTATGAGATTTGGAAAGCGCCGAATATCCTGAAGTATTGGAATGCGCCCGTATTCGATCAACCGCCGCGGGCGCTGCCGGGCGGCGATTTTGCGCTTCCGGACCGAATAGACATAGGCGCGGCGCAATACCTGGAATATCTGCGCGCGGCCTTCGACGCAATAAAATCAGCCGACAGCGCGGCCCTGGTCATCACCGGCGGCTTGGCGCCTGTCGGATTCACCGATCACTACAACTCGATTGAGACCGGCACCTTTCTGCAAAATATGTTGCTGGCGGGGGCTACCGAATACAGTGACGGCATTGGCGCGATCTTCGGCGCTTCGGCTGTGCCTCCAAGACTGTTCTGTTGTCAACAGCCGGCCGGAATCGATTCACATTATGAATCGTATTTTCAGTACTTTCGCGAAATTTTATATCTTTACGACCATATCTTGACGCGCAACGGCGCCTCCCATATGCCGATATATGTGACCCAGGTCGGATGGGGAACGACCGACGGCGCCAATCTGGCCATCCCCGCCGAGGGACTGGAATGGCTGCAATACACCGATGAGGCGGAACAAGCTGCTTATGTCACGCATGCTTATGAACTGGCGACTAGCTTGACGTACATCAAGGGCATGTTTCTGTACAATCTGAACGGCTGCGCTGTCGGTGATCAAGAGGGCTGTTTCTTCAGCCTGTTTGACGCCAATGGCGTCGAGCGCCCCGCCTTTGAAGCCTTCAGACTGCTGCGGAAGCAAGCGGCGCGCGCGTAGGCTAATCAAATGCGCCGCTCTGCCTGGATCAGCTGCTCATCCACTCAAACGAGCGCCACTCGCCGACGCCGCCAACATAGTGGTAAACGCCTTGGTCATCGTGGCGCGCAACGCTGACCCGCCATTGCATCACGTGTGTTTGCCCGTCGTCCGGAACCAACTCTAGCGGCGCCAGAAAGGTGTTGGTATGGCTAGCGCGGCGCACTGACATGTTGGACGTCTGATCGACGATTTCGATCAAGTACTCGTCGGCGGCGCCGATGCCACTGAGACCGACCCACTGAATCAGCAGCGGTCCCGGCGGAATCACGGCATTGTCGGCGGGGTATATCAAGCGGGGCGGACGATGAGTGGCTGTGGGTGTGGCGGTCTCGTCCCCGGTTGGCGTTGGTGTCTTGCTCGGCAGCGGCGTCGGCTGTGGCACGTTGATGCATTGTCCGATTTGAATGTTGGGATTGCAGTCGGGTCCGCCGCTTGGCTCAGTGAAAGCGCAGCCAAACCAGTCGATCTCCCGGTTAAGGTTGCTCAAGACCTCTAAAGTGGTGTTGTATCGCAGAGCGATATCCACCAGCGAATCGCCCGCTTCCACTTCATAACAACCGACCAGGACGCCTGAGATCAACCTGGCGCCCGTTGAGTCGTCGACGCCGATCGTCGCCAAAATCGCCTGAGTGGCGCTGGCGCCCTGGGCGGTGGCAGTCGTCGTCGGCCTCGGGATCAAGATTGTCTCGCCAACGGGAAGGAAATCCATATTGGCGATATTGTCATTGAGCGCGACTACCGTAGCCGCCACTTGAGGATCATAGCTATAACCGTGCTGAGGAAGCTGAATAACGTAGAACATGGAATCGTTCGGTTGCACGACGTATTCGAAGAATGGCGATGTCGCCGTTGGCGCGATAGTCGGGCTTGCCGGAATCGGCGTTTCGGTTGCGGTTGCGCTCGCGATTTCCAGGGTAGGCGGTTCTGTCGCGGTAGGGGCCGGGGAAGGCGGGATCGCGGTGGACGCAGGCGGTGGCGATGGCGTGGCGATTATCTGCTGTTCCGGCGTCGGTGAGGAAACGCGGACGGGCGCGTCGATATTGCAGCCGCACAGAATCGTCAGCATCGTCACGAAGGGGGCCAAGATCAGGCGTCGCATCAATTGCTCGCTCCAGCGCCGCGCCAAACCAGCGTTCGCGTTTCCGTCGTTCGGTTGACAGCTCCCGAATCGATGTTGACGATGCTCACTTGCCATAAATATGTGTGTCGCTGATCGTCCGTCGCTTGCCATTGCGGCGGTATGATGAAGAGCAGATCGCGCGTATCCGCAGTGTCGGTGACGCCGGTGGCGATGTCTGACAGGGCGACGCGGAATACTTCGTCTTGAGCCAGCGTGCCAGTGGCGATCCAGCGCAGGGTGATCTGATCTTGCGGCCCGAAGAAAGCCTGATTAGGAGGACTCAGGATATGCGGCGTGTTTTCAGTCGCGCTGGGAATCGGCGTTGGCGTTTCGCTCCCGGATGCTGTGGGCCAAGGCGTGAGCGTGGGTGTCGGCGCCGGCACGCGCATGGTCTGACCCACGCTTAATTCGACAATGCATTCCGGCCCGCCATAAGCCTGGCCGAATTCGCATAGCGCAAACTCGATTTCAGGATTCAAATCGGAGAGGATCTTGGCGTTGGTATTGTATTGGACGGCAATGGCAATCATGGTTTCGCCCGTCTCCACCCGATGCCACATCAAGCCGGGCAGCAGCGTGGCCGTTGGCGTGGGCGCGAATGGATCAAACGAGAGCGGCGCAAACTCGTCGGCATTCGCATCATCATCGGAGAGGGCCGCCGAATCTATCGCCGGGGCGGCCGTCGCCTGCGGGTCAGCGGTTGGGCTGGGCCAAGGCACGACGATTTCCTGTCCGATCAAGATGCGCGTCTCGTCAACGATGCCGTTGATCGCGACTACGGTGGGCATAATATCCAAGCTGCGGTGCCCACAGCCGGAGATTATGCTAATCAGCGAGTCTCCTGCGGAAACACTGTGAATGCACGGACGCGGCGTAGGTGTGATGGTCGGAACCTCTGTTTGTGTAGGGATTGCCGTGAAGGTGGCGGAAGGCAGCCCCGGCGTTACCGTGGGCAATTGCGGCCGACTGCGCGTGGCGGCCGCGGTAGCGGGTATGACCGCCGCCGGTTCGCGGCCCGCCCCTTGCAGCAGGAATGCCGCAGCCATCATCCCGACTGCCAGAACCAGAATTGCCGCTGACGCCAGCGAAAGCAGCCGCCCCCGGTCATAGACGGTCGCCTCGGAAAGATCGGTTTCTCCGTAGCGAAAATCATAATCCGTTCGAGGCTGCTGGTAGTCTTCCTCTCGCCAGGCGGTAACATCCGAAATGGACGTTCCGCAGGTGGCGCACCTGGAGGCATTACTTGAGTTCCGCGCCTGACAGATCGGGCAGACCTTAAATGTATCGGCCAAAGACGATCCTCGAAAATCGATTCCCGACAATCGTATTATAGCGGATAGATCAGAGACAAAAGCGGCTTTACTTCCCAGCGCCCGAATGGCGTCGGATACAAGCGATGTCAGCTGACTAAGACCGCGGGTTTTGTAGCCCAGCGGTTATGGACACAGACTCGCCAGGCGCTCTTCGACCTGGGAATACGCCGCCTCCAGCTCGACAAGTCGATCGCGTTCGCGCTGTACAACATCGGGACGAGCCTTGTTGACGAAGTTCTCGTTGGCGAGCATCTTGCGCGTCTTTTCCAATTGGGTCTGGAGCCGCGCGCTGTCATTGGCCAGTCGCTCGCATTCAGCTTCGATATCGAGCATGTCTTCAAGCGGCAGATACAAGGTGATATCACCCACCACTATACTTGCTGAATTGGACGGGACCGGTGAATTCGCATCCAACATTTGCAGCGATTCCACATTGCACAAGCGTTTGAGGATATAGGCGTTTTTCGTCAATTCGATTGTGGACGCGGTCTCATAAGCCCAGGCGGCGATGCGTTTGCCCGGATCGACTTTGAATTCACTGCGCGTATTGCGGATATCTCGCACAATCTCGAGGTAGGCGTTCATGCGCGCCTCAATGTCGTCATCTATGAATTGTTCATTGGCGCACGGCCATTCGGCGATGATCAGCGCTTCGCCCTCGTGCGGGATGTAGCGCCAGGCTTCTTCGGTCATGAAGGGCATGAAAGGATGCAGCATTCTCAGGCAGGCGTCTTGGACGGCGACCAGGACGCGACGCGTCGCCTGCTTGTCGGATTCCGCTCCCTCATAGATGGCGTGTTTGCTTATTTCCAGGTAGGTCGGCGCGAATTCGTCCCACATGAAGGCGAGCACTTGACTGCCCGCTTCACCATATTGATAGATATCGAAGAGATATTGTACATTGCCGATCAGGCGGTGCAGTCGGCTCAGGATCCAGCGCGACGGCAAATCCAGTTGGTCAAGCGGCGGCAATCCCGACTCCAACTCGCCATCGAGATTCATGTTGATAAAGCTGGTGATCTGCCACACTTTGTTGACAAAACGAAAAGTATGATCGACGCGCGTTTCGTCCAGGTTGACGTCATTGCCCGGTGTGCCGCTGGTGATCAAGGTGAAGCGCAGCGGATCGGCGCCGGATTTGTCGATGACGGTGAGCGGATCGATGCCGTTGCCCAGCGACTTGCTGAAGCGCCGGCCGAATTTGTCGCGTACCAGCCCATGCAGATACACGGTATGGAAGGGCGGGGTATCGGTGAACCACAGCCCCATCATGATCATGCGCGCTACCCAGAAGAATAAAATATCGTGCCCGGTCTCCATGATCTGGGTCGGATAGTAGCGTTCGAGCGCCTCGGATTCTTCCGGCCAACCCAGCGTGCTGAAGGGCCATAAGCCGCTGCTGAACCAGGTATCGAGCACATCTTGTTCCATGATCCAGCCATCGCCCGCTGGCGCGTCCTTGCCGACATAGACTTCGCCTTCGGGATCGCCGTCCTTTTCGCGATACCAAGCGGGTATGCGGTGTCCCCACCACAATTGCCGGCTGATGCACCAGTCTTGTATATTCTCCAGCCAGTGATAATAGACTTTCTCGTAACGCTCGGGCACGATCTTGATGGTCCCGTCGCGCACTGCTGCTAACGCCTTCTCCGCCAAGGGCTGGATTTTGACGTACCATTGCGTGCTCATCATCGGCTCAATGACTTCGCCCCCGCGTTGACTGCGCGGAATGCGCGTGACGTAAGGCTCGGTTCTGATTGTAAGTCCGGCCGCTTCCATATCTTGCCAAAGCTGCTGGCGACAATCGTAACGGTCGAGGCCGGCGTATTTGCCCGCGTTGGCGTTCATACTGGCGTCTTTGTTGAGGACGTTGAGCAGCGGCAGGTCGTGACGTTTGGCCATTTCATGATCGTTGAAATCATGCGCCGGCGTGACCTTCAACGCGCCCGTACCGAATTCGCGATCGACATATTCATCAGCGATGATGGGGATTTCGCGGCCAAGCATCGGCACATGGGCGGTTTTGCCTTTCAAATCCCGATAACGCTCGTCTTCCGGATGCGCGGCAAGGGCAGTATCGCCCAATATGGTCTCCGGGCGAGTGGTGGCAACCGGCACATGACCGCCTCCCGCCACCGGATACTTGAAGAAATAGAGAATGACCTCTTCCTCGGATGTTTCCACTTCCAGGTCGGAGACAGCGGTTTGAAGGCCCGGGCTCCAATTGACCAAGCGCGGCCCACGATAAATCAGACCCTGTTCCCAAAGCGTCAGGAACGCTTGCAGGACAGCTTCGGACAAGCCGTCGTCAAGAGTGAAGCGCTCGCGATCCCAATCACAGCTGGCGCCCAGCCGCCGCAGCTGCCGGATGATCGTGCCGCCGTGTTCTTCCTTCCATTGCCACGTGCGTCGCAAGAATTCTTCATAACCAACTGCTTCGCGGCTGCTGCCTTCATCGCGCAGCATCTTCTCGACTTGCAGTTGGGTGGCAATGCCGGCGTGATCGGTGCCGGGCACCCAAAGCGCCGCCCGTCCGCGCATGCGTTCATAGCGAATCATCAGATCTTCGAGCGCCGTGAAAAGGGCGTGCCCAATATGCAGACTGCCGGTGACGTTGGGCGGGGGCATACTGATGACAAAGGGCTCGGCATCCGGGGCGACGACTTCCGGCTTGAACCAGCCTCGTTCCTCCCACCAGTCATAGAGTCGGGCTTCGGCTTCGGCAAAGTCAAAATTGCGCGGCATATCCGCTTTGGCGCTAACCTTCATCGCAGTATTCCTTCTGACTCATAAGCAAAACAGCCTCCCATCCCAGACAAGGACGAAAGGCTGACTTTCGCGGTACCACCTTGTTTCAGCGGAGACAGACTCCACTGCACTTAATACGCGATAACGGGCGTGAACCGTCCCGAATCTACTAGCGAATGCGTTCTTTCGGGCAACTCCCGGGCGACTTTCGACAATCATTCGTCAGCGGGCTCGCAGCCTGGGGCCCGCATTCTCTTCAACGAAGGGGATTGTCTACTGCTCCCGATCACCGTCTTTTCATATTCACTTGGTAAGATTCAGCGTAACCCGCCCCAATGGCAACGGCGCCGTCTCGCTGATAAGCCACCCATGGGACTTGAACCCATAACCTATCGCTTACGAAGCGATCGCTCTGCCAATTGAGCTAGGGTGGCGCAATGCGCCGAATTATAGCAGCGAGACAAATGCCAATCAAGTCGGTTCTATAGCAGCGCAGGCAGAGTATCTCCACCTCGGGACACAAGTTTCTGCTATACTTCAAACGCTGTTCCATTGCCCAGGCACACTCGTAATCATGTCGATTGTCATCTTGCCGGAATCGGTAGTTTCGCGGATTGCCGCCGGCGAAGCCGTCGAACGACCGGCTTCCGCGATCAAGGAATTGATCGAGAACGCCATTGATGCCGGCGCGTCATCCATAAATGTCGAGGCCGAAGCAGGCGGCAAACGCCTGATGCGTATTTCCGACAATGGCGCGGGCATACGAAACGACGAGTTGGCGCTGGCATTCAAACGCCATGCGACCAGCAAACTGCGGGACAGCGCGGATTTGCAGGCCATATCCACATTGGGATTCCGCGGCGAAGCCTTGGCCAGTATCGCGGCGGTGAGCCAGGTCACAGTGCACACTCGGCATCGCGACGATGATATGGGCCGGTCGATGCGATTGAACGGCGGCGACATCCAGACCCAGCGCAGCATCGGCGCGCCGGCCGGAACCGTGATCACAATCGAGAATCTATTCTTCAACACGCCGGCGCGCTTGAAATTCCTCAAGCGGGACGTCACGGAAAAGCGACATATTCTTCAGGTGGTGGAGCGCTACGCTTTGGCGTATCCGCAAATCGCATTCGCGCTCCGGCAGGATGGTCGCGAGCGATTTCGCTCTTCCGGGCAGGGCGACCTGGCGGACGTAGCTGCGCGAGTATTTGGCAAAGACGCCTTCAATCGAATGGTGGCGGTTGCGAGCGATGACAGCGGCTGGCGAGGATCGATACCGATTCGAGTGCGCGGATACGCGTCCTGGCCGAGCTTGACGCGCAAAGACCGCAGCAAAATCATCCTGTTTGTCAACGGTCGGGCGATACAGGACGCTTCGCTGTCGCACGCCGTGACACAAGCCTACGACGGCATGATAAACGCGGGCAGATTCCCGCTGGCGGCGCTGTTGATCAGCTTGCCGCCCGAGCAAGTAGATGTCAACGTGCATCCAACCAAAGCTGAAGTGCGTTTTCGCGACGGCTATCAGGTCTTCGCCGCAGTGCAGCGGTCCGTGCGGCAAGCGCTGCAGACGGCTGAACCGGAAGCGGCCGCGACGGATCCCTGGACTTCGAGCGGCTCAAATGAGTCTGTCGTCGATTATCAGCCGTTACGATCGTCAATTCGTTTTTTGGAGAGCGGCGATTCATTTGATGATGCTGAACTCGCCTTTATTCCCGAAGCCGCGGATGGCCCGCAAAAGCCCCGCACCTTGCCGCTGCTGCGCGTGGTCGGGCAAATCGGCGCATCGTACATAGTCGCGGAAGGTCCAGCCGGCATGTACCTGGTTGATCAAAACGCCGCGCACGAGCGCCTTCTGTATGAGCAAATTCGCGAACAACACGAATCGGGACAGCTGGAAACTGTCAAGCCCGGCGAAAGCCAGACCATTCTGCTATCTCCCGATGACGCTTCACGACTGGGCGAGCTGGCCGATACCTTCGCCCGGCTCGGCTTCGAAATTGAGGAATTCGGACCCAACACCTTTACTGTCCGGGCGCTGCCGCTTTGTGTGGCGTCGCTGCGGTCGAGCGATGTCATTACAGCATTGCTGGCGCGGCTGAACGGCGGAAGCAAGTCTCCGGAGGATGCCATCGCTGCGCTGGCGGGGGTCGCTGCGGTCAGAAGCGGGCAGATTCTCCAGAGCGACGAGATGAAAAGCCTGGTAGCCGGCCTGGAGCGCTGTCCGTCGCCCTTGGCGTCTCCCAACGGACGCACGACGCTGGTGCATATGACACGCGAACAACTGGCCAGCGAATTTCGGCGTTGATGCCGCGAGGTCAAGTCAATGCCGGCAAGACGCCAAACAGGTACAGTGGCGCGAGACCGGCGACCGCAATTATCGCCAGCAATATCATGATAATAGTTACCGCATCGATGCCGCTGCTCTTCTCCTGACGCTGCGGCATGAAGGGGCTGGTATATCCGCCGGTGGCTTCAAGATTGAGCGTACCATCGCGATTGAAAAGCGGATTCGGCGGCATCGGAATCGCGCTGTCGTCAGTTGCCGCGGCTGATGGCGCAGGCTGGAATGGTTGAGCTGCCGGCGCAGTTGCAGACACTGTCGGCCTGGGCGCAGGGATAGGTGTCCCAGAGCGCGTGACTGGGGGACCGGGTATGCCTTGTCTGGGAGCCGCGGTGGCGGATGGGAGACCGGTTGCCGGTGGCTTGGCGCGTGATTCGCCCGGCAGCGGACCCAGAGCAGACGGCCGCTGCGGCGCTTTGGCGCGCTCGCGCAACTGCTGCAAGATATGCCCCAATTGATCGGCGTGCTTGTAGCGATCGTTGGGACGTTTGCTCATGACTTTTGCGATGATGTTGCTCAACACCTCGGGCACGTTGGGATTGAACTCCCGCGCCAAAGGTATCTTCGCCTGAAGATGCGCCAATGCCAGTTCGCGCTGCGATGTCCCGACATAAGGCAGGCGACCGGTGAACATCTCAAACATGACCACGCCAATGGAATATACATCGGAGGCGGGAGACGGTTTCTCGCCGCGCGCCTGCTCGGGAGCGAAGTAATGGGGACTGCCCCAGACGACATCGCTGCGCGTTTGCGGCATGGTATCAGTGACGGCTTGCGCGATGCCAAAATCAGTGATCTTGATGATGTCGTCCCGATTGATCAAGACGTTTTGTGGCTTGACATCGGCGTGCACCAAATGTGATCGATGCGCAAAGCCAAGGCCGGCGCATATCTGTATCGAATAGCTGAGCGCGCGATCAAATGGCAGCGCGCCGTGTGTGCGAATGATTTTCTTGAGGTCCTGCCCCTCAATGATTTCCATGACGATATAGTGAGTGGCGCCGTCGCTGCCGACATCGTGCACGGTGACGATGTTGGGATGCGACATTACGGCCACGCTGCGCGCTTCCTGCTGAAACTTCTCGAGAAAAGAGGGGTCCTTCGTCAGGCTGGGCCGGAGAATCTTGACCGCTACCATACGCCCAAGCGAGCGATCCTGGGCCTTGTAGATGACTGACATGCCGCCGGATCCTTGTTGGGCGACAAGCTCGTAACGCTCGTTTAGCAGGGTTTCGCCAGGCATAGTTCAGTCTCGCTCAGGATCGCGTCAGCGGTTCGAAGAATTGACGGTATTGCTGAATCGCGCTGCGGTCGGTCAGGCTGGCCAGATAATCGGCTACCACGCGCTCGCGCATCTCCTGATCCAGTTTAGCACGATACTCGTCCGGCAGCTGCAGCGGCGCCTTCACATAACTATCATACAGCGCCTGCAGCACGTGCTCGGCCCGCGCCTGCATCCGCACAATGCGATAGTGACGATACATCTTGTTGAAGAGAAAGGCTTTCAACGCCGCGTTGTCGCGCTTTTGCGCTTCGCTGTGCGTGACCAGCGGCTGCGGATGCCGCTGGGCATCGGCGGCCGATTGCGGCTTGGCCGATTCAAGGTTGTCCGCCGACTGTGTCAGAACGTCGTCAACCAGCATACCGACCAGCTCACGGATGAGACTGTGTCGCACAACTTCATCCAGTTGTTCGCCGTTCCAGCCGCTGTGTTCCACCACCCGTCGCCAAATCTCGAGTTGTCCCAATTCATCTGCCGTAATCAATCCGGCATGCAAGCCATCATCCAGATCGTGCGCATTGTACGCCAATTCGTCAGCGAGGTTGGCGATCTGCGCTTCAATGCTGGGTCCAGTATCTTCGGCGATGCCGACCAAAGCGCTGACATCGTAATCGGTTTCGTGCTTGGCGATGCCTTCCAACGTTTCCAGGGTCAGATTCAAGCCATTCCAATGGTGATAGCGTCTCTCCAGTTTGGTCACGACTCGATAACTCTGGTGATTGTGGTTGAATCCGCCGCAGCCCGCCATCAGCTGGTTGAGAATGCCCTCTCCCGCGTGGCCGAAGGGCGGATGTCCGAGATCGTGCGCCAGGCAAATCGCTTCGACAAGATCTTCGTTGGCGCCCAAGGCGCGAGCCAGCGTACGCCCGATTTGCGCCACTTCCAGCGTGTGGGTCAATCTGGTGCGGAAATAATCGCCGGCGTCATTGACGAACACTTGTGTCTTGTATTCCAGCAGACGAAAAGCCGCGCAATGTACGATTCGATCCCGATCGCGCTGGAAGGCCGTTCGATAACGCGGTTCCGGCTCGTGATGGAGGCGGCCGCGGCTGCTGCCGCTGGCTAACGCGTAGGGCGCGAGCGCGTCGGATTCCAGTTGCTCAAGTTGCTGGCGATTACGTTGCATGCTCAAATCCCTTGTACATTGTATTGTAAATCGTAGGATGGCATTGCGCATGGATTTCGGCTTTTGCCGCAGATTTAGGTACGATGCGATAGAATCAAACTAGATCAAGCGCAAGCAAGACGGAAAGCATCATGGCGGGAATAGTCGCAATCCTGACTGATTTCGGATTGAAGGACACCTACATCGGCACGATGAAGGCGGTAATGCTGAGTATAGCGCCCGACCTTCAACTGGTGGACATTACCCATGACATTGAAGCGCAGAACGTGCGCGAGGGGGCCTTCGCGCTGCTCAATAGCTACAGCTACTTTCCGCCTGGTACTGTATTTTGTGTGGTAGTCGATCCAGGTGTGGGCAGCGCGCGCTTGCCCATTGCCGTTTCTTTTGGAGATTACTTCTTTGTCGCGCCCGATAATGGCGTACTTAGCTACCTGTTGGCGACGGCCCATGGCGCTTATGACGCCGTCGCATTGGAGGCGCCGCGTTTCCGCCGGCCAACAGTAAGCCGGACCTTCCACGGGCGAGACATTTTTGCGCCGGCCGCCGCCCATCTGGCGCAATCGCCCAATAAGTTTCCCGAGATGGGAAAAGCGCTGGAGTCCATCTTCACCTTTCCCGCGCCACAACTGAGTTTCGGCCGCGAGCGTCTTACGGGCGAGGTCGCGCATATTGATCACTTTGGCAACATCATCACCAGTATCGGAAAACTGCGCTGGTTAAACGAGGGCAATCTCGAGCTTGATCCTCTATGGCACGATGCATTCCCGTCGATGCGATTCGCCGCGGCCGAGACCAATACCACGATTCACAGCCATACCATCCATGGCATTTCTCATGCCTACCATGAGGCGCCGCTAGGCGCCATTCTGGCCCAGATCGACAGCAACGGATTCTTGGAAATCGGCGCCAATCACGATAACGCTGCGGAGCGCCTGGATGTTCAGCTGGGTGACAAAATAATGCTCAAGCTGCAAGCGCCGTAGACTTCCGCCTGGGGCGAGAAAGGGCGCGCTAGAAATTCCGCCCGCGCTTGCGCTCGTCACCGATGCGCTGGGTGACGCCGAGGGAATCGAGATGTTCCAGCATGGCGATGGCATATTTGCGCGATGCCCCGAAGGCGTCGCGCACGGTTTTGGCATTGATCTCGCCCTGATCCAGGATATGCTTTCGAATTTCAGCCACCATGTGATCGTAGCTCGCGCGCGCAAAAGCGATCTTGTCGCTGACGTTAATCAGTTCGCGCAGATCAAGCAGGGCGCGCACCACGTCCTCTCCCGCCAGCCGGTTCATCTCTTCGATTGACGGCGGCGTAAATGCTTGCTCGCGCAAGAGCTTCTGCAGTTGGTCGACTTTGGCGCGTTGCGCGTCAGTGAAGACAATCTGGTGATCATGCAAGCGAATGAACCCGGCTTCAGCGCAGAAGCGCTCGTCCGCCGCGACCAACGAGTCCAAGAGATCGGCGGCGATCTTCAAGCGGCTGCGGAATTCCGCGCGCGGAATGCCGAGGCGCAGCGGCTGCTGCTGGTGAAAGTTTCCCAGCTGCCGATGGGCTTGGTCAGCCAATGCTCGCCAGGATTCCGCCGACCACAGGCGCTCGTCTTCAAGCTGTAGCACCAGATTTTCTTGCAGCGCTTGAGCCAGCGCAGAGGCAAACTCGTCTCTGTCATATCCGAGTGTCTTCCGCAGGTCTGTCCCGGATTGCGGCCTGTTGCTCCTTGCAGCCTGGGCAAGCCGCTCCGCCGGCGAACCACTCAAGCGAGTTTCGAGATCCTGGATAATCTCGCTCTGGAAGCGCTTGCGTCGACGGCCGGGATGCGCGTTGACGATCACGCCGCCGCCGATGGTTTGGGGCGGGGAAGGATAGCGCAAGACAAAGCGATCGCCGCGGGCCAGCGCCAGCTCGTCACGAAGGCGGATCTGCAGCCAGCCATCCTCGCCCGGCGCCAGCGCATCTTTGTCGAGGAGCCGCACATTAGCGATGGATTCGGCCGCGCCGCTGAAGAATTTCACCTGGGCGTTATGCGCCAGCGGTCGCTCGACGTCAGCGAGCAAGGAAAACCGGACGTCGGCCAGGATCGTCGGCTGGATGCCTCCCGGGTGACCCAGGACATCTCCGCGACGAATCTGCTGGTTGCTGATGCCCGTGATGTTTACCGCCACGCGGCTGCCGGGTTCCGCGCAGTCAACGGTCTGCTTATAGCTCTGCAAGCCGCGGATGCGTCCCCGCCGGCCGGAAGGCTGCAGCTCAACGCTGTCGCCGACAGCCAGAATTCCGCCGGAAAGCGTGCCCGTGACCACGGCGCCAAAGCCACTGATGACAAATACCCGGTCTATTGGCAGGCGCGGTTGGCCATGGTTGGCGCGTTCCGGTGATGCTTCGAGCAGGAGCTGCAGCGCGCCCACGAGCTCGTCAATGCCGGCGCCGGTATGGGCGGAAATTGCGACTATCGGACAACCGTCAAGCTGATGCTGCTCCAGCAATTCTTCAATTTCAAGCTGCACCAACTCGATCCACTCGGGATCGTCAATCAGATCGATCTTGCTGATCACCACCATGATATTGCGCACATCCAAAAGTTTAAGGATGGCGAGGTGCTCGCGGGTTTGGGGCATGATGCCTTCGTCGGCGGCGATGACCAGCAGCGCCGCGTCAATACCACCGACGCCGGCCAGCATGTTTTCGATGAAATCGCGATGTCCCGGGACATCGACAATGCCGACGGCTTCGCCATTGGGGAGCCGAATCCAGGCGAAGCCCAGGTCGATGGTCATCTGGCGGCTCTGTTCCTCGGCCAGACGATCCGGGTTGATGCCGCTGAGCGTCTCGACCAGGGTCGATTTGCCGTGATCGACATGGCCAGAGGTGCCGATGACCCGCATTTATTGACTGCCGATGATTCTGCTATCGATCAGGTCGGCGCTGCGCTGGCGCAAGTCGCCGTCTTCGCCATCGAGGCCGCTGTCAAATTCATGCAGCAGCGCCTGATACCGTTCCCGGTACAATTCGGCGCGCGCGCGCTCCAATTGCCACAGCCTTTCGATATTGCTGCGCACGTCGGGCACCATATCTTCAATGTCGTTCACGCGCCGAATGAAGCTCTCGAATTCGCGGTCATGATTGCGCCATACTTCATCGCTGGATAGCGTCAGCTGTTTCCAGCGCTTTTGGTCTTCGTCTCGCCAATCGTCCCATTCCTGGCGGAATCGTTCTTCACTCAAGCGCTGCATTTCGGCCACTTCGTTGATTCTGCGCTCCAGCCGGTCGCCGATGCGATTGAAATCGTCAATGATCCGTTTCATCTCGCGATAGGCTTGCGCCCAGATCTCAAAGCGTTCGATATTCTTCTGCAATTCTTCATCGTGCATGCCAAAGCGCTTGGACAGATCGGCCATCTGTTGGTCGCGCTGTTGGGTTAGAAGCTGCTGCTGGTCGATGAATTGCTGGAGCTGTTCGCGGCGTTCGCGGTCGATCTGATTATAGTCCTGTATACGCCGTTCGTTGCGAACCGCCAAATCTTCGATCAGGGCCATTTTGGGCAGAATGCCGTCCATAGACTTCTTGTATTCCGGCAGTTCAGTTTCGATCTCAGCCAGGCGGCGGGTATCGGTTCGTCGCTGCTCTTCGAGAAACGTCAAGCGCCGGTCGGGACCTTCCAGCTGTTTTGTCAGGTCGTCCATTTCCTGATTGAGCACGCGCATGGCGTTGGTGAGCCGGTCGCCTTCGCTTTGCAATCCGCCGACATTTGCCAGCTGCTTTTCGATGCGGTCGGCCTTTTCACTGAGCTCGCGAATTGAGCGCTGGAAGGTCTCTCGCTGGATCTCGCCGCGCCGCTCCGCTTCTCGTTCCGCGGTCAGGCGCCGGACTTCAGCATTCTCCAGCATTTGCACCATCTCAATTCGAAGCTGCTCGACGATCTCGCGCTCCTTGTCCGCTGGCATAGCCTCTTGTTTGATTTGCGACTGATCGGATTCCACGCTCTTGACCCGTCGCTGCATTTGGTCGAAAAGGTCCAACTGCTGCGCGAAGCGTTCTTCCAAGGCCAGAACCGTTGATTTGTCGCGGCGGCGTTCTTCGTCAAGCCACTCGATCATGCTGGCGATTTGGTTGATTTGCATGCGACATGCTCCTGCCGGCGCCTATGCCAGCACGAACGAACGTTATCATTCGATTATAGCAGTAGCGGCTTGAGACGGCAATTTCCGTAGCTTTCAGGCATTTTGCGCATTGACGTTGACGCGGCATTCACCTATACTGCTACCGAATCTTGAAAGAGGGTCATGCATAATGTCGCGCCGTAACCATCATCATTGCATTGTCGCTTCAGCGGGTGTGGCGCACGACGCTTGATCTGGTTCGTCAATACGTCTCTTGATTGCGCCTCGCTCACCCGCGAGGTTTTTTTGTGCTTAAAGGGAGCCTGAAATGCTGGCCGTTATCGATTATGGCGCGGGAAACTTGCGGAGCGTCTTGCACGCCTTGAAGCGTCTTGAAGCAAGCGACCTGCGCTTGGCGCGCGGTCCTCATGACCTAGAAGACGCGCATAAGATCATCTTGCCAGGCGTCGGCGCCTTTGGCGCGGGCATGGCGCAAATGCACAAACAAGGCTTGGTGGCGCCACTGCTGAAAGCGCTTGAGCGGGGCGTTCCCTATCTCGGCATTTGCGTCGGCATGCAGATGCTGTTTGACATCGGCGAAGAGATGGGTGAACATCCCGGCCTGGGCGTGATGCGCGGACGCGTCGTGCGTTTTCCGCAGTTCACTGATCGCAAGGTGCCGCACATGGGCTGGAATCGTCTGGATATTCGAAGAGATTCGGCGTTGTACCGAGGACTGGGAGACGACGACTACGCATACTTCGTTCATAGCTACTATTGCGCCCCGGAAGACGAAGACGCTGTTGCCGTCTCGGTAGACTACGGCATTGAATTTGCTGCCGCTGTGCAGCAAGGTAACATCTATGGCATGCAGTTCCATCCTGAAAAAAGTCAGCGGGTCGGTCTGCAAATACTGGCAAATTTTCTGAAGCTATAGGGGAAGGCGATGATCATTTATCCCGCTATAGACTTGCGTGGCGGCAAAGTCGTGCGATTGCGAGAGGGCGATCCGGGGCAGCAAACCGTCTTCAGCGACGATCCGGTGTCAACCGCGCGCGCATGGATTGATCAAGGCGCCGAGTGGATCCATATGGTCAATCTGGATGGCGCATTTGCCAAAGCCAATGAAAACCTGCGCATTTTGGAAGCGGTGGCTGCCCTCGAGGTGCAAGTCCAATTCGCCGGCGGTTTGCGCGATTCCGCAGCCATCAGCGCGGCCCTTGACGCCGGGGCGAAGCGCCTGATGATCGGCACCATGGCCGCGCGCGACCCGGAGGCGTTCATTGAGGTGATGCGGCAATTCGGCAGCGACAGCATCGGCGTGGCGCTGGATTCGCGCGATGGCATGATTACAACGCATGGCTGGCAAAAGACATCGACGCTCAGCGCGATTGATTTCGGCAACTGGATGCGGCAGCGCGGCGCGCTGCATGCGCTTTACACCGATGTCAGCCGTGATGGCATGCTGAGCGGCGCCGATATCGACGGCACGATCGGCTTGGCGCGCGAGACAAATCTTCAAGTGATTGCATCCGGTGGCGTCAGTGAGTTGGCGGAAATCCGGCAACTGGCGGCCAGCGGCAGGGTGGCCGGCGCGGTTATAGGCATGGCCTTGTATCTGAATCGCTTCTCGCTTAGCGAAGCTATTGACGCGGCAAAGGAGGGTGATTGATGCTGGCCAGGCGTATTATCCCGTGTCTCGATGTCAAAGACGGACGCGTCGTCAAGGGCGTGAATTTTGTCGACCTGCGCGATGCCGGCGACCCGGTTGAGCAGGCCATGATCTATGACCGTGAAGGCGCCGATGAGCTGGTGTTTCTCGATATCACCGCCTCCCACGAAGCGCGCAATACGCGTCTGGAAATGGTGCGCCAGGTTGCGGATAGCATTTTCATTCCCTACTGCGTCGGCGGCGGTATCCGAACCATTGAAGATATCCGCGAGACCTTGCTGGCCGGCGCGGACAAAGTATCGATAAATAGCGCGGCCGTCAAGAATCCGGGTCTCATTTCTGAAGGCGCCTGGGGCTTTGGCAGTCAATGCATCGTGGTGGCGATTGATCCGCGCCGCATTAACGGCAAATGGGTGGTGCATATCAATGGCGGCCGCATCCCGACTGACAAAGAAGCGGTAGCCTGGGCGAGAGAAGTAGAAGATCTCGGCGCGGGCGAAATCTTGCTCACAAGCATGGATAAAGATGGCACGAAGTCCGGCTACGATATAGAAATGACGCGAGCCGTTGCCGATGCGGTGTCAATCCCGGTGATCGCCTCCGGTGGGGCCGGCTGTGAAGAACACTTTCGTGAAGCGCTGGTGGAGGGTGGCGCCGACGCGGCTTTGGCGGCGAGCCTGTTTCATTTCAATGAGCTGCGCGTTGGCGATCTGAAACGCTACCTGCATGACCGGGACGTGCCCATGCGCCTGACCGGATGGGATGGAGACGATGCCACTTAACCCTGAAACCATCGCGGCCATCAAATGGAATGACGCCGGCTTGATACCCGCCATCGTTCAAGATGCCAATTCGCTGGAAGTGCTGATGATGGCGCACTTGAACGAGACCTCGTTACGCCTTACTCTCGAGACGGGCGATGCCGTCTTTTGGAGTCGCAGCCGGCAGGAATTGTGGCGAAAAGGCGCAACATCCGGCCATACCCAGCGTGTAGTCGATTTTCGGATCGACTGCGATGCCGATACCGTGCTGCTATTGGTCGAGCCGGCCGGTCCGGCCTGCCACACCAACGCGCGCAGCTGCTTCTTCCGCAGCATCGAAGAGTTCCAGCGGAAACCGGAAAGACTCTAGCCGGGAGCAAACAATGACCGATATATTGGATCAGCTGGAAACGATTGTTTGGGATCGCAAAAGCAATCCGGTCGCAGGCAGTTACACCAACCATCTGCTGGACAGCGGCCGCGGCAAAATCGCGCAGAAAGTCGGTGAAGAGGCCGTAGAGGTGATTGTCGCGGCTTTGGCGCAGGATAGACAAGCGCAGATCGGCGAATTCGCCGACCTGTATTATCACTCGCTGGTGCTCATGGCTGATCTCGATATCACGCTCGAAGACTTGCGCCGCGAGCTGCGCAAGCGTCATCAGCAGCGCAAGTGAACATCAAGGATTGACGTCAAACTCGCCATCCACGTATTCGCCATACGTGAGAAATCCCTTCCAGCGATCCAGCGGCGTCGACATGACCAACTGACTCATTTGATCTGCCGCAATGTACATGCTCGCGACAACAGGAGAGCTTTCCTCCAAGGCCGCTTCCGCTCCAGCCACCATGACAAACAAGATCATGCTATGCTCGGGATAAACGTGGATGAGCATCGCCTCGGCATCACTGAATGGCTGACCAAGCACGTAGGTAGGTTCGCCGTGGCGCGCGATCACGTCGCCGAATTGCATCTGCGGTTTCAACTGCAGCAGAATCGTGCTGATCAAACCATTGTCGTCGCTGATGATCTGGCAGCATGGATCGCCGCCAATCCCGGCAAAAGTGATGGCACGGTCGTCCGCCTGGAGTGTGGTCGCGCTTTCGAGCGCTTCAATATTGGCCAGCGCATCCTCGTAACTGGTTTCGCCGGGCGTGATATTCCGCCAACAGGGGGCTTCACAGGGTTCGCCCGTAAGCAAGCTAATGTCATCCAGCAGACGATCGTTGAGCAAGCTGCGTTCGGGTTCGCCGACTGAAGCATCGGGTGAACCCGTCGCCAGAGCGGCTAGCGCTTCAATTGGCGCGCCGCCGCGGTCAATGGCTTGCTGCCCGGCGAAGATGATCTGCGGCGCTCCGCCATCAAGTCGTCCTCTCACGGCCGGAGTGCCGCTGACACCGGCTTCTTGACCCAAATGTGAGTCGATCAAGAATTGCATCGCGCCTTCACGACAGTCGTTTAGCGTATCCAGATCAATCCCGAGCAGATTGGCTATGGCGCGGGCGGCATCATCGCCGATGACCCCGGATGCCGCGAACTCGTACAGCAAGTCGTGCCCAACCCAGAACGCTCCAAGATCCAGGTAGCCGATGCATTCCGCTATCTGTGCCGAAGCGACGGAGAACTGCGGGTTAACCAAGGGATATAATCGAAACTCGAATTGCGCCTGGCCGGTACGCACATGGTTCTCGATAAACTGCCGCACGGTTTCCTGATATTTTTGACAATGCGGGCATAGGAAATCCTCAAAGGCCACGATCGTCAGCGGGGCATCCGGCGAGCCCAAGACAAAGCCGCCGTCTTGACGACGAAAGGCAGTCATGCCCGCGTAGGGTCCGGATTCCATCGTTACCGGAGCGTGATCGATAGGACGTCGAGCGTTAACAATAGCATCGAATTGCTCGGGCAGGGCAGTCGCGATGGCAATGGGATCGGCGTCGCCGAACTGAACAAAAAGCGACGGAGTCCCGCGCACGTTCAAATTGAATCCGTAGGCGTGGTCGTTTTGGTATTGCGTTGCCTCAGCCGCGCATTCCAATAACGCCGTCTCATCAAGCGCCATCGTCTGGGCAAATGATGTCGATGATTGCACGGTGAAGCCAACGGTGGACACACTCTCAAACATGGCATCGTGCGCGCGCCAGAAGGCGCCGTTGTCCAAGGCATCGGCGCATTCGACCAAAGCCGCGCTCAGCGGAGAAAGCACCGAGTCGACGACCGGGAACATGCGATATTCAAATTGCGCTTTGCCGGTTAGAACATATCTTGATATGAAGTCGGCGATCACCGGTTCGTAGTTCTGGCAGCTCGTGCACAGGAAATCTGAGAATTCTATCAGCTTGACGGCGGCATCCGGATCGCCGAGCACGAAAGCGCCATCGGCTGTTCTTGATTGTGGGACCCCGGCATAGCGATCGTCAGATTCTTGCGCGACCACGATCGCGAAACTGGATAGCGTGGCCAGCAATACGAGCAGCGTCTGCGTAAGTCGCGACATTTTCTGTCCTTTTGGCGTGTTTTAGTCGGCGCTAGTTTCCCATAAAGCACGCGGCTTTCATAGCATGTATAATGCTCTTGCCTTGGCGACACTGCGCATGGCGCCAGCTTCGAAAGCGAGGTCAAGAATGCCAGCGAGGCGGACGACTGCAAGCGAAACTACCTTTCATGTGCGATATGCCGAAACGGATAGAATGGGCGTCGTTCATCATGCCGCTTATCTCATATGGTTTGAAGAGGGGCGCAGCGCCTTTATTCGTGAACGGGGCTGGAGTTACGCTGAGATAGAGCGCGAAGGTTTCTTTCTGGCGGCGGGGGAATTGCGAGCGAAGTATCTTCGGCCGGCCCGCTATGATCAACTGGTCACCGTGCGTACCTGGATAGAGACATACAAGAGTCGGACGATTGACTTCTCGTGCGAAGTATTGGATACGCCTAGCCGCGAGCTGTTGTTTTCCGCAACCGTAAAGCTCATTTGCCTCGATGACAAAGGCAGCATCGCGCGCATTCCTGTGGCTTGGTCTGAATGGCTCGACGACTAGCGGCGTCGTCAACATTGCGAAGAAGTTTTGGCCCTTCATTGCGCAGTTCGCGACCAAGTCCAAATCCGCGATAGCCGCAGCTGCAATCCCCGCTTTGCCTGGCCCAGGCGCGCTATTCGCATGAGATTTGCGCTTGATCATGATATAATGCGCCTAATGTCTGCAATGAATTGAAATATGGAGCGATTACCGATGGTAACGTACGCCGATCGTCCCTGGATCAACAGTTACGATGTAGGATTGCCAAGCGCGCTGGAATTCCCCGAAGTGCCCTTGCACCAGTTTCTCAAGGATACAACCGCGCGAATCCCCCATCATACGGCGCTGATCACGCCGGCAGCCCTTCCAGTGCTGGGACGCGTGAGCAAGACCGTCACCTATGCCGAGCTGGATCGCGCCTCCGATGCGCTGGCAGCCGCCTTGATAGATCTGGGTTTGAAGAAGAGCGACCGCGTGGCCATCGTAATGCCGAATTCGGTCGCGTTTGTCATCAGCTTCTTTGGCATCCTCAAGGCCGGCGGCGTGGTCGCGGCGACGAATCCGACCTATCCGGCGGAACGGATGGCGCATCAGATCAACGACTGTGATGCCGAATTTGTCTTGGCGATGACGCTGTTCTACCCCTTGATAAAACAGATCCAGCCACGTACCAAAGTCAAGACGGTGATCGCCGCAAACATCAAGGAGTACCTGCCGTCGCTGGCCAAATTGTTGTTCACCATCGCGCGCGAGAAGAAAGACGGTCACTTCCTGGCGGATGTCGAGACTGGCGATTATTGGTTGCAGGATCTGTTGCAAAAGTACGCTGGCAAGCGCTCGACCGTAGACGTGACGCCGGACGATCTGGCGATATTCCAATATACCGGCGGGACCACCGGCGTCTCCAAGGCGGCCATGTCCAAACATCGGGCGCTAGTCGCGAACATGCTGCAGACGGAAGGATTTGTCGACCTGCTTGATTCACCGAGCGGCGATCAGATCTTCCTGGGCGCGATTCCCTTTTTCCACGTATATGGCTTGGTCGTCGTCGTTAGCACCAGCGTCTATCGAGGATACAGTGTTGTGTTGGTGCCGAATCCGCGTGATATAGACGATGTGCTGGGCAACATTGAGTCTTTCCGCACCACGCTGTTTCCGGGCGTCCCCGCGCTGTACAACGCCATCAACAACCATCCGCGCGTGCAAAGCGGGGAAATCGACTTGAGTTCATTGCAGTTATGCCTGAGTGGGTCTGCGCCTCTGCCGCTGGCGACCAAAGAGGAATTCGAACGGCTTTCGGGCAGTTCCGTGCGCGAAGGTTTCGGCATGAGCGAAGCGCCCACCGCCACGCATGTCAATCCAATCTACAAGGAAAATCGAGCGGGCTCGATTGGCTTGCCATTGCCCGAGATGGATATGCGAATCGTCAGCCTCGAAGATGAAGAGACGGATGTGCCGGTTGGTGAGATCGGCGAACTCTTGATGGCTGGGCCCAATGTCATGGTAGGTTACCACGGCATGCTGGACGAGACCCAGAATGTACTCCGCGAAAAAGACGGCAAGCGCTGGCTGTACACGGGAGACATTGCCCGGATGGATGAAGATGGCTACTTCTATATCGTTGATCGCAAGAAAGATATGGCGCTGATCGGTGGATACAACGTTTATCCGACAGCGATTGAAGACGCCATAAGCCGACATTCCGCCGTGCTTGAGGTAGGCGTCGCCGCCATCCCGCATCCGGATCGGCCTGGTCAAGAAGCGCTCAAGGCTTGGATCGTGTTGAAGCCCGGTCAAGAGGTATCGGAGCAAGACATCATAGCCTTCTTGGAAGACAAGCTTGCGCCCTACGAGATTCCGCGCCGCATTGCTTTCATTGAAGAATTGCCGAAGACGGCCGTCGGCAAAACGCTCCGTCGCGAGTTGGTCAGGATGGAAATCGACTCGAGAGCGTAGATGCTCGCTCACCAATTGAAATCACTGTCAATTGCCTATTAGCCTCGTCTTAAACTTCGCCACTGCCTTGGCTCAATCGTAATTTACTTTTACATTTCATTATGTCTTTGCATGATTATACTGGTAGGCTTGCGCCTTGCGCCCTGATGCGTTCGCAGCAACCCGCTCGAAGAACCGCGCGCGTGATCCTATACTACAAGAGTCTGCGCAACTGGCGGGCTGGTTCGCGCAGCCGCCTGACCCGTCAATTGGCCAAACCGACTTTCTTCTGATGAATCTATAGATATACCTCTTGTTTGACTGCAATAATACTATTGACTATGATACAATTGCCATAACTTTATGTTTACTCAATTCTTAAGACGAAGACAATGAACATTCACGCCAACCTGGATTTAGCGCTCAATACGTTCTTGACCCATGCGCGCGGGTCGAAGATTCTGTTGTTGCATCCGTCGAGCCGATTGCGGTCTGTGCTGCTTGCAAGGATTCTATCTGATCCAGACACGACTACCTGCTATTACGCGATGGATATCGATGACGTAAATCTGCAAAACTTCTTGATTCATATTGTGCACGACCTGTCTAATTTGCATCCGACGTTTGGACGACACCTCGCCAATTTGTCACCGTCAGTACATAACGATCCCTACCGACACTTTGATATTCTATTGCGGACTTTCGTGAGGGAAGTTTCCGAACTAAGCGATGGCGAGTTGTTTTTCATACTGGATGAATTTGATCGTGCAGACGCAGCCGACGACATTCAGCGCTTTGTCGAGCGATTGTCTCATCATCTGCCGGCGCGATGCAAGCTGGTGATCAACGGGCGCACCTTACCGCGCATGCCCTGGCTGTCGATGATTGCCAAGCGCCACGCCGTGATGCTGCGTGATGAACAACTCGTCACTGAGGATCACTTTGAGTATCGGAATGCTCTCGATGCGGACCTGAAGGTGCTATCGCTGGGACCAGGATACGTCTTCCTTGGGGATCGGTTGATTGAAAACTGGGAAGGCCACTTACCAAGATTACTTTTATTTTTCGCACTGGACCGCCCCGTCGTTACCAGAAACGAGATCTGCGAGACCTTTTGGCCAAATCTCGAATTGGATCCGGCGGTGAATGTCTTCCATGTCACCAAGAGGCGCTTGCACAAGGCGATAAACCTCGACGTACTGATGCACGCTGGCGCCTTTTATCGCATTAATCCGGAGATTCCGTTTTATTCAGACACCTTGGAATTCGTGGAGCTCCTAATGGCCGGGCGCTATTCCAATCCCGACGATCCGCTTGACCTCTGGCAACGAGTCGCGAAGTTGTATCGCGGTCCGTTTTTGCAAAGGCACACCGATGCCTGGGTAGATGAACGGCGGGAGGCGTATAAAGCTGCATATGTCGAGGCGCTGGAAAACACCGCGCAGTTGTGGGACGATGACGGAAAATACGAGTTGGCCTTGCATACGCTCTCGCGGGCAGTCGATACCGATTATGCCAATGAGGCATTGCACACGAAGCTGCTTAACATGTATGTCCGTTTGGGACGGCGCGCGGAGACAGTCGCCCATTTCCGGTCATTCGAAAAATGGGCGCGCGGGAACAAGGTTGTGATATCGGCTGATTTGAGGCGGCTCTTCAGCGACATCACCGCCTAGTGACATGCGCCGTATCTTGTTATCGAAGGGTGCGCCCCTGGCAGGACTCGAACCTGCGACCAACGGTTTAGAAGACCGGTGCTCTGTCCACTGAGCTACAGGGGCACTGGCTCGCATTGTAAGTTCCACGCTTGCGGCTGTCAATATTATCGCAGCATTATTGGACCCTCGCGGCATTGTCCCTGTTTCTGCCGTCCTGTATAATAGAGATGGATAGATTCGTCAAAATTATCTGCGAGATGGCGGGCGATTCAGGCAATGTCCTATGCCCGGCTTTCAGCAGTTGGCGAATTGAATTCGGGCAGCCTGGGTGACTGAGGATACTGTGGCAAAAGACCGAGATTTAGTCGCGCAACAACAAGCGGAATACACCGCCAAAAACATCCAGCAGCTTGATCCGCGCGAGCATGTTCGGCGGCGCCCCGGCATGTACGTCGGCGGCACCGACGCGCGCGCCTTGCATCATTTGATCTACGAGGTCGTCGATAACTCGATTGACGAAGCGCTCGCGGGCCGCTGCGATCGGATCGAGGTCACACTGCACGAAAACGGCGGCGTTACTATCGCGGACAACGGCGTCGGCATTCCGATCGATATGCACGAATCCGGCAAGCCCGCGCTCGAAGTCGTCATGACTGTCATTGGCGCCGGCGGAAAATTCGATAACGAGGTCTACACCGTGAGCGGCGGATTGCATGGCGTCGGCGTGTCGGCGGTGAACGCCTTGTCCGCTGAGCTGACCGCCACCATCTCTCGCGACGGCCACGTTTGGCAGCAAACTTATGAAGAGGGTTTGGTCACCAGCCCGGTCACGCAATTGCGTAAACTGCGCCGGGGAGAAGAGACCGGCACGGTGATTTCCTTTGTCCCGGATTTCACGGTCATTGACGAGAACGAATTCAACTTCAATGTACTGATGACCCGTTTCCGGGAGATGGCGTTTGTCACCCGTCAAGTCACCATCAACTTGCGTGACGAACGCTCGAAGCCGATTCCGCGAGAAGTGACCTTTTACTTTGATGGCGGTTTGCGCTCATTCGTGAGATATCTGAATCGCAACCGCAGGGCGATACACCGGATTATTCACTGCGAGCGCGATATTGAGTTTGTCGACCGCCAGGAAAAACCCTATTTCGTCGGCGTTGAAGTGGCGCTGCAATACAGTGACGCGGCGACAACCACGGAACTGGCCTTCACCAATACGATTAATACCCCCGATGGCGGCACCCATATTACCGGACTGCGTTCGGCGATCACCGGCGTCATCAACCGATACGCCCGCAAAGCCGGCCTGATAAAAGACAAGGACGGCAACTTTTCCGGCAATGATACGCTGGAAGGCTTGACGGCGATCGTCAGCGTCAAACATCCGGATCCGCAATTTGAAAGCCAAACCAAAGTCAAGCTGCTCAATCCGGAAGTGCAGGGCGCCGTCTCGCAGGTTGTCACCGAGGCGCTCGGCGAGTACCTGGAAACCAACACGCGCGACGCGCGGCGCATCGTGGACAAGTGTCTCACCAGCAAGCGCGCTCGCGAAGCGGCCAAGAAGGCTCGTGATTTGGTTCGCAGCGGCCCGAGTCTGTTGGAAAGCAGTACCTTGCCGGGCAAGCTGGCGGATTGCTCCAAACGCGGTGATGGCGCCGAGATCTACATCGTTGAGGGCGACTCGGCCGGTGGCAGCGCCAAGCAGGGCAGAGACCGTCATTTTCAGGCGATACTTCCATTGCGCGGCAAGATATTAAATACCGAGCGCGCCAGAATCGACAAGATCCTGGACAACAACGAAATCAAATCGTTGATTTCGGCGCTGGGCACGGGCATTCACGACGAGATGATGATCGAGAAGCTGCGTTATGGCCGCGTCATAATCATGACCGACGCTGATGTCGATGGCAGTCACATCCGTACGCTGCTATTGACCTTCTTCTTCCGACACATGCCGCAGATTATCCAGCAGGGACACCTCTATATTGCGCAGCCGCCGATCTTTCAGTTGAAGAATGGCAAGAAGTCCGAGTACGTCTATCCGGCGGCCGGGTTCAACGATCAGCAGCTGCTCGATCGTTCGCTCAAGCAATTCAAGAATCCGGACAAAGTAAGCGTCCAGCGCTACAAGGGTTTGGGCGAGATGAATCCGGATCAGCTCTGGGAAACGACGATGGATCCGGAAACGCGTACGTTGCTGCAAGTGACGATTGAAGATGCCGCCGATGCGGACAAGATCTTCGATATGCTGATGGGCGCCAGCGTGCCTCCGCGCCGTCGCTTCATTCAAACCCACGCCAAGCAAGTGCGCAATCTGGACGTGTGACGCGCCTTCCGCCAACTACAGCCCCGACGACTTGGCATCTTCTTCGGTCCAGCCCAGCCTTTCGCGCTGGACTTTTGCTTGATGGTCGCGCGCGGCAGGCGCTTTCTCGACCAGCGCAAACAGCAAGGAAAACACCAGACTGAGCGCTGCCAATCCCAATACGATGGCGATAAGCGGATTCAAGGTGATGCCGGCGACATCAATCAATTCCGGATGCAAGAACAATACCGAAGCGCAGACCGTCGGCAGGATAGCCACAAAGCAGAGACCCGATAGAAAATTGAAGAAGCGGGCGACGCCTCCACCGTGGACAGCTTGCTGCTGCAGCGAACGATGGTGAACCAGCCGCCCCAGCCAGAGGGCAAGCGCTGCCAATGCCGCAAGAATCAACCCGTCCAGTTCCACCGCTTGCTCCAGATTCACCGGTCTTCAGCTAGCGCTAAAGCAGCGGATAGATGAATACGCCCGCCGGACCGGAGCTGCCCACGACGAGTAAGATGGCAAATACCAGAAGCGTGATTACCAGAGGCAGCAGCCAATAGAGCTTGCGTTTCCACAAGAAGGCCAATAGCTCGCCCAGCACACCCATACGCATGAAGAAATCTTGCAAGGCGCCTGGCGCGTTCTCGGCTGATTTGATTTTCGATTTCATCGAGTCTCCCGCTTGTTAGAAGCTCTTGCGTTCCGGGGCTAGGATCTGCCCAGCTTTCCCGTCACAAATGGCTTGAATTACAAGGGTTTGCGCACAATATGCGACCCCAAAACCAGCATGTCGATGTCGCTATTGCGAAAAGTGTTGAATGCTTCTTGCGGCGAATTGACGATCGGTTCGCCTCGCAAATTGAACGATGTATTGAGGACAACCGGCACGCCGGTGGCGTCGCCAAATCTCTTCACGACATCATAATATCGCGGGTTGGTTTCGCGGTCAATTGACTGCAATCGGCCCGTCCCCTCGTGGTTGACGGCGCAAATCTCGTCCTGTTTGTCGGTCTTGATAGGCGCCACCATCAACATATATCGCGGCGCGTGATGATCTGAAACCTGCGGGTATTCGAAATATTCTTGCGATCGCTCGCGCAGGACTACCGGCGCAAATGGACGGAACGGCTCGCGAAACTTGATCTTGGTATTGACGACTTCTTTCATATCTTCGCCGCGAGGATCGGCAAGGATGCTGCGGTTGCCCAAAGCGCGCGGTCCCCACTCAAAGCGGCCCTGATGAAATCCGATCACTTCCTGCTTGAGCAAAGCGTCGACGATCGTATCGGTGACCTGGTCTTCGTTTGCGCAGGATTCATACGTCAGACCCGCTGAGTTCAGGAAATGGTGATATTCCGCATCGTCATACGCTTTGCCGAAATAGGCATGCGACTGCACCCATGATCGCGGTTTGCCCAGCAATATATGCCAAGCCCACAAAGCCGCGCCCAAGGCGCCGCCGTCATCGCCCGCCGCCGGTTGAATCCAGAGCTCTTCAAACGGCGTCTCATTCAGGATGCGCCAATTTGCCTTGGTATTCAATGCGACGCCGCCCGCCATGACCAGCTTGCTCAATCCGGTTTTACGATGAAGATGATTGGCGATATTGATGAGCGTGTCTTCCGTGACCGCCTGAATGCTGGCGGCGACATCAGCATAATACTGATTGCTTTCCATGGCCGATTTTTCACTCGAGCGGTGAGGATGCGTGCGCCCGGTGAAGAAGTCGGCGTCGGCGTCGCGCTGTTCACCGAACAGATCAACGAACTTGTCGCTGTAACTGCGCGATATCGAGCGGTGGAAATCGAAATACGACATATCGAGACGAAATGCGCCAGTACTCGCTTCCTGCTGGACGACCTTGTAGACTTTATCGAGATAGCGTGGTTCGCCGTACGGGCTCATGCCCATAACTTTGTATTCGCCGTTGTTGACGCGGAACCCCAGCCAAGCCGTGAACGTCGAATACAACAGACCCAATGAATGCGGAAACCGCTGCTCCTCAAACAGTTCAATCGTCGGCGGCTCCGGGTCGCTGGCGCCGAGCGAGCTTTTGCCGATTCCCAAAGTGGTCGTTGTCCATTCGCCCACGCCATCAACAGTCATGATTGCCGCATCCTTGAAAGGGCAGGCGAAGAACGCGCTGGCGGCGTGGCTCATGTGATGGTCACAGAAGAGCACTTTGTCGTAGGGTACGCCGACGCCGCGAGCGACATGGCTGCGCACCCACAGCTTGTCAGTAAGCCAGGTCAACATGGCTTCTCGCCACATGCCGGACGAGCGCGGAAAGGTATTCAATGCCGTCTGTAATATGCGCTCGAATTTGAGCAGCGGCTTCTCATAGAACACCACGTAATCGAGATCATTTGCGGAGATGCCCGCATGTTCCAGGCAAAACTCGATGGCGAGCTGCGGGAATCCATTGTCGTGCTTGAGTCGAGAGAAGCGCTCTTCCATCGACGCCGCGACCAATTCACCGTCTTTAATCAGGGCGGCAGCCGAATCGTGATAAAATGCGGAAATCCCCAGGATGTACATGCCTAGCCCTGCTCTTTGGCGGATTTGATGTCGGTGGGTATAGGCTCGCGCGCCTGCCAGCCTTCGTCCGCAGTCTTGATGCGCAGCGGATCCATGAAAATCGCCGAGAGCAAACCAAAGGGCAACAGGATAGTGAAATAAAACAGCGTAGCGATGAAACGCCCGTTGATATCGGCGACGATGCCCGAATTGATCGTGAACCGATCCCAAGCCAAACTCAAGACGCTTTTCACAGCGATGCTCCGCAGGAGATTCCAGATTGTCCTGGTTGCAAAAGTAGCGCGCGCAGTCAACGCGCCGGAAACAAATATCAAGCATACACTAGTTCAAACGATCGCGCAGTGCTTGTCCGGCGATATTGTGCCCGTGCTGGTTCCAATGCGTATCTGCGAAAAAGTAGGGTGAAGATCCGCTCTCAATTGCCGAGCGCAGCGCCGGCGTCAGGTCCATGAATTCAATGCCGTTCGCTGCGGCCAAATCACGCATGAGATCGGCCTGAGTAGAAAGGTTGTTATCGATGCTCTCTACTGTGATAGCGGCATTTTGCTCTCGCAGGGCGTTCACAATCTGCTGCTTGGCCTCGGCATCAAGGTATCGCCAGAATACTTCGGCCTTCTGCGGAATGTACATGAGCAAGAAACGGACGCCGCTTTCGCGCAGCGCATTCGCCATTGCTCTCAGTCCGATTGCCATCGCCTCGTACATCTTGCTCTTCCGCAGGCTGTCCCTGTCCATGGCGAGCATAGGCAGCATGTCATCGAAAAAGCTGACGGGCATAGGCGGCGCTGTATGCGCCAGCTGCGGGTAATGGCAATCCTGAGTCGACGCTATCACCTGATCGCGGAAGTACAGCGCGATATGAACCGTGACCAGAAACTCGAGCGGACTGCGATCCCGATATACTTGATCCGCGAAAGTCAGCCCTTGTCCGCGCAACTCCGAAAAGACCAGGTTGTCTGTCATGTCGTTGCCGGCGAAAAAAGCCAGCACGACGAGCTCCGGATGCCGCGGCATACCGAAGGCGTTCAGCAGGAGCGCTTGTTCCGTTGTGCCGCTGCCCGGCAATCCGAGTACAAGCATCGAGTCAGACAGGCCCTGCCAAAAAGGCGCCTGAACGGATTCGGCAGCCGCGAATGAGTCGCCAAGGATGACCAGCTCCACGTCATCCGTCCAAGGCGCCGGATTGCGGAATCCATGCCCATCTCGGATATAGCTCACGCGATAAGGATCGAAGGATTCCCGGTGCGCGGGATCGAGACAGCTGATGCGATACAAATCGCCGCTTTGCGGCGTGATCAGCAGATCCACCGATTCACCCGCCGGATATTCTCTGGCGCCGTGGTCGGTGCGCAAAAGGAATCCTGCGCGCTGCCGATACTGTGGCATGCGTTGCGTCAGATCCGTGGGCAGAAGCGTGAAAGCCAGCTGCAGAACGGCTTCCAGAATCACGACCGTTACCACAATGACGAGGAAAAGCCGAAGTATCGCTTTCGCAGCCCTGGACAATCGGCGCTCCTGATGTTCTCAAGTTGAGCCGCGGCAAGGCGGCTCAGTCGGAAGAGTCTCGTGTCATTTTAGCATGCGCGCCAGCGGTTGGTCAGCCGAGCTCAATTGCTGGAAAACGGCCCGATGTTAAAGTCATCTCCCGGGGGCGACAGACGGATGGTCATGAGTTCGGTCTCCAGTTGATAGATTTCCAGGAGTCGCCGAAGCAACGCCGATGTGCTGTCCAGCGACAAAAGCGCTTGCTTTTGCGCGTTGTCCGTCCGCAAGAGGATTAACGCCACTTGCGCCAATGATTTTGGCGTGTGAGGTATCTCGTTCGCATCGAATTGGATCTCTTCGGCTGCGGCAAGCGAGTCGATATAGCGTATCAGCAGCGGACGCAGGGCGCGGCCAAAACGCCGCATGAGATTGGGATTATCGTCAAGCGGCGAAAA
This sequence comes from Anaerolineae bacterium, assembly GCA_022822305.1. Classification (GTDB taxonomy): domain Bacteria; phylum Chloroflexota; class Anaerolineae; order Aggregatilineales; family Phototrophicaceae; genus UBA6055. Next base: position 634,366 of record JAJEBY010000016.1, read on the forward strand.
GAAGCTGACGTTGCCGACCAGATAAGGATTGCTGCGATCAAGAGCGTGGATGCGAAAGCGCTGGTGGCCGACAGCGACGATATTCATTCTCTCCAGAGGCAGTCGCTGGACCTCGATGATTCTGGCGCTGCATCCGATTTCGTCGGGCGCGGCAACCGGACCAAGCGCTTCATGCCCGGCGCTGATCAATACGACGCCAAAGGGCATATGCGCTTCAATGCAGCGGTTAACCATCAGCTTGTAACGCTCCTCGAAAATATGCAACTTGATTTGCATACCCGGGAAGAGCACCGTGTTCAGTGGAAACAATGGAATCTCAGGCATAACTACTGCGGGCACATGCTAGATCGGATGGACGCGGCACGAACCCAAAACCGTCCTCTGATAGGCGCAAGACACGTGATTGCAAGTGTTTCATCAATGTAAGGATACCAGGATGGTCGATCAATGGACTATGAAACTCGAAGAATTAACTCGAATAGACGGATTGAAGGACGACTGCGTTTGGGACGTCCCCGGTGTGAATCGAGAGCGACAGACTGACCGATGCCAGAAACTTCTTCATTCAAAGGTCCATACTCGCCATCAACCGCTTAGCATGTGAGTCATTGGTTACGCTGAGTTTTTCCTGTTGTCCGGCAACTCGATCGATATCTTACGGACAGTAAAATATTGGCTCCAGTTCCATGAACTGAATGCCGCTGCCTTCGGATGCTTCCGGTTGTACCCAGACAGTGACTTCCTCATCCCATTTCTTTTTGATGTCGGTCTCAGCGACCTTTGCCATCGCTTCAAGAGGGTCGTCGCCGTCGATTTCCATATAGGCGAAAACCCGCGTGCCGAAGGCGAAGATACTGAAATTGCGGATGCCAGCCGCCTGGATGGCTTCAATCAGTTCGTCCCAAGGATCAAGATGTATGGCCTTGTAAGCGTCCCAATGTTCTGGCTTTACATCCCAGGTCATGCCAACTCGTTTCATTTGTCACCTTCTTCCTCCGCCGCGGCGATGCGATCCAAACACAGATTTGCCAATGCGCCACTTCCATATGCGCAATAGCAAAGGGCTAATCCAACTTGTCACGAGCGTCATCATACAGCATCCGACGCAGGACTTTGCCAATGAACGAACGAGGAAGTCTCTCTCTGAATTCGATCTCCCAAGGCACGGCGTATGCTTCCAGCCGCCTCCGGCACAGCGCCGCCAACTCCTCCTTTGACAGATTGGTATTTGGACGCGGGACGACGAAGGCCTTGACCTTTTGATTGCCGTCTTCGCTGCCGACGCCAACCACGGCGACTTCCAGCACTTTGTTATGCTCGTACAGCACTTCTTCAACATCGCGCGGATAAACGCTGTATTCTCCCGTGAATATGGTATCGCGTCTGCGGCTGATGATTTTGAAGTATCCTTCATCGTCCATGACGGCGACATCGCCCGTGTATAGCCAGCCATCGCGCAAGACCGATTCATCCTCGTCGTCCGTGCGCCAGTATCCCCGCATGACCTGCGGCCCGCGCAGCGCAAGTTCGCCGATCTGTCCGCTGGGCAGTGCTTCGTGCGTGGTCAGGTCGACGATTTTGGCATCCGTATTGGGCAGCGGGATTCCGATTGATCCGACCTTGCGCAGGCCATAGAGCGGATTGGAGTGTGTTACCGGCGCCGCTTCGGTCAGCCCGTAGCCTTCGACCAGTCGTCCGCGTGTCAATTTCTCAAATGCCTCCTGTACCTCGACCGGCAGGGGCGCCGCGCCGCTGATGCAGGCTTTTATGGACGACAAGCCGTAACTGCGCACCTTGGGCGCGTGATTGATCAGCGTGAACATGGAAGGCACGCCGGGAAAAAGCGTCGGCTTGTAGCGCTTGATCTGCTCGAGAACTTGCGCCAACTCGAAGACCGAAATGATTACGATCTTTGCCGCGATCAAGACCGGCAAGTTCATCGCTGCCGTCATGCCATAACTGTGTTCGAAAGGCACAACGGCCATCACCACTTCCTCGCCATATTGGATTTCCGGCAGCCAGTGTCGTATCTGCAAGGCGTTGGCGACCAGGTTTCTATGGGTCAGGCATACCCCTTTGGGCCGACCAGTTGTGCCGCTGGTATACGATATGACTGCCAGGTCATCCGCCGTCGCGCCGCTCTCAAACGGGCTGTCTTCTTCGATTGCCATTATGTCTGACATATAGACGCCGATGCGGCCGGCGCGTTCATCGTCTTCAACCGTCGGGTGCTTATGCCGGCCAAACGCTGTGCTTCTGCTGGTGGTTACCTGTTGGCCGATTCTGGTGAAGATCAGTGTCTTGGTAGCGGTTGTTTCGTGGATCAATTGGGCCAATTCACTGAAGGCGTTGAGCGTGATGAAGGCTTTGGCCTCCGTGTCTCTTGCGTGCGCGGCGATCAGATCGGCGTCCGCGTCCGGATTTGACAACACGACGACCGCGCCCAGCTTAAGTATGGCGTAATAGGCGATGATGAATTGTGGCGTATTGGGCAAAACTATCATGACACGATCGCCAGCTGTTATCCCACACCTGGCCAGGCTGCGCGCGAATTGATTGACTTTGCGATCCAGTTGCTGGTAGGTCAGGGTCTTGCCGTAAAACATGGTAGCGATGCGACGCGGCAGCCAATCGGCTGTGCTTTCCAGGAAGCGGTAGATTGGCTGATTGGGTATTGGAATGGTGTGGGGCGTATCCTTGTCGTAGTGGCTCAGCCACGGACGCCCGCGACTGAGTTGCTCGTCCGCGGTTTGACTGCGCCAACTGCTGCCTTTGGACGAGAGAATGAAGCGCTCGATGGCGCGATTGACCGCGTCATGGCGCTCCAGTTGCACTTTATGTTTTGCCGACCCGATATCATAGACCTCGGCATGCGGCATGAGCCGGGCCACATCGTCGTAAATGTGGCGCGGGAAATAGTTGTCGCGCTCGCCCGTGATGACCAACGTCTCCGCCGTGATGTTGCGGATCAACGACCATCCCTGCCACCCATGCATGTTGTTGAGGAACATGCGCTTGAGCACGTGATACTCGGCATCCCATTTGCGGCGATATCGCCAGAATGGAACCACCATACGAATAGGAACGCGAAAGAGAAGCGCTGCCGCCTTTGGCAGAGGATACTCGCCGGCGGTGGCGACCAGGATCAATTTCGCAATACGTTCCGGATAGGCGTTGGCGTACTCGATGCAAACGGAACCGCCAAATGAATGACCGACGAGCACGAATCTCTCCGGTAGGTCCAGCGAGGTCACGACATCGTGCAGATCCTGAACGAGCTCCGCCATCGAGTAGGAACTATAGGGCGCGTCGCTTTGGCCGTGGCCGCGCAGCTCCGGCGCCACCACGCGAAACTGTGTGGCGAAGTGCGTCAATTGATATTCCCAGGATTCGGCGACGCCGGCAAAGCCATGCTGAAACACCACGGTCTCTTCAATATCTTGAGGGAACATGTCGATAACGCTGAGAGAGGAACCCGGAAAATCGCGAATCGGAACCTTAACGCGATAGAGGTCGAAATCGAGCTGGAATGTGGCCCGCTTGAGCCCACGGATGCGCTTCTTCATTCTGGCATTCCATCTTTCAAGCTATTATATCCGACACCAGCGCTTCAAAACACAGTACTTATTGGTCGCGTAAACCTGAAGAAAACGGTAATCTCTGGAGTGTAACTTACCGGGTGGAATTCATTTTGGAGGCAAACATGACTCAGCCGTTGGTGACCACTGCGTGGCTGCATGAAAATCTAAGTGATCCGAAGATCCGCATAGTCGACTTGCGTGGCGGTGTGCTGCCGCCGTCCGAGCCGCCGCCGCATTACATTACCGACCGGGCTGGATACGAAGCATCGCATATTCCCGGAGCGGCTTTTGTTGATTGGCAAGTCGATATCGTTGAGCCCGGCTCGCCGTCGAACGACATCTCCTCACCGGAATCATTTGCGGAATTGATGGGACGCTTGGGCATTGGCCAGGATACGACAGTCATCGCCTACGACAATACGGCGGGTTCATTATCGGCGCGATTCTTGTGGTGTCTGCGCTATTACGGCCATACCAGCGTCAGCATTCTGGATGGCGGCTGGCCGAAATGGATCGCCGAGGGACGTCCGGTTGACGCGCGGATTCCTGACGTCGCGCGCCAGACATTCCTGCCTGTGATCAATGAGCGGCTCAAGGCGACTGGCGCGGAGATCCTGGACGCGCTTGAAGGCGCGCCCATGCAGCTGATCGATGTGCGCTCGCCGGCCGAGTATACAGGTGCAGACTCGCGCGCCGAGCGGGGCGGCCATATCCCCACGGCGATCAACTTGCCGCGTCGGATGCTGGTTGCGGACGACAACACGCTCAAGCCGAAGACGGAACTGCGACAGATTTTCGTCGACGCGGGCATCAACATAGATGCGGAAGAAACCGTGCTGTATTGCAATTCGGGCGTTTCCGCTTGTTTTGGCATGCTGGCGATGGAGACGGCTGGAGCTTCCGGTCTGCGCATTTACGACGGATCCTGGAAAGACTGGGGCAGCGACCAAAGCAAACCAATTGCGCAGTAAATCGCTTCTGCCGCCAGATAAACCTTCGTAAGAATCGCGCGCTTGGATATGTCACAAGTATGACGCATTGCTCGTCTTGGACTCCCGCAAAAGCGAAGGTGGATATTGGGTTGCAAGTAATTGCTTATCATGACCCGAATGTATTTGAAGAATTGCGCCTTGACTGGAATGATCTTCTCAGTCGCGCTCCCATCGACTGCGTGTTTTATACCTGGGAGTGGCACAAGACCTGGTGGGAAGCTTATCAGCCGGGCGAACTGCTGGTATTGGCGTGCCACGAGGATGACAACTTGTTGGGCATCGCGCCGCTGTTTGTGACTGAGTCGTCTGCGGGTCGCACCGCACAGATCATTGGCTGCGTCGATGTCACCGATTATCTCGACTTCATCGTTGACGCCGCCCGTTTGCAGGACGTGTTTGCCGCCTTTGCCGACTACCTGTCGTCAATTCGCGATAGGCTTGACGCCCTGGATCTATGCAATATTCCTCAAGAATCGCCCACACACGGCATTCTGCCCGAGCTGCTTCGCCAGCGCGGCTTTGAGACGCTTGTCGAACAGCAAGAAGTTTGTCCGGTGATCGAACTGCCCGATGCCTGGAGCGACTATCTTCTGATGTTGGACAAGAAGCAGCGACACGAGCTTCGACGAAAGCTGCGCCGCATTCATGGCATCGATAGCGACATCGACTGGTACATTGTCAATGGCTGCCATGATTTGGATTCGGAAGTCGACCGGTTTGTCGATTTGATGGCCGCCAGCGATCCTGACAAGCAGGAGTTCCTGCAAGACGACGGCAATCTGCGCTTCTTCAAGCAGATCGTGCCCTTGGCGCAGGAACGCGGCTGGTTGCAGATGAATTTTCTCACGGTGGACGACGAGCGTATCGCCGGCTACTTCAATTTTATCTATGGCAACCGCGTTTTGGTCTATAACTCCGGGCTGAATCATCACCGTTATGGCGAGCTGAGTCCTGGCATCGTCTTGCTCGCCTACAATATTCAATTCGCCATTGAAAACGGTTACCGCCACTACGACTTCCTGCGTGGAGACGAAAGCTACAAATATCGAATGGGCGGCCGAGATACCGCCGTGATGAACATTCGAGCGTCATGAGATAATCGAGACGCAAATGTCAATCAAACGAATAGCCCTGATCAGCGTACATACGAGTCCACTGGCGTCGTTGGGCGGGGCCAAGACGGGCGGCATGAATGTATACGTGCGCGAGCTGTCGCGAGAATTGGGCGAGCGCGGCATAAGCGTCGATATCTTCACGCGATCGGTCGGCGAATCCAATGCTGTGATAGAAAACGCAATCGGCGACAACGTTCGTCTGGTCGCGCTAAGGGCGGGTCCGCCCACGGCGCTGTCTCCCGAGGACCATTACCCGCATCTCTCAGAATTCACAGCCAACTTGATGGCCTTTGCCACGTTGCGCAACTTGCATTACGACATCGTTTTCAGTCACTATTGGCTGAGTGGTTGGGTGGCCGCAAAGCTTAAGGAAGCCTGGGGCATTCGCTTCGTGCACATGTTCCATACCTTGGGCCACATGAAAAAGCGGATACTCGAGCCCGAGTCCTATCAGCCTGATCGCAGGATATTGACCGAGGCGCGCGTCTTGCAATGGGCGGATAGAGTGATTGCGGCGACGCCGGCGGAACAGGCTCAGCTGCGCTGGCTCTATCGAGCGAAACGCCGTCAAATCGCCGTGATTCCGCCGGGCGTGAATACCGAGCAATTCAGCGATGACATGACAGTTAGCGAGGCGCGCGCCAGCCTCGGAATGGATCCTGATCGTCACCTGCTGCTGTTTGTTGGCCGCATCGAGCCCCTGAAAGCCGTCGATACCATACTTGAGGCGCTGCGCGTCTTGCGCGATGAGATGCCGGCAATGCTGAAGCGCTTGCAATTCGTAATTGTAGGCGGCGATCCCGCTAGCAAGAGCGACACCGAAATGATGCGTCTGCAGCAATTGAGCGTGAAACTAGGCATCAATCAGTTCGTCAGTTTTGTCGGCGCCAAGGATCAGGCCTTCCTGCCGCACTATTATCGGGCCGCCACAGCCGTCATCATGCCCTCCGACTACGAGTCCTTTGGCATGGTTGCGCTGGAAGCCATGGCTTGTGGCACTCCGGTCATCGCATCCCAAGTGGGCGGATTGCAATTTCTGATTCGCGATCAGGAAACCGGCTTTCACGTGCCAGCGCGCGCGCCCGTATCTTTGGCGCAGGCCATCATCAGTCTGGTGAACGATCCGACCAGGACTGCGGAGATGGGGCACACGGCATCAAGGATCGCTGGAGACTACGCTTGGTCGGAAATCGCCAATCGATTGTTGGCAGTGTTTGAGTTGGTCGTTGGGCAGCGGCTGAAAAAGACCTAGCCGCCGTAGGAATTGGGGATATCGTTAACGTTGGCTTCGACATATGGATTGGCCAACATGTATTCAAGGGCGTCGTCTTCGGAAAGCTGTGTTTGGCCTTTGTGGTAAAGCGTATTATTGAACCCGTCGTAACGATAGCGACGGTTTATCCAGCCATGCAGATTGTGCTGGAACAGCACATGAAACTGTATCGATTCTTCTTCTTCGTAAACCGTTTCGCTGACGATCCAGACCGGCGCATACTGCTCCAGATGCGGCAGGGCTTTATGGTCGCGTTTCTGCTTTAGATCATCCACGGTGGTCATCTGAATCTCCGAATAGTGAGTGATGTAGCCTGTCGCCAATTCTAGCGTTGTAGCGCTGTGATGGCAACCATCGATCGTTCGTTGCCGCGGTTGAATCTCTGTCTTTCGCAAAGTAGAGACCTCTTCCAAATGTCGCAAGATCCATTACACTTGACGGCATTAGTGAATCCCTGACTGGAGAAACGTGATGGCGGCATCTGCTGTGAATAAGGTGGTATTGGCATACAGCGGCGGACTGGATACCTCGGTGATCGTACCGTGGCTGAAAAACAACTACGGCTGCGAAGTGGTTTGCTTTTGCGCCGACCTGGGACAAGAAGAAGAATTGGACGGGCTCGAAGCCAAAGCAATTGCTTCTGGCGCCTCGAAGCTCTACGTCCGTGATTTGCGCGAAGAATTCCTGACCGACTTCGTCTTCCCGACTCTGCGCGCCGGCGCGGTATACGAGCGAGAATACTTGCTGGGAACCTCATTCGCTCGTCCGCTGATCGCCAAGCATATGGTCGAAATCGCGGAAATCGAGAATGCCGACGCCGTAGCGCACGGTTGCACCGGCAAAGGCAACGACCAGGTTCGCTTTGAAGTGTCGACGATGGCCTTGAATCCTAAGCTCAAGACCATCGCGCCCTGGCGCGAATGGGATATCCGCAGCCGGGAAGACGCGCTGGCCTACGCCGAAGAATTTAACGTGCCGGTCTCGCATACCGAAAAAGACATCTACAGCCGCGACCGCAACATTTTCCATCTCTCGCACGAAGGCGGATTGCTGGAAAATCCTTGGAACGAGCCGGAAGGCAGCATGTATCAATTGACCAAGGCGCCCGAAGACGCCCCCGACCGGGCCGAGTATATCGAGATCGAATTCGAGGAAGGCAATCCCAAGCGCTTGAATGGCGAGGAGCTGAACGCGGTACAACTATTCACGCGCTTGAACGCGATCGGCGGAGAGCATGCCATCGGTCGAACCGACATCGCCGAGAACCGGCTGGTTGGCATGAAGAGCCGCGGCGTATATGAAGCGCCCGCCGGCACCATAATCCATCGCGCCCACCAACTGCTGGAAAGCATCTGCCTCGATAAACAGACTATGCAGTACAAAGATACTCTCGCGCCCAAGTATGCGGAACTCGTCTACAACGGCATGTGGTACAGCAAATTGCGCGAGGCGCTTGACGCGTTTGTTGAGGTGACCCAACGCACCGTGACCGGAACCGTGCGCCTCAAACTTTACAAAGGCAACATCATGGTGGCCGGGCGCAAGAGCCCATATAGCTTGTATCGCGAAGACTACGCCTCTTTCGGTGAAGAGGATGTCTACAATCAGCAGGACGCGCACGGCTTTATTCAGCTGTTTGGACTGCCCGTGAAAGTGGAAGCCATGCTTCAGCTTGAAGGCGGAGGCACCACAAGCTATCGTCATCCCGATTACAGCAAATTCAAGCGTGATTAGACAGTCAATCTCAAAAGGCAAACCGGTATGAGCCTGTGGGGCGGGCGATTCAGCGAACCCAGCGACGACGATTTGCGCCAGTTGAATGACAGCATCGGCTTCGATATCCGTTTCTATCGCGAGGATATTGAAGGCAGCATTGTCTATGCGCTGGCATTGGCGGACGCGGACGTGATCACCGAGCAAGAAGCTCGTGCGATTGTCGAAGGCTTGCGCGGCGTGCTGGAAGAATTTGAATCCGGCGAATTCGAAGTCCAAAAGAGCGACGAAGACATCCACACCGCTGTCGAACGGCGCTTGACCGAGCTGATTGGCGAGGTCGGGGGCAAGGTGCATACCGGCCGCAGCCGCAACGATCAAGTCGCCACTGATTTCCGTCTCTGGTGCATGCGGGCTGCCGATGATTTGGCAGCGACCTTGCGCGAGCTGCAGCGCGCGCTTGTCGATTGCGCGGACGAGCACGTGGATACCGTGATGCCGGGTTACACGCACCTGCAGCCGGCTCAGCCCATTACCGCTGCTCATTGGCTGATGAGTTTCTTTTGGATGCTGGAACGTGATGTCGATCGCTTGTATTCGGCGCGGCAACGCATGGCAGTCTGTCCTTTAGGCGCCGGCGCGCTGGCCGGGAATCCTTTCGCCATCGATCGCGACCAAATTGCCGCCGACCTCGGCTTTGCCGCGCCCAGCGAAAACAGCCTCGATGCAGTCAGCGACCGCGATTTCGTAACCGACTTGTTGTACGCTATCGCTTTGTGCGCGACGCACATGAGCCGGTTGGCCGAAGACGTATTGCTCTACTCGAATCCAGCCTTTGGATTCATCACGCTCGCGGATCGATACAGCACCGGATCAAGCTTGATGCCCCAGAAGCGCAACGCGGATCCGATGGAATTGATGCGCGGCAAAGCCGGCCGCCTGATTGGAAATCTGACCGCTTTGCTGACCACGTTGAAGGGCCTGCCCAGCGGCTACAACAAAGACTTGCAGGAGGACAAGGAGGCTGTCTTCGATTCGTTCGATACGATGCGCAGCATCCTTCCCGTCTTGATAGCAATCGTACGAAGCCTGGAAATCAATCCCGATGCGATGCGCGCCGCCTTGGACGAAGACCTGCTGGCGACCGACCTGGCAGATTATCTCGTGCGCAAGGGTATGCCTTTCCGGCAGGCGCATCACACGGTTGGTGAAGTTGTGCGACTCGCCGGCGACACGGGATCGACGCTCTCGAAACTGCCGTTGGCATCCTTGCAAGAGATCTGCGAGCTGTTCGCGCAAGACGTTTACGATGTCTTTGATTTCGATCAGTCAGTGGCGAAGCGAAGTGTCTTCGGAGGCGCGGGACCGTCAGCGGTTCGCGAGCAGATTGCGCTGGCGAAAGAAAGCGTCAGCGGCTAATTGTGCAGATTAGACTATGCGCAACCGTAAGCTCGTATGAAAATGCGCCGCGCGCGTATCAAAAGCAGAGCTATTCCTTGACAGGGGCAGAGAAACTGGTTATTGTACACGATGTGACCGGCGTCAGACGGGTATTTTGATGTTCATGAAACGCGCGACACTCGTGCTCAGCATCGTTATCCTTATTGTGGTCCTTGTGATTATCACTGGACCTTAACTGGCTTGGGCAGGAATAGCGAAAGCAAGAAGCAAACGACAGCCTCCCAAGCCAGGGGGGCTTTTTGATTGCAATGAAGATCCGGATCTGATGGCGAAGCGGCTAGGCGAGAAGTGAAACTGATGCGGCGATATTGTCGGAGAAACCGAGCAACCAGGCAACGAGCGCATTTTGCGACTTGCTGCTACGGTTTTGGGCCGACCGTCGCTCTGGACACGTTTGTCTCCGATTGACAGAATTACAAAGGGACAAGCGTGTTTTTTGTTTTCAAGTGGTAAAGGAATAGCGAATGACTGCTGAATGGATATGGCGCAACGGCGAATTCGTGGGCTGGGACGACGCAACGGTTCATGTCAGCGCGCACGCATTGCATTACGGCTCCAGCGTCTTTGAAGGCATCCGGGCTTACGATACCCCCAAGGGACCGGCCGTGTTTCGTCTGCGCGAGCATACTGAGAGACTAATGCATGGCGCGCGTGTCATGCGGATTGACCACGACTATGATCCGGACATCTTGGACCGGGCGATTATTGAAACCGTTCGCAGAAATGGACACGAGTCCTGCTACATCCGGCCGATCATTTTCCGCGGCAGCGGCGCGTTAGGTCTGGAAGGGCGCGGCCGGACCACCACCGAAACCGTGATATTCACTATGGAATGGGGCCGCTATCTGGGCGCCGAAGCGATCGAGCAAGGCGTCGATGTGCAGATCAGCTCATACCGGCGCATGGCGCCCGATACGCATTTGGCGTTGGTCAAGGCCGGCGGCAACTATGTCAACAGTCAGTTCGTCAGCATGGAAGCGCACGATAACGGATTCCAGGAAGGCATCGCGCTCGATGTCAACGGCTATGTCAGCGAGGGCGCTGGCGAGAATATTTTTGTCATCATGGGCGATGTCGTTTATACGCCGGGCGCCTGGTCGTCCATCTTGATGGGCATCACGCGGGATTCCGCCTTGACGATTCTGAAGTCGCTTGACGTGGAAGTCCGCTTTCAGCCTGTAGCGCGCGAAATGCTCTACATGGCGGATGAAATATTTTTCACTGGCACCGCGGCTGAAGTCACCCCCGTGAAATCTGTCGATCGGATATCGATCGGCTGTGGCGGCAGGGGACCAATCACCAAGGCGGTGCAGGACGAATTCTTCGCGATTACGGCGGGCGAGAAAGCTGACACGTACAACTGGTTGACGCACGTGAACGGATCCTGAAGCGTATGGCGAACTTAGCGATGAGTGTGTAGGGGAGGCGATGATGCAACTTTCAGGCGCGGAAATCATTATGGAGTGTCTGTTGCGAGAAAGCGTCGACGTCATGTTCGGGTACCCTGGCGGCGCCATTCTGCCGACCTACGATGCCATGACCTTGTACAACGACCGGATTCATCACGTGCTGGTTCGTCACGAACAAGGCGCGTCCCACATGGCTGACGGTTATGCGCGCGCGACCGGCGACGTAGGCGTTTGCATCGCCACCAGCGGTCCCGGCGCGACCAATCTCGTCACCGGCTTGGCGACGGCGATGATGGATTCATCGCCGATTGTCGCCATTACCGGGCAAGTGCCGATACCGGCCATCGGATCGGATGCCTTTCAAGAGACCGATGTCACCGGCGTGACGCTTCCCGTCACCAAACACAATTACCTGGTTACCGATGTGAACGAACTCGCCTACATCATGAAAGAGGCCTTCCACATCGCGCGTACCGGTCGACCCGGTCCCGTTCTCGTCGATGTTCCCAAAGATGTACAGATCGCCAAGACCGAGTTCATCTATCCCGAGGGCGATATCGTGCTCCCGGGTTATAGTCCCCCGTCGACCGCCTCCCAGCATCAGATAGACGGCGCCCTGCAGCTCATCAGCGAAGCTGAGCGGCCGGTCATCCTCGCCGGGCACGGCATCATGATGTCGGGCGCCACACAAGAGTTGCAGGAACTGGCGGAGCGCGCCCAGATCCCCGTGGCCTTGACACTGCTGGGCAAGGGCAGTATGCCGGAGAATCATCCGATGGTTATCGGAATGATGGGCATGCATGGCGAAGCGTCTTCAAACCTGGCCATTCAGGAGGCCGATCTGCTGATTGCGCTGGGCATGCGCTTTGACGACCGTGTGACCGGCAATTTGAAGACCTACGCCCAAAATGCGCGCAAGATTCATATTGATATCGATCCTTCGGAAATCCACAAGAATGTCAGAGCTGACGTCGGTATTGCCGGAGATCTGAAGATTGTTCTAAATCAGCTCTTGCCCAAGCTGGCGCGGAAATCGCATCCGCAATGGATGAATAGAATCCGTGACTGGCTGGAAGATTCCAGCGAACGCGACATTCTGAATTATGAGACGCCGGGCAGATTGTTGACGGCGCAAGTCATCAACGACTTGTGGAGTTTGACCGGCGGCGATGCCATCACGGTGACCGATGTCGGCCAGCATCAAATGCTCGAGGCTCAGTACTACCCGCATCAGCGGCCATCGACGCTGATCACAAGCGGTGGGCTCGGCACCATGGGCTTCGGCTTCCCCGCCGCCATCGGCGCCAAGTTCGGGAAACCGGATGAAGAGGTTTGGGCGATCGTCGGCGACGGCGGTTTCCAGATGACCATGTGCGAAATGGCTACTGCCGTGCAGGAAAACAGCAATGTGAACATCGCCATCATCAACAATAATTTCCTGGGCATGGTAAGGCAGTGGCAGGAGCTCTTCTACGAAAAGCGTTATCAAGCCACGCCCATGTTCAATCCAGACTTTTGCAGATTGGCCGATGCCTTTAGCATCCCGAATCGTTGTGTGAGGCAGCGCGAAGAGATTGAAGAAGCGGTCAACTTCGCTCGCGGCATTGATGGGCCGACTTTGATCGAATTCGTGGTCGAAAAAGAAGAGATGGTCTATCCCATGGTGCCGGCCGGAGCGGACCTGCACGATATGAAACGGCGTCCAAAGCCGGGGGAGGCAGAATGACTGCGCAGCCCGACAATAACAAAGTTACCATAGTCGCGCTGGTGGAGAACGAACCGGGCGTACTGAATCGCATTGCGAGTTTGTTCCGGCGGCGCGCCTTCAATATCGACAGTCTGACTGTCGGACGCACGCACAAGCCGCATATCTCGCGCATGACCATTCGCGTCGACGCCGGTCAGGAATACGCCAAGCGCATCGCCACCAATTTGCAGAAGCTGGTAAACGTGATTGATGTTCGTGTCCTGGACAACGAACCGCACGTGGAACGCGACCTCGCGCTGATTAAAGTGCGCAACGACGACGCCAATTCGCGCAATACGATCACCGAAATCTGCGATCGATATCCGGCGCGAATCGTCGATATCGGCCCCAAGGTGGCGATCATTGAAATGGTGGGGACGGAAGCCATCGTCGAACAATTCATTGAAGAGGTGCGCCCCACCGGAATCGTGGAAATGATCCGCACCGGCATGGTCTCAATGGGGCGCGGAACACGCATCCATGATACCGACTTCACGCGTCACGACCTGGCGCAAGCCATTGCCCAAGCGAGAGCCGGTGGCAACGGGCATAAGATCTGATCTTCGGATTTGGCAGCCCCGAGGCGGCGACACGCGGGCAAGAATTTGTCTAGCTAAAGTATGGGAGTAACTCATCAATGGCGACACTCTATTACGACAATGATGCGAATCTTGGCTTGCTTGAGGGCAAGACCATCGCTGTCATCGGTTACGGCAGCCAGGGACACGCGCATGCGCTCAACGCGCGGGACAACGGCCAAAACGTGATCATTGGCTTGCACGAAGGCAGCAAAAGCAAGGCCAAGGCGGAAGCCGACGGATTGCAGGTTTTCACGGTGGCCGAAGCCGCCAAGCGCGCTGATATCGTGATGCTTCTGATTCCGGATACACGCCAGGCTGATGTTTATGAAGAGCATATAGCGCCCAATCTCAAGGACGGCGCCATGTTGATGTTCGCTCACGGCTTCAATATTCACTTCAAGGAAATCGTCCCGCCCGCCAGCGTCGATGTTTCCATGGTGGCCCCCAAGGCGCCCGGGCATCGCGTGCGCGAGGTATTCACGGAAGGGGCAGGCACGCCGGGTTTGGTCGCCGTCGAGCAAGATGCCACCGGCAACGCCACCGCCATGGCGCTCGCTTACGCCAAAGCCATCGGTTGCACGCGCGCCGGCGTCATTGAAACGACCTTCAAAGAAGAAACTGAGACCGATTTGTTCGGCGAGCAGGTGGTGCTCTGTGGCGGCGTGACCGCTTTGATACGCGCCAGTTTCGAGACGCTGGTCAAAGCCGGCTATCAGCCCGAGGTCGCGTATTTCGAGTGCCTGCACGAATTGAAGCTGATAGTCGATCTGCTTTATGAGGGCGGACTAAGCTACATGTGGTACAGCGTCAGCAACACCGCCGAACAAGGCGGCTACGTCATCGGCGACCAATTTGAGACTACTGTCAAAGAGGAGATGGCCGGCGTCCTGCAGCGCATACAAAATGGCGATTTTGCGCGCGAGTGGATTGATGAGAACAAGCAAGGACGGCCCAACTTCAATGCCCGCCGCCAGCGCGAGCACGACCTCCTGATTGAGCGTGTCGGCGCTGATCTGCGGCAGATGATGCCTTTCCTGGATGCCAAGAACATCAAGCAACAAGATTGAAAACGAACGCCCTTGTGTGTGCGGAAGACAAAATGCGAAAGGAGGTGTTGACATGTCGGAAGATGGTCTTGCTGGCCTTAGACGCTCAAGTCTGAATTGCCCTGTACAGAATCAACTGACGAAAGGAACACCTCTAGATGGCAAAGCGACGGTATGACGACAATACGGTAATCATCTTTGATACCACCCTGCGCGATGGCGAACAAAGCCCGGGCGCGACCCTCTCCAGCGCGGAAAAGCTGGAGATCGCGCGGCAGTTGGCTCGGCTCGGCGTCGATGTCATTGAAGCCGGCTTCCCGGCGGCATCCCCGGATGATCTCAAGGCGGTTCAGCGCATCGCCCGTGAAGTGGGCACGGCGGACGGTCCGACGATCGCCGGATTGTCGCGAGCGCTGGAAGGCGACATCTTGACCGCGTGGGAAGGCGTGCGCGATGCCGCCAAACCTCGCATCCACACTTTCTTGGGCACCTCGCCCAGCCATCTCGCCATGCTGCGCATCGATCAGGAACAGGGTCTGCAGCGTATCCGCGAGGGCGTGTCGCTGGCCAGGAGCCTCTGTGACGATGTCGAATTCAGTCCCATGGACGCCGGTCGTACCGATACCGAATACTTGATCCGCGCTTGCGCGGTCGCCGTTGAATGCGGCGCAACCACCCTGAACATCCCGGATACGGTCGGCTTTGTCATGCCCAGCGAGTGGGCGGAGACCCTGGAAATGCTGATCAATGAAACCCCCGGCGCCGGACCCGGCAGCGGAGTGATCTGGTCGGTGCATTGCCACAACGACCTGGGGCTGGCCACCGCCAATACGCTGGCGGGATTGAAAAAAGGCGTGCGTCAGGTCGAGGTGACCATAAACGGCGTCGGCGAGCGCGCTGGCAATACCAGCCTGGAAGAAGTCGTGATGGCGATTCACACGCGCAAGTCGTTCTATGATTTGCGCACCAATATCGATTCAACGCAGATTATGAAGACCAGCCGCCTGGTGCGCAACTACATGGGCATGCCCGTGCAGCCCAACAAAGCCATCGTCGGCGCCAATGCCTTTGCGCATGAATCGGGCATCCATCAAGACGGTGTGCTCAAGAACGCGCAGACTTTTGAAATCATGCTGCCCGAAGATGTCGGCTTGACTCAGAGCAAGCTGGTGTTGGGCAAGCACAGTGGTCGGCACGCGCTGCGAGTGCGCCTGCGCGAATTGGGCTACGTGATCGATGGCGACGAACTGATGGATATCTTCAAGCGCTTCAAGGATCTGGCCGATGTCAAGAAGACCGTGACCGACGCTGACCTCGAGGCTCTGGTCGCCGACGAAGCCGCCCATACGCCCGAAGATTCTTTCCGGCTGGTGGATATTCAGGTCGCTTGCGGGACTATGGGAATGCCCACTGCGACAGTCAAGCTGGCCAATCAAGATGGCGAAGAAGTTGTTGTCGCCGCGGTCGGCACCGGCCCGGTTGACGCATCCTATCGCGCCGTCGACGACATCGTGCAGGCGCCAAACGTCCTGTTGGAATTCAACGTGCATAGCGTCACAGAAGGCATCGATGCCTTGGGAGAAGTGACGGTGCGGATTTCGCCCGAAGGCAGCAATCGTTCCTTTGGGGGTTACGGCGCCGACAGCGATATCATCGTTTCGAGCGTGAAAGCTTATGTATCGGCGTTGAATCGCATGATCTCTTCCATGGGAATGGGTGATCATTCTCCCGAGGGAGATGCCGCGACCGTGGGTCTGTCGTCTTCGGCAGGCTAGACGGGACGCCGCAAGGTTAAATCGATAAACAGAGGAACAACTTATGACTGCAAACGGCAAGCCCCGCACACTTTTCGAGAAAGTCTGGAATGCGCATACGGTACGCGATCAGAGCGAAGATACGCCCGCCGTGCTCTATATTGATTTGCATTTGGTGCACGAAGTGACATCGCCGCAGGCTTTTTCCATGCTGCGCGACCGGGGACTCGCCGTGCGCCGGCCGGACTTGACAATTGGCACCATGGATCACAGCACGCCGACGACGCCGCGAAACACTCTTGGCGTTATTCCGATTGCCGACTCCATGGCCGCCAAACAACTCGATACCTTCACCCAAAACTGTGACGATTTCGGCATTCCTATGTACGCGCTCGGGGACGAACATCAAGGCATTGTTCACGTCATTGGGCCGGAAAAAGGACTGACGCAGCCGGGTATGACCATCGTCTGTGGCGACAGCCATACCAGCACGCATGGCGCATTTGGCGCGTTGGCGTTTGGCATCGGCACCAGCGAAGTCGGTCACGTGCTGGCCACGCAGACCTTGCTGCAAAACAAACCAAAAACGATGGCCGTCAACGTTGAGGGCAAGCTCGGCGACGGCGTCACCGCCAAAGACATCATCCTCGCCATCATCGCCAGGATCGGCATTGGCGGCGGCACCGGGCACGTATTCGAATATCGCGGAGACGCCATTCGCGGGCTGAGCATGGAAGGGCGCATGACCGTCTGCAACATGTCCATTGAAGGCGGCGCCAGGGCGGGCATGGTCGCGCCCGACGATACCACCTTCGAGTATATGAACGGGCGCCAGCACGCGCCTTCCGGCGCAGATTGGGATGCGGCGCTGGCAAGATGGCGTCAGCTGCCCACCGACGCCGGCGCGGCCTTCGATCAGGAAATCACCTTGCGCGCGGACGAGTTGATTCCGATGATCACCTACGGTACGAATCCGGGTATGGGCATGCCAATTGACGCCGCAGTTCCCGCGCCGGTCGACGAACCCGATGTCAACAGACGCGTCGCTCTGGACAAAGCGCTGAGCTATATGGACCTGCAACCCGGGCAGCAACTGCTGGGCAAACCCATTGATGTGGTCTTCATCGGCAGCTGCACCAATTCGCGCATCAGCGATCTTCGCCAAGCCGCAGCATTCATCCAGGGACGCAAGGTGGCGGACAGCGTGCGCATGATGGTGGTGCCGGGTTCACAGCAAGTGAAGAAACAAGCTGAAGATGAAGGGCTGCACGAGATCTTCCGCGCAGCCGGCGCCGAATGGCGCGAGGCGGGCTGCTCGATGTGTATCGCGATGAATGGCGATCAATTGCAGCCCGGGCAATACGCCGTTTCGACCAGCAATCGCAACTTTGAAGGGCGGCAGGGCAAGGGTGGTCGCACCTTCCTGGCCAGTCCGCTGACTGCGGCGGCTTCCGCTATCGCCGGCGCGGTTTCCGATCCACGGACGATATTGTCGTCCGCCAATTGACCGGGAGGGTGTCATGGAGAAGCTCAATCATATTCAAGGGATGATCGTCGCCATACCGGTGAACGACATCGATACCGATCAGATTATCCCGGCCCGCTTTCTCAAGGTGACGGACAAAGCCGGTTTGGGCAAAGCGGCCTTCTGTGATTGGCGTTATCAGGATGATGGTGTTACGCCGAATCCGGACTTCGTCCTGAACAAGAGCGAATATCAAGGCGCGTCGGTCTTGATCGCCGGCAATAATTTTGGCTGCGGCAGCTCGCGCGAGCATGCGCCCTGGGCGTTGATTGGCGCGGGATTCAAGGGCGTCATCAGTACCGAGTTTGCCGACATTTTCCGCAATAACGCGTTGAAGAACGGACTGCTGCCGATCGAGGTCGATGCCGAGACGCAAGAGCAGCTTGTCAGTTTGGCGGACGAAGATCCATCGACCACCGTGCGAGTTGACGTCGAGCGCCAAACGCTGACCTTGCCCGACGGCCGCGACGTTAAATTCCCGCTTGACGGCTTTTCAAAGTATTGCCTGCTCAATGGGGTCGATCAGCTGGGGTATCTGCTGAACCTGCACGATGATGTTCGCGACTTCGAAGCGCAGAACCCGCAGCGCGTGCGCACTACCGCTTGACCGTCGCAGATGAGATTCGGACGGTAGACGGAGGAATGTAATCTTGAAGCAGAAGGTCGCAATCTACGATACGACGCTTCGTGACGGCAGTCAGCGCGAAGGCATCTCCTTCTCGGTGGCGGACAAGCTCCGGATTACCCGGCTGCTGGACGAACTGGGCATCGCCTATGTAGAAGGCGGATGGCCCGGATCGAATCCCAAAGATGTGACCTATTTTGATCAGGTGCGTGAACTGGACTTGCGGCATATCAAAATTGCGGCCTTTGGCTCGACACGGCGCAAAGGTGTCAAACCAGAGGATGATGCCAACATTCGCGCGTTGGTTGACGCCGGTACGCCGGTGGTCACCGTGGTGGGCAAAACATCCATGCTGCACGTTACTGATGTGCTGCAGACAACCGCGGACGAAAACCTCAACATGATTCAGGACAGCCTGGCCTATCTTAAGAGCTTGGGAAAAGAAGTCATCTACGACGCCGAACACTTCTTCGATGGCGCCAAAATGGATATGGAATACGGCTTCGATACCCTGGCGGCCGCGGCCGAGGGCGGCGCTGATGTCATCGTGCTCTGCGATACCAACGGCGGTTCCATGCCTTGGGAAGTCGCCGAGTTCATGGATAAGGCTCGCGAACTCTTTCCCGAACTGCAATTCGGCATTCATACGCATAACGATAGCGAAGTCGCCGTGGCCAATTCGCTGGCGGCCGTACGCGCGGGCGCGTTGCATGTGCAAGGCACGATCAACGGTTACGGAGAACGCTGCGGCAACGCCAACCTGTGCAGCATCATTCCCGATCTCAAACTCAAGATGGACCTGGATTGCCTGGCGCAGGACGGCAATCTCGCCACCTTGACGCATCTGTCGCGCGCAGTTGCCGAAATTGCCAATCTGGCGCCCGATACGCATTTGCCGTACGTGGGCCAGAGCGCCTTCGCGCACAAGGGCGGCATTCACGTGGCGGCTATGCGCCGCAATGTCGATAGTTACCAACATATCGAACCACAGCGGGTGGGCAACAAAACCCGTGTCCTCATATCGGACTTGTCCGGCCGCGGCAACGTCTTGAGCAAGGCGGAAGAGCTGGGGCTCGATGTCTCCAAGGACGAGGCTGTACGCGTCCTCAATGACATCAAGGAACTGGAAAACACGGGCTTCGCCTTTGAAGGCGCGGAGGCGTCCGTCGCCGTGCGTTTGCAGCGCGCCCGTCCCGACTATCAACCGCTATTCACGCTTATTGATTTCACGGTGATTGTTGAAGACCGTCGCGGCCGAGGCCAACTGGCGGAAGCCATGGTAAAAATCGATGTCGACGGAGATATCGCGCATACCGCCGCGGAAGGCAACGGCCCGGTCAACGCGCTTGACTTGGCGCTGCGCAAGGCGCTCCTGCCGAAGTATCCGGCACTGCGCGATATTCAACTGGTGGACTACAAAGTGCGCATCCTGGATAGCGAGAGCGCGACCGGCGCCATGACGCGCGTGCTGATCGATTCATACAATGGGCGTGAGCGCTGGAGCACCGTCGGCGCCGGTACCGATATCATCTGCGCGAGTTGGCTGGCGTTGGTCGATAGCGTCGAATACGGCATGACTGTTGCCGATGCTCAAAGCAATCGAAAGCCCCTGGCCATAAGTGATTGATCCGAAGACCGTTAGCTGGCGGCCGCAGCCTTGCTTTGCTGCCGCCTCGTTTCGAATTGGAGAGCATCTATGAAGGCGACAATAGCCGTACTGCCCGGTGATGGCATCGGACCCGAAGTTACAACATGCGCAACAGAATTGCTGCGCGCTGTCGCAGACAAGAATGGACACGAGTTTCAATTTGTCGAAGGCATGATTGGCGGCTGCGCAATTGACGCGACCGGCGCGCCGCTGCCTGACGAGACCCTTGCTATCTGTGAAGGCGCGGATGCCATACTATTGGGCGCCGTCGGCGGACCCCAATGGTCGGATCCGACCGCGAGTGTCCGTCCCGAAGACGGCTTGCTGAAATTGCGCCAACACTTCGGATTGTTCGCCAATTTGCGCCCGGTGAAGACTTATCCGGCGCTTGTTGAACATGCGCCTTTGCGCGCTGATTTGCTGCAGGATGTTGATATTCTGTTCGTGCGCGAACTCGTCAGCGGCATCTATTTCGGCGATCGACAAGAACAGGGCGATGGCGATGTCTCGCACGACACCATGCGCTACCATCGCAGCGAGGTCGAGCAAGTGGTCAATGTCGCCATCCGCGCCGCCCAGGGCAGACGCAAGAAGCTCTGTTCGGTCGACAAAGCCAATGTGCTTGCCTCGATGCGGTTGTGGCGAAGAACGGTAGTCGAGGTGCACGAAGAATATGCCGATGTCGAACTCGAGCATCTGCTGGTTGACGCCGCGACCATGCACCTGCTGACCAGGCCGGCCAGCTTTGATGTGATTGTCGCGGGCAATATGTTCGGTGATATTCTCAGCGACGAAGCCTCGGTGCTGGCGGGGAGCCTGGGTATGCTGCCATCAGCATCTCTGCGCTCGGATCAGTTCGGGCTGTACGAACCCGTGCATGGATCGGCGCCCGACATTGCCGGCCAAGGCAAAGCCAATCCCATCGGCATGTTCTTGAGCGCTGCCATGATGCTGCGTTATAGCCTGCAACTC
Source organism: Anaerolineae bacterium (assembly GCA_022822305.1). GTDB lineage: Bacteria > Chloroflexota > Anaerolineae > Aggregatilineales > Phototrophicaceae > UBA6055. The sequence goes on from JAJEBY010000016.1 coordinate 655,808, forward strand.
GAGTCAGAAGCGCGGTCAATCGAAATGGCTATTGACGCGGCGCTTGCCGACGGCTTGAGGACGGCTGATATCGCCGGCAAATCGGGAAACGCTGTATCGACTTCCGAGTTCGCGGCGGTTGTCGCCAGCAAGCTGTAGCCGAAATCTATGTGCGGAAAGCCTGTCTACCAGACGGCTTCGGGAGTGAACTCGCCTTCGAGCCGCGTGACGTCGGCGCCGAGTTGATTTAGCAGCACTTCAATGTGCTCGTAGCCGCGATCAATCTGATAAACATTTTCAATGATGCTCTCGCCCTGCGCGCCCAAGGCGGCTAACAACACCGTGGCGCCCGCGCGGATGCTCTCCGCTTGGATGCGAGCAGCGCGCAATCGTTCCACGCCCTTGACAATGCAGACATCGTTTTGACTGATCAAGATGTCCGCGCCCATCTGCAGCAGCGCATCCACATAGTCGTAGCGGTTTTCGAAAATGCGCTCGCGAATATAGCTCGTCCCGGACGCCAGCGTCGACAATGCCGCCATGCAAGGCTGCAAATCAGTCGGGAATCCAGGATACGGATGCGTCTGAACATTGATAGGATTGATTCGAAGATTTGTCCGCCGCCGCACACGAACGCGCTTCTCCTCAATATCGATAACAGCGCCCATCTGCTCCAGTTTCGCGATGACAATACGCAGATGGCTCGGTTCGACATCACAAACGGTGACATCGCCGCCAGCGAGAGCTGTCGCAATCATGAGCGTGCCCGCCACCAGCCGGTCCGGCATCGGGGTATACTCAATCGCATGCAAGGCGTCTACGCCATTAATGACCAGGGTATGGGTGCCGAGTCCGCGTATGTCCGCGCCCATCGCATTGAGGAAATTGCCGAAATCGAGAACCTCCGGTTCAACGGAGGCGTTTTCCAGCACTGTTTGTCCGCGCGCCATGGCGGCGGCGAACATCAAGTTTTCCGTGCCCGTATGGCTGGGCAGATCCAGATATAGCGATGTACCCTGGAATCCGCGACTGCCAAGTTCAATCACCGTGCTGCCGTCTTGAAAGTAACGGACATTGGCGCCGAGGCGAGCGAAGCCGCGATGATGGAAATCAATCTTGCGCGTCCCTATATCGCAGCCGCCGCTCCCAGGCAACTCAACATAGCCCAAACGAATTTGCAGAGGCGCCAGGAACAGCACTGATCCGCGAAAACGCCCGGCAATTTCGGCCGGCAAGATGCCCGTGTTGATTTCACTGGCGTCTATACGCACGGTCTTGGTGTGTTTGTCATGCTGGACGCGAACGCCGATAGCCCGAAGCAGCTCGAAGGCGCGCGATACGTCTTCAATATCGGGAACTTCGTGCAAAACCGTCTCGCCGTCTTCGACGACGATCGAGGCCGCTATCATCGCCAGGATCGCGTTTTTCGCCTTTTGTACGCGCGCCGAACCATGAAGCGGTTGGCCGCCGGCTACCCGAAAGGCTGATTGCTTCATTTCGTTTCGGTCCCCCGCATCAAGCCTGTCAACGCACGGTTAGCATAGCACATTCGATTCAGAATGGATAACCGATTCGTCGCCATTTGCGCGGCTCACTAGGCTATGTTATAGTCTGAACGGTTAACAATCTTATAGTAAGTTTTACGCTTATCCAGAGGTGGTGGAGAGACCGACTCGATGAAACCACAGCAACCCCCAGTCGGCAATGGGAAGGTGCTAAGTTCGGCAGAGAATTCTGGAAGATGAGGGTAAACGCCTGAGCAACATCCAGGTATTTCCGTAGACTGTGCCGCAGTCACTTTGCTTTTCGATCAACGGAAGCCCAAACTGGCGTAGCAGATGCCGCCGTTTGGGCTTTTTCTATTTTGAGGAAAGTATCATGAAAGCTAGCGATAATCAGAAAGATCGGCAGCTTAAGGGCGCCAGTTCGCGTGCAGTGCATGGCGGGGTGGATCGAGACAAAGGCTTCCATTCGATCACAACCCCAATCGTGCAATCCGCCACCTACTCATTCAAGAATACCGCGACGCTCATCGAGTTCTTGGACAAGAAAGTTTACGGCGGCGAACTGGATCGCGAAGAATATGCCCGCTACGGCAATCCCTCCGTTTGGGCTGTTGAACGACGCATCGCCGATCTCGAAGGCGCGGATGACGCCGTGGTTTATCCGTCCGGCATGTCGGCCGTTACCTCGCTGCTGTTGACCGTCCTGCGCCCGGGCACACATATCGTCATGACCGACGATTGTTATCGACGGACCCGACAATTCTGCGAAACGACCATGAAGAAATTCGGCGTCGAAACCAGCATCGTTCCCATGGGAGATTTCGACGCCTTGGAATCCGCCATGATCCGGCGCAAGACCCGCATCATTTTCACCGAGACGCCTACCAATCCTTATTTGCGTGTGGCGGATTTGCCGCGGCTGGTCGAGATTGCCAAGGAATATCGCGCGATGACCTTGCTCGATACGACCTTCGCCACACCGGTGAATCTTCGTCCTCTTGAATATGGCATTGACCTCGTCATGCATAGCGCAACCAAGTATCTGGCCGGCCACAACGATCTGCTGGCGGGCGTCATCGCCGGAAGCGCCGCGCGCATCATCGGGCTCAAGGATGCGCGTGGCATCTTCGGCAACGTGATAGATCCGCACCAGGCCTACTTGCTGGAGCGCGGGATGAAGACCCTGGCTGTACGCGTCCGGCACCAGAATGACGCTGCATTGCAAGTGGCTCAGTATCTCGAGCGCCATCCCAAGATCGAAAGGGTTCACTATCCCGGTCTGGAATCCCATCCCGATCATGACATCGCCGGCGCGCAGATGGGCGGATTCGGCGGCGTAGTGAGTTTTGAAGTCGTGGGCGATCTGGAATCGACGGGCGCATTCATCGACCGCTTGCGGATTCCGTTTATCGCGCCCAGCCTGGGCGGTACCGAGAGCCTGATCGAGCAGCCGGCCTACGTCAGCTACTACGACTTGAGCAGCGAAGAACGCCGGGCTATCGGAATCCGGGACAATCTGGTGCGTTTTGCGCTGGGCATCGAGGACGCCGAAGACATCATCGCAGATTTGGAGCAATCGCTGCGCGAGGTGACGCCAGCGTCGTCGCTCGCGCGTCAGACCTAAACTTTTGCCTGATGCAAGCCAAGGAGATTTACGATTTCGTCCAAGTCATCGTCGGCCTTGAGCATGGCATTCTGAAAAGCGGGCGAGATATCGCTTAGGCTGTCGGCATGATAACCGACAGTTGCTTCGGGATCTTTGAGCGCGTGGCCCGTCAAAATGCCGACAACCGTGTCTCCCGGTTTGATCACGCCGCGGGCCGCCAGCTTGCGCGCGCCAGCCACAGAACAAGCCGAAGCCGGTTCGCATCCGATGCCGACGCCATCGACGATCGCTTTGGCATCCATGATTTCTTGATCGCTTACCTCTTCGACCACGCCGTTAGTCCATTCAATGGTCCTGATTGCCTTTTGCAGATTGACCGGATTGCCGATCTTGATGGCTGACGCGATGGTTTCGGCCTTCACTGGCTGGAAATGCTTGAATCCACCGGCAAAATGCCGGTAGAGCGGATTGGCGCCCTCAGCCTGAATGATCGCCATGCGCGGCAGCCGGTCAATCAATCCAAGATCGTGCATCTCCAGCAGCCCCTTGCCGAAAGCTGAACTGTTGCCGAGATTGCCTCCGGGCACGATTATCCAGTCCGGCGCCCGCCAGCGCAGCTGCTGCAGCGCTTCGAACATGATCGACTTCTGACCTTCCAATCGGAAGGGATTGATCGAATTCAGCAGGTAGATTCCCAGCCGATCACCCGCTTGCCGAACCAACTCCAGATTACGATCGAAATCGGCGCTGATCTGCAGACAAGTGGCCCCGAAGGCGATGCCTTGCGCCAGCTTTCCCAAGGCGATCTCTTGATCCTGGAGGAAGATGATGCCCTGCATGCCGGCGTGAGCGGCGTAGGATGCCATTGAGGCGGAGGTATTGCCGGTGGAAGCGCAGGCCACACGTTTCATGCCCAGGATGCGCGCCTGTGTCACGCCCGTGGTCATGCCTCGATCTTTGAAGGATCCAGTCGGATTCTCCCCCTCATGCTTGAGGTAGAGCGTATCAACGCCGGCATACTTCGCCACCCGCGGCGCTTGGTAGAGATTGGTGTTGCCCTCCATTCGGCTGACGATCTGATCGTCTTCGATCCCCGGATATATCAGCTCTTTGAAGCGCCACACGCCGCTGTTGAATGGCGCAGTCAGGCTGCCCAGTCGCCCATCGAACAATTCGCTGCCCAGCCGCGTTCTGGATTGGCCGAAATCGTGCTTGACGTCGAGCAGTCCCTGACAGCTGGAACAAGCGTAGATGACCGTGTCAATTGGAAACTGTTGCCCGCAATCGATGCATTGTAGTATGCTTGGCATTCGAGCGACCTCGCAGCGTGAAAGCGCGGTTAGGATAACGACCTTTCATGTCCTTTTCCAGAGCAGAAGCTTATGCGCCCGCCACGGTTGCCAACCTCGGCGTCGGTTTCGATATTATCGGACTGGCGTTGGAAGGGATGGGCGACCGGGCCACAGTGACATTCAAAGATCGCCCGGGCATCGTCTTCTCTAAAATTAGCGGCGACGGCGGTATGCTCCCGCGCGATCCCGAACAAAACGTGGCATCGGTTTCAGCGCGCGCCTTTCTCGATCACATGGGCGAAACACGCGGCATTGAAATCCAGCTCAACAAAGGATTGCCCTTGTCCAGCGGATTGGGCAGCAGCGCGGCAAGCGCTGTCGTCGCCGTTGTCGCGCTCAACAAGCTCTACGGCGAACCCTATTCGCGCCAAGAGCTATTGCCATTTTGCCTGGAAGGCGAGGCATTGGTCAGCGGCTATCACGCCGATAACGTCGCGCCTTGTCTGCTCGGCGGCATCACGCTGGTGGCTGGAATTTCGGTCGATGCGATCCAGCCCTTGCCGGCGCCCGACGATCTGCACATCGCGCTTGTGACGCCTAAAGTCGCCGTACCCACAGCGGAAGCCCGCGCCGTGATGCCTTCGCATGTCCCGTTGAAGACTCTGATTTTTCAAACGGGAAGAGTCGCCCAGTTGGTTGATGCCTTGCATCGCGGTGATTTGCGAGCGCTGGGCGAGGCAATTGGTCTGGACAAAGTCGCCGAACCCGCGCGAGCGCACTTGATACCGGGACTGGCGCAAGCCCGAGAAGCAGCCAAAGACGCGGGCGCACTAGGCGTATTCATCGGCGGCGCTGGACCGACGCTCTGCGCCCTATGCGACGATGGCGTGATCGCGGAACGGGTCGCCCGCGCCTTGCAAGCGGTCTATTGCGCATTGAATTTGACCAGTGAGATCTGCGCGACTCGAGTCGATAACAGAGGCTCAGTCGTTCTCCGCGCGGAGTGATGCCCAGCAAATGAGATTGTGAAATTCTTGACAATCTATCGCGCGCTCTTTATACTTCAAGCGTTCTTGAGTAAGACTATGGCGTCATCGGCGCAGACTGGGCCCGCGTAACTCCATTGAGTTTTGCTGCGCTTGTCGCTGAGCGGCGGAGCCTTAGTGTGCTAGAATACGCAGGCATGACAAGTCATGAGTTCGATTGGGATTCCAGTTACGAGATCGTGCTCGAATTGAGCGAACGATATCCCGACGAAGATGTCTCTGAGCTGGGCTTGGATGACCTGTACAAGCGGATCGTTGCGCTGCCCGGTTTCGTTGGTGAGGCTGCCCTGGTGAACGACAAAATTCTGCGCGATATCCTGCGGGATTGGTACGAGGAGATCGGTGACTGAATGGAATTGAATCTGCAAGAGCTGAAGCAAACCGAGTTTCCCGTTCCGGTGGAGTTGGAAGATAATATCGCCATCACCAGCTTGAGCCAGCTCTACAATTGGGGACGGCGCAATTCCCTGTGGCCCATGCTGTTTGGATTGGCTTGCTGCGCCATCGAGATGATCGCAACCGCGTCATCGCGTTTCGATTTCTCGCGATTTGGATTCGAGGTGATGCGCGCCACGCCGCGACAAGCCGACCTCATGATTGTCTCCGGAACGGTTACCAAAAAGATGGTCGTGCCGATCGTACGCCTCTATAACCAGATGCCGGAACCCAAATACGTGTTGGCCATGGGCGCTTGCGCCAGCGGCGGCGGCCCCTTTAAGGAAGGCTACAACGTCGTCTCCGGCATGGACAAATACTTGCCGGTTGACGTCTATGTGCCCGGCTGCCCGCCGACCCCGCAGGCGCTGCTCTATGGCATGATCGCCTTACAGCGCAAGATCGACGGTCAAAGCATCGCCAACGGCGACGATGTGCCGTGGTACGGCGTGGGGCCGGCGGAACCGACGCCGGTGCCGGTGCTGGGTCCCGATATCATCGATCCTCGACAGATGGATATGATTCGCCGCCAGGCCGAATCGGCCGCGATGGAGATGGCCGCGCTCGGCCAGCGCGAGTTGCCGGCGGCCACACAAATGGTCGCCGCCAAAGCGACAACGCAAGAGGCTGTAGCCGCTGCGCCGGCGGAAGTTGACAGCGATGCCTTGAATTTCGTGCTGCCCACGGGTGGCACGCCCTGGAGCGAAGCTGAAGACATCCGTGAAAAGCGCCGGCTGCGCGCCCTGGCGCGCAAGGCAGTCCGCGCCACGCGCCGGGCAGCCGAAACAGATGAGGGATAATGCCACATGGTAGAGGCGCTTGCCACAGAAGAGACAATCGACGCGCAAACGATTGACGGCGCGATTGCCTATTTGCAGACGCAATTTCCAGATGCCGTAAAGCTCGATGATCGCGAAGGTTATCAGGGCCTTATCGTCGACAGCGCGCAGCTGCTGAAAGTCGCTCGCGCTATCCGTGACGACTTGGGTTTCGATTATCTGTCCAGCGCCACGGCCGTCGATTATCTCGGCGTCGACGATCACATGGAAATGGTCTATCACGCCTATCGCACCAGCGGCGGCGGCGCGTTGGTATTCAAAGCGCAGACTGATCGCGAGGATGCGCAAATCCCGTCACTCGTGCCGGTTTGGCGCGGCGCTGATTTCCAAGAGCGCGAAGCTTGGGACCTCTACGGGATCAGGTTTCCCGGCCATCCCAACTTGAAACGCATTCTGATGTGGGAGGGCTTTCACGGTCACCCCATGCGCAAGGATTGGCGAGAAGCCTACTACGAAGAAGAAGTCAAGCCTTTCGACAGTCGCTGGCCCGGCGGCCACGTGCATCGCTCGGAAGAGAAAAACGTATTCGGCAAAAATGTGGCCTATCCGCCGGAAATCGATCTCAACCGGCTGATGGATAGCTCAGAGACGTCAGTCTATTCTTCGCTGGGATTGGGCGTTGATATCGAACAGATCATGGACAAGGACGGGTTCGAGACCAATCAGTTGGTCGTGAACATGGGTCCGCACCATCCCAGCACACACGGCGTATTCCGCATGGTGCTGACCGTCGATGGCGAGACCGTGACATCGCTCGAGCCGGTGATGGGCTATCTGCATCGCAATCACGAAAAAATAGGCGAGCGCAATACCTACCTGCACAATATTCCCTTCACCGATCGCCTCGATTACATCTCCAGCATGGGCAACAATCATGGTTATGTGCTGGCGGTTGAGCAATTGATGAGCCTGGGCCGCAGGTACAATCCGCCGACCTACCGCTGTGAAGCGCTGCGAGTCATGATGGTCGAGCTCAGTCGAATCGTCAATCACTTGTGGGCAATCGGCTTCTGGCTTAACGACATTGGCGCCTTCTTCACGCCGGTCTTGTATTTCATTCAAGAGCGCGAACGAATTCTCGATTTCTTCGAGGCTGTCGCGGGCAGCCGCATGATGTGCAACTATATGCGCTTTGGCGGCTTGTTCGCCGACCTGCCGGAGCGCATCAAGAGCGTCAGCAATCTCGCCAACGATCGCGTCCGCGATTACAATACCATGCAGTTCCTCACCGAAATGGTCAACGAGCGCATTCCGCGCACCATCGACGAGCTCGAACAACTCTTGACCCAAAACGAGATCGTGCTTGAGCGCTCGATCGGCGTCGGCATTCTCAGCGCCGAAGACGCCATCAACTACAGCGCCGCCGGCCCACTCTTGCGAGGCAGCGGCGTCGCCTACGATATCCGCCGGGCCGATCCTTACAGCATCTATCCGGAATTGGATTTCGATATCGCTGTCGAACAAGAAGGCGATATGTACGCCCGCTATCGCGTCCGCGTCCAGGAATTGCGTGAGAGCGTGCGCATCCTCCGGCAGATTCTGCCGCGGCTGGAAGCCACCAAAGGCGAATCGATTTGGGCCGATGGCAAAGTCGGCGCCTACGCGCCGCGCGTGCCCTTGGGTGAAGCCTACGGACGGGTGGAAAACGGCAAGGGCGAGTTGGGTTATTATATCGTTTCAGCCGGTGGCAAGAACGGCTCATCCAATCCCTGGCGCTATCATGTTCGCGCGCCGAGCTTTATCAATCTGACGCCGATGGGGATCATGAGCACGGGATACAAGGTGGCGGATATTGTCGGCATCTTGGGCAGCATCGACATCGTCTTGGGAGAAACTGACCGCTAGCGAGGCCCCGCATCGCTTGGCGGATTGACTGCAGGAGCACCTATGTACGGAACTGGTTTGGCGAAGGGATTGGCGCTCACCTTGCGTCATTTCGTCGATTCATTTGTTGACGACATTCGATACGGGATGCGGAAGTATCATCACTCGACGGACAACTTTGGCATCCGCCAAGGGACCAAAACGCAGGGTGTGATCACGGTACAGTATCCGGACGAAAAGGTGGCGGTGCCGGAGCGATTCCGATTTGTGCCCTTCTTGATCGTGGAAGATGACGACCACCCGACGCGAGCCGGCAAGGATTGGTGCACCAGTTGCGGCATCTGCGCCAAAGTCTGCCCGCCGCAGTGCATCTGGATTGTGCGCGGCAATGATCCCGTTACCGGTCGGCCGGTGCCGGAGCCGGAAGCTTTTTTCATCGATATCGACATTTGCATGAATTGCGGCTACTGCGCCGAATACTGCCCCTTTGACGCCATCAAAATGGATCACGATTACGAATTGGCCAGTTACGATCGCACCACCCACCACATTCACGACAAGGAACGCTTGTCCAAACCAAATTCCTATTGGCGGAAGATCGCGCCCACCCGCGCCTACGACGAGATGATGGTGCGCGGCACCTGGGAACACATAGATGTAGCCAAGGAAGCGCGCCGCGGACAGTCCGCTGCTCGCAGAGGGACCAGCCAGCCCAGTCCGCAGCCCGCCGCAGCGGCGCCGCCGGCTCCTGCAGCCCCCGAAGCCGAAGCCCCGGCGTCCCCGCCTGAGGCCAGTAGCGCGGCTGCCGGCGCAACGCCCTGGAGCGAAGATGAAGCGAAGCGCGAAGAACGGCGTCGCAAGGCGCTCGAGCGCAAAGCCCGGCGCGCTGCCAAGCAAGGCGGCGGCTAATTTATCCGGGCGCGGATCTTCACCGCCCATCATATCTGAAAACCGGATACCCGGATTATTCTGACCGTTCCTGCCGGCGCACGGCGCAGTCCTGATTTGAGGCCGTCCCCTGCGCGCCATTTGATGCTATGATGATGCCGGCGTCACAAATGAAAAGAGCGAGGGTCCATTCATGACCACACTAAACGAAAGCGTGATGCAGGCGCTGAGCACCGTGATTGAGCCGGAGCTCCACCGTGACATTGTATCGCTTGACATGGTCCGCAACTTGAAAGTTGCTGATGGTATCGCCGAGTTCACGATCGTGCTGACTACGCCGGCTTGTCCCCTCAAGGATGTCTTCGTCGAGCGCTGCAATGCGGCGCTCATCGGGAAGGTCGAGGGGATCAATAAGCTTCGTATCAACTGGGATGCGCAGGTCCCGACCGATCGGCGCATGCATGGACGTCTGGATGTTCCCATCAGCAGCATAATCGCCATCGCCAGTGGCAAAGGCGGCGTCGGGAAAAGCACTGTCGCGACCAATCTCGCGGTGTCTTTGGCCGATGCCGGCGCGTCTGTCGGTTTGATGGATGCTGATATTTTGAATCCGAACATCCCGCAGATGTTTGGATTGGGCAGCGGACGCCCGAAAGTCGTCAACAAAAAAATGCAGCCGCTGGAAGTATTCGGCGTCAAACTCATCAGCACCGGATTCCTGACCACGCCGGATAAACCCATGATTATGCGCGGTCCTATGCTGCACAGCGCTATTCGTCAATTCTTCACCGATGTTGACTGGGGCAAGCTGGACTACATGATCGTGGATTTGCCGCCCGGTACCGGCGACGCGCCGCTCTCCCTGGCGCAGTCGTTCCCGCTTACCGGCAGCATCATTGTGACACAGCCGCAGTCGGTGGCCGTCTCCGATGCCATCCGTGCGGCGGCGATGTTCGAGCAACTGAAAGTCCCGGTCTTGGGCGTGATCGAGAACATGGCCGGCGATTATTTTGGAAGCGGCGGCGGAGAGCAATTTGCCGCCGGGCGCGATTTCCCATTTCTCGGGCGCATTCCCTTGGCCGCTGATATTCGCGAAGGCGGAGATTTTGGACGTCCCGTCGTCCGCCACAGTCGCGACTCAGAATCGGGCAAAGCCTTCAATCAACTGGCGGAAACCGTGGCCGCGCGCATCAGCGTCGTCGTTCTGCAAGCCGCTGACGTGATTCCCATAAATGTCGTCGGCTGACGCTCCATTCGCTCAGTCATCCATGCCGATCACTTCAATGGAGTCGCTGCTGCCAACCGGGTTGTAGCGACCGATGAGTAACCAAAACAAGGCGCTGATCACGAAGCCGATGCCGAAAGCAACCGCCGTTTCCTCGTTGAGATGCGGCTTGATACTGATATTATGTCGGATAACAAGAAAACACATGAGTACGATCGCCATCGCCAATTTGCGGCGCTTGCGCTCGGCGCGCTGTATCATAATCAGTAGCAGACTCACCACAATCGCTATCAGTAATACATAGTTCCAGTCCATCGCTTCTGCCCGTTATGCTCGTGTCGATCGCTCGTCTTTGGTCGCAGCGCCGCTGTACGATACAGTTCAATTGTACCACTATCGTCTGATCGGTTGAATCGAATGATCTCGATCGAAATCACTGAAGCGGCATCCGCAACCGTGATTCATCTGGCCGGCGCGCTTGACAGTGGCGCATTCGCAGATTTTGACGCCGCTGTCTCCGGCCAAGTCGGTGAGGGCAGCCATGTCATAATTATCGACCTGGCCAAGCTCGATTGCATCGACGAAAGTGGATTGCGGCAACTGCTTTTGGCGCTTAAGCATGCGCGCCGTAGCGGAAGCGATCTGTTGCTCGCGGGTCCCCAGGAGCGCGTCTGGAACGCGTTATCCGCCTCGCGGCTGGACGAGATATTTGTGATTCACGAAACGCTGAGCGCTGCCTTGTCCAATAGCTAAGCCATTTGTTTGGTCGAACCGGATCACACTTATCGCCGTCGCCAGCCGTTGATGTCATTCAGATCCACGTATTCAGGGCCCGGGGGCAAGTAATTGCCTTCACATTCTTGCGCGGTTGGCGGCAGGTCTTCGCGCGGGCGAAGCAGCGCGCTTTCCGGATTGAAGAAATTCCAGGTCGCGCGCGAAATCTCCTCGACCAGCGGCCACAGCTTTTCATAATCTTGAAACTCCGATTCCTCCCATAGAAAGACTGAGATCACGTAGTGCCTGCCGTTCGGTGAATACACCACGCCGGCATCGCCAACGGTATCAAAGATCCAACCGTTCTTGTGCGAAATTCGCACGGCGGGAGGAATGCCTCCCTGCAGCAGCCGCTCGAGATCATTGGCGCTAGTCAACTCCAGCATTTGCCGACATTCGCGCTGAGTGACGAGGCCGTCGGCGAATGTCGATGCCAAACCCGAGCCGTACTCGGCGCAATCGTAGAGCAGGCTGAAGATCGTCCCCATGTCTTCAACTGTTGTTTGGTTGAAAGGATCGGCGCCGGTATCAAACGCGGCATTGGGTTCGGTCGCCGGCGGCGATATGGACCCGAGCTGCTGTCCTTCTACGCCGAGGAAAAATGGCGCCGTGATAAAGGTGTTGCGCGCGCCTATCCATTGAACGGTATCGGTCACTCGCTGGATGCCCGTGAAAATATCGTTTGCGCCCATGATCTCCATGAGTAGATTCGACGAGGCGTTATTGCTGCACAAGAGTGAATTCGCCAGCAGCCAAGCCTCTTCCGCAGATGGATCGGCCGTCAATTGGCGGAAGTATTCAATCATGATCGGCGCCTTGATGGTGCTGGCGGCGGAAAAACTGACATCGCCGAGAATGCTGATCTCTTCGCCTGTCAGCAGATCCATCACGAACACGGACGCAACAGTCGTCAGCCCATCATAAATGAAACCCTCGGAATCGAGAAAATCTATGATCAACTCGCGCAAGGTCTGCAGCGTCGGCTGTCTTCTGTCGATTGAATCCACCGGCAGTTCAATCGTCCGCGCGTTTGCCGAGCGCAGGCCAGAATCAATTGCCGCGCTTGCCGATTCTAGGTTCAACTCATAGCCGCTATCACCCGGGAAAACGGTGAGCGTCTGCAAATCGTAACCGGCCAAACTGGGCGGATGATCATAGCGGGCGGCAATATCCCGCAAGTATTCATCGAGAGCGTATGCTTGATATGACGCGACCAAAGGTACGTCACTCGATAGAATCCGCTCATTGCCGAGCAAATGATCGAGAAAGCGCCGCCAGAATCCGCCTTCCGCTTCGCCAAAGGCCTGCGCGTCCGCCAACATAGGCTCGCTGCTAATGCGCCAGCCCAATTGATCCGGATGCATTCGAATCGGATGACTGCCGTTGATGTCGCTGTAGAAGAGCGTCAGCGGCTCGGCGAAAGCGCTCTCCCAAAGCGCCACCGCGTCACGTGCTTGCAGTCCGCTGACATTGATTCCGGCCACCGTTATGCCCGCCGGCAGTTGCTCTTCACGTCGGCTGAAGGTCGCCAGCTCATAAATGCTCAATGTGCTGGCCGCCAACAGCAGCAAAATCGACAGGCCGAAGACTAAAGTCAATCCACCGCGTCGCCGCCGGGTGGAGAGCTGCGCGCTCATGACCCGTTTCGCCCGCAGTTCAAGGCAATATCAATAGATTCCCTGTGAAAGCAATGCAGATCAGGCAAGTCGTCGGGCGCCAACCACGAGTGATCCAGCAACTCGCAGCTCAACTTGCCGACCGCGCTTTGTGTCTCGCACAGAAACGACATATCGATGTGATTGGGGAATGACTTCCTGATATGCAACACCCGTATCACTTTCACGGCCAGCTGCAATTCCTCTTTCAGTTCACGCGCTACCGCCGCCGCCGGATCCTCATCCGCGCCTATCCAACCGCCCGGCAGCCCCCAGGGAATGTCCGGATGCAAAACGTGCTCGACGACTAACACCCCTCCGCGTTGATCGAGGATTACCCCGACAACGCCAATGGTATAGCGCGTTTGCAGACGCCGGAAAAACCAATACGGAATGCGAATTATCGAAGGGAAACGCCGTATTACAGCCGCGAGTTGACGGATCACTGGAGGGCAATTCTATCACTTGCAATCATCAGCAGTCTAATTTGACGCGCCATTGCCGTCAACTGCAAACATCGTCGCCGGACGGCGCTGCTAATGCCGCAATGACCCAAGACGGCCGACTGATCCACATGCCGAGACCAGCGTAAACTCCTTCCTTTTCGTGCGCTTCTCATGCCAATGCTTTCGGCGATAATCGTCGTCATTCCGGCGTTTCAGCATTACTCATTATGCTATACTGAATGGTCAATCAAGACGCTTTTCGAGACACATTGGAACGCGCGGTTTCGTGTGACAGAATCCTGTTCTGGTTGTCTCGAGGGGGCTTCTGCTAGCTGAGAAGCCGCGGTGAAGCAATTGGGGGTTGTGTCAGTTGCCGGGCTCGCTACTCGATATTCTGAGATTCTTCGAGCAATACCCAGGAGACATCGTCTACTACCTGGTGATCATTGGTCTTGCTCAAGCGTCGCTGTTTTTTGCAAACGGCCAACGGCGTCGATTCCCGGGCGCCCTGATCACGGGGCGTTTCTTTCTTGCGACATCTACGCTCTTCGGCTTGTGGATTATCATTCTGGTTGCGGCAATTGTAGCCCTGCTGACGCCAAATGATCCGGGCAGCTTGCTGCCTCCGCTCGAACGACTCGCTCAAACCTTGAGCCTCACCCTCTTTGCCTGGGCGCTGCTGGCGGCGGACGAAGACGCGCTTGGGCGGCCCGGCAACTTGTCAGCGCTCGGCCTGGTCTTGATCGTGCTGTTGTTCTTTGTGTATACCGCGTTACAGTGGCACACCACATCCGCGACCGGCGACGAGTTTAACGCGAGCAACTTCGCGCCCGTCTGGTCGGCAATGGTCTTGGCAATTGCGGTCGCTGCGCTGCTGCTCACATTGTTGTATTCTGCCTCGCTTGAAGACGCGCCGCTCAAAAGCTTGTTCTTCATGTTTATGGTCCTTGGCAATGGTTGGGATTTGTATCAGTTCGCCGACGGCATAGCCACGGGGAGTTACCTGGGCGGCGCTCGCTTGGCATACATGGGCGCGCTTTCCATTGTACCACTCCTGCTGTATCGCCAAGCCATCACGCTATTGACAGACGGCCGCGCTGAAGCGAGCGCCGCTGCCCGACAAATGTCAACCGTCGCTCGTGATCGAGAATCGGCATCGCCTGAGCAAGCGCTTGCGTACGGGCCGAGTCACGCTGTCGCTGATGGCAGGCAACCTGCCGATAACCGTGCGGAGATTTCAGCGGCAATTCTCGCATCGATAGGCATGGTCTTGGCTGCTGACGAAGCAACAACGCTGCCCCAGCGCGTGGCAAAGGCAACCACTTCAGCCTTGGAAGTAGAACTCTGCTTATTCCTGCGGAGACTGGACACGAATTATGCCGAATTGACCGCCGGCTACGATGCCGTAAGTCAGCGTTTTTTCACTGGCTCGTCATTCAATCTGGACGCTCAGCCGTCGTTGCGTCAAGCCTTCGCAGCCGGCCAGTCAATGGCGCTGGGAATGGACGCAAACGGCGAAGAAATTGCCGCGCTCTTCAGCGAGCTTGACATTGATACGCCGGACAAAATCTACGCTCAGCCCTTGACCCGAGGCGACGACATCATGGCGCTGCTGGTGGTCGCCTCTCCATGTCGACGCCCTGAATTGACGCCTGGTGAGACCGAGTTGCTTCGAGCGCTTGCGATCGTAATCGGACAATTTCTCTACTGGGAGCAGCAATCCGCAACCGCGACAACGCTTCGCGATGCGGAAGTGACAATCGCGTCTGAAGCCGAAGCAATCGGACTTGTAGTAGATCCGGCGCAAATGCGATTGGCGCGAAGCCATCTTGAAGCCGGCTTGCAACAGACAATTCAAGCTATCGAGACAACCAGGGCTGGCAGCACCGAGCTGCTGATTCAGCTTGGCCAGGAGCGCGTTGCCTTGCTTGACAAACTTGGACGCGATGCCGAAGCGATTACAGTCGCGCGCCAAATGAGGAGCATCCTCGATGAACAGACCAAATTACGAGATGCCAACGATGCTGCCGCCTTGGACCTGCTGGAACGCCAGACGGCGTTGCGAACGCTGGCGGCCGACTCTGACGAAGAGCTGCGTCAGGTGATTCTTGATTATGTTCGGCTGTCATACGACTTGCAGGTTGATTCCAAGGCCCGCTTGCAGAGCCAGTACGACGCCTTGCGCGCAAGTGGCGAAACTCTTGCCGCCGGTGATTCGGCCGACTTGGTCGAAGCGCTCACCGAGCAATCGCATCGCCTCGAACGCGAAGCGGAAGCGCTGGCGGATCGACATGCAAAAGTCTTGTCCGAAAGTGAGTCTGCTGGGATAAGCGCCGATTTGGACAACTTTGCTCAGTTGCTGATCCAACATTTCGCGGCGCGATCCACGCTGCATAATTCGGTGACGGCGATTACGCGTCAACGCGACAATTTGCAAAAGGAACAAGTCCAGACGAGCGCCATCCATGCTGAAGCAATGGATTCGCTGCGCAGTCAGCTCGATCGGATGACCGCGGATCACGCATCGCTGCTTGATCAGCGCGAGGACATGCGCCGCGCCTACGAAGGCCTGCAAATTGACCTGAAAGCCAAAGCGCATGAAGCTGCGAATCTAACGGACATGAGCAAAGACTTGGGTCAAAAGCTGTCCGCGAGCGCTGCGCAGCACGATCAATTGAAGGAACTCATCGTCAATTTGACTGAAGAGCGTGACAACCTTTTGCGAATTCGTGATCAATTGACAAATCGACTGGCCGCCGCTTTTGAAGGAGACGACGGGCGCGATATGGCAACACTACAGACAGAGGCGTCCGAATTGCGAAGCTTGGTGAACGAACTGACCGGTCATCGCGAGAGGCTCGAAGCCGAACTGCGCGACTTGCGCGGCGGCGCTGTTGATGACGTTCTGATTCTGTCAGATGAAGAGACGGCGACGCCGGATCAAAGGACAGCTGATGCCAATGCGCTTCGTAAGGAAATCATGCGGCTCTTGGACGAATTGAAAACCCCGGTGACCGCGATTGTGGACGGCGCCGATCTCCTGTTGGCGGAGCGGATTGGAATTCTGGGCGCAGCGCAGCTGCAAGTTCTGGAAAGTGTCTCCGACAATGTTACGCGCTTCACCGCGATTATCGATGAATTGCGGCAGATCAGCGGGATCTCTGAAGACGAGTTTGAGCTGAATTATGGCGAGTCTGACCTTGTCGCCTTGCTCGACGATGCGCTGGGCAAACATAATGACGCGCTTAGGCGCAAGGCGCTTTCCATAGACCTCTCGCTGGGTGACGCGCTGCCAAAGATTCGGATGGATACGGAATGCATTGGTCGCATAATAGATCAGTTGCTCGCCAATGCCTGCGAGGTCTCCGCTAAAGGCAGCCAAATTCAGCTCGCGCTTGCAGTCTCTCGTCTAGCTCTGCCGGGATCAAACATGGCCGCAGGCGTATTGCACCTGCAGGTCAAGGACCGTGGCGGCGGCATTGCTCCGGACGACATTCAGCGGCTATTCGCTAGACGATACAAAACGGAGAACCCGAAAATTGCGGGATACAGCGATGACGGCGTCGGCTTGACCGTGTCCCAAGCCCTGGCTCGCGCTCACGGCGGTGATGTCTGGATAACCAGCGAAAGCGGTGACGGCGCCACCGTCCACCTTGCCTTGCCTATTTCACCTTCGTCAACCACCGAGGCATAGCCATGCGGCGCAACCGGAGCAACGAGCTCATCGTAGCGCTCCTTGCTGTGCTTGCGCTTGTATGCACGCTGTTGTTTGCGCTCCTGCTCTCTCTTGTATCGCGTCCGCCGCCACCACCTGCTGGCACGGCAGAGCCGACGCTCCAATTCTCCCTTACGCCCTCGTCATCTCCGCCGGGCGACGAGATCGCCACCAGCATTCCAGTCATTCTGGATGCGACCATTTCGTCAGCAACACCGATAACAGCCGCGACGCCTGCTTCGACAGCTGTCACCGACACGGCTGCCTCAACGGCATTTGCACAAACCGCGCCGGTTATTCTGACGCCCACGACCTTGCCAGCTGCTACGGTCACGGGAACCGTCACCGGCGCGCCTACGACTGTGAGCGTCGTGCGAGCGACGCCTGAGATTCACCTGTCGCAAACGCGCCTGCCTTTGATTACCGATACACCGGAACCGGCCGCCTCCGAAACACCGATACAATCTGCCAGTCCAGCGGTCCTCGCTTCCCAGACTGCCGATGCCACACAAACTGCAACTACTGGAGCGATGGTCACAGCCGCAGCAACGGTGCAAACGCGCGTCGCAGAGGCGGCAACTAGAACGTCGGCAACTTCGCCGAGTCTAACGCCCAGCCGGACGCCGACGCCGACTCATACGACGACTACGCCGACAGCTCTGCCGCAACCAGAAAGCACCGCAACCCGCGCGCCGACCACCGTGCCCAGCGAGTCTCTAGCGACAGCGGTTTCTGAACCGGTTTCGCCTGAACCGCCATTTGCTGAAACTCAAACACTCACACCGACGGTGGTGATGCGTGAGACGCCCAGCGAAACACCCATAGTGGAAGTCACTGATGCGCTCTCGCCTGAACCACCAAGTGCTGCTACTTCAACGCTAACGCCGACCAAGGCAATCAGTGAGACGCCCAGCGAGACTCCAACTCATACGACGACTACGTCGACAGCACCGCTGCAGCCACAAAACACCGCAACGCGCGCGCCGACGGCTGTGCCAAGCGAAACGCCCAGCGCCACCCTGACAGCAGCAAACACGGCAACAGCAACAGAACTTCCGTCAGACGATCAAACTGCGACCTCCGTCCGCGAAACCCCGCCAACCGAGACACCGCGCGCGACGGTGGCGTCAGATCAAGAAGCGCGAGTGGCGCGAGCGACCCTGGCGCTTGTCATCAGGACACGGGTTGCGCCCGCTGAAACGCCGCCATCTCTTCCTTTCCCAACTGACACGGCTACATTCACGCCGTTTGTTGTGCCAAGCGAGATACCCAGCGCCACCGTGACAGCAGAAAACTCGCCAACAGCTACAAAACATCCATTAGACGATGAAACTGCGACCTCCATCCGCGAAACCCTGCCAACCGAGACGCCGCGCGCGACTTTGGCGCCAGATCAAGAAGCGCGAGAGACACGAGTTGCGCCCGGTGAAACGCCGGAAACTCCACCTTTGCCATCTGACACGGCGACATTAGCGCCGACGACCGTGCCAAGCGAGATACCCAGCTTTGCCGTGAGAGAGACTTCCCTGGCCACAGCAACAGAACGTCCATCGGATGACAAAACTGCAACTTCCGTCCGCGTATCCCTGCCAACAGAGACTCCGCGCGCGACGTTGGCGCCAGATCAAGAATCGCGAGCGAGGCACGCGACCCTGGCGCTTGTCATCAAGACACGAGTTACGCCCAGCGGGACGCCGACAGCGACTGCTTCCCTTACGCGGAAAACTCCACCTTTCCCAACTGACACGGCTACCTTCACGCCGTCTGTTGTGCCAAGCGAGATACCCAGCGTGACCCTAACACCAACAAACACGCCAACAGCAACAGAACATCCGTCAGCCGATGAAACTGCGACCTCCGTCCGCGAATCCCTGCCAATCGAGACTCTACGCGCGACGTTGGCGCCAGATCAAGAATCGCGAGCGAGGCACGCGACCCTGGCGCTTGTCATCAAGACACGAGTTGCGCCCGCTGAAACGCCAACATCTCGTCCTCTGCCAACTGACACGGCTACCTTCACGCCGACGACCGTGCCAAGCGAGATACCCAGCGCCACCCTGACAGCAACAAACACGCCAACAGCAATAGAACGTCCGCCAGACGTTGAAACTTCGATCGCCATCCGCGAAACCCTGCCATCAGAGACTCTACACGCGACGGCGACAACTGTGTCTGCAACTGCCGAGCGGGATGAAGAACCGCGAGCGACGCACTCGACCCTGGCGCTTTTCATCAAGACACGAGTTGCGCCCAGCGAGACGCCGACAGCGACTGCTACCCTTACGCCGGAAACTCCACCTTTGCCAACTGACACGGCTACATTCGCGCCGACGACCGTGCCAAGCGAGATACCCAGCTTTGCCGTGAGAGAGACTTCCCTGGCCAAAGCAACAGAACGTCCGCCAGACGTTGAAACGGCGACATCCGTCCGCGAAACCCTGCCAACCGAGACTCCACGCGCGACGTTGGCGCAAGATCAAGAAGCGCGAGAGACGCGAGCGACCCTGGCCCTTGTCACCAATACACGAGTCGCGCCCGGTGAAACGCCGACATCTCGTCCTCTGCCGACTGACACGGCTACCTTCACGCCGACGACCGTGCCAAGCGAAGCACCCAGCGCCACCCTGACAGCAACAGACACACCAACAACAACAGAACTTCCGCCAGCCGATGAAACGGCGATCTCCATCCGCGAAACCCTGCCAACCGAGACTCTACGCGCGACGTTGGCGCCAGATCAAGAAGCGCGAGTGGCGCGAGCGACGCAAGCGCTTTTCATCAAGACACGAGTCGCGCCCGCTGAAACGCCGCCATCTCGTCCTTTGCCAACTGATACGGCTACATTCACGCCGTCTGTTGTGCCAAGCGAGATACCCAGCGTGACCCTAACACCAACAAACACGCCAACAACAACAGAACATCCGCCAGCCGATCAAACTGCGATCTCCATCCGCGAAACCCTGCCAACCGAGACTCTACGCGCAACGTTGGCGCCAGATCAAGAGTCGCGAGCGACGCAAGCGACCCTGGCGCTTGTCATCAAGACACGAGTTGCGCCCAGCGAGCCGCCGTCAGCGACTGCCACCCTTACGCCGGAAACTCCACCTTTGCCACCTGACACGGCTACATTCACGCCTACGACCGCGCCAAGCGAGACACCCGGCGCCACCCTGACAGCAACAAACACGGCCGCAGCTACAGAACGTCCGCCAGACGATGAAACGGCGATCTCCGTCCGCGAAACCCTGCCAACCGAGACTCTACGCGCGACGTTGGCGCCAGATCAAGAATCGCGAGCGAAGCACGCGCTTGTCATCAAGACACGAGTTACGCCCGGTGAAACGCCGACATCTCGTCCTCAGCCATCTGACATGGCTACCTTCACGCCGACGACCGTGCCAACCGAGACACCCAGCGCCACCGAGACAGCAACAAACCCTGCCACAGCAACAGAACGTCCGCCAGCCGATGAAACGGCGATCTCCGTCCGCGAAACCCTGCCAACCGAGACTCTACGCACGACGTTGGCGCCAGATCAAGAAGTGCGAGCGACGCACGCGACCCTGTCCCTTGTCACCAATACACGAGTCGCGTCCGATGAAACGCCGACATCTCGTCCTCTACCGACTAACACGGCTACATTCACGCCGACGACCGTGCCAAGCGAGACACCCAGCGTGACCGTGCCAGCAACAAACCCACCAACAGCAACAGAACGTCCGCTAGCCAATGAAACGGCGATCTCCGTCCGCGAAACCCTGCCAACCGAGACTCTACGCGCGACGTCGGCGATAGATCAAGAATCGCGAGCGACTCACGCGCTTGTCATCAAGACACGAGTTGCGCCCGGTGAAACGCCGACATCTCGTCCTCTGCCGACTGACACGGCTACATTCACGCCGACGACCGCGCGAAGCGAAACGCCCAGCGCCACCCTGACAGCAACAAACACGCCAACAGCAATAGAACTTTCGCCAGCCGATGAAACTGCGATCTCCATCCGCGAAACCCTGCCAACCGAGACGCCGCGCGCGACGGCGACAACTCTGCCAACTGCCACTGGTGTTCCGACTATCACGCTCACGCCGACGGATGCGCCTTCGCCAACGCTGACGCCATTGCCGCTCTTGCATATCGGTCTGATACCTACGCCGACGCCCATGCCAGCCAGCGATGACCCGCCCGAAGACGCTTGTGAGGTTGCTGAGGACTGGACGGCATACGTCGTTCAGGCCGGTGACAACCTGTTCGCCATCGCCTATCACAGCGACATCAGCCTGGTGGATTTGCGAAACGGCAACTGTTTTGACGCCCTGCGCAGCGTATTCGCCGGCGAAACAATTTTGCTGCCGGCGCCGCCGAAAGTATCGCTGGCAACGGCTGTTCCCGTGTTTCCAGTGGATCCCGAAGACACTGCGCCAATCAGCTGCGAGGGAGACGGCGCCAAGATTCTCTCGCCGCAACCCTGGCAAGAGCTGCACGGCGTATTCACTTTATTGGCCAGTGCTGAAGACGCTCATGAAAGCGATTACCTGGTGGAAGTCCGGCCGGCGTGGACGGAGTCATATTGGGAATACCGACCGCTTGCGCCCGAGGGACCAGATCACTTGCGGAGCTTGATCAATACTGAAGTATTCGGTCCGGGACTGCATTGGCTGCGAGTCACTCAGCTTAACGAATTGCGCGAACCAATAGCGGCCTCAACCTGCGACATACCTACTATCTTTGTTGAGGCGTAGTCCGGGCGGGTTTCGAATGTCGATAATCGGTTTCATTTGCGCTACACTTCTGCCGGCGAACCGATGAGAGTGTTATGATTTCTTTCGCAAACATGCTTCGTATTGCAGTCCGGATCTGTCTTGGACTGGTTGCGGCGTTCGCTGTGTTTGCGACGGTTTGGACCCTGCATCGCGCCATAGAAGTTTCCAATCGGCAGACTGCCTCGCAAGCGACCTTGGAAGCGCGCCAACCCGCGTACCGGGCCACTGCGACAGCTTTGGCATCCGGCGATTCAGACGCGCAATTGAGCGCCAACCGCGACATCGTACTCCTGCAGCAAGTATTGTCTACATCAACGCCGGATGCCGATGCAACCGCCGAGCCGCCGACCTCCATCGCCTTTGACGCGACTCCCGGCCCCATAGAGTTGCCCAAGCTATACAGCGCCTCGAATCCGGCCCCCGGTCTGGTGCTTTCCGGCACAGCCGTGCCAAGGCCAGTGGATATTATCGCGCGCGATTATGATCTGGTGAATGTCATACTTCTAGGCGGCGATGACGAGCTAACCGAAGACAATTTCATCCGCACCGATACCATGATCGTGGTGTCCTTGAATCTCGAGACCGGCACTGTTTCCATGATTAACTTGCCGCGAGATCTATTTGTTTATATTCCACGCGGATCGATGGGCCGGCTGAATACCGCCTATGGCATCGGCGAAAATATCAACTGGAATCCCGATGGTGGCTTTGGTCTGCTGCGGCAAACAATCTTCTACAATTTTGGCATCAATGTTCACTATTATGCCCGCGCCAATTTCGCCGCTTTCGAAACCATTATCGATCGTCTGGGCGGCGTTGATATAGCGGTGGATTGCCGCTACCGCGATCTCTATCCTGTCGACAACTTTGATCCGGAGGCATCCGCCGCGTCGAACTATTATTGGCGTACCTTGGACATCGGCCTGTATACCTTCGATGGATTTGACGCCCTTTGGTATGCTCGCACACGCCGCTATACGGACGATCTCGACCGCGGCCGGCGTCAGCAGCAGCTCTTGCGCGCGATGTGGCGCAAGGCCCGGGCCGGCAATCTGGTCACCACCATTCCGACGCTTTGGAGCGAGCTGACCGAAACTATTGATACCAATGTCCCGTTCAATGTCATGTTGAGCTTGTTGCCCTACCTGGTTGATCTCGATCTTGATCGCGTTCAGAATCTCACGTTTGCGCGCAATTATCATGCCAAGAACTGGAAGACCCCGGGGGGCGATTCGGTGCTGCTGCCACAGCCGGAGCCAATTGCGAATCTGATGCGGAACTTTTACACGCCGCCGTCTTCAAACCAGTTGGCGATGACCGGCTCAACGATCGCGGTCTATAACGCATCAGGGAACGACAACTGGGATATTGTCGCGTCCGAGCGCTTGCGCTGGGAAGGATTTAATGCCATTGCCATGGGCAGCCCCGCCGCTGGCGACGTTCTGGATTCCAGCAGGCTGATCGATCAATCGGCGTCTACCAAAGGCAGCCTGGTGCCGAGGCTTACGAAAGCCCTGAACTTGACCAACAAACAGGTTGAAACACGCGCGGATCCGATGCGCCAGTTTGATTATCAAGTGTTGATCGGCAAGGACTACCAATCATGCACCTACGGCGTCTTGCCAATTGATGATTGAGATGGTTTTGCCGCGCTGACGAACGGTCGACTGGCATTCGCGCCAAAACATGTTATGATATTAGCCATGACGGGGTATGGCGCAGTCCGGCTAGCGCGCTTGCATGGGGTGTAAGAGGTCCCCGGTTCGAATCCGGGTACCCCGACAATGTGAATTTAAGCTCACCGCGCGTGGGCTTTTTGTCTCTAGGGAGGCATGTCATGACAGTGGCCGAGATCAAGCTGACGGCATTGGCGAGTTGCGCCGGTTGAGCGTCCAAGCTCAATCCGAGCGATTTGGCGCAGGTTCTGCAGCCGCTCAGCGACAATTTCACTTCAACTGACTTTCCGCAAGTATTGGTTGGTCTCTCCGAACCGGACGACGCAGCCGTCTATCTGCTCGACGAGCGCAAAGCGATCATTTCAACGACCGACTTCTTCCCGCCTGTCGTCGACACGCCATACGAGTTCGGCGCGATCGCGGCGGCAAACGCGCTCAGCGATGTCTACGCGATGGGTGGCGATCCTCTGCTCGCCATCAATCTTGTCGCCTTCCCGGAGGATCTTCCCCTGGCGATCCTGCAAGAAATCCTGCGCGGCGGCGCGGAGAAAGTCCGCGAAGCCGGCGCCGTCATCGCCGGCGGTCATTCGATTAGTGATCCGGAACCGAAGTATGGCCTGTCCGTTACCGGGCTGGTTGATACGGATCGCATCATCCGCAAGTCCGGCGCCCGGCCCGGCGACAAGCTGCTGCTAAGCAAAGCCTTGGGAACCGGCGTTATCACCACGGCCTTGAAACGCGGCATCGCCAAATCGTCTCATCTTGATGATGCAGTCGCGTCGATGTCGCGATTGAACGGGTCCGCCGCGCGCCTGGCGCAGCAATTTGCAGTGCATGCCATGACCGACATCACCGGCTTTGGCCTGGCCGGGCACGGTCAGGAGATGGCGCGCCTCAGCCAGGTTGATTTGCACTTGGAATTCGCCAACCTGCACTGGCTGCCCGGGACGATGGCGTATGCCGAGGACGGGGTTTTTCCAGGCGGCATGGGGCGCAACCGCGACTGCTTCTCGCCGTGGGTCGAATTCGACGACTCGCCTCGGGCGCATCACGAATCGCTCTTATATGACCCTCAAACATCGGGAGGGCTGCTGATGGCGGTGGCGCAGGATAACGCCGAAGCGCTATTGCGTGAATTGGCAGATGTTGGCGAGAATGCGGCGCTTATTGGCACGGTGGCGGCGGGAACTGGCCGGATTAAGGTCACTTATGGCAAGCCGATCTGAAGGCGCGTCGATGGCCGTGGCGCCGTTAAGCGTCAGACCGCTTGTCGAGCCGGAATGAGATCCAGGTTCCTTCCGACCTTTTCGAATGCTACCAGCGCGCGGTCGAGATGCTCGAAGCGGTGGGTGGCGATATAACTCGTGCGCAGCAAAGCCTGATTCGGCGGCGTCGCTGGCGGCACCACGGGATTCGTGTAGACGCCTTCTTCGATCAAGGCCATCCAGGTCAAGCCGGTGCGGAATTGTTCGCCGATCTTGACCGGAATAATTGGAGTCTGGCTATTGAAAGTGTCGTAGCCCAACTCCTTAAGGCCCTTGCGCATGTAGTGGGCGTTCTTCCAGACCTGCTGGACGTGCTCCGGTTCGGATTCGATGATATCCAGCGCGGCGAGCACGGCGGCTAGATTGGGCGCGGGCAGGGCCGCGGAGAATATGAGCGAGCGCGCGTGATGCTGCACGTAATGGATGACGTCGGCGGATCCGGCGATGAAGCCGCCTATTGACGCGAAGCTCTTGCTGAACGTGCCCATGATCAGATCGACCTGGTCGGTCAGGCCAAAATGAGCGGCAGTGCCACGGCCGCCACCCGCCACACCAATGCCGTGGGCGTCATCGACCAAGAGACGAGCGCCGTATTTCTGGCAGACGTCGACAATTTGCGGCAGCATGGCGAAGTCGCCGCCCATGCTATACACGCCGTCGACAACCACCAGCTTGCCGGCATCGGCAGGTACGCGGCTCAACACGCGCTCCAGATCGTCGGCATCGTTGTGCTTGAAGCGTTTCATCTGGCCGCGCGACATATTGACGCCGTCAACCACGCAGGCGTGAACGTCTTTGTCCAGAATGGCGACGTCGTTTTTGCCCAAAAGGGCGGATACGGTTCCGAGATTGGTCTGGTAGCCGGTGGAGAAAACCAGCGCGGCTTCCTTGCCGACGAATTCCGCCAGCCGACGATCCGCCTCCAGATGCAATTCGAGTGTGCCGTTGAGGAAACGCGAACCGGTCACACTCGTGCCATGGCGTCGGGTCGCGTCAATTGCGGCTTCGCGCACGCGTTCATCCGTGGTCAATCCCAAATAGTTGTTTGACCCCAGCATAACTACGTCTTTGCCTTCGAAGATGGCGGTCGTGCCTTCCGATTCACTCAAGGCGCGAAAGAAGGGATAAATGCCCATTTCCATGGCATCTTTGGCGACAGTGAAGCCCGATATCTTGTCAAATACGTCAGGCACGATTTGCTCCGGATCTGGCTTGATGCAACAAGACTACGCTAGCAGCGCAGCCGCGCATAATAGCATGGAGTGTAGCAGGCAGTAGGGGCATGCACAATGTATAATCACTTGCGATTTGCTCGCTTGACCCCGGCTGAGACTTGCCAGACCTGCCGCTTTCAAAGTAAAATGCGGTTGTTTCCGGCTGTATCGAAACGGAGCAAGGTATGTCGAGCTTAACCATCCGCCGCACAATAGTTTGGGTCGTATCTATGGTGTTGGGCCTCATCATTGGATATGGCATCATCACCATTGGTTTCGACATGCTGCCGCTCTTCAGCGCCGTGCAAACGCCGCAAGGCGTGACCATCGAAGAATACGGCATATTTTATTACCTCTTCACGGCCATTCCAATTGGCCTGGTTTTCGTGATTTGGCTCGATGCCTTCATGGATACCAAGATCCTGCCTGATTAAGACGCATCAGTTTCAACCTTTCAAGACTCCACCTATGTGCGGATTCCTTTTGGTTTCAGCAGGATCAGATCGTGGGAAATCGCGACTATTGCAGTTGACAGCTGCTAACTGATAGCAAAGGGATGGCTGCTGATAGCTTTTGCCAGCGGGTCGGCGCTAATCTAGAGTCATGGAACCGAGGAAATCGTCAGCCATTTCGAAGCTTTACGAGAGATCGCCGGCAGAACGGCGCGAGGCCGTTGCGGCTTGGGCGGGGCTGGAACCGATTGAAGCCTCTGCTTTGGACGACTGCGGGCTTTCGGCCAACGATGCCGAGTTGATGATCGAAAACGTTATCGGTCGCTTCGCATTGCCCATGGGCGTCGCCACGAACTTCCTGATCAACGGTCGAGATTATCTGATTCCGCTGGTCATTGAAGAGCCGTCGGTGGTGGCCGCTTGCAGCTATGCCGCGAAGCTAATCCGCGCAGGCGGTGGTATTGTCGCCTCGAGCGACGAATCGATCATGACAGGCCAGGTGCAGTTACTCGATATTCCGAATATTGAAACGGCGGCGGCGAGCATCACCAGTCATCAGGAGACGTTGCTTCGGCGCGCGAATGAGACTGCCACGAACATTGTGGCCCGGGGCGGCGGAGCAACAGGTTTAGAAACGCGTGTGTTCGCGGATACGCCGGCGGGCGCTATGCTGGTGGCGCATTTGCATTTCGATACCCGCGATGCGATGGGCGCGAACGCCATCAACACTGCGTTGGAGCATATCGCTCCGGCGTTGGAGGAAATCAGCGGCGGTCGGGCGAATCTGCGCATTCTCAGCAATTTGAGCGACAGACGCATGGCGCGGGCGCGGGGCACGATCCCGGTCGATGCGCTTGGGACGGCCGAACTGTGCGGGCATGGGGTAGGGGAGGCCATCGTTGAGGCATCGGTGCTGGCGGAGATTGATCCCTATCGCGCCGCTACCCACAACAAAGGCATAATGAACGGCATTGACGCTTTGATGATGGCGACCGGCAATGATTGGCGAGCAGTTGAAGCCGGCGCCCACGCCTACGCCGCGCGCCATGGCAGCTATACGAGCCTGAGCAGCTGGCGCCAAGACGAGCAAGGCAATTTGACGGGGCACATTGAACTGCCTCTCGCCCTCGGCATCGTTGGCGGCGCCACTCGGGTTCACAGAGGCGCAAAGGCTGCGCTGAAGATTCTAGCTGTGGAATCGGCGCGAGAGCTGGCGCAAGTCGCGGCGGCAGTTGGCTTGGCGCAGAATCTGGGCGCATTACGCGCACTGGCGACCGAAGGCATACAGCGCGGTCATATGCGTATGCACGCGCGGCAGATCGCCTTGGCCGCAGGCGCGGAACCCGATATTTTGCAGGATGTCGTACAGACGATGATAAGAGAAGGGCGTATCAGGCCGGAACGGGCGAAAGCTCTGGTTCGTGAAAGCGAGCGACGACTATGAGCAAAAGTAACGATTGGATCATGCGGTCGGATCGCTCCGTGGGGATCGTCGGTTATGGCGCATATGTGCCTCGCTATCGCTTGCCGGGAAGCGAGATTGCGCGCATTTGGACCGATGGCCTGGGCGGTTCGCCGGTGAAAGAAAAAGCCGTCGCCGGCATTGACGAAGATGTCATCACCATGTCCATCGAGGCGGCGCGCAACGCAATTGCCTGCGCGGGCATTGATCCACGGGACATTCGCGCGGTTTGGGTGGGCAGCGAGAGCCATCCTTACGCCGTGAAGCCAACCAGCACAGTGGTTGCGGAGAGCATCGGAACCTCATCCAATATTCAAGCGGCTGACTGGGAGTTTGCTTGCAAGGCGGGGACGGAAGCCGTGCAGGCAGCGATTGGCATCATCGGCAGCGGCATGGCGAATTACGCGCTGAGCATTGGCATGGATACCGCGCAGGGCCGCCCTGGCGACGCTCTCGAATACACGGCAGGCTGCGGCGGGGCCGCCTTCATTCTGGGTCCGGCCGACGAAAGCGTCGTTCGCTACCAAGGCAGCTACAGTTACGTGACCGATACGCCGGATTTCTGGCGGCGAGCCGGGGAGGTATATCCCAGCCATGGCGACCGATTCACCGGGGAGCCGGCGTATTTTGCTCATACGATTGCGGCTGCGTCTAGTCTGATGGAGATGATGAATTCGTCTGCTGAAGATTATGACTACGCCGTTTTTCATCAGCCCAATGTCAAGTTTCCGCTGCGCGCGGCCAAGATCCTGGGTTTCACGCCTGATCAGGTCAACGCCGGTTTGCTCGCGAACGACATTGGAAACGTATATTCAGGGTCGTGCATGATTGGATTGACTTCCATACTGGATGTCGCGCGGCCGGGCGATCGCATCTTGATGGTGAGTTATGGCAGCGGCGCCGGTTCTGACGCCTTCGACCTGGTCGTAACGGATCGCATACGCAACAAGCCGCGCGGCGTGCCATTGACGCGGGACTACATCAAGCGCCGCACGCCGATTGATTACGCAACCTACGTTCGATTTCGAGACAAGCTGAAAGATTAGAATTTCATGAGAGTCTCAATCGTTGGCGCCGGAATGACAAGCGTGGCCGAACATTGGTCGCGGAGCCTGCGCGAATTGGCGGCCGAAGCGGGCAAAGCAGCGCTTGCGGATGCCGGGCTGTCCACTGCTGACGCGCTTTATGTGGGCAATGCTTACGGCGCGACTTTCAATCATCAGACTCAGCTCGGCTCTCTGATAGCCGATGAGATGCAGTTGAAGGGGATTGAAGCATTTTCTTGTGAGGCGGGAGAGGCATCCGGCGGTGTTGCCTTGCGCTGCGGGTATCTGGCGGTGGCGTCAGGTATGGTACGGACGGCTTTGGTTATCGGGGTGGAAAAGGCCACCGACATCGTTGGCCCCGCTCGTGTATCAGCGCGGAGCGTCAGCCTGGACGCCGACATGGAAGGTATAAATGGCGCCACGCCGACGGCGATGGCCGGCATGGTGATGCGACGCTATATGGACGAATACGGTGTCGATTTGGGGAGCTTTGAAGGATTTAGCATCAATGCGCATAGGAATGGCGCCGTTAATCCGCTGGCGATGTACCGGAATCGGATGCGCGAGGGAGCGTTCGTCAAGGCGCCGATGATTGCTGATCCCGTGAGCTTGTTTGATGGCGCGCCCGATGGCGATGGCGCTGCGGCGATTGTGTTAACCCGGTCAGATGTCGCGGAAGATCTGGCGCCGCAGCCGGTGCGAATCCTTTCCAGCGCCGTCAAGACTGATCGGTTCATGCTGCAGGATCGGGAAGATCCGCTGTGGCTGGAGGCGGTTGCGGATTCGGCGTCGACAGCGCTGGCGAATGCTGACATTGCGCGCGAAGAGGTTGATTTGCTCGAGATCCATGATGCTTTCACGATCTTAACCGCGTTATCGCTGGAAGCGATGGGATACAGCGAGCGCGGCCGCGGCTGGAGCTGGGCGCAGAGCGGCGGCGCAAAGATCGCGCGCGACGCCGAGTTGCCGCTTAGTACGTTTGGCGGTCACAAGAGCCGCGGCAATCCGGCTGGCGCCAGCGGCATTTATCAAGCGGTTGAGGCGGTGCTCCAACTGCGTGGTGGGGCGGGCGCCAATCAAGCGCCGGGCGCAAAGACTGCGCTGATTCAGAATATGGCCGGCTTGGGCAGCACAGTCGTTACGCACATTCTGCGCGGCTGATTCGGCAAACCGATAGGCTCTGCAAGTATCATTTCCTATCACGATAGCAATTGAGAGTGCTCGTCCCCTAAACTGCCAGTCGAAATGCAGTTGCAATTTTTGGGGGAAGGAGCAATCGCATGCAAGTAGCGCGATATTGGCGCAATAAAAAGCTTCTCTATCAGTTGCGACGAAACCGTGACCGTGCGGAGCGCGGATCGGTGGAGGCGCAAGCGCCCGACAGAGAGATGGTAACCAGGCGCGCAAAGGCGGCGACGAAAGTTGTGGTCGCTTGATGCTGCCAGTTCGGTCAGAAAGTCACGAGGCCCGATTGAAATCCGGGATAGATACGAAGATTTCGCCGCACGGCACGATCTATAGCTTCACGCGCTTGCAGGAGGCGCCGGAAGCGTACAGCGCGCAAGCGCCGTATACGCTGGCCATAGTGGAGCTTGACGATGGCGGGCGTGTGACGGCGCAGTTGACAGACCTCGATGGCCCCGTGCAAATCGGCGATCCCGTTGAGATGGTGACGCGTAAACTCAGGACGGACGGCGCGCGCGGCATGATCGTATACGGATACAAGTTCCGTCCGCCGCTCAAGCAATAGCGGTCAAACCTGGGAATGGAAAAGAGCCGCTCTAATGAGTGGCTCTTTTTGATGGATTCGGCAATACGTTTGCGCTAAGCCTGCGCCGCTTCCAGTTGCTTGGATTCGTATGCCAGAGAGATTTCCGTATTGGCATCGAAAATGTGGATATTGTCCAGGTTGAAGGTCACGCCCAATTCGTGCCCGACTGCGGCATCGGTGCGCGGATCGGTGCGGGCTATGAAGTTCTTTCCACCATTCTCCAAGTAGATGATCACTTCGTTGCCCATCTGCTCGACGACTTCGACGTTAGAAGTCAAATTGGCCGGAATGATACCCTGCGGGAGGAAGTTAGTGTCGTGAATATCTTCCGGGCGAATGCCGCAGATGACTTCCTGTCCAACGTGGCTCTTGTACGAATCGGTCTTGCTCGGCGGCAGATCAAGCGCGAATGCGCCAAGATCAACGATAATGTGGTCGCCGTCGGGCTTGAGCGTGGCATCGAAGAAGTTCATGGATGGGCTGCCGATAAACCCGGCGACGAATACGTTGCGCGGATTGTGATAAAGATTGAAGGGCGAGTCAATCTGCTGCAGCTTGCCTTCATTCAAGACGCAGATGCGCGTTCCCATGGTCATAGCTTCGACCTGGTCATGCGTTACATAAATGAAGGTGGTTTCCAAGCGCTGATGCAAGCGACTGATAAAAGAGCGGGCTTCCACGCGGAGTTTCGCATCGAGATTGGACAAAGGCTCGTCCATGAGAAAGACGGCCGGTTCACGAACGATCGCGCGGCCGACCGCTACACGTTGGCGCTGCCCACCGGACAGCTGGCGGGGACGGCGATCGAGCAAGTGGCCGATGCCCAACTCGTTGGCGGCTTCTTTGACGCGTTCGTCGATGATCTTCTTGGGCGTCTTGCGCAGCTTCAAGCCAAATGCCATATTGTCGTAGACCGTCATATGCGGATAGAGCGCATAGCTCTGGAAGACCATGGCGACGTCACGATCTTTGGGCGCGATATTATTCACCACGCGATCACCGATGAGGATTTCACCTTCAGTGATTTCCTCCAAACCTGCGAGCATGCGCAAGCTGGTGGATTTGCCACAGCCTGAGGGCCCGACGAAGACGAGAAACTCCTTGTCGGCGACCTCGATGTTCAAATCCGAGACAACTCGCTGATCGCCAAAATCCTTCGATACATGATTGAATGTGACTCCGGCCACAATAACCTCCGATTAAGATAGCAGATTGACGAAAGATTGGTAAAACTGCACAAATATACTACTTGACACAAAATTCATTTTATAGTGGCAATTATACTCGGTTTTTTCCATTCTGCAAAATATTCGTTGAAATGATGTAAAATCTCTCGACGAATGTTAATCGATCGAGGGAAACATGCGAGACAACCCCAATGCCGAGTTGATCGCGATTGGAACCGAGCTGCTGCTGGGCGAGATTACGGACACGAATTCGGTCTTTATGGCGCGCCAATTACGGGATATCGGCGTGAACGTTTTTTTCATGACGACTGTGGGCGACAATCTGGAACGGATATCGTCCGCCGTATCCGATGCGCTAGACCGCGCGGAAATCGTGCTAACCTGCGGCGGATTGGGACCGACCGTGGATGACATGACGCGGCAGGCTGTCGCGAATGCGACTGATCGTTCCCTCGAATTTCATCAACATCTATACGATGACATTGCGGATCGCTTTCGGGGCTTCGGCACGCGGATGACCGAGAATAATCGCCAACAGGCCTATTTGCCGGAAGGCGCCCGACTGATCGAGAATCCTGTGGGTACCGCGCCAGCATTTGTCGTGGAAACGGAACGCGGCACGGTTATCAGCTTGCCGGGCGTGCCACGCGAGATGATGTACCTGATGACGGGGTCAGTTCTCCCTTATCTCTCGGGCAGATACAATTTGGGCGTCATCGTCGCCCGCACGCTTCGTACAGCCGGCGTAGGCGAAAGCTCGCTGGACGATATGATCGGCCGTGATCTGTTGAATGAAGGCAATCCCAGCGTGGGCCTGGCCGCGCACCATGGCTGCGTCGATGTGCGAGTGACGGCGAAGGCGGCCACCAAGGAAGCGGCGACCTCTCTCCTAAATGACATGCAGGCGCGACTGGTATCACGCATCGGCGAGCATGTATTCGGCGAAGACGAAGACACCTTGGAATCCGTAGTACTGCAGCTATTGGAGCGCTATCAGTTATATGTGCACGTGACCGAAGCCGGGCATACTGGCGTACTTTCCGCTTGTTTTGGCGGGGAGACGCCACACCTGTCGTCCAGCTCGTTTTCGCATCCGGACGAGACTTATCGCGCGCTTCGGCTGCAGCCGGAGGATATGAGTCTGAAAGATCTTGCCGTGGCTGCCGCCATCGCCGAGCGCGAAGCAAGAAAAGTCGACGCGAGCCTGGTACTGCTCAGCTACCCAGATTTGAATGAAAACGCGGACGTCGAACAAGGCAGCGCGATCGCCGTCGCAACTGCGAGCGGCACGCGTTTTCGCGTATATGGCTTTGGGGCGCGCTCAAACCTGGCTACGGAATGGCTGCCGCGATGGGGGCTGGCTAATCTATGGCGGATGCTGCGGCGCGAGCACGAAGACGGGATGTAGCCGATCCGCGTTTGCGTCACTCATCGAGGCTCAAAAGCGCCATGAAGGCTTCCTGGGGCACTTCTACCGAGCCGATCATTTTCATCCGTTTCTTGCCCTTTTTCTGCCGCTCCAGCAGCTTTTTCTTGCGCGTCACATCGCCGCCGTAACATTTGGCGAGCACATCCTTGCGCAGGGCGCGGACATTTGCGCGTGAGATGACGCGCTTGCCGACGGCGGCCTGCACGGGGACGGTGAAGAGTTGGCGCGGGATCAGCTGCTTGAGTCTGGTCACGAGGCGCTGCCCGCGATGGTAGGCATCGTCAAGATGGCAGATCATGGCCAAGGCGTCTATCGGATCGTTGTTGACCAAGACGTTGACCTTCACCAAGTCGCCCGCGCGGTAATCGGCAAACTGATAGTCAAGGCTAGCGTAACCTTGTGTCACGCTTTTGAGTTTGTCATAGAAATCGATGATGATCTCGGACAGGGGAATATCGAAATGCAGGATTACGCGGGTGGCGTCGAGATACTCGGTCGTTTGGTAGATGCCACGCTTCTTAATCGCCAATTCCATAACCGGGCCGATATAGCGCTGAGGCACGTATACCTGAATCTTCATCCAGGGTTCTTGAATCTCGGCAATCTCATTCTCGTCGGGAAGCAAGGCCGGGCTATCAATCTCGAGACTTTCGCCGTTCTTCCGCAGCACATGATATTCCACGCTGGGCGCGGTGGCGAGAATGTCTAAATCGTACTCGCGCTCCAGCCGTTCTTGAATGATCTCCATGTGGAACAGGCCGAGGAAGCCGACGCGGAAACCGAAGTTTAGCGCTTGTGAAGTTTCGGGCTGATAAACCAGCGACGCGTCATTGAGTTGCAGTTTTTCCAAGGCGTCGCGCAAGTCGGCGTAATTCTCGTTGTGCGTGGGATAGAGGCCGGCGAACACCATCGGCTTCACCGTTTCGTAGCCCGGCAAGGCAGTCTCGGCGCCAGCTTTGGCGAAGGTAATGGTATCGCCGACGCGGCACTCGCGAACGGATTTCAGCCCGGTGGCGATATAACCGACTTCGCCGGCGCTCAAACTGGCGACCGGTCGCATGACGGGATCGAATACGCCGATCTCTACCGGTTCGAAGCGGGCGTCGGTTGCGAAGAGTCTGAGCAGCTGTCGTCCGTCAAGGTCGCCGTCCGCCACGCGAACGTAAGCGATGACGCCTTTGTAGGCATCGTAGTGCGAATCAAAGACTAAAGCGCGAAAAGGCGCCTCCGGTTCAGATGTTGGCGGCGGCACATCTGAAATCACGCGTTCCAAGACTTCGGTCACGCCGGCGCCGCTCTTGGCGGAAATCTGCGGCATATCTTCGATTGGCGTTCCCAGCAGGTCTTGCATCTCGCGGGCGACAAGTTCCGGCTGGGAGGCGGGCAAATCGATTTTGTTGATGACCGGGATGATCTCCAGATCTTGTTCCAAGGCCAGATAGACATTGGACAAGGTTTGCGCTTCAATGCCCTGTCTGGCGTCAACCACCAGAATTGCGCCTTCACAGGCTTGCAAGGCTCTGCTGACCTCGTAGGTGAAATCGACGTGTCCGGGCGTATCTATGAGATTGATGGTGTAGGTGGCGCCGTCGTCAGTCCGGTAGCGCATGCGGACCGCGGAAGCTTTGATGGTGACGCCACGTTCGCGTTCCAGCGCCATACTATCCAGCAATTGTTCCTGCATATCGCGCGCGCCGACGGTGTTGGTCAATTCCAAAAGCCGATCAGCCAGAGTGCTTTTGCCGTGATCGACATGCGCGATTATGCAGAAGTTGCGGATATGCTCGATTTTCATGTGCAGAGATGCTCCGCGCGATAGGCGTGACGTCATTATTATTGAACATGAGGCGTTGGAGTAGGGGAAGCTACGTAGTGGTCGCTGTCAATCTCCGGATCGTCGCGTGGAAATCGGAAGCACTGCCGAGATTTTCACCGGGCTTTAGCCAGATGAAGAACTCAATGTTGCCCTTCTGTCCTTTGATTGGCGACCGCATCAGATTCATTATCGCGAAGCCATGGGTCTGGGCAAAGTCGCAAATCTCATTGAGGACACGCTGATGGACCGCAGGGTCTGTGACGATGCCCTTCTTGCCCACATCGGCTTTGCCCGCCTCGAACTGTGGCTTGACCAAGGCGACGATGTCCGATGATTCCGCAAGCCAGGCTTTTGCCGAGGGCAAGATCAAGCGCAAGGAGATGAAAGAGACGTCAATGGTGACGATTCCCACTTTCTCATTCAATGTGGTCAGATAGCGGGCATTGGTGTTCTCCAGAAGGCGGACTCGCGGGTCCACGCGCAAGCGGTAATCCAGGATGCCGGCGCCGACATCAATCACGTGGATACGAGCTGCGCCGCGCTGCAGCAAGCAATCGGTGAAGCCGCCGGTGCTCGCGCCGACATCGGCGCAAATCTTGTGCTTCACATCAATGTTGAATTGGGTCAATGCAGCCTCAAGCTTGATGCCGCCGCGGCTTGCGAAGCGCGGCTTGTCTTTGAGCCGGATATGGGCATCGATGGCCACAGCTGTTCCGGCTTTGTCTGTGATTCGGCCGTCGACGCTGACTTCACCCGCCATGATCATGGCGGCGGCTTTGCTGCGGCTGGGAGAGAGTCCGCGTTCGACCAGGAGCAGATCCAGGCGAGATTTGTCGGGCAACGTTTAGCCTCGCACCAATTCGATGGTAATGTCGGCGTTGCGCTGGTCCAATGTGAATTGGAAGCCATCAGCCGTCTGTGGCAAGTAGCCGTCGGCTTCAATGACAACGCTGTAAGGCGTATCCGGAGACAGGGGTCGCGAGAAGCGAAAGTTTCCATTGCGGTCGGTCAAAGCGAGATCGACAACTTGTTCCTGAATCCATTCGAATTCGCCGGCGGCGTAGTCTTCACCGATGAGCACGATGGTAACGCTGGCGATGCCATCCAAGGTTGCGGCGTCAATGACGCGTCCGCTCAATATTGTGCCCGAGAGCTCGGCCAATCGATCAATTGGCAACTGCCCGATGCCGACGATGGCCTCGGCCTGGAGAATTTGCAGATTGTTGACCAGTAGTTGCAGCTCGTAATTGCCATCCGGCGGATTCGCGACTGAAATCAGGAAGTCGCTGCCAGTTTCAAGCGTGACCCAAGGACTGGTTTGCTCATAGAAGGGCAGGTCATCGACCAGCCAGCGGATGGTCCACGGGGCGCCGGCGGCAATATTCTGCCAATCAAAGCGCGCGAACAGATTCGGGATCGCTTCGGGAAAACTGCTGGATACGGGCGAAGCGACGGCCATTTGCGCGGCGGGCGCGGAAGTGAAGCGCGGATTATCAAAGATGGCCGGGAGCGGGCCGCCTGGATCGCCGGCGACAACAAAATCGGAGGTCGCTGACAGGGCGCCATTGAGATAGAGTTCGAGGCGATAGGCGCCGGGCAGAAGCCCGCCCCGCGGCTGCAGGCTAACGATATCGGAGCCGTTGGCCGCTTTGCGCCAAATGTCATTTGAGCGCGCCACTTCGATACCGCGGTAGTACCATACGGCGCTCCAGGTCATCCCCTCTTCCAAGTTCGAATACAGAAAGCGCGCATCCGCCGTGACGCCGACAGGCAAGATAAATCCGTTGCCCATGATGTTGCCCTGGTTGTCTCGCAAGCCGAAAACGATGTTGCTGAATGACGATCGCGCTTCTGCGCCGCCGCCGATCACGATTTGCTGTGTGCCCGCGGCCAAGCCGTTGATTAGCAGCGTGAACTGATATGTTCCGTTGGCCCATGGCTGATCACCGCTGCCGATGTGCCAGAGACCAGCCTGTCCACCGCTCCAATGGACAGGCGGCAAGCTGAAGGTCGGATCGGGGATGCCGTCACGGGTGACGCGCAATTCGTAGACTGTGTCGGAAGTCATGTTGCGATAGTCAAAGAACAAGTAAAGGCTTTGGCTATTGGCCGGCATGGAACCGACGACCGTTGATGGAAAGCCGTCGACGACGGATGGCGCAAACAGCAGCCTTGAAAACGCGGGAGGTCCGGCCGGCGGGCTCAGTTGCTGCGGGACAGAATGAACCTCAACGCTTAGATCCAGCACCGCGCCACGGATGAGACTCTGGGCCAGGCTGATCGGCCGAATGGTGCTGATAAAGTCTCCTGTTGGCACGCAATGATCGTTGTTGTTGATGATCCCGTCTTGGTTGGTGTCGTCGATGAATTGACAGCTGGCGGCCCCGCCGCGCCGCCCAAACTGCGCGGAGGTCGCAATGCCAATTAGCTGGCCCGAGCTGTTATAGGCGCCGCCGCCGGACATGGTTCCCGGGATCTCGGCGCGCGTCTTGAACCAGGTACGGCCGCCGCCGCGGGGTTCGGCGATGAACGCGGTGACCGTGCCGCGAGTGACGGCGACGGCTCGATTGCCCACATCACGATAGCCGGCAACCACTATGTTGTCGTCGATGCTGACCGTGTTTGCGTTGCCGATTTCCACAAATGGCAGAAGCGGCAGACTGCCCGCGGCAATCAGACGGCCGTCCAATTCCCGCGTGATTTTCAGCAGTGCGATATCGAGGCCGGCGTCGGCGGTGGCGATCTCGGCCCGGAACTTTGGGATCGGCGGTTCGTTCAGGTTGACGTTGAGTGACACGATTAGACTGTCGCCATCACAGACGCTGTTGCGCACGACGCTATGGGCATTGGTGATGATGAGGCCGTCAGCGCTGATGATGGTGCCGGTGCTGACGCACTTCACGATTAGATCATTGCTTACCGCTTGCGCCTGATAAATGAAGACGGTCGCGCGTTTGTTGCGATCCAGCTCGGCTTCCGGCGTTTGAACGGATCCGAATGATGCCAGGGATAGAGCAAGCATAGATGACAGAAGCAACGAAATAACGAATTTGCGACTGAACATTGCTAATACTCGAGATCGTCAATGAATCGGTGCAGGGTTCTCAATTCTTGTTGAAAGATATCGGCGTCGGCGCGGAACGAAACTATCACGGCCTGGCCGCGACTGAAGGTCAAAATATCCACTCCCGCCACGATGGTCGACGCGCCCTGCAAGAGCGGGCTGGTATCGCGAGAGACGAAGGAATAGGACATCGAAACCGCGGCGGTTTCGTCCGGCAGGATGTAATTGTCATAACCCAGCACGGCGTAATCGATCAGGGTCTGGGCTCGACGCAGCGTCAAACTATCCAGCAGATTTCTTTCGGAGGTGTCTGGCCCGACTGGCAAGGTTATCACTTCTATCACCGTATTAAACCCTCGCTGCGACATATCGCGCACGCGGAGCACGTAATCGCCGGTTTCGTCAAGCAACCAACGGGCGGGATACAGGGCGGTGATGCCGGCTTCGACATTGGTGTATGTCGTGGAACGGCCTATGCTGTCGTCGCGCAAATTGACGCCCAGCGCCAATCCGATCACAATCAGCAAGGCGCTCAAGATCAATGACCACCGCTGTCGTAGTGTAAGAAGCACCGCACGGCTGCGACCAGTGTCAAACTCCATTGCCCCCGCCACCGTAATAGGTTTCGCGCTCGCGCCTCTCGGATACACGATACAGGAAATAGGTGATGCCGCAGAAGCCGAATAGCGCGATGATCAGGAAACCGATGCCGAATAGCGGTCGATCGCTGCTGCCTTGCGTCGTGAGGGCGCCACCCATCACGCCGCTGTAGACAGAGGATATGATCCCGGTAGAGAGCCCGGCCAGCAGGATGTTCATAGGCAAGACCGGAGGCAGGGCGTCGCTGAAGAACGACTCCGAGAGCCCGATAGCGATGAACATTGCCGAGGCAAACTGAATCACATAGTTGGCGAGGACATAGATTGCCGCGATGTCCGGCGAGGGCTGTACGCTCAGAATTAGCTCCAGGTTCAGGAAAAAACTGTAGCCAACTGCGCTCGCCATGGCATACGCAATTGCGTCTCCCCGAACGCGCAAGTCGCGGGGAACAACAATCGCGCGCAGGATCAGCAGCTTGAGTCCGGCGTCCAGCATGCCCGCCGTTAGCGTGTAGCCGATAATACGGCCAAAGGCGGATTCGTGGGGCAGCCAGTCAACGATGCGAAAGAAATCATG
The DNA here is from genome assembly GCA_022822305.1 of Anaerolineae bacterium. GTDB lineage: Bacteria > Chloroflexota > Anaerolineae > Aggregatilineales > Phototrophicaceae > UBA6055. Next base: position 695,355 of record JAJEBY010000016.1, read on the forward strand.
TAAGACGGGCGAGCCAATCGCGGATGCCACCAAGGCTGATATGATGGCTACGCCCAGCAAGCGGCTTCGCGGACGCAGCACTCGGTACTCCGGCGCCACAGCCGCGCCAAGCCAAAGCGCCGGCGGGACTACCACGATACCTAGCGCCAACAGGAGGCCGAGGTCTTGGGACGGCTCCGGATGCAGCAACTCCGAAACGAGCACAACGGCCAGAGCCAGCAGGGCAAAAGCGATTAACTGCAATACCATCCGCCGCCAGACCGGAACGGTATTCGGCGCGGATTGGACTTCAGTTGAAAGCAGATCGCGGAAATCCTGACTCATAGCGACTTTATCTCAAGAGGACGTCTGTTGACGGCGGTCTCCCGGATTCCAGATGATGATTCTGTCATTGTAACGCGCAAATTCGGATTTCGAGACGGTGATTGAGCATTAGCCGCAAGCGCCGTCTGAAACGGGACCGGGCTGGTATCGGCATTATTTACGTCATTTGACGCCGGGGAATTGGCGTCGCGCTGCATCCCGGCTGTGTTATGCTTGCCTAGAGTGGGAAGCGAGAGTAGGCATGTTCGGGCGCTTTCGGCAATTCGCTGCAATCCTGATGGTGTTGATGCTGTCCGCCTGCGGCAGCGCAGAGACGGTTTTGCCTTGCGAAGATGACAGGACCTGTTTGAGTTACGCACTCAGCGCGGATATCCCGGTCCTTGATCCGCACATCGCCGAATTTCCCGAAGCCGGCATGATCTTCCGACAGATCTACGATACTTTGGTTTATCGCGACAATCACACGCACGACTTCGTCCCGGGCTTGGCGCACGCTTGGGACATCTCCCCCGACGGTCTTCAGTATACTTTCAATTTGCGCCAGGACATTGTTTTTCATGATGGCACGGCGTTGGACGCCGAGGCAGTCGCCAGAAACATTGACCGGATATTTGATCCCGCCATCAATTCGATACGCGCTAGGAGTCTGCTGGGTCCGTTCAGCCACTACGCTATCGTGGACGCCTATACGATACAATTGCGGTTGGCTATCCCATTTGCGCCATTCCTGGACGGGCTGGCACAGCCCTTCCTCGGCATCATCAGTCCACGCGCGCTGCGCGAATATGACAGCTTGCGTTACCAATTTCATCAGGTCGGTACTGGACCATTCAGGTTGGAAAAGTATCTGCCGGGTGAACGGGTTGAATTGCGGCGCAACCTGGCCTTCACGACGAATCCCGCGATCTATCGTCCTCTGGAAGGCGGGGAGATCAATCGCGTGGAGTTTCACGTATTGGATGGGGGCGCGGCGGAAAGCGATCAGTTGCTGTCAGGATCCATCGATGTCGTTGACGATCTGACGCCAACGGAAGCGGTAGACTTTGTCGCCAACAGCCGCATGCAACTGCTGCCGATCCCCATTTCAGGTCATAGCGTACAGTTCATGTTCAATACCGAACGCGACCATATCAACCGTCAGGATGTGCGACGGGCATTGCTGTACGCGACAAACCGCCATGAGATCAGCAACGAGGTCTTTTTCAATTATTCGCCGGTGGCGTGGGCGCCGCTGTCAGTCAGCACCGGTTATGCGCATACCGGCTATGTTGGAGAGTTCGGGTACGACTTGGGACTGGCGCAAGAGTTGTTGGCGCTCGCGGGATACAGCGATGATGACGGCGATGGGTTTCTCGAACGCGATGGCCAGCCCCTAACGCTAAGTCTACTGATTCCACCATGGGGTGAATGGCCCGCCATCGCCGTCTATTTGCGCGAGCAATGGCGGCGTATCGGCGTACGAGCGACGGTTGAGCCGGCGCCGGGCGGCGCGCGCTTGATCAATCGGATACGATCGGGCGAGCACGATCTCATCGCGATCGACAATTATGGCGTGGATCCGGCGATATTGGGAAATGTCTTCTTCAGCAACACTATCTATGGCGAGTCCCGCAGTGAGAATCAGCGGCTCAGCGACCTATTGATCGCGGCGGCGCAAGAGCAGGATCCTCGCGCACGACGGACGCAGTATTACGAGATTCAAGTATTGTTGATGACCGAATCACTGGTATTGCCGATCAGGGACAATGTGCGACTGCGGCTGACGCGATCGAATGTTACGGGATTAAGCTACGACCGCTACGGCTTTTATCCGCTATTGCACAATGTCCGGCTGATTGAATCGTGAGGCGCTATCCATTCTGGATCACGGTGCCTACAGATTGAGCATTTATCAATAGGTCTTCGAGGACGCGGTCTCGATTCCCGTTGGCGATCATCACCCTAAGCTCGGGATGAACTTTCACCAAGATCAGCATGTCTTCCACCTTGCGCAACATTCCGCCGGTGACATCGACACCATGCGCTTCACTGAGCGCGGAACGCAGATGATCGACGTTTGACGGCGTAATGGACGCGATGAGTTGGCCATCCTCATCGAGTACGCCATCGACCTCACCTAGAAGAATGATCGTGGAAACTGACAAGGGTTCTGTCAAATGCGCAAATATCGCTTCCGTGGAAACGATCGTGCCGCCGATCCGCGAATCAAGCGCGATATCGCCATGGAGCAGGGGAATCACGCCGGAATTGAGCGCGCGCTTGATCAGCGTCGTATCCATGCTCTTGATTCGTCCGCGCTCCGCAACTGTCAGCGACGATGGCTGTATCCGCATGACCGCCAGGCCTTGGGAGAGACATTCGTTTAGCACCAACTGACTGAGGGCTACGGCCGCTTCCCCGACTTTGGCGAATCCGAGCCAATCTTCTTCAGACGAGACCCCGTCAATCGTATGATGTCGCTGCGCTTCAAAGTGACCAAAGGAACCGCTGCCATGTCCGATGACGAGACGGATATCTGGTTTGAGGCTTAGCACACGGGCTATTTGCCTGACGATGGCCGTCGTGCTGCCGCGCCTGAAAGTTCTCGCGCGCGTCTTATCGGTGATCAGTGATCCGCCCAGCTTGATCAGAATGGTCATAGGGATTCCTGGCATTGCCGCAAAACGAAGTGTCGAACCTGGACAGCGCCGGCCTTGATGAGCGCGGTTTTCACATCACCGTGATTTGGACCATTGACAAGCGCTATCATGTTGCCGCCCATGCCGCCGCCGGACATTTTGGCGCCCAAGGCGCGGGCAGCCAGCGAAGCCTCCACCAGCGCATCAATTCTGGCTGACGACACCTGCAGATGCTGGAGCAGTCGGTGATTCTCAACCATTAACCGTCCGAGGCGGCAGGCATGCCCAGATTGAAGACAGGATTTCGCGGAGTCGACGATGCGGCGTATGTCCTCAAAAATCTCCGCGGTCGCGCGCCGGTCGGCTTGATATAGTTTTCGCACATGCTCGACGGCATCACGAGTTGAAGCCGGGCGACCGGAATCCGCGATCAGAAAGTGAAATTCGTCTCGTATAGCCAATTTCTCGATCGAGCGATTCTTCATGAAATAAACCGGAGATTGGTAGACAACGACGGTATTGTCAATGCCGCTGGGCGTGCCGTGAAAGATGGTTTCGGTTTCGAAGACGATGTCGTTCAATTCGTCCACGGCTAAGTGACGATCATGAAGGCCGGCGATGGCGCGCAGAATAGCCGTCGAGATCGCCGCGCTGCTGCCCAGTCCGCTGGAAAATGGAATGGACGACGAGACGTCGATCTCACCGCGGGGATCGGAGATACCGAGCCGCTCGATGATGTGTGTCAGCAGCTGTGAGAGCTGGCGCGTCGCTTCGTCAGTTGCTTGCTCGCCAAATACGATCGTGCGTCCGATGTCGGCAGCTGACAGGGTGAGAGTCCCTGGCGTGTGGCGCGCGCGGGCGCATGCGCTCATGGTGTTGACCGGTACGGCAATGGCTGGAATGCCGTAGACGACGGCGTGCTCACCGACGAGGATGATTTTCGCGGGAGCTTTGGCTACATAAGACATTGGGGGCTAGATTACGTAAAGTATTAGGAAGTATGAAACACCCGCGAGAAAGACGGATGCCTGTATGGGACGATCAGCGAGCAATACTTCGTCAGGCGCGCTTTCGATTGCCTCAACATGGAGCAGATACAGATACCGCAACAATCCGTACAAGACAAATGGAACCGTTAGGAGACCAAGGTTAAGGTCTTGTATAGTCATGGTCTCAACTTCAATGGTGTAGAGAATATAGGTGAGCAGGGTCGAGGTGGTGGTGATCCGCAGCATTTCATCCAGCAGTGGCAGATTGTAGTGGCGGAATGCAGTCCTCGATTGCGCCGCGTTATCGCCAAGCGCGACATATTCCTGGCGACGTTTGCCGATAACCAGAAAAAGCGCCAGCAGCCCGGTGAAAGCGAGCAGCCAGGGTGAGACAAACACGTCAATGACGACGCCGCCGATCAGCACGCGGATGACAAATCCAGCGGATACCGTTAGCACATCGAGCAGGGCGATGTGCTTCAAATAGCTTGAATAGAGCAATTGAACCACAATATAGAGGCCCAGGAGGACAAACACTTCGGCGTCGAAATTGTAAGCGAAGACGAGAGCAAACAACGCTAGAATCAAAGCTTGCGCCTTTGCGGCTGCAGCTGGCAGCTCCCCGGCGGCAATCGGTCGATGGCGTTTCGATGGATGCTGACGGTCTTGCTCAAGGTCAAGGAGGTCGTTTATGATGTAGACGCTGCCCGATACCAGAATCAAAAGAATGCAAGCTACAACGACTCGGACGAGCGCGTCTACGTCCAGCAATTTGACATCAAACAGTATTGCGGGAAAGACGAAAAGCACATTTTTTGTCCATTGTCGCGGACGCATGGCCTGGAATATTGCGCCGAGCATCTGAGAATCTAGCTCCAATGCGGAAACCGTAGACTGAGCTTGAAGTCTAGTGATAATGTACTGCAATTCCAGATCGAAGTGAAGTTGTAGCTGAGCCAGGAAAGACCGGTCCAATGAGCGACGACTTGTCGGCGGCAGCGCGGGCGTATTCCAACATTGCCTTCATCAAGTATTGGGGAAACGCAGACGACGCTTTGCGCTTGCCCGCAAGCGGTTCATTGAGCATGAATCTGGCGGGGCTGCATACGACGACGGTGTTGCGATGGTCAGAGGACCTGATTGGCGACAGCCTAACCATCAATGACCAGATTGCGCAACCCCATGCATTGCGGCGGACAAGCGCTCATCTGGATGTGATGCGCGAGCGACTTGGCATCCGGCATCGCGCCGAGATCCGCTCTTCCAACAATTTCCCTATGGGCACGGGCATTGCCTCGTCGGCATCGGCTTTTGCCGCGCTGACGCTGGCCGCAACTGCAGCATTGGGAGTGGAGCTGTCCCAACGCGAGTTGAGCGCGCTGGCGCGTCGCGGCTCGGGTTCGGCCGCACGCTCAATTCCTCCTGGCTTCGTCGAATGGTTCACTGGAGCAAGTCACGATTCTTCCTATGCTGAAACGATCGCCGGGCCAGATCATTGGGACCTCGTCGATGTCGTCGCTGTCGTCAGCCGAGAGCACAAACGCGTTGATTCAACGGCGGGGCATGCCACCGCGGCAAGCAGTGTTCTGCAGTCGGCGCGCCTTCAAACCGTAGAGGATCGGCTGCGTATGGCCAAAGGAGCGATTCTCCGGCGAAACTTCGAGCAACTGGCAGCCGTAGTGGAAGAGGATAGCAACCTGATGCACGCCATCATGATGACGAGCCGACCGGCGCTTTTCTATTGGCAGCCGGCGTCATTGGCGATCATGCAGGCGGTACGGCGGTGGCGCGAACGCGATGGATTGGAAGTTTGCTATACACTTGATGCGGGACCGAACGTGCACTGCATCTGCGCGAGCAGCGATGCACAAGTGGTCAAATCTCGCCTGAAGGCAATCGATGGCGTAAACGATGTGCTCTATTCGGAGGCGGGTCCGGGCGCTCATTTGATCGCGGATGAATGACGCTGAAGGCGATCGTGCTTGCGAGAGTTGGCAACAGGACCGTATAATCTAGGTGTGGCGCAAGTTGGAAAAGGCGATGATCCATGGTGATTTACGCGACAGGTAGTGACATCGTGCTGGCGGTAATCGCGTTCGCTGTGATTCTGATACCGGCGATTATCGTTCACGAACTGGGGCATTTCTTCGCGGCCAAGTTGGTTGGGATAAATGTTCTGGAATTCGGCATTGGTTTTCCGCCTCGCCTGCGCCGCCTCTTCATGTGGGGAGAAACTGAATTCACGCTAAACCTTCTGCCCATTGGCGGATTCGTGCGTCCGCTAGGCGAAGACATGATCGGTCCTGTAGGCGAAGACAAACTCAAACGCGATCGAGAAACGCTTCATGAACTTCAGGATGATTATGATCACGCGCTGAGCGAGCGCGAGCAACTGTCGCTGCGCGGCGTCGAAGAACGTCAGATGATGTCGGTGAACGAAGCGCCGCCGCTAGGGCGGATCTTGTTCATGGCGGCTGGCGCCTTGGCCAATTTTGCCATGGCGATGTTCTTGTTTTTCCTGGTGGCGTTGATTGGGCTTCCCATGAGAGTCGGCGGATTGAGCCAAGTGGCTGACATCCCGGAGGGGTCGCTATTTGCCGGGACAATCGTCAATGCCGGTGATGTCATCGAAAAGATCAATGGGGAACGCTTTAGCGATTTCGCCGCATTCTACGAGTCGCTTGCTGGCTACACCGGGGAGACCGTTGAATTCTCACTGCTGCGCCGGGAGGACGGCAGCGCTTATACGGTGCAGGCGCCTGCGGCATTCAGCGAGCGACACAGTTTTGTCCAAGTCAGCGGCGTGATCGAGGATTCGCCGGCGTCCGCCGCCGGGATCTTGCCGGGCGATTTGATAACTCACGTCAACGACAAAAGGCTGCCGCCGTCCGGCGATCCGGTTGCTGTTGTGAGAGACATCACCAAGGCGTATGAAGGCCGCGAGCTATCATTGACGATGCTGCGCCAAGATGACAAAGGCGAAAACGATGAGGTGTATGTCCGTCTTGTGCCGCGTGTTGATCCACCGGAGGGTCAAGGGCGGATGGGCGTTATGATTCGATCCCAGTTCGGCCTCGCCGATGGCACGCGATTTGCCAATGGCGGCTACAAGACTGAGCTGATACCACAGACGGTGAGCGCCGCGATCGCTCATAGTTTGCGCACGACAGCTGAGACATTCTCCGCGATTGCTTCAATACCGGGCCGCATCATTGACGGTTCCCTAAGCGGCAAGGACGCGCGACCAATCAGCATCATCGGCATCAGCAAGATTGGAGGCGAGTTTTTGCAGCGGAGCTTGCAGGAGGGTCCGGGGTTGCTGCTCAATTTCATGGCCTTGATCAGCATATTCCTGGGCATCAGCAATTTGCTGCCGATTCCGGCGCTGGATGGCGGGCGGATCGTCTTCGTATTGCTCGAAATGGTTCGCGGCAGAGCCATCAATCCTCGGACAGAAGCGCGGATCCATCAGATCGGCATCATGCTTCTGCTGGTGTTGGGTGTGGTCGTTATGATCTATGATCTGATTAATCCCCCGTCTATCACATAGAGGCGTCTGATGCATTTGGCGGAATCCGATCTGTCATCGTCTTCGCGCGCGGAGAAGCCGCAGTTGGCGGAGGTCATAGAGGCGCTGAAGCACGACTCTGTCAGCGGCGCGCAAACGGTTTCGCCCGTGATCGTTTATGGCATGTCGGACTTGGGCAGCGACGAGATATCGCAGATCACGCCGACTTGGCTTGGATTGCCGGCAGTCTACAAGCATCAGGTCTTGCGTCAGTTGAATGAATCCAGCGAAGCCGCCTTTGAACTGAATTTTCGTGAGATTGCGCTCACGAGCCTCGACGATGGCAGCAGCCTGGTGCGCGCGGCCGCGACTGACTTGCTCTGGACGGACGAGTCTTTGGAGACGATGCGGCGCATTATGAAGATGGCGCGGGATGATGAGTCGCCGGAAGTTCGCGCTCGCGCCCTTGCTGGCCTGGGACGCTATATGCTGCTCGGCGAATACGGAGACATCCCGTACGCCGATGCCCGGGAGGCGCAGTCGCTGGCGTTGCAGACATATAGAGACGAATCTCAAAACGCGGAAGCGCGGAGCCGCGCGCTGGAAGCGCTAGCGAACTCCAACAATCCTGAGGTCGAAACGTGCATCCGCGGCGCCTATGCGCATGGCAATCATGCGCTTAAGGTCAGCGCCCTCTTCGCAATGGGACGCACATGTGACAAGCGTTGGCAAGATGTCTTGCTTAGTGAACTGGATAGCGGCGACAATGAGTTGGTGTATGAGGCGATACAGGCCTGTGGCCATATTCAACTCGAAGAAAGCGTAGGGCCTATCGGCGAGATGATTCTAAGCGACGATCGCGAGATTCAGTTGATGTCGATTTGGGCACTGGGTGAGATCGGCGGCAAGCAGGCATTCGAAATCTTGTCTAACCTGGCCGAGACAGAAGCAGACGAGGAAGTACTCGACATGATTGACGAGGCGCTGGATGCGGCTAGTTTCAGCTTGTCGATGTCCGCGCGTAACTTTGGATACGAAGACTTCTGATTCGGCTATTGCGCGAACATCGTCTGCAGGCGCATCGCCAGACTCATGTCTCCCAATACTTTGAGCTTCCCGGTCATGAAGGCTTGCATGGCGTTCATTTGGCCGGTCGCGACAGCGTGCCAATCATCGGCGCTGGCTTTGACGGTCATGGCCGGATTGTCAATGGCGCCCGCGCCATGATCGACGGCGCCGTCCGCGATTTTCAGCCAAAACAGGCCTCCATTGTCTCCGGCAAGATCAAACTGGATATTGGCCGTGATGCCTTCAGCTTTTTCGGGATTGAAGCGTTTCACCATTGCGGGGAACAAGCTCTTGACGTCCTCGCTACTAGCCATATAGACCTCCTCGGGATGGCTCGGAGTGAATGCAGGCGCAGTTGAGCCATATTTGCTAATCGCCGCGGCGCAGGTCGCGCGGCATGTCAAAGGTAAACGATAATGTTGACAAATACAACAGTAGCGGCAGTAGTCCAAGGCAAGGTTGCTGGCGGCAGCGTATGGAGCGACAAATGACGATTCGCTAGCAAACCGTTGCCCTTATGCGCGCAGATTGGGCGCTGTCTTGGTGATTGAGCGGGAACGACGCCACAGAATGCCTGGCAGGGCAATCGGCTATTGTACAATAATGTTTGTTTGAACGAGGGCTGTCTCCCATCAAGGCATATTGTCGCGTAAGAATCGGGTCAATGCTATGCTGCGCCATAGTCTGCGCGCTGGCCGGCAGCGGACTGTTGTCCGGCTGTACCCGTCAGGGCGGGGCATCCGCGTCCGCGCCGACTGTGATTGTGCTCCCATTCGGGGATTCGAATTCACTTGCCACCGGCACAGTTCCGCCGACGCCGGCGCTGCCGACGGCTGAAGCGACACGGGTATCGGAGTCTCGCTTTGTCGAGCCCGTCGCATCTCCAACGCTAAATCCGGCGATGGTAACGCAGCTGGCAAATGCAGACGCAAACGGCTTGGACGAGCGTGAATCTGGCGTGGCGACAACAGCGGCGGCTGGACATCATCAGGTGGTATGGGGCGACACGTTATCGGGCATCGCGGCGAATTACGGAACTTCGGTCAGCGCGCTAATGGCGATAAACGAACTGCGCAATCCGAATCAGCTGGCAATTGGACAGATTATTGAGCTGCCACCGCCGCCAGAGTCGTACACGCCAAATGTCCGTATTTTGTCCGATGCCAGGTTGGTCCGTACGGGCGAGGCTGAGCACTTTGATATCGGGGTCTTCATATCGGCACAACCTGGTTTGATCTCACAAATTGGCGATACCTTAGAAATCCGCAATGCCGATGGCAGCGAAACCGAAGTCGTATTGACATCTAGCCAGGTGGTCGAGCGCGTATCACGCGAGTTTAGTGTGGACGCGCGCATTCTGCTTGCGCTGCTGGAATATCGCGCCGGGTTGTTGTCTCGGCGCGAGCCGCAAAACGCAGAACGGCATTTGCCGCTGATGAAGCTGTCGCCGGATGAAGCTGGGGACGATACGGGACTGTATGGACAACTGAGTTGGTTGGCGGATCGCCTGAATCAAGGATACTACGGTTGGAAGTATCGCAATCGCAGGATCATCGAACTCAGCGACGGCAGCCGCTTGTTGTTTCATCCAGAGCTGAACGCCGCTTCGGTGGCCCTACAATATGTCATGTCACTGCTGTCTGACAGCGCATCGTGGCGCGAGGATATCGGCGAAGGAGGGGTATTGGCGCTCTATCGCGCGTATTTTGGCGATCCATTTCTTGAATCAGGCGATGTTGTGCCACGCGATTTGACGCAGCCGGAATTGACGCTGCCGTTCCCCGCGGGCGAGGTTTGGCTATTCACTGGCGGATTCCACGGCGGGTGGGGCAATGGCAGCGCTTGGGCCGCCGTAGATTTCGCGCCGCCCAAAGAGCCGGGCGCGCAACCCTATTGCTATACCAGCTCGTATCCGGTTATCGCCGTCGCCGACGGAACGATTGCCCGGCTGGACGATGGCGTGGCGGTGCTGGACCTGGATCTCGATGGCAACGAAGGCACCGGCTGGACGATCTTGTATCTGCACATCAGCCTGGTCGATTCACTCGAGGAAGGGCAGTTGATCGAAGCGGGTCAGATTCTGGGTTATGCTTCCTGCCAGGGGGGCTTTTCCACAGCGACTCATTTGCATATCGCGCGCAGGTACGATGGCGAGTGGCTGCCTGCCGACTGCAGCCACTGCCGCGAAAGCACGAAGGCGCCGCCGTTTGTCATGAGCGACTGGCAAGTTGTAGGCTTGGAGAATCAGCTGTACCAAGGATTCATGGTAAATCGCGTCAATAACCGCACTGTCACGGCGGAACAGGGTAGGGCGAGCCCAATCAATGAGATTTCCTGGTAAGGCGCATTTTGGCGGGTCCTTCATGTTTGGCGACTTTGCGCGCAAACTCGGCGTTACGACCGTCCTTCTGTGTATGACCGGAGTGCTTAACTTTGCTGAAGCCCAATTTGAGCGCACCGCCACGCCGATCGTGGCAAATCTAGTCACTCCGACGCCGGCGGGTCTTTCAGTGTTTGCGCCCACCGTCACACTGCCGCCGACGGCTACACCCCAAGGTCCCGCCCAGTTGCAAGCTCGCGAATCGGCCGGCAGGGTCAACGTGCGCCTGGAACCGGATACAAACAGCGATTTGCTCGGTACCATCAGCTTTGGGACGTTTTACCCGCTATTGCGACGCTACTATCTATGGTTCGAATTGAGCTATGAGCCGGCGCCAAATGGCCGAGCCTGGGTGTTTAGCGAATTGGTGGAGGTCGAAGGTGAACTCGATGATGTGCCTACCATCACGGACTTTGCGGAAATAGTCCGGTCAAATGTCATCGGCGGTGAAGGCGAAGCAGGCGGGGAAGCGGGCGTTCCCGCGGGTGCAGGAGAGGCCGGTAATGAATCGCGGATTCTGGTAATTTCGCCAGCCGCTGACGCTGTACAGCGCGGAGCATCGGCAGCTATGGCAACGCCATTGCCGACTTTCACCTATCCGCCCGACGTTTCGACCGCTTTCAAGAATGTAATCGAGACGTCGCGGGAACAAGCATCCGAGGCCCCAGGCACGGTACCGTTGTCGGAGCTACCGCCGCTCTTCCCGATAGCGATGCTTGCCGGATTCGGCGTCGTCGGTTTGATGATCAGCTTCATACGCAGTTGACCGGTCCGAGAATGGCCGCGTAGTTTTTTCCCGACTTCGATTTTGGACTTTCCATAGCGTGCGCAGCAGGCAACAAAAACGCGCTGAATACGTCAATATCCAGCGCGAAAGGCTGTTCTAAATGCAAAGCCCAATTGAGCGATCGGATTAGTAGCTGCCGCAAGTCCCGCAGCCGGCGGCATGATCAGCAGACTGTTCGTCCGAGGACTTGAAGGAATGCCCGCAGCCGCAGGCAGAAGCCGCATTGGGATTGTCTATGCGGAACCCGCCACCGATCAGGGAATCAACGTAGTCGATGGATGCGCCGCGCAGGTACATCATGCTGGTCGGGTCGATCAAGAGGCGGATGTCATCGACATTGATCACGGTGTCCCCGACTTCAGCCTCTTCTTGAAAGGCCATACCATACTGCAGACCGGAACATCCGCCGCCCGTGACAAATACGCGCAACGCGTGATTCGGGATTTCTCGCTGCTGCAACAAGTCTCTGATGATCCCTACTGCCGCAGGGGTAACTTGCAAAGCCGCGTCATTCAGTTTTATGTCTGCTGATATCTGCTGGGCGAGCACCATACGAACACCTCTCAACTGTTGCAGTCTGGCGCAAGTGTAGCACAGGGTGGAGCGGGTGTCAATTTCGTCAGGCTAAGATTGATCTTATGGCGTTGTAGTTCGCTAAAGTCGGCATTCTTGTTTGCGCGAATTCCAGGGCAACCCTATACTTCTATCAACTTCCGGGCGCGGCTGTCCGTGGATGTCGCGCTCTTTTGACGAAAGTGTACATATTTGGGGGGCAAATATGCGACGCGTCTGTAATTCTCGTAGTTTCTTATTCTTTGTGCTGCTCATGATTCTATTGGCAGCCTTTCCGTCTGCGATTTCCGCGCAGGGCTTGAATCCACATCTTGTGGTGAATACTTCAAGACTAAATATCCGCAGCGGCCCGGGCGTAAGCCACGCTGTGATTACATCAGTCCCGGGCGGCACAGTCCTTCCCGTAACCGGCATTGACAACGGCCGCGTTTGGTTTCAGGTGACCAGTCCGGTTGGAGAAGGCTGGGTCAATTCAACGTATGCAGTCGATCGCGGCAACTTTAGAGGGGTTCCGATTTTGAACTCAGGCGTGGTTGACCAACCGTCGGTTGCGCCCGGCACTCCGCATCTGGTTGTGAATACGTACCGCCTGAACGTTCGTTCCGGTCCCGGCGTCAGTTATGCCAGGATTGGCACTGTTGCCGGCGGCGATGAACTTCCAGTGATTGCGATCGACCGCAATGGCGTCTGGTATCAAGTGGAGACGACCTTTGGCGCCGGGTGGGTGAACCGGACCTATGGGGTGCAACGCGGCAATTTTGCGTCAATCCCGCGGGTTTCTACGGCAACGGATACCGGTCCCACTTTTAATCTGGCCTTGCCGCATCTCGTGATAAACACCGCATATCTGAATGTAAGAAGCGGGCCGGGAGTTGGCTACGACATTGTTACCACCGTACGCGGCGGCACAAAACTGCAGGTTAGCGCAATTTCGTCCGAGAATCGCTTGTGGATGCAGGTGACCACGGATGCCGGCGTAGGATGGGTGAATTCGTATTACGCGGTGCGCCGCGGCAATTTCGGCAGTCTGACGCAGCCCGCCCAGCCTGTGGACAGGGGCGCGCACCTGACTGGTTTGACACCTCGTGTTGTGGTGAACACACATCGTCTCAATATCAGGAGCGGCCCAGGCGTAAGTCATCCAGTCATCACCAGCGTGCCTGGCGGGACCACATTGGCTGTGCTCGGGATTACCAGGAATCGCAGCTGGTATCAAGTCGAGGGCAGTTTTGGACAGGGTTGGCTGAACGGTGGATTCGCCGTCTTCCGAGGCGAGTTCAGCCTGGTGCCGTACGTCGGCTAAACCGCGCTTCTGGTTAATCGAAAGCAAGACAGCTACAATGCGTCCCATCCTTCGATGGGGCGCTTGTTTTTGGAGTTGAGCTGATGTCAAACGCGGCCGCAAGGATGATGTCGCTGGGGGATCCGCCGGCGAACGCTCAAGCCGCTTCCTCGATATTTGGCAGCGCTGCCGGGCTCGCCAGCAGCATCGAGCGCGGGGACCGCTATCGCCTCGCTGTCTATCCGATCATTGGCGACGCGATGCCCGATGTTGCCCTGGGTATAGCGTCTTGTTTGTGCTACTTGATCGAACAGTATCATGACATACGCGTTTATCGCTGTTTTGCGAAGATTGAACTTGACGATGACAGCGACGAGATTAGCAGCGACGATTACCAGTTTTCGCCTGACCAATGGGAGATGCCCGGTCTCGATGACAACATCGTTGTGCAGGGTCTGCTTTCGGCGGCTGACGGAGGCCTGGAGCTAACGCTGCTCTTGGACAAGTCGTTGGCCGACGGCGAAGGCTCGGTGACTTTGGCATTTCGCGCTGCGAGCCTAGCCGAGCTCATCAGTGAACTCCCAGCGATCGCGCAGGAGTTGGCCGAAGCGATAATGGAGCGCCCGCCTCGCCAACTTATTTTGGCATACGCGCCGCTATCGCATGACTCGCGGCTATCCGACCTGCTCGAGCTCGTCTTCGGCTGGAATCTCGATTTGTATTTGCATCTGTGGGATGTCGATTGGGCGGAAGACGACATTCAGTCTCAGTTTTCTGAGCTGATTGAAATATGCCAAAGTCGCGGCGATGAATTCGCATACTGGTGTCAGGGCATGGTAGCGGGGCAGGCGCTGCAATTCGGAGTCGAGGACATAGGCGAGGCGATCTTGCCATCGCTTGAAGTCGCGATCAGCGGCGATAGCAGTCAGAAACTTGGCGCTGCGTCAATTGCTGCCGGATTAGCTCGCGTCGGACATAGGGACCGAGCCTTGCGACTCTTGGAAAGCATCTTGCAGAATCAAACTGATGCCAGTGTATGGAACGCCGCCATCGACTTGTATCTGGATGCCGGACAGCAGCTGGGCGCGATTGATGCTTGTCAGACCGCATTGGAGAACGGCGTCGAAAACGCCGCGCTGTATTGGCGCTATGTTGAATTGCTGCGGATTGCGGAAGCCAACGAACTGTCCGTGCCCGATGTATTGTTGATTGATCCAGACGAAGTCGAAGACGATGAAGAAATCGCATGGGAAGCCATCGGCGCGTTGGACCAAATTCTGCGCCTGGACCCGAGTGACGCGGAAGCGCTGCTGCATGTTATTTCGCAGCTGGTCGAATTGGAAGATGAGCTGGTTTGGGAGTATTTCGAGCGCTTAATCAAACTCGATCCTGTCGCGCCCTACGTAAGCGAGGTGATTGAGCAATTTGTCGAAATGGACGATTTGGGACCGCTGCACGAGATTCTTAAAGCAGCCGTGAGTGACGACAATCGGCCGTACTTATATGCCAGCCTCGCGCAGGTCGTTTTGTTGGAGCAGAACTATACGTTGGCCGAAAGCTATTTGGCGGAGGCCCGACAGTCGATTCTTGCGTCCAATGATGAGCTGGAGCTCGAATTGCAGCGGCTGGAGCTGATGTCCGCTTGGCCTGATTTCGAAGCGCGTTTTGCAGAAGTCAAGCTCTTGCTCAATGCCGGGCGTCCCGTCAGCGAATCAGAAGCGGAATTGCTGGAATCGGCTATTGAGACCGCGCCCAAGCTCGTCGATACCTACATCACCCTGGCTCGCGTTTACGCCAGTTGGCGAGATTATGAAGGCGCAAGCGAGATATTGCAGGAAGGCCGAGAAGGAGCGGGCGAGCACCCTCGCATCATCCTGGGATTGGCGCAGGTGCTTTGGAATACCGGCCGCCGCGCCGATGCCGTACAGGAACTGAATGAAGGCATGGCATCATATCCCAATGACATCGCCTTGTTGACACAGATGGCGAGCTATTTGATCGAAAACGGCCAAATGGATGACGCGCGCCAGTTTATGGAGTGGGCGGAAAGCATCGCGCCGTCTAATCGCGCAGTGACACAGATGCGTGGTCTGATCGCGCGCAAGTTGGCGGATTAACTTTCCTCCAGGAATATGGGCGCGACCTGGCCCGAAGACAGATCTTGCAGCTGTCCCGCGAATGCATCGAGATCCGACACGACAAACTTGGCGATAATCATGATTTGTCCGTCGAATACTTCATCTTCAATCTCGCCGCGATGCTGCGAGATCAAACGCTTGGTGACGTTGTACAGCGAATAGGGCAGCTCCAAGCCCACCGTGCGCCGTTCAACCTTCAATTCTGTCCGCAGCTGGCGAATCGCTTCTTGCGCCGATTCGGTATAGGCGCGCACCAATCCGCCTGTACCAAGCTTGGCGCCACCGAAATAGCGGGTAGTGACCAACACGATGTCTCCCAGGCCGGAGCCGCGCACGACCGCAAGCGTCGGCGGACCCGCTGTGCCGGTCGGTTCACCGTCGTCGCTCATGCCTTCCGTCACAGTATTGCCGAAGCCGATGCGGAAGGCGTAGACATGGTGACTAGCGTCCGGCATTTCCGCGCGCACGTCGGCGATGATCTGGCGCGCTTGATTAACCGACGAAGCAAGCTGGATGGTGGTCAAGAAGCGAGAGCGTTTGACGATGAGCTCGGTGCGAACAGGGGCGGCGGGAACTCGATAGGCGTCAGTCATTTGCATGAGGCGAGAAGAGGATCGAGCGGGTCTTGGGGAAACGCGGGCGTATGGCTGGGGCGGCGGCGCAATCAATAGACCGGGTATTCAACTCTTTATACATGTGTTTCTATAGGGTTAAATAGAGACTTCAGCGACGGCGTCGTTGGCGCCCATCCGTCATTCCTTCAAATGCGAAGGTTCAAAGCGGGATGGACCTGCGATTGTGTGCCCCATAGGAGACTCGAACTCCTGTTTTGGCCTTGAGAGGGCCACGTCCTAGGCCACTAGACGAATGGGGCTTGCACGGAATCATAAATCAGATTGCCGGTCCGGTCAAGACGGCGGCAAGAAACCCATGCGGTCTTGGGCAAGTTTCAAGGTATCGTTGGCGATGGCAGCGGCTTTTTCCCGGCCGAGTTTCAGGACGGAATCGAGATAGCCGGCCTCGTCCATCAATTCGAAGTATTTCTTCTGCAAAGGCGCGAGCGTGTCGGCGACGCTTTCGGCGACGGCCTTTTTGAGGTCTCCGTAGCCTTTGTCGGCAAAACCGGTTTCGATGTCTAGGGTTGATTCATTGGTGATGGCTTGATAGATCGTTAGCAAGTTGTTGATGCCGGCGCGGTCGGGATGGTCGCTGAAACGGATCTCGCGATGAGAATCGGTGACCGCGCGCATGAACTTTTTGCGAGCGCGCGACAAATCATCCAGCAAGAAGACCGCGTGATTCTCGGCATCTTCGCTTTTCGACATTTTGGCGGTGGGATTATCCAAGCCCATCACGCGGGCGCCGGCCTTTGGCGTCATCACTTGCGGGAGCGTGAAAGTTTCGCCGTATAGATGGTTGAAGCGCTGCGCCAGATCTCGGGTGAATTCGAGGTGTTGGCGCTGATCGTCGCCGACGGGCACGAGGTCCGCGTGATACAGCAAGATATCGGCGGCCATCAGCGCTGGATAATTCAGGAGTCCCGCGCCTATCGAGTCCTGGGCTTGTTTCGTGGCTTTGTCTTTGAACTGGGTCATGCGCTGCAGCCAGCCCAAGGGCGCCATGCAGGTCAGCATCCAGGCCAGCTCGGAATGAGCCGGGATCTGTGATTGGACGAAGATCGTGGAGATTTCGGGATCAATGCCGGAGGCAATATAGATCGCGGCGCTTTCGCGCGATTTCTGGCGCAATTCTGCGGGATCCTGCGGCGTGGTGATGGCATGCAAATCGACCACGCAGTAGAAGCAGTCGTATTCTTGCTGCACTTCGACCCATTGCTTCAGCGCGCCGAGATAATTGCCGATCGTCAAATTGCCGGAAGGCTGGATACCCGATAGCACTCGAGGCTTGGTCTTCAATGTCTCAGTCATTTGTCGTTGTTCTCGGTTGGGAGCGAACAATGGCGCGGATTCTAGCATCGGCGTCTTGGTCGTACAAGCGAAACATGGATAAGTGCCGCGCCATCGGCTCGGTTCACCGCTCTTTGAGCGCGCGCTCGATTTGACGTTGCGCATCTCGTTTGGCCAGATCAGCGCGTTTGTCATATTGCCGCTTGCCCTTGGCTATGCCAATTTCGACTTTGGCGCGCCCTCGCTCCAGATAGACTTGCAGGGGCACGCCGGTCATGCCCTGCTCACGTATTTTGCTGATGATGCGATTGATTTCCCGACGGTGAAGGAGGAGTTTGCGGGGACGCCTCGGATCGGTATGGCCGAAATGGCGCGCTTGCTCATAGGGAGCGATATGTATGTTCAATAGCCAGAGTTCACGGTTCTTTTCTTGCACATATCCATCAGCAATATTGATGCGGTTCCCGCGGATGGATTTGATCTCCGAGCCCATCAATACGAGACCGGCATCGTAAGTGTCCAGGACATGGTAATCGCGTCGCGCTTTGCGATTCTTGGTGATGATTTTGCGCCCATTCTTCATCGTGATTGATCCAGTCGAGATTGACCGCGCGGCGGATTGACGCATGCCAATTCTAGTCTGCGGCTAGCCGACCTAGTATAGCCTAACATGCCGGTGAATCGGCAGTGCCTGATACAGCCAATCCAAAGGCGCGGCGGTGTACATTTGCGTTGCTGTCAGGAAAGGGGTTGCCAGCTCTGCTGAAAGGTTTTGCGGTCAATCTCACGAGTGGCGTATGCTGACACCATTTCGCGAGTCACGCCGATTGTGCGCACTGAGGCGTTGGGATCGTCACAATTCAGCAGGCTGACCGCAAAGGCTTCAACGTCCGTCGGCATTATGGCATACTGGCCGATCGCAGCATCCATTATGCCGTTCAGTCGCTCGTTAAACTGCGTGCCGTGCGTGGCGCAGACGAGTATGGCGATCGTTTCGCCCAGTGTGGTGGATCGAGCGGAACTTTGGCTCAGGTCGATTTCAAATGCCGACACACTTGCCGCGATCGCTGCAATAAACTCGCCAGCCGTGGCAGGCTGCGCTTGCGTACCTGGCGGAGCATCGACAGATTCTGACGCTACCGGAGTCGCTTCGGTTTCCGGCGCCGGCTCGAGGGGCGGTTCAGTAGGCGCTGGAGCTTCTAAAGTCGTTGCTGAAGCGGTCGGCTGGAAGGAGGCCGGCGTAGCGGAAAGCAGATCAGACGAAACCGCCGCAGCCGTTGCGGGTTCCGCAGTTGACACAGATACGACAATGACAGGTTCAGCCGTCGGCGCGCTTAGCATCGAGACTATCTCTTCGATATCAATCACGCCTGACAACACCAACAAGAGACCGGAGGCGCCGAGCAGCAAGGCGACGATTAAAAGCACGAAGCCTCGTCCCGTGCCGGCGCTTGCCGTCTCTTGCTCGATTGCGGGTTGGATATCTTCCCAATCGTCGATGGCGAGATCATTCGACAATTCGTCGAGGACAGCCGCTGGACCGCTTTGGGCTTCGATTTCTTCCGCGGCTGAAGCTTGCGCGGCCAGAACTTCTGCTTTGAGTTCACGCGCGCCGGGATAGGCCGGATCAAGCTGCAATACGCGATCCAATGCGCCGACGCCAACAACGCCATCTGTAACAGCGTGCGCATATACCCACCAGAAGGCGGGATTGTCGCTTTCAGATTCCAGTAGCGGCGCGAGAAGCTCTTGCGCCTGCTCATGTTGATTGGCTTCTATCAACTCATGCGCTTGCTGCAAGATCGCATTCGTCGAGTCGCTCATGGAACCGGTCCTTTAGGAGCAGAGGCTACTTCTGAGTGGCAGTTTACAGGCGCTTCCTTATGTACGCAACGAAAAAGCTCACCAACAGCGGTGAGCCTGTCGTCATGCCCTGAAGAGGACTCGAACCTCCACCCCGTTAAGGACACGGCCCTCAACCGTGCGCGTCTGCCAGTTCCGCCATCAGGGCAAAGCAGGCTATATTGTAAAGGCGGGGCTGTGGCATTGTCAATGCTGCGGGCAATGCCAGGGTAATTCGAACGGCGCCATGGCGCGCCCAGCATTGTGCCGCTGAATTGTCGTTGCGGAATGACTACATCTTGAGCGCGCGCGTATCCTGCCGTATCATGAGAGTCTTACCAAGCGTCGGCTCACAGGCAAGGTCTTGAACATATGCGCATCGCTCTTGATGCGATGGGAACCGATACCCGTCCAACCAATGATATCGCCGGCGGCATTCTGGCTTCCAGAACATTTGGCGATACGATCGTTTTTGTGGGACCGAAATCCCGTATCGAGGCTGAGCTCGAGAAACACGATACCGAAGGTTGCCAGCTGGAGGTATTGCACGCGCCGTATGATATCCCAATGGGCGAAAGGCCCGCTGATGTAATCAAGGCTGAAGCTACGTCGTCTATCCATTTGGCGCTGGCAGCCGTGAAGAAGAATGAAGTCGATGCTTTTGTCACTATGGGCAACACCGGCGCAGTCCACGCCTTGGCCACCATGAAGATCTTGAGGCGCATTCCCGGTGTGAAGCGGCCGGTGCTTTCCGCAGTTTTCCCCATCAACGACCATCGCATGCTCTTTCTTGATGTTGGCGCGAATACGGATGTAAAGGCAGAATGGGTGACGCAATTCGCGGCAATGGGCAGCGTCTATTCGCAGCGGGTGATGGGATGTCGAAATCCGCGCGTCGCGTTGTTATCGAACGGCGCTGAGGAAACCAAAGGCAACTCGCTCATTCGCGAGGCCTCTCGAAACTTGTCTCAAAGCAGGCTCAGTTTCGTTGGCAACATTGAACCTGCGGAATTGATGACGTCTGTTGCAGATGTGATTGTAATGGACGGATTCGTGGGCAACATCGTGCTTAAAACTTTCGAAGCGACGACGCAGTATATTGCGAATCTGATTCGTGAGGAGCTGTCGGCGGATGTGTTATCGATGCTCGGCGGCGCGCTCACTCGCTCGGCTTTCCAACGATTGCGGCGGCGCGTCGATACATCGGCGGTTGGCGGCGCGCCGCTTTTGGGCGTCAACGGTGTTGTCATCATTGGACATGGTCAGAATTCACCTTCGGGCATCATGAATGCTATCGGGCAGGCGCGGCGGGCTGTCGAACAAGATGTCATCGGCGCCATCAGATGCGCGGTCGCGGAAGAGGCGGTATCAATTGGGGCGGCGAAAGATGCAATTGACGCGAAATAATCGCAAGCGCGTCGTGCTCACCGGCGTCGGATTGGTTTCTCCTTTGGGTTGCAAAGACGACTATTGGGACGCTCTTGCTCGCGGCGAATCCGGCATACGCGTGCTTCAGTACACCGACATTGAACACATTGATGTGAAGATCGGCGGCGAGGTGCTCGATTTCGATTCTTCAGCGTACATACCTCCCAAAGAGGCGCGCCGCATGGGACGGGCCACGCGATTCGCTATCGTGACAGCTTTCCAGGCATTGGAGGACGCGGGCCTGCGCAGCGACGACGTCCGTGAGAACGGCGAGCGTGTGGCTACCATCATTGGCACAACATTGGGCAGTTACGAGATTGGTGAAACGGGCATCCGCTCCTGGAAAGCATCCGGCTACAAGCGGGCCAACCCGACCAGCATCATCAATGCTTTGCCGAATATGCCGGGTCATTATGTCAGCCGCATGATGGGCGCCGTGGGACCGCTGGTCACGCCGTCGGTGGCGTGCGCGACAGGCATACAGGCGGTCGGACAGGCTGCCGACCTGATCCAGATGGGCAGGTGTGATATGGCGATTACCGGCTCGGTGGAATCGGTCATGATGGACTATATGTTGGCCGGGTTTAGCTCCACGCGCGCTTTGACACGCGACTACAATGACAATCCGTCCGCGGCCAGCCGGCCGTTTGATGCGGAACGTTCCGGATTTGTGTTGAGCGAGGGCGGCGCGATATTCATCATGGAGAGCCTTGAGCATGCCCTTCAGCGAGACGCGCCGATATACGCGGAAGTTTTGGGTTACGCGAATTCGTCGGATGCTTATCATGTGGCGGCGCCGGATCCCGAGGGTACGGGCGCGCGGCGTTCAATGCAGTGGGCGCTGGACGATGCCAAGGTCAATGCCGGCGACATTGAGTACATCAATGCGCATGGATCATCGACGCCGGCCAATGATGTCATCGAAACCAGGGCGATAAAACAGGTATTTGGCGAGGAGGCTTATCAGATTCCGGTCAGCTCCACCAAGAGCATGATCGGCCACGCTATGGCGGGCTGCGGCTCGCTTGAGCTTTCCGCGTGCATCATGACCTTGCAGCGTGAGCTGCTGCACCCGACCATCAACTATGACACACCCGATCCCGAATGTGACCTCGACTATGTGCCGAATGTCGCTCGCGAAGCGCCCGGCATCAACATGGTGATGTCGAACAGCTTTGGTCTGGGCGGTCAGAACGCGTCGGTGGTCATTGCGCGCATTTAGCAATCCGGAGACCGAATAATGCATGCTGTGACCGTCATTGGCGGTGGCCTGGCTGGCAGCGAAGCGGCCTGGCAACTTGCAGAGCGCGGACATCAAGTCCTGCTGTATGAGATGCGTCCGCGGAAAACGACCGGCGCTCATGTCAGTGATCGACTGGCCGAGCTCGTTTGCAGCAATTCGCTCGGTTCGAAACTGACGGACCGCGCAACTGGCATGCTGCAAAGCGAAATGAAGTTGCTCGGCTCGCTGTTGATGCGATGCGCGGAGGAATGCGCGGTGCCCGCCGGCGGCGCCTTGGCGGTTGATCGGGAGAGATTTGCCGGGCTGGTCACGCGTCACATCGTCGAGCACGCCAACATTGCTCTCGTTCGTGAAGAGATGAAGTCGCTTCCCCTGGATCGTCCGGCAATCGTCGCCACTGGTCCCTTGACCTCACCTGCCCTGTCAGACGCGATTGCCGAGCTCTCGGGCGAGCAGTATTTGTACTTTTATGACGCAATTTCGCCCATCGTAGCGGCCAATAGCATCGACATGTCGCGCGCCTTTATCGGCAGTCGCTATGGGCGGGGCGACAATGACGATGGCGACTACATCAATTGTCCGCTGGAAAAGGCTGACTACACTCGCTTTGTCGAAGCGCTCAAGAGGGCGGAGACGATTGAACTGCGCGATTTCGAACGAGAGGATCCGCACTTTTTTGAAGGCTGCGTCCCGATAGAACAACTGGCCAAGCGCGGCGACGAAACGCTGGCCTACGGTCCGATGCGGCCAGTCGGCTTGACCAATCCGCATACGGGGCGCCGGCCCCATGCCGTCGTGCAGCTGCGCAAGGACAATTTGGCCGGCAGTCTCTACAATATTGTCGGCTTCCAAACTAATATACGCTGGAAGCGGCAACGGGAGATCTTGCGCCTGATCCCTGGCCTGGAAAGCGCTGAGTTTCTGCGGCTGGGTCAAATGCATCGGAATACTTTTCTGAATGCGCCGGCGCTATTGCATCAGACGATGCGCTTTCGGGGGCAGGCATGGCTTTACTTCGCCGGGCAGATCACCGGCGTCGAAGGGTATGTCGGGAATTTGGCGACGGGATTCGTGGCTGCGCTCAATCTTTCGCGCCAGTTGCAGGGCTTGGATCCGTGGCTGCCGCCAGTAGAAAGTATGATTGGCGCGCTCTGCCATTATGTCACGCATTGCGCCGTTGAAGATTTCCAGCCTATGAAAGCGAATTTAGGCATCCTGCCGCCATTGCCAAATCGAATCAAGAATAAGGCGCAGCGCAAAGCCGCCTATGCGGAGCGGGCGATGCAGCGCATGCTCGATTCACTCAGCAGCCTCGATGACGACCTGATACAAGGCCAAGCGCGCCGGGCCCGCATCCAAGACCATGTCAACGTTTGAATCCGACATTTCCCAACGATCAGCGCGCGGTTATCTGATTGGCGTTGCGCTTCAACAGGCGTCGTCGCCGTTCTCCTTCGAGGAATCCTTGACGGAGCTGGCGTTGCTGGCGGATACGGCCGGCATAGACGTGGTCGGACAGACTTACCAGCGGGCAAAGCAAATCAACCCAAAGACCTTCATCGGCAAGGGCAAATTGCAGGAGGCAATCGACGACGTCAGATATCTGGACGCCAACCTGGTCATATTCGATGATGAGCTTTCGCCGCGTCATCAGCGCGAGTTGGAAAAGCAATTTGGCGAGACGGTGCGACTGCTGGACCGTTCGAGTTTGATTTTGGATATTTTTGCGCAGCATGCGCGGACGCGAGAAGGCGCGCTCCAAGTTGAGCTGGCGCAATACGAATATCTGCTGCCGCGCTTGACACGACAATGGACGCACCTCGCGCGACAAGCGGGTGGCGGCGGCGCCAGGGGCGGATCTGGAGGGGTTGGGCTGCGCGGACCTGGCGAGACCCAATTGGAGGTCGATCGCCGAGAGATATCGCGCAAGATCACCAAGTTACGGCGGGATCTGGAACAGGTGCGTTCGCATCGGCGATTGCATCGCGACCGACGACGGCGATCGGGGCTGCCACTGGTGGCGTTGGCGGGATACACCAATGCCGGCAAATCCACCTTGATCAATGCGTTGTCCGATTCGAATGTATATGTGGCCGATCAGCTTTTCGCCACGCTTGATCCGACAACCCGGCGCATTCAGTTGCCGGACCAAGCGGAGATGCTGCTGACCGACACCGTTGGATTCATTCAGAAGCTGCCTACCACGCTCATCGCCGCTTTCCGCGCCACGCTCGAAGAAGTGGTGGAAGCCGACCTGCTTTTGCACGTAGTGGATATCAGCCACGACAGCGCGTTGCGGCAAATCGACGCGGTGGAAGACACCCTCGCCGAAATCGATGCGTCGGCGATGCCGAGGATACTCGTCTTGAACAAGATCGACCAAGTTGAAGCGGCGCTCAATGAACTGCCGCTGGTTGACGGATACGAGCACATCGTATCGATTTCGGCAAAACAGCGTCATGGTCTTGACAATCTGTTAGCCGCCATACGCGACGTGCTGCGACGCCGGGAAACGACGCTGCAAGTGCTGCTGCCTTACAGCGCCGGCAAGGAATACTCCAGCCTGTATAACAAGGGGTACGTAAAAGGCGAGACCTCAGCTGCTGACGGATGGTTGTTGACGCTGCGGGTGCCAGCGTCGGTCAGCGGATTCTATCGCCAGTTTGCCATCGAACCCGGCGACTGACAATCAGTCGTGGTATCTGATAGCTCAAGTTGGCAGCTGCGCCCAGTAGATTTCCGGCCGATAGCGACTATGCAGGAAGAGACGCAGGTCGGATGAAAGCGCCAGCGCAATCGGCGCCGGAATATCGGAGAAGACGACCATCTCAACATCCGCGTTGTCGCAGCCTTGCTCGAGGCAACTCAAGGGATCGATACGCCCGACTACGCCGCGTGTCCCCAGCGCATAAGCGAAATACAGAAGATCATCTTGACCCAGCTCGATATTGGTGACATTTTGCAGGCCGCTCACCAGAGGTTTGGGCTGGGAGAAACCACCATCGTCCAGCGCTTGCAGCCATTCAATGCCGCGGCGGGCGCTGCCGCCATTGGCGAAATAGACGCGATTTTCGTCGCTGGCAATGCCCGTCGGCGAGCGCAATTCGCTGGTTATGGTTTCAGTCTGGCCAGATTCATCGACCTGTAGAATTGCGTTCAGATTTGTATCGGTGATCAAGAGAGATGCTTGATCGAATCGCGTGATTCCCCAGGGCGCGCCAAACTGATCGCTGACGGTGATCGGCGCCTGACGGTCCTGATCCACCCTCACCAACGACTCGCTTTCTGGATCGGGCACCCAGATGCGAAAGGCATCGGCGTCGCCTTCAATCAACATGCTGTTGCCGTTCTTGACGCCAAAAACGAAGGTGATGGTATCGCCGTTGACGTCGTCGATTTTGTAGATCGTCCAGTCGCCATTGCAGACGGTGTACAGGTGCTCGTCAAACCAGAACATCGCATTGGGCCGTTGTACATTCCCCACCAACAGATTGAGATCACTCTGCAAGTATGGTTGCGGAAGCGGCGCCGGCCCCGGCTTGTCAGCGCTGATCTCGGCTGCAGAATCCGCGACTGCGGCTGTCGCGGTAGCTTCGGCTGTTGGCGTGGGCGACGGTTCAGCTTGCGCATTGGCAAAGCTCGCGGCAATACAAAGCCAGCAAAATACAGCGAATCTGATGTAGTTCATGGGCAGGAGTCTGCTCGTCGGAGAGTGTCGGGTGTATCGAACCATTCGATTTCGACCAGTATTCTACATCACATCCCTGATTGGAGATAGTTTCAAGAACTCGTGTGGTTGCCCTCCATTTTAGAGGACGTATAACTATACGCGAGTATCATAAGAGTCATGATTGGGATTCTCCCCATTAATCAAAACTTGGCAACGGCGATATGCCGACTGAGCGACAGGTCAAGAGCGTGACGCATGGCGACTACCGAGCGTATGAAGTCGAAATAATCCCCGGCATCGAATCGGTCGCCATTGACGAGTTGAGGTCGCGCTATCGGGGAGACATCGAGCGACTGCATCAGACGCGGCCGGGATTCGCGCGTTTTGACTTTCGCGGCGATCCTGAGCGAATGCGGCAGTTGCGTTCGGTGGTCGCCGTCTACGAGATTCATCAGTTTGACGTCCCGCGTCCCAAGGCGCTGCTCGGGCATCAGCACTTCACCAGATTGCTGGGTATCCTGCGTCAGATTGTCGACGGTTTTTCACATACGCGGCCGTCATTGGGGATCGGCGCCGCCGGCAGCGGTTCCGCGGTGATTCGACGGCTCAAACACGAACTGGCCGAGGCGCTTGGCTTGCCTATTTCAGACGATGGCAAGGGCGAGCTTTTCTTGCGCTTGGTCCGGGCAGCCAACCGAGACGCCTGGGAAGTACTGCCGCGATTGACCGAACAGCCGCTGTCGAAACGGCCTTGGCGCGCGGTCGATGTGCCCGGCGCTTTGAATGGAACGGTCGCCTTTGCCATGACTCGGCTGGGCTCTCCCAAGGCGGGAGAGCGGGTTCTTAATCTTTGCGCCGGCACCGCGACAATTGTGATTGAGCATGCGATATCCGGTCAGTCTGCATTGTCACTGGCTATCGACAACTCGCCGCAGATGCTGGAGGCTGCAATGCTGAATCTGCAGTCTAGCCGCAATTCGGCACAAGTTCAGCTGGCGCAGGCTGATGCCGTTTGCGTGCCGCTTGCGGCGGGAACAGTGGATCGGCTTTATGCGGATTTGCCATTTGGCAATCACATCGGATCGCATCAAGACAATGTGCAAATGTATCCCAAGCTGCTGAGGGAAGCGGCGCGCGTAGCAAAGGCAGAGGCTGAATTCGTACTGCTGACGCACGAAATCGTTTTACTGCGCCGGCTGTTAACGGCATCGGACTGGTTTATTGACGCCGAGCGGAAGATCAACCTGGCCGGCTTGCACCCGCGCCTATTTGTGCTCAAACGGAAATCGAATACGATATAGATTGGATGAACCCCAGACGAGTTTTCGCATGTTGATCCGCGTGTTTAGCATAGTTGTCTTCGCGATTGCGCTGGTCAGTTGCAGCGGCTTGGGAGAAGAAGATGTCATTTCAGCCGTTGTCATCGCGGACGGAGACGAACAGACTTTGACATTCTCGTCAATAATCACTGTCGAAGAGTTGCTGTCCAGCGCTGATATCACCCTGGGCGAGCGGGATCGCGTCAGTCATCTGCTGAGCTTGCCAATTGTTGACGGCATGCGCGTTACCGTTCGCCGCGTCCGCGAAGCGCAAGTTTGTCTGCGAGAGCGCCTGCCCTACGAGAGGATTCGATTGCCGTATGAGGCGATCCCGCCGGGCGAGGAACGTCTGGCGCGCGCCGGTCAAGACGGCTTGAAGGAATCCTGTTATCGCACCATCCTCGAAGACGATGTCGAGACTGAGCGAAAGCTGATACGACAGCCAATCGTTCTTCAAGAGCCGCAGGCTGAAATGGTATACGTCGGTCCGTCCAATCCCGTTCCCGATCTGCCGATACCGGGACGCCTGAGTTATATCAACAACAGCACGGTCTGGACGATAAGCGGGAATACGGCGGACAAACGGCTATTGGGCGCGACCGAAGGGCTGGACTCGCTGGTGCTATCACAGAATTCGCGAGGGACGCATTTGCTCTACACAAAGGCGTCGGAGACTACTGGCGAATTCTTGAATGAACTTTGGTTGCTGGATTTTTCTTTCGATTCGCGTCCGGTTAAACTGCCTCCCGGGGATGTGCTCTCCGCGGAGTGGCGTCCCGGTTCGTCGACAATTATCGCCTATTCCACCGCTGAAGCTGCCGTGGGCAGGATCGGCTGGAAAGCGCTGAACAATCTGTGGCTGATGCAGATTGATCAACTATCGGGAACGGCGCGGTCGATCGAGGAGATTGTCCCTGAACATAGCGGCGGTTCCTATGGTTGGTGGGGTACGGCCTATCGTTGGTCGCCGCTTGGTGATCAATTGGCTTGGGTCAATCCTGAGTCCGTTGGCCTGATAGATCTTGAACGCAAAGGCTTGGTCACGCTGTTGGATTACGCCCCTTTTGATTCGTCACAAGCCTGGATCTGGTTATCTTCGCTTTCGTGGTCGCCGGATACTCAGTTTCTTGCCACGGTAAGGCATGGCAGTCCCTTGGGCAGCGAACCGCCCGAGAGCAGCCCGGTCTTTGATTTGGCGGTCACTCGCGCCGATGGTCTGATGTCGGTGGTCGTAAGTTCGTCAGTTGGCATGTGGTCGGGTCCATCGTTTTCGCCTTGGCTGCCCGGAGAGACCGCTTCTCGAGAGGCAGGGTATTTGGCCTGGCTGCAAGCGCGAGATCCGCACAATAGCAACAACAGCGAGTACGATCTAATTGTGGCGGATCGAGACGGCAGCAATCAGCGGCTATTGTTCCCGGCGCCGGGCCAGCCAGGCATTCGCAGGACGAACTCGGGATTCAGCGCGCAAGCTTTGACCTGGAGCCCCGATGGGCGTCTTATCGCGCTCATACATCAAGGCAACCTTTGGCTTGTCGAGGTCCAAAGCAGCGCCGCTCATCAAATCACATTTGATGGCGGGGCTTCGCGTCCGGTGTGGACAGGGTGATGCGCCAGTTACTTTTGCTCACAATCGCTTTCTTCATGTTGGCTGGCAGCCTGGTAGCGACGCTCGGCACGATTCAGCTGCGAGATTCCGAACTTCGCGGTTATGTCGACCCGACCACAGAAAAGGACCTGCCCTTCACTTTGGCGCGTCCGGGCGTCAATGTCGATCTGCGCCAATATGAGGGCGCGGAGCTGGCGGCAAATCTCGAACAGATCGCCGCGTCGAATTTCGTCTGGATTCGACAGTTCGTCTATTGGGACGACATCGAGCCCAGTCCAGGCCAATACGATTGGTCAGTCTGGGACCGAGTGATGAGCGCGCTGCAGCGCTTCCCGCAGCTGGAGCCGGTTGTCGTGTTCATGAATACGCCGGCGTGGGCGCGCGTTTCTCATCCAAACATAACGGTCACGAAAACCGCACCGCCCCAAGCGCTGGAAGACTTCGCGCGCTTCGTATCGAGCTTCGCGAAGCGATATGGCGATACGGCGCACTACTATCAGATCTGGGATGAGCCGAATCTGGACGATGCCTGGGGGATGCTGGAACCGCGTCCGGCTGAATACGCGGCTTTGCTCAAAGCGGGGGCGGCGGCGATACGGACGGTTGATGATAGGGCAAAGATCGTAGCGGCGGGCCTGGCGCCAACTACCGAAATTAGCGGGCAGAATATCAGTGATCTGCGCTTCCTCGATGCCATGTACGCTTATGGGGCCGCGAGCGCCATGGATATCGTCGCCGGCAAACCGTACGGATTCGACGAATCGCCCCTGGATCGGCGCGTCGATGAAGGGCTGCTGAACTTTTCGCGCATTGTTGCGCTGCGCGAGATCACCCTGAAGCATGGCGACGGGCGAAAACCGATTTGGGCGAGCAATTGGGGTTGGAATTCGCTACCCGCTGACTGGACTGGCGATCGATCGATTTGGGGCAGCGTCAGCGGCGATGAGCAGATCCGCTACACCGTGCAGGCTTTCGATCGCGCGCATCGCGAGTTACCTTGGCTAGGCGCGATGTTCTTGCATCATTGGCAGCCTGACGCGGCGCCCGACAGCGCGGAATGGGGATTCTCGCTGTTGGGGCAAGATGGCGCGCCGTCGCCCTTGCTCGCTGCCATTCAAGCGTATGATTTTCCGTCAGTGGCGCAAAACGGTCTCTTTCATGCCCGCAACGAACATGCGCGTTATAGCGGCGTCTGGCAATTCAGCGAGTTGGGCGCCGATATCGGCTGGTTGGAAACGAGCGATAGCCGCTTTGAATTCGACTTTTACGGCAGCGATCTGGCCTTGCTGCTTCGGGAGGGCGATTATGTCGCCTTTCTCTATCCGCGTGTGGACGGGAGACCGGCTAACGCGACGCCTCACGATACCGATGGCAATGCATACGTGTTTTTGCGCAGCAGTTCGCGCGCGCCTGAGCTGAACCTCGTGCCGATCGCGCGTGACCTGCCGTTGGAAGATCATATCCTCAGCGCCGTTGCCGATCGCGGATGGGATCGCTGGGCGATTGCCGGCTTTGCGGTGAGTTCCGGCAATCTTGAGGCGCTATACGACCGTCAGATTTTTGTTGGCGTGACGGCAACAGTCATTTCGCTGATCGTCTTCGTGACCGCGCTGTTTCGCGCGCCTTGGAGAGAATACCTGCCACAAATCAGCGGTCTGATTCACGGCATCAGCGGGAGTTCGCATCTGCTATTGAGCGGCGTAACATCGATTGTGATGCTCCTTGTCATGTCCTGGACCTGGACAGACCAGCGTCCCGCGATTTTTGTGCGCGGCGATCTGAATCCGGTTCTGGCCATTGCAACCAGCGGCATAATCTATCGATCTCCCGGATTGATTTTCTTGATCGCGGCCGGCCTGTTTCTGTTTGTACTCGTATATCACCGGCTGGATACCGGTCTAATTCTCACGCTGTTTTGGGCGCCATTCTTCTTGTATCCCGTCGAACTGTATTTGCTGGCGATGCCAATGGCGGAAACAATGATCTTGATTACGACTTGCGCGGCGGGATTTCGATTGCTGGTATGGCTGGGCGCCCAGGTGCAGATGTCGAACAGCCATTTTCGGCTTAGCTGGTCTACTCTGTTCAAGCGGCTGAATGCGATCGACCTGGCTGTGGCGGGAGTGGTGATTGTTGCCGCATGCTCGCTGATCTGGACTCGACGCCTGGATGTGGCGGTCACCGAGCTGCGCACGCTGATCATCGAGCCCGCGCTCTTCTACGCCATTTTCCGGGCGCTGCGACCGGACAAGGCGATACTCCTGCGCATGATCATGGCGCTCGTTGCGGCTGCGCTGATAGTGTCCACAATTGGACTCGTAGGCTATTTCTTCGGGGACGCGGTGATCACCGCGGAAGGCGGCGCCAGGCGTCTGGTCAGTGTATATGGCTCTCCCAACAATGTTGGGCTGCTGCTCGGGCGCGCGCTTCCGTTTCTATTGGCATTCGCGCTGGTCAGCAGCAATTCTCGAACGCGGATAGCCGCCGGCGCCGCCCTGCTGATCGTAGCTGTGACGCTGCTGCTCACACAGAGCGTTGGCGCGCTTTTGCTGGGCGCGCCCGCAGCAGTCGCGGTGGTATTGGTCGCGCATTTCCGCAGGCGCGCGATCATTCCGCTGGCGCTTTTGGGCGTAATCGGCGTCATTGGCTTCGCCTTGCTGACACAGGTTTCGGGCCGGTTCGCCAACATTCTGGACTTCAGCAGCGGCACCAACTTCTTGCGTTTGCGACTGTGGGAGAGCTCAATCGAGATGCTTCAGAATCACCCGTTCACCGGCATCGGCCTCGATCAGTTTCTGTATATGTATAGTGGCGATTATGTTCGCCCGGATGCGATCTGGGACTTGGATCTGTCGCATCCACATAATGTCGTTCTTGACTATTGGACGCGACTGAGCTTTGCCGGACTCGCATTATTTGTCCTCATACAAGCGTCGTTTTGGCGGAGCGCCAAGCGAATGCTTGGAACACTGGCCACGCTTGACAATCACCTTGTTGCTCTGCTGCTGGGTTTGATCGGGAGTATGGCGGCGCTGCTGGCGCACGGTTTGATTGATAACAGCGTGTTCGTGATTGATCTGGCGTTTATCTTCGCCTTTCAACTCGCGCTGGTAGCGCGACTATCGGAAATCTCAAATGACAACTTCTAAGACCAGGTGGATTTGGCGGATTTCTGCCGGGAGCCTGCACCTGAAGCTGTGGTAGAATCGCACTGTAATTTGCAGGTGAAAGGCTGAAGCGTTGCGAGTATTAGTCACTGGTGGCGCGGGATTCATCGGATCACATCTTTGCGATCGATTTCTCCAGGATGGACACCGCGTTGTCGCCATCGACAATCTCATCACTGGATCGCAAGACAACATCGCTCACCTGGCTGGCAATCGCAGCTTTGAATTCGTCTATCACGATGTCAGCAACTTCATCCACATCTCGGGTCCAATCGACGCCGTATTGCACTTCGCGTCTCCAGCCAGCCCGATTGATTATCTCAAGTATCCGATACAAACGCTCAAAGTCGGCGCATTGGGAACGCACAACGCGCTCGGCTTGGCTCGGGCCAAGGGCGCGCGCTTTTTGCTGGCGTCCACATCGGAAGTTTATGGCGATCCGCTGGTGCACCCGCAAAGCGAGGACTACGCCGGCAATGTCGATCCTGTCGGTCCGAGAGGCGTATATGACGAAGCCAAGCGATATGCTGAAGCGCTGGTCATGGCGTACCATCGGCAGCACAAAATGGACACGCGTATCGTGCGCATTTTTAATACATACGGTCCGCGCATGCGACTGGACGATGGGCGCGTGGTGCCAAACTTCATCGGCCAGGCTGTGCGCGGCGAGGCTTTGACCGTATACGGCGATGGGATGCAAACGCGCTGTTTTCAATATGTTGATGATCTGGTCGAAGCCACGATGCGCCTGCTGCGGAGCGACTTGGTGGAACCGGTCAATATAGGAACGACGCGCGAGGTCAACATTCTGGAATTCGCAGAAACCGTCAATCGGATTTCAGCCAATCCCGGCGGCATCGCCTTCGTACCTGAGTTGCGCATCGATGGCGATCCGCAGACGCGCAAGCCCGATACTTCGCGCGCGCACCGGGAGTTAGGCTGGCGACCGCAAGTTGAGCTGGAAGACGGGCTGGCGCTAACGATCGCGCATTTTCGCCAGGTTATGGCTGCAACCCCCTGAAATGCTGGGCGCCGCTGAGTTCAAGATTCACGAATACGTTTGGCTGGGCGCAGCTGTCGCGGCGGCGACTGTGGCGGCGACACTTCCGCCAATCCAAGTATTGGGCGTCTTGGTCGTTTTCGCGATTGCCGTGGCAGCGACGCTCACGCCTTACGCTTTGTTGACGATTCTACTGGTGTTGTCGCCGCTGCGAGCGCTGATTGCGACAGAAGCCAATTTGAGCCTGCCACTGGACATTGCGGAGGTTTTGCTCGTGGCCTATTTTGCCGTTTGGCTGGCGGCGCGAGTCATGAACCGCCGTCCACTGGTCGCCGTTGTGCGGGAACCGGTACTACCAGCCATCTTGCTATTTGGCGGCGTACTTGGCATCGGCGCCTTTAGCAGCGTCTCGCTATCAGCCTGGCTGCGCGAATGGCTGAAGTGGATGATTATGGCGGCCTTTGTCTGGCATTTGGGTCTGTCGGCGCGGGAGAACTGGCGTTGGCTGGTATTCGCGCTGCTATTGTCCGCGGTGGCCAACGCGGCGGTTGGGATCTACATTTTCCTCGGGGGCAGCGGCGCGGATCATTTGCTGATTTTCGGACGATACTTCCGCGCATTTGGCACCTTTGGGCAGCCCAATCCTTTTGGCGGTTTCATGGGCATTCTTTTGCCGCTGGCGTTGATGGGGTCATTCGCTTACCTCTTGGTCATCCTGCGGAACTTTAGACAGGCGAAACGACTGCAGCGAAGCAATGTCGTGTTCTTCATTTGCTTTGTCGCGGCATCGGTCTTGATATTCTGCGCATTGATAGCATCGTGGAGCCGCGGCGCCTGGCTCGGCTTCGCCATGTCGACGGCGGTGATGATCTTCGCTATTCCCAAGCACAAATGGCGAGGCATCGGTTATGCGGCGATGCTCGTTCTGCTGTTCGCTGGCTTGTGGTACGGCGGCTTCCTGCCGAGATCGATCATGAATCGGCTGACAACCGCGGCCGGAGACTTTCTCACGATTGATGACATTCGCGGTGTGGACATCAGTCCGGAGAATTTTGCCGTGATGGAACGGATTGCGCATTGGCAGGCCGCGCTCAATATGGCGCAAGCCCAGCCAGTTATTGGCATCGGTCTGGGCAATTATGAAGTGGTCTACGAGCAATATCGATTGATCAATTGGAAGGACGCCCTGGGACATGCGCACAATTTTTACCTGAACATGCTGGCTGAAACGGGCATAGCGGGCGCACTGGCGTATCTCGGCTTTTGGATCGGGATTTTTGCGCTGACCTGGCGTACCCGCGCCCATCCCAACCTTTTCGCCCGCTGCATGGCTATCGGCTTGCTCGGCTGTTGGACCTACCTCATGGCGCACAGTATTTTCGACAACCTCTATGTCAACAATCTGTTTCTGCATATTGGTGTACTATTAGGTATGCTTTCGATTTTGCATCAGCAGGTCAGTCGTTCGCTCATCGTGGAGTAGATATGTCGCAAATCGCCACGCCCGACATCGCTGCCGAAGGCAAGCGCCGCGCCCTGACGACGCCTCTTGATGGATTAATCATCGCGGTTGCGCGGCGGGTCGGCGGTGGAAAAGCCAAAGAGGTCGAGCGATTCATCAAATTCGCCTTCATCGGCGTGCTTGGTTTCCTGATTGATTTCGGCGCCCTCTTCTTGCTGCAGTCGAGCGTGCTGCCGCCTGTGGATCATCTTGATCAGCGGCTGCCGGTCAATGTCGCCATTGCCACGACCATCAGCTTTGTTCTGGCGGTGACCAGCAACTATACCTGGAATCGGCTTTGGACCTATCCGGATTCCCGATCGTATTCCATTCGACGTCAGCTAACCCAGTTCACGATCGTCAGCGTCATTGGCTGGATCGCGCGAACGGTCTGGATTACCGTCACCTATGTATCATCCGGTGTGCTATCCACTAGCTTGATACGATTATTTGTCAGTACCTATCAACCTGGTCTGTTGGACGAGCACAAGCTGGGCACGATGGTCGCGCAATTCATTGGTGTCATGGTCGTTATGCTCTGGAATTTCGTAGCCAACCGTCTGTGGACATTTAACGACGTCGATTGACGTGTCTCGAATTGCTATAGATTACACAGCGGCGCACGAACAAGGCGGAGGTATTGGCCGTTACGTTCGCGAGTTGACGCGCGCCATTGCTCGGCATGATCCGCTGACGGAGTTCCGTTTCTTTGTTGCGGGCGCGACCCCGGCATCGCTTCCTCAATTGAATTTGCGGAACGTTAGTTGGCGCCCGACGCGTGTAAGCCCCGCCTGGCTGGCTCGGACCTGGCATCGCGCGCGTCTGCCGCTGCCCGTGGAGGCTTTTACCGGCGCAGTCGATCTCTTTCACGCGACAGATTTTGTGCTTCCCCCTACTCTGCCGGGTACGCGGACCTTGCTCACGGTGCATGATCTGTCCTTTGAGCGCGTGCCCAGCAGCGCTGAGCCTTCCTTGCTGCGTTACTTGCGGTCTGCGGTGCCGAAGTCTGTCCGCAGAGCGGATCACATTCTTGCCGATTCACAAGCGTCGAAAGATGATCTCGCGCAGCTTTACGATACGCCGGAGGAGAAGATCACCGTGCTGTATTGCGGCATCGACGAGCAGTTCGCGCCGCCTGCTAATAGCGCGGTCATCGATCGTGTGCTGGAAGATTACGGACTTCGCGGCGCGGGTTATCTGTTGTCGGTCGGCACGTTGCAGCCGCGCAAGAACTATCCTCGCGTGATTCGAGCGGTCAAGCATCTGCGCGAGCGCGGCATTGATTTGCATTATGTGATTGCGGGTGGCAAAGGCTGGCTGGTTGATGAGATTGATGCGTCTATAGCGGAAAACCGTATGCAAGACAGAGTGCATCTGCTTGGATTTGTCGAAGACGAACAATTGCCGGCGTTATATGGTGGCGCCAAGGCGCTTGTCGCCCCGTCCCTGTACGAAGGTTTCGGCTTGCCCTTGTTGGAAGCGATGGCTTGCGGCGCCCCGGTGATCACCAGCAATTTGTCCTCCCTGCCGGAAGTTGCCGGCGACGCGGGAATTCAAGTCGATCCCACCGATGTGTCGGCAATCGCGGAGGCCATTGCGCAGGTGGCCAATGATGCCGATTTGCGCGCGGATATGATCCAGCGCGGGTTTAAGCGCGCGACCCAGTTTTCCTGGGAGCGATCGGCCCGCCAATTGAAAGCCGTTTATGATAGATTGCTTAGAGACTGAATGTGTTCGCCATTGAATCCGGAGCTACCTAATCTGGCAGGAACTGCGAAATGAACCGTTACCATTCTATTGTTCTGGTGTTTATCTTGCTGGCGTTGACCGGGTATCTGCTGCCTTGGATTGTCGCGCCGGCATCGTCAATGTCGCTAAACGCATTTGACCTTGCTGAATGGACCAGTTTGCATCCATTGCAGCGTTCATCGACAATTCCGTTGCTGGCGGCGCTGCAATTGCGGCTGCATTTGCTGATTTTAGCGGCAATCTTCACGTGGGTGTCAAAAGACATATTGCCCGGCGCTATCGTGGCCGCCGTAGTCTTGCTGGCCGCGGCTGCGCAATTGCCGCCTCCGGAGTTCGTTGGGCAGCTCAGCGACGGGAATTTCCGGCAGCAGTTTGCCTTGGCGTGCGCTAGCGCAATATTGCCGCTGTTGATGTGGAGGTTGGATCACGCGCGACTCAAGTTAAGGTTAACAATGTCGTTGGCGGCGCTAGGTATCGCAATCGCCTTGGCCGGGCAGAAGCAGGCGGACACGCTTTATCGGCTAGCGCTTGAGGAAGGCGGGCCTGGGCTGGGCATGTTCATCGCTGCGGGCGCCTATGCGGGGATAATTCTTGTGACGTTTCGACATTCCGGATCTCGTGTCTCGCGCGCTTCCTAGTGGTGCGACTTGGCGCGTATGAGGCATTTGCGCGGATCGACAGGATGCGGGTCGATGGAGGCAAGGTTGCGACAGTATTCATGCGGCTTTGTCACTGCGGTAGGACAGTGTTGCGTTTGCGTCCAATGAAAAAAGGGTAGCCGAAAGCTACCCTTTCGCAAAAATCCGGCTTATATCTGCGCAATCTTATTCCATATTTGATTTGATGTACTCGACCGCTTGACCGACAGTCTCAATTCTTTGCGCGTCTTCATCACTGATTTCGCCGCCGAATTCTTCTTCAAAGGCCATAATGAGTTCAACGAGATCGAGCGAATCTGCCTCCAGGTCTTCGCGGAAGTTGGCGTCCTTGACGACGCGTTCCTCTTCCACACCAAGCAGTTCGACCACGATACCCTTCACACGATCGTCGATAGACGCCATCTTAGTCTTTCCTCCCCGACGGTCTCCGTCGTTCGCACATAAGCGCCAATTATACTGATATTCGCTTGCCATGCCAGTCCATTTGGACGGCTTCACAATGATTGACAGGGCGGCTCCTAGAAAGTACGATTGTCCTGCAATTGTTCTAATCCACCCGCGCCCAATTTAAGGAACACTTCTCCATGGCGAAAGTCACGGAAAGCCCGAACACGGAAAGACGAAAAGTTGATCATATCAGGATCAACCTCGATGAAAACGTGCAGTTTCCGCGATTAAGCACCGGATTGGAAGAGTATCGGTTTGTGCATCAGGCGATACCGGAGTTAAGCCTGGCCGATATCGATACGGGCGTGGTCGTATTTGGCAAAGCCTTGTCGTCTCCGATCTTGATTTCTTCGATGACCGGGGGAACTGATGTGGCGCTGCGGATTAATCAGAATCTGGCCAGAGCCGCTCAGCGCCACAACATCGCGATGGGCTTGGGATCACAGCGCGCGGCATTGGAAGACCAAACATTGGCGGCGTCTTACAGAATACGCGATGCGGCGCCGGACATATTGCTCTTCGCGAATATCGGCGCCGTGCAACTCAATTATGGATATTGCCTGGAGCACTGTCGACGCGCGATCGATATGGTCGGGGCGGATGCGCTGATCTTGCACTTCAATGTGTTGCAGGAGGCGGTGCAAGCCGAGGGCGATATCGACTTTTCCGGTTTGCTGCGAAAGATCGAGCACGTATGCGCGCAATTGCCGCTGCCTGTAATCGCCAAGGAAGTTGGCTGGGGATTTTCTGAGCGTAACACGCGCGACTTGGTCAACGCCGGCATATCCGCCATAGATGTTGCGGGCGCCGGCGGCACATCCTGGAGCGAGGTCGAGTTTCATCGCGCTCCCAGCGCCTTCCACGCGAACGTGGCCAGAAGCTTTGCCGATTGGGGAATACCCACCGCCGATGCGTTGTTGAATGCGCGGCGCGCGGCGCCCGATCTGCCGGTATTCGCAAGCGGCGGCTTGCGCGATGGCATTGACATTGCCAAGTGCATCGCGCTGGGCGCTGATCTCGCCGGTTTCGCCAGTCCGTTCTTGAAGGCGGCTGACGAATCAGCAGATGCGGTTGATTGGCTGCTGCAAGCGCTCAACGCTCAACTGCGCATTGCCATGCTGTGTACGGCGTCGCAGAACATTGACGGATTGCGCAAGGCCGAATTCCAGCGCGGCGCCGGAGGCGGCTAGGTCAGTTCTCGAATGACGGCATTGCTCAGCAGGCGACCCGCAGACGTGAGCCGAACACGATCGGGTTTCACTTCCAGAAGCTCCAGGTTGATTAACTTGCGGATGCCGTCCTGAAACCGGTCGACTATATCGAGACCGAAGCGAGCCTCGAAGTCCGCGCGATCAATGCCCTCGCCGGTGAGTCGCATGCCCATCATCACCGTGTCAAACAAGTCGTCTTGGCGGTCAACGCGCTTTGATTTGGCGACGGCCGGCGTCAACGGGAATTCGAATGTCTCAGACTTGGCATGGGCAAGCGCAGCAATGTACTTGCCAGGCGCTGCGATGTTGCTGTAGCGATAGCCGCCCGCGAATCCATGTGAACCTGCCCCCACGCCCACGTAAGGCAGGTTGCGCCAATATTGCAGATTGTGCCGGCATTGCAGGCCTGGACGAGACCAATTGCTTATCTCGTACTGCACATATCCGGCGTCGCCCAAGCGTTCTGTAGCGAAGTCGTACATGTCGGCAAAGCGATCATCGTCGGGCGCGGGATGGATGCCGCTGTCCACTTGCTGCCGGAGCGGCGTACCGCCTTTCAATTCCAATCCGTACATCGAGATATGTTCCGGCGCAAATCC
The DNA here is from genome assembly GCA_022822305.1 of Anaerolineae bacterium. Classification (GTDB taxonomy): domain Bacteria; phylum Chloroflexota; class Anaerolineae; order Aggregatilineales; family Phototrophicaceae; genus UBA6055. The sequence goes on from JAJEBY010000016.1 coordinate 734,370, forward strand.
CAAAAGAGCATCGACCGTCGATTGCCAATCCGTCATCGACTCGTAAGGCGAGCCATAGATGACGTCAATGTTGAGGTTGTCGAAGCCCGCTTGACGGGCAGATTGCACCGCGCTTTCCACGCAGGCAAGGTCATGACGCCGGTCAAACAGTCCCAGGACCTTGCTTGAAGCCGATTGCATGCCGATGCTTAGTCGGTTGATTCCAAGTTCCCTGAGCTCGCAGAGGTAGGCGCATGTCAGATCATTTGGATTTGATTCAAAGGAAATCTCGGCCGTTGGAGAAAGCGGGAAGACATCACGTATACGGTTCAGAAGCCGGTCATAATAGCTGGAATTCAGAAGTGACGGCGTGCCCCCGCCGAAATACAGCGAGTGGATCTCTGGATGGGGATTGTTTCGCGCGAGCAACTCCAACTCGCGACAGACTGCGTCAACATATGCGGGCGCCAAGTGTTCGAGGTCGGTATAAACATTGAATGCGCAGTACGTGCAGCGCGTCTGGCAGAATGGCACATGAATGTATACGGATAGGGAAGAATCCTGAAATGCCAACATGGCGGTCTCGTTGAATTGTCCGAGATTGCATCAATGGTATTGGTTTAATATAATAAATCAACCTAATATAGGATTGTGGCGGATCCGGACAATCGAAGCGCGTCTAGTGGCGACGTCACTCCAAATTACAGCCAGCTATATTCCCCACCTCTAGGACAGCGGGATGAATTTATTGCGTCGTATCTTTGACAGACCTTCAGACAGCGTTGGCAGTTCAAGGACGTCACGGCGCGCGGCTCACGTCACTCCCAGCAATAGCAGGCGACACACGCCAGAGGAAGTCATCGAAGAGCCTTTGGCTAGCGAGATTGAGGTCGAAGCATCAGACCCCGTCGACGACCGGGTACTAGCTGATTTGCAGCGGCAGGCAGCGCCGGATGCGCCCGGGAAAACTGACCACAGGCCCGATAGAGATAGCGAATTCGCTGAACGTCCGGCGAATCCTGCCATGCGGCCTGGCGCAGGCGCCGAGGCGTTCGCTCCAGATAAGGGTCAAATTTCGGTCCAGCCATTCAGCTACGGCATCGCCAGCGATGTTGGCATGCTGCGCGACAATAATGAAGACGCCTCTTTTGCCATGCACTGGCATTCGATCTCGATCGAAGATCGGCCAGACTTCGGATTTTTCGTAGTAGCCGATGGTATGGGCGGGCATCTCGATGGCGAGAAAGCGGCGGGCATTGCGGTGGAGGTTTTGGCCGCGGAAATGATGGAGACGATCTATGTGCCGCTCTTGCGGGACTTTCATGCCGCCGACAGCCCCACCATCCTGGACGCGCTGGTATCGGCAGCGGAGCAAGCTAATCTTGCGGTAATCAAGCGTGTTCCGGGCGGGGGCACGACGCTTTCCACCGTGGCAATCGTCGGCCATCTCGCTTACGTAGTGCATGTGGGGGACAGCCGCGCCTATTTAATTCATGATGACGAGATCGAGCAATTGACGACCGATCACACGCTGGTGCAGCGCTTGATCGAGATGAAAGAAATCACGCCTGCGGAAGCGGAATTCTATCCGCAGAAGAACGTGCTTTATCGGGCAATTGGTCAGAATGAGAAGCTGAAAGTTGAACGCATGATCCGTACCTTGCCGCCGTCGTCGCAGCTGCTCATTTGTAGTGACGGATTATGGGACTTGGTCGAGGATGAGACACTCAAGCGAGTGGCGCAAGAATCCATGACGCCGCAGCTTGCTTGTGAAGCGTTAGTTTCCCTGGCGAACGAGCGAGGCGGAACAGACAATATCACGGTGATAATTCTGAGATCACCGGGCATTGCGTCCCAGGCGTAGCACCGGCATGCAGGCGAAAGCCGCTCCTTGATCTTGTCCCATTGTTGACGCAGGAAAATTTAGTCGCCAGCGAGCGAGGCCAAACGTGAAAATGAACCCCGGAGCATCGGTCAATCCAGCGCGCGTGAGCAAGAAGATACTTGTGGTCGATGACGAGCCGCGGATGATTGGATTCATCCGCATGAATCTCGAGCTGGAAAACCACCATGTCATTGAAGCCAACACCGGCTTGCAGGCTCTTGACAAGATTCGGACTCAGCTGCCGGATCTGGTGCTGCTCGACGTGATGATGCCGGAGCTCGATGGATTCGAGACCTTGCGGATGCTCCGGGAGTTTTCCGATATTCCCGTCATCATGCTGACGGCGAAAGGAGAAGAATCGGACAAGGTTACCGGTTTGGAACTGGGCGCCGACGACTACATCACCAAACCGTTCGGAACGCGTGAACTAACGAGTCGCATCAAAGCCATCTTTCGCCGTCTGGAGAAGCCATCTACCGACGATGTTGTCGTGCGCGTTGACGATCGACTGAGTGTGGATTTCAATCGCAGAGAGGCCATCGTGGAGGGCGCGCGCATCAAGCTGCGTCCGACGGAGTATCGCCTGCTCTATCATCTGATTCGCAATGCCGGTTGGACGGTGCCGCATGATCAGTTGCTGCAAAAGGTTTGGGGATATGAATATCGAGACGAAGCGCACTACGTGCGATTGTACGTGAATTATCTGCGCGAGAAGATTGAGGAGGATCCTTCCGATCCGCGCTATATCATCACCGAACGCGGCGTCGGCTACCGCTTTGTAGATTTCAAATCCAAATGACGCCTTGGCCGGCCTGTGTCGCGATGACGTCCTTTGAAGAATTTGCATGCGATCGATGGCCGCGACAGGCTGTTGCGGTCTCCTGCCCGTTCTTCTGTCGAAATTTGTCGACTTTGGAAACCATCGGCCTTATTGACGACTGACATTCACGCTCGCGCATATAGCGCGTGATGTGTCTCCGCGCCCGTGATGACATCGGCATGAAATTGGCGAAAGCCGTGTATATTCTTGTGCTACACTGAAACTCACTTGTCTTTCTTTGCGCTTAGCATTCATCAATGACGAAAGCATGAGATTCTGATGACACGCTCATTGCGGCTGCTGCTGTTGGCGACATTTGGCGTACTGCTAGTTCACGTCTTGATCTATTTCGCATTTGGCATAGCGCTCTTAAACTTTCCTTTCGACTATGACCAGGCCGAGGGAATCGAACTTAACATGGCGGTGCTGATGGCCAGCGGCGGCTGTCCCTACTGCGATAACGATGTTTTTCCGTTTTTCGGCAGCGGTTATCCGCCATTTTTCCACTTGCTGATGGTTCCCTTCGTGAAGGTCTTTGGTCCTCATTTGTGGTATGGGCGGCTGATTATCTTCACCTCCACTTTGGTAACGGCTGGCGCGATCGCCTGGGCGGTGCATCGAGAATCGCGTCATCGACTCATCGCATTGCTCGCGGGTATGGCGTTTCTATCATCCAACTATGTCTATCACATCGGACCACTCTTGCGTCAACACCTGTTGATGGTGATGTTGGAAACACTGGCTGTCGTTGTCATTGCCAGATCCGCCGGCGGAGAAGGGATCAACAGGCGCGGGCTTCTGCTTGGCTTCATGTTGTTGCTCTGCGCCGGATATACGAAACAGCTCGCGTATGCTACCTGCGCCGCCGTTTCATTATGGCTGTTCTTGCGAAATCCGAGATTGGCAATCCGATTCAGCGCCGGGCTTATCGGCGCGGCCGCCATAGTCTTCGCGCTAATGATGTGGATGACCGACGGTCGCTGGTGGGACAACATCATACTGGCCAACCAGAATCCCTACTACTGGGATCAGTTTCTAGCGCTGCTCGGCCAGTTTCTGCGTTTGCACGGTTGGATTCTGGCGCTTGCCATCGCCATGCTCGTCTACGAGATATATTGTCGCCGGCTGTCGCTGTATTCAGTTTGGCTATTGGCGGCGCTAGTCAATACTGTCGCATCCGGCAAGTGGGGAGCGGGCGACAGCTACTTTGTAACGGCAATCGCCGCCACTTGCATTTTGAGCGGCATTTGCCTGGCGCGGTCGATAAGAAGAGACTGGCGCTGCCCGGAAAATTACATCACAAGCGCCCTATCCAGTTGGCGGATAGGCAATTTCGGCGCTGTGACCGCATGGATTGCAATCGCGCTCTTTTTTGCGTATTCATTGTCCGTTTTCAAGATGCCGACCTCTGGTCCGATATTCGGGACAATTGCAGGCGCCTTGAACATCCAGCCCTTATGGGATTGGCGCTATCCCCTGCACGATCCGGCAGGTTGGACAGTTGGCTACGCGATAACCGGTCATCTTCCTACGGAGTCGGATTTTGAAAACGGCTGGAAGATCGTCGATGCCATACGCGACACGGACGGGTTGGTACTATCGGAGGACGTAACGTTCAGTTTCCTGAGCGAACGTGAAGTCATAGGGAACGCTGTCCAGCTGAAAAACATGTGGGAAAACGGCCTTTACGATCCCGCCGCGTTTGTCCAGATGATCAGGGATAGAGCATTCGGACTGATTATCCTGCGCGCCGGGCTTTATCCACCGCCGATTATCGCAGCTATTGTTGACGAATTCCGCGTGAGCGAAGTCATCCGTATGAATGGCTTCGACTATCAGTTGTGGAAACCGCGCGTTAACAGCTGATCGGGAGACTCAAGAGCATTGCGTAGTGATTTTCCACAGCACCCAAACTACAATGCTGACGAAACAGAGGAGCATTGAATGACAAGTGTAGACGGCCAAGCGTTCAAGAGTATTCTAGCGTGTTGGACGGCGGGCATCACGGTGGTCAGCGTGTCGTCAGATGAAGATTGGCAGGCGATCACGGTCAATTCATTCGCCAGCGTCAGCATGGAGCCGCCGCTAGTTTGCATGAATATCGCGAATCGTCTCGATATCAGGCGCTACATCGCGCGAGAAGGTCACTTCGCGATCAGCATACTTTCGGATCAGCAATTGGAGCTCGGCAAGCGATTTGCCGGCTTCTACGACGACAAGTTTGAGAACCGTTTTGATGGTCTAGCGTGTGAAACCACTGAGGACGGCGATCCGCTTATTCCCGACTGCATGGCCTGGTTATCGTGCGGCGTGGAACACTACCTGAATGTCGGCGAGAACACCATGTTCGTCGGCAGCGTGGCGGGTGGCGGCTGGACAGACGACAAGCTGCCGCTCTTGTATCATAATCGGCAATGGGGCCGCTTTCTGTCGGTGGAACCCAAGTGAGGCGCCTAGCTCGATGCTGCGCCGGTTGATTCCGCTGCCGCCAGCGCTGCCCCGATGATGCCGGCTCGGTTGCGCAATTGCGCTGGAACGATGGCAGTGTCGCATTTGATGTAGCGCGCAAAGGTCTCGAACTTCTTGCTGACTCCGCCACCAATGATGAACAGATCCGGCGTGATCAAGAATTCAATATATCGCAAATGCTCCGTAAGATGCTTGCCCCACTTTTTCCAACTGTATCCATTAAGTTGCCGCGCTCGATCTGACGTCCGCCACTCGGCGCTTTTGCCGCGGATGTCCAAGTGACCGAATTCCGTATTCGGCAGCAGCACGCCGTTGACAAAGATGGAACTGCCGACGCCGGTCCCTAAAGTCAAGATAACAACCAGCCCATTGTTGTTTCTTCCGGCGCCATAAGTCATTTCTGCGATGCCAGCCGCATCAGCATCGTTAAGCACGAGTACTGGATTGCCCGTGTGTTTCTCCATTAGCGCCCGGGCGTCGGTTCCGATCCATTCATCGTCGACGTTGGCGGCGGTACGAGCGACGCCGTGCTGTACTACGGCGGGAAAAGTGCAGCCGACGGGTCCTCGCCAAGCGAAGCGCTCTACAATCTGGCCAACAACTTCCGCCATTGGCTCGGGTTTGGCAGGTTGCGGCGTTTCGATACGCAGGCGCTCGCTGGCAAACTCCCCCTGCTCGGTATCCACGATAGCGCCCTTGATGCCTGATCCGCCAATGTCTATCCCTAGCGCGCGCATTTCATCAACCTTCTGTCGACTGGGCTTTGCAAACTTCGTAATCATACCAAATTAGAGAACTATGTCATAATGCAATAGAGGTCTGACGTCGTCGGTCTAAGCTCGGCTTGGAGAGACGCTGCGATTGGATTTGCACAGGCTAGCTGACGATTGCCCTGCGTTGCCGGCGCCAGTCTTGAAATTGTCGTAACTTTGGCTTCAAATGAGGGTGGATTACGTCACACGGGAAAACGATATGCGTAAACTGACTCTGATATGCCTGCTTTTGGGTTTGATGACTGTTGCTGTTCCAATCCTGTACGCGCAAGACAGTTGCCTGTCGAGCGTCTGCGGAATCGGTCAGAGCGCCATTGACGCTTATCCGCGTCCCGATGTAACACCGTTGGAAATTGATGAGGAGCTTCTCTACGATCGCGACTATCGACAACTGAGTTTCGCCGTGACCATATATGACGCGCCGGCCGGCGCATCCGTGGAGACGCTTGGCGCAGGGTACAGCTTTGTCACAGTGCTGGACGAAAGTGATGGCTGGCTGAAGATAGATGACGGCAGGTGGATATCTCATATTGACGTCGAGGAGCCGTACACGCCTTCCCGTTTCGCGGGTGTGCTCCTGCCGCAGGAAACGCTTCCCTACACCATGGCGTGGACGCTGAGGCATTTGCGTGGCGCAGAAACACCGGGTGGCGAGGAATCCGCGAACAACCGCTTTCTTTATCGATATTCGCGGGTAAACATCTATTCAACGGTGGAAGTGAACGGCTACAACTGGTATCAGATCGGCGTCAACGAGTGGGTGCACCAGTTCAAGGTGGCGAAGCTGCTGCCGATACCTCGCCCGGAAGAAGTCGATACGCACAGGTGGATCAGCGTGGATTTATATGAGCAGGTGGCCATCGCTTATGAAGGCGAGACGCCGGTATTCGCCACCTTAATCTCGTCCGGGCTTTCCGATTGGCCCACTAACGAGGGATTGTTCCACGTATACGTGCGATTCAGACGGACGCTAATGAGCGGCGCTTACAATCAGCCGGACTTCTATTACCTGCAGGAAGTGCCCTGGACCATGTATTTTGACGGCGATATCGCCTTGCATGGCGCCTATTGGCACGATGGGTTTGGCTACCGCAAGAGCCACGGCTGCGTCAACATGACTGTTACCGATGCGCATTGGCTATTCAACTGGTCAGAAGACGAATACGACTTCGCAAACGAAGACTATACCGGACCTGCTGTCTACGTCTATTCCAGCGGGGAATACGACTAACCGGATGCCATTGACGCTTTAGGTCGCTGTTGCTGTTTCTGCAACGCGCGTACCCTGGATATAGCCCTCGACCGCCAAGAGCTCCGCATTCAAGATGCTGCATCCGGCGGCGCCACGGATGGTATTGTGCGACAGCGCGGCGAATTTGTAGCCGAGGACCGGGCATTCTCGGAGGCGGCCGATGCTGGTCACCATGCCGTTGCCAAAATCTCGGTCTCGGCGCGGCTGCGGACGATCGATTTGTTCGAGATAACGCAGCGGATGCGCCGGCGCGCTGGGAAGACTCGGAATCGGATCTGGCGCCCGGAAGCTGATCCAATCTTGAATGACCGCGTCCAAGTCCGGCTTTTCTTCCAGCTCAACCGAGATATTGATCAAGTGGCCATCAACCACGGGAACGCGCGTACAGGTCGCGCTCACAACGATACCCAGTTCGTCTATGCTTGAGCCGTTGAACGCGCCCAGCATTTTTCTCGATTCTGTTTCCATTTTCCTTTCGTCGCCCGGCACGAAAGGAACGATATTGTCGAGGATGTCCAGTGAGGAAACCCCGGGATAACCGGCGCCGCTGGTGGCTTGTTCACTGACAAGGTGCAGGCGGCGGATGGCGTATTTGACCAAGGGTTTTAGCGCCATGACCACCGGCATAACCGTGCAGTTTGAATTGGCGACGAGCGCGCCGCTGCGCCAGCCTCGCGAGCGGCGTTGCGCGTCCACGAGTTGAAGGTGATCCCCGTTGACTTCGGGCAGTAGCAGCGGCACATCGGCCACCATGCGGTTGGCGGAGGCATTGGTGCAAACGATATGACCGGCTTCGGCCAGCGCTTCTTCGCGGTCAATCGCCGCTTCCTTGGGCAAGGCAGAAAAAACCAGCGGTGATGTCAGTTCGTCGTGCAATGACTTGACGGTCAACTGCGCGATATCCTCAGGCGGATTGCCGTCAAGTATCCAATGCGCGGCCTCTCCGTATGACTTGCCGGCGCTGCGGCTCGAGCCAACCACTTCTCGAACGGCGAACCAGGGATGGTCGCGCAGCAGTTGAATGAATCGCTGACCCACTGCGCCGGTAGCGCCCAAAATCGCGACATCGGTCTTTTGCATTTCGGTCCTCTGTCTCACATGCCTACAGTGTCGGACTTGACCGCCGGATACGAACCCAGCATCTTCACGAAGGAGGTCAACTGCAGCAGCTGCGTCAAGACATCTTGACAATTGGGCTCTTGCCAGTGGCCCTCAAAATCAAGATAGAAGAGCGGCTCCCAGGGACGATTACGCCGCGGCCGAGATTCCAGCTTGGTCAAGTTCAGATCACGTTTGGCGAATTCGCCGAGGCATTCATATAAGGCGGCGGGACGATGACGCGTGGCAAAAACGATTGACGTCTTGTTGTAATCGGCAGGTTCGGGATCGCCGTGCCCCATGAGCAAGAAGCGCGTGTAATTGAATTGCTCGTCTTCAATGTGCTTTTCAAGGATATCCAAGCCGTACAAATCACCAGCCAGCTCCGTGGCGATGACGCCGATTCCATCTTGCGGCGATTCCGCCAGATCGCGCGCCGATCCGGCCGTATCATACCAGCCTTCGGAATCCAAACCGTGTCTTTTGAGGAATCGGCTGCATTGCATTAGGGCTTGCGGGTGAGAGCGAACCAAGCGCAGATCTGCCAAAGCAGTTCCGCGATTCACCAGCAAAGCGTGATGCACATGCAAGATGACTTCAGCCTGTATGCGCAGGTCGTGATCGAGCAGCATTTCGTAGGCGCCGCTGACTGAACCGGCCAGCGCGTTTTCCACCGGCAACAAGCTGTAGTCGACCTGGCGGCCGTGCAAGGCGTCGAACAGATGATTGAAGTCTTGGCAGGGCACACAATCGACATCATTGTCAAAATGCTGCCGCACGGCGATTTCAGAATTGGCGCCAGGTATTCCCTGGTAGGCAACTTTGGGCATATCGTGTTGTCGCGTCCGTTGGTAGTCTCGCCGAATATTATCGGATGGCATCAAAATATGAAAGTGCATATGTCGTTTGCGGCGCGTGTCTGCCAAGTCAAGACGCTGAGACTGCTTGCGACAAATTCTCCAATCACACGTATAATGCAGCGTAAGGCCTTTGCTGCTAGGAGAAGTCATGTCCCAAGAACAGCGATTCGACCCTCTGAAGGAATTCCAGAATATCGGCGAGCAAGTCGCAAAACAGATCGAGCGAGGGATTCGTACCGTTACCAGCGGCTCGGAACAGATATTGCTCGATATGTATCAGTCGGATGATCAGCTGGTCATTCGCACGCAAGCGCTTGACGGCTTGGTAAAAGAGAGCATCGAGATCAGTCTCGAGAGCAACTTGCTGACCATCGCATTACAAACTGAAGCGGAATCCTCGCCCACGTCAGCGCGTTACTTCTTGCAGGAGCGGCGTTTCGGTCGGCTGTCGCGAACGCTGGAATTGGCGATTCCGGTCAAGGGAAATGAAGCGCGAGCCAAGGTCGAAAGCGGAAGCAATTTGGTCATCACCTTGCCCATCGACGACAGCATATACGGGAACATCACGGTAACGCCGGTGGAATAGGCGCCAGGTCTCTTGCTGATTCTGTGTGCCTATGCGTATGGCGACTACTGCTAAGGCTGCTCGGTCATAAGGAGGCTTTGGCAAATGGCAGCCCATCCTCCAAACGCTGCAGCATATCGCTCTTTCGATCGTCGTCGAGGAATGAAAGCCGAACCGATTGACGAGCCAGTTCGGTAATCTCGTCGACGGTCAATCCGCATTTTTCGTGCGCCCACACGTATTCGTCGATCAAGGTTGATTGATAGAGCGACGGCATATCCGCGGACAGCGCAACTTGCACGCCGCTTTCCAGCAGATCTCGAAGGGGAAAGTTCGACAGCGTCTTTACCTTGCGGGTGCGCATGGCGCGCCCGAGCGAAACGATCAGCGGAATCTCCAAATTGCGGATGGATTGCAAGGCGGATTCATCTTGAGCGATGCCCAGCGAGTCAGTCAATCTGTGCGGATTCAGAACTTCCAACGCCTCGGCAATGCCGGCAGGACCCAAATCGCTGCCAGCATTTGAAACTGTGCGGACTTCTTTCTTGCGGGCTGTCGCGTACGCGCGCTTGAACTGACCTACTGGCTGCGCGTCGTCTCGGCCGAGCATCCCCAAAGCGACGACGTTGCCGTTTCTCGCGCTGGCTCCCGTCACCCAACGCGCAACATCGTCGCCGGCGCGCGGGTTGTCGACAGGGATGCAGAATATCCATGCCATGTCCACTCCCCAAGCGCGCAGGGCGCGGTCACGGCCATCGTTCAAGGCGTTGATGAAAACATCGATGTTCATTTTGCCGTTAGCCAAAAAGCGCGACGGCGCAACGCAGATTTCGGCGTAACCGATATTTTGCTTATGAAGAGAAACGCCAACATCGTAGACGACGCGGGCGATATCTTCCGGATACATGACCCAACTGCCCGCGGCAGCGGCAATTTCGTCGAGTCGATCGTTATCAGGCGCCTCCAGAAGCGCGACCCAGTTATCGAAATCATCGACGGTTGCGGGCACACCATTCTGACGCGCAATCATCAGCAGGCTATCGTTCACAAGAGCGCCGGTCAGTTGAAGATTCAAATCGACCTTGGGGATCGCCTGAACAAATTCACGAATACCCATAGCTAATTCCCCGGATACAAATCAGATTTGCTGAAATACTCTTGCGCGCGGGCGATGAGTGCGTCCAATGGTCTATTCAGGACAAATCACCGGATTCCACGCCGGAGTGAAGCGTGCCTTGCATTTGCGCTTTGGCGTCTCGAAAGGCTGCCGATGCCCGTACAAAGGTCGAAAACAACGGATGCGGGCGATTTGGCCGGCTCAAAAACTCGGGATGAAACTGACAGCCTAACATGAACGGGTGATCCTGCAATTCAGCGATTTCAACCAACACGCCATCGGGACTCAGTCCGCTGAAGCAGACGCCTCGGCGATCAAAATGGTCTCGATAGTCGTTGTTAAACTCGAAGCGATGGCGATGTCGCTCGTTCACGGCCGACCGTTGATAGGCGTTGGCGGCAAGAGAACCCGGCATCAACTCACAGGGATACTCGCCAAGGCGCATGGTACCGCCCATATCGGTAATGGCGCGTTGCTCCAGCATCAGATCAATGACAGGATGAGCCGTGCTGACATCAAACTCGGAGCTATTGGCATCCTCCAAGCCTAGCACATTGCGCGCGAATTCTATACACATAACCTGCATGCCCAGGCACAGTCCTAGATAGGGTACGCTGTTTTCTCGCGCGAATCTGGCGGCGGCGATTTTCCCTTCGATACCGCGGTAGCCGAAACCACCGGGCACAAGAATGCCGTCGAGTTCAAGCAACGCATTGCTTGCTCTGCCTTTTTCCAGGTCGCCGGAATGAATCCATTTTATTTGAGCATCATTATCCAGATGGATTGCCGCATGAATTATGGATTCCTTAACTGACATGTAGGCATCGTGAAGCTCGACGTATTTTCCTACGATGCCGATACGCAGTTTTTCTTTGACCCGGCGAGAGCGCGACACAATTTGACGCCACTCATGCAGGTCCGGAGCGCCCGCCTGCAGCTTGAATCGATCGAGAATATAATCGCCCAGGCCGGTTGCTTCGATCATCAGCGGAACGGCATAGATGTTGTCGGCCGTTTCCAGCGGGATCACGGCGCTTTCGTCAACATCACAAAAGAGCGCGATCTTGTTGATGATATCGTCATTGACGGGATGATCGGTGCGCGCAATGATGACATTGGGCTGAATACCGATGCCGCGCAATTCTCGGACACTGTGCTGGGTGGGTTTGGTCTTCAATTCGTCGGTAGCGCCGATGTGCGGAAGGAAGGTCACGTGAACGTACAGAGAGTCGCGGCGCGTTAGCTCGGTCCGCAATTGACGCAAAGCTTCCAGAAACGGCAAACTCTCGATGTCCCCGGCCGTGCCCCCGACCTCCACGATGACTATATCGGCATCCGTGCGCTTCGCCACCAGCTTGATGCAGCGCTTGATCTCGTTAGTGATATGCGGCACAACTTGAATGGTTCCGCCGAGGTAATCGCCCTTGCGTTCCTTTTCTATGACTGTGAGATAGACCTGCCCCGCAGTGACATTGGACAAGCGGCTGACGTTTTCATCAACGAAACGTTCATAGTGCCCGAGGTCGAGGTCAGTCTCCGCGCCGTCGGCGGTAACGAAGACCTCACCGTGCTGATAAGGACTCATGGTGCCGGGATCGACATTGAGATAGGGATCAAGCTTCTGTATGGCAACCTTCAAGCCGCGAGCCTTGAGGATGCGGCCGATTGCAGCCACGGTCAATCCCTTGCCGACAGAACTCACCACGCCGCCAGTGCAAAAGATATACTTCGGCTTCACCTTATTCCTTCCACGTTTGAATGCGATTCGGTGTCCACATCTGTTGACTCTATCAAAAAAGCTATACCCGTGCTTGCAGCAAAAGTGAGAATCTCACCTACAAGATTTGAGACAAATCAGCCGCCGCTTTGCGCATATCCAGAAACATGAGACCGAGCTGCATGTCGTGTTTTACGACGGCGGTCAGGACAGCCGCATCGTTGATGGATACCAATATCACTGAACCTGCGTCGCCCTTAATCACCACTTGATCCAGACTGCCGCGATCCAGTTCTGAAGCAATGCGTTCGCCCAGGCCGACCATCGCGGCGGTCATCGACGCCACTCGTTCATCGTTGAGTCCGTCGCTCAGACTCGAGGCGATGATAACACCTTCTATGCTTACGACAGCAGTGGCCTCGATATCAGGTTCCGCGTCCACCAGGGCGCTCAATTGAGCGGTGACGCGGTCCATTCGGCGCTTCGCATCCGCGCTCGCCAAATGATTCGTCGGCACTTGGGATGTCATAGGCGAAATCACTGCCATTGTGAGGCGTCTCGCAAGAAAGTAATCTAGAATTAAACAGAGTAGGATTGAAAACTTGCCATAATGTGTCAAGTCTTTATCCATTATACTTGTCACAGTTCATTCGGCAAGCGAGGCGATGAAGAATTCAAAGCGTAGAACTGTCGTCGGTCAGTTTTACAGCGCTATCCGCCAGAATAGAACTCGCGTCACATACGCGAACGGACCGGAATGATGAGTGAACAATACCAGGAAACGCAGCGCACGCGGCAGGTTCGGCAATCGACCACGCCGGTGCAGGACATTGCAGAACGCATTGCGAGCAGCGTCGGTCACGTCATCATCGGAAAAGACAACGAGATTCGGTTGACAGTACTTGGATTGCTTTGTCGCGGGCATATCCTGCTTGAGGATATACCGGGCGTCGGCAAGACCATGATGGCAAAGTCGCTGGCGCGCGCTGTGGGCTGCACCTTTAACCGGATCCAGTTCACGCCCGACATGCTGCCGTCGGATATCACCGGCGTCTCGATCTACAATCCGAAGTCGCGCGAATTTGAGTTTCGCCCGGGCCCGATTATGGCGCAGATCGTCCTTGCCGATGAGATCAATCGCGCCACGCCCAAGACGCAGTCCGCATTGCTTGAGGCGATGGAAGAAGGGCAAATGACGGTCGATGGCGTCACCTATCGGCTGAGCAATCCATTCTTGATCATGGCGACACAAAACCCAATTGAATATGAGGGCACCTTTCCTTTGCCGGAGGCTCAGCTCGATCGATTCTTGATTCGAATACAAATGGGTTACCCTCAACCTCAAGACGAATTGAAGATTCTTTCGGCACAACAATACCAGCATCCGATCAATAACGTGCAGCAGGTCGTCAGCCTGCAGGAAATGCTGGCCGTGCAGCAGTTGATCAAGGACGTATACGTCGCCAACGAAGTCAAGCAGTACATTATCAATTTGATCACGGCGTCTCGTCGGCACCCGGATGTTTATCTGGGCAGCAGCCCTCGTGGGTCCTTAAGCCTGTTCCGTACTGCCCAGGCGCGCGCAGCTATGAGCGGCCGGGATTTTGTCATCCCTGACGATGTCAAGGCGCTGGCCGAGGTTACGCTGGCTCATCGCATCATCGTCGGCCCGGCGGCGCGCATCAAGAACATCACCTCGCGAACGGTCGTGAAAGACATCCTGCAGACGACGCCGGTGCCGGGCGCCTCGGTACGTTAAGGCGTCATGCCAAATCGACGCAATGTTCTATATGTATTGATGATAATCAGCTTGCTGGCCGGACTTTTGACGGGGCGCCAGCAGCTTTTCAACCTCACTTACCTGATCGCGCTGCTGCTGCTGCTGTCGCTGGCATGGACGCAATTGTCATTGCGCGGCATTGGCTTGCGGCGCGCGACGCGGTCGCGTCGGTCGCAAGTGGGGCGCGTATTTCGCGAGACCTTCAGCGTACGAAATATTGGCATACTGCCCAAACTTTGGCTGGAAATCGTCGATCACTCCACTTTGCCCGGTCACAACGCCAGTCAAGTGGCGCCTCTGCTGGTTGGGCGCGCCGAAAACAGCTGGGAAGCGGAGACTACTTGCGCTGTCCGCGGAGAGTTTCAGCTGGGACCCATTACCGTTGTCAGCAGTGATCCCTTTGGTTTTTTTCGGTCGCCACGACGCGTCGGCGCATCGGAGAAGCTCATCGTGTATCCGTTGACCGTGGAGATAAACCAGGTTTTGCTGCCAATCGGTCTGTTGTCGGGCGGGGACGCGCAGAGACGTCTGACTCATCAGATTACCACCAACGCCAGCAGCGTGCGCGATTATGTGCCGGGGGATACGATGAATCGCATCCATTGGCGCACGACGGCCCGCACCGGCAATCTGATGGTCAAGGAATTTGAGCTGGATCCCCTGGTGGATATCTGGCTGTTCAGCGATTTTTCCGCGGATTCGTTATACGAAGATCCGTCGATGAAGCGCGCGCGCGAATTGAGGCAATCCGGCGTAGCGCATAGTCAAGTACTCCCGTCGACTGAAGAATACGGCGTGGTCATCGCAGCATCATTGGCGAAGCACTTCATCGATAGCGAGCGCGTGGTGGGATATGCGGCTTACATTCCTTATCGTCAGGTGTTTCAACCTGATCGAGGCAACCGACAGCTGGCGCGCATATTCGAGGCATTGGCGGTCGCGCGCAGCACATCGAATCACTCATTGCGTGAGACGCTTTCGCTGGAAACGCCGAATTTCACGCGAGGCACGACGCTGATGATCATTACTGCTTCGTTGGATCCGCGCTGGATCGAACAAGCGCAGATCTTGATGCGGCGCGGCATACGACCGATCTGCGTGTTTGTGGATCCGCAGTCGTTCAATACGCAGCTCGATTCGTCCTCGATCCGCGGAATGTTACAATTGGCCAAGATCCCGACCTTGTTGGTTGGGAAAGGCGATGATTTGTCCGCAGCTTTGGAGCAGCGACCGATGTAACGCGCAAGCGAGCCTTGGAAAGTATGACTGTTCCGTACTTATGGCGGTGCTTGCGCTGAGCTTGAGCAGGCGAAGGAGAAGATAGAATGACCGAAACTTTCGACGCAATCGTTCTGGGAGCGGGGGCCATGGGCAGCGCCGCAGCATACTACCTCAGCCGGCGGCGTCAAAAGGTGCTGCTGCTGGAGCAATTCGAAATCGATCATCGACGGGGCAGTTCTTACGGTTATTCCCGCATCATTCGATATTCGTACGATCATCCGGAATATGTGGACTTGGCCAAAGATACCTATCCGATGTGGTTTGCGCTTGAAGACGCGCTGGGCGAAACGCTGGTGGTCAAGACGGGCGGCATAGACTTTGGACCGGCGACAGACGAAACCCTGCAAGCATCAATCGGATCAGTCAAGCAGTCCGGCCTCGACCATGAACTGCTGGATCCAAAAGAAGCTGAGCAGCGCTTCCCGCAATTCAAGTTCAATGATGATTTCCAGGTTCTGTACCAGCCGGATAGCGGCTACGTGAGCGCCTCAAAAGCCGTGCTTGGGCATATCAGATTAGCCAAGCGGCATGGCGCAGTCGTCAAGGCAAATACGCCGGTTGCGGAGATCTCGATGAACGGCAAGGGCGCAAGCGTGAAGACGGCGAATGAGACGTATGCTGCGGGGATGCTCCTGGTGACGGCGGGCTCTTGGGCAAAGTCGCTGCTGCGGCAGATTGGCATTGACCTTCCATTGACGCCCTTGAGATGCCAACTGAATTTCGTTGAGACCAATGGCAATGCCAACTTCGAAGCTGAGAACTGCCCGGTGTGGATCGCTCACGTCAGGGGGCTGTTTCCTGAAGCGCTGTATGGTATTCCTTCACATCATGGGACGGGTTTCAAAGCGGCCTTTCACGGCGGGCCGCCAGTTGCTCATCCTTCGCAGGTGGATTACAGGCCGGATCCGGAGAACTTCGCCCAGGTACAAGCCTTCTTGCGCGCGCATATCCCGGCAATCGCTGATGAACCGCTGAAGGAGAGTCGCATCTGCTTGTATACGCAAACACCGGACGAGCATTTCATCGTGGACAAGCATCCGGCACACGATCACGTGGTCATTGGCGCCGGCTTCAGCGGTCACGGATTCAAGTTCAGCACTATCATCGGCAAGATGCTGAGTGACATTGCCCTGGATGGCGCGACGATCCACAACGACCGACTGTTCAAGATGGATCGCTTCCTGGCGTGAACGTCCACCATTGATAGTCGCCGACCTTCGAGAATCCGTTGTCAATCAGCAATTCCCGTGCCGGTGAATCGGTCTCGTTGATGAGGGCGCCGATCGTATGGGCGTCATTTGCTTGCGCACGCGCCATCGCCGCCTGGATCATCTCGACAGTGAGATGACCTTCGATCCAGATGCCGCGATATCCCAGCGTGTTTACCGAGACTAAATTGTCAACCGGAATGGCTGAAGCTTTGCCTGTAGCAGTGATATCGTCGCAAACATAGAGACCAAATCGTCGTGGACACTGCTTGTAGCCGCAGCGCGTCATCAAGGCTTGCATGGCGGCATTCTCGATTCTCACCAGCGCGCGCGCTTGATATACACGAAGCGATTGAGCCATCCGGTTGCATACCCGGACGAGGCTCGCGCCGAGTCCGACGCCCCGAGCCGATGCGGCCACCGCGAGCAGATCGAATTCAAGGCGCAACTGACCGCCAGACGATCGCGTGAGGAAGCAGTCGGCGAATCCACAAACGGTTCCCGCGCAGTCAGCAACAAGAGTGTAGTTGCGCCCGCTTTGCAGCACCTGACGGATATGCCCGGGATCGTAAGCATGACCGAATGATGTCGTGGCGAGCCCGGCGATCGCGGCCGAGTCGCCTGACAATGCCGGGCGGATGATAGCCTTCATTGATTTTTCACCGGTCGAGCCACATAATCTGATCTTGTACGACATTTGCGGAAGCGACGGGGTGGGCGCGGATTTGGACGCAGCAGCCGAATCTACACGACTGAATAGACGTTATCTCTACATTATCGCCTTTACCGGCGGCATGACCACCCTGGCGGTTGAGCTGTCGGCATCGCGATTGTTGGGCAACGTCTTTGGCAACAGCAATCTGGTATGGGCGAACGTGATCGGATTGATGCTGCTGTACTTGACGGTCGGCTACTTCATTGGCGGC
Source organism: Anaerolineae bacterium (assembly GCA_022822305.1). Classification (GTDB taxonomy): domain Bacteria; phylum Chloroflexota; class Anaerolineae; order Aggregatilineales; family Phototrophicaceae; genus UBA6055. The sequence goes on from JAJEBY010000016.1 coordinate 752,100, forward strand.
CGTATCGCCGATCGATCGCCACGGTCGAGTCTGCTGCTGAAGATAGTGATCTGGTCCGCGTTTCTGTGCGCGCTGATACCCATCGTTTCACGGCCGGTGGCGACGATGGCCGCCGAGGCGGTTTTCGGCGCCGAGGCCGCCCTGGCGTTGGGCTCGTTCCTGTCGATTCTTGTGCTGTTTTCCGTGCCTGTGACTATGCTGGGAACGATCTCGCCATTCGTGATTCGGCTGGCGGTGAATCGTGTAGAAGAATCGGGAAAAGTCGCCGGTCAAGTATACGCTATCAGCACCCTGGGCAGCCTGGTCGGGACTTTTCTGCCGGTGCTCTGGCTGATTCCCGAGATCGGCACATTCCGGACGTTTCTGCTGTTTGCTGGAATCTTGTATGCCATCGCCTTGATTGGCGCGCTGCGCACGTCGGGCAGGTCGGCATTGAAATATCTTTGGATGCCGGCGCTGATCGCCCTGCTGGCCATGGAATTGCTCGATGGCCCCCTGCGGCCGCCGCCGGCCAGCGCCATGCTGCTCGCTGAGGACGAGAGCGCTTACAACTATATCCAGGTGCAGGAAGACGCGGCCGGCAATCGATATCTGTATCTGAACGAAGGTCAGGGCGTTCACAGTCAGTGGCACGAATCGGAAGTCTTCTTCGGCGGCACCTGGGATTACTTTCTGGCTGCCCCATACTTCAATGCGCCGCCTTTCCACGCTGAAGACGTATCATCCCTGCTGTTGATTGGATTGGCGGCGGGCACGATACCACGTCAGTACACTGCGGTTTACGGCGACATTCATATGGACGGCATCGAAATTGATCCAGCCATTGTCGATATTGGCGCTTCATACTTTGACATGACTGCTGACTTGATGCCGAGCCTGACCCGCCATATCGGCGACGGGCGCTACTTGCTCAATCAGATGAATCGTCGCTATTCGGTCGTCGCGGTTGACGCCTATCGCCCGCCGTATATTCCCTGGCATCTGACGACTGGCGAGTTCTTCCGCGAAGTCAAGACGCGCCTTGCGAACAACGGCGTTGTTGTGATCAATGTGGGACGGACTGATACGGATCGCCGCCTGGTGGACAGCCTGGCCAAGACGATGTCGCTGGTCTTTCCCAGCGTGCACGCGATTGATGTGCCACAATCATTCAACACCATTCTTGTCGGCACGGTACAGGAGACCTCACCGGACAACCTGCGCGCCAACCTGATGCACAAAAGCGATTCGGTCGATCCCAGGCTTTATGAGATCATCGAACGCGCTGCCCAACAGATTGTGGCTTTGGGCGATAGCGACGTGATTTTCACCGATGACCGCGCGCCCGTGGAGACCCTGGTCGATTCGATTGTGCTCAACTTTTTGCTGTCTGGACGCGCCGACGAATTCCGCATCAACGATGAATCCTAAAGCCGCCTCTCACGTTTTGGCGCAGGTCTACTTCATCTTGGCTTTGCCGTTGCTATTGATGATCGGCGCGGCCCGGCTGGCGCTGACCCATGAGTTTCTGAGATTCGAGTACACCAGGCCGGGCTTCCCCGCGGATGCTTACGGGCTGTCAATCCATGATCGCCTGGCGCTGGGCAACTTTGCCATCGATTTTCTCTTCAATGGCGAGGACATCGCTTATCTGGCCGAACTGCGCCTGCCGATCGACAAGTGTTGGCGGGCGCCTGCTGATGCGACGGATTGTACCATGTTCAATGAAAGCGAACTACGACACATGAGCGATGTCAAGGAGATCGCGAGCCTCGCCTTTTCGCTGACTGCGGGCTTGCTCATTGTGGCGCTATTGATTGTCGCAGCCGCGTGTCGATCACGGTGCTATCTCCGATCAGTTAATCGCGGCGTTTTCCTCGGTTGCGTGTTGACGCTTGGGCTGCTGGCGACTGCGTTGGTCTCGGTGACGGTTGCCTGGGATCGCATGTTTGACGCCTTTCACGAGCTGTTCTTCGCGGCAGGAACCTGGCGCTTCCCCTATTCAGATACCTTGATTCGTCTTTATCCGGAACAGCTATTCGTTGACGCCTCAATTCTGATTGCGGCGCTGATGACTGCCGGCGCCCTGGTTTTGCTCCTGATCAATGGGCGATTGACGAGGCTTCTTCCATAGCCGTCATTTGTATCCGCGGCAAGGCGCTATCCATAGGCTAAACGTCAGCGCAGAGTGACACGATCGGCGAGGAGTTCAGCATTCTAAAATGGGCAGCCGTGTACTAAGCTAATTGCGGAAAATCGCAAGAATACAATCCAGACCGCGAATGAAGGAGGGAAGAGCATGTCGATTCGGGTTGGAATCAACGGCTTCGGGCGCATTGGCAGGCAAGTACTAAAGGCCATTATGGAGCGCTATGCTGACGATATCGAAGTCGTGGCCTTCAACGACCTTGGCGACTTGGACACCATGGCGCACCTCTTTCGCTACGACTCCAATTACGGCGTGTACGACGGCAGCGTCGAGGTTGCGGACGGCGCATTGGTTGTCGATGGCAAGGAAATCGCGGCCTTATCGGAACGTGATCCGGAACAATTGCCTTGGGGCGCGCTGGGCGTCGACATCGTGATTGAAAGCACCGGCATCTTCCGCGACAAAGTCAGCGCTTCCAAACATATCACCGCCGGCGCCAAAAAGGTCATCATTTCCGCGCCCGCCAAAGGCGAGGACATCACTATCGTGCTTGGCGTCAACCAGGATCAGTATGACCCGGCCAACCACACTGTCCTTTCCAATGCCTCTTGCACCACGAACTGTCTGGCGCCGCCGGCCAAAGTGGTGAACGACGCCTTCGGCATCAACCAGGGGTTCATGACCACGATCCACAGCTATACCAACGACCAGTCAATTCTGGATCTTCCGCACAAGGATTTGCGCCGGGCGCGGGCAGCAGCCGTGAATATGATTCCCACCAGCACGGGCGCCGCGCAAGCGGTCGCGCTGGTCATCCCGGAATTGAAGGGCAAGTTTGACGGCATGGCCGTCCGCGTGCCGACCCCGACCGGATCCCTGGTTGATATTGTGGCGTCAGTCGAGCGGACGCCTGACAGAGGCGAGCTGATAGACGCCTTCGAAGAAGCGGCAGCCGGTCCGATGAATGGTTACCTTGATGTTTCACACGAACCCTTGGTGCTTAGCGATTATGTCGGCAATCCTTATTCAAGCATCATTGACGCCTTGTCAACGGATGTCGCTGGCGACCTGGTCAAGGTCATCAGCTGGTACGACAATGAGTGGGGTTATTCTTGTCGCACGGCAGATTTGGCCAAATTCGTCGGGGAGCGCCTTTAGGCGAGTTCAGCGCATATTTGGCATAAGGGCGAGGCTAACACCCTCGCTTTTTTGATTACCCGGGAGCAATTGAATGAACAAGTTAACCGTGCGCGACCAGAGTTTTTCCGGCAAGCGCGTCCTTATGCGCGTCGATTTCAATGTGCCTTTGGCGGGCACGGCAGTCACCGACGACACGCGGATACGGGCCGCGGCGCCAACGATCAAATTCATATTGGAACAGAATCCACGCGCGGTCATATTGATGTCGCATTTGGGTCGTCCAAAAGGGCAGCGCATTTCCGAGCTGTCGCTGAAACCGGTCGCGCCGATCCTGGCAGAATTGTTGAACAGGGAAGTCGCGTTCGCAGACGATTGCATAGGCGACGCGGTCAGGCGTGAAATTGAGCGGCTGCCGGAGGCCGGCGTTATGCTGTTGGAGAATACGCGATTTCACGCGGGCGAAACCAGCAACGACCCGGCGTTTGCCGCATCCCTGGCGGCGCACGGCGATGTATTCGTGAACGACGCTTTTGGGACTGCTCATCGCGCGCACGCTTCCAACGTCGGGGTTTCAGCGCAGATGAAATCGGTCGCCGGGCTGCTGCTGGAAAAAGAGATCAATTATCTCTCGACCGCCATTGAGCAGCCACAGCGGCCATTTGTCGCTATTCTTGGCGGCGCCAAAGTATCGGGAAAGATAGATGTTATTGGCGCTCTCTTAGACAAGGTCGATAAGCTGCTGATCGGCGGTGGCATGGCGAACACTTTCTTTGCCGCGCAGGGTCGAGACATGGCGGATTCGCTCGTTGAGTCGGATGCCATCCCAATCGCGCATGAATTGCTGGCGATCTCCGGCGAGAAGCTGGTTCTCCCTATCGATCAGCGCATCGCCAGCGCGTTCGACAACGATGCCGAGACCGGCGTTGTTGCCGCTGCGGATGATGTGCCGGAAGGCTGGCAGTCGCTGGATATCGGACCGCGAACGATCTTGGCGTTCAAAGATGAACTCGCTGACGCCAAGACTATCGTATGGAATGGCCCGATGGGCGTTTTCGAATTGCCTACTTTCGCCGTTGGGACGGTCGCTGTTGCGCAAGCGCTGGCCGATCTGACCAGCAAAGGGGCGACAACGATCATCGGTGGCGGCGATTCGGCGGCGGCGGTGGAGCAAGCTGGACTGGCGGGATCTATGTCGCATATCTCGACCGGCGGCGGCGCAAGTCTCGAATTGCTGGAAGGTAAAACGCTGCCTGGGCTGGCCGCTTTGACCAGCAAATAGCTTGTCGATTCGCGTGGCCAGCGACAAGAATCAGCCGATTGATTGGCGCAAACCTCACATCCCCTATTAGAATGAAGATTACGGTCTGAAGGTGAAATGAAGGAGCCGCTATGTCGAGAACACCAATCATTGCGGGAAACTGGAAAATGCACAAATCGCCCAACGAGTCGGTTATGTTCGCATCAGAACTCGTCGAGCGAGTGGCGTCATTTGACAACGCTGAGCGGGTGATCGCCCCGACATTCTTGTCCATATCCGGTGTTGCCGATGCCCTGCTCGGCACGCCGCTGCAGATCGCCGCGCAAGACGCGCATTGGGCAGATGCCGGCGCCTATACCTCGCAAGTGTCGGCGGAGATGCTGCGCGGATTCGTCAATTACGTGATTATCGGGCATTCAGAGCGGCGCGCTTATTTGCATGACTCCGATGAAGATGTGAACAAGAAAGCCAAGGCGATACTGGCGCATGGTCTTAAGCCGATTATCGCTGTGGGCGAGAGCCTGACGCAGAATGAAGCCGGCGAAACCGTGGCATTTGTGAGCGGCCAGGTGCGGGCGGCATTGGATGGGATCGTAGCTTCGGATATGGCCAAGGTCGTTATCGCCTACGAGCCGATTTGGGCGATCGGTACCGGGCTCAGCGCAAGCGGCGCGCAAGCCAATGATATCATCGCGTCTGCCGTGCGAACGACTGTTCGGCAGCTGTATGGCGATACCATCGCCGACGGGACTCGGATTCAATACGGCGGCAGCGTCAAACCATCGAACATGGAAGAATTCATGTCACAGCCGGATATTGATGGCGCGTTGGTCGGCGGCGCGTCCCTCAATGTCGATGACTTCACAGCGTTGATTGAAATCGCTTCGCGGGTCAAAGGGGATTGAGCTGGCAGAACTGGACCTGTTTGCGCTTGCGCTGTTTGCCGGGCTGCTCGCCTTCATATTTCGGCGCAGCGAAAAGTGGATGCATCAACATGTCTTCAAGGTCGGTTGGTTGCTCAGTCGCAATAACAAGACCACCGTCATCTTCTACTACACTGCCTTTCTTCCCGGGGTGCTGCTGCATGAGTTGATCGCTTGGCTCATCGCGGGGGTTTGCAATGTGCGGGCGACGCGCGCCGTTCAGCTGCCACAGGAAGAACAGGTCGATGCCTTGCAGTTGGGATTCGTCCGCATCGCCAATGTCGTCCATCCCTTGAAGCGTTTGGTCATTGAACTTGTGCCGCTATGCGTTGCGCTGTCTGTAATCTGGCATATCGCCATTGACATTCTTGATTTGAGCAGCGCTTGGGCGATGGCGGCGTCAGGGAATCTGGACGATGTGTTTCTCGCTATCTCACGCGTGACCTCGACGGCCGATTTCTGGCTCTGGTTCTACCTTGCGTTCACCATCGCCAATACGATGATGCCGGATTTACCGGCCGCGCTCAAAGGGCGCAAAGGGCTATCACTAGCGATGGGCGCGGCGCTACTCGTTTCTATCGTCCTGGGCGTGGGCGATTTCCGCAGCTCGTTTATCACCGCAAGTGTGGAGAGTCTGTTGAGCAGCCTGACCATCGTCCTGCTGGCGATCATGTGCGCCAACGTCGTCATGGTGTTGGGACTGGGTTCCATTGAAGCGACTATCGAACGCCTCACCGGACATAGCGCGACATTCATTGATGGCAAGCTGACAACCCGTACTCGACAGGAAGCGCGGCAACTGCGAGAGACTGAGCAACGCCGTCGATCCCGCCAGCCGGCGCCGCCTGCCCCGGTCGCTCCGCCAAAGTCCATTTACGCCCTCCCCTTGCCCATTCCCGGTCCGCCAGGAATCGAGCCGGTCAGCCGGAACATTGCAGCGATTCTCGATTTGAAATCCAGCACAAGCGGGCAGCATCCCAGAGGATCCGAATCGGGCGCTGGTCGAGACAAGCCAAATGCAATGCGTGAAAAGACCTCGACCCCAAGATCCCGCGTGGCTGAAGAACAGCCGATTACAATTGTGCCGCCGCGCATGCTCGGCACAGCTGCGAATCCCTCAGACGAGAAGGCGGCAGAAAGCGCTCAATCTGCAGAGTTTCCAGGCGCGAACGAACCCGCGTTGGATACGCGTCACTTGAGCGATGAGCGCGCGCCCTTCGATCGCCCCTTCGCCGGTGAAGCCTTGGAGAGCTTCAATGACGATGAATCGCTAGCGTTGGACGCGCCAGATACAGGCTTTGCTCGGCCGTTTTCCGCGCCGCACGGTTCTTACACGTCAACAGAACGCCGCACTGACTCGTCAGCCTTAGACCAGGATTCTTCTGCGACATCTGTTGAAGCCGAGAAAGTTGACGCCAAACCAGTCTCCACTACTGGCGACCGCCCGAGCGCAAGCACGAAACCTGTGCCAAAGCCGTCGCAAAAGTCGAATGCCAGCGGCAGAAACGCATCCAAGCCTGTTGAAGACGATGAGCTTCGTTATGAACCGTTAGATGGCGGTGAATTCTACGACTACGATGCGGCGGCCGATGATTCTTCGTAGTCGTCGCGCAAGCGAGAGATGCGCGCCACCGTCAAGAACCCGATGGCAATGCAGATCAGCATGACGATGAACGCGATGAACTTGAACAGCTGGCTATTGGTGACGAGCGTCAGGCAACCCAAGAAAGCGCAAAGCGAGTAGTAGCCGAGCGCGACTTGACGCGGCGTCAGAATGCCGGTGTCCAGCAGGCGAAAATGAAGATGACCGCGATCGCCGCGGAAGGGATTGGACCCCAGACGCAAGCGATTGACCAGCTGCCAGCCCAAGTCCATCAACGGCAAACCCATGACCAGCAGGATCGTCGCCATCTTGGCGCCGCCGACAATGCTCAGCGCGCCCAGCACAAATCCGAGGTACCAGGCGCTGCCACCCAGATATATTCGCGCCGGGTAAAAATTATGCAGCAGAAAACCTAGCAGCGAGCCGGCGAGCGCAAGCGGCAGCAGGCTCACGCTGGTTTGCGGAGGATCCTGGCGGAAGGCGCTGTTGAGGAATAGCACCAGCGCGGCGATGAATGCGACGCCCGCCGCCAAGCCGTCAGCGCCGTCAAGCAGGTTCACGGTGTTCATCATCAGCACCAGCCAAAACACCGTGAGCGCGACAGTGACGATCGGCGACCAGGGATCTGTCTGGACGCCCGTCAGCGGATTGTTGAAAAACTCGATGAAGATCTGAAACGCAATTGCGATGCCGGCGGCGCAGACTTGTGCAATGAATGCCTGGATATAGTTGAGATCGTACATGTCGTCAACGATGCCGACGACAAAGATTAATAGGCCGCCGATCAGAAGGCCGGTCAGACGGAATCCCTCGCCCGGATCGTGACGCGGTACCGGCAGCAACTGGGCGGCGAGCACAGCTATGCTGAATCCCGCGAAGATAGCTAGGCCACCGAGCTTGGGCATCGCGACGTGTTCTTGTCGGCGTCCGCCCGGGATTGAGGTGATGCCGAAGCGATGACTCAGAAGATTCGCTATCGGGATTACCAATAGCGATACGGCTAGCGCGAGGTTGAAAACGATGATAAACGCAAATGTATCCAAGACTCAGGTTCCGAACATGCGATCACCGGCATCGCCCAGGCCGGGCACGATAAAGCCGATATCGTTGAGCCGCTCGTCCAACTCGCCCACGTGGATCGGCACGTCCGGATGCGCGGCGGAAAGCGCGGCAACGCCCTCCGGCGCGGCCAATATGCCCAGGAATTTTATCCGTCTGGCGCCCCAACGCTTCAATATATCCACCGTGGCCACGGACGATCCGCCGGTGGCGAGCATCGGATCCAATACCAGGCAAACCTGCACGGTCGGCTCGTCCGGGAGCTTGTTGTAGTACTGCACCGGGCGCAAGGTTTGCTCGTCGCGATACAAGCCGATGTGCCAGACTTGGACCGACGGCAGCAGCTCCTGGATGCCATCGACCAATCCCAAACCCGCGCGCAATACGGGCACCAGTCCGATCACCTCATCGGCTTCCGAACCCTGCGCTTGGCCCATTGGCGTATTGACGGTTGTCGGCCGCAGGTGCAGATCTTGCGTCGCCTCATAACAAAGGAGCAGCGCAAGCTCGCGCACGAGTTCACGGAATCGACGATGATCGGTGTTGATGTCGCGTAACATCGTCAGCTTGTGCTTGACCAGCGGATGCGAGGATACGTGCAACAGGTCGGTCATGACGGATGGAACCCTCCCTTCCGTACGCTATTGTTTATTAGTTTACGCGCGGGCGCCGCCGATGTAAAGCAAGCATTGAATCGCCGGCCCTCTGGGCTATACTTCCGCGTAGCGCTGCACTAAGAAACGAGATCTCGATGCCCGATGATCAGCGAGTTATGAGCGGCGGGAAGACAACCAGCGACCGCGATTCAATTGCTTTGCGGCCCAAGCGCCTGGCCGACATGGTCGGGCAAGATCGCTTGCGCGAGAATCTGAGCATCATCATCGACGCGGCGGCAGCGCGTGAAGAGCCGATCGACCACCTGCTCTTCTACGGTCCGCCCGGTCTCGGCAAAACCTCCCTGGCATACGTGATTTCGCACGAGGTCAATACCAACATTCGGGTTACCGCGGGCCCGGCGATAGAGAGAGCCGGCGATTTGGCGGCTATTCTCACGCATCTCAAGAAGGGCGATATTCTCTTTATTGACGAGGTGCATCGCCTGGGCAAAGCCGTGGAGGAAATCTTGTATCCCGCGATGGAAGACTTCGTGCTGGATATCGTCATCGGCAAAGGGCCGGCCGCCAAGACATTGCGCTTGAATCTTCCGCGCTTCACAGTCATCGGCGCAACCACACGGCTGGCGCTCCTGGCCGCCCCGCTGCGCGATCGATTCGGCGCTCGCTTCAGACTGGACTTCTACGATCAAGACGCAATGGAGCGCATTGTCCGGCGCGCGGCGGGGCTGCTCGATGTGGAGATCATACCCGAAGGCGTGATAGAAATCGCCAGACGCGCTCGGGGCACGCCCCGGGTCGGATTGCGATTGCTGCGCCGCGTGCGCGACTTTGCGGAGGCGCGCGCCGATGGCATCATCACAGCCGAGGTCACTGCAAGCGCGCTGGAACTCATGGAAATCGACGAGTTGGGACTGGATGAACTTGACCGGCGCATCCTGAGCACGATCATAGTGAAGTTTGGCGGTGGACCGGTGGGACTGGATACGATTGCCGCCTCAATCAGCGAAGACAGCGCTACGATCATGGATGTTTACGAACCCTATCTGCTTCAGTTGGGTTTCATCGATCGCACGCCTCGCGGACGGACATGTACTGCTCACGCCTATAGCCATCTCGATATCCCGTTTCCCGACGAGGTCAGCTCGAACCAGCAACAGCTACTATGAAAGTCAGCGACTTCGACTACGAGCTGCCGGCACAATTCATCGCGCAGACACCGGCCGACCCTCGAGATTCATCGCGTCTGCTGCATCTCGATCGAGCGACCGGCGGCATCCGTCATTTGCGATTTCGAGACGTCCTCCAATTGCTGCGGCCGGACGATGTGTTGGTCTTGAACAATACGCGGGTGATCAAAGCGCGGATTCGGGCGCGGAAAGCTACGACTGGCGGCAAAGCAGAGATCCTGCTCCTGCGAAGACTGGACGATCATCAATGGGACGCCTTGGTTCGAGGACGAAACCTCGGCGCGGGCGCGCGCCTGCGCATTGACGGCGCCAATATGTCGTGCACGATTCTCGGTCGCTTTGATCGAGGCAAAGCGCGCATCGCGTTCGAGCAGCCGATTGACGAACTGTTGGACGAGCTGGGCGAGGTACCTCTGCCGCCATACATCCGGCAATCGCTCGCGGACGACGACAAGTATCAGACGGTATACGGCCAAGTGAAGGGGTCGGCTGCGGCGCCGACCGCGGGTCTGCACTTCACCGACGCGCTCCTCGAAGCCGTCCAGCAGCAAGGCGTCAAGCTGGCCTTTTGTACGCTGCATATTGGCTTGGACACCTTTCAGCCTGTCACCGTCGACAATATCGCCGAGCACAAGATTCACAGCGAGTACATCAAGCTCGGCGGGAATTCCGCGCGGATTATCAATGACGGCAAGCTGCGGGGCGGTCGCGTGATTGCTGTAGGCACAACCTCGGCCAGGACATTGGAGAGCGCGGCAAGATGCTCGCGTGTGGACGCGCATGCGTGGACTCAGCAGCAGTTTGATTCGCGACCGGACATGGTCGAATCCTATGAGGGATTCACCGACTTGTTCATAACACCCGGCTATCAGTGGCGGATTGTTGATGCGATGATCACCAACTTTCATCTGCCGCGTTCGACGCTCGTGATGATGCTGAGTGCCTTCGTGGGTCGAGAAGCATTGCTGAAAGCCTATGAAATTGCCAAGTCAGAAAACTATCGCTTTTATTCATTTGGCGATGCGATGGTTGTCACTTGACCGGGACATCGCATAGACACGCCGGGATGCGACAAATCAACGCTTGACCGGAGCGGCGATCGACCTGTATAATGTCGGTTGCCCTGCCATCTTAAGTGGGGTATTTTGCTGTCAAACCAATTTTCCTCGCGAGCGAAGTCGAATTGGGCGTTTGCCGCGGAGAATTCAAGTGAAGATTGGAGAAGTCCATCATGTATGCCATTATTCGTTGCGGCGGCAAGCAGTATCGCGCGCAAGTGGGAGCGACCGTCGATGTCGATCGTTTGCCGCAGTCGGTCGGTGACTCGGTCGAGATTGACGATGTTTTGCTGGTTGCTGACGGCGGCGAGGTCAAGGTAGGTCAGCCGCGCGTGCAAAGCGCAAAGGTCTCGGCCACAGTGGTCGACCAATTCCGCGGCAAGAAGATCATCGTCTATAAGTATCGGCAGCGCACCAGCTATCGTCGCAAGCAAGGCCATCGTCAGCACTACACCAGACTGCGCATTGACGCGATCACGGTTTGATTAGGGAGGTCGGTTGCTATGGCTCACAAAAAAGGCGGCGGCTCGTCCAGCAACGGTCGCGATAGCAATTCCAAGCGGCTGGGAATCAAGAACTTCGGCGGGGAATTCGTCGTGCCCGGCAACATTATCGTCCGGCAGCGCGGTACCAAATTCCATCCCGGCGAAGGCGTGGATATGGGCCGGGACTATACGATTTTTGCAACGCGCCCCGGATTCGTAACTTTTGAGCGGATGCGCGGTCGCAACGGCCAGAAGCGCATCAGCGTTTACGAAACTCACCAAAAGACCGGTCGATCCCTGAATTAACGCAGTAGGGCATCAAGTCATTCACGCCACTTCTCGAAGCCGTGAATGCGTGGAGGAAAACATGAAAGAAGGCATCCATCCCGCCTGGTTCGAGGCGCAAGTCCGCTGTATCACCTGCGGCACAACCTGGACAACCGGCGCTACCGTAGATTCGCTGACGGTAGAAATCTGCTCCAATTGTCATCCATTTTACACCGGCGAACAGCGTATCGTCGATACCGAGGGACGCGTCGACAAGTTCATGAAGCGGCTGCAGCAGCGTGATGACATTCGCAGCGCGCAAGAACTGCGCGAGGCGGAGCGGGCGCCGCATGATCTGCCGATCGCCGAACTCGATATCAGCGCGCGCTATGCCAACATCCTTGAAGAAAACGGCGTCAAAGTTGTGGGAGACATTCTCGATCGATTGGGCGACGAAGACGACGAGAACAGCATTCTCGCGATTCAGGGCATCGGCCGCAAAGTGCTCAGCGATCTGCGGAAAATGCTTCGCGCGCAAGGGTATCAGCTAGCTGAGTAACATCCGGGCATCACAATATTCCAGGCAGTCATCCTTTGGCTGCCTTTTGATTTCTGCTGCCTGCACGACTACATGATGCGCGACACCCCAAATTAGGAGATGCGCAAGGCATGCGACATGATTCCGGTCGAATTGAAGTCATTTGCGGCAGCATGTTCTGCGGCAAGACTGAAGAACTGATCCGGCGGGTGCGCCGCGCCATCATCGCCAAGCAGAAAGTCAAGGTATTCAAGCCCAGCATCGATGACCGCTATGGCATACAGCATATCACCAGTCATACCGGTCAATCCGTCGAGGCCATCCCGGTAAGCGCCGCGAGCGAGATGCTGGAAATTGCCAACGGCGAAACCACTGTTGTAGCGATAGATGAAGCACAGTTCTTTGATGACGGAATCACCGAAGTTGTACAGGCGTTGGTGGATTCGTATGGCAATCGCGTCATCATTGCCGGGCTGGATCTGGACTTCCGCGGCGAACCCTTTGGCGCCATGCCGCATCTATTGGCCATCGCCGAAGACGTCACCAAGCTTCATGCCATCTGCGTTTCCTGCGGCAACGAAGCAAGCCGCACACAGCGCCTGGTGAATGGCGAACCGGCGCACTATGACGATCCGACTATCCTGGTTGGGGCGCAGGAGTCATACGAGGCGCGCTGCCGCAAGCACCATATCGTGCGGCGCTCAGATGAGACCGCCGAGACTCGAACAGGATGACTCTCACATGAGGAGGTCCGGGATCTCTTCCGGATTGGAGGCGACGCGGGCGCCAGCGGCTTCCAGCGCCTGGATTTTTTCGTCGGCCGATCCCTCGCCGCCATCGACGATGGCGCCGGCGTGTCCCATACGCTTGCCAGGAGGGGCGCTGCGACCCGCGACAAATGCCGCCACCGGTTTCGTCATCGCATTGCGGATATAATTCGCAGCGGCTATCTCGGCGCTGCCGCCGATCTCACCGAGCAAGGCGACCTTTTCAGTTGCCGGATCACTTTCAAACATCTCCAATACGTCGACGAAGGTCGTGCCGATCACCGGGTCGCCGCCGATGCCGACTATAGTGGAGATGCCGATGCCGCGATTCTTCATGGCGAAGCCGACTTCATAGGTCAATGTGCCGCTCTTGGATACGACTCCGACATTGCCGGGAATCGCGACCATTGCGGGTATGATGCCTACCTTGGCTTGACCAGGCGTCATGACGCCCGGGCAATTGGGACCGATCAATCGTGTTCCGCGCCGCGCGCAGAAGCTGACCACTTTCATCATGTCCGAGACCGGGATGTGTTCGGTCAAACAAACTACTAACCGAATGCCGGCGTCAGCGGCTTCCATGATGGCATCGGCGGCAAATCGCGCCGGCACGGTGATCAAGCTCACATCGGCGTTGGTAGTTTCTACGGCTATACGCATCGTATCGAAGACAGGCTTGCCCTCGAACCACTCGCCGCCTTTGCCGGGCGTCACGCCGCCGACGACATCCGTGCCGTATTCCATCATTAGCTTGGCGTGAAATCCACCTTGTCGTCCGGTTATGCCTTGAACCAGCACTTTGGAATTGCGGTCGATCAGAATTGACATGCTAGGCAATCTCCTGGACTGCGGCGACGGCCATCTTGGCGGCATCGGTCAAAGTTTCCGCGCTCATGATGTTTGGTATCTGCGCCTCGTCGATGATTTGGTTGCCGGCCGCAGCATTGGTTCCTTGCAAACGGATGACCATGGGCACATCCGGATTGACCTCGTTGAAGGCTGTCAGGATGCCGTTGGCGACCTCGTCGCAACGAGTGATGCCTCCGAAAATGTTGAAAAGCACGCACCGTACGTTGCTGTCGGAAAGGATGATCCGCAGCGCCGCCGCCACCTGCTCCGGGGTCGCGCCACCGCCGATATCAAGAAAATTGGCTGGACCGATGCCCGCATGTTCGCCGTATAGCTTGGTCATGTCCATAGTTGTCATCGCCAGACCGGCGCCATTGACCATGCAGCCGATCTGCCCGTCAAGCTTGATATAGGTGATGCCGGCTTCGCGCGCCTTGCGCTCCGATTCCGGTTCGTCGCTGGTGTCACGGTCGGCCGCCAAATCCGCTTGGCGGAAGAGCGCGTTATCGTCGATGATGACTTTACCGTCAACCGCCAGCAAGTCGCCATCGCCGGTGATCACCAACGGATTGATCTCCGCCAGCTCGGCGTCGCTCTTTGCATAACATTCGTACAGGCCCCGAATGATTTTGCCGAAGGGTCGCCATAGCGCGCGCGGCAATCCCATAGCGCTGACGATATAGGTGAGCTGGAAATCTTGCAGACCGAGTATCGGATCGACATGCTCGCGTATAATCGCCTCGGGACGATCGCGATTCAGTTCTTCAATATCCATCCCGCCTTCCATGGAAGCCATAATCAGAGGCTTGCCCACGCCGCGATCGTTGGTGATGGCCAGATAGATTTCCTGCTCGATATCGGCGCCGGGATCAACCAGCACTTTTTCCACGCGCAGGCCCTTGATGTCCATACCGAGGATCTCTTGTCCATGAGCTTTGGCCGCTTCCGCGCTGCGCGCCACTTTCACCCCGCCCGCTTTGCCGCGGCCGCCGACATGGACTTGCGCCTTAACGACGACGACGCCGTCGATGGCTTTGGCAATGTCATATACTTCTTCGGGCGTCGTGGCCACGCGTCCTTCCGGGATGGGAATTCCGAAGTCTCGAAACAGAAATTTCGATTGATACTCATGTAGCTTCAAATCTAGTCCCCTTTTTTGATTGGCTCCGCGGGCAGCGGCCAATTCGCAAATGCGCTGACATTGACCGACTTGCCGACCGCGAAATCCGCAATCAGCCTATCAAATTGTTAGCTGAGAGATGCTTCGCCGACGCAAACGCAAACTGGCTTGATTACTCGAATTTGACCGTTGTCTAGTTTGGCGCACCGCGCAAGGTTACGCTATACTTGGGCGTATCTCAAGTGACAATCATTTAGGTTTGGCGGCGCATCAATTGTTGATCGCAGAATGTGGCGCGAGACAAGGCCTTAGACTTGAGACGCGCGTTCAGCGCTTCACTTCACAAACGGGGGGAACCGATGAAACGACTGTCGGTATTGATGCTTGTTACGGCATGTTTCTGCTTCATCGTTTTCAATGTCACGCCTCAAACTGTCACCAATCTGCTGTCCAATCCTGGTTTCGAAGGCGACTTCGAGAGCCGTGACGGTGAATCGCCGCAGAAAGTAGCCGCTGATTGGACGCCGTGGCATATTCCGGCGGCCGACGGCAGCCCCGCATACGCGAAACACGCGCCTTTTTATGACGAGGAGACCGTCAGAATCCGCGGGGACGAAGAAGGCAAATCGCAGGTTTACTTCAATCAATTTGCGACGCATCAAGGCGGCGTCTATCAGCAAGTCGATGGTCTGACTGACGGCGCCAGTTACCGCTTTAGCATCTATGCCTGGGTCTGGTCTTCAATCGGCGAGGATTGGACCGTGAGCGAGCAGCCGGGCAACGTCAGCGTACGCGTGGGCATTGATCCCAACGGCGGCACCGATGGCGCCAGCGACGACATCGTATGGTCTACCACGGCAGTGTTTCTGTATAACGCCTTCTATCAGTATTCGGTGATTGCTGATGCGGATGGCACGACCATCACTGTCTTCGTGGAATCGACTATTGGCGAACCCGTGGCAAACAATTACATCTATCTCGAGGACGCCGTGCTTGAGGTGGCAACGCAAACTGTCGTAGAGGCCGATGCCAGCCCAACTAGCGAGACCAATGTCGATTTGGTTCCTGAAGACGCGACGCCGACCCAAGAACCTACGGCTGCCGAAACAGAAGCGCCCACCGCAACAGAGACGCTTGAACCCACTCCAACAATGACGCCCGATACACAGCAGCGCGATCCAAATGCCGAGTTGGAGATTGAATCGTCTGAGACGCCGCTGCCGAGTGATACGCCGGTGCTTGACGACCCGACGGAGACGCCTTTGCCCAGCGAAACGCCGATGGATGACGACCCGACGGAGACACCCGTGCCGACTGCTACGCTTGAGCCCACGGCAACGGCGACCTCTGCGCCAACGGTTACGCCGAGCCCTAGCGCAACGCTTGAGCCAAGCGCGACCGCGACGGTGGCCACAGTCGATCCAAACGCCGAGGAGTTTCCCGATACTCGAATTCACGTAGTTGTGGCAGGCGACACGGTTTCTGGCATCGCCTTTCAATATGGCAGCAGGGTCGATGCGATCCGGCGCGCCAACAGCCTTAACGCGGCATCGGTGATCGTTGTTGGTCAGCGCTTGATCGTGCCGATTAACCTGCCAGAGCCGAGCGCGACGCCGCTTCCGGAAGGCTCGCCGACACTGACAAGCACGCCGGTTCCGCCATCAGCGACTCCGATTCCTCCGACCGCGACGATTACGCCATTGCCTACGGCTACTCCGATCACATACACCATCAGCGCTGGCGACACACTGGTAAATATCGCCCTGCGATATGGCACAACGGCTGATGTGTTGGCGACCCTGAACGGCATTGCCAATCCGAATCAGATTGATGTCGGACTGGTGCTGCTTATCCCGACCGCGATTCCGCCGTCGCCAATACCCGCTGCGACTGCGATTCCGACCGTACAGCCATCGTCCGGGGTCACGCTATACACGGTGCAAGCCGGCGACACGCTGGACGGCATCGCCAGTGCCTTCGATACGACGATAGACGCTATTGCCCAGCTGAACGGCATCACCAACCCCAGCCGGATCTTCCCTGGACTGGTATTGCAGATACCTTCCGGTGATTCAACGGAATCAGTGTCGAGCGACGGGCAGCCGCTGCCCACACCGACAGCGACTTTAGCGCCGACGCCGACCCCGCTGCCGACAAATGTCCCCACCGCCTACACGGTACAGGCGGGAGATACCTTGTTCCAGATCGCAAACCTGTTTGGCGTGAGCGTGGTGGAGCTGGCAGCGATCAACGGCATCGTCGACTATAACCAGATCCTTGTTGGCCAAGTGCTGACCATACCGGGATGAGTCAGTATCGCAAGATCGTCAATACAAGCATAGGACAAACAATCGCGGCTCGCGCAAAGTACTGCGCGAGCTTCTATTGCAGTTTTCGGGGATTGATGTTTTCGGGGTCTCCAAATGACGTTGAAAGCATAATATTCGAACGACCGCTAGAGAGTCGATTATTGGCTGCTATGCATACCATGGGTATGAGATACTCAATCGGGATTGTCTGGCTGGACCGAGAGTTATCAGTTGTGGAGATGCGCGTAGCGCCACCGAGGCGCATAGCTTGCGTGCCATATCGGGCCGCAAAATACGTCATTGAAACGGCGCCAGAGTCTTTAAGTCGAGTAGTCATCGGCGACCGATTCGCTTTTGACGAGGTGATCAATTGAAATCGATCTTGAGCATCGCCGTCGTCTTGGTCGCGAGCGCCGTAATCTCGTTCCTGCCGCCCCTGCAGGCACAAGCGCAGCGGGATGCTATTCTGACCGTACATGTTGTGCAGCGTGGCGAAAATCTATTCAGGATCGCGCTTCAATATGATTTGTTTGCTGATCAAGTGGCCAGAGCCAACGGCCTAAGCGACACTGACAGTATCGCGGTCGGCCAGCGCCTGATCATTCCGTTGCTGGGTGATTCGCCGCAGCCTGCCATCAGTCATACGGTGTCGGCAGGCGATACGCTCGAGAGCATTGCCGAGTTCTATGGAGAAAGCGCGGAGACGCTGATCGCCATCAACGGCCTCGCCTCGGCAGCAGATCTAGCCCTCGGTCAAGAGCTGATTGTGGTCACCGCCGCTGACGAGGGTAACCCAATCGCAAATCAGGAGGGATCTGATCTAGACGAGGGACGGGCTGTCCTATTAGAAGAATCGGTTGAGGTCCTTTCCGCGAACGAAACGAGCCTGGTGTTAGGTGATTCGGATTTCACCTATGTTCACGTGGTCGAAGCCGGCGATACCGTTTACGATATCGGTCTGCGCTTCAATCAGACTGTTAACAGCTTGGCCGCGCTCAACAACCTGCAAGATCCAACGAGCATCTCGATCGGACAACGGCTGGTGATTCCGGGCATAGAGCCGCCGCGACTGATGGGACAATTGCCGGAAACAGTAGTCTCGCTCGCGCTAGATCCGCTGATACTTGTGGAGGGCGGCACGGGTCGGATTGAAATCCACACTCGCGAGCCAGCGACCGTCAGCGGCGAGTTCCTCGATCAAGAGCTCCGCGTCATCGAGCGAGAGCCCGGGATGATTCATACGATTTTGGTCGGTATTCCCATGTTCACCGGTCAGGATGTTTTCCCATTGCGCTTGAGCATTTTGAGCGAGGCCGGGGAAGAGCAGGCTGTCGAAGCCGCTTTGCAGGTGATCGCCGGCGGCTATGGCTACCAGAACATTACCATCGACAATAGTGAACTCCTGGCGCCCGCAGTGGAAGACGAGGAAACTAATCTGCTCGCTCGGGTGACCCGCCCATTCACTTTGGAGAAGCGCTGGAACCAATCGCTAGGCCTGCCGGCTGCGGCGTCAATGAATGCCGTTTACGGGACCTTGCGCTCCTACAACGGCAGCCCCTACAACCGCTATCATAGCGGCGTTGATTTCGCCGGCGCGACGGGCACGTCTGTCCTGGCCGCGGCTGATGGCCAGGTGGTATTGGCCGATACTCTGCATATCCGCGGCAATACCATTGTTATTGATCACGGATGGGGACTGTATACCTTGTACGCGCATCAGAATTCGATGCTGGTGAGCGTTGGGGAAATTGTCACACTCGGACAAACCATCGGCACGATCGGTTCCACGGGACGCAGCACCGGCCCCCATCTGCATTGGGAAGTCTGGCTGCACGGCGTCAATGTTGACCCTATGCAATGGGTGCGGCAAAAGTTTCCGTAGCTGCGGCTTGGGCGCCAGCGCTAATTGGCGAATGCGCCATCCAGCGCTTCAAAATCGGTGAAAAGGAAGTGATCGTGGTAGTAGTGAATCCACAGGAATGACAAGATTGACGTGTAGTAAGCGATATCAAAATGGCTGTTGCCGTCGATGCCGGGTCGCACGATGCCGGCCAGAGCGTAAACCAAGACAAAGATAACGGCTGAACCCAGCAACAGGAATGCGCTGAAGGCGTAAAGCGCGCGAGCGTCTTTGGTACGGCGGCTGAAACGCGCCACCAAGGGCGCCTCCCCTTCCAGGTCTCCCACCATCTGGCGCACCTTGATGATGTAAAAGGTTATCGCCAAATACTGGAATGAGTGCCAGGTATTCAAGCCTTGGAACGCCGTATCCAGATTCGGCAGCAGCGGTGTGAAAAACGCGACCAGCACGGTCAGCGCTACAAAGACGAATTTGGGCATATTGAGTATGCCATTGCGATGCTCGTAAACAGACTTAAGCACAAAAGCGGTCAACGCGCTGCCGAAGACCAGCGAAACCAAAACGAAGAGCCAGGGGTTATCCGGCTGTTGAAACAGCGCCGGGATCGCCTCGCCCAAGTCATTCTGACCAATTTCAAATCGCCCCTGACTTATCTTCCATATGGCGATCGGGAACAGGCTCGTCAAGACTACGGCATAATCTACTGATCGAGCCAGGGGACTGAGCGCGCTCTTGCGCACGAACTTGGCTTCCTTGTGATTGTATAGTTCGACAATATAGGTCACCTGATGCAGGACGTGCAGCGAAGCCCAGAAGAAAAAGAAGGTCAGCATCAGGCTTAGATTGAGGAAGGCAAGCGAGATCACGATAACCGGTATGATGATGGAAGACCGGATCAAAGTCGGGTAGCGCTCCTTGAAGCCTTCATCAAGCCCGGTGCGCAGAAAGGTAGACATCATGTGCGGACCGCCAATGGCGATGGCCACGAAGGCGTTCACAAGGTTGCGGCTGATGTCATCTTCAAGGCCAAATCTCATGCCCAGCAAGTACAAGACATAAGGCAATGGCACGACAACCACGCTAAGCGTGATGAAAAAGAGATCCCAGCGCTTGTTGCGCAGCCATAAACCGCTCTTGTCAATTTCGGCGCTGTATTGTTGTGTTTTCTGCAATGTAATCGCCGTTGAAACCACTCGATGCCTCCAGCAACTGACCTAATGTAAAGCGCGTTTTAGCGGACGATATGAACCGACAATTGAATGCCGAAAGCGGCCCGCAGATCGCCGAATAGCTACCCAGCAATTATACTTGAATTTATTTAGCGACGCAAAGTATTTTCTCGAAGATGCCATTCAACATGCTTCAATTTGTCAGGGAATAAGACCAAACCAGCGACAAAAGTATGTCGCGTGCGCTTCACAACTCGAGGGCGCGTTCAAGAGCAGAACAACACCGCCCGCGATGCCCAAGCCGCCAAGTATCAGGAGCAAGCAACCGCACCAGGCAATTGGCCCGCCCTGTAGTATCTCGATCACGATTTCGGCGAAACCAAACAGGACTTCAAAGATACCGCTGATGGCTTGCAAGAGGAAACCGATGACGATGACGACGACGCAGAGCAAGGCGCATCCAACGGCGATATACGGCAGCAAGCCGGGATCAATGCTCTGCAGGATTTCCATATCGTCAGTCTCGACAGCCCTTACTGGTCCGGATTGCAGTGTCCTGAGTACGCGCTCTCCAGCATCCAGGCGCTCTCTTCGTTTTCTCGTTGGTAACAGTCACAGTAGTTGACATCTTGATTATCAGATTGGGATTGCCATAGCAAGAAACGGACGTTGGTTTCGATGCAGGTTGCCGTTGTCGAGCGGCCGCCGCCGGCCACAAACGAGCGCTCGATGCGCAGGCCCCTGTCGTCCATCTCGCTGACCAGCGATAACAGCAGCAGCGGATGCGCGTGTGGCTCCGGCACGTCCCGATGCCACAGCCGGACTTCCCGATTTGCGGCAAAATAGAACAGGGCGCACGGCGCCAATAACAACGTAAACCATAATACTAGCATTGCGCTACATCCGAGCCGGCGCATTGGACTACAACCTTTACGCATCTGAATGTCGTCGGTTGCCGTTACGATGCCATCATCCACGTCAGCGGAGGCTCCCTGCGCTTTAGCCAGTTATCGCGCAAATGCACATTGATCTTCGCACGCAAAGTGTCCACAGGTTGCGGCAGATCAGCTCGAACTTCCATATCATCCAGACTCCGGGACTAACGGTTGTCGACCGCGGCTTGTCCACGCGCACCCTTGTGACCGCCTTCGAAAACGGGATATTTCCATTGCGAGATGCACGAAGACGACAGGCAGCATTCATCTCAAATTTGATCGCTGAAGCGCATTTTGATACTATCGTCGTGATCGTAACTGACGTGCGCGAAGCAGGGCAGCTGCCCTTCCCGCATCGAGAATAGACGAGGCAGCAGTTGCGGAAGATCGTCGACCAAATCATAATCCAACACCGTGGCGCGCGGCACCCACTGCAACTCGCCTTCGGGAGAATAGCGCTTCACGTCGCGGGTGTCGCTTTCGGCAGTGAATACAAATAGCAAGATCCCGCTGGCCTCGCCGGCGTCGATATTGTGAACGGATCTCAAGCGCAAGTTGCGCACCGCCAGGCCACTCTCCTCTTCAATCTCACGCAGCGCGCTGCTGTACGGGTCTTCGTAGCGCTCAATATGACCGCCGAGACCGTTGTACTGATTGGGGAACACGCGTTTGTGCGAAGCGCGTTTCATCAATAGTACAGCGTCGTCATTGGTGACGAATGATAGCGTCCTGGCGATGCACAGCCAGCGATTTGACGTGGCGTCCGCGCCCTGCGCTTCGGCGCCCATTTCAACTGTTCCCGATGGACATTACAATTGCCGCCTCTATACCATCGTGCTAAATTACTGTGACGTTCACTTCCATTGTACTAAGGAAGCCCATGAATACGAATCCGAATAGCTCGCCGTTACCGGATTTGTGCATAGTCGATATCAATGACGTAATCCCGCACGAAACCGGCGATGAGCAGCGATCGCGGCCATTGATGCGGCGTCTGGAGCATGCTGAGATATTCACCAATCCGCCGGTTGTCGCGGCCATCAATGATGGGAAATATGTGTTGATGGACGGGGCCAACCGTCACTATGCGCTGAAGCAGCTGGGTTACAAGCATATTCTCGTTCAGGTGGCCAGTTACGATTCCCCTTTCATTAAGTTGGGCGTCTGGCAGCATATCGTGGCTGACTGGAATGCGAGAGATTGCCTGAGAAATCTCGAGGCGATCGAAGGCACAAGCATACGCGACGGATGGGATTCGAGCGCGGTCGCGCAGGTATTGCTTAGGGACGGGCCGGTGTATGGCGTTCACGCAAATGTCGACGGTGTCTTTGAACGCAACGCGGCGCTGCGTGATGTGGTGAACGCCTATCATGATCACGCGACGCTTTATCGCACGCCATTGACCGATCCATCGCAGATTTGGTCTTGGTATCCGAGTGGCGTCGCCTTGGTTATGTTTCCCACCTTCGCGCCGGAGCATGTCATTGAGGCGGCAGTCAGGGGCGCGCATTTCCCGCCGGGCGTTAGCCGTCATATCATTCACGGTCGCGCGCTAAACGTGAACTATCCCATGCAAAGGCTGCGCGAAGACGCGTCCGTAGAACAGAAAAACGAAGTGTTCAAGATGTGGCTGCAGCAGAGACTATCCGAACGCAGCGTGCG
This sequence comes from Anaerolineae bacterium, assembly GCA_022822305.1. Lineage (GTDB taxonomy): Bacteria > Chloroflexota > Anaerolineae > Aggregatilineales > Phototrophicaceae > UBA6055. The sequence goes on from JAJEBY010000016.1 coordinate 775,035, forward strand.
ATATTATGCCGAAGCTACTTATCAGTTCGCTGAGTAAGCGCAGACGATGAATTCGACCGCTCGGAAAGCCTTGGCGGAAGCAGCCCTCTACAGCGACGGCGTCGAATATAAGCTGGTCAAGTTAGCGCCTAACGCAATCACGCTGGCGGCGGGCATCGTCGCCGAAGCCGGTTGTCCGTTTGCTTCAATGATCGCGGACAAAGATGAGGTCAGCTTGATATTGCCGGCAGACGCATGCCAAGCGTTCGAGCGACGCCTGCGGCTGGCGGAGATTAGCGATATGAGTTATCGCTTGCTGACGTTTGACGTCATTCTCGAGCCGAATCTAGTAGGATTTTTGGCGCTGATCAGCCAAAGCCTTGCGGACGCAAACGTGCCGGTGTTGGCCTTCGCCGCCTATTCCCGCGATCATATCTTTGTGCCCGCATCGCGATTTGATGACGCATATGCCGCCATCGAGTCGCTGCGCCTGTCGACCGAGCCATAAGGCAGACTTCCCGTGGAAATCAATCTCTTCAACGATGCCAATCTTGTGCCACAGCCGAAACATAAGGTCAAAATCGAGGACATGACCGCCAGTCCCTATGCTGATCGGTTTCGTGTGAAAGTTGGTTTGAAGATTACGCCATTTCAAGAGCGGCCCAACCTGATTGTGGTCGCGCGGCGATCCGATGGCCAACTGGTTAGCGATCTGGATATCATCGCGACTATGCACTACGAAAACGAATACACGATGCATATTCGCGGCGTCGATGAGCCGGAAGGAACATATACCTTGTCCGCCGAGCTCTATTACGAGACGCGCAATCCAGCGCAAGATAGCCGCGAAATCACCTTCAGCATACCGGCGGGCGACGGTTGATATGACTTACCGGATAGACGCCGACGTTGCCCGCGAGATCGCCAATCACGCGCGGTCGCGGTATCCGGACGAGGCTTGTGGATTGATTGCCGGGCGCCATCAGCGCATTTCGTTCGCGGTGGCTTTGCGCAATGTCGCTCAAGAGCCGCAAAAGGAATTCGCCATCGAGCCTGCGGAGCAACTGCGAGCGCTGAAATCGATTGACGCTGAGGGGTTGAGATGGATCGGGGTTTATCACTCGCATCCCTTCTCCGCGCCGATTCCGTCTGCCGAGGATCTTGACAGCGCGCATGATTATGGTCTGCTTCAGCTGATCGTCTCGCTGCGGGGCGGCAAACCCGCTTTCAAGTTGTGGCAATTGCATGAGTTTGGCGCTGACCCGCTTGACCTGCACTTTGATGGCGAACGGGTACCCGACGTCAGTGATCCTCGATTGACCCAGCAGCAAAGGCTGGCGATGCTGATAGCCGGGGCGCTGGCGGTCTTGCTAGTGCTTGTCATCGCCTTCAGCTTGTTGCCGCCGGCGCCGGACCTCTCCGTGATTCGTTGAGACGAATATGATGCTTCAGCTGTCGGAAATGCTTTTGCTGGCAGCGGCGGCAATTGTCGCCGGCGGCGTGGCAAATGCGCTGGCCGACGACCTGCCGGCCGGGCGAAGGCTGGGCCGTCCCAGGTATGCCGACGGCCGGGTACGCCCGATGTGGGCGTGGCTGGGACTAAGCGCCTTCGTACTCGATCGATTTCCGTCTCGCTTGATGAAGACGACTCAGCCGGCGGCCGAAGGCGGCTCCGACCAGTCGAGGCTCGGACTGCGATACCCGTTGACCGAATTAGTCACGGCCGCCCTTGCGCTGATATTCTACTCCACAACCAGGCATTTGATAGGCGGCGCTTTATCCATGTGGCTGTCGCTTGCGTATGCGATGCTATACACACTGATCGGCGTCGTGGATATCGAGCGGCGCCGCATCCCGGCAGTGACATTGCTTCCGTTGGCGGCATTGGCTCTGCTGGATGCCGCATACATAACGGAAACGGGTCCAAATTTGGGTTCAGCGATTGCCGGCGGATTGTCAGGATTCCTGATATTCTATCTGGCATTCGCGGGTGGGATGCTCTTCGCCGCTGCTATGAAGCGCCTTCAGAAGCGGACTCTGGGCAGCAGCGCCCTCGGATTCGGCGATGTCATGTTGATGAGCGTCGCAGGCATGATTGTTGGATTTCCCGGCATTCTGGCAGCGATTTGCGTCACCATTCTTGCCGCTGCCGCCGGAGCAGTTGCAATCATCGTCAGGCACTACGCAATCGAGGGGACGTACAGTGGATTCGCGCGGATGCCATACGGACCGTATATTCTTTTCGGCGCAATTGTCGTTCAGTTGTTGCGAAGCCAGTTGACAGCGCCGATGCTCGGCGTGTAAGACGCTAGTAGTCGAATTGGTTGATCACGCCGCCGCCCAGGCAATTGTCGCCAAGGTATACAACCGCTGATTGTCCCGGCGTAATATCTCGCTGCGGTTCATCGAAGACGATAGACATGCCGCCATCGACAATCGGATTGATGAGAGCCGGCTGCGGCGTCGAACGGTAGCGAATCTTGACCGTTGCCCGAAAGGCCTGTCGTGGCGCGGCGCCGCTGACCCAATTCACTTGCCGGGCGACAAGCCTGTCTCGTCCCAGCTCGCCTTTGGTTCCGACTACCAGCACATTCGCATTGGCGTCCAATTCGAGGACGTACAATGGCTCGGCGAAGGAAACACCCAAGCCCTTGCGCTGGCCGATAGTATAGTTGACAAGTCCTTGATGCTCTCCCAATCGTTCGCCGTTTCTCCGCAGGATCGGACCGGCCGCCATGACTTCCGGCGCGTGCAGGCGCAAGAATTCACGATAGTCGCCGTCTCCCAGAAAACATAGATCCTGACTGTCGCGCTTGCTCTCCACGTCCAGACCAAAAGACTTGGCCAGCTCCCGCACTTCGGCCTTGGGATACTCACCCACCGGAAACATGGTACGAGCCAATTGTGATTGCCCCAGCACACTTAAGACATAACTCTGGTCTTTGTTGAGGTCCAGTCCGCTGCGCAAGCGGCACAAGCCGTCCGCATCCACATCAATTCGGGCGTAGTGACCAGTCGCGAGGTAATCAGCGTCCAGGGCCAAAGCGTGATTTAAGAGCCAGTCGAAGCGGATATGACGGTTGCATTCGAAGCAGGGATTGGGTGTATTGCCATGTTTATGCCCATCGATGAAGAACTGGACAACTTTTTGGCGAAAGATGTCTTTGCTGTCCAGCACGTAAAAAGGAATGCCGAGCTTATCGGCAATGCGGCGCGCATCGGACATTTGCTGCGGCGTGCAACAGCGATTGTGCTCCGGCCCGCCGAGCGCGGGATCAGACCACAGTCGCATCATCATGCCCACGACATCGTAGCCCTGCTCTACCAGCAATGCGGCAGCGACCGAGCTATCGACTCCGCCGCTCATGGCGACGACGACGCGTGTATTGGAGTTGCTCATGAGACCGGCGCGCCTTGCAGACGCCGCAGCTTTGCGACTGACGCCGCCAAAACATCGAGCGCATAATCGATATCGTCTGCGGTCGTGTGCAGCCCCACGGACAGGCGCAGGCCGCATTTGGCCTCGGAAGGGGTGAATCCAAGGCCGAGCAGAATCTCTGACGGTTCAGGGTCGCCGGTTTTGCAGGAGGAGCCGCTGCTGGCGCAAACGCCGCCCATATCGAGGTGCATCAACAAGGCATTGGCATCAACGTCCGGTATCACGAAACTGGCGTGCGAGGGCAAGCGCTGGGTGGGATGGCCGCTTATCTCAGCGCCGGGCACGCTTTCCAAAATCCCTTGAATCAGGCGGTCGCGCATGGCTGCGAAGTGCGACAGACGCGCCTCGTTTTCCTGATACGCCAGTTCGAGCGCCTTGGCCATACCCACAATGAATGCGGTATTGTGGGTGCCGGCGCGCCGTCCGTCTTCGTGACTGCCGCCGCTTTGGGATGGTTCGAGCTGGATGCCGTTCTTTACATAGAGAATGCCAACCCCTTTGGGACCGTAAAACTTGTGGGCGGACAGACTCAGCATGTCTACGCCTAGCTCGTTGACATCAAGACTCAATTGTCCGCCGGCTTGTACGGCATCGGTGTGGAATGGTATGTCGTACTCATGAGCTATGCTCGACAGCAGCGGCAGATCTTGAATGACGCCGACTTCGTTGCTGGCATAGATGACGCTCGCGATTGATCCGCCACGTTGGCACGCGGCGCGGAAGGCCTCGGTCATAACCCGGCCGCTCTTGTCGACGGGTACGATTTCCATTTCGAAATCCATCAGGTTGCGCATCTGCCGCATGGTGTTGATCACGGCGCTGTGCTCGACTGGCGTGGTAATCAGGCGGGTGAGAATGCCGCGACGTCGGGCGTTCCAGGCGGCGCCGCGAACGGCAAGATTGTCGCTCTCGGTACCACAGCTGGTGAAAACGATCTCGCGAGCCGCACAATTCAAGATGCCGGCGATAGTTTCGCGAGCGTCTTCAATCGCGCTCTCGCCGCGATGACCTTGTCGATGCGATGCGGTGGAGTTGCCAAATACCTCGCCAAAGTAGGGCAACATCGCCTCGATGACGCGCGGATCCACTGGCGTCGAGGCCGAATTGTCCAGGTAGACTTCCCGTTTGGGTACCATGGTTTAAGCCTGTTCAAACTGTATTTCTTCCAACGGTTATTGTAATTGACAAAATGCGTGTTTATCAATGCAGGGCAATTAAGCTTATCAAATCGCGGGTAGCGAACGGCTCCCGCTGGCCAGCCGTAAACTGCGAGATCTTAGTGAGGCGCTGCTTTCCCTCATCACCTCCATCAATCCCCTTAAATCTCTAGAAGGTATCGACACGGTATGGATACAGGGGGGTATTTTGCGGGGGGTACCCCCGCTTTGGCAAGCAGCGCTACAGCGACAATGAATGCGCGCCGCCGATGTCGTGAGGTGAGAGTAGAACAGGTCCATAGCGGTAAGTCTAATGGGTATTGAGCGGAATGGGTGAAATTAGAGTCGCGCTGGCAGAGGAAAACCCGACTGTGAACAGGGATCGCCGATCTGAGAATTGTTTTAGGAACATAAGTGATCGTGCAACGGATAGAGGGAAGGCGGTATGACCTGGTGTCAGCGCCGCTGTAATTGCGGTTGAGATGGGCCCAAGGGTGAGCATACGCGAAAATCATCCACGTAATGACCTTACTCCGCGCGCGATTGCGGGTAGGTATGACATTGTTGATGTACTATCATGTTCGGAGGCAAAACTTGATTTTGCGTCTGAAGACTGGGGTCGTTGAACTTGCGCTCAGGAGAAGTGAGAATGCCACAAATCGTAAGCGTCAAGGGACGAGAGGTGCTGGATTCCCGCGGCAATCCGACGGTGGAAGTTGAGATCGGATTGTCGGACGGCGCGGGCGGAAGAGCCATCGTACCCAGCGGAGCGTCCACAGGCGAGCACGAAGCGCTGGAATTGCGCGATGGAGACAAGCGCCGCTATCTCGGCAAAGGCGTATTGAAAGCTGTCGCCTCTGTAAACAAGAAAATTGCGCCGGAGATCCTCGGCGTGGAACCTTTCGATCAGAAGTTGATTGACGAGCTGATGCTCGAGCAGGATGGGACGCCAACCAAGCGCAAACTGGGCGCGAACGCCATATTGGGCGTATCGATGGCGCTGGCCCAAGCAGCCGCCAACAGCTTGCGCATTCCGCTGTACGCATACCTGGGCGGCGCGCATGCCCATGTATTGCCCACGCCGATGATGAATATCATGAATGGCGGGAAGCACGCGCTGGGCAGCACCGACTTTCAAGAATTCATGGTCATGCCGGTGGGCGCGCCGACCTTTGGCGAAGCCTTGCGTTGGGGCGCCGAAATATATCACAGCTTGAAGTCCGTGTTACACGACAAGGGATATGCGACCACCGTCGGCGACGAAGGCGGATTCGCGCCGAGCCTGGGCAGCAATCAGGCCGCTCTTGATGTCATCATGGAAGCGATTGACCGGGCGGGATATCGCGCCGGCGAGAATGTTTTCATCGCTCTGGATCCGGCGGCGTCGGAGCTGTACGAAAATGGCGTCTACGATTTGGCCATCGAGGGGCGCAAGCTCAGCGGTGAAGAAATGGTCGACTTCTGGAGCGACTGGTGCGAGCGCTATCCGATCATATCAATCGAAGACGGTCTGGACGAAAATGATTGGGAGAACTGGACGCGTCTGGTGGAGAAGATCGGCGACCGCGTGCAAGTCGTCGGCGATGATCTTTTGGTGACAAATGTCGACAAGGTCAGGCGGGCAATACGGGAGAAAGCGGCCAATTCGCTGTTGTTCAAGGTCAATCAAATTGGAACGTTGACGGAAGCTTTTGCGGCGGGCCAGATGGCGCAGCGCCACAATATGACCGTTGTCACCAGTCATCGCAGTGGAGAGACCGAAGACAACACCATCGCCGATATCGCCGTCGCCATGAATAGCGGACAAATCAAGACTGGCGCTCCCGCCAGGACCGACCGCGTCGCCAAGTATAATCAGCTGCTGCGGATTGAGGAACGCTTGGGGTCCGCCGCGAGATACGCGGGCGCCGAAGCGTTTACCAATTTGCGTCTCGATGTAGAATAGTTGCAAGTTGTGAAAGCCAGCGCCTGTGCATCTGAATCTCCATAACAAACATACCAAGATAGTCGCCACGCTTGGCCCGGCGTCGCGTGACGCTGAGACGCTGCGCGCCATGATTCGCGCGGGCATGAATGTGGCGCGCATCAACTTCTCGCACGGCAGCCACGATGTCCATGGTGAGACGATCGATTTGGTTAGGCGTCTGGCCGAAGAAGAAGGAACGGTAGTTGCGATCTTGTGCGATATTCAGGGTCCCAAGATTCGCCTTGGCGACCTGGCGCAGGAACCGGTGGTTCTCAACCCCGGCGATTCCATCACCTTGACCTTGGACGATGTGGTGGGAAGCAACGGTATCGTGTCGTTGCCGCATCCCGAGTTTCTGAGAGACATCATGCCCGGGACGACCCTCTTGCTGGATGACGGCAATTTGCAGTTCAGCGTCAAGGAGACGACGGCTCGTGAACTGACTTGCGAAGTTGTCATTGGCGGGGCTTTGCGATCCCGCAAGGGCGTTTCCGCGCCGAATGCCAAGTTGACGCTTTCCGCGATAACCGACAAAGATCGCAAAGACATTGAATTCGCGCTATCGAAAGATTGCGACTATATTGCGATGTCCTTTGTGCGATCGGCGAATGACATCCGCGAATTGCAGTGGCTGATGAAACATCTGGGCAAAGAGGTTGCCATCATCGCCAAGATCGAGATGGGTGAAGCGCTGGATAACATTGAAGAGATCATTGATGTTTGCCAGGGCATCATGGTGGCGCGCGGCGATCTCGGCATTGAGACGCCCGCTGAAGAAGTTCCATTTCACCAGAAGCGCATCATCAACTTGTGCAATGCTGTGGCCAAACCGGTGATCACTGCCACGCAGATGCTGGAATCGATGACTGACAATCCGCGTCCCACCAGGGCGGAAGCCAGTGATGTATACAATGCCATTATTGATGGCACTGACGCAATCATGCTGAGCGCGGAAAGCGCCAGCGGCAATTTCCCGGTGCGCTCAGTCGAGGTGATGACCCGCATTTCTCGAATTGCCGAGCAACATTTGAGGCGGATGTCCGCCAACAACCGCAGCGCAGCGGCGAAGGTCCCGGATGATGGTCCGGCGGGCGAATACGTCTCCGATGCCATCAGCCGGGCGACTTTCGATATTTCGCGCTTTGTGAAGCCGACCGCAATCGTCACGACCAGTCTGTCGGGTTACACGACGCGGCGAGTCGCCAAGGAGCGGCCCGGAACAACGATATTGTGCATGACCCCTAGCGTGACCACGCAAAGGCGCATGGCATTGGTGTGGGGAGTAATCCCGCTTTTGGTAGAGGAATTCACCACGATTGACGAAATGATCAGCATCATTGTGCGCGCCGCCCACGACCGCAATCTGGTGCATCGCGGCGATCGCTTGATCATTATCGCGGGCGTACCTTTTGGAATTGGCGGGCAGACCAACCTGATGAAGATCCACACAGTTGGCGAAGCGGGCGAAATCTAGCCGGGCGCTAGGACGCAACCCATTTTGCATCAATAGGCGGCGGTTCCGCGGGCTTCACGTGGCGGGATGTGGTAGCAATAGTGCCGTCAGACGTGTAGCTGACCTGGCTCGTCGTGCAGCGCGGGCATATATTCCAGGCCAGTTCAAGCAGATAACTGCACTCCACGCAGGATTTCTTGAGCCGCGCGTGACAGTGCGGGCAGGCCTGCCAATCGTGCTGCGCTCGTTGCCCGCAGCTGGGACAGGTAGGTTTTTCCTCGATTTCTTGCAGCAGCGCTTCTTCTTCCAGGGTCCGCTCGTACGCTTCTGAGAGTGTCTCGCGGGGCCGCAGCATGACGTAGATGACTAGACCGGGAATGTTGAGCAAAGCCACCATTACAGCGACAAGCATTTGCGCCAAAGGATCGCGAGAACGCGCGCGCATATCACGGTATGCCCACATCACCATTGACAGCCAAAATACCGCGATCAATACGCCGACTATGACCAGCCCGAGGAGGACAATGTCTTCGTAATTCTCTAGCATCTTATTCACCTCCCCCATGCCCGGTTACTTGCCCAACTCGACCCAGCGATCTTGGCCGGGAGCACGGGCAACCGCCTGCATAACAAGGGCACACAGTGAAGCCGAGCATTGCGTTTCAGTATAGCAAGAGCGCCGAATCCTGACAATTTAGCACGCGGAGACGCTGATTGACTTAGCTCCGATTGGATTCGGTATCGGCGATAGACCTTTCGTCGCTCAACAGGAGCAGAATCTCGCCAACAACAGTATCGAACTGGTGCCCTGACGCATAAAACTGTACGCCGGTCAAGCGTTCCGGTCGGTCGACTTCGTCGATCAGCGTCAGCAGGTTCTCCGATTCGTAGGTATACCAGACGCGTTTGTTGATAATCAGATGTTCTTGCATGCAGGTTCCGCAACGCGTGTAGAAGTCGCTGTCCACTGCCTTATCGAAATGGAAACCCCGAATCCAATGCCGGCTGACCGGAAGCGAATCTTGGTAATCAACGCGAATCATCAGCGGACACTCGCTGCCTTCGGTGCCACATTGACTCAATGATTGGTCCTTGAGGTAGAAGGTGGCGATGAGCTTGATCGAATCGTATTGACTTACATCCAGGCCGTCGCCGTCGAATTGATAGTAGCAGTCGATCTGACCGTGCGATGTGGCATTGTCCAGGCGCCGCAAACGTACTCCGGTGCGGCCGTCGAATGTCTCGTATGACACGCGTCCCGGCGGGAAGTTATCCTGGGTAATGATGCAATCCCATGCTTTTGGCAGCGCTCCCGCATCACTGCGGTTAGCGACGTCAGATTGGAGGCTGAAAGACGATCCGGTCAAGGCGTCAATGGCGCCGGCGCGATGCTCAAATGTCCGGTTGCCGAGTCGGACGACAAGCTCGGCGCCCGGCTCCACATTGGTCACGATATTCATTTCGTCCAGATAGTATGCCGTGGCACGACCTTCTAAATTGAAGAGCCGAACTTCGTCATCGGTAGCGGATACTTGGTATCTACCGCTGCCGTGGAATTCCAAGGCAATGCCTTGCTCCGTGCTCACGTTCAAGAGGAAGGGCTTGTCTGTGTCGCTGGTAACCAGAATATCGAGGTTGCCTGTGAGCCGAGACAAACGAATTGACTGCTCCGCAAGGCTCCAGTCGAAGCGGGGACGAGAGGCGCGATCAAAGGTGACAATGGTATTGCTCTGCAGCGTGATGGACGCGAGCAAGGGCGGAATCCCGGCTTCCACAAGCGGGGCGTCACGAAATTGAATGGTGGCCTGCGACAGTGAATCGGTGCTAATGGTCGTTTGCGAATTGGTGATATCTTCCAGTTCGCGCTCGACGGCTTCGACGAAATCCGAACCCGTTATGCCAACTGTGCCTTTGCCGACCTGCAATACCGCCGGGATGGCGACGCTGGATCGAAAGAGAAACGCATAGACCGCCACCGCGCTGGTGATGGTGAGTACGCAGAAGAGGACAAACGCGCCGACCAGCACCAACCATGCCATTCGCTCGGGAGGGACGTTGGCGCGATGTGCGAAATCCGCGACGACAACTTGTGGTTCACTGGAGCTCTGCTCGGCCGTATTCTGAGCAGTTTCCGCCAAGGCGCGACCTCATTACAAAATTCACAAGGGGGTGCGTAATCCGAAAGTTATTATAGCATCGGCGGACAGTTTTGTCGCAGACCATTTGCGGTATAATGTTGAGGGCAAGGGTCAAACGGTGAGGAATGGAGCTATGTCTGGTCATAGCAAATGGTCAACAATCAAGCGCAAAAAGGGCGCTGAAGACGCCAAGCGCGCCAAGATATTCACTCGGCTCACGCGCGAGATTATGGTTGCCGCGCGTGAAGGCGGTGACGAGAACATGAATCCGAAACTCAAGCTCGCCATCGGCAAGGCCCGCGCCGCCAACATGCCAAAGGAGAATATTGAGCGCGCCGTCAAGAAAGGCACTGGCGAGATCGCCGGCGGCGAAGTGCTCGAAATGACGTACGAAGGGTACGGTCCCGAGGGCGTAGCCTATATCGTCGAGATCATGACCGACAACAAGAATCGCACCCTGGCGGAGATCAAGCACGCCTTCAGCAAGTATGCTGGAAGCCTGGCGACAAATGGCGCTGTCATGTGGCAGTTCGATCAAAAGGGATATCTCACGATTCGCGGGGAAGCCGACTTTGATGAGGTCTTCATGCAGGCGGCCGATGCCGGGGCGGACGATGTCGTGGAGGAAGATGGCGTCATCGCGGTCTTTACGCCTCGGGATGATTTTTCGACAGTCGAACAGGCGCTGGGCGCGGCGGGATACGAATTTGAAGACAGCGAATTGCGCTGGTTTCCACAGAATGAAATTGAAATTCCAGCCGGCAAGGCGCTGCAGAATATGCGCTTGATGGAACAGTTGGAAGACTCCGATGATGTGCAATCGGTAGCGTCGAATCTGAGTATTACCGACGACCTGCTCGCGGCGTTTGCGTCCTAAGATGCTTTCGCTTGGCATAGATCCAGGTACGGCAACTCTCGGTTTTGGCCTCGTCCGCGAATTGGACGACGGCGGATTGAAAGCAGTCGACTTTGGCGTGATCCGCACCGGGCCAGAACGGGCAATGCCGCGCCGTCTGGAGCAGATTCACCTGGAATTGGGCGCGATTATCGAGAAGCATCAACCCGATCGCGCGGGCGTCGAAGAATTGTTCTTCTCGCGCAATGTATCGACGGCGATGACGGTGGCGCAGGCGCGCGGCGTGATCCTGCTCACCTTGCAAGCAGCGGGCCTGCCAATCGCGGAATACAAACCTAGCGTGATTAAGCAGTCGGTGGTCGGGTATGGCGGCGCGGACAAAGCGCAAATGCAAGAGATGGTGCGGCTGCTGCTAGATTTGGGCGATACGCCGAAACCCGATGACGCCGCGGACGCGCTCGCCGTAGCGATCACGGACCTCAACAGTTATCGTCTGCATAGCCTTAGTCTCGCTTAGGGATTCCTGCGCATGATAGCGAATTTGAAAGGGCGGGTATCCCGCAAGGGCGCGGACGGCCTGGTGCTGCAAGTGGGTGACGTCGGCATAGAGGTTTTAGCTTCCTACCCTACCCTAGAGAGCATCGACAATGATCACGCATTTCTCTACACTCGGCTCATCGTGCGCGAAGACTCGTTGACATTGTATGGATTCGCCACCGAGACGGAGCGCGATCTCTTTGATACGTTCATCAAGATCAGCGGCATCGGACCCAAACTGGCGATCACGATTCTCAGCACACTCAGCGTGGAGAACGTGCGCGCCGCCGTAAGCAGCGAAAATGCTTCAATCATTCAGCGCGTGCCGGGCATCGGCAAGAAAACGGCCGAAAAAATCATTATCGAATTGCGCGACAAATTGCAGGTGGCGCTGGATGATGTGCCCGCAAGCGAATTCGTCAGCGCCAATGCCGATGTGCTGGATGCCTTGACCGGTCTGGGATACAGCGTGGTTGAAGCGCAGGCGGCGATTCAGGCCTTGCCGGCAGACGCGCCGGAAGACAGTGAGACGCGGATTTTCCTTGCGCTGCAAAATCTCGGCGGCTGAGCCGAAACCTGGACCTGTGATGAGCGGTTGGTCTACACAAAGGTCGAAGACTGCGGAGCAACTCAAAAATGGTTGAATCGCCGCTAGGCAAGCGGGTCAACGTTCTGGACAAGGGCTGGATCGAATTGGTGGATCTGATGCCTCATCCAGAATCAAAGGTATCCGGCGATCTGGCCATCGTGAACGCCGCGCGTGTCAGCTTTCTGGGCGAGAGCAAAGGCCCGGACCGTGACAAGAGACTGCTGTTTTATCTGTTGCGCCACCGTCACACCTCGCCCTTCGAGATGGTCGAATTCAAGTTTCGCGTGCGGGCGCCGCTGGTCACGTGGTGGCAATGGGTGCGCCATCGCACCTGGAATATGAACGCGCAATCGGGACGCTACACGCCATTCAAGGAGGAAGATTTCTATGTACCCGATGTCTGGCGCAAGCAGAGCGCGGACAATAAACAGGCAAGCGAAGGCACGCTAGAAGCAAGCGAAAGTCTGGAGCTGACCGACAAGCTGCTGCGCCATTATGATGAGGGCTACCGGCTTTATGAAGAAGCGCTGGAACGGGGCGTCTCCAAAGAAATGGCGCGTCTGTTTCTCCCGGGTTTCAGCGTCTATTACACCTGGGTCACCAAAATCGATGCCCACAATCTGATGCACTTTTTGCGGCTGCGAATGGCCAGCGACGCCCAATACGAGATTCGCGTCTATGCGAAGGCGATCAACGAACATTTCTTTGCGCCCGCCCTGCCCTGGACGGCCGAGGCTTTTCGCAAGCATGTCCTCAATCAAGCTGAGTAACTCTGCGGCTTATTCCGGGGTCTGGGCCTCGTCCGGGCGGTTGATCAGGAAGGCGGACGCGCGATCAAAATACTGCCGCATTTGCGCGCGCGCGGGATCGACAATTCCAGCATCGTCGATTGCCTCCAGCATGTGCCCCAGCCATTGATCGCGAGCGCGGCGATCGATGGGGAAGCGAAAATGCCGCATGCGCAGCCGCGGATGGCCGCGCTCCTCCATATAGTATCGCGGGCCGCCAAAGAACTGTATCAAGAATAGACGCTGCCAGCGTTTGCCTTCTTCCAAATCGTCGGGGAACATTGGGCGCAAGATCGGATCCTCTTCAATCTTGGCGTAGAAGGAATCCACGAGAACGCGGAAAGTCTCGTCGCCGCCCACCATGTCATACACGCTGTGGGTATGGGCGCGCTCGGGGCCAATGGGTATTTCGGGCAAAGCTGACACGCGATAGCTGCTTTCACTGGATTCAAGGACCGCTGGCGCACGGATGCTATTGAAGGCGCCTGCTTAAACTATGACTTTACATTCACAAGCCTAAATGTACAATCCTTCGGATTGCCTTACGTACTTGCCGGGAGCCCGATGTCGATGCGCCGAATTCTAAAGTATGCAGCGTTTGTTTTCCTTCTTGTGTTGGCAGGCGCCACCAGTTTTTCCGCGGCGCAAGATGAATCCCGGATCACCCTGGTCGGATCCAAAGTCGGCATTGCGCTGATTGACACGCTTTCGCAAGTCTATGCTGCAGAGCATGTGGACGCGACAGCGAATGGCACAATGGCGGGCATTCAACAGTTTTGCAGCGGAGGCGCGACCATTGTCAGCGCTCTGCGTCCCGCTAGCGCGGCGGAGGTCGCGGATTGCATCTCAAACGACGTTGGATTCAGCGAGTTTCTGATCGCGCACAAGATTGTCGCGTTTGCCGCGCATGATTCGGTTCCCGTCACGTGTATAACGCGCGATCAACTTGAGGCGTTTGTCAAACCGTCGGTAAGCAACGTGCAGCTGGATTGGTCGGCGTTGGCGGAGGGGGATGATGCTCCCGGCTTCATGCTGTTGCTGCCCGCCCCGGGTACGTTGGAATATATGATAGTCGACGACCTTGTTGCGGGCGATCTCATGCGCCGCGATGCAGTCGTCTATGCCGATAGAAGCGAAGGTATTGAGGGCGTTGCAGAAACCGCTGGGGCGTTGGCAATTCTCCCCTATTCGTCTGATCCGCCGTCCAGCGACGACATTAGGCTGCTGGGCTTTCAGGATCAAGACGCATTGGCTTGCGCCTCGCCTTCGGCCGAGCGCGTCGAATCGAATCAGTATGCCGCTGCTCGCTCGATCTATGTTTATGTCAATCGGCAGCAATTGGAATCGAACGAAGCGTTATCGAGTCTGTTGCAGGAATTGATCGGCGACTCCAGCGTGGACAAGATTGTCGATGCCGGTTTCACCCCGCCGAGCGCGGAGCGCATTGCCATCAATGCAGACGTGTTGGTCGATCCTTCAGCGGACGCTTCGCTTGGCGAAGGTCAAACGGAATTCGAAATTCCTGCAGGTCTCTCGGGCGAGGTCAATGTTGTCGGAGCAGCGAATGTTTATCACCTGATCAAACGCACATCGGACGCCTTAACACGCGACCATGGTCAGCTGCAAGTGAACATTACCGCAAGCGACTCGGAGGCTGCAGTCAATCAGTTGTGCAGCGGCGACGTTGAAATAGCTATGGTGGACACGAGAATCGAGGGCGATGCGAATCTGTCGTGCGACGAGGACCAAGCTGCGCTCATAGCGCTGCCCATCGGAACGCAGGCCGCCGTGCTTCTGGGCAACAGCGCAGACGCCTTTACGCAATGTTTGACTTTGGATCAGATCGCTCGGATTTGGACGGCATCGGAGACTGATGGCGCCGCATCGTGGGATGATATAGACGAATCGTTTCCATCGCTGGGGATGGTGCTTTTCGGCACGGCTACCGTCGACCGCAATGCCGATATGCTGCTGACGCGACGCGGGCAAGCGACGCCGCCGATTCGACGCGATACCGAAAGAGACTTCGATCCACTATATCGCGCTGCCGCCGTCGGCAATGTTTCTGGCTCGCTTACCTACATGTCGTGGCAAGATTATGCGAGCGTGCTCGAAAACCAGCAGCGGAATGTACAGCTGGTCGGCGTCGACGCCGGTTCCGGATGCGTAGCCCCTGCGGAGCATAACATTGTGGACGGCGACTATGCCCTGGCGCGACCGGCAAGTTTGCTCGTGAATAGCGCCTCGCTCGCCAACATCAACGCGCAGTCACTGCTCTGGCGTCTGTACGCCGACGACAATTGGAGCAATTTCGAACGCGAAGGATTCGTCGGTATGGCATTGGCGGATCTTGCCAGACATCGCCGTCAACTGGAGACGCAGTTCCGCCTGGCGGAGGCCGATGTTAATCAAGCCGATCCGGAGGCTGAATCTGACACGGCGAACGACAGCGACGCCGATTGATTTGGACGATCCGCTTGTTGCGTTTTCGCGACGACAATCACCTGTTTCGGATACAAATCTTGAAATCACCCTTGCGCCACAAGGTTATAATTTAGTGGACAATCCATGCCAAAGACTGGAGACATAGATGCAGGGCGACTTCATCGCCTTTGATTTGGAGACTACAGGTCTCAACGCCAACACCGATGAGATCATCGAGATTGGCATCGCCAGGTTCCGTGACGGCGAACTGCTAGACCGGTATCAATCATTTGCAAAGCCCTCGATTCCGATCCCCGCAGACATCACTCATTTGACCGGCATCCATCCGGAGGATGTTGAAGACGCGCCCGAATTTAGCGAGCTGGTTCCGGAGCTGCGCAGCTTCTTCGCTGACACGCCCGTCATTGCGCACAACGCCGGATTCGATATGTCGTTCATGCGCAAGCACGACATTCTCGATGCCAATCCGGTGATCGATACCTTCGAGCTGGCGTCGATCGTATTGCCTTCAGCGCCACGCTACAGCTTGTTTAGCTTGACAGCGGCCGCCGGCATCAAACTGGAAAACGCGCACCGGGCGCTCGATGACGCGATTGCCACCGGATACCTTTATTGGCACTTGTGGAATACCGCGATAGACTTGCCGGCCGCGGTGCTGGGAGAGATCATCGGCGCCAGCAAGGGATTAAGCTGGGGACTGGCTGGATTCTTTCAGGGCGCGATGGCGGCGAGTCTTAGATCTGGGCAGCGTTCCACAGTCGCTTCACCGTTTTATGCGGAATCTTTCAAGACAGATCGCATTGTTCCGGGTGAAAGCTCTCCGGCCAAGATTGACCACGGCGAGGTGGAGGCCATTTTCGGCGAGAACGGCGCATTGGCGGCGATGTTTGCTGGATACGAGAGCCGCTCGCCACAAATTCAAATGGCGCGCGAGGTTTGTCGTTCGCTCAACCAGGGCGAACAGACGATGATTGAAGCCGGCACGGGAACCGGGAAATCGCTCGCCTATCTGATACCGGCAGCCATGTGGGCTATCAAGAATGAGCAACGGGTTGTCGTCTCTACCAATACCATAAATTTGCAGGATCAACTGCTGAACAAAGATATACCGATCGCGAAGACGGTGGTTGGGGAACAACTGCAGGCGAGTGTCATGAAAGGGCGCGGAAACTATTTGTGTCCGCGACGACTGGAGATCTTACGCAGACGCAAACCATCGAATTTGGAAGAGCTGCGGACGCTCGCGAAGGTGCTCATTTGGATGCAGACGGACCAATCCGGAGATCGCGGCAGCTTGTCTTTGCGCGCGGGCGAGTGGAATACCTGGTCGCGCTTGAGCGCTCAGGACGAAAACTGCACGACAAGCCAGTGCGCGACGCTCATGAATGGCACATGTCCATTTTACCGGGCGCGTCAACGAGCCGAACGCGCGCATATCGTGATCGCCAATCACGCGCTGCTCATCGCGGACGCCAGAATCGATAACCGCGCGTTGCCGGAATATTACAATCTCATCGTCGACGAAGCCCATCACTTTGAAAACGCCATCACCGACGGCTTAAGCAGACGTGTAGACCAAGCGCTATTGCTTGGGCGATTGCAGGAACTGAGCATGGCGAAAGGCTCGGTGCTGGGCAACTTTCTGCTGGCTTCGCGCGGTCGCCTATCTGCCGAAGACTATCGTAAACTGGAGAGCTTCGCCGAAAATATTGGCGCGACGATCAAGCAAATGACCGTGCGCGTCCGTCGTTACTTCCAGCAGCTGCATGAATTCGCGCGGACGCAGGATAACAACAATCGCTATCAGATGCGCGTGCTCGATTCGCATCGAGAAAAAGGCGGTTTCGCCTCTGTGCAAGACATTTGGAGACAACTTGACGAATTCTTTCTGGTAATCGTGGACAAATTGGCCCATTTGTCGTTGGCTATGCAGCGCTACAAGCCATACCAGATCCCGGACTTCGAGGAATTCGTGGGCGAGTTCCGCGCCCAGCAGCGATATCTCGAAGACTTGCACGAACTGCTGGAACAATTCACCAGCGCGCCGGATCCGGCCTGGATTTATTCGATCGCGCCCGGCAGTTCTCCGGAGAACGCGCGTATTCACGTTGCGCCGCTGCACGTTGGCCCGCTAATGGAGTCATACTTGAGTCAGCGCAAGGAATGCATCATCCTGACCAGCGCCACGCTGCGGACGCAAGGTGATTTCCATCATCTC
Organism: Anaerolineae bacterium; assembly: GCA_022822305.1. Taxonomy (GTDB): domain Bacteria; phylum Chloroflexota; class Anaerolineae; order Aggregatilineales; family Phototrophicaceae; genus UBA6055. The sequence continues at coordinate 792,600 of JAJEBY010000016.1, forward strand.
AAGCAACGGCTCTATGCGGAGCATTTTGGCGCATTGTCACTGGGTTCGCCATTTGACTATGAGCGATCCACTTTGGTATACGTACCTGATGACATGCCAGAGCCGTCTCAGCGGAATCGCTATCAAAAGATGTTGGAACGGGGAATCATCGACTTGGCCGCCGCGCTGGAAGGCCGGTTGATGGTATTGTTCACGAGTTATGCGCAACTGCGCGAGACGTCGCGCGCGATAACGCCACGCTTGGCGCTGGGCGAAATCAGCGTCTTCGATCAGAGTTTCGGCACGAGCCGCGATGTGTTGCTGGATAGCTTCAAATCCGCCGACAAAGCCGTGCTCATGGGAACGCGCAGCTTTTGGGAAGGCATAGACGTACCGGGCGACGACCTAAGCGCGGTTGTGATAGCCCGGCTGCCGTTTGCGGTGCCGACGGATCCTATATTCGCCGCCCGCGCGGAAACGTATGATAATCCCTTTCAAGAATATGCCATTCCCGATGCCGTTTTGCGTTTCCGGCAGGGATTTGGGCGATTGATCCGCAGCAAAGATGATCGTGGGATTGTCGCGATATTTGATAGCCGGGTCATCAACAAAAGTTACGGGAACAGTTTTTTGGAATCGTTGCCGGATTGCACCACACTATACGGTTCTATGGATAATCTGGCGCCCGCTGCCACGCGATGGCTGAGCCCGCCGTAAGGACGCGCGATGCAAACACCTGCCGGACGCGAGTGCCCTCACTACTATGCTGATTTCAATCGTCATACCCGTGACGTTGAAGAATGTCGGCTGGCAAAAACCAATCCCGATTCTGAACCCTGGCACCCCAAGGACTGCTTGAAGTGCCCGGTGCCCGATATTGTGCTCGCCAACGCCAGTCGCGATACATATTTGGTATTGACCATTCGGACAAGCTTGTTCGGTATATCAAGGCGTGTGGAAGTGGAGGCAATTTGCTTGAAGACCGGCGAAAAGGTCGATCCTTATATCGGATGCCCCGACGAGCATCCGGGGCTCGAGATCTTCCGCCAGGCGCTGGACGGCGACGATGATTAAGGCTGTGCTGTTCCAACTGGAAGATACTTTGCTGCACGGCGCAAACGGCGGTTTTGCTGAAGCCGTTCAAGATTCGATTGCTGCTGTTTCACGCGCGACTCCTGGCGCGGCCGAGCTGGCAACGGCCTACGAAGCGGCCATCACACAAGCGTCTTTTCAACGCGACATGATGACCTGTAATGCTGATTTCTTGGCGGGATTGGTCGCGGAGGCTCTTGGTTCGAATCGAGAGTCAATGCAAGCGGATCTGGATGCTTTCTTCGCCCAGCTGAATGACGCATTGAGTGAGCGATTTGTGGCGGACGCTTGCGCTGGTCCGCTGGTGAACCAGCTTCTGGATCAGAATCTGTCGGTAGCGTTCACCGTTGAGCCGGTGTATCCGGAGAGCACCGTCCGGCAATGGCTGGACTGGGCCGGGCTCGCCCCTGTGGTCGAAGCTCTGGGCTTTCTCGGACACAGTGAGAATCTGCATGTTGTCAATCCGGATCCCGCGCTGTATGCCGAAATCGCGGCGCGAATTGGCGTTGAGCCGGACGAAACGATTGTGGTCGGTCACTGTCGATCTATGGCGTTGGCTGCGGCTAGCGCGGCGGGATTGCATATTTGGCAGGTTTGTGAGACCGCCACATTGCCGACGTTTCTCAAGCAGATTGGATCGCCATCGTGGCGGGAACAACACGGGACGAGACCGATCGCCGTCGAAGCGATCGAATCGCAGCTACGGGGCAATATCGGCGCTCTGTATGGATTGCTCGCCGAAACAAAGCCGCATCAGTGGCGCCAAAAGCCTGATCCAGAAGAATGGTCAATCCTGCAAATCCTTTGCCATCTGGCTGATGCCGAAGCCGCGGTCCACCATCATCGGCTTACGCGAATTCTGACAGAAGAGAGCCCGTTCCTCAGCTCTCCCCCGCCGCCGGGCCCAGACTTGCCGCCCTGCCACGATGATGGCAACGCGGTATTGAATCGATTTCGTGATGAACGCCTGAAAACCATGCAGCTGTTGGCCGGATTGGCGGCGGAAGATTGGCAGCGGCCGGCGCGCCACAGCATCTTCGGGCTCACTACTTTACGCGAAATGGCCACCTTTACGGCGCAGCACGACCGACTGCACATAACGCAGCTGTGTCAGACGCTGGGCAAATGCAGCGACACGCTTTAGTTTCGCTGCTAATCGCGGGCAATGTCAGATTATTGCTGCTGCTGAATGCCGGCGGGCGTGGCTGACCTGGCTATCGATCGGATCACGGTACATGGGTTGAGTTGACTGTAGTCATACTTTGGGTAAAATACAGTTAGATAGTTCTGAACTTCACAAGCGACGCATTGGAGCCGGTAATGGCAGCCACAACGGCGAATCAAGCGAACCTGCGCCAGCTGGTCGCAGCGGGTCTTGAAGCCACTGAGCAGGCGATGTTGCAGGTCATCGACAGCGATGTGGACGTCTTGCGCGATGCCAGCCGACACATCCTGGGCGCCGGCGGCAAGCGCGTCCGCCCTCGTCTCTTGCTTTTGTCCTATCTCGCGCTAGGCGGACGAGATGTGGCCTACGCCGCCAAGCCCGCCGCAGCTGTCGAACTCATGCATACGGCCAGCGTCGTCCATGATGATATCAATGATCATGGCATCGTTCGGCGCGGACGGCCTTCGGTTAATTCCGTTTGGGGCCGAACGTTTGCGCTGTTGACCGGTGATTTCCTGTTCACGGCGGTGTACGAGCTTATGGCGCCCTACGGTCGGCTCAATGTTGACCTGGCAAAAGCCGCTACAGCGTTGGTAGAGGGCGAGACCTTGCAGGCTAGCGCCGTCAAGAACAACAATCTCAGCCGAGAGATTTATATGCAGGTCATCTCGCTGAAGACGGCCGCCTTGTTCCGCGCGGCCGCTGTCATCGGAGCGAAGTTGGCTTCCGCCGAGCGCGAGGAAATCGCCGCGCTATCAGACTTTGGCTTCTATGTCGGTCTCGCCTTCCAAATCGTAGATGACATTTTAGATTTGACCGCCGACGAAGATACGCTCGGCAAAACTTCCGGCATAGACGTGCAGCAGGGTCGTGGCATTGCGGTCGCGTTGAACGCGGATCCTGGCGACCAGGGCAACGGCAGCAACGGCAAGCATGATACAGTCGACGATATCAAGCGACGGCTGCTCGAAGGCGATACCATGGATCGCGCTCGTGAACAGATTGAGCTGCTGATAGCCAGCGCCGTAAGTTGTTTGAGCGGCCTCCCCGTTTCTCCGTACAGGCGCGAGCTGGAAGCACTTGCCACGCAGCTAGTCAGCCGCAACTATTAGGGTCATTACGTGAGCCGTATGTCCAGGCGCGTATCATTTTGATATGCGTTTTTTTGTTTGCAAGGCAGACTTATTAGACTGGCAAGCGCCATGTTAAAGGTTGTTAGCATTGAGGAGATGCGCGACATTGAAGCGGCTGTGGACGCGTCGCTGCTCAGTTACGATCAGATGATGCTCAATGCGGGGCGGGCCGCGTCGCGCTACTTGCGGCAACGAATTGAGATCCATGAAGAGACGAATATTACCGTTCTCATTGGCAAGGGGAACAACGGCGGCGACGGGCTGGTATTGGCCCATGATTTAGCCGAAAACACCTCGGCGCAGATTCGGCTTTACCTGCTTGAGGCGCGTGACCCAGGGGATAGCAATTTCGCGGCCATACAAGCGCTACGTCCATTCATCGCCTATGCCGACCACGATGACGATCTGCGACTCTTGAAAAGCTTGATCAACAGCTCGGATGCAGTTGTGGACGCGCTTTTTGGAATCGGATTGCGCCTGCCCTTGCGCGGCCGGCCCGCGCGAATTCTGCGAGCGATCAATCAAGTGATCAAACAGCGGGAGCATGGCGGCGACCGAGAGCAAAGTTGTGATTTGACCCAACCGGCCAGGGCTCAACGGGTGGATGGGCCGTTTGTCCTGGCGGTAGACTGCCCCAGCGGCGTCAATTGCGATGACGGAAGCGTTGACCCCAATGTATTAGCGGCAGACGCGACAATCACCTTTATCGCTGCCAAGCCGGGGTTGCTCACCTTTCCCGCCGCTGCGGCTGTTGGCGAACTCATCTTATCGACGATTGGAATACCGGAGGACTTCGCGCCCCTGGCTGATATTAGGCGGACCGTCACTGATTTGGGCGCGGCAAACGAGCTCTTGCCCCGGCGTCCGCTAGACGGCCACAAGGGCACATTCGGCAAAGTGATGGTAGTCGGCGGCTCGGAAACGTACATTGGCGCGGTCGCATTGGCGGCGGAGGCGGCCTACCGAGCCGGCGCCGGCCTGGTCACGATTGCGACGATTAGCCGTCTGGTCGACATCGTTGCCGGCAGCCTGCGCGAGCCGACATTTGTTCCATTGGCAGAAGAGGGGGGCGCGATTGCGGCATCGGCCAGCGAAGCGGTCAAGGGCGCCTCAATGGACTATGACGCGCTTGTAATCGGCTGCGGCATGGGGATGAATGCTTCGGCGCGCGCGTTTGTGAACGACTTGCTAGCGAGCGATGGCTTGCCGCCGTTGATTGTGGATGCCGATGCGCTGAACGCGCTGGGCGAGAGCGATCGATGGTGGGAGCGTTTACCGGCCGGAACGATTATCACGCCACATCCGGGTGAAATGGCGCGATTGTGCCAGATGACGGCAGCCGAGGTAAACGCCAATCGCTGGGAGATCGCGGCTGTGTATGCCCAAGCCTGGAATCTCGTAATCGTCCTTAAGGGCGCGCATACGCTGATTGCGGCGCCGGATGGCAGCGTCACCGTTATTCCATTCAAGACAGATGCCCTTAGCACGGCTGGAACCGGCGATGTGCTGGCGGGCATCATCGGCGGTATGCGCGCGCAAGGCCTGTCCGCCTACGATGCCGCTAACCTGGGCGCCTATGCGCACGCGCTCGCAGCCACGATCGCTGTGGAGGAAATTGGCAGCAGTCGGAGCGTCATCGCCGGAGATGTGCTGGCGAGCCTGGGGCGTGCATTTGAGAGAATCGAGGGCGGCTAATCCTCAGCTTCAACACGCTGCCTGGCGATAGCTTTGGCTTGCGAAATATTCGCATCAATTTCGCGTTCAATGGCGTCGCCGCCGAAGGTCGCCAAGTCTTTTCGTCGCTGGCTTCCACTCTTGTCCAGACGCATGATCGCGTACAGCGCCCCGAACAACAAGCCGAGCAACAGACCAAGTGCTGTCGCCCCCTGATGCAAGCCTCGCTTAGCCGACGTCATCAGAATCGAGTTCTATTTTGTCATCGGTCTGCAGCAAGGCGCGAATGCGAATGATCTCCCGCAAGAACGTGAGCAGCCCAACAATGAAGCTCTTGATCTGAATAAGGGGATCAGCACTATTCTTGCTTACGAACTCCGCCGTGGCTTTGGTCATGCGGGTCGTTTCACGCGCGTTATCCAGAATCGGTCTGATTTCGGTTTTCAACATGATGAAGAAGCCCGCCGCCTGCAACATCAGCACCGACAGTGCCGTCGCGATCAAGACTGATTCCAGGACCAGAATTACAATGAAGGTATCGCGAATGATTTGTACTACAGGCGACCAAGTCTCGGCAGCGGTGACGGCCACCAAGAGACCCAGCCCCAGCAGAACCAGTATCACTACGACTGTGATCAGCGCTGTCCACTTGAGTACTGAGAGTATACTACGCCCGGAACCGGTGGCAGATTCGTTTGGACTCGTCGAGTGGTTCTCGTCGTCGCGATCGCTCATGGGCTACCGCCGCGTCACCCGGCTCTCAGTTTCGGTGGTGACCAACTGCGCAAACAGCAGCATGGCAAAGGCGCATATGGATGCCGGCAGAAGGTGCACGATGCCGATTCTCAAGAAATCGGCTTCTATGTAGCCACCGATATATTGGCCGAGCAAGAAGCCAACCCAACTTGTGGATACGAACAAGACCATGCGGCGAGCGGCCCCGCCCATGATGACGTGAAAACCGAGACCGTACATGGTCGAAAGAACGAAACAAAACACAAATACGGGGCTGGGCATGCTGGTTGCGAATCAATCATCCAGTGGTAAAATCCACAGACAGTGTAGCACAAAGGCAAATTGCAGTCACGTCTCGACGGTTCCAAACATGAATGCCATCGATCTCGAGATTCTCATTCCGGCGTCTCCCGATTTCATCTGGCGCTTCCTGGGCGATCTGGCTCAGTCAGTTGAGTGGCAGGAGGGCGTGAAGTCGATATCCTTCCTCACGACACAGCGTGATGGCAAGGGGACACGTTGGCGCTACGCGACCAACCGCGGCGGCGATGTCATTATGGAAGTCACAGCCTGGTATGATACGTTGGGTTACGAATACAAGGTGGTTGACGGCGCGAGCTTTGGGGAGAACCAGGGCCGCATACGCTTGCACGAGGTGACCGACGGCACGCTGGTGCGCTGGACATTCAACTACGAATTGAGCGGCATGTTGGGCGGGCTGCGCAATGCCATGCGTCAAAAGCGCAGCACCACAAGACAAATTCAAGAGAGCCTGCGCAATCTTCATCGGCACGTGCTAAAGGAATCGGGAGGCATATCCACGCATCAGGCCCGCGCCAGCGTCCGTGACGCGCCGGATGTGGACGAGCGCTCAATTTATACGCCCAGACACCCGTCCAGCTATATTGATCCGACAACGGATACGGAGAAACTGCTGGAAGAAGACATGCCGTCGCCGCTGATGTTCGAGTATGAGCAGGCATCGGTAGCGCCGTCCTCAGCCCCCGAAACCGATACAAAACCGAATCCCGTTGTTCAAACGGGCGATATTGCGGCTGAAGTAGATGTTCCTGAAACTAGGGTTGAAGAAGCCACGCAGCCGATAGATATGGAAATCATCGCTTACGAGCCGCAAGCCAGCGCCGACGTTGAAGCGTTGACAAGCGATGCGGAGGAAGAAGAAGAGCCCGTCTCGGAAGTTGCCGCAATCGCTCCCGAGCCGGCGCCCAGGGAAGCGCGCGCCGTTGATACCTCGAGTGTCAGCGTGTTTGAGATTTTCGGATTGCGCAAACCCAGCGAAGCCGGCGGCCAACTGCTGGAAGATGAACTGGCAGCCGAGCGCGCCGAGCTGCGCCGCAGCGCTCAACGCTCCCCCAGAGCGTGGGGCGATGAGCCAATAGACGGCATGGCCGACTACAAAAACTCGGGCGCAAGCGCGTTGGAATTGGAACGCAAACGTGTAGACAATCCATTTGCAGAGGTCACCACCGCGCCAGAGCAGATCGTTGGCCGGCGCCGTCGGACGCGCATGCGCCAGACGAATCTGCGCTCACACAACCGTTAGGCGCGCATCGCCGCTTAACCGCAAGAGGTTAGACCATCAAGTTTCGTGAAAAGTAACCGGGGACCCTGGTGCAAAAACGGGTGGATGAAGGGGCTCGAACCCTCAACCGCCTGAACCACAATCAGGTGCTCTGCCATTGAGCTACATCCACCATAATTGAAGTTATTTTAGCATGATCACTGCGGCATTTCCAGATGCGATACGCCTATCGGGACTTGCGCCAGTGATTTCTTTTTGAGTATCAACAGATGTACGACGCTGTCACTCAGATGCAGCGTTTGCAAATCCGTCACAAATCCAGCGGCAGGAATGTGGTCCGACACGACTGATTCAACCTTGCCATCATATGTTTGCCCGGTCAAACGGTACAGATGCTTGATTATCCAGCGCAGCAAACCACGCCCGTTCAAATGCCCCGACAGCACGATGAATGCGCAGCCATCCGTTTTCAATACCCGATGTATTTCCGACAATGTTGACGCTTGAGTGATGAAAGCTGTAGGAAAAGTACAGACAATTGCGGGAAAACAAGCGGCTTTGAATGGCAGCGTGAGCGCATCGCCGCGAACGAAATCGGTGGAGAGACCTTGTTTCAAGAGTTTTCGCCTGGCGATTTGCCCCATCCTTGGCGACAGATCAAGCGCGACCGTCCGGTAGTTGGACCTGTGCATGTCCAACTGCAAGTTGCCGGTACCGTGCGCCAGCTCCAGCACGGGACCCGGGATTTCCGCATCAAGCCGCGGCAATACCGATCGTTGCCAAGCACGCCAGCGTCCGAGCGACACCAGCCGGCTCACGGCATCGTAGCTGAAGGCGCATTTGTTATAGAGCAGGTGGAATAAGAACTGGATCAGCCGCCGCCAGAAACGCCGGATCATGCGGAGAAAACCGCGGCTATGCGGTCGGGGTTGTCGGTGATGACGCCATTGACCCCCAACGCTCTCAGCTGCAAGGCGCGCTTCGGCGCGTTCACAGTCCAGGCATTCACAACGTAGCGATGATCCCGTGCCCATCGCATGTAATCGGCGTCAACTGTTTCGTGCCAGGGGTGACGCGCCTCGTGTCGCAAGGATTCAAATGCCTGCTGCGTTTCAGGCGTCGGCGATGAACCGGTCAACGCGCCAAGCATGACTTCAGGGAATGATTTCCGCACGCGCTGCAACACCAACGGATTGAAAGAGGAAATGATGATGCGATCGGTCGCCTGATGGCGTCGGATGCAACGGCTAACCGCCGCTTCAACGCCATTTGAATGATCACTGGCAGACTTAATTTCTACGTTGATCAGGAGATCGCCTGCGAACCGCTCGATTACCTCATCCAGAGTCGGGACGCGTTCGCCCGCGAATTCCGGCGCGAACCATGCGCCGGCATCCAAGGCTTTGAGCGCAGCCAGCGTTTTGTCGCAAACCATCCCGGCGCCGTCAGTCGTAGCATCGACTGTATCATCGTGAATGATGACGGGAAAGCCGTCGGCTGACAGCTGCACATCCAACTCGATGCCATGCGCGCCTTGCCGCTGCGCCATTTGAAAGGACGCCATGGTATTCATCGGCGCATAAGCCATAGCGCCGCGATGCCCAAACACGAGCGTTTCGCCGGACATCATCAAGTCGCGAATGGTTGCTGTCATGCCAATTGCCAGAGGAATGGTCAGACCAGGATTTCGATTTGGCCGTTCTGGATCCGAACTTGGAACCAGGGCACATCAATCTCGGCCGGGCTGCGAGTTGCTTTTCCGTTGCGAATATCGAAGCGACCGCCGTGACGTGGGCACTCAATCTCAAAGCCACGCAACTGACTCGGACGATCAGCGCGGTCGAATGCGAGCACGTTGCCATCGTGCGTGCAAAGGTCTTCGATTGCGTAAACCTTGCCGCTGACGTTGAACACGGCAATCCAGCGTCCGGATACGCCGAATACTTCACGTTGCCCGTCCGGCAATTCTTCCAATGCGCAGAGCGACACCCACTCCGCCATTAGCCCTGATGACCTCGCTCAATTTGCGCCCAGTATTCGCTGCCGCCGCGTCCGTAGGCGCCGATTACCAGCGTCTTCAAAGGTAGCAGCGCGCATTTGACTCGATTGATGCTCAATTGAAGGCCGATATTCTGCAGCAGGCGCTGCTTGTCGATAGCGCGGGCTTCGGCGAGCGTCATGCCCAGGATGTCTTCGCCCAGCATGGAGGCGGATGCCAGACATATGGCGCAGCCTTCGCCATCCCAGCCCAGGTCGGTGATGATACCGCTGTCATCGACGCGCAGGGTGAGGCGCAGGCGATCGCCACAAAGCGGATTTGATTCTTCGTGATCCAGATCGTTGGGATCGAGCAAGCCCCAGTGTCGTCGATGGCGGGCATGATCAAGAATCAATTGGCGGTACATGTCTTCCATCGACAAGCTAGTCCTGTACCAATGGCGCTCCGCTCAAGGTCAGCCGATGATTTTCAGCTCGATTTCGTCCATCAGGCGCTGACGCACGCGATCAAATGGCACACGCTGCAGCAGTTCATCAAAGAAACCCTCGATGATCATAAGCTGCGCTTGTGGCCGCGAAATGCCTCTGCTCATCAGGTAATAGATTGGTTCCTCTTCAAGCGTGCCAAAGGTGGCGGCGTGCGAACAAGCCACATCATCCGCCTCAATCTCCAATCCAGGAATGCTGTCCATGCGGGCTTCGTCGTTGAGCATCAGATTTCGGCAGACCTGATAGCCGTCAATCTGCTGCATCTTGGGTAGCGATTTGATCATGCCCTGCCACAAGGTGCGCGCATTGTCGCGAGCCGCGCCCTTGAAAAGCAGATCGGTATTGGTCAGGGGCGCATTGTGATTTTGCTGCGTGTCCAGATCAAAGAACTGGCCTTTGTCCGCGAAGAAGAAACCGCTGACGCGGGCGTTGGCGCCGGCGCCGACGGTATCGACTTCGATGAATGCTTTGGTCAGGCGGCTGCCCATCACGCCATTGACCCAGTCCAGCTGCGCATCGCGACCGACGATGCCACGCTGGTGACTGAACTCGAATGTTTCGCGATTCCAATCCTGAAGCGACACATAACGCAAGTTGCCGCCGTCTCCCACGATGAGCTCGGTCGCGCCAATATAGGATGATTGTTTGTCACTGTCTTTGGATGCGTATTCTACCTGCACTGTGGCTTGGGCGCCGTCTTCCACCACCACCAACACATGACCCAGCGCCGCGCCTGGAGTCGAGGTGTAGCAGACAACGTGCATGGGCAAGCGAGCGATGGTGTTTCGCGGAATGTATATGAAGGTACCGTAATTCCAGAGCGCTCCATGCAAGGCGGCGAACTTGCCGTCCGTTGCTTTCACAGCGGTAGTCATAAAGTGTGTCTTGACGATGGATTCGCGCTCGTGCAGCGCTGTGCGCAAGTCGGTGAAAACCACGCCTTGGCGATCGAGCTCGTCGGCGAGTTCGTGTCGCACGACCTGACCATCGACAAAGACCAGCAATCCACCCTGTTCGTCGCCGGTCAAAGGCTCAAGGTTCTTCGCTGGCACTACATTTGTGGCCGCGCCATTAGGCTGCGCAATCGTTTCGGCGTCATCCCACTGGATATGGCGGTAGTCGGTTCGACGCCATTCCTCTTCCATATAGGGCATCGGCAGATTCTGGTAATGCTCCCATGCTTCAAGCCTCAGCTCGAGCATCCAGGCCGGTTCGTTCAATTGCTGGCTCAACGCTTCCACATCCGCCCGTTGGTACGCAGGCGCTTGCGGCAGCGACGACCGACGTCTAACAACAGCCACGTGTTTTCTCCTTCAATGCTTCAGCTGTCGAGTGTGTGTATAGAATTCGCATCAAATGCCCGGATGCGCCTAGCCGATTGAGCCTTCCAACTGGATCTGAATCAGGCGATTCAGTTCCAGGGCGTATTCCATCGGCAGCTCTTTGACCAGGGGCTCCAGGAAACCGTTGACAATCATCGCGTTGGCTTCGTCTTCGCCGAGACCGCGACTCATCAGATAAAACAGCTGATCTTCGCCGACTTTGCTGACGGATGCCTCGTGCCCCATCGTGACATTCTTGGCATCGATCTCGATGGTCGGATAGGTATCCGAGCGACTGAAGTCGTCTAACAGGAGCGCATCGCAAACGACGTTGCTTTTGCTGTTGCGCGCTTCGTCGGCGATTTTGAGCAAGCCGCGATAACTGGCGCGTCCGCCGTCTTTGCTGATAGATTTGCTGATGATCTGGCTGGTAGTCCGCGGCGCCAGGTGCGTGATTTTGGCGCCGGCGTCTTGATGCTGGCCGTTGCCGGCGAAGGCAATCGATAGCACTTCGCCATGGGCGCCCTCTCCGCGCAGGATTACCGCAGGATACTTCATGGTCAAGCGGCTGCCCAGGTTGCCATCCACCCATTCCATGGTAGCGTTCTTTTCCGCGACTGCGCGCTTAGTCACCAGGTTGTAGACGTTGTTCGACCAATTCTGGATCGTGGTGTAGCGGCAGCGTCCGCCTTCCTTGACGATGATCTCGACCACGGCGCTATGCAGGCTATCCGAGCTGTAGATCGGCGCGGTACAGCCCTCGACATAGTGAACGTAGGCGTCTTTATCGACAATGATGAGGGTACGCTCGAATTGCCCCATATTCTGGGTATTAATGCGGAAATACGCCTGCAGCGGCATTTCAACATGCACGCCGGGCGGAACGTAGATGAAGCTGCCTCCGGACCAGACGGCCGTATTCAGCGCGGCGAACTTGTTGTCGTTCGACGGAATGACGGTCCCGAAATATTCCTGCACGATTTCGGGATACTCGCGTAAGCCCGAATCCATATCCAGGAAGATTACGCCCTGTTCTTCCAGACTTTCCTGAATGTTGTGATAGACGGATTCGCTGTCATACTGCGCTGAGACGCCATGCAGGAATTTCTGCTCGGCTTCGGGGATGCCCAGCTTGTCGAACGTATCCTTGATTTCTTGCGGCACTTCGTCCCAATCGCCTTCAGTCTTATCGGTGGCGCGGACGTAGTAGTATATGTCGTCGTAATCAATGCGATTCAAGTCACCGCCCCATTGCGGCGTCGGCTTGTCCAAGAAGATGTTGTAGGCGTCGACGCGGCAATCCGTCATCCACTGCGGTTCGTCTTTCATGGCGCTGATTTGACGGACGATCTCCTCATTGATGCCCTTTTGACTCTTGAAAGCGTAGTCGACATCGTCATCGTGGAAGCCGTACTTCTCCGCGTAAGTCAGACCTACGTCTTTCAGTGCCTCTTCTTCGTGAGTGAGTTGCTTTTCGCTCTTGATGACATCCGTCATGGTTGCATCCTCTTCCGACTACCCTAGACTTGCGCGACCTGCAAAGACTTGTGTTTATCCCGCACCCATTCGTAGCCTTTTTCCTCAAGTTCAAGCGCCAATGCGGGACCGCCGCTCTCGACAATTTGTCCTTCAAACATAACGTGCACAAAATCCGGCCGGACATGATTGAGTATGCGCTGATAATGCGTGATTACCAGAGCGCCCATGTCGGGACCTGTCAACGCGTTCACGCCTTCAGCGACGATGCGCAGCGCGTCGATATCCAGTCCGGAATCGGTTTCATCGAGGACGGCGATTCGCGGCTCCAGCACCGCCATTTGCAGCACTTCCGCGCGCTTCTTCTCGCCGCCGCTGAATCCTTCGTTCAAGTATCGTCCCGCGAAGGCGTGGTCGATTTTGAGCTGGCTCATCTTCTGGCGCATCATCCGGGCGAATTGCGGGATTGGAATCCCTTTGCTGTCCGGGTCTTCGCTCTTCAGCCGCGCATTAATGGCGTGGCGCAGGAAGTTGGCCAAAGTAACGCCGGGGATAGCCACCGGATATTGAAAGGCCAAAAACAGCCCGGCGCGACTTCTCTCGTCCGGTTCCATCTCCAGCACATCGTCGCCATCGAGCAAGACCTGACCGTCGCGGACTTCGTATATGGGATTGCCCATCAATACGTTGGCCAAGGTACTCTTGCCCGAGCCGTTTGGACCCATCAGCGCGTGAATTTCTCCTTGCCTCACGGTCAAGTTCACGCCGCTGAGAATATTGTCTGCGTCGCCTTCCACACCCGCGTGCAGATTGCGGATCTCCAATGTCGCTACCATTAGCGCCACATCTCCTCTCCACAAAATTTAATTGTGGTTAATCATGCGATTTAACCGAGTCGAACTTATGGGCAGTATATCAGCGCCAATCTGTGCTGTCAATACACATGTCTACACGCATGGGCGGCGCTATTCGTGAGTGTCTGCCTCGGCAACTGTACTGGAAAAACTTCGGGGTGTATCGATAGAATTTCATCAGAAATGGCTAGTTCTACGCTGATTGACAGCCAAGCCTCGCTATACTATGCTAAGCCTGTTTCAATGGAGATTCATGCAAGGGAATTTGATCAATCCGCTGACCGTTGAATCTCCAATTGCCCGAAATTGATTGGGGCAGACCAGGGAAGGTCAGAATATCGACAAAAGGGTGCGCAATATGGAAGACACGATTGACAAGGAAGCCGGATTGTACGAGGCCTTGCGCAGCGTGATCGATCCGGAAATCGGCATGAATATCATCGAGTTAGGTTTGGTGCGCGGCGTCGACATTGAAGAAGAAAGCGCTCACGTCAACATGATCATGACGACGCCATTTTGCCCTTACGCGCCGCAGTTGTTGGAGCAGACGCGCAGGACCACTCAGGACTTCCTGGGCGTGCCGACCACGATCGAGATGGGCATGGAGATGTGGGATCCGAGCATGATGGAAGAGGGCGCCGCCAGCGACTGGGGTCTATTCTAGCCGCGGTTGTTTCGCTCCCCCGATTGCGTCCCAAGCGCTAGCCAAGCATGAGCCGGGCGACAAGCTCCAATTCATAGGGCAGGAATTAGGGCCGATTGCGCTGGATCCACTGCAGCGGATCAATGTAGTGCGAGATAAGTTCATTGTAGTTGAGCTTGGGCCAGTTGCCTGGTCGCTGCTCAAACATGGATGTGGGACTTAGGTCGAAGTGCAAATGAGGCACAAAGCGACCAAAGGCGTCGCTCACCTCGCATATGCGCTGACCTCGTGTTACCCGGTCCCCAACGCTGACGCGCATATTCTGCACGTGCGCGTATCGGCTGTAGATGATTTGCCCGGCCGGGATATACAAGGGATCGTGCCTGATCACAACCAAGTTACCCCAGACGCCTAATCTGGCAGCAAATGTGACGACGCCGCTGGCGACAGAATAAACGGCCATGCCCTTGTCCGCGAAGGGTCGACCGAAGTTCAAGTCGGCGCCGGTGTGATAGGCTTCGCTGGGTGTGCCGGTGAAGTACAACTTGGCGAAGGGAGTGGCATCACGCCAGCCGGGCGGCCAGACCTCTGAGCCGCGACGTTGTTCGCTAGTGCCGACGGGCGAATCGTAGCCGTCCGCCACGTTGACGCCACCGATGACGCTGGGACGGCTTCCGTTTCCGCCGGGTGGCTGGCTCGGTTCATTTGCCGGACCCGCCGGCGAGTATCCGGGCGGCGTGGTGACGATGCGGCGAAAGCGCACGGCATCAAAAGCGATTTGCTTATCCGCCTCGCCGGTAACATCGTTGAGAAAAACGCGTCCGGCATTCTCCATCGTGCGATCGAGATCGAAAATGCCCAGCGATACCCAGGTATTGCGGTTGATGCTCTGGTTAATGTCTAGCACGACTTCGGTGGTGGTGCCGACGATGCCGTGTACCTTGTAACGTGCGCGGGTTGAAGTTGCCTTTTGATTGGGAATGAAAGCGGCAATCTCGTATAGCCCCGACTGGGGCAAGTCTTTGCGCCACTCGGCCCAAACCTTGCTGGTGCGCAGTTCCGTATTCGTGTACAGATAGTCCCAGCCCCAGGTATTGGTACGCACGTTGAATTCCGGTTTGCCGGTATATGTTCCGCTCCGGAATCCCTCACCGGCAGGCTTAATCACCACCTCGTCGGTGAAATTCTCGATATTGCCAAGCGGCGCGTCCGCGGGAGAATCGGTCAGCTCGATACGCGTGTTGACGGCCGTCCATTGCGAGATGACGCCGTAGCGCCACCAACTGATGCCCTTGGCGCCATGTTTTTGAGTCGCCAGGGTATGCGCTTCGACCTGGTCCTGTACAACAGCGTCGCCCTGCAGCACGGGTATGATCGGCTTGCCATATCCTGCCCATACATCATATGTAGACTGCAACGCCCCTTCGGGCGTGTTGCGGAAGGTACGCCAATAGGTCTGCGGGTGCACGCTATCGACAAAAGGACTCCACTGATCGGGGAAAATCGTGTGTTTGTGATAGGGGCGCGGATCGACGCTGATGCCAATGTGATAACGCGTTCCGAGACCTCTGCGCAACTTCAGCATGAAGGGCCGGACGGCGCTCTCTCCACCTTGCCAATAGTGGGCGTAGGGCTCGATATCGAGGATCAGCGATTGCACGCCCGGTCGACTGCAAGCTTCTATTATGATGGCGGTTTCGCCTTCGATATCGAGTCCATGAGGCACGCACCAGGCATGAAAATCCAGGCCGGCGTTTTGGCAGGCGGTCACCCATTGATCGATGCTGCTGGCGCCGGTTACCGCCATATCGGTGTTGTCAAAATCGCCCATCCAGCGGGCGCCGTCAGAAATCTTGACAAAGATCTGTTCGACGTTGCCAGCGCGGCTATTGATATTGGTCAGCAGCTGGGCCCTGGTATTCTCGGCGATGCCGCTGCCTTTCCAATGCCATAGCGCGACCTTGCCGTCGTAGGGTGTTGGTGGATGTGGCGATGGCGCCGCGCCGATCGCGGGGATGAACTCGATATACCCCGTGTATACCCAGCCGCGCACGCCGGCTTTTTCGATCCAGACCCAGTTGGTGGGTGTCTTGGTACTCGGATAATAGACCACCAGAGCGTTGTCCAGGAGGTCGCCGACGTCTTGATAACTAATGCCGGGACCGCGGCGGATGTTGCTGAATGCGGCGCTCGTGTTGGCTATGGCGACAACCGGACTGCCAGGCTGATCCGGCTTGGGTACGGAAGCGGAACTACTCATGAATTGCTCCTGCCAGCGTTGCTGCGGTTCAATGCTGCGAGCAGATGATTGACGCGGAACGCGCTGCGCATCCTACAACCTGCTCGCAAAGCCAGACTATCACGATTTTGCAAATGGGAGGCGCAAATTTAGACGCGAACCTGGATGTGTGTATGGCGCCCGCGTACCATTGACGAGCCACGAACATTTGGCGCGACTTTTGGGTATCGCAATTTGTCTGGACGAAGCCGACTTTGCGTCTAAGCGCAGATTGAATCAGCGCGATCCACCGTTACCCGAGCGCTAAACTACAAAGTTTCCGTCCTTGTAGAAGAGCTCGCCGTCGACCCTGATCTCGGAGTCCACACGCATATCGCAGATCATATCCCAATGCACAGCGCTGACGTTCTGGCTGCCCGTTTCCGGATAACCCATGCCGATCGCCATATGCACGGTTCCGCCAATCTTCTCGTCATAGAGAATGCTGCCGGTAAATTTGTCGATGCCAAAGTTGGTACCGATGGCGAACTCCCCGATATAACGCGCGCCTTCGTCCGTGTTTAGCTGCGCATGCAGCAAGTCTTCGTTTTGTTCGGCGGAGGCGTCGACTACTTTGCCCGCTTCAAACTTGAGCTCGATTCCGCTGACGGCGCGACCGCTGACGATGGCGGGATAGGAAAAGCGCACCCAACCGTTGACGCTGTCTTCGACCGGGCCAGTGTAGATCTCGCCACTGGGCATGTTGCGGGTACCGTCGGCATTCAGAAAATGTCGACCGACAACACTGAGCTCGAGATCTATGTGTGGACCGGAGAGCTTGATATTCTCTTTGCCCGCGAGGTAGTCCACTTTCTCTTGTTGCACGGCGCTGAGTTTACGCCACTCGGCAGCGGGATCCTCGCGATCACAGAAGCAGGCGCCATAGACGAAGTCTTCATACTCTTCGAAGCTCATTTTGGCTTCCTGGGCCGATGCCTGCGAGGGATATAGAGTGCCGACCCAGCGGAAATCATTGGTCGCGGAGCGCCGCAAGCGAGTCTGGAGAATGGGCGCCTGGGCGGCGCGATATTGCTGCAAACGCGCGGCATCAATAGATGTCATTGACCGCGTGTTGGTTTGCGCCGTGGCACGAATATAGACATCCGCCTCGTCGACGTATCGCTGCATGAGCGGGTCTATCCAAGCAATCTGCTCGTCGCTGGCGTGGCGCAAGAGATAACGATGCATGTAGTCGTCGTCGACTAGCAGGCTCGGGTGCGCGCCGGCATCAATCACAGCCTCGTAAATGTCGCGCAGAATTGGCAAGGCGTCGACGTTGCCGAGAATGCCCACCCACTCGCCCGGCTGCACGTTTGTGGAATAGCCGACTAGCAGCCCGGCGAGACGTTTGCGTCTGATATCACTCATAATCTGGCCTTCTCTCCCAGGCTGACCTAGTTTTCGGCCAACTCGCGAGCCACGGCAAGCGCGGCGTCGTAATCGACTTCGTTACCGATAATGGGCACGTATTCGGCATGCTTGACAACATTTTCGCCATCGAGAACAAACACGGCGCGTTGACAAATGCGCCAGTCCGTATCGTGCACGCCGTAGTCGTCGGCAAATTTCATGTCGCGGTGGGTCGACAAAGTTTCCGTGTTGTCGATGCCTTCGCTGCCACAGAATCGTCCCAGCGCGAAGGGCATATCGGCGCTGACCGTGAGCACTACAGCATTTTGCAGCGACGCGGCTTCCTGGTTGAAGCGCCTGGTTTGCGCGGAACAAACGCCGGTATCGATCGACGGGATGACGCTAATCACCTTGACTTGATTGCCATAATCCGCCAGGGACTTTGCGCTTAAGTCGTTCGCGATCAGACCAAAATCGGGGGCCGCTGATCCAACGCTCAACATATCGTGCTGTACATGATGCTCGTTTTCGCCGACCATCAAGCCTTTGCGTGCCATGTGATTACTCCTCTTTTCCTCTAATGGGATGTTACGAGAATCTCGGTTATCATGAGAATTATAAGGGCAGAGCAATCTGTATCAAGGTAGTAACAAGGCAGCGAACTCGTTCAGCCGCAAATTGGGGGATAACAGATGAACCGTAATCGAATCGTCATCGGGGTTTTGGCGATTGCAATCGTGATCGTCGGATTGGTAGTCTTCGAGCCTTGGACATACTTCATCGTCAACGAAGTCGATGAGGCTTTTCCCGGTTTGTCCGCTGCGCAGCGCGACGCCGTGCGTGATATGCCCGAGGAAGAAAAGGACGCGCTCGTGGCAATGGCCAAGGACAATGCGGCAATGGCGGAACAGGTCGCTCTAGCGCAAACCGGCGCGGATGAGGTTGTGCCGCAAGATAAGCAGGCGATGCCGCCGGATATGCCGGATGAGCCACAAGTTGTCGCCAGCGGTTCGTTCATCGACATCGATCCGATTCACGGCGCGGTAGGCACAGCGACCATCTATCAGTTGCCGGATGGCAGCCACGTTCTGCGTTTTGAGGACTTCCGCTCCAAGAATGGTCCTGATCTGCACGTATATCTCTCAACGGAGACGCCGACGAGCACATTCGCCGGGTTGGGCCCGGATGAAGTTCACCTGGGCGCGCTCAAGGGCAATGTCGGCAATCAGAACTACGAGATTCCTGCCGATGTTGACGTGAGTCTTTACAAGAGCGCCGTCATCTATTGCCGACCATTCCACGTTGTCTTCAGTTCCGCGGCGTTCTGATTTGGTTTGGCGGCGCGGCTGGCTGCGGTCAGCCAAAGTCGCGATAACGCCACTCGCCGTCGACCATCGTGCCCAATACGTTGATTGCCGCCAGCTCGTCGGCGGGAATCGCGTGGACATCTTGATCCAGCACAATTAGGTCTGCCAGGTAGCCTTCGGCAAGTTTGCCCAGGCGATCTTCCATGCCCGCCGCATAGGCGGGTCCCTGGGTGAAGCCGAGCAATGATTCTTGCAGGCTTAGCCGCGCTTCCGGATGCCATCCGCCGGCCGGCAAGCCATCCCGCTGCCGGGTGACTGCCGCGTGAATGCCAAACCAGGGATTGAGGGGTTCCACTGGCGCATCCGATCCAAATGCGATTCGGGCGCCCTGATCCAGCTGAATGCGCGGATTGTAGGCGTATGCGGTGCGATCGCCCCAATAGCGGTCGGCTGTTACCCGGTCGGACATGGCGTGGATGGGCTGCATGGACGCGATGACATCCAGCTGCGCAAGACGGCCAATATCCTGCGGATGGATGATCTGCACATGCTCGATGCGATGTCGACGGCTTGAGCGCGGTTCGTGGCGCGCCGCTTCTTCAGCGCGAACGCTCTCCAGAACATCCAGTACATCGTGTACAGCTTTGTCGCCGATGGCGTGAACGCTGGTGGGCAATCCAAAGCTGCTCGCGCGGCTGGCATATTCGATCATCTCTTCTTTGTCCACGAGGGTCATGCCATAGTTGTCGGGTTCACCGGCGTAGGCTTCAAACATGAGCGCGGTCTTCGGACCAAGCGCGCCATCGGCGAACAGTTTCAAGGCGCCAATGCGTATCCAGTCATCGCCGAAACCGGTACGTATGCCCGAGTCAATTGCGGCATCCAGCCACCTCTGATTAATCTGTTTCAAAACACGCAGCTTCAGGTCACCGCGTTCACGCAAGATTTGCAGCGCGGCCAGGCACGAGGGCTCGTCAAAGTCGTGGATCATAGTGAGGCCACACTTCAAAGCCAGCTCTTGCGCCGCAGTCATCATATCCGCCAGTTGTTCGCCGGACGGGTTTGGCATCGTGTCACGCACCAGATCGCTGGCGGTCTCTAACAGAATGCCGGTGGCTTCTCCGCTGGCGTCGCGCGCGATCTGTCCGCCTTCCGGATCGCTGGTCGACCCCGTTATGCCGGCCAACTGCAAGGCGCGCGAATTGACCCAACTCGCGTGACCGCTCTTGGCTTTGAGGATGACTGGATTATCAGGCGCCACTTGATCGAGATCCGATTTTGTCGGGAATGCGCGATCTTCCCATAGATCCTGCGCCCAGCCGTGGCCGGATATCCACTCGCCCGCGGCAGTCGTGTCTGCGCGCTGCTTGACGCGCTCAAGCGCGATCGCCTTGCTCGGCACTTCAAAGACGTCAACCGCGCTCAGCGATCTGGCTTGCGATTCCCAGTGCAGGTGGGCATCGGTCAACCCGGGCAGGATTGTTTTGCCGCCAAGATTGACCTCAGCGGTGTTTGCTGATGCGAGGCCGCGAATATTCGCATCCGAGCCGAGCGCTACTATGCGTCCATAACTGATGGCCAGCGCACTAACTTGCGGATGCGGCTCATCCAAAGTGTAGATTGAGCCATTGAACAATATAGTTTGAATCATGTTCGTTTTCCTCTTTAGGCGCTTAGTTCGCGTTCAATTTCGGACAGCGTTGGCGCGCTCTCGACCCCGCTGCGCGTGACCGAATAGGCAGCCAATCGACCGGCAATCGGCACGGCTCTGCGAAAATCATAATCGACCAGCGGCAGGAGCCCCAGCAGGCTAGCCGCGAAGACATCGCCGGCGCCGGTGAGATCAGTTGCCGCGACATCAATGCTGTCATATTGCCAAGATTCGGCGCCGCGATAGTAGGCGCCGCCGTGGCGCCCGTTAGTGACTATCAGATGATTGCCGAATTGTCGAATCTCGTCGGTCAGTTGCGGATACTCGCGAATGTCTTCTTCGCTATAGACAATGATGTCGATGAGCCGAAGGGCGTCTTGATCAAACCAGCGCCGAAACTTAACCAAGCCAGCGTCGTCCCAGCGCCGCATCATACCCTGCAAGGTCAGCATGATCGTAGCGTCTTTGAATCGCTGCCCCATCTCCAATGGATCTAACTCAAAAGCCAGCGGGCCAAGATGCGCCAAAGGCGCGCTCATCCAGCCGGACGGGAAATAGTCGGCCGACAAGTATTTTGCAGTGGAACGCACAAATTGCTGGCGACCACTTTCGCTGTAGACATTTTCATAGGTTAGGGACGAATGCGCCGGCAGCAGGATCAGCTCGCCAAATGGAAGCAAGTCCCCGATCAGCGATTCATCATAAGCTGCGCTGGTCAGAATACCGACTTTGTGGCCCAGCGCGGCGTAAGTTGGCGCTGCATACGATACGGTTCCGCCGAGCATCTTCGCGCCGGGCGCCAGATCAACCGTCAAGTGACCCGCGACAAATACATCTATTGTAGAGTTCAATTGTCCGCACCTGGATAGTGAACAGAAAAAGGACGCCATATCAGCGTCCCTATCATAGCGAATATCCCTAACCGAAACTCTACCTGGGCACGATTGTGACTTTGCGCCCCCTGCCCTCGCCGATGCTACGTGTGGTTACATCCTCGCGTCCACGCAGCGTCAAATGCACGATTCGGCGCTCGTTGGCATGCATGGGTTCAAGCGTGATCGTACGTCCCTGCTGCACGGCCTGCTTCGCCATGCGATTTGCCAGTCCGCGCAGGCGATTGGAGCGGCCGGTTTTGTAGCCGCCGGCGTCGACGATGATGTTGGCGCGCCGCTGCAATCGTCGGCTGCAGATCAGACGCACGATATATTGCAGCGACGACAGCGTTTCGCCTCGTCTGCCAATCAGTTTGTTGACGCCATTGCCAGTGATATTGAGCATCCAATGCGGGTCTTCGCCATCGACCTGGTCATCGGTCAAGTGAACGCGAATTCGGCCATCAATCTGCATTTTCTCGAGCAATTCTTCCAGTACCTGTTTGCCGACCTGCGCGTCTTCGTCGAGTTCGTCTTCAGGAACATCTTTGAGGTTATCGTCGGAAAGGCTGCCCTGATCCATATCATGGTCGTTGTCCGACATGTCGGGATCGGGCGTTCTGCGCTTGCCAATAAGCACCATGCGCACGCGCGCTTCTCTGGCGCCGAAGCCAAAGAGACCGGTATTCGGCTCTTCCAAGACCTCAACCATGACATCACCGGGCGATGCTTTAAGCTCGGCGAGACCTTTCTTGATGGCCGCATCAACTGAATTGGCGGTAACTTCAATCATTTCCATAGTAACGTCCCTTGCAGCGCCGCGCGCTATCGCGAAGATGACTTCTTGCGCGGTTTCTTCTTCTTGGTGCGGCGCGGTTTTTTCACCGGTTCTTCTTCGTCTTCAAACTCGACGTCCACAATCACATCATCTTGTTTCTTCTTGCCGAAAAGCCTGTCCAATACCTGGCGACCCTGCGGGCTGTACTGCACGATGCCGATCAGATTTGACGTGACAAAATAGATCGACAGCCCAACGGAAAACGATAGCGAAAACGCGCCGAACATAATCGGCATAATCGTGGTCATGCTCTTGGTCATGGCTTGCGCCTGACCGCCCACATTGCCGCCATCGTCATCGTCGTCATCATCGTCATTCTTGGAACTGGTTTGCTTGGACATCGACATGCTGAATTTGGATTGCGCCCAGGTTGTGATAAGCACCAAGAGCGGCAGGGCCAACGCGTAGGGCGGGTTGTCGGTTGGCGCCTTGGTTAGATCCATTTCCGGCAATAGCTGTACCAGCTGTGGAATCGGCGTCCAGAATCGTTGCAGCGGTATAAGGGCGTCCAGGCCGGGAATGAGCAGGCGTTCTGACAGATCTACCAGCTGAAACGGAGTCGCTGCCAAGGCGAAGAAGATCGCCTGATAGAGGCCAATGAGAATGGGAAACTGAACGACCAATGGCAGGCAGCCGCCGACCGGGTTGACTTTGTTTTCACGGTACAGCTTCATCTGCGCTTGCGAGAGCTTTTCTTTGTCGTTCTTATATTTCTCTTGCAGCTTTTTCAGTTGGGGCTGAACCTGCTGCATCTTGCGCTGAGATTCTTGTTGTTTGGCCAGCAAGGGATAAGTGAGAAGTCGAATGATTACGGTCAGCACAACGATCGCCAGAACGATATCCTGGTTCAGCAAAGCATACAACCAGGTCAACATCGTCACAAACGGGTTGAGAATTATGTCCCACATGCGTTCAAGCTCCCGTCGACGGCTTAACGCCGATGAATCCAGGTCTGACGACCATCGACCCCAAACGCGATCAACAACTTGCCGGTATCGACGGAACTGACAATCAGCAAGGGCTCGTCAATATCCAGAGTTTCGCTGGGCTCCAACAGCAGCAAATCACCCAGCAATTCCGGCGCCCCCTCGATTTCGCGCGCGTTGATCAATTCGCCGTCGCGACTATCGAGCCAATAGACTTTGCCATCGCGAGCGGAGACCATGACGCGCTGTTCAAAATAAACTGGCCCGGCGCGGATGCCGCGCTCCGCCACTTGCACAGACCAAAGTTCCGCGAGATTGTTGTGACTGTCCAAGGCATGCACATAGCCGCTGAGATCAGCCAAATATACGACGCCGGTCTCATCTATGGCTGGCGCACCCCACACCCAGTTTTGAGTGTCATAAGTGTTTAGTATCACGCCGTCCAGCGAGATTTCGAAGAAGGCTCGGTTGAAGCTGCCTACATAAAGGCGGTCGTTGGCCAAGAGCGGCGTTGAAGCCACACTCCCGCCCAGGTCAACCTCCCAGATAAAGGCGCCAGAGTGCCGATCAATCGTGTACAAGGAGTGATTGACTGACGGAATGACAAGCATATCGCCAACGAGCAGCGGCTGCGCCCAAACGCCTGCGCTGGTGGGAAAAGTCCAGATCTCGCTGTAGTCCTGCTTTGAAATCGCGCTGACGCCGCCATTGAGCAGCGGAACGTAGATAATGTCGTCCGCCTCCAGCAGATTCGCAACGATCTGATCTTTGACCGGGTAGGCGCGGGATATCGTAGCGCCGATCGAATTCACTTTGAGCAGGTTGCCGTTGTAGTCGGCGATGAGCAGCGATTCTTCGTCGAGTCTGACAGGAACGCCATAAAACTGGGCGTTTTCATGCGCTGCGCCCGAAAATACCCAATTGCGCGGATTGTTTTCGCTATCGCGTATGGGCTGTCCCGAGCTGGGATCAATCAAGCGCGTCGCGACGCCATTGGAGGGATTGAGAATGGCGACCTGGTCATTGTACGCCAATGAAATGTGCTGCAGACCATTAAGCTCGATCAGTCCAATTGACGGCCAACTGACACCCATGCGCGTGCCCACACATGATGAAAGCGTGGCCGCTAGCATGAATAGAAGGACGAACCTCATCTGCCGACTGGCAATTGTCGCTATCAAAGGTCGCTCCTTGGCGGCACCGGATCGAATCCACCCGGATTCAAGGGATGACAACGAAATATCCTCTTCAATCCCATCCACGTTCCTTTGAACGGACCATAGGTCTCAATCGCCTGATACGCGTAGATAGAACAGGTCGGCGTAAAACGACAGGCGTTCGGCAGCAAGGGCGATAATACCTTTTTGTATACTCGGATTGAAGCCAAGAGAATCCGGCTAAGCACTTCGGACCCCATCCAGGACACGGGCCTCTATCAGCAGTTCAGTTAGTATACGGCGCGATGCTTCGAAAGGTTGCCCGATCAGCCGCGGACGACCGATGACCACAATGTCGAAGCCTTGACGCGCATACCTGTGCAATCGAGTCAATAGCGCTCTCAAGCGACGCTTAATTCGATTGCGCGCCACGGCGCCGCCCAGCGCTTTGCTGACGATAAATCCGTAGCGATTATGGCTACACGAGTTGGAGCGCACCGCAACCGAAAGCGCCGGATGACGATACAGCTGGCCTTCTTGTCTCACGCGGGTAAAATCAGCGTCGCTACGAAGCCTCAAGGCGCGTTTCATCAATTATCCGGCGTTCCAATTGACTTTCTTGACGTGGACTGGCGTCACAGCGAGTAGATGCCGGCCCCGCCGGCGCCTCGCTTTGAGAACGCGCCGCCCGTTGCTGGTGCTCATGCGCTTGCGGAATCCATGCACGCGTTTGCGGCGACGCACCTTGGGCTGCCAGGTTCGTTTGGTAGACATCGTTTGCGCCTTCGATTCTTAATCGTTCAAACCACAAGCGGTGAGTATAGTAGAGCATGAGATTCCGGTCAACCGTTGCTTCCCAAAACATTCGCGATGCAGCGCTTTCACTTGCCTTTAAATGCGACCTGGCTGGATTGCCTTTGAGCCGGCAAGTTTGTTGGCTGGCTGCATGCCGCAGTTTCATTGAAGATTCCACCAAGTTGCGCTTGACGAATAGCGCTCAATTACAGTAGGATTTCTGGTGCATGCCTTTCAAAGAAGTGATTTCAGTTCCGTCACCATCAATCGTGCTGTCGATCGGAGGACTATGACCCTGCTACCTGCGCAACACTGGGCTTACAGTTTCTCCATCGATGCCAACGAAATCGACAATATTACAAACCTCCTCCTAGATAAAGAAACACCACTATCCAGCGCGGAACTCGCCACAGAGATCATTCGGCGGCGCGAACTGGATTTGCAGCATCAGCTCGAGCGACAATACAAGGGTACCAAGCTATATCGGCCGTCCGGGCGATTTGAGGTTGGAGATCGTCTGACTTTCTCTACGATGGACTTTCGCACGGCGACTGTGGTCGACCTGCGCAACGGCAGAGGCAACGGGGAGTGCGGCTTCAAGGTCGCCACTGTGGAGTTCGATGGGCACAACGCATCTCACGCAAACGCACAACGTCAATTTGCGACGGCGTACGATGGCGCCCATCCCCTCAACGAATTGGAGGCCTCTGATCATCCGCGTTCCGCTGTCCGCGATTACGCTTTGGAAGACATCCTCAAAGATCCGAACGTGACAATCATTGAGCAGGTGAACGAGGCTCTCGAAAAGAATCCGGATTTGGTACGCCTTGCTGGATCCTGGTTTGTTCGCGAGCTGATGCTGGATGTCGATATCGGCCACTTGCATCTGGCCGAAGCTGTACTAGACATGAACGACGGCGGCCCGGTATCGCCAAACGATATATTGCGGGAGATTGGTGGCTTGGGCGATGCGCCTGTACCGTTGCAAGTCTTTTCGTTAAATCATGCCATGAATCAGGACGACAGGTTTGACGAGGTCGGGCCGGCTGGTCAAGTGTTGTGGCATTTGCGACGCCTGTTGCCGCGTATGGTACGGCAGGTACCCAAAATACTCCAATACCTGCCCGAGCCCTACGACCGCAGCTTGCTGGACCCGGAGATGCTGCAACTGGAATACGATTTGGACGATGAGCATTCGCCTATTGAGTCAACGCCGCCCGAGGACGAAATCAGCTTGACTCTGATATTTCCTCACCGCCGCGTGGGCACTTTGCCGATCAATTCCGAGACGCGTTATCTATTCCCCGACGCCAAGACATCGCGCATCGCCATCACGATGGTTGACGCCTTGGACAAAGAAGAATATCCCTGCTGGGTTGTTCACGAATTTCGTTATGTTTTCGGGCTTTCCGCCTTGTATCAGAAGCATCATCTTCCGGTAGGCGCTTACGTCTATCTTAACCGCACTGACGATCCCAGCCGATTTGAAATCGAGTTTGACAATTATCGTCCGCGAACCGAATGGATTCCGCTCGTCGAACGCACGGACAATGATCAGCTTCGTTTTCACAGCGCCAAACGCGCGATCGGCGCCGATTTCGACGACATGATCATTGTCGGTGTCCATAACCTGGTGGAAGTCGACAAGCTGGGCAGAGAGATGCAGAATCGCAAGGTGCCCATTGCGCATTTGCTGCGCAACCTGGTGATGGAGTTGAGTAAGCACAATCCGCAGAAAACAGTTCACGGAAAGGTGCTCTACAGCAACTTGAATATCTTGCGGCGCTGCCCTCCTGGTCCGGTTTTCGCCACCTTGCTCTCGCATCCGGACTTCGAATATGTCGGCGGGAACTATTGGAAGCTCAGTGACTGACCGAAAGGAACTGGGATGTCGCTTTACTACCTGATAAAACCAAGCGTAGAAACCAAATTCTATATCGACTATGAATGGTGGGATAGCAGCCGCGACGATTTGCATGTATACCTGCTCACGCATTTGACCAACGAGCAGCGATCACGACTGGACAATTGCGATCTGCATGAGGTGTTCGACTATATCGATCCGGTGACGGGAGAAGTCTTTCAGCTGGACCAACTGGACGTAGCGCTTAGAGAATCTTCCGGTCGAGACGACTTTATCACCGAACACATAGGCCTGATCGACAGCGTGTTTCGCGCCCTGTTGGTGAATGGCAACCGGCCATTGAATGCCTTGGAATTGTCCAAGATTACCGCGCGCGCTCCGGAAACGATCCTCAAAACTATCGGCGGCATGCGCGTATATCGTGGAATACGTCCGTATCACTTGAGCAGCGGCGCCAAGGCTTAACATATGGCGCGCATCATCAACACCAACAGTCCGGGTAAACGCCGCAACGCGCACATGCGAACGATTGCTGAACTGCTTCGACTGCTCAGCCAACAGCGTGATGTCAGCGCGACCACCAAAGACATGGTCGCCTCCATCGTGCTCAACCTGCGCGCCATTTCCGGGACGGTGGAAGAATCCGTCGTGGCCTGGGAAAAGCGCGGATACTGGAAGAAGGCCGACGACTTTCAGCAGAAGTGGTGGTGGTGCGAGCTGATGGCGCCGTCAATCGAAGCGCTGATACGCGAAGAAGATTGGGATCAACTCCCCGCCGCGCTCGCGAAGCTCTTCCCGCATTGCGCTGACATAAATGTGAGCAAGATGACGCGCAAACCGGATGCCTGGCTCGGCAGCTATGCAAAGTTGATGAACGAAAAAGTCGATTGAAGCCGGTAGCTTGCGATATCGTCCCCTCCGCCGTTGCGCATCCAGGACCGATCAAGCATCTTGATTCCGATACACGGCGGCCGCCGGCGCAATATGGCGCTATCAACGCCGGTTTATGGGCAATCTATACAGCGCCTTGTATACTCTGTATAATGTTTCCAACGAACTTTCTCCGTTTCTGCCCAAGCGACCTCACTAATCGACCGTGGAAGAAGAAGCGATTGAGAGCGGCAAATCGATTGCCGAATTGCGAATCGAGCGCCTGACCTGGTTTGGCTTGGTAGCGGCGCTCATTGTCGATGGAATTCTGCCGGCCTGGCTGTCACTGCACAACGCCTTACTGCCATTCGTCGCCGGTGTCGTCCTAATCGTGTCCGGAGTCTATCAATACCGCCAGCAATGGCGCGTCAACTTCTCGACCTGGGTGGCCGGAACTTTGATGCTGGTGATGTCAGCTTTTGGCATTTTGGAGCGACCGGATCTGGATATGTCATTTGTCGTCATCGTTCTCGTCGCCGTTGTCATCGCGATCGGCATCTTCACCGGCGAGACGTGAGCGGCGATCAAATCTCTATTTGGGATATCACTCGATGTTGAATCGAACCAGGACGCAAGACATTTCAGTTGAAGAAATCCGAAAACTGGCGCTGCCCTTGAGTACGCACATTGTATCTGGCGAGGGTTTGCTGGATCGGTCCGTGACCTGGACCACCGTCATTCATCCGGAAGACGATATCAGCTCCAAGGTCATTCAGAAGCGCGAGCTGATATTGATCGCGCCAGTCAATAATCCGCCTAAAGCCCACGGAGATACCGAAATCATACAATGGTGCGCGGAGCGAGACGTATCCGCTGTCGTCTTTTGTTCGCCGGTCAGCCCGGCTGGATTGGCCGAAGCCAAGGCGTGCAGCCTGCCGGTTCTCAGCTTGAAACGAGATACGCGAATCCGGGAAGTCGAGCGCACCATCATTAGTTTGCTGGTAAATCGCAAGGGGCAAGTCGAGCGCCGAGGCACGCAAATCTATCGCCAGCTGACGCAGATTTCGTCGCGCAACGAAGGCATGGACGAGCTAATCGCTTCGATGGCTCGCCTAACCAAGAAGGCGGTCATCGTACATGACAAGCGGCTCCATCCGCTGTCCCACAAGATCCAGCCGGAAATCGCCGGTATCTGGGACGATATCGAGTACTTTCTCAAGAAGCAGGATAATTTACCCGTCGAGCTGCACGATAGACACCGAGTAGTGGAGGTCGATCCTCCGGTCCTGATGCAGTCGTTGCCCATAGCGGGATTGGCGCGGCTGGTGGCGCCAATCATCACCAATAATGTGGGACGCGGATATCTGTCGATCATTGGGCGGGATAGCGACCTTGACGAAATTGACCAGTTGGTCTGTGAGCACGGCGCGGCGGCCTGCGCGCTGGAAATGGCGAAGCAGAAAGCGGTCAACGAAACGGAAAAACGGTTGCGCGGCACATTTCTTGATCGACTGCTGCTCGGCGATGTCAGCCAACAAGAGGCCATTCGCCAAGGGGAACGCTTCGGCCACGATATGACACAGACTCATGTGGCCTTTGTGCTGTCGTGGCGCGGAGACAATCGACATTCGCTGCGCCGGTTAGAGACCATCGTCAACACCATAATCTCTGGCCGTCAGACATCTGCGCTGGTTTGGACTCGTGAAAACGAGGGCGAAGTAGTGGTCTTCCACGCGACAGACCAGGCAGACCCTATCGATCACAGTATGGAGCTATCCAACGCCTTCAGCGGCGAGGTCAAGCGACGATTCCCACAGTCTCGCGTGGCTATTGGCTTGGGACAAGTCGCGCGAGATATCAATGGTTGGCGCAGCAGCTATCGGGATGCTGTGCAGGCAATGGAGCTGGCGGAGAGGCTTCAGACTGATTTGCCGCTCTTCATCGGCGACCTTGGCGTATACCAGCTGATTCTCAGCCTGACGGACAAGGACAAACTCAGCGACTTCTGCGAAGACAGCCTGGGCCCGCTAATGGACTACGACATGCGCCAAAACGCCGATTTGATCAAGACCCTGGAGGCGTTCTTCAATTGTCACGGAAATCTATCGCAGACGGCGGAGACCCTTATTGTTCATCGAAACACACTGCTGTATCGAATGAACCGCATAAACGAGATCGCAGGCATTGACCTGAATCGACCGGAAACCCGCCTCGCGATGCACCTGGCCCTCACCATTCGCCGTCTGTTGGCGCTAAGTTAGATGGTCGCCTGCATTAGTGACTGCATTATTTCATGTAGCGGATGGACCGGCGCAAGTGCCGCCGCAGGAGACCGTGAGCATCAAACTGAGTGAATATCGAGTGCCTTGTATAAGTTGCACAAGGGCATGGATGATATATCCATTGCTTTTGGGCAATAGAGCGAGATGAGACATGAGACTATAATAAAGAGGCTGCGCTCTTTGCGAACAGATATCGCATGGTTGGTAAGGCAATCGAAGGTTTCGTGCAGCCTCGAAAACGGTAAACTTGACAGTAGCGCATTCCTTAAGACCAGGGGATTCATGATGCGACATGAAAATCATCTGAGCCACGAAGATACTTTCGCCGATCTCCATCCACTGGACAAGGACCATCGCGACGCCTGCGCGCTCATTTGCTCCGTGCGTAAAGGCGGACAAGCGACGCATGGCAATGTCAAGCGCACGATAGAAGCGCTGACACGCATGGGCCATCGAACCGGATACATCAACGGTGAAGGCGATGGCGTCGGCGTCTTGACAGATATTCCGCGTCAGCTGTGGACAAAATGGCTGGCGGAAGCGGGATTGCGCGCATCCTTGGCCACCGATCGCAATTTCTGGGTCGCGCATGTGATGGTGCCGGCGGACGATCGCGCGCGCGCTCAGAACATCATTGACCAGATCTGCCGACAGATCAGCGAAGTTGGTTTGCATATTCTCATTGATCGCGGCGGCCGCGTTTATCGGCAAGTATTGGGACCAAATGCCGAAAAGAACGAACCGGTATTTTGGCAGATCGCCGGCATCAACGGTCAGGTGCCGTCAGACAAGCTGGAAGCGACGCTCTTTGATTTGCAGGTTCAACTCGAGAGCGAATTGGGTGTGCACTTCCCGTCATTTTCATCACATAGCGTTGTGTACAAGGTGCAGGGCACAATCGAAATTTTGCGGCGCTACTATCCGGAGTTGCGCGACCCCGATTACGCCTCCGCCATCACCATGGGGCACGCGCGCTATAGCACCAACACCAACCCGATCTTTGAACGCGCGCAGCCTTTCTGCCTGATTGGCCATAATGGCGAGTTCAATACCATTTCCCGATTCCGCCTGGAATCCGAGATGCTCAAGATTCCCATGGTGGAAAACGGCTCGGATTCGCAGGATGTCGACAGGACGATTTACGCCCTTTGCATGCATTATGGTCTGGATTTGATCGAGGCGATGGAACACGTATTTCCGCCCTTCGAGCATGACCTCGTTCAGCACGCGCCGGAAATCCACGATATGTATGCGGAGATGCGTCAGGCTTTCGGGCCATTCGCACAAGGACCCGCGGCCGTGGCTTCGCGTTTCGGCAATCTTGCTGTATTCAGCGTCGATGCGCTAGGGCTGCGTCCGCTCTGGTTCGGCGAAACGGAAAAAGAATACTTCGTGTCGTCTGAGCGCGGCGTTTACCCGCTGGATTCAATGTCCGTCAGCCCCAAGCCAATGGCGCCGGGCGAGAAGATTGCCCTCGAGATAATCAACGGTCATTCGATCAAGGTTTACGATTATCCGGCGATTCAGCAATACGTTTACAACAAGTATCGCGAGCGCAATCCCCTAAGCCCGACTGGGGGCAATATCTGGGTGTCCGGAAATGAGCAGGTGATTTCTCCGCCGCCGGGGAGTTATCCATTGCCACCCACCGAAGACGACGGCCGTCAACTGCAGGCCGAGAGCGCGCCCGTGGCCGTCTTGCAGAAAGCGCCCGAGCCTCGCAAAACGGCGACCAAGCTGCCGTGGTCGGATTCCCCAATCAAGGTGAATGCGGCTGTGATGGCTGGATTCGGCTGGGAACGCTACCACGTGGAGATCGTCAATTCGCTCTCCGAAAACGGCAAGGAACCGATCGGCAGTCTTGGCTGGGACGGTCCTTTGGCGGCGCTAAGCAATCAACGGGTCAATTTGGCGGATTACTTCAAGGAAACCATCGCGGTTGTCACTAATCCGTCGATTGATCGCGAGCGCGAACAAGCGCAGTTTTCGTCGCAAGCATTGATTGGCACTCGACCGGAAATCGCCGTCGGCCGCGACGACAGCGGTACGTTGATTCGTCTGGAAGTCCCGCTGCTGCTGGAAGCCGTTCCAGGATTTGAAGACATCGAGGTGATTCGCAATATCGCCGCCAAATACGGCACGTTGATGATTGATGATCTGGCCGAGGTGTTTGCGGACAAAGTCAGTTTCATGTCAATGGGCTTTACCAGCGACACCACGATCGACCAGGCGCTGGAAGACTTGCAACGCCGCGCGGTAGAAGACGTTCTGGCCGGCACACAGTGCATCATCCTTGACGACAACAAAGTAGCGATGGGTGAAGAATTGTTCATCGATCCGCTATTGGCCGTTGCCGCGGTGGACAAGGCCTTGCGACAAGCGGATCATACGCCGAATCTTCGTCGTCGCGTGGGATTGATTGTGCGCTCTGGCGCCTTGCGCGATCTGCATGACCTGGCCTTGTGCATCAGCTTGGGCGCAAACGCGATTCTGCCCTATGCTATGTACGCGGTAGGTCTGGGTCTGGCGCCGCGCGGCGGCAAAACCGTGCTCACCGACGAGCTGGTGAATACGGGTCTGGGCAATACCTTGAGAGCGATTCACGGTGGATTGCAGAAGATCACCTCGACGATTGGCTGCCATGAATTGCGCGGATACGGACACAGTTTTGGCTCGATCGGCTTGTCCAAGAATATCGCCGGTTTGCTGGGGACGCCGAATTACTTCGGTTCGACCGGTCGCGGTCTGACCTGGACGACGTTGCAAAATGACGCCGAAGAACGCGCGCAAGAATTCCGAGGCGAGGTTCGCGCGCGCTTGAAGAATCCGGAACGGTTCTATCCCAAGATGTGGAAGAAGGCAGAAGCCGTCGCTCACGGTGAGTTGGAATTCGATGAATACACCGAAACCTTGCTCAATCTCGAGAACAAGATGCCGGTTTCAATTCGACATATCCTGGGACTCAAGGAATCGCCGACGCCGGTAAGCTCGGACTCGGTCGATATTAGCATAAAGGGTTACGACCTGCCCGTGCTGATCAGCGCCATGTCATTTGGATCGCAGGGCGAGTTGGCCTATCGCTCATATGCTGAAGCTGCGCATCGGCTGAACATCATCTGTATGAATGGCGAAGGCGGTGAAATCCACGACCTGCTGGGGAAGAACCCGAGGAATCGTGGCCAGCAAGTCGCCTCCGGGCGTTTTGGCGTTAACATCGGGTTCCTCAACGGCGCCGATTATATCGAAATCAAGATCGGCCAAGGCGCGAAACCGGGGGAAGGCGGGCACCTGCCTGGATATAAAGTCACCGAACAGATCGCGGCAGTCCGGAGTACGACACCGGGAATCGGTTTGATATCGCCGAGCAACAATCACGATCTGTATTCGATTGAAGATCTGGCGCAGTTGATTGACGAATTGAAGACCGCCAATCCGCACGCCAAAGTTTCGGTGAAGCTGCCGGTTGTGCCGGGGATCGGCATCATCGCCGTTGGCGTCGCCAAAGCCGGTGCCGACATCATCACCATCACTGGCTACACCGGCAGCACTGGCGCGGCGCGCGCGCACGCCCTGCGCCATGTGGGGCTGCCCGCCGAAATCGGCGTTTGGCTGGCGCATCGTCATCTCATCGACAGTGGATTGCGAGATGATGTCGAAATCTGGGTGGACGGCGGCATGAAGAGCGGACGCGATGTCATCAAGATGGTTTGCCTCGGCGCCAATCGCGCAGGATTCGCCACCATGGCGATGGTAGCGGTCGGCTGCACGATTTGCCGCGGCTGTCACGATGGCACCTGCCATGTTGGCATCACCACGCACGTCAAGACCAGGGAAGAAGCCGAAAAACGCGATTTCAAGGCCTTCCGTCCATTTGAGGAACGCGGATCCGCCGACTACATCGTCCACATGTTTGACGCTTTGGGCGACGATATTCGCAAGTGGTTGGCGAAGATGGGGATCAGCAATCTCCAGGATATTGTTGGGCGGGCCGATCTGTTGTATCAGCAATCGCATCAGGATCGCATTGATTTGAAACACTTGTTGCGCCCGGTGCCGTGCGTTCAGAAGAATAGAGCACAACCCGGCGGACGACGGGTCACGCGTCCGCGCAATACCGTCAGCAAGCAAATCACGGATATCGTCACCGAATATGTCAGCAGAGGCGAATTTGAACTCACCTACGATGACGAGCAGGTGATGGCGATGGATCGCGCTTTGGGCACCCATCTTGCCGGCGCGATCAAGCGCAATGCCGTGCCCCAAGGCGATCGAATCCGTGGCGTCAACCTGAGTTTCAGCAATTCGGCGATACCCGGAAATGGTTTGGCGGCATTCCTTGACGATCCGGTTAATGTGTTGGTCGAAGGCGGCGCCCAGGATGGCGTGGGCAAATGCGCTGTCAGCGGAAAGATCTCCATATTGAAGGGACTGAATCACAACGGTCGTCGGCTTGACGGTTCCGTGGGCAAGAGCTTTGCCTATGGCGCGCAAGGGGGCATGTTCATCGTGCAGGGGAACGCCGATACCCGCGCCTGCATCCGTATGAGCGGCGCGGATGTTGTCTTCGGCGGTGAAGTCACCGAACCGTTGCAGGATAGCTTGGGCGGAATCGGCGCGCGAGCCAACCTCAAGGGTTACGCATTCGAATACATGACATCGGGACGCGCGCTGGTGCTGGGAGATCCGGGCCCCTGGATGTGCGCGGGCATGACCGGAGGCGTGGTATACCAGCGCATACAGCCAGAGATGGGTCTTACCATCGACGCGATCCGAAAGCGCGTCGCTGCCGGTTCAGTTGTGAAGATACAGCCGCTTGACGACGAAGGTCAAAATGATATACGCGAGTTGCTCAACACCTACATTCGCACGCTGGAGGAAAACCATCAGTCCCAAGCCGCGGAACCGCTCTACGCGCTGCTAAAGCGACCGGCCGAACACTTTATCAAGATCTCGCCGCCAGACGCGCACAGAATTGTCAACGAGAGTTAGTTGCTGGACTGACGCAGAAGACGACACATCATACGGTCGCGGCCTCGCTGGGGATGGTCGCGAGCACCCGCTGCGTCTTTAGGGCCAGGTGCAGAATCAGTCGATTATCAGCGTCGTCGAGATCAAGCTCAGTCAGCTCGGCGATACGATCGAGCCGGTATACAAGCGTATTGCGGTGCACGTCCAGCTGCTGCGCGGCCTTCGCCAGATTGCCATTCGCCTCGAAGAATCCGTTTAGCGTACGCACCAAATCGCTTTGCTTGCGAATATCGTGTTCCACCAGCGGACCTAAGGCATCGACATAAAACTGATGCAGTTTGTCCAGATTGCGTTCCTTCAAAGCCAACAGCAGTTGAAAGAGTTTCAAGTCACCGTAATAGGTTGTGCTATTCCGGTCACTGAGTTCGTAGGCGATTCCCACGGCGTCCTTGGCCTCGCGATAGGCTTCTCGCAGAGAGGACAAACCTGTCGCCGGTCGACTTATGCCAGCGGCAACCAGGCCATCGGGCGATCGCGCGGCCAACTGATCGCGCAAACCTTCCACAATCGAACGCGTCCGCGCCAGAGCGGAGGCGTCATCCGGATCAAGCGGGTACAAGGCGACAACAACATCGACGTACTGGCCTATCGCTCCATTAAGCTGCCGCCGCGACATATCGTCGCGAACGAGTGAAATGAGCGATTCCAGTGGCAAGGTTTGTCCGGTCTCGTTCACTGCCCGAAACAAGGAAACGACATACTTGTCACTTCCTTCAAAAC
This sequence comes from Anaerolineae bacterium, assembly GCA_022822305.1. GTDB lineage: Bacteria > Chloroflexota > Anaerolineae > Aggregatilineales > Phototrophicaceae > UBA6055. The sequence continues at coordinate 828,641 of JAJEBY010000016.1, forward strand.
CCGCTTGCTGCGCCCTTGTCCGCAGCAAGTCCTCGTCCGCGGGCGTACCGCTAAGCCACATTTGAATCCAATCGCCGCGCGCCTGCTCGACTGCCGAGGCAATGGCGCGATTCTTCGCCATTTCCATGGCGCAGACGTCCGCGCCATAAGCGAGCACCAAGCGATCGAATTCGTCCAATTCTGCTTGCCGCTCGACCAGCGACAGAAAGCCGGCGATGCGTTTTTCGACCTTGAGAACGGTGGTGTATCCCAGCGGACTCTTCGCAATCACGCCCTGCGGCATGGGCTGCTGCTGCGCTAGCCATTCCTGGAAGTCCGCGTAATGAACAGTCCGCAGCAGATTACGACCGTTATGATTTCGGCGGCTAATCTGAGCGTATGCTTGCGCCATCATTTCGCCCGCTTCATCATGGACCACGATCGTTTTGCCGGTGGCGCGCGCGATGACTTGCAGCATGCTGCTCAGATCTCTATTTTCCGCCGCCAAACGCGTAAGCTGCCTTTGGATCTCCATTGCTCGCTCGGTCAAGCGCGCGGATTGATTGAGGAGCAGAGCATTCACCGCGCGTTCGACGGTCGTAAGGCTGGTATCGATTGGAACGGAAACCACCACCGTACCGCATTCGAGAGCGGCGTCCTTGGCCTGCTGGCTGATTTCGCCGGTGGCCAGCACGGCATTGACGCCGATATCCGCTAGCAATCGAATGACATCCGCCAAACGCAATCGACTGTCAAAGCTGCGCAGCACATCCATCGACACCAGCGCAAGCTCGCCGCCATAGATATCGGGCAGCGCCGGCGGCTGCGCCCGGATAGTAACCGACCAGTTGATTTGAGATTCGGGATCTCCGGCTACGACAGTAGCGCCTAAAGGAAGAGAATAACGCAGCAGCGATTGAATAGAAGCAGTAATCTTATCTGACATGTACAATGTCCTGGATATTCGAACGCATAAGAACAAGCCGAGTAAGGAGAATATTAGCAGAAACGACGAATTCAAGATAAGAAATTGTATGTTACTCACAAAATGATAGCAAATTATAAGCAAAAATATAGGGCGAACGAGTGCAACTCATTCGCCCACAGGCTAGCTTTAGTCATTTCTACCAAACTATGTCGCTCGCCTAACCCCGACACTAATCGTTTCGCCGCGGATATCGATGTCGTTGCTCACGAAATCGTCAGTGATTATGTCGAAGCGCAGATCGTCCGCGAGAGTTTCCCGGCTGATATAGCCGCCGAACAATTGCATCACGGCGTCAACGGCGTCTGACGCATCGCAATATACAATCTCGATCCGGTCATCCAGATTGAAATCGGCGACTTTGCGCAGGTTTTGAATCCGGCGCACGAGTTCACGAGCCAGCCCCTCTTCTAGCAAATCGGATGACAGGCTGGTATCCAGTACGACCATATAGCCGCCGTCTTCAATCGCGCCGGCGGGAGTCTCGACCGAGACCTTGACTTCGCATTCTTCGTTGAGGATCTCAAAGGCCTTGCCATTCAATTCGAGCGCAATATTTTCGCCCGCCAGCAGCTGCTCGGCAAATGGGCGAACGAAGTCTTGTTCGCCATCGCGCAACGCCGCTTGAATGGCTTTGAAATCTCTCCCGAATTTGCGGCCCAGGAATCGCGGCAGCGGATTCAATGCGTAAACCGTGGTGGCCGAGAGCTTGTCCGCTTCGTCCGCGCCCATGACATCCAATGACTTCAGGTTGAGCTCGGACAAGATTAAGGGCTTGTACCGCTCGAGAATCGCTGATTCCGCGATATCCCGGAGCGCAAACTGAGCGCCGGCCAAGGGCTGCCGGACACCGATCTGCGCAGCATTGCGGGCCGCCAAACCAAGCCTGACCAATCGCTGCACCAGCGCCATTTCTTCGGTCAGCGCGTCATCCAGGAGCGCAGCATCGCAAGCCGGCCATGACGACAGGTGAACGCTCTCGGCGTTAGCGCTGTCTTGTTCGGCGACTAGATTGCGATAGATTTCTTCGCTCAAGAAGGGCATGGCCGGCGCGAGCAACTGCGCGAGGGTCGTCAGCACTTCATAGAGCGTCGCGTAGGCAGCCTGTTTGCTGTCATCAATGTCGCTTTTCCAGAAGCGCTCGCGGCTCAACCGCACGTACCAATTGCTAAGGCGCTCGACAAAGTCCTCGATCGGTCGCGTGGCGTTGGTCGCATCGTAGTTCTCGTAGGCCTCGGTGACCGTTCCGACTAGTTTGTGCAGTTCCGCCAAGAGCCAGCGATCCAGCAACTCCCGTTCCTCGGGCGGAGGCGCCGTTTGCGCCGGCGACCAGTCATCGATGTTGGCGTAGGTGACGAAGAAGCTGTAGGTATTCCACAACGTCGACCAGAACTTCTTGATAACGTCATTGACCAAGTCTTGCGAAAAGCGCCGCGGCTCACCCGGCGGGCCCGATGTATACGCCTGCCAGCGAAAGGCGTCGGCGCCGGAAAGTTCCAGGACATCCCAGGGATCGATCACGTTGCCTTTGCTGGTCGACATTTTCTGGCCGTTTTCGTCCAACATATGCCCAAGAGAGATCACATTCTTGAAGGCGACAGTCTCAAACAACATGGCCGCGATGGCGTGCAAGCTGTAAAACCAGCCGCGCGTCTGGTCGACGGCTTCGCAAATGTAATCGGCAGGATGCTGCTCCTCCAGCAAATCTCGGTTTTTCTGCGGAAAAGCCCATTGCGCTACTTGCATGGCGCCGCTATCGAACCAGACATCGATCACCTCTGGCACGCGCCGCATGACGCCGCCCTTGCCGCTGGGGTTTTCGAATGTGACGTCATCCACATAGGGCCGGTGCAAATCCAACTCGCTCAAGTCGTCGCCCGCAAGTTCGCTAAGCTCGTCGATGCTGCCGACGCAGATCATGTCTCCAGTGTCTTCGTCAACCCAGACCGGCAGCGGCGTCCCCCAATAGCGTTCCCGACCCAAAGACCACTCTTTCAGGTCTTCGAGCCAGTTGCCGAAGCGCCCGTCTTTCAGATGATCCGGCACCCAGTTGATGGTCTGATTCAGATCGATCATCTGCTGCTTGTACTCGAGGGTGTTGATGAACCAGGTCTCGCGCGCAAAATACATCAGCGGCGCATCGTCGCGCCAGTTATGCGGATACGAGTGTTCGTAGCGCTCGTGACGATACATCAGGCCGCGCTCGGTCAAATCGCTGATGATCTCGTCGTCAGCATCTTTGAACCACAAGCCGCGAAAGTTCGTGCAGGCGTCGACAAAGCAGCCGCTCTCGTCCACGGTGATCAGCACGGGCAGGTCATGTTTTCGCCCAGTCTCGAGATCATCGACGCCATAGGCGGGCGCCGTGTGCACAATACCGGTGCCGTCCGCCGTGCTGACGTAATCCGCCGGCACCACATAGGCGTAGTCTTGCTCGACCGGCAAAAAGGCATAAAGCGGGAGGTAGCGCCATCCCAGCAAATCCGCGCCTTTCAGCCGCGCAACGATCTTGTAATCAATATCCTGGTTCAGCACCTCATCCATCAGGTCCGCCGCCAGAATCAGCTGTTCTACGCCTTCGCCGTCAGCCGTTGGACCTTCGACTTGCACGTAGTCCACGTCTTCGCCGACGGCCAGCGCCGCATTGGCTGGCAGCGTCCAAGGCGTTGTCGTCCACGCCAGCAGATAGACGCCCGGTTTGTCTTTCACGGGAAAGCGCACATACACGCTGGGATCGACAATGGTTTTGTATCCCAGCGACACCTCGTGGCTGCTGAGCGGCGTTCCCGATGTCGGGCTGTAGGGAACCACTTTGTAGCCGCGGTAGAGCAGCCCTTTGTCCCAAAATTGTTTCAGGATCCACCAGACGCTTTCGATGTACTCATTGGAAAAAGTGACGTAAGCATCATCGAGGTTCACCCAGAAGGCGATGCGATCGGTGAACTTCTCCCATTCGGTGATGTGACGAAACACGGTCGAACGGCACTTCTCGTTGAATTCGGCGACGCCGTAGGCTTCGATCTGACTCTTGTCGTCGAATCCAAGTTCCTTTTCGACTGCGATTTCAACAGGCAACCCATGCGTATCCCATCCGCCCCGGCGCAGGCAATAATAGCCATTCATCACCTTGTAGCGCGGGAACATATCTTTGAAGGCGCGGGCAAGCACATGATGGCTGGCTGGCTTGCCATTGGCCGTAGGCGGACCTTCATAAAACACGTAGCGCGGGGCATCTTCACGGCCCTCGGTCGTGCGTTCAAATATGCGATTGAAGCGCCAGAAATCGAGCTGCCTCATTTCCAGCCGATTGATGACGTCGCTATTGACTTTCGAATTCACTGCTCTAAACATGCGGTCTCATCTCTCCCAGTTATTGATACGAATCGGCAAAGCCTTGAATCGGAGCATTCCGCTCCATATTCGCATCAACATGGCAATGACCCGCGGTGCGTGCAGCTTGCGCGGCGACACCACGTATCCACCTCCTCAACAGCTAGGAAATCCGGAGAAATTATGGCGTATGTCAACCTATTGCGAAAGGGTTAAATGGAGCGCAGGCGGTGGCCGCGTATCGCGAAACCTGCGAATCTAAGCGCTTGGGACTCGCGGCTGCATCCGCACTACAAGCTCGCCGAGTTTCCTGCCGTAGGGCGTCCCGGCGTATTTCGCCGCTTCGTCTTGCCAGAGTGACAAATGGCGCGCAAGTTCCGGCGCTGGAGGAGGATCGCACAGTCCCGCCATAGATTGGCAAATCTTGGCCAGCGCGACTTTCTCAGGTTCATCGGATTGTCCCGCGCAGAATCGGGAAAAGTGCTCCATTGCCAAACCCGGCTCGCCATTCATGAATCGTGCCAGCCCGATGTCGAAATGCGCTAGCGCCGGCGCGCCGCTTGCCAGCGCTTGCTCCAATTCGTCTGCTGCCGCGCCGAACCTCCCAGCCACGAGATACAGCTTGCCGGCGGCGTAGAGCGCGTAGTGATAATCAGGTTTCAGTTGCAGCGCGCGCTGCAGCGTCCGCTGACTCAGCTCGAGCTCGCCCAGATGTCGATACGTATTGCCGAGCAGCACAAGCGCGTCGACGGATGCCCGGCCGGATTCGGGGATTTGCTCCAGGATTCTGCGAGCGGAAACATAGTCCGCTGCTACAAAATGCCGCTGCGCCTGATGGTAGGGCGAGATCGCCCGGCGATTGCCCCAGAAGAAGATCAGCTGCACAGTCAGCAGCAAGCCAAAGGCGCCAAAACGGGCGGGCAGCAGAAGATCCCTAGGGCCATCAATTCCCAGCCAGAACAACAGCAGCAGCAAGGTTATGGCGATTCCCAAGGAGAGTTTGGAAGCTGGATCCCAGGCGTGGAATCGCTGACGCCAATCGCGAAAGAAGTAGCGAAAAATCATTTCTGAAGTTGCGTCTTCATTTCGCTTTCGGCGATGGCTTGCTCGATTTGCTCGATTTCATAGTTCAGCAGGCTGCCGTAAGCGGTACCCTCCAGTGCCCTGAGGGTCGATTTCCAGGCATCCAGTCCGTGACTGGTGGTGATCATGCGCTCGGTAGCGGCGGCCGCCTGCTCTCGCTCGCCAGTCTTTGAAAAGTGCCGCGACAGATAATAGTTCACGCGCACGCTGTACATGGATGGCATGGAGTAAAGCGCCGCGTGTTTGAAGGATTCGATAGCCGAAGCATGTTCACCCGCCAGCTGCTGTACAAATCCGAGTTCCGCCCAAATGATTGGCTGGTCCGGCGAGATTTGAGCGGCGGTTTGCAAGGCGATGGCCGCTTCGCCGTAGCTCGCCTGCATTCGATAGCCATTGGCCAAGGTCATATAAGCGCCGGCGTTGCCTGGGAACATCTGCACCGCGCGATCGGCCGTTTCTTGGGCTTTCGCCAACTGGCCGTTGTAGGCGTAGGCGCTGGTCAACAGCATGAGCAAATCCGGCGTGATCTTGCCGCCAGCCAGCACACGCTCCATCAATTGGATCGCTTGAGGAAATTGCAGCTTTTGCATCAACCGATAGGCTTCTCCATAGCCGGCGCCATATTGACGCGATTGGCGAGCCAACAAGATGCCGACCAGGAGGAAACCCAGCAGGATCATTGATGCCGAAAGGCATAAGCCTGCCAGCGACAGTTGCGCGACTGGCGACAAATAGGGATCAAGCGGCTGGGTCATCCCGTCCGCGAATTCGATGACCACGCCCAGAACAAAAACGACCAAACCCAGCGCGGCCAAACCCACCGAAATGAATACCGCGATCCAGGCGATCAAGCGGCGCAGCGACATCAGAGCGCCTCCGCCATCAATGCGGAAAGCTGTTTCTCGCCGCCTAACAAGGCGCGGGCGAGTTCGATATCATCTTGCAGCACTTCACGCAGGGCCGCCGCCTCGTCCGCGCGCATGATCACCTGCCACTCTTCCAGTCCAGCTTTCTCCCGCTTGATGGCCTCAAGCGCTTCCTGCGCTTTGATCTCGTCACCCAGTCTCGCGTTGGCGCGGAGCAGATACAACTGCACCAGCAATCGGTGACGAGAATCTGGTATCTTCGACTCCAAGGCAGACTGCAGGTGCCGCACCGCGTTTGCGCTGTCTCCCAGGCGATCTTCAATCATGCCAAGGTTGTAGGCGGCCACCCACTCGTCCGGAGCCAATTCGTAAGCCTTTTGCGCCGCCTCAAGCGCTTGCTCAAAGTTGCGGGCCTGCAACTCGACTTCCGCCAATCCATTATATGCCACTGCCTGTTGATCGTCCAATTCGATCATGCGGCGGTAATCGCGCCGGGCCAAATGCAAGTTGCCGGCCAGGCGATGCAGCTCGGCGCGAAAGCGATAATGCTCGGCAAGGTCCGGCTGTTGCTTGATCTGGGCATTCATCTCGCTGATGGCGTTTGCATGATCTCCCTTGCGCATGGCTTTGATCGCGCGTCGGTAGTGCCTGGACGCGCCGCCACTATTGAAGACAAAGATGCCGGCTACGATCCAGCCGATGCCGGCGCCGACGAACAATCCAGTCAAATGCGGAAACACTAGCGATGCGATGAATATTGCAAGGACGGCGGGCACAATTATCGCCAGCCAACGCAATCGTTCTTCGCGCGGCAATCGCCCAAGAATCAGGTACGCCGCGCCGACAATGAAGACAAGCAGCAAGATCGTCTGCGCGGTGGTTGCCCAAGCCTGATCCGCGATGAAGCCCAATGCCAAACTGGCCAGACCCGTGATTCCCAACAAAGCCAAGAATGCCTTGAAGCGTCGAGGACCCAAGAATATCTGAAAGCGCCCGATCATGAAGCCGTCTCGCCAGTCTGAGCTTGAAAAAATGCTAGTTTAGTTACGATGCGCATAATCTCTGATTGACACAATAAATTCATCTCGTTTATACGAATTGACGCGTTTGACCACAATGTTGTTTTGGTCCACCCAATAAGACACGGCTTTATCGTGATAGCGATAGCGTCTGGCCCTCAGCGCCTTCCCGCCTAATGAGATACACTCTTCGCCCAAGGATTCTACCGGCGATATGATCTCGCGCGTTACCCCGGGGAACAGCTGCGCGTGCTCGAACATGGGCACAAAGACCTTAACCGGCGATTCAAAATACCTTGCCAGCGCCCCGAGAACGCTCCCGCGCAAGGCCAATAGGGGGATGTCGACCAAGCCGTCCGTGGCGAATTCGCGCTCAAGATATCGACGATCCCCGCCATTCATCGCGTATCCGACTTGCAGCGTGTCCTCTTCAATCTGATACGTGGCGGCAAGCGTCTTGATTCCGCCGGGGGAATCGCGACTCTCATAGCGGATGTCAATTCGCATCAACTGATCGTCGGCGCCCAGCAGCGCCTCGGCCAATATCGACTTGCCTTCTTCCGCCCAGGCGTCCAGATCGATACGGACAAACCGGCTCTGGTCGCCAAGTTCGTGGATGGTCCACGATTCACGCTTTTGCAGCGTTTCGCCATTCTTGAGAAAACTGTAGCGGCCGCTGGCCAGGAATCTTTCGTGCGCTTGCACGACATGCAAGTAGCGCATCAATCACCGATTTCCACATATAGACGTTTGTTGATCCCGCCCTTGCTCTTGTATTTGCTGATGCGGATTGAGCCCACCTCGCGTGTATTGGCCACGTGAGTGCCACCATCGGCCTGTAAATCCAAGCCAACAATTTCGACAGTGCGCACTTCGGTGATGCCTTCGGGCAAGAGGTTTATCTTGGTCCGAATGAGATCGGGGATTTGAAATGCCACGTCGCGCGGCACGATCGCTATCTTGACATCACGAGCGGCGTCGACTTCCTGATTGATTTTCTTTTCGATCTCAACGACCACTTCCGGCGCCAACCTCTCGAACTCGAAATCCATGCGACCCGAAAGAATATCCATGTTGCCGCCGGTCACGCTGGCCTGATAGTCCCGCCAAATGACGCCGCAAAGCACATGCATCGCGGTGTGCGTTCGCATGATCTTGTAACGCCGCTCCCAGTCAATTTCCCCGGCAACACGACTGCCAAGCGCCGGCAAGTCGCCGTCAATGATATGCCAGTCGCCGCGCGCGACTTTCTTGATTTGATACGCATTGCCGTCCGAGCGGAGTATGCCGGTATCGCACAGCTGGCCGCCACCACCGGGATAGAAGGCCGTGCAATCCAACTGAATGCCGTTCTTTTCGTGATCGAGCGCAGTCACCTCCGCAGTGAATTCTCGCAGATAACTATCCCGCAGATACAGCTTAGCCGTCATCGGTCTTCTCCCGCCAGCTCCGCGCGCATGCGCAGCATTGTGGTCGTCGCGCCGAATGAACGCCAGAACGCAATCGCCTCGGCATTGTTCGCGCTAACATGCCATTCGAAGTGTCTCACGTCTTGTGATCGAAACCAGATCATCATGCGTTCAATCAGCTTTCGCCCCCAGCCATGCCGACGATAATTTGATGAGACAAAAATATCGGCAAGCAGACCGCTGCGAAACGGTTCGAATACGTCAGTGGTAATGTCGGCAATCATTGCCAAGGCGTAGGCAATAATCTGGCGATCGATTTCCGCCACAAGCACATGCGTCAATGGATCTGCCAGCCACTGTTCAATTCGTCCCGCGTACATTTTTGCGCCCGCTGGATTGGGCCGGAACATTTGCGGATCAAAGGCCCGATGGTATTGCACCATTTCCAGCCACAGCTCGCCGATTGAGTCACAGTCTTCAAAGCCGGCCAATCGAATCATACATTTAACCAGTGCTGGACGAATCGATGCCGCCCGCCTTGAGCGCGCCAAAAGGCCGTCTCCACGGGATAATGCGCGGGCACGTCTACCGTCAAGACATGGATTTCTCTTGAGCGCAGCCAGTCTCGCGCTCGCTTCAATAGGGCGCTGCCCAAACCCGAATGAGACTGGTGCAAATCGAGCGCCATATCCTGCACGCTTCCTACCCGATTTGGATCTTGACCCGGGATTCCCGCAACCACGGATACCGTCAAATATCCCGCAAATGCCGTATCTGCAAATGCCACAAGGAACGCGGTCTGCTCATCAATGAGCCAAGTCCTTGCGCGGGCTAACCAAACTGCGCGGCTGTCCGGCGCCGGTCGGCAATGGCGATCTGTCAGTTGGAGCATAGCCAGCCGATCTTGCCAAAGCGACGCCGCTTGCGGGAGATCCTCTTCGACTGCCTGGCGAACAACGATCATTTGAGATTCATACGCCCAAATCACGAGTAGCATATCATCGGCAAAATCCACAGACAAGCCAAGATGCGGCATCAGGGGCGCTCGGTGCTGAACGGCTTGAACATGGCAATTGTAGCGAACTGCAAAAAATGCAGTAGAATATTGGATACGCTGCCTATTGATCGCGGCGCGAGCCGATTGCGGCTTTCGTCGAAGAAAGGAAATCCCATGTCCACGGAAGCATCGGACCAACGCATAGGAAAGGCATGGCGCATGCACCGGGAGGGAAACAATCCCGGCGCCATCGACATGTTTCAGCAGGCCATCCAATCCGACCCAGAGAGTATCGACGCGCTTTACGGACTTGGTCTTGCACTGAAGGCCGCCGGCGACGTAAGCGCTGCCAAGGATGCCTTTAGTTCGGCGCTGGAGCACTTGCAGGAATCAAGCGCTGCGGAAGCCGCGGCGCTCTCCCAGGAACATCATAGCGAGACCAATCTCGGCGACCGCTATATTATGTTAAACAGGATGTTGAGTCAGCGAATTGAAGAGCTCGGCGGCGCCAGCTCCTGAACCACGTCGTCGGCATTCGGAAGCGATCAATCCGCGAGCGAAAGCGAAACCCCGTCGCGCAGACGTTATGCATGGCGGCAGAACGCGCTCGTGCCTCCGCCCGTCTCTCGCAGCGCCAACATGATCGAAAGTCACTGATGTCTTTGCGCGTCATTGGGGGCAGCGCTCGCGGCGCCAAGCTCAAAGCCGTACCGGGCGATAGCACTCGGCCGATCATGGACCGGGTCAAAGAAGCCCTATTCAACATTATTGGTCAAGACATCTATCAGGCTTGTTTCCTCGATCTTTATGCCGGGACCGGCAGCGTCGGCATTGAAGCGCTCAGCCGCGGCGCCGAACACGTCTGGTTTGTTGATACGAGTCGCGCTGCCATAAAGACTGTTCGCGACAATCTTGGCCGGACGAATCTCGACGAAAGCGCAACGGTTCTGCAGCGCAATGCGCTCGAAATTCTGCGGCGTCCGCCACAGCAGGCTTTCAGGTTCATCTTCGTGGCGCCGCCACAGTATCAGGAATTGTGGTGGGAAACGTTACGCGCGTTAGATAACAACGCAGATTGGCATGCGACCGGCTGTGAGGTGATCGTGCAGGTAGACCCGCGTGAATATGACAGCGAGCGGCAGTTGCGGCATTTGACCCTGACGGACCAGCGCAGATACGGCAATACCCTGCTGCTATTTTACGCATTCGAGCATCAGTGAGCGAATGCGGATGTCGATTGGCAAGCGCGGCAACTAGGTCATTGTGTCGTAGACTTGCGCGACGAACGCGCGCGCCTCCGCCTCGGTAGTTACCGTGTCGGTCGCCTGCTCCTCCCGCAACGCCGTCAGCAGTTGTCCGATGATAGGTCCGCGATTGATGTTCAGCTGGGCCATGATGTCATCGCCGTTCAAAAGCAGTTCGGGATAAACGAGGCTATTGCGGAAACTGAACCAGGCGTCCAGCAAGATGGTCGTGTTTTCTACGAAACGCAGCCACCTGCGCTGATTCAGCTCAATGCCATGCTCGCTCAGGTAGACGGCTGCACTGAGCAAGGCGGTATCGATGCCGGATTCGCCAAGCTGAAACCAGAAGCGATGCCGCTCCAAGGCTGACCACTCGACCCTGTCATCGACGCGGTGAGCATTGTCGACCATCGCGAACAAAAGTTTCTCTTCCTCGTGGCTAAGGCGCAGCTGCCGTGCGACCACCACCACGATCGACTCAGAGCCTTCCCGGCGATCGTGGCTCGCGTTGCCATGGCCAAATTGATGCAATAGCGCCCCAAGAATCATCAATTCACCGCGCCGCCGGCCATTGCCGTAGATTCGGGTGATGTGTTGCTGCAACTGCGGACGAAATCTATCCAATTGCATGATCAGTGTGCCAAAGTCGAAGGCGGCGGCTGTGTTGTCGCTTCGCTTCCCGCTGATGGCCGTCAGTAATGTGCTCATGCGCTCAACGGCCTGCATGCCGCTATCGGAGGCAATGCGACTCGATTCTTGAGAAACCGGCGCTCTGGAAATCGAGCCTAGCCCGGGCACAACGGTATTGAGCAAGTCAAGATGTTTCAATACGCGCAACGCTCGAGCCGAGTCTTCGAGCGCCAGCAGCTTGAAGAATTCGTCGCGCAATCGCTCTGGCGATGTCGAGCGCATGCCTGGGCCGTGACTGCGAATCTGAGTCAAGGCGTCCGGATGAATCTTCAGTCCTAACTGCGCGCTTTGTCTGATCGCCCGCAAGGCGCGGAGCGGATCGGAAGCGATGGCGTCGCCCGAGCATAGACGGAGTACTTTGTCGCGCAGATCAGCGGCGCCTCCCAATGGGTCCAGCAGAAGGGCTAAATCACCGCGCACGTCAACCGCCATGGCATTAAAGGTGAAATCGCGATCGCGCAGATCGTCCTCCAGCGTCGCGCCGCGAAAGCGGGCGAAATCCACCAGAATTGTCTTGGAGTCGCGTTCCACAAAAACTCGCGCTACGCCGCGTTCCCGATCCATTATGTACAAGTCAGCGTTCAGCCAGTCCGCCGATTGTCGCGCGATTTTCAGCGCATCGCCGTCTACCGCGATATCCACATCGGTAGTTTCAACGCGAAGGTAGGCGTCACGCACAGAGCCGCCGACAAGATATAGCGGGAGCTTCGGCGCCCTGCTTCGATACAACTCCTGCAGTTCGCGCACAAATGCCGGCCAGACCAGCAGCGGCGGAGCGTTATTCATCAAGGAGGGCATCCGGTCTCACGACGCCGACAAAGGGCAGATTGCGAAACCGCTCGTCCAGATCGAGTCCGTAACCGAAGACGAATTTGTTCTCGATATCGAAGCCGATGTAATCCACCTCTAATTCGATTTCCCGGCGAGACTGCTTGTTCAACAGCGCGCACAATTTCAAGCTGGCCGGCTCGCGATTGCGCAGCGTCTTGAGCACAAAGCCCAGCGTATGGCCGCTGTCAATGATATCCTCAACTACCAGTACGTGTTTCCCGCGAACATCCGTCTGCAGATCCATATCGATGCGAACCGATCCCGAACTATGACGCGCGCCGACGCCGTAACTGCTCGCCGCCATGAAATCGATCATGTGCGGCACGTCCAGATGGCGAGACAGATCCGTCAAGAACATCACCCCGCCCTTCAATATGCAAAGCAGCAGCAAGTCAGGGCAGTCAGCGTAGTCTTCGCTGAGCTGTTTGCCGAGTTCAGCGATACGCGCCTGGAGCCGGTCTTCGTCGATCAGAATCTCGTCAAGATAGTGCTCGTAGGTCTGGACCTTCACCGGCGCACCCTTTCACTATGTCGCGGATTGGCCGATGGCCGCGTAATGCGACTGCAAACTGCGAACCGCAAGCGGTTGTTCTCGCAAGCGACGGATACCCTGCACGCAAGCCGCCGCAGCGCTCATCGTGGTGATAATCGGTATGCTCAAGGCGTAGGCGCTGCTGCGGATCTCGACGCCATCGCTATGAGCCTGGCTTCCCAAAGGCGTATTGATGATCAGATTAATTCGGCCCTCTCGCATCAGATCGATAATGCTTGGCACGCCTTGAGACAGCTTCTTTACCCGTTGATTCCGGATTCCCAAGCCATCCAGCCAGTCGGACGTGCCATCGGTAGCGACGAAGTCGAAACCGAAGCGGCTCAGGTCACGGGCGATCTTGCCGGCCGCGGCTTTATCAAAATCATTGACGCTGATGAATACCGTGCCGCTGCTGGGGAGGGACGTGCCGGCGGCAATCTGTGACTTGACGAAGGCGTGCCCGAAGTTTGAGGCATGGCCCATGACTTCGCCCGTAGAACGCATTTCCGGTCCCAAGCGCGTATCAACGCCCGGGAACTTCTGAAACGGGAAGACAGCTTCTTTGATGAAGAATCGTTCAATCAGCGGTTCGGCAAGGAAACCGATATCTCGTAGCGTTTGGCCGGCGGCAATCCGAGCGCCATAGCTCGCCAGCGGATGACCGGTCGCCTTGCTGATGAATGGCACGGTGCGGCTCGCCCTCGGATTCACCTCAAGTACAAATACTTCATCGTCCTTGATGGCGAATTGAATGTTGAACAAGCCCTTGATTTGCATTGCCCTGCCGATTCTCCGCGTGTAGTCCCGAATAATATCGAGATGAAAGTAGCTGATTCTGTAGGGCGGCACCACGCTTGCGGAATCGCCGCTGTGCACGCCGGCCTGTTCGATATGCTGCATGATACCGCCGACGGTCACGTCTTCGCCATCAGCCAAGGCATCTACATCGACTTCATATGCATCATCGAGAAACTGATCAATCAAGACCGGATGCTCGCCCCAGACAACATGGTCATCCAGCCATTCCAAGAGCTGCGCCTCATCAAAGACGATGGCCATGCCTCGCCCACCGAGTACGTAACTGGGACGCACCAGCACCGGGTACCCAATCAGCTTTGCCGCCGATGACGCCTCGCTCCGCTCCAGGATGGTGGCGCCGACAGGCTGGGCAATCTTGAGCTCGCGCATCAAGTTGTTGAAGCGCTCTCGGTCTTCGGCCAGATCAATGGTATCGACTGAGGTGCCCCAAATCGGGGCGCCAAGCGCCTCCAGCTCGCGAGCGATGTTCAATGGCGTTTGACCGCCAAACTGAACGAGAATACCTTCGGGCGCCTCGCGGTCGACGATGTTCATCACATCTTCGGCGGTTAGCGGCTCAAAATATAAGCGATCGGCGGTGTCATAATCGGTGCTGACAGTCTCGGGATTGCAATTGACCATGATCGTCTCAAATCCCATTTTCTTGAGCGCGAAACAAGCATGGACACAACAGTAATCGAACTCAACGCCTTGGCCGATACGATTCGGTCCGCCGCCTAAGATCATCACTTTGCGATTGTCAGTCGGTTTGGATTCGTCGCCCGTCTCGTAGGTCGAATACAGATAAGGCGTATGCGCTTCAAATTCTGCGGCGCAGGTATCCACTCGATAGAAGTGCGCGGTGACGCCCAACGACTTTCGATGCAGTCTGACGGTCCTTTCGTCTTGGCGCACAAGCTTGGCGACATAAGCGTCGCTGAATCCAAACCGCTTGAGTTTCAGCCAATCGGACTTGTCGAGGTCATCGATACACAAGTCTTTGTCCACCACGGAACGATGGATGGTCATTAGGCCCTGCATCTGTTGCACAAACCAGGGATCGAAGTGCGTGCGCTTGACGATCTCTTCGGGCGAGACGCCGTCGCCGATGAGCGACGCCACTTGAAAGAGCCGCTGCGCCGTAGGCACGGTCAAGACTTCCGGTGACAGTGTGTCGGTGGTTTGGCTGCCAAAACCGTCAATGCCGATGTCGAGCGATCGGACAGCCTTTTGCAGCGCTTCGGGGAAGGTGCGGCCGATTCCCATGACTTCGCCAACAGCCTTCATTTGCGGACCCAAAACGGGATCTGCGCCCGCGAACTTCTTGAAGTCCCAGCGCGGTATCTTGACGACGACGTAATCGAGCGACGGTTCGAAGCTCGCAGGCGTTTGGCGCGTAATGTCGTTCGGAATTTCATCCAAGGTGTAGCCGACCGCGAGCAGCGCGGCAATCTTGGCTATGGGAAATCCGGTGGCCTTGCTGGCCAACGCCGAGGAGCGCGATACGCGCGGATTCATCTCGATCACGTAGACGTCGCCATCGTCAGGATTAATGGCGTATTGCACGTTGGCGCCGCCGGTGGTGATACCGACCCGATCGAAGATTTGACGGGACATGTTGCGCAGCCGCTGCATTTCCTTGTCGGTGAGTGTCTGCGCCGGCGCGATGGTAATGCTGTCGCCGGTGTGCACGCCCATGGGATCGAGATTCTCGATGGAACAGACGACGACAAAGTTGCCAGCCGCATCGCGCATCAATTCCAGCTCGTATTCTTTCCAGCCCAGCAAACTCCGGTCAACCAGCACCTGCCCTACCGGGCTCTGGTGAATGCCATTTGCCGCCACTTCGCGCAATTCTTCCGCGTCATAGGCGACGCCTCCGCCCGCCCCTCCTAAGGTGAACGAGGGGCGAATGAGGATGGGGTAACCTATCTCGTCCGCGAATCTGAGCGCATCGTCGACTTTATCTACGACTTTGCTATCCGGCACATGCAAGCCGATCTCGCGCATGGTGTCATTGAATAGCTGTCGGTCTTCCGCCAGCAGAATGCTGGTCAGCGTGGCGCCGATCAACTCAACGCCGTGGCGCGCCAGGGCGCCCGATTCCTGCAATTGCACGGCGAGGTTTAGCGCGGTCTGGCCGCCGACTGTGGGCAAGACGGCATCTGGTTTTTCTTCCTCAATGATTTTTTCGCAAATCTCGTGTGTCAAGGGCTCGATATAGGTAGCATCGGCGAATTCAGGGTCTGTCATGATGGTGGCCGGATTCGAATTCACCAGCACGACCCGGAAACCCTGCTGTTTCAAGGCTTTACAGGCTTGCACGCCGCTGTAGTCGAACTCACAAGCTTGACCGATGACTATTGGACCTGACCCAATAATCATGATCGTTTCGATGTCTGTGCGCTTCGGCATATCAGGATTTCCAGCCGCTTAGGTACGTGCCCGACGAAATCATATTTATACGTGTTGCAGGACTGCGGCGACAAATTCGTCAAATAAGTAGAGCGAATCGTGGGGACCGGGCGAAGCCTCCGGATGATACTGCACGCTGAAGGCGCGCAAATCTCGATGTCGCAGACCGGCGACCGTATTGTCGTTCAGATTGATATGCGTGACTTCCCCGCCATTCAAATCGCTAGCGGCCGAAACGGCGAATCCATGATTGTGCGCGGCGATCTCCACTGCGCCGGTGGCCAGATTCTTGACCGGTTGGTTGCCGCCGCGGTGCCCGAAACGCATTTTTTCAGTACGGCCACCCAATGCCAGCGCCAGAATCTGATGGCCGAGACAAATGCCAAAAATCGGCAGCTTGCCCAAGAGGCGTCTGATGTTATCGATGGCGTAATCGACCGCGGCCGGATCACCGGGTCCGTTGCTGAGAAACAAACCGGCCGGGCGCATATCCAGGATTTCATGAGGAGGCGTATGCGCTGGCACGACTCTTAGCCGCAGGCCGCGGTCAGTCAGCATACGCAAGATGTTGTGCTTGATGCCATAGTCGTAGGCGATGATGAGCGGCGCGTTTTGCGAATGCGCGTGACTTCCATACCACTGCGGATCGCTGCTCGCCGTCCAATCATAAGCGGCGGCCGTCGTAACATGATCGACCAGGTTGGCGCCGCTCATATCCAAGGCCTCGCGCGCAGTCTTGATCAAGGCGGGAATATCACTGGCGGCCTCGCCGTGCGCGATTGCCGCCCGCATCACGCCTTTCTCGCGAATATTCCGCACCAATGCGCGGGTTGCTACGCCGGAGATTCCGATGATGCCTTGATCCTGCAGGTAGCTGCCGAGATCGCCGCGATTTCTCCAGTTGCTGACAATGGGGCTTAAAGCGCGCACCACAAAACCGGAGACCCAAACGCGCGAAGATTCAAGGTCTTCCAGATTGATGCCCGTATTGCCGACATGCGGCACGGTCATGGTCACGATTTGCTGATAGTAGGATGGATCAGTCAGGATTTCCTGATAGCCGGTCATTGAAGTATTGAAGACAATTTCGCCGGTTTGATAACCTTGGGCGCCAAAGCCGTCTCCGGGGAAAACGCTTCCGTCCTCAAGGGCCAAAACCGCGGTCATCGGTGTCCTCGATCTTAAGAGCGATAATCGCCGTTGATACTGATGTAATCGTGACTGATATCGCAGGTCCAGATGATGGCTCTGCCGTCTCCCATACCACAATCCAGCGTGAAGCTGATCGAAGGCGCGGCCATGATCGCCGCCGCATCATCTTCCAGATAATCGGTGGGTGTGCCGCTGCGGAAGATCAAAAGACCGGGCTCAGATTCCGAAACTGATTCTCCGGATTCTACCCAGAGCGATGATCGATCGGGATCAAAAGGCGCGTTTGCGCGTCCGGCGGCGGCCACAATTCGTCCCCAATTGGCGTCGCTGCCATAGAATGCGGACTTGGTCAGGACCGACGCGCCAATCGTTTGACCGATGCGTTCGGCTGCCGCTTCGGATTCGGCGTTGGTGATGTTTAAGGTGACGAACTTGGTGACGCCTTCTCCATCTCGCACCACGGCCTGCGCCAAATGCTGCGCGAGCATATCCAAGGCCCGTTGAATCTGCGATAAGCCATGATCATCTGCGATATCGACGCCGCTCGCGCCGTTGCTCAGCAAGAAGACCGTATCATTTGTGCTGGTATCGCCGTCGACGACGATTCGATTATAGCTATGCCGCGTGGCTGCGTTGAGCGCCCGCTGAACATCCGGCTGCGCCAGCTTGGCATCGGTCACGATGACGCTCAGCATGGTCGCCATATTGGGCGCGATCATGCCCGCGCCTTTGACCACGCCGGCAAGCGTATAGGTCCCCTGCGTCGACTCCACCGTGACTGAAGCCAACTTCGGACGCGTGTCGGTAGTCATCATAGCGGCCGCCGCCTCGCGCCAATGATTGCCGAGCGCGTCACCGGCTAATTCAGCGCCGCGCCGTATCTTGTCCATGGGCAGGTGCGTGCCGATGACACCAGTCGACATGACCAGTACTTGCTCCGGCGCCACGCCGAGCCGCGCTGCCACATTATCCGCCATCGCGCGCGCATTGGTCAATCCTTCCGCGCCGGTACAAGCGTTGGCGCTGATTGTGTTAATGGCCACGGCACGGATGCGCTGCGCGTCTCGCTGCAGGCGCTCCATGCCCAATAACACCGGCGCCGCTTTGACCATGTTGCGCGTGAACACGCCGGCCGTCGCGCAGTCGCTTTCGCTGGCGATCAAGGCGAAATCCAGCGCGCCGTCTTTCTTCAGTCCAGCGTGAACGCCGGCGGCTTGGAAACCCTCTACGGATGCGACATTAGGATTCAGCTTGATCATCAATGCCCTCCAGGATGGAAGTCAGTTTCTCGACCAACTCGTCGACATGCTTCTTTTCGATGATCAGCGGCGGGATAAATCTAATCACGTTGCTTCCGGAACTTGCCAGCAGCAATCCATGCTCATAACCTTGGTTCACGATGCCTGCCGGCGGTATGTCCAGTTCGATGCCGGCGATCAAACCACGACCCCGCACATCGGTGATGTGAGGACTATTGATCTCGGACAAGCGCTCCAGCAGATAGTCGCCAACTTCTTTGACATGCTCCATGAAGCCGTCGCTGATGACGCGATTGATCACCACTTCCGCGGCGCGCATGACGACGGCGCCGCCCGAAAATGTGGAACCGTGATCGCCCGGGCTCATGGCGCTGCCGACTTCCTCGTTCGTCAAAACTGCGCCAACGGGCAGACCGCCAGCCAGCGGCTTCGCCAGGGTCATGATATCCGGCGTCACACCGCTGAACGAATATGCCCAAAGCTCTCCGGTGCGGCCCATGCCGCACTGAATTTCATCGAAGATCAAAGCCGCTTGATGTTGATCGCAGAGCTGCCGCAAGGCCTGCAAAAACTCCGCCGTCGCGATATTGATGCCGCCTTCACCCTGAATTGGCTCGACGATGACAGCCACCGTTTCGTCGTCGATGATCTCCGAGGCGCTTTCGATACTGTTGAATTCTCCAACGACCGCGCCGGGCACCATCGGTCTGAAGGGGATTTGGTACTTTTCCTTCGGCGTGATGGCCAGCGCTCCCATCGTCCGGCCGTGGAAGGCATCGCTGAAACTCACCACCTTGGTCTTGTGAGTCAACTCTTTGTTGTAGGCCAGCTTGCGGGCGAATTTCAACGCGCCTTCATTGGCTTCGGCGCCGCTATTGCAGAAGTAGACTTTCTCCGCGAACGAAATGCTGCAGAGCAGTTCAGCTAACTCGGCCAGCGCTTGCGTATGGTAAAGACCGCTGACATGGATCAATCCCGTGTCCATTTGCTGACCGACTGCCGCGTTCAGCTCTTGATCGCCATAGCCCAGGGCATTGACCGCAATTCCAGCGACCCAATCGGTATACGCCCGGCCCTCGGTATCGTAGAGCGTTACGCCTTCGCCGCGCGCGAGCACGAAATCCGGGCGAGCCGCCACCGGCACACTATAGTTTCGGTCTTTTTCAATTGCATCAGCTTGAATCGTCATCTTTTCCCTCTGCTTTCAACATTTGCGCCCTAATGAATGAATGTGGTGCCGCCATCGCTTGCCCAGCCCTTAAGGTCCGTGATGGTTACTCGCGGTACGCCCGCCAATAGCACTTCTAACGCCGATTCGACCTTTGGGATCATGCCGCCATGAATCACGCCGCTCGCAATCAGATGCCTCGCGTCCAACGCGGTCAACAGCTCGACCGGCTTGTCATCGACCAAAACACCGGCAACGTTTGAAATGAAAACGACATTGTCGGCTTCAATCGCCGTTGCCAACGCGCCAGCCACAGGATCGGCATTGAGGTTGAAATTGCTGCATCGGCCCAGGCTGACTGGAGCGACTACCGGCGTAATATCAAGGTCAAGGACTGCCGTCAATACTTCCGGACGCACCGATTCTACCGCGCCTGTGAAACACATATCGACATCGGGATGCTGCAACTTTCGCGCGCGCACCAAGCCTCGATCGACGCCGGAAAGCCCTTGCGCGTCCACACCAGCTTGCACGAGCTGCCGCACTACGCGTTTGTTCACGCTTCCGCACAAGACCATCTCTACCAATGCCAAAGACTCGGCATCCGTTACACGAAGTCCGTCCACATAACGCGGCTCGATATGCAGCTTTTCTTGCAGTCGAGAAATCTCTTTGCCGCCACCATGGACGATCACAATCCGCTCGTCACGATCGGCGACCACGCGCGCAAATCGCCCTAACAACTCTGCGTCATCCAGATAGTGACCGGATATTTTAACAACTGAGATTGGCGCAGCCACTAGATCAAACCCAGCGTTTCCTCTATACCGAACATCAGATTCATATTTTGCAGCGCCTGGCTCGACGCGCCCTTGCGCAGGTTATCCGTTACGCTGGTGACATGAACGTATCGCTCCAAGATCGGCGTGACGCTAATGACACATTTGTTGGTTTTTACGGCGTGCTTGAGACTGGCCTGCTCGCTCAATGGCAGGACATCGACCAATGGCTCATTATCGTACACTTCGCTGTAGACGTCATGTACCTGATCACTGCTAACGTTGTCATCCAATGTGAGATAAATGCTCGACATAAGCCCACGATCCACGGGCAGAAGATGGGGACAAAATATAACCGGACCGACGCGGTCATCGATTTTGCGCAACTCCTGTTCCATCTCTCCAATATGTCGGTGCGAGCGCCCAACCTTGTACGGCAAAAGGTTGCCATAAACCTCGGCGAAATGTGTGGTGATAGAAGGTTTGCGCCCAGCGCCGGTGACACCTGATTTCGCGTCAACGACAATTGGAACGTCCGGCTTGATCACGCGCTGCCGCAGCAACGGGAACAATCCAAGCAGCGTCGTTGTGGGATAGCAGCCCGGCGTCGCCACCGCATCAGCATGCGCGATCTCTGCGCGATTGATTTCCGGAAGTCCATACGGCGCTGCCAACAGTTCTGGATGCGGATGCGCGCTGTCATAATCGGCGCTGTAGGCTTCGGCGCTATCGAGCCTCAGATCAGCCGACAAGTCAACCACCTTGATCCCGGCATCGAGCCCGCGCTTGGCCACCCGCGCCGAAGCCGTATGCGGCAGCGCGAGAAATATGACGTCTACGTTGGCCAGCGACGCCTTATCGGGCGCCACAAATCGCAGCGACGTCCCGGGTACAGGTTGTCCTTCATAAGCGCTCGATGTCGCGAAAACCAATTCTACGCCGGGGTGGCCGCTCAGCAACTCGACGAGGTCGAGACCCGCGTAGCCCGACCCGCCGAAGATTCCGGCACGAATCACCGCCATCAATACCCTCCTTACAAACAAAAAACCCTGACCATTTTCTTGAGATCAGGGTGTAAACGACGGTTTTGCGGAAAATGTATCATTCCAAAGCGAAACAGACCACGCTGAACTCGTTTTGCGGATGAGCTGGCCTACGCCTGCACTGCACAACCTGCGCTGTAGTCAGTTTCAAAGTCACGCTTCCTCACTGCGGATACTTGGTGAATTCTAAATGAAAAGCATCAATCCCGTCAAGAAATGGGCGCAACCTTATGCACTTTTCCGTTTTCCTTGTGCAAGTTGCACCATGTCCGGTAGAGTTTTCACGGCCCATGTATTCTGTCCGCTATTGGCGCCTCCGCGCTTGTCGGTCAATGGCCAAGCCATGATGCTGACTTGTCCAAGCTTTCCCGATTGTGAATGTCCGATTTCCGACCGCAATCGAGGTGAGCACGGACCCATCCAGTCGTAAATGGTAGGCGCCGGACATTCTCGATAAATAATGCGGTAGCAAAAACTTGACAACTAATCAAATTGGCGTTAAATTGCTATATTGGCATTAGGGAGGCGCACCCGGAAGGTGTGCGTCTGACTTTATGTGGGTTAGTTTGGGTACTAACGCAGTGGTGAGAGAAATCTCATTCTCACCGTGTAATAGCAATCGTGAAGCCGGCAACCAAAGGATTCAAGTGTGCAAGTGACCGGCAAGAACCTCGAATGCTGATGTATCATTATAGTAGAGAAGGACGCTGCGTCAGATTTCGTTCGCGACCGGCTGGCATGACGTCAAAATATTTCCTTGTTGCGTGATCTGTTATTTTGGTCGGTGCGATCAAAACACGGTAAGTAGAAAGGCGTTTCCGTGGTTGCAGTTTTGGAAAATGTTACGAATTTGACACAGCGCGAAGAAATTCGGAAGCAGCTCGTCGAACGAGCGAATAAGCAGGGCTTTGTCACCTACAACGACATCCTGGAGCTATTGCCCGATGTCGAAGGCGATGTGGCGCTGCTCGATGACCTGATGGACAGCTTGCTGGAAGCAGGCATTGATGTTGTACCGTCCACCAGCAAGACTTCGGAAACGGAGACCAAGGAAAGCAAGCCGGACCAAGCGCCCCTGGCCGCCGAAAGCGACGAGGACGACGCTGAAGAGCGTGATGCGCTCCTGGCGGTGCTAAAGAAGGATCTGACCACTGATGCCGGCTACCAGGCTGCGCTCGATACGGACGATGTTGTCGGGCTGTATCTGAAAGAGGCTGGCCGTGTTCCCTTGCTGACCGCGCAAGAGGAAGTGATGTTGGCGAAACGCATGGAAGCCGCGGTATTCGCGAGCGCGCATTTGGAAGACGCCTTGGATGGTCGAGCCGATGAATTGACCTGGAGCGAAGAGCAAGAACTGCGCGGCGTAGTGATGGACGGCGAAAAGGCGCAGGAGCACCTCATTCGCGCTAACGCCCGCTTGGTGATCAGCGTCGCCAAGAAATACATCGGACGCGGCGTGCCCTTCCTTGATCTGATTCAAGAAGGAAATATCGGCTTGATTCGGGCGACCAACAAGTTCGAATACCAGCGCGGTCATAAATTCAGCACCTACGCCACCTGGTGGATTCGTCAAGCCGTAAGTCGCGCCGTCGCCGACCAGGGACGAACGATCCGTGTCCCGGTCCACATGGGCGATCAGCTCAATCGGATGCGCCGCGTGCAGTTGCAGCTCCTGCAGGAGCTGGGGCGGGAGCCCAAGATTGATGAGTTGGCGCGCGGCATGGAAACCACGTCGGATAAGGTGGAGAATCTGCTGGAGATTTCGCGGCGTCCGGTCAGCCTGGAAACGCCGATCGATGACGATGGGGATTCTACCTTTGGCGATTTCGTTGAAGATGTCAACAGTCCCGCGCCTTCTGATGAAGTAGCTACGCACCTCTTGCACGTGCAGCTGCAGCAGGCCCTGGACAAGCTGCCACCCAGAGAAGCGCAAATTCTGCGGCTTCGTTACGGTCTGGCCGATGGACGCGTGTATACGCTGGAAGAAGTGGGCCAGACAATCGGCGTCACGCGCGAACGTGTGCGCCAGTTGGAAGCGCAAGCGCTCAATCGTCTGCGCCAGTCGTCCGCGCATGTGATTCTGAAGGATTACCTCTACGAGGTATAGCAGCGTCTGCGCTATCTCCGAAAATGCCGTATACTACTGCATGACCCCGATTCGATACGTTGATAGGGGTCATTGTTTTGTGGCGGAATTGACGCCCGGAGCGCTGGGTTCGGCAATAGTTGGAGTATGCGCATAAATGGTTCATCCGGCATTCGATCCTTCTCAAATCGTGATCCGTGACGGTATGCAGGCCGATATACCTTATTGTATGGCGCTCCAAAGCGAATACGTAACGGAGCACGTTTGGCAAATGACCGTGCGGGAAGAGGCAGGTGATACTCATATCAGCTGTCGCCGTCAACGACTGCCGCGGCCGCTGGAAGCGAGACATGAAACACATCCCCGCCATTTGGAATTGGCGATTTATCATCGCCATTGCTTCGTTGTTGTGCAGGAGAGCGCCACAAACAGATTATTGGGATTTGTCTCGATGCGCGTGGACGAGACTTGTCAGATTGCATATCTCCAAGATCTTGTCGTCGACATGCCCTTCCGCCGTCGAAGCCTCGGCTCGCGCATGGTAAATGTGGCGCGGCTCTGGGCGCAAGAACACCAATTGCGACAGATCATGTTTGAAATTGCCACCGTTAACTACCCGTGCATCCAGTTTGCGCAGTCCATGGGATTCGCGTTTTGCGGCTTTAACGACCGCCATTTTGCCAGCCGTGAGATCGCGGTCTTCTTCAGCGTTTCTGTCTAGCAAACATCCGCATTTCAGAATCTTGATAAACTTGATGTTGAATGTATTTTCCATTGGGGACAGATCTTGGACCTGGCGACGACAGCATTGCTCACTGTAAACGAGACGCTGACGGCATCCAACGCGATCATCGCCGTTTCGTTGTTGTTATTCAACCTGACGCGCAATCTTAACAACCGCGTCGCCAAGACGTCGGCGGTTGTGCTGGCCTGTGTCACGGTGGCCTACGTCGCCGACGCCTTTATCTCGCTCGGTCCGGATAGCGTCACTCACCAGACTGCCGCGCGATTGCAGTGGATAGGCATCGCATTTATTCCCGCGGCCATGTATCACCTTTCCGACTCTCTGCTGGCAACAACAGGCCTGCCGTCGCGCGGACGCCGCAAGCGGGCGATCCGAATCCTCTATCTGGTCGGCGCCGGATTCCTGTTGACGGCTGCGTTCGGCGATGCGCTCTTCCAATTCGTGATTCATGACAGCCAGGTTAGCAGTCAAGCCGGTTCTGTGTTCGCGGTGTATCTCGCTTACTTCGTGATTGCCAATGGATTCGCTTTCTACAATGTACAGAGAGCCCGCCGGCGTTGCTTAACCGACAGCACCGAACGTCGCATGCGTTATCTACAAATTGCGATTCTTACGCCCGCGCTCGGAATCTTCCCCTATTCAGTATTGCTCAATCCGGGCGACGAATTCTCTGTATTTGGGCTGTTGGTCATTAACACGGCCAACGTCATCATCATATTGATGCTGTTTTTCTTGTCATATCCGCTCTACTTTTTTGGCTCGGATATCCCGGACCGTTTGGTCAAAAAGCAGTTGCTGGACTTTCTGCTGCGCGGTCCCGCCACTGGGCTGATTGCGCTGGGGGTGGTGAATTTTACGGCGCAAGCGACGCGGATACTGGGGCTGCCGGGCGAAGCGTTCACACCACCGGCGGTGGTCGCCGCAGTCTTGCTTTGGCAATGGTTTGTTTCGCTTGTGCTTCCCTATCTTGAACTCTTCTTCATCTATCGCGACGAAGACGACGCGCAGATCACCAAATTGCAGTCGCTTAGCGAACGCGTGCTAACCCAAGGCGATTTAACGCAGCTCATTGCCGCCACTACAGCATCGATCTGTGACCATTTGCGCATCGATACGGCGTTTCTTGTGCGACTGGAAAACGGCGGATGTGAATTCCTCTGCAGTATCGGCTCAATCAAATTCACGGAAGAAGATCTTGCCGATGATGACGGATTCGCCGCGGCAATCGCGAATCTGACTTCCAATGGAATCAACCGCGGACTCGCTAGCTGGAACGAATTCACCGTCATCCCACTGTTGAGCAAACCAGGGGCGGCAGCCGAATCATCCGCCGCTATTACAGCGGCACTGGGCCTGCTAAGGCCTGGCGAGCAATTGCACGAGGAATTGCAGTCCCCGGACAGCATCGCGCGAATGTATCTGGATCGGATTGAGACTAGCCTCGAAGACATGACGCTGCAAGTCGAAATATACGGTTTGTTGGAGGGTTTGCTGCCTCAATTCCAGATGACGCGATCGCGCGCCGGGCAATTGGAATATCGGCAAATGCGGGTGAGCGATTATCGATTTAGCGCCCTGCCCGATCGCAACGAAGTGTTCGAACAAGTGCGCGCCGCGCTTCGGCATTATTGGGGCGGCTCTGGCATCACGCAAAGCAACCTGATTAATTTGAGGGTCGTTCAGAGCCGCATGATTCGCGATCAAGACACCGCCATTAACGCCTTGCGCAAGGTCTTGGAGGACTGCATCGCCACCTTGAAGCCAGAAGGCGACAGAAAACTGGCCAGTCCCGAATGGACGCTGTACAACATTTTACAGTTGCGCTTTCTCGAACGGAGAAAGGTGAGAGATGTCGCGCGCCGCCTTAGCATGAGCGAAGCCGACCTGTATCGGAAGCAGCGCGTCGCCATACTTGCCGTTACCGATCTCATCTTGCAACGCGAAAGTGACGACCGCTTTTCGAGCTAACGGCTTTAGGCGCCCACCGGCGATCTCGTCCCGACCGCTTTGCAATTGCCTTCCCGCGCCCTCGGATTTCGATGGCGTATTACTCGCCGAATTGCGCTGCGAGAATCGCCATTTGTGCTAGTCTAAATGGCAATGTTCAACTGAGGCAATCCGGCGCCATGTTGCAGCATCCAAACGAAACTGAAATCAGCGAGCCAGTTGACGAGCAATTGAGCGACGTGATCCCGGCACGGGCGGAAGACGTCATCAAGCCGCTCGATTCAGATGCGCAGGAATTCGACTTTTGGGAAGACCTGAAAGACAGCTTGCCGCCGTGGCTCGACGAAGTAATCGGCTTTGCCTTATTTGTCTTCGGCATACTTTCATTCATCTCGCTCTACTTTCCCTCCGAGGCTATGGTGGCGGTGGCTTGGTCGGATATTCTGATCAACCTGTTTGGCGACGGCAGCGTGTTTGTGGCCGGCGCCCTGTTCGCATTTGGCGTGCTGCTGTGGTTGCCGAAAATCGGCATTCGCCTGCGCTTTACGGCTACGGGATTACTGGCGCTGGAAATCGCCTTCCTGTCGGCGCTGGCTATCCTGCATTTGAGCAACAGTGATATAGAATTGCGCGCCCTGGCGCGCGCCGGTCAAGGCGGCGGATTGGTCGGATGGGGTTTGAGCTATCCCTTCTATCTTGTCATCGGTCGGCAGGCGGCGTTGGCGCTGTTCATGTCGATAACTGCGGTGGCAACGATAGTGGTCGTTGGACTGAAACGACGACATATTGTGGGCGCGCTAGAAAGCGCCAATCGCTCCCTGCAGGCGTATAGCAGGCAGGCAATACAGCCGAGGCAGGAACTCGCTGAGAAACAGACGTTGCGACTGTATACGCAGCTGGCGTCTTCAACCGCATATCGTACGCGGATCATGCGTATTCGCCCCCATCCTGAGAACATTCCGGACGAGATCCGTCAAAGGCGTCAGGTACATGACAAATCCAAGGTGCAGCCTGTTCAGGCGCCGAGCGCGTCTGGCGCGCAAGCGCAAGAGGAAATGGTAGCGCCAAAGATTGCCGAAGCTTCAGAAACAGCGACGGACCCGATTCATGGCTCGCCAGTTGATGCAACTGAGACATCGTCGGTTAACGGGCACAGCAAAAGCGAACCCACGCTTCCGGACGCTACGGCGAAGCGTGAGACGATCCCGCATGATCATCCGCAGCCTGGCGATGCCCTTGGATTGCCGACAACGGATCTCTTGAAGGCAACAGAACTCTTGATGCCGGAAGAAGAAGAAATCAGCCACAATGTGGCGCTAATTGAGAACACGCTGCTGGAATTCGATATCGAGATCAATGTGGTAGACGTGCAAGTGGGGCCAACCGTGACGCGTTATGCCCTCCAACCGCACAAGGCAGACGGCAGCGAACGCATCCGCATGAGCAAAATCGCATCGTATTCGCGTGATTTGTCGTTGGCGCTCGCGGCCAAACGACTGCGCATGGAGACTCCCGTGCCGGGGACCAATTACATGGGTATCGAAGTGCCCAACAAGCGTCCCGGCATTGTGTCGCTGCGAAATGTCATGGAAAGCTCCGCATACATGGAGCAACGCGAACGGTCGGAATCCCCGCTGCTGATTCCATTGGGCCGCGACGTCGCGGGAAAACCGGTAGCGTTTGACTTGGCGCAAATGCCGCACTTGCTCATCGCGGGCACAACCGGCTCGGGAAAATCCGTTTGCATGGCTGCCCTTGCGTCGTCTCTGCTCATGCAATGCGCGCCCAGTCGCCTGCGCATCATCATGTTGGATCCCAAAATGGTCGAGCTTACGCGCTTCAAAGGGATACCGCATCTCTTGGGACCGGTCGAAACAGACCACCAGCGTATCATCGGCGTCTTGCGCTGGTGCACGCGCGAAATGGATCGACGATACAAACTGCTGGAGAATCAATCCGTACGCCACATAGACGCCTACAACACGCGGCAGTTGGCGAATGGCGTCGTTGGAAAGACCCTGCCCTACCTGGTGATTATGATCGACGAAATCGGCGATTTGATGACGAGCAATCCTGAGGAGACTGAAACTTCAATCGCGCGTTTGGCGCAGATGGCGCGCGCCGTCGGCATGCATCTGGTAGTGGCCACGCAAAGACCGAGCGTTGATGTGATAACCGGGCTCATCAAAGCGAATTTTCCGTCACGCATCGCCTTTTCAGTCGCCTCGGGCACCGATTCCCGCGTGATTCTCGACAAGACCGGCGCAGAGCACCTGCTGGGTAAGGGAGACATGCTCTTCCTCGGCGCGGAAGCCGCCGGGCCTGTGCGCGTTCAAGGCTGCTACGTGACCGAGGATGAAGTGCGCGCGGTGGTACAGCATTGGCAGGCATGGCAGAAAGCCCAGATTGACGCGGGTCTGCGCGCGCCAAAGCGCTCCGCCCCGTGGGAACTCGGGCTGGAGCGACGCAAGCTAGTCGCTGATACCGATCCGATGTTGGAAGACGTCATTGCGCTTGTGGCGAACTCGCAGGAGATATCGGCCTCGCTGATCCAGCGAAAACTGGGACTGGGCTATCCGCGCGCGGCCCGCATCATGGATTTGCTGGAAGATCTGGGGGTAGTCGGCGAAGTTGTGCCGGGCGGTCGCTCTCGACGGATCATTATTCCGCAGGGCGAAGACCCCTTCAACTACATCATGGAGCGCCACAAGAAGAGCCAACTCGAGTCTTGAGCCTGTAGGAATTCCCGGGAGTCGACGTTGTTGGCGCGCCCATAAGGCTTGTCCGATGAGTCATCACGCTTGCGCGCGAGTCCACCTCACCCCCCGGCCCCCACTCCGAAGCATCAGAGAAGGGGAGCTAGCGTCACTGAGTCTCGCTAGTATTGACCAATCATGAACGCTACAAGTCGTCAGAAATCCCAAGATTCTTCAATGCGAAAGAAGCATCCCCATTGATTTGACGGGAATGCGGGGGTAGACCAAAGCCGGGCGCGTATTTGCTAGTTTTCGGGCAAGCGCCACAGCGGCCGATTGTTCACATGAGCTGCTGTTGATTGGGGGAGGCGACGGGAAAGATGACGGTGGGGTTATCGTTGATCGGTTTGTTGACTTGCGTTGAGACCTCAAAGTATCGCAGCTTGTCCGAATCGCATCCGACAGCCATCGGTTTCCATTCCTCTGGCTTCAGTTCATCCGGCGACAGCCAGAGCTTGTAGTCCTCCGGCTCGATCATGACCGTCATACGATGATGAATGGGGCTGATCGCGTCGTTGGCTTCCCTTGTCAAGATCGCGCAGGTGCTCAGCCAGGATCCGTCCGGTTTTTTCCAATTCTCCCAGAGACCGGCAAAGGCGAAGACCTCTCGATCTGTTCGCTTAATGTACATCGGCACTTTCTTGCCATCGCGCTTCGTCCACTCATAATAGCCATCGGCGGGAATCAAGCAGCGTCGACGCTTGAATGCAGTGCGAAACGAGGGCTTCTCGGCAACCGTCTCTGAGCGCGCGTTGATCATTCGGTTGCCGATTGCCGGATCTTTGGCCCAAGACGGCACCAATCCCCATTTCACGAAGGTCAGCGCCGTTGGATCCCTATTTGTGATGACTGGCACCATTTGCGATGGAGCGATATTGTAGCGCGGCTGTTCCCAGCCTGAGACATCATCCAGGTCAAATGCCAACTGAATGGATTCAGCATCGGCAGTCAGCGTGTAGCGACCGCACATAGCTCTACTTCTTGCCGGGCTTTTTTGGTTTGCCCAATTCAGCCACCTGTCGTATCACGCCAAGAACGGCCAGCAGAACCGCCAGGAGCTGCCCGGTAGAGATCGAGCGCGCAGCGCCGGTATCGCCATCGTCATGTTCTTCCGCGGCTCGGGAATACAGATAGCTGGCGATCAAACCGCAAATGGCGCCCAATCCGATGCCCAGCATCAGATTGCGCGACCGCTGCTCTGATGGGCTTTGTGAGTTTGCAACAGAATCGGACTCGGTCATCCCAGATCCTCGTCGTGCGTTTCATCCGCTAGTGTATCAAATGTACGCAGCAATTGTCGAATCGGCGCAAAAGCGACCGCCGCTTCCAAGACACGCTCGTCGATGCGACCCAGCCATTTGTCGGCGCTGCCTTCCAAAGCCGCTGTCCAGGCTTCGAGCCGGCGCAATGGCGAAGCGGTCGCCCGCTGCCAGCGGCTCATCAGCGCGACAAGGACCATGGACAAGATAACCAGCGGGAAGAGACAGACCGCCGCCGGACAGAGCACGAGCAAGGTCAACACCGAGTTGGAGAGCACCGATACTTGCACCGGCGATTGCAATGACAGGGCGAAGCCGAGATAAGCGAAACCGATACCCAATACCAATACAAACGGAAACAGGGCAATTCGGCGGAAGCGCCCTCTCGTAGCGCGGTCCAATTGCGCGCCTTGCTGCTCACGCAGTCGCTCGTCGGCATTCATAATGGCGGTGCATTCACCTTCTCGGATTTGCGCTCGTTGCGTACAATATTCTACCTGTACGCGGACGGCTAATCCATAAGAATACCGAAAGCAATGACTCACGTCTCTCCAGTTGTACAGCGCTTGCGCATCACTTTTGGAAAATCAGGGCCGCTGAAATACACCAGCAACCTCGATATGGCCAAGATATGGGAACGGGTTTTGCGCCGCGCCGGGCTGCCTATCCTGTATACGCGTGGATTCAATACCCGCCCGCGGATTCAGCTGGCGATGCCGCTGCCCCTGGGCATCACCAGCGAATGCGAGATTCTGGATATCGCTCTGCGCGAATCAATCGAGATCGACGCGGCAATGCTGACCGCTAGTCTGCTGCGTGTCGCGCCGCACGGCCTTTCGATTCACGCTATTGACGATGTGGACTTGCGCGAAGGTACGGTACAATCGCGCATCATCAGCGCCGAGTATCGCATTCATTTTGTTGATCCGCTTGAAGCGGGCGTCTTGCAAGAGCGCATCGCCGACATTCTCCTGCGCAAAACCATAGTGGTAGAAAAAGTCCGGAAACGCAAGCGCAGCGTGATGGACCTGCGACCGCTTATCATCGGGCTGCGCATCGACGAGACGGGCGACTTGATCGCGCATTTATCCGTCGGCGAGCGCGGGAACATGCGTCCCGATCAGCTCATTGAGGCAATGGGGCTGGCGGACTATCATCATCACGCGCATCGATTCAAGCTGCACTTGCTGCCGAAATAAGGCGTTTTGCAGATCTTGCGACCGTCTCTAAATGCCGCTGGGCGCTCTATGCTAGAATTGCGCTTTCAAGCTGAGTGGAAATGCCAATGCACAAACATCTCAATGTCAATCCGGAAGTCAAGCGGGCGCTGGACGACAGACGGCCTGTCGTCGCTCTGGAATCGACTTTGATTACACACGGTCTGCCGTATCCAACCAATATAGACATTGCGCTGCAAATGGAGTCCGCGGTCCGAGAATCAGGAGCGGTTCCGGCGACGATGGCCGTGCTCGACGGCGCCGTCACTGTGGGTATGACAGAAGATCAGATTCGAGATTTGGCGGAGCGACCGGCCGGGACGGTGCGAAAATGCAGCCGGCGCGATCTGCCTATCGCTATCGCCAATCGGGAATATGGCGCCACTACCGTGGCCGCTACCATGATTGTTGCGAATATGGTCGGGATAAACGTGTTTGCAACGGGAGGCATCGGCGGCGTGCATCGAGGACAGCCTCACGATGTCTCGGCCGATCTCATCGAGTTGGGACGAACGCCTGTCGCCGTCGTGTGCTCTGGGCCGAAGTCTATTCTTGATTTGGCGCTGACCTTGGAGGTGTTGGAAACACAAGGCGTGCCGGTTCTAGGATTCCGTACCGATGTCTTGCCCTCCTTCTATTCGAGCCACACCGATCTGCAACTTGATCAGCGAATTGACTCCACCGTTGAAGCGGCCCGCATCATCGCCGCAGCAAGGTCAATCGGCGCGCAGCACGGGGTTCTAATCAACGCGCCCGTGCCAGAGGAACATGCGCTCGACATTGGGATTGCCGAAGCAGCTATCGAACAAGCCACTGCTGAAGCGGAAGAGGCAGGCATATCCGGCAAAGATATCACGCCCTTTGTGTTGGAGCGCGTGAGCAAACTGACGGACGGCAAGTCGCGGGTGGCCAACACTGCCCTGTTGATCAACAATGCGCGCATTGCCGGCAAAATAGCCGCGGATTTATGCCAACTTTGACCTGGACATCGGTTCGAGTCCTCAAATGCAAGGTCGAAGCTAAACCGACGCTTAGCGTTCCCGAAGACAAGCTAACAATTCATATCGCCTGATGAAGCGCGTTTGTCTTGCGTCCGCGCGCAGACAAACTATTGCGCAGGTATGATCTGCCAGATTTCCAAGCCTCTGTCACAGCCGATGATGAGACTCGCGCCATCCCCGCTAAGACTTACCTTGTCGGGGATTCGTCCGCATTCGCGATAAGGCCCGAGATCAAGTCGCTGACCGCTGAAGGCAACCCAAGCGTAGACGTGCGGTTTGAAGTCGACATTGACCATTATGATTGCGGACGCATCGTGGGTTAGCAGCAGGTACTGAGCATATTTACCCCCTAGGTCAGCAACGACGCGGTTTTCACCCGAAGACAAATCGAGCAGATTCAAGCGCTCTGACCTCGGATCAATCCAGGCGAACTGATTGCCGTTCAGCGAGCCGGCTACGGCAGGACCATCAACGAGCGCGTACTGGTCCTTTGCAAATGCCCCACTTGAATTCACTAATCTGTACACAGTCAAGTTGCCGTCGCTCAACGACGATAAAATCACATGGGGGAACGGCACTCTGCCGACGCGTACGGCCGGGGCGTTGCTCTCCAAAGTCGGCATAGCGACCCGGCTATCAAACGTCAGCATCTCCCCATCGGATGACATCTGATAGCGCAGAAAGACCGGCTCGCCTTCAGAATCAATAGCTTCGACTATGATTTCGTTTCGCTCGCTATCGCCAAATAGCGCGAGGTATTCATTCGCCTGGCCCAGCTGATGCCGATTGATGTAGGCGTGCCGCTCATGACGGAACAGAACCACCGGTATATCGCCAAGGTACATGGCGTCCAAAACTGCGATGACATCATCAGGCGACGTTTCCATAAAGTGAATCTCGCGAACGGCTTCCGGGTCCCAGACGCGATAGACTCGCATATCTCGGTCGAGAATCACGAACTCGCTCGCGCTTTTGTCAGTCGCGAACCAACCAACTTCGAATTCGCCGTCCAGGTCGGCGTAGTCGATTTGCCGCGCCGGACCGAGCCGACTTATGTTTTGAGCGGAAATCACGGGCGCCTTGTCCTGCGCGA
This sequence comes from Anaerolineae bacterium, assembly GCA_022822305.1. Classification (GTDB taxonomy): domain Bacteria; phylum Chloroflexota; class Anaerolineae; order Aggregatilineales; family Phototrophicaceae; genus UBA6055. The sequence continues at coordinate 862,324 of JAJEBY010000016.1, forward strand.
CGATCGACAAGGTCGAGCACATCAGGAGCAATATGGGCAGCGCCAGCGTGAGCGCCGTCGTCGCTATACAGGAGATTTGGCTTGCGATATAATCTTGCATATGCATTTTGAGACGCACGCTATCCACGGGAGCATGAGCAATGTCGCTTCAGTCCATTGAGGCTAGATTGGAACGTTGCCTCCTACAAGTGGAAAAACCCGGGCGCTATGTCGGCGGCGAGTACAACAGCGTCGTCAAGGATTGGGACAGCATCGACATCAAAGTCGCCCTGGCCTTCCCGGACATTTACGATTTGGGCATGTCCAATTTGGGCATAATGAATCTCTACAACCAAATCAACCTGCAGAACAATATGCTGGCGGAGCGCGTGTTTTCGCCCTGGCTTGATATGGAAAGCATCATGCGCCAGCAGGATATTCCGCTGTATGCTCTGGAAAGCAAGCGGCCGGTCAGCGAATTTGACTTGCTCGGCATCAGTCTGCCCTACGAGCAACTCTATACAAACGCCTTAAACTTGATTGATTTGGCCGGAATGCCCATACTCAGCCGCGATCGCGACGAACGCTATCCCTTGGTCATCGCGGGCGGGCACGCCTGCTTTAATCCCGAGCCGATGGCAGATTTCATTGATGCTTTTGTCATTGGCGAAGGTGAGGAGATCATTGTCGAAATCGCCGCCAAGATCGGGGAAACGCGCGGCCTTCCCCGGCATGAGCAGTTGCGAGAAATCGCCAAGATTCAAGGCATGTACGTGCCGCAATTCTACGATGTTGAATATCACGACGACGGCACTGTGCGTTCGATCACGCCGAACGAGCCAAATCTGCCCGAGCGCATTCTTAAGCGGATTGTGATTACCCTGCCCCAGCCCTTCACCAAGTTTATAGTGCCCAACATCGATACTGTGCATAATCGCGCGCCAATCGAGATCATGCGCGGCTGTACGCGCGGCTGCCGCTTTTGTCACGCCGGCATGGTCACGCGACCGGTCAGAGAACGTCCCGTCGACGAGATTATGGCGGCGATTGACGAAATCGTTCAGTACACCGGTTTTGAAGAGATCAGCCTGCTCAGTTTGTCTTCGTCCGATTATGTTTGGGTCGAAGAATTGGCCGAAGCGGTCAACGAAGCGTATGGCGATGCCGGCTTGAGCCTGAGCTTGCCCAGCTTGCGCATTGAAAGCGCCAGCGCTGACTTGCTCGAAAAAATCGGCGGGACGCGACGCAGCGGCTTCACCTTCGCGCCGGAAGCGGCCACCGAAAAAATGCGCGACCTGATCAACAAATATGTGCCCGATGATCAAGTCATTCAAACCGCCAAAGAGGTATATTCGCGCGGCTGGCGAACGATCAAATTTTATTTCATGATCGGCCACCCTGAAGAAACCCTGGATGATGTGCAAGCGATCATTGATCTTTGCATGAGGACATTGCGCGAGGGCACCAAAATCCTGGGCAAGAAGGCGACCTTGAACGTGGGCGTCAGCACTTTCATCCCCAAGCCGCACACGCCTTTCCAGTGGGTGCCGCAGGACACGCGCGAGCAAGTTGAAGAAAAGCAGGCGTTGCTGAAGCGACAGATGCGGCGCGGCGGCATGCACTTGCGCTGGAACGATATTGACGGCTCGGAATTCGAAGGCTGGCTCAGTCGCGGCGATCGACGATTGGGCCGCGTGATACGCCGCGCTTGGGAATCGGGCTGCAAGTTTGATGCCTGGCAAGATCAGCACAAACACGGCGCGTGGCTGCAGGCCTTCGACGATTGCAACCTCATTCCGGATTTCTACAATTATCGCGAGCGCGATCTCGATGAAGTCTTCCCTTGGGAGCACATTGATGTCGGCATACACAAGAAGTTTCTCAAACAAGACTATCGGATGAGCATACGGCGGGAAACGCGCGTCGACTGCCGAGACAAATGCTTCGCCTGCGGCATACTGCCCAAGTTCGCCAAAGAGCGATCGACGACTGAAGACATGGCTTGGGAGTGCCCGCCCGTCACACCGATAAGCGAACGTCGAAAAGCGAAGCCGATTGCGATTCCGCTCAGTTCCATCGGCTAAGACTACGTGGATCAAAGCGACAGAATCTCAATAAATGGCATCGATATACATCAAGCGGTGATCGGCGCCGGCCAGCCCGTCTTGATGGTCCACGGCTGGGGCGCGGATATCGGATTGCTACAGCCATTGGCGCGACAACTGGCCGCATTAAACTATCGGATCTACATGTTTGACTTGCCAGGATTCGGCGAAAGCGCGCCGCCTCCCGAGCCGTTTTCGATCTTCGATTACGCCGACTTTTGCCGTGCATTCCTTAACTATCACGATTTGGACGCTGTGCGCTACTTCGGGCATTCCCTGGGCGGACGCCTCGGCTTGATACTGGCTTCAGATCACGCCCAGCGCATTCTCAGCATGGTCCTCTCCAACAGCGCCGGCATTCGCGCTTCGCTGCCCGCGTCGGCGCGCTTGAGGCAAGAGATATACAAAATGGCGCGTAGCGGCCTGCTGAATCTGGGCGCGACGCAAACCGCTGAGCGACTGCGGCAACGCTACAGTCGACGATACGCTTCCGCCGATTATCGAGCTGCCGCGCCGGTGATGCGCCAGACGCTTGTCAAGGTTGTCAATCAAGACCTGCTGCATAAGGCGCGGCAGGTCGCCGTTCCGACTGTTCTGGTTTGGGGAGACAAAGACGAAGATACGCCGCTTTGGATGGGGGAGAAGCTCGAACAAACGATACCCGACGCGGCGCTCATCGTGTTTGAAGGCGCCGGACACTACGCTTATCTCGACTTTCCGCAAAAGACGGCATCGATAATGCATGCGCTTTTCAATGCTGAAAATGCCGACGCTGAAGCATAGACATCCGAAAACACTGCCGTCATCCGCGCATCTGCCTATAATTCATTCGCAAGAGCAAAGGATATTTGCGTGCGGGATAGTCTGCTGGCGGGGATAGCCATAGCCTGGTTGTTGGGAACGTGGTTGCGCGTCTATCGACAGGCGCGCTATTACCAAATTGAAGAGTACATGAGCCGCCGTTACCTGGCCTGGGTGAGACGAAATCCCAGCGAATGGCTGCCGCGCCGTCCGCTGCTGGCATGGTTCGCCGGCGTGGCGCTGGTCATACTTCTGCAATCAATTGACGGCGGCTTGACGGTAGCAATTGCCATATTGTCAACGCTTCTGGCCTGCTATCCGCCTAAAGCGCGCGAAATCAAGAAGCCACTTGTTCGCACCGGACGAATGAAACGAATACTCGTCGCAGCTGCGGCCGTCAGTACCGTTGCGATGCTGTTCGCGATAGTCTTCTCCTCCTCCGCTCTTGACGCTCGTGACGCCATCGCCGAGATATTGACGCTCAGCACATTGGGCATGCTACTGTTTCTGCTGGCGCCGCTATGGTTGACGTTGGGAAACCTGCTGCTGCAGCCTTATGAAGCGTTCATGCGCCGGTTATTCTTGAAACGGGCGCGCGACGTGCTGTCTCAAGTGCGGCCCAAGATTATCGGCATAACGGGCAGTTACGGGAAGACCACCACCAAAGTCTTCTTGCGCGACCTGCTCAATCTGCGCTATCGCAGCTACGCCACGCCCAAAAGCTACAACACCTTGATGGGCATTTCGCTGGCGATCAATAGCGATCTGGCAGACGACTTCCGCACCGAATACTTGATAAGCGAAATGGGCGCCTATGTGCCCGGCGAGATCGAGCGCATATGCGAATTGACTCCACCCGATATCGCTATCGTGACCGAAATAGGACCGCAGCACCTCGAGCGCTTCGGAACACTCGAAAACACCAAACGCGCCAAATATGAAATTGTTAGAAACTTGCGGCCAGATGGCGTCGCCGTTTTCAATTGGGACAACCAGTACATTCGCGAAATGGTCGCCGCCGGCTACCCCGAGACCTGCCTGACGGTCAGCCGCAATTTGGATATCGACACTGCGCAACAGGAAGACGTTACCTGGATCGCGAGCGAACTGACAGAAGACCTTGCCGGCCTCCGCTTTGTCGCGACTCATGTTCCCAGCGGCGAACAAGCGAATATCAGCACAGCGATTTCCGGCGAACACAATGTCACCAACTTGCTCTTGTGCATCGCCGTGGCCTATCACGAGGGCATCCCACTGCGCGATATCGCGCTGAGAATCGGCAGCTTGCAGCCCGCCGAGAGTCGTCTTGTCCGCCAAGTCACTGCGGCCGGCATCACCATTATCAACGACGCCTACAGCGCCAACCCAGTGGGCATCACTAGCGCGCTTAAGGTGCTCGGCATGCACGTTGACGGCAAACGATTGCTAATTACGCCGGGCATGATCGAGCTGGGCGAGTTGCAGGATCAAGAGAATTACAAGCTGGGGCTGCTGGCTGCCGCGCACGCGACCGATGTCATTTTGATCGGACGCGAGCAGACCAAGTCAATACATCAGGCGCTTCACTCAGAACGCTTTGACATGAGTCGAGTGACAGTAGCTGAAACGCTGGCGGAAGCTGTCATCTGGTATCAACAGCACCTGGTCGCGGGCGACGCGGTACTCTTCCTCAACGACCTGCCAGATACGTATTAGGCGAGTCAATCCAGCGCCATGAACACTCATTGACATGCCAAATCTTTGTCTGCATAGTAATGTGCCAAGTTTCGCAAATGCAGGATAGCGACTATGAGCAATCGCCGCCGAACCGTCGTAGCAGTAGCTTTCGGGGGACGCAGCGTCGAACACGATGTATCGATCGTGACCGGCCACCAGATCATGCGTGCGTTTCCCAATGATCGTTACGAAGTAGTCCCCATATATATTTCCCGCGAGGGCAAGTGGTTCACAGGCGCGCCACTGCAGGAGCTTGACGCGTTTGCGGATGAAAACACACTGGCGCGCGATGGCGTCGTACCCTGTGTTTTGTCGCCGGATACGCGCCATCACGGGCTGATTCTGAATCCCTTGGCCGGTCGCTTTCAAATGAGCCAGATCAAGCGCTTGGATGTCGTATTCCCCGCGCTGCACGGCTCCCACGGTGAAGATGGCAGCTTGCAAGGCTTGTTGGAGCTTGCCGACGTGCCTTACGTGGGAGTCGCGACCCTCGGCTCGGCGCTGACCAACGACAAGATCATGACCAAGCAAGTGCTTCGCCAGGCCGGCATACCGGTTCTGGAAGATTGCGGCTTCTCGCGTGAAAGCTGGCTGAACGATCCAGATGCCATATTGGAAGAAATTCGCGAGCGATTCGGCTTTCCGCTTTTCATTAAACCGGCGACGCTCGGTTCCAGCATTGGCATCGGGCGAGCGGATTCGGAATCGATGTTGCAGTCGAGTATCGATATCGCCGCCAACTTTGATCGTCGAATCCTGGTGGAGCCGGCGGTCGTCAACGGAATCGAAATCAATTGCGCGGTCCTTGGCATCGGCGCTTCCTACCAAGCATCAACTTTGGAGCAGCCGGTATCCTGGGATGCATTTCTCTCATACGAGGACAAGTACCTCCGTGGTGAAGAAGGCATGAAGAGCGCGGAGCGGCTGATTCCGGCGCCGATCGACGAAGCGCTGGCGCGACGCATCCAGCAATTCAGCATCGATGCGTTTCGGGCCGTGGACGGTCGCGGCATCGCTCGCTTAGACTTCCTGGTACGACCGGATTCTGACGAGATTTATCTCAACGAAATCAACACCATGCCCGGTTCGCTGGCGTTTTATCTGTGGCGAGAAGACGGCATGTCCGCTGCCCAGCTCGTCGAGCAACTGGTGCAATACGCGCGCGACGCCCACGCTGAAAAGCGCCGCAACATCTACGACTATAGGACAAATTTGGTCGCTGTAGCCAGCCAGCGCGGAATCAAAGGCAGCAAGCGAAAATAGCCGCTTTGAGACCGGCGGACTGCGGCGGCTCATTTTGAATCCGCCAGCCTGCCCCCGCGCTTGGCATCAATAGGGCATGACCATGCGCATGCGCGCGCGACCGTCGGCATCGTTACTGGCGGCTCGTTTCGGCTTGTCGGACACTCGCGGTATGTTATGATTACGACGTCTGGATCTGCGAGCGTATTGACCAGGTCATTGTGCCATACACATCAAACGACAGGCGACCGCCACGCCCGGCGGATGTTGGGCGCTCAATTTGGGGCGGGGCGCCGCTGCTGCCTATCCCGGAACGAATTCTGGACGGAATTCCCGGTTTCATTGCCTGGCTCGTGCTGCTGTTATCGATCGCGAGCGCCGTCGCGTTTCCCCAGACTTTGATGTTGGCCGCCGCTTTTGTCGCGCTTTACTCGGCACTGCGTTTTCTGTTTGCCGGGATGGCAAACGGCATGGGCATTCGCAAGATCAGGCATTGGGAATCGATCGACTGGTATCAGAAGTACCTCCACGACAATCATCTGGCAGGCGTAGACTGGCGCGACGTGCATCATTTGGTCATCATTCCCAATTACAATGAATCCACAGAAATCCTCATTCGCACGCTGGAGCAGTTGAGCGTCCAACGTGACGCCCAAACGCAGATGTCGGTCATCCTGGCGATGGAAGAAGTCGAATCCAATAGCGCAAGCAAGGGACAGATGCTGCAGCGCCGCTTCGCCAAACACTTCGCCAATTTCTACTATACGGTTCACCCGCGGGGCTTAATCGGTGAAATGCAATGCAAATCCGCCAACCTGGCTTGGGCGGTCAATTGGTATTTCGAACGTGTCGTGAGAAGGCGCGACCTGGATATAGACAATATAGTCGTCACCACCATGGATGCCGATACGCGCTGGCACGACAATCATTTTGCCGCGCTAACCTATCATTTTGCCATCAGCAAAGATCGACACCGGACCTTCTGGCAGGCGCCGATCCGCTATCACGGCAATATCTGGCAGGTTAATCCACTGATGCGCATCATCAACACCTACGCCACGGCCTTTGAGATGGCATATCTGGCCGCGCCTTGGTGGATGGCCATGCCCATGTCTTCTTATTCGCTTAGCTTGACCTTGCTCGAACAAAGCGGCAACTGGGATACCGATGTGATTGCGGATGAATGGCACATGTTAATCAAGGCGTATTTCGCCACCGATGGCAAGGTGTCGCTGCAGCATATCTTTTTGCCCTTCCTGGCTGATTCGACCACGGGCGCGAACATCTTTCAATCCATACGGAATCGCTATACCCAGACCCTGCGTCACGCCTGGGGCAGCAAAGAAGTCGGCTATATGCTGGCTAAATTGATTGAAAACCCGCATGTCGTTTCCTTTAACTCGCTAAAGCTGCTTTTGCGCATCGCTCACGATATTTTGCTCGCCGGGGCTGGCTGGGTCATCTTGACGGTTGGTTCGCAACTGCCGGTGATGTTTCATCCAGAAATCGCGCCAATCAAGATAGAACAGCTGATCGCGCACTCGGACAAGCTTGGATACTTCGTCGACGGGATGACCAACAGCCATCCGGCCTGGAGCCTGCTGGCAATCTCCGGCTTGACCATGATTGTTCTAGTCATAGTCTTTCAGATTCAGGATTATAATATCCGGCCGCCGCGTCAGACGCCGTACACCTTCGGCGAGAGCCTGCAGGAGCTGCTCAGCATCCCCTTCATGGTAATCTTGACCCTGTTTGTGGTCGCGCTCCCGACCTTGGTGGCGCAGACGCGATTGCTGCTGGGAATCCCGCTGCAGTTCATCGTCACCGATAAATCTGCCGACTGAGTACTTGAGCCCGGTTGAATCTGATGCGGCAAACAGCCAGCCGGAGCGGGAAGCGAGCCCATGAATTCAGGCCTGGCGCAAGCGCCAAACAACAGAATCCGTAACTACCGCCGTTGGCAGCGACCGAGCGGCTCAGATGAAAGGTTGTGAAATTGCCCGAGGAACGCGTGCAGAAAATAATGGCAAAAGCCGGCATTGCGTCGCGGCGCAAGTGTGAAGCAATCATTGAAGCCGGTCGCGTCCGCATCAACGGAAAAGTGGCTCAACTAGGCGCCAAGGCCGATCCCCAAGCCGATATCATCCTCGTTGATGGTCAGCGCATCGGCAATGACTTCCAGCCGCTCTATATCGTCGTGAACAAGCCCAAGGGCGTACTCTCCACCAACGAGCCGGAAAAGGACGATCAGCGCCCGGTCATCCGCGATCTGATTGAAGTGCCGGGACATCTTTTCACCATCGGGCGCCTTGATGCCGATAGCGAAGGCTTGATGATCCTGACCAATGACGGCGCGGTCGCCAACAAGGTTTCGCATCCCCGCTACGAACACACCAAGACCTACAAAGTGACGGTCAAGGGCAAAGTATTACGCGAAACGATCGAGAAGTGGGAAGCGGGCATCTGGCTCGATGGCAGCCGTACGGCCGCTTGTTCAATCAGAGTACTGGATTCAAACCGACGGGCGTCAACGCTGCGCATTGTCATGGTCGAGGGACGCAAACGACAGATCCGGCGTATCGCATCTGACCTGGGTCATCCGGTGATCAGATTGGTTCGCACGCAAATCGGCCAGTTGGGTTTGGGAACGCTGCGCAAAGGCGCCTGGTATCAGCTTGATGACCACGAGGTCGAAGCGATGCTGACACCCGTCTCTGAACTGAATATGATTCGGAAACGCCGTCGAGAACGCAAACAGAGAAAACGGCAATAGCGGACGCGCGAACGACCATGGCGAACGAAATGAGCATTGAAGAATTCATCGCGCGGCAAGGCGATTTCGAGAAAAACCGGCGATTGATGTATCCGCTTTTCCGCGCTTTGATGTCCTTAATCAGTCATGTCGAAGTCGAAGGCCTGCACAACGTGCCCCGAGACGGCGTGACATCACTGATGATCAATCACGTCTCATTCCTGGATCCGCTGGTCGTTACCGCCAGCATTCCATTTCGCCACACAATTTCGCTGTCCAAGGCGGAGAATTTTCGCATCCCCTTGATGAGCTGGCTGCTTGCCAAATGGGGCAACTATCCCATCAACCGGGGGGAATACGATCGCAAAGCCTTGCTGCAGACTATCGCGCTCATGAAGAGTGGTCAGTTGCTGCTGATGGCGCCCGAGGGCACGCGTCGCGCCGAAGGCCTGCAACCTGGCAAGGACGGCTTGGCTTATGTGGCGACCAAGGCCGACGCCGTTATCGTGCCAACGGCGATATGCGGCGGCGAAGATTGGAAGGACAGAATCAAGCGCCTGCGCCGCGCCTACGCCAAGGTAGTCTTCGGTCGGCCATTCCGCTTCCGCACTGACGGTCAAAAGCGCATACCCCGCCCTGAGCTGGCGCAAATGATCAACGAAGCCATGTTCCAGCTGGCCATCACCATTCCCGACGAATACGCACATCTGCGCGGCCATTACAGCGATGTCGATAACGCCACAACCCACCGGCTGGAATTCGTCTGAGTCTCATACTGGTCTACAGATAGGCGCCGCGAGATGTCTCCACGGCGGTCTTCGCCAGCGCCTCAACTGCCTCATTTAGTGCTCTGAATCGCTGGTCGCTGGTTTGCCCGTGAACGTAGCGGCTGTACATCTGCTGAAAATACACCAACCAGCGAAACAAGCCTAGCACGTGATAGAAGCGGATGTCGTCAACTTGACGCCCGCTCTTGAGCGTATAACGTTTGATGATTTCACGTCGCGTCAAAAAGCCGTGGCGCTCGGTCGGCATAGGCGTAAGCAGCTTGAGATGCGGAGGGTCGTCCGGTTCGGTCCAATAAGTCAACAGCGTACCAAGATCCAACAGGGGATCACCCAAGGTACACATGTCCCAATCCAGGACTGCGACTAGCTTTGACGGATCGTCATTGGCGAAGATCGTATTGTCGAGCTTGTAGTCGTTATGCACCAAACTGGCGTGAGACGAATCTGGAATGTTGTCGAGGAGCCAGGCGCAGAATAAATCCACATCGCGCTTGTCTTCCAGCTTTACCATGTCCCAACGGCGAATCCAGCCTTTCACTTGACGTGTGATGAAACCTTCGGGACGTCCTAGCTGGGACAAGCCGATGGCGTCGTAATCCACTGCGTGAAACTCGACCAAGACATCAACAAGGGTCTCGCTAATCTGCCTCGGCGCATCCGCCGATTGAGCATAATGATCGGGCAGCGTCCGGCGAATCACGGCGCCGTTACGCCGCTCCATGATCACGAAGGGCGCGCCCATCACGTCGCTTTCGTCAACGTATAGATATACGCGAGGCGCGGGCATGAATACATCATGCAACCTTGATAGCACCCGATATTCTCGTGACATGTCGTGCGCGGACGGCGCGTAATCTCCCATGGGCGGTCGACGATAAACGTATTCGTGTGATTCGCCGAATTTGAGCAGATAAGTCAGGTTCGCCATGCCCCCGCCGAATTGCAGCACGCGCAAGTTTTGATCGGCGCCTTCCAACTTGTCGGAAAGGAAATCCGCCAGGCGCGCTTCGTCAAAGGTCTCGCCCACGCGTGGATGTCTAAGATCTTCAGATTCTTGACGAATCATGCCAGCTCTCCTTTCAAGACGAAAGCCGCTCCGATGCAGTCACCGCTCCAGCGGCGCGGCTGCGCATGCGCATCTGCAAATGTCAGTTTAACATATTGAAAAACTCGAGCGCTTCCCGGTCAGCAGCGCAATCTTGAGCGCTCTCCCGCCCATATCGTCCATGAGGCGCATCAGCCCATGACGATGTTCATTCAGCAAGGTATGATATTGCCGATCACTAGCGAGAATTGAGCCGCTTTGAAATCAAAGAACTCCTTCCCGATTTTTATTGCCTACCTGGTTTTCATTGCATTGGGAATGGCGACAGGACTGCTCAACATTGCCTGGACCTATATGCAGCCCACATTCGGCGTTTCTCTTGACTCGCTGGGAACGCTTTTGGGCGCAGCCACGGTTGGCGGTCTGATCGCGACATTTTTGAGCGGCGCCGTCATCGGTAGATTCACGATTGGTCGCGTCCTGGTTGGCGGCATGCTGTTCTCCGGGATCGGGATGCTAGGATACGCATTCGCGCCGGTTTGGATCGCTCTGTTGCTCGTAGCCTTTCTCGCCAGCCTGGGCAAGGGCATGATGGATGCCGGCTTGAATACCTTTGCCTCGGCGAATTATGGCGCCAGCGAGATGAATTGGCTCCATGCCTGCTGGGGAATCGGACTCACCGTTGCGCCTGCGATCGTCACCTTCTTTGTGCTGGACCGGCAAAGCGGCTGGCAAACGGGCTATTTGTTGATGGGCATTGTACTCCTGCTGCTGGGAGCGGTGATACTCTTCACGTTGCCTAGGTGGCAGCTTCGCAAGCGCAAATCTGATGCTGACCAAGACCTGGATACGGCCGTGACCATCGGCGACACGCTGCGCCGACCAACGGTTCTGGTCGGATTGGTGTTTTTCTTCGTTTACGGCGGCATCGAAATCGGCGTCGGTCAACTGTCGAATACGCTGTTTGTTGAGGCTCGCGGCATTCCACAGGAGATTTCGAGCGCCTGGGTCAGCGCCTATTGGGGCAGCTACACGGTCGGTCGCATCTTCATGGGATTACTGGCAATACGGCTCGGCGACAAAGCGCTTATGAACATCAGCTTCGCCTTGTCCGTTGCGGGCGCAACCTGCTTGTTTGCCAACTTGCACGAGATACTGAGCTTGATTGGCATACTGGGCATTGGTTTTGGCATCGCGGCGATATTCCCAGTATTGATTCTGCAAACCAGAGATCGCGTCGGCAGCGCTCATACTGCCAACGCGATTGGATTCCAGATCGGTTTCACCGTCACTGGCGGCGCCCTGCTTTCGGGAGTAGCAAGCGTTATGGCGGAACGCGTTGGCAGCGAAAGCATCAGCCTGTTCATCTTCCTCTGCACGCTGTTGGCAGCTATCCTCTACCAAGCCATGATCCGGCAGCAAGCGCGAGCCCTGCCGATGCCGGCCGCCTAGGGATAGCCGATGTTTACGCTGCGCGAGAAAATTGGACAATTGATGATGGTGGGCTTCGACGGCGTCGTCGCCCCGCCCCATATCCTGCGCTGGCTTGAATCCGGCCGTATCGGCGGCGTTTACCTGTTCGCCCGCAATATCGACACGCCGGCGCAGGTACGACGCCTGATCGACAGCTGTCGCGCGGCGGCCGAGCACCCGATTCTGGTAGGCATTGATCAAGAAGGCGGAACGGTCGCTCGCTTGCGCGCGGGCTTCAGCGAGAGCCCCGGGGCGCTGGCCCTGGCCGCTTCCGGCGAACCGCAGCTCGCCGAAGATGTCGCCACCATGCTGGGCGTGGAAATGGCCGCTCTGGGCATCAACTGGAATTTCGCGCCGGTAGCTGACCTCGCGCATAATCGCGAGAATCCGTCGGTGGGCACGCGTTCGCTGAGCAAAGACGCAACACTGGCGGGCGAATTCGTCGCCGCGCAAGTACGCGGATTCCAGCGCGCCGGGATCGCCGCTACCGTGAAGCACTTTCCGGGCTTGGGCAACACGGTGATAGATACGCATGTCGCGCTGGCTAGGGTTTCTGGCTCGCTGGATTATCTCTACCGGCAAGACCTTTTGCCGTTTCGCCGCGCGATTGATGACGATGTCGCCTGCGTTATGGTGACTCACGTGATGTTCGAGGCGATGGATAACCGCTTTCCGGCGTCGTTGTCGCCTCGCGTCATATCTGGATTGCTGCGCGAAGAATTGCGGTACGGCGGCGCCGTCTGTTCCGACTGTATGGAGATGAAGGCGATAACCAATGGCTGGGGCGCTGGAGAAGCTGCGGTTTTGAGCCTACTGGCCGGTGTAGATATGCCGTTGTATTCTCACTCGCGCAAGCGACAATCCGACGCCTATGAGGCAGTGCTAGGAGCCGCGGAAACCGGCAGGATTCCGATCTCTCGCATCGACGAATCCGTGGCGCGCATTCAGGCGCTCAAGCGAAGATTTGATTTGCCAGCGCGCCCGCCATTGAATGTAGTCGATTGCCCGGAACATCGCGCCCTCGCGCAAAAGGCCGCTCGCGCCGGTACGGTGCTGATACGGGACAGCGGTGTCTTGCCCATTCGATCCGACAGTCGCAGCATCGCATGCATCGAGTTTGCGCCGCAGGTCGCGCCCACCGCAGTAAAGCCGGGCTCGCCTAGCGCGTTCGCGCGATACTTGCGCGAGCGACTTCCAGGTATCGAGTGCAAGACTATTGGCCGGCCGAATACCGTCGATAGCGCCGCGTCAGAACTTGCCGAACGCGAGACGCTGATTCTCGCCACGCGCAACGCCCACTTGTCTCCTCCGCAGCTAAAGTCAGCGCAGTCGTTGATCGACCGATTCCGCCAGGTGATTCTGGTCTGCCTGCGAAACCCGTACGACGCCGGCGCGCTGACTGGCGCCGACGCCATAATCTGCGTGAACGGTGATGGCAATCCCTCGCTCAAGGCCGCCGTAGACGCGCTATGCGGAGATTATCTGCCGGCGGGAAATCTAACAGTCTCGTTGAATTAGGACAACGTCATGCCTCCTGGATCCGGGCTTTTGGCTGACCAAATCTTCAAACGCGCGTTCGAGTCCATTCTCGATGCACACTTGCCCGACACATTTCCGGCCTTGAGCCTTCGCGTCATCCATCGATCAGAAGTAGTTCTTGATGTGGCGCGCGGCTGGATCGATCCGGAATCGAAGCAAGTGCCCGTCGCCGCGGATACGCTTTTTGATCTGGCTTCGCTCACCAAGCTTTTCGTCGAGTCCAGTTTTCTCGTTCTGGCTGATGCCGGCAAGGTCAAATTGAAAGACCGACTGGTCACGGTCGTGCCGGAGTTCGGCGAGCTGAATCCGCGCAAAACTGCCGGCGGACAAGATCCGCATACGCGCGCTTTTCTGCCGGTCGAGGCTGCGCATCGCGGCGTGACTGTTGACGCGCGAGACGTCACATTTGAGCATCTGCTCACCCATACATCGGGCCTTCCGCCCTGGCGCTCAGTTTACCTTTCGGTCGCCGATCGCGCTCCGGCGCCGCCAACCGCCGGAAGCCCATACGAAGCCGAGCGCTGGAACGCTGCCCTGGATGTGCTCGCCAAGTGTCCGTTTGCCGGATCAGTGGGCGATACCGTGCGCTATAGCGACATCGGGATCATGCTCTTGGGCGAAGCGGTAGCGCGTTTGCACGGGCAGAGATTGGATCAGACGATACATAATCTTATACGTGATCCATTGAAGCTGGACTCGGTGACGTACAATCCGGTGAACAACGGCATCCCCAGATCGCGGACAGTGCCCACGGAAGTCGATTCGTCCTGGCGGCAGCGTCGCGCTTGGGGTGAAGTGCATGACGAGAATGCCTGTGGCGCGGGCGGAATCGCCGGTCACGCCGGGCTATTTGCGTCCGCTAGCGATGTCGCGCGATTTGGCCAAGCTTGGTTGGCCGGCGACCCGCGCTTACGCATCGGCGAGACCTTGCGTCGGCATGCTACCAACGAGCATGCGCGCGGTCAGCTTAGGCTGGGGCTGGGCTGGATGCTGAAAGGCGCTGAAGACTCTTCAGCCGGCGCCTTGTATCATGAGTCATCGTATGGACATACCGGCTTTACCGGCACATCGCTCTGGATTGATCCAACACGGCAATTGGTCTGCGCCGTTTTGACCAACCGGGTATATCATGTGCGGCATGAGGAAGGCATCCACAGCTTCCGACGCGCTATACATGATCTTGTTGACCGGGGAATCGACGACCGATGACCGAGAAGTTGTTCGTGGGCATTGACGGTGGTGGTTCCGGAATGCGAATCGCGGTTACCGACTTCAATTTGACGGTGGAGAAGGTTTTTGAAACGTCTCCCGCGAATCCCAATCTCATCGGTGGCGAAGCCGCCAAACGGCATATCCAGCGATCAATCGCGCAAACACTGCAGGAGATCGATCGAAGGCCCGAAAACATCGCCGCCGCCGCCATCGGCATATCCGGCGCTTCAAACGAACATAGCCGCGCGTGGTTGATCGACACGCTTTCTGGGGTCTTTCCAGACAGTTTGCTGGCGCCGAGCTCCGATCTCGAGATCGCCTTGGTCGGCGCCTTGGCACAGCGTCACGGGAATCTGGTGTTATCGGGTACGGGCAGCGCAGCTTTCGGCATCACGCCGGACGGGCAGCGACTGAGAATTGGCGGCTGGGGCTACTTGTTGGGCGACGCCGGCAGCGCCTATTGGATTGGCATGCAAGCGCTAAGAGCGATAACCGAACATCACGACCAAGCGGACGCGAACCAGATTGCCATGTTGCGGACCGATCTCGACAAACGAATTCTCGATGCGTTGGCCTTGGCGCAGCCCAGGGATCTGGCCGGCTGGTTGTACAGAGGTCAGGAGCCGGTCCCGGCCCGGGTGGCGGGCTTGGCTAGAATTGTGCTTGAACAGGCAGAATATGGGGACTTACAAGCTGTGAGCATTCTGCAGCGCGCATCGCAACATCTGGCCGAGGCGACTAAACTACTCCGCAAGCGACTGGATTATCCTAAGGCGCCAATTGCCTTTGCCGGTGGACTCTTGGACCGACCCAACTACCTGTCCGAAGATCTGACGCGGCGGCTCGGTCTTCGCGAGCGCCCAATCGCAAAGCACAGACCGGTCATCGGCGCGGCCTTATTGGCAAGAATGGAATGGCAGCGAGCGAAGGCATGACGAGACTCACCACAGAGCAAGTGAACGCGAAGAGTCGGGATATCGATAAGCTATCCACGGTCGATATGGTCAGGCTGATAAACGAAGAAGACGCAACAGTCGCGCTCGCTGTCCGCCACGCGATCCCGCAGATTGCTCTGGCCGTGGATCTCATCGTCGCGGCGCTGAAAACAGGAGGGCGGCTGTTTTATGTTGGCGCCGGCACCAGCGGCAGGCTTGGTGTTCTGGATGCGTCCGAGTGCGTGCCGACGTTTAGTGTGCCGCCGGATCTGGTGCAAGGCGTGATAGCCGGAGGCGACAGAGCCTTGCGCAATTCGATTGAAGGCGCTGAAGACAATGAGGAACAGGGCGCGCGCGATCTCGCTGAGCGAGAACTTACCGCCAAAGATGTCGTCTGCGGCATCGCAGCCAGCGGACGGACGCCATTCGTGCTCGGCGCCTTGCGCTACGCGAGATCAATTGGCGCCAGGACCATTGCGCTATCGGCCAACAGAGACGCGCCGCTCCTGCAAGGCGTCGATGTTGCGATTGCCGTCGAAGTCGGACCGGAAGTCATCGCCGGCTCGACCCGAATGAAAGCCGGCACGGCCCAGAAGATGGTACTCAACATGCTCAGCACCGGCTGCATGATCAAATTGGCGAAGGTATACGGCAATCTGATGGTAGATGTCAAGGTAACCAACCAGAAGCTGGCCGAGCGAGCCGCAGGCCTGGTGACGCAATTGACCGGCGTCGACAGGGAACGGGCCGTTGCCTTGCTGGCATCTGCCGAGAATGAAGTTAAGACTGCGGTAGTGATGAGCCGGCTGCAGGTTGACGCCCGCAGCGCGCGCGATCTGTTGCGCGATGTCGATGGTCATCTGCGCGCTGTCATCGGAGATGTGGAGATTTCTGATGGGTAAGCGGCTGCTCATCAAAGATGCGCGCATAATCGTCCCCGGCCGAACGCTGGAACGGGGTTGGCTGTGCGCGGAAGACGGCAGCATCGCGGCATTTGCGTCTGGCGATCCGCCCGTATACAGCGACGGTGAAATCATCTGCGGCGATGGATTGACACTCCTCCCGGGATTTATTGACTTGCACGCGCACGGCGGCAATGGTTTCGATGTCATGCAGGGCAATATCGAAGCGCTGCAAGGCATGGCGCGGTACTTTGCGGCTGGCGGCGTGACGTCGTTTCTGGCCACAACCTGGACAGACACCGACGCCAATATCACCGGCGCGTTGAAAGCGGTCGCCGAAGCCATGAACTCACCAATGAACGGCGCAGCGCTGCTCGGCGCGCATTTGGAGGGTCCCTTTCTCAATCCCAATCGCTGCGGCGCGCAGCACAGTTCGCTGATCCGTGTCGCCGATCCCGCCGAAGCGCTTCCTTGGCTGGATCTGGACGTCATCCGGCTGTTGGCGCTGGCGCCGGAAATTGAGGAGAATCAATGGCTCATCGGAGAGGCTGTCAAGCGTGGACTGACAGTCTCGGTGGCGCATTCAGACGCGACCTATTGTCAAATGACTACGGCAGTAGATATGGGACTGTCGCACGCCACGCATAGCTTCAACGCGATGTCTCCTCTACACCACCGCGAGCCGGGCGTTGTCGGCGCCTTGCTGAGCATGGATGCCGTCAGTTGCGAGCTCATTTGCGATTTGCTGCACGTCCACCCCGCGGCGATTGACGTGCTCTGGCGCTGTAAACCACGCGACAAGCTGGTGCTGGTTACCGATTCGGTCAAGATTGCCGGACTGCAAGATGGCGCATATCGATTCTCGCACCAGGAAGTTGAGATGAAAGACGGCGCCGTGCGCATCATCGCCGATGGAACTCTGGCAGGTACAACGCTGAAAATGAATGTCGCTTTGCGAAATCTAATGCATGTCACCGGCGCGCCACTGGAAGACCTCTGGCAAACGGCGAGCCTGAATCCCGCGCGCGCGATAAACATTGCGGCTAGCAAAGGATCCATAGAGATTGGCAAGGATGCCGACCTCGTTCTGGTCGATGATGCGCTGAATGTTCATTTGACTGTTGCGCAGGGCGAGGTTGTCCATCGAGCTGCGGCGCTCTAGTTGCCTTCCCAATCGATGGGATATGTCTTTTCCATCATCGCCCGTACCGCCCTCTGGAAATCTTCAGTTCGGAAGAGTTGCGCCTGCGCCCAGGCTTCCAGCTGCAATCCCCGCGAGACGTCAGTGATGTCGTTGATCACGCGTTTGGCGTAACTGACGGCCAAGGGCGCTGAAGCGCGAAGCTCGGCGACCAGCTGGTCTACGCCTTGCTCCAGTTCAGATCTCGCGAATACACGATCCACCAAACCCCATTCCAAGGCCTGAGCCGCTTCGATATTCCTGGCGGTCATGATCAAGTCTTTGGCGCGCGCCTGTCCAACAAGATTGACGAGCCGCACGGTGCCGCCGACATCGGGAATGATGCCAAGCCGTGTCTCCGGCAAGCCAAACTTGGCGCGCGCGACGGCAATGCGGAAATCGCACGCCAAGGCCAGCTCCAGCGCCAGACCGAGGCAATAGCCTTGCATCACGCAAATCACCGGCAGCGAGCAGCGTTCAACCTTGTTCAAGACTGATTGGTAGCGCGAGGTGAATGGGAATAGATTGCCTCGCAAGCTTTCGTCCAGCGAACCAAATTGCTCCAGATCGATACCCGATGAAAAGGCGCGCCCTTCCGCGCGCAGAATCACGACCCGCGCGCCGGAATTGAACGCGGCTTCGGCCTGATCGAAGGCGGCGTCCAGCGCAACCATCATCTCGTCGCTGATAGCGTTTCGTTTGCCGGGGCGATTCAGCGTAATCGAGAAAACATCGTCGGTGCTTTCAATCAAGACCAAATCTGACATTTCAGTTTACCTCACGATATTGCGCGCGAGCTCAGGCCTGTGATCGCAGAAAGTTGTCCAGCGCTTTTTCATTGTTGATGGCGATGCGCGTCTTCTTGCGGTCAATTCGGCGCATCAGTCCGCTAAGCACAGTACCCGGCCCAATCTCGACAAACGTATTGACACCCTGGGCGACAATTGTCCGCATTGATTCCGTCCAACGCACAGGCTGCGTCAGCTGCCGTTCCAGTTCCGAGCGGATATCCGCGGCCGAATTCAGCGCCTGCGCTTCGACATTGCCTATCACCGGGATGGATGGCGGATTCAGCGCGGTATCGCGAACAGCATCCTGAAAGGACGCGGACGCCGTTGCCATCAAGGGGGAGTGCGCTGCCACACTCACGGCCAGCTTGACCGCGCGTTTGGCGCCCAGTTCCGGCGCGCGCTCGACGATTCTGTCCACAGCGGCAATATGCCCGGAAACCACCACCTGCCCGGGACAGTTGTCGTTGGCCAGCACCACAGTGTTGCCGGTCTCCTCGGAAATTTCGGAACAGAGCGTTGTCACAGCATCTGTATCCAATGCGAGCAAGGCGGCCATCGCGCCCGGGTTGCGTTTTCCCGCCTCTTCCATCAGCTTGCCCCTGACCTGAACGAGTCGCAATCCGTCAGCCATGGACATGGCGTCTGCCGCGGCCAGCGCCGTGAATTCTCCCAAGCTATGGCCGGCCACAAAAGCCGGCTCCATGTTCGGAATAAGCTGACTAAGCGCACGCCAGATTGCCATGCCGCAGACAAACAGCGCCGGCTGCGTGTTCGCAGTTTGGTTGAGCTCGGTCGCTGGGCCATTCCAACAGATCCGTGACAAATCATAGCCGAGAATGTCATCAGCTTCTTGAAAGGTATGTCGAGCGATCGGGTAACGCTCGGCAAAGTCTTTGCCCATACCGAGGACTTGCGACCCTTGACCCGGGAAGATCACAGCCGTCTTCTGCCAATTGCTCATGCTGCTCCGCTCCGTTGCTTGGGCCGAAACGAAAGGCATTTCAGGATATCAGACTAGTAAACCATGCAAAAGAGACCGCGCTGATCCAGCCCGGTCTCTCACTATTCGATGCGCTGCGAGCAATCCCGATCAGTCTTGCTCAACTTCCACAACCAATTCGCCTCGATACGTCCCGCACTTGGGGCACACACGATGCGCGATGTGGTATTCGCCACAACCTTCGCATTCGACCAGATGATTCAAAGTTAAGGCATGGTGAGCGCGCCGGCGATCTCGCCGAGACTTGGAAACTTTTCGTTTGGGTAGCGGACCCATTCCGGTTACTCCCGCGAACAAACAATCACAAACACCGCATTATAGATTCATCGCATTGCGTCTGTCAAGTGACGGCTTGGTCTGCGGCCGCTGTTATAATTGAGCTTTCGCGCCGGAGTATACGCATTGAATTCACTTGCTTTGAGACGAATCGAGGCGATCATCGACCGCAAGGTGATTGGTTCGCGGGCGCTTTCCGGGGGCAAGATCAGCGAGGTGGTCAAGCTCGACCTGGACAGTGGCGACTCCATCGTCGCGAAAGTCGGCGGCGGAACACACGACCTGACCATAGAAGGCTACATGCTCGGCTACCTGCGCGCGCGTAGCGAACTCCCGGCGCCGCAAGTGTTTCATGCGGAGCACGACTTGCTTATCATGCAGTACATCGAGGGCAAAAACAGCTGGGACGAGGCCAGCTTAGGGCATTTGGGCGCGATGCTGGGATATCTGCACCAAATCAGCTCCCCACAATTCGGATTGGAGCGCGCTACGCTGATTGGACCGCTGCACCAACCCAATCCTCATTCAACGTCGTGGATCTCATTCTTTCGCGATCAGCGTCTGCATTACATAACTGCGCTCGCGACCCGGTCTGGCGCGCTGCCCGCTGCGCTGGAATCGCGACTGCTGCGATTGGCCGATAATGTCGAGCGCTATCTAATCGAGCCGGAGCGGCCTTCGCTGATTCATGGCGATATGTGGCGGACCAACGTCATCGCGCGCGACGGACGGGTAGTCGGCATCCTCGATCCAGCGATTTATTTTGCGCACAACGAGATGGAATTGGCGTACATGACGCTCTTCGACGACTTGAGCGAGAGTTTTTTCGCGGCCTATGGCGAGTTCAGCGCTATCGATCCCGAGTTCTTCGGCGTTCGCAAGCACGTGTACAACTTGTATCCCCTGCTCATTCATCTGATTATCTTCGGAGACAAGTATTTGCGACCGATCGGCGCCAGCCTGAAGAGACTCGGTTTCTAATGGTCATTGTACAATCTATACAATTAAGTTCATGTATACTGCATATAGAGAATTGGATTGGTTCGCGCTAGAGTGTGTGCATTGCGCGATTTTCCGCACGTTGTAAGGCGCAACCAAAACGCGAGACACAGAGATGATCTCGACAAATATGAGCAAGAAGGCCAAGAAGACCGCCACCCACTAACATGGGCTTGTTTGTGTTAACTTGATTTTACGAACGCACACCCGCCCATCCGGCGGGTTTTTTGTTGGGATGCTTCAGTTTGAATTGTATTGCAGGATCTGTACAGGAGATAGGGAAATGACCAATCAAACGCCACCGTGCCCCGAATGCGATGCTGAGGTCGAGATTCCGGCTGACGCAATGGAAAACGAATTGGTTGCCTGCCCTGATTGCGGCGTCGAGCTGGAAATCATGAGCCTAGATCCTGTTGGGCTCGAACTGGCGCCGGAAATTGAAGAAGATTGGGGAGAATAGGCGTCATGCGCGTCGCATTGCTGGTCACTCACATCCGCGCCGAAGAGAAGCTCATTATTGAAGCTTTCAATAATCGCGATATCAGTCCCGATATCATACTCGACCGCGAGCTGAATTTTGAAATATCCAGCGGGCCTGGCCAACCGGCTCCGTCTGGCAGCGCCTGGCGCGAATACGACATGGTGTTTGAGCGCTGCGTCAGCACATCGCGCGGCATGTATGCGCTGGCGATACTTAACAGTTGGGGAATTCGTACCTTCAACACTTATGAGACAGCCGCCATCTGCGGCGACAAGCTGCGCACCAGCATCGCCCTTACCCGCCACGGCATCCCGCAGCCGCACACCCGCGTCGCCTTTACTCCCGACAGCGCCATGCAAGCCATTGAAGATGTGGAGTATCCGGCAGTGCTTAAGCCGGTCACCGGATCCTGGGGGCGCCTGTTGGCGCGCGTACACAATCGCGACAGCGCGGAAGCGATCCTGGAGCATCGACAGACCCTGGGCGATTACAATCATCACATCTATTACGTGCAAGAATATGTGGACAAGCCCGGGCGTGATATTCGCGCTTTTGTTGTCGGCGACCGCACCATCGCCGCGATTTATCGGGAGTCTAATCATTGGATCACCAATACTGCGCGCGGCGGTCTGGCCACCAATTGCCCCGTAACCCAGAATCTGGACGACATCTGCGTGCGCGCGGCTCGGGCAGTCGGTGGCGGCATCCTGGCGATTGACCTGCTGGAGGATGCGGGCGGCAATTACGTCGTCAATGAGATCAACCATACGATGGAGTTTCGCAACAGCAGTCAGCCAACCGGCGTCAATATCGCTCAAGCCGTCATAGACTACGTCATTGAACAAGCGAGGGTAACCGCGTGATTCAAGCGGGCATCGTCGGCGGCAGCGGTTACACCGGCGGTGAATTGCTGCGCCTGCTGCATTTTCATCCCCAGGTCGAGATCAGCCAGATCACCAGCCGCGCGCATGCCGGGCGCTATGTGCATACTGTGCATCCCAATCTGCGCAATGTGTTACGGCTGAAGTTCATCCATCCCGATGCCCTGGAAACCTGCGACTGCCTGATATTGGCGCTGCCCCATCAGACCGCCGCGCAAAGCATCGATCGCTACTTGGCTTTAGCGCCGAAATTAATTGATCTTTCGGCCGATTTCCGCCTGGATTGCAGCGCGAGCTATCGACGCTGGTATGTAGCGGAACATCCCCAACCCCGCTGGCTGGAGCGATTCATCTATGGATTGCCGGAAGTCAATCGGCAGAGCATTCTCGGCGCGAATTTCGTCAGCGGCGTGGGCTGCAACGCCACGGCGGTTAATCTTGCGCTGCTGCCGCTCGTGAGAGCCCGATTGCTCGAACGCGCGGCCATCGAGATCAAAGTGGGTTCCTCCGAAGGCGGAAATCAAGCCAACGCGGGTTCCCACCATCCCGTACGCAGCGGCGCCGTCCGCACCTATCGGGCAACCGGACATCGGCATATGGCCGAAATTGAGATGGTTCTCGGCGATCACATCTCGATTGACTTTGCGGTAACCGCCATCGAAATGGTGCGCGGGGTGCATTTGCTCGCGCATTGTTACTTGACCGAAGGGTTAGTCGAACGTGATATCTGGAAGCTTTATCGCGAGCAGTATAGCGACGAACCCTTCGTCAGGCTGGTCCGAGGCAAAACTGGCTTGCATCGCCTGCCAGAGCCGCGCGTCGTCGCCGGCACAAACTACTGCGACATTGGCTTCGAACTTGATGAAGACGGCAAACACCTGGTGCTGATCGCAGCTTTGGACAACCTCGGCAAAGGCGCGGCTGGCACGGCCGTCCAATGTCTGAACTTGATGTACAAATTCGACGAAACGACTGGGTTGGAATTTCCCGGCATTTTTCCCTGAGGCGGAGCGTACGCGTGAATTCGAAACAACTGCTTGTCGTCAAAATTGGTGGTGGCGAGGGCCTCGACTTGAGCGCGACCTGCGACGATTTGGCGCGCATCGCGCAGAATCGCGCCCTCGCTGTCGTGCACGGCGTCAGCGCCACCATGAATCAACTGTGTCACGACATGGGCGTTAGCGTCAAATCGCTCACATCTCCATCCGGCCACAGCTCTCGATACACGCCGCCCGCCGTCCGTGACATCTACGTCCGCGCGGCCGCATCCGCCAACCAAGCTGTAGTTGATGGTCTCCGGCAGCGCGCCATCGACGCGCAAGATCTGGTCGGAGAATTTGTGGCGATACGCGCTGAACGCAAACGGGCTATACGCGCAGTGGTCAATGGCCGCGTTCGTATCGTGCGCGATGACCATAGCGGATCGATCAGCTGCGTGGACAACGAGAGATTGCTGACCTTGCTCGAGCAAGGCCGAGTACCCGTGCTGCCGCCGATGGCTGCCAGTCAAGACGGCTTGCTCAATGTGGACGGCGACCGGGCTGGCGCTGCCGTAGCCAGCGCATTGGGCGCCGTCAACTATGTCATTCTCAGCAACGTGCGCGGCCTGTATCGCGACTTTCCCGATGAAACGAGTTTCGTCAGCGCGGTAAGCCATTCGGAGATTGACCGCGCGCTTGAATGGGCGCAGGGACGAATGAAGCGCAAAATCGTTGCTGCCTCCGAGGCGCTTGCCGGAGGCGTGAAACAAGTGATAATCGCGGATGGCCGCGTCCCGAATCCGGTTGCACGGGCGTTGGCCGGGGCAGGCACGAGGTTTTCAAAATGACAGACACAACAAATAGCTTCGAAACTGAAGATCGTCATACGTCCGGCGTCTATGCCAAGCGGCCTACCGTACTGGTGCGTGGAGAAGGCGTATACGCCTTTGATCAATCCGGCAATCGCTATCTGGATGCCACCAGCGGCCAGGGCGTGACCGCGCTCGGTCATTGCCATCCGGCGGTTTCCGCGGCGATTGCGGAACAGGCCAATCGACTCGTCACCTGCCACGAGTCCTTTTACAACGATCGGCGCGCGCAGTTTTATAACTTGCTGGCCAGCGTCACTCCAGCTGATTTGAATCGCTTCTTTCCCTGCAACAGCGGCGCGGAAGCCATCGAAGGCGCTCTCAAGGTTGCCAGGCTGCGCACGGGTCGCGAGGGCATCGTCGCCGCCAAACGCGCCTTTCATGGCCGCACGACCGGCGCGCTGTCTATGACCTGGACGCCCAAGTATCGCAAGCCCTTCCAGACTTGGCTGCCCAATGTGTCACACGTGGCCTACAACGATATTGATGGCGCGCGCGAAGCCATCAACAAAGAAACCGCTGCGGTCGTAGTCGAAGCGATACAAGGCGAAGGCGGCGTTCATCCGGCGCCTGCCGAATACTTGCAGGCCTTGCGCGACGCTTGTGACCAAGTCGGCGCCATGCTGGTATTTGATGAGATCCAAACCGGCCTTGGACGCACCGGTCGCTGGTTCGGATTTGAGCACGCCGACATCGTCCCAGATATTGTCGCCATTGGTAAGGCGATCGGCGGCGGCATTCCCATGGGCGTCGTCGCCTGGCGCGATGCGCACGGACCCATCGATCGCGCCACTCACGGCAGCACCTTCGGCGGCAATCCGCTCGCTTGCGCGGCTGGGATCGCCACCTTGAGGACCATTCGCGATCAGAAGCTGGTCGAGCGCGCCTGCGTCAACGGCGCCTGGTTCCTCGAACAGTTGAGCGCTCTGCAATTGAAGGCCGTGCGTGAAACGCGAGGCCGTGGCCTGATGCTTGGTCTCGAGCTGCGCGGCCGCGTGACACCTGTGCTCAAGGCGCTGCAGGAAGCCGGCGTACTGGCGCTGCCCGCGGGAATCAACGTGCTGCGCTTACTTCCGCCGCTGATCATCAATCGAGAACAATTGCAATTCCTGGTCGACGCCGTCGCCGAGGTCCTGGACTGAGCCATGCCTCCCGTATCCAATGCCGCTGCGGAATCGCTGCTACATGACTTGGTCGCCATTCCCAGCCCATCCTGCCAGGAAGCGGCCGCGGCAGAGCATATGGTCGGCTGGATGAAGGCCAATGGCTACGACGACGCGCATGTCGACGCCGCGGGAAACGCTGTCGGCATCGTCGGATCAGGCAAGCGAGAAATTATGCTGCTCGGTCATATTGACACGGTCGGCGGATTCCCACGCGTGCATATGACCGGAAGGAAGCTGTATGGCCGGGGCGCTGTTGACGCCAAGGGTCCCCTTTGCGCGTTTGCTGTGGCGGCGGCTCGCGCGAGCCTCGGCGACGACTGGCGTATCATTGTGGTTGGCGCGGTCGAAGAGGAAGCCGCGACCAGCAAGGGCGCGCGGCATGCGCTGGAATGCTACGCTCCTGAACTTTGTGTCATTGGCGAGCCCTCGAACTGGGATCGCATTACCTTGGGATACAAGGGACGCTTGCTGTGCGATTGGCGCTGGGAAGGCGGCATGTCACACAGCGCCGGCGCTGCCCTCAGTCCCGCGGAGATTGCCGTTGATTTCTGGCTGAAAGTGAAATGCCGCGCCGACGCCTATAATCGAGAAATCGATTCAATCTTCACAAGCCTGGATGCCTCCATTCGGGGCCTCAATACCTACAATGTCGGGGTCAATAGTGTGGCGGAAATGACCATCGGCTTTCGTCTGCCGCCCGGCGTCGACCCGGATGACATCGTCGATATGCTCCCGTCTAGCGATGGCGCCACCGTGACATGGCGCGGCGCTGAACGCGCCTACACCGCCGATAGGAACAGCGAGTTAAGCCGGCAGTTCCGGCGGGCGATCAGATCGCAAGGCGGGGTTCCACGTTTCGTTTACAAAACAGGAACTTCCGATATGAATGTGGTTGGTCCGCATTGGCACTGCCCGATTGTCGCCTACGGTCCGGGTGATTCTGCGCTCGATCACACACCCGAAGAACATATCAATCTTGATGAATACTTACGATCCATTGATGTACTGACAAGCGTTCTGGAGTCGGTCTAGATCAAGCAGAGGACAAGAATGCACATTCGACGCAAACCCGTTCAGGAATTCCATTTCATCGATTCCACCTTGCGCGAAGGCGAACAATTTCGCAGTACGCATTTCACTATCGGCGACAAGATCGAGATCGCGCAAATGCTGGATCAATTTGGCGTGGATTATATGGAACTGTCGACGCCGGTGGCCAGCCCACAGAGCGCTGACGCCGTCCGCGCGCTGGCGGATATGCCACGGCGTTTCAAGCTGCTGACGCATATTCGCGCCAACATGGACGATGCCAAGCTGGCTGTTGATTGCGGCGTCGATGGCGCCGATGTCTACATTGGCACATCGAATTACATGCGTGAATACAGTCACGGCAAGAGTCTCGAGCAAGTCATCGATATCGGACAAGAGATTGTCGCCTTTCTGAAAAGCCAAGACGTCGAGACTCGCTTCAGTACCGAGGACACCTTCCGTAGTAATTTCGCCGACGTCATGACTGTGTATCGAGCCATGGATCTGGCGGGCGTCGATCGTGTCGGCGTTGCCGATACCGTGGGTATTGCCGATCCGCTGCAGACCTACAACCTCATTTCCAATTTGCGCGACGTGGTCAACTGTGATATCGAGTTTCATGGTCATAACGACAGCAGCTGCGCGGTGGCCAACGCCTTCTGCGCGCTGCAGGCTGGCGCGACTCATATTGACACCACTGTGCTGGGTGTCGGCGAGCGCAACGGCATCACGCCGATGGGGGCGTTGATCGGACGCCTCTACACCTGCGATCGTTCGCTGGTCGAGAAATACAATCTGAGCATGCTCGCTGACATTGAGCGCCTGGTGGCTGAGAAGCTGGGTATCGAGATTCCCTTTAACACGCCTATCACCGGAGAAGTCGCTTTCCATCACCGGGCGGGCATCCATACCAAAGCGGTCTTGCGGAATCCCATAACCTACGAAGCCCTCAATCCGGAAGACTTTGGCCTGACCCGAACCATAGATGTCGCGCATCGGCTGGTAGGGCGCAATGCCGTTCGCGAGCGCGCATCGGTCTTGGGCCTCGACCTGCCGGACGATATGCTGCGACTGGTGACGGCCGAGATCAAGGCGTTGGCCGATCTGGATCCAATTTCGCTAGACGACGTGGACGAATTGCTGCTTTCGCTCGCGCAGCCGGTTGAGGACTAGTCGGCGGCACCCAGGGCTTTACGCTTTTCCGGGGCGTTTCGCGGATCTTGCATGGGCACAAGGTATACGATCATCGACAGCAATCCAGCCAGCGCGAATATGCCAAATGTCAGTTCGAAACTGACGCCATCAATTAGCCAGCCCCCAATGATCGGCGCAAGGATTGTCACGGGCGCGATCAAGGTATTTGCCAGGCCGATGTAAATCGGCCGCTGCGCCACCGAACTAAACTGAACCGTGATTGTCATGATGGTCGCCCATTGCGTGGCATTGACGACGCCGGTCATCGCGAAGACCGGGTAGAACCAACTGGTATCGGGCGCGGCCAAAGCGATGGCAATGGACAACACCGTGATCAGATTGCCGAATATCAGCACACGGCGATGCCCCCAGCGATCGCCGGCCAAGCCAACGAATGTGCTGCTCAAGGTCTGTGAAACCAGCAACACGCTGGTCATCGCGCTGGCGAACTCGGGCGTCATAGCGTAACGGCGAATGCCAAAAATAGTGAAGAAGGAGATCACCGTCAAGCTTAGCGACGTCAAGCCGCGGCCCAAAAGAAACCAGCGAAAGTTCGGATCCTGGCGCAATACCTCGCGCAAGCGCATTCCGAATTCGCGCCACGGCAGGCTCTTGACTACATCTTGCGGTTCACTTTCCGGCTCGTAGGTTCGCGACATGAAAACAAAGGCCACCAGCAAGCTGATTGCCGTCAAAAGAAACAACAGGGCAAATCCATTGGGAAAGACAACACGGGCGAGAATGTAGCTCGCGATCAACGCGCCGCCGGCGCCAAACAAGTTGACGCAAGCGGCTTGCAGTCCATAGAAGGCGCCCAGACGATGCGGAGGCATGATCTTGCTCAACAAGCTCTGCCACGGCGTTGCCGTGAAGCCGCCGCCGAGCGACTGCCAACCAAACAACAAAATAGAAAGCAGCAGCGCGAGATCCGGACCGATGAACGGTATTAGAAACGCGACCAGCGCCAAGCCAAGGTAGGGTACGCGTTCCATCAAGGTCATCGCCAGCGTCATGGGCTTGTATCGCCGCAATCCGCCGACATAGTTTGAAGTTAGCAGCTGCGGCACCTGCCAGCCAATGTGAAACAATGCCGCCATGAATCCGATGAGCGCGGTCGACTCGGTGAGGTAAGACAGATAGAGCGGGACTATGGTAACATAGGACGCCAGGCCGATGAGGCCGAGACCAAAGAAGCAGCCGTCAAGCAGGTTCATTATGGTGTTGTGACGAAGCTTGTCCTGCAAGTCTTGGCTTAGCAACTGCGGAGCTCTCAAAAGTGGATTCGACTTGGAAGATTCTATACAAAGCTTGGATTAGCGCATAGTCAATATGCTCGAGAAACCGGCCAATTCACGAATTTCATTTTCTATCAACTGTCCTGCGTTCGGGCTCGGTCAACGATGATGGCGATGACGCTCACTGAAAAGATCCTCGCGCGCGCTTCAGGGCGTGCCGCTGTGAGTCCGGGAGAAATCGTCATTATAGAGCCGGATGTCGTGTTGAGCCACGACAACACCGCCGCCATCGCCACAATTTTTGGCCAGTTGCCGCACAAACGAGTGAAATATCCGGATCGCCTGGCGATTACACTGGACCACGCTGTGCCTCCGCCGACGCCAAAACATGCGCAGAATCACAGCCAGATCCGCGAATTCGTACAGCAGCAGGGGATCAAACACTTCTTCGAGATCGGGCGTGGCATTTGTCACCAGGTCCTCTGTGAAGAGGGCATCATCGGACCGGGCATGACGCTCCTTGGCGCGGACAGCCACAGCACCCATTTCGGCTGGCTGGGCGCATTCAGCGCCGGCATCGGTCGCAGCGAAGTCGCAGCGCTCTGGGCAACCGGCCGTCTCTGGCTGCGGGTGCCGGAGAGCATTCGCATCACGCTGATCGGGCGCTTGGCGAACGGCGTGATGTCCAAAGACCTGACTATCCACCTCATCGGTCAGCTGGGCGCCGACGGCGCGTCGTATCAAGCGGTGGAATTCGCCGGCGAAGGTCTGGAGCACATGACACCCGATTCGCGCGCGGTGCTGACCAATATGATGGCGGAAATGGGCGCCAAGAATGCCTGCATGGCGCCGGACGACACCACGTGGCAATGGCTATCAAACGCATTGCGGAGCGCACGACCAGCAGATTACCGGGACCGCATGGAAGAATTTCGCAGCAACGCCTTGTACGCCGATAGCGCTGCAGCTTACCAACATGAGCTCACGATTGACCTGAGTGAAATTGAACCGATGATCTCGTGCCCGCACACCGTTGATAATGTGCGTCCGCTATCGGAATTGCCCAAGACAAGAATTGACCTTGGATTCGTCGGCACCTGCACCAATGGCCGCTTGGAAGACATCGAGATTGCCGCCAAAGTCGTACGCGGGAAGACGCTTCAAGCGCGGCTGCTCGTCGTTCCCGCGTCATCGCAGGTAATGCGGGACGCCAGCGAAGCCGGATATCTTGCCGCGCTAATTGACGCAGGCGCTGCCATCGGCACGCCCGGCTGCGGCCCCTGCATGGGCAATCATATGGGCGTGCTCGCGCCTGGCGAAGTATGCGTCAGCAGCGCCAATCGCAACTTCCGCGGTCGCATGGGTGAGCGCGACGCCGAAATCTACCTCGCGAACCCGGCGGTGGTGGCGGCGAGCTGCGTCGCCGGTCGCTTGATTCATCCGTCGCAACTCGCATAGCACTCTGTTGATCAGGATTCGTCCAGTCTGCCCGCGCGAATGGCATTGACATGAAACCTACGTCTCATCGCATTTGGAAGTACGGCGACAACATCAATACCGATGTGATCTTCCCCGGCAAGTATACTTACACGATCAGTCATGATCCCGCGGAGCTGGCGCAACATGCGCTGGAAGATTTGGATCCACAGTTCGCTGCTGAAGTTGAAGCCGGCGACGTCATCGTAGCCGGTCGCAATTTCGGCAACGGCAGCAGCCGCGAACAGGCGGTCACCTGTCTGGTCCATGCCGGCGTTCGCGCCGTAATTGCCAGCAGTTTCGCGCGCATCTATTATCGCAACGCCATCAACAACGGCTTGCTGGTCATCACCTGTCCAAATATCGTACCACTGGCGGATTCAGGTGACACACTCATGCTAAACTTGGAAAGCTCGCACCTGCAATTGAATGGCGAGCTTTTCGCTTTTCCGCGGCTTCCAGCAGAAGTGCAAGAGATTCTCGATATCGGCGGGATCATCCCCTACCTGCAGACTCGGGATCCCTAGGAACATTTCGCACAATCGGAACCCTCACGATATTTTGAAACATTCTCTCGTCCAATCGGCAGCGTCTATGACGAGTGACGGGTGTCGCGCGGCGCGCTAACGGTTACAATATACCAACCTTAGCACCTGCGAACGGAGACACCATGCTGGCAATCGTCAACACCTGCGCCGTCATCGGCCTAGATGGTCAAATCGTCGAAGTCCAAACCGATTTCAATCCAAGAGCATCGCTACCGAGCTTTCACCTGGTAGGTCTGGCAGGCATCGCGGTCAAAGAGAGCAAGGAACGCGCCCGATCCGCCATACGCAACAGCGGGCTGAGGTTCCCGAACCGGAGTCGTTTACGGTAGTACTTGCCTGCTGCACTGATTTATCGTTATTCTCTGTCTGCTTCACAGACTGTTCCGAATCCTAAGTATATGTCAATCTTTTCGGGTTGACGCACAAAAGCAAGCTGGGCACCTTTTTCATGAAGCGTGTTGATGAGGTTGAGGGTTTCCAGCATGTTGCGACCCATTCGTCTCAGCTCGGCTACCAGCAACAAATCGCCCGATTGCAGTCTTTCCAGTAGTTCGGCTATGCGGCGTTCGCGTTGGGATTTCCGGGATGAAATCTCAACTTCAACAAATACGTTGATTTGAAGGCGTTGCTCCTGTGCGTACTCCAATAGAAGGTGAGGTTGTTTATCCAAGTCCTGCCGTTCGGTACTTGCCCGAATATAGCCAAAAGCCGTCATCAATTGTCTCTTTGCAAAAATAAACTCATATCGGGTATATTTTTTGACAGAAAGTGTGAAGGTACTCAACCATTACCCTCGCACTATCTGAGGAATCTTTACGAACCATATAAAAGACACTAATGAATAGACTACCGTTTGGAGCAGTAACCTTTTTGTTTGTGGATATCGAAAATGCACCCCAATTGTGGGTGCAGCATCCTCGCGTGATGGACCGCATGATGAACCACTTCAGGGCGATCTTGCGCCAAACTATTACGACGGGAAGTGGTAGTTTGTTCAGAGCTGATACTGATGTTGTCAGCGCAGCTTTTGAGAACCCGCTCGATGCAGTTTCAGCTGCACTGGCAATCATGAGCGTTGTGAGGGCAAAAGACTGGGACGTAGGACCGCTGTCCATGCGGATGGCGCTTCATACGGGAGTGGTATCGTCGCGTACGAGTGATTATGTGGCTCGCCCCGTCCGATGGGGATTGTTGTTACTCAGGTCCGGGCACGGGGGTCAAATTCTACTTTCACACATCTCCGCCGCCTTGGTGCAGGATCACCTGCCTGCAGGGGCTTCGCTGTCCAATCTCGGTCCCTATTACCTCGACGACCAAGACGCAGTGGAACGCATCTTCCAACTGGTGAAGTCTGAATTGCCGCCTGACTTAAGACCGTTGCGGCATCCCGCCCACCGGTCTCATAACCTGCCGATTCCTCCTACGCCCTTAATCGGACGGGAGCACGCAGTCGCTGCCATCACGGAGATGCTGGAACGACCCGAAGTGCGCCTGCTCACCCTCACCGGGCCCGGCGGCGTCGGCAAGACCCGGTTGGGCCTGGAAGTAGCATCCTGTCTCCAGGACGCGTTCGCAGATGGAGTATTCCTAGTTGAGCTGAATGCGGTGAGCGACCCCAATTTAGTTATTCCCACCATCATGCATACCCTTCGTGTCGACGAAACTGAGCCTCAGTCTCCCCGAGCATGTCTTGAAAACTATCTCGCTGGCAAACAAATGCTGCTGGTGCTGGATGGCTTTGAGCACCTGCTGGCTGCAGCGATAGAAATTTCCGAGCTGCTAGCGGGCGCGCCGCAGATCGTGTTTCTGGTCACCAGCCGGTCCGCTCTGCACATTCAGAGCGAGCATGAGTATCCGGTGCCGCCGCTGGATCTTCCCGATCATTCCGCGCGGCAGATGCCCGGCAAGCCAGATAGATCTCCGGCGATGCGCCTGTTCGTTCAACGGGCGCAGCGGGTACAGCCTGATTTCGTCGTCACGGATGAAGCTGTGCCAACTATTGAGGAAATCTGTTATCATCTAGATGGGCTACCACTGGCGATCGAGCTTGCTGCAGTACAGTGCAGGCTATTTACACCAGAGGTGATGCTACAACGCCTGAAACGTCGCATCCCCCTAGTGAACAACATCACTCGCGATCTGCCTGCGCGTCAAAAAACACTCCGCAACACCTTTGACTGGAGCTATTATCTCCTAGATAGCAAAGCCAAAACACTCCTCGAGCGACTTGCGGTGTTTGAGGGCAGCCTGACGCTTGAAGCAGCCGAAGCGGTGTGCCGAGACAACAAGCCAGTCATGGACGGGCTGATTGAGCTAATCGACCACAGCTTGCTGAGCCAGATCAAGAGCGAAACCGATGCGCCACGTTTTATGATGCTCAACACGATTCGCGAATTCGCGGTCGAGCGGCTGACATCCAAAGGTGAGGTCGCAGTAATCCAGCAAAAGTACGCCGCCTATTTTATGAGCCTATCGGAACAGGCGCAGCCCAAACTGCGTAGCCCAGACGTGATGGCCTGGTTGGACAGGCTAGAAGCAGAACTGCCCAACTTTCGGGCGGTACTGAAATGGAGCACTGGCGCAGGGAAAAACGAATTCGCCGCACAGTTGGCCTCCAATTTGCTCGCCTTCTGGGATCTGCGCACTCATCGCCAGGAAGGTCTGGACTGGCTGGAAAAGGCATTGAATTCGAGTGCGTCACTGCCGCCCCTAGTACGTGCCAGAGCGCTCCATGCCGCGGGCTATCTCTCGCAGATGCTATTTGTCCGGGATCCATCCATCGCGTATCTAAAAGAGAGTCTAGATCTTTATCGGAAGCTGGATGATGAAATCGGTCTAGCGTCCGTACTAGTCAGCCTCGGCTGGACAATCGCTATGCTAGGCGGTGATATGGTTGAGGCGAAAACTCTGTTGCAGGAGGGGCTAGAGCGTAACCGGGCGCTGGGAGACCGGGAGAGAATTGCGTGGGCTTTACACGCGCTTGGTTGGGTAGACCAGTTGTCCGCGCTTGGCCTCGAACATGTCATCTCCATGGAGTATAGCGGGCTTGGTTGGGTGGCAAGCGACAGCAAACGCCTGGACTTCGCCTGCGATCAGCATACGGAAAGCCTCGCTATCCGGCGGGCGATCCCGGATACTTATGGGATTGCTTGCTCATGCTTTAGCCTGGCAATGGTTGCTGCTGCCCGAGGAGACTATGAGACCGCGCTGGTGTTCGCGGAGGAGCGTTTGGCAGCCGAGCAGTCGCTGAATAATCGCAATGGGATTGTGGGTGCTCTGAAGCTGTTGGGGTTAATTGCCTATCGGCAAGGCAATGCCTCCACGGCGGAAACATTTCTCACCGAGAGCATAATCATGGCGCGCGAGATCACCCCCACAGGCTATCTCGCAGCTTCCCTTCGCTGTCTCGGCGAGATGGCTCGGGCCGAGCAGAAATACGGACGGGCAAAAACGCTACTCCAGGAAGCCCTGGACCAATTCCGCGATTTGGGAGATTTTAGCCGCGTGGCCCGAGTCTACGCACTGCTGGCGCAGGTGTCCCTTGAGACTGGAGACAACGAGGAAGCTCGTGAACTGGCCCTGCAGAGCATCGAACTCGCGCGGTCGGTGGACGACACGGTCATCATCATCGCCTGTCTCACGGATATGGCTGACAGCGCTGCGCGCGCCGGGATACCTACCTGGGCCGCACGGCTGTGGGGGGCCGTCGATCAAATACGCAGTGAAACGAAGGTAAAACGTATCTGGCTTGAACCGCCTGACCGCGCTCAGCTTGTAGAGAAATCCCGTGAGGCATTGGGGAACCAGGCTTTCAAAGCAGCCTGGGCTGCAGGGAGAGAGATGAGTCCAGAAGCTGTCCTGGTCGAGTCAGGTACGACCGCTCAGGAATTGTCATCCGTGACATTTCCTGCTGGAATGACCAAACGCCAGTTCGAGGTGCTGCTGTTCATTTCCGATGGCCTGACCAACAAGGAGATTGCAGAGCGGTTGGTCATCAGCCCGGCGACCGTCAATACCCACCTGAACGCCATCTACCGGAAGTTAGATGTCTCGTCCCGAACCGCAGCCATGCGCTATGTTATCAAACATCAGCTTCTGTAACGGCCCGGAATGCTCAGCAGAGATATGCATATTTTTGATGATATCCGTAAGAGTCCCGTGCGCAAAAATACATACTTTTAGTGATAGTTTATTCCGCCCAATCATCTATACAATATCAACGTCAGCATAGCGCGAACTGCATCACATAGCTCCCTTCATCCAACATGTCTTGCTGTGGTGTTGCTCATTCTTTGGCTAGCAATACGCAAATCTATATGCAGTTGTGCATGCTGATAAATGTTCAGGGTGGTTTGATTTGCCATCTTACGATACGAACGGAAGGAGATAAAGCTAATGTCAAGGAACCAAGTGTCACGCCGGGATTTTCTCCGGCTTACAACAGCGGCTGCGGGGTCGCTGGCGCTCCCAGGTTGGGCGCTGCGGACTGCGGCGCAGGAGACGGACCTGCCCGGTCCTGAAGCGGCGAATATCGACTGGAGACAGTTTGAAGGCACAGAGGTCCACTGGTTGGGCTTTGTCCATCCCTTTGCCGTGGCTGTCGAAAACATGCTTCCGGAGTTCGAGGCATTGACCGGTATCACAGTTACTATGGAGAACGTTGCCTGGGAAGTTTACCTCCAGAAACTCACGCTGGACCTGGGCAGTCCAGAGCCGCAGTATGACTGCTACCTGGGCAACGGGTATCACTTCTACTGGACATACGGGCAGTCGGGCAGCGTGGCGACCGTCGATGAATTCCTCGAAGATTCCGCGATTACCGACCTAGACTGGTACGATCTCGACGATATTGACCCCAAGCTGATGGCAGCTGCCAAATGGGACGGCATCGCCGGCCATAAGGTGGGTGCCGGCAGCCAGTTCACCATCCCATTTATGTCCGAGGCCAAAGTCCTGGCCTATCGGGACGATCTGTTCCAGAAATATGACCTCGAAGTGCCCACCACGGTTGAGGAAGTGCTGCCTGCCGCGAAGGCCATTTATGAAGGTGAGGGCATCGCTGGGTTCGCCATCCGTGGGTCGGCCAACCCGTTTGTCGACCTGCTGGCGAATTACGGTGTGACCGATTTTGATGAAGGTATGAACTCGCAGCTTGCGTCTGAGGCTAGCGTCCAGTACCACGACTTCATCATCAATCAGATCATAAAGCCATACGGGCCTGCTGGATGGCCGGGTTCAACATGGAACGACTTGCGCGTCAAATTTGCCGCAGGGCAGTTCGGGATGTATTTCGACGTTGACTACTTCGCCAACATCTATGAAGACCCAACTCAGTCGCAGATGGCGGGCAAGCTCAAATACGCAAACCTCGGCAGCACCGATTCGAAGTACGTCGACTACTACTACTTCGGGACCGCGATCAACGAGGCCTCGCAGAACAAGAAGGCCGCATGGCTGCTAGCGGAGTTCTTGACCAGCAAGAAGGCTATGCGCGATGTCACCGTTAATTTCCGAAACCTGATGCCGACGCGCTTTTCAACCTTCAGCGATCCCGGCTTCGTGGAAATGGTGGGCGATTGGGGTGGCGGAACCTGGCTGGAGGCCACGCGCGCCAACCTCGACCATTGGGGCGTGGGTCTGCTGACCCCAACCGATCAGGAGGTGACTGTGCAGAATGCCTGGTCCGGTGGAATCACAAAGATCTATGAAGGCGCCCCGGTGACCGATACGTTGGTGGAAACCGCCGACGCCATCAATGCGATCATGGATCGTGCCGGGCAGCGCAGCTAGTGTATCTGTCACGGCAGCGGGAGCAGCAGTCAGGTTTCCGCTGCCAACCTAATCGGCGAGATAGTCAATTTCTGTCCGCCGCGTTATCTTCAGAGTGTCTGGAGATTCGGGATACAGTAGCGTTCAGTCATGAATGACCTCGCACTTGTGCAAAGAGTCCGCCTTTTCAGGGAACAAGGAATAGGCCGCAAGCTGACTCCATACCTTCTCCTTGCGCCAGTCGTTCTGCTTCTGATGTTTTTTCTAGCGTATCCACTGTGGGTTGGCATTCAAACCAGCCTGACAGACATGCGAATAGGGCGCGAGGCGCAGGCGCAGTTTATCGGATTGCGCAATTACAAACTGCTCATCGAGTCTGGTCAGCTTTTCACTGCCACCAGAGTTACCGTCTCGTTGGTCCTGCGCTGTATAACGATGGAGATGCTCCTAGGCCTGGGCCTTGCGCTGCTGATGAATCGTCAGCTCAGGGGTATCCGATTCTATCGGGCCATCAGTCTGATTCCGTTTATGGTGCCGACGGTGGTCACGGGCCTCATGTGGCGAATGCTTCTGGACCCACAGGGTGCGGTAAACTACCTGTTTGGCCTCGGGGATTTCCCGTGGTTGTCGAATACCCAAAACGTGCTCTGGGGCCTAATGGTCATTGACGTTTGGCAGACAACGCCTCAGGTGGTCATCCTGCTGCTTGCAGGGCTACAAACCATCACGAAGGACATCTATGAAGCCGCCCAGATAGATGGGGCAAACGCCTGGCAAACATTTCGTTTCGTCACCATTCCCCTGCTGCTGCCGTTTTTCCTGATCTCGCTCATGATCCGCTCAATTGAACTAATCCAGGTGCTTGACATCGTGTTAGTGACGACCAACGGCGGTCCCGGCGATGCCAGCCTAGTTCTCCACGTGGCCGCCTATCGCGAGACCTTTGCGAGTGGTTTTATCGGTTACGGCACAACCTTGGCACTGATGCTTGGGCTGATCGTGTTGTTCGTTGTCCTGCTCATTTCTCGCCGCCTGCAGGCGGCCCAAAGAGCAGCCTACGACTAAGTTGAAGAAGAACGCATGATGGTTAAGTTACAAGCGCACGCAATAGCTGTCTGGAAACGTCGGTGGGATATTCTGACCTACGCGGCCCTGACGGCTTGGCTGCTCTTCGTGCTCTTTCCGCTGTACTGGATCTTCACGATGTCGCTCAAGCAGCCAAATGAGGTCTTTTCCTATCCGCCCAAGTTTTTCAACTTTGAACCGACACTGGACAACTATCTATCAGTCATCGGTGTGATTCCGCCTCTGCCCGGCAGCATCCAATCGGACTTTCTAAAATACTTCAGCAATAGTCTGATGCTCGCGGGCGGAGCGATCGTGATCACCGTGATCCTCGGCACAATGGCTGCCTATGGACTGGCCCGCTTCGAGTTCGCCGGACGCGAACCGCTGGCACTGCTGATCGTGGCCGTGCGTCTGGTGCCTCTGATGACAATTCTGCTGCCGCTTTACATCATCTATCAACGACTAGGGCTTTACAACACGTATCCGGGACTGATTCTGGCGTATCTTTACATCGGATTTCCGTTTTATACCTGGTTGATCAGAGGTTATATCGCGGGCGTACCACGCGAAATCGAAGAGGCGGCGGTTCTGGATGGCTGCTCGACTTTGCAGGCGCTCTATTACGTGGTCTTCCCGGTCATCATTCCGGGCATCGTCTCTGCGGCGCTGCTAGTCTTCATTTACATGTGGAATAACTTTGTGTTCGCTCTGATCCTTAGTGGGGCGAACTGGTCACCTGTGCCGGTGGGCATCTTCAACTACACCGGCTATTCTCAAACGAGTTACACAAGCGTCGCGGCAGCCAGCGTGATCAGCGTTGTACCGGTAATCATCATCGGGATATTCATACAGAAGTACATTGTCCAGGGGCTGAGCGCTGGGGCTGTGAAAGCCTAGACCGTCATAGAGGTGTCAACCAGACTGAGTGGTTCCCCCCAGCACCAGCGATTTCGTCAGGGAATAAGTCATCTGATTTTCACATGGATGGTTAAGTCATGCCAGATTCGACCACATAGGAGCAGCCTCAACGAAGATCAGACCGTTCGATAAGGGTGTCGAAACCCTGTGAAGTTTACCCAAAGTCTCGTTCATGAGCGCTTTGATGAGTACGTTCCGCTGAATTGGCAGGTGACCATGCGGCAAGATCGACTCGAAACAGCACAGAATCCTTTCAATCTCTGTGAGCGAATGGAATGCCATGTGCTTTCACGCACGGACCAGGGCGCGGTCATGCAGGACCTGCGACATCACCCCGGCTGTTGGTGATGACGTGAACACGACCGAGGAACACGCATTCGACGCGGGTGATCTGCCGATCCTCCCGCGTGGAGTGCCTCACACTGATGCTAGTGATTACACGAAGTTGCATTTCCTAACCAAAGCGAGCGTATTCGGCAAAGTGCCAGGGACGAGCCAGCATCTACATATTGCTTATGTCTATACCAAACAGCCGCGTCCGACTCCGGAAGTGCGGGATGCCCTGAACGACCCGGGCACCTGCATTCTGATGGATTCGAGAGAGACTTACAGTGTTTATCTCCCCAATCCGATCCTCCGTATGGCGCCAAATCCCATGGGCTGAAACACCTGCTACTAGACCTGTTTCCAGAAGGATAGCGTAGGAGAGCAGTGGGCGGGATCGCCAAACCCGCGCGAGATCTATCTTCATAATGGACAAATCCACAATTAGCAAATCAAGGAAGGTAGAAACATTATGATCCGCACAGCGATTTTGAGCTTCTGGCACGTCCATGCAACAGGTTATATCCATGAGGTGAATGAGCACCCAGACCTCAAACTGGTGGCCGCATGGGACGACGACCCGCAGCGAGGCCGCGCAATGGCAGCCCAAGTAGGTGTATCTTTTTTCGAAGACCTCGACACCCTTTTGGCACGGTCCGACATCGATGCCGTACTCGTGCAGGCGCCAACCAGCATGCACTACGACATCATCACCCGCGCGGCGAAGGCCGGCAAACACATATTCAGCGACAAAGTTCTGGCGCCGACCATCAAAGAAGCAATTGAAATTGTGGCAGCCGCCGATAATGCTAATGTGACACTGGTGGTCGGCATGCCGCAGCTATATTACGACTTCACGGTGCGGATCAAGGAGATTTTGGAATCGGGTCAGCTTGGCACCTTGATCAACGCGCGCCTGATGAACGCTCATGGGATGCTGACCGAGGGCAGACTACCAGAGAGCTTTGTCACAGCGAAAGATGCTTGCGGTGGTGCATTGATGGATATGTGCCACATTGTCTACCTACTTCCCGTGTTCTTTGGCGAAATGCCGAAGTCGGTGTTTTCGAGCTTTGCATACCATACCGGGCGTGACGTCGAAGACAGCGCAGTGTCAGTGTTTGAGTTCGACAACGGTGCCCATGCTACATTGGAAGCTACGCTGTTGACTCCCGGTACCCCTCGCCTTGAAATAGAACTCAACGGCGTTAAGGGGACAGTGTGCTTCCGTGCCGATTCGCACCCCAGTGGGAACGGAGCGCCCAAGGATTCGACGTTTAGAATCCGCTTGGGCGATGCCGAAATCTTCGACAAGGTGGAAGTCGGCAGGCCTGATCTATCCCCGATTGAGTTGTGGGCCAAACACGTTCAGGCTGGCACGCGCCCGGACGAGAACATCGCTCGCGCGCTCGACCTGTCGCGGCTCGTCGAGGCAGCATATCTTTCCGCCGATCAGGGCGCAAGAGTTGCCCTTTCCAGCCTGTAGAATAGGTACGGCGGGTTGTCAACCCAGATTAGGGTATAACCAGCAGTTACTCTGGCACACAGGAATGGAGGTCTATTGCTATGAAGATTGGTTGCACAAGCTGGATGTTCTGTGAAAGGTAACATACTCACCTTATGAGGGCGCTGATCGTATGGTCTAGGAGCTTGGCTTCGATGGCATCAAACTCATTCAGGAAAGTACGGGCAGTCTGGATACTTGCTGGTCCCAGTAGCGAATCGACGATCTGAACCGGCTCTGCAAGTCCTACAATTCGGCGATAGCCGGAGCAATCGCACCAAATCCATTGCGTGCTGATCGCCACTACAGATTACCAAAATGAGCGGATTTAGCCAGTTTGCGCTAGTTTCCCAATTGTGATGCGATTGCTCTGGACAATAACCGAATGCCCATTCCTTGATGTATCGGGCGTGGGCTTGTATAGACCCACAGCAAAGATATACTTTCCTAGAAGCCGAGCAACCACACGAATAATCTTGGGAGACACCATGCTGGCAATCGTCAACACCTGCGCGGTCATTGGCCTCAATGGTCAAATAGTCGAAGTCCAAACTGACTTCAATCCGAGGGCATCGCTACCGAGCTTTCATTTGGTGGGGCTGGCCGGCATCGCGGTCAAAGAGAGCAAAGAACGCGCCCGATCCGCCATACGCAACAGCGGACTGCGCTTTCCCAACAAGGCTTACGTCGTCAACCTGTCCCCCGCCGATATTCACAAACACGGGCCCGCATACGATCTCGCCATCGCTATAGGCGTTCTGGCGGCGACCGATCAGATACCCCTGCACGCAATCGACAACGCTATCTTCGTCGGAGAGCTTTCGCTTGACGGCGGCATTCGTCATGTCAAGGGCATGATGCCGATGGTCTACACTGCGCGCCAAGAAGGCTTTCAGTCCGTATTCGTTCCGGAAGAAGACGCCGCAGAGGCCGGGCTAATCCAAGGCATCAATATCATACCCGTGCGTTCGATAGGACAGCTGGTGGAGCATCTGTATCAATTGAATCCGATTCCGCCCTATGTCACCGACCCAGTCTCTCTGCAATCCGGCCAACAGCTGCCCGAAGGCATGATAGATTTCGCCGATATCCGCGGGCAGGAACATGTGAAGCGGGCGCTCGAAGTCTCGGCGGCGGGCAATCACAACCTCTTGCTTTCCGGTCCTCCGGGCGCGGGCAAGAGCTTGCAAGCGCGGGCAATGCCGGGAATTCTGCCATCAATGACCATGGAAGAAGCGCTGGAAGTCACGCGGATTTATTCAATTGTGGACATGCTGTCACAAGACAGTCCGCTCGTGCGACAGCGCCCGTTCCGCGCGCCACACCATACGATTTCCCAAGTTGGCCTGGTCGGCGGAGGAAGCATCCCCAAGCCCGGAGAAATCAGTTTGGCGCATCGAGGCGTCTTGTTTCTGGACGAAATAAACGAGCACCCGACGAAAGTTTTGGAGGTGCTGCGCCAGCCGATCGAAGACAAGCTGGTGACCATCAGCCGCGCCAAAGGCAGCATCACGTTTCCAGCCAATTTCCTTCTGGTTGGCGCGCGCAATCCCTGTCCATGCGGCTACTATAACGACCCTTCCCACAGCTGCAATTGCACCCCGAATCAGATCAAGCGCTATCAGTCCAGACTTTCAGGTCCCTTGCTCGACCGTATCGATATGCACGTCGATGTACCGAAAGTCGAATTCGAGAAACTGATGGGACGCGGCGACGGCGAAAGCTCCTTGGACATTCGCAAGCACGTGGAGCAGGCGCGCGGCATTCAGGTCAGTCGCTTCGCGGATCATCCAGGTCTGTACGCCAACGCCGATATGACCGTGAGTGAAATTGATGACTTCTGCAAATTGAACGCCGATGCCAAGCAAGTCTTGACCTTATCCGTCCGCAAATTGCAGCTCAGCGCCCGCAGTTATCACCGTGTGCTCAAACTGAGCAGGACCATCGCCGATCTGGACGCATCCGACGGCATCAAAGTGCATCATGTCGCCGAAGCGCTGCAATATCGGCCGCAGCTTGATTGAGAGCCGTCATAGCAACCGAGCGAGTCACGTGGATCGCATCCTACCGTTCGGCATCAGATGGCGCCAAGGCAGCGAGCCAGCTGCAACTCCAGCATGCGATCTGGCGTGAAATTATCGATATGTACAAAAGTCGTTTCGGTCGCCTGCAGTGCTGCTCTCGGCAACAAGCCGACCAGTTCAGTACGCGCAATCTCGTGGCCTAGCGCGCGCGCCGCCTGCCGGACGGCTACCACAGCGCGATGAATCGAAGTGATCCGGTAATCGGTCAGATTCATCGAGACTTGCGCCCTGCCGTTGACCAATAGACCCAGCGCCTTGACATGGGGCAAGCCGCCAGATGACTGCCGAACTTGACTGGCAATCCGCCGGGCGATATGCGCGTCTCCGGTCGACAGATAGACATTAAACGCAATCAAGATGTCGCGCGCCCCGATCGCGCAGGCGCCGGCGGACCCAATTTCGCACGGCCCGAAGTCCGGCTGCCGGGCTTGCTCGACTCGTATGTCATTCTTCAGCCGCTCGTATCCGCCCCGCCGAATATCGGCCAGCTCCCGATTCTTCTGGCGCATTGCCGCCGCTTGATACAGATACACGGGTATCCGCAACTCCTGCCCTACCCGCTCGCCCAACGCGCGCGCCAGGTGTACACAGTCCGCCATGCTCACATTTTTCAATGGCACAAACGGCACAACATCGGCGGCCCCGATGCGCGGATGCTGTCCGCGATGGGATTCCATTTCGATCAATCGACTCGCAGCGCAAATCCCGGCAAAGGCCGCCTCGGAGACCTCGTTTGGCGGCCCGGCAAAGGTGACCACGGAGCGATTGTGATCGCCGTCGCTTTCGTATCCCAGTATGGCGACCCCGTTGACATCGGCGACAGACGCGACGATTTCTTCAATTGCAGCGCGCCGTCGTCCTTCGGAAAAGTTGGCGACGCACTCGACTATCTGGCTCATGAGCAATGCGCCTTTTGATCTCGCCTGCCAAAGCCCGCAGATGTGATGGCCCTATCATATCAGAATCAGGCAGCAGCAATCTGCCGACATATCTTGCACTGGATACGGAAGTTTTCTTCAACTATAGTGCGAAAGATGCGCTATCCGATGGCGGTCGCATTAGGGGACGTGATATGAATGATGGACGCTCGTTGAACAACTCCACATTGAGCACAGATATCAATACTCTGGGAAGCTTGTTGGGCATCATCATCCAGGAGCAAGAGGGCATAGCGGCCTTCGACCTGGTGGAGGAGATCCGGGCGGTATCAAAGGCGCGGCGGAGCGGAGACCCGGTCGCCGCGCAAAAACTGGCCGAGCTGGCGGATTCCATTCCCTTGGATGAAAAGAATGTGCTGATCAAAGCCTTCTCCAACTACTTCCAACTCATCAACATCGCCGAGGACTTGCAGCGCATCCGTGTCATCCGGCAGCGCGAAGCCGCGGGCGTCCTGCGTGAATCAATCATTAACGCGATCAAGACACTTAAAGATAATGGCAAGTCCGCACAGCAAATGCGTTCACTGCTGAATCAAACGCGCCTGCGCTTGGTATTGACCGCCCATCCTTCCGAGGCCAAGCGGCGGGAGATCCTGATTAAACTTCGCCATATCGCGCAGATGATGGAAGCGCGAGACCGCCAACAGCTGCTGCCGCGCGAGCTGAACAAGCTGAAATCGGATCTGGCGGAAGTAATCGAAGAACTCTGGCAGACACGTCCCATCCGCGCCACGCGCAAACAAGTCGCCGACGAAGTTGATCTCGGCATCTATTTCGTTAGATCCGTGATCATTGACGCGGTTATCGACATCTACGAAGTGCTGCAACAAGCCCTGGAGCTTCATTATCCCGACGACGACTGGACTGAATTGCCGCCGGTGTTGCGTTATGCATCGTGGATCGGCAGCGACCGTGACGGCAACCCCAATGTCACATCAAAGGTAACGATGCAGACCTTGGCAACCTTGCGCAGAACTGCCTGTGAAATCTACCTGGAAGAGGTGCGCTTCCTCACCCAGCACTTGACCCAAGACACCGAATTCAGCGGCGCTTCGCGAGCGCTACAGGCTTCGCTCGCGCAAGAATCTCATGCCAAAGAGCGCTATCCAGTTGAGATTTATCGTCAGCAAATGGCGGTAATCCAACGTCGACTCGAGGGCGACGATTACGCTTCCAGTCGTGACCTTCTGCGTGACCTATTGCTGGTTCAGAGCAGTCTCAAGAAACATCGTGGCATGCGCGTGGCGATGGGCGCTGTACAACGGCTGGTGCGTAAAGTAAGACTGTTTGGCCTGCATCTGGCGCCGCTGGAAGTTCGAGAGAACGCAGCGCTCCACTCTGCGGCCCTCGACGAGATGCTTCGGTACTACGGCGTCGTTGACAACTATCTGGAACTGAATGAATCCGCCAAACAGGAACTGCTAACCGCGGAAATCCGCGGACGGCGGCCCCTATTCCCAAGCGAGATCAGCGTGTTTGCGGAATCTACCCAGAGTGTCATTCGCGCTTGGAGGATGATTGGAACGGCGCATCGACAGTACGACCCCATTGTCATTGATACGGTCATCGCCAGCATGTCGCAAGAGCCGAGCGATGTTTTGACCATGTTGCTATTTGCTCGTGAAGTCGGTGTCGACAACGACATATATTTGGTCCCGCTGTT
This sequence comes from Anaerolineae bacterium, assembly GCA_022822305.1. Taxonomy (GTDB): domain Bacteria; phylum Chloroflexota; class Anaerolineae; order Aggregatilineales; family Phototrophicaceae; genus UBA6055. Next base: position 907,186 of record JAJEBY010000016.1, read on the forward strand.
TGAGACTATCGACGACCTTTACAACGCGCCGAGGATCATGACCGAGCTATTCGAAAATCCGGAGTACCACAAGCATTTGGTCGCTCGATCCGGCAAGCGCGGTCTGCGTCAGCAAGTCATGATCGGCTATTCCGATAGCAGCAAAGACGGCGGTTACCTGGCATCCAACTGGAACCTGTACAACGCCCAACGAATGCTCACGCAGCGCTGCGTCGAACACGGGGTTTCGCTGGAGCTGTTCCATGGACGCGGCGGCAGCATTGGACGCGGTGGCGGTCCGACCAATCGCGCCATACTCTCGCAGCCGCCTGAATCGTTGCGCGGCGGCGTGAAGATCACCGAGCAAGGCGAGGTAATCGCCTATCGCTATAGCAACAAAGCCATCGGGCATCGGCATCTCAACCAGGTTCTCAACGCCGTGCTACTGGGCATGGGATTGCAGGAAGAACATCAAGTGCCGCCTGAATATTTCGACGCGATGGCGGAATTGTCGGAGTTGGGGCGCACGTCCTACCGCAATTTTGTATATGAGAGCGATGGATTCCTGGATTACTGGCAGCAGGCCACGCCAATCAACGAACTCAGCATGCTGCAGATCAGTTCGCGACCGCCCAAGCGCAGCGCGCAAGGCGGATTTGCGGCGATGCGAGCCATACCCTGGATGTTCAGCTGGATGCAGAGCCGCGCCATCGTTCCCAGCTGGTATGGCATTGGCGCCGCCTTCAAATCGTTTTGCGATGCTCGCGCTGACGGATTGAGACTTTTGCAAGAGATGTATCGCGATTGGGCATTCTTCAACGCCATCATCGACAACGCGCAACTGGACGTCGCCAAAGCAGACATGGGAATCGCCGAGCTTTATGCTACGTTGGTCGAGCCCAGTGATCTGCGCGAGCGCTTTTTCAATCGGATACGGGCGGAACACAGTCTAAGCAGCGTCATGATCATGCGGGTAACGCAGCAGCAAGAATTGCTGGAAAACATGGCCGCGATCAAAACATCGATAGATCGGCGGAATCCTTATGTCGATCCGCTCAACTTCCTGCAAGTGGCATTGCTGCGAGAAATACGCGAACTCGATGAAGATTCTCCCGAGTGGCGTCCCGTGTTACGGGCGACGCTGGCGACCATCAATGGCATCGCGGCGGGCATGAAAACCACCGGCTGAGCCATCAGGATTCGGCATTCCAGTTTTCGTCCAAGAAGCGCTGAATCTCCAACTTGTAGCCATCAGGATCACGCAAAAAGAAATGATAAATGTTGTAACGCGGGCTGATGCTCGGCGAGCTTTCACAAACCCATCCCAGTGATGTAATTCGGCGATACCAAGCGTCGACGTCAGCCGTCACAAAGGTGAAAATCAGCGTATCGCCAGTAGACGCGGTCGCCTCGCGCTCGCAGATGCCCAGGTAGCTTTCGCTCCCGGTCACACGATAGATGCGGCAATTGCCCTGGTCCGTCACCAGCGCAAGTTCCAGGATATTCTCATAGAAGTCAGCGGCGCGCCGCAAGTCGGCGACATAAAGAAATGTAATTTGTGCGTCTGCAGTGGCGTCGGTCATGGTCACTCGCTCCTCTTGATGCCTCGACAACAATAAACCTAGTTTGTGGTAAGAGTCCACACTTGAACACGTTGTAATGTCTAGCCCTCTTCAGCTTCTGAATTGGGGAACAGCGCATTCACCGTGGGATCGTTCAGGAACTCCTGCCGCGTTTCCAGCGTCTGCCCGGCGTGTTCCTTGGGTAACAGGGTCCAGAAAGCTTCAGGCTCCACAATACGACCAGCGCCTGACTGCAAATAGGACTTCAAGAGCGCAAAGAATTGCTCATCGCCGATGTCTTCTCGTACGGTATGCAGCATCTGTACGCCGCGCAGATAAATGGCATTGATGTACTCGCGCGCGGTAGCGAATTCGTAGACTGCGCTGTCCACTTTCCCCTGCGGGAAGAATCCGGCTACGCGAAACGTCCACCACCAATTCTTGTCGGCGGGAAATCGTGATTCAATGAACAGGTATTCGCTGTATGTCGCCAGGGCTTCGTCCAGCCAAGGATTTAGCGCCGCGTCATTTCCCACTTGCGCGTACCACCACTGGTGCGCCAATTCGTGAACTGAGATCAGGGTCAAATAATTGTATGGTGTGCCGTCAAAGTGTGTGAACCAGGCCGAGCCCACAAATGCCATACCGGTGAATTCCATGCCATCCGGAAAATCGCCTTGCACGATGACAAATTGCTCCAAAGGATATGCGCCAAACAGCTCGGAAAAGAGCTCCATCGCGCTTATTGTCATGCGTAAAGCATGCTGCGCCGCATTTACTCCAGTCGCCTCGGAAGCGGCTTGAGCGTCCGGAAAGCTGAAGACCTTGATGACGGCGCCGTCGGCAGTCGCGCCCTCGTTTACCAGGAATGCCTCGCTCAAGCTGATGGCGAAGTCCCGAGATCGCGGCAGTTTCACTTGCCATTGACTCGGACCCGCTGACGAAACTTCGCCAGGCGCCGCCATTTGCAGGCTGTCGCCGCCATTGCGCACATTCACGCTGACGTCCCAGTCAGCGATGTCATACACGATCTGTTCGCCGATGCCAAGCGGTTCATGGATGCGCCATTCCCCGTTCAAGCGCGCGGCCGCAACCGGCAGAAAATGCGCCAGATTCAGTTGCCGCGGACTATATCCGAAGAAGCCGCGATACGATCGCAGTCCGGCGCGAATCGCTTCCGGATACAATTGATAGCGCAGATGGATGTCGATTGAGCAGCCTTGCGGCAGCGCATCCATCAGCGCAATTTCAAGTCGATTGAGCTCCAACGCGTACTCAACCGACGTACCGTTGATCTCCAGCGCTTCCATCAGAAAGCTGCCATCCCACTGATTGGGCTGCACGTCAATCAGGATCGTGGATAGATCGACTCCCTCACGATTCTCAAAAGTTATCCACTCGTTAACGGCCGCCGTCTTAGCAGCAAAGTCAATATCAACGTCAGCCGTTATACGCCGCGCTGAACGATTTTCTTCAGCTTCGCAATCATAGGGCGCAGACAACGATTCCGTTGACATCTTATCGGCAACTGGCGCCGGATTTTTGGGTGGCGCGGGTGAACTCGTAGCATCGGCCGCCAAGCGTACAATCTCTTCCGCAGCCGGAAGCGATGTGGGCTTGGGCTTGACCTTACTGAGATTACAGCCAACCAGCAAGAATCCGATGAGCGCTGCGCCGGCGAAGGATCGAATCATGTGGCGCATCTTACCGCCCCAACTGGCGCCGCACAATGCAAGGTTTGCAAGGAAAGTATCGCAATTGCCCTTGATTATGCTATTCTACGCAACTGTTCAAGTTTCACTATCATTCTTCGTTCATGGGCGTGATCGAGGGCAAGCATATCCATAGCAGAATCGACGCGGCGATCCGACTTTCTCGCTGGCGTGAGCATGTGCCCTTCACTATTCCCTTGACGATCTTTGGCAGTTTGCTCGCCGTCCGCGCCACTGAAAGCTCAATGGACTGGCGTCTCGCCGCAGTTGTCATTGCCAACGTCTTGTCAATGTCGTTCGCGTTCATCATTAACGATATTGAAGATGCGCCTGACGATGCCCGAGATCCGGCAAAAGGCAGGCGAAACGTCATCAGCAGCGGCGCGCTGCCGAGACGAGACGGCTATGTGATCGCCGCCGTAACGCTGCTAATGGCTATTCTGCTGTTCGCGGCAGGCGGCGTCTGGACGCTCGTAACGGGAGGCGTAACGCTGATTCTATGTTACTTTTATTCTGCGCCCCCGCTACGACTCAAAGCGCGCCCGATCACTGATGTCGTCACACATGCGCTCATGCTCAGTGGCCTGCTGATGATGTCCGGCTTTTTCGCTTACGACCACGATCCTCAGGTCGCCTGGATGGTGATCGTGGCAGCGATTCTCTTTTCGGCGTATGGTCAGTTCTACAACCAGGTCGATGATTACGACGTAGACAAAGCATCCGGATTGAAAAACACCGTGGTATTGCTTGGGAAACGTCTGACGCGATTCTTGAGTTTTGCCTGCGTTTTTGGCGCGCTTCTGTGTATGGCAGTTGCCATTTCCCAGGGCATCTTCCCCACCTGGCTCGGCACATTTCTGATTATCGGTATTGTCACCGTGATCATGTTTCCCTGGGAATTCGATATGCGAGGCAACCTGGCGACAGACGGCGGGAATTGGCAGCGGCCCGGACTGATCGTGGCAAATCTATTGGCGCTGGTTTGGCTAGCCGCGGAAATCGGAATGCTAAGCATCGGATGAAATGACCGCGTCAGGCGTTTGCCATATCGCGTATAATGAAACTGCAGACGAAGATTTGAGCAGGATCAAATATGGCGGCAATACACCAAATCCTCTTCAACGCCCATATCATGTATTCGCTGGCATTGGGCGTTTGGGCAGCGGTCATCGCTGCGCGCCGGGACCAAATCAGCGGGCACTATTGGGGCGCCATACTTACCTACGCGATACTGGCCGCTGTCATTCTGCTCGTCGGCGTCTTCATGCTATTCAGCGGCATGCAGCCTCGATCGGGGCGAATTGTGGTTTACCTGCTTTACATGCTTTGGCTGGCGATAATCATGCCCGGATTGTTCAGCTTGCTAAAGGGACGTGATGATCGTAGCGCCGCGCTGGCATTCGCCCTGCTCGGGCTATTCAATTTTTCTACTTCGCTCAGCATGATCGAACGCGAATTGGTCGGACCCTGGATTGCGGTTTGATCTGCGCCACACGCTTGATCAGCGCCACACGCTTGATCGTGCGAGTCGCCGCTTGCCCAGCGCGACAGTTTCGCAGGCTGCGAGAATTACTGAGGCTTCCAGTTGGATTCTGAAGCTAATCGAGAAACACCCGATGTCGAGAGCGTCGTGGCAATCTTGGGCCAATCCGCTACGACTCTCATTCAAATCATTTCAAGACACGCGCTAGATCAGGACATTTCTCTGTTTCTTGTGGGCGGTGTAATTCGCGATTTGCTACTCGGCCGTCAGAACCTCGATCTCGATTTTGTCTTGGAAAGCGATGCCTCCGCTTTTGCCCATTCGCTCGCCGGCGAATTCGGCGGTTCGGTGCACATGCACCCGCCGTTCGCAACCGCCAAATGGATATTGGATGCAACTGCCGCGGCCAATTTGCGACACTCGCCGGGCTTGACGGAGGCGCAAATCGATTTCGCCACCGCCCGCGAAGAGACCTACCCGTCGCCCGCCGCATTACCGCGGGTGATTCCATCAACCATTGATCGCGATCTGGCGAGGCGAGACTTCAGCATCAATGCGCTGGCCTTGCAATTGAGTCCAGCCGCGTTTCGGGGTCGCCTTGTTGACCCTCACGGTGGCAGAGCCGATCTCGAAAGCGGGATAATCCGCGTCTTGCATGATCGCAGCTTCATCGACGATCCAACGCGTGTTTTCCGCGCAATGCGTCTGGCGAGCCGTCTCGATTTCACGATAGACGCGCAAACCGAAGCTCTCCTGCACGCAGCGGCGCCAACGATCAGCCGGCTGAGCGGCGATCGAATTCGGCACGAATTCCAGCTGATTTTGAGTGAGCATGCACCGGAACTGACCGTAGTAGACCTGGAGTCTTGCGGCGCATTTGTCGCCATAGATAATGCGTGGCTGATTAGCGATCATCTGTCTGAGTTTTTCGCTCGATGTCGTAAGTTGCGGCCGCCTTGGCAGCATTCAGACTACGATTTGACGACCTTGTATTGGCATTTGCTGATGGTTGAATTGCCAGCGGAAGGGGTCAATGCCCTTTGCGACCGTCTGTCCTTGACGCGGAAGCTGGGCGAGTCGGTCGCCTCGTTCGCGCGCAAATTGAACATGATCGATGATCTGCGTGATCCAACGCTTCTGCCTAGCCAGATAACCAGACTGCTTGATGACGCATCGGACATGGCCTTGCACGCGCTTTGGATTTGCGCATTTGACCTGCCGATAGTCAAGCAGAGAATCGAAACATTTGTTGACCGTTGGCGAAACACCCGACCCCGTACCGATGGCAACGACTTGATTCGCCTGGGGTTACAGCCGGGACCACGCTTTCGCGAAATCCTCGAGCGCTTGCGCGATGCCTGGATTGACGGCGTTATTGAGTCTGAAGATGAAGAGCGAGAATTGTTGCATGAGCTGCTGAAAGATACTTCGGCGTGAGGCGTCAGACTTTTGCTCGCGGGATCCGTTCGCCATTCGCGACCTTGACAATGAACATACGTATGGCAAAAGATTGATTTAGGAGCGCGTCAATCGTCCGCGTGGCAGGAATAAGGCTGGATTAAAGTCTTCGCAACTTTCTCGTAAGCAATGTGCTTTAGTCTACTTGCATTGCGCAAAGTCAAGAGGAACGTGCAACGATGGAAAACGTCACATTTGGATTGGCTCTGATAGCGGGATTCCTGTCCTTCATATCGCCCTGCGTTTTGCCGCTCGTGCCAGCGTATATCGGCTACATGGGCGGACGCTTAACCCACAACATCGCAAGGCAGACCGCTAGCGGCGCGGCCGTGGACGTGAGATTGGGAACGCGCTTGCAGATGATGCTCCATGGTATCGCATTCGTCGCCGGCTTCACCATAATATTCGTATTGATCGGATTGCTGACGACAGCGCTTGCCAGTATCGCCGGGCAATTCGTCGGCACGTTTACCGTCAGCATCGGTCGCATTGGCGGTGTCGTGATCATCTTCTTCGGCCTGCAGTTTATGGGAGTGCTGCCGCGATTCTTTCGGGGATTGCGCGCCAAACGATACGCCGGCATCCTGGATAGCGCCCTGCTGAGCGTCGCCTTCGCTGTCGTCTGTAGCGGCCTGATCTATTGGGCAGTGGTCGAGGAGCTGGTGATTGCGCTACCGCTGATCGCTGCGCTGGCGCTGGCAATGTTCATCAACGGCGCGTTCACGCAGCCCGCCATCTTCTGGAACAACGCCCTCGACCGCATCGAAGCGCTGCTATACTCCGATACTCGCGGCGACGTTGCCGAGACCAGCCGGGAAGGATTGGTCGGTTCCGCCTTCATGGGCATGGTCTTTTCGGCCGGTTGGACGCCATGCATTGGTCCCTTGCTGGGCACAATACTTACGGTCGCCGCGACCACCGGCGCGACAACAGGTGATATCGCTGGAGGCATGCTGCTGTTGGCCGCCTATTCGATCGGCTTGGGCATTCCATTCGTCATCACAGCGCTGCTGATGGATAGCGCGCAAGGCATCCTGCGCCGGTTGCAGCGACATATGCGCAAGATTGAGCTCTCCAGCGGGGCGCTATTGATCGCCATAGGGCTGCTGGTTGCCAGCGGACAATTGCAGAGCTTGAGCCAGACATTTTCGCAAGGCGAATTCGCCGACTTCACCTTCAGGGTCGAAGAGTGCGGCGTGGGCTATTTCGAAGGCAGAGTTGAGCTGAGTCATGTCGGCGCTTGCCTGGCCGGATCCTTAACGCCGGTGGCGCTGAATCAGAGCGCGAGCGGCTATTTCAAAGGCGACGTGACGCATCACGAGTACCTCTTTCACGGCGTGGCCAACACGCAGATAGATGTTGAAGTTCGCAGCGTGGGCGGCGAGACGCCTCCCTTCGAGGTCGAGCTCTTTTCGCCGGAAGACGAGCTGCTGGCGACAGGCGATAGCGCCGATAGCATTGTCGTCGATGGCATGATGTATCCACTCGTCGAGATTCTGCTTGCTGAGGATGGATTACATCGCGCCGTTATCAGCGGCGTCTCCGCCGGCACGGAGGCGCGCTTCCGGGTCAAAGTCCGCGAGGCGCAGCCGCTCGCCGTGGAATCCGACCAAGACAGCGGGCTCGCGTCACTGGCCGGGCGCGTCATCAACTCTCTGGTCGACATCGCGGAAGATCTGGCGCCGCCCGCGGGCTTGGCGGAAGGCAACCGCGCTCCGGATTTCACGCTGACCACGGTTGACGGCGAAACACTTCAGCTTTCGGACCTCCGAGGCAACATCGTGCTGTTGAACTTCTGGGGTACCTGGTGCGGTCCCTGCCGCCGCGAGATGCCGGAATTCCAAAAAGCCTTCGAGGAACGACACGATCAGGGCTTCGAGATACTGGCCGTCGCCTTCAACGATACCGAAGCAGCCATCAAGGACTTCCGCGATGAGTTTGGCTTGACCTTCCTGCTGGCGCTCGACGACAGCGGCGATGTCAACAACACCTACGCGGTGCAAACCCGACCGAGTACCTATGTGATCGACCGCGACGGCGTTATCGCGCTGAAGCATTTCGGCATTATGACCGAGCCACAGCTGCAGGAGATATTTCGCGACGCCTTTCCCGACGAGTAAGCGAAATCAATCAAAATGAATCCTAGACGCGCAGTCGGCGAATGTCCGCGTTCAGCAAGATTATTCGATTGACGACCGCGCTCGTTTGTCTGGGCGCGGCAGTCGTTCTGCTGCGCAATACCGGTCTGCCCGAGCGACCAGCGTATGGCGGATACCGTTTGCAGGATACATCGTATGGTGTGGCTGCAATTGGCGCCGTAGCGCCACAGCTGGCTTTGCTGAGGCGCGACCTTACCCCTTATGTGTTGCAGCCAGACGAAGCGCAGGTGACAATCGTCAACTTCTGGGCGACATGGTGCCGCCCCTGTCGGAAAGAATTGCTGGTATTGCAGGAGCTCCAGGACGCTGAGCCGCGGGCAATCCGAGTCGTCGCCATCAATTCGGGCGAAAGACCCGCGACCGTGTCAGAATGGCTTAGAAATCAAGACCTGAGCATCGACGTGCTGGTCGATCCGAGCCAATCGGCCGCTGCAAGTTTTCGTGTGCGCGGACTGCCGACGACGTATATATTGGACAGCAAATTGCGGATTCAACGCATCTTCTACGGCGCATTTAACCGCGATCAATTGCTCCGCGCCGTGAACCAGATCACCGGCGCCTAAGTCGATGAAGACCCTGCTGCTGCGCGCGCGAAGCGCTATCGAGGCCGTGGCGCTGTGGGTTGCGCGAAAATGGCTCCGGATCATCATGTCGATTTTGGCTGTCTACATTAGCCTGCCGTGGCTGGCGCCGACCCTGGCTTGGACGGGTCTGTCCGGTCCCGCGGATTTGATCTATACGCTTTACAGCCCCTTTTGTCACCAATTCGCCTTTCGCTCGCCCTTCCTTTTCGGGCAACAGGCATTTTATCCGCGCGCGGCAGCCGGCATGGACTATCAGCCATTCGAGTCTTACGCAGTAGAATCCGAGGCATATCTGGACCAGTATCGATATTGGACTCAACGCTTCGTCGGCGCTCTGCCATCGGCGCCACTCATTGCGGACGATCTGTGGGAATTCAGCGTCGCACAGCAATTGGCGGCCCGGCACTTTGTCGGCGATTCAAACTTCGGCTACAAGACCAGCCTGTGCGCCCGTGATCTCGCTACCTTTACCATGATTTTTGTTGGCGGTCTGATCTACTGGCGGTTTCGCTGGCGAATACGCCCACTGCCCTTTCTATTGTATCTATTCGTGGGACTGGGCCCCATCGCTATTGACGGATTCAGCCAGTTGCTGAGTTACCCGCCCTTCGAGCTGTGGCCAGTTCGCGAAACGACGCCGCTGTTCCGTATGGTCACCGGCGGCTTATTTGGATTGATGAGCGCGTGGTTGAGTTTTCCCCACTTCGAACGCTCAATGCAGGACATTATCGAGCGTCTGGAATCCCGGCCCGGCGACAGCGACCGCCTATCCTAGTGCCGACGATTAAGTTTCACCCTCGTCATCCACAGGCTTGCGCAAACGTGAAAGCCGCGCATCCATTTTAGGTTTGTCGGCTTTGCTCGGTTTGGGCGTGCGCGGATCCGGCGCCTCGTCCACAATATCGAAGCGTCCGAAGCGGTCCGCCACATCGTCCGGCTCGGGCACGGGCGAATTGTTCAGCAGATTCTCCAGACCACTGCGCGCGTCATCCAACTTGTTAGAAACCGCGTTGATGATCGACGGACCGCGCGATTCGCCAGGACGCGTGCTTTTGCCGCTGCCTTCAACCGGAATCCGCTTGCGAGCGCCGCCCTTGGCCGAGCGATCCCCGGATGTCCGCGAGGCGCGCTCTTGTCCTTCCAGGGCGGATTCCAGCGCGGCCAACTCTTTTATAAGATGCCCCGACATCAGCCGATGGTTGCGCAGCTCCGATTCCGCAATGGTCAATTGCTGTTGCTTCAGATTCAGTTGACCCTGCACGCGCCGCGCGCCGATTGCGTCGTCAGCTCGTACATAGGCGTCAACTTGCTGATCCAGCGCCAACGCCTCACCCATTAGCAGTTCAATCTTCTCTTGCAGTTCGTCCTCATACTCGAGCGCTTCATTCAAGCGCTGCCGCAGATTCTGTACCGACCGCCGCGGGTTCTTCTCGGCATCTTCCGGGTTCAGCTTGATGCGCGCCAAAGGAGAGCGGGGATTCCGCCCCAGCAACTCGTTGACCTGCGCGTTCACCAACGTGTTCAGCTTTTCGAAAAGGTTCGACATAACTAACGTTTTGATCCGTTTGAACGTTGACGTACTGCCCTATTATAGACGAAAAGCTGCCTGCCTTGCGCTTGCCTTTTGCTTCGTTCGATCGACAGGCTCGCCAAACCAGATGATAAATCGCGTCTTTGCCCGCGCCGCTGACAAACGCCGGATGCCAATCGACGGATTCCGAATGTCATGCCGCTGTCCGCAAGTTGATCATGCGCGGCAAAGTCAGCGCAGCGACGCCTGGCAAGCGAAAGGTTATTGATCAGATTCGCCAGGAGGCTCATGCCCTAAGTGTTCGAGCAGGTCAATGACCTGCGCACTGCGCCGCCTCAGTTGATCGTTGTCTCGCTTTTCCCATTGCCGAAGCATGCGCAGCAGCGTTGGCAAGGCTTCCGAATCGTGCAGGCCATCGCAGTCTTCCTCCGATTGATTTAGCCAGTTACGCAGCGCATCACAAGCCTGGACGGCGGATTCGTTGTCGAAGTCCTCGCCCGCCGACAACACGATGCCTACGAGAATTGGAACGCCTGTCGCTCCATTCAGCTTCGCCAGCGTCCAAATTGAAGATGAACGACTTTGGCGATTGTAGGCGGCGACTTGCGCAAGCCGCGCGCCGACCGCCGTCTGTTCTTCAGGCGATAATCGCAGACGAAGCAAGTCTCTCGTGAGGTTTTCCCCGTGGTAATCCGTCATCGCGGCGTGGTCAATTTGCGGATTGCTTCGCTCCAGAATCAATGCCAGCTGAAAGAGCGCGAACTCTCGAACATCGAAATTTCGGTCATTGAGCTGCGAAAGCAATTCATCCAAGGCGCGCTTGCGATATTTCCGCTTCATGTGGATGCCACGTCAGCCGCAACGTTGGCGCGCAGCACTTTGTAGCAAGCAACGGCCAGTCCGGCCAGCATGCCTGTGCGCAACAGCACCAAAACCATCCACGGCAATAGGAGGTCGCCAGCCATTACTCCTGGTGGATCCAAATCCGCCGACCGACTCCATAGCAACGGATATTCCGCCAACACAACGAGTGTCAGAACCACAGTCGCGAAGACGCCTCGCCGCGTAGGAAATACCAGCAGAATCAGAGGAATGAGGAGACAGATCCACTGCGGGCTCCAGGCCTGCGCTTGAAGATAGAATACGAGTACAGTAACACAGACAAAGGCCAGCACGCCGCGCTCGTCTCTGCGGAGCGTTCGACCATAAATGATCAATCCCACAACTGCCGCCAACATTAGCCTCAGCCAGTTCGGAAATCGGGCGGGACTTGCATTGCCTTGGGCATAAGCATATTCCGGCGAGGCGCGCCTCTCCAAGCTCGCGATGTTTCCTGTCGTATAGTTGCCGTCGATGAGTGCCCAGATGGTTTGGGAGCTAGGTTTTCCGAATTGCGCGCGGAGCGAGATCGCTGCAAATTCCCCATTTGAGACAAACAGCGGCAAATAGACCAGCGCCACTGCCGCAAATGCGAGCGCGCCATATCTGGCTGATTGCGCCCAGCCACGATATCGAATCACCGCGCCAATGATGAGCGCAGGCACGAACTTCAACAGAAATCCAATCCCGACGAGGAGCGCTGAAACTGTCAGGCGTCTTTTGAGCAGGAGCCAAATGCTCAAGAGAAAGGTGAAGGTCATCATGGACTCGAAGTTCCACCACATGAAAATCACCGGCGCGGGCGACAAGCAATAGAGCCATGCAAGCTGGATGCCAGTCGACCTGTCATATGCTTCCCGCGCAATCGCCCACACAAGCGTGAGATTGCCCAATTCACAAGCCAGCAGGAGTATGCCCAACAAAAACGACCAATTGGTGTAGTTGGCGCGGTCGCCCAAAAGCTCATAAACTGCGGTCGTGATCGTATACCAGATCGGCGGGAATTCACTCCACCAGTCTCGAAACGGCAGCATGCCGTCTTCGCTAAGCGCTGCCAGATGAAAGTGGAAGAGGCGATCGCCGCCGACGCCGATGCCAGATTCAAAACTTTCAATGAGCAGCGGCTGAAAGGCCATGAACAGCACAAGTCGAAAACTGACAAACAACAGCGCAAGCAGCCGGGCATCGCCTAACAGCTGCTCCGATAAGTGGACGGATTTGGCCGTCTTCATGTCAGGAGGGAGACTCTCGCACAAAGATACTCGCCTGGGCGTCTAGATAATCGATACGCCATCCTGGATCAGCGCGGAGCGCCTGGGCTAATGCGCCGTCCGTCTCGATTAAGACAAAACCTATCTGCCATTGATTCAACTTCGCTTGCCATCCCGGATACGCGGACGAGATGCGGTGATATTCGTTCAGCAACTCGCCGTACAGGTCACTCCGGCCGTCGATGAAGACCGGATAGTCCGGCGAATGGTAGATTAAGTAGCCTCCCCAATTGTAACTGTTAAACATATGGCCGTCGTAGTTTTGAGACTTGAGATGCTGGACCGCCGCCACCGGAAACGCCGCTGTCAACTGATCATGGATTGCGTCATTGTCAACGATGTAAGCAGCGCGCAATGTGACGCCTGCGGCAACCAACAAAATAAGCAGCGCATTGAGCGCCAAACGTCCCAACGATTCAAATGCTCGTTGCGAGATCCGCCACCCCGCTCGCTCCAAGATATCATCCAGATGCCGGGTAGCCATCGGCACAGCGACAAGGGCGAAGAATGACACGTTGCGAGCCGCGGCCAGAGCCATAAACCCGGTACCGCAGAGCAAGATCCATTCCGTAAAGTCAAATCGGCGGCGGCTCGACCAGATTGCGGCAATGACCATCCCCATCAGCGCGGCAAAAGCCCAGGACCTTGGTTCTGTCAAATCTGGCGCTTGCCATTCTACGATGAATTGACGCAGCTCCGGCAAGAACAGTGTGTTTAGCGGAGTCGCATACACGCTAGCGCCCAGAGGATTGAGCATGAGCAAGGGAAGCGAAAGCAAGGCGGCTAGAAGCATCTTTCGCAGACCGCCAAGTGGTATGACCTTGTCGCCAGCTTGCGCCCAGGCGTTCAGAAGGTCTCCAACGACGACCGCCGCAATCAAGACATAGCCGAACAGATAGCCGCCGTGCGCGTTGCTCCACAGCCACAACAGCGGCGCTGTCCACCAGATTCGGTCGCGTCCGCGATATTTGAAATCCAAGAGCAGCCACAGCAATAGCCCTGCAAACAGGAAGGAGAACATTTGCGGTCGCGGCGACCAAAACGCGGCCGCGGCTGTTGCGCCCACGACCAAGACAAATCCCTGCATATAGATGCTTCCCGAGCCGGCGCGAAAGACGAAATATAGGCCGGTCACCGCGGTGAGCGCCGTGAAGAATGACAAACCGGCGAGTCCCGCAAGGCGCCAGAGGCCATGCAAGACAACCTGTGCCAGCGCGCTATGGTTGAAATGAGTCTTTCCGGCGGCAGTTAAGGAGTAGGTATCGGCGTATACGGCCTGACCCGTTTCTACGATTTGCCGTCCCAGACGCAGGTGCCACCAGAGATCGGTATCGACGCTGAATCGCATCGCCATGGCGAAAAGCAGCAAGAACACAATGACCGCTGCGCTGCGTGCAGTGGTCAGTCGACGCCACGCCATCGGAAGTCGCTCCGCTATTGCACTGGCAGTCATATCTGGCGGCGAAGTCGCACAATGACCGCGAAGAGGGGACGAAGTGGCGCCATCAGCGATTGCCCCACCCTACCTGCGGCAAGAAGGTCAAAGGGAGAGATTCGCGCAAATGTTGGAATCTCGTGAATTCCTGATTGTGGGTGCGATGAGGCAGCTCAAGGTCGTCGCCGGAAAACATGCCGAGCTTTGTCGCCAGATTGTAGGCAAACACGTAAGCATCCGGCGCCAGAACTATCGCGCGATCCAGCGCGCGCATGGCCTGGGCACCATTTCCCGATTGCCAATACAACGCAGCCAAGTTCGCCCAGGAAATCGCGTCGATGGGCTCCTGCTTCAAGTACGCTTCGAATGTCGTAATTGCGCTTTCCCGCGCCTGCGCATCTCCATAGGATGCCAGCAATCCCAATAGCAGCGCCTTTTGCTGCAAATGAACCGGCGTTGCTGAGTCGCGCGTTTCAAGATATTCCAACCCGCGCAGCGACTTTCGGTAGTCGGCCATCGTTTCCTCCGCCGTCCGACCGGCCATGCCATAGTTACTCAACCGCAATGATTGAATATAGCGCCGGTTTGCTTCGCTGCTGCGCCAGCCGAATGCCAAGACAACCACCCAAAGCGCAACGACCCCCATTGGATGAATCACCTGGAGCCTCGTATTCGCGCTGCAAGATTTGGCCGCGCCCGTCGGCAATATGGCGACAAGCGCAACACCAAGCAAAGCGACCGCGGGCATCATCGCCGTGACATCAACAACGTGATGCGCAGAAAACCCGACCATGGCAGATGCGCAGCTGATCAGCAGCGCGCGATCGCCCGATGCGCTGCTTTTCCAGGCATGACGGAAATCGCGAAAAATGCAAACTGCCGTGTATACCAGCGCCACCATCCCCAGGATGCCAAGTTCGGCAGCGATGTTGAGCGGAAGGCTGTGAGCATGGGCGTAGGGCAACGCCGGAGGCGCCGATACGTGCCGGCTGTAATGACGGCCAAACGTGAACAAGCCCTGCCCAGTCAGTGGTTTCTCAGCAATTTGCAACAGAGCCGATCTCCAAATTTCTCCACGCAATCCGGCCCGCCGCTCTCGAATAGTGAAGGAATTGATAATCAATCCTAACATGATGGCAATTGCAACCGTGGCTGCCGCCGTGCCGACAATTGTCAAGCGCCGGAAGGACACGCTTGATGCCTGCCAACGACCATGAAGGCGACCGATGGACAACAGACCTCGATTGTGCAAGGTCAGGACGAGCAGTGTGGCCAGCCCGGCCAGCAAGCTCAACCATGCGCCGCGAGAAAGCGTCAGCAGTACGATTGTTGCTACGGCGAACGAATAGATCGCCCAACCAAGATTGAGCGAGCGACGACGCGCCGCGATCAATCGACCCAAGGCAAATGGCGCGATGACCAGCAAGACCGTGCCCAGCGCGTTTGAATTCCCGACCACACTCACCGGCTGCGTCCAGCGTCCAGTCATCACCATTTGCAGTACGCTGAAAAAAACCAGTACAATGCCGGCGCTCAATATCGCATCAATTAGCCACTCGCGAATCTCCGCCCGATTGGAAACGAGATCGTGCAATACATACCAGACGCCCGCGTAGAGCAAGACGAACCACAGCCCAATGAAACTGCGATTCAGCGTCCCAGGGTTGGCCACAATCGATATCGCAATGGCCACTGCCCACAACGGCAGCGTTGCGTCAAGACTGGCGCCATATCTGCGCCAATTCTGACGGCTGCGAATCACAAGCCAAAACGCTAGTGACAACGTGACAAGCCCGAAGGTCACAGGATGCGAATCAGGTATGATGATGCCGTTAAATGTCGCGCCAAATGGCGACATCAAATACAGGCAGACCAGCACAATGTAGAGCCGCATTGCTATGCGCAAGGGAGATAATCTCATTCTTTGCTAGCTTCCAGAATGACAATCGGGCCTTGTCATGCGCTATCAAGTATATCTGAATTCCGCCGCGAATGAGCCAGGCCATCCGTCGGCTTAATTGCCGTAAACAAAACTGCCGCCGATAGGCGCCGTTGACGCCGATTCTTGAACCAGCGATCGTCCGCAGCCACAACCGGAATTCCATGCAAAGATGATCTGGTTCGAAATAGAATATCTTTGGCATCATCTGTCGAGAATCGGTTACAATTACCAGCGTCAAATGCATCCAATCGCATAGCTTAAGGATTGCGCTCATGTCGCAGGCACGTGCATTGCACAACGTTCAAGTCATCGAACTGGAAATCATCAAATTGACTCGGCGCATCAAAGCCATCAACGCTGAACTTGAAGATGAAGAAGAACTTGAGAAAGTTCGAGAAGACTATCTTGGCGCCGAAGAGCGATTGACAGAATGCCGCAAACAGGTCAACGAAGTAGAACTGCAAATGCAGGCGGTGGAGGACAAACGCAAAGAGACCGAAGAACGCATGTATGGCGGCGCTGTGACCAATACAAAGGAGTTGCAGGACATGCAGATGGAGGTCGAGTCTTTGACCAGGCGCCATACTCAGCTTGATGAGCAGCTCTCCAAGCATGCCGATGAGCGCGACGCCGCCAATGTTGAGCATGACGAAATCAAAGCGCTGTTTGAAGAAACAACTGCCAAGCATCAAGCCCGGCAAGAAGAACTGCAGAACGAAAAGTCCGAGCTCAAGAAAAAGGCCGATGGCTTGCTGACTCAGCGTCGCGCGGCCCTTACGCAAGTAGAGGAACCGGCGCTGAAGCTCTACAATGGCATGCGCGCGACAAAGTCCAACCGGCCGGTAGCCGTGCTAAAGGACAAAGCCTGCACCATCTGCGGGATCGAGCAGAATCATACCGTGATTGTCGCCATCAACCGCAGCGAGCAACTCGTCAACTGCAACAGTTGCGGTCGTATCCTGGTCAAACTATAGCGCCGACACGACGCGTAACTTGAAGGCGTGCTCGTGCCAGAAACTGTGGAACGCTTCCGCCGGTATCGTTAGAAGATCAACTGCAACAATATGCTGATGCCGATGAAGACGACTAGCGGACTCAAGTCGATTCCGCCCATCGCCGGCAGGGCATTGCGGATTGGCGCCAAGACCGGTTCTGTGGCTTGATACAAAAATCGCGCTATCGGATTGTTGATATCCAGATTGGGTATCCAACTCATCAGCACGCGCGCCAGCAATACAAACTGGTAAACCTGCAACGCCCAGAAGACTAGCAAGAACAATGATTCCATGTCTCAAACGGCCTTCCCTAACTTTGCCTGACTATGCCTGTCTTTCACCAAAAATCGCGCGGCCGATGCGGACCAAGGTCGCGCCCTCTTCTATAGCGATCGGGTAATCGTTGGTCATGCCCATGCTTAATTCCGGCAGATCAATCGTCAACGATCTAGTCAGTTCCTGCCGCAAGCTGCGCAACTCGGCGAACACCTCGCGAATGGTCTCTTCCTCCGCATTATACGGCGCCATCGTCATCAGGCCGATCACGCGTAACGGCGATAATGTAACGATATCACGAACGTCTTGCCAAAGTCTTTCCCTTACCTCGCCATTACGATACCAATTATAACCCTCAAATCCGTATTTGGATGCTTCACCGGACACATTAATCTCCAGCATCACCCTGAGCTCCCGCTCTTCCAGGCGGGCGAATCGCGCGAGCCTGGTCGCCAGGCGCAGGCTGTCCACTGACTGTATGACATCGAAATTCGGAACCACATGTTTCGCCTTGCGGCTCTGCACATGCCCGACCATGTGCCAAGTCACTGGTCTGTCGACGCTGGCATTGACCGTCTCGATCTTCTGCATGCCTTCTTCTACGCGGTTTTCGCCAAAGTGTTGTATGCCGGCCGCTGCCGCTTCCACGATAGCCGCCTCTGTCTTGCCCTTGCTGACCGCAACCAGCGTAACCTCGCTGGGATCACGATTGACCCTGGCGCAAGAAGCAGCCATTTGATCCTTAACTCGATTGATGTTGTCAGCAATGCTCATAGCGAAATCACAACCCCAAAGCGTCCGGTTTGGCCATTCTCGGCGCGATGCGAAAAAAAGTCCGCCACATTTTCGTAGGTGCAAATCCGCAAGACTTCGATCTCGCGTACGCCGTGCCTCTCGAGATCCACCTGATTGGCCAGCCAAAGATCCAGATGCGGGCTGCCATCGATGGGATCGTGCCAAACGGCGCCAGAGCCGGCTCCAAAATAGCTGCGCGCCGCCCCCGCCACCTCTTCGCCAACCTGATAGTTACGCCGCGAAATCGCGGGACCTATAACAGCTTCGATATTCGTCGGCTCAGAGCCAAACGAATGCCTCATGGCTTCCACCATTTTCCCGGCAATCCCGCGAACGGTGCCGCGCCAGCCAGCATGTCCCAAGCCAATCGCGGGCGTCACCCGATCGTACAGAAGAATAGGTACACAGTCAGCGAAACGCATGACCAAGGGAATCCCAGTCAATCGGGTGATCATGGCGTCCGCTTTGGGCAAGCGCCTTTTGCCGTCGGGCGGTCGATCGACAGTGATAGTCTCCACGCTGTGCACGAGCCAGGTGGTTACCGCTTGTTCTCCATTCACATCGGCTGCTCGATACAGGCGGCGATGGTTTTCTGCCACTGCCGCGGCATCGTCACCATTGCTGCCGCCAACATTTAACGATGTCCAATGGGACTTGCTCACGCCTCCGCGCCGCGTAAATATGCCGTGCGCCAGATCGTTCCACGCCTCGTTGCGATAGAATTCTAGCCCGGCGCGATTAACGCGCTCCAAAGGTTATCACTCCGCCGGCTCCCCGACCGCTCAAGTCTACGATAGATTCAGTACTAGCATATGATACTAGATATGCTTTGCTTACGCCCCGCCAAGCTAAGGTCGTACTGTCTAAAACCTCAGTGCGGCGGAGGCTTCAATCGACATTGCCGCCGGCAAAACTGCCACAACCTGTTTCACCTTTGATGCTATGAATGCCAGGCGAATTGTCGCGAGGAAGTCGCACACGAGCGCTCTAGCTCAACAGAACCGTTCCGCTACTCTAGACACATCGATTATCGCGCTGCCGCGGTCGCCGATGATCCTCAATTCAAGGACGAGGATGTGTTACAATTAGCCTGCATCGCTCACGCGCCGAATCTGAGAGTCATAGTCAAGCATGTCGCTTCTCGCTGTCGATAATCTGCTGGGATCATCAAGCCTGGTCGAACGAATGCCCGGGCTGACTGCCTGGCTGAAAGATCTGGTTTTCCCGCCTACCTGTGGCGGTTGCGGCCGAGTCGATTATCAATTCTGTGCCGTTTGCGCCGAAAAGCTTGCGCTTCTGCCGGTCGAATATCGCGAGCATCATGTTGAGACCGTTGACGCAGTGTTTGCGACCGGAAGACACGCGGGCATTCTCGCCGATGCCATTCGCGCGTTCAAATACGCGGGAGCGCCCCAGCTTGCCGAACCACTGGCCGCACGGCTGGACGCGCTGCTTACTCGCCAGTTGCTGTCAGTAGACGTGCTGGTACCGGTGCCGCTGTCTGGCCAGCGGTTGGTGGAGCGCGGCTACAATCAGAGTGAATTGCTGGCGAAACGGCTGAGTGAGGCTCGGGGCATTTCCTGCAATCCAAGTCTGCTGCGCCGGGTGCGCCACACCGAGAAACAGGCGCAACTCAGCGGCGTGGAAAGGAACCAAAACGTCGAAGGCGCATTTGCCGCCGACGGCGCCCATGGCCTGTCGGTCCTTCTCATTGACGATGTCGTGACGACCGGCTCAACGTTGAGAGAATGCGCGTCGGCATTGAGGAACAAAGGCGCGACGGCTGTCTATGCCATTGCCGTCAGTGCTTCGGGATGACTGTTCAACTTCGCAAGGAGGCATGTAATGGAGGTCAACATTCACGGGGACGGGATCAAAGTCTCTGAACCGCTTGAAAACTACACTCGTTCTAAACTCGACAAGCTCGATCGGTACCTGCCCAATATCAGTCACGTTGGCGTCGAACTGTCCATCATCAGGACACATCGAGGCGCCGATCTGGCCATAGCCCAAATTACTGTGCAGCATGCCAGGGGCGCAATTTTGCGGGCGGAAGAAAGAATGAATATCGAGAGCCGCGACACGATTCGCTTCGCCATCAACAAAGCAGTCGAAAAGATGCATCGACAGATTGACCGATTCAAGAGCCGACGCAAGGCAAAGCAGCAACGCGTTCGTGAACGCTATCGGGCGACAATTGCGGAAATCGACCTTGCCGAAGATGTTCCGGAATACGCCTTGACAGACGCGGAGGACTTCGTCCCGCCGGTCGCAATTGTGCGGCGCAAAGCAGTCGAATTGATCCCGATGAACGAAGAAGAAGCCATCGAACAATTGGAGTTGCTCGATCACAATTTCTACATGTTTAGAAATTCCGATTCCAGCGACGTGAACGTGCTTTATCGGCGCCAGAACGGCGGATACGGCATTCTCGCTCCACAGTGACAAAGGCGGGTGAATCCGCGATCAACCTCAACGCTCGCGCTGGCGTGATGCCAGTAAGCGGAATTTGCGATATTCGTACCACGCCATCAGCGCTGACAGCTTGAGGCCATGCCAACGATCGCTGGAGCCCTTGAGCGTAAAGAAGCGCCAATAGAAGTGGCGCAGCGGCTGCAGAACGAGATGATGCGGTTTCGATTTGACGCCCTGCTCCAACAGCATTTCGACCTCGTATTCGAGATAACGCTCCTGCTTCTCCAGAAAGTGGGGCAAATCGCGGTAATTGTAATGAGTGATGGGGTTTTCCATGCTACCAGCCGCGCCGTCCAGTTGAACTACTTCATGAACTTTGCGCGTCTCATCAAACTTGGCGAATCCACAGCGCAGAAGTCTGGTCTGGTAATCCGGATACCACCCCGCGCCCAGGGTGAGCACACCAAAGATGTAATTGTGACGCGGCAGCCGCCAACCAACAATGTCGGTCACTTCAAGCTTCGCGCGGATTTCAGCCGCCAGCGCCTCGCTTATCCGTTCATCGGCATCGACGAATAAGACCCAATCGGTCGTGTCCGCGACCGCGCCTAGCGCCGCATTGCGCTGCGCAGCGAAGTTATCGAAGGGATGTTGTATCACGTCCGTCCCATACTCGCGCGCGATGGCGGCTGTCTCATCCGTGCTAAACGAATCAAATACAATTACGCGGTCGGCAAACCGCAGCGATTCGATACAGTCGCGGATATGACGCGCCTCATTATGCGTCAATATGATGGCGGTAAGGTGGGTCACGAACTTGCCAGTTCAATCAACTGTCTATATGCGTCTTCAAGCTCGGTTTCGCCGGCAGACGCAATTGCAAGTTTGCGTCTCATTCCTTGGACCATCAGCCGCCGCGCCATCCAGCGCTTCCAAGGCGGATAATACTTGTCATAGAGAAGCAAGCGGCTTTTCCACAAGTTCAGAAGACTTTGTGGACGCGCTTGTGAAGAACTGCCGCCTCCCAAATGCGTCACATGCGCATTCGGAACGCAAAGAATACGCCAACCCGCCTGACGGATTCGCCAGGACCAGTCCACTTCTTCGCAATACATGAAGAAACTCTCATCCAACAGTCCGACCTCACGCGCCACTGCGCTCTTCACCATCATGCTCGCGCCCAGCGTGAAGTCAACAGCAAACGGTTCCGTGCCCGCATACATCGAACGAGAATATCGGCCGTTGAATGAACCTTCGATCCAGCGGCCAGGCGTGGGAAAGAACTCCGACCAGATCTGTCGTAAACCCGGCGTCATAAACGCGCTATGCTGAAAACTGCCGTCTCCAAACGTTAACCGCGCGCCGACAGCGCCAATACCATCGTCCGCGAACAGCGCGTCAAACAAGGTTTGGGTCGCGCCCTTATGCGTTACAGTATCGGGATTCAGCAAATAAATCGCTGACGGCGCTTCCGAATGCGAATCATTTTCGCTCATCCCAAGCCCGCGCATAGCCAGGTTATTGGCGCGCGCGAAACCAATATTTTCCTCGGAGTTCACGAGCGTGACACCGGGGAATTCCTCACGCACCAGAGCCGCAGTGTTGTCCGACGAGTGGCTGTCGACGACCCATATGGCAAAATCCAGGGAGCCTGCCGACAGATCGGCCATCAAGCTGCGCAAGGCGTCAACAATGACCCTTTCATTGTTCCAGGTCACAATGATTACAGCCACATCTGGCATGATAGTCTCAAGCTAGATTGTCTATTCGGCGGCTGTTCCGCTGGGATCGACCATCATGATCGAGCGCATGCCGACATTGTTGTTTCGCAGGCTGATGGCCACATCCTCATGGATCAAGCCTGCCCAACAATTCTGCGGATTGCGAGCCTCGATGGTTGTCATGCGGATCGCGCCCCATACCACCGTGCGCGCCTTTGGCGGGAGATAGGAATACGTGTTGCCGCTCGCATCATCATAGACCTGCACAAGATCATCGATCGAGGCGATGGCCCAGCGATAGGGATAACTGCCCAGCGAGGTAGCGCATTGAATGCCAATGCGCCAGGCGCCTGATTCGTCGAACCATCCCAGGGTGGCTGCCTGCTGATCCTGTTGATACACGGTGCCGGGCGGCGGCCCCGTAGTGCGAATGGGAACATCGCCATAGTTTTCCACCGTCAGCCTGAATACCAGCATATCACCCGTAGGCACCGTGATCTGCTGCGAATAAGCCAGAGACTCGGAATCTTCCGGCAGCGGCAGCAATGCTCCAGCGACATCGCGCCTGGTATGGTACTTCTCATCGTAGGCATAGACATCAAAGGCGACATCCACACCGACGAATTGCGGCCTGATCTCGGCATAGGGCTTGCCGCCCGATTCAATGGTCAGGCTGGCTTCCTGGCGAGTTCGCTGACCCACCGCGTCTTGCGCCAGCGCGATTACTTGATACGTGCCGTCAGGCGGCGGATCGACGCCGAGATCTATTCCCCCTTCATAGTCATAGCGGTGACGACCCGCCTCGCCGTACTGACGTTCTTCGACCCGCGCCGAAATGGGAATGCGCCCGCCCGCCGGCCCGACCAGAAAGACATCAAGACTCTGGACGTCTGTTTCCAGATAGACATTGATTTCTACTCGATCGTCGATGCCGTCCTGATTTGGCGAAAACACCGGAGGGGAAACCGTGAACACCGACATTACCGGCAGCGGCGCGTCTTCCGCCTCAATCAGCAGCGTGCCACTGGCGCTCATAGTCTCGGCGTCGTCGCCCTTCGCGTCCAATCGCCAGCTATATTTGCCGTTAGGGAGAAGCCGGCGTTCGATCACGCCAGGAACATCTTCGCCTTCCAAGACGAATCCATCGACAACGCCGCTGAACAGCACGCTGAAGTCATCATCATCTCTTGGCTGGTCTTCTCGGAAAATATACCTGCGCCCGTCGTCCGAAAGCAACGATATGTCAATGTTGGCCGGTCGAGATAGTCTATACTCAAAAACTGCAAGATCATTTTCGCCATCCGCGTCCGGGCTGATTGCCGGACGATCAAATCCGGCATGAACGACCAGCGGAAGCGGTGGCGCAAGCGCGAAACTGCCCACCGCGATGACCAGCCCA
This sequence comes from Anaerolineae bacterium, assembly GCA_022822305.1. Taxonomy (GTDB): domain Bacteria; phylum Chloroflexota; class Anaerolineae; order Aggregatilineales; family Phototrophicaceae; genus UBA6055. Next base: position 930,782 of record JAJEBY010000016.1, read on the forward strand.
ATTCCGATGGCAGCGGCGAGCAAGAGCAATCCCGGATGAATGCGCATTCGGAGCAAGTTCCAAGTCACTTGGCAAGCACGACAAGTCTACCGAGCGGTCTGGCCAGCGACAAGTCCCGATACTTTACACATGAGCCAGGCGTGGGCTACACTCGTTGATGGAACACCTTACAGCGAGACAAATCCTTGGAACGCCAACCCACACCCGATTTTGCCGCAACTGAAAATGCCAAGCCCGGAGAAGACGGAACGTTGATTCTGCCCGTGCTGCTGCTGGACGATCAAGTGCTCTTCCCCGATGTGATCAGCATCGTTCCCTTGGAGACGGAGGCCAACATTCTTGCCGCGCGGGTTGCCGCCGAGAACGGCCAAACGCTGATTGCCGTCAAGCTAAAGCCAGATGTAAACGGCGGCAGTCTCGCCTCGCGAATTCATCGCATAGGTACGGAGGCGGCGCCGGGTCATGCGGGCGCAATCGCCGGTAGTCAACTGCAAGTCATGCTCCAGGGACGTCGTCGGCTCGAGATTCTCGATATCGACGAGACCGCGCCCTATCCGACCGCGCGAGCGCGAGCCATCGCTGTGGCGGGAGGCGGTTCCGAACGCGCGCATCAGCTTTCGATCACCGTGATCGATTTGTTCAAGCGTTCCAGCCAATACAACGAAATCGTGCCGGAATCTGTGATAACCCACTTGTCGTCGATCGCTGAACCTGGCCGCCTCTGCGATTCCTTGGCAGCCATGCTGTCGGCGGATTCCGAGCAGCTGCAGCAGATACTTGAACGGGTAGAAATCGAAGAACGCCTGGAATTGTTGGTAGGCGCCTTGTCGGCCGACCTGCATGACGATCAGTTGCACGATGAGGTCCACTCTCGTCTACAAGATGAGATTGCGGCCAATCAGCGCGAGATGTACCTGCGCGAACAAGTCCGCGTCATCCAACAAGAATTGGGCGAGAGCGATGTCTTTCAGCAAGAATTGCGCGAACTCTCCGAAAGAATCAAACATGCCGACTTGCCCCAAGAGGCGCGCGAAAAGGCGATGAAGGAAGTATCGCGTTTGGGTGTCGTTCCGCCGATGTCTCCCGAATCAGGAGTGATCCACACTTACCTTGACAGATTGCTTGCCCTGCCATGGAAAAAACTTGGCGAAGAGAATCTCGATTTGAGCCACGCCGAGGAAATCTTAGAGAGCGCGCACTACGGATTGGACAAGGTTAAGGCGCGCGTTATCGAACACATTGCGGTACGCAAGCTGGCAAAAGACAAGATGAAGAGTCCAATCCTGTGTTTTGTTGGTCCGCCCGGCGTCGGCAAGACTTCTCTGGGCAAGAGCATCGCCGATGCCTTGGGCTGCAAGTTCCTGCGTATCAGCTTGGGCGGCATCCGCGATGAGGCGGAGATCCGAGGGCATCGGCGGACATATATCGGCTCGATGCCCGGTCGCATACTTCAGCAGATGGAACGCGCCGAGACCATAAATCCCGTCTTCATGCTGGACGAGATCGACAAGATGAGGTCCGACTTCCGCGGCGATCCCGCATCGGCTCTGTTGGAGGTGCTGGATCCCGAACAAAATCAAAGTTTTGTCGACCACTATCTCGAAGTGCCCTACGACCTGTCCAAAGTGACCTTTATCACCACCGCCAACGACCTCTACGCCATTCCCGAGGCGCTGGAAGATCGGCTTGAGGTCATTGAATTCAAAGGCTATTCGGAAGAAGAAAAAGTGCAGATCGCGCGCCGATTCTTGATACCCAAGCAACTCGAAGCCAACGGCTTGCCAATCGAGCGAATTCAGTTTACTGGCAAGTGCTTGCCGCATATCATTCGGCACTATACCTACGAGAGCGGAGTCCGAACGCTAGAGCGCGAGATCGCCAAGATCTGCCGAAAAGCGGCGCGCCAGCTAGCTGCGGAGAAGCCCCATCCACGCCGTATCAACCCCGCCATCGTCGAAAGACATCTGGGGCCGCCCCAGGTGCTGGATTCGCGCGTGAATCGCACCGATGCCATCGGCACCGCCAGCGGATTGGTTTGGACGCCCAACGGCGGAGATATCCAGACCATCGAAGTGAGCCTGGCGCCAGGCAAAGGCAACCTGATGCTGACCGGTCAATTGGGTGACGTGCTGCAGGAATCCGCGCATATCGCGCTCAGTTACCTGCGCTGGCGAGCGCACGAATTTGGATTGCCCGCCGATGATTTTGACAACTACGATATTCACGTCCACTTGCCCGAAGGCGCGGTGCATAAGGATGGTCCCTCGGCCGGGATTCCCTTGGCGGCCGCGCTAATATCGGCATTCACGGAACAACGGATCAGGTGCGATTTCGCCATGACGGGAGAAATTACCCTGCGCGGACACGTTCTGCCGGTCGGCAGTGTAGTCGAAAAACTACTGGCGGCTCGCCGGCGCAGCATTCCAAACATAATCCTGCCTAAAGACAATCGAAAGGACTTGCAGGAAGTCCCCAAAGCCGTCAAGCGCGATGTCTCGGTGAGCTTTGTCGAGGATATGCGCCAGGTGCTGGAGCTGATTTTGCACGAGGCGCCTTCGCGTCGTCAGCGTGATATTGACGCGGAAGAAAGACAAAAGGCCGAGGGCGACGACCAACCCTGATTACGCTGACGAGCGCGCCGTGGATTTTTCATTTCGCTCATGCCTTTAGTTTTCGAAAACAGCCGGATCGCTCGCGAAAGACTCAGCACTTCTGCGCCGTGTAAGATAACCTGCAAGATGACAGACCTAGGCAGAGTCACCATGCGACGAATGCTCATCATTGGCCTCCTGGCGTCGGCGCTCAGCGCATGCAGCGCGCTCGGCCAGGCGCCCGCCACGCCAACGGCGGCTCCAAGTCATACGCCCACGCCAACGGTCACTCAAGTCCCAAGCGAGACGCTCAGCCCAGCAACACCCAGCGCAACTGCCACAGCAAGCCCTACAGCAACAGCGACTGCCACAGCGATAGCCACCGCAACTGTGACAAATACGCCAACCATCACGCCCTATCCGGCGATCGGCCTCGCCTTTGACAATTGGACGATTGCGGAGCTGCCGGATTCCATTAAGGACGGCATCTCCAGCCCGATGATTGCTTTCCTGAACGCCAATAATCGACAGAGCATCGGCAACATCGCGACTGCCTTGCCCAATACCGGTCAGCAAACGTTGTATCTAGTATCGCCATCCAATCCGGGGCGGCGCATTCCAATTCTGGATGTCACTTCCAGCTCGACCCTTAAGGTCTACCTCGCCCAGAACGGCGAAGCGCTCGCTTATGTCAAGGATGACGAAGACGTCGGCAGCAATGGCCTCTATATCATGGATTTGTCCAGCGGATTTTCTGCCAGAGTGCTGCCCGGCGACAATCCGCTGGTGCAGCGCGGCATATTTGCTGAACCAGACTGGTCGCCCGATGGCAGCCAACTCGCTGTGACGGTGGCAACAGGATATGACCTCGATATATTCCTATACGCCAAAGACGGCTCCGGGCGCGTGAATATCAGCGATCACGGCGCTTTCGACTTCTGGCCGCGTTGGTCGCCGGACGGACGTTATCTGGCATTTGTTTCGGATCGTGAGCAATGTCCCAGCTGGACTCCGGGAGAAGCTGGATTCTGCGATGCCAGCAAGCTGGACTTCCCAACTTCAGGCAAGGTCTATCTGATCGAAGTGGCAACTGGAATCCTGCGCCAGATGTCGACTGTTGAGGTCGCCGAACCGCCTTATTGGATCAATGCTGATCTGTTGGCATTTGCGAGTGGCGATCCTTTTGACTTGCTCAGCCCGCAGCGCCGACTGTGGCTGGCAAACATCGACAACGGGAATACATCCGAGGTCCGGCTCGAGACTGGCCGAGAAAACGCAAGTTATCTGTCCGAAGCGTGGTCGCCCGATGGTCAGCAGCTGCTGGTGCAAATTGCGGATCAAGGCAGCCAACTGCTGCTGATGACTCGCGATGGCCGCCTGCTGCATCAAGACAACGATCTGGATTTCCCGCGGTTTGGCATGTCCGCAGATTGGTCGCCGGATGGCCGTCGCCTGGCCATTGGCGGCGCCGCGGGGCAATGTCCCTATGGCGTGCGCGTGAAGGCAGAGGACTATCGAAACGTCGCCACGGGCGATCCGCCGCCCAGCATGTGCGATCCGGTTTTCTCTCCGGACAGCCAGCGCATCGCGTTCAGTGGCGTTAATCCGCGCGTTGACGGGCGCAATGATGTCTTCGTCGCCAACTTCAACGGCTTTGGCGCCATCAATCTAACCGCGAACCTGCGCGGACAAGTCGAGTTGCTGGGCTGGGTCGGCGGATTACCATAGTCAAAGCTGGGCCTTGTCGATATAGTTTGGCCGGTTGCAGATGATCGCATATGGGAGAACTTATGTCGGACCTCAAGGGTAAGGTCGCGTTGGTCACCGGGGGCAGCCGTGGTATCGGCAAAGCCATCTGCCTCGAATTGGCGGCGCGCGGCGCGTCCGTGTTCGTCAACTACCATCGCAATGCTGATGCCGCTGCGGCGGTCGTCGCCGAAATAACCGCCGGTGGCGGCGAGGCGACGGCGCTGCAAGCCGATGTGCAGAGCGCCGATCAGGCGCCCGCGCTGTTCAAAGACGTGACCTCCGCAAAGGGCAAACTGGATATCCTCGTGAATAACGCCGGCATCACGCGCGACAATGTCATCATGCTGCTGAGGCCAAGCGACTTTGATGATGTCATTTCCACCAATCTGCGCAGCACCTGGCTCTGCTGCAAAGAGGCGTCTCGACTAATGATGCGTAAACGCAGCGGCTGCATCATCAATATCAGTTCGGTTGTCGGCATCGCCGGGAACGGCGGCCAGACCAATTACGCAGCCAGCAAGGCCGGCATCATCGGACTGACCAAATCGCTGGCAAAAGAACTGGCGGTACGTGGTGTGCGGGTCAACGCGGTAGCGCCAGGCTTCGTAGAAACGGATATGACCGCCGATCTGGCCGACGAGATCCGGGATAAAGCCGTTGAAGCCATCCCATTGAGAAGGCTGGGTTATCCCGCGGATATCGCCAAAGCCGTGGCTTTTCTGGCTTCTGAAGACGCTTCATACATCACCGGTCAGACCCTGGTCGTTGACGGCGGCATGGTCATGTAGTTTGGAGCGGAATCATGAGTACGATCTTTACCAAAATCATCGCCAAGGAGATACCGGCCGATATCGTCTACGAAGACGATCTGGTGCTGGCGTTTCGAGATATCGCGCCACAAGCGCCGCTGCATATTCTGGTCATCCCCAAGCAAGAGATCGCTACTGCAAATGACGTTACTGCCGACGATGAGCTTGCATTGGGAAGACTGTTCACGGCCGCCGCCAAAATCGCCGCCGATCAAGGCATCGCCGAAAACGGTTATCGCTTGATCGTCAATTGCAACGCGCACGGCGGCCAGGAAGTCTTTCATTTGCATATGCACATTCTCGGCGGTCGCTCGCTAGGACCCATGCTTACGAAGCGCGAAACCGACTGACGGCTGCATACGAGGTATCCAATCGGCTTGGCTCACGGTCGTTAGTTTGAGCTATCCTCGGTCACGGACGCTTGATCATCGTCGGGAATCTCGGTTGCAGCCTCGCCAGCGGGTGTTGAAGGAACTTCCGTAGACTCTAGTTGATCGTCGTCATCACCTGCTTCGAGCTCTGCCGAATCGACAACGCGAGTCGCCGCCTCGGCGGCAACCTCCTCGTCCCCCTCAGTCACGACGCTCTCGGCATCCTCATTCATTTCATCGGAATCGACCGAATCATCGCTGGCTGCCCCACTGTCCTCGTCTGATGTTTCCGCAGGTGATTCTTCGGCTGCCGGCGGTACTTGCTCCGCAGGTGTTTGTCCCCAGTCGTCTGGTGTGGCCACATCAATCGCCTGCAAGATTTCCGCTGTGGACGGGATGCCGCCCGCCTGCTGAGACGCCACGCTGACCCCATTAACGTTAATGGTCGGCGTGCCGGTGACATCTTCCGTCATCGCGGATGTCAGGGTCTCATTGATCGCCGCCGAGTTGAAGCAGCTGGTGAAGGCGCTTTCATTGAGTCCCAGCGCCGATACACCCGCCAACAATCTGGCTTGCGAATAGGCGGTATTGGCGTAACGCGTCTGCCAATCGAAGAGCACATCGTGCATTTCCCAAAACTTGCCCTGTCTGCCGGCGCATAACGCGGCGCGAGCGGCGCCGGAAGCGTTCGGGATAGATCCGGTCTGCAATGGCACGTAAGTGAACAGAATCTGCCCGGACCGCACGCGTTCCAGAATTGCGCTAAGGGATTCACGATGCAAGGCCTCGCAACCTGGGCAGGCGAAACTGGAATACTCGTCCACAGTCACCGGCGCGTCTTGATCGCCAAGCTGAGGATAGCCCCTGGAAGAGAATGACCTGGTAATGCCCTGGTAGCGGTCTTCCAAGTCAGGTGGAAGGAAGACATCGACCGGCTGATTGGAGACAATCAACATGGCTGCCGCCACAACGGCGACGATAACGATTGCCAATAGCGCCAGACCGCGTTGACTACGCCTGCGCTGCTGCTGACGCCGATGACGAGCTTCACGAGTGCGACTTTTTTTCTTGGCCATGGCTCTCCCGCTCCCGCGTTTTCCATCTGTATCCGACTACGATAACAGCGGCAAGTCTACTGCACGGCGCAAAGAATGTACAAGGACAAGTGCCAGGAAGCGTCCGGTCAGATTCTGTTGCTCAAACCGGAAACAAATCGCGGTAACGGAGCGGCTACAATTCTGGTAGAATGCTGGCAGTAATCCGACTGTCTGCAAGAAAAGTTGCGACAACGTCAGGCCTTGGCTTTCGCGAGAGGCGCGGCGTCGCATTTTAGAAGTCTCCATCCGTTTCGGCATATTAGAGAGAGAACCGATGAGCGATCGATTCGGCGCACGAGGTAACTTTGACACCGGCCACGGCCAGGCAGTCATGTATCGCCTGGACAGCTTGTCCCAACGCGGTATCGGCCAAATTGATGCCTTGCCCTTCAGCATCAAGGTCCTCCTGGAAAACGCTTTGCGCAATCAAGATGGGCGTCATTTCACCGCCGACGATGTTGAACATCTAGCATCCTGGGATGCCGACAACTATCGCGCGGTCGAAATCCCCTTCCGGCCGGCTCGCGTGATCTTGCAGGACTTCACCGGCGTTCCCTCGCTGGTCGATCTTGCGGCGCTGCGCAGCGCCATGGCGCGCATGGGCGGCGATCCGCAGAAGATCAACCCCACCGTGCCGGTCGATCTGGTCATTGATCACTCCGTCCAGGTGGATGTATTCGGAAGCCCGGACGCCATCGCGCGCAATGCCGAGATGGAATTTGTGCGCAATCGTGAACGATATGAATTCTTGCATTGGGGACAGAAGGCCTTTGAAAACCTCAAAGTGGTGCCTCCCGCAACCGGGATTGTGCATCAGGTCAATCTCGAATATTTGGCTAAAGTCGTGCAGCTCTACGACGATCCGCACGGAGGCGGCAAGGTAGCGCTGCCGGATACGCTGGTCGGAACGGACAGCCATACCACCATGATCAATGGTCTAGGCGTCTTGGGTTGGGGCGTCGGCGGCATCGAAGCCGAAGCTGCGATGCTGGGTCAGCCGATCTATATGCTAATGCCGCAGGTCGTCGGATTCAAACTCGTCGGTCAATTGCCGGAAGGGTCAACCGCCACCGATCTAGTCCTTGTCGTTACGCAAATGCTGCGCGCGAAAGGCGTTGTCGGCAAGTTCGTCGAATTCAATGGTCCGGGTTTGAGCAACATGACGCTGCCCGATCGCGCAACTATCGCCAATATGGCGCCGGAGTACGGCGCAACCATGGGCTTCTTCCCGGTTGATGACGAAGTCATCAGCTATCTGCGCCGCACCGGCCGTGATGAAGCAGCCGTGAGTCTGGTAGAGGTCTACTGCAAGGAGCAAGGGCTCTTCCGCACGAATGACACGCCTGACCCGCGCTTCAACGACACTCTCGAGCTTGACCTGAGCACAGTGGAGCCGAGCGTTGCAGGCCCGCTGCGTCCACAAGATCGCATTCTGGTCAAAGAACTCAAACCGCGCTTCAACGAAGTGCTGACTGCTCCGCTCGGGCCACAAGGATTCGCTTTGTCCGGCGATCAGTTGAAGGCTACCGGCAGATTTGAGAGCAACGGAGATCAGGCCGATCTGCGTCACGGTTCAGTTGTGATCGCCGCCATCACATCCTGCACCAACACCAGCAATCCTTCGGTGATGGTGGCGGCCGGCCTGCTGGCGAAAAAGGCCAGCGAGCGCGGATTGCAGCGCAAGCCCTACGTGAAGACCAGCCTGGCGCCCGGCTCCAAGGTCGTCACCGAGTATCTGGATAAAGCCGGCTTGACGCCGCATCTCGAAGCGCTGGGATTCCATACGGTGGGCTACGGCTGCACCACTTGCATCGGCAATAGCGGTCCGCTGCCGGAACCCGTGCGCGAAGCCATTCACCAGGCGGATATCGTCGCCGCTTCGGTATTGAGCGGCAATCGCAACTTCGGCGGTCGCATTGGTCCCGATGTTCGAGCGAACTTCCTCGCCTCGCCGCCCCTGGTCGTCGCCTATGCTTTGGCCGGCACTGTGGATATCGACCTCAACAAGGAGCCGATCGGGCAGGACCGCAACGGCGCTGATGTCTATCTCGATGAAATCTGGCCCTCGCAAGCGGAAATCGTCAGCACGGTGCAGAATAGCCTCGATGCCGATATGTTTATCGAGCAGTACGGCAATGTTTACGATGGCAACGCTCAATGGAACGCGATTCCCAGCACCGATGAACCCGTATATGAATGGCGCGCGGACAGCACCTATATCCAGGAACCTCCATTTTTCGTCGATTTGCCGCGGGATGCCGCGCCTATCGCGCCAATTGACGACGCCAGAGTGATGGTCGTCGGCGGCGACTCGGTGACCACGGACCACATTTCACCCGCCGGCGCCATAGCCATCAACGGGCCCGCCGGCCAATATCTGCTGGACAACGACGTGAGCGCGCAATATTTCAACAGCTTTGGATCACGACGGGGCAACGATCGCGTCATGACCCGCGGCACCTTTGCCAACGTGCGCTTGCGAAACCTGCTGGTCCCGGGCAGCGAAGGCGGCGTCACCTACTATCTGCAGACCATGGAAGAAATGTCAATCCATGAGGCATCGCTCAGATACCAGGCTGATGGCACGCCACTGATCGTATTGGCGGGCAAAGACTACGGCATGGGATCCTCGCGCGATTGGGCGGCAAAGGGCTCTTTGCTGCTGGGCATCAAGGCTGTGATTGCCGAGAGCATTGAACGCATCCACCGCAGCAACCTGGTGATGATGGGCGTTCTGCCGCTCACTTTCGCCGATGGCGAATCGCGCCTGTCACTCGGCCTAAGCGGACACGAGACCTATGACATCCCCATCACTGATGAAATCCAGCCGCTGGACCGTTTGACGGTAACAGCAACGGACATGGACGGCACGCGGACTCGGTTCCAGGTAATCGCGCGCCTCGATTCGTCGGTGGAAGTAGACTACTATCGCAACGGCGGAATCCTGCACACCGTGCTACGCAATTTCCTGGCAGAATAGACATCTGTGCGCTACTTGATGCCGATGCCGGACAAGCATCCACGCATGCGCAATTGCTCGGGAGCCGCGTGAATGTATCCCCTACGCGTTAGTCATCGGCTACTCCTCACCATATTCATCACGCAAAGCTTGTTTTCGGCATCGCAGATATCCATCATCACCTTGCATTCCATCGCCGCCGGCATCCTGGGCGGCGGAGATAGCACGGCCGGCATGCCAACGACGGTTGTGACCTTTTCGACCGCGCTGACCGCTTACTTCTTTGGCATCTATCTTGGTCGCTTTGGACGGCGCATTGGACTGACGACATCTTATGCTCTGGGAGCGATGGGAGCATTCCTGGGCATTGTTGCGGTGCTCAACGGCAGCTTTCTCTTGCTGCTGATCAGCGCGGCCGGGATCGGCATGGGCAGAGCCGGGTCACAAATGAGCCGCTTTGTCGTCGGCGAACTGTATCCCATCGACAAGCGCGCGCAAATGATCGGGCGGGTAGTCTTTGCCGGCACCATCGGCGCCATTTTTGGCCCCGCCCTGATCGAACCCGGAACGCGCATGGCTGCCTTTCTACGTGTTGACCTGCCGCCGGGACCGATCTTGGCAAGTTCGGATTTGCTCAGTTCATTCATGCCGGTAGCCAACTTCAATCAGGGTCTGACCACCGGCCCATGGGTGATCGCCTGCGCCCTCTATTGTCTGGCGACGCTGATCTCGATCCTGTTCTTGCGGCCGGAACCCGCGGTCATCGCCAAACAATACAGCGAGCCCATAGCGGTCGAACGCGGCAAGAGGAACGGCGCGGGATTGATGGAGCTGCTGCGGCTGCCCAACGTCCAACTGGCGATCCTGTCGATGCTCATCTGCCAAACTGTCATGACCACGCTCATGACCATCACGCCCTGGCATATGCATCAATCAGATCACGGCAATTCGGTGGTATCGCTAGTGATTTCCGCGCATGTCTTTGGCATGTTCGGCTTGTCGGCTGTCACCGGTTATCTCATCGATCGCTACGGACGCATACCGATGATGGTGGTCGGGGGACTCACGCTCGTCGCCTCGACGATCATCGCGCCCCTTTCCACGCAGCTGCCCTACTTGCTCGCCGGACTGTTCCTGCTGGGCCTGGGTTGGAATTTCGGATACATCGCCGGCTCGTCCATGCTCGCGGATGCGCTCAGCGGATCTAACCGCACGCGCGTCGCCGGCTTCAACGATACCCTGGTCGCGTTCTGCGCCGGGCTAGGCACGCTGAGTTCAGGCTTCCTCTACGGTCTTGGGGGCTTTCTGCTGGTCAGCATTGGCGGCGGCGCCTTGGCGCTGGTTCTGCTGGCGTTGGTTCGGCAGCTGTCAACCAAGCAGATATCGCTGCAAGCCACCTAGATTTCATCGCGGTCGCGCAAGAAGTATTGTTGCTCCACAATCGCCAACCAGGCGACTCCAATGATCAGCGTTGAACTGCCGAAAGCCAGGGCAGTGATGATCGCATTCGCGATGGGAATCGTTTCCAGAATCTCACGCAATAAGGCTTGCGCCAACCGGATGCCGATATAACCGGCTAATCCGCCGCCCAGAATAACGACGCCGGTCGTCTGCAGCATGCGCGCCAAGTCTTGAGCCGAAAGCTCATCGTCAAAGTACTTGCGATAAATCTCGAGGCACATCCAGGCATCGGCGATTGAGATGCCCAACTGCTTGGCCAATTCCAGGCTCGGACCCGGAACCGCGCCGGTCAATGCCGCGCCGCCCATGGTCTGTGTGATCTTCACCAGGGCTTCGTAGCGCTTCTTCTGTAAATCCGAATGATCGGCCATCACTGAATTCGATGCCTGTGAGACAAAAGTCGAATATGATAGACTCCAAACCAATCTTAATGCAATCGGTCGGCGAGATGCAAATCACGATTTACACGGACGGCGCCTGTGACCACCACGCAGAAAACCGACCGGGCGGCTGGGCGGCGATCCTGCGAGCAACTGACGAACATGGCAAGGCGCTCAAGGAAACGGTGATCAGCGGCGGCGCGGAAAATACGACAAACAATCAGATGGAATTGACCGCCGTAATCGAGGGCTTGAAGAAACTTCTGAGTCCGTCGCGCGTCACGATTGTCACCGATTCACGCTATGTCATCGATATCGCAAGCGAACAAAAGCGCAAGCGCAAGAACGCCGCGCTCTGGAACGCGTTCTCCGCTGCTTCGGCAGATCATCATATCCAATGGAGATACATCGAGGGCCATAGCGGCCACCTCTTCAACGAACGATGCGACAAGCTGGCTGTCGCTGAAAAGAATCGTCTTGTAAGAAATGGAGATACTGGCGATCGTAATTCGATGCCGCACGCCGATATCCAAATCTATCTGTCTACTGCCTATTCGAGAAAGCGCAAGTCCTCCGCATATTCTGCCGTCGTCGTTTCTAGACAGGTATCTGCAGACAAGAGCGGAATTCTGCCCGGCAAAACCGAGCTCGAATGCGTGCTGGTCGGCGCGCTTGCCTGCCTGCGCGAATTGCCAGCGGATCAATCAGTGACCGTTTTCACCGCCCAGGAGTATCTATCGAAGGGCATGACACAGTGGCTGCCCGGCTGGAACGCGCGCGGATGGAAAACCAAAACCGGCGAGCCCGTGAAGTATAAATCTCACTGGCAAGCGCTTTGGCAAGCGTGCCAACAGCGACGAGTTGCCTTTGCATTTGTGAAGGCTCGCGACGATGAGCCTAATTTTACGCGCGGCAAATCGCACTGCGTTGAACTGCTCAATAGCGCCGGTTAGCAACATGACTTTGACGGAAATACGCTGACAGGAAATCTCACATGCCCAGTTTTGCCCGACGCGTAGCCAGCTTTGGCACGACTATCTTCACGGAGATTAATCAGTTGGCGGCACAGCACCAAGCCGTCAATTTGGGACAAGGACGACCCGATTTTGACGGTCCGCCAGAAATCATCGACGCGGCCGTGCGCGCGCTGCACAGCGACACCGCCAATCAATACGCGCCCAGCCCGGGACTGCCGGAATTGCGCGAGGGCATAGCCAGGCATGCGGGCGTATTCTATGATCTGGATGTCGATCCAAATGCCGGCGTCATCGTCACCGCCGGCGCCACCCAGGGTATCTTCAGCGCTATCATGGGCCTGATAGATCCCGGCGACGAAGTCATCATCATCGAGCCTTATTACGACAGCTATGTGCCGGGCGTGCAGATGGCTGGCGGCAAACCCGTTTATGTGCCGATGCATCCGCCCGCCTGGACGTTTGACGCGGACGAACTGCGCGCCGCCTTCAGCCATTCAACCCGAGCCATCATTCTCAATACGCCGAACAATCCCACAGGACGTGTCTATACGCGCGCCGAGCTGCAGTTGATCGCCGATCTATGCATCGAATACGATGTCATCGTCATTTCAGATGAAGTCTATGAGCACTTGATTTTCGAAGGCCATCAGCATGTCGCCATCGCCTCTCTCGACGGCATGTTTGAGCGCACCGTCACCGTAGGCAGCGCTGGGAAAACCTTCGGCATGACCGGCTGGAAGATCGGCTGGGTATACGGTATGCCGGAGCTGGTCACCGGCGTCTGGCGCGCGCACCAATTCATCACCTTCGCCGCCAACCACCCCACGCAAGCTGCGGTGGCCTATGCCTTCACGTTGGGCAACAGCTATTACGAAGAATATCAAGCGCTCTACAGCCACAAGCGCGAATTGGTGATGCAGGTCATCAACGCGGCCGGCATGTCCGCCATACAGCCCGAAGGCACCTACTTCATCATGGGCGACTTTTCTGAAGTCTTCGATGGCAACGATGTAGAATTCTGCAAGTATCTCATTGAACAAATCGGCGTCGCGACCATACCGCCGTCCGCATTCTTCAGCGAGAAACACCGCAAACACGCCGAGAACCACGTTCGCTTTGCCTTCTGCAAGAGCGATGAAACCCTGGAGCGCGCCGCCGAGCGGATGAGGCGACTACGGACTTGAAGGAAGTGGCATCCATGATACGTGGACTGGGTATATCATAAGTTGAATCAGGTTAGGAGCTTACAATGTGCATGCAGTTGGTTGGCTGGGCTTTGTTGGCTGTTGTTGTTGGCGGGGTGATAGGATCCGCTTCTCCCGGGCTAGGAGTAATAGCGTTCGTAGCGATTCTTATGTTTGGCGCAATAAAAGGCAATTCTACACAAACCCAAAAGAAAGAGCGCGAAACTGAATTGACAAAGGCGCTATGGCTTGCGAGAGATGCTGGCGCAATCGAGACGGATGACCGGAATCGCTACAGGATCATAGACCAGGATTCCTTCGACGAGTTGCCAGCGGAAATACGCATGACACTTGACCTAAGTGGAACAAAGGCCAAAAGCGCGACAAGAAAGAAAAAGCAAGAAGTTTAGCTATGGCTGTCGATTGTTCCAATTGTACAAGCAACCTGTGAGACTCTAAGAAATCTCCCAAACTCCAACTTTACAGATGTCTATTCAATGATATAATTTATATCATCTACCGATTAATCGTATTCATCTGACGAATGACCATCGTGAACCTTGGCTCTGACTTCCTCAATTTTATCGTTCACAAGGGTTACCAACCCGGCGACCTGCTGCCGTCGATACAAGAATTGACCAACGACGCCCATCTGGATATGAGCGCCAACAAAGTCCGCGAGCAACTGGAAGTCGCGCGCGCGATGGGCTGGGTCGAGGTGCGTTCGAAGCGCGGCACGCGCGTCAAGGAATACGCCTTTACACCGGCCGTCCGCCTGAGCGCGCTATATGCGTTGGCTTGTGGCGAGCGATTTGAGTCCTTTGCGTCGCTGCGCAATCACGTCGAATCAGCTTACTGGAACGAAGCCTGTGCTCTGTTGAGTGACGAAGACCTGAGCATTATGCAGGGCTGCATCGACGAAGCCCATCAGAAGCTGGATTCGCCTCCGATTCACATACCAAATCCCGAGCACAGACGCTTCCACATGACAGTCTTTAAGCATTTGGATAACACCTTCGTCCTCGGCATCCTGGAAGCCTACTGGGATCTTTACGAGGAAGTCGGCATCAATCGCTATATGGACTACAGCTACTTGCGACAAGTATGGGATTATCACTCCAGGATTCTGGAGCGTATCAAAGCAGGGCAGTTTGACGATGCTCGGCAAGCGTTTGAGGAGCACACGCGGTTACTGCGCCATGAGCCTCATAACGCCTCGTGGGAGATGGAAAGGGGTTAGCCAAACGCTGCCCATCCTGATTGATCAGATCTGCAAGAATTCCTGAAAGGAGTCATGCGCAGCGGATTGCGCATTATCGTATGGCTATCAACGTACAGTCTCAACCTAAACTTCAAGACCGCCAGGCGGTCATCAACGACTTCGCCTTCTCCGTGGCCACCAAGAATGGCTCGGGCAGCCAGACATCAAACAATGTGCTGGTGAAATCGCTATTTCAAATGGGAATCCCTGTGAGCGGCAAGAATCTCTTCCCTTCCAATATCAAGGGCTTGCCCACCTGGTATACCATCCGCGCCAGCAAAGATGGCTACACCGCCCGCAAAGCCATTACCGAGATCGTCGTGGCCTACAACAATGACACCGCCCCGGAAGATGTCTCCAATTTGCCGGTTGGCGGCGTCTGCGTCACAACCGACAAGATCGCGCGCGTGATCAAGCAGCGCGACGATATCTCCTACTACGAGATTCCGGTCGCCAAGCTGATGAAGCAGACAGAGGTGCCCTCCGCGTTTCGCAAGCTAGTCGAGAATATGACTTACGTGGGCGCCGTTGCGCGTCTATTCAGCATCCCGCTCGAGACCATCTACGATGTGCTGCTGGCCAATTTCAAGGGCCGCGAGAAGCCGGCAAAGATGAACTTTGACGTCATCCAACTGGCCTATGACTGGACCGCGGAGAACATCGAGAAAACCGATCCCTATCGCTTTGAGGCCATGGATGGCACGACCGGCAAGATCATGATGACCGGCAACGATGCGGGCGCGCTCGGCTCAATTTTTGGCGGCGTCAACGTGGTGGCGTGGTATCCAATTACGCCCTCAACCAGCTTTGTTGACGGCATCATCAGCTTCCGTCACTTGCGGCAAAACGAGAAAAAAGAAAACACCGTCGCCATCGTGCAGGCAGAAGACGAATTGGCCGCCGCAGGCATCGTCGTCGGCGCCGGCTGGGCGGGAAGCCGCTCGCTCACGTCAACCAGCGGTCCCGGAATCAGCTTGATGGCGGAATTCGCCGGACTGGCGTACTTCGCGGAGATTCCGTCTGTGTTCTGGAATATCACACGCATGGGACCCAGCACGGGCTTGCCCACCCGCACCAGCCAGGGCGATCTCCTGTTCACGCACTTCCTGGGCCACGGCGACAGCCGGCAGATTTGTCTGCTGCCCGGCAACCTGCAGGAAGCATTCGAATTCGGCTGGAAATCATTTGACATCGCGGAAGCCTTGCAGACGCCGGTCTTCGTCGTCAGCGATCTGGATCTGGGCATGAACAACTGGCTGTCCGATCCCTTTGAATACCCCGACCAGCCGATAGAACGCGGCAAAGTCCTGGATGCCGAGAGCTTGCAAGCCTTTATCGATGAACATGGCAAATGGGGCCGTTATCTGGATGTCGACGGCGACGGCATTCCCTACCGCACGGTTCCAGGCACGGACCACGCATTCTCCGCCTATTTCGCGCGCGGCACCGGCCACAATGACATGGCCGTCTATAGCGAACGCAGCGACGACTGGATCGACAACATGAACCGGCTGAGCCTCAAGATGGAGTCCGCGCGGAAAATGCTGCCCCAGCCGATAGTTGACGACGCTGCCGTCGCCGATATCGGCATAATCAGTTTCGGCACCAACGACGATGCGATTCGAGAAGCGCGCGCCTGGCTATCAAATGACGGCATCGAAACCGACTACTTGCGAGTCCGGGCCTTGCCTTTGTCAGACACGGTTGGTGAATTCATCGCCGGGCACAAAAGCGTATTCATCATCGAAAACAACTTCGACGGCCAACTCAATCAACTGATCCACATGGAGAGCACGAGCGATATCACACATTTGCGCGCTCTGAAACTAGGCGATGGCCTGCCGATGACGCCAAGCTGGATCTACGAGAATATCAGGGAACAGGAAGGTTAATCATGCCCCCGCGCACCAATCACCTAGGTTTGAGCCGCAACCAATACAAAGGCCGACCGAGCACGCTCTGCCCCGGCTGCGGTCATGACTCGATATCCAATCAGATTATCTCGGTCGCCTACGAAATGGGCATCGAGCAACACAAGTTCATCAAGGTCAGCGGCATCGGCTGTTCCAGTAAGACGCCCGCCTACTTCCTGGGGGGATCCCACGGCTTCAACGCCTTGCACGGGCGGATGCCTTCGGTCGTCACCGGCGCGCTGCTGGCAAACAAAGATCTCGAGTGCGTCGCCGTCAGTGGCGATGGCGACAGCGGCTCAATCGGCATGGGTCAATTCAAACACGTGATCCGCCGCAACGTGCCTTTCGTTTACATCATCGAGAACAATGGCGTCTATGGGCTGACCAAAGGTCAATTCTCCGCCACTGCCGATGAAGGCCAATTCCTGAAATATTATGGCACGAACGACATGCCGCCGATCGACCTGGCCCTGGAAGCCGTGATCGCCGGCGCGACCTTTGTCGCGCGCAGTTTCAGCGGAGACGCCAAGCAGGTGCAGGCGCTCTTGCAGGCCGCCATCCGCCATCACGGGACGGCCGTGCTCGATATCATCAGCCCCTGCGTCACCTTCAATAACGCCGAAACCTCAACCAAGAGCTATCCCTACGGCAGAGACCACGAAATCCCCTTGCACGAGATCCAGATTCTCGCTCCGGATTATGTGGACGCCAAAGAGGAGATCGAGATCGGCGACTATGAAGCCGGCGATATCATCGATGTTGAAATGCACGATGGCAGCTTCGTCAGGCTCAAGAAGCTCGACAACGACCACGATCCTCGCAATCGCCGCATGGCCATGGAAGTGCTTGAACGGTCAATGCGCGAGCAGATCTTCATGACCGGCCTGCTCTACTATGAAGAGCCCAGACCAACCCTGGCCGATACCGAGCAGCTGGTGGATACGCCCTTGGCGCAACTCGACGCAAACAGCCTTCGGCCATCGCCGCAGGCCTTGGACCAAGTCATGGGCAGCCTTATGGCCAGCTAGAAAAAGCAAAGAGACCGACACAATGTGTCGGTCTCCCCATCTGCTCAACTCCCCAGCTTTAATACTTCGGCATTTCAGGATCGATCTCGTCCGCCCAGGCCAGGATCCCGCCTTCGACATTGAACATCTTGTCGAGGTCATAGCCTATTTCGGACAGGAATGCGATGCTGTCCGCGCTGCGCTTTCCCGAGCGGCAATGCACATAAAGAGTCTTGTCCCTGGGGATTTCCTTCAGAACTGTTTCTTCCCAGAGCCGGCGGCCGGCCTGAATGCCGTTCTTCGCCAACTGAATGTCCGGTTTGGGAATGCGCAGGGTGCCTTCGATGGCGCTGATATCCCATTCGTGCGGATCACGCACATCCACCACCACAACATCTTCGCCATTTTCGAGCGCGGACTTGACATCGTACACATTAACCGTCTGGATCTCTAAATCCTCGCTATCCTCGACCGCGCTGAACTCGCTATGATCGTGCGCGGGCATGCCGCAAAACTGTTCGTAATCGATCAGTTCAACAGCATCTTTGGGTATTCCGCAGACCGGACAATTGGGATCCTTGCGCAGCTTGATCGTTTGGAAACTCATATCCAGCGCGTCATACAGCAGCATGCGACCGATCATCGGTTCACCGATGCCCAGAAGCAGCTTGATCGCCTCGGTCGCCTGCATGGTGCCGATCGTGCCCGGCAGTATGCCCAAGACGCCACCTTCCGCGCAGCTGGGCACCAATCCCGGCGGCGGCGGTTCCGGGAACATGCATCGATAGCATGGCCCTTGCTCGGCATAGAACACGCTCAGCTGACCCTCAAAGCGGAAAATACTGCCGTATACATTTGGAATCCCCAGTTTGACACAAGCATCGTTGACCAGATAACGCGTCGGAAAATTATCCGTTCCATCGATGACCACATCCCAGTCTTCGCTGAAAAGGCGCAGCGCGTTATCTGAGGTCAGCGGTTCATCATATTTGACCACGCATATATCCGGGTTGAGATCGAGCATGCGTTCGGCCGCGCTATCGAGCTTCGATTTGCCAACCGTGCTCACGCCATGGATGACTTGACGCTGCAGGTTGGTGAAATCTACCACGTCGTAATCGACCAAACCGATGCGTCCGATGCCCGCCGCCGCCAAATACAGCGCGAGCGGGCTGCCCAAACCGCCAGTGCCGATCAAGAGCACGCTCGATGCCTTGAGCCGGCGCTGCCCGTCGATGCCAACTTCCGGCATGATCACATGACGACTGTAACGCTTCACTTCATCGTTGGTGAGTTCAGCAAGTCGCGCGTGCAATGCTACCATTTCAGTTCTCCAATTCTGACTGCGAGAGCATTAGACCGCCGGCGATGCTGGGAATGATCCTCAAACTGTCGTTGGCATCAATTTCCGTGTCCAATCCCTGCAGGAATCTGATGTCTTCGTCGTCTATAAAAATGTTCACAAAGCTGCGCAATTCATCGTTGTTGAACAGATGCGTCCGAAGATCCGGGTGCTGCGCTACTAAACTGGCGAGCGCCTCGCCAACGGTATTCCCGTCCACGTCGATAGTAGCCTTGTCGGCCGTGTACATTCTCAGCGGCGTCGGTATGCGAATCTGTGCCATGCTTTACACTCCCTTTATCTGATGCAACAGCGAGCCTCTCGTCACTCATTGCCTTTCAGCGTTGCCAGGTCCGCCATATGGAGCAATAGCGGGCGGCTATCCTGACAGCTTCACGTGACCTCAAGCGTCAATTGGTCGAATGCGCCCCGATCGGCACGCAAATTCCATACGCGCATCTCCACCGCCCTGCCCATGGTGACCGATGTGATAACGTAGACGAAATTCGGCAACGCATGTTCACGGTCATACTCGGACGGTATGGCGGGCGAATCAGGATGGCTGTGATAATAACCCACCAAGCTGAGGCCGCGCGCCTCCGCTTCGTCTTCCAACCGCATCCAGTCTTGCGGGCGCATCGCATAGCGGTGATGCTGCTCTTCTAAGGCGAAAACATTTTCCACCTGAATGTTGTCCTCAATGACAGCCGCGCCAGAATTGATATGCCCCAGCAAGAATCCTCCGCCCTCATTCGGATACGAACATTCCATCTGGTCGAAGATATTCCTCTGCATTGCGCTCGCCAAACGAACAGACCGCATGAGCCTCAAGTCCTTCTGCGCATAAGCAAAAGAGCCAACCGTTTCGCGTTGACTCTTGTGTTTGCCTGATCCGAATCCGGATTCTGTCGTCAAACATTTACTAAGCAAGGTCGAACGCGGGTCGCCTCCTGCGGCTGCAACAACAACAGGAGCAGATATCGACACCACAACATTGAATCGAGAACATGAACATCATGGACGCAAGATTAGCACGGTGACTCAGAATCTGCAACGGCATGTTTTCCGTAGCCCTGGACGCAGTAGTTGCAGGCAACGTTTGTTATAGTGGTTGATTCTGCCGGTAGCTCCTTAAGCCCGCCGCACATTTTCCAACGAAAGTCATTGAAGGCCACAATAGTGACTGCTATACTTGCAGCTTCAAGATGCTACGAACCACTGGTATCGCGCGGTTCCAATGCTTGCGACTTGGTGTCAAGCGAGCAAATGATCGTAGCAATCGCGGCTGCGGAAACTTGGAGGGTTGTCTATTGCCCATCCGGCAGCCCTTACATAAGGAAGCTGTTAACTTCGAACAAGGAGAAATCGTAAATGGCGAATCAAGGTGGCTTGGAGGGAATCGTTGTTGCCGATATTGGTACAAGCTATATCGATGGCGGCATCGGTGTCTTGACCTACGGCGGCTACGCAATTGAAGATGTCGCTGAACACGCCACTTTTGAAGAGGTCACGTTCCTCCTGCTCAACGGGCGAGTGCCCAACCAATCCGAGCACGAGCAAATTCGCGCTGCGATCGCCATGAATGCCGCGATTCCCGACGAACTCGTCGATATGATGCGTTCAATGCCCAGACAAACGCCGGCGATGTCGGTCCTGCGGACGGCCGTTTCGATGCTGGCAGCGTTCGACAAAGATGCCGAGAATCTGACGGACAAGGATATGGCCGCGGACAAGGCGCTGCGCTTGACCGGCCAAATCACTACCATTTGCGCAGCCTGGATGCGCATTGCCGGTGGATTGCCGCCTGTCGCCCCGCGGCCCGATCTTAACCTGGCGCAGAACTTCATCTACATGATGACGGACGCGGAGCCCGACGATACTGCCAGCGCCGCGGTCAATGTTTACCTGGTGCTTCTGGCCGAGCACGGTATGAACGCAAGTACTTTCGCGACGCGTGTCATCACAGCTACCGGCGCGGATATGCACAGCGCCGTCGTCGGGGGCATTGCGGCGCTCAAGGGTCCCGCTCATGGCGGCGCCAATGCCGAAGCCATGAAGATGTTCCTCGATATCGGCGAGGTTGATAACGTAGTTCCCTGGTTTGAGAAGCACATCAAGACTGGCGAGAGGCGCATTATGGGCATCGGCCATCGCGTCTACAAAGCCAATGATCCGCGCGCGGGCATATTGAAGAGACATGCCGAAGCACTGGCCAACAGCTCCGGACAGCGCAAATGGTTCGATATCGCCGTCAAGCTCGAAGAGACCGCGCGCGCCGATGACTACTTCATCCAGCGCAATCTTTATCCCAATGTTGATTATTATAGCGCCATCGTCCTCTATACCTTGGATCTGGACATCGACATGTTCACGCCGTTGTTTGCTATGTCGCGAATCTCCGGATGGTCCGCGCATATCATCGGCCAAATGGGCGGCAGATTGATCCGTCCCAAAGCCAATTATGTCGGCCCGCACGACCTGACGTGGATTCCTCTCGCTGAACGCTGATTTCGCGCCTCCCGCCCAAATCCAATCACCCAGCTAAAGACAACGTCAGTCATGCTGTAAGGGCAGCTGCTTGTGCGCGGGCTGTCGTCTATGCTATGCTCGGCGTAGAATGCAGTCCTGAAACACGGTCATGATTCCCTATAAGATCGTCGGCAAAACTGATTTTCGCCCTTACGTCGCCTTCTTTGTGACGGCGACCAACGTGCTTGCCTTCGTATACGTGTTGCTCTATGCCTTCTTGGGTGGCCTGCCTCTGGAGCAGGTTTATCAGAATTACGTGCTCAACGTCTGCGCGATCAGCCAGCAGAGTTTACTGGAAACGGTGATCGACGGCTTGCGCAGCATTTTTCTGCACATGAGTTTTGTGCATCTGACTTCCAACATTATTATTTTCTATGTCTTTGGCTCGCGGATTGAAGAACATCTCGGACGATTAAAATTCCTGGCCTTTTATCTGCTCGCCGGTTTTGGCGGACACTTGGGACACTTCCTGTTTGACGGGGGCCAATGCGCCGACCCCCTGTACATGATCGGCTCCAGCGGCGCCGTATCGGGTGTTATCGGCGCGTTCCTCTTCCTCTTTCCAACGGCTCGCATCAAATCCAAGATTATGTTCCTGAAAGTCTTCGCCTATGATGTCAACGTGCCGGCCTGGATCTATCTGGTTTATTGGTTCTTCATGCAATTCTTCTACCAGGTCGGATCGGTCGCCCCAAAAATCAATGTGCACTGGGGACACGTTGGCGGCTTCCTGGCCGGTCTGGCGCTGATTTTCCTGATATCGCTATTTGTCGCGCCACCGGATACAAGAAGTCGATTCGCGACAATCGATGACTGATGCATTGCCCGGCTCGTTTACTTGCGCGAAACTATTGGCTTGTGATAACGTAATGGTGTCAAAGTGGATGAGAGGGCCGCTCGATGTTTCCCTTGACCATCGTTGGACGCGACAAGTCACTGCCCAAGGCGACAATCGCCATTGCAATCTTGAATATCCTGGTTTTTCTGTGGGAGCTTTCGATCGACGCCCAAGGCGAAGGATTCTTGAAAGCAGCGCTTCAAAACTATGGACTTGAAGTTTGCAAGATTGGGGAGCAATCTCTCGGCACTACCTCTCTTGACACCTTTCGCAGTCTCTTCTTGCATGCCAGTATCGCCCATGTCCTGGGCAATATGTGGTTCCTCTTTTTGTTCGGCGGACTGGTCGAGCGCTATCTGGGCAGCCTAAAATTCATCGTGGCGTATTTTGCATTTGGCGTTCTGGCGACCTTCGCGCACGTCGTCTTCGGCAATACGGTTTGCACCATCACCGACACCGGCGTGGTGATCGGGGCAAGCGGCGCCGTTGCCGGCGTTATGGGTGGATTCTTGTTCCTTCGTCCCAGAGCCAAAGTCAAGACCATGCTGGGATTCTTCCGTCCCTTCGTGTGGACAGTCAAGATTCCAGCCTTTGCCTTTTTGGGATACTGGCTATTGGCTGACGCTCTGCAACACATCGGATGGATCGGCGTGGAAACTGATGTGGCGCACATGGCGCATATCGGCGGATTCTTAGCCGGCCTGGCTACCATGTTTTGCGTAGCCTTTTTCAAGCCAATACCCAAGCCGGACCCATTGGAGCACCTCGCCGAGTAAATCTCGGGCGGCCGGGGGCGCTTCTGGCACACGCATCAAGTGCTGCCGCAAGCCTAAAGAAACGGAATATACAGGATGATCAGGTTGGCGACGATCTGACACATCCATGATGCCGCCAAGCCGTTGCGCTCGCGTACGTATACGAAGGTCATGTTCATCAACAGCAGCACAATTACCAGCACAAAAGTTACGGCAACAAGTTGAGTGACCGTCTGCCACATCACCGGAAAGAACAGCACCATATTCCAGACAGTGGCCAGTATTCCTACAATCCAGAAGGGCAACTGACGTTGGAGCAGACCGCGGAAAAACAAGGTTTCGGACATTGGCATGACGAAGACGAGGAAAGCCAACAGGCTGCCTGGCGACATGTCCACAAACAATTCCGCTGTGGCAGGTTCCAGAATCGCCTGTCGCAAGACGACCATGAATGGGATACCCAGCATTAGCCCGTAAAGCACGCCCCATCCGATGTTCTCCGGCCGCTCGCTGCCAATGCGATCCATGTGGCCAAGCAGCCAGGTCAACACGCTGACGCCGGAGAGGGCGCCCCAGGCCAATGTATAGCGAAGGTCGGCATTATCCGGCAGCAAGGGCGTCAATCCGATGCTCAAGGCGGCTGCAATCATGAATCCGAAGATCGGATCGCTTGTCGGTCCGCGAGCCGGACTGCCGACATCATCACCCGCCCCTCGCGAGCGATTCATTCGTTGCGGTCGATCCTCACGCGCTGGACGGCTGCTTGCTTCGGCGGCCTCGCCCAAAGAATCGTCGCTCATGACAAAACTGAACTCACCGCTGCTACAACTTTTTCTATGACTTTCTTGTCAATCCAATAGTGTGTACGCATGCGGACGTGTTTTTCTCCGCGCGAATACGGGGACATGAAAATGTTGTATTCGGCGCGCAAACTGCCAACAAACGCATCGACCGACAATTTCGCCCGTTGACTCAAGGAAAAGACGACAAAATTCGTATTCTGACTCTCGATATTGATGTCGGGGATTTCGCTCAGTCCTTCGGCCAACAGCATGGCATGCTCATGGTCCTCATGCAAGCGATCCTTCATTTCATGCAGCGCGATCAAACCCGCGGCGGCCAAGATCCCAGCCTGCCGCAGCGATCCTCCCAGCGCCTTGCGGGCGCGGCGCGCGCGGCGGATGAAATCATGCGATCCCATCAGGATTGAGCCAGCGGGCGCGCACAAACCTTTCGACAGGCAAAACGTGACCGAATGCGCTCCCGCCGCCAATTCCTTGACGTCTACGCCATAGGCTGCAGCCGCATTAAAGATGCGCGCGCCATCAATATGCAAGATCAGGCCTTTGTTTCGCGCGAACTCGGCGACCGCTGTCGTATATGCGGCGGAAATCGGCATGCCGCCGGCAGCATTGTGCGTGTTTTCCAGCCCAATCAAGCGCGTAACGGGTTTATGCTCATCATCCGGATAGATCGCCTTTTCGATATCATCGAGGCAGAGCGTGCCGTCGGCCTGCACCGGTACAGTGCGCGGAAGGATCCCGCCGATCTGGGCCATCCCGCCCTGCTCAAATTCATAGATATGCGAGAGGTCGCCCACGATGATGGAGTCTCCGCGCTGGCAATGCGACATCAACGCGCACAGATTTCCCTGCGTCCCGCTAGTGACGAAGACAGCCGCTTCCATTCCGAAGATCTCGGCGGCATCGGCCTCAAGCTGGTTCACAGTCGGATCGTCGCGATAAACATCGTCGCCGACCCGCGCCTTCGCCATGGCCTCGCGCATTGCAACCGTCGGATGGGAGACGGTATCACTTCTGAGATCAATATATTCCATGCGAGATCCTTTAGTTGCGCTGCCCGATTGACGCTTTGATACTAGTCAGAAACAAGCATGAAGGCAATAGCCAAAGCCTCTGCAGCGGCACTGGCCCAGTGGCCGGTTTCAATAGCGCGATCGCGGCGCTGCTGCTTCGCCTCAATGCTAAAACTGTGGTAAGGTCAAACCATTGTCGGTCACCCGATTGCGGGCTTCCGTGTCGGGGAGATTGGCGCGCATTATGCGTCAGCGGCAGCGTAAATTCGCGCAAGACGCCCGGCTAAAACTGCGACAGACAAAAGGCAAACTGTTCACACTGAATTTAGATGCGCTAGCGGGAGACATGGATGTCTGAAACCTACCAACAGGACGTCGAACAAGTCCTGGAATCGCTTGGCGTGGAGCGGGCGATTGGTCTTGCGGACAGTGAGGTCATCGAGCGACAGACTCGCTATGGCCTGAATGTTTTGCCCTCTGACGATGGCATCAACTGGATTCAGTTGGTTCTCGGTCAATTCACTGATGTCATGGTCCTCATTCTCATCGTCGCCGCCATCATATCCGCGGCCCTGGGCGAGGCGACCGATGTGATCGTTATCCTGGCCATCGTGGTATTGAACGCCATTTTGGGCATCTACCAAGAGTATCAGGCGGAGCAGGCCCTGGCAGCATTGAGCCGTCTGCAAGTGCCGCAGGTGCGGACGCGACGCGCCGGCCAGGTGCACGAAATCAGCGCCGAGGAATTAGTGCCTGGTGATATCGTCTTGATCGAAGAAGGCGATCGCATCCCGGCGGACGGTCGCCTAATCGATGTGATCAACCTGCAAATCGAGGAAGCCGTGCTGACCGGCGAATCGATCCCCGTGAGCAAAGAAACCGGCGCAGTTGTTTCCAACGAGAAAGTCGCCGTTGGCGATCAAATCAATATGGCCTTCATGGGCACAGCGGTCAATTACGGTCGCGGCGAAATGGTGGTGACGACCACCGGACTCAACACCGAGATTGGTCATATCGCGGCGCTGCTGCTGCAGGTTGAAGAGGGCATTACCCCCTTGCAGCGGCGACTCAATCAGTTGGGGCGAATTCTGGCGACAGCCGCTCTGCTGGTCGTCGCTATCGTTTTTGTTGTTGGCTTCGCCGTGCAAGGCATACCCGCCGACCAGATGTTTCTGATCGCAGTGAGCTTGGCTGTGGCCGCTGTACCGGAGGGACTGCCCGCGCTGGTGACTATCGGACTTTCACTGGGCGCCAATCGCATGGTAAAGCGCAACGCCCTTATCCGGCGATTGCCCGCGGTGGAAACCCTGGGTTCCGTGAGCGTCATCTGTTCCGACAAAACGGGCACCCTGACTCGCAACGAAATGACCGCGATGTATCTGGTCTTGCCCAATTATGATGACATTAAAGTCGAAGGCACCGGATATGTGCCTGAAGGGAAATTGGTCTACCGAGGCGCATTGAATCCGCAGCGCGCGGGCCAGGAGGTCGCTGTCGACAATGACGACCTGGTGTTGCGTTTCCTGAGCGCGATGGCGCTTTCGACCAACGCTTATCTGGAAGAAGAAGAGGCGGGCAACCGTTACAAGGTGGTCGGCGACAACACGGAAGCGGCGCTATTGGTGGCGGCGCAAAAGGCGGGTTTGAGCCGTGACGGGCTGGAAACGGAAATGCCGCGCGTTGCCGAACTGCCCTTCGGCAGCGATCGCAAAGCGATGACCACCGTGCATTCGATCGCGGGTGAAAACGGCAAACG
This sequence comes from Anaerolineae bacterium, assembly GCA_022822305.1. Lineage (GTDB taxonomy): Bacteria > Chloroflexota > Anaerolineae > Aggregatilineales > Phototrophicaceae > UBA6055. Next base: position 957,577 of record JAJEBY010000016.1, read on the forward strand.
GCTCTTCCCGGATACGAGCGCCATCGCCATAACCAAAGGCGCGCCCGACAATCTCATTGAGTGGGCAAGCGCAGAAATCACTGCGGATGGTGTCTCGCCGATTACCGCCGACCGCCGACGCGAATGGCAAGACCGCATTGATGCCATGGCCAACGATGGATTGCGAATCCTGGGAATCGCCTATCGGCCGCTGGAGCATGTCCCGCATGAGATCACCTGGGAAATCGAACGCGATCTGACCTTCATCGGGCTGATTGGCATTTTGGATCCGGCGCGGCCGGAAGCCACCCTGGCGGTACAGAAGGCGCGCGAAGCCGGCATCCGCACCATCATGATCACCGGCGACCACGCGTTAACAGCCGAAGCCATCGCACGGGACCTGGGTATCATAAGCGCCGAGCAACGGGCAGTGACCGGAATCCAGCTGGAGTCCATGAGCGACGAGCAGTTGAAAACCGTCGCCCAAAACACGGATTGCTTCGCTCGGGTTTCGCCGACGCATAAGCTGCAACTGGTGCAGACACTTCGCAACGCGGATAACATTGTGGCCATGACCGGAGACGGCGTCAACGATGCGCCGGCGCTAAAGCAAGCGGATATTGGCGTCGCTATGGGCATAACCGGAGCGGATGTGACCAAGAGCGCCGCCGAAATGATCCTGACTGACGACAATTATCGTTCGATAGTCTCCGCGATTGAAGAAGGACGCGCGATATACGACAACATCAAAAAATTCATCAAATATATGCTGAGTTCCAATGTCGGCGAGATCCTGGTCATGTTCGTCGCGCTATTGATCAATCTGCCGATTCCGTTGCTGGCCATCCAGATTCTCTGGATCAATCTGGTCACGGATGGCTTGCCCGCCATCGCGCTGGGATTTGAACCGGCTGAACCCGATGTGATGCAGCGGAAGCCGCGTCCCATAAACGAAAGTATCTTCGCCCACGGCACCGGTTGGTACATCCTCTGGGTCGGCGTTCTCATCGCCGCCCTTACCTTGGGCGCCTACGCCTGGGCTTACGTAGACATTGGCTTGGATCCCCGCAGCCCGTCACTTGGCTTGGAAATGCTGGATAGACCGGCGATGGTCGAGTTGGCCGGTGAAGAGGCGGTGCCGCAAGACTGGGACAACTGGACGGATCAGCAGCAAGTCGCCTTCCTGGGCGAGGCAGTGGACGAAGCCGGCGCGCAATTCCTGGAGCATGAAGGAGACGACACCAGCGGAGATCCGGGACGCGAACTGCTGAACTTGGTCGAGCGAGTGCCTAGGACGATGGCATTCACCGTGCTGGCATTTGCCCAGATGTTTCAAGTGATGGCGATCCACGCCGGCGACGGCACATCCTTCTTCCGCGCTGGATTCAAGGGCAATCACTTGCTGTTTCTGGCAGTTTTGTCCACATTCGTGCTGCAGCTAATCGTAGTCTTCGTGCCTTTCGTTCAAACGCTTTTTGATACGCGCAGCCTGAATCTGACGCAGATGGCGACTGGCTGCGCCATCGCCTCACTCGTCTTGTTCGCTGTCGAATTTGAGAAGCTAATCGTACGCCGCCGTCAGCGGAATTGAGCCATACAGACGCTATAGACTGCCGTTTGCAACCGCTCGCGGGGTACGGGATTAGCCGTTGAGGACGTACCCCAGTTCGACCAGCTTGTCTATTACCAGCCGCGCATTGTCTTCGGGTGTCGTGCCCTCAGCGGTCAAGACAAATTCGGGATTGAGCGGCGGCTCATACGGATCGTCGATGCCGGTGAATCCCTTGATTTCGCCGCGGCGCGCCTTGGCATACAGTCCCTTGACATCGTGCGCCTCAACGTATTCGAGCGGCGTCGCCATGTGGATTTCCATGAAGCCGTCACCGACCATGTTGCGCGCGTTTTCGCGCGTCGCCCGATAGGGACTGATGGCCGCGCAAACGACCATGCCGCCATGCCTCACGATTTCGCTGGCCACATATCCGATTCGCCGGATATTGGTATCGCGATCTTCTTTGCTGAATCCCAATCCCTTGGACAAATGCGTGCGCACCACATCGCCATCGAGCACGGTCACATTGCGCCCTTTTTCCAGCAGCAAGTTGACAATGCATTCCGCGGTCGTCGACTTGCCGGAGCCGCTCAGTCCAGTGAACCAAAGACATACGCCGCGACGGTGTCGCGAGGGATAACTGTCCGCAAGGATGTGCGCTACTTCCGGCCGCGAGAACCAACGCGGCAACGGCACGCCTTTGCCAAGGTAGTCTTCGCGCACTTGCGTGCCGGAGATTTTACGAACTTTGGCGTCCGCCGGCAGTCTGGAACTCTCCTCATAACGGTCTTCGTCCTCCAGATAGACCATTTCCGTGAATGGAACCGGTTTAACGCCGAGCTCCTCCGCATGCGCCATCACCAGATCTTGCGCGTCATAGGGACCATAGAATGGATTGCCCTGCGAGTCTGGACCTGGTCCGGCGTGATCTCGCCCTACGATCAAATGATTGGCGCCATAATTGCGCCGGATAATCGCGTGCCAGACGGCCTCGCGCGGGCCGCCCATGCGCATCGCCAATGGCAGCAGCGAAAGCAAGCTGCGATCTGTTTCATAGTAGTTATCGATCAGCGCCTTGTAGACGCGCACCCGCGTATAGTGATCGACATCGCCCGGTTGCGTCATGCCGACAACCGGGTGCAGCATCAGCACGCCATCAACCGCGGCCGCGGCCCGTTTCGTCAAGGCTTCATGAACGCGATGCAGCGGATTGCGCGTTTGAAACGCCACGACATTTTCGTGTCCGTAAAACTCCAGGACGGCGCGAGTTTCGGCGGGCGTTCGGCGGAGTTCGGCGAAATCCGGATGGTGAGGCAGCTGCAATACTTCTAGTCGACCGGCGATATTCAACTTGCCCCAGCGATGCATTTCCGCGACGATCGGATGACGGGTATCATTCTTGCCGAAGACTTTGGTCGCCGTTTCTTCCAAGTCCCACGCGTAGACTTCGTCGATATGCTGAATCGCCAGGATGTTGTTCCTGCGATCGCGCAAGGCTACGACATTGCCGACCGCAATCGCGTCATTGGGCTCGACCGGCAAGGTAATCGGTATGGGAAACAGCGTGCCGTCCGTGAGACGCATGGTATCCAGTACGCTTTGGAAGTCCGCCTGACCCATGAATCCGCACAGCGGCGAAAACGCCCCAACTGCCAGTAACTCCAGATCGCATTCAACGCGCGCGCTCACCTGCACCGACGGCAGATTGCCCGCAAATTCCATCTTCGCTTCCAATTCATCGGATGCCGCAAGCAGGTTGACCAACCTGCCCCCATACGGCGCGATCAACTCGGTTTTGACCTGAATCATGAACTGCTCCATCTATTCTTGATGCGAGACGCCGTCCTCCGGGCTCGGAGGACAAAACGGCGCTATTTTAGCACAGCGAAGGATCTTGTGTTAGCGGAAAGCTTAGGCGTCTCGGTCAATTCCGGTCAAACGGCGCCCGAAATAAACCAGCACGATGCTCAGTGCGTAAAGTGTCAACAGCGGCGCCATAACCAAAAACATATTGACCGGGTCGATTGTCGGCGTGATTAGCGCGGCTGCAATCGACGCTCCAATGACCGCCACCCGCCAGTGTCGAATCAAAGTGGCGGCACTGACGAAGCCCAGCAGGGATACGATGAAGAACACTAACGGGGTCTGGAAAGCCACGCCCATCCAGAAGATCAAAGACGTGACAAAGCTCAAATAAAGATCGGCCGTCCATTCAGGCTCGAATATGTCGGGCTGGAAACCCTCCAGGAAACCCAATGCCGGAGGCAAAAGCACATACCACGAGAATACCGTACCAATCAGAAACAAGACCGTGGTCGCCGGAATCGAGGCCAGCACGTAGCGTTTCTCTTTTCGCGTCAGGCCCGGCAATATGAACATCATCAGCTGATAGGTCACCATGGGAACGGACAAAATCCCGCCGATCATCAGCGCGACGCGGAAATAGACGATGATTGTTCCGGTCGGATCGAGAATGGTCAGTTCGCAATTGTCGACGCTGGGAATGCGGCAGAATGGTTCGCGCAGGATGTTGAGGGCGTGATCAGCGATGAAGAATCCAACCGCCGTACCGATAACCAGCGAGATCACCGCCCGCGTCAGACGATGGCGCAGTTCATCCAGATGTTCAAAGAACCCCATTCGGAGTTCATGACCATCGTCAAACGCCTCGAGCTCAGTTGTTTCCGCCACGTCAAACTCTACTCATCCGGAGCTGTTGCAGACCACGTTCCGAGGTCGACGGATTTGCCATTGGCATTGGAGTTGCTTTCGGCCGCTGCCGGGCCACTGCTCCAACTGCCCAGATTCTGCGTGCTGGTCTCCGTTGCTTTCGCCGCTGACTCCGGCGTCTTGGGCTTGTCAACTTCAGAAGTAGTCCCAGGTGTTGGTCGCTTGGCCGCCCCCGCAGCGACAGCCTTGTTCGTGACATTGCCCGTCGCTGTCGGTTTCTTGTCCTGCAGCGTGTCACTCAGCTCCTTGAAGGTATCCATATCTTTCTTGACTTCATCAATCGATTGCTGGACCGGATTCGTCACCGGTTTGACGGCATCGGCGATCGCTCGGTTGAGATTCTGGCGGGTTGGCGGTTCTTTGGGCAAGGTGATGTCGACGCCCGCTTCGTCAAATTCCTTCTGAACCAGGTCCACCGTCTGCGACCACATCTTGCGGAATTTGGACACATACGTGCCCATAACGTATGACCAATGAATCATGCGTTTTGGCCCGGCAAAAACCAGCATGATGACGAGTATGGCGATTATTTCCGCGCCGCCGACCCCGAAGAAATTCATTGCGCGTCTCGCTCTTGATTAACCACGGGCAAAGCGATCGCCGGGTCCGACGTCATTGTTCCCAGCACCCCGTGGACAAAACTGTGCGAGTTTTCGGCGCCGAATAGCTGCGCCAGATGCACCGCCTCGTTAATGATCACGGGCACCGGCGTATTCCGCTCTTGCAGAAGAAACTCGAAGACCCCGATACGCAGGATGTTGCGATCGACGATCGCCACTTGATCCACCGGCCACTCGGGCGCGTAGCGCTGAATGAGCGCGTCAATTGCTTCCCGGTGCGCGTAAACGCCCACAACAATCCGGCGGATGAATTGGCGTACCTTGTACGCTTCCGGACGTTCCTGAATATGGGCATTGACAACACTGGCCACCGGATGATCCGTCGTATCCAGCTCGTAAAGAATCTGCAAACAAGCGCGGCGCGCGACCGACCTGTCTGCGGAATTCTGCGCCGGCTCAACGATAACCGACGTTATCGAATCCTGGTCGGGATCGAAGTCCTCAAGGTCAAATGGATACGTGTCTATCCGCCCAGTTGCTTGCAATCCGCACTCTCGAATCCAACCATCACTACAGCTATAGTCTAGCGCAAACGGCAGAGTTTATCTATGCGCAAGCCAAATTCGCGACAAATGATTCGGCGCCAAATCGCGCGACAATCATCACGCCCGCGTCAATTGGGCCGACAGCAAACCTGTACCGATATGCAAGCCAAGTCTACAATAGTGGCTGGCGGACGAACCGACAAACCCTGCATACGCTAGCCGCTCGAAAAGGATAAACACGTGCTGGCCCGACCTTTGAACGACAATGCCGATGCGCTGGTGGTCAGTGGCATAAGCAAGTACTTTCATCTGCCGCAGCCGCCAATCTGGAAGCGCCTGCTCGGTTTGAAGTCAGATTCGCCGTTGACAGACGACGCCAAGCCCTCGAAGGCGGGCGTCAAGCAGCCAGTCGTCGCCATCGACAACGTTTCCTTCAAGATCAGACGGGGCGAGATCTTCGGCGTTCTGGGACCCAACGGATCCGGCAAGTCTACGCTCATCCGTTTGATATCGACCTTGTTGAAAGCCGACGCCGGCGAGGCCGAAATCTTCGGCATCAATGTGGCGAAAGACGAAATGGCGGTCAAACGTTTGATCAGCCGCGTGTCAGTCGATGCCGCCTTCTTCAAGAAACTCAGCCCGATTGAAAACCTGCTCTATGGCGCGCGTCTCTATGGCGTGACCGGTCCCGAGGCCAAAGTGAAAGCCTACGAAATCCTGGGACGGCTGGGGGTCGAGAAGTCGAAATTTAACGAACCCATGGAAGAAATGAGTCGTGGCATGCAGCAGAAAGTCGCCGTCGCGCGGGCATTCCTGACCTCACCCATCCTGCTGCTGCTCGACGAACCCACCACCGGTCTCGATCCGCGCTCCAAGCGGGAAGTTCACGCATTCATCGAAGAATTGCGCGATGCTCACGACGCCACCATTTTGATCACAACGCACGATATGGACGAAGCTGATCTGCTCTGCGACCGCGTTGCCGTCATTCACCGGGGCAAACTAGTGGCGCAAGACACGCCCGACAATCTCAAGCGCAGCATTTCTCACAACGGCAATCTGCCCACGCTGGAAGAGGTATTCATGACCCTGACAGGCGAACAGCTGGTTGACGACGCTGAGCCGGGCTCCAACGCCATATAGCCGGGAAGGCCACAATCATGCGGAGAATCTTGCATCGCGGTATCGCGACGCTGCGCCTGGACGCGCTCCAAACTTACGCGTTTCTGGCGCGAAACTGGCATTTGACCAAACGCTACTGGGGCTGGGAAGTGGTCTGGTTCTTCTATTCACTGACCAGCGGTCTCGCGGTTGTCTTCATCGCTCAAGGCGCGGAGGCGCTGACCGGCGCTTCGGTAGATTTTGATGTCCAATACCTGACGATGTACCTGATCATCGGCACCTTGGTCTGGCGTTATCTGGCCAGCATCTTCATATTGACCAGCGAAGTTATCGCCTGGGAGCGCTGGGAAGGCACGATTGAGTACACGCTTATGGCGCCCGTGCGGCGCTGGGTGCATCTCGTCGGCCAGACTTGCTACTCGCTCATCTACGGTCTGATTACGTCGCTGATCATCGCCGTAGCAATGGCGCTGTTCTTTGAGCTAGATCTGTCAGGCGCCAATCTGGCCGGCGCGGCCGCGGTTATCCTCGCCGGCAGCCTCTCCTTGATTTCCATAGGCATCATCGCCAGCATCCTTCCCCTGCTCTATCCGGAGCGAGGCGCCCAAATGACAAACGTCATTGAAGCGTCGTTCCTGCTGATTTCGGGCGTATACTATCCGATCTCCGTTCTGCCGGAATGGATGCAGACGATAGCCATTTTCTCGCCGGTGACATACGTGCTGGACGGCACGCGGGCGGCGATCCTTGATGGCAGCAGCGTCTCGGCGCTTATGCAGTACATTGTTCCGCTGCTCATACTTGGCGTGGTATTGCTGCCGATCGGGATTCGCGCTTTTTCCGCGGCGGAGAACTATGCCAAGCGCACCGGCAGGCTCAAGCGCGTCGGTTAGGTTCCTAGCGAGCTGGTATACAAACGTCTGGAGCTGGCAGCCCGATGGCGCCAGCAACTACAGCGCAGAGTGTCGCCAAGTCTTTTTCACCAGTTCGCCGAAATTCGTCCCCGGGGTGATCTGTCCCAGCACGGTGGGAACACGCGCGCCGGTTAGCGCCGGCAACGATCCGGAACGATTGTGCCAACTCTCGTGTGCCAATACTGCGAACACCAGCGCTTCTTTGAAATCGCCGTCAACGCCGATATCGTCGTGACTTATGACGCGCGCAGGCGCCAGCAATTCTCTTAACAGCCCAACTATCGCCGGATTGTGCCGGCCGCCGCCGCCAAGAATCACCTCCGTGATCGGCGCGGGGGCAAGACGCGTATACGCATCGGCGATGTTTGTCGCCGTCAGCGCCGTCAAAGTCGCTATAATCTCGTAATGAGTCAAGCCACGCGCTTTGGCTTGAGCGATCAATTCCAAAGCGGCCTCCGTGCCAAAAGTCTCGCGCCCGGTCGTCTTGGGATATGACCGCTGATAATAGGGATGCTGAAGCAGGGTATCGAGCCATTCTTCGTTGACGCGCCCGCGCATTGCCATACGGCCATCGCGGTCAAAAGTTTGCGCTCCGCCGGTGAAGTGACCGACCGCGACATCCAGCATGGCGTTGCCGGGCCCGGTATCAAACGCGACTGGCGCGGATTCTGCGTCATTCAAGGGCGGCAAAAACGTGACGTTGCCCATGCCACCAATATTCTGAATCGCCCGCCAATGCTCCGGGTGTCGCAGCAGCAGCCAGTCAACATAAGCGGTCAGCGGCGCGCCTTGACCGCCGGCGGCAATATCGCGCGCGCGAAAGTTGCTGATCGTCGTGATGCCCGTTCGCTCGGCCAGCACGGCAGCCTCCACGATCTGCAGCGATGCGCTGACCGTCCCGTCCGGCAAAACGTTGTGCCACAATGTCTGCCCATGCGAGCCGATTAGATCAACGGCTTTGCTCGACAGACCGGTGCTGTCAAGCAATTGCAACACGCAATTGGAGAAAATCTCGCCGAGTTCGTAGTGCAGCTGCGCGATCTGGTCGATGCGGCTCTTGCCGACATCACAGGCATCCAGAATGCGCTGGCGTATCGAAGACTCAAATGGAAAGGTTTCGCCGCAGAGAATCTTCGCAGACAGGCTCCCTTGCTCGCCCTCAATTGCACAGAGCGCAACATCGACGCCATCTGCGGAAGTACCCGACATCAATCCTATGACATGCATGCCTGCGCCTAGCGTTTCAGAGACATTTTGGCCGGCATTTTAGCACGGACCGTCATCAGATGTGATTCCAAGTAAACCATGAAAACTGCTGACAATACATAAAGACAAATTGCCAATAGTGGAAACTGGTAAGGCGTGTCCGGTAATCCGGCGCACGGACGTCCTTGCCTTCACGTTGAATCAGCCTCATCTGATGACCGTGGGTTAACACGCTATAACATTACACTCCATTACAAGAAATGGCATATGCCAAGCCAAAAACCATTTTCGGACATTTGGCAATTTGGCTAGTTTATGTCCGTTTATTGTCCGATCAAAATATTTTTTCGGACATATAGCCGATTTTGTGTCCTCGATACAGGCGCACGAGCGCTGTGGGCGAGCTCCAAGTGCAGGCTAGCCGACTTTTTCCAGCGAGGGGTGCAAAAATATTTACGATAGAGCCACGGCTGACGGAGTCTTGATACACTGACGGACAAGCCTCGTACGTATGCGCCACCTGATCGTCCAGTATCGCCATACGCTGTCAATCATCATTTCGCGCGTCTGGCTTGGACCTTCTGAGGCGTCGATGCATGCAGGAGAGGCAGCAAGCGCGATCAGCTTTGGAATGTCCTAGATGAGAGGGGATGACAGTTGCCGACCATGACATTCGTCATTGCGGGCATGCCCTTATTTTGATTCCGCGTATCGCTTGAAGTTGTTGAGAATTGCCTGCCAACCGGCCTGCTGCATATCGACGGGACTCGATGTTTCAGCGTCAAAGCTTGTTGTCACTTGCGTCGAATCGCCCAAGTCTTCAAAGGTTGTTTCGGCTTGTCGTCCGTCAGTCATCGTATAAGCCAGCCTGGCTTCACTAACCACTTCGTCGTAGACCGCCTCAAAGTCGAAACCGAAACTTCCGTCCTTGGCTTCCATCCTGTTGCACAATCTTCCACCGACCCGGAGATCGTTTTCAGCTCGGGGGCAACACCATTCGTCAGAAGCGAAATTCCATTGGGTGATATGTTCCGGCTCATTCCACAGCGCCCACACGTCGCCACGCTTCCTGGCGATGGTGGCTTCAACGCGCACTTTTTCAGTCATGCGGCCTCTCCTGTCATCGCTCATCGCTCCAATAGATCAGCAGCACGCGCGCCGACGGATACGATACCGGCGCACGGCATGCGGTCTCAACTCTAATCGACACTCTGTGGGAGCAATTGCGCTCATGAATCTGGTAATGGCAAAAGGCGGAGAGGACAGGATTCGAACCTGCGGTACCCTTAACAGGTACAACCGCTTAGCAGGCGGCCCCAATCAACCACTCTGGCACCTCTCCGTATACGATATGCGGCTGTTAATGTGGTCAAGGCGGAGAGGACAGGATTCGAACCTGCGGTACGGAAGACCGTACAATGGTTTTCAAGACCATCGCCTTAAACCACTCGGCCACCTCTCCCACTGCGCTGCATGACTGGATGTGGCGAGCGTCATGCTAGCATAGCGCGTTGATTCTGTCAATGCGGCCTGACGTTGAGCTGCGCTCCTCTCTCCGCTATACTGCTGGCAGCCGCGATGGGGAGTTTGACTTGTGATTTTGAGTTTGCCGGGCTTGATATATGGCGCCCTTCTGATAGTCGCCGCCAACCTTGAATTGCAGGGGCGCGTCGGCCGGCGCCTGACGGCAATCTTGAGCTTGGGTCTCACGCAACTTGAACCCTTGTGGCGCGCGGTCGAATTGTTGATCGCGCGAATGAGCCCCTTCGACCAACCGACGTTCAATCGCGCCAATCCGGTGCATCGCGTCGCCGGCCTGCTCGTGATCGCGGTCGCGCTTCTCTCCGCTCGGCAAGCGCTCTTTCAGGCAGACGAGGGCGCAACCGTGCATTTTGCCGCCGATATCAGCGGGCTGCTGCAAAGCATGTCAGCGATGGTCCTGATCTATGTCTCCCTTGCTGCTCTGGGCGTCGGCTGGCGAATGCGCCGCAATGGGCGCGACGTGCTCCGCCGTCTCGGTTTGATTCGACCCACCATTGGAGGCTGCTTCGCCGGAGTCGTATGGGGTTGCCTGATATTCGCTGGCATGACACTTGCATCGTGGATGGTGAGCGCTCTGCTCTCACCCGGCCAATTTGACACCGGTATGGATGGCTCGCGTCAGCTTTTCGAATTGGCGCGCGACGCCCTGCCCGCGGCATTCCTGGTGGCGATATTGGCTGGAACTGGCGAAGAAATTTTGTTTCGCGGCGCTTTGCAGCCCGCCTTCGGGATAGTCCTGTCGTCTTTGGTTTTCGCGCTGGTCCATGTCCAATACGGCATTAGTCCGGCGACCCTGATATTGTTCTTTGTATCGCTGGGCTTCGGGCTCGTGCGGAAGCGCCACCACACTACGGCGGCGATAATCGCCCATGCGACATACAATTTTGTGCCCTTTCTACTCTATCGATTGCTGCCGGCATGACGATCCATAGCCGCGTACACAAATTGAGAATAGCGCTTTGATCAATCTATACGAATTGAATCACGAGCAGTTGGTTGACTTCCTCTCGTCGCTGGGTGAAAAGCGCTTTCGCGCTCAGCAAGTATGGGATTGGATGTACATGCGGCGAGTCGCCAGCATCGACGACATGGTCAATCTGCCCAAGACTCTGATCATTAAACTCAGTGAGAACTCCAGCTTGGGCAGTCTCAAACTGGCGACCGGGCAGCACAGCCGCGATGGCACAGAGAAGCGACTGTATGGCCTCCGCGACGGCCAGTTGATCGAAGCGGTTCTCATGCCCTATCAGGATGGTCGCCAAACCGCATGCATTTCGACGCAAGCCGGATGCGCCTTGGGCTGCGTGTTCTGCGCGACCGGTCAGATGGGATTTGGCCGCCACCTCACATCTGCCGAAATCTTCGAACAAGCGATGATCTTCGCGCGCGAATTGGCGTCTCAAGGCGAGCGACTGAGCAATGTCGTGTTGATGGGTATGGGCGAGCCATTCCACAATTATGATGCTTCGCTGGAGGCGATTCGCCAATTGATGAGCCGGCTTGGCATCGGCGCTCGCCATATTACCGTTAGCACGGTCGGGTTGGTCCCCCAGATACGGCGCTTTGCCGACGAAGGACTGCAGGCCAAGCTCGCCGTCAGTCTGCATAAATCTGACGATGCGGAACGCTCGGCTTTGATGCCGATAAACCGGCGCTGGAACATCGCGTCCGTGATCGATGCCTGCCGCTACTATACGGAGAAGACCGGCCGCCGCGTCACATTCGAATGGGCGGCAATTGCCGGCGAAAACGATACGCCGGAGGAGGCGCAACGCCTGGGCCGATTGTTACAGGGACTGCTTTGTCACGTCAATATCATTCCGCTCAATCCCACCGGCGGCTACTCCGCTGCGCCATCGGATTCTGCGCGCATCAATCAATTCATTGAGACGCTTTCCAGCTATTCGATTTCGAGCACGGTGCGGGTTCGCCGCGGGATTGATATTGATGCCGGCTGCGGTCAACTGAAAACGCGTGCTATCAGCGTCGATCAAATTGGCTAGATAGACCTGGTCACACTTGCCTGAAGCCGTTGTTTATCCGGGCGGATGCCGGCCTGATCGAGACTTTCCATCAGCAGCCGCATGAGAAACGCTTTGCCAACGATTCGCTTAGCAAGTAATATTTGCAAGAGTCGAACACTCAGCTTCGAGGTACGAAATGCCCGAGAGACCGATCAAAATTGCGCCTTCGATTCTGGCAGCGAATTTCGCTCGGCTGGGCGAAGAAGTGTCAAGCGCGGAAGCGGCCGGCGCCGATTTGATCCATATCGACGTCATGGACGGCCGCTTTGTACCCAATATCACCATGGGCCCGATGGTCGTAACAGCAGTCCGGCGCTGCGTCAGCATTCCTCTGGATGTTCATCTCATGATTGTAGAGCCGGAGCGCTACCTTGAGCAATTTGCGGGCAGCGGCGCCGATTCCATCACCGTACACCTTGAGGCTTGCGCGCACTTGCATCGGGTACTCGGTCAAATCGCGGAACTGGGTTGTCGCGCCGGCGTCGCCTTGAACCCGCATACGCCGATGAACGCGCTCTCCGAAGTCTTGCATTTGTTGGATGTCATCAACGTCATGACGGTGAATCCTGGTTTCGGCGGTCAACGCTTTATCGCCGGCATGTCAAACAAGATCAGCCAGCTGCGCGCGGCGGTTGACGAGCGTGATCTCAACATTGACATCGAAGTGGACGGCGGCATCACGAGCAAAACGCTTCCAATCGCGGCCGCTGCCGGCGCCAATGTGATGATCGCGGGCACTTGTATCTTCGGCCACGAGCGAGGAATCGTGGCCGGGATTCAAGAGTTGCGCGAGGCTCAAATCAGTATGGGCGTCAAATGAAAAGTTGCGAAACTGTTGGCGCAATTGGCGCTATCGAATTGAAACAGCGGCTCGCCAACGCCATCGAAGTCTTCAGCGATCATGTAGAAGACATCAACAGATTGAACGTCTTTCCGGTACCGGATGGCGATACCGGCATCAATATGCAACACACCCTGCGGCGCGCCTATCGTGAGATCGCATCGCTCGACACAGTAAGCGTTTCACAGCTCATGCGGGACTTCGCCCAGGGATCGCTGATGGGGGCGCGGGGCAACAGCGGCACCATCATGTCACAACTCCTAAAGGGCTTTGCGGAGGGACTTGGCAACGCCGATTCGCTGTCGTCAGCACTGTTATCTGCCGCCTGCGAAAGCGCGGTGGAACGCGCATATGCGGCGGTTACGAAGCCGGTTGAAGGCACAATACTAACCGTCGCCCGGGAATCAGCCGCAAGCATCAGCCGCAAAGACAACGCCAAACTAGATCTAGCGGCGAGCTTCAAAATCATGTTGCGTGCCGCGGAACGGTCTCTGGCGGAAACACCCGACAAGTTACCAGTTTTGAAAGAGGCCGGGTTCGTTGACGCGGGCGCTATGGGTCTGGTGGTATTCATGCGAGGCCTGGTCGCCGAGCACAGTACCCGGCCGGCCGAATCATCCGGCCGCAGCAGGGTCGAGCCTGCCATGGGCGAATCAAAATGGACGCCAGAAGACGATCAGTTTGGGTATGACGTTCAATTCCTGATGCGCGGAACGGACCTGGACCTTAGTGGCATCCGACACGATCTCGAGCGCATGGGCTGGTCAGTCATCGTTGTGGGCGACGCAAGCTTGGCAAAGGTCCATATTCATGTCGATAACCCGGCGCATCCGTTGGATTATGCCATCACAACGGGCGCGGAACTCGATGATATTGTCGTCGAAAACATGAGCGCGCAGTACCGCCGTCATTCGGCCTCAAGCGAGCCGCTGGAACCGGCATCAGAATCCCAATCGGCCGAATCTGAGTACGCCGTAATAGGCGTCGCGCAGGGCAGCGGCATGCGCGCCATCTTTGACGAATTGGGCTGTACCGAAACGATTGCCGGCGGACAAGGGCGCAATCCGAGCGTCGAAGATTTCCTTGACGTCTTTCGCCAGATATCCGCCAATCGGCTGATCATTTTGCCCAATAATCGCAACATCTACTTGAGCGCCTGCCAAGCGGCCGAACTTTACGACAATAGTGACGCGCGAGTGCTACAGACTCAAACGATGCCCCAAGGCATTAGCGCCATGCTTGCCTTTGGCGATGCAGCGAACGACGACATCGCATTTGAAGCGCTACTGTCGGAAATGCAATCTGCTGCGGATCAAGTCATTTCGATCGAAATCACGCGGGCCAATAGAAGCGGCAAGCTTGGTCAGGTCGATTTTCAGCATGGTGAGATCATTGCGATTGTTGATGGCGAGATACGCGCGGCGGCCAATGCCGTCGACAGCGCGATAATCCAAGGCTTCCGAACGATTGACATTGGCATCGCGGAATTGGCAACCGTCTATTACGGGGAAGACATAACCGAATCAGATGCGACTCAATTGATTGAGCGTTTATCAAATGCGTTAACAGGATTACAATTCGAGCTCATTTATGGTGGGCAGTCCGTTTATCCCTTCTTGATCGGCGTTGAGTAATGCCACGAATCCATATCGTAACTGATAGTGGCGCGACCTTTTCCAATCCGCGCTTGATCAAACACTATCCGCTGACCATCCTGCCGAATCAAATCGAGATTGACGGCAAGGTGTATGCTGAAGACACCGATCTCACGACCGAAGATTCCTTCCCACTGATAGCGGAACTGAGCGCGCCGCCGAAGATCATTTCGCCCACCGAGAGTGATTACGCTGAATTGTACGCGCAGCTTGCTCATTTCTATGACGCGGTAATCAGTATCCACCCGTCGAGAGAACTGAGCGACAGCTGGAACAACGGCAAGTTGGCGGCGCAGCAGGTTGGCGGATCCTGCGAGATAGCCGTCATTGACTCGCAGACCCTATGTGCTGGTCAAGGCATGCTAGTGCGATATGCGTCGCGGGCGACTTATGCGGATGCCGATACCGAAGAAGTGATCCAATCCGTACGCATGGCTGTCAACCGCGTTTATTCCTTATATTGTGTCAACAATGTCGACTACCTGCGCCACAATCAAATCATGAAACCATCGCATGCCCTATTGAGCGCGCATATCGGCATTCAGCCCTTTGTCAGTCTCGAAGACGGCAAGATTATCGTCATCGAAAAAGTGAGATCTCACGCGCAAGCGCTCGATCGGCTGGTTGAATTCCTGGTAGAGTTCAATGATCTGGAAGACGCGATGATCTTGCAGCATCAAAAGCAGATCAGCGACGAGACACGACTGATGCAAGATAGACTGGCGCTGGAATTCCCGGGTCAGCATTTCCCGTTTACGATGTACAGCACCAGTATGGCGGCGCGTTTGGGCCCTTCAGCCATCGGTGTAGCAGTAATGGAAAAGGAATCGGATTCGCCAGATTATGACTTCTAGCCGTTTCCGCATCGCTTCAGACAGCGTCTGTGACTTGCCGACCGCAATTGTGGACGAACTCGGAATCAATATCATTCCGACCTACGTCAACATCGGCGAGCAGAGCCTTCCCGATGACGGAACGGCGCTCGTTCGAGAGCAGTTCTATCGAGACTTGCCGCAGATGCGAGTCCTGCCCACGACAGCGGCGCCCTCGCCAGGCGACGCCGAATCATTCTTTCGCAATATCTTGCGTCACGACGACCAGCATGTCGTCTCGATTCATGTGCCTGCAAAGCTCAGCGGCGTTCTCAATACTATGCGACTCGGCGCGCATGCCGTCTCTTCAGACAGGATCACGCTCGTTGACAGCCAACAGCTGACCTTGGGAATGGGCTTCCAGGTATGGGTCGCGGCTGAGCTGTCGGCGGCGGGCGCGGAGTTGAAGACCATCCTGGCCACGATCGAGCGCGTTCGGCAGCATACTCGCGTCTATGCCATAATCGATACGCTCGAATACCTGAAAAGGAGCGGTCGCGTCAATGCGCTGATGGCGAATTTCAGCTCTCTGCTGCGGATTAAGCCGATAGTAGAAGTGAAGGACGGTGAAATCAACGCGATGGCGCGGATGCGCACCTGGGCGCGCGCTGCTGCGCGCTTGGGCGAGCTGACGAGAGCCCAAGCGCCATTGGATCGCCTGGCCGTCCTGCACATCAACAATCGATCCGCGGGCGAGCGCTTGCTCGATTCCCTGGCTGATATTGCGCCGCCAGACAGCATAATCGTCGAAGTCACGCCGACGCTCGGTACGCATATTGGGCCGGGCTCAATCGGCGTGGCCACCTTAAACGCGAATTGGAGACAATAGCAGATGCCAACTGCGCTAGAGACTCTGGTCAAGATACTCAAGCTGGAACGCGACCAAGGCGGAAACAACACAGCTGTCGTTGGCGGCCTCAGCGCCTACTGCCGAAATTGGGAGAAAGACGCGCGTGTTCAAGCGCGTCGTCCTACGCACCACATATTGATCGATGAAATCGTCGACACGCTTAGTCAATACGAGAGCATCGAAAATGGCGACGGCCGCGTCGCCAAGCTGAATTATTTGCTTGATCGCATCGTGAATCGCGTGCCGGCGCCACAAGAGTACAAACAGCGGATTCAGGAATGGGAAAGCAAATTGCAGGATCTATCGGAATCCAAACGGTCCGACACGACCAAGACCCGTCCGTCGCGGCAGCATTCAGACCGCCGCCAGGACCGGCGAGATCGTACACGGCGTACAGGTTCCCAGTCGTCAAGGCAAGTCATCGGTGACGAGAACTCATCCATGGACCGAGACTACATCAGCGCGCCGCGGCAAGAAGCACCGGATCTTGAACCGTTGCCCAAACTTTCGCATCCGCCGCAAATCCAGCGACGGCAACTTGAGTTGGACGAAGCCACCGGGATTCTGAAGGACCTGGATGCCCCGGCAACATCGTTGAAGGGAATCGGAACCAAACAAGCAGCGCTACTGGAGAATCTCAATCTGCGCACCGTAGCCGATCTGCTATATCAATTCCCGCGCGATTATCACGATTACACCAGCTTCAAGTGTATCCGAGACCTGGACGCAGGCGACGAACTGCCAGTGATTGGCACGATCACGCACGCCACTGCCGTCTTGGGCAAAAGCGGTCGCAAGGACTTCCTCATTAAAGTGTCCGATGGTTCCGGCGCAATATCGGCTCGGTTCTTCAGCCAGAGCTTTCTCGCGAACAATCTGAAGACACGTGATGTCGTCGTGATCAGTGGCAAAATATCAGTGTTCCAAAACACTTTGCAGATGACCAATCCGGAATGGGAACACCTCGATTCAGACAACTTGCATACGATTGGCATCGTACCGGTCTATCCCATGACCCAGGGCCTCAGCGCTCGCCTTTATCGCAAGCACATAAAAGCGCTGAGCGAAGATTGGGCGAGCAAGATGCCGGATCCGCTGCCTGCATCTGTATTGGAACGGGCGGAGTTGGCTGAATTGGGCTGGGCGCTGCAACAGGTTCATTTCCCTGAAGGATGGGATCATTTGCGGCACGCGCGGCGACGCCTGGCCTTCGACGACCTGATGACTTTGCAGCTAACGCTCCTCGGCAAGCGACGACACTGGCAGTCCACGCCCGGCGAGCCTTTGGAAGTGTCCGACGATGCCTTGGACGCGTTTCTCAAGCAGGTGTTCTCATTTGAGCTGACTGCAGCTCAACAACGGGTAGTCGCCGAGATTCGCGGTGATATGGCCCTGTCTGTGCCGATGAACCGGCTGCTGCAGGGCGATGTTGGCTCGGGCAAGACGGCAGTTGCCATAGTGGCGATGGCCATCGCCCGCATGAACAATCGTCAAGCCGCGCTAATGGTCCCGACTGGCATCCTCGCCGAGCAACACTATCGACGTCTTACCGATACCTTTGATCGTCTCGCTGCCGACGATCGACCCGTAGTCGCTTTCCTGACCAGCGCCGTCTCGACAGCGGAACGCGCTTCCATTCATCGCGGCCTTGCCGATGGCTCCATCGACATCGTCGTCGGGACACACGCCTTGATCCAAGACGATGTCGACTTTCATGATCTGGGCATCGCCATCATTGACGAGCAGCATCGTTTTGGCGTGGATCAGCGAGCCCACCTGCGCGGAAAAGGGAAACATCCCCATTTGCTGGTCATGAGCGCAACGCCGTTTCCACGTACATTGGCATTGACTGTCTTCGCCGATCTCGACATATCCGTGATCGACCAGCTGCCGCCCGGACGATTGCCGGTGATGACCAAAGTTATCGATCCCATCGCGCGTGAACGATTGCACGGATTCGTGACGGCGCAGCTCGAATCCGGACGCCAGGCATTCTTTGTTCATCCCTTGGTCGAAGAATCTGACAAGCTGCAAACGGCGTCGGCCGCTGAAGCTTTTGAACGGCTGAGCAAAGTATTCTTCCGACACAAAGTCTGCCTCTTGCACGGCCGTATGAGCGCGGCCGATAAAGATCGCGCGATGCAAGATTTCAGCTTGGGAGAATATGATGTGATGGTGACGACAACGGTTGCTGAAGTCGGCGTTGACGTTCCGAATGCCAGCGTCATCGTTGTTGACGGCGCGAACCGTTTTGGACTGGCGCAATTGCATCAATTTCGGGGTCGCGTCGGTCGCGGGACGCATCAATCCTATTGTTTCTTGATACCCGATCAATCGGACAACATCGATTTGGATCGGCTTGATAGCGCGCGGGCGGGCGACTTGACCGAAGATCGCCTGGCTGATGCTGAACGCCGGCTGCTGGCGTTGGAAAGCAGCAATGACGGATTCGAACTCGCTGAAATGGATTTGCGGATCAGAGGCGCCGGAGACTTGCTGGGCAGGCGACAAAGCGGGGAGCTTCGGATTCACATGCCTTCCTTCTTTTCGTCGGAACTTCTGCTCGCTGCCCAACAAGAAGCGGGCGCCATTTACGAAGAAGATCCGGATCTCTCTCTGCCAGAACATCAACTGCTCGCTCGGCTCATTCGGCCTGCCATTGCCGCCTCCGCCGATATCAGTTAGCAGCCCCCGGATTTGATAGGAAATTGCCCCTGATTCTGTTGGCGCGCTTTGCCTTATCCCCATAAAATCATGGCGTACCGTGGGAGATGGCTAATGTCAGGAAGGGGTATCGCGCTTTATCCAGCATCGTTAGACCCGATACATTACGGACATATCGATGTGGCCATACGCGCGTCCCGCTTTTTTGACCAGATCATCGTCGGTATTTATGAGAATCCAAAGAGTAAGGCGGTGCTTTTCGACATAGACGAACGTGTCGAGCTGGCGCGAAGAGTCTTTCAAAAATATCCCAAGATTAGGGTCGAAAAGTACAACGTACTCACCGTAGCTTATGCTCAATCAGTTGGCGCCAGTGCCTTGATACGCGGTTTAAGAGTGTTCGGGGATTTTGAGTTTGAGTTTCGAATGGGTATAGCAAACAAGAAATTGGCGCCAGAAATTGAAACGATCGCGATACTTTCCGACGAACAGTATATCCACATCAGTTCGAGCACCATTCGGGAAATCGCGGAACTGGGAGGTGACGTGAGTTCGATGGTACCGCCGGTCGTTGAAAAAGCGCTCAAATCAAAGTTCGCCAATCAAACGCAATAGGCAGCATCGCCAATATCTATCCGTAGGAGGAAGCAGATGGATATTCAACACCTAGTCGATCGTTTGGAAGACCTAGTGGACGAAGGAAGGCACGTATTCGGGACCAAGTACACCATGGTAGACGAAGAACGCGCCTTGGAAATCATCGATCAAATGCGGATTTCGATTCCGGAAGAGATCGAAAAGGCGGCGCGAGTAACGCATGAGCGTGACCGCGTATTGGCTGCAGCCAACGAAGAAGCGGCTCGCATTGTGCAGCAGGCTCGTCAGCACAGCGAAGACCTGATTGATGAGCATGAGATGGTCAAGCAAGCCAAGGTTCGCGCCGAATATGTGATCGAGCAAGCGAAGATTGAAACCGCCAAGATCACGCAGGAAGCCGATGACTATGTCTTGGCGCAGCTCAGCCAGCTCGAGCATCAATTCGCCGCTAGCCTGGAAGAAATCCGGAACGGCATTGAACTCATGCAATACCAAGAGCCAGTCGCGATGGAAGTTGAGCCGGAGAAGCAGCCGATTCATGTGCCGCGTCCGGAAGTCAGTCGCGAGCCAATCAACTTCGACAGACCAGCGCAAGCGCCAGTCGGCGGCCGCATCTAGATCGCTCCCGCGGTTGTCTATACAGACGAATGGAGTACTCGGCGCCGGTGTCTGTTAGTGTTGCCAGCTGAGGGCGCCAAGCTATAATCCTCTAATCTTCGCTTCTATCGCTGCAGGTATTCATGCGGCTGATTCTTGTAACCGTCGCCTGGGTCTTGGGCATAAGCCTGGCGCGACAGCTTGCAATGGTTGACGCGGCCCATTGGCTTTTGCTGAGCGTCATCAGCCTTGCAGTCGCTCTAGCCTTTCGCAATCATCCACATCGCCGGCTCGCTATCCCGCTATTCGCGCTATGTCTCGGCGGCTGGCGTCTGGCGTCTCTTCCAGGCGCCAGCGATCTCGCCCAACACAACGACAGCCACGGCACCGTAACCGGCATCGTCATTGATGAGCCGGTCCCCCGCGATGATCGCGTTCAGCTGCGTCTTGCAGCTGAGGAAATCTTCGTAAATTCCAAAGCTGTCGAAACCAGCGGATTGATCCAAATAGAAAGCTATACCGCGCGACCACCGGAGTATGGCGATCGCATCCGCGCCACCGGGCTGCTGGCGACACCCGCCACCTGGGACACATTCTCGTATGCGGATTATCTCGGCCGGCAAGGCGTATTCACTGTCATGCAAAATGCCGCGATCGAAGTCGTGGGATCCGGCTACGGCTCGCCATTGCACGCTGCTCTGCTCCGATTCAAGAGCGAAGCGCAGCGCCAAATCGATCGTGCCCTGCCCGATCCGCAAGCGGCCTTGCTCGCTGGAATCGTTCTGGGCAACGAACAAGGCATCGCGCCGCAACTGGAAGAAGATTTCAGACGCGTTGGCGCATCTCACGTCGTCGCCATCAGCGGCTTCAATATGGTGATCATCAGCGCCATCGTCATGCGCGTGGCCGGTGGATTGCTGGGCGAACGAAAAACTGCTGCAACTGTCCTGGCAATTGCATTCATCTTTGCCTATTCCCTTCTGGTCGGCGCGACCGGCGGTATCCTGCGCGCGGCGCTGATGAGCAGTTTGCTGGTTATAGGAGAAAACCTCAAACGCAAGACTTTCGTGCCGGCATCGCTGGCGTTCGCCACTCTGCTGCTGTCAATGCTAGATCCCAACGTTCTGCTGGATATCGGATTCCAACTCAGCTTCTGCGCGGTTCTGGGGCTTGGCTTGTTTGCCGATCCATTATCGTCGCGATTCCGCCGCCTCCTCGATTCCGCGCTGCCCAAGAACATTGCCAATTGGATGCACAGCGCGCTCAACGAACCCCTGGTTGTCTCTCTGGCCGCGCAAATCTCGACCTTGCCGTTAATCCTGTTGTATTTCGGCCGGTTGTCACTGGTAGCGCTGCCGGTCAATCTGCTCATCGTGCCCGTACAATCGGCGATACTCTTGCTCGCCCTGCTCGCGATAGTCGTCAGCTTCATCGTGCCGGTCATCGGCACGGCGCTCTATTGGGCGGGTCTGGTATTCTTGACATGGTCTATCGCGGTTGTTCGCGCTTTCGCCCAACTGGAATTCGCTGATGTCGCGCTGCATATCGATGGTAGACTGATTCAACTGTATTACCTGCTGATGATCGGAGGCGCGATGGTTGCCGCCGCACGACCTCCAATCTGGAACCGACTGCTCGACCTCGTCACTCATCGTCGGCTGCTCACGACGCTGGTTGGCGCTGCGTCGTTAGTGCTAGTCTTGCTGGCAGCTGTGTTCCACAGCCGTCCGGACGGCAAGTTGCTTGTCTGGTTCCTGGACGTGGGTCACAGCAACGCCGTGCTTCTGCAAACGCCCGCGGGATCGCAAATGCTCGTTGATGGCGGGCGTTTCCCTTCACGCCTGCTAACGGCCATCGGTGATCGATTGCCCTTCTACGATCGCGAGATAGAGGTCTTGGCGATCACGCATCCTGACGAATGGGATATCGCGGCCATCAACAGCGTACTCGACCGCTACACAGTGGGCGTCGCGCTGACGAATGGACAAGCGAATCGCAACCAGGTCTATCAAGAGATTCAAAGTCGGCTCGTCGACGCTGGGACGCCGCAACTGGCTGTGCGCGCGGGCTACACCATCGATATGGGCGACGGCGTCACAATCGAGGTGCTGCATCCTCAAGGGACCCCGCGTATAACCGACGCGTTGGGAGACCAGGTGATGGCGCTGCGCGTCAGCTTCGGCGAGGTGTCGATTTTGCTGTCGTCAGATCTGAACAGGACCGGGCAGCAAAGCATCATGGAGAGCGGCCTCTGGCCCCTGGCGGATGTATTGCAGATTCCCGATCATGGCGCTGCCAGGTCGCTGGACAGCCAATTCCTGGCCGCTGTCCAGCCGCAGATAGCAGTCCTGCAAAGCGATATCGCCAACCGCCGCGACGATCCCCATCCTGACACGATGCTCGAATTCTCTGACTTGGAAGAGAACGGGCGCCTTTTCCGCACCGACAACATCGGCGTCATTCAGTTGAGCACCGACGGTCGGACTGTTGAGGTCTTGGGCGAACGGGAAGCCTGAACGGGAAAACCCTCCCCAGCGCAATGAGGAGGGCTCGCGCGTACCGGTGCAGATTAAGCGTAACTGATATCTACGCGCCGGCCGCTTTCGGCGGATTCCAATATCGCATCACAAATGACGGCGTTGCGGTAACCATCGACGAAGGTGGCGCCATACGGCGCGACGGATTCGTCATTGACGATGGCGTTGAAGAAGTGATGGAATTCGTGCACGAAGCTATGTTCCCAGCCGATGATGTGCCCTTGCGGCCACCAGTTTTCCCAATAGGGGTGATGAGCCTCGGTCACCAGGACATTATGGAATCCCTGAGTCGTATCGGGACTCTCGCCCTTCCAGAATACGTTCAATTCGTTCAGCCGTTCGAGGTTAAACTGGATTGATCCGTTCTCGGCGTTAATTTCGAAGTTGTTGAAATTCTTCCGTCCCTGAGCGAAGCGGGTGGCCTCAACCGTGCCCAGCGCGCCATTTTCGAAATCGAGCAGTCCGACGAAGCCGTCATCGACATCGGACTTGACCATGCCCCCCGATCCATCGGGGCGCTCCGTGATCCAGGTATTGGCCAGGCCGGAGACCGATCGCGGTTCCCCAACCAAGAAACGCGCCAGATCGATGATATGCGCGCCCAGATCACCCAGAGCGCCGCTGCCGGCGATGTGCTTCTGGTAGCGCCAGCTGGTTTCCATCTCCCGATCCATGCCCCATTCCTGCAGGTAGACCGCGCGCCAATGATAGATTTTGCCCAGCTTGCCGCTATCGATGATCTTCTTCGCTTGCTGCACGGCGGGGACAAAGCGATAGTTGAAGGCCACCATATGTTTGACGCCGGCCGCCTCAACAGCATCCAGCATCGATTTGGATTCGGCGGCGGTGCGCGCCAACGGCTTCTCACAAAACACATGCTTGCCGGCTTCGGCAGCCGCGATGCAAGGTTCGGCATGGGCGTCATTGGGTCCGCCATTGTCAAACACATCCACATCATCGTTCGCCACCAAGTCGCGCCAATCCGTGTAGGCATGTTCGTAGCCGTAGCGCTGAGCGGCGGCATTCACGGCGTCTTGATTGCGCCCGGCGATGCCGACGAGACGCGGAATCGCGGCCGGCGGATACATCATGTAGGGGATCTTCTTGAAGGCGTTGGTATGCGCCTTGCCCATGAAGGCGTAACCCAGCATTCCTATTCCAAGTTCCGGCGCCTCAGTCTCGGCGGCGCTGCCAGCCATGCTTGTGAATGAGCTGCTGACTTGTTTTTCTTCGGACATCGTCACTCTCCCAACTCAGGTCGTGGATTCGAATAGTTTTACTCGTCAGCGAAGGCGGCGTCAAAGGCCACATCAGAGGCGGTGAAATCGTTGCTCTTGACCCAGGCGGCCGATTCAGTCGCGCCGAACTCGCGATCCATGCCGCTATCTTCCCATTCGACCGAAAGCGGTCCCTGATAACCCGCTCGGTTCAAGGCGCGGATCATCGAATCGATATCGAGGTCGCCGCGTCCGCAGGAGACAAAATCCCATCCGCGCCGTGGATCGCCAAAGTTCAAATGCGAACCCAGGATGCTGCTCACGTTGTCCAGCGTTACTTTGGAATCCTTGACGTGCACGTGGAAGATGCGATCGGCGAAGCGGTCGATGAATTTGACCGGATCGAGCAACTGATGAATGAAGTGGCTGGGATCAAAGTTAAAGCCAAAGGCCGGATGCTGATCCAGTGCGTCCAGTGACTTCTCCGCCGTGTAGATGTCGTAGGCAATTTCACTGGGATGCGCTTCCAAGGCGAACTTGACGCCCTCTTCGGCAAAGACATCGAGAATGGGAATCCAACGCTCCGCAAACTCGGCATAGCCGGCGTCAATCATTTCGTCAGTGGTCGGCGGGAAACGATAGATCAAATGCCAAACCGGGCTGCCGGTGAAGCCATTCACGACATCAACGCCAAAGGCTTTTGCGGCGCGCGCGGTGTTTTTCATCTCTTCGGCGCAGCGCTCACGCACGCCGTCGGCATCGCCATCGCCCCAGAGCCGATCTGGCAAGATCGCGCGATGACGCTCGTCGATGAATGCTTCCGCCACACATTGCCCGACCAAGTGATTACTGATGGAAAAGTACTGCAGTCCATGCGCCGCCAAACCATCCTGGCGCGACCTGATATAGCTGTCGCTCTCCAGCGCTTTGTCGACCTCAAAGTGATCGCCCCAACAGGCCAATTCCAGGCCATCATAACCGAAGCTCTTGGCCTTTTCGGCAATCGAGTCAAAGGATAAGTCCGCCCACTGGCCCGTAAACAAGGTCACCGGTCTCGCCATAAGATTGCTCCTTCCCCAATAAGCTTGATTGTCTAGTCACAGATTGACAACAAGTATAACGAGCAACTCAACAACAACCAATACTGCCTGCCGCAATACTTTGCTAACGGATCGTGGATACAAAATAGTCACTCTGGGAAGCGGAGCAAAATCCGCGCGATCGCGCTGTCAACGCGAGCTAAACACGGCGGTGACAAGGCTTGAGATGCGCCCTTGGATACAGATTGGGCATCTGAGGGTCGATTTGGATGTAGACTTGTCGCGGCGATTTTGAGAATTAACTATGACTGCGCTAAGATGGACGCGCGACAAACACGGGGAGACGCAGAACCCCAATTCAATTCGCTTAGCAGAGGACGGCAACAATGTACAATGGACTCGATGTCATCGACTTTCACGTTCACTTTCCCACCCAGCGGCATTGGTTTTCCGAGCGCGGTCCCGATCCGCGCCAGCAATATGTTGAACGCGTAGGCGAGCGGCGCGCGAAAGTCGCCCGCGAACTGGCCATGCAATACAACCGTCAATGGCGCGCGACCTGGGGATTCGATCCGCCGGAAAGAAACTCATTCACGGATGAAGAACAAGCCGATCGCTGGGCGGAGGAAATCCGGCAATACGGCTTGCGCGCAGTCGGCTTCGTCACCGGAGGCGGCAACCAAAACCTGGCCAAGATCGTCAAGCGCCATAGCGACACTTTCATCGGTTTCGCGCACAATTATCTTTTCGACGAGAATGCCGCCGACGAAGTCAGGCGCGCCGTCACAGAAGACGGCATGAAAGGCTACAAGCTGCTGGCGCCCTCGCTCGATCGACCGGTCGAAGACGAATCGGCCTATCCGGTCTGGGAGGCCTGCGCCGAACTGGATATCCCGGTATTAATTCACTTCGGCATCCAGGGCAGCGGCGGTGGCGTAGCCTGGCACGAAAACATCAATCCGCTCAAGCTGCACAATATCGCCAAGGACTTCCCGGAAGTGACCTTCGTGGTGCCGCACTTCGGCTGCGCCTGGATCCGCGAAACGCTGCAACTCTGCTGGGCTTGCGGCAACGTCAGCATTGACACGTCAGGCTCCAACCAATGGGTAAAGTGGGTGGACGGCGAATGGGATACCAAGAAACTCTTCCGCAAGTATATGGAAACGATCGGGCCGGAGCGCATCATTTTCGGCTCGGATTCGAGTTACTTCCCGCGAGGATTCGCCGAGCCCTATCTCAAGCAGCAAATCCGTGATGTGCGCGAACTGAATTATCGGGAAGCGGACATTCAGCTCATCTTCGGCGGCAACGCGGCGCGGCTGTTCAAGATTGACTTATGAGCGCGGTGGATTGGGGCCATGCGTCTGTCTTCAGCAAGTTTGCCATCAGCCGCAAGATGATATTAAGTCGTACTGACGGTAGATTAGTCACATTTGTGCTTAAGGAGCAGAAAATACGTAAATCGAGAGTGTTGGCATTCTTCGCGATTGCGATACTTTTGGTGTCGCTTGGCGCGCTGGTTGGCGCCCAAGATGACGTCATTGAGATCGAGTACTGGCAATACAACTTCGGCGCTCGCATAGACGCCATGAATATGCTGATTGAACAGTTCCATGCGGAAAACCCGGGCATCCGCGTGGTGCACAACAGCGATATACCCCATGCGAATTTCACACAGGAAATCGCCGCGTCAGCGCCAGCCGGCGTCGGACCCGACGTTGTGACGCTGTTCTATGGCTGGATCCCGGCTTATGTCGACGCCGGCTATCTGGTACCGCTGCCGGAAGAACACTTCAGCGAAGAATTCATCCAAGAGACCTTCTCACCAATGGTGGCCAACTCCAAATTCGAAGGGCATTACTGGGCAATCCCCACTGCTGTGCGCTCGCTGGCGCTGTTCTGGAACAAAGACATCTTTGCCGACGCCGGGCTGGATCCAGAGTCGCCACCCGCCACGCTCGACGAATTTGTTGACGCGGCAATCGCCACAACAGTCTATGACGGCGGTGTCAAGGATATCTACAATATCTCGCAGCAAGGTCATACGGCGGCATTGGCCGAGCAAGACCACCACTGGTTCCGCGAGGTTCTGGTCCGTCAATTTGGCGGCGCGCCTTATAGCGATGACGGCCGCACCGTAACCTATAACAGCGAAGAGGGCTGTGCGGCTTTCGCATGGCTGGCCGCCTTCGAAACCGAGCACCTGACGGGGAGCATTGATATAGGCGATGCCTCGGATGCTTTTGTCAATGGCGAAACAGCATTGCATGTCGACGGCTCATTCCGAATTGGGACGATCAGAGGCAACAATCCCGATCTGAACTACGGAGTTGCCGAGTTGCCGGTTGGTCCCAATGGCGAACAACATACCTTCGGCTCCTACTGGACGCATGGCATCACTCGACGCGCCAATGACGATCCGGCTCGTCTGGAGGCCGCCATTAAGTTCCTGCAATTCATCACCACACCGGAAGCGGGTACGCTCTGGGTGAACAATGTGGGTGAACTGCCGGCGCAGTTGACAGCGGCCAGCGACGAAGCGATTCTGGCCGATCCAATCCTCGGCGCATTCTCGGCCGGCTTGTCCTACGCCCACTCGACCAACTTCGTCAACGAGACCGAGCAGCGTCAAGTGTTAATCGACGCTTTCGACAATATCCGCCTCGGTGGCATGGATCCTTGCGATGCCCTGGACGAAGCCGCCGCTGCCGAACAAGAACTGATCGACAACTTCTGGGCGGATCGGGATATGTAGAGCCCCCACCCCCAAGCCCCCTCCCCCATAAAGAGGGAGGGGGCTTTAGCACTTTCGCGCCGATTTGCCTGGCAACGCCGCAGGAAACGCTTAAAGCAGAAGAATGGAATGCACCGTGTCAACAGGTTCACAGAGAGTATATGGCAAAGGCTACCACGACGGTCAGCGCGATGCGCGGGGCGGCAGAGTCGCTGGCTGCATGAAGAGTTGCCTTATGCTTGTAGGCGCGCTAACCCTGCTCTTCATTTGTTTGGCGATTACAGGAGCAGGCGGATAGATGCCGCGCTAAACTTGTGAACATGCAGACTACGTTAGGTGGTGATTCGCCTAACGTAGTTTGTTGATACTGGCATTCAGCCAACATGTGAGCGGCAACTCCGCAAGAATTATTCGCAAGGCTGCCAGCCGGAGTTTTCCTAAATATGACACTCGCGCGCAAGAAGATTGTTTGGGCTTATATCTTCCTGGCGATACCCATCGTATTCTTCGCCTACATTCGCATATATCCCACTTTGTTCGCCTTCCAAATGAGCCTGCACGACTACAATCCGCTGGCGGAAGAGCAACCCTTTGTCGGCTTTCAGAATTATGAAAGAGTCCTCGGCGAACTCGGCGAAGAGAAATCCAAGACAAAATCCGCCTTCCAGAACACAGTCAATTATGTCATTTTTGGTGTGCCGATACAGCTGGGCCTGGCGCTAGGCATCGCCTTGATGCTCAACGAAATTCGCACCATGAGCACGGTCTATCGCATCCTGTTTTTCTTGCCCTTCGTTACCTCCACCATCGCCATCGCCTGGGTCTTCCGCATGCTCTACCAGCCGCGCTTCGGCTTGTTCAACGTCATCCTTCAGCTCGTCTCCCTGCCCCAGCAACCTTTTCTCAGGAGCCAACATCAAGCGCTGCCCTCTGTGCTCGCGCTGGTCATTTGGCAAGGCATGGGTTTCGCCATCATCATCTTCCTGGCCGGTCTGAAACAGATTCCACGCACCTATTACGAAGCCGCCGAAGTCGATGGCGCCAGCCGCTGGCACACCTTCCGTTACATTACCTTTCCGCTGCTGAATCCCAGCATCGTATATTTGCTGGTCTTGCAGACGATATCCTTCCTGCGCATGTTCGCCCCGGTGGTGGCGATGACACAGCTGGGTCGCGGCGGTCCTTTGGATTCGACGCTAACCGTCGTGCTTCACGTCTATAACGAAGCCTTTGGCAGCTACAATATGGGTTTCGCCTCGTCGTTGACCGTCGTCTTGTTTATGCTGATATTGGGCGTAACCATTATCCAACTCTCTGTCACATCCCGCCGCATAAACTGAGGCAGCGCTGTGGAATCCATCACTCCTTCCAATATCTTCAAAGATCGCGACCGAGCGTCGACGGTCGGCAGCGCACGCGGCGACTGGAAATACAAAGCGTTTTCCTACCTGCTGCTCACCTTGGTCGCAATTACGATGATAGTGCCTTTTGTTTGGATGCTGTCCACGTCTTTCAAGTCGGAAAAAGAGATTCTGCGCCGCAACCTCTTCCCGATAGATCCCACGATTGACAACTATAGCGAGGTTATCAACGACACCGACCTGCCGCTCTGGTACAAGAATTCCTTCATCGTGGCCGTTATCAGCACGGTCAGCGTCGCCTTTTTTGATGCGCTGGCGGGTTTCGTCTTCGCCAAGTATCAGTTCCCGGGCAAACGGCCGATCTTCATCCTTTTCTTAACATCGTTGATGGTGCCTACGGAGATGCTGTTGATACCCTGGTTCATCATGTCCTCAAATCCGCCGATTGGACCAACTTGGGTCGATACCTATTGGGGCATTGCCTTTCCCGGCGTGATCACCGCCGCCGGCATCTTCCTCATGCGTCAATTCATGCAAGGCGTCCCGGACGAACTGCTCGATGCCGGACGCATTGACGGCGTCAGCGAATTCGGACTTTTCTGGCGCGTCGCCGTGCCGCTCAGCCTGCCCGCCATCGGGGCGCTCTGCATCTTCAACTTCCTTGGCAATTGGAACGCCTTCATCTGGCCGCTGATCGCCACGACCAGAAGTGAAATGTTTACCCTGCCCGTTGGAATCCAGTTGTTCTCGTCGGAATCCGACACGTCCTGGAATCTGATCATGACCGGCGCCTCGCTGTCGGTCTTGCCGCTGATGATCGTGGTCATCATCTTCCAACGCTACATCATTGAGGGCATCGCCTTGACCGGTCTGAAGGGCTAGTTCATGGCGGATCCGCCATCCTCATTCCCGCACCCGCTATACGAGAAATTTGTCCTTAAACCCTTCTTTGAGGATGCCAAATCCTACTATTACCGGCCCATGCTGGCGGCAAATCGCGCGCACGTCGTCATGCTCTGTCGCTGCGGCATTATCACGCCGGACAATGCCAAAGCACTGCTTGGCGGTTTGGGGCGAATTGAGCGCGACGGCGTCGACAGCCTCCACTATCATTCCGGCGTCGAAGACCTGTTCTTCGCCATGGAAGGCAAGCTGATTGAGATTACCGGCCCCGAATTCGGCGGCAATCTGCAGCTCGCGCGCAGTCGCAACGATCTTGGATATGCCCTCACTCGTCTGGCTTTGCGTCCCTTGCTGCTTGATGCTATAGATGATCTTCTTCAATTGCGCCAATGCCTGGCCGAATTCGCCCAGCGACACACGGGCACGCTGATGCCCGGCTACACGCATACGCAGCCCGCTCAACCCACGACAATGGCGCACTACATCGCAGGCATATTGTCGTCGCTGGAGCGCGATGCGGCGCGTCTGAAATTCGCCCACGCGACCAACAACCAGAGCCCGCTCGGCGCCGCAGCTTTGACCGGCAGCGCTTTCCCCATTGATCGACAGCTGCTCGCCGACTTGCTGGGCTTTGACAACGCGCAACTAAGCACCTACGACAGCATCGGCGCCTCCGACAATCTGACCGATGTCGCCGGCGCGTTATCCACGCTGGGCGTGAATCTCTCCCGCTTCACGCGTGATATGCTGTTTTGGGCGACGCAGGAAAGCGGCGCAATACGCATCCACGACAGTTTCATCCAGATCAGCTCGATCATGCCGCAAAAGCGCAACCCGGTCGTGCTGGAACATTTGCGTGCGCGGATCAGCCGCATGCTGGCGCGAGCGCATGGCATCACCATTCAATGCCACAATGTCCCCTACGGCGATACCCAAGATATCGAAGACGAGATCTTCCCTCTGCTATTTGGCTCATTGGAGACCGCCGCCGAGATTCTGCAGCTCTACACCGCGGTCATCGACACGCTGCACGTCAATGTCGAACACCTGGCAAGACGTGCGGCCGCCGGCTTCACTACGGTGACGGAACTCGCCGATACCCTGGTGCGGCAGTGCGGCCTGCCCTTCCGGCAGGCGCATGGAATTGTCTCGGCGCTGGTCCGTCATGCGCTGGAGAACAATCTCTCTCCGGAAGATTTGGATGCGGAAACGCTGCAAGCAATCGCAGAAGCTAACTTTGGGCTAGCCATCGAGCTTGAAGCCGAGTCATTTCGGCGGGCGCTGGATCCAAGCGTTTTCGTCGGAGCGCGTGATCTGCCCGGCGGCGCAGCGCCAGCGGCCACAGCAGCAGTATTAGATGTCCTGAGATCCGGAATAGGCCAGGATCGTCATTGGTTAGAGTCGGTCCGCGGACAACTGGAGGACGCTCGGGGGCAACTCGATGATGCAAGCCACCAGATATTGGATATGCCCGCCTAGAGGACCAGACCGGACCAGGAATTGCCTGGCCCAATTATCAAGACTCAGCGATTCTTCGCAGATGCCGTGTGGAATGAATTGATCGAAAGCGCACTGAGCGGACGGAGTGTCAATCGGATTCAAGCGAGATTAAACCCAATGGGCGCGGATTATGGTAGACTTAAAAGGATAGTTTGTTCGAAATTGTCTCGAATGTGCGCTGCTAATAGAAAGGAAAGCCGATGTCACAGAAATGCTTATCCATAACTGCACTTGTGTTGTTGCTTTTGGCATTGCCGATTGCCGCTCAAGAATGGGAAGAAGGCCCCGGACCCGGCCTGGGCGGGATCGTCATCCAATCCAATACGGGCGGCGATCCGGCAACCTTCAATCCGCTTATCTCTAGCGACGCGGATTCCAGCAATATTTGGGGATGGCTCTATCCCGCCATCATTGGCGTGAGTCCCTTCACCGGTTTGGAGGAACCCAATCTGGACGGCGCCATGGCCGCAAGCTGGTCATACGATGAGACTGGTACCGTGCTAACGGTCAATTTGCGTCAAGACATCGCCTGGAACGACGGAACGCCGATCACCTCAGCCGACTACATGTGGGCGGTGGAAGCGACCCGCAGCGGCCAGATTGACAGCCCCCGAGCCGGCATCTTCCAGACCATGGACGATGGCACGCCGGCCGGCGGCAAGATCGTCAGCATTGAGGCGCCCGATGATTATACCGTTGTCGTGACCTTTTCCGAAGCGGACTGCATTTCCTTCAGCGATGTCAACGATGTCACGCCCGTTCCCGCCCATATCTTCTCCCAGTTGTATGGCGAAGACTTGAGCGCCATGATGGACGATCCGCGCCATATCCCGACCGTGTCATTTGGCGCTTTCAAAGACATCGAATTTGCGGCGGGCGAACGCGTCAGTCTGCTGGCCGACCAAGCATATCCGGATAGCACGCTCGGCTACGTCAGCCCATCGGAATTGGTTACCCTGCAAGTTGCTGACGAAAATGTCGCCACTGAGCGCTTTATCGGCGGCGAATTCAGCATCCTCGCCGTGCCCTCGCCACGTCAAAATGACTTCAAAACCGATCCGGAGCTGTTGGAATTCCCGCGTTTTGAATTCACCGGCAACGGCTTCACTTTCTTCGGCATGAACCACGCCAATCCCGATAATCCGCAGCCGGGCATTGATGAAGACGGCAATGTCATTCCGCAAGAGCCGCACCCCGTCCTGGGAGACAAATTGGTGCGTCAGGCAATTTCACATGCGGTGGATATTGACGCGCTGATCGAAGGCATCCGCGATGGCAACGGCGTCAAAGTCGCCACCCACACCATCCCGACTTCCTGGGTATTCAATCCCGAATTGCAGTACGAATACAATCCAGAGCTGGCGATGGAGAAACTGACGCAAGCCGGCTGGATCGATCATGATGATGATCCGGATACGCCTCGGATTTGTGAGGACTGCCTCTTCGCCCGCGAAGTTGACGCCGAATACAACGGCAGCGAGATGACCATCGATCTGCACGTGCCGGCCGGCTCCGATATCGGCGAGCAGATGGGCGTCTTCTTCCAGGCCGAGATGAACAAGGTCGGCTTCAACGCCATCTTTGAGGCGATTGATTGGGGCAGCGCCTTCATACCGGAATTGGTCGGTCAAACCTTCGATATGAACATGCTGGGATGGAGCCTGGGATTGCCGGTCGATCCCGATATTTCCGCCTTCTACTATCCGGAAGTGGACGTGCCCGGTTCGGGATTCAATTTTGGCTCCTATTACAGTGCCGAATTGATCGAACTCAACGATCAGGCCAGAGTGGTTCCGGGTTGCGCGACGGAAGACCGCGCCGCCATTTACGAACGAGTCCAGGAAATCCTCTTTGAGGATATGCCCTACTTTTACATGTATGTATCCGAATCCATGACGGCCATCCAGCCGGGCATCGCCAACTGGAATCCGACGCCTTTCTCGCGCACCTATTCCATAGATGCCTGGATTTCGCCGGAACTCGCCACACCGTAGCGTCACGATGCAACTGCTGCCAGAGGGCCCACGCCTTCTGGCGGCATTTTCCCTTTGACAGTCAAGCAATCTTTCGAGTGATTGCCCATGCAACGGTATATCGCCCGCCGGCTGCTCCAAGCGATCCCTACCCTGTTTGGCATTACCTTGGTCTCGTATATTGTCATCCTCTTGGCCCCGGGCGATCCGGTTTCGCTGCTGACATTTGATCCCACCATCAGACAAGACGAGCGCGAACGGCTCGCCATACAGCTAGGCGTGAACGATCCCTTCCCGATACAGTACCTGCGCTGGCTGATCGGCGATGACTGGATGATGGTGGATACCAACGCCGATGGGCAAGCCGATGCCTGGGGCGATAACTACGGCATCCTGCGGCTAGATTTTGGCACGTCTTTCAAGTTCAGAGGTTCCAGCCCGTTGAAGTTGATCAGCGAACGACTGGCCGCGAGCATCGAGCTGAATATCGCCGTTCTCTTGATCGGCACTTCCACCGGCATCTTGATCGGCATCTTGGCGGCGGCCTATCGAGGCCGCTTCTTTGATCGATTTTCCAGGATTTTCGCCGTATTGGGCGATGCCATGCCGGTATTTTGGCTGGGACTCTTGGCCATCATTTTCTTCGGCATCATCCTGCCGCGTTGGCTCGAACCGCAAGGCATCGGCGATGGTCGTCCGCTCCTGCCGATGGGAGGTCGCTGCCCGCCGGTGCGTGGAGGCTGTCCGCCGATTTACGCGCGCTTACACTATCTGATTTTGCCGGCGCTGGTCAGCAGCCTGGGACCGATTGCCGGTTGGTCGCGCTTCGTGCGGGCTTCCATGCTGGAAACGATAAACAGCGATTACATTCGAACAGCTCACGCCAAGGGACTCAGCAAACGGGGCGTATGGATCCGTCACGGTTTGCGCAACGCCGTCATACCGCTCGCCGTCTTTCTGGGTCCGCTCATGTTCAGTCTGCTGGGCGGCGCGGTCATCATCGAACGCGTTTTCACCTGGCCCGGCGTTGGCCTGCTGCTATTTGACGCCGTGGTCAGCTACGACTATCCGGTCATCATGGCGTCCGTGGTCATCTTTTCTGTGCTCGCCATCCTAGGTTATCTGGCGGCCGATATTCTCTACGCGCTGCTAGATCCGCGCGTCCGCTTCTAGGATCGAGGCAATAGCCTATGAGCAAATCGAAGCTCTTTGAAGTCAGGCCGTTCTCCAAGCGCGGAAGCAGCGACGGCTTCCGACCGTCACTCAATCTTTGGCAAAAGGCCCTGCGCCGGATTCGTCACGATCGCCCGACCATGGTCGCG
Source organism: Anaerolineae bacterium (assembly GCA_022822305.1). Lineage (GTDB taxonomy): Bacteria > Chloroflexota > Anaerolineae > Aggregatilineales > Phototrophicaceae > UBA6055. The sequence goes on from JAJEBY010000016.1 coordinate 992,414, forward strand.
TTTACCATATTAGGCATGTTCGCGGTCATCGCCTTTATGGCGCCCTTTCTCAGCGATGTCGTATTTCAGGTCGATCCAGTTACTCAAGACTTGCGCAACAACTACCAGCCGCTGTTTTCGCCCGGTCATGTGCTGGGCACGGATGAGCTTGGCCGCGATCATCTCAGCAGGCTGCTCTACGGTGGACAGATATCGCTTGGCATCGCCATTTTAGGCGCATTCCTGTCCTTGGGCATCGGCATCGCGGTTGGCGTTTTCGCGGGCTACTATGGCGGCGTCGTTGACGATCTGATCATGTGGCTGGTCACTACGCTTAACTCGATCCCCGGCCTGCCGCTGCTGATCATCATCACTGCAATTCTTTCCCCTTCGCCGCTCACGCTTGTCTTCATTTTTGCGGTATTGGGCTGGACCGGCACGACGCGGCTGGTGCGAGCGGAGACTTACTCAATCAAGGAGCGAGAGTTTGTCGTATCCGCCCGCGCAATCGGCGCATCCAACCTGCGCATCATGTTTGTCCACATCGTACCTAACGTTTTCTCATTGTTGATCATCAGCTTGTCGCAGGCGATGGGCGGCTTGATTCTGGCTGAGTCAGCCTTAAGCTTCCTCGGATTCGGCGTGCGACCGCCGACGGCGACCTGGGGCAATATGCTCAACGGCGCGCTGGATTATGCGCGGCGGGCGCCGCATCTAGTCTTTCTGCCGGGTCTGCTGATAACCGTTACGGTCTTCTGCCTCTATCTGATCGGCGACGGATTGCGCGATGCCTTTGATCCGAAAATCGCGGATTAGTCCGGTTTTCCCTGCGGGCATTCATGCTGGCGAAACGCCCCTACACTTTTCCACACAAGATGAATTTCACCGCTCATGCGAGATTATCTCGCCAATATTTCGCTTTCCTCGTTGGTTAAATCCCAGCGCTCTCTCAGACTGGCGTACCTGGAGATCGATATTCACCAGTCCCTCCACGCATCGCGCTATGGACAAGCGCTTGACGGCATGCTATACTGCGCGGCTGTTCTAACTGGAATGCGACATACATCGGCTGTCGCCGGGTTACTTTGAAGGGAGCAGCAGGAAAAATCGGTTCCTGCATCGACAAATGGCAAATCATCAATCCGCGCTCAAGCGCATACGTCAAAATGAAAAGCGGCGCCTGCACAATCGCACGTACCGCAACCGCACTAAAACCTTAATCAAGCAAGCGCGCGCCGCCATCGAAAGCGGCGATCTGGATGAAGCGCGCAAGGCCACACAGATTGCCGTTCGCGACCTGGATAGCCTGGCGAGTAGAGGCGTGGTGCATAGCCGCAACGCTGCCCGCCGCAAGAGCCGACTGATGCGGCAGCTTGCCCGTCTGGAGAGCTAACGCCCTCGCAACCCTTATGTAGATTTAAGTGTTACGCGTCTAATTCGCTGCGGTCGCGGCGATGCGCCTTGCTTTGCGGCGCGCGGGCAATTCCTCCAACGCCAAACAGACGGCACGCAATTCGAGTGCGATGGGTTGAAGCGCTTATCGCTTGCTAACTCCTGGCATGCGCTGGTCTCAATCAAAGTCGCTGCTCCGCGCCGGCTACAATTTCCGCTGATGCATCAAGACGTCGAGTGAATGCGCGCGATGTGAGCTGACGCGAATCCACCTGCGTCGACGCATTGAAAAATGGCATTCGGCAGCGCCGCTCGCGCATATCAACAGACGAGCTCCATTTCGTCTAATGCCGCGTCAACCGAATTAGGGCATAATAGCCTGGCAGGAGCCAAAACTACATTGATCTCAGTGCGGCATCCGGGCACAAAATCGCCAACAGCACCGAGATTGGAGTATCAATGGAAACTATGATCGCCAAAGTCAACGCAGTACACGCCCGCGAGGATTGGTCCGTCCTCGAAGAATTGTCTAGCTGGGTCGTCGAAGAATCCCTGCGCATCCAACAGATCCCGGCGCCGACCTTTCATGAGGCGCGGCGCGCGCGAGCTGTACTGGAGCGCTTCACCGAGTTGACGCTGGTCGATGTCGACATTGACGAGGTCTACAATGTCTACGGCCGTCTCCAGGGGCAGACTAGCGCCGCGGCCTTGCTGATCATGGCGCATACCGACACCGTCTTTCCCGCGGATACCGATCTCGGCGTCACTCGAGGCGCAGGCAGAATCGCGGGACCGGGCATCGGCGACAACAGTCTCGGCGTGGCGGCGCTGCTGGGCTTGGCCAAAGCCTTGTCTCAATCCGCGCTGGCGCCAGCATGTGACATTTGGTTCGTTGCCGATAGCTGCGAAGAGGGTTTGGGCGACTTGCGCGGCGCAAAAGCAGCCTTCGCCAAGCTGCAGTCCCGAATCAATGCCGTGATAAATCTGGAAGGATTGGCGCTTGGTCATATCTATAACGCCGGTACGGCTGTGTATCGCATGCGCATCAGCGCGCGCGCGGCCGGCGGCCACAGTTGGCTTCATTACGGCAAGCCCAGCGCGCTTCACGGCATTCTCGAGTTGGGCAATCAAATTCTAGCGCTCAAGTTGCCCCAATCGCCGCGTACCACAATGAACATCGGCATGATTGAGGGCGGCCACGCCATCAACGCCATCGCGACAGACGCCAGCCTCTGGCTCGATCTGCGCTCAGTCAGTCCGATCGTCCTGCGCGACTTGCGAGAACAGGTCAGCAGCCTGGTTCGTGGGGCGCAAACGGAGGGGCTCACATTCACGATTGAGACTGTGGGTGATCGGCCGGCGGGCGCCATTGACAGAGTCCATGAGCTGGTGCAAGGCGCGCTCGCAGCGCTGGGATGCCTTGGCATCAGGTACGCGCTGGAAACGGGCAGCACCGATGCCAACGTGCCCTTAGCCCATGGTTGCCCGGCCGTCACCATCGGCATTACTCGCGGCGGGAACGCGCATCGGCTCGATGAATATATCGAAACCGCGCCCGTGCGCCTTGGTCTTCAACATTTGATTACGCTCACGCTCGCCGCCGCAGAACATTACGCCGCCGGCGCATGACAGGCGACTTGACTCGCGATTGAGGCGAATCGTCCAATCCGACTGTCTCGCACCATCAGATACGTTCAATCAATTCAAGCAGGCGACTGATTTCAGCCTTCGTGTTGTAGTGGGCGATGCCAACGCGCACCATGCCATCCGGGCGGCCCAGGCGCTGCATGATCTCGGGGGCGTAATAGTCACCGCTCCACACAAATACGTCATGCTCCGCAAGGTATTCGGCAACCTGATCGGGAGAGCGCCCGGCCTTAACAAATGCCACAGTGGGAACGCGCCAGTGAAAACGCTCAAGATCGGTGATTCCCGCCACCGTTACCCCTGGGATCGCCAATAGTCCGTCGGTCAGCGCTTCCGCGAGCTCCCGCTCGTATTCCTGCACGGCCGCCATGCCCCGCTTCATCATTAGCTTGCGCCCCTGAAAATCTGGCAGATCGGCCTCGCCGTAACATTGGCCCAACATCTCCCAATATTGAAGGCAGGCCAGCAGGCCATTCCAGGTCTCGTAGCTCGGCGTGCCCGTCTCCCAACGATAAGGCGCCTGATCCTTTGCCGGTCGCACTTTATCTATTGGCAGGCTGTTTAGCAGATCTTTGCGCCCCCACATAATGCCCAGATGTGGACCATAAAACTTGTACGACGAGCAGAGCAGAAAGTCGCAGTCAATCGCTTGCACATTTATTGGCACATGCGGGGCGCTCTGCACTGCATCGACCACGTGAATGGCATCGGCCGCGCGCGCCATCGCGGCAATCTGCCCGACCGGATTTACGCTGCCCACCGCGTTGGAGGCGTGCACGGTAGCTACGATTTTGGTGCGCTCGCTCAGCACATCCTCCAGTGAGCCCAAATCCAAGGTGCAATCTGCCCTATGGATATCCACCCATTTGACATCCAGCTGGCGCGCTTCGGCGATCGCGATCCAGGGCGCGATATTGGCGTCGTGGTCCATCTTGGTCACGACGATCTCGTCGCCTTCAGCGAGTGTATGCGCCAGCGCGCGGCTCAATTTGAAGTTCAACGATGTCATGTTGGGACCGATCACGATTTCATCAGCGCTTTCGGCATTCAAGAAATCAGCCATGTATTGCCGGACGGTGACAGTCATCTCATCGTTGCGGCGGCTGGTAACGAAGCTGCCTCCGGAATTGGCATTCATGGTCCGGTAGTAACTGCTGACGGCGTCAATCACCGATTGCGGCACTTGAGTACCAGCTGGATTGTCCAGAAAGATCGGCAGCCTTCCGTCAGGAGTCGATTCACGCAACGACGGAAAGTGTGGGCGGATATGCTCGGCATGAAATTTCATCGGCTTTTCCTCACTCGATTGGCGTCCATTGGGCTATCTCAGTTGTTCGAATGACTCGATTGCGGCGACCGCGATCGACCGCTTTCGCGTATGCCGACCCTGGGCAAAGGCGGGCAAATGCTTTGTCAGGCAGCCTCTTTCTCGATAGCGCTGCGCACCTCACGCGCCAGGATCAAGAAGGCCTCGCAAAACAGCTGCTCGACACGGCGCGGTCGCGGCAGATCTATAGAGATATCCGCAACCGTCCGACCCGGTCGGCTGGACATCACGATGACGCGATCCGCCAGCAGAACTGCCTCATTGATATTGTGGGTGACCATCACCACGGTCTGCCCGGATCCGCGCCAGACTTGCAGCAATTCCAGGCTCAGCTTCTCCCGCGTCAAGGCATCGAGCGCCCCAAATGGCTCGTCTAGCAGCAGCAAGCGCGGATGCTGCACGATGACGCGGCCCAGCGCAACCCGCTGCGCCATGCCGCCCGAAAGCTCGGCCGGATACGCCCCGGCGAAGTCTTCCAAATGCAGCTGCGGCAATAGCTCGGCTACCGTGGCGTACCGCGCCGCTTTGGGCACGCCGGCTAATTCCAGCGGCAGCGCGATGTTGTCTTGAACGGAACGCCAGGGCATCAGGTTGGCGTCTTGAAACATGATGGCCGTGGCCGACGACGGACGGCTAATTGACTCTCCATCCGCCTCGACGATTCCCGTCGTTGGCGCCTGCAAGCCGGCCACCACACGAATCAAGGTGCTCTTGCCACATCCACTGGGACCGACGATACAGACAAATTCGCCCTCTGCAACATCCAAGGATATCGGACCCAGCGCAGCCAGCCGACCGCCATTCGCGCCGCGAAAATCGACCGATATATCCCGCAGGCTTAATTTCACTCGCTGCTTCCCATGATGAACACATTGGTGAACGAGGCCGTCAGGTCTACCTCGCTTCCATCGAGGAATTCCAGCAGCTCCAAGGTCGCGAGCATCGATTCCCAGGAGCCGAGCTCGCTGAAACCCAAAACCTCAGCATCCCACAGATCAATCGAGTTGAGCAGAACGTCGAATTGCTCAAGCATGTCAAAGTCAAACATCTGCCCGAGTTGCCCCCGCATATCGAGACGGCTCTGCGCGATGTCTTCACGACTTGGCTGCGTATCCAGAAAGGCTTCCTGCTCCATTGACAACTGCTGCAACGCTTCAACGTATTCGACTTCATTCGGCAGCGCTTCTACGTATTCCAGGCTAACCAGGTAGGCCCGGGCGGGATTCTCGATGGCCGACTTGAGCGCTTGGCCGAGCGCGCTCACCATATTCTGAACCTTCTCCGTCTCGCGCTCGAGCATATCCGAATGGACGATCAAACCGTTGGAGACCAGATCCACCTGTTCGGCGACTGGGAAGACATCGGGCATGCCCAGATCGCTGCACTCGCCGGCGAGCGACCGATTCAATATCTGAAGCGGCTCGTTGTTAATGTACACTACTGCAGCCGAGACGACCTTGCTGCAAAAGACATCGGGCGCATGGAATCCGATTTCAGTCAGCTCAATATCAGATTCGGTCATACCTGCGCTGTGCAACAAAGCTGTCAATCCGCTGTAGCTGGCGCCGAACCGACCGGGAATGCCCACTTTCCTGTCGCGCAGTTCACTGATTTCCGAGATGCCCGATCCATTGTGCCCTTGTACAACGAGTCCAACCGGATACTTCTGAAACCATTCAAAGACGTAGACCACGTCACGCGCCTGCGCGCGCGCCAGAATGACCTGTTCGCCACTGACGATGCCGAAGTCGGCATGACCAGCAGCGACGAGATCGAGCACCTCCGGTTCCTGCAGGTGTTCCAATGTCACATTGAATCCGTGCTCGGCGAAGTGGCCGTCCTGGATCCCCAGGTAAAATGGCGAGAACTGAATGTTGGGGACAAAAGTCAGCAAGATGCGCTCATCCTGCAGCGCTTCCTGAGCGCGAACTGCGGGGGAAACAAACGCCAACAAAATCAGGGCTAATGCGAGTATTCGGGTCATAGCGAGAAATTCACTCCTGTCACTGATTCTATGAAGCAGACGAGCGCCGTCGCCAAGCCAGCAAGCGCCATTCCAAGAGGGCGACGGCGCCGTATAGACTCAAGGCGATGAACGTCATCGTAAAGACACTGACGAAAACCAGCGGCGTATCGTAGAGATTGCGCGCCAGCGTCACCAGGTGGCCCAAGCCGCTGCCGGAACTGACAAACTCGCCGACCACGGCGCCAATTACAGCAAGCGTAGCGCTGGTTCTTAGCCCGGCAAGAATGACCGGCAGCGCCGACGGTAGCTCGAGGTGGCGGAAAGATTGCCAAGGCCTCGCGTTGAGGGAATGCATCAGATCCTGCAGTTGCGGCGGGACGGCGCGGATGCCGGCTATGGTATTGACAAGCATCGGAAAGAAGACAATCACCGCCGTAGTCACAATTTTGCTTTCGACTCCGCTACCCAGCCAGATGATCAACAAGGGCGCGTATGCCACGATTGGCGTGGATTGGAAAGCGACGATGATTGGCGACAGAATGAATTCCAGCAGGGGCGCCTTGGCGATTAGATAACCGAGCGAAAGGCCGATGCTCACGCCGAGCAGTAACCCAAAGAACATCTCTTCCAAGGTGGTGAGCGTGTGCCTTGCCAGCAATCCGCTCGATACCGCTTCGACAAACGCATCCAACACTTGCGCCGGTGGCGGCAGGAGAAAGGCTGATACCAATCCGAAGGCGGTGATCAATTGCCAGACAAGCAGCAATAGCAGCATCGTTGCCAGCGGCGACAAATAAAGCAGCCATTTGGACGAAAGGGCGCTGCGATTTACTCGTTTGTGACTTCTGGCTTCAGGCGCATCAACTTGCATATGCCACCGCAGACCCAACGTTCCAGGGGCTGTCGGCGCGATATACAAGCTCCGGCGCGCCACAGTTGCACAGCGTGGGAGGCCAAACCGTATACCAAAGCAAACAGGCTCACAATCAACAACGTCAGCCTGCCCGACCTTCTCCCATCCGGACTATCACCGTCGGCTCTGGATTCTAACCAGGATCCACCTTCACAATAGCGTTTTACGGCCATTGATCCGGGTCACGGGCTTGGCATGCCGCCGCATGCTTCACCGCCGGTAGGGACTTCCACCCTGCCCCGAAGGTTGGCTTCACTTCTTATGGCGTCGAGTATAGCAGAATCCAGGCGCTTGTCCACTCAAGTCAAGCTGTGGTCAAGACATCGGCAGGCTGCGCCTCCGTTTCAAGGGATCTGTCATCAGCTTCGGCCGAGTTCGGAATATCAGGCTTGAGCAGCGTGAAAAGGAACTGGCCGCCTTTGCCTTTGCCGTTGCCTTCCGTCCAGATGCGCCCGCCGTGCGCCTCAACAATATGCTTGCAGATGGCGAGACCCAGTCCAGTGCCTTCGTCACCCGAGCGCGAAACATCGGCTTGATAGAAGCGTTCAAAAACGCGTTCACGCAAGTCTTCGGGTACCCCTGGACCGTTGTCGAAAATGGATACCGTCACTTCATCCATCGTCTCGGACGCGGTGATTGTGATGGCTTCGTCCGGTGGCGACCATTTGATGGCGTTATGAATCAAGTTGCCCAATACGCGTTTGATTTGATCAGCATCGCAAAGCACCTCGTATTGCTGCGGCACATGGCTGACAATCTTGAGACCCTTCAACTCGGCCTGCGGCTTGAAACGCGCGATCATATCATCGACCGCCTGCTTCAATGATATCGGCACCAGTCGCATGATCGCCTGTCCCGATTCGATCATGGAAAGATCGAGCAATTCTTGCGCCAGCCACTGCAAGGCGTCTGTCTCCTTGGCGATTTCCTTCAGAGACTGAATACTGGCTTTGCGTTTGGGCTTGTCCGCATCGAAAAACAATCCCTCGATGATCAAACGGATTCGGGTAATCGGCGTCCGCAATTCATGCGAAATATTGGCCACCAGGTCTCGTCGGGCTCGATTTAAGTTGACCAGGCTTGTGATATCTTGCATGGCGATTCCAACAAAGCGGCGCTCGCCTTCAAACTGGAGAACTTGTGTCCGCGCGCGATAATGGGCGCCTTCAATCTCGAATTGCTCTTCCAGGCTTTCGGATTCCGACAGGGCATGTTGAACAAGACTGACAAGTTCTGCGGACTCGATCACGCGTTGAAGGGGCTCGCCAATTGGGCTGCTATTGCCAAAGCATCGCTCGGCGGACTCGTTGGTCATGATGACTGTCAAATCGTCATCGAGCACCAATACCATGTCAAAGGCGACGCTAGAAATGGTCTCGAAAAAGGCTTTGCTCTCTGCGTTGTGAGTCTCAACATCGCCCAAACGAGATTCGAGCGCGCGAATCGTCTCGTCGCGAGCCTTGAGGTCAATGGCAAGCTGGTCAACTCTTGACGATTGACGCCGGCAATAGAGCCCAATGCCAAGGGCGGCGACCAACATTAGCCCGAACAAGACATCCATTCGTTAACCCTCAAATCGATAGCCGACGCCGCGTACCGTGCTGATTCGCCGGGGACTCGATGGATTCTCTTCTATTTTCTCGCGCAGCCAGCGTACATGCACGTCTACCGTGCGCTCGCTGCGCTTGTCCTTTTCACCTATCAAGAAGTCCTCGCCCCAAACATTTGCGATAAGCCAATGACGTGAAAGAACCGCGCCTCTATTGCGCATGAATATTGACAGCAGATCAAATTCTCTGTGGCTCAGTTTGAGCTCAGTCTCACCTTTGTATACGCGCCTGCCGGAAAAATCGAGGCGCAGATCGCCAAGCGAAAGTTCGCTGCTTTTGGCGATTCGATCCGGCGACGGTCGACGCATTTGTACGCGCACCCGGGCCAAGAACTCGCCCAGGCCAAACGGTTTGACAATGTAGTCGTCAGCGCCACTTTCCAGCCCGACGATCTTGTCGGCTTCCATGCCCCGCGCCGTCAGCATGATTATCGGCACGTCGGCAGTCTCGCTGTCGTTGCGGATCATGCGGCAGAGACTAAGCCCGTCAAGGCCCGGCAACATGATATCGAGCACGATCAGATCGTAGCGCTCTTGCCGAGCCAATTCCCAACCGCGCTCCCCATCCAGCGCCGTGAAGACATCGTACCCTTCCGCGCGCAACTTGTCGGCGAGGTTGGCGACAAGTTTTTCTTCGTCTTCTACAATCAGAATTCGCTTTGCCATGCCCGATATTCCAAGCGCAGCTTACGGTCTGGCACCGTATCATTATAGTGCTAAATCAAGGTTAAGACATAAGTTCGATTTCTTAAAGGAAGCGCGTGATCCGTTCAAATGCCGCAGATCACGGGACAACTGAAGCTGAATGTGCGCCGCCCCGGATCAACGATCGCCGATGGCGCGAATGCCCGCAAGCGAAGTCGCGCTGCGCACCGCGTCACGGATGGCGGCCGCCACCGCCTCAGCCGCATACCCGCCTATCAGCGATGGTTCGGCCGGGACTTCACCTGTCGCCAAAGCGAAGATCGTATCGCCGTCATACATCGTATGCGCAGGATTGACCGCGCGCGCGATGCCGTCGTGGGCCATCTGCGCAACCTTTTGCGCCTGAACCTTGTTGAGACTGGCGTTGGTCGCGACCAGGCCGATCACGGTGTTTTCATTCGCGGAGGGCGCTGAGGTCATATTCGCAAGCGCGGCCCATGTCTCCAGAATTGAATCGAATCCGCCGCCTTCTGCAGATCTCAAACCGGCGAGAATCTGCCCGCGCTCATCAAGCACATTGCCCAACGCGTTCACCGCCATCAGCGCCGCCACAACGACGCCTCCCCCCAAGTCAATCGCCGCTGAACCCAGCCCGCCTTTGGACGCGCGTTCCATGCCCATGATCGCGCCAACTTTGGCGCCCGTCCCCGCGCCAACACATCCCGATTCGACCGGATCGTCGCTGGCGTTTTCGCAGGCCTGATATCCGGCGCTCGCATCCGGGAAGACGTCGCTATCGCCCACGCCCAAATCATAGAGTATGGCCGCCGGCACAATGGGCACGACAGCGCCGGCGCGCGATTGGTAGCCCAGCCCGCGTTCTCGATGCCAACGCATCACGCCGTCAGCGGCGGACAAGCCAAAGGCGCTACCCCCGGAGAGCACGACCGCCGTCACTTCTTCTACCATATTGTGCGCCGCCAAGGCATCGGTCTCGCGTGTGCCCGGCGCTCCGCCACGCACATCCACCGCGCCAACGGTACGCGGGGGAAAGAGAATCACCGTACAGCCGGTTGCCGCCGCCTTGTCCGTGTAATGCCCGACCTTGATCCCGGGAATTGCAGTTACCGAGTTATTCTTCGTCATCGACATAATATTCCGCGCCATCGCCATCGTCTTGCCATATCACCTGGATCTTTTCGTTGTTTGCTTCAATCTGGTTATGTGAATCGGGAAAGAGCAGCGCCTCGGCGCGCTCGAAATCCTCTGGGTCAACCAAAATCTTGATCTCGCCCAAATTGCCCAAGGTTATGCCAAGCGCAGTGGCGCCCGCTTCCTGATGGATATGGCAAGGCAGGTCATGCGCCTTGAGCTTGCCCGCCATGATATGCGCCTCTTGCAGATTGTGGGTGATGTAGATCGCCATCCAATCCGGACCGCGCGACTTCTCTAGCGATTTGTCGTCTTGCATGCTCGGTTCCCGACCCTCCGTCAACTCAAGTGTATCATGGTTTGCTGGCCGCAAGTCGAGTCTGTCACCAGCGCTAATCAAGCGACCGCGCGACCAGGTTGCGGCGCTCCTCAGGTCGCGAGCCAGCATTCAATTCGCCAATTCAAATGCCGCTCTCAACGGCTGAACATGTGGGCTTATGTAGCAGTCTGGGAATGCTCCGCAACCAACTCCTGACCAATTTCGTCCGGTGGCCGCTCGGCGATTCGTTCCTCAGGAACATCGCCCAAGACATCTTTGACGTACATCTCATCGACGAGCACAGCTGCGCACGCACTGAGCGGCACTGCCAGCATCAGACCCATGAAACCAAAGAAGAAGCCAAAGATGATCTGGCCGATCAAGATGAGAATTGCCGGCATATGCATGCGTTCGCTGGCCAGCACGGGGCTCAATACCTGGCTTTGGAAAAATGATACGCCGTATACGATCACCACAGTCCAGATGATATTCCCGGGGGCCTGCACAATGGCCGCGGCGACCGTGGGCACAAGCGCGACTACTGGTCCAAAGTTGGGAATGAAGGACAGCAATCCCGCCAGAACGCCCAAGGCAACCCACTCTTGAATGCCCAATAGCGCCAGTCCCAATCCAGTCCCCAAGCCCACAACAAGCATCGATACGCCGGTGACGCTGAGCCAGGCGCGCAAGGTTGTGTCCAGACGCCCAAGCACCACACGCATCCGCGCCCGATACCATTGCGGCGTCAACTTGATGATGCCATTAACATACTGTTCCGGTTCCGCGAGCAAATACATGCTCATGAAGAAAATTATCAGTACGCTCAACAGGGTGTTGGCCACGCCGCCGACCACGGGCAAAACGGAACCGCCGAGCCGGCCGAGAAGATCGGTCACCTGGGCGACAACCTGATTCACGAATTCGGCATTGATTTCAAAGTTTATCGCTTCGATTGCGCCTTCAAGAAAGGGGAACTGTGCAATCAAGGCTTCACTATCCAGGGCTTCTTGCGCGCGCTGCCACGCTTGCGGCAGCACCGTTTCCGTCAGATCGGTGAACTGCCGGACGATTGTCGGCAATACTGAACCGCCAATCAATGTGACGATCACGAAGAATCCGACGACGCTGACTACGATGGCAAAAAAACGATTCATCTCGAAGCGTTGCATTAGCAGGCGGACGGGCATCGTGAACAGAATCACCAGAATTACCGCGGCAAACGCGAGCATCAGCGTTCCGCGGATTTCCCAAATGAAGACTAAGCCCAGTCCGATGAGAATGGTCGCGACGACATTGCGCAAACCGATGTTGATTGAACGTGATTCTCTCAAACTTCCGAATGTCCTTTTAGACTAATATCGGGTCACCCGCTGCGGCACAGGTATAGACGGCGCAGCCCACCCAACCCCAATCAAATGATGCCAACGATTGTATCACCTATAACACGCTCGAGCTAATCTGGTTGTGTCTTCGCGTACAGCAATCCCGGGCGGCATCGAGCGAGCGCGGCGCATTCCAATATGGACATAATTCAAGTCCGCCAACTTAGCAGATACTGAAGTTGATGATCTGCGGCTACAATGTAGTCGAGCGCAACACAAAACCGAAAAGATCGTCGAATGAAATTTGACGTCAGCGTTTTCGCTGAAGACTTGAACGCCGCTAGCGACATTGCCGCAAAAGTCGAGGACTATGGCTTTGACGGGCTGTGGGTGGCGGAAGCCGCTCACAATCCCTTTCTGCCGCTGGCGCACGCAGCGCTGGCGACCGAGCGCATCACCTTGGGCACGGCGATTGCAGTGGCTTTTCCGCGGAATCCGCAACTGATGGCGCAGACTGCCTGGGACCTGGCGCAAGCCTCCGGCGGACGCTTTGTACTGGGGCTGGGCACCCAAATCAAACCACATATCACCAAGCGCTTCAGCGCCATGTGGGGCAAGCCGGCGCAGCAGCTGCGAGAGTATATTCAGGCGCTGCGCACGATATGGGACTTCTACCGATCCGGCCTGCCATCCGCCTTCCGGGGCGAATACTACCGGGTCAACCTGGATTCCGCTTCAAGCGCGCCGAGAGCGGCGTCGGCGCCACAGATTCCGATATACATCGCTGGCGTCAATACTGGCTTGGCCAAACTGGCGGGCGAATTATGCGACGGCTTTCATGTCCACGCTTTCCACACGCCGCAATACTTGCGACAAGTGCTGCTTCCCGCCTTCAGCGACGGGCGTCAACGTGGCGACGTGGGCAGCAAACTCGCTTTATCTTGCGCCGTTTTCGTCGTCACGGGAGCGACCGCCGCAGAAATCGAGGAGAGCGTTCTACTCAGCAAGTCACAAATCGCCTTCTATGCCAGCACGCCCAGTTATCGCCGGGTGCTGGAACTGCATGGCTGGCAAGATCTGATACCGGAATTGAACGCCATGCTGCGCCGCAACCGCTGGCGAGAAATGCATACGCTTGTCAGCGACGAAATGCTGGAACAATTCGCAGTTATCGCGCCACCGGACGAATTGCCCTACAAGGTCCGTGAACGCTACCGTGGCTTGCTCGATCGCGTCGGATTCTATTTCCCGTTTGTACCCGGGGACCAATCCAAACGCGTCATCTGGGAACACGCGGCGAAAGCGATGACTGACTGATGGCGCAGATCATGCTGGGCAATGAGCTAATCGAATTCACGACGCGGGTAAGCAAGCGCGCCAAAAGGATCAGTATTCGATGCAATCCGGACACCAGCATCGAAATCGTTTATCCCGTTGGGGATCGCGACATGACGCCCGAAGAAATCTTCCAGATTAAGCGCAAGTGGGTGCTTAGCGCCAGGCGGGCGCTTCGAGATCAAACCAAAGCCGCGAGTGTCCCGCGCCTCTATACCGACGGCGCCATACTGCCCTTTCTCGGAGCCGATCTGCAGATTCGCCTGCTTGAAGCACCCGGCAAACGGATTACGGTCCAGCGGCTGGACACTTGTCTTGGGATCACTTTGCCGCAGCGCGCGCAGAACGATGAGGAGTCCGTTAAGAGCGCCGTCATCCAGTTTTACCGGCGAGAGGCAAAGACCTATCTTCCTCAGCGGACCAGCCAGCTAGCTTCCAAATTCGGGTTTGAATTCAACAATATTCGCATCAAGCATCAGAAGACGCGTTGGGGCAGTTGCTCGGCAAAGCGCAATCTCAACTTCAACTTGCGGCTGATGATGGCGCCGGCAGACGCCATTGACAGCGTTATCATCCACGAACTCTGCCATCTCAGATTCCTTAATCACAGTCAACAATTCTGGAATCTGGTGGCGCAGTGTTGTCCCGATCACCGTTATTGGCGGCAATGGTTCAAGGACAACGGTCGCCAGCTGGTTTTCTGATATGAAATCGAAGACTGAGCAAAAGCCGATGCGCAATCGAGCCGTCAAGATCGATATCAGTTACCGGCCCAGCGGCAACCTTGCGCGCGACGCTAGCGTGATCGAGCAGATAGAAAGCGCGGGCATAGACACCGTGTGGATTGCCGAACATAGCCGCAATCCGTTTCTCCCGCTGACCATCGCGGCCAAATCGACAATGTCAATCCGACTGGCCACTCTAGGCGCGCTCGCCTTTCCCAGAAGCCCCATGGTTACAGCCCAGATCGCTTGGGATCTGGCGCGACAATCTCACGGCAGATTCGTCCTTGGCCTGAGCGCTCATTCACCCGCGGACGTCCTTGAACAGATCGACGACAACTCATTTGAGGCCGTCGCCAGGATGCGCGAATACATCGAAAGTCTGCGCGCCATATGGAATACCTTCCAGAGTGACGAACGGCTGCGCTATCGCGGCCAATATTATCGGTTCCGCTTGATGGCGCCTTTCTTCAATCCGGGTCCAATCGATCATCCTGACATTCCCATATATCTTTCAGCCGATGATGCCGACCATTGCCAACTGGCCGGCGAAATATGCCAGGGCGTCCATATCCCTCGTTTGCACTCGGCAGCCTACCTTCGCGAAACTATCCTTCCCAATGTCACTCGCGGCCTGCAATACGGGGGACAAAGTCGCGACGACATTTGCGTTTGCGTTTCGCCGCTGATTGTCACAGGATCAACGCGAGCGGCAGCCGACATAGCCCAGCGCGAAACCAAGCGTAGAATCGCCGAGCTGGCCAAAGCTGCGGGGGGCCGCGCTGTCTTGCGTCATCATGGCTGGCAGGAATTCTTGGACATCGCGCCAGATCATGGCGATCCGTCACAAGCCTCGGAGCTTTGGCGCTGCGTCAGCGACGAGATGCTGCGTGAATTCGCCATCGTGGCCGATCCGCCGGAAGTGGTGGACGCGCTGAAGGCGCGCTACGGGGGCATCGCCGATCGCATATTATTGCCTTGGAGTCATGCAAATGGTGAGCTGGTTTCTCAACTATTGAGCGCGCGCAAAGACTGAAGATCTATTGGCTGGTTAGGCATAGCGCTCAGGCAGCGGCTCTTCAACCACCTTGTAGATGCGGAAACCGCGTTTCTGATAATTGGCCAGCGCATGAGGACCATCCAGATTGCAAGTGTGCAGCCACACGCGATTGGCGCCCATGTCCCAGGCGCGCGCCACGCCGTAGCTGAGGAGATGTTTGCCCAGTCCCCGTCCCATATAATCCCGGCGCAATCCAAAATACACGATTTCGACAGATTTGTCCTGATGGCGGAACAACTCCACATAACCGCCGGGCGAGCCACTGACGTACAGCACATGAACCTGCGTATCCGCCGACGTCAGCACTTTGCGAAGTTCCGCGTTCGGCACGTACAAGCGATCGCGCCAAGCCCAATCTTCGCCGACTGATTGATATAGAAACTTGTAGAACCCGAGATCCGGCATCTCCATCTTCACAATTTCGATATCCGCGGCTTGCACGTATGCCGGCGCGAAGTCCGCTTGACTGGTCATTTCCAGATAAGTGGTGATCAGCTTGTCGGCATTTGGCGCGGTGACTACCATCGGTGAAATCTCGTCGACGCTTAGGCGCATTACCATAACGCATTAGCATAGCTGGAATACCTGGCGGCAAGCATGTAATTTTGCCACAAAAAACGGTCAAACGAGCTAACAGATGTAACTAAAACACGAGGCGTAAGCCCTCCAAGGCCATGAGACCTCTTGCCAACTGCACAATATCACGCGTCCCGCGCTATGCCCATTTGCGCTAGATCCAAAGCCAACTCTCGGCGGCGAACATTCAGAATAGCTCAAGCTTGTCACTATAACCGCACAGGTTTATGATGGCGATATTACTAGTTGCTCGTGAGATTCCTACATGCCCCTCGTCTCCCGCCTTAGGCGATCGCTGACAAAGCGCTGGCATCAATTGACGCCGACGCCAAAATTGATCCAGGCGCTAAGAGCGGAGAGTAATCGCGATGTCGCTCAGGGCTTGCTCGAGGCGCTGCGGGAGCGCCTGGCTTATCAAGATGGAACGCTGGAGGCGGTCGACTGGTCCGGCGCGCAACTGAACGCCGCACTGTTGTCGTCATGCCGGTTGTCAAATGCGAACTTTTCCCTCGCCAGTTTACGCGGCGCATATTTGGGGTATTCGGATTTGCGCCGGGTAAACTTCGCCGGCGCCGATTTGTCGGAGGCGCACCTGCGCGAGGCCAATCTCGAAAACGCGCTTCTGACCGGCTCCAGCTTGCGCGGGGCTAATCTCGCGCGCGCCAACTTGACCAATGCCCGCTTGATTGATGTGGATTTTTCGCGCGCCAATCTGTGGGAGACAAATTTGTGCGGAGCCGATCTCACCGGCGCTCGCCTGTTCGAGAGCAATTTGCGCAATGTCAAAACCGATAAGTCGACAATCTTGCCGGACGGCGCGGCATGCGCTTCTGCCGAGCGTCTGATGCAATTCGTCGCCCGCGTTGGTTTGGCGCCGGATTAGAATCAAATGTCATTTCGCTGTAAAATGAAATGGACGAAATAGTAGAGGTCCGCGCTCTGAGAGGAAGATTAGTTTGCACATAGTCACATTCACGCGAAGCACACCCGATACCGCCGCCAAAGTCTGGGTCGATGACAACGGTGATGTCACCTGGGGAGATGTCGCGACCGTCGTCAATCCTTGGGATGAATACTCGCTTGAGGAAACCATCGCGCAAGCCAAGAACACCGGCGGCACGGCAACGGTCGTCGCCATCGGCAGCGAGCTGAACAACGACGCCTTGAAGCACAGCATCGCTATGGGGATTCCAATCGCCTTGCGCGTGGACGAGCCCGCTGTCGATATCAACGACAGCCTGGTTTGGACAGCGTTGGCAGCCGGCGCGGTCAAAAAGCTTGGTGACGTCGACCTTGTCATATTTGGCAAAGAGAGCGTTGATGTCGCGACTGATCAACATACCTACCAGCTGGCGCGGCGTCTGGGTTGGATGATGCTGAGTTACGTATCCAAAATCATTGACGTTGATCCGGCGTCAGGCGTTATCAAGGTTGAGCGCATGCTGGAGCAAGGCAAACAAGTGCTGTCGGGGAAGCTGCCCGCAGTTATTTCCGTTATGAAAGGCATCAACGAGCCGCGATATCCGAACTTCCTGGGCATCCGCAAAGCCGCCAAAGCTCAGATCCCCGTGTGGACGGCGCAAGATCTGGCTATTGACTTGCCGGCCGCCGCTACGCGCGCAGTCGCCTACCGCAATCCGCCAGAACGCGAAGTCAAGACGGAGATCATTGCCGGCGATACCGAAGAAGACCGGGCGCGCCTCCTGGTCGAGCGACTGTTCGCGGAGAAAGTCTTATGACCGGTTTTGTCTGGATCGAATCGTTTGAAGGACGCGCCGTCTCCGCCAGTTGGGAAGCGTTAGCGGCTGGACGGACCTTGGCAGACGAATTGGGTGTCAAATTGGCCGCTGTCGTCTATGGCGAAAATGCGCGCGAAATCGGCAGAGAAGCGGCGAATTATGGCGCGGACATGGCATTCTATTGCGATGACAATGCAGTCGCGGAATATCAGTTGGAAGCCTACGCCGCACTGCTGACACGCCTGGTAAAAACGCACAAACCGACCTTTGTAATTGCTGTCGCCAGTAACCGCGCGCGTGAGCTTATGGCCAGCTGCGCGCTGGATTGCGAGAGCGGCCTCATCTCCGATGCTATCGAATTGCGCGTTGACGAAGGACAAATCACAGCCGCGCGACCCGCCTACGCCGGCAAGGTGCTGATGGAAATGTCATCATGCAGCCCAACGACATTTGTGACGGTCCGCGCCCGCGCCTTCCAGCCCTTGCCCAAAGACGAAAGGCGTAGCGCGGAGATTGTGGCGGTTGAATCAGTCGCGGCGGATGATGAGATAAGCTATGTCGCGGAAGGGATTCGCGCCGAACTCGGGAAAGTCAATCTTGCCGATGCCGCGATCATTGTCAGCGGCGGCCGCGGCATGGCCAATAATCCCAAAGCCCTTCCCGCTGATCTCGGCGGCGAGGATGCGAATGTTTGGAAGGCGAAGGAGGGATTCGCCAATACGCTTCAGCCCCTTGCGGAAGCGCTGGGCGCTGCTGTTGGCGCCAGCCGGGCGGCGGTTGACGCCGGCTACATCCCTTATGAGCATCAGGTTGGGCAGACCGGCAAAGTGGTTAATCCCGATTTATACATCGCCTGCGGCATCAGCGGCGCAATCCAGCATCAGGCGGGCATGCGCGGCAGCAAGATTATCGTCGCCGTCAACAAAGATCCGGAAGCGCCGATTTTCAAGCTGGCGCGCTATGGCATCGTCGGCGACTTGTACGAAGTCGTCCCCGCATTGACCAAGGCGCTAAGGGCCAAACTCAGCTGAAGCTGCCGGTTCGGAGTGCTGCGCATTTCAGCTGCTTGGTCAAATGCGCTACAATCAAACTGGGTGTCCTTATGAATATCCGCCATTGGATACAAATTGACAGCAACTATGCTTGCTAATGAAATTACATCGAAAGTGAAAAGCTACAGGATCTCGGATTCCAGCAATTGCGACGGACCACGTATCGGTGACTTGGCAGAAGGTCGCATTTCAGAGCGCCAATTTGCCGACGCAAAAACGTCGATGATTGAGTATCCCGAAATATGAATCTTGCCTTCATTACCGCCTCGCCTTTTCTGCTAGCACTGCTATTGTCGCTGCCAACCGTTAGAAAGTCCGTGTCGCAACAGATTCAGACTGCTTTGACCGCAGCTGTCATGGCGGCATTGTTTTTCTTGTTGCTGCTTCATTTGCCCGATTTGCGCGCGCAAAGCGTCATAATCCAACGCACCGATTGGATTCCATCCCTCGGCATTAGCTTGTCCTTTTACCTCGATGGACTGGCGCTGATATTCGCCCTAATTATTACCGGAGTTGGCGCGCTGATTTTCTTCTTTGCCGGCTACTATTTTGACGATCCCGCCGTATACAACCGTTTCAACGTCTGGCTCTTGGCATTTGCCGGCTCGATGCTGCTGGTTGTACTCAGTGGCAACCTGCTAATGATGTTCGTCGCCTGGGAGCTGACCAGCATCACTTCGTTTGTACTGATCGGCTTCACCGGCGACCGCAACCAAGCGGCCCGCGAAGGCGCATTCAAGGCGCTGTTTGTGACTGGCGGCGGCGCGCTGGCGCTCATTATTGGTTTTGTCATGCTGAGCGCGGCCTGTGGCCAACTCCTGCATCCGGACGAGGGCGTCAGATTCGTCACAGATTTGGCGTCGATCCTGGCAGTCGATTCGTTGTATCAGCACGAATGGTTTCCCATATTCGCGGCGCTGATACTGTTCGGCGGATTGACCAAGAGCGCGCAATTCCCGTTTCATTTCTGGCTGCCGGGCGCGATGACGGCGCCGACGCCAGCCAGCGCGTACTTGCACAGCGCGACCATGGTCAAGGCCGGCATTTTTCTCTTCGCGCGCATGTCCCCGGTGATGTACAAGAATCCACTCTGGTCCGACCTGCTGCTCTTCTTTGGATTGAGCACGATGTTGGTCGGCGCATTCTTCGCCCTCAAACAGCGCGATCTCAAGGCGCTGCTGGCATATTCCACCGTGAGCGCGCTGGGCGCGATTGTGGCCATGATCGGTCTGCCCGGGCAAAACGGCATCAAAGCCGCCCTGGTCGGCATCATTGCGCATGCGCTTTACAAGTCCGCGCTGTTCCTCGTCGCCGGCACGATTGATCATGCGACCGGTACACGCGTAATCGACCAGCTCGGTGGCTTGCGGCGCCAGATGCCCTATATGTTCGCCGTCACCGTCATCTCGGCCCTGTCGATGGCCGGCGTGCCCCTATTGCTGGGATTCGTCGCCAAAGAGACACTGCTGGATGCGGTCCTGCATTATAGCGCGCCCTACACCTTGGCGGCGCTCAGCGTCGTTGTGGCGAGCGCGGTATTCACTGCCACAGCCGGGTATATGCTGATTTTCGATGTATTCATCAAGGACGCTCAAGACGGCGTCCACTTTCATCAGCCGCCTCGCTTGATTCGCGCGGGTCCGATTCTGCTATCCATCGGATCATTGACCTTGGGCGTGCTTATCGAGCCGGTCATCGTACCGCTGCTGCGGCTGGCCGTGCCCAAGACCTTCGAGTTGCAGGCGTTTGCTGGATTCAACCAAGTCTTCTGGCTTAGCGCGATCATACTGATAGTGGCGCTGCTGCTCTTTGCCTACCGCAAGCCGCTAATTGAGCGCATCAGATTTCCCATCTCCGGCAACTACATCTATCGCGAGCTCATTTCGTACATCGATTGGGCTGGAGAAAACGTGCTACACACGCAGTCGGGTTTCGTGCGTTATTACCTGGTCATCATCCTGGGCACGGTCGGCGCGGTATTGATCGCTTCCGGCACGCTGACTACGGTAACCGCGGGTCAAAGTCTGTTTCCAACCGATCTGTCGGTGAACATCATTGATCTGGCGAAGATATTCATGCTGCTGCTCACTGTCGCCGCCGGCATCTATACGATAGTTGTGCGCGAGCATGTCAAAGCGGCGATCGCCTACGGCGTTATCGGTTATGCCAGCGGTGTTATCTTCCTGATCGAACATGCGCCTGATGTGGCCTTGGTGCAGCTTTTGGTCGAGACTATGGCGACCGTTCTCATAATCATCATGCTGGGTCGCATTAGCACCACGATACGCCGACGGGTCACCGAAAACTTGTGGATTGGCAGGCATAAGAGCAATTTCGGTTTACTGCGCGACTTAGTCATTTCGATTGTGATTGGCGTGGCGGTCTTCGTGTTTTCGCTGATTGCCCTGCAGAATCGGCCTGAGCGCGAGAGCATCGCGGAGTGGCATCTGGCGAACAGCGCCCAATTGAATGTGGAAGATGTGGTAGGCGCGATTGTGGCGGATTTCCGCGCTACCGATACCTTGATGGAGATCGCCGTCTTTACCACCGCCGCGCTGGGCGTGCTCACGCTGCTTTCGCGCGGCCGGCCCGGCAGCGCCCCCTTGACGTCCCCTGCCGGCAGCGAAGCAAGCCGAACTGGGAGCGACAGCGAGGGCGACGATGTCATTCAGGATGCGACCAGCTTGTCGACGCCATTCACTCGCTCAGTGTCGGTGATTGTCTTGCCCATTGCCATTTTGATCGGCATCGCCCAGATACTCTATGGCGGCAGCGGACCAGGCGACGGCTTCACGGCCGGCGTCACCATCGGCCTGGCCATTTCCTTGTGGTATGTCGTGCTGGGATACAACGAAGCCAAGCGGCAACTGCCCTGGTTTCGGCCGGCGTTTATCACGCGACTGGGCTTGTTAATTGCATTGATCAACGCCCTGTTTCCGATCTTGTTGGGCAAAGGTTTCATGGGACATGTGGAATTCGACCAGATCTTGGGCATTTACGATTTTGTCGGCTCATTTGGCCTGCACGTGACATCGTCATTGATCTTTGAGATTTCGATCGCCATCGCGGTAATGGGTGGCTTGGGCATCATTATCGAAGCGATCGCTTTCCCGCGGGAAGTGCAGAGCTTAAGCGACGAGTGAGAGGTTTCGGCAATGATCGATTTCATGTTTGCGGCGGCTATCGGGGCACTGTTCAGCATCGGAGTCTTCCAGTTGCTGCGCCGGGATTTGATAAAAGCGGCTATCGGTTTCGCCATACTTTTCTCGGCAATTAACTTGTTTTTTGTTGCCGTTGGCGCCTTTGAAGGCGAGTTCGCGCCATATGTGCGCAATGTGGAAGAAGGCCGTTCGGTCAGTGATCCGCTGATACAAGCGCTGATTCTGACCGCCATCGTGGTCAGCTTCGGCAGCTTGTCCCTTGTGCTGGGCTTGGTCAATATGGTGTCGCGCCGCTATGGAACCGTCGATTCCAACGATGTCAACAAGCTAAAGCACTGAGCGATGCAATCAGAGAATATGTCTATGACCGTGTTCGAGATTGGCAGCGATGGCTAACAACATCTATTTGTTGGGTACTCTAGTGACACCGCTGGCAGGCGCAATCATCGCGCTGCTCTTCGCCAGCGACAACCGCCTGCAGCGAATCATCGGGCTGTTGACGGGTCTGGTCGCCTGGTGCTTTAGCGCCGTCTTGCTATCGCAAGTGTATCAAACAGGCGTACAAACATACGCCCTGGGCAACTGGATCCCGCCATACGGCATCGTCCTGGTCGCGGATACGCTGGGCGGATTATTTGCGTTCATGGTAACCACGATCATGGTCGGCGGTCTGCTTTACACGCTGCAAAGTCATGACAAGTGCATGAAGCTGCCGGCATTTCTGCCATTGTTCTTGCTGATGGAAGTCGGTCTGGTTGGCGCCATGTTGACCGGTGATCTCTTCACCCTGTTCATCTTCATGGAACTTATGGTGCTGGCATCGGTATCCTTGACGGCGATCTCGGATGATCGCTATGGCTTGGAGGCGGCGCTGAAGTATATCTTCATCAGCTCGATGGGTACGCTATTCTTGCTCTTGGGCATCGCCGCCATGTACGCCACCTTGGGCACCCTGAATATGGCGGATATCGCGGAAATCCTGCAATCGGGCGAGCGACAGTTGCTGGCGCCGGCATCAGCCTTGATGCTGCTATGCGCCTTCTTGCTCAAGAGCGCGGTCTTCCCCTTTCATTTCTGGCAGCCCGATTTCCATACGACGGCGCCCACGCCGGTTAGCGCCATGCTTTCTTCAATCGTCGTCAAGGTCGGCGTCTATGGCATCATCCGCTTAGTCACCCTGCTCTATGTCGAGGAAGCGACGCTGCTTGAGCCATTGCTGTCAACGTTGGGCATCATCGGCATACTCTTTGGCAGCCTGGGCGCCATCCGCACCTATAATGCCAAACGCATGCTGGCATATTCGACCTTCGCGCAAATCGGCTTTATTCTGGTGGGGATTGGCTGGGGCGGCACGCTGGCGTTGATTGCGGCCTTGGTTTACGCCTTCAATCACGCCTTCATCAAATCATCGCTCCTGATGCTGATGGGCGTGGTGGCCAGCTATACAAAAGTCAAAACGGCGGACTTTGCCTTCGTGAGCGGGATCGGCCGCAAATTGCCCGCGCTGGCCGGTTGGCTGGTACTGCTTGGCGGCTTGTCGCTGGCGGGCATTCCTCCCTTGAATGGATTCATCAGCAAGTTGGCATTGGTGCAAGCGGGCGTCGCTCGCGAGGATTGGATAAACTTGAGTCTGTTGGTGGGATTCGGCATCCTGACCCTGATCTACATGATTCGCGCCTGGCAAAATATCTTTCAGCGCGGGCCGACGCCGACGACCACGGAGACCAAGGCTGAGGGCGACAGTTTGCTGGCGCCATTTCTATTGATTTGCGCCTGCCTGCTGCTCGGCATAGTCTTCGCTGAACCCCTGATGCAGCTCATCACTGAAACGGTGACGCAAATCGAAGACGCCAACATTTACATTTCCGCTGTAAAATCGATCGCCGAGGGGCCGTAAGCATGCTGATTAAACGCATCGTCCTGGCGCTGCCACTGGCATTGGGATGGACCATTTACACGGCGCAACCGACGCCTGGAAACTTCTTGCTCGGCTATGCCTTTAGCGTCGTGGTGCTGAAGGCTACTGGTTTGCATGGTCAGAGCTTCCATTTGCGCAACCTGCCCCGGCAGCTCTACGCCTTGGTCACCTACGTGGTTTACCTGGCTTTCGAAATCTTGGGCGCCGGTGTGCAGGTGGCGCGAATCATAATATCACCGAGCTTGCCGATTGAACACGGAGTGACGCGAATCAGCACGCAAGACCAGAAGCGAGACGCGCTCGTTTCCGCCATCAGCGCGCACGGCATCACGATAACCCCGGGCGAGCTCGTGGTTGAATTCGCGGATAGTGAAGAGGATGGCGTGGTGATGATCGTGCATAGCCTCAACGTCAGCGAATCCGGAGAGAAGCTGCGCCAGGAGCAAGAGAAGCGGCTGAAACGAATCAAAGGGATTCTGGGACATGATTGAAAGCGCCATTGCACAGACCGCCATCCGGCTCGTATTGCTGGGATTGGTCATCGTGTTGATTCCGGCATCCTATCGAGTGGTCGTTGGCGAAACGCTTCCGGATCGACTGCAAGCCGTGGATCTGATCACGACGCTGTTGATCGGCATCATTGTGATGCTGGCGCTCGTGGAAGGCACGGAGGTCTTCGTTGATATGGCAGTCGCGTTGGCGGCCTTCGCGTTTATCGGCACGATTAGCATTGCGCGATATATCTCGGAAGGCAGGACTTTCTAAGTGCTGATTGATTTGCTCGGCGTAGTGGCGCTGTTCTTCGGATTGTTCTTCTGCGCCGTCGGCGTTTTGGGCGTTATTCGGATGCCCGATAGCCTGACGAGATTGCACGCGTCCGGCAAAGTCGCGACGCTGGGGCTCTTCGGTTTGCTGCTCGGCGCGGCGCTGCTGATGCCGTCGTCCAGCTTGCGACTCTTGGCGCTTGGGTTGTTTGTGCTATTGACGAGCCCGGTCGCAACACATGCGATTGCCGCGTCGGTTTATCGCCGGCGCGAAATCGTGGATGAGCTGATGGAGATGCAGGCGGAACCGGAAACGCCCGCGGAACCGGAAGCGCCGATTGCCGTGGACGTTACCGCGGTCTTGTCGCGATCGCGCATACAAGACATTATTGAAGCGCAGCAGCGCGCCCTGCAATCGCATACGCGGGACGATGAGTGAATGGCGCTTGATACGCCGCATCAAGGCAAGAGGCGACGGAAGACCGGATTCGACTTAGTCTGCGCGTGATCCAGCAGATTCACCAACAAGAATCCCGCAATCAGCAAGACAATCGCCATCCAAAACGACTCGGACCCCGCATCCGGCGCTACCGGCGCATCGGCCAGGCAGCGGAAGTCTCCATGCCGGTCAACATCGTTTTGAAGACACTGGCGCCAAGGATAAATCTTCCAAAGCGAACCAACCATGAACCCCACCAAAAGCGCCACGGTGCGATTGTAGTAATGCGCCAGCAAGTAACTTAAAACGCGCGAAAAGGCGATGATGCCAACACCGGCGCCAATCGCCACGTAAATGACCGGGGGCAAATCACGATTGCTCACCGCCGACAACACATAGTCATATTGACCGAGGATTAATAATATGAAGGAGCCGGAGATACCCGGCAGGATCATGGCTGTTATGGCAATCATGCCGCTGATGACCAGAATCGGCGGCGAGTGATCGGCTTCGGTCGGTACCAGGTTGACAACAGCGAAGGCCACAACCGTACCAATAATCCATGACACCAGAGACCTTGAATGCCATCGCACCTTGGCGCCAATCGTCACGATGGATGCCAGCACCAGACCGAAGAAGAATGCGAACAAGAGTGTTCTCCCCTGTGCGTCGTCCATCAGCGCGCTGAGGAAGCCGGATAATACGACAATCGCGAGCAAGATGCCCGCGCCGAGCGCAAGGAGTAACCGCAACGAGATATGCTCGAACAGCGCCTGAATACGGACGCCAATAAGCATCCGCAGCGCTTCCACATTGAAGGACTTGATGGCGTTGATCAGATCTTCATAGACACCGAGAATGAAGGCCATGGTGCCGCCACTGACGCCGGGAACAATATCCGAGGCGCCCATGGCGAATCCAGTCAGCAACAAGCGCAGATATTGCCTGGCGGTTCTTGGTCTGGATAGGTTTTCTTTCGCACGCTCCAACGCTTTGCTCCTCTCTATTTTGAGCTGTCGGCTAAATTATGGGTAAACGCGTAGTTCCAATTAAGTCATGCGAGAATTGATGCGTTGGACTTGGCAAAGGCGGGCGAGCCAACGGCTGACCCCTACAAGGCTTGTCCACATTTGCGGAGATTTCTCACCTTATGTCGGCAAGTATCATAACTCGCCTGCAATTTCTTGCATTCACCGGACTATCGCAGACTTGCTAGAATATTCTCACGTCAGTTGATTATAGGGGCAATTCGATCATGCCGCTCATCGAGACCGCAGACGTAAACTTATGGATCGCGGATTATCGCCCGGACGACAGCCGGCCAATCGCTCTCATCATTCACGGCGCCGGCGGATCTCATGAAAGCTTCCCGGCAGAGTTGCGGCAGCTGCGAAGGGTCAATCCCGTCCTGGCCGATCTGTGTGGTCATGGCAATAGTCCCGGCGACGGATACGACTCAATATCGAATCACGCGCGCGATATGGCGGCGCTGCTCGATAAAATAAATTCCGCGCCCGCGGTTGTCATCGGGCATAGTATGGGCGGCGCGATCGCTCAAATGATGGCGCTGGAGTATCCCGAGCGCGTATCCGCATTGGTCTTGATCGCTACGGCCGCCAAGTTCCGAGTGAATCCGGCGCTGTTAAGCGACATCGTCAGAGATTTTGACGGCACTGTAGATGCCCTCAATCGCTGGTTGTGGCGGCGTGATACGCCATCGTCTCAACGCCGCGACGCCGTGCAGGCCATGCGCGAGACGGATCCCGCGGTCTTCCAACGAGACTTTATCGCCTGTGATCGTTTCGATGTTCGCGCGCGACTGGCCGAGATTCGCGCCAAGGCGCTGATACTGGCCGGCGAGGATGACAAGATGACTCCACACGCCCTGGCGGATGCGCTGGAAAGTGGGATCCCGCAAGCGGACCTGGTCACGTTCCCCGGCGGCAGTCACATGTTCATGCTGGAGCAGGCGCGAGCAACCGTCGATGCGATAGACAGCTGGTTGGCAAGGGTTTTGTAGATTGTCGTTGGCCTAGTCGTCGTTAAGCGGCTTGCGGAAATCGTAAATGCCGTCGCGAATCGACCATCGAATCCCAGTCTCGCTGATCAAGGAATCTCCCTCGCGGACCAACCCGGCATAAGACCACGGGCACCTGAAAATCTCGACCGGATCGTTTACGTCCAGGAAGTCGCCACGTTCGCGGCTTTCTCCATACCTCAGGTCAAAGAATATGCTGGGCGAGATTCTCCAGCCCGTTCGTTGCAAGATGCCGTCCGCGCCAGCCAGAAGACTTGTCGGAAGGTGACGCTTGAGCAAGCCCAAGCGAAACCACGATACTGGGACAACACGCGCTATCTCGAATCCGAGGGCGGAAACTTCCGCGACCATTTGGTCGGGGTGAAAGTTGAAATTCAACTCGACGAATTCGACGGCGTCAAGCGTGTAGGGGCTCCAGCTGTTGCGACCAACCAGGCGCCGGAGCATCGACTTCAGATTACGTTTGTTGGCAAATTCCAGAATGAACCGGCCGCCGGCGCATATCGTTTCGGCGATTTGGCCGAGAACTGCCGGCACGTCTTCAAAGTGATGGATGACGCGTATCATGGTCGCGCCGTCAAACGTCGCCGGTTGGAATGGCGGGCGATAGGCATCCGCCGCCACATAGATATAGCGCCCGTCGCCCAACTGCCCCCGCGCATATTGAAGTTGTTCCAGGGAATAATCGAGCAAGACAACTTGCTCGTACATCGAGTATTCCGCGCTTATTCTGCCGAATCCGGCGCCGACTTCCAGCAAACGTCTGCCGCTCTTGGGCAAGAGCCGCGCCAATACTTGACGTTCCACCGCATCTTCGTAGTCGCGCCCCCGTCCTTCCCAGAAGTCCTGACGATAGCTGGAATCGCCGTAGTCACAGATGCGGGGGTGTTCAGGCATTGCCATTCTCACATTGGTGTCAATTGAATCAGGCTAGTCCCGATTCGGCGCGCAAGGTGTCCGCCTTGTCAGTCTGTTCCCAGGGCACATTGACATCGTCGCGTCCAAAATGCCCGTAGGCGGCGACCTGCCGATATATAGGACGGCGCAGGTCCAGATCATGGATGATCGCGGCCGGGCTCAAATCGAAGTGGCCACGGATCAGCCTTTCGATTGCGCTATCGTCAATCTGACCAGTGCCGAAGGTTTCGACGGCCAGCGAAGTCGGTTTGGTTTCTCCAATGGCATAGGAAACCTGCAATTCAAAGCGCTTGGCGAGCCCCGCGGCTACAACGTTTTTGGCGACATAACGCGCCATGTAGGCGGCGCTGCGATCGACCTTGGTGGGGTCTTTGCCGGAGAATGCGCCGCCACCGTGACGGGCGACGCCGCCATAAGTATCGACGATGATTTTCCGGCCGGTCAATCCCGCATCGCCCTGGGGCCCCCCGATCACAAAATTGCCGGTAGGATTGATAATGTAGTTGGTCCCGCTGATGAGATGAGCTGGAACGACATCGGCAATGATACCGTCAATCAATTGATCACGGATGTCTTCCTGAGAGATATCTGGATGGTGCTGCGTCGATACGACGATGGCGTCAATGCGGACGGGCTGACCGCAGGCGTATTCAACTGTCACCTGGCTTTTGGCATCCGGACGCAGCCACGTCAGTTCACCGGTCTCGCGCGCCGACGCCAGACGCCGGACTAATCGGTGAGCCAGGGCGATGGTCAATGGCATGAATTCCGGCGTCTCGTCACAAGCGAAGCCAATCATCATGCCCTGATCGCCGGCCCCCTGACGATCGACGCCCTGCTTGATATCGGGCGACTGCTTGTTGATACGGGTCAGTATTTCGCAAGCCTTCAAATCGAACCCGTATTCGGCGCGTGTATAACCAATGCCGCGAATGGTATCCCGCACGATCTGATCATAATCAATCGCGGCCTCCGCCGTGATCTCGCCGATCACGACCACAAGATTATTCGAGATCGCCACTTCGCAGGCGACGCGAGCCATCGGATCTTGCTCCAGCAGCGCATCAAGCACTGCATCGCTGATTTGATCGCAGATCTTGTCCGGATGCCCCTCCGATACCGACTCCGAAGTGAAGAAATATCGTGGAGATGTCATGAATGTGGTTGCCATAGTCGCCTTTCCTGATTGACATCGCGGGCAGAACCCGCAAGGGCAGATTCGCCCGACAATCCTTGGCACGGCATATTGCGCTGGGAGGCGCGACAAGACAACAAAAAACGCCTTGCGCGGCAGAAGGCGTGAACGGCAGTCATTCAGAATCGCTCATCTGCCAGAGTTTATACCCTGCCGGACTTAGCACCGTCCCGGTAGATCGGGGGTTGCCGCGAGTTCGTCGAGCCGGATCTCTCACTCGCTCTTGATGAGTACCGCAGGCCAAAATGACCTAAGTAGCGCGCAGTATAGCACAGCCAGCGCAGACTGCAAAGCTGATTCTCGTCACCAGATGGCGTTTATTCGGATTATGACGCGTGAGATCACAAGGCGCGCTTGGCAAGTTTGGCAGGATATATGCGGCGTACTAATCGCCCAATGCCGGTGGCGAGACCGTACAACCCGATTACATTCGATATCTATGAGCCATTTGAGTGCTGGGTGCGCAACAGGAATTCGTTGCGGAGTTGACGATCGAGTTTGAATTCGCCCAACATGGCGCTGGTAGTCATATTGGAGTTGTGTTTCTTCACACCGCGAATCATTGAGCACATGTGCTGAGCGGTGAGCGTTACGGCGACGCCTCTTGGCTCCAATACCTCGTCAACGAAATCGGCGATTTGCTGTGTCAATCGTTCTTGCACCTGAAGCCGTCGCGAAAACATATCGACGATGCGGGGAATCTTGCTCAGCCCGACGATTCTACCGCTCGGGATATAAGCGACGTGCGCGTGCCCCACGAATGGCAACAGGTGATGCTCACACAAGCTGTAGTAGTCTATGGGACTGACAATCACCATATCGTCGTAATCGCAGTCAAACAGAGCGTTATTGACCAATTCTACGGGATCGGTGGTATATCCGCTGACCAGTTCCTGGTACGCTTTTGCCACGCGCTTTGGAGTATCCAGCAGGCCGTCACGGCCGGGGTCTTCGCCGATGGCGTACAGAAGGTCTGATACGGCGCGCATTGCGGCGGTCGTATCTACGCAATCTAAACCCAAATCAAAACGATTCAGCAACTCCTCAGATTGAAGTTTCTGCTGAATTGTCGATTCTACAACGGCACCCACTTGCGTTTCATGGCTGTCCATGAACAGCCAATCTGTTTCCATCGGTCGTCATTCGGTTGTCCTTCGAGTGCGACGCAATTCTGTGAAGCTCAACAGGGGCGTGATGTCGCGCCATTATTATAGTACATTAACGCGCGCGATTGCAATACCCAATCTAAAGCCACAGGATTCTTGAGCTTGGCCGCGCTCTAAGCGATAATCGAAGAGCGGAGCACAATTCGCATTATTGTCGTTGAGGATGTGCCGAGAATCTGGCAGATTCCGCACGCTATCGGCGAACGACTGAATGAGCTTGACAGATGGACATCATTGAAATTAACAGCTTGAGACTGCGCACTTACATCGGCTTCAGCCCCCACGAGCTCGACGCGCCGCAAGACGTTGTCATTGATCTGCGCATCGGCAATGAACGCGGGCTGGCTGGCGAAACAGACAAACCTGAAGACGCCTTCAACTACCGTACCGTAACCAAGGCTGTCATTGCGCTGGTGACGAACTCGCGCTTTCGCCTGGTCGAGAAGCTGGCGGAGGAGATCGCTCGCGCAGTCGTGTTGGATTTCGCGGCGGATTTCGTCGCCGTAAGGGTTCACAAACCGGGCGCGCTGCGTCATTCTGATTCGGTCGGCATCACGATCGAGAGACGACCGCAAGATTATGCGCGCAACGCCGCCTACCTGTGCTTGGGATCGAATATCGAGCCAGAAGAGAACCTGGCCAGCGCAATCCGGCTGCTCAGACAACATACAGCGCTTTTGGCCATTTCGCCGGTGTATCGCACAGCGCCGCTTGGATTCGCCGATCAGCCGCCGTTCCTGAACATGGCAGTGAAAATCCATACCTTGCGGAATCCTCAATCGTTCAAAGCGGAAGTCATCGATAGCATTGAGACAGCGCTGGGACGCTTGCGTGATCCGGACAACAGAAACGCGCCGCGCACGATTGATATTGACATAGCGCTCTGGAATGACGAGGCGCTTGTTTACGGCAGCAAACCCTGGCATATTCCGGATCCCGATACTCTTCGTTTTGCGCATGTCGCCGTGCCCCTGGCCGATCTGGCGCCCGACTATCTGCACCCGACCGCAGGCCGCAGTCTGAATGCTGTAGCGGCGGGCTTAGAGAGAACCGCGATGCAACGACTTGCGATTGATTTCGCCTGACGACCAAAGTGAGCCAATGGCGGAGTCGTCATGTACAACACGGTGACTGCTTGATTTTGCACTAACGCACATTTGACTGCTGGGCTAAAATTGACCCGTGCGCCGCAATCGCGCGCGCATGCGGATACCGGGAGCAGCCATGGCCACAGACCAATTGATCACCTTGTCGGAGCCGCGTTCGGCCGCCGCTGAAGCCTTCCGCACGCTGCGCACAAATCTGATGTTCAGCAGCGTAAACGAACCCATACGCACCATGCTGGTCACGTCGGCGGCGCGCGACGATGAAAAGAGCCTGACTGTCGCCAATGTGGCCGTGACCTTTGCGCAAAGTGGCCATCGCACTGTCATCGTCGACGCCGACTTGCGGCAGCCGCAACAGCATAAAATATGGGGTATTCGAGACAACAAGGGCTTGACCGGCATGATGGTCGACGATGCGGCCGTCAGCGAACCGCCGTTATCAAAAACATCAATTGAGAATCTGGAGGTTTTGCCAGCCGGGGAGTTGCCGCCTAACCCGGCCGACTTGCTCAGCGGCAAACGCATGGACGCGATCATCAACGCGCTGCAAGCTCGAGCCGATTATGTGATATTTGACAGCCCGCCGGTTCTGGCGGCCACCGACGCCGCATTGCTGGGCATCAAACTGGATGCCGCCTTGCTCGTTGTCAAGGCGGGGGACACCCGACGCGATCATACCGCGCAGGCGCGTCAGGCTTTGGAGCGCGTACATGTCCGTATCGTTGGCGCCGTGCTCATCAATGCTCCCAGTGACGACAGAATTGCCTACTAGGGCGAGCGCGAATGTTCAATGCGCCCGCGGTTCACTGCCGGCAGCAAGGCGCGAAAATGGGCGGTAAGCTCGCGCGCGTCGCTGTGATCGCCGGATTCCAGGCGTTTGAGTCGTTGCTCAACAGAATGACCACTTGCAGCTTGTCCATCCATCATATGCGGAGACTCTAGCGCCAATGAAAGGACTAATCTTGAGCGGCGGCAAAGGCACACGTCTTTATCCGCTCACCTATACACGCGCCAAGCAGCTGATCCCGGTCGCGAATAAGCCGGTCTTGATCCGCGTGATCGAGGCGATCCGTGAAGCTGGCGTAGAAGAAATCGGCATCGTAGTCGGGCAAACTGCCGAGGAGATCAAGAATACCTTGGGTGACGGCAGCGCCTGGAATGCGAAGCTGCGCTATATCCCCCAAGAGAGTCCCGACGGATTGGCGCACGCGGTCAAGATCTCTCGCGATTTCCTGGGAGATGATCCTTTTGTCATGTTCCTGGGGGACAACGTCATCGAAGGCGGCATCGCCGGCTTGATTCGGGACTTCGACATGAATGAATGGAATTGCCAAATCGTGTTGAAACAAGTCGATAATCCATCCGCCTATGGCGTCGCGGAGATGCAGCCGAACGGCAGCATCAAGGCGCTCGTGGAAAAACCGGCGCATCCGCCCAGCAACCTCGCGCTGGTCGGGATTTATATGTTCGACCGGCACATCTTTGAAGCTGTCAACGCCATTCAGCCCTCGGGCCGCGGCGAATACGAAATCACCGATGCCATTCAGTGGCTGATAGAACATGGCTATAGCGTTTTTCCGCATGTGCACGATGGCTGGTGGATCGATACGGGCAAGCCTACGGATATGCTGGAAGCCAACAGCCACGTGCTTGAAGAGATTCAACCGGCTATTGCGGAATCGGCTGAGATTGATGCGAACTCCACTGTTGATTCGCGAGTCACGTTGCAGGCAGGCGCGAGAATTATCAACAGCATTGTGCGTGGTCCCACTATCATCGGCAAAGCGACAGTGATCGAAAACAGCTACATCGGTCCCTTCACCAGCGTCTATCATCATTGCCAAGTTCGCAATTGCCAAATCGAACGCAGCATCATTCTGGAGAACAGTCGAATTTCTGATATCGATCAGACGCTGCGCGACAGTTTGATCGGTCGCAATGTCCGGGTGCAGCGCAGCGATGGCAAGCCGAGCGGAATCAAGATGAATCTCGGCGATCACGGCACACTCTGGGTCTAGAGAATTGCGCATGACGATTAAATCAATATCAACCAACACGATTGAGCTAGCGGCGGTTGACCTCGACGGCACCTTGCTCGATGACGACCATTGCGTCAGTCAGCGCAATGCCCAGGCCATCCGCAGCGCCATTGCACAGGGCGTGACAATCGTAATCGCAACGGGCAAATCGCGCAGCTCGGCAACCGACTTGATAGCATCGCTGGGAATCAATTCGCCGGGCATCTATATGCAAGGATTAGTCACCTACAATGCCGACGGATCCGCGCGCAGGCGTCAATTGATGGACGCGAGCGTGGCGCAAGCTGTGATCGCGTTGGGCGAAGCGCAGAACTTTCGAGCCATCGTCTACAGCGACACACGCAGTTTCGCTCTCCATCCTGATGCGGTCACGGCAAGACTGAGCGAGTTCGGCGATCCTCCCGCTGAGCGAGTCCCGAGTTGGCGCTGGGTGTTTCACAATTCGGTTGTCCACAAAGTTGTGCTGTACGGTGTTGAAGATCACGTGAACGAACTGCGTAGGGAGATTGCTCGGGTCTTGGGTTGTGATGTGCATGTCACCCGCGCCAATATCGAAGGCATGATCGAGGTATTGCCGCAGGGAACATCCAAGGGACACAGTTTGAGCATATTGATGAGAGAATTGAATGTCGCGCCGGAAAATGCCATGGCAATTGGCGATGGCGAAAATGATATCGAAATGCTGCAAGCTGTAGGTATAGGCATAGCGATGGGCAATGCGCACCAGCTGCTCAAGGATGTCGCGGACGATATCGTGCCGGGGAATGATGAAGATGGCGTAGCTGTCGCATTTGAACGGTACGTGATAGGCGAAGGGGTGGAATCCAGATGAAGAACATCTTGGTGACCGGCGGCGCCGGCTTTATCGGCAGCGCCTTTGTCCGTCACATGGTAGCGACTTACCCTGACTACCAAATCATCTGCTTTGACAAATTGACTTATGCCGGGAACCTCGACAATCTGCTGTCGGTCAGCGACGAGACGAACTACCGATTTGAACACGGAGACATCGCCGATCGCGAATGCGTGGCATCCGTTTTGCGAACATACAATATTGACACAATTGTCAACTTCGCCGCCGAAAGCCATGTGGATCGCAGCATCCTGGACCCGGACGCATTCATTCACACCGATGTCGTCGGCGCATATATCTTGCTCGACGAGGGCAGAAAACACGGGATCGGTCGCTTCTGTCATGTATCAACCGACGAAGTATACGGCGATATCGAGAGTGGCTATTCAACCGAAGACGACCGCTTCCTGCCCAACAGTCCCTACGCAGCCAGCAAGGCCGGCGGCGAATTGATGGTGCGCGCCTATCAAATCACCTATGCGATGGACACCGTCATCACGCGCGGCAGCAATACCTACGGGCCCTATCAGTATCCGGAAAAGCTGATTCCATTTTTCACCACAGAAGCTTTGGATGATCGACCGCTGCCACTCTACGGCGATGGCAAACAGATTCGAGACTGGCTGTACGTCGATGATCATGCGCGCGGCGTCGACGTCGTGCTGCACTGCGGAGAATCGGGCGAGGCTTACAATCTGGCCGGCGAGAACCAGCGCCACAACATTAGTGTCACCGAAGACATTCTCGAGTTGCTGCAAAAGCCGAAATCGCTGATTAAGCATGTGCCCGACCGCGAAGGTCACGATCGGCGTTATGCGATGTCGGCGGCAAAAGCGCGTCAATTGGGCTGGCGCTGCAAATTCAACTTTGAAGCGGGCCTGCAAGCCACTGTGCGTTGGTACGTGGAGAATGAGTGGTGGTGGCGAAAGATCAAAACCGGAGAATATCTCGATTACTATCGCCAGCAATATGCCAAACGGCTGGCCGCCGTCGACTAATCGTGACGCACTGAATTCGCGAGACCGACTTGCGTATCCAGAGAAATTCACGGCGTGGAAGGCCACAGCGGCCTTGCGGCTGTATCTTGGTCGTCTTGATTGCAGCCGCGATATTGGGTAGCGCGCTGGCAATATTGCTGCCGACCTTTCCCAACCTCGTGCTTCGCATCGCCGGATTTCATCCGCTGGACAGTGGCAGCATGACACCTGCTTACAATGACATTCCTGTCATCATCGAACCGAGGCAGCGAATTGCCGAATCATTTCATATAGATGGAAATCGCGGGTTAACAATGCCGCCAGAACTCATGCCCGCGCTGCAAATCGGTCGCGATCAATCGGGCGCCGAGATCGCGCAAATGTTCCTAGGCGCCGAAGAGATCCTGGCCTTGTGTCAGCGTTACACCGACTATTGCAGCGAAGATGGTTCGCCGATTAGACGCGGGCGACCGCAAGTGAACGGAAGCGAGCTGCTGATCGAAGGCGAGGCCTACATAGATGTGTTGAATCGCTGGCAGTTTTTCCAGTTGCTGTTGGGCTTCGAGGCCGGTGCGGCCCTGCAATTCAAAAGCATCACGCTCGAAGGGGCGCTCTATGCCATATCTGAACATGGGTTAGGCAAATTCTTGCGAGACATGCAGGCAAATGTCAATCAGGCCTTGGGTACGTTGACCGCTCGCATGGACGGTTCAAGTTATGAGTTGGCGTCGTTAGGCGTAAGTGACAATCAGCTAGTCTTAACTTTTCGCGGCGGATAGAATAGGTCTGACAAGCGCATATCAGATTGACAGGTACAGATGAAGGTCGTAATTACCGGCGCCGCCGGCAAGTTGGGCAGCGCAATTTGTCGGCAGCTTAGGGAATCGCATGAGATCGTCGGCGTCGATGTCCTTGGCGAAGTTGACCTGGTATTGGATGTCACGGAGTATGAGTCCTGTCGCCTGCTCCTCAAGCGCGCCAAGCCTGATCTAGTGCTGCATACCGCCGCTTGGACCGATGTCAATGGCTGCGCGCTCGATCCCGCTAGGGCGCTGCGCATCAACGGTCAGGGCACGAGCAACCTCGCTGCGGTTTCCGCGCAGCTGGGCATTCCTATGCTGTACGTCAGCACCAACGAAGTCTTCGATGGCAAAACATCGCGGCCTTACTCCGAATACGATAGGCCCAATCCAATCAACGGCTACGGCTACAGCAAGTGGTATGGCGAACGCGCGCTGGGGCAAATCAATCCGCAACACTACATCGTGCGTACGGCCTGGCTGTTCGCGCATGGCGGCGGCAATTTCGTACAAGCCATATTGGATGCGGCCGCAGCTGAAACGCCATTGCGCGTGGTGATCAACGAAGTGGCGAACCCCACCTATACCGAAGACCTGGCGGCGGCAATTGCGCAGTTGATCGAGACCGAACGCTTTGGGATTTATCATCTCGTGAACGAAGGCATCGCATCGCGTTGGCAATTCGCTCGCTTCGTGCTTGATCAAGCTGGATATGGCGAGACCGGCATCGAGCGCATCAGCCGCCATCAGTGGCAGCGCCCGTCGTTGCCGCCGGAATACAGCGCCTTAGCCAATCTGGCCGGCGCCAACATCGGCATCCGCCTGCGCCCCTGGCAAGCGAGCGTCAGCGCTTTCTTGCAGTCTGAGGGCTATTCCTCATGACGCGTGGGGTGTTTTCAGTTGTGATCCCCAACTGGAATGGCCGA
This sequence comes from Anaerolineae bacterium, assembly GCA_022822305.1. Taxonomy (GTDB): domain Bacteria; phylum Chloroflexota; class Anaerolineae; order Aggregatilineales; family Phototrophicaceae; genus UBA6055. The sequence continues at coordinate 1,029,469 of JAJEBY010000016.1, forward strand.
CAATTTCTCAAGACCTGCCTGGATTCGCTTTTGATGCAAACCTACGATGACGTCGAGATCATTGTCGTCGACAACGCGTCTTCCGATGGCTCGAGGGCGTTCATAGCCGACCATTATCCGCAAGTCAGGCTGATCGCGCTTGAGCGCAATCGCGGGTTCACCGGCGCCTGCAACCGGGGCATGGAAGCGGCGTCGGGTGAGTTCATCGCCTTGCTCAACAACGATACCGAAGTTGACGGTCGTTGGGCGCAGGAAATCGTCGATGCCTTCGGTCGTCTGCCGGAGGTCGGCATCGTCGCCAGCAAAATGCTGCTCTTCGACCGCCGCGATCATTTTCACACGGCCGGCGATTTTTTCTGCATTGACGGCAGCGCCGGCAATCGCGGCGCCTGGCAAGCGGATGCCGGTCAATTCGACCGAGAAGAATACGTCTTCGGCGCTTGCGGCGGCTCGGCGGCTTATCGGCGCTCGATGCTGGACCGGATTGGATTGCTCGATGACGATTTTTTCTTTCTGCTTGAAGACATGGACCTTTCCTGGCGCGCGCAGTTAGCGGGTTACAAGGCGCTCTATGTGCCCAGCGCCGTGGTTTATCATCACTTGTCGGCGACGGGCGGCGGCGTGACGGCCAGCTTTCACGACGGACGCAATGGCATTTGGCTGCTGGCGAAGAACATGCCCGGTCGTCTCATGCGCAAATATGCCGGGCAAATTGTCAAACGCCAACTCGCTAAAGCCGGGAATGCGCTATGGCATTGGCGCGGCGCGGAAGCCAGAGCCACGCTGCGTGGTATGCTGGCGGGAATGATGGGTATCGGCAGCGCGCTGAAGAAGCGCCGCGCTATCCAGGCGGCCAAAGTTGTCAGTGATGCCTATCTGGACGAAATCCTATCTCGCCCCGAATGAGACCTTGCGCCGATTAGACCGCTGTCTGTGAACGCCGTCGCGTGTACAAAAGAGGAATTTAGCGTATGATTGGATAGAATCGGGCGGCGTCAGCAGCAGGCGCCGCACAGGAGTTCCAGGCATGAGTCAGGTGTCAACGCCGTTCTTGAGCATCATCATCCCGGCGCATAACGAAGAACATCGTTTACCCCCCAGCTTGACTGAAATTGACAGCTATTTGCGGCAGCAACCCTACGATGCCGAAGTTATTGTCGTCGAAAACGGCAGCATTGATCGCACCTACGATGTAGCGATGGCGTTTGCCGACACCTGCAAATATGTGCGCGTGATCCAGTCACCGGACAATATGCGCGGGAAGGGATTGGCGGTCAAGCAAGGCATGTTGGCGGCATGTGGCCAATGGCGCTTCATTTGTGACGCCGATCTTTCCATGCGGATTGAAGATCTCTCGCAATTCTTGCCGCCGGCGGCCAACGGGTATGACATGCTGATCGCCAGCCGCGAAGCCCCCGGCGCCCGGAGAGTTGACGAGCCGGAATACCGCCACCTCATCGGCCGGGTCAACAACTGGATCATCAAATTGGCTGCCATCAACGACTTCGAAGATACGCAATGCGGCTTCAAAATGTTCAGCCGCAACGCGGCCGAAGATCTGTTTGGCGTACAGCGGATGAACGGTATCGGCTTTGATGTGGAATTGCTGTTCATCGCCAAGCGACGCGGTTACAGAATCAAGGAAGTCCCGATCACCTGGTACTATGATGCGTATTCCACGATGAAGCTTTGGGACGATTCGGTCAAGATGCTTAAAGAGATTCTGGAAATCCGTCAAAACTGGCGTCGCGGTGTCTATGCCAAGAAAAGCTAGGCGACCCACGACCGCCAGCCTCCGTCACGAGAATGCCTACTACAGCATGGGCTGTCGCATCATCTTTGGCATTGACGAGGCCGGACGCGGTCCGCTAGCCGGCCCGGTCGCGGCGGCCGCCGTTGCCCTGCCGCTTCAAGAAAGCCGGCTGTCGAAGTCTCTCCGAGGCGTGCGCGATAGCAAAGAGATGAGCGCAGAGCAGCGCAGCAATTCCGTAGGTGCCATCAAGGAGGTTGCGCTAGCCTGGGGCGTCGGTCACGCCAGCGCCGGCGAAATCGACTGCATGGGCATCGTGCCCGCTACCAAAGCGGCCATGCAACGCGCGCTAGAGGCGGCGATGCGCGATAGTGAAGTATCGCCAGATTGTCTGTTTTTGGACCATATGCTCTGGCCGGAACGCAGGGACATCCCGCAAGTGAGCATTGTGAAAGGCGACAAACATTCGTTGAGCATCGCCTGCGCCAGTGTGCTCGCCAAAGTCTGGCGCGATCAAGTCATGACCGACTTGCACGGGCAATATCCCCAATATGGCTTTGATCAAAACAAGGGCTATGGCACCGATGCGCACATCGGCGCGCTCGAGCACTACGGACCCTGCGAACATCATCGGCGCTGTTTCAAGCCGGTGAGTGATTTGATCGCTTCAGGAATCGGCAAGTGAGCGCTTGGGGCATGGCAGACGCACTTGCATTTGCGGTCCGATTACGACGGGACGAGGACGACGCGTGAAGGTCGCGCTGGCACATGACTGGCTGAATCAGATCGGCGGCGCGGAAGACGTGCTCGATGTCCTGGTCGATTGTTATCCTGAAAGCCCGATCCACACCAGCATTTACGCGCCTGAACTCATGCCGGATCGCTATCAACAGCGGGCTATCCGTCCACTCTGGATCGACAAGATGCCGGCAATTCATCGGCGTCATCAGCCGTATCTGCCCCTTTACCCGCTGGCTTGGCAGCAACTGGATCTTTCGGAATACGATGTTGTGTTGAGCAACAAGAGCGGTTTCTGCCACGGGTTGCGTACCGATGAATCTACCACGCATATTTGCTATTGTTTGACGCCGACCCGGTATGTTTGGCAATTGGAGAGCTATCTTGCCGGCGAGGGCATCAGCCGCGTAGCGGAACTCATTTTACGTCCGCTGGTTGCCTGGCTGAAACGCTGGGACTACGCCGCGGCGCAAAAAGTGACGCATTTCATCGCCATCAGCAGCGCGATACAGCGACGTATCGAGAAGTTCTATCGGCGGCAATCCGACATCATATTTCCGCCCGTAGACACCTCGCGCTTCCAGCCGGTCCCCGCGTCGCAGGTTGAAGATTACTTCCTGGTCGTCTCGCGGCTGATTCCGTACAAACGAATCGATCTGGCGGTGCGGGCGGCCAGCGAGCTCGGCGTCAAGCTGAAAGTGGCGGGAAGCGGCCGCGACCTGCGGCGGCTGCGCGAGATGGCGGGAGAAACCGTCGAGTTTCTCGGATTTGTGCCCGATCAGGAGCTGCCCGATCTAATGGCAAAATGCCGAGCATTCTTGTTTCCGGGTCTGGAAGACTTCGGCATCACCACCGTACAGGCGCAATCGGCCGGGCGGCCCGTCATCGCCTTTGCCGGCGGAGGCGCGCTGGACACGGTTATTCCGGGCTTGACGGGAGAGCGCTTTGGCGATCAGACAGTTGCAAGCCTAAAGCAAATCATGGTTGATTTTGACGAATCCGCCTATGATCCAGATACGATCCGGCGTCATGCGCTACAATTCGATTCGAGCGTATTCATGGAGCGGATCACGAGTTATGTTGAGGGGGCTTGGCAGGCGCGTCAATCGGGCGCGAGCTTCCGCTGGCAAGATCCATGCGCCATGATTGAGGACACGAAATGATGGAAATAACCTTGATTGGGCGACTGATAATGCGCCGCTGGTGGTTGCTCGCTATACCGCTTGTCGTGAGTGTCATCGCGGCGATCGCGGCCTTCCTCGACGATAGCGGGAACAATATGGGCGGATTCCAGGCTCAGATTCGATACAGCGCCGCTCAAGAGTTTAATCTGCCGCAGCGAGACGGCGACTATCAAGATGTCTGGCTGGCATCCGAACTCACGGTCAACGCCTTCACGGATTGGATTCGCAGCAGCAGCTTCCGAGACGAAATGCGCGCGCTGCTCGGCGAGTCCGGCCTGAATCCGGGAGCGCTGGGTATCGCCGCCGACAACGCTCGCAGCATTGGCGTGATCTATCTCAGCCATCCCGATGGCGCCATGCTGCAAGAATTTGCCGCCGCCGCCATTGTTGTATTGAGCCAGCGCAATCAAGGTTACTTTCCGCAACTGGGTGGGGAAGCCGCTCAGGTCACCATTCTGGAAGCCCCGACAGTCGCCGCAGTTCCGCCGCCAATCGCCGACCGCGTCGCGCCGGTTTTACGCATCGCCGTTGGTGTCGTCCTCGGATTCGCCCTACTCATCCTCGCCGAGTTTTTTGACCGCAGCATTCACGATCGTGACGACTTGAGCAGACTCGGGATTCCCGTCATCGGGAGCATTCCGAGGTATTCAACAAGACGATCAAGTTAGTATCGATAAAACTGATGCCAGCTACCGATTGGAGCGAAATGGTTGCAAATATGTTCGATCTCACAGGCAAAGTCGCCATCGTGACCGGCGCGTCGCGCGGCATCGGCAGATCCATCGCCGAGACCTATGCTGACGCCGGCGCCATGGTGGTGCTCGCGAGTCGCAAGCAGGCGGCCCTGGACGCAGTCGCCGATGAGATCGTCGAGCGCGGCGGCCAGGCGCTGGCAGTCGCCGCGCACAATGGCGACAAGTCGGCGCTCCGGGCATTGGTTGAGCGAACGCTTGAGCGCTTCGGTCGATTGGATATCCTGGTCAACAACGCAGCGACCAATCCTCATTTCGGTACCTTGCTGGAAGCCGATGACAGCTACTGGCACAAGACCATTGAAGTGAATCTGCTGGGTAACGTCTGGCTGTCACAAGCGGCGGTGAAGGCTATGCGCGCCGGAGGCGGCGGCAAGATCGTCAATGTGGCGTCGATAGTCGGTCTGAATCCCGGCAACTATCAAGGCATCTACAGCATCACCAAAGCCGGCGTCATCAGTTTAACCAAGACGCTCGCGGTCGAATTGGGTCACGATAACATCCAGGTGAATGCCATCGCGCCCGGCCTAATCAAGACTCGGTTTGCCCGGACCTTATGGGAAAATGAAGACTTGCTGGGGCCGGTGCTTGCCCGAACGCCGGTGCAGCGAATTGGCGAACCGAAAGATATCGCGGGCATCGCCCTCTATCTGGCGTCGGCCGCATCAGATTATATGACCGGAGAGGTACTAGTGGTCGACGGCGGTTTTGGCGCCGGCTCGCTTTAGCGGATGGATCGCTCGGCGACGGCTAGCTGGCTTTGGCGGTTTCGTCTTCTGCGGATGCGTCGTCGGGTACGCTATCATATGGCGCTTCATCGCTATCGTCGACGCTCCTGTCAACGATATCCGTTAGCAGGTTCGCCGCAACTTGTCCATCATCGGCTTCATCGTCCGCGCCGGCGCTCATGGCCGAATGCCCTACCATAGTGATCTTGCCCTCAATGAAAGCGCCCTCTTCCGTGGTCAAGGCGGAGGCGCTGATATCACCCCAGATGCGTCCGGTGCGCAGAAGCTGCACTTTGTCGCCGGTCACATTGCCACGGACGGTGCCGGCAATTGAAATGTTGCGCGCGTTGATATCAGCGCGGATATCAGCCGATTCACCAATCAAGATATTGCCTTCGATTTCCACGGAGCCGACGAATTTTCCGTCCATGCGCACGTTGCCGCTGCTGAAGAAGGCGCCTTCAGTCTGGCTATTGGATCCGATCACGGAATCGAAACCGACCGGCTGCCCCGTCGGCATCACCTTCACAGGTTCTTGCGTTTCAGTTTCTGGTTGGCCGCGTCGGCTGGCGAAAAAAGCGCTCATGGCCTCACCTCAAATGACATCTGCTGTCGCTAAACTATACTGTAGGATTCTTGCGGAAGCAATGGAAATCGGCGCCGGGGCCAACGGAACAGCGATCTTGAGACGCGCGCTCTCGTTACGCGCGTTGGCCGACGAGACGGAAATGATCCAGCCGAGACAATTCTCGCACCTGTTCCGCTGCGCGATAACTGCTGCGAACCAGTGGCCCGCTCTCGACCCACTTGAATCCCATCTCCAGTCCTTGTACGCGCAAGGCGTCGAATTCCTCCGGCGTGTAATAGCGCTCGATCGGCAGGTGACGTTTGCTCGGCTGCAGGTACTGCCCGATCGTCAGGATATCGACGCCGACGCCCGCCAAATCGGCCATGGTCGCCCGCACTTCGTCGAGCGATTCCCCCAAACCCAGCATTATGCCACTCTTGGTCAAGACCAACGGTTCCATCGCTTTGGCGTTTTCCAGGGTTGCCAATGCCCATTCATATTGGTCTTGCGGCTGCACCCGCTTAAACAGGCGCGGAACCGTCTCGACATTGTGATTGAGGATTTCGGGCTGGGCGTCCATCACGATTTTCAGCGCCATCTCGCTGCCTTTGAAATCGGGAATGAGGACTTCAACGGAGCAGCCCGGCTGCAATTGCCGAATTCGCCGAATCACCATCGCGAAGACGGGCGCGCCGCCGTCGGGTCGATCATCGCGGTTTACGCTGGTGATAACAACGTGCTGCAAGCCCATTGCCCGCACGCTTTCCGCGACCCGATTGGGCTCGCTCCAATCCAGTGGATTTGGGCGTCCGGTCTTGATATCGCAGAATCCGCAACTGCGCGTGCAGGTATCGCCCATCATCAGGAAGGTGGCTGTACCCTTGCCCCAACATTCACCGAGATTGGGGCATTGCGCTTCCTCGCACACAGTATGCAGAGTTTTGCCCCGCATCAGTTGCCGCACGCGCTCGTAGGTCTCTCCACTGGGCGCGCGCACGCGAATCCAGGGCGGGCGGCGGCGCGGCGATTTGGGATCGGGCTGCCAGTCGGCCGAAGATGTAACGGGAATGGTTTCCGGATTTATGGATTTGTTCAAGGCTTGTCTCCAATGAGGACGAGATCGCTGGGCCGTCACTTTCGGCATTTCGCTCATTATATCGCAGGCGCTCAATCGTTTACCATATCGGGAACGCCAATTTGAGCATGACGCGCGAGGACGCGATCCGCGATGTGTTATGCTTAGCTGAACAAGGGTAGCTTGGCACGCTAAAATGAGATCGGTCACGCTGCAAGACATCAACAAGACTTACCTGGACAAGAATCGCAAGCTCACGCCGGTACTCGCGATAAACGATTTCAATCTGCATATTGACAACGGAGAGGCGGTGGTCCTGCTCGGGCCCTCAGGCTGTGGCAAGACGACGCTGCTGCGTATTATCGCGGGTCTGGAACAACCGGATTCCGGGACCGTTTTCTATAACGACAGACCGTTGGAATCGATCCCGTTGAGGGAACGCGGCATCGGCATGGTCTTCCAAAATTATGTGCTGATACCACATTGGGAGAGTCGCAAGACTGTCGGATTCTTTTTGCGTCTGCGCGATCGCGAACACGAAGTGCCGGCGCATGTCGAGACTGTCGCCAATATTACCGGCGTTGATATTGACCGGCTTCTGGGCAAGTTTCCGCGCAATTTATCGGGCGGGGAGAAACAGCGCATCTCAATCGCCCGCGCCTTCGCTCGAGATTTGGAGCTGCTGCTGTTTGACGAACCCTTCGCCAACCTCGACGCCAAGTTTCGCGCGCGCGCTCGCGTGGAACTAAAGCGACTGATTCAAGAATTCAATGTCACGCTGGTATACGTGACGCACGACCAAGTCGAGGCGATGAGCATCGCCGACCGCATCGTTGTTATCGACGCCGGCCGTATCGTCCAATCGGGGACGTACCAAGAACTGCTGCGGAATCCGGATAGCTTGTTCGTCGCGCAGTTTCTTGGCATGCCGCCCATCAACACGTTCTGGGGGCGAGTAAACCAAGGCGAATGGGATGGCAGCTATATGGGTCGGGCGCGACTCCCGGCCAGGCGCGAGGATGGCAGGGAAGTCATCGTTGGCATTCGTCCGCAGCATGTGCATTTGTGTGATTCCGCCGTCGGGATACCGGCGATAGTTGAGCGCGTCACGCCATATTACGCCGAGAAATTCAATTTGTTGGAGGTGTGGTTGCGCAAGCGGCGATGGAAGATACAGGTTTCCATGAATCAGTCATTCGCTCCAGGAGACACCATCCACTGCCGCCTGGACTGGAACATGGCGCTATTCTTTGACGCGGTTTCGGGCGCGCGAATCCGTTAATCGAAGACGATCAGATTACGCCACTTTTCCAAGGTCGCCTCGCCGATGCCCGGTACATTGTCGAGATCGGCAAATGTGGCGAATCGTCCGGCGCTTTCCCGATGATTCACGATGCGTTCCGCCAAAGCCGGTCCCACACCCGGCAGCGCCTGCAATTCTGCAATCGTCGCCTGATTTACCAGAATCTTCGCCCCGCCAGACGGGGTAGGCAACTGGGCAGTTCCTACGTCCGTCATAGATGGGACATGTGCCTGATCGCCATCGCGCAGGATACCCGCCAGGTTGACCAAGGTCTTGTTCGCCTGGTCAGTGAAGCCGCCGGCAGCGTCAATGGCATCGGCGACGCGACTGCCGAAGGGCAAGTCGAAGGTCTGCTCCGGATGGTGTACCGCTCCGGTTACGTAGACGCGTATGGGCGACGGCGTCGAGGTTGGAGCATCGGTGGCGGTGGGAAGCGGCGGATTGATAGTTATGATTGCCGGATCGGGTCTGCTCATGAAGAGCATAACCCCTGCAAACGCAATTAGAGCAGCGACGATGAACAGAACAATCAACTGGAGGGTATGAGACCTGGACGACAATTTTATGTTCTAGCCAATAAAGAAACGACGGTCGTCTCAATTATGGCATGAAGGTTTTAATTTGGTTAGGGTTAGTCGTCCACCCAAACCGGCAGATGACCCAAGGCGACGATATCATGCCATTGCGCGCGGTCGCCTTCGGTGAATATGGCCGCTTCAACAGCGATTTTCGCGCCGGCCTTGGCCATGATAAGCCGCAAGCCTTGCAGCGTGCTGCCAGTTGAAATCACATCGTCAACGATGGCGATACGCTTGCCGGCGACCAGGCGGCGATCTTTTTCATCGAGGTAAAGCGTCTGCGGTTTACCGGTCGTGATGCTCAAGGTCTCGCTTTGCAGCGCGTCGCCCATATAAGGTTTGTGGCTCTTGCGCAGCACGACATAGGGTATCTGCAGCGCTGTGCTGAGGGCATGCGCCAAGGGAATTGATTTGGCTTCTGCCGTGACCAGAACCTGAATATCGCGGCCCTTGAGCAGTTCAGCTAATTCGGCGCTCGCCGCATTCACGAATTCATAATCGCCCAGGATGTTGAGAATCGCAATTCTCACGCCCGGCTTGATTTCCATCAAGCGGAGCTCACGCTGTATTCCAGCCACGTTTACAGTGAAGGTGTCGGTGGACATCATAATTCCTTCGCCAGGATCGCTTGCCGCCCGCTCCAATTATAGCTTGCTCTCCGCCAACCAGGTAGTTGAGGCAAGCAGGCGCGCAGCACATGACCAAAGCAGAGTCAAGCCTGGGCGCCCGACATTAATCGGGCAAGTCGCCATTGACAATGCGTCCGTCAACCAGCTTCAGCACCCGATCCATTTGCGCTGCCAGAGACTCATCATGCGTGACCAGCACGACAGTCGTTCCGTTTTCTTCTCGGATCGTCATTAGCGCTTCCAGGACATTTTCACCGGACCGGGAATCGAGATTCCCGGTCGGTTCATCCGCAAGCAAGATGGGCGGATCGTTGGCCAGGGCGCGGGCGATGGCTACACGCTGCTGCTGCCCTCCGCTCAATTCATCGGGACGATGATGATAGCGGCCGCCCAACCCCAGCATCTCGAGAAGTTCTTCCGCGCGACTGCGCGGCTTGTGCCGGCGAAGCTGGGCAAATTCGATCGGCAAGGCGACATTCTCCATTGCGGTCAATGTGGGAATCAAATTGAAGAATTGGAAGATAAACCCGATCTTCTGGTTGCGGACTTCGGTCAATTGACTCTCGTTCATGCGCGTGATGTCGACGCCGTCAATCTCAATTGTCCCGTCCGTGGGGCTATCCAATCCGCCGATGATGCCGAGCAGGGTACTCTTGCCGCTGCCTGACGGTCCGATAATGCCCACCATTTCGTTGGCATAAATGTTCAGATCCACACCGCGCAAGGCATGCACGATATGGCTGCCAACTCGCAGATTGCGCGTGATGTTATCGGCATGAATGACCGGTCGGCGCTTGTCATTTTCGTCCACCAGACTCTTCTCCCTGGAACGCGCCTCGATTATATCGTCTACGTCCGACGGCGCGGCGGCGCTAGACTTCGTTGATGATGCTGAATATCATCGGACGCCGTTTGGTCTCGTTGTAGATGAGTTTGCTCAAGCTGTCCTCGACCATAGAACTGCGGGCGCCATTGGCGCGGCGGTTGCCGTTGACCACTCGGGTAATATTGTCCCGGATTTGCTCGAGGAAGTCCTCGGCGTCTTTCAAATAGACGAATCCGCGCGAGATTATTCGCGGTTGATCGACCAGTTTCCCGCTGACATGATCAACATTGACGCTCACCAGCATGAAGCCGTCCCGCGCCAGAATCTCACGATCGCGAATGACCGCGCGCCCGACATCGCCAACGCCGCTGCCATCGACGAATACATAGCCGCCGGGCTGACGATCGCCGACCGCGACGCCCCGCTTGGACAGTTCGATCGTCGTGCCGTTTTCGATCACGATTACATTGTCTTTATCGACGCCATTGTCGCGCGCCAGCTTGGCGTGCATGTGCAAGTGTCTGATTTCACCGTGGACTGGCACGAGATATTTCGGCTCGGTCAGATTCAGCATCAACCGCATCTCTTCCTGACAGGCGTGTCCGGATACGTGCACGGCTTCAATAGCATCATAAATCACATCGGCGCCGCGCTGGATCAAGCGATTGATGGTGCGGTACACCATTTCTTCGTTGCCGGGGATGGGATGCGATGACAGGATAATCGTATCTCCGCGCCGGACATCCAGCTGGCGGTGACGTCCGCCGGCCAGCCGTCCCAAGACAGCCGCTGGCTCTCCCTGGGATCCCGTGACCATAAAGACGATTTTGTGCGGCGGCAGCTGTTTGGCGCGACCCAAATCAACCAAAATATCATCGTCGACATCTAGGTAGCCTAGCTTGCGCGCGATCTTGGCGTATTCGGACATGGTATATCCAGTGATGCAGACCTTGCGTTTGTGCGCCCGCGCGGCGTTAACCACTTGCTGTACACGCGAAATCAGTGAGGCGAAAGTCGCCACCATGATCCGTCCCTGGGCGTTGCGGAACACTTTGTCAAGCGCAGTGTCGATTACCGCTTCTGACTTGGTCCAACCGGGCTTGTCAGCGTTGGTGCTATCAGCGAGCAGCAAGGCGACGCCGCGGCGGGCAAAACTGGCGAGGCGCGCGTAATCGGTCTTGCGACCATGTACCGGCGTATTGTCAAACTTGTAGTCGCCCGTATGCACCACGATGCCAAACGGCGTATGAATCCCATAACCCACACAATCAGGAATGCTGTGACAGACCCGGAAAGTCTCCAAATCGAAGGGACCGATCTTCAGATCATCCCCCGCTTCAAAGCCGTGAACCGTCGTCTGCTTGAGTAGACGCGCGTTTTTCAGCTTGACCTGCAGCAAACCCTTGGTCAAAGGCGTAGCGTACAAAGGCACTTTGGGGAAGGACCGCACGACGTGCTGTACCGCGCCGATATGATCTTCGTGCCCATGCGTGAAACAGATGCCGTGCAGACGAATATCGTCGCGTTCTTCCAGCCAGCGGTAATCCGGGATGATGTAGTCGACGCCGTGCATGTCGTTAGCGGGAAACATTATGCCGCAGTCGATCAGGAATCCATCTCCATCCATCTCGAACAGCGTCATATTCTTGCCGATTTCGCCCAACCCGCCGATGGGCGTAATCTTGAATTCTTGCTCTCTTGCCATGTTACCGTTCTCCAAACGCAAATAGCCCGTCAACGCGTACCGTTGCGGGCGAATCTACCTATCTTCATTATGTGCCGAACTGCTTCGACGATTACTCCAACGCAAATGTCACCAATGTTTGGTCATTGACACGCCCGTTTCTGCGGCGTGATAAGGGCCGTTTCCTGGATACCTATTACATCATCCAGCATTATTCCATAGATTTTGAGCCATTACAACGGACGAACTTTCTCCTTAGCAAAGCTTCCGAAATTTTATCTCACCTGCAATCTCTTTCATTCCCAGTCCTCGAACGAGAATAGTCCCGCCAGGACGTCGTCCTGCTCTTCCCTCGTAAAGGCGTGGAAGAACGGCAGGCGCAGCAGGCGGTCCGCCACATCTTCAGTCACCGGGCAATCGCCGTCTTCACCCCCGAATTGCCTGCCCATATCTGATAGATGCAGCGGAAGATAGTGAAATACGCTGAGTATGCCGCGCGCTCTCAAGTGGCGTATCAGCGCCGTACGTACCTTGAGCGAAGGAAGCAAAATATAATACATGTGATACGCTTGCTCAACATGCGCGGGTACCGTGGGCAGCTGGACACCGTGCGCGGCTGACCACTCTTGTAGGCGCGCGTCATAATATGCCCATATCTCACGGCGGCGTTCCTGAATCAATTCAGCGGCTTCAAACTGCGCCCAGAGATAGGCAGCTAGCATATCAGACGGCAGATAGCTGGATCCGAAATCAACCCAGGTGTACTTGTCGATTTGTCCGCGGAAGAAGCGGCTGCGGTTGGTGCCCTTTTCGCGGATGATCTCGGCGCGCTCAATCAGCTCAGCGTCATTGATTAGCAGCGCGCCGCCTTCCCCGCATGTGAAGTTCTTGGTTTCGTGAAAACTCTGCGTCGCCAGCTTGCCAAGGGTGCCGAGATAACGCCCCTTGTATCGCGCGAAGAGCGCGTGCGCGTTGTCTTCCACCACCGCGACGCCGTGCCGATCCGCGATGGCCATAATCTTGTCCATTTCGCAGGCGACGCCGGCGTAGTGCACCAGCACGATCGCTTTCGTCCGTTCACTGATTAAGGACTCCAGTTGCCGCTCGTCCAGATTGAGCGTGTCGGGTCGAATATCTGCGAAGACCGGTTTGGCGCCGCGCAAGACAAAGGCGTTGATACTGGAGACAAAGGTGAATGCCGGAACAATCACTTCATCGCCACTCTCAATTCCCAGCAACAATGCCGCCATCTCGAGAGCGTGTGTACAGGAAGTGGTGAGCAAGGCGCGCTTGACGCCGAGCCGCTCTTCCAGAAAGCGATGACAATTCTTCGAAAACGCGCCATCACCGGAGACATGCCAATTCGACAAACTGTCGCTGATGTAATCCAACTCGTTGCCGAGGTAGGTAGGTTTGTTGAAAGGGATGCGATATTGTGTCATCTAGGAATCTCAGCTGGATGTTTGTTCGACATCCGACTCCGTGCTTTGTTCAACGATATATGCCGGTTTGTCCATGACGCGCAAGTGCATCCGCGCCAGGTATTCGCCGATAACACCAAGCGTGAACATCTGCGCGCCGGCGAAAATGGAAATCAGCGAAGCCGTGAATGTAAAGCCCGGTACCTGAAATTGGAAGGCGAAGACTTGACTGAATATGATGTATGCCAGCATTGCCGTGCCGAAGACGGTCATGACCAAACCGACGGCGCTGGCAAAGCGCAGCGGCAATGTGCTGAAACCCGTGACCATGTTGAAGGTATGCGTTACCAGCTTGGCAAACGTGTAGTTCGACTCGCCTATGGCGCGCGGGGCATGCGGCGTCGGGATCGCCACGAATCGAGATGTGCCCCAGGTCAACAAAACATCTATATTGACCAAAGGGCCGCGATAGTCGGCGAATGCATCTCTAAGGGATGCTTTGAATGCGCGAAAAGCGCTGATGCTGCGGGCCGTTTCCGCGCCCATCGCGCCTTGAAGCGCCCACTTTGTCATGAGCGAAGCGAAATTGCGCAGCACGGTATGGCGCTGCTTGAGCGGCGTTCCATAGGCGACATCGTAGTCCTTCGTCACCAGCTCGACCAGGTCAGCGATTTTCTCAACCGGATGCTGCAGATCGTCGTCCATCGTCACGATCACATCACAACGCGCGGCGCGAATGCCGCATAACAGCGCGCTGTGTTGACCGTAGTTGCGCATCAGCTTGAAGCCGCGCGCCCACTCATAATTGCGCGCCAACTGTTCCACCACATCCCAACTGCCGTCGCCGCCGTCGTCTTCAACCAGGATGACCTCAAAGTCGCCGGTGAGGCGCGGCAAGGTTTTCGCCAGTTGCTCCACCAGCGGGGCAATGCTTCTCTCACTGCGATATACGGGGATCACCACCGAAATTGACGGCATCAGAGCTGTCCTCGGGTCAAGGTCAGCGACGGTGAATTCAGAATCGCAGCCGCGTTAGTCTTCGGCTCGTTCTCCAGCTGCACGTCCTTCAACAAGATACTTCCGTCTCCTGTGAGAACTGTAGCGCCTATACCAGGTTCAATTCTGGCGATGCGCCCGGGAACTGATGAGACATATCGGCGTGTCTCTCGCGGCAGCTCGGCCGACCAAACCGTGAGCTTACGCCCGTCAACAGACGCATATGCGCCGGGATACGGATGGCTGGTAGCGCGAACAAGATTGTAAATGGCTTTCGATGACTTTCGCCAATCGATATGAGCATCGGCCGGCGTCCATTTGCAGGTATACGTGGCCTCCGCATGATTCTGCGGACGCAGTTGCGCATTGCCCGAAAGCAAGCCGCGCCAATTGTCTTCAATCACCTGCAAATAGGTACCCGTCACTCGCCCGACAACGTCCGCGATACTATCCGTGAATCCGATAGCAACCGCGCGCTGGTCCACAATGTCACCGGCGTCAACTTCATCCGTCACCTCAAAAAGCGTGACTCCGGTTTCCGATTCGCCATTGATCATGGCCCACACCGTTGGCGCGAACCCGCGATACTTGGGCAAAAGCGAGTCATGAAACACATAAGCGCCCAGCCGCGCGCGACGGTAGATGCTGGAAGGAACTAGGTATCGCCAGCTCACCATTAGCAGCAAATCGACAGGGTCGCTCCAAAACGCTTTCCACTTCGGATGCGCCACGTTTCGCGCCTGGTGAAACCGGTGACCGCGCCCATCCACCAACTGCCGCAAATCATCGAAATACTTGGGCTCCCACGGTGTCTCAGGAAAGCTGAAAACCGTAAAGTCATGACCCGCCCCGATTTTGAATACGTGTTGCGCGAATTGTATGCCACGGTCAGTCGCGCACAGAATGACAATGTGCATCTTCACATGCTCCGGAATGCGCTTCGGCAATCCAACTCGAGATTATGCATTTGCGACAGAGATTAACATAGGTGCATTATAGCGCGGAGCGACGGTCATCGCGGCAGGTTACCGACAAACCAGGCTCGAGCGCTGGAGACTTCGACCTGTCTGAGTTCGACGGCGCCGCGGATATCCGTCCCCGACGCGCGGGTTTCGTCGCTCGCATTCTATGATATACTTTCGCGGAAATCTGAGACGAGCACCCGGAGCAAGGAGACCGTTGAACGATGACCTATGACAGAATCACCGTGCCTGACACGGGCGACAAAATCTCGTTTGATAATGGGACGATGAATGTCCCCGATCACCCGATTCTTCTTTTCATCGAGGGTGACGGCATCGGCTACGACATTATGACCGCGAGCAAGCGGATTTGGGATGCGGCTGTCGACAAGGCGTATGGGGGTAAGCGCGCCATTTCCTGGATGGAAGTATACGCCGGAGAGAAGGCCGCTGGCATTTACGACGGCAACTACATGCCGGAAGAAACGTTTGAGGCCTTTCGCGAATTCAAGGTCGGCATCAAGGGCCCCCTGACCACGCCCGTCGGCGGCGGTTTCCGGAGCCTCAATGTCACGCTGCGGCAGGTGCTGGATTTGTATAGCTGTGTCCGGCCAGTACGCTGGTTCACGGGCGTGCCCAGTCCGCTCAAGCACCCGGAAGATGTCGATGTTGTCATATTTCGCGAGAACACCGAAGACACATACGCCGGCATCGAGTTTGAATCGGGAACGGCTGAAAACAAGAAACTCGCCGAATTCTTGAAGAACGAATTGGGCGCGACCAATTTCTTTCCCGATGCCGGGCTGGGCATCAAACCCATCAGTCCATTCGGCAGCAAGCGCTTGATCCGCGCGGCGATCAAATATGCCATCGAACGCGGACGCGACAGCGTGACGTTGGTGCACAAAGGCAATATTCAGAAGTTCACCGAAGGCGCATTCCAGAAGTGGGGATACGAGCTCGCCAGCGAAGAATTCCCCGAGCAGACGATCTCTTGGGATGAGGTGGCGGCAAATCACGATGGCCGCGTGCCGAATGGCAAGATTCTCATCCAGGATACGATCGCGGATATCATGTTCCAGAAAATGCTGCTGCGGCCGCGCGAACACGATGTCATCGCAACTACCAATCTCAACGGCGACTATCTCAGCGACGCTTTGGCTGCGGAAGTCGGCGGAGTCGGCATCGCGCCCGGCGCCAATATCGGCGACGAAATCGCCCTCTTTGAAGCCACGCACGGCACCGCGCCCAAGTACACCAACAAGGATATGGTCAATCCGGGCTCCCTGCTGTTCAGCGGCGTGATGATGCTGGAACACTTGAACTGGTTCGAAGCCGCCGAACTGATCACGAACGCCTACGAAAAGACCATCGAGCAGCGCTGCGTGACTTATGACTTCGCGCGTCAAATGGAAAACGCCACCAAGGTCGCGACCAGCGAGTTCGCAACCCGCATCATCGACAACATGGACATCGTCTAAAATCAAACCATCTCCGGGGCAGAGCGATACGCTTTGCCCCGGCCCTTATCGCTACCAGGCGCGAGCCCAAAGTCGCCTCAAAGTCGGCAGGCCCGTCAAGCAAGGGTTGGCGCGCCGACCAAATCCAACTCATCGGCAAAGTGGCACGATACCCATTGACCGGGTTCGACTTCGCGCAGCAGCGGCGTTTCTTCGCGGCAAATGTCTTGCGCATATTTGCAGCGCGGATGGAAGTAGCAGCCCGAGGGCGGATCGGCGGGATTGGCGATTTCGCCCGGCAGAATAATGCGGCTTTTCGATACATCTGGATCGGGCGTGGGCACGGCGGAAAGCAGCGCCTCGGTATACGGATGTTTGGGGAAGAAGAACAGCTGATCGCGTTTGGCGACCTCCACTAGCTTGCCGACATACATCACCGCTACCCGGTCCGAGATATGTTCAACAACCGAAAGATCGTGAGCGATGAAAAGATAAGACAAGCCGAATTCGCTTTGAAGATCCTGCAGCAAATTCAAAATCTGCGCCTGAGTCGATACGTCCAGCGCCGACACCGGTTCGTCAGCCACGATAAGGCGAGGGTTGGTCGCCAGGGCGCGCGCCACGCCAATGCGCTGCCGCTGACCGCCGCTGAACGCATGCGGATAGCGGCGGAGATGCTTGACCTCCAACCCAACCACATCCATCAGGTGGGCGACACGATCTTCGAGCGCTTTGCCGCTCGCCATATTGGTGAGCTTCAGAGGTTCCCCCACGATATCGAGGACCGTCCAGCGCGGATCCAGCGAATGAAACGGATCCTGAAAGATCATATTGGCGTAGCGTCGTAAATCTCGCAATTCCCGACCGTCAATTTGCGCCATATCGACAGTCTGATCGCCGTCATAAGTGAAGCGAATTGAACCTTCCGTGGGCTTCAGCGCGCGCAAGATGCAGCGTCCTACGGTGGTCTTTCCGGATCCGGACTCCCCGACCAACCCGAGTGTTTCGCCGGCCGCGATTGCCAGACTGACATCATCTACCGCCCGCACGTGACCGACGACGCGGCGCAGAAATCCTCTTTCAACCGGGAAGAACTTCTTCAGTCCTTCCACTTGCAGGACCATTTGTTCCGTCATGCGATGGCTTCTCGTCTTGAGTCGTGAAGGAAACAGCGGACGTAGTGGTCCTGTTCGATTTCCACCAATGCCGGTACTGCAATATCACAGCTGCCGTCGATCAGGTCGGGACAGCGCGAACAGAAGCCACAAGCGTGCGGCAGGTTGACAGGAATGGGGACTGTGCCCTCAATCGATTCCAGGCGCGACGTGCGCTGCCCTATCCGCGGAGTCGACGCCAGCAAGCGCCGCGTATATGGGTGCAACGGATTATGAAAAATATCGCGGACGGACCCGTACTCCACGATTCGTCCCAAATACATCACGGCAACCTGGTCGCAAATCTCGGCGATGATGCCCAGATCGTGAGTGATATAGAGCACGGCCATCTTGAACTGCGCCTGCGATTGCGCGATCAAATCCAGAATCTGCGCTTGAACCGTCACGTCCAATGCCGTTGTCGGTTCGTCCGCGATCAGGAGCCGCGGCTGGCACGATAGCGCCATCGCAATCATGACGCGCTGTCGCATCCCGCCGGAAAAATGATGCGGATACTCCTCCATGCGTTGAGCGGGATTTGAGATGCCAACCAGGTTGAGCATCTCCAGCGCGATCTTGTAGGCTTCGCGTTTGCTGCTGGTCACGTGTAGGCGAATAGCCTCCATCAGTTGGTTGCCGATGCTGTGGATGGGCGACAAGCTGGACATCGGCTCTTGAAAAATCATGGCAATTTCGTTGCCGCGAATGGCGCGAATCTCTGGACCTGACATATCCAGTTGGGCAAGATCGACGGTGCTGCCAGTCTCGCTGTGGAAATTGATGCTTCCGCCGACGATCTGTCCCGGCTTCGGCACCAAACGCATCAAGGACTGCGCGGTGACCGTCTTGCCACAGCCGCTCTCGCCGATCAAGCCAAACATTTGGCGCTCGGCAATCGAAAAACTGACGCCGTCGATGGCTTTTAGCGTGCCCTCTTCGACCGGAAAATGCACGCTAAGGTCGTCGATCTCGATGATCGGATCGGCGCCGTTTGCCGAGCCGCTCATCGCTCCGTCATTCGCCCGCATCGCAATTCCAAGCCGCTATCCTTACACCTTGAGTATGACTGCATGTCAGCTGTCGTGATTCGCCCGCATCGAGCCAGAAGTAGCTGTCTTCACAGTAAAACTCATCCATGAGCTCGGGACAAACGAAATGTGTCCCCACCGCCGGTTTATCGCCATGATTCGCGATCTCAAGTGAATGCTGACCCGTCGATCGCGCCGTGAGCGTCGTTGCCGGAAGTTTGAAGAGACTGCCTTGAACAGACGTATAATTGAGCCAATAGAAGACCCGGTCGAGCAGTTGTCCACCGCTTTGTACTTCGCAGACGATGAACAAAGGGCAGCTCCAGGTTTGATCACCGTTGAGATGAAATTCGCCCAGCCGATTCATGGGTGACTCGGCGCCGACGCCGGCAAACTCGGTCTCCGCAATCAAGTCCAGCTCGCCGTTGAAGGCGCGCGCGCGCGCTTGCCACTGGACGCCTGCGAGCGCGTTCGCGTCATCCAGCAGAAATACCGGCAGCTTCACACCAACGCCGAGAAACGACAGACGCTGAAACAAGACACAGGCGTGAACGGGACGAAAGGCTTGCCGCAAAATGTGGTAGGCGATCTTTGGCGCGCCGTACCAATCCACCGTCGCCCAAGACGCGGCGGGATTGTTGTCGGTCAGCTTGTAATAGACGACGCCGGTAGCCTCGGGCCAACGCGTCCGCGCCAACTCCAAGGTATGTCGCATGCCGGTCGCCTGCGCCAGTTGCGTGCCGAGAATGAAGTTTTGCAGAGAATCGTTGGGGACAAAATCGGCGACATAACCGTTCATGATGGCCAAGCCGCCCTTGAGGTTGAAAACCGGCATATGATGAGTGAAACCGCCGTCCTGTGTAGGAGGCCAGACATCCAATTCATCCGGCGGCAGAAAGCGCCGCGCAGTCTCGTAATTGGGCACCGACGCCAGTCCAAATTCTCCGATGAATGGCGCCGTCAGCGAGAGATTGCTGTCCAGCGGTTCTCGACCCCAATAGACGCGATAGCTATGGATGCTCCCGCCCCAGGGTTCGCCGCGGTGGAAAGGACGCGTGCCGTCCAGCTCGTGACTCAATTTGCCCATCATGTCGATGGCCGGTCCGCTCGGTTCGCCGGATTCGTTGCCGCCGCCCCACATCACCAGCGAGGGATGGTTGCGCAAGCGAAGGGTATTGTGGCGCACGGTTTCTTCCAGGATGTCATAGGGTTGAATGCGATGGCTGTTCCAGGCGGTGGGCCATTCCTGCAAGACCATAACGCCGTAGCGATCGGCCAGATCGTAGAACTCGTCCGTCTCCGGCATGCCGCTGCCCCAAGCGCGCAGCAGCTGCATGTGAGAATCTCGCGCCAGCCGCAAGAAGCGGTCGTATCGCTCGAGGTCAAATCTCAGCAGCGCGTCCATAGTGCACCAGTTGGCGCCCTTGATGAAAATCGGCTTGCCGTTGACCACAAATGTCCAGTTGTACGTATCGGGATCGGGTCCATCGGGCAATGGACGCATCTCGATTGTGCGCACTCCGAAGGTGAATGACTTGAAATCGGCGCTGCCGTCATCCGGCGTGAAGGACAGCGACATTCGGTACAAGCAGGGCTGTCCATAATCGACCGGCCACCACTGCCTCGCCTCGGGTATGCGTATCTCAAGCAACATATCCTTTTCGGCAGCGTCAGACCGCAATTCGCGCGCAAAATGGCAGGCATCGCCCTCGAAGTTTTCCGGCTCAATAGTCCCGGTCAGCCGCCCGCTCCAGCTTGAAGTCCGACCTTCGAGGTTGAGGCGGAGACGGATGACGCCCTCGGCCGCGTCCACAGTTGCGACGAAGGGACTCACGATGGAGACAGCGGGCGCGCCATCTAGTTTGACCGACCGCCAGATGCCGAGCGTCGGCAGGTTGATATAGTGCCAGCCGTAGATATTGTTGATGACGGCGCTATTGAGCCAACCCACATTCATGCCGACGAAAAAGTCATTGGGTTCGCCCGTGCTGATGCGCTGCGGCGCGGGATCCAGCTTCACGATCAAGACATTCTCGCCATCGACCAGTTGCTCAGCGACATCAAAGACGATCTCCGCGAACATGCCTTTGTGCTGACCGAGCTTGACGCCGTTAAGCCAGATGGCGCAGGCATCGCAAACGCCGCCGAACACCAGCTTTTCTCCAGCCAGATCCGGAGGCCGCTCGAACTTGCGCATCAGCCACCAGGTTTTGCGGCTTTCCGCACGGGCGATTTCGTCGTTTTTCCCGACGTAGGGATCGGGGATCAGACCGGCCTCGAGCAAAGCGGTTTCAATGCTGCCCGGCACACTTGCAGGCAGAGCGTCCTGCCAGCCGCCGGCGAGCCGCTCTTCATCGCTGCCGCCCGCCGCCATCATCCATTCGCCATCGAGCGACAATGCGCCCGGTCCCGTCGGATGGTCAAGCGCGCCCGGCGCGAGCGAAATCTCGATCGCATCGCCCTCATGAGGCGCTGGACCCGGCGCGAAAGATTCGAGATCGATCTGGTCAAGACTTTTCATGTGATGATTTCACCCTAGAGCGAATAAGGATCCGCGGCATCGCGCAAACCATCGCCGACAAAGTTAAACATCAAAACGGTGACAACGATGAAAACGCCCGGTATTAGCTTCCAGGGCTGATGCACCAGCGCGCCGAAGTTCATGGTGTCTTGCAGCAGCACACCCCAACTGACGCCTGGTTCCTGCATGCCCAGGCCGATGAAGCTCAAGGCGGTCTCGCCCAGAATCATGCCCGGTATCGCCAAAGTCAGCGACACGATCAGGTGGCTGGCGAAATTCGGCAGCAAATGGCGTGTGATCACATACAGGTCGGAACCGCCGGAGAGTCTTGACGCGATCACAAAGTCGAGATCGCGCAGCGACAATAGCTTGCCGCGCACGACGCGCGCCAGGCCGGTCCATCCCACAATTGACAGAACCACCGTGATCGCGAAATAGGTTCCCTCCACAGACCATGTCCTGGGAATTGCGGCCGATAGCACCATCCACAGTGGCAATGTGGGAATGGCGATCAGCAGGTCGATGACGCGCTGAATGAGTTCGTCGATGATGCCGCCGAAGTAACCGGATATCCCGCCGATAAGGCAGCCGAGCACAAAGCTGATGGCGACGCCGCCCAATCCAATGAAGAGCGAGACGCGCGCCGCGATGACAGTGCGAGAGAATATATCTCGTCCCACAATATCCGTGCCAAACAGCGTAATATTGGCGTCTTCGGATACGCCGAACAAATGCCAGTCCAACTCGAACAGTCCGAGGACCTTGTACGATTCTCCGCGCACGAAGAAGTGGATCATATGAGGTTCGTCTTCGTTTTCCGTATAGATCTCACGGAAAGTCTTGGGATGAAAGCCGCGTTCCCGCGCATAGACAAAAGGCTGAAACCCGCTATCGCCGCCGAAGTGAATCGGACTGGGCCCCATGTCCTTGAAGCCCTTAAGCCTTGTGCCGGCTTGATATGGCGCGATGAAGTCCGCGCAGATCGCCATCAAATAGAGAATGATCAAGACACTGAGGCCGAGCCGAGCCAAACGATGCCGCAGGAAGCGCCGCCGGATCAGTTTGCCGCGCGACATGTTCGAAAGCGAATCATCGGCATCGACTGACGTCATTTTCAGCTCGACCGCCCTATGTTCGTCTTGCGCCATTCCGCATTCCTCAGCGCTTGTATCGAGACGCGCTTAATCGCTACTCAGTCAAAACGTATGCGCGGATCCAGCCAGACCAGGGCGATATCGGAAATCAGCGTTCCGATGAGCGTCAAGGTACTGAGGATCATGATGATACTGCCGGCCAGATACATATCTTGGCGCAGCACGGCCGTCAACAGCACAGGCCCGATTGTCTGCAAGTTGAGAATGATTGAGACCAGAGCTTCACCGCCGACGATGGCGGGCAGCAGCCAGCCGATCGTGCTGAATATGGGATTGAAAGCGATGCGCACCGGATACTTCCAAAGCAGTCGCCGTTCGCTCAAGCCTTTGGCGCGCGCTGTGACCACGTATTGCTTGTTCAGCTCGTCCAGCAGATTGGCGCGCATCACGCGTATCAAACCAGCAGTGCCCGCTGTGGCGAGAACGAGCACCGGAACCCAAATGTTCTTCAACATGTCGATGACTTTGGCGACGGACCAAGGCACGTGACGGTATTCCAGCGAAAACAAGCCGGTCACGGCATGACCGGTCTGCGCGAAGACAATCCACATGATGATGATGGCGAAGAGAAAGTTGGGCAAAGCGAGTCCGATAAAGCCGACGAAGGTCGAAATATAATCCATCAGCGAATACTGATGAGTCGCGGAATAGATGCCGATCGGTATCGAGATCGCCCAGACGACGATCGTCGAAACAATCGAAATGATCATCGTCGCCGGCAGGCGCTCAGCGATAATGTCTGTGACCGGCTTGTTATTGTAGCTGCTGCCATATGAGCCAAACGATCGTCCCAGATCGCCATTAACGAGGAAGTTCCGCATCCAGCGGAAATACTGCATGTGCAGGGGTTTGCCCAAGCCGTAGCGCGCGGTGAGCCGATCAATCTCGGCTTCGTCTACGAGCAGGCCCTGATTGCGCAGGTTGAGCACATAGGTATCGAGGTAGTCTCCGGGCGGCAACTGGATGATCAAGAAGGAGATCATCGACAGCAATACCAGCATAGGGATGAGAATAAATATCCTTCGAACAATAATCCTTAGCATCATACTTTCCCTGATGATGACCCAACAGCATATTCAATAAGCTAGGCCATCATGACTGGAAGACTAATTTGACAATCAATTCTTAAAGCAAGATAATAACACACTATGCCTGCAACGGCATCTTTGTGGGTGTGTTAAGTTCCCTTTCAAGTGTTTAGTAGAGTAATGTTGAATAGGAGGAAGACATGAATTACCTGTTTCGAAGAGTTTCGCTAGTCTTGATCATTGCCTTGGTGACTATCGGACCGGGCTTGATCTTGGGTTCCGCCCAAGACTGTATGTACAACGAAGCGCCGATGCTTGCGGAGAAGGTCGCCGCGGGCGAACTTCCCGGCGTCTGCGATCGCTTGCCGGAGAATCCTCTAGTGCTTGCCAGTGGCGTGCTGCTGCCGGAATCCTTCGTTGAGGTGGAAATCGGTCATTACGGCGGTGAGCTGATCATGACCTGGCAGAACAACGTGGCCATGAAGGAGACGCTCTTCAACACCCAGAATCGCGACGACAATACCTTGGCGCCGAACATCATCGCAGATTTCAGCTATAACGACGATTTCTCGGAATACACCTTCAAGCTGCGTGCCGGCCACAAATGGTCTGATGGCGCGCCAATGACTACCGAGGATGTGCGCTTTGCCTACGAGGATGTCATCAGCAACGAAGCCTTGAGCACGTCGGTAGTGACCTATTTGAAGACGGGCGGCGTTCCCGCCGGTACGCCGGCGACGCTGGAAATCGTTGACGAGACGACTTTCAAATTCAGCTTTGACGGGCCGTATCCCGGTTTCCCAGCTTCGTTGGTTGCCCTCGGCACCGGATATCTGGATATCATCAAACCCAAGCACTTCCTGGCGCCCTTCCACGCCGATTACGGCGACGCCGATGAAATCGCCGCCATGGTCGAAGAAGACGGCCTCGCCGATTGGACCGAACTCTTCGGCCAAAAGGACGTGACTGGATGGTGCGAAAACTGTCTGGCGGCCATTGGATTCCCGCAGCTGGGCCCCTGGGTGCGCGTCGAAGGGCCGGAAGAAGAAGTCATCACCGAGCGCAATCCCTATTTCTTCTCCGTCGATGCCGCCGGCAACCAATTGCCCTATCTCGACAGGCGTAATGCCGTCATCAACCAATGGGCCAACATGGAATCCGCCGAACTGCTGCTCTTCGCCGGGGATGTGGATTACTTCTGGCAAGTTAGCTTGGGCAACATTCCGCTCTACATCGAGAATTCGGAAGCCGGCAACTATTCGGTCTACATTTATCCCAACAAAGACTCGCGCATGTTCTTCCTCAATCTCACCTTTGCGGATGACACCTGGCGCGAGGTCACCTGGGACAAACGCTTCCGGCAAGCCGTTCAGTTGGCCATCGACAGCGACGATTTGATCGGCACGCTCTACTTTGGTCAGGCTCACGCGCCGACCATCGCATCCGCCGACTATGATGTGGATGCCGCCAACGCGCTGCTCGATGATATGGGCATGACCGAGCGCGACTCTGATGGCTATCGTCTTTCGCCAAGTGGCAATCCTTTCGAAATCCTGATCGAGGTTGGCGCTGGCGGCGGCGAATATTCCGATCCCGCTACCTTCATCGTCGGATACCTGGCTGACATTGGCATCAGAGCCGATTTCCGCGGCATTGACGGCGCCCTGATTGGCGAACGCCGCCGCTCCAACGAGACACAGGCCGGCATCAACTGGAATACCGCGCCGCTCTTCGCCGCCCACACCTACCCGGATTATGTTCCCAACGACCTTTGGGGACCGCTCTGGGGAACCTGGTACAACACCGACGGCGAATCCGGGGAAGCGCCGCCCGACTGGATCATGGACTTGTACGCGATCCACGAGGAACTCGTGAGCTACCCGCCGGGCAGCGAGGGCTTCATCGCCGCCTCCGCCGAGCGAGATGCCTGGCTCTATGAAAACGTGCCCTTCTTCACCTACGTGGAGAATCCGGGGTTGGTACACGTCTGGTCGAATTGCATGGGCAACGTGCCGGACGGACCCTTCCATCACGGATCCTGGTCAAGCCACAAGCTGGTTTACTTCAAGCCGGATTGCATGTAACGATACGGCGATCTCCAAGCACCAAGAGGGGCTGTGGCCATCCACGGCCCCTTTTCTTTTCGACATAAGTTGCAGAATCGGTTTGCGGCGACTCCGAAGTAGCGCCCAGATTCGTCTAGCGGCCGAGGACTTGTGTCGCGGCGTTCCAGGCGTCTACGCTCAGCCCGGACGTGTTGTTTACCTCTAGCGTCACCGCTTCGCCGGCATCGAGCCAAAAGTAGTTGTCCGAAATCGAGAACGTATCCAAATGTCCTGGCCGCGAGACATTAGCGGCTACCGCAGGCAGACCGCCCGTGTTTCGCACGACTACCTTGTCGTCTCTAACCGCCAGCTCCAAAGTCGTCTTCGGCAAATCGAACAGACTGCCTTTACGCGCTTCGTGGTTCACGAAATAGAAGGTTCGCTGTTCAACGCTGTCGTTCACGAGCACTTCCGCGACGACGAATAGTGGAACGGTATCCGTAAGATTGGCGTCCAGATTGAAGTCGCCGAGATAAAAAGGACTGTCAACTTTGCCGACGCCGGTAAAATCCCTGCTGCTGACATTTGTCAGTCGCCCATCAAATGCGCGCACGGATACTCTCCACTGCCCCCCGTCAAGCGCATTAGCGTCATCGAGCAAGTAGACCGGCAGATTCAGTGCTTCTCCAGCGCAATTGAGGCTGGTGAATAGCACGGCGGCGTGGAGCGGCGCGAATGCATCCTGGAAGAAATAGTGACCAATTTTGGGCGCGCCGTACCAATCTACGCAGGCCCAGGACGCGGCCGGATAATTATCCGTGAGCTTGTAATAGAGCACGCCGGTGGAATCCGGCCAACGACAGCGAGCGCGTTCCAGCGTATGGCGGATGCCGACGGCCTGCGACAATTGCGAGCCGATGGTGTACTCCTCCAGACTACAGTCTTCAGCAACAAAGTAATTGGAATATTGAATCAGGCGTTCGACATCGCCATAGGTGTTGAAGATTGGGGTATGGTAGGCGAATGCGCCGTCGGCTTTGGGCGGCCACAGGTCTTTTTCATCGTCGGGCAAATATCGCAAGACCGACTCATATGGCGGGCTGCACGCCAGGCCGAATTCGCCGAAAAACGTCGACTCCATATTCAAGTTGTGATCCAGATGCTCTCGTCCCCAATAACAATTGTAGTTGTGATCACTGCCGCCCCAGGGCTCGGCGCGATGAAAGGGTCGGGTGTCGTCCAGTTCAATACTCAAGCGCCCCATCATGTCTATCGCCAGACCAAAGGGCTTGTGGGATTCGTTGCCTCCGCCGTACATCGCCAGGGACGGATGATTGCGCAGTCGCAGGGTGTTGCGCCGCACGGTTTCTTCCAGCATGTTGTAGGGCTGCGTAACATGACTGTTCCACGCCGTCGGCCACTCCTGCATGACCAGGATGCCATATCGATCGCAGAGATCGTAGAATTCGTCGGTCTCGGGCATGCCGCTGCCCCAGGGCCGCAGCATTTGGATATGCTGCATGGCGGCCAGCTCGATGAAGCGCTCGTTGCGCTCGCGCGAGAAATCCATCAGCGGATCGAGCGTGCACCAATTCGATCCCTTCATGAACATCGGCTGGCCGTTGATGACAAAAGTCCAATTGTAATGTTCAGGGTCCGGTCCATCGGGCAAAGGCGCCATCTCGATGGTGCGCAATCCGAAAGTGAAACTGTGCGCGTCCGCCGTCCCGCCGCCGTCCGGCGCGAAAGACAAGGTCATGCGATAGAGATTGGGGTCGCCCATATCGACTGGCCACCACGTCTTCGGTTCAGGAATCTCCATGCGCAAAAGAACGTCTCGTGTCTTGGCTTCGCTGTCGACGCGTCTCTCGAATGAAAACGATTCTCCCGTGAAGTTCTCGGGAGCGATGCTGCCTTGGAGTGTCCCAGACCATTTATCCGCACCCGCTTCAAAACGAAGCGCTAACTCCACGATGCCGGCTTCCGAATCGACCGTTCTCACAAATGGATGTGGCAGCGCGACATCGGGCGCGCTACGAATCGAGACTGGCTGCCATATGCCCAGCGCCGGCAGATTGGAATAGTGCCAGCCGTAGACGTTGTTGAAGACAACGGTATTCTTCCAACTGTTGTTGTTATCGGGATTTGGGCTGGTGACCGCGTCCGTATCAAAGAGTATCGGATCGAGCCTCACCACCACAACATTGTCGTTTTCGAGCAATTCGCCAACTTCAAAGTCCGGCCCTCCAAACATGCCTTCGTGGCCGCCCAGCATCTGCCCGTTAAGCCAAACCGTGCAGCGGTTGGCGATCCCGCCAAAGCACAACTGCGCGCGCGCGCCCAGGTCTTCGCGTCGGAATTCGCGGCGCATCCACCAGGTCTTGAAGCTCTCTTCACGCGCCAAGGCCTGGTTGAGGCCAAACGTTGGATCCGGCAATCGACCGGCTTCCACAAGCGCGGTATGCACACTGCCGGGCACACGCGCCGGTATCGCATCGGGCCAGGTATCGCCCAGGCGCTCCTCCACCTTGCCGCCTTCCGCGAGCTGCCACTCCCCGTCGAGAGCGACGACAGCCGGACCAGCCGGTTGAGCGATTGGCCCATTTTGCAATTCAATTGGATCAGCTGCGCCCTCCCAGGGCGAGGATTCGGCCGCAAAAGATCTGCGGTCGATTGCGTCGAGCGACTGCTCCTGTTCCACTTGCGGTCTAGCTGTACTTGGAGACTCGGGATTAGGCTTCATTTGCGACTCCGGAATTCTCAAATTGTCGAAGGTGCTCAACTCCAAATATGCACAATACGCCTATCATTTGCAAACTATTGGCGGTCTTGGACCTTGGTCGAAACCTGCAGGAACCTAGCTTGGCAAATGCTGAAAGAGAAAAGAGCGCAATTCGCGCCGGCTTGCCGGAATAACTTGAGCCAAGTCGGCGCTGGTGAGATAGAATTAGCGAAAATATAGTTTCTGCCTCTACGGACATGCCAACAACTGCGGACGACTCAAGCCAACGGGAACAAGATCGCGCTTCGCAAGCCGTCTATACCAATATGTCCAATTTGCCGGCGCGTCTGGCCTGGTACCAGGACATGGCATTGGGCATGTATCTCTATTGGACGGTAGACGCGCCCTTCGGCATGGTCAACGCGCATTCGGTTATCGGCGCCTCGGCGGATTACTTGCAGCGCTACTTCACGCAGTTGCCGCGCTTTTTCTACCCCCGGCTATTTGATGCGGAATGGTATGCGCGCCTGGCCAAGCTATGTGGCTTTGACTATGTGACCGTCCCCGCCAAAAACCACAATGGCTTCTGCATGTGGGACACAGCGACAACCGACTTCAACGTCATGAATACGCCCTATGGCCAGGACATACTGCGCCAATACGTTGAGGCTTTTCGCAAATATGACATCCCGCTGAGCTTCTACTTCTCACCCGATGACGCCTGGTTTCAATGGCGTCGGGGCAAAGTCCCGGCGCGGGCGCGCGATTATGCCAACCCCGAATACAACAGCGAGCTGCTCGAATATGGCCAGGCGCAGATTCGAGAACTGATCGAGCGCTATCAACCGGATATGCTGTGCTTCGATGGTTATCGACAGGCGACTCGGTCGCTGGTGGAATACGCCTGGAGTCTGCGGCGGGATCTCATAATCACGCGGGGCGCTATCGTCACGCCGGAACAAGAACGCCGCGACGACGTCCGCGGACCGTTTGAAGCGCACTATACAATCGGAACTCAATGGCAATACAAGGCGGGCAATGACCAACTGAAGTCCGGGCGCGAGCTCATTGAACTGCTGGTCGATATTCGCTCGCGAGGCGGAACACTGCTCCTGGCGGTTGGCGGTCCAGATGCCGATGGCCAGCTGCCTCGAGACATGGACGATCGAGTACGCGAGATTGGATTATGGAATTTCGTCAACGGGGAAGCGACCCGCGGCATCCGTCCCTGGCAAGCGACGCGTGAAGGCGACTTGTATTTCACTTGGGACAAGGCGCGCGGTACGGTCTACATTTTAGACTTGGGTCCTGCGCTGGAGATGGGCGAGTGGCGCACAATAAATGTCCAGAGCGTGCGCGCGTCCAATCAAACGGAAATCGTGGTGCTGGGACAATCGGGCACTGTACTCGAATATCAACCTGAGGTAATTCCCGAAACCCGCTGGGAGCAATCGGACGATTGGCTGAAGATCACCTACTGTCGGGCTCAGCGCCTGTATAACAATCGCAAGTGGCCGAATCCGCTGGCGCTCAAGGTCACGCATGCGCAACCGGGCCGTGTCAACTAAAGCGTGCGAAGCGGCAAAAACGCTGGCCAGATCAGTTCAAGCAAACATGCGGACTACCGCTTATGCAAAACATCACCGACATTGAGCCCGTGATCATCAGCGGCGATTTCTTTCGGACCCAACGTCGGCAAGCCCGTCGCGTTTTGCCCTTGCTGCTGCGCGTTGTAGCTGCGGCGATGCTGCTGGCAGGTCTCGTCCTGCAAATGTGGTGGCTGCTCGCGACGGCCGCCCTGCTCTTGATCTTGTCCTGGATCGTGTCTCGTCCGCATCAACAGCATGAGCCCGCAAGATTGCGCTTTGAAGCGGATTTCCTGACGATAACGGGAGACGGATACGATGTGCAACTGGTGGCGCCTTTTCGATTCAGCACCGGCGTCGAGCGCAAACCGGCGACAAATCGGCGGGAGGAAAACTGCTTCGTGCGTATGGTCATCGATGTTCACGGCAGGCCGCTCGTCCTCGAGGAGCAGGTCCTTCCCGGTCATCTGCCACCCAAGTTGGACGAAATCACCGGCGAATCCAGCGCGCTTGGCATCGCCGAGCTCACCGGCGTTTCGCCTTTTCCCGGCGCCCTGTGGGAGCTGATCCGGCAGCTCGAAAACTTGTCCGCGCCAAAGGCGGAGACTGCGCCGGACCAAGACCTGAAGGCGCTCTATCAGTTGTCCGAGTTGCAGCTGGAAGAAAAGCTGTATTCGCAGGCAATCGATTCGCTGACAGCGATCATTCGGCGGCAGCCCGATTCCGCCCATGCCTATTACAGTCGTGGAGTCGTACGCTATCATCAGCGCAGAGATCAGGACAAGGCGATAAACGATTTCAGCACGTCGCTGCGCCTGCAGCCGAATCAGGCCGAAGTCTACCGGATGCGGGGGTTGGTGCGCGGACAGATCGACGATTGGGCTGGAATGCGCGAAGATTGCACACAGGCGATTCGCTTGCAGCCGGACAGCGCCGAACTGCACAACTTGCGCGGTTACGCTTGCTTCCGCCTCGAGGACTATGACGCGGCGCTCGACGACTTCAATCACTCGATTGACCTGGACAAGGGACGCTTCGAATCGTACTACAACCGCGGATTGGTCAAGCAGCGACAAATGAGATTGGATGAGGCGCTGGTCGATTTCCGTTACGCGCTAGGCCTAAACCCGCGCTCCGACGCCGCCACGCGCAGCATCGCCGCGATCGAGAGCTACCTGGCCAAGGTTAGGAATCCCATTTAGCGCTGATCGAGTTGACAATCTGACGCCGACAGGGCTAATCCAGCGCCTCCAGCCACTTGCGAAACTGTGCCTCCAAACCGTCTCGCACCTCGACGAATGAGGCTAAGATCTCTTCGTCGTCGCCAGATTTGGCGGCTGGATCGGGGAAACCCCAATGGATGCGCTGTGCGCGACCCGGGAAGACCGGGCAGCTCTCGGCGGCATGGTCACAAACGGTGATGACGTAATCGAATGCCTTGTCCAGATATTGGTCAAGATGATCCGAACGGTGATTGGAAATATCGATGCCGCGCTCGCGCATGGCTGCAATCGCGAAGGGATTGACGCTCGAGGGACGGGCGCCGGCGCTGTAGACGTCAAAGCGCGCGCCCGCCAATTCGCGCAGCAAGCCTTCGCCCATTTGCGACCGCGCTGAATTTGCCGTGCAAAGAATCAGCACTTGCCCTCTGTCACTCATGCTCAGATTCTCTCCTTTTCATGATTGCGCGATTCATCGGTGGCTACACATGGCAGTTTATCAAGACAGCCGGTCTTGCGCTGCGGCAAAGCGCTGCGACAAGAAAAGCGCAATCAATGCCAGCGCAATCAGAATCAGTCCGGTCCAGATAGCCGCGCCAATGTCGCGCTCGAAGACGCTGTATACCAGCAGCGGCATCGTCTGCGTTCTGCCTTGCAAGTTGCCCGCGAATAGAATGGTAGCGCCGAATTCCCCCAGTGCCCGCGCCCAACACAGGATCATGCCGGATGCCAGCGCGCGCCAGGCAATCGGCAAGGTGATATACCAGAACATTTGCCAACCGTAAGCGCCATCGACGCGGGCGGCATCTTCAACTTCTGGCGAAATGCCGGCGAACCCGACCTGGGCCGAGCGGATGTAGAATGGCGCCGAGATGAAGAATTGCGCCAGCACAACCGCGGCCAACGAAAACGGAATGATAATGCCTAAGTCGGCCAGGAATGAACCAATCGCGCCTCGGCGTCCAAACGTCAGCAACAGCGCCAGTCCAGCAACTGCGGGCGGCATCACAATTGGCAGCTCAATGAACAAGCTGACGAAACGGCGGCCCCGGAATTCGTTTCTTGACAGTACGTAAGCAAGCGGCGTTCCAAAGCCGGCCGCAAGGCATACCACAATCATGGTGGACGCGAAGCTGAGCATGACAGCCGAGACAACCGTTGATGATTCCGGTATGCCCTCCCAAGCCCGCGATCCAACACCGCTCAGAACGAGCACCAAGACGGGAAT
Source organism: Anaerolineae bacterium (assembly GCA_022822305.1). Lineage (GTDB taxonomy): Bacteria > Chloroflexota > Anaerolineae > Aggregatilineales > Phototrophicaceae > UBA6055. The sequence goes on from JAJEBY010000016.1 coordinate 1,061,809, forward strand.
CGTCAACAGCAAAAACGCGAATCCGCTGACCGAATATAGGAGCAGCTTGTCAACTTGGCGGCGCTGTGTCTTCACAAGGGTCGACTTCCTCGTCGGTTGTTACGTTTGCGAGCGCCTCAGGTTCGGGAGTAACGCCCGGACGCGAATCTTCCAAGATGTCGACAGGCGAACAGAAGCCAAAGTCGCTCAAAATTCTCTGGCCCCGCTCGGATAGCACAAAGTCGACAAATGTCCCCGCCAATGCTTGCTTGGTCGAATGGTCCAGTACAGCGATCGGATATGACGCCAGTTGATTATGTTCTGGATCAATCTGGATTGTGATCACCTGCTCGCCAATTGCTCCGATGACATCGGTCTGATAAACGATGCCAGCATCGGCTTCTCCCAAGGCCACACGTGTGATCACTTGCCGAACGTTGCTCTCTTCGGAGACGAGGTTATCCAGCACCCGTTCGACGAATTCATCGCCCAAGTCACTTGAGTATGACTGGAACATGGCATCCGTGTATTCGCGGATGGGTGTGCCCTGCACCGCAAGAACCAATAGAACAGGCTTGCCGGCGAGGTCGGCGATGCTCGCGATCTGCGCCGGATTATCAAGCGGCAGGGCAAGAACGAGTTGATTGCGCGCGAAGATTTCAACCGCCTCCGACGCGATCAAACCATCGTCGACAATCTGATCCATCCGCGCCTCATTGGCGCTGGCGAAGACATCGGCTTGAGCGCCTTCCAGCAACTGCGCCGCCAAAGTCGACGAACTGGCGAAGTTGAGCGCGATCTCAACATCCGCATGTGTTTGCTCGAAGTCTGCGACAAGCTGCTCAAATGCGTCCGTCAGCGATGTCGCCGCATAGACTATCAGGCTGTCCCGGGCTTGCGCGAGCGGCGCGAACGGCGCCATAACGTATATGAGTAACGTACAAACGAATAGCAATCGACGGCGAGCGCGCATTGAATCTTCCTAAACACGTAGACGGCTATTATGCGGCATGCGCAATTTTATGGAAGGGATTATTCGCGACGTGATGCTCTTGAAAACAGCGTCCAATGCAGTGGAATTGCCGTCAATTCCAACGGAGGCAGACGCTTGGCTATCGTTCATCCTACGGCTTGCCAACGCTTGCTTGCGCTGCGCGCGATTTCGTCTACGTTAAGAGTCAACGTGATATACGAGGTCGTCGTGGGTTACCCTCAACGCAGCGGACCCCCGTCATGGTTTATCTTTCTGATAGGCATTGCCGTCGTTTTCGGCGTCTATTATCTCTGGCTGGGGCTGCGCAACTTCATGGCGACTGGCGCCACCGTCATCGAGTCAACGCGCCAAGCCATCGTGGAATATACCGCTACCGCGGAACGCATCGTCGAGTTGGAGATTCTTGCCCCCACGGCTTTGCCCACCTTTACGCCCGTCCCATCGTGCGAAGACTTTGTGGTGACCGTGCAGACGGCCATCATTCGCTCCCAGCCGTCGACAAACAGCCGGATTGTCGGCGCCGTAGACGAGGGCGAAACCGTCTGCGTCATCGCCAGGGAAGCGAACTCGGAATGGTACGTCCTGGACGATAATCCGCTCACGCGCAGGCTGGAGCCAGTCTTCATGCACGAAGACATCATCCGCGCGCTACACCCGACCCCTACGCCGACGCGCACCTTCACGCCCTCTCCCACCACAAGTCCAAGCCCGACATTCACCAAATCGCCCACGCCGACGCCGCTGCCCTCGCGACGACCGAGTACGCAAGAAGCGCCGTCTATCACGCCTCGACCCACAATCACGCCCACACGCGCCAGCGTTCGGCTATAGCTTGCGACCATATGTGCTTGCGCAATACAGAAATTTGTCTACCCTTGTTTTGAACCGAGCATTGGTAACAACGAAAGGTAGGCCGCTTGGCTGCTATTGTCGAAGTCATTGGCGGGATGGTATTTCTTTACGTTCTGTTGAGCATTCTGGTCACAGAAATCAACTCCTTGATTTCTCGCGCGACCCGTCTTCGCGCGCGCAACCTGCGCCATACGCTGAACAACGTCATCGACGATCCGGTTTTGCAGGCCAAGGTATACACACATCCGCTCATACAGCTGGTCAAGGCGGATCCGCTGACGGCCACACAACGCATCTCCCGTGATGAGGCGGCCAAAATTGCCGACGGACCGATTAACGCCGTCGATTGGATCGAGCCGGAAACCTTTGTTGATGTGGTATTGAGCACGGTCAAAGCTGATTCCGACCAGCGCGTGTTTGGCGCTCTGCTCAATATTATCGATGGCATGCCGGCTGGACCTGAACGGCGAGGCCTGCGCCTGATGGTCAACCGTGTGATCACAACTGGCGACGGGCTGGCGGAATTGCGGCAATCACTGCGTTATGTTCGAGATCGACGCTATCGCTATGCCATCGCCGATGCGCTCAACCAGATTGATGAAGAGATCAGCCAGGTTGGATTGCAGCCGACGGACAACATCGCCATGATGGCCAGCATGGGACAGGTGGAAAGCCCCTATCTCCGCAATACGCTGTCCGCAGTCGTCGCCAGCGCGGCCTCGGTTGAGGATACACGAGCCAACCTCGAAACCTGGTTCAATCGCGCCATGAGCCGCGCCAGCGCCAACTACGCCTCAAAAATGAAGAACCTGTCTCTTGCGGTGGCGCTCGTAATTGCGCTGGCAGTCAACATCGACACCTTGCATATCGCCCGCGCCTTGTGGGAAGATCCGGCGCGGCGCGCCCAAATCAGTTCCGAAGCCAATTACACCGTGCAGAGCGGACAGCTGGCGCAAGACGTCAACGCCGTCGAGCAAGACGATGATGTGTTTCGAGCCAACCAGGCGCAATCCGAGAGCGGCGTCGAAGATGTCATCGGGACCGGCGCCGAGCTGGCGAACCGATTGCAAGACCTGCAGGACCTGAGCCTGCCTATCGGATGGTCGTTTGATGATGTCAGCGACATTCCTGCGGATCACAATATTAGATTCAACCCCAACAATCTTTGGAATTACTTCCCAGACAATAATCCCGATGGCTGGGGCGCGCTGCTCTTGGGCAAGATCTTGGGCATCGCAGCCACCGTTATCGCCGCGGCGCAAGGCGCGCCATTTTGGTTTGGCATCGCCAACAAGATTATCTCGCGCTAAAGGGCGGAAATCGTTCCTACGGCATTCAAGAGCTAGCAACGGCGCAGGCCTTGTGCGCCGCGACATATGCATCCAGCGAAGATCAAGCCTGGCACAATACTCGCCCTTACATTTTGATGATTCTCTTTTTTGATAAACCTCCTTGCTCATGCAAGGAGCAAATCTGTTGTGTAATGTGAGCGCGGCCGACCTTTTCGCTGCCGCCGAGCGGCTGTTCAAATCAGACATTAAGCCTACTGTTGTTTTTGTTCAAATCTGTCGGTTGACATTGGAGCCATATTTCGTTCAAAATAGAGCAAGCTGAGGTGCTCTTTTACAGTCGAATAGACATACTGATCTTATTCACCTACCCACAAGTAGAGGTCTCGTCGTGATACAAGTATTGGTAGAGCTTGCTGACAAACGTGGTTATTTGACTTATGAGCAGATAATAGGGGCACTGGATGATGACGGAGAAGATCGCGCTGCCCTGCGAACATTGCTTTTTGAACTGGATGAATTAGGCATAGAATTACGAAAAGACAGCGATAGCCTGCAATCGCAACAGGTATCGGAAATCGTCGAGCAAGAATACGAACTCCGCGACCTTCCCCGGCCGGTCCAGGTTGCCGACATAAGCGCCATATCCGCCGACGACCCCGTCGGTTTGTATTTTCGACAGATGGCGCAAGAACCTTTGTTGACAGCTGCTGATGAAATTGATTTGGCCAAGCGCATTGAACGCGGCCTTAAGGCGCGGCGACGTCTGGAACAGCCGGACCTGGTTGAAAAGAGCGAGCGATGGCGCAGGCACCTGCGCCGTCTTGTCGTCGACGGACAAAATGCCCGTGAACATCTGGGCCGCGCCAATACCCGCTTGGTTGTCAGCATAGCGAAGCGCTATATGGGTCAAGGATTGCCATTCCCGGATCTAATTCAGGAAGGCAACGTCGGCCTAATGCGAGCCGTGGACAAATATGATTACACGCGCGGCAATCGCTTCAGCACCTACGCCACCTGGTGGATTCGACAAGCCATCACCCGCGCGCTTGCTCAAAAGACCCGCACCATTCGTATACCGCTGCACATGACCGAAAGAATTCGGCAGATGTATCGCGCCGCTCAAGACCTCGAGCAGACCTTGGGCCGGCGTCCGACCGCCGAAGAAATCGCTTCCGCCATGGAGGTTGCGGCCGACGCGGTGCGCGCCATGCTGGATGCCAGCCAACACGCTATCGCGCTTGAGCGTCCGGTAGGCGACGACGGCGACAGTGAATTCGGCGATTTCATCGAAGATCAAGAGACGATCAGCCCGGCTGACTCCGCCATGCAGAATCTGCTGGGAGAAACTATTGAAGAGGTGCTGGCCGAGCTCACGCCGCGTCAAAGCCATATCTTGCGTTTGCGATTTGGCCTGGGCGGAGGCGAACCGCATACCCTGGAAGAAATCGCCGACAAGTTTGGGTTGAGTCGGGAACGCATTCGCCAGTTGGAAAAGGAAGCCTTGCGTCGCCTGCGCCATCCACAGCTGGCACACAATTTGCGCGACTATCTGGCATAGACAACGCTCCGCTGCGCCCTATCATAGGCTGACGATGCTCCGCATAAGAGACGTCAGCTATTCCATTTGTGAGGTGACCGCCAGATGACTGCGGATTTCCGCTCCTTGCTCAGTCAACGCACGCGAAACATGCGCGGCAACGCCATCCGCGAGATTTTTAAGGTCGTATCTCAGCCGGGCATGATCTCTTTGGCTGGAGGAATCCCGGCGCCCCAGAGCTTCCCAATCGAGGACCTGTATCACATCAACGAAGCCGTGCTCGATCGTTACGGCGCAGCGGCCCTGCAATATGACTACACGGAAGGATTCCTGCCCTTTCGTGAAAGCCTCGCCGATTATCTCACGGCAAAAAACATCCAAGCAAGCGCCGACGAAATCATCGTGTTCAACGGTTCGCAAAGCGCGCTTGATCTCTTGGGCAAGATCTTGATAACTCCGGGGGATGCAGTCGCATTGGAGTCTCCCAGCTATCTGGGCGCCATCACCGCCTTCAACGCCTATGAACCGAAATATGTGAGCATCGAAACCGATGACGATGGCATTGTCCCGGATGCATTGGCGGAAACGCTCGAGCGTCAATCGGTCAAATTTATCTACCTGGTCGCCACGTTTCAGAATCCGACCGGCCGTACGCTCAGCGTGGAACGCCGCGAGCAGGTCGCCGAGATCGTTAAACGGTACGATGCCTTGGTCATCGAAGACGACCCCTACAGCGATTTGCGCTATCGCGGCGAAGCTGTGCCGCCTTTCTACACTTTTGCGCCCGAGAATACCATCTACGTCAGCACGGTCTCCAAGGTGTTTGCGCCGGGATTGCGTCTGGGCTTCTGCGTTGGGCCAGCCTTGATTCGGCAATGGCTGCGGATCGCCAAGCAAGCGGCCGATCTGCATTCGAATACCTACGCGCAAGCGCAAGCGACGGTATACATCAGCGGCGGATATCTGGATCGGCAGCTGCCCAAGATCATCGACCTGTATCGTCCGCGTCAAGAAGCCATGCTGGAAGCGCTCGACCGAAGTTTTCCGGATTCGTATCGCTGGATCAAACCCGAAGGCGGCATGTTCATCTGGGTTGAAGGACCTGATGGCATTGATGCCGAGGAACTCTATTGGCGGGCGGTTGAGCGCAAAGTTGCTTTCGTGCCCGGGAAGTACTTCTTTCTGGACGAAGACGACGGACTGGCGACGATGCGACTGAATTTCACGATGTCGGACGAAGCCACTATCCAGCGCGCAATTGACATTCTTGGCGATGTCTTACGAGGTTCCAGCGCTGACTGACCACTGCGCTTTTGCATCGTTCGCGCTAAACTAGCTTGATGTTGTCCTCACTGGCGCGCCGCTACAATCAACGCAATTCGGAGACAGGATTGAGCTCCCTGATCCTGTCATTCTATTTTCCCGCCCTCATGATCACATTGGGCAACGGCTTGCTGGTGCCGATCTTGCCCTTGTTCGCTACTGATTTCCAAATCAGTTACGGACTGATCGGCCTGGTTTTGGCCGGCGAGGGCATCGGCACCTTGATCGCCGATGTGCCTACCGGCATGCTTCAACGGCGCATTGGCAACAAGCAGGTCATGATGATGGGCATGGCCATCACCGCCCTTTCCGTGACGCTGCTTGTCTTCGCCCATACCATTTGGATTGTCATTTTGCTGCGCCTGCTGGCTGGATGCGGCCGCGCGATGTATCACGTATCCGCGCATGTGTATGTCACGAACTCGGTACAGCTAAGCCAGCGCGGCAAGGCTATCTCGATGTTTGGCGGCACGCATCGCCTCGGTGGTTTCATCGGACCGGCCGCCGGTGGAATTATCGCGGGGCTGGCCGGCTTTGGCGCCGGATTCATCTGCTGCGGTCTGGTCAGCCTGGGGGGGTTGATTGGCGTAGCCCTGTTCACGCGTAACGACAGAGGCGAGACCAGCGACGAGAAAGCTCAGCAGCATCACAAATTGCAAGTGATGTCGATCTTGCAGGAGAACTATCGCGTTCTGGCTTCGGCGGGCACGGCGCAAGTCCTGGCGCAGACGATCCGGGCCGGTCGAATCGTCATCATCCCTCTGTTTGCCGCTGATGTCTTGGGCTTGGGTATCGAACAGATTGGCCTGATAGTCAGCCTGTCAGTCGCCGTCGACTTCAGTCTCTTTGTCGTTGCCGGCTGGATAATGGATCGATTGGGTCGCAAGTTCGCCATCGTGCCTTGCTTCGCCATTCAAGCGCTGGGCATGGCGCTGATCCCATTCACAACATCGTTTGGCAGCTTGTTATTCGCGGCCATGCTGATCGGCATCGGCAATGGCTTGGGCGCCGGAACGATGATGACCCTGGGCTCCGATCTGTCGCCGGCGCAATCAAGGGGCGAATTCCTCGGCGTCTGGCGTTTGATCGGCGACCTCGGCCACACCGGCGCGCCACTCGTCGTCGGCGCCATTGCCGACCTGCTGGTGCTCAGTTCGGCAGTTTGGGTCATCGCCGGTTCCGGCCTGGCCGCAGCCAGCATATTCTTGTTCTTCGTTCCGGAAACACTGAAACGCAAGCGTCCGATCGTAGCGCCATCATAAGCCGCGCATCCCCGTTTACGCCCTTGACGGCCATCAGCCAAGCCAGGCCGGGACACAGATTCATGCTGAAGAAGCTCAACTATCTGAACGTCAGTTGGCCGCTGGATTTCACAGCGCTATTCCCCGTCGCGCGCCCGATCATCGTCGAGATCGGCTTCGGCAACGGCAATTACCTGATTCATCTGGCGCAGACGCGACCGGACTGCAACATTCTCGGATTCGAAGTATCCAGTCAATCGATGACCAAAGCCGAAAACAAGATCGACAGGCTGAAACTGACAAACGTCCGGCCAATCCATTCCAGCGCCGAAACCGCCCTGGCCCACCTGCTGGAACCAGAGACCGTGACCGAGTTTCACATCAACTTTCCCGATCCCTGGTTCAAGAAGCGACATCATCGTCGCCGCTTGATCAAACCCGACACGGTTGCGCTTATGACCAGCCGGCTGATTCGGGGCGGCATGCTCACGCTGGCCACGGATATCGTCGAGTACGCTGAATTGGCGCATGAGACGCTTTCCAATACGTCCGGGCTGAGCAACGCGCTCGAACACCCATGGGCGCGCCAGATGCCCGGTCGCTTCTGTACCAAGTACGAAGCCAAGGCTTATCGCGAAGGTCGGCGCGCGCATTTTCTCGTCTTCCGGCGGGACGAGACGGCGGCGCCTCACGCGCCGGTGATCAAGGAGGTCGCCATGCCCCACCTGTTTCTCCATTCGCCGCTCAACGCCGCTGAACTCGTCGAACGTTTCGAGGCGCAGCGTGTGCGCGACGGCGAGGCGCATATCGCCCTGCTGCGGGCATATGTCGATGCCCGGCGCGACGAAGCCGCCTTTGAAGTTGTCGTCGAGGAGCCAACCATCGACCAACATACAATGATTCTGCTGTCGCCGCGCGCGGAGGCGAACCAGTACATCGTCAAGATGACAAATCTGGGCAAAGCGCGGCCGACCGACGGCATGCACCGGGCCGTCGCCGCTGTCGGCGCCTGGGTGGCGGACCAGCATCCGGAGGCAGCGATTATGGAGACCAAGCTACGCTAACGCCTGCCCTATGCTATAATCTGGCGATTCTTATCGCGCAAGCGGCGAGCGTCACCGAAAGTCGCAAAAACAAGGCATGAATGTGACCAACTCCACCCGCACCACCCTCCCCAACGGACTCACCGTCATCCTCAAGGAAGTCCACAGCGCGCCCATCATCAGTTGGTGGGTCGCCTATCGCGTGGGCAGCCGCAACGAGCCTACCGGCAAAACCGGCATCTCGCATTGGGTCGAGCACATGATGTTCAAAGGCACCGAGCGCTTTCCCGCCGGCCTGCTCGATCGCGAAATTGACCGCGCCGGCGGCATGTGGAATGCCTTCACCTTCATGGACTACACCATGTATTTCGAGACCGTGCCGGCCGACAAAGCGGGCATCGCCATGGCCGCCGAAGCCGACCGCATGAACAACGCCATATTCGATCCCGGCGAGACCGAATCGGAACGCACCGTGATCATCTCCGAGCGGCAGGGCGCGGAAAACGAGCCGACGTTCTGGCTGCAGGAAGCGGTGCAAGGCGCAGCCTTTCGTGTGCATGGTTATCACCACCGCATCATCGGCGACGAAAGTGACTTGCGGAGCATGACCCGCGACGATCTCTACGCGCACTATCGCCATCACTACTGCCCTGCCAATGCCGCCGTCGTCGCCGTCGGCGCCTTCGATACGGATGAGATGCTGGCGAAGGTCAATGAGCTCTTCGGTTCCATTGACGCGCGGGAACGGCCCGCCCTATTCGTCAGGCACGAACCGCCCCAGCAAGGCGAGCGGCGAGTGAATGTTGAGCGACCGGGCAAAACGGCGTTCTGCGAAATATGTCATCACGCGCCGCCGGCGACCCACGAAGACTGGGTCAAACTCAAAGTGATGGACAACATCCTGAGCGGATCAAGCGGCGCATCGGATAACAAAACCAGTCGGTTGTATCAAGCCTTGGTCAAAACCGAAATCGCGGCCAGCGTCGGCGCCTGGCTGCTGCCGACCATCGATCCTTTTCTGTACTCCATCATGATTACCTTGCGCGAAGGCCGATCTGCCGAGGAAGCCGAAGCCACCGTATTGGCGGAGATCGCGCGGCTGCAAGCGGACGGCATCACCGAAGCTGAGTTGAATCGCGCCCGCAAACAGGCCAAGGCGGCTTTCGCATACAGCACCGAGGGCGTGACCGAGCAAGCCTACTGGCTGGCGCAATCCTTCATATTGGAAGATGAAAGCTGGTTCGATGGATTCGTCGACCGGCTGACAGACGTTGCGCTCGACGATGTGCAGGATGTCGCCAATCGTTATCTGATTCCACAGCGCAGAGTGGTGGGCATTCTGCATCCCACCGATCCGGAAGCGGAGACGGCATCGGCATGACTGCATCCAACTTGAGCATTCCCAATTCGAACAACATCCGCCGCATCGTACTGGACAACGGCATCACTTTGCTGGTCTATGAGAATCCAAACGGGCAATCGGTCAATGTCATGGGCTCGCTGCACGCCGGCAGCATCTACGAATCGCCCGAATCCAGCGGACTGTCGGCTTATGTCGCGAGCGCCTTGATGACCGGCGCGGGCAGCCGTGATTTCGATGACATCCATAGCGCCCTCGAAGACAACGGCGCAGACTTGAGCGTTCGCGGACATATCCACAAAATTGGCCTGTCCGGCAAGGCGCTGGCGGAAGATCTGCGCCTCTTGCTTGAGACCGCCAACGACATCTTGCGCAACCCGGTTTTCCCGCAAGATCACGTCGAACGCTTGCGCGGCGAAAAACTGACCTGGCTGCAGTACAGCAACTTCGACACGCGCTATCGCGCCGCCAAAGCCATGCGAGAAGCGCTGTATCCGCCGTCCCATCCCTATCATTACGGCGCCTTCGGGAATGAGGAGACGATCAAGCGCATCTCGCAACGCGACCTGCAAGCCTTTCATCGAACCCATTTTGGGCCGCGCGGCATGATCCTGGTCATCGTGGGCGCAGTCGCTCCGAAAGATGCGGCCGATCTGGTGCAGGATAACTTCGGCGACTGGCAGAATGCTCATCAACCGGAGGTCCTGTCGGCGCCGCTTGCCAATTCACCCGCGTGTTCACAACGCCAAGCGGTATTCGTTCCGGGCAAGACGCAGAGCGATATCAGCATGGGCGTCATTGGTCCGGCGCGCCGGGCAGATGACTATCTGGCCGCGCAACTCGCCAATAGCGTACTCGGCGAATTTGGCATGATGGGGCGCATCGGCAAAAGCGTGCGCGAAGACAAAGGCCTGGCCTATTACGCCTTCAGCCGTGTCAGCGGCGGCCACGGACCCGATCCCTGGACCATCAACGCTGGCGTCAATCCCGATAATGTCGACCTGGCCATAGATAGCATCCTCGAGGAAATCGAAATCCTCGTCAGCGACGAGGTATCTGACGAAGACCTGGCCGACAACCAAAGTTATTTCACTGGTCGCTTGCCCTTGCGTCTCGAGAGCAACGAAGGCATCGCCTCGAGCATTCATAGCATGCAGAGCTACGGACTCGGCCTGGATTATCTGGCGAATTACAGAGAATTGATTTACGAGATTGGCAAGGCGGATTTGCTAGCGGCGGCTCGGCGCTACCTCAAGCAAGAGCAAATGGTCATTGCCGTCGCCGGACCGCAGCAGGAGGCGTCAGGCACGAACGATTGAGCGCGACAAGGCCCAATCATGGGACTGCCCTGTTATCAGATTCCTCCCGAAATCAATGTCGCGTTGCTGCATAAGCTGGAGCAGGACGATCTTTGAGAGACTCAACCGAAGGGTAGCCGCCACAAAATCCAATACTATAATTGGCGCCAGAGCGACGCGGCAAATCGCCGATCGAACGGAAACACGAGAGAGTGCGCAAATGAAGGACAATCGCGTAGTCATCACCGGCATGGGATTGGTTAGCCCGGTCGGCAACAATGTAGCGGATTCCTGGACCAATATACGTGAAGGCAACTCCGGCATCGATTGGATCACCTTGTTTGACGCCGATCTGGTCGCGAACCGGGTGGCGGGCGAAGTCAAGGGCCTCGACCTCGTAGACAAGTTCGGCAGACGAGAAATGCGGCGCATGGATCGCGCGCAGATGTTGGCGCTGGTCGCCGCCGAAGAAGCCTTGAATGATGCCGGCGTCGTCGTCGACGAGGACAACAAATACGATATCGGCGTGGTAATCGGCTCTGGCATCGGTGGAATTGTCACCGTGGTGGAAGCGCTGAAAGGCTTTCAATCAAAGGGGCATCGCGGCGTGAGCCCGGTGATCGTGCCGGCGCTGCTGCACGATGGCATAAGTTCTCGCGTGTCGATGCGCTTCGGTCTCAAGGGACCCAACTACAATATCACTGCCGCTTGCGCCACTAGCAACAATTCAATTGGCGATGCGGCCGATTTGATCCGAATGGGACGCGCCAAGATGATGGTCGCCGGCGGCAGCGAAGCCTGCATTATGCCCATGGTCATCAGTGGCTTCAATAACATGAAGGTGCTGACCAATACCGAAGATGTGCCGGAGAAAGCGGCGCGGCCCTTTGACGCCGATCGCGACGGCTTCGTCGCTGCCGAAGGCGCTGCGCTGCTCATACTGGAAGACCATCAGCATGCCATCGCGCGAGGCGCCAAGATCTACGCCGAATTGACTGGATACGGTCACACCTCTGACGCCTTCCATGTCACCGCGCCCAATCCCGATGGCGAAGATGCCGCCGAAGCCATGCGTCGCGCCCTGTGCGAGGCGCAGCTGGCGCCCGCCGACATCAGTTATATCAACGCTCACGGCACCGGCACCCAACTAAACGACAAAAGCGAGACGCTCGCCATCAAACTGGCGTTGGGGGAGCAGGCTTACAATGTGCCTATCAGTTCCACCAAATCCATGACCGGGCACATCTTGGGGGCGACGGCAGCGGCGGAAGCGATCTTCTCAATCAATGCCATCGAAGACAATTTCATTCCGCCAACGATCAACCTTGATACGCCCGACCCCGATTGCGATCTCGACTACACGCCGCATACGGGCAAGCCGGGCCCGGTCGAACACGTATTGAGCAACTCGTTCGGATTCGGCGGGCACAATACGGCCATCGTCATCAGCCGCTATCAATAGCCGCGCGCTTTACTGATCAACAATCTGCGACAGAATGTCTTCGAAGGCGGCCTCCGCCAGTTGGCGGATTTCGTCGTCGCTGCGATCCTGAATGGGATGCGGCACATAATGCGCCGCCGGCGAAAAGCCCAGCGCTTTGCCCTGTGCGTCCGCCGCCTCGATGAACTCGCTCGAAGCGACAAACATGGCGGGGACGCCCCTCGCCTCTATGTCCGTGATGTCATGCACACTGCACGACGTGCAAGACCCTCAATCGGCGAGCGCCTCGATCACGACATCACATTCACTGACAATCTGATGTCTGAGATCAACCGGCGCCACCCGGGTAAACGTCGGCTTGCGATAGCGTTGAACCGTCGCGCCCATCTCGTCCAGCTTGCCCGCCAGATGATCCAAAAAAAGATCGCCGCGCGGCTTCGAGATATCCAGCAGACCGACCGTCTTGTCCGATAGCGATCCCGGGCGCGGCAAGCGTTCGCGCTGCGCCGGCTGCAATTCACCCGTCGGATCCAATAGTACAGACACATTTGCCTCCTTTATTTTCGCGTTGGTTAGGTCAAGACTTGATTTCAATGGTCACTGGTATGCTGCCGGTCCGCCCGGTCGCCGCCCAGCCGCCGATGACCGCGGACCACATGCCGGCCCCGCCACCGGTGTGCGCGATCAGCAGGCCGCCCGAGCGAAACTTGGTGACCCGGCGGTCGGCGAATTTGACAGGCATGCCTTCGGCGATGCCGCCGGCGCCCTTGATCACTTCGCTGCCATCGACAGTTAGACACGCTTCCAGCTCTTCGCGAAAGCGCGCCTTGCTCCAGCCGGCTTCGCGAAAGACGCGCATATGTTCCGGCGTCACGATCAAAATCGCATCCGATGCGCCAAAGGCCTTGCCGTGCCGCACGGTGCGCAATGTCAGCGCAATGCTGCGCGTCAGCGATTTTGGCTCGCGCGATGTCTGATCGGCGATGCCGTAAACGCCGTCACCGGCGAAGAGCGTGACCGTCGACTGCTCGGGAGAGAAGCCGCGTTCCATCGCCAGCGATTCCCAATAGGAGTCGTGCTCGCGCTCGGGGAAACAAAAGCCAACCTTGCCCGGCTGCCCCAGCGCCGCCCGGTCAACGCCGCCGGGCTTGCCGCCGCCAACGTTGCGGATTACCAACTGCAATGCTCTGCCGATGGTCGAATTGGCGCGATTGCCTTGTCCCAGCGCATTGGTTCCCCAATTCATGCCGATCTTGTCGACGATGGGTCCGTTGACGATGACTACCGGTCCGGAAAAGTAGGTGGTAGCCAGAAGTCCGTGCATACAGAATTCGTCCAGGCAAGCCGCCTCCACCGCCGCCAATACGACAGGCAGATACTCCGGTTTGCAGCCGGCCATGACTGCGTTGATCGCGACTTTCTCAACCGTGCAGGCGACATAATCGGGGGGCGCCACGCCGACGATTTCGTCCGGCGATCGCGTCGTTCCGCTTAGCATGCGCAACACCCGTTCTTCAGTCGGCGGCACAACGGGCAAGCCATCGGACCAGCCGCGCTGATAGGCCAGCTCATGTTCGTCTTCCAATTCCGCCACTTCAATACGGCGGGCGCTCAGCGCTGTATCGCCATATCGGTAAGCGAGCAGCTCCGGCATGCCCGGATCCACCGATTTAGAACCACAACCCGGGCTGAATTCTGGCAGCGCTTCCCCGAGTTCCGCCATCCCGGTTAAGTCTCGCCAATCGCTCCGCTGCCATCCCTCGCGACGCTGGATTTCTGCGCCCGCTTGCACGCGAATGATCGTGGGCGCGATTTCAATGCCGAGGCGATACGACGCCTCCAGCTCGCTGTCGTCGATGACTTTGGGGACACCAGCAGGAAATTCGGGACCGTCTTGCGAATATAGCAGAAGATCCTTTTGCTCCTCCAATTGCGCGATCGCGGGTACGATCAATTGACAAGTTGCGCAATCTTCCTTGACGACCAGCGCAAATCCGGAGAAGTCAGACGGGAAAATCGTCATTGCTGTCCTTACACTTCGCTCGTCCAATTGTAACGTTTCCTGCGCGGCACGGGCAATTGTCCGGCCCTGCTTGCAAGTTCAACTGAATCGCATTATGCTGATTTCACCTTCAACTTTGACTCGTGGCCAGGCAGCGACGATGAAGTTCAGCGACATTTTCAAAGAAGGCTCCGAAGCGCGCAAACGCTTCGCCCAGTATTACGCGGTGGCCGCGATAATCATTATCTTGGTCGTGCTCCTCTTGCTGGCATTGGCCACCCGCGGCTGAAGCCAGCTTCAATAATCGTCTTTCCCTTCAGCCCAATACGCTTCCAGCGACACGCCCAATCCGTCCGCGATGCGATTGACATAGGCGTAATAGGCGACCACCTGAGCGATATCGAGCACGGCGCGATCGCTGAACCCGGCGTCCCGCAGCGCTATTACATCGTCTTCGCCCATCTCCCAGGGCGTTCGCGTCAATTTCGCCGCATAATCCAGCATCCGCTTGTCAGCGACATCCAGCGCCGCGTCACGATAATCAGTCGCAATTTGTTCAGTCCAGTCTCGTGCTCCGGTCAACTGACGGAGGTTGCGCGCATGGTGTTTCAGTCAGTATTCGCAGCGGTTGATGGCGGAGACAACTACGCCAATCATCTCACGCTGTACGCGCGTCAACGGAGAGTCGCCAAACATCAGCGTCTTATAGAGATGCAGGTGGTCAATCAGCGACGCCGGGTGCAGACTGTGAATCTTCATGATGTGATCGACTTTGCCGGACTTGGCGTCACCGCTGCGTTGATAAGCGCGCTTTACTTCACCCGAGGCCGCTTGCTCCGGTACCGTGTCGATCCAGGCAATCCTGTTTGATTCGCGAGCGCTCACAAGGCAGTCCCTTTCGGCAAAAGGTCAACATCAAGCATCGACATACAGATTCACATTGAGTTTCCAGGCCAGGTACATGGCTTGAAAGAAGGCGATGATCTCACGAATGCCGCTACTGTCCACGAGTCCGTCTTCAAGTGTGAATGCGATGCGCTCGCGTATGGCGGGATCAAAGGACGAGATATTCTGTATATCCGCCGCTTCCAGGTCACGATCAATGGCGCCAAAAAACAGCAGAAGAATGCCGGCGTGATTGGGGATGATTTGCTCGCCGACCCCGAAGATCATCTCGAAGACCTGATCGCTATCGACCAGCAATTCGCCCAGGCCGCGCCCAGGCGCTACCGGCAATTCAAAATAGGCGCGCTCGTGTCCGTCGTCGTGGTCCTGATCACGAAGCAATTTGACCGATGAACCGTCATAGCCGAGATTGCGAATGCCTTGTCGCAAAAGCAGCCAGATCAACGGCTCATCCGGCGCCGGCAGGCGATCCAACAGCCAGGATTCGCTTTGCGCCGAGATCGGATAACTGACAAAGCCGACGCAGCCAAATGCTCCCCCGGTTCGATTGGCCGGACAACCCTTGCAGTGATGCGCCAAATTGTCCAAATCCGCGGCGTGATCCAAGAGATCCTGCACGACGATCAGCTGCTTCTCGTCGCTGCTCCGCGGTGTGTTATGGCTGAATTCGAAGCCCATTTGCGTCGGCGGACGTTGATCGCCGGCGGCGCGAAACCATTGAATCACTTCGTCTGCGCGCTGCTTTTCCTTGAGGCGATCCAGGATGCCTGCCATTCCCAGCCGCCGCTTGGGCTCGCAGTCATACGCAATCACATAGTCAATCGACACGTCGCTGTCTCCGCCGTCGAATGAATTTCCGCCTGACCATTCAGTATAACATGCCCCGCGCCGGTGAATCACGGTGACAGCAAGCGAAGCGGCTGCCCGGCGTCTGCGTTACCAACGACCGTATCGGCGCAGCGCCAGCAGCACATTGATCGTGGTCATGGCATACCATTGCGGCAGGTTGTGCTGATCGACCCAGCCGCCGTCGTCCCGTTGAGCGCTCTCCAGATGATCGAGGAACTTAGTGATGAGTCCCTTTGGCAGCGCTTTCGCAATCGTGGAATCGGGCTCGGGCGCAAACGCGAATAGCGAATCGTACTGACTTTCCGGCGCCTTTTCCGCGCAAGCGATGACATTCTCGATGGTAGCCCGACGGAAGTCGTCAAGGCGCGGGAAATCATCTACGGCGAAAAAATAATCGACGGCGTGATAAGCCATGAACAGCCACTCGTTGGCGCCTACGCTCTCCAGCGAATGACGAGCTGCCGCCCAGCGCCTGGTCTTGTCCGCCAGCGACGGCGTCGCCGCGCCAAAGTGGATCAGATTGCCGACGATGGAATCAGGCATGGTTTGACCCCCGGCATCCCGCCACCAAGGCGCCAACGGATACCGGCGCGTCGATTCGGGATTCCGCAAATTGCCGTCGGCATCCATCTGGCTTTCAACCCACTTCGCGGCGCCGTCCAGAATGCGACCGGGCGGGATTCTGGCGTGTTTCATCACGGTTAACACATATTCCAGCGCCAGCGGGTTCGAGTCCGGAGTCTTAAGGTCATGTTCAAATCCATGCCCGAATCCATTGTCCGGATTCTTGTAGCAGAGTATCACCGCCTGCAATCGTTCAGGACTGTCGCCATCGAAAAGATAACCGAACAATGCGCGCTCAAACAGCGTGCCCTTTCTGTGGACAAAATCACGGGCCTTACCGATGTTAACGGACATGCGCAAGTCTCCTTGTCAAACGCGCGCCATCCAGAAATCAGAAGCTGGCGGCATGGCTAGATATAGTTCCGAATGATCTCCACCAATTGGCGCGCGCGATGTCGAAAGGTGTGTTGCTTAAGCACACGCTCGCGCGCAGCCCTGCCCATTGCCTCGCGTACCGTTTCATTGGCCAGCAGATAATCGTAGCGCTCGACCGCTTCTTCTGTCGAATTCACGATGATGATTTCCTTTTCCGGCTCGAACCACTCTTCGATCCCGTCATAAGGATTGGCGACGATACATGCCGCAAGCGACCCTAGCTCAAACGGCCGAGATGACGAAGAACAGTAGACGCTGGCGTGCGCGAGGCGAGTAATGCAGAGATTGATCTTGCTCTGGCACACGTATTCGCGCAGTTTGCTGAAGCTCATATAAGGAAGCGTCACCGCATCGCCAATCGCGCCAAGGTTGTTTCCCCGCAACGCGAACCTGACATCTGTCAACTGTTGCGAAGGCAGCGAGATCATCGCGTCTATCCACTCTGAGCGATACTCGCGGCCATGCCCATAGAAGAAGACATCATTGCTTTTGACGCTGCTTGATACGGGCACAAACACTTCGGGATCCGCGCCATACCAAACGGTATGCGCATTCTTGGCGCCAAGCTCTCGCAGCATGACTTCGCCACCAGTACTGTTGCTGATGAAGGCGGCGTACTCGCCCAAATCGGCGCCTTGATAGATGCGGAATCCCGATGCGAATCCTTGCATGTCGGGCAAGCTGGCCGGTACGTCGCCATCGAAATAAATTACCGGCTTGTCAAACTTCTGCGATATATAGCGCGGCACTCCAGTAATGTGATTGAGCGGGATGGTCAAGAACAGAATCGCGTCGATATCGTCATTTCGAGCCAGTATGCTATCGAGGTGACGGCGCCAGACCGGTCCGATCAGAGTCCGCGCAACCGCGCGCGCGGCTTTATCCGATATCGACTCTTCAGCGCTAATCGCTCTTCCAGCGGTGGTATCTCCGCGCCGCAGCCGGAGCACTCGTTCGCGTAAGAATCTAAACGCGTCGCCCTGCCAACGGGCGGGATTTGGCTCGCATCCCCACCACAAACTGCTGACAGCCGCGCCTTGATATGGCACGGCGATAATCTCGACGCCAACTTCGTACAATGCCTTCAACAGCTGCCACCAACCCGGGGTAGAGCTATAGGGCTGTGTCAAATCGAGCGACGATACAACAACTAACAGCTTCATTCGAGACGTTCTCGCATATCATCTTCTGTCGGACTAATGCCTTTGGGATTTGCGTCCGAGGCATTGTACTACAATCCTGCGCGTCGTGATTGCCCTCGGCCCATATCAAGGCAAAGTGAAAAAATATAGCCGACTGCGGCAAATGTCTGTCTTGCGCCTTGACAGCCAAACTATCCAATTCTAATAGTCTCAACATCAATTGAGAAAACCTATTGACATCGATTACTGCTCTTGAGCTGAATCGTCTGCAGTCTTTTGACAGGAAAAATATGCAAATTGGGATTCATTGTGTATAATTGCATTTATCGTGCCCACGCACGAATCTGACCACAATTACAGGAGTTGATGAACAATGAAACGCTTGTTTCTCGTACTCACATTGTTGAGTCTCCTCTTAGCCTTTAGCGTTCCTGCCTTTGCAGATTCGCACTGTATGGACGATTTGGGCTGCGTCGAGATTGGTCCCGATGATCCGATCGTTGTCGGCGCTATGCTGACTGTTTCCGGCGCGACCTCGTTCCTCGGCGAAGATTCCCGCGGGGGCATCGAGATCGCAATCAATGACAGAGATGGAATGGTCCTGGGTCGTGAGATTGAACTGGTCGTGGAAGACAGCTTGTGCAACGCCGAGGGTGGCGTATCCGCTGCAACGCGTCTCGCCGCTGACGATACCATCGTTGGCGTGGTCGGCACCAACTGCTCGGGCGCCGCGCAAGGAGCTTTGCCGATTATCAGCAGCGCGGGCATGTTAATGATATCGCCGTCCAATACATCGCCAAGCTTGACCAATGCTGATACCGATGCCGGCGGAGCGTACTTGCCGGGTTACTTCCGTACCGGCCATAACGATCTCTTCCAGGGCGCGATGGCAGCGCAGTTCGCTAGCGACGTGCTGATGGCTGGCTCCTTGGCGACTATCCACGATGGCGACCCCTATACCGAGGGCCTCGCCGTAGTGATGGCCGATACCTTTGCTGAACTTGGGGGCGAAGTCGTCTTCCAGGGCGCGGTGAGCAAGGGCGATACCGATATGACCGCCATTCTCACGGAAATCGCGGCTAGCGGACCCGACGTCCTTTACTTCCCGCTCTTCGAGCCGGAATCGAACTTCATCGCGGCGCAGCTTGTCAACACCCCCGGCCTCGAAGGTACGATAATGATGACCGCTGACGGCAGTCTGGTCGCTGGCTTCACAGCCAACACCGGCGACGCCGCCGCGGGCATCTACATGTCAGGACCGTCTGTTTCGGGCGATGCTTATGACGAATTCCTGGCCAAATGGGATGAAGAATATGGCGGAGTTCCGCCAAGCGGCTTCCACGCGCACGCTTATGACGCGACAAACATGTTGCTGGACGCCGTCGAAGCAGTCGCCGAAGAGCAAGACGATGGCAGCCTGGTGGTTGGACGCCAAGCCCTGCGCGACGCGCTCTCGGCCGTTGACGGCTACGAAGGTCTTACCGGCGCGTTGACCTGCCAGAGTGAATCTCCATTCGCCGGAGACTGCGCGACCGGTACTGCCTTGGCCATCTTCGAAATCACCCAAGCTGAACTGGATGGCAATTGGCCTCCGCCGATCGTCTGGGATCTGTCCATGGCCATGATGGAAGAAGGCTAGAGTTCGGTTAGTCGGTGACTATCTCAATATCTACTGGAACAAGCCAGGGACTCAGTCTCTGGCTTGTTCTTGGATGAGGCTGTTCCACGCGCCAAATGTTTGCCGCGCCAGGGCATACGGCGAGGCGCCTAACATATACGTAATTTCAGTCAAAGGAACTTTCAGTCAATTGAGTTTTCCCAAGATTTGTCTCACCACTCTTTTGTCCTTGACTTTCTGCTGCCTCACGAGTCTGGTTTTGGCGGCGGAAGATTGTCAAGACAGCCTGGGATGCATTGATGTCGAGGCGGGTGATCCAATCGTGCTTGGGGCGATGTTCGTCCGTTCCGGCGCTGTCACCTACCTCGGCGATGATTCGCTTGGCGGCGTCGAGCTTGCGATTCTCGATCGCGATAGCACGCTGCTCGGGCACGAAATTGAACTCGTAGTCGAGGACAGCCAGTGCTCCGCGGAGGGCGGACAAGCGGCCGCGCAACGGCTTACCGCTGATCCATTCATCGTTGGCGCCATAGGCACCAATTGCTCGAGCGCGGCACAAGGCGCCATGCCCATCATCAATGACGCCGGCATGGTTATGATCGCGCCCTCGAATACCTCTCCCAGCTTGACCAACGATGACTTTGCCGCCGGTGGTTCCCATTTGCCGGCCTACTTCCGCACCAGTCACAACGGCTTGGTTGAAGGGATGCGGAACGCCGAATTCGCCGTCCAGGTACTAGGCGCAACCAAACTGGCCACCGTGCACGACGGCGATCCTTATACCGAAGGGCTGTCACAGGTAGTCGCCGATACCTTCGCAGAATTGGGCGGCGAGGTTGTATTCGAAGGCGCAGTAAACAAGGGCGACACGGATATGGCCTCCATTCTCATCGAGATATCCGCTCATCAGCCCGATATCATTTACCTGCCCTTATTCGAACCGGAAGCCAATTTCTTCGCCGCGCAAATGCAGCAC
Source organism: Anaerolineae bacterium (assembly GCA_022822305.1). GTDB lineage: Bacteria > Chloroflexota > Anaerolineae > Aggregatilineales > Phototrophicaceae > UBA6055. Next base: position 1,082,661 of record JAJEBY010000016.1, read on the forward strand.
GTCGCCGGTCTGGAAGAGACTAACATCATCTCCGGCGGCGCAAGTTTTGTGGCGGGTTTTCCAGAAAATACGGGCGATGCCGCAATTGGAATTTACGTGTCCGGCCCCTTGGTGACTGGCGAAGCTTATGAGGCGCTGCTGGAGAGATGGGATGATGAGATCGGCGGGAAGCCTCCGAGCGGCTATCACGCGCACGCCTACGATGCCGCGAACCTGCTATTGAATGCCGTCGCATCGGTCGCCATCAGAACTGACGACGGAGGATTGCTGATCGGAAGGCAAGCCATTAGAGACGCCCTGGCCGCAACCGAAAATTATGACGGGTTAACCGGACTGTTGACATGCCAGGAAGAATCGCCTTTTGCTGGCGATTGCGCGCCCGGCACCGCCTTGGCGATGTTCGAGATCACCGAAGCCGAGGTGTATGATGACAATTGGCCGCCGCCCGTGTTCTGGAGTTTTTCCGAAGGCTCGTCTGACTAACGCTGTGAATCGCCGCTCAAATTGCGCATGCGCTCTCGGAAAATCTTGCCTAAACGACATGACGTTCTCGTGGTTTCATTGTTTGTGTTTTACCTAGACCGGGCTATATGCGAGTGAGACTTTGAACGGATCATAAATTACGGTGTAGCCTATGTTCAAATGGAGAACTGAAGACTTTTCTTGGGTCGACTTTACCATCGATGTGCTTAGGGTATTGATCGTCCTCGCGGTCATAATCGGTTCCTGGAATACACTATCATCTGGCCGCATTTCTTTCGCGCAGTGGGTTAACCTCTTCATTGCCGGGTTGTCTCAAGGCAGCATTTACGCCTTAATCGCGTTGGGCTATACGCTGGTCTATGGCATCTTGCTGATGATTAACTTCGCGCATGGCGAAGTATTCATGGCCGGCGCCTTTTCTACTGTCTTTCTCGCCGAAGCGCTGAACCGCACCGGTTTTCTCAATACGCAGCCGATGCTCTCAATCATACTGATGATCTTGTTCGCGGGCCTGATTTCGATGACCGTGGCAATTTTGCTGGAACGCATCGCCTATCGGCCATTGCGCGGCAGCCCGCGTCTGGTGCCGCTGATCACCGCCATCGGAGCTTCCTTCTTTCTGCAATATACTTTCCGCGGCCTGTATGGCTCGGGCTTCAAAGCCTATCCACAAGTGAAGGTGCTGCAAGGCACGGTCCCAATTGGCGCGATCAATATCCCTACGGTGCAGATTTTTGTATTCGTCTCAGCCCTGTTCTTGATGCTGGGATTGCACTGGCTGGTCGAGCGCACCCGCGTCGGCAAAGCCATGCGCGCCGTTTCGGAAAACAAGGAAGTTGCCCGCCTGATGGGCATCGACATTGATTGGGTCATCATGTTCACCTTTGGCGTCGGTGGATTCCTGGCCGGATCCGCCGGTGTGATTAACGGCCTGTTCCGTCCGCAGGGCGTCAATTTCTTCATGGGATTCATTCCGGGCATCAAAGCCTTCACGGCCGCAGTATTGGGCGGTATCGGCAATATCCCCGGCGCGATGCTCGGTGGATTGTTCCTGGGAGTTATCGAAGCGATTGGACCCAATCTTGTGCTGGCCGGCCTCGGGATACCAGGCGCCAACCAACTGAAAGATGTTATCGCGTTTACCATGCTGGTCCTGGTGCTGATCTTCCGTCCACAAGGCATCCTCGGCGAACGCCTGTCCGAGCAGAAGGCATAGGAGGGGCGCATCATGGACTTGATCAGATCACAGACCTGGCGCGCGAACCTCACCTTGGGGCTGCTGGCCGGCGCGCTGATACTCTATTGCGGCGCCATCGGCATGATCGCCGCCTTTGACGAGCGCGAAGTGGTCAACGATTTCATCTCTGTTGGTCGTCTGGTCTTGTTGGCCACGCCCTTCATCGTCGGATATATGGCCGCGAATCGCGTCAAGAGCGCTGGCGGAGAGACCATCACGGCGCTGGTTAGCGGCATCGTCACTGGCGTACTCATTGCCCTGCCTTCAATCATACTCCTGCTCTTCAATTCGGATGAATTCCGCTTTCTCTTGGATTGGAGCTTGCGCCTAACGCCATTCGTCGCGGCCACGGTGGTCGCGTGGCGTATGCATGGCGACAGCGCTGACACGCGTCTACTTGTGGGGACTTGGTTGCTTGTCGCGGTTCTGTTAGGCATCGTCTTGGGTTCGCTGGCGCTGATTTTCGATGTCAAAGGAGAGCTGCGCTCCGTCCTGGTCAACATCAATCGCGACTGGGTCGATGTCATTACCTTCGATAACCGCGGCGATCTGCTGATGGGCATCGTGACTTATGGCGGAATGTCACTCGGCTCTGGACTCGCAGGATCGATATTCTACTTTTTCCCGCGGACACCGCGACGCGCCCTGACGTACGGACTCGGCGTGACCATCGTCGTGGGCGCATTCGGCGAAACCGTGCGTCTGGTGCTGCAAGAAAACCTCGAACGCGACACCTTGAATACACTTTTCCGGCGCGATACCTTGCGCCAAAGCGCCGCGCTGGCTCTATTCATTATCAGTACAGTCGTCGGTTTTCTCTGGGCTATGTATGGCCAGCAAGTGCGTAAATCCGTTCACAACATGGACGGATCACAAAGGCGGACGACGAGATTGATCAGCACGCTCATATTTGTGGCTATCTTGTTGATGCTGCCTTGGCTAATCGGCCGTACCTTGAGCGATGTCGCGGTCACGATAGGTCTATTCGTCCTGATGGGATTGGGACTGAACATAGCCATAGGCCTGGCGGGCCTGCTGGATCTCGGTTATGTGACCAACTATGCTGTGGGCGCCTATATTCTGGCGGTCTTGACCTCAATTGGTCCGTTGGGATTGTTCAAAGGCACATTCACCTTTTGGATGGTGATTCCGCTCGCGCTGCTGGCGGCGATGTTTGCCGGATTCATGTTCGCCGTGCCGGTCCTGCGAATGCGCGGAGATTATCTGGCGATCGCCACCTTGGGCTTCGGCGAAATCATCGGCAAGCTGGCCATATCCGATTGGCTCAAGCCGATAATCGGCGGCGCCCAGGGTGTGCAGGCGATCCAAAAGCCCGTCTTCTTCGGCGCCGAACTGCGTAATCCGGAACAACTCTATTACATCGTGCTGGTCGCATGTCTGGTCACTTTGTTTGTCTCGATACGTCTGAACAACTCGCGCACAGGTCGACAATGGATGGCGATACGAGAAGATGAAGATGTGGCCACTGCCATGGGCATCGACACGGCGCGCGCCAAGCTGCTCGCCTTCACGCTGAGCGCCGCGACAGGTGGAGTCGCCGGAGCCATCTTCGCCGCCAAAGTCGGCAGCGTATTCCCAAATAGCTTCACGGTATTCATATCCATCAACGTGCTGAGTTTGATCATCGTCGGCGGCATCGCCAGCAACCCGGGCATCGTCGTCGGCGCAATCGTGCTCATTGGCTTGCCGGAGCTGCTGCGCGAATTCTCGGACTTCCGTTTCTTGCTCTATGGCGCCTTGCTGATTGGCATGATGATCAACCGTCCGCAGGGTCTGATACCCTCGCAAATCGCCACTCACGAAATCCGATCGGGCGTCCAAGCCAAGGCTGGCGCTGGAGGCTGAACGCAGCCGCGCACGGGAAAGGTCAGATTATGGAAGCGGGCAAGAAGGGCCTGAAGAAGATCCTGGTCTCGAATGGCATGACCAAGCGCTTCAGCGGTTTGGTTGCCGTCGATAATCTGGACTTCTACATTCCGGAGGGCGCGATCGCCAGCATCATCGGGCCCAACGGCGCCGGCAAGACCACCTTCTTCAATTGTGTCACCGGCTTCTACCAGATCGACGACGGCGAGCTGATGTTTGACGGCACGCGTCTTAACGGCAAAACGCCGGACCAGATCACGCGATCCGGCATCGCCCGCACCTTCCAAAATATCAGACTGTTCAACAATATGTCGGCGATTGAAAACATCATGGTCGGCCAAGAGCCGCATTTGAAATCGACCTGGCTCGGGTCAATCCTCGGCTTGCCGTCGACGCGGCGCGAAGACGAAGAATCAGAAGACCGCGGTCGAGAGCTGCTCCAGTTTGTCGGGCTGGAAGGCAAAGGCGACATGCTATCCAAGAACCTGTCTTACGGCGACCAGCGGCGTCTGGAAATCGGCCGGGCGCTCGCCAGCAGACCCAAACTCATCCTGCTGGACGAACCGACAGCCGGCATGAATCCACGCGAAACGATCGAGACAACTGATTTCATACGCCGCTTGCGCGACGAACTCGACATCACCGTCGTGCTGATCGAACACGACATGCGCGTCGTCATGGATATTTCAGAACATATCACCGTGCTGGATTACGGTCGCAAGATCGCCGAAGGCTTGCCGGAAGACATCCAGCGCAATCCCGATGTGATCGAGGCCTATCTGGGTAGTGGCGCGGCCGCGGCCCAAGCTGCAATTTGACCAACGAGAGTTAGCGGAAGTCTGCAATGGCGCTTTTGGAAGTCAATGACATACACACCTACTACGGGAATATTCATGCGCTGAAGGGCATCAGCTTCGAGGTGGATGCCGGAGAGATCATCGCCTTAATCGGCGCCAACGGCGCGGGCAAGACGACAACGCTGCGCACCATTTGTGGGTTGATGGAGCCGCGCGAAGGCTCCGTCCAGTATGACGGCGCGGACATCTCCGCCACGCGCGCGGACTTGCTGGTGACTCTGGGCATTTCAATGGTTCCCGAGGGTCGTGGCGTTTTCGCCAAGCTCACTGTCGAGGAGAACCTGGACATGGGCGCCTATACGCGCCGCGACAAAGGCGTCAAGAGCGACCTTGATCGCATGTATGGACTTTTCCCCCGATTGGAAGAACGCAAAAAACAACTTGCCGGCACCATGAGCGGCGGCGAGCAGCAAATGCTGGCCATCGCGCGCGCGCTGATGTCCAGCCCGCGTTTGCTCCTGCTGGATGAGCCGTCAATGGGTCTTGCGCCAGTGCTGGTGGATGGCGTATTTGAAATCGTTGAACGCATCAAGAACGAAGGCGTAACGATTCTCTTGGTCGAGCAAAACGCCCATATGGCGCTGCAAATTGCCGATCGCGGTTATGTGCTGCAGAGCGGCGAAATGGCTTTCAGCGACACCGCTGCCAATCTGCGCCAAAATGAGATCGTGCAAAAGACCTACCTCGGCATAGATTAAGCGCGAATGGCTATCTCCCCGCGCGCAACCGGCCGGCCCGCTCACCCGCGGGACAAACGTTCAACGCGCGTCAGGCCGTTTCCAGGCCCTCCGCTCTCCACACAGTAAGCAGCACGCCGAGCGCAATCAGTCCTCCGCCCAGCGCCAAACTGAAGGTCAAGTGCTGACCTAGGAAAACTGCTGCTAGAATCGCCCCGGCTACGGGTTGCGCAAAGAAAAATAGCGAAGCAATCGTAGCCGGAACCAGCGCGAAAGCCCGATTCCACAGCAGCAAGGCAAAGGCCGTCGAGACAATCCCCAGATAAAGTACGCCCGCGACGACGCCCGCGTCCAGTTCGCCGATTGGATGCATCGACAGTTCAATGACGCTGGCGGGAAGCGCTACAATTAACCCGCCCAATAAGCCAAACAGTGTGACCGTGAGACTGTGCGCCCCGAAGCGAAGCGTGACGCGCCGCACCAGGACCGAATACAATCCCCAGGTTACCGCCGCTATCGCGAGAAAAACATCGCCCTGAAACGTGCCCGAAGCGAAGTCCGCGCGGGCAGGATCCAGTATTACCAGTACCCCGACAGATGCCAGTATGATCGCCAAGGCTCGACGCCGGGTCAGCCTTTCGCGCAGGATCAATAGCGCAAAGAGCACGACGAATGCCGGCGATGCGCTCGTCACCAGCGCGCCGTTGACCGCGGTTGATAGATCCGTGCCCAGGAACTGTGCGCCCAGGCTCACGCCCAGCCCCACCATGCCCACAGCGAGCATGCTGCGCATTTGCAAGCTGTCGGGCAGCGGCGCGCCGCTACGCAATGCGAATGGCATAAGCGCCAAAAAACCGAGCGCGATGCGCAAGCTGAGTAAGGTGAAGGGCGGAATGACCGTCAGCATGACATCTGAAACTACATACATGCCGCCCCAGATGCTTGCCGCGGTAACGCCGTACAAGCTGCCGCGCCACAATTGATTCTGACTCATCAAAATATGGGAGACCGTATCGAATCCAGGCTCGTCATCTTATCCCAATTCTGCCGGCGACGATAGATTGCGCGACGCTCATGTTTTGGATTTGAACCTGCGCCCGCCATCAAAACAGTTCCCGTGCAATCTCTGCCTCGCAGGCACGCGCGAGAGATGAGACCTCGACGGCCAAGATTGGCGGTGAAAATCAAGTCGTTGACCCGCGGCCAATAGTATAATTCCAAGCAAGCAAAATCATGTGAATTGCGCGAAGAGGTTCCGTCATTAGCGAGAGCTCGATTTATCTTTCGTATCACAATATAGATCTCAAATATGCCGTTCGAGTTGCGAGCCTCTTGATTCGCTTTTATCGCAAGGTTTGGCTGGATCGCTTTGAAATCAGCCCGCTGGATGACTGGGACGAGTCGATCAGCCAGTCCGTCAATCAAGCGACGGGGGCCATCGTCATCGTCTCGGACGATTATCTGGAAACCGAATACTGTCGCGCCGAATATCAGCAGCTGCGTGAACGCGGAATCCCGATCAATGCGGTAATCGCGCGCGATTTCTCCACAGATAACATCGCTGACTTCAAGTTCAATGACTGGATTGACTTTCGCCGCTGGTTCGACGAACCAAACGATCTCAGCGTGGAATACCTGCTCAATCAAATCCCGCAGGCGGAAGGCGCTCAGCAGGTTGGCGACCGAACCGAGTACCTCCACCAGTTCATAGCATCTACCGAGCTGTCTCTGGCCAAAGTGTCAACAGCCATGGGGTCGCTCCAGCGACAGCCCAGCAAAACCGCGCTTACGACCAGGCCTCGCGGTTATTGTGACGAATTGCTGCAAAGCTGGGAATTGATTTGCCACCAAGACAATACGACCTACCAAATTGAGAATCTCTACCATTGGGCCGCCGCCGAGGGACGATTCGCGCTCTCCGGCGACGCCGGCAGCGGAAAGACAGTTTTCGCGCAGCTCCTCGCGCTCGCGCGCGCGCATCAAGCCCGTATTGATAGCGATGCGCCGTTGCCAATTTGGCTGGACTTAATGAAATGGGATCAAGGTCATGCGTCCCTTGATAACTTCATTGAGAGCGAGTGGGGGCTGGTTTCGTATTGGAAACACTGGCTGAAGGATAATCAGGCAATATTCTTCCTGGACAACCTGGCTGATCTCCACCGGCATTTTCCTGCCGCCTTCGGTGAGCTGCTGCAGTGGGCAAGGAACAATTCCGATCACCAGTTTGTGCTGCTCAGCACGACCCCGGAGGATGCTTACGCCGATTGGCCGGTGCTGGAGATTCCGAAAGTATCCGATCACCTCGCCTTGAAGTTCGCATCCAGCGCGCTCACGCTTGATCAGCTCAGCAGCTTCCGCGTACTCTTGCGCCAGATGCAAGCCAAAATTGAAAGCCATCATCTCGATTATCTCTCCATAGGACTCGAGCTGTTGGTCGCCGACAAATCGCTGGCGGTAAATCAATGGAACAGCAATCCCCTGCCCGCCTTGATAAAACTGCGACATCGGCTCATGCCGTCATCTGCGTCAGGCGTCACCGCCGATGCGCTTACCGTCTTTTTGCGTTCCGTGGCGTGGAGCATGATGCAGTTGGAAAATCACCGCCGGGTAGCGCGATTGGACATCGAGCGGCAAGCGAATGCGCCGGTCCTGATAGATCGCGCCATCGAGCTTGGAATCCTATGTGAAATCGGCAGCAACTTGCGCTTTCAATCGGAGATCTTTCAATGGCATCTGGCAGTTGACCAACTGCTTGCCGATGGCTTGCACAAGTATTTCACGCGTCCGCAATTCACGGCCGACGGCAATCGCGCCCGGCAAAAGTGGGATCCGCTAGTGCACATTATTCTGGATACCACCGAAGACGAATCGCGCCACCAGCTGATCGCCAGCCTCGTCGATATCGATCCCTTTCTGGCCGGCCAATGCTTGCAGCGGCAGACTGACCTATACGACACCTTGCGCGAATCGCTAGTCGTCAATGCTGTGGCGCTATTGGCGCAAAATCATACGGCGCAAAGCGCCTTTCGTTCATGTGTACACGCCATCCCCAATCTAGAAAAGACTGCCGAAGTCCTGGCTGGACAGATCAATCGTTATGACAACGCCGTGCAGCTATTGCTGTGGCGCGAGGTCCTGGCGCTGCCGCTCGATCTGCCCTTGTCATTTGTGGATGCGGTGGCCGATCTCGATCGCGAATCGACAACACCGATCATCGATCGTTTCAGCGAGTACCCTGTTTCTCTGCTGGTGACCTACCTTGTCAAGCTGACCGGGAACGCCGATGCGCATTTCCGATCGAACGCTGTCTGGGCCCTCGGCGAACTCAAATATCTGCCCAGCGCGGTCCTGCTGCTCGATTATCTCGAAAACAGCAATCGCGATGACCACGCCGAGATCGTGCTGGCATTGATGAGATTTGCCTATTCTGACATCCTGTCAAGACTGCTGCGTTGGTCGCAAGCCAATCCCGCTCATCACGAGTTGGTAACAGCGGCTTTGGATGCGGGCGGTCGCGCGGTATCGAGTCGACTGCTGCGGCTTGCAAACGATGGTCAACTTGCCCTGAAACCGGCCTTTTACGATCTCATGGTCGATCACGACGAGCTTGATCTCGCTATCGGCATGGCGTTGATCGCCCAACGGCACATACCGTTGCCGGTGGCGGTTCAACAATCCATAAGACACCGGGAGAATGCCGAGCTGCACCGAGAACGATTGTTGGCTGCGATCAGTCAACTGCCCAGACGCGAGCATTTTCAGCTCCTGCTCGCCGATATCCAGTCGGTGCTGCAGAATCCTCCAGAATCGACGATTCATGCCGGCAGCAGCCTTGGCGTCCTTCTGTATGGACAGCGCAGCTTCGAAGACTTCAGCGCGCAGGCTGAAGGCATCACGGATAGCGCGCTGCCGGACGAGCTACAGGAAAAGTTGAGACACGACAATTGGCAGGACCGATACGATGCGCTTGGCAGCTTGAAGGACTACCCGGCAAACCTGGCCATCCCGCACCTGCTGGATTTGGCCGCAGATGACGAGAGGCTGATTCGTCTTGCCGCCTTAGATACGCTAGCGCAGTTTCCGAACGAGTTGGCAGCGCGCAAAGTCATCATCTCCGCCCTTTCGGATGCCGACCAGCAGGTTGTAGGCGCGGCGGCGGAGTTGCTCAAATCCATGCCGGGCATAGATTATGACGAGCTAATGGGCTTGCTGGATAGCGGCGCCCCATCCGCTGTTGCCGCCGTGATTGAGATCCTGGAATCGGCGCATTATCAGCCCGCTCTGGCTGCCCTTTCCGCGCTATTGCAGGACAATCGTCCGATTGATGACGGCGGCGCGACCATCGGACAACGCGCGGCGGCGGCGGTGCGAGCGATTGAAGCCGATCAAGCGTCAACAATCGACCGTCGCGAAGTCGAGTCGGTCCAGAATGGCAAGCCGGCGGACGAGGTCCCGGCGACGCGCGCGGCGTCGCCGGATCAGCAATTTACCGACGAGGACAAAGTCCGTACGACGCTGCAATTGCTTCGCGATGATGATTGGGGCCGGACGCAAAAGGCGGCCAAGTTCTTGCGCAAGTTTGCCAAGAGTCTGCGCAATTCGGAGCATGCCCGTACGCTCGAGTTGCTCTGCAATGCGCTGCGCGATGATAGCTGGCATGTGCGCTGGGCGGTCGCCGAAGCGATCGCTTGGCTGCAGGACGCCGCGGCCATTCCGTACTTGACAGACCTGCTGCAAGATCCCAATTGGATCGTTCAGGTGGCGGCAATACGCGCCCTGGTTCAATTGGACGCGAGCGAGGTCGCCGAACACTTCTTGCCGCTGCTGCAAAATCCTCAAAAGGCCGTGAGAGAAGCGGCAGCCGAAGCGCTGGGCGAATTAGGCAATGTCATTGCCGTGGACGCGCTGGGACAGACGGCGCAAAATGACGGCGACTACTTCGTCCGCTATGCCGCGCTGCGCTCGATTCATCAGATCAGACCTCAGCTCGCCCGCGAATATCTCGAAAATGCGCTGAACGATGAGTTCATTCATCTGCGTTGGTACGCCATGAAGGCCTTGGCGCCGCTCATGGATGAGGCCGATATTCCCCTGTTGAAGCGGATGTTGGACGACGACGAGAAACCGACCTGGGAAGACGAGTCGGTTCGCGATCTGGCCGCGGCCGCGTTGCTTAGAATCAACACGCCGGATAGCCTCGCGGCCCTGGATACTGTGGGGCGGCTGGAGGATCAGACCAATCCATGAGGATCTTCGTCAGCTACGCCCGGGAGGACAAGCCCTACTGCATTCGCGTCATCGAAACGCTGCACGCTCATGACGTTTGGTACGATCAGCGACTGTATGCCGGTCAAGATTGGTGGAAAGAGATCCTCCGCCGGCTCGATTGGTGTGAGATCTTCATCTACTTGCTGTCGCCGGATTCGATCGCCTCGCTCTATTGCCGTCGCGAAGTCGAGATTGCCCGCCGCCTCAAACGTCACATTATCCCGGTGCTCATCAACAAGGAGACCATCCTTCCGGACAAAATGAAGAATTGGCAATACGTCGATCTCTCCGAAAGTCTCACGGTGGAAAACGTCACCAAGCTGCTCAATTCCGTCTTGCATGCCGAACGTCAAAAGACGACGCGCGGCGCCGCGGACGCTGTTCCCCAGCCCGCTGCAGACCGCCCAGCCGTCGAAGAGAATCCGGCCGATCAAGTCAGCAGCGCCGTACGCGCCCTGGAGAACGGGGATTACAACAACGCGATCATGCTGCTGCGGCGGGCGCAAGCGAGCGGTTATCGTTCCAAATTCCTTCCCTTGGATAAACTGCTGCGAATTGCGGAATCCGCCGTGACGGAACACAGCCAATCGCGCGAGGTCGAGCGTGAATATCAGCACATTGTTGCGCTGTTCGCCTTTGAAAGTACGCGCAAGCTGGCCTGTGAGGCGCTGGCGGAATTCTCAGCAGAATTCGGCGACTACGATCCGCAAGGACTGCATCGTCTCTGCAATCCAGACGAAAACAGCCGGGACAATTCGAACCAACTACCTGCATCTCACCAGGCCCCCAGCCAGCAAAAGTTCAGCGATCCGAGCGCCAGCGAATCTAATGGCGTCGCGCGGGATACGTCACGGCTGGCAACTGGTTTCAGCAGTCAGGTGGTGAAGCGGCCGAGCCCCGTCAATCGTAGCGCAAACGCGAACGCGCTGCGCGCGATTGATGCGGCGCGCGTGGCCGATGCGCCAATGCCGGAAGAAATCCTGCCCATGTTACAATGGTGTGATATTCCCTATGGTCGCGTGACCATTTCCAGCATGGTTGGGTCGGACGAAGACTTCGGCGAAATGACCTTGGACGTCGACAACTTCGTGATGAGCAAATATCCGGTCACCAACGCGCAATTCCAAATCTTCGCTGAAGCGCGCGACGGGTACGGCAATCCGCGCTGGTGGAGCTTCTCGCAGCAAGCGGCGTCATGGTTCAAGCAGGCTCATGGCATCGCCGAAGCTCGCTTTGATGGCGACGAGCGCCCACGCGAAAACGTAAACTGGTACGAGGCGATGGCCTTCGCGAATTGGTTGAGCGGACTGCTCAAAATGAAGATTACCCTGCCAACCATCGCTCAGTGGCAGCGCGCGGCCAAGGGCGACGACGATCGCTATTTTCCCTGGGGCGACGACTATTATGAAGAGCATTGCAACACGCTGGAAAGCGGCGTGAAAATGACCACGCCCGTCAATCGTTATGCTAAAGGCGCGAGTCCCTACGGCGTTTATGACATGGCCGGCAATGTATGGGAATGGACGATGAACACCGCCTCAGCCGCCGAAGAGGGCCGTGATCACCGCCGGGCCGTCGCCGGCGGCAGTTTTGTCAGTCCCTGTGACCGCGCCCAAACCGCGTTTCGCTATTATCTCGATCCACGGGTCCGTTATTCATCGATCGGCATTCGCCTGGTCGGATTGACATAGCCGTCCATAGCTTATGCGTTCGACCCGGCAGACATTGGTGCCGAATGAGAGAATTTGCCCAACCTTGCCCGACCGTCAGTCATTGCTATCATGACCTCGCCCAACCCGCAGAAGGACATCCAAATGAACACATCAGAGCGCAGCCTGGAAGACAGTCAGCCCTATCGGCGCGATATCAACATCGAAATCGATCATCTCTCGGTGACCGGTCATGTGGTGTTCGCCGGCCGCGATGGCAAGGTGCACGTCCAGACCGGCGGCGATGTGGCCCAGCACACGCACCAAACCGTCACCGTTGGCGGGGTCGAAACAACGCCGCAGGAATACGACCTGCTGCTGCGGAGTATTCGCGATGTCGAGCAAACCATAAAGAGCGAAAACCTGAGTCGGGAATCGCGTGAAACGGCGATGCATGACCTGCAAACGGTGCAAGCCCAATTGACCACCGAGGAGAAACCCAATCCGCGCTTGCTGGTCCGCGCGGCAAAATCGCTATTGCGGTTCTCCCCGGCGCTCACCGCGGCTGCGCTCACGCTGTTTGACCAACCGCTCGTCGGCGCGATCATGGCCAGCGCTGGTGAGATGGCCATAAATTTCCACGAAGCTATCCAGCGGCATTCAGGAACAAAAAAGATCTGACGCGACCGCAAATGCTCTCGAATTCAAGCGCGCGGGTTAAATCACCTGTGCAACCCAAGCATAACGTCTGTTGGCGTCCCAATCACTACGCCGTTCTGGACGCCTACAAAATCGCCCAATGGTCGGGGACATAGGATGAATCGACAGATCGTCACGCAGGCGCCGAAAGCGATCGCGACCGCTTCGCAACCGGGACCAAGGCCGGCTGTAATCACGACCTACGACGCCTGGCGCAAGTATGTGCAAGCCAACTGGCGCGCGCTCAAGCGGCAAGCGGACAACTCCGCGCTGGATTCACCGTATCAGAAGCTGGTCATGATGGTTTTCACGCCAGTCATGCCCACGCCGCAGACCAAACTGACTGTTTTGCGACGCCTGTTGAAGCACTATCGATACAGCGCCCCGCTCAGCAAACGACTGACCGAGATTTACCGCGACCGCAATTATGGGCGCACGGCCGAAGAACTCGCCGCCAAGGACCTGCTGCCGGAGCAGCTGACCACGGATGAACTCGTGGGCCTGGACTGGCTGATTGTGGCGACTGGCGGCCTGGATGGCTCGGCGAATCAAGGCGATATGGCCATTCACTTCGCGCGCCATTTGCTGGAATACATGCGCGACAATCGCGATTATCCGTCGGCGGTGCGCGTCCAGGCCGGCTCGATTTCCGCCGGCGGCCACGTGATCTTTGCCGGGCAAGATGTCAACATCGTGGCCGAAAACTATACCGGCAACAAGTCCGCGCTAAAGGCTTATCTGGCCGGCGTGCGCAGCGAATGGAATATCCCGACCACGACAATCCATCCGGCGTCTCAGCATCATACGCCGGCCATGCTCCATCAGCTCTATACGCCGGTGGACATCTGGACCGATCAGCGCTCATTCCACTCCGTCGGCATTGAAGAGCTGAACGCGCGTCGATACCAGGCGATAGAAAAAGACATGGGATATGTGCGCGAGTCCGTATTCGAGGTCGTTTCCGCGCACCCGCTCATCGTCATCACCGGCGCCGCTGGCACGGGCAAAAGCTCCCTCTGTCGTTTCATCGTTACCGCGCTGGCTTACGCTTGTGATCCGCGAGCCGAGCGCCAAGACAAAGTCAAAGGGCTGGAGATGCTGGGCCCGTCCTGGATTCATGGACCGATTCTGCCCATTTATGTCAGCCTGCGCGACTTCTGCAATTCGGAAAACTTGTTCCCGCAATCGCTGCAGCAAAGTTCATCGGAGCACTTGCTCAACTATGTCAAGCAGTCGACTGGCAAGCTCGCCGACCACCTCGAATCATATTTGACGCAGACCGATGTGCCCACCCACGGCAGCATGCTGGTGCTGGATGGACTGGACGAAGTCTACGAGGCGAATGACCGCATCATCCTGCAGCGTATCATCGAGAATTGGGCCGATCGCTTCCCCAGCTGTCGCATCATCGTCACCAGCCGCACCTACGCCTATCGTCACGATTCGCGCTGGCGGCTTTCCGAGCGATTTGCCTCCGCCGAGCTGGCGCCCTTCAATTGGGAGCAGGTCAAGACCTACATTGATCGCTGGTACGCGAACGTGGCGGTAAACCGTCCCAGCGCGCTAGGTGGACGAGCAGTCGCGTTGAAGCAGTCCGCATTGATGGCGAACGACCTCTACAAGGCCATTCGCGAAAACCGCGCGCTATGGCCGCTCGCCCGTCAGCCCCTGATGCTCGCGCTGCTGACGCTCATTCACGAAGACTACAAGCAATTGCCCGATAAACGCGCTGAACTCTACGAGCATACGGTTGAGTTGCTGGACCGCTGGAATATCCCGTCGCCTGCCGACAAGCTGCACGAAAAACTGGCCAACATCAATCTTGACCGCATGCGCGCCGCGCTGAAACTCATCGCCTTTGAGCTGCATTCGGAGCAGCAGACCTATCAACGCTATCCGACCATCATCAATCGCGCGCGCTTGCTCGACACCTTGCTGCAGCAGCAATCACAAGACGAAGGCCTGGGCGCGGGCATCGAGGATGTGCTGGAGTATCTGGCGACGCGCAACAGCATCCTGGTAGCCGATTCGCCCAACCTCTATCGTTTCCCCCACCTGACCATTCAGGAATACCTGGCGGCTTGCGCGTTGCTGGAATTCTATGACGAATGCAAGATGCCAGACGGCTTAAGTCCGCAAAGCGCCGAGGGCTGGACCTTCCCCGAAAATGTTGTGGCCTTGCTCAGCCACGATTACGCGCGCTGGCGCAATGTTGTGCTCTTCGCTGGCGCCATCATCGCGGCTGGCAAGTGGCAAGACATGCGCTGGCAGCTGATCGAGGAACTGCTGCCGGACCGACTCCTGCGCAATCTTTCGGAACAATCGCTCCATTGCATCAGCGTCGCAGCTGAAATCTGGGGCGAGAGCTGGCTGAAGTCCCGTACCCGCAGCCAGTTCGGCATCGAGGCGCATTTGATTCAATGCCTGCAACTCATCCAGCGCGATGAACGCATCGATGCCCCGGAACGCGCCAATAATCAAGCAGTGCTGACCAAGCTCGTCCGTTATCATTCGGCGCGCTCAAAAGCATGAGGTATCGCGCCTCGATTGAAGGAACATATATGAAAAACGCCATTATAGTCATACTCGTGTGCCTGCTGGGCAGCATCGGAATGATACGCGCGCAAGAAAGCGAGCCTGAAATCGTCGTTTTCCGTGCCGACGCTCCAGACCCCGACGCTGTCGCCCTAACGGCCATCGCCGACGGATTCACTCGACCGCTCTTCCTCACGCACGCCGGCGATGGCAGCGAACGCATCTTTGTCCTCGAACAGACCGGCAAGATTTGGATCCTCAAGGATGGCGAGCGTTCGGAGTTTCCCTTTCTGGATCTCTCAGAATTGATCACGCAGACTGCCGATCGTCCCTATAGCGAACAAGGATTGCTTGGCCTGGCTTTTCATCCCGAATACGCATCCAACGGCCTTTTCTTCGTCAACTACACCGATCGCCGCGGCGCGACAATCGTCGCTAGATACCTGGTATCGCTCAGCAATCCCGATATCGCCGACATCAATAGCGGCCAAATCATATTCCAGCTCTCGCAGCCATATGCCAACCACAACGGCGGGCACATCGAATTCGGCCCCGATGCTTATCTGTATGTCAGTCTGGGCGATGGCGGATCAGCCAATGACCCGCTCGGCGCCGGACAAAATCGCCAGCTCTTGCTCGGGTCCATCTTGCGCATTGATGTCGATAGCGCCCTCCCCTATGCCATCCCGCCCGACAATCCCTTCGTGGACGACAACCGGGCGCTTGACGAGATTTGGGCTTACGGGCTGCGCAATGTCTGGCGCTTCAGTTTCGATCGGCAATCGGGCGATCTTTATATGGGCGATGTCGGGCAGAACCGCTGGGAGGAGATTAACTTCCAGCCCGCGGATAGCGGCGGGGGCGAAAACTACGGCTGGAATGTATGGGAGGGGTCTCATCCATTCGCCGGCGGAAGCGCAGACAATCATGTCCCGCCGATATTTGAGTACAGCCATGACGCCGGCTGCTCCATCACCGGCGGCTATGTGTATCGGGGCGCGCTGATCCCGGAACTGGAAGCGGCCTACATCTTCGGCGACTATTGCTCGGGCCGTATCTGGGCATCCTATCGCGATGACGAACTGCACTGGCGCACGCGTGAATTTCTGCGTACGAATTTGGCCATCAGCAGCTTTGGAGAAGACGAATCCGGCGAGCTTTACACGATTGATTACGCCGGCGCGATCTATCGCTTTGATCCGGCCTGAATCGCTATCCAGTTACGCGAGCGCCGGTGTCTCGGCCGTATTCTCAATGCCGGCCCGCAAGCGCTTGTATTGAGCAATCAGCGTCTTTATCTGCAATTCAATTGGGTGATAGCGGCTCATTATCTGCTTGCCTTCGGTCTGCAATTGTCGCATTTCCGTTTCGATCTTGCGCAAGCGCGACTCCAGTTTCATATCATAGTTCTTCCAGTCAATGTATGCCAACGGCACCAGCAATATGAAGAAAGCGCCGAGGCCATACATGATTGAGGCGTAATCGGGCTGATTCGTATAGTCCATGTAAAATCCATAGGCGCCGCTCGCCAAAACCAACATCACGTGCAAGAACATGCGACGCGCGAACGCCCCGCGTTTCTGCCGTCTGTCCAGCTTTCTCTGCAGCTTGTCACGCCGAGTCTTCAATTGTTGGAGATCGCCGCGAATCTCGTTCACCTTTTCCCGCAAGGGCTCCGCTTCTTCCATGAAGGTATCCAGGCGCTGTTTCACCAAGCGCGCGTCTTCCCACGAATCCATCATCCGGTTGTAGTGCACTTCAAGCGCCTTAATCTGCAGATCAAGCGGTTGGTAACGCTGGCGATATTGCGTGCCCTCGTACTGCAAATCACGAATCTCGCTCTCCAGCGATCGGCGCCGTGAGTTGAGCCGCGTGCGGGGATCCTTCCAGTTGGCGATGACGATGGGAATCAGCAGGCCGCAAGTTGCCGCCAGACCAAACGCCACCAAGCTGAAATCTCGATAGCTGTTGAAATAATGGACGCCGACCGTACCGCTGGCTATGGTCAGTACCACGAGCATGCCGATTCGCCGCAGCACAAAGGCGCGCGTGTTGCGCCGGTCAATCTTCTTTTTGGTCGTCTGATGCTTTTCTCGCAGCGCTTCCAGATTCCCGCGCAGGCTGCCGAGCTGCTCGCGCATGGGCTGCCCTTGCAAGCGCAAGGCATCCAGCCGCGCTTTGAATTGCTGGATTTTGCCCCAGTCGTCATATTGCTGCTGACTGCCGATATACCATTGGCCGGCATCTTCATCACCGAAAATGTAGCGCCCAAATTCAAATCTATAGGGCAAAGGTTTGCCGTTGCTGAGGCTGTGCTCCAGATCGCTGACCTCCCCCACCAGCTGCTCGTGCAGCAGCAGCAGCAAGTTAAGCGGAGCGGCCTGCCGCTTGATCTCGTCGCTGCTATGCGCGTCGCTTCGCGTACCGAGGGAATCGCGATGGAGCGTTAGTTCGGATCGCAGCCTGCCCAGCTCTTGTCGCGCGCGGCGAATGCCCGCTGCCCGTTCTCGCGCGTCAATGTGATGTTGAAACAGGCCAGGTATCCCAATGGCATGCATGTCATCGAGGTAATCCTGCGGCGTCTGTTGTTCGATCATTGCGCGAACCTGCTGCAATAGGTAGGCCGCAAACACAAAAAAGAGCCTGCAGCCATTCCAAACTGAGACAGGGTCATTATAGCATAACCAAGCGAAAGCAAGTCTCGCGGCGCGATCATTGCTACACTAGGATCAGACACGCCGGGAGAACATGCATGAACGTGGTCCAGCTCTATCCGCTTAAGCTGCAACCCGCTCTCCACGTCAAAGTTTGGGGCGGCAGAAGGCTAAGCGCGCTGCTCAACAAAGATCTGCCGACTGACGAACCCTATGGCGAATCCTGGGAGCTGCACGATAGCGCCATCGTCAGCAATGGCGCGCTGGCTGGCCAAAGTCTGGGCGACATCTTGCGCGACTACGGCGCAGCATTGATCGGCTATGCTGTCGATAGCAGCCAAGGATTCCCCCTGCTCGCCAAATTCATCGATGCCGAGCTTTGGCTGTCTATTCAGGTGCATCCTGACGATGAGCAGGCGCGGCGCCTGGAAAGGGAACCGCGCGGCAAAACCGAAGCGTGGCTGATTCTGCACGCTGAGCCAGGCGCGAAGCTGGTCATCGGCGTCGAGCCGGGCACATCCCGAACCGAGCTGGAAGCATCGATCAGCAGCGGCCGCGTGGAGAACCTGCTGCATTTCACGTCGGTTGAAGCCGGCGATGTCCTCTACATTCCCGCCAATACCGTACACGCGCTGGGTCCAGGACTGCTGATATACGAAATTCAACAATCCAGCGATAC
Organism: Anaerolineae bacterium; assembly: GCA_022822305.1. GTDB lineage: Bacteria > Chloroflexota > Anaerolineae > Aggregatilineales > Phototrophicaceae > UBA6055. Next base: position 1,101,286 of record JAJEBY010000016.1, read on the forward strand.
CACCTATCGGCTGTATGATTGGGGACGCCTGGGGCTTGACGGCGCGCCGCGACCCCTACATATCGAGAAAGGCTTACAAGTAGCGAATCTCGAGTCACTGCCTGCGATCCAGCGCCCGGAAAACGCGCTCATCATCGACGGCGAATACTTCCGCGCCTGGCGCCATCAGCTGCGCGGCGAACGGATTTGCATCGCGACTGAAGACCGCTTTCAGGCGCTGACGTGTATTGAAGGCGCAGTCCACGTTGGAAGCGAGAGCCACGAAATCATCACGCTCGCGAAAGGCGAAACCGGCTTGATACCCGCCTGCATTCCCGAACTTATGCTAGAGGGCAGCGGCATCGTACTGCGTTCCTGTGAGAACGGCCCTTCCGGCGACTGAGCCGACCAGCGTAGTCCAAACATTGCTTATACAAATCTGATACGGCTCTGACGCGCATCCGATGTCACGTCGACACAATAAGATTGTATCAACGCGTCGACAGAGCTAACACCAAGCAAGTCTTGCATCTGCAATTGAACGCCCCAACTTCAACATCGATTCACCCTTCCCTGATGATTCGGGGAAGGGCTGGGGATGGGGTAGAAAACGGCGGTTCCAAGACTTTCGCTTCTTACTTGGTTTTACAGAGGAGGCACGATGGACTTCACGCGTTACACCAACAAAGCGCAGCAAGCCGTTCTCTCAGCCCAGAGCATCGCGGCGGAACACCACCACACCGGCATCGAACCGGCGCACGTCTTTCTCGGCCTGATGAACCAAGACGAGGGGCTTGTGCCGCGCATCATACAAAAGATCGGCGCGCAGCCGGCCGATATCACAACCGAGCTGCAGCACATGCTGAGCAGCATGCCCCGCGCCAGCCAGCCCGCTTCCGGCCTTCAACTCAGCCGCGACAGCGTCCAGTTGTTCGCGCGAGCCGAAAAAGAAGCCAAACGGATGCGCGACGAATTCACCAGTACCGAGCATTTGCTCTTGGCGCTCGCGCGCGCCGCTGGAATCAGCAGCCTGCTGGAACGCCACAAAATCAGCTACGATGAGATTCTGCAAGCCCTGCAATCGATTCGCGGCCGCCAGCGCGTCACCAGCCAGGATCCCGAATCGACCTACGAGAGCTTAACCAAATTCGGGCGAGATCTCACCGAAGACGCGCGTGCAGGCGGGCTCGATCCAGTCATCGGACGCGATGCCGAGATCCGCCGTCTGATACATGTCATCAGCCGGCGCACCAAGAACAATCCGGTCCTGATCGGCGAAGCCGGCGTGGGCAAAACCGCCATCGTCGAAGGGCTGGCGCAGCGGCTGATCAACGGCGATGTTCCCGAAGGTCTGAAAGACAAGACCATCATCGCCCTCGATCTGGCGGCGCTGGTCGCGGGAAGCAAGTTTCGCGGAGAATTCGAAGAGCGCCTGCAAGCGGTGCTCAAGGAAATCGCCGAAAGCCAAGGCGAAATCATCCTCTTCATCGACGAGCTGCATAATATCGTCGGCGCCGGCAAAGCCGACGGCGCCATGGATGCCGGCAATATGCTGAAACCGATGCTGGCGCGCGGCGAGCTGCGCATGATCGGCGCAACCACCCTCGACGAGTATCGGCAATACATCGAGAAAGATGCCGCATTGGAACGCCGTTTCCAGCCAATCTTTGTCGACGAACCCTCGATCGAAGACACCATTAGCATTCTGCGCGGACTGAAAGAGCGCTACGAAGTGCATCACGGTGTGCGCATCCAGGACAGCGCGGTCATCGCCGCGGCAGCGCTCAGCCATCGCTACCTGCCCGATCGCCAGTTGCCGGACAAGGCCATCGATCTGATTGACGAAGCCGCGGCCCACCTCAAAATGGAAATCGATAGCAAGCCGGAACAGCTCGATAAGATCGAGCGCCAAATCATGCAGTTGGAGATCGAGCGCGCAGCCTTGTACAAAGAAAAAGACGCCGCCTCCAAGCAACGTCTGCGCGATCTGGAATCCGAGCTGGCCGATGCGCAAGAATCGTTGAATAGCATGGCCGCCATCTGGCAGCACGAGAAAGATGTCATCCAAACCATGTCTGGCATCAAGACCGATATCGACAACGCGCGTGTACAGCTGGAGAGAGCGGAGCGGAGCAGTAACCTGGAGGAAGCGGCGAGATTGCGCTACGGCGTTCTTCCGGAACTGGAGAAATCCTTACGAGCGAGCGAATCCACAATTGAAGACATGCGCCAAAACGGCGCGCTGATGCTCAAGGAAGAAGTTGACGCCGACGAGATCGCCGCAATCGTCAGTCGCTGGACCGGCATTCCCGTGGCGCGCATGCTGGAAGGCGAAATCGAAAAACTGCTGCGCATGGAAGACCGCCTGCATGAACGGGTAATCGGGCAGGACGATGCCGTTGCTGCCGCTTCAGCCGCCGTGCGACGCAGCCGCGCCGGCTTGCAAGATTCGAATCGACCCGTCGGCGCCTTTCTCTTCCTGGGACCCACCGGCGTCGGCAAGACCGAGATGGCGCGTTCGCTGGCGCATTTCCTCTTCGATGACGAAAACGCCATGGTGCGCATCGACATGAGCGAATACGGCGAAAAGCACAGCACCGCCCGTCTGATTGGCGCCCCGCCGGGCTACGTCGGCTATGAAGAAGGCGGTCAACTCACCGAAGCCGTGAGGAGGCGGCCCTATTGCGTGCTGCTCTTCGACGAAATCGAGAAAGCGCATCCGGATGTCTTCAACCTGTTTCTGCAAGTGTTTGACGATGGACGGCTTACCGACGGACAAGGGCGCACGGTCAACTTCACCAACTGCGTCATTATCATGACCAGCAATGTTGGCAGCGCGTTGATCAAACAGATGGGCGCGAATCTGGATCAGTCCGCCGGGCGCGGCGCCATCATGAACGAACTCGATCGGCATTTCCGTCCCGAGTTTCTCAATCGCCTCGACGAGATCATCATCTTCCACAGCCTCTCGCGCGAACACATTCTGCGCATTGTCGATCTGCAACTGGCGAAGCTGAGAAATGTCCTTGACGATCGCCATATCAGCTTCGACATCAGTCAGCCCGCCAAGCTGCATTTGGCCGACCTCGGCTGGGATCCGGTCTTTGGCGCTCGTCCCCTCAAGCGCGCCATCCAGAGGCATCTGCACGATCCATTGGCAGTGGCGATACTCGAAGGCAGGATAGCCGACGGCGATCATGTTGACATAGATCTAGACGAACATGCGGCCGAACTCACATTCCAGGTTGCGATACAGGAAGCCGAATTCGCATAGGAGAAGAGGTGCGTGATTAGGGGGGTGACGCGTCGCCCCCGTTTTCATTCGGCGGGCGGGGGAACGGGCAGGTCGGCCTCGGCGGTATCTTTCCACTTTTCGCCTTCGTCGACCAACATCACCGGTATGCCATCGCGGATTGGATACTTGTAGCCACTATCATCACAAACCAGCCAACTGTCTTTGACAATGCGCAGTTGGCCGGGATCATCGCCTTTATCCTGATAATGCACGGCGACCGGGCAGCGCAGGATACTTATGAGTTCATCAGATACGACCGGCATCTCTCGCCCTCAGTGATTCCAATAAAGTAATGCAAGAAATAACGGGACGTTGTAGGGGCCTCTCGCCTCGACGCCTTCCGTCCCAGTCACGCTCTTTTGGGCGATTCACCGAAACGCCCCAACAGGTCAGCAATTGCATGACTGACGTGATTCTACATCCGTTAAAGAATCGTCCGTTGCAATCGAGTATAGCTTTCACTAGAGTAAGCGTCAATTCAAGCCCGTGCGCCCGCGCAAGTTGAACACGTTAGCTGAAACCCCATTCGACCGACATCAAGAGAGCATCTTTTGTGATTTGCCGCCTGACATTGATCGTCGCCCAAGTGATCATGCAGCTGCTGTCCAGCAACATCATCCTGGCTCAAGTGCCAGCCCTGCCGACCTCAGCGCCCGGCGCCTTGATTGAATCGGACGGTTACATCCGCTCAGACCGGCTCGGCATCACCTTTATCAGTTCGATCGACAACATCAACCATCCCGCGCGCTATCGAAATGCCTTGATACTGGGCGCTGGATGGAACCGCTGGCCGCTCTACTGGGATCGAGTAGAAACGCGGCCAAACCAATGGGACTGGTCTGCTTATGACGAGCTGATCATTGCAGATACTGTTCAAGGCCTGCAGATCAACGCAATTCTTCTCGGTCGACCGGACTTCTGGGGAGACGGGGATTCGATATCCAATCTCTACGAGCCAATCTTCGCCGACGGCAGCGACACCGCCAGCGCCGATACACCAATAAACGAAAACAATCCCTGGGCGCATTTTGTCCGCCGAGCGGTTGCGCGTTACATGCCAGGTGGCGCGCTATCGCAGGAGCGAGGCTTGGCACGCGACGCCGGCATCCGCGCCTGGGAAATCTGGAACGAACCCGACCATCCGCTGTTCTGGCGAGCCGGCGCGCAAGCTTACGCCCGCATGCTAAAGACGGCCGCCATCGTCATCAAAACGATTGATCCACAAGCGACTGTCCTGTTCGGCGGCCTCTTGTTTTCTACAGACCAATTGTTCTTTTCGCGCGTCCTGACCTCGTTCAGAAACGACCTTCTCCGAGATCAATACCATTGGTTCTTTGATGCCGTCGCCGTGCACAGCTATGATGATCCCTGGCGAAGCGGCTGGCTGACCAAGTATGTTATCGACATCATGACCGAATACGACTTGACGCGACCCGTTTGGGTGAATGAAACCGGCGTGTCGGTCTGGAACGATTATCCGGGCCCGGTGTGGACGAGCGAGCCGCAACAGCGTCAGCGACTCGCCACAACGCAGCAGCAAGCCCACTTCCTGATCATGAGCGCGGCATTCGCCTGGTCCAGAGGCGCCGACAAGATCTTTTTCCATCAGCTGTACGACGATTGCGGCAACCAGGCGGCCGGCACTGATTTTCCGCCACATGCCGGCGAACTATGCGACGGCAGGATTTGTCACGGCGATGCCTTTGGGATATATCGAAATCTCAAAGATGCCGTTTGCTACAGTCAACATCCGCTGGCCAATACACCGCGTCCGGTTGCTCTTGCCTATCGAACGCTGGCGAGCGTGTTTGGTAGCCAACCCTTCTCGCCGGTTTCGCTGAATGGATTGTACGATGCGGTGACGACGATCATCTTCAGACGCGAAAGCGGCGAGAAAATTACCGTCGTATGGAACAATACCTATCAAGCGCGGACACAGGTATTGCCCGCCAACGCGGCGACTGCAACCTTGCATTTCATAAGTGGCGACAGCGCAAGCGCGCGCGCAATCGACGGCGTCTACCGGCTCGACCTCAAACCGGCCAGCGACTTCGCCTATCCCGATCTCGAAAGCAATCGCAGCAGCGCTATCGGCGGCGAGCCAGTCATCCTGGTCGAGCGGCCGACCTAGATCGCGCAGAGCAACTCGCGCCGCCTGTGACAGCCGCCCATTACTCGCGCGTCAAGAATTCATGCACGAGCGACTGAAAATGGTGGACGCCATTCTCACGCAGGGCGGAGAATCGTCCGCGATCATATGCGTTGGATCGCAAGCCACGCTGCACCCATTCACAAATTTCAATATCTTATTGTTGAATCTCGTCGCTGAAGGCGATGATCTGCTGCATGCTTTCCCAACCGGCGCCCGTGCCCGGTGATTCGAAATACCATTCGAAGACCGTCAGCGTCTTGTCATGGCCGACCGGGATGATGATATTGATCGAGGTGTTATCCAAATATACATTCAACATCACATTGGGAAAAATCCAGTAATAGAGGGCATCTTCCTCCCCTTCTCCGCTGCGAACATACCGGCGGTCGCGCGCATCGCCCGGCGCCACTTCCCGAATTGGGGCGTACTGCTTCGAGTAATGCTGAAAGGTATCGACGCGATATTGGTCGTAGTCTAGCTCGCGGAATAAACCGGGATGAGCGATGGGAAGATGGTAGCCCTCCAAATAATTGTCGACGTAAACTTTCCAGTTGCAATCGATCAAATAATCACGCCGTTCGACCAGCCGCATCTGGTCCAGGTTGAAACCAGCCGACGTGATTTCAGCATGTATGGCGCCGTAGACCGCGCTCATCGGCGCCGCCGTCGCATCCAGATTGACAAACACCCACGGCCCCCACGCTTCGACCAGGACCGGCTGCAAGCATACGCTTTCTTTATCCCAGTTCTTCACGCCTTCAAACTCGGGCGCGCGCAGCAGCTTGCCGTCCAAATCGTAGGTCCAGCCATGATACTTGCATTGCAGACTCTTGCGATTGCCGCGCCCCTCCGCCACGATCGCCGCTCGATGCGGACAAACGTTGTAGAAAGCGCGCAGCGCGCCGTCGTGGTTGCGCACGATAACCAAGGGCTGATCCAATACCTCGCAGCTGAAAAAGTCGCCGACGCGCATGACATCATCCAATCTGCCGACCGGCTGCCAGGTGCGATAGAAAATCTTCTCAGCCTCCAATGCCAGGAACTGCGAATCCGTGTACCAGCGCGCCGGCATCGTTTCTGCGGCCGCCAAATCTTCGGAAGGATTGTAATCTGTGAGGTCAAGCGATTCGGGTTTCATACATGATGCTCCGGCGTGTCATGGCTCAAACGCGGCTCGCGACTGAATACGCGAAGTATAAGTTCAGCCTTAGCGAAGCGCAAAGGACATTGGACGTCGGTTCATACTTCCTTTACACTTATTGCGTACAATCGGCACATGAAACGAGATACCGCATGGCGGACGCCCATATTGATGGACTGCAAGTGAGAACATCGTCATTGGCGCCGCGTGGTACAGACTGAGGAGCATGCCTATGTTAAGCAGGCTATTGCGCGTTCTCTGGGGCATGGTCGGCGTGTTGAGCATCGCCTGGATCGCAGTTGGATTCGCCGCAGCGGCCGCTTTCATTCCCGAAGGCAACATCATCGCCGATCTCGCCACCGAGGTCGAAGCTCTTGCTGACGCCATCGGAGCTGATGAGATTGAAGGCTATTCGCCGCTCGCATTTCACTTGATTAGCGGCCTGCCGGTTTTACTTATCGCCGCCTTCTTCTTCCGGCGCAACAGTCAGCGCATTCAGCGTCAGCGCGCTCAAGCCAGCCCGAACCCATCGAGCGAGATTCCCGAGCCGTTTCCCCAGAAATCCAAGAATCGCGTTGAACACAATACCAGCGCTTTGCGCCGCCAATCGCTGGCGGTTACTGCGCTCGCCTTTGTGGCGGTATTCCTGCTATGGAACAATCCTGATCTGGATCTGTTCCTGTATCCGCTGCGGTTGTTTGTCACTTTCGTGCACGAAGCCGGGCACGCGATGGCCGCATTGATCAGCGGCGGCGAGGTACAGGGGTTCACTGTCTCCGCCAACGGATCTGGGTATGCGGTTACCGCGGGCGGCAATCGCGCTCTGATTCTTCCCGCGGGCTACCTGGGCGCGGCGCTCTTCGGTTCGCTGCTGTTCTTGCTCAGCAATCGAACCCCCCGTTGGCTTTCCGGCCTGGCCATCGTCATTGGCGCCTTCATGATTGGCATAACCGCCATCTATGCTCGACCTGACGAAACAGGTTCGCCGATTTCTATGTTCATCGGCATTGGTTTTGGATTGGTCATATTGCTGCTGGGCGCCAAAGCCCCGCTCTTCATCAATCAATTTGCGCTCAGCACCTTGGCTGTGCTCACAGCTCTGGAAGCGGTTTTGGATCTCTGGTATCTGATCGGCAATTCCAGCATCGGACGGGGCGACGTGCGTAACGACGCCGCGGCCTTTTCCCAGGAAATCACGCCGCTGCTGCCTGCCTCGGTCATCGCCTTGATCTGGGCAGCCGTCGCCATCGGCATGCTGGGCGCATCCATCTACTTCAGTACGATCAAACCCCTCCGTCGAGAAATCGGCGATGTCATTAACGGCCAAAAGTAAAGTTTGTGTAAACTCTGTCACTGATGGCTTGCATTGGTGTTGTGAAACGCCAACAATGATGACAACACACTGAGTATGGGGAGAGAAAGTCATGTTGCGAACCTTTGTTGAGCGCAAAGTCCGCCGACAAATCTTGCATACTTCGCTGTTGATGTCGACGGCGGCATTCATCGCCATCATCCTGCTATGGTATGTCGATTCCATGGCCGGACTGGTTCATCCCTTGCGCATGTTCATCGACAATATTCACGGCGGCATCACCAATCTAGCCATGTTGCTGACCGGCGGCCAGGTCGAGAGCTTCACGCTTTCGCCCCAAGGCAATTACACCATAACCTTCAGAGACGGCATTGATGCCATTTACTTGCCGGCCGGCTACTTGGGATCGGCGCTGCTCGGCGCTTTGCTCTTTTACCTGATTAATCGACTGCCGCATCTGGTGCGCGGACTATCGATCATCACCGGCCTGTTCACGGTCACATACTTGCTGCTCTTCATCCGTCCCAACGAAACCGGAGATATTATTTCGATAGCGATCTGCGCCGGCCTGGGATTAGTTTTGATCGCATTGGGCATCAAAGGACACGGCGATCCGAATCAGCTAAGATCGCGGCGCACCGTTGTCCAGGTGGTGATGAATATCGTGGCCTTGATGACCGCGCTTCATATCATCCTCGACCTGCGATACGTCCTAAATGCGCCGGCGCGCGATGGCAACACCATCATCAATCCGGTCGCGGCCTTCGCTGAAGAGGTTTTGGCGGGCGCATCCGTGCACTCGGTAGCCTCGATATGGTCAGCCATTGCCGTCGCGTTGCTGGGACTTGCCTTCCATTTCAGCATTATCCGCCCGCTGAAGCAACTCCCCAAGAACGACGATATCGTCTGATCGCTACGCGCCGTACCCTCCAACTTCGTCTCAAATGAAGGGCATGTCCCAGCGACATGCCCCTTCTGCGTCTTGCAGACGGACGCAATATTTTCATTGTCGCAAATCAGATTTGCAATCCCGAAAAGAACAATTGTCTCACTGTTGCTTTTGAAATTAACCTGTGTTAACATTGCGCTGTACGCATGCTAAATCTCACGGAGCGACCGCGCAGATATGTCCGAGCTGGTTCCGGTTTCCTCGTCAAATCACCAAACGCTTGAATCCGCATCGCATTGGGCGCGGGAAGCATGGCTGGCGCCGCGCCTGGTCGCCCTCTGCCTGGCTGCCGTCATCCTCAGCTTGCTAGGCGAACGTGTCAACGCTACCGAATCAACCATTCTCATCCTCAACCTCGTCTCCTATCTCGCTGGCGGATTCTACGGCGTCAAGACGGCGATTGAGAGCCTGCGACAAGGCGAAATTGATGTCGACCTGCTGATGGTGCTGGCGGCATTGGGCGCCGCTTTCATCGGCGAATGGCACGAGGGCGCCGTCCTGCTCTTCTTGTTCTCACTCAGCAATGTCTTGCAAGATTATGCTATCGGACGCAGCCGCCGGGCCATCAGAGGCTTGTTGGACCTCTACCCTGACGAAGCTACCGTCAGGCGCGGCGACCGAACCACACGAGTGAATTTGTCAGAAATCGTTATCGGTGACATCGTGCTGATCGAGCCCGGCGAGCGCATCCCGGTCGATGGGACTGTGGTTGCCGGTGATTCCGCAGTCGACGAAAGTCCAATCACCGGCGAATCGCTGCCCGTTGACAAGGTCGTTGGCGACAATGTTTACGCGGGCACGCTCAACAAGCAGGGCATCCTCGACGTCCGCGCCCTGCATGCGGCCGAGCAAACAACCTTGTCGCGCATTATCAGGCTGGTAGAAGAGGCGCAAGAAAGCAAAGCGCCGACGCAGCGTTTCCTCGATCGCTTCGAACAAACCTACGCCAAAGCCATCATCTTCGGCATCTTGATGCTCATCGTTATTCCCCCTGCCCTGGGCGTTACGGATTTCGAGAGCAACTTTTACCGGGCTATGGTGCTGATGACTGTCGCATCGCCTTGCGCCCTGGTCATCAGCGTGCCTTCCGCGTTCATATCCGCCATCGCGTCAGCCGCCCGCAATGGCCTGCTCTTCAAGGGCGGCGCCAGCCTGGAGCAACTGGCGGATGTCAAGGTCGTCGCCTTTGACAAGACCGGCACCTTGACCGTCGGACAGCCCAAGATCACCGATATCGTCGCGTCGCCGCCTCACACGGCAAACGAGCTGATCCAGACAGCGGCTTCCATCGAAGCGCGCTCGGAACATCCGCTTGCCAAGGCCATCGTCGATCATGCGCAATCTGCCGGCGTCGAGCTGTTGCCGCCGGAGGGATTCGAGGCTGTTCCCGGCCAAGGCGTCCGGGCCAGGCTGGCGGGCAAGGCGGTTCGCATTGGCCGCATTACTCAATTGCAAAATACCGCGCCTCTGCCGGAAAATCTGGCCCGCGCGCAATCAGAATTGGAAGCGGCTGGAAAAACAGTTGTGGCCGTCCTGCGCGAGGATCAGTGGCTCGGGCTTGTCGCCCTGGCCGACGAAGAGCGTATGGAATCCGCGCCCTTGATCAAGTCACTATCGGAGCGAGGCATCGTCACCGTGATGCTGACCGGCGACAATTCTCGCGTCGCGCGCTCAATCGCAAACGCCCTCGGCATCGATCGCGTATATGCGGAACTGCTGCCCGACCAAAAAGCACGGATCGTTCGGGATCTGCAAAAGCACTATGGCGCTGTGGCCATGGTCGGCGATGGCATCAACGACGCGCCGGCCTTGGCGGCGGCCGAAGTGGGCATCGCCATGGGCGGCGGCGGAACCGATGTCGCCCTGGAAACCTCTGATGTTGTGCTGATGGGCGATCGCATCGAACGCTTGACCGATGCCATCCAACTGGCCAAGCGCGCCAAACAAGTCGTCTGGCAGAATATCTTGTTTTCGCTGGGAGTGATCGTGCTTCTGGTACTTAGTGTCCTAGTGGTCGCCCTGCCCTTGCCGCTTGGCGTCCTGGGTCACGAAGGCAGCACGGTGATCGTGGTGCTCAACGGCTTGATCAGCCTGCTGATCCTGCCCGAGATTCGCCGTCAGCGCATGCTGCGGCTGTCCTAGTCCTCACCGCTTCGGCTAGCGCTTGAATTGTTCGTGCTCCCATTTCTTGAATAGTTCCTGCAGCTTCAAGCGTTGGAACTTGCCCGTGGAAGTCACCGGCACGTCCTTCCCGAATACCACTACTTTTGGCGATTTCTCGAACGACATCTGCGCGCGGCACTCCGAAAGGATTTCCTCGGGCGCCAGTTCAGTACCATCTTGCGGCACGACGTAGGCGCCGACTTCATCGCCATAATAATCATTCTGAAAGGCAATCGCCAAACCGACCTTCACGCCATCAATGCCAAGCAAGACTTCTTCAATATCCAGCGGGCTAAACTTGACGCCGCCGCGGTTGATCAATTCTTTGATGCGGCCCGTGATGAAGAAAAACTGACGCCCAACGTCATCGCAGAGGAAGAATCCCTCGTCGCCAGTGCGAAACCACTCATGCTCAAAAGCATCGGCATTGGCATCCGGACGTTTGTAATAACCTTTCATGACGTTGTGCCCGCGCACGCAGATTTCACCGCGCTCGCCTTCAGGTCGCTGCCGCCCGCTGCCATCTAGCGAAAATATCGCCATCTCATTGGGTTCAATCGGGCAGCCGATGCTGGGATAACCATAATCCACCATCCAGCGCTGATGCGCTTCCCACGATAGAATGATCGGCAGGAAGCAGGAAAAGCAAGTAGTTTCGCTCAGGCCGTAGCCATGCATTATCGTCAAGCCGAATCGTGAGGCAAATTCACGCGCCAGCGTGACCGACAGCGTTCCAGCGCCACAAATGAAATGACGAAAATGCGCCAAATCCTGGCGGATGACGGAACCCCCGAAAATCGTCCGACCCGCCAGACACTCGTTCTCACCATATTCCAGCAGAAACTGCAGCAAGGTGGGCACCACACTGACGATCTGCACCCGCTCGCGCGCAATCCGCTCCCAGAAATGCGACACGCTGAAGCGCTGGTTGAGCACAGTGGAACCGCCAACGTACAGAGGCGTGATGATGGTCACCAGAATCCCGTTGACGTGATGGATCGGCAGGACGCACATCATTCGCTGATTGCCCGTGATCGCATGCCACTGCGCCACGCCAAGCGCATCGACCAGCAAATTGTATTGGTCCAGGATAACGCCCTTCGGCGAACCCGTCGTGCCGCTGGTATAGACGAGCAAGGCTTCATCATCAAGCGTGGGCGTCTGATCACCGGCCTCAGCAATAGGCACATCCGTCGACTTCGCGCCCGCTTCATCGCCGAGAAATGTCGTTGGGCGGTTCTCCAGCGCCTCATGAAAGCTCAGGAAGGCGTCGTCGGGAGCGCCACCAACCTTCACGATCGTCTTGATGTTGGGCGCGCCTTCCTCGCCATCAGCGCCGCCCACAATCCGCGCAGCGCGTTCAAGATAATCAGCGAATGCAAAACAAACCTCAGCCTCGCTGTGGCGTAAGATGAAGGCGATGCGCCGGTCGTCTTCCGAGACATTTTGCGGCGCGACCGTAGCGCCGATGATCCAGCAGGCGAAATAAATCAGAACGGTATCCGCATGATTGTAGGCAATGGTCGCCACGCGATCGCCGCGCCGAATGCCCAAATCTTCGTACATGAAGTTGGCCGCCTGATGCGCGAGCGCGTTGAATGCCGCATACGTGTACTCCTGGCGCGTATTGTTCTTGTCATAGAAAATTAGAAACGTCTTGCGCGGGGATACCTTGGCATGCAGCGACAACACATCGCGAATGTTGCGATGAGGTACCTTGCGCATTTCCGGAGCTATGCCATCCTTGATATGCGCCTGATACATCTTGGACGCGGTCGCGGGATCCAGGTCGTGCCACATGTCTGTCTGACCTCTAAACCAACCTTGTAACGATCGCGGACAGTATATCAAGTAACGGAAGATTCTAAAATCGTTTCTGCAATGGTTTGCCGGAGCCGGTTCAATAGTTGCGGAGCGTGCTATCATGGTCTGAACGAGACGACCACCGTTTGCTCAAGTGATCCGATGTGAGGGTCAGTGTGCGAATAGTGTGTATCTCAGCTGACTTGGTATTCGCGCGACTAAAGCGACGAGGAAAAACAACATGAGAAAGTTGTGCGTGATTGGCAGCGGATATGTCGGGTTGGTCACCGGTACCTGCTTCGCCGATTTGGGCAACAGCGTCACGCTCGTTGACATTGATACCAGCAAGATCGACATGCTTCGACGTGGCCAGATGCCCATATATGAACCCGGACTGGCAGAGATGGCGCAGCGCAATACCGACGCCGGACGCATGCGCTTCACGACCTGCTACGCCGAAGGTCTCGATCAAGCGGAATTTGTCTTCATCTGTGTTGGCACGCCCTCCGGCGTTGATGGCGAGGCCGACCTGCAATACGTGCGAGCGGCCGCTGAAACAATCGCGGAGACAATGACGCATCCGCTGGTCATCATCAACAAGTCGACGGTCCCTGTGGGCACCGGTGATTGGACTGCCGAGATCGTCCAGCGCAAGCAGCCGCAGCCGATTGACTTCGCCGTTGTCTCTTGCCCGGAATTCTTGCGCGAAGGCTCCGCCCTGGCCGATTTCATCAATCCCGATCGAACCGTGCTCGGTTCCACCAGCGTTGACGCCGCCGAACGAGTCGCCGAGCTATACGCGCCCCTGGATGCGCCAATTGTCATCACCGATATCCGCACCGCGGAAATGATCAAGTACGCCTCCAACGCTTTCCTGGCCACCCGCATCAGTTTCATCAACGAGATCAGCATCATCTGTGAACGGCTGGGCGCGGATGTCACCGAAGTCGCGCGCGGCATGGGCTACGACAAACGCATCGGTCCGCATTTCCTGCAAGCGGGCATCGGATTCGGCGGATCCTGCTTTCCCAAAGATGTCAAGGCGCTCGCCAACATGGCCCAGACGCACGGCATGCATCCGCAGCTATTGAACGCTGTCATGGAAATCAACGCCTTTCAGCGACGGCAAATCACCTCAAAAGCGCGTGAGCTGCTGGGGGGAAATGTCAATGGCAAGACCGTCGCAGTGCTCGGGCTCGCCTTCAAGCAGAATACGGACGATACCCGCGAATCACCCTCATTGACCGTGGTGCGCTCCCTGCTCAATCAAGGCGCGCTGGTCAAAGCTTATGACCCCGTCGCCATGGACAACGCCAGTCGCGATGTGCCCGGCATGACCCTGTGTCGAGATTCCTACGATGCCGCCAGAGACGCTGATGCCCTGCTGATCTTGACGCCGTGGAATGAATTTACTCATCTTGATATGGCGCGCATCCTCAATTCAATGAAGCAACCGATCCTGGTCGACGGGCGCAATATGTACGATCCGGACGAACTCCGCGCCTTGGGTTTCGCTTATCGCGGCGTGGGCCGCGGTTTCGAAGGCGCCGGCATCATCGCCAATGGCGACGATCAATAGATACAACCCGCTCAATCAACGGCGAATCTGTCATTGGGCTCTGAACTTCGCATAACCAGCTTCTCGCAAGTAAGCCAGATTGCGTCGGGCGCTCTCCAGAGGATTCATGCCCCGACCGGGCAGGATGTCCTGCTCCACGACTGCCCAGCCCTCATAATCCAGCTCCCGCAGCAAGTCCAGCAGCGCAGCGAAATCTACTGAACCTTGTCCCAACTCCGGAAAAACATCCAGCTCAACCGCTTTGAAATAATCCCAGCCCTCTCGGCACACGATCTGCAATACGTCCGCGTCGCATTCCTTTAGATGGAGATATTTCAGTCGATCGCTCCACCGCCGGCAAACCTCAACCGGGTCGCCCCCGCCGTAGACGCAGTGAGCCGTATCCAGGCACAGGTTGACATAGCGCGGATCGGTCTCGTTCATAAGGCGGTCGATCTCCGCCTCCGTCTCAACGTACGCGCCAACATGCGGATGAAACACGGCGCGCAGCCCATAGTCATTCCAGACGCGCTTGCCGTATGCCTCAGCATTTTCCGCGAAGCGCTTCCACTGCTCGTCGGACAAGCCGTCTTCCGCCCGAATCCGCCCGGCGCGCCCAGCGCGATTGCCATCGAAAAAAAGCGCATCGGACAGCACGACCCACTCACAGCCCATCTTTGAGAGGAAACGCGTGGTCGCCATCGTCTCATCGTATTCGTCTTCTTTGGCCGCCGGATTAACCAGATTGATCTGCACGTAGGCCGCCAAGAGCCTCAATTCCAGTTCGTCGAGTCGTTCCTGCAACAGCGCTTCATCCTGTGGCAGAAAACCAAACGGACCCAGTTCCGTGCCGCTGTAGCCGGCCGCGCTGATCTCGCGCAAAACCTGTTCCCACGGCGGAACGTCCGCAGTGTCTTTCATGATCACGCCCCACGACACCGGCGCTGAAGCAATCTTGATTTGCATGCTTCATCCTTTACACAAATTCAGCATGGCGCTTGCCCAATAGCCTGCAATCGGATCAGCTGGGGGAAATCACCAATAGAATCGCTGACCCTTGCGGCCTTCTTCGCGTTCATCCACCAGTTGCTTGGTAACGTCGTCAGCGGTGACTTCCGCGCCAAAGACATCCCACCAGATGCCGGAGCGCGGCAGACGACTATAACGTTCAATTTGCGCCACGATCATGCAAGAACGCGTTTCGCTCTTGGCCTGTACAAGCGCATCTTTCAGTTCGTCTTCATCTGAAACACTCCAGGCGCGCAGGCCGATGCTTTCGGCATTCTTGGCGTAATCGATCTCAACGAAGTCTCCATCATCCAGTTTGCCCGTCTGCTGGTTTCTGACGCGGAACTCGTTGCCCAGGCTGTGCCCGACCAAGACCTTCTGGTGACCGTGAATCGACTGGAAGCCGTCATTCTGCAGCAGGATGACGGTCAATTTGACGCCTTCCTGCACGGCCGTCTTCAATTCCATCGGATGCAGCAGATAGTTGCCATCGCCCAGAAATACGTAAACTTCGCCTTCGTCCGGCCGCGCCAGTCGCACGCCGATAGCGCCCGGGATATCATATCCCATGCAAGAATTTCCGAACTCCAGATGCAGCGCGCGCCCGCCCGTGGCTTCAAACAGCTGATGCAAGTCTCCCGGCGCAGTACCAGCCGCGCACACCAGCGTATCGCCGGCGTCCATGAATGCGTTGAGAACGCCGATAACTTGCGCCTGGCTCATGCGCTCGTCTGGATACTGCACATAGACCGTATCGCGTTTCTGTTGCAGCCAGGCCTCCCGATCCACAGCCAGCGACTCGACATAGCCCGGATTCGGTCTGATGCCCGCGGATGATGCGGCGGCGGTCAATTCGCGCAAGCTGTCGCGCGCATCGGCGACTATAGGCAGCGCGCCCAGCTTATGGGCGTGCGCGCCGCTGACGTTTATGCTGACGAATCTGACCTTCGGATTCTGCCAGGCCGAATATGAACCGGTGGCGAAATCGGCCAAGCGCGTGCCAATCAAAAACACCAGGTCGGCCTCCGCAGCATACTTGCCAGAAAGTGGCGTTCCGGTATGCCCGCTGCCGCCGATCAGCAATGGCGATTCCTCACGCAGAGCGCCGCGCCCCGAATGCGTCTCGCCCACCGGTATCCCAAACTTGTCCGAAAACTCGCGCAGTTCGCCCCAAGCCTTCGAGTAATGAACCCCTCCGCCGGCCAGAATGTAAGGCTGTTTCGCCTCCTTGAGCAAGCTGACCGCTTCGTCGATTCGGCGTCGATCCGGCTGTCGCCGTTCAATGCGCCATATCTGCTTGCGGAAAAAGTTGGCCGGATAATCAAAAGCGATGCTCTGAATATCTTGTGGCAAGGCGATCGTGGCCGGCCCGGCATCGACCGGATCAGTCATGACGCGCATGGCTTCCGGCAAGGCGTACAAGATTTGTTCCGGTCGCGTGATCCGATCAAAAAACTGACTGACGACGCGAAAGCAGTCCGTGACGCTCATATCGAGGGACACCGGATGCTCGATATCCTGCAGCACCTGGCCTTGAAAACGCGTCGCATAATAGTCGGAAGGCAGCAGCAACACCGGCAAGCGATTGATGTGCGCGGTGGCGGCGCCGGTGATCATGTTGGTGGCGCCTGGACCAATGGATGTGGTGCAAGCGAATGTCTGTGTTCGCAAGCGAGTACGCGCGAAACCCGAGGCCGCATGCACCATCGACTGTTCGTTGGTCGGTTGATAATAAGGCAACTCGTCGCCGAATTCCCACAGCGCCTGGCTCAAGCCGCTGACATTGCCATGGCCAAAAATGCCCCAAATCGCCGGGATTAAGCGCTGTATTTCGCCGTCATACTCGCTGTACTGCATCTGCAGAAACTTGATCAGGGCTTGCCCCATGGTCAAGCGCAAAGTCTCTTGTCGGGCAAATGGTCGGAACATCCCTCTACTCTCCTCATCAGCTAACATCGCAGCAGCGGATTTACGTCCTATTCCTCGATAGCAATCTTGCCTATCGCAAGACTCTCGGCAAGGCCAACGTAAGTCGCCGGCGTCAAGCGCAAGAGCCTGTCTTTGTCTTCGACCGGAATCGGCAGCGCGTTGATGAATTCTCGCATCATCGTCCCCGTGACTTTCTCACCGCGCGTCAGCGACTTGACTTGCTCGTAAGCGTCAGCAATGTGGTGCTTTCGCAGGATGGTCTGCACGGCTTCACCCAGCAATTCCCACGACTCGTCCAGCTCGGCATGCAACGCGTCGTGATTAAGTTCAATTTTGCCCAAGCCGCGCTCTGCCGAAAGCAATGCCAGGTAACCGTGTGCGATCGCGACGCCATAGCTGCGCATGGCCGACGAGTCGCTCAAGTCTCGCTGCAGACGCGAGACCGGCAGTTTGTCGGCCAGATGAGCCATTAGCGCGTTGCTGATGCCCAGATTGGCTTCCGCGTTCTCAAAGTCGATAGGATTGACCTTGTGCGGCATTGTCGACGAGCCTACCTCGTCGCCAACTGGTTTCTGTACAAAGTAGCCAAGCGAAATGTAGTGCCAGATATCTCGGCAGCAATCCAGCAAGATCGAGTTGAAGCGCATCATCTTGTGCGCGAGTTCAGCCAGATAATCATGCGGTTCGATTTGCGTCGTCAGCGGATTATGCGACAGACCCAGGCTCTCGACAAATTCCCTTGAGAGCGCCGACCAGTCAATTTCGGGATAAGCGATGACATTCGCATTGTAAGCGCCAACCGCGCCGTTGAACTTTCCGAGATACGCTTGCGCGACAATCTGGTCCAGCTGGCGTTTCAGGCGATAGACGAATACCGCCAATTCCTTGCCCATCGTCGTCGGCGTGGCCGCCTGTCCATGCGTGCGTCCTATCATCACCGCATCAGCGTTGGCGCGCGCGAGACTCTCGAGCGTCTGCAACAGCGCGAGGGCTCGCGGCTGCCACACATCGCGGAGCGCATCGCGAATCATCATGGCGTACGCCAAGTTGTTGATATCGTCTGATGTACATGCGAAATGTACCGACTCGGCCACATCCGCCAAACTTGTTCCCGCCAAGCGTGACCTGATAAAATACTCCACCGCCTTCAAGTCATGATTCGTCTTCGCTTCGAATCGTTTGATCTCGGCAAATGCGCCATCATCAAATCCGGATATCAATCCATCCAGCAGATCCCTCTCGCTCGGCGTAAACGTCCGCAAATGCGTAATCGCGTCGCGCGCCGACATGTAAGCCAGCCAGCGCAACTCCACTGTCAGGCGATACTTCATCAAGGCCCACTCAGACAGGTAGCGGCTCAAAGCCGATGTCTTGTCGGCATAGCGCCCGTCAATTGGCGAAATCGCGTGGAAACTCATTGTTACACATTGTTAGAACAGAATATCAAGAGCCGTATTGTACACGTAAACGCGCCCGATTTCCCGATTGTCCGTAGATTGCGCCTGACGCGCT
The DNA here is from genome assembly GCA_022822305.1 of Anaerolineae bacterium. GTDB lineage: Bacteria > Chloroflexota > Anaerolineae > Aggregatilineales > Phototrophicaceae > UBA6055. The sequence goes on from JAJEBY010000016.1 coordinate 1,120,087, forward strand.
AAATCAAGCCGATGCATAATATGAGCCGGTCAGAATCTCGCACGCACACTCGGAGCAGTGCCTATGTCGCAAACCGTTCGGTCTACCCCGCGCGCGGATGATTATCGCATGCCGGCTGAATGGGAGCGTCACAGCGGCTGCTGGATGCTGTGGCCGCAGCGCCCTGATACCTGGCGCAATGGCGGAAAACCGGCGCAGGCGGCCTACGCTCGAGTAGCGAGCGCAATCTCCCGCTTTGAAATGGTAACCGTCGGCGTCAATACCGACCAATATCTCAATGCGCGGGCCATGCTTCCATCTCGCGTGCGCGTGATTGAGCTATCCAGCAATGATGCCTGGATACGCGATTGCGGCGCCACTTTCGTCGTCGACGACCATGGCCATGTGCGCGGCATCGACTGGGAATTCAACGCTTGGGGCGGTCTGGAAAAAGGCGTGTATTTCCCTTGGGACCAAGACGAATTGGTCGCGCAAAAGATGCTCGAGATTGAAGGCCTGGACCGTTACCAGGCGCCGTTAATCATGGAAGGCGGATCAATTCACGTCGATGGCGAGGGCACGCTGCTCACGACCGAACAATGCCTGCTCCACCCCAATCGCAACCCGAAACTCAGCCGCAGCCAAATCGAATCCTGCCTGCAAGAATATCTCAACATTAGCAAGATCATCTGGTTGCCGCATGGCGTTTACAAAGATGAAACCGATGGCCACATCGATAATCTCTGCTGTTTTGTACGCCCCGGTGTCATCGCCCTGACTTGGACTGACGATCAATCAGACCCCCAGTACGACATCTCAGCAGAAGCCTACGATCTCTTGCAATCCGAGACCGACGCCCTGGGAAGACCGCTCGAAATCCACAAGATCCATCAGCCGCAACCGATGTTCATGACCGAAGACGAAGCGAACGGCATCGATGTAGTTGATACGGCGGTTCCGCGACCGGCCGGGAAAAGACTGGCCGGATCGTACATCAACTTTTACATCGCCAATGGCGCCGTCATCCTGCCGGAATTCAATGACACGCACGATACGGCGGCCAAACGAAAACTGGCGGAGTTATTCCCGGATCGCGACGTGATCGGAATCTACGCGCGGGAAATACTCCTGGGCGGCGGCAATATCCATTGCATCACGCAGCAGCAACCATCCGGTCAGCGGCATTCGTGAATGGGAAGCAAAGCGCATGTCAGAATATGTCACAGTTGATGTTGAATTCACTGACGACGCGGACCTCGCCGAGCTCTACGTGAACCAACTGCTGGCGACGGATGGTCTCGAATATTACGCCAGCGAGTCCGAAGGCGAAGTCGGCTCGCCCGTGGCGCAGATGCTATTCGCGGCGGTTGACGGCATTCAGCAACTGACGGTGACCGAAGACTGCCTGACAATCAGACGAGAACCATCGGCGCCCTGGGAAGCCATCATCGACGAAGTCCGCGACGCCCTGCGCGATTGGTATCTGTAGTCGCTGCTCTCAAGCATCATTCAATCGCTGTCCGACTTTTGCGCCCGATCGCGTGCCGAATCCGCTTGCGGCCCCGGCTGATTGGATACGGATGAAGACGGCTTCTTTGGGCTTGTCTCACCGACTTGTCGGAATAACGTATCCACCTGCCGCTGGTCGCCGGATTCCAAGACCGATAGCATCTCCCCCGATGACATTTTGCTGTAATCTCTGTTCGACTTGCCAATCGCTACCCTCGTGATGACACGCGTCACATCAGCGGCGCCGCACTCGGCGCACTGGATTGAAGCCGTCTCATAATCGTCGAAAGTCTTGTAAGAGACGACGAATCGCGCCTCACAGCTATTGCAGCGGAAATCATATTGCGGCATGAATCGCTCAGCCTTTGCTGCGCTTTCTTGACAAACGTCCTTGCTCGTGCAAGGAGCGACTTCGTAATGCTGTGCGAGCGCGGCCGACCCTCTCGCTGCCGCCGAGTGGCTTCATTTCTAGCCCATATCCGGATGCCACTCGTCCATCAGCGCGTCTTTCTTGCGCGTGGCAATCCACCCGCCCAGGTCGCGCGAGATGCGTTCCAGCATCTTGGGTTCCGCCCAGGTTGCGGTATCGACTTGCACTGCGACTGCGCCGGCGTCAATGAAGTCGCGCGCGTCTTGCGGCGCGTGAATGCCGCCCGCGCCAATGATCGGAATCTCGGCCGGCACGTCTCGCCGCAATCGTCCAACCATGCGCAGGACAAGCGGCTTGATCAGCGGGCCATAAATGCGTCCGCTCACCAGACGTCCGGTGTGCGGGTCGCGGGCCGTGCCGCGCGGCGCTGCAGATACAACCAGAGCATCAGCGCCGGCATCCACGACTGGCATTGCCAGTTGATAGCACTCATAAAATGGCAGGCGCGCCAGTAGCGGTTTCTCCGTCATGGACGCCTCCCGAACCAGCGCCGCAGCATCATGCCTGCTGATATCGTCCGCCAGTCCCAGCTCAATGCCGGCGACCACATCGACATCGTCCGCCAATTCCACGGCGCGCCGGATCTGCGCAATATTCGTGCCGACCAAATGCAGAATCGTCGGCAGCGGCAATCGCTCCCAGACCGAACGGTAGCGCAGGAGCACGCTCTCGAGCCCGGGATTGGGCAAACCGGTATGCAACAGAATGCCCGCATCCATGGACACCACCCTCGTGCCGGAGGCGGGATTCCAACGATCGAGGGTCACCGGATTGGTGACAATCGCGCCCAGCCGCTCATAATCGATCAACCGCGCGAAATCGTCACCGAATCCAACCGTGCCAGCCGCCGGCATGACCGGTGTGGAGAGGATCAGGCTATACTTGCCGGGCCGCGTGATTTCAATCGCCACAACGCATTTCCGTGTTCAGTCCAGTCTCAGCGTAGTCAAATCGAAGGCCGGTCCATCGACGCACTGCAATTTGGCCCCGCCGCGCGCGCGCAGCATACAGGCGCAGCAGGCGCCAACGCCGCAGGGCAGCTGGCGTTGAAATACCCCGAACATATAATTCTCCGGGACATCACTTCGCCGCCCGCGCACCAATTGCAGCAGCTGTTCAAAATATGACAACTCGTTGCCCTGGCCTACCAACGCAAACACCTGATCGGCCCAACCCAGAGTCATCACCATATCGGGCCAGCTGAGATCATCCTCAGCCAGCAGAATCTCGATTTCTTCCGGCAAGTGCCCCGTGTCATACGCGCGCGATGAACCCATCAGAATCATTGTCACGCTCACCTGATTGGACAGCAATGCCGGCAGCATGAGCAAAAGCGGACCCGGCGGCGTCTCATAAGCCAAGAGCAAGATATTGCGCAATTTGCGGCGAAAACGAAATGGATTGCCAACAGGACCGATCAAGCTCAGAAGCTGCCCCGGAATGAAGTCTTCCCGCGCCGGCCGTTCAATCACAATGATATTGCTGTCCTGGACCTCAACCGGGAACCACAACTCTCGCAGATACGGGTTCCAATGTTGAACCTCGTAGTCCTTTTCAACGCGGCGCGACAAAATCGCCTGCCCGGCGCGCAGGGACGACAGCGAACGATCGACGGCCAGCTCCAGTCGCTGATAATCTCGGCTGACACGCTTGATGCGTTCAATATAAGCTTGAGTTTCTTTCATGACTTTCAATATGAGCGGTGAACAATTACGCACCATTATAGACGCATAGGTCGTTATGTACCTGATAGTCGCGCTGCAACGTTATCCGGTTCAGAAATGTTAGGGTTGCTCAAACTGATACAGCTCGAACGGTTTTTCTCCAGCTTCGTCCAAGTGGGCGACTAGCTGGAAACGTTCATCCACTTCACCCCCGAGATAAAGGGGATCGAACGCCGGTCGCCCGGGCGGCATCATCAAGTAGTCGATTTGATAGCGCTGCGCCAGCTCAAGCGTGTCCTCGCGAGACGCCAGCGGCATCATAATGGATTCAAAGCCGGCCAAGCTGAACACATACGGATCTTGCACCATCAGTCGTAACTTGCCATCGCCCGTGCGATCCGGCAGCGCTTCCAGCGCGTTGACAACCACGCCAATGCTGTCGTAATAGCGATCGGCCATGGCCGTCTCGTCTCGCGCAAATTGGTAACTGCTGTAAGCCAGCAGCAGCGCCAGACCCCAAGTCGCGATCCAAAAGCGCAGCGATCGTCGCAGCATCGCCTGCAAGCCCATGACCGCCAACGGAAGGAACAGCGGCAAGATCGTCAACAGCGCTTTTTCAAAGCTGCCGGCCTGGCTCTTCAACGGCAGCAGGATTGGATACGCCACCAGTATGCCCAAGAGCCAGATCAACGGCGGTGAAAGCGTGATCAGCCTGTCGATCTCTCGCCGCCGGATCAGCCGTCCCAGACCTAATGCGGCCAACACCAACAGCGGGATCGTCATCGAAACTGCGATCTGCTTGAATGCCGCCGCCAACTCGAACAGGCGCTTATCCAGCAATTCAGGCACGGTCCGGCGCTGCAGCATAGACTCCAGCGTGATTGGCATGCCATAGGCATAATGATCGTGATGTTCCACCATGAAGAACATTCGGCCGGTCTCGGCAGTACCCAGCATTCCCAGCTCACGCTGGTTGCGCATCAACCAAGGCGCGGCGACGACCGCAAATGCTGCCAAGATAATCAGATATGACCGAAACGGCGAAGACAGCGCGCTTGAAAACCCGAGGCGCCATCGCAAGCCAATTGTGACGGCGAAGACCGGCAACGCCAAAACGGCGTCGTTCCGCGTCAGATACGCCAGGCCCGTGAAGGCGCCGGTCAACACCAGGTCGAGCCAGTTGTCGCTTTTCAATCCACGATTGAAATGCAGGATTGCCAGCCCGACAAAGACCGCGCCAAGTATCGTCGTATCCGTACGCAGCGAATTCCATACCAGGTCCGGAAGAAAGGCCGCCAACGCCGCCGCCATAAGCGCAGCCAAATCCGACAGATTCAAGTCTTTTGACCAGGCGAACACAAGCAGGGGCAATAACGCACCGGCAATGATGAATACCGCCAACGCCGCCTGTGCGTTGTCGCCGCCGATGCTAATGCCAACTGCAGCGGCAACGCCCGCTAGCGGCATCCAGTGATCGATCGCGTGCCTAACCTCATCCGGCAGGCGGCTGTAATGCCACACATAATCGATCGTGAAGCCCTGGCCCTGAGCAATACGTCGTCCCAAGTTGTAATAGTGAACGGGGTCGTGCAGGCCCGGGTTGCGAACCAATGAGAGCAGCAGCAGGCGAAAGACCAGAGCGGCGACCAGGATCGCCAACAACCTCGCGCGGGTGGCACTCATTCGCCAGCTCATGACCTTCGATTGACTTGCCTTTTCCGAGCGCCAATACTACCATGAAGTCCAAACTGCCCCTAGATAAAGTCAAGTGCATGGCCATCGTCGACAGCAAAACATCTCGCTTGCTCTGGCTCATACTTTTTGTCGGTCTAGCGCTGCGTCTGCTGTACGCCATCGATCAGCCGACCTTGATTTTGTTCCGTCATGGCGGCGGCGGCGACAGCGGCTGGTATCTGGCGAACGGTGCCGGTTTCTTCAGCGGGCAAGAACACGGCTATACCAGGGGCATCTCGTATTACATTTCGGCCCTGCCAACGCCACCCTTTTACATCCTGTTCTCCGGCATCTTTCAGACTGTCCTGACCAAGCACGAATCGGTCGTTGCGATTCGCATTGCGCAGAGTCTGATTTCAGTCGGAACCGCCTTCCTGGTATTCCATATCGGTCGCTTCATCGCGCGTGACAACCGAGCCGGGTTGATCGCCGCGGCATTGATCGCGCTGCACCCGACATTTGTCGCCGAATCGACAATTGTCGCCACCGAAACCTTCTATGTGTTCTTCATTGCAATCGGGCTTTGGTTATATCTGGGCTATGTCGCCGGCGATGGATCAGCGCCTTCCAATGCTGGCATATCCGTCACGCTCGCGCTGTGTTTAACTGCGCTAGCCCTGGGCATGGCCACGCTGACCAGAGCCGTTTCCGTCCTCTTCCCCGTGATCATCGTCGCGCATATGCTGCTGATCGGCCGCCGTCGCGGAACTCGCCCGCCCCTCAGGCAAGTCGTCCTCTTCCTGGCTGTCTACGCGGCGCTGTTATCGACCTGGACGATTTACAACCTTTCGCTTTGGAACCGCTTCGTGATCGTCAGCGATCAATTGATGCCCGCCATGTGGAGAGCGGCCGTGACCGACGATGGTTCGCCTGAGGAGAATGACGCCATCTTGCTTCAAGACGCCGAAAATATCGCCCCGGACGATTGTGAGATAGATTGCAAATTTCGACATTCCACCGATACCTACGTTAGGCAAATCGTCGCGCGCGTCAGTCATGAGCCGACCGGCTATGTCGCGCAGCGGCTCAGCGAGCTGGCTTATTCAATCATTCAGCCGCACGGCACGACGCCTTTCGGATCCAACAGCATCAGAGCTGCGGCTAGCGCTTGGTGGCAAGGAGAGCGTTCGCTAAACGGACTTCTGCAAATTGCGCGCATTGAAGGATTCGTCGCCAAATCCGCTATCTGGATTCTGCACGTTTTCGGCATTGCATTTGGACTCGCCGGCATGTGGCTGTATAGACGATCCTGGCAGCGCGCCCTGCCCCTGATCGGCTTCGCCGCCTATACGATGCTCGTCCATCTGGTGCTGCACGCGGTGCCCCGCTACCTCTTCCCGATTGAATTCGTCTGGCTAATCTTCGCCGCGCTCACCCTGAATGCCCTGCTCCAGCGCCGAAGCCAGCCTTCACTGCCTCTATCCGCGCGATGACGGCGGCGCTGGGATTCTGCCGAGCGCTATGCTAGGCTATGAGCATCTCACGCTAATCATGTCCAACTGTGGAACGCCATGAAAATCTATACCAGAACCGGCGACCAAGGCGATACCGCGCTATTCGGCGGCGGTCGCGTTTCCAAGTCGCACGGCCGCGTCGAAGCCTACGGGACCATTGACGAACTGAACGCGATATTGGGGATTGTGCGCGCCGGCAACCCGTCCCGGCAAGCCGATGCCTGGCTGCGCGACGTGCAGCTGCAACTCTTTCATCTCGGCGCCGATCTCGCAACCCCGCTTGATGCTGCGGCGGATTGGGTCGTTCGCGTGACGGCGCAGGAGATCACGTGGCTTGAGGAGGGCATTGATCGCATGACCGACGCCCTCGAACCGCTGCGGAATTTCATCCTGCCGGGCGGGACACCCGCCGCCGCGCATCTGCACCTGGCCCGGACAGTCTGTCGGCGCGCGGAACGCCTGATAGTGGCGCTGGCCGAATCCGACGAGATTAATCCGAACGCCGTCGCCTACGTCAATCGGCTCTCGGATTGGTTATTCACCTTGTCGCGCTATGAGAATCAACAAGCTGGCGAATCAGAACAGAAGTGGGCGCTGCGCTCGTAGCGTGAGGCTATACAAAACCGCGGGAGATCCTTATGCCGGAGGTGGGAGTCGAACCCACACACCCGAAGGTACACGAGTTTGAGTCGTGCGCGTCTGCCAATTCCGCCACTCCGGCTTGCGGGCAAGAAGTGTACGAAACGGCAAGGCAAATGTCAATAGCGCCCGATGTCAACATACTCGGGCGCGCAACTCATCCGTCAGGTAAACGCCATAGCCGTCTGACCGCCCCGCGACCGATGCGATCATGACCCGCGAAACCAATTTCTGTCCCACTTGTGGCAACACGCTCAGACCATTGCGGCACACCGGGCGCGAACGACCCTATTGTGATTCATGCGAAATGCCGTATTACATCGGTACCAAAGTCGCCGTAATCGTCTTCATTTCATCAGATGACAAGGTCCTGCTCACCCAGCGACGTTTCGATCCAGGCAAGGGAAAATGGGCGCTGCCCGGCGGATTCGTAGACCATGACGAAGCGCCGAAAGCGGCCGCCATCCGCGAAGTCTGCGAAGAGACGGGGCTTGACGTACACATTAGAAAGCTGTTGACTGTCATCCCCAAACAAGACGACGGCATGGCCGATCTCGTCATTGCCTACGGCGCGACGGTTGTCGCAGGCCAAATCCGCGCCGGCGATGATGCGGCGGCAGTCGGCTGGTTCAGCAGCGATGCCATGCCCCCGCTCGTCTTTTATCCCTGTATCGCTCTGATAAACCTGTGGCGAGCGGGCGAACTCGATGTCTAAGGCCCTCGCAGCTGCGCGAAAGCAAACATCAAGCGCCGATCAAACGCGGGATGCAATGCTCCGCAAAAGCGCTACTCGCCGCTCCTGGCGCGGATGCCAAGGAGACTCATGATGCGCGTGGCGAAATCCAGCAAGTAGGTATACACGATCGAGGCGCGGACACGAGTAGCGTTGCGGCCATCATCCAGACTCGCGTAGATCGCGCGCGCCTCCACGTACTGACGCCGCGCGGACTCGAAGTCCCGCTGCGATTGATAAACCGTACCCAGCGCATACAGGAAACGCGCCTCATACGACGGATTCTGAACTTCGCGCGCGGCATCAATGGCGCGACCATAATAGGAGAGCGCCTTGTCAGGATTCTGACGAAGTTCCTGCCACTGACCGAGCATGCCCATCGTGTACATTTCATAGGGCTTATGCCGAATATCTTGCGAGAGCGCCAGCATCTGATCGAAGTAGTTGCGCCCTTCATCGAGATCGTTGGCAACCAGCATAGTCGTGGCCAAGGTGTAGAGGCGCATAAACTCATGGAAGACCGCTTCCATCCCTCGCGCCACCTCCAACGCCGTCAGTTGCTGTTCGAGACCCTTGCCGACGGTACTTTCATCCTGCGCCAATATCAGCCCTTGTTGACCGATGACGATGCTCTCCAGCAGCCGATCTCTAATGGCTTGCGCCTTCTTTAGCGCAACCAGCAATCCATCGCTGGCCTTGCTGAATTCGCCCTTGCGAATGAAGGCGTTTGACAGCAGCAATATCGCGCGCGCCTCTAGCTGCGCGTCATTGCGCTCCCGCGCGATGTCGATCACTTTCCAGGCTTGCTTGCTGGATTCGCTGGGGCTGGCGGCAATCTCGCCCATACCCAGTAGCGACCGCGCATACCGTAGCATATCGCCGCCCTCGTATGCGAGATCCACCGCCGCGCGATAATCCTCGAATGCTTCGTTCGTTTGGAAGTATCCCTCGCGCGCCACGCGCGCCCGCGCCAGCAAACTATCCACCAGCAAGCCCGTTGAGCGAATCTGCCGCGCCAATTCTATGGCCTGATCGCAATAATCGCGAGCGAAACCAAAATGCCCCAGCGAACACTGCGCCCCCGCCAAACCCAGCAGAGCGATGATCTCAACGCTGTAGCGCTTCTCGCGCCGAGCCAAGGTCAACTCGACATGACAGCGATCAACGACCTCGTGAAAGCTGCCCGATTTCATCAATTCTCGGATGTCGTAGCGCAAGCTGTCAGTCTTGGTCGGCATCAAAAACCATCCCGTTCATCGATGGGTTCCTAGAGATTATACGCCAGATTCGCCAATCTGGCGCAAACCAAGTCATCGGCGCGAAGCCAATTGCCCTTGGCGCATCAGTTGCTCTTGCCCATGAAGACTCTGCGCAGCGCATGGACAAGCGACAAAGTCCAATCAATCGAGCGCGCGGGCAAGCACAGCGTATACAGCGCAAACAGACGGCGCTGCATGGCTTCCGGTCGGTACATGGCCGCCGCGTGCAAAAAATGTTGTCTGGCCGCCGCGCCCTCGCCACCCTGCCACAAATATATTGCCAGTACATGATGCCGCGCGGCCAGCTTCCGGTCAAATTCTGTCGCGCTCATGCAGCGCTCCCAGCCATAATGCCGCGCGTTTTCAATAGTCTTGAGCCGACCCAAAGCGCCGTACAGGCGTTCATCCGACATCATATTGTCATGCATTCGACGATAGACAAGCCGCTGGTCGATGGCGTGAAATCGATACTTTGAAGCCAGGCGCAGAAACAAATCCCAATCCTCAGAGCTGCGGAACTCCGGATCATCTGCAAAGCCGCCAACATCTCGCAGTGCGTCCGCGCGCGCCATCGTGGAACTGAGCAGTATGTGATTGCCGGTCAGCCGCAGAATCTCGCAGAAGACATCATCGCTGAATTGAGGGAAGGGCACAGTATCGATTGGCGTTACGCCGTCTGCGTCCACGAATTGGTAATAGGTATGAACGACAGCGATGTCAGAATACTGACGAAAAGCCGCCAGGCACAGCTCGACCTTCTGCGGCGCCAGCTGATCATCGGCATCTAGAAAGTGGATGAATTCGCCATTCGCGGCTGCAATGCCCCGGTTGCGCGCGACAGCGGGTCCGCAGTTGTCTTGACTCAGAAGACAGATCCGTCCGCCGTAGCGTTCGCGCAAATAGGCCCCGGTGCCGTCAGTGCTGCCGTCATCTATGACGATGATTTCGCAGTTGTCATACGTCTGCGACAGGCAACTATCGATGGCATCGCCGACAAAGTGCTTGCGATTGAAAGTGGGAATGATGATGCTGACCAGCGATTTATTCGGCATCGCGCCACCGCCTGATGAACGACGCTGCTATCGGATTCTAGCGATGGGCTGAATCCGCAACAATACACAATCCGCGCCTAGCCGGGCGCAATCGTCGGGCGGCCGCCAATGGCCCCCGCAATCCACCCAAAGGCGTTATTCGCCGTCTGAACACGCCACCAGCGATACCCGTCCGCCTCGTGAGGTCCGGCGATGACAGCGACATAATCGCCGCTGAAGAGTCCGCCAATGATCCGGGTGGCGGTGGACGGCCCCTTGCGCACGTTTAAGCCCTGCAGCGCGCGCAGCTGCTGCCCCGGATAGAACTCGCTCCCGCGGATGACCCCGGCCGGCAAGGGCGCGGCGCCAAACACGCCTGTGCCGAAACTCGGATTCCGAGTCAAATCGGTAGTATCGACGACGCTGCCGTTGTCGGCGCTGACCGTGTACTGGCGATCGCCGACGGCAACGACAACGGCGCTGCGATCCGGATACCACTCGACTGCATCGGGCGCCGCCAATCCGATTGGGCCGCTGATCGGCTGGCCAAATTGATTGTAAAGCGCCACTGCCCAATTGTCGTGCGGCCCCCCAGGCCGTCCCAGCGCGACGATCTGCCCGTTGTGCCGGCGCGCCGCATCCTGCATCCATAATCCCGCGGCGGAAGCGTCAAACAGCACCTGCTCGCCACCGAATTGATTGTCCACCTGCCCGATAATCACGCGGCCATCGGGCCGGCGCCCGCTCACGATTATGCCGTTTCCGTCCAGATTCCAATAACCAAAGTCATAGCGAACGAATGTTGGCGCGTTCTCAGCGTATTTTGCATCGCGCACCGGCTGGACCATCGCCAGCGCCTGGCGGCTCTCAGCCGGCAATTCGACTGTCAGCAAGATGTCGTTTCTGCCCGTAACCGGCGACCACTGTACATCGACCGTCTTCCAAAGCTGCGCATTGCTCGGGCGCACCAGCTGACAGGACACATGTCCGCTGCCGGCGCAATCGCGAATCAAGGGATAGGTCGGATCGGTGGGCGAAGCCAGCTCCGGCTGCCACAGCCAGACACCCGCGTTGGCGTTGTCTTGTCCCGCGGGCGGATCAACGCGAAAGGTAAATTGTCGTCCGTCCGCCGACCAGTCGATTTCGACCACGCGATTCTTGTTGCTAAAGCTGCTGGCCGCGTTGAAGCCCTGGAAAAACGGCGAGTACGTCATCTGCGCCTCGCCCGCGGCGCCAAGCGCGCGGTAGAAGAGCAAGCCGGCCTGGTCGGTTCTCAGGAAGCTGCTCGCCGAAGCCGGATTGGGCGCGAACAAAGCGACGCCCCCGCCAAAAAGCAATCCCTCGTAGGCGAATTCCTGCCCCGAATTCACGTCGTACTGATAAACGGAGGCGCCGATCGTATTGAAACCCGTCGTCTGAAAAACCGGCGGGTCGATTGGCTCGATGATCAATTCTTGGCGCACGGCCACCGTCGGCTGGAATCGGGTTGGCGTGAACGTTGGCGTAAGTGTGGCCGCGCCCAACGCTGGCAATGCCGTGGATGGCAGTCCCGCATTCAAATCACTCTCGTCAGGACCTTGAGTTGCCGTCGCGCGCGCAGCCGTGGCATCAGCGCGTACAGCCACGCCAAGGACCGTCGGCGGCAGCGTCGGAACCGCGGTCCAGGTTGCTGGCGCTGTCGGACGCGATGTGGATGTCGCCAGCAATCTGGCCACCTCGGTCTGATCATACGTGGGCAACGGCGTGAAGCTCGGCGGTATATCTTCGCTGAGGCGCTCGGTTGGCGACGCTGGGGCCGTCGCGTCGGACCGCGTAACCTGATCTGGCCGCTCAGTTTGCGACGCCGCGATTTCAGGCTCTGGCGTTGCCGAATCAGTCACGGTCGGAGTCGGCGTCCGCGGCAAAATACGCGTAGGAGACGGCAAAACTGTGTCCGTCAGCGTCGGCAAAATGGTATCGGCGGCGGTAGGCGCAGGCGTCGACGTTTCAGTTGATTCCGCTATTGCCGTCGGCGAGGGCGATGGACGCGCGAGAGTCGCATCAAGGGTGGGGCTTAATATCGGACCCTGAGTGTGGGTGGCCGTCGCCGTGCGCGTCGGCGCAGAAAACACGATTGGCGTCTCTGTCGGTAAATCAACGATGGCAGTCGCTTGAGCCGTCCGCGTTTCAATCGGAACCAGCGTCAGCGTAACTTGGGGTCGTTGCAAGTTGCAGGCGCAGATTAGCGTAGCGAGAATCGCATAAGCGAGACACCTGCCGTACACCGGACTGTTCTCCGAACATCAATGAGATTCAATTGTAACAATTCCAACTCGATTATAGCCGTCGACTGCGCTTTTGCATCATGGTGATATCAGCGCAAAAGACAGGACCAGGCCACGCCAAGCGACCCGGTCCTCATGAATCTTTGACTTGTGATTAGCTGATGCTGCGGCCTTCGTCGTCCCTGAACTACAATTTAGTCCAGAGGCCCGTTCAATTTCGGCCAAGCCAGGCTATCAAGTTTGGAGCCACGTCTCAATGTCGGCTTCAACCTGCTCGCCGTCAAGTCGACCGAACCACCTTTGCACGATCTCGCCATCCGGACCCACCAAAAGATACTGAGCCTGCCCGGTTATTCCCAACTTCTGACGCGTATCGTTGAGCGACTTGTCGTCGAAATCCAACACGACGAAAATGACCCGATCCTGGAATGTCTCTTGTAACCCGCTCACGGCGGGTATATTACCGCGACAGGTCGGTCACCACGAGGCAGTCGAATCATAGAACGTGTAGCGATTCGCCGAAGTATCGGCGACGACCGCCTCCTCCTCAGCGCTGGGCGCATCCGCCGGCGCTTCGTGAACGTCAGCCGCGGCCTCGTCCGATCCTCCCATCATGATCGTCGAGAGGGCCGAGCAGCCACTGAGAACGAGCATCACGCTACATATGAACAAGAGCGATCTGACTATGGAATTCATACATCATCCTTTCTACTCAGATTCCTGAATCTGTAGTTTCTGCCAAAATGCTAACACAAATGTTAAATCCCAATCAACAAAAAATCTGGCTGCTTTCGTGCCGGCGCCGTCAGTCTCGCTTTCACTGCTGCCGGAGTACCTTCGTTTGCGTTCACTCCGCAGCGCGAGGGGAATCAATGCCGAACGACACTGCTGGCGAATGTGAGTTCGGCGCGGCGACGGCGAAAAGTCATTGGAGGCGCCGGTGATTTGTCCTGATAATGCTGCGCCAATTGCGCCAGATACTCGCGCAAGGGCGTATAGCTGATGCCCAATTCCGCCTTGCTGCGGCTGTTATCCAAGGCGCTCATCCAGCGTTCGCTGAAGGGCGAGCAATCCGGAAGAAATCCTTGCGCCTCCAACTCACTGCGTTTGACTCTGACCAAATGGAGCTCGACATTCATGACGTCTGCCATCATCCGCAGGAAGTCCTCCAAGCCAACATGCTCATCCTGCGCGATATTGAACGCTTGTCCTTTACCCTTTCCCGATTCGATCAAGCTCATGATGGCCGCGACGACATCAAGCGCGTAAACGTGATTTAAGGCGAAGTTTGGAGTCTCCGGCGCCAATATCAGGCCACCGTCACGCAGACGGAGATAGTAGTTGTACAGCCGGTGATATTGATCGCGCACACTGTTGACCATGGGCAGACGCAGTGATGTATACGGGAATCCAGTCCGTTCCCATTCTTGCTCAAGCCGATCTTCTACTTCCCGCTTGAGCATGCCATAGCGCCACTCTTCGTAGGCGTACGAGTTTTCCTTCGGCGCGGGAATCAACCGGCCGGCATAGTCATCCTCGCGGAAGGGACGATGAATGCCTTCGCGCACCAAATACACCTGTCCGCTGCTGATGGCTATGTATTGTTCCGTATGATCGCGGAATATGCTGATGGCCGTTTCCGCTTCGTCGCCGCTGTACAGGACGAAATCAATGACGATGTCGAAGTATTTCGCCAGCAGCGCCCGGCGCATCTGCCGGCTGTTCGTGCGATCGACATGCAGGCGATGGATATGCGGCGGCAAATCGTCCTGCGTAACCCCGCGATTAAGCAAGGTCAAATCGTAACCACTCGCGGCCAGCTGCTGCGCCAGATAAAAGCCCATATTGCGCGTGCCGCCAATGATTAAGATTCGCTTCGCCATTAATCCCCCCGCGGGCTGTCGTATGCCGCAGTCACTCTAGCGCCTTAACTTGACGCGTAACCGCTTGCCATCAAATGCTTCCGTATTCTCCTATACATTGATAACGCCAATGTTACGCCAAAGCCGCCCTCTGGCATGTGCAGTCGCGTTCACGCCAATGCGCGCTTCAATGCGTCGAGATAACCGTTGAACATGCGCTGACTGACATCTGCCTCCGGCGCCACGCGCTCGCCGGCATGAAACATACCCGGATACACTTCCAGCTCCGTTGGTACGCCCGCAGCCATCAGACGCTGCGCATAATCGATATCTTCGTCGCGAAATAGATCGACCGTCCCGACGCTGACGAAGGCCGGGGGAAGTCCGCTGAGATCTTTGGCGCGCGCAGCCGCGGCGTAGGGCGACACATTCTCCGTACCGAATTCGTCGCCCAGATACATGCGCCAAGCCTTGAGCGACACCTCCCGGTGCCAAACAATTTCGTAAACTATTTCGTGCCCGGACGGTGTCTCGTGCGTGTCGTCCAACATCGGATAGATCAAGAGTTGAAAAGCAAGCTCAGGCCCATCGTTGTCGCGATTGTACAGCGCCAGTCCAGCCGTCAATCCGCCGCCAGCGCTGTTGCCGCCGATGGCGATACGGCTCTTGTCGATTCCCAATTCGCCGGCGTTGTCGACCATCCAATTCAGGGCCGTAAAACAATCGGAGACGCTCTGCTTATAGATCGCCTCAGGCGCCAAGCGATAATCAACCGAGACGATGGTGCAGCCAACGTGCTCCGCGAAGGCGTTGCAGGTGGCGTCATCGCGCGCCGAACCGATGATGTATCCGCCGCCGTGTATCCAAAGCAGGCCCGGCCGCGGCGCTTCATCGGGCGGCTGATAAACGACGATGGGAATATCGCCATCGGGACCAGGAATGGTGCGGTCTTCGGCCGTGACATCGCTGGGCGGAATCAAGTCCGCCATGGCCGCCGTCAACTCGTCAAACATCTGTCGCGCGGCTGGAGGATCATCGCCGATTGCCGCGTACATCTCGACAGGAAACACCTCCAGTCCGTGCACGAGCTCCGGATCAAGTTTGCTGATTAGCCCCATTTCAATCCCTCCAGATTCAGTTGTCGCACACCGCGGCCGTCGCGCGCTCATATTCATTCTACCGTAAGGCAACCACGAAATGAAACCGGCCGAGACCGTTTGCGCGGTTCCAGCCGAAATCTATCATTGGACCGACAGTTTACCCTTGTATTGCCGGCTTTGTGCTGGCTATAATCGCGGCTCTGCGCAAGCCGTTTCACAAGGCCCTGTAGCTCAATTTGGCAGAGCAAGCGACTCTTAATCGTTAGGTTGAAGGTTCGAGTCCTTCCAGGGTCATTCGCCGCGCATATACGCAATCTCAGCAAGCGCTTGCGCTCTGCCTCAACAATCGGCCCGTCAAGCGAGCGCTCCTTCTGCTCCAGCCCGTTGCCGGCGGAAAGATTGAGACCGCCGGACCCATTTCAAGTGCTGTGCCCTCCGCAAATAAGCGTTATCATAGAGAACCAGACTTCAAACGGGAGCAACGCGAATCATGAAAATTACGCGAGTCGCCGCCTATCAGGTTGACCTGCCCTTGCACGAAGGCAGCTACAAATGGTCCGGCGGCAAATCAGTTGAAGTATTCGACAGCGCCATCATTGAAGTCGAAACTGACAGCGGCATGGTCGGCTATGGCGAGGTATGCCCGCTGGGGCCATTTTATCTGCCGGCATATGCCGATGGCGTGCGCGCGGGCATCAAAGAGCTGGCGCCTCATCTCTTGGGATGCGATCCAACACATCTCGATGTTCTCAATCGCCGAATGGACGCGGCCCTCAAGGGCCACCCTTACGTCAAATCGGGCATTGACATGGCTTGCTGGGATATCCTGGGTCAGGTGACCGGGCAGCCGGTTTGTCACCTGCTAGGCGGCCGCTATGGCGAAGACTTCGTCTTGTACCGCGCCATCTCGCAAGAATCGCCGGACGAGATGGCAGCCAAAGTAGCCGGCTACCGCGACGACGGTTATCGCCGCTTCCAGCTCAAAGTCGGCGCCGATCCGCAACTCGATATCGAGCGCATCCGTTTGATCGCCGACCTGCTGGAACCGAGCGACAAGCTCATCGCCGATGCCAATACCGGCTGGCTCATGCACGAAGCGGCCCGCGTCGTTCGCGCCGTCGACGATATCGACGTCTATATCGAACAGCCCTGCTTGAGCTACGACGAATGCCTGTCGATTCGCCGCCGTACCTCGCATCCCTTCGTCCTGGACGAGGTAGTCGACGGTTTGGACATGCTGCTGCGCGGCCATGCCGATCAAGCAATGGACGTCGTCAACATCAAGATCAGCAAGTTCGGCGGCTTGACCAAAGCCCGGCTGGCTCGTGATCTTTGTGTGTCCATGGGCGTGGCCATGACGATTGAAGACAGTTGGGGCGGCGACATAACGACGGCGGCCATCGCCCATCTGGCGCACAGCACCCCGACCGAGTTTCTCTTCACCGCCACCGACTTCAACAGCTACGTCACCGTCAGCACGGCGGAAGGCGCGCCGCAGCGCGTTTACGGGCGCATGTCCGCCTCCGATTCGCCCGGATTGGGCATCGCGCCGCGCAAAGAGGTCATCGGCAATCGCGTCGTTGATGCCCATTGAGCCCGCCCGCCCACGAGAATGCGGCGCCCGGGCATGAATATCGAAGCGCACGCCCAATTGCGGACCTACCTCGTCGCACACGGTCATCTGGGGCCGGACGATTGCCCGGAGTTTGAAACACTCACCGGCGGCGTCTCTAATCGGACCGTATGGGTTCGCCGCGAAAATCGCGCTGACTGGGTGATCAAACAGGCGCTCGCCAAGCTGCGCGTGCAAGTAGATTGGTTCAGCGCGCCGGAACGCATCGGGCGAGAAGCGGCCGGTCTGCGCTGGCTGGGCAGGATCATTCCGGGTCATGTTCCGGAATTCGTCTTCACGGATGACTCGCATCATCTGCTGTGCATGTCCGCCGTCCCGGCGCCACACCAGAATTGGAAGGCGATGCTGCTCAACGGTCAAACGGACCTCGACCACGCCCGACAATTTGGACGGATTCTGGCCGAGATCCACAATGCGGCGGACGACATTCCCGAGCTCAAGACGGCATTCGCCGATCGCGCATTCTTTGAAGAACTGCGGCTGGAGCCCTATTATCAATACACGGCGTCGCAAGTCCCAGCGGCTGCGCGATTCCTTAACGAGCTGATCGCCGATACCAGGCGACGCAAGTTGGCGCTGGTGCACGGCGATTACAGTCCCAAGAATGTATTAGTGTATCGTGACCGCGTGATCATTCTGGATTTTGAAGTCATTCACTTTGGCGATCCCGCCTTTGACCTGGGATTTTCGCTGACGCATCTGTTGAGCAAAGCCCATTTCCTGCCGCATAAACGCGCAGATTTCTTCGAAATGTCCCTGGAATACTGGCGGGAGTATGCGCGAAATCGGCCAGAAACGGCAGAGAACCGGCAAGAAAATGCCGCAATCCGGCACACACTTGCCTGCTTGTTGGCTCGAGTCGCCGGGCGCTCGCCCCTGGAATACTTCGATGACGGACATCGACGGCGGCAAGCGCGCGCGGTATTGCAGATCATCGAGCGCAAACCCGCTACCGTGCTCGAATTGATCGACGCCTTCAAAGCGCAGTTGGAGAAAAACGATGAGCGTGATTGAACGGCTTACGGCGCTTGAAATCCTGGATAGTCGCGGCCGGCCCACGCTGATGACGACCTGTCGCCTGGCGTCAGGCGCGGTCGCCTCGGCCTCCGTGCCGTCGGGCGCATCCACCGGCGCCGCCGAAGCGCTGGAATTGCGCGACAACGATAGCGGCCGACACGCCGGATTAGGCGTGCTGAGGGCAGTTGAGAATGTCTGCGAAGCAATAGACGCGGCTGTGAAGGGCAAAGACTTCGCTGAGCAAGCGGACCTTGACAGCTTCCTGATTGACCTGAATGGCACAGCCAACAAATCGCGTCTGGGCGCAAATGCCATCTTGAGCGTTTCGCTGGCATTCTGTCGAGCGCAAGCCGCTGAACGAGGCGCGCCCCTCTACCGACATTTGGCGGAAATCGGCGGTCTGACGCCGCGCCTGCCCCAGCCAATGATCAACTTGTTCAGCGGCGGCAAACACGCCGGGGGACAGGTCGCCATCCAAGACCTGCAAATCGTCGCGCCCAAAGCCAAGACCATCCGCGAGACGTTGCAGGCGGCATCCGATGTCTATCGCGCCGCCGCCGACCGGATGCGCGCCAATCACGGTTTGCGCCTGTTGACCGCGGACGAGGGCGGGCTGGCGCCGCCTTTTGCTTCGTCGCGCGACATGTTCATCGAAGCGATGGCGGCGATTGAGGCGGCGGGCTACGAACCGGGAGACGATGTCGCGCTGACCGTCGACGTGGCGGCGTCGCACTTCTATCGCGATGGGCGCTATCACATCGACGGCGAAGCTTTGAGCAGCGCGGAGATGGTCGGATTGATCAAGCAATGGCGCGATGAATTCCCGATCGTCAGCGTGGAGGACGGCTGTGATCAGGATGATTGGCGCGGATGGCGCGAGCTCATGCGACGACTCAAACACTCGGTGATGATCCTGGGTGACGACCTGCTCTGCACCCATCCGCGGCGCATCCAACGTGCGATCAGCGAAGGCGCCGCCAATAGCCTGCTGCTCAAAGTCAATCAGATTGGCACGTTGACCGAGGCGGCGCGCGCGCGCAAACTGGCGGCTGACGCCGGCTGGCAGGCAGTCATAAGCGCGCGCAGCGGGGAAACCGAAGACAACTGGCTGGCGGACCTGGCGACGGGCTGGGCGGGCGACTACATCAAAGTCGGCTCAATCACGCAGTCGGAGCGGCTGGCCAAATACAATCGCCTGCTCTATCTGGAGCAATACGAGGGCTTGAGCTTGTGAATTATGAAGACCGCTTTCGGGATCAAGTTGCCATTGTCACCGGCGGCGCCAGCGGCATCGGTTTGGCCATCGGCCAACGAATCGCGTACGAAGGCGGAATCGTGATACTGGCGGATATCAACGCGGCTGGTCTGGCGCGGGCCGCGCGCGACGACGACTCGTCCCAAGGCAAGGTGCTAACGCGGCGTGTCGACGTAACTTCCGAGAGCGACGTCTGCGATTTGATCGACAAGGTTTTGGCCGACCATAAGCGCCTGGATATCGTGGTCAATAGCGCCGGCATCGTCGGCCCAACATCGACGAACATCGTCGACTACCACTTGTGTTCGTTTCGCGATGTCCTGGATGTCAATCTGGTCGGTTCGTTTATCCTGATCAAACATGCTCTGAGCGCCATGCTGCGGCAAGACTATGGCAGGATCCTGCTGCTGGCGTCAATCGCCGGCAAGGAAGGCAATCCCGGGATGGCCGGCTACTCCGCGTCAAAGGCCGGCGTGATCGGCTTGGTCAAGGGCGTCGCCAAAGAATACGCCCACACCGGCGTAACCATCAACGCGCTGGCGCCAGCCTTGCTCGACACGCCGCTCACCGACCGCATCAGCGACGAGCAGTTGGCCTATATGACTCGCCGCATTCCGATGGGCCGGCTGGGAACGACAGCCGAGGCCGCGGCCTTGGCATGCTGGCTGGTCTCGGATGAGGCGTCTTTCAATACCGGCGCCGTCTTCGATCTCTCAGGCGGTCGCGCCACCTATTAGGCGGAAGGCCGCGTTCCGGCGGACGAGTCTACCTCGCCCCCCGGCCCCCTCTCCGAAGCATCAGAGAGGGGGAGCAAGCGCTTCTGAAACTCGCTAATGTTGATTGATCATGAATACTATGCATCATCAGAAATCCCAAGATGCTTCAATGCGAAAGCAGCTTCCCCGTTGATATGGGGGGGGTAGACCAAAATCGGGCGCGAAATTGCCAGTTATCGGACAAGCATACAGATTTCGCGGGGAAGCGGCGGACAGAATCGGTAATTTGCCGGCGTTGCTTCTGAAGACTGACCTGGCAGATCATGGCGTGATTTGTGGACGACTCGGCCCAAAAAGGCTTGTCCGATAATATACATTTACCCGCAACTGGTTTGAGTCTTCATGCAAAAGGGGAGTGGAAGCCGGCTCGCTGCACACGAAAGTTTCAGATTTAGCGCCGATTCCGTTTAGAACAGCTCCCCTTCCCTGATGCTTCGGGGAAGGGGCCGGGGGATGGGGTAGAAAAACGCGCTCACTGTGCGAATTATCGGACAAGCCCTACAATTTTCGCGGGGAAGCGGCAACCAGAATCGGCAATTTCCCGGCGTGTGCCTTAGAGGACAGACCGGGCAGACTATGGCGTGACTTGTGGGCGACTCACAGAGTCGCCCCAACAGGGCGCGATTTGCAGCTTGAGATTTGCGGCGAAACCCTGCCCCGTCTCTCGGATCAGGCCTGCCGTTCATCCCCTGTGCCATAACTACAGCGCAGGAAGCGTAGCCAACGTTTTGATATGACAGTATGATTTACGGAAGATTTCGTATACGCGCGGGGCCGCCTTCGAGTTTACGGCTATGATACGACCATGAATTATCGACGATTGCCACCCTGGCTGCCGGGACTGCTCATTCGCATTCGCGCCTCGGAAGACACGGTCTTGCTGGCGACGGCTTTGCTGGTCGGCATTGGGACCGGGATCGGCACCATCATCGTTCGCTCTCTGATTGAGCTGGTGAGCTGGGTCGGATTCGAGTGGATTCCGCGGGTCACTGAATCGCTGGGCCACGCCTTCATCGTGTTCGTGCCGACAGCTGGCGGCTTGCTCGTCGGCATATTGGTCCACAGATACGCGCGCGAAGCCAAAGGGCACGGCGTCCCGGAAGTCATGGAAGCCGTCGCCTTGCGCGGCGGCCGCATTCGACCGGTGGTGGCGTTGGTCAAATCCCTGGCATCGGCGCTGACCATCGGCAGCGGCGGTTCCGCCGGCAGTGAAGGACCCATCGTGCAGATCGGCGCTTCGCTCGGTTCGACGCTGGGGCAAGTCTTGCGACTGTCCGACGACCGGATCCGCAACCTGGTCGCCTGTGGCGCGGCCGGCGGTATCGCCGCCACTTTCAATACACCGATCGCCGGGGTGATTTTCGCGCTGGAAGTCATTCTCGGCGCATTCAACGTGCGCTACTTCAGTACGGTTGTGCTTTCGGCAGTTGTCGCCAGCGTCATCGGCCGCGCCGTGTATGGCGATCTGCCCACCTTCCCCTTGCCGACGGAGTACGGCGTACAGAATCTGTGGGAATTCGCGCTTTACCCGCTGTTCGGCGTGGTGGCGGCGGTCACGGGCGTGTTATTCGTGCGATCGCTCTATTTCCTGGAAGATCGTTTTGATGACTGGAAAGGCAGCCCGGAATGGGCGAAGCCCGCCATCGGCGGCGCGTTGCTCGGGCTGATGGCGCTGGTCTATCCGACTATCACCGGCCTCAGCTGGGACGAGGTACCGCAGGTCTTCGGCGCCGGCTACGAATCCATCGCCGGCGCGCTGAACAACGAATTGTTGCTCGTGGCGGTCGTGACGCTGCTGCTGCTCAAGATCATCGCCACCAGCTTGACGCTGGGCTCGGGCGGCTCCGGAGGCGTATTTGCGCCGGCGCTATTCATGGGCGCGATGGTGGGCACGGCATTCGCCATCGTACACGGCGAGATCTTCCCGGATATTGTGGCGCCGCCCGGCGCTTATGCGCTCCTGGGCATGGCCGCGGTCTTCGCCGCCAGCGCTCACGCCCCGATCACGGCAATTCTCATCCTGGGCGAGTTGACGGACGACCAAGCGATTGTGTTGCCGCTGATGCTCACCGTCATCGTGGCGACGCTGGTATCACGCAAGCTGATGAACGGGCAGTCGATATACACGCTCAAATTGATCAAGCGCGGCATCCATATTCAGCGGGGTCGCGATGTTGATGTCATGCAAAGCGTGCTGGTCAAGGAGATCATGGCGAGTAAGCTGGAAACGGTCAATATCGACACGACGATAGATGAACTGGCCCAGATGTTAAATTTCTCTCATTCGCACGGAATTCCGATTCTGGACGAACAAGGCATGCTCTGGGGCATCGTAACCGTGTCCGACCTGGATCGCGCCCATGCGAGAGCGCTGCCCGGCGACACAACAGTCGCGACCATCGCCACGCGACGGCAGAACTTGTTTGTGGCGTTTCCCGATGAAACCATCGGCGACATCTTGATGCGATTGGGCATGCGCGGATTGGGACGCATGCCGGTCGTCGATCGTGACGATCCCGACCGGCTTTTGGGCATGATCCGCCGCGTAGATATTATTTCCGCCTACAATCTGGCGGTGACGCGCCGTTCCGCGATCCGGCACCAAACCGATTACATCAAGAAGTACAGCTCAGAAGGCACGCAATTCGTCGAATTCACGGTCGAAATCGGCAGCTTCGCGCTGGGCAAACGCGTGCAGGACATCGCGCCGCTGCTGCCTGAGAAGTGTATCCTGGTCTCGATAAATCGCAGCGGACACGTGTTGATTCCCCATGGCGATACGGAATTGGCCGAGGGCGACCGCGTGACCGCCTTCGTCTCGTCCGCCGAGTCCGAGAACTTCGCTGCCAGCATGACAACTGGATCTCGGCGCGCGATCGACGCGTGATACGCGTCCAACAATCTGCGTTGCTTCAAGCGCCCGATTCTTCAACGAGAAGTTCTTTCACGACATCTTCGTTGAGCGTCACGCCTAGTCCGGGGGTATCAGGCACCTGGATGTATCCGTTTTCCGCCCCCATCTTCTCGTGGGTGAGTTCGTGGCGTAAAACCGAGTCCTCGACCGAATCTTCAAACAAGAACGCGCCTTTGAATAAACAGAGCCAATGCAAGCAGGCGGCGACGCTAATCGGAGTTTTGTAACAGTGATTGACCAACTGACCCCCGCATTCCTCAACGCGTTCGCCGATGTAAACGCCATCCGTGAAACCGCAGCGGGCCAGGTCGATTTGATAGATGTCGAGCGCGCGCCGGTCTATCCAGGGCTTGAACGAGGCGCGGCCGCACTCCCCTTCTCCGCCGGCGATGGGCACGGGAGAACGATCGCGCAGCCAGACATAGCCATCAATGTCGTCCTGGCTGAGCGGCTCCTCCAGCCATCCGATGCCGTAGTCGCTGTAGCTGTGCGCGCGGCGCAATGCCGTTCGCGCATCATAGACACAGCCGGCGTCAATCAGCAGGTCTGCCGCGTCGCCGACGCCTTCGCGCGCGCCACGCACGAGTTCCAGATCGAGCGCTTCTGATTCTCCCATCGGTTCCCAGCCAAATTTAACCGCTTGATAGCCGTAGTCGGTCCAGCGCTGGCCGATGTCTTTGGTTTCCGCGCCGTCTCGTCCAAAGAGAATCGAGGCATAAGCCTTGATTTTGTCATGCTGCTTACCGCCCAGGAGCTGGTGCGCCGGCACGCCAAAGTGCTTGCCTTTGAGATCCCAGAGCGCCAGATCGATGCCGGCCATCGCGGTAATCACGACGGCCCGCCGGCCGTAGTACATGGTCAGACGGTACATCTTCTGCCATAGCCGTCGGGTATCCAGGGGGTTCTCGCCGACAAGCAGTTGACGCAGTCCGCAGGCGATATTATGGCTGAAGGGCGCGTCAATCACGGCTTTGGCCACTTCCGGCGACGAATCGACCTCGCCGATGCCTTCCAGGCCATTGTCGGTCCGGATGCGTACGATGAGCGTGTCTTGTGTGCCTGAGGTTTTCGCTTCTACCGTTTCCAGCCGCAGAACCTGGCAAATGACTTGAGTGATTTTCATGAGCGATACTTTCCGTTTCCCACTTTCGACGGTGATTCAATTGTCAACTGTTCAGGCGAGCCTTCTTCAATGAGTGATTTTGCATATGGTTCCGCTAATGGCTAGAATCCCATTGAAGTAGAAACTGCCTTTTCTTTAACTAGACACATTGTACATAGAACTATCGCCGATGCCACAACTCAAGATTCAAGAGATTTGTACGCAAGCGCTTCGAGTTCCCTTGCCGCGCGTGTATCGCGGGAGCGGCTATTCCATGCGCAATCGCTGCACCATCATCACGACCGTACAGACCGAGGCGGGCGTCGTCGGTGAGATATATACCGGCGATACTGATGAGCAGCAGCAAAGCATCCAGCGAATCATCGAAGACGAATTGGCGCCGCGCCTGCTGGGCAAAGACGCCTTTGACATCGCCGGCTGCTGGGAAGCGATGAAACCACTCACTTACGACATCCTGCGCGATCGGGATCTGGTCATGCAGGCGATATCCGCTGTTGACAGCGCGCTTTGGGATGCCATCGGCAAGGCGACCGATTTGCCGCTCTACAAGCTTTGGGGCGGCCATACCGATCGCCTGCCCATTATCGCGATTGGCGGCTATTACGGGCAAAGCGACGACGAGCTGGCTTGCGAAATTCGCGACTATGTCAGTTATGGCGTGGCCGGCATGAAATTCAAAGTCGGGGGCGCCAGTCCCGAAGAAGATCTCCGGCGTCTCCAGGTGGCGAGAAGCGTTGCCGGAGACGAATTCATGTTCATGATCGACGCCAACCAGGGATACGACCTGCACGATGCCGTCAGGCTGGCGCAATTGGCGCAGTCCGCAGGTATTGAGCTGCAGTGGTTTGAGGAACCGGTTAAATGGTATAACGATGAACGCTGGCTGCGCGATGTGCGACTGATGACGACGGTGCCCGTCGCCGCCGGGCAGAGCGCCCATTCGTTGTCGGCGGTACGCGACTTGATCGCGAGCGGCGCCATCGATGTCTGCAACTTCGATGCGTCCTGGGCTGGCGGTCCATCGATGTGGCTCAAAGCCGCGGCAATCGCCTACGCCTATGGCGTCAAGATGGCGCATCACGAAGAGGCGCAGGTGGCCGCGCATCTATTGGGGGGCATCGCCCACGGCACCTATGTGGAATGCTTCCACAAGGATCGCGACCCGCTGTTCTGGAATATCCGCGAGCAAGCGCCGACCATTGAGAACGGCTTTTATCAATTGCCGGCCGGTCCGGGATTTGGCATCAATCTGGATCGGGATTATGTCGCGCGTTATGCCGTGAACTAGCCATCAGGATAGTTTGACATGAGCGCGATTCTTGGGTAACTTCAATTGTAAACAGATTGCAATCGGTCTTAATTGTTGATGTCTGATCAGACGAGCATCTTGATTCCAACCCCAAAGCACTCGCTCGCGGATGATGCGACAGTGCAGATTCGCCAGGCCATATTGGAGGGTCAGTTGGCGCCGGGCGAGCACCTGCGTGAAGAAGTCTTGGCGGAGATGCTCAGCGTGAGCCGAGGGCCAGTGCGGGAGGCGCTGACGCGGCTGGAGCGGGAGACGCTTGTGGTTCGCGAGCCAAATCGCGGCGTATTTGTCTGCCAACTGCATCGCGCTGATGTCGACGAAGTCTACAGTCTGCGCCTGAGCCTGGAAAAGCTGGCTGTGCAGTTGGCGATAAAGAACCCGCAGCCCGAGGCCCTGCGAGCCATGCAGAAAACGGTCGATGACATGCGCGACAAAGCCGCTCTCGGGATCTCCAGCCATGAGGCGGCGCAACTGAATACCAATTATCATGAGCAGCTATGCGTGGCCAGCGGCCACCGGCGGCTGCACGCGAGCTGGACAAACCTGCGATCCCAAATCTATTTGTTCCTGTTAACGCGCTCGGAGGCGAATTCTGAATTCCTCAAGACTTTTGACGTGATGCATCAAGAGATTCTGGACGCCATCATCGCCAAAGACGAAGGCAGCGCCACGGCCCTGCTTGAGAAACATTTCCTCAACGCATACAATGAAGTCATCGGGCACTACGACATTATGGGAAGATAATCTATGCCGCACGCTCTACTGCAAGACCGCGTAGCAATCATCACCGGCGCCGGGCAAGGGCTGGGGCGCGCGGTCGCGCTAGAATATGCGGCTGAAGGCGCGGCCGTCGCTCTGCTGGAGATCAACGACGAGACGCTCGCCGAGACTGCCCAAGCGATCGAAGAAGCCGGTGGCGAGTATAAGACTTTTGCGCTGGATATCACGGATTACGATGCCTATGCGCGCGCGGTTGACGATGTGATGGCCTGGAAGGGCAAGGTTGACATCCTGGTCAACAATGCGGCCATCGCCATCTATGGCACAATCCTGGAAGACGAGCTGGACAACTGGCGCAAGCAAATCGCCGTCAATCTCGAAGCGGTGTACATGGGCTCGAAGCTGGTAGCGCCGCATATGGCAGCCGCCAACTACGGCCGGATCGTCAGCGTGGCGTCGATTCAAGGTTTCGCCTCCAGCGGAGAGGCGGGCCCATACAATGCGGCCAAGGGCGGCATCATGGCCTATACCAAGTCCATGGCGGTTGAATTGGGCGCCTATAACATTCTGGTGAATGCCGTCGCGCCCGGGTTCATGCGCACGCCGATGTCATTTGTCGATGGCGTTGACGAGACCACCACACCAGACTTCCTGGAATGGTATGTCGAAAGAGGCAAGATTCCTCTGCGCCGCACGGGATTGCCGGAGGATGTCTCTGGTACAATTGTCTTTCTCGGTTCGGAGTATTGCCGGTATATGACCGGGCAATTGCTGGTGGTCGACGGCGGTCTCATGAGCACCTTTTAGGTTTGTGTTAGGTCTCGCGCATCCGCGCGAGTAGTTGTGTCCAATTATCTGAAAAGGCAAATCATTATGCGTGGAATCTCCAGAAGGAACTTTTTGAAGTCGGCAACAGCATTGAGCTTGGGCGCTACCCTTTCCCCTGTCATGAAGCCGTTCGCGCAATCCGGCGTCGATCTGTCGATGTGGTATTGGGGCGAGCAAGAGCTTCCCGGTCTGCAAGCCTATGTTGATCAGGCTGTTGCCGCCTGGTCGGATGCCGGGGGCGGGACGGTCGATGTCTTGCTGCAAGACACCGATGTCGTGATCCCGCAATTCCAGACAGCAGCCGCCGCCAACAACGCTCCGGATGTCCAGTTCCTCTGGAACGGGATCTATCACATGGAAAGCGTGTGGTTCGGCTATCTGTCACCGCTTAACGGTCTGGTCAGCGATGCTGTGTTGGCTGAATCCGGCGCCACTGATTTGAGCCATTTCGAAGGCAATCAATATCGCGTCGGCTGGTATCCGCTGCAGATGGTCATCTTCTACAACAAGGTGCTCTTCGACAACGCCGGACTGGACGCCGATGCGCCGCCGGCCACCTGGGACGCATTGCTCGGCGCCTGCGACGCCCTGGTCAGCAGCGGCGTGCCGGCATTTGGCGGCGGCATTCAGGATGGCTTCTGGGGCGAATGGTACTTCGGTCAAGCGCTGGCGCAATCTCTGGATACGCCCGGCGAAGCGATTCAGCTGTTCATCGGCGATCTCGATTTCCGCGAACCGCGTTATCGCGAATGCTGGACACGACTGGAAGAGCTGGTCGTCAATGGCTACATGAATGACGACATGAGTTCGCTCGAGCTGTATCCGGGCATCGATAAAGTCGTCACCGGCGATCTGGGCATGTCGCTCTCCATCGGAACGCGCATCCCGGCCGATAACGCCGCCATGGATGGCAACCTCGGCATCATGAAGCTGCCCGTATTCGGGCAAGGCGCGCTGGCGGACAAGCCCATCGTCGATTCGCAAGGCTTGGGCATCTCGACCAATAGCGCCAACAAGGACGAAGCCGCGGACTTCCTGGAATTCCTCAACTCGCCGGGACAATTGGACGCCTTCTGGAACGTCACCAGCTGGATGCCCTCCAATGTCAATTGGGATAGCAGCGTGATTGAAGACCCGGTCGTGCAGCAGGCATGGGACGAATGGAACCTGGGTGAACAGGCGCCGTATGTATCCAACCTCATACCGGCTCAATTCTGGACCGACGCGATGTTCGTCGCCTCGCAATCCATCGTCGGCGGCAATATGACCGGCGAAGAAGCTGGCGAACAAAACGCGCGCGTCGTGCAAGAGTGGCGTGACTTCAATCCCGACCTGGTAGAGAATTACCAGAAGTGGGCGGAAGACCTCGGCAACTAGATATTTGCACGGGCAAAAGAGGGGCGGAGCATTCCGCTCCTCACGCCCATCGAGGTCGACGGCGCAATGATCCGAACCAGAAATGCGTTCGTTCCCTATCTATTTGTAGCCCCTTGCGTCGCCTTGTTGGCGTTCATATTCGGTTACCCGCTGGTAAAGATCTTTGAATTCAGTTTCCGGCAGATCCGGGGATTCACCGGTCCCTTCGTCGGCTTGCGCAATTATCAGCTGATTCTCAACCAGCCCACCTTCCATGATGCGATAACGAACAATGCCAAGCTGCTGCTGGCCGTGCCGATAATCATCGTCATTTCGGTGCTGATCGCCATCGTCTTGTTCGAACGCGTGCGCGGCTGGCGCGTCTATCGCACCATCTTGTTTGTGCCCTACATTTTGTCCGTTCCCATTGTCGCCGTCGTCCTGAAGAACATCTTCCAATTCAATGGCCCCTTCAATGAAACGGTCCGCGCTCTGGGTATGGAATTCCTGGCGCTGGACTGGCTGGGCGATCCGAATGTCGCCATCTGGACGATCATGATCGTGGTCATCTGGCGCGAGGTTGGCTTCGGCATCGTGCTCATGCTCTCACGCTTGCTGGGCTTAAATGCCGAAACGCTGGAGGCGGCGCAACTGGATGGCGCCAACTGGCGTCAGCGGGTCTTGTACGTCATCGTGCCACAGATGCGCGGCATCATCGAATTTTATGCGGTAGTCAATATCATCGGCATGGTGGCGGCCGTGTTCGCTTATGTCTTCATGGTTACCAAGGGCGGGCCCGGCACATCGACCCAGGTTATGGAACTGTACATATTCAATATGTTGACGCGCAATGCCTTGCCGGGCATCGCCTCCGCGGTCTCGGTGATGTTATTCATCGCGTTTGTAATCATGATACTCATTCTCTTCTTCCTCTTGAGGCGCTCGCGCAGCAGGGAACTGGCATGACCGGCCTGGCTGCGCAGCCACAGGCGCCCTTGGCGCTTCCGGAACCGGGGAAACGCGATTGGAGTACCAAGTTCACTCACGCTATTCTGCTGATAGCGGTCTTCACTGCGCTCTTCCCCTCGTATTTCATGTTCACGACCTCATTCAAGACGAACGAAGAATATCGCTATAACAAGATCGGATTGCCCCAGCAATTGATGCTGGAGCAATATGGCGAGGCGATTTTTCAAAACGAATTCCTGCGATGGATGCTGAACAGCGCTACCTACGCGCTGGGTTCGGTGGCCCTGAGCACGGTGGTCGCGTCTTTGGCGGCCTTCGCCATCGCCAGAATGCAGTTCCGCGGCAAGAATGTCTTGCTGGCGCTCAGCACTTCGCTGATGGTGATTCCACCGGTGGTATTGGTGGTGCCGCTTTTCTTGTTTTTTGTGCAGCTGGATCTGATCAGCACCTATCATGGCACGATACTCATTTATGCCGGTCTGGTAACGCCGTTTTCGATTTATCTTCTGGTCAGTTTCTTCCGCACCCTGCCAACGGAAATCCTGGAGGCGGCGCTGATTGATGGCGCGTCGCCTTTCGGCGTGCTGTGGCGAGTGGTGATTCCGTTATCAGCGCCAGCCTTGGTGACGCTGCTGATTGTCAATACCCTGTATGTTTGGAATGACTTGCTGATCGCGCTACTATTTCTGCAGGACGACAACATGCGCACGCTCATGGTGGGCATCAGCGTCTTCCAGGGGCGCTACAATCATCAAGTGCCGCTGACCATGGCGGGCATGGTGATGGCGAGCCTGCCGATGTTGATTCTGTATATCATATTCCAGCGCTTCTTCATCAGCGGGTTGGCTTCGGGCGCGCTGAAAGGTTGAGCAGGACAAACACTGGAGACGTTCATGGGCGAACTGGATAAACGCGTGACCATCGTGACGGGCGCCGGACGCGGCATCGGCTTCGGTATCGCCAAACACCTGGCGGCCGCCGGCGCGATTATCATCATCGCCGAGTTGAACGCCGAGACCGGCGCCAGCGCCGCCGAGCAACTGCGGAGCAATGGCTATGAGGCGACCTTCGTCGACACTGATGTGACCGATCCAGAAAGTGTGCAGCGTCTTGTCGATGGCGTCGTCGAGCGTTACGGCCGTATCGACATACTGGTCAACAACGCCGGCGCGGCCGAGGTCGGGCGCACCGAATCCATGCCGGTTCAGGATTGGTACGATCAGATTGATGTGATGTGCAACGGCGTATTTCTGTGCTTGCGCGCGGCCGGCGCGGTGATGATCAGGCAAGGCGCCGGCGTCATCTTGAATATCAGTTCCATCGCTGGATTGGGCGCCTGGCCGCTGCGCTCGGCCTACGACGCCGCCAAAGCCGCTGTCATCAGCCTGACGGAAAACGTCGGCTGTGAATGGGCGCGCAAGGGCGTCCGCGTGGTATCGGTGGCGCCAGGCGTGACCCGCACCAATATGCTGCAACAGATGGTGGACGACAAGGTTGCCGATCTCGCTCAATACGAAGATCGGGCGCCGATGGGACGGGTGGCGGAAGTGGAAGAGATCGCCAGCGCCGTGCAATTCCTGGTCAGTGATCGCGCGAAATACATCACGGCGACTACGGTCAGCGTGGACGGCGGCTGGACAGCTTGGGGCAACCTGCCCCTCTGAACGAGGCAAGATATGCGCTTTGAAAACAAGGTGGCAGTGATAACCGGCGCCGGTCGCGGCATTGGCTATGCGCTGGCCGAGCGCTTCGCGTCCGAGGGCGCGACGGTTGTCATCGCCGAAATCAATGCTGAACTAGGCATGGCCGCCGCCGAGCGTCTGGGCGCGCACTTTGTGCGCACAGACGTCAGCGATCACGAATCGGTGCGGCGGGCAGTTGAGGCGATCGTCAGCCGGCGCGGGCGCATTGATGTTTGGATCAACAATGCCGGAGTCGCCCACAAAGCGCCGGCGGTAGAGCTGGAGGTGGCCGGCTGGGAAGCCGATATCGGCGTGATGCTGAGCGGCACATTCTATTGCGCCAAATACGCCGGCCAGGTGATGATCGCGCAGGGCAGCGGCTGCATGGTCAACGTATCATCCGTCAATGGCTTGTTCGCGCAAAAGGCCCGTGCCGGCTATTGCTCGGCGAAAGCGGGCATCAATATGCTGACCAAGGTGCTGGCGTCCGAATGGGGCGAACACGGCATCCGCGTCAATGCGGTGGCGCCGGGTGTGGTGATGACCGATTTGGTGCAGCAAGGCATCGATCAGGGCATCGTCACCGAAGAGCAATATCGAGGCCGCATCCCCATGGGGCATCTGGGCGATCTTGATGACGTGGTGGAGGCTGTGCTTTTCCTGGCGAGCGACGAAGCCTCCTTCGTCACCGGCGAGGTCATGCGCGTCGATGGCGGCTGGACTGCCTACCATCTGTTTTATCCATTCGACCAAGCCTTTTAGCGGGCTAATGATAAAGCGAGGACTCTTATGGCTGAAAATATCCTGGAACTCGGCATGATCGAACATGGCATGGATCATCCGGAAGGCGTGGCGGTGGGACCGGACGGCAAGGTTTATGCCGGCGGCGAAGCCGGGCAGGTTTATCGCGTGGATCTGGCGGCGAATACCATGGAGGAGTACGCCAATACCGGTGGCTTTGTGCTGGGGCTGGCGCATGACGCCGATGGCAATTGTTATGCCTGCGATATCGAGCGGGTCGCGAAAATCACGCCTGAAGGAGAGGTCTCTACTTATAGCGATGGCAATAGCGATCAGACGATGCGCGTGCCGAATTATCCGGTTTTTGATGCCGCCGGCAACCTGTACGTCTCGGATTCAGGCGATTGGGGCGAGGGCAACGGTTTCATCTGGAAGATAACGCCCGGCGGAGAAGCGGCGATCTGGGATCGTCAAGCCTGCGGATTCACCAACGGCATGTGCCTGGGACCGGACGGCAAGTCTCTTTATGTGGTCGAATCGACGCCGCCGCTGATCTCGCGCGTTCCGATCAACGCCGATGGTTCGGCAGGCCAGCGAGAAGTGGTGGTCGAGCTGCCGCGCAATGTGCCCGATGGCGTGGCATTTGATGCCGAAGGCAATCTCTACATCTCACTGTACAATCCCAACATCATCTATCGTTATGACCTCGATGCCAAAGCGCTCGCCACGCTCTACGATGATTGGCAACAGCTGATGCTGATCGCGCCGACCAATATCGCCTTTGGCGGCGCCGATATGAAGACGCTTTTCATCGCCAATCTCTGCGGCTGGAATATCGTCACGGCGGCAATGGATATCCCCGGATTGCCAGTTCAGTATCCCAAATTGTGAGAGGCGCGGATTCATGTCCGTTATTGGAGCTCATCACACATCTTTTTCAGTCATTGACATGCGAGAGACGCTTGCGTTCTATTGCGATTTGCTGGGATTTGAGATCGTCAATGAGCGCCCGGCCGTGACCGAAGCCTATTTTCGCGACATCATCGGCTTTCCCGATGCGGTGGTTTACGCGGTGCTGCTGAGGATTCCGGGCACGGATCACTTGCTTGAGCTGCTGGAATACAAGCACCCGCGCGGAATCCCGCAGGATTTGCAACCCAACAACCCCGGCAGCAGCCATATCGCCTACATCGTGGACGATCTGTTGGCCATGTATCCGGAGCTGCAAGAAGCGGGTGTCGAGTTTATATCCGGGCCGGTCGCGCTGGACGCGGGTCCCAACAGCGGCGGATGGGCGCTATACATGAAAGACCCCAACGGCATCATCATCGAGCTGTTTCAACCGGGCGATTGATCCGCAGCTGAATCAAGCGACGCGCGATACAGCCTGCCCCGCTAATAGTCGGCGTAAAGATATGGCAGTTGGCGCGGAAACATGCGCCGCAGCGCCGCGCATTGCTCGGGCGTTGGATCGCCCCAGCCGCGATAGGTAAACACTTCGGGATCGTGTGTGCCGTAAATCAGCGCCGAAAGTCCTTGAATGGTCAAATCCAGGTCGGCGCCATTTGCTTTGGACACGACCAGGCGGCCACGGTCAGACGCCAATTGAAACTCGCCCTCGTTCCAGGGGCATTGCCGGTCGCGGACGCGGATGCGGAGTTGGCCGTCGCCGACGGGTATGCCGCCGAGTCCAGCGACGTCGAGCGCGCGGCCCATCGGCGTCACCCAATCCCAGGAGCGCCGCACGACATCGAGATCGCTGATCCACAATTCGGGCTGCTCGGCCGGATGCAGATGGAGCCTGACGCTCTTGACCTGGTCGATATGTCGCGCGATCCAGGCGAGCAGGAGGTAACGCGCGCCAGCGTCCTTGCAATGGAATCCGCTGGCCTGCAATTCGCCCCAGAAGTCCGTCAACTGATATGTCATCAGGCCGACCATTTGTCCATCGCGGCGCGCCGTCGCCAGCCAGACCTGACCGCCTTTGTCGAATTGACGCCGTTCCGATGCTTCGGTCAGCTGCGCCATCCCATGAGTGATATCGCGAAAGTCTCGTATTTGCTCGCGGTAGGTCTCCCAGGCGTCCCAAAGACTTATCGCCTCGACCTCGCCCGGGATGTTCATTTTCAAGATTGGCGCCAGCGCTTCCGGCGCGAAGGTCGCGGAAAACGTCTGTGGAAAGGAGACATAACCCATGCGTTCGTAGAAGGACTCGCGAAAGGGATAAAGGCAAGTCACCGCGTGACCCGCTTCCGCCATGTCTTGAAACATCGCATTCATGACCTTTGTCGAATAACCGCGGTGGCGGCTCTCCACGCTGGTCATGACACCGCAGACCCCGGCCATCGGCACGAGCGCGCCACGGATATTTTGCTCCATCAAGACTGATTGGGCGCAGGCGACCGCTCGTCCGGCTTCAAAACCAATCAGCGTATGACGCTCCTCGCGGCTGGCCGCCATCTGCTCATAGATTTCATCGTGACGCGAGGGTGACTCGCGCGAGGACAAGAAGGGATAAGCCCATAGCGGGAAGAGCGTATGACGCAACTCTTCCCCGCTAACCTGGCGAATCTCAAAACTTGAATCTGTGGCCATTCTGGAGCGCTTATCTATCGATTTGGCTTCGACGGCAATCTACGTCGAATCAATCAAACCAATCCCAGATGCTGCCGTGGTCGACCAGTTTATCGGGCAGCGCCTCGTCCAATGCTTCGAGCGTCCAGCGCCCTTCCGTCCGCAAGACGCGCAGGATCGGCGGCATGCGCGTGACCACGACACGGTTGCTGTCGCAATGGAACATCTGCCCGTTGGCGGGACAATCCGGCGCCGACAGCCAGGCCACCAAAGGCGATACATTGGCCGGCGACTTGGCGTCAAATCCCGAATCGTCGGCCGGCTCGGCCATGTCTTCGTCCGCGCCGGGCATCGTCAGGGCCAATCGCGTGCGCGCGCCGGGCGAGACCACATTGGAACGCACGCCGTATTTGCCGGCTTCCAGCGCGATGACCTGCGAGAATGCGCAAACCGCCAGCTTGGCGGCCGAATAATTGGCTTGCCCAAAGTTGCCAGCGTAACCGGCAACCGAGCTGGTATGCACAACTGAGCCATAGACCGGGCGCCCGTCGCTTTTGCTTTTCTCGCGCCAGTAGGCCACGGCGTGTTTGGCGGGCGCGGCATGTCCCTTGAGATGCACGGCAATGACGGCGTCCCATTCCGCTTCCGTCATATTGGCCAAGGTGCGATCGCGCAGGATGCCGGCGTTGTTGACCAGCACGTTGAGATCGCCGAAAGTATCGATGGCTTGCCGCACCAATTCAGCCGCGCTTTGCCAGTTCGAGACATCGGCGCCATTGGCGACGGCCCGCCCGCCCAGCGCTTCAATTTCCGCCACGACTTCCTGCGCCGGCGTCAACGATTGGCCTTCCCCGCTGATTTCGCCGCCCAAATCATTCACGACCACGCTGGCGCCTTCTCGCGCCAATAGCAGCGCGTGTTCGCGCCCCAGTCCGCGTCCCGCGCCGGTCACAATGGCTACGGCGCCATCCAATCTGCCCATTTGTCTCACCCTCATCTTTCCGCAATCAATCAAATAATTGACATTAGTCACAAGCGAGAATCAGAGTCGCCGCGGACGACATCAAACCGCCGATGCCATGGGCGACCGCGATTTCGACATCCGGCGCTTGTCTCGCGCCGGCCTCGCCGCGGGCTTGACGCACGGCTTCAATCAACACCAGCATGCCCAGCGCGCCGGGATGACAATACGAAAGTCCGCCGCCGGAAGTGTTCAATGGGAAGTCGCCGCCGGGCGCTGTGCGTCCGCCTTGCACAAAAGCGCCGACCTCGCCCTTCTCGCAGAATCCCAGATCTTCGATGGCGAGCAAGGGTGTGATGGTGAAGGCATCGTATGCCTGCAGAACATCGACATCGGCGGGCGCGACACCGGCCATGCCGAAAGCGTCGCGACCTGATTCCACGGCCGGCGTTTCAACGATGTCAGGAATCTGCGAAATATGCCAGGTGCGCTGACTTTCGCCCGCGCCCAGCACGCGCACGGGTTTCTTTCGAGCATCGCGCGCGCGATCGGCGCCGGTCACGATGACGACGCCGCCGCCGTCGGTAATCAGGCAGCAATCATGCCGGCGCATCGGATCGGCGATCATGCGCGAGTTCATCACATCGTCCAGCGTCAGCGGATCGCGATGCCAGGCTTTGGGATTCAGCTGCGCCCATTTTCGCGCCGCCAGCGGAATCTCCGCCAACTGCTCGCGCGTGGTGCCGAATTGATACATGTGGCGCGCCGTGGCCATGGCGAAGTGGCCGATCGGCACCGGGATGCCGTAAGGCGTCTCGAATTGCTCCATGTTGTTCAATACGGATTGCTTCCACTGCGCCGAGCGCAACCGCAAACTGCGCTGTCGCGAGGCATAGCCGATGAGCGCTACCTCGCAGCGGCCTTCCTGAATCGCCAGCATGGCGTGATGCGCGAAGGTCAGGAAAGTGCCGCCGCCGACATCGGTCGAATCGACGTAGCGTGGCTCATATACGCCCAGATACTCGCCAAGCTGGACGGTGCCTTCTTCGCCCATGTAATTGATGAACAAGCCATCGACATCGCGGATGCTCAGGCCGGCTTCGTCCAGCGCTTCATGCGCCGCCAGCGCCACCATCGAATACGCGCTGTGATCGTAGACCTCGCCCAGGGGCGTCTCGGCGGCCCCAACAATATAGACATCGGTTTTGCTCATAAGCTGAAATCATCCTTCCGGGTGTGGTCACGCGCAGACCAGCGTTATTTTGGTCCCATGCGCATGCCCGAATCAAGCCGAACGTTTTCGCCGTTGATGATGGGATTCTCGGCGATGGCCTGCGCCATGTGGGCGAATTCATCCGCCACCGCCGGACGCCTGGGAAATACCATGTGCCCGACCAACTGATCGACCAGCGCCTGGGGCGCCAACTCCGCGCGCGGCGTCATGAAGAAGCCGGGGATGACGGTATTGCAGCGAATGCCCATTACCGCCAAATCGCGCGCGATCACCAAGGTCATGCCGGAGACGCCGGCTTTGGCCGCGGCATAAGCGGCTTGACCAATCTGCCCTTCAAATGCCGACACCGACGACGTATTGATGATCACGCCACGTTCCCCGTGCTCGTTGGGTTTATTGTTGCCCATGGCCCAGGCCGCCAGCCGGATGCAGTTGAAGGTACCGACCAGGTAGCTGTTGACGGTGATTTGGAAGTCCTCCAGAGGATGCGGTCCCTGTCGGTTGACGGTACGACGCGCGCCAACGCCGGTCGTCCCGGCGCAATTCACCAGAAAATGCACGGCGCCGAATGCATCGACGGCCATATCCACCGCGCGCTGCACATCGGCTTCGGACTCGATATTCGCTTTGCAGAAGCGAACCTGAGGTCCTAGCTCAGCGACGATGCGCTCGGCGCGTTCTTCGTTCAGATCGAGGATGACGGCATTGGCGCCGTGCTTGACAAATCGGCGTACTGTCCCTTCCGCCAGGCCAGATGCGCCACCGGTTGCGATCAGCGTATTCCCGGCAATTTGCATAGTGATTCCTCCGCGCCTATTCTAGGTAGGCTTGACCATTTCGATTTCGCCCTGCCAATCGCCCAGGCGATCTTCCAACATCTTGTTGCGCCGAATCTTACCCATGCCATCGCGCGGCAGCTCCGGCAGGAACTCATAAGATTTTGGCGTCTTGTAGACCATTAAGCGCTCGCGACAGAACTTGTCCAATTCTTGCGCGCTGGGCGCCGCAGCCCGGTCCACAGGCTGCACAACGGCGTGTACGCGACGTCCCCATTCCGGATCCGGTATGCCCAGCGCAACCACGTCCGCTACGGCCGGATGCGCGTGAAGCGCCGCTTCCACCTCGGCCGGGAAGACGTTTGCGCCGCCGGTGACGATCATGTCGATGCGGCGGTCGGCGCTGTAGAGATAACCCGCTTCGTCGACCCAGCCCAGATCGCCGACGCTGGTGAAGCCATCGGGCGTGGTTTTGGGATAAGGCGAGCCGATATAAGCGAAGGTGGGCTTGCGCGGGGCATGGAAGCGAAAGTAGATCTCGCCCACTTCGCCCGTCGGCAGCTCGTTCTGCTCATCATCCAGGATTTTCAAATCCGAGTAAATCGGTCTGCCGACGCTGCCCGGATGCTCCAGCCACTCGTCGCCGCGAATGGCGGTGAAGCCACAAAGTTCGGTCGAGCCGAAACACTCGTAGACCTTCTCGCCCCCGATCTTCTCGATCCAGGCATACTTGACCCACTCCGGGCATTTGGCGCCGGCATGAAAGAGGCCTTCAATGCAAGAAAAATCGTAGTCTTTGAAATTGGGCAGTTTCGCCAGGCGAATCAACATGGTCGGCACCATGAACATGAAACTGACGCGATGCTTCTCGATCAGCTCCGCCACCAGTTCGGTATTCCAACTTTCGGTAACGATCAAGGTGTGAGCTTCGAAGAGTCCAGCGTGGCCCCAGCCGAAGGGCGCGCCGTGATAGAGCGGCCCGGTGACGATTTGTATTTGATTGCCGCGCATGCCCGTGTAGTAGGCAATACCGTGAGCTGCATAATACTTCCCGGGCACACCGGACAGCGGCTCATTGTTGACGATCACCTTGGGTCGGCCGGTGGATCCGCCTGAGGTTGACGCCACGCCCGGATTGGAGATTTTGTCCGGCAACGGATCGCTTGAGAGACTATCCGCCGCGCTCAGTTCCGCCGCTGTCATGGAACGATAGGGGGATCCATCCCAATCGGCGACCACCAAGGCCGGATCCGCCAGCGCCAGCACGGCGTCACGCTCGTGTTTGGGCATATCCCAGCGCAGCGGCACGGTCATCGCGCCCAGCTTCCAGGCGGCGAAGGCCACATAATAGTGCTCGGGCGAGTTGCGCAAGCCGATGACAACCGTCGAGTTCTCGTCAACGCCGCAATCGGCGAAATGACGCGCCAGGCGATTGCTGCCGGCTTCCAGCTGCCGCCAGGTTGTCACGTATTCTCTACGATCGAGTTTGACGAAAATGACAGCCGGTTTATCGGGATGTTCCTTCGCCAGCATCCGCAGGCGTCGGCCGCGCGAAATCGGTTCCTGGACTTTTTCAGTCATGCTGCAATGATCTTTCTGTCGCTCACGCCGGCATCCATATCGGCAGCGGCGGCGCATCTTCGCGCTCCCGCCAGGCCAGTTTCACGCGGTCGCCAATCTCGGCCGCGCCGCCTTCGATATTGCACAACATGCGCGGTCCCTCATCAAGTTCGACCAAAGCGACCACATAAGGCGGGTCAAATTCGGGCGCGATCTTGAGGTGGACAGTCGTCTTGGAGTACACCGTCGCGTCGCCGCTGACCCGTTTCCATTCCAGTTGATCCGAGTCACAATTCAAACAGAATGGCCGCGGATAAAACTGATAATGTCCGCAGACTTTGCAATGCTGTATGAGCAGTTCATATCGCGCTGCCGCCTCCCAGATGGGATAGGTCATGGGATCGCCGTATTGCTGTTTTGTTTCAGTCATTTGTCATTACCACCGTAGCTGCTGTCGATAGTAGTCCACCGACGCCATGCGCGACGCCGATCTTGGGATCTGCGAGTTGGCGTTCACCGGCTTCGCCACGCAACTGACGCACCGTCTCGATCAACAATAGAACGCCCAGCGCGCCGGGATGATTGTACGAGAGTCCGCCGCCGGATGTCATGGCCGGCAGGTCTCCGCCGGGCGCAAGCCGTCCGCCGCTAACGAAGGCGCCGCCCTCCCCTTTCTCACAGAATCCCAAATCTTCCAGCGCCGTGAGCACCGTGATCGTGAAGGAGTCGTAAGGCTGCACGAAGTCGACATCGGCAGGCGTGACGCCCGCCATGCCAAAGGCTTGCTCGCCGGAGACCTTGGCCGCCGTGGTCGTCAGACTGGGTCCTTGCGAGATATTCCAGCGCGTATGGCTCTCGCCTGCGCCGAGCACCCGTATCGGCTTCTTGTTGGCGTCGCGCGCGCGCTCCTTGTTGGTCAGCACAATGACGCCGCCGCCGTCCGTGATCAAACAACAGTCGAGACGGCGCAGCGGGTCGCAGATCACACGCGACGCCAACACGTCTTCAGCTGTCATGGGATCGCGTTTCCAGGCTTTGGGATTTAGCTGCGCCCACTGGCGCGCCGCCACCGCGATTTCCGCCAGCTGCTCGGAAGTTGTGCCATATTCATGCATGTGGCGGGCGGCAATCATGGCGTAGTGGCCGATCGGCATGGGCAAGCCGTAGGGCGACTCGAATTGGGCGGTTAGCGTGAGTTCGCTTTGACGCATGGTCATGCTGCGGGCGCGTTCGCTGCGCTGGCGGGAGGCGTATCCAACGATGGCAACTTCGCAGCGCCCGTTGGCGATGGCCATCATGGCGTGATGCACGTGGGCTTCGTAGGCCGCGCCGCCGATATCGGTCGAATCGACGTAGCGCGGCGCCAGAATCCCCAGATACTCCCCGACTTGCACCGTGCCTTCTTCGCCCATGTAGTTGGTGAAGATGCCATCGACATCCTTGACGTTCAGGCCGGCTTCGTCCAGCGCTTCATGCGCAGCCAGCGAGAACATGGAATAGGTCGTCTGATCGGGGACTGCGCCAAGCGCCGTCTCCGCCGCGCCGACAATGTATACCGGATTCTTTTCCCAATCATTCACAAATGTTTCACTCCTTCAGACTCGGATTCACTTCAAATTCGGCGGCTTCACCCAGATCATCTGCGCGTCCGCCCCGTCCGAGCGCTCGCGCACCATCAGTGTTCGCCGCACTTTTCCCGAGGCCATACGCGGCATTTCGTCAACATATTCGTAGGTTTTGGGCGCCTTGTAGGACATCAGACGTTCGCGACAGAAAGCATCAAGCGCCGCCACAGAAGGCGGACGGCGGGTATCAACCGCCTGTATCACCGCATGCACGCGCTTGCCCCATTCGCCATCCGGAATGCCCAGCACGACCGCATCATACACGTCTCGATGTTCAGTCAAGGCCGCCTCGACCTCCGCCGGAAAGACATTGGCGCCGCCGCTGATAATCAGATCAACCCGACGATCAGCCAGGAATAGAAATCCGTCCGTGTCAAGCCAGCCCATGTCGCCCACGCTGACGAATCCATCCGGAGTCGTCTTCGCGGGATCACTGCCGATATAATAATAGGTCTCGTCTTTATCATGGGGGCGCATATAGATTTCGCCGACTTCGCCGATAGCTGCTTCATTGCCGTCGGCATCGAGTATTCGCAAGTCGCAGCCGGATGGCCGACCCAAGCTGCCGGGATGTTCCAGCCATTCGTCGCCGCGAATCACCGTAGCGCCGACGGCTTCAGTCGAGCCGAAAGCTTCGTAGACTTTTTCGGGACCCAGCAGCTTCATCCATTCGCGCTTGAGCCAGGCGGGACAGGGCGCCGCCGTATGCAACATGCCTTCAAAGCTGGAAAAGTCGCGCTCGGCGACGCCTTCCAGCCGCACGATGCGCTGCATCATGGTCGGCGCCATGAAGCAGAATTGCACGCCATATTCTTCAATGGCATCGACCGCCCCGGCGGCATCAAATTTCTCCATGACTACAAGCGTATTATCCTCGAACAAGCCAATATGACTGAAGGAAAAAGGTGAATTGTGGTAGAGCGGTCCGGCGATCAATTGCACCTGCCCCGGCCGGAATCCGATAAACGTGCCGACCAATTCCCGTTCGCCCGGAACCAATTCCCAGCGCCCGGGGAAAACGATGATTTTGGAGCGACCGGTGGCGCCCCCGGAGCCAATCGACTTGCCCGGATGAGCGACCACATCGGGCAAGGGCGATTCGTCCAGATCGGCGGATTCGGCCAGCATAACTTCCGGCGTGAAATTGGGATAACTCACGGCCGTCCAGTGAGAGACAACCAGAGTCGGATTGAGCAAATCCAGCATGGCGTCGCGCTCGATGGCCGGCATCTCCCCACGCAGCGGCAATACCAGCGCGCCCAGCTTCCAGGCGGCGATAGTCGCGAAGAAATGCTCCACACAATTCCACAAGCCGATGCCCACTGATGAATTCTCGTTGACGCCCAGGTCGCGCATCCAGCGGGCGACGCGATTGGCCGAGGTCTCCAGTTCGCGCCAGGCGACGGCTCGATGCGCGCCCCCATCCACAGGCAAAAAGTATAGCGCAACCTTGTCCGGGTGCTCATCGGCGAGCATGGTCATGCGCAAGCCCCAGGAAACAGGTTTCTTAGCTTCTTCCATCAAGCGAGCTCCTTCCTGACTAGCGGATAATGGCAGGCGGCGTAATGATTGCTCTTGTCAATCCGCAAGTGCGGATCGTCTTCGCGGCAGGCCGCGCGCTCGGGATGAGCCAGCGGACCGAAGGGACAGCGCGTGTGAAATCGGCATGCCGGCGGCGGATCATGCGGATCGGGAATCTCTCCGCTCAAGGGAATGCGATTGGGATCCCCGCCCACGATCATTTTGGGAATCGAATCGATCAACCCTTGCGTGTAGGGATGCTCGGGTTGTCTGAACAAGTCTTCCGTCTCTTTCCATTCAACAATTTGCCCGAGATACATGACGCATACGGAATCGCTCATGTAGCGCACGACGGAGAGATCGTGAGAGATGAAGAGATACGACAGCTGAAACTCGCGCTGCAATTCGCGGAGCAGGTTCAGGATTTCCGCTTGCACGGATACATCAAGCGCCGACACCACCTCGTCCAGAATCACCAGCTCCGGCTGTGAGGCCAAGGTGCGCGCGATGGCGATGCGCTGGCGTTGCCCGCCGGAGAATTGATGCGGATAGCGATCGGCAAAGAGCGGATCGAGCGCCACCATTTCCAGCAGGCGGCCCACTTCTTGTCGCCGCTCATCCGCGTTCAGGCTGCGATGGCGCTGCAGCACTTCATCAATCATCGCGCCGACGGAGAGCCGGGGATTCAGTGATGCGTATGGATCCTGAAAAATCATCTGGATGCGGCTGCGCAGCTCGTTCAAGTCGGCGCCACGGGCGAAGGTGATATCCACCTCATCCAGCGCGATTTGGCCGCGGGCTACGCTTGCAAGCTGCACAATTGCGCGCGCGATGGTGGATTTTCCCGAGCCGGATTCGCCTACCAAGCCCAAGGTGCCGCCCGCCGGAATGCCGAAGCTGACGCCATCCACGGCTGTCAATTGCCCGTAACGGACGACGAGGTCGCGTACACGCAGCTTATTCACGCGTCGCATCCTCCGGCGGATCGGTTCGCAAGAAGCAGGCGATTCGGTGCGTCTCATCGACGTGCAGCAGCGGCGGCGTCTCCTCGTGGCAGCGCTCGAATACGTATGGACAGCGCGGCGCAAAGGCGCAACCCGCCGGGAGATTATCCAGGTCCGGCGGCCGACCGGGAATCGACGCCAGCGGTTCGTCGCGATTGCTGTCAAAGGCGGGCACGGCCGCGATCAGCGCTTCGGTGTAAGGATGTTTGTCGGTCGTCATCAGTTCGGTGATCTTGACATCTTCGACGATGCGCCCGGCATACATCACAAGAACGCGCGAGCAGATTTCGATGATGACGCCGATATCATGCGAAATGAGCATGATCGTTGTACCCTGCTCCTGATTAATTTCGCGCAAGACATCGATGATCTGCGCCTGGATGGTGACATCAAGCGCAGTGGTGGGTTCGTCGGCGATGATCAGGCTGGGTGAATTCATCAAGCCCATAGCGATCATGGCGCGCTGGCGCATGCCGCCGGAGAACTCGTGGGGATACTGTTTCAGGCGCGTTTCCGCAGCCGAGATATGTACATCAGCCATCCGTTCCAGGGCCATCTTGTGCAATTGCTTGCCTCTGATCCGCCGATGGACGCGGGTCGCTTCCGTCAGTTGCGTGCCGATCTTCAGAGCGGGATTAAGCGACGACATGGGGTCCTGGAAGATCATCGCCATTTCTGAACCGAGAAAGTAACGAAGTTCTCCCGCCGGCATGACGGTGATGTCTTCGCCACGCAAGCGGACGTGCTGCGCGCTCAAGACGCCCGGATGCGGCACGAGCTGCGCAATGGCCAGCGCCGTCAAGCTTTTGCCCGAGCCGGATTCGCCGACAACGCCGACGATCTCGCCTTCCGCCAAATCCAAGTTGATATCATTGACCGGCACGATAGGTCCGGATTCGAGGTCAAAACGCACGGTCAATCCACGCGCCTGGAGCAGCGGCTGCGGCAATGACGCGTCAGTTGCGGCTTCGCGCCCTTCGCTCGGCGCAACTGCGGCGTGGCGGCCCCCGCGCGTTTCCGCGGATTTGTCCGATATGACCTGCAGGATGAGCAAGATGGTGGCGATCAAACCGAAGTAGAAGCCCAACTGCGCGGAAGCCAGCGCCGTCCCCGGATTGCCGAAATCCGCGAGCAGGAGTGAGACGAAGTAGCTGGCGGCACCGAAGCCGCAGATCAGC
This sequence comes from Anaerolineae bacterium, assembly GCA_022822305.1. GTDB lineage: Bacteria > Chloroflexota > Anaerolineae > Aggregatilineales > Phototrophicaceae > UBA6055. The sequence continues at coordinate 1,164,501 of JAJEBY010000016.1, forward strand.
CCAAGAACCGCGCAGATGCGGCGGTAGCGCTCAAAGAAGTATGAGACGATTCCCAGCAGCAGAGCTATCCAGGCGCCGCTGCGCAGCAAAAGCATCGCACCCTGCGAGCCAATATCAATTGCGGTGAGATTAGAGCTGCCGGCCAGGATGGTCGCTCCGGTAATCAAGGTGCGGTCAGGATCGGCAGCGTCTGGGCCGAACCAGGGCAAGAAATAGAAGACGATAAGCAATAAGGTCGAGCCGCTTAACAGCAGATATTCAGATGAGAAATAGCGCCGAAGCCACGTTCGTGATTGAATGGAAGCAGTCTGGGTCCAGAGCACCGGATTGAGGCCGCGCGCCAGCGCCTCGCCCATGAAACCAAGGGCCAAACCCGTAATGCCGATGGCCAAAGCCGGGGCCAGTGCCAGCAAGGGTACTTGATACAAACGCAGCACGCCTTCCGTGATCAGGCGACCCCAATCGAATTGTGTGCCTTGAACGCCCAGACCCAGGAAACTCAGCGACGACACGGCGACCAAGGCGGCCGCGGTGGCGTTGAAGGAGACGACGATCAAGGTCTCGGCGATATTGGGGATAATGTAACGAAAGACGATGCGGCGGCTGGACAAGCCCAAGACCCGCGCGCTGGAAATATAATCGAGACCGGCCACGCCGGAGGCAAGGGTATAGGCGACCCGCGCCAGGCTGGGTGAAAAGGCGATGCCAATCGCCAGGACGGCGCCTTCCGCGCTGGTCCCGAAGACGGCGACCAGCATTATCGCGATCAATATGCCCGGAAAGGCCAGCATGACTTCGATCAAGCGTACGCCGATTTTGCGCAATCGGCCGGGCAGGTAGGCAGTCACGGCGCCGCTGGTGAATCCGATGACGATGGCCATGCCCGCCGCGCTGGTGGCCAGCTGCAGCGTCAGCGGGGTCGCGTACAGTGTGCGTTTGAGGATATCGCGGCCAAGATTATCCGTGCCCAAAACATGATCGGCAGACGGAGCTTCGAGACGACGCCTGACATTGCGCTGATATACATCTTCGCGGGTCAAGACTAAGGGCGCGAGCAAGGCGGTGGCGAGCAGGATGCCCGTTAGGATCAGCGCCAGAAATCCGCTGGGCGAGCTTAAGAAGGCGCGGAAAAACGGCGTCCGCCAAAACGCCAGGTAGGAGCGCGCCCGGACATCAGAATATGTTGCTGCGCTGCTCACGATTCTACTCGCTCAAAACCAGCGTCCGCGGATCAACCAGTGCCAACAAGATGTCGACAGCGGTATTGATCAGCACCACGATCATGCCGAAATACAGAACGATGCCTTGAATGACCGGATAATCCAGGTTGAACACGGCGTCCACCACGCGCTGTCCCAAGCCGGGCCAGGCGAAGACGTTTTCGACGATCACCGTGCCGCCGAGCAATCCGGCGAAGACGAGACCGCCTATGGTCAACGCGGCCGTCAAGACATTGGGCAACAGGTGACGCATAAAGATCAGATAGGCGGGCAGGCGTTTGCTGCGCGCGGTGCGGATATAGTCTTGCGCCAGGACGTTGAGCGTCTCCAAACGGACGACGCGCGCCAATGAAGCGACCGGGCGCAAACTCACGGAGATCGCGGGCAAGATGATGGCGGTAGATTTCTGCGTCGTGCCGACCGGCAGCCAATTCAAAGTTACGGCGAATATGAATGCCAGAAATGTCGCGGTCAGGAATTCGGGCATGGCGCTGCTCGTGCTGGTCACGGACATGAATACGACTTCCAAGCGGCGGTTGCGTCCCTCGCGAGTCAAGGCGCCGATGAGAATGCCCAGGGGCACGCTGACCATCATCACGATCAACAGTCCCGTGCCCGCCAGCTGAAACGTGCGTGGAAATCGCTGCTGCAGCACTTCCGTAACCGGTTGCTTGGTGATAAATGACGTGCCGAAATCGAGGCGCGCCACGCCTTGAACGTAGCGGATGAACTGCACGTGCGCCGGTTGATCCAGACCCAGCGCCTTGCGCTCGAATTCGATCTGTTCGGCGCTGGCGTCAATGCCGGCTTTGCGCACGGCGGGATCGCCCGGCACCATGTAGATGAGCAGGAAAGTCAGCACCAGCAGCATGGCCAGGACGACAAACAAGCTCATCGCGCGCTTCAGCAGAAAGCGCGGCCAGGGACCCAGCCGGCCGGTCAGCCAGGTCAAGGTCTCCTTATTCGATTTGTGCAGCGTCAGCTGTGACGATGTCATTTGCCAACAGTCTTATCCGCCGACGATCCTGGTGGTGATGGGATCCCAGGTGCCGGTGTAGTTGTTGAACAAGGTGAATTCCACGCCCTGCCCGAAGTAGGTTCTGGCTTGCGAGAACAGCGGTTTGAAATCGAAGTTCTCCAGCAGCGCTCGCATGGCGTTGCTCCAGTGCATGCAGCTTTCTTCGCCCGCAGTGACATTGGCCATGGCGGACTCTTCATTGAAAGTCTGGTTATCCGTAGACGCGGTATTGATTACGCCGCCGCCGCTGAAATAGCCAACCATGGCGCTGGGCAGCGGGACCGGCGGATTGACCGGCAAGATGGCAATATCCCACTCTCCAGTGCGCAGCAGCCGCTCGAGATAGCCGCCGAATTCAACGATATGCGGATCGATGGTGAAGCCGACATCTTCCAATGACAGGATCAACAATTCGGATCCTTCTGAACCGGCAAAGCCGTAGTCCACCAGTCGCAGCACTACCGGATTGCCATCAGCGTCGACAAGCTTGCCGTCGCCATCGAGCGCATAACCCGCATCGTCAAGTCAAATTGAGGGGATCCGGCTCAGGCTGCGCCAACAGCCGTGATCCCCTCATTAGTGACCATCCAATTGTCCGGGTTGCCGACCGCGCCTAACCGCCGACGATCCGCGTCGTCAACGGATCCCAGGTGCCGATGTAGTTGTTGAACAGCGTGAATTCGACGCCATTCCCGAAGAATGTCACCGCTTCCGAGTGCAGTGGTTTGATGTCGAAATTCTCCAGCAGCGCCCGCATGCCGCGGCTCCAGTGCTCGCAGCTTTCGTCGCCAGAGGCGGCGTTGGCCATGGGCCAGGCTTCGTCGAAGATCGGGTTCTTCAGATTAGCCGTGTTGGTCGCCGAATCGCCACTGAGGAAACCGACAGCCGCGCTGGGCAGGGGCACGGGCGGTCCGTAGGGCAGCATCGCAACATCCCATTCGCCGGTTCGGAACAGCAGCTCGACATAGCCGCCAAAGTCAACGATGTTGGCATCGATAGTGAATCCGACCTCCTCGAGCGACAGGATCAGCAGCTCAGTCGAATCGGTGCCGCCGGCGGCGTAGTCGATGAAACGCAGCGTCAGCGGGTTGCCGTCAGCATCCTGGAACTTGCCATCGGCGCCTTCCGTGTATCCGGCGTCGCGCAGCACCTGCCGCGCGCCTTCCGGATCAAAGCCAACCGTCTCCGCATAGACTTCGTCGAGGCTTTCGTCATAGCAGACGACATTGGGCGCGACGAATGTATTGGACAACACTCCCAAGCCAGCCCAACCCACATCGAGATATTCCCGGGCGGAAATGGCTTTGAAGACCGCTTCGCGGATGGCGGGATTGTTGCCGATAAGACCGTCGTCCTGGTTGACCTGCATCCAATAGGCGCCGAAGTTGTTGCCGCGCACCGAATAGGTTTCGGCCGCCACGACACGCTCATAGTCGGGTCCGGTCACGCTGGCGATGTTCAAGTCTCCGCTGAGGAAAAGATTGGCGGCTGTCGTTTCGTTGTCGACAACTTGATAGATGACGGTCTGCGGGAAGCCTTCATCTGCGGTCGTGACGCCGCGGGCGCCCCATGTGTATTCCGGGCGCGCAGTCGCCACGTAGCGGTCTCCACGTATGGATTCTGCAAGCACGTAAGGTCCGCTGCCTTGTGGCCCTTCCACCATCGAATCCGGATTCTCCAGACCGGCGGGACAAACGACCGAGGTCCAGGGCATGGACAGGCCGATCAGCAAGCCGCTGAATGGCTCGTGCATGATCATGGTGACGGAGTTGGCCTCGCTGTCAAATTCGACCGAATAACGCTCTTCGGTCGAGCCGGCGTTGCCGCCCAGGGTGCGATACATATAAGGCGATCCGGTATCGTTGGCGCCCATGCGCAGCAGCGAATTGGCGACCGCTTCGGCATCCAGTGGCGTGCCATCCGTACAGACGGCATCGGGATGGATATTCAAGGTGAGTTGATCGGCGCCGCTGCCTTCCCAACTTGTGGCCAACGATGGAATGACGTTGCCGTCGTCATCCAGCGCCACCAGGCGATCGTAAAAGGTGATGGCAACCTGATATCCAATGCCGGTATTGGTAAGATGCGGATCGAGGATATCAAAGTCGGCGCCGAGTTGGGCGTAAACGGTTGTAGCGGCATCCTGCGCCGACGCCACGCCAGCCGCGATCAATAAGACAAGCAAAAGCGCTGCAAGAGTGATTTTCCTAGCCATTGCAAGGTATCCTTTCTTTAGATGACACAATACAAATTGCCCGCAGATTCCGTTCCGCGGATGCACAGAGTTTAACAATCCTGTATACAACTCGCAAGAGATTGTGCGCGCATACGACAGTCAGTGTTCTGCAGCAGGCGACCTTATCGGCCGTCTCGCAATCGACTTGCTACTGGTCAGTCAAGTCCATTAGCGCTGCGTTCGCGCTGTATCGCGTCCCAGAGTCCCAGCAGGTAGGTCGCGCCCATGCCTCGGTCGTACAAGGCGTAACCGGGCGTGCCGATCTCGCCCCAGACGTTGCGCCCGTGGTCGGGACGCATCGGACCTTCGTAGCCGATATCAGCGTACGCCCGCATGACCTCCACCAGGTCGACATCGCCATATTCCGGCGGGTGCGCCACTTCATGAAAAGACTTGCTGGCGGTGCGCTTGACATTGCGGCAATGGGCGAAGTGGATGCGATGGCCGAAGCGGCGAATCAGCGACGGCAAATCGTTCTCAGCGCGCGTGCCGAGCGCGCCGGTGCAGAATGTCAAGCCGTTTACGGGGCTGTCGACCAGATCCAGCAAGCGCTCCAAACTGTCCCGCGCGCGCAAGATCCGCGGCAAGCCGAAGATCACCCAAGGCGGATCATCGGGATGAATCGCCAGCCTGACGCCGGCTGCTTCCGCGGCCGGGACGATCTGTTCGAGGAAGTATTTCAAGTTGCGCCAGATATCGTCTTCATTGATGCTGCGATAGGCGGCCTTGACCTCGTCCAGGCTCTCTTCCAGCGGCCAATAAGCCGGCAGATCCGTCGCCCAGGGATCGGGAATATTGTGGATTTCGCCCTGGTCAAAGCTCATGGCCGTGGACCCGTCAGTCAATTCCATTTCGTATTCGGTGCGAAACCAACTGTAAAGCGGCATGAAGTTGTAGCAGAGCACACGGATGCCCAGCCGACCCATCAAGGCGAGGTTTTCTCGATAGACCGCAATTAGCCCATCCCGCGTCGGCCGACCCAGTTTGATATCTTCGTGCACCGGGATGCTCTCCACGACATCAAAGGTCATGGCTTCGGCTTCGATGGCGTCCTTCAATCCGCGCAGGCGCGATTCGTCCCAAACCTGACTCGCCGGCACGTCATATAGCGCTGTGACGACGCTGCGCATGCCCGGTACCTGACGGATGTGCTGCAGCGGGATCGGATCTTCTGGACCGTACCAGCGAAAGGAAAGGTACATATCGCTAGCCGGATCTTGTTTGCAGCGACCGGCGATAAAGCGCGTTCATGTTGTTGAGGCAGTCACGAATCTCCAGTTCGCCTTTGAGGCAGGCGTGGGTCATATACCAGGCCTTGTCCTGGAAATCCATGAAACCATGATAACGCGGCCGCAAATAGGCCTTGTCATGCGTCTCCAGCGTATCGCGGAAAAACTGATTGCATAAGGCGTTGGCGGATTCATCCAGCCAAGCCCGGCGATGTCCGGGTTGTCCGCCGCTCTCGACATAAAGTCCAGACTGCACCGCCGGCGCCGCGACGAACTTGCCGTATTCGCAGGCGATATCGATGTGCCGGCACTTGTGCGAGATAGCGTAACCCGTGCCGCCCAGAATCGCTCCAGCTGAGGGCGCATGCTCATACTGCGCCGGCACATCAGTGAAAGCAAGCAAGTTCTCCGCGTAATCGGCGCGTCCATAATTGGTATAGCCAAAAGCCAAGGGACAATAGAGTATATCGTCGGTCGCGCTCATGAGATCATAGAGCTGTATCGGATTGCAGTCGAGCGAACGCTGATCCATCAGCGGCAGCAGACCGCGCAGGAATCCGAGCACAAATTCGCCCAACTGGTCGTCGACGACTTTTTCATCGTCCGAGCAAGGTTCCGCATCGGGATCGTGAATGGCGCAAAGCGACAAGAATGTCATCAGCGAATCAATCGGGCAGAGCGGAATGGCAACGCGATGGTCACCGGCTTCATGCCGTCGCTCCGCCAACGCGCGCAGTTCAATCCAGGTCTGCGGAATCGATTCTCCGGTTTTTTCCATCAAGTCCGGGCGAAACGAGCTGACCTGCGCGGCCGCGTCAATCGCCAGCGCCCATTGATGACCGCCGTAGAAGTAACTGGCGTGACTCTGGCCGACGGCATTATTCGCTTGTTCCGCCAGAAATTCGTCTTCGATATATGCGTCCAATGGCAGCAGGCAGCCGGTGGCCGCGGCTCGGCCGGCGAAGGGGTGATCGATCACCAGCAGATCAAATGACTCGGCCAGCTTGTCGATGGGGTAATCGCCGAACTCCTTGAGCGAGCGTTTCTTCCAGCTGATGCGCACATCGGGATGCCGCTCTTGAAATGCCGCTGCGGTCGCCAGCATCGGATCGAAGCCGCGCGCGTGATCCCAGGTGATGCCCTTGAGCTCGATCATCCGATCAATTCTCGCAGGGCGTTTTCTTCGTCAGTGAGTATGCGGTCGATCAATTGGCCGCGTTCGCTGCTGGCCACGAACTCCAGCCCCCGGATGCCCAGCGGATCAATCTGCTCGCGGATCATGCGCAGTTCTTCCGCGCTGGGCGGGGCCGTCATGTGGAAATCTCTGGATTTGATGATCTCGAATCCGGTGGCCGCGGCTAGTTCTTCTTCGCTGACGCCCGGATGAATCGACAAAACTTCCAGCAGCCGCGAGTCTTTGTTCAGTTCGAAGATGCAAAGATCGGTCACGATGCGCGTATAGCCCGGGCGCAATCCCTCGGCGCGGCGTTCTTCATCGCCGACCAACCCGCGCGCGGCGCTGGCGATTTGCACCTCCTCCACAAATGTCAGCGGCGAATGGCGCGTGATGTACATCAAGAAGTTCTGATGCAGATTGGCCACATCAGCCATGCCGCCCTGCCCCGGCAAGCGCACCGTCCTGCCGCTGGGAGAGGTCAGCTGAATATTGTTGGCGCGGCCATGTTTGTCGATCTGCGCGGCGCTGACGACTTCGTGAGTCACCAGACCACGCTGGTAATACCAATGATAGGTATCGTCGCCGCCGCAATGGAATACGGCCGTCTCGAAATCGGCCGATTCCGCCATCAGCAGCAGCATCGGTCGCACCGCCGGATCGACCAGCCCGCTGCTGATCATCATCGTCACCAGATTTGGGGCATGTGTCTTCTTGGCCAAGAAATAAGAAATAATCGCCAGCGGCGACACCGCGCCGGCGGCGCAAATGCTCTCATTATCGTAATGACGCGCCAGACTCACTACCATCTGCTCATCGGCGCTGGGCGTCAGTGAAGCCTCGAGCGCTTCGCGCTGCTTGAGCAGAACGGGCGGCGTCAGCGCCTCCACGGAAACCTGTGCAGCGCGTTGAAGGAATTCGAATCGGCGTGGTTCCGGGGATTGAATTTCAAAGGGAATGGACTGCGAGCCTTCCATCAGCGCGCGATAATCGGTGATGTAGTAGGGAATGCAAGACGCGGGATAAGCGCCCCGTGGCTGCTCGCTGATAGCGGTGATGAAGCTGTGACCGAAGACCTTGCCGCGCCGGTCTTTCTGGAACGTGCCGGCGGGCACGATCTCCTCGACGGTAGCCAAAACCTGGCGCGCGGCGCCAACAGCGCTCTTGTCCAAACCCAACGCGCCTTGCACCTCGATATTGCCCGCTTCATCAGCGCGCTGCGCGTGCAGCAGCAAGACATCGAGATCCAGCGCTTTGGCCGTCATCACATCGCGGCCCGTCAGTGGATCGGAGAAGCGCGCGGTGAAGTCCGCCTCATCGAGCATGGTCGAGCCGAATGGGATTTGAAATGGCATCGACGGCAGGTTCTCTTCGGCCGCGTGGAAGCCCTGAATCATGCCCAGGGCGTTCCATTCTTCGGCGTCGACGCTTCCCTGCTCCAGCGCCTTGCGGAAGAGCGGCGCCAATCCAAAAATATCCAGGCTGGAGAAACAGAAGGCAATCTTGCGCACGGCATCCGCCGCCAGCAGCATCTCCAGCGCCAAGCCGCCGCCCCAGGTGACATAATCGAGGTCTTTGCGTCCCTGGCCGGCGACTTCCTTGATCAAGGCTATCGGCAAGCGCGAAAAGTGCAAGCCGCCGACGCCCAGCTTGTCGCCATCTTTTACGTGCGCGGCCAGCTCGGACAGTGATACAAATTTCACCGGTCTAGCCATGCACTGCGGCTCCGTTGTAGACGGCTTCGCTGGCCAGGAGCTGATTCACTTCTTCCGCGCTAAATCCGGCAATCTCCCGCAGGATTGCTTCGGTGTGTTGACCCAGCAAGGGCGCGGGTCCAGCGACTTCGCCCGGCGTGCCCTGGAACTTGACGGGTATGCCCACGGCGCGCACCTGACCCGCCACGGGATGGTCGTAACCGACGATCATCTCGTTCTCGGCGACCTGCGGATCCGACTCCATATCCGAGAAATCATAAACCGGCGCGCACCAAACATCCGCCGCCAACAGGATCTCCAGCCATTCGTCGGCGGTCTTCTTCATCAACGCCGCCTGCAAATCGGCCATGATGGCTTCTTCGTCCTCGAAGACATTGTTGCCGGAGACATCGTGGTGATTGTCCATGTCCAGCAATTCAGCCAACTGGCTGATCGGGTTCATGGCGATGGCGATGTATTTGTGCCGGGTCTGGAAAATGCCGTAGGGCGCGCCGACGTAGGGATTGGGATATCCATCCCTGGAGCGCTCCGGAATGCCGCCGCCATTCAGATAATTGGAGATTTCTTGAATGTAGAGATTAATCAGCGAGTTATACAGATTGGTATCGACCCGCTGACCCTCTCCCGTGCGCTCGCGACTGTACAGCGCCGCGCAGATGCCCCAGACGATCAGCTGGCTGGTGCTCAAATCGGCGATGCCGGCGATGGTCGCCGATGGCAAGTCGTCGGCATTGCCGGTGAGGACGGTCATGCCGGTCATCGCTTGAATCAGCAAATCTTGACCGGGCCGCTTGACATAAGGACCAGTCTGCCCGAAGCCGCAGCTGGCGCAATAGATCAGGCGCGGATTGATTTGCTTGAGCGTATCGTAGCCCAAACCCAAACGATCCATGACGCCGGGGCGGAAATTCTCCACCACGACATCGGCCTTTTCGATGATGCGCTTGACCGCGTCCAGGCCATCCTCGCGCTTCAGGTTGACCGCGATGCTTTGTTTGTTGCGATTGAAAGTCAGGAAGGAAACGCTGACATCGTTCTTGTATAGATCCAGCAGCGAGAAGTGCCGGCTCCAGTCGCCTTTTGGCGGTTCAACTTTGATTACGGTCGCGCCCAGATCGCCCAGAATCTGCGTGGCGAAGGGACCTTGCATCAACTGCGTGAAATCGACGACGATGACGCCTTCCAGCGGTCCGGCCATGACTGTCCTCCTTAGAGCAGGGTCGAGAGCAAGCCGCCGTCTACGCGATAATAGCCGCCGGTCATGAATGAGGAATCATCGCTGGCCAGGAATAGCACCAAATTCGCCACTTCTTCCGGGCGTCCGACGCGGCCGAGAGGGTGCAGTTTTCCCCAATCTTCGATCAATTGTCCGGGATTGTCCGGGCCGAACAAGTTGGCCGCGTAATCCAGCATGGGCGTATGGATTGAACCCGGCGCGATGCAATTGCAGCGGATGTTATCTTTGGCGTGATCGAGCGCTATCGTCGTCGTCAGGCTAGTGACAGCGCCCTTGGAAGCGGCATAAGCGGCGACCGTCTGCTGCGACGCCACCGCCTGGACCGAAGACGTATTAACGATGGCGCCGCCGCCCCGCTTGCGCATTTCCGGAATGCTATATTTGCACGTGAGGAAGGTGGCGCGCAAGTTGATGTTGATCTGCCAATCCCAATCTTCGACCGGTTGCTCATCGACCGTGCCGTAACGCACGACGCCCGCGTTATTGTGCAAGACATCGACGCCGCCAAAGGCCGCCACCGTATCCGCGACCACGCGTTTGACGAAGGCCTCGTCGGCGATATCGCCTTCGATGAACTGTGCGCGGCCGCCGTTGTCTTCAATGATCTGCCGGGTCTCATTGCCGGCGGCAGGATCAAGGTCAGCGATGGTTACGGCTGCGCCTTCCGCGGCAAAAGCGACGGCGCAGGCGCGACCGATGCCTTTGCCCGCGCCGGTCACAATAGCAACTTTACCTTCAAATCGATTAGCCATATTCGTCTTCCTTTTGTCTCACGTGATTCAAAAACTGTTTCGAGATTTATCCCAGGTCGGGGTATTGCAGGCGCGCTCCGGCGACCGACATTTCTAGCATAGACAGATGCCAGCGACCCAAGCTGCCGAAGATCGCCGTCTTCATGTCGTCGCCGCCGAATGCGATATTGGTCGGCGCGGACAGGACCACGCTCTGCCAATCGTAGGCGAAGACTTCCAGCCTGCCGTCGGCGCTTAGTCGCAGGACTTTGTTGGGCGCGTAGCAGGCGATGTACAAGTTGCCTTCAACATCAAAGGCGATGCCATCGGGCACCGTATCGGGCAGATCAGCCACCAGCTGCATTTCGCCCAGTGTTCCGTCCGGGTTGATCGCGGCTTTCACAATGCTGGGCGCGGTGGACAGCAGCACATAAAGTTCGCTGCCGTCGGGCGAAAGCGCCATGCCATTGGGGAAGTCGTCCATCTCGTCGCTGGCGACGATGGTTTCGCCACCCGGTCGAATCAAGAATACGCAGCCGTTCTTTTCATCAAAGCCGCCCGAGCTCGACACGTACAAATTGCCCTCAGCGGTGAAAACCGCATAGTTGGGCGCGGCAAACCCGCGGTCGGCGCTGCCTTCGGAATAGACGCTCACATCACCGGACGCGCTGACCTTGAAGACCTTGCTCTGGAACAAGTCGCACGCATAGACGTTGTGGTTGGCATCCAGCGCCAAGCCCAGCACGAAGCCGCCGGTGCTTCCGATTTGGCTATGATTGCCGTCCGGCGCGATGCGATAGATTTGGCCAGCTTCGCCGCCGGCGTACCAATTGCCGTCCGCGCCCCAGGCCACGCCCTCCGGATGATCCAGCCCATCGACCAACGTTGAAAATTGATCCAGACTTACCAGCGGTTCAGACATTTCGTTTCTCCTAAACCTATTTCAAGTGGACAGCGCCATCGGCGTCAATGCTGTTGACGCCGGCCGCCGATTCATAAAATACGGCTTTCATTTCGATCTCGTTGGATTGGCCGGGGCTCAAGGTCAGATGCGTGCCGGACGATTCCATGACGGTGGTCAATCCCTGGCCAGGTATCGACGAGGCCGGCTCGATGGCCATCACATAGGAATTCTTATAGAAGGGAAAGCCAGGGGTGGCGTTCATCTCTTGCCAGAACCAGGCATACGGGAAGACGCTCGCGTCCCAAGTCAGCCCGACGCCGACTCCAAGTTCCACGTTGGTAATGCCGTACCAGCCGGAGTCAAAATCGCGGAAATAGGCCAAAATATCGCGGACCTCATCATCGCCGGGCACGCGCGACATATCGGTGTCGCCGGCCATCGGCCATTGATAAGCCTCGCTCATGGTCAGCGGATTGGCTGATCCCGCGTAGCGATCATCGGCGACGAAACTTGATGTGCCCACATCTATGACGCAATGCTCGTTGATGAAGGGCGCGCCGTAGGCCGGGTGATGGCTCCACATGAAGTCCATGTCTTCGCCGGCATGATTGGTGACGCGCTCGCGAATATGCAGGATCGGGCTGCCCGCTTCCACGCGCATCCAACGCTCAATCGTATAGGGACTGCGCGACAGGCGAGAACTCAACTTCACTTCGGCGGCGGCCCCGCCCTGGCTCAGAATCTCGTAATCCCAGGCTGTCATCGAAGCCTCGCCATGGAATCCCAGCGCGGCGCCCTTGTAGACATTCTCGTCGCCGCCGTTGGGGAAGAGCACCTGCCAGCCGCCGGCGTATGCTTCCAGCCAGGCAGTGGTCGAATCGAAGGCGGAATCGAATCCGCGCGCGTATTCCTTAATGCCCCAAGGCGATTTCCATAGCACATCAATATCGGATGGCTTGTAGACGAGCCGATAGATGTCCGCCCCTTTGTCCACTATCACGGTGGTCGACAGCAGGTCGTTTTCGATATCGAGCGCCGCAAGGGACTTGCCCAGTACAGTTTCCGTCACTTTGCATGTCATCTTCGATACCCTCTTTATCTGCGCCTAAGTATGGCGATGCGATCGTGGAAGCTGTGCATGAACACGGCCAGAATCATGATGCTGCCGGTCACCATCAGTTGGATATTGGTGTTGACGCCCATCAAACGCAGGCCTTTGGCCGTCATGCCGAGGATGACGACGCCGAGCACCGTTCCAACCAGGCTGCCCTTCCCGCCGCTCAGCGCGATGCCGCCCAGCACCACTGCCGCGATCACGATCAACTCGAAGCCGGAACCGCCGGCATTGAAATAACCGGAACCCGTCTGCATGGTGAGCAGCATGCCGCCGATGGCCGCGCAGCTCGAGCAAATGACAAAAAGCATGAACTTAATCAAGTTGACCCTGATGCCGGATACGCGCGCCGCGGTCTCGTTGCCGCCGATGGCATAAACATTGCGGCCGAACTCCGTCTGCGTCAACACGATCAAGGCCAGGATCACCAACAATATCGCCAGGACAAACGGCAATGGCGCCGGACCGAGATTGTTGTAATAGGCATCCTGGAAATCCCAGAAACCAATGAGATCCGAAACGGGCATCTTATTGGTGTAGACATAGACCATTCCGCGCAAGGCAAACAGCGAACCCAGCGTCGTCACCAGCGAATTCATCTTCTGCTTCGTCACCAGATAACCGTGAATGCCGCCTACCAGCGGACCGGTGGCCAGACCGGCGGCGATGCCCGCCCACATATTCTCTGTGCTATTGAAGAAAACCACGGTGGTCACGCCGGTGACCGCCAGCATGGACCCGATAGACAGGTCGAATTCCCCGGCCAGCATCAGCATGGTGACGCCAATCGCCGCGATTAAGTTGGGCGAGATTTCCCGCAGCAGATCCCAATAAACTCTTTGCTGCCGTGTACTCGGTTCGAGGATCCAAAACAGCGCAACGACTGCCAGCAGCAGTATGACCAGGCCGGCCTCCCGCGAAAACAGCAGACGCGACCATCGCATCGCCCCGTTCTGGTGTCGTTTACGACCTACTGGAATCGCCGCCATATTCCACTCACCGTCGCTTAACTCGCCGGGTCCAGCTGCACTGCCGCGGCAGTCATGAGGTCTTGCTGGGTCGCGTCATCGCGGGAAATCCAACGACCCGCGCTCCGCCCTTGCCGTATCACGATGATGCGATCGGCGATGCCCAGCACTTCGGGCAATTCGGTGGAAAGCACCAAAATGCCCATGCCTTGATGCGCCATGTCATCCATCAAGCGATACATCTCCGCCTTTGAGCCGACATCAATGCCGCGGGTCGGCTCCGAGAATATCAATACTTTGAGCTCCTCGAGCAGCCAGCGTCCGATCAGCGATTTCTGCTGATTGCCGCCGCTCAAGTAGCGGATTTTCTGGGCGATGCCGGGCGTCTTGATGGACAGCTTGTCGACAATTTCCGCGGTCGCCCGGCGCTCGTCCTGCCCGTTAATCACCATCATATTGGCATAGTTGTTGACCGACACCAGCGTGATATTTTCCTTCACCGACAGCGGCAGCAGCAACCCATCGGACTTGCGATTCTCGGTCAGAAATCCCAGTCCCTTTCGGATGGCATCCATCGGCGCGTTGGCATGAATCTCCTGGCCCAGCAGCCGGACGCTGCCGGTCCGTGGCAAATTGCCGAATATCAAACGACCCAGATTATGCACGCCGGAGCCCATCAAACCGAAGACGGCCACGATCTCGCCGGCGTGTACCTTCAAGCTGAAGTCCTCGATAGTTGCGCCGCTCACGCTGTCCACTTCCAGTAGCACATCACCGGGCTGCCCAGGCGTCCGCGGATACAAGTCCTTGACCTCGCGCCCCACCATCCAGGTCACCAGGTCGCTTTGCCGCGTATTGGCAACGGCTTCGGTCGCGATATGTTCGCCATCGCGGAATACCGTGACCCGGTCGGCGATTGCGTAGATCTCGTCAAGCTTGTGCGATACGTACATGATACCGACGCCGAGGCCCTGCAGGCGGCGGATCACCGTGAACAAGCTCTCGATTTCCGATTGACTGAGCGCCGATGTCGGCTCGTCCATAATAATGATCTGCGCTTGCCGGGAGAGCGCCCGCGCGATTTCGACCAATTGCTGCTGCGCCACCGTCAGCGCGCTGATCGGCATTTCCGGGTCGATGTTCAAACCCAGATCCTGCAAAAGCTCGCTGGTGCGCGCATACAATTCGTTCCAATCGACGGTGCGGAAGGCCTTCTTGGGCAGGTTGCCGAGGAATACGTTCTCGGCGATGCTGAGATCGGGCACCAAATCCAGCTCTTGGTACACAACTTTGATGCGGTGCGCCAGCGAATCGGCCGGCGAGTGAAACTCGACCGCTTCGCCTTCGATCTCAATGACGCCGTCGTCGGGTTGATAGAGCCCGGCGATGATTTTGATCAGCGTTGATTTACCCGCGCCATTCTCGCCAATCAACGCGTGAACCTCGCCGGCATGCAAACTGAAATCCACACCGTTCAGCGCCTGTGTGCCCGGGAAGGCTTTGGCAATCGATCGGAGGTTGAGCAGCGGCTGTTTTTCGCTCATGCGTTAATCCTGGCCCATCCGACGCCGACGCCGCGCATCCAGCAAAACGGCGACAATGATGATCAAGCCGGTCACGGTCACCTGCCAACTCGAGTTGATATCCAGCAGCACGATGCCGTTCTTCAAGGTCGCCAGCAGCACCACCGCCAGGAAGGTGCCTACCATCGAACCTTCCCCGCCACTGAGACTCGTGCCGCCCAATAATACCGCGCCAATCGCCTCCAGCTCGAATCCGGCGCCGATGCCGTTCTGCCCGGAATTGAGCCGAGACAGCAAGATGATCGCGCTGACGGAGGCCAGGACGCCGGTCAATACAAATCCCGCCAGTTTCACCATGCGCACCGGTATGCCCGCCAGCGTTGCCGCTTCGGGATTGGCGCCCACCGCATGTACAAAGCGGCCAAAGGTCGTGCGTGTCAAAACAAAATAGAAGATAAGAAAAATTGCAAAAAAGAATATGACCGGCCACGGCACGCCCAGGAAGAATCCGTTGCCGATTTCAGTGAAAGTCTGAATCTTGTGCGTGTTCTGAATCGAAGCGTCGGTGAAGCCGAACGCCGCCCCACGAACAATCGAAAGCATGGCCAAGGTCGCGATCAGCGAATTGATGCCGAGCCGCAGCGAAATCACCGCGTTTATCAGCCCAACGATGACCCCCAGGGCCAAGCCCACGGTGATGCCCAAGGCCAGATTCTCGGTGTTGTTGAGCACGCTCATCACGATCACGCCGACAAAGGCTTGCATGGATCCGACGGAGGCGTCAATCTCACCCGAAATCAGCAGAATGGTCATGCCGACGGCGGTGATCGCTGTCATGGATACCTGGCTGAGCAAGACGCCGATGTTCCTGCCCGTGAAGAATACGTCCGACTGCACGGTCAGGAATATCCAGATGGCCGCCACAATCAGAAACAGAACGCCCTCTTGCGTATGCAGCAGCCAATGAACAGCGCGCGTCACCCAGCTTCCAATGCCGGTGCTTGCGGAGTCTGATCTATTCCCTACCATCTGACATCCTCATGCGGAAAGACTGGCGTTTTCGGCAGCCGTCGTCGCTTCAATCGGCAATCCAAACAAATGGAAATCGAGCAGGACTGCGGCATGCAGCTACAGTCCCGCTCGGTGATTGATCGGCTTAGACCTACTCGTCGTCCATTGGCGGATCGACGATTTCGATCTCGATCTCGGCGATGACATCGAGCAAAGCGGTGTAGGTGCCGTCTTCTTCCTGCGTGTAATAGTCAAACAGGTTGTCGAGCGTCACCGGCTGCGACGGCGCATAAATCTGCGGAGGCGGCTGCACGCCGTTGAAAACCGCGATCGAGGCGTTGATCAAGAGCAGGCCCTGATATTCGGGGAACATAGCCGCCGATACCTTGTAGGGTCCGCCTTCCTGAAGCGCGTTCTTGCAGGCGATGCCTTCGCAGCCAAATCCGACAACCAGCAGGCTGTCCGTATCCAAACCGGCCGCGATATAAGACTGCAAGCCGCCCAGCGCCGAATCATCGTTGATGCCGAAGATGATGTTGATGTCAGGATTTGCCGTCAAGGCATCGGCCGATACCTGTACCGCAACATCCTTTGAGCCGGCGCCATCAACGCTCTGTACGATCTCGCCCTCGGGCAATACCGAATGCAGGCCGTCAGCGAAGCCGTCGGAGCGCGCGACCGTCGAGGTCAAGGCGGGCAAACCAATATCCAGCACACGCGCCTCGCCATCCAGATTCTCAATGGCATAGTTACCGGCCCAGATGCCAACCTGGTACCCGGCGGTGTAATCGGAAATCGCGACCAGAGTCGCGCAGCCGACCACGGCGGTCCCTTCGCAGACGACCGCGCGATCGCGAGCAACGCGGCGAATCGCCGGCGATGACGCTACCTCGTCCACGGGCGTGAATACCAATGCGCCGACATCTTGAGCGACGTAGTCATCAACCGCCGCCAGCGATGCTTGCAGATCGAGGTTGGCATCGTTGATCGAGAATTCGATGCCGTATGCTTCGGCGGTTGCGGCCTCGGCCTTGGTCTCGTTCTGATACCATTCGTGCACCAGATAATTAGTAACGTGACCGATCGACTCGGGCAGCGTCCAGTCTTCCGGCATGTCCTCAACGGTGAATGCGCGAATCATCGCATCGGCTTCCATCATGGCGTCGTCGTCTTGCGCCATCGCGCCAAAGGCGCCAAGCAGCAACGCGCTGATAACGAGCAGCGCCATAAACAGAAATGTCTTGCTAGTCTTCATAGGAATTGTTCCTTTCTCGAACGATTAGATGAATATGCTGCGTGTAAACAGTAGACAACTGTCTCGGGGCATTGTACCGCTTGCGAATCGATTTTTCGAGATTGGGTCTTCCGCCGCCAGCAAAACCGTCGTCCCGGCAATTCACGGGCGCGACGATTGCAGGCGGTCGCTGACGACGCTAGCCTGGCCGGTTCGCCGCGATTCGCCGCATTCCGGCCAGGCCACTCAACAACCGGACCTATTCGTCTTCCATCGGCGGCTCGATTATCAGCAGCTCAATGTCGGCGATCGCATCGAGATGGGCCGTATAGGTACCATCCTCTTCCTGCGTGTAGTAATCAAACAGGTTATCGAGCGTCATCGGCAAGGATGGCGCAAAGATCTGCGGTGGCGGCTCCGCGCCATTGAACACGGCAACGGCAGCGTTGATCAGCAGCAGACCCTGATATTCGGGGAACATAGCCGCGGATACCTTGTATGGTCCGCCCTCCTGCAGGGCATTCTTGCAGGCGACGCCTTCACATCCGAATCCGACCACCAACAGTTTGTCCGTATCCAGGCCAGCCGCAATATAGGATTGCAGGCCGCCCAAGGCCGAATCATCGTTGATGCCAAAGATGATGTTGATATCGGGATTCGCGGTCAGCGCATCCGACGATACCTGCACGGCAACATCTTTGGAGCCGCCGCCATCGACACGCTGCACAATCTCTCCGTCCGGCACCACCGAAAGCAAGCCGTCAACGAAGCCGTTGGAGCGCGCCACGCCTGCGGTCAAGGCAGGCAGACCGATATCCAGGGCGCGCGCCTCGCCATCGAAATTCTCGAGCACGTAGTTGCCAGCCCAAACGCCAACGCCGTAACCCGCCGAATAATCCGAGATCGCCACCAAGGTGTGGCAACCGACGACCGGCGAACCTTCGCATACCACCGCGCGGTCGCGCGCGACGCGGCGAATGGCGGGTGACGAAGCGACCTCGTCCACCGCGGTGAAGACCAGGGCGTCGACATCTTGCGCGACATAGTCATCAACAGCGGCCAGGGAGGTTTGCAGATCTAGATTGGCGTCGTTGATCGAAAACTCGATTCCGTAGGCTTCGGCGGTCGCGGCTTCAGCCTTGGTTTCATTCTGATACCATTCGTGCACCAGGTAATTGGTCACGTGGCCAATGGATTCGGGCAGCGTCCAGCCTTCCGGCATTTCATCTATATTCAAGGCGCGGATTAACGCGTCCACCTCTGCTTCCGCTGACATCTCGTCTTGAGCTGTCACGGCCAATGCCCCGAGCAACACGACGCTCAAGGCCAGTAAAACGGTAATCAACAATCGCTTTCTGCTAATCATTTTCTTTACCTCTCTATGCTACGGCCCTGCCTATCAGAACCTGCCAACAGTTGTCTTGCGCCTTGAATCATACCACCTCCCTCTGCCCTAGCACACAAGATCCAATTTGTTTGCCCCCACGAGAGATTCTCGCCACCGAACGGCATCATTTCAGATGCTTTAGCACTCTGCCATGCCCGACGGTCAGATCGGCCCAGGGCACATAATCGGCGGATACGATCTCGGCCGGGCGCAAATGATGCAATTCGTCCGCCAAACCTTCGTGCAGCTCAAATTCTCCGCTCGCATCCCAGACTTGATCCACGTCCATTCGACTAGGACCCGACAGGATGAGCTGATCCACATCCAGCGCGTCGCCCTCAATGCCGGGAATCTGCTTGTGAGAAAACCAGTTCGGCAGCGGCCGTGAACGCGCCTCTTGGCGCTCGCGCAGTTTGACGCGCGCCGACATCAGCCGCCTGCCATACCGCTCCAGCTCGCCGGCGATCTCGACGCCGGCTTCCAGCGCCCCCGGTTTCCAGGGCCGGGTCATGGTGATCTTGCCCTGTTTCAAGGGCCAGCCGATCACCTCGCGTCCCCAGGCAATATAGGTGGCATTGTCCGAATACATGTGCACGGAACAATCGCCCTGGATGCCTTGGTAACTGCATTCGATGGCGATGACCGCTTCAAAGAACTGCGACTGTTCGGGATTCAGCGCGACCAATTCATCACCGTAGCCAGCGTCCATATTCAGTTCGTAGAAGCGCGCGCGGCATAACGGATTCTCCGGCGCCTCCAGCGGCGGCGGCACCTGTCTACGGCCTTCGGCGGGATCGGCCAGGTGATACCAAATGGTGAAGACGCGGCCGCACAGTCGCCAGGGCGCTTGACCGTATGCCGACGCCCTGCCACGCGCGGTGCGGGGCATACCGTAGCCTCTGAATTCGGCGCCGACGTCTTCATGCAAGCTATTGCTTGAGTCTCTCATCAACCTGTCTCAATCTTATTGAATCGAAGCATGCGGCGCGCCCGCCAGGTAACCGCCGTCGACGTAGATCACCTGGCCAGTGATATAGCGGGCGGCATCCGACGCCAGAAAAACGATCGTTTCGCTAACATCATCAACTTCGGCAACCCGGCCCAAGGGAATGGCGCGGTTGAGGTTGTCTACAGCGACCACGCCGTGTTTCACGCCTTGGCGCAGTATCTCGGTATTGACCCAGGCCGGCGCGACCGCGTTAACGCGGATGCCCAGCTTTGCCCATTCCACAGCCAGCGACTCGGTCAGGGCGGTTATGCCTGCTTTGGCCGCCGCGTATGATACGCGCCCGGGCCAAGCCGCTTTTGATGCAATTGAACTGAGATTGATGATTGCGCCGCCCGTGTCGCGCATGGCGCGCGCAGCCGCTTGACAGCAATAGAAGACGCCGCTCAGATTGATGCTGATCAAGTTTTCCCAATCGGCCTGTGTGACCTCAAGCGAGCTGCAAGGACTGATGATGCCCGCCGAATTCACCATGATATCGATGGATCCCAGTTCATCTCGAGCATAATCCGCCATCGCAAAACAAGCCTCTTGATCGCGCGCATCCAAGGGGTAATCCAGCACCTTGCGCCGAGGAAAGCGCTTCCGTAATGCCTCCGCCCGATCTCGCACAACCTCTGCTTTGATATCGGCCAGAAGCACATCGCAGCCGCGCGCCAAAAACGCGCAGGCGCAACCCGCGCCGATCCCTTGCGCAGCGCCGGTTATGACGGCGACTTCTCCAATCAGCTCCGTCACGCGACCTTGCCTGCTACCATCTACGCTCTAAAGCACGCCGAAGGTATTGAAGGCTTCTTCGGCGCTCATGCCCTTCTCAATGGCGATGCGCACCAGATTCTCTGTACGCGCCTTTTCCAAAGCCAGGCTGATCGCTTCTTCTTCCGCTTCCTGCGGGATTACCAGCACCCCATCGCGATCGCCGAAAATCAGTTCGCCCGGATTGATCGTCACCTGCCCGATACGCGCCGGAATACGATAATCGAGCACGCGGCTGCGCGGACCTGAATCCGGCGCGTATCCGCCCCGCGAGAACGTGGGGAAATCCAAGGCCAGCACGCCGTCGGTATCGCGCGAGTATCCGGCCAGCACGGCGCCTCTCGCCCCCAAATGCTGCGCGCGCGTCGTCATCAATTCGCCCCACATGGAATATTCGGGGCTGCCGCCGGCGCTGACATAGACTTCATTCCGCTTCAGGTCATCTAACGCGCGGAAAAGCAGCCCGTACGGCATCCCCGACCACTCGGTCTGTCCGTCCACTTCGCCACCGGGATAATCCACCGTCAACACAGTCATGGCCCGGCCCAATACCTGCATGTCATCGCGGATGGGACGGATCTCCGCTGGCAAGAACTGCTGCATGAAACCTAGTCCATCCAGGATGTCGCCGATGACGGCCACAAATAATTCATCTTCTATCAGGCCAAAAAGCTCGTCGTCGTTTTTCCAGCTAACCATATACGTCCTTTCGCGGTACGCCAAACCACGTCCCGCTTTCTTCACTAAGCCTGTTGTATCGCGTTGAGCGATCCGCTCATCCAGCCCAAGGCGTGCGCCATGCCGGCGTGCCAGGGATCGTCGCAGCTCATCTGTGGCGTATGATCCGGCACCAATACGCCATCGAATCCGTTGCGATGCAGGATCTTCAGCACGCGCAGCATATCGATATCACCTTCGTCGACGAAGACCTCTTCGTAATTCGGTACTTTGCCGCGCACGTTTCTGAAGTGAATGTAGGAAATCTTGCCTTGCGCGCTGTAGCGCTCGACCGCTTCGTACAAGTCGAAGTCGCCATCGGCCATTTCCGCGATCGTGCCCAGGCACATTTCCAGAGAATTATGGTGACTCGGCACTATATCCAGCAAGCGCTGATAATGCTGCGGCTGCGTGACCAGGCGCGCCATACCACGCACGACCGGCAGCGGCGGATCATCCGGATGCGCCGCCAGGCGTACGCCGGCTTCTTCGGCTACCGGCACTATCTGCGTTAGGAAATCTTCCAGTCGTCCCCAGATTTCATCCGAGCTGACCTCAGGCACGGAGCCCGGCGGCGGCGAATCGTCCACGATCATGTTCCAGACCGTGCCATTCGGAATCGGCGTTTCGGGCGGGGTCTGCGCTTCCAGGAAACCGACGCCACGGGCCCGCCCGCGCGCGGACTGAATCTCGGTGCGCCCCCAGACGCCGGCAATGCTGAAATAGTAGCCCATGCAGGGAATCCCGACCGCGCCCATATTGCGAATGGTAGATTTGATATGCTCAAGCTGTTCTGCTTTCCGCGGACCATCGAGCAGCACATCATGCCAGTGGCCGGGATCAAAGTTCTCAAGCGCCGCCAGTTCCAGGCCTTCTTCGTTTATTTGCCTGCGCAGCGCCAGCAGATCGTCATAGGTCCAATGTGTACTGTCGTGGGCGGCCCGGCCCCAGACGTCGTCGCCGCTCGCTGTCGACAGCTTGCCGGGACGGAAGTAGTCCGTGAGGTGGGCGACAATATGCGTCGCGCCCGCCTGCCTGGCGAAGCGAAAATTGTCGCGCTTCAACATGTGCCGATAGAGACCCAAGCCCAGTTTCATGCCGCATTGCTCCAAGATTATCTAGGTGACGCGAACACTCCAGCCCAATTGGTCGGCCCGATGCAAGCGCCGCTATCTGTCGCGAGTTGCGTCCACCGTCCATTTGAACAAGCATAAATATGTCAATTCTTGACCGTAAAGTCAAACAACTCGAAACATGCGCGCCCGCAATTGGGAATATCGGCAAATTTCGGCTACACTCCTGCCAGGTCGCATGCCAAGCGCGAATCTGCTGAAGTTTTGGAGCCGCTGACAAGGATGCCTATCGATATCGTTCTACCCAATCTTGGATTCGACGCGCAATCGGGCCGGCTTGTCGAATGGCTTAAACAAGTCGGCGATGTCGTCGACAAAGGCGATGCGATCGCCATCATCGAATCGGACAAAGCCGAAGTCGAGTTCGAAGCGATTGCGGCGGGCATCATCTCGGAATTGTGCGTTGACGCGGACGACGAGGTACCCGTCGGCACGGTCATCGCGCGTCTCACCGGCCAGGAAGATGTCCTGGCTTCCGAGGCTGCTGCGCCGGCGCGGTCAACTGTCTCATCAACCACAAAAGCGCTCGATGCGCGTCCGGCTTCGCCATTGCCGCCAGACGTGCCGCTGGCGCTGCCCAAAGTGCGCAAAGCAGCGCGACAATCGGGCATCTCGCTGGATCAAATGTTGGAAGCTGGATTCGAGAATCCGATCACGCTCGAAGACTTGACCCGGTATCGGCGAGCCAGCGCGCAGGCGCCCGCAGCGACCCTTGTCCAAAGAAGCGCCGTGCAAAAGCGCATGGCCGAGCGCATGAGCCGCAGCATGAGCGACGCGCCGCATTTCTATGTCTCCGGCGAGATTGACCTTGAAAATGCGCTCCAGCGCCTCGGCAGCGCGGTACGTCCAAACGATCTGCTGCAATACGTAATCGTCAAAACACTGGAGCATATACCGCGGCTCAACGCCCGCGCTGAAGACGGCCAGCTCTACCAGTATGATGACATCCACCTGGCGGCCGCCATTACCTTGGACGATGGCTTGATCGCGCCGGTCATTCGCGATGCGCAGCGCTATTCGTTGAGCGAATTGGCGGCTCGCAGCCGAGACTTGATCGGGCGCGCGCGCGCAGGCCGGCTCGCTCCGGAAGAAATGGGCGGAGGCACCTTCACGATCAGCAATCTCGGCATGGTCAAGCAGGTCGATCAATTTACCGCCGTGATCAATCCGCCGCAAGTCGCTATCGCTGCCATCGGCGCGATCAAACGGCGACCGGTCGTGATTGACAGCGGCTTGCACCTGCGTCATACGGTCTGGGTCACGCTGAGCGGCGATCATCGCTTCGTCGACGGTATGGCGCTGGCGCGTTTCCTGGAGGCGTTACAATCACAATTGGATCAGTTACAGGGATAATTTGATGACGACGGATTCCATCGCGCGACTCGATCGCGACGCGCGTCTTAAAGCGTTGAACACGATGACGACGATTCGCCTGGCCGAAGAAGAGATTCAGAATCTGTTCATGGCCAATCTGGTGCGGGGCACGACGCACCTGGCGATCGGACAAGAAGCCTGCTCAGCCGGCGTCGCCCAGGCGCTGCGCCCCGGCGACAGCATGACCTGCACCTACCGCGGACACGGTCACGCCCTGGCGCTGGGCATGACGCTGCGCGCGATGATGGCCGAGATGATGGGAAAAGCCAGCGGCGCGTGCAAAGGCCGCGGCGGCAGCATGCATATGACCGACCAATCGATTGGATTATTGGGCGCCAATGCCATCGTTGGCGCGCAGTTGCCGATTGCGATGGGCGCCGCCCTCACCGCCCAAATCAAAGGCAGCGGCGCTATAGCCGTCGTATTCTTCGGCGATGGCGCTACCAATATCGGCGTCTTCCACGAGTCGCTCAATATGGCTTCGGTGTGGAAGCTGCCGGTTTTATTCATCTGCGAAAACAATCTGTATGGCGAATACAGTCCGGTTCGCGCCACCACGCCCATCGATGACTTGGCGGAACGCGCCGCCGCCTACGGCATGCCGGGCGTGATTGTCGACGGACAAGACATAGAAGCCGTGTACAGCGCGACACTGGCGGCTGCCGAGCGCGCTCGCGCCGGTGACGGTCCTTCCCTCCTCGAGCTCAAAACCTATCGCTATCGCGGACATTCGCGCGCGGATACGGGTCCTTATCGCGCGCCCGGCGAACTGGACGAGTGGCTGAAGCGCGATCCCATCGATTTGCTGCTGGGGCGCATGATCGCCGCCGGCGAAATCGACCAAGCCGAATACGACGAAATGCGCGGCGCCATCGAAAAAGCGGTCGTCGAAGCCATCGAATGGGCGCAAGCGGAACCATTCCCGGAATTGGAAGCCGCTGACGACTACGTTTATTACCCCGGTTGAGGAGCCTGATATGCCGGAAATCACTTATCGCGATGCGGTTCAAAAAGCCATTGCCGACGAGATGCGCCTGGATGACAGCATCGTGTTCTTCGGCGAAGATGTCGCCAAAGCCGGCGGGGTCTTCAAAGTCACGCCGGGCATCTATGAAGAATTTGGCGCCGAGCGCGTCCGTGATACGCCAATATCCGAGCAAGCTATCATCGGCACAGCCCTGGGCGCCGCGATCACCGGCTTGCGTCCGATCGCCGAGTTGATGTTCGCCGATTTCATCCCGGTGGCGATGGACCAGATCGTGAATCAAGTGGCCAAATATCGCTTCATGAGCGGCGGTCAGTTCACCGTTCCGTTGACCATACGCGCGGCGCAAGGGGGCGGCGGCGGCTTCGGCACCCAGCATTCCCAGTGCGCGGAATCCTGGCTGATGAACTTTCCCGGCCTCAAGGTTGTCGCGCCGGCGACTCCGCTCGATATGTACAGCCTGTTGCGCGCGGCCATCCGCGACGACAATCCGGTCGTGGTTTTGGAGCACAAATATCTCTACACGCTCAAAGGCGAAGTTCCCGCCGATGCCTCGCCGGGCAGCATTGGCGAAGCGAAGGTTGTGCGGGAAGGCGCGGATCTGACCGTGGTCGCCCTTCAGCTCATGCTGCACCGCGCGCTTGAAGTTGCGGACAAACTGGCGGACGAAGGCATCAATCTGGAAGTCATCGATTTACGCGCGGTCGCGCCGCTCGACAGCGAGACCATCCTGCGCTCGGTCATGAAAACCAATCGTCTGCTCATGGTGGAAGAATCGCCGCGCCAAGGCGGTTGGGGCGCCAGCGTCGCGTCTATGATCGCCGACCGGGGCATTTATCACCTCGATGCGCCCATCAAGCGCGTCAACATGGAAAACTCGCTGATCGCCTACAGCCCGGTGCTAGAAGACGAAATCATCCCCAACGCCGGCAAGATTGAAAAAGCCGTAAGAGACTTGCTGGCGGAGGACTAGGACGGCGCTACAAGCCGATCGTCAAGCCGCCGTCAGCCACCACCGCTGCGCCGGTCATGAAGGAAGCGGCATCGCTGACGAGGAAGAGGACCACTTCCGCCATCTCCGACGGCTGGCCGACCCGGCCCAGCGGATGCAGTTTGCCCCAATCCACGATGGCGCCGGCGGGATCGTCCGGGCTGATCATATCGGCCGCGAATCGCAGCAGCGGCGTATCAATTGAGCCCGGGCACAAGCTGTTGACGCGGATATTGTCCTTGGCGTGATCGAGCGCCATGGTGCGGGTCATGGCGATCACCGCGCCTTTGGATGCCGCATAAGCCGCGACATTGGGCTGGCTCATCAAGCCTTGCACCGACGCTACATTGACGATGGCGCCGCCGCCGCCCTTGATCATCTCCGGCACGCAGTGCTTCGCCGCCAGGTAGATGCCCTTCAAGTTGACCGACAGCGTGCGATCCCAAGTATCCTCATCGGTATCCACCACCGTGCCGTAGGTCTGGATGCCGGCGCTGGCGACCAGATAATCGATGCCGCCAAAGGCGGAAACCGCTTCCACCGCGATCCTCTCGCAGTCCGACGCCTGGGATACGTCGGCAATCACCGTGATGCCCGTCCCGCCTTCCGCTGTGATCGCGGCCAAAGTCCCGGCAGCCGCCTCTTGATTGACATCCACCACTGCCACATTGGCGCCTTCCCGGCCGAAGGCCAGCGCAACCGCCTCGCCGATGCCGGTGGCGGCGCCCGTCACTACCGCCGTCTTCCCCTCAAATCGCATGATCCGCTCCCGTCTGTTGTGTGACTGCTACCGCAAATATAATCTATAGTTGGCCTCGCTATTCTATCCCAATCTGAATGGATGCACATGTGGGGCGCTTTCGAGCGCGTTATAATAGGCGCCAGTTCCGCACTACGATGCGCGAGGCTTGTATATCGCTTGTGTTTCCATGAGATGTTAATGATGGTATTCCTATTAGGAGAGATGAATGACTATGGAAATCAACTATCAGACCTGGATGAAACAGCAATTGATTTGGGGCGAACGCACGCGCGGCCGCGGCTTGGTTTGGACGACCGAATCCGATTGGTTCATCAATGACCCGCTCGGTCACAGACCGCATTCGCACGAGCACGCCAGCGAGATCCTGTTCCTGGCGCAAGGCAGCATGGAGATCGAAATCGGCGGAACCAAGGAAGTCTATCGCGCGGGCGATTTCTTGCTGGTGCCGCCGGACAAGTATCACGATTATTGGTTCGCCGGCGATCAAGCTGTTTGTCTGTTCGTCGTCGTTGCGCCCAATCACAAGCACTTTCGCTGGAAAACCAGTGACTGGCCGCCGGAAGCGCACCAGGGCGCGGCGGAGTTAGTCAACGTCTTCGAGTCCGATGACATGCCGTCCAATGAACACTTCCTGTGCGAGAAGATCACGCTCGCGCCCGGCGAAAGCGACGCGGTGACATATTGTGAATTGCAGGATCGCATCATCTATGTCTTGGACGGCACAGCGCATGTGTCGATGAACACGCTCGCGGGTCCGTTGGCGCCGCATCAATATCAGTACATTCCGGCCACCTGCCCGCACGCGATCAGCAACAGCGGCCATCGGCCATTGTCGTATGTATCGCTGACCATCACCGACCCGATGACGGCTCAAGGCACCGAGCCGGACGAAGACTAGCGTCAGTGAAAACTGGAAGGACCGCTTGATGCCACGCGTTGCCATTGGGCAATTCATGCAGGAATCGCATAGCTTCACGCCAATTCTCTGTTCCTGGGAGCAGTTCCAGGCTGGTCACATCTTGCGCGGAAACGAGATCGTCGACAAGATGCGAGGCAATCGCGTCGAAGTCGCCGGCGCCATCGACTGCGCCGAATCGAACGGCGTGGAATTCGTTCCGACCTTGGCCTGCAACGCAGTCTCGTCCGGGCATATACGTGCGGATGTTTTCGAAAGTTTGCTCTCGGAATTGCTGGCGCGGATTGGCGCGATACCAGCGCTGGATGGCCTGTTTCTGGCACTTCATGGCGCGATGGCGGCCGAGTATGGCCAGGATGCGTCGGGCGCGGTTTTGGCTGCTGTGCGCGACCTGGTCGGCCCTGATGTGCCCATCGTGGCTTCGCTCGATATGCACGCGAATGTGACCGCCAAAATGGTGGAGACGAGCGATGGGCTGATCGGCTATCACAGCAACCCGCATGTCGATCTCTTCGAGACCGGCGCCAAAGCCATGCAACTGTTGATCGGCATCATGCGCGGCGAGGTCAAGCCGACGATGGCGCTCTGCCAATTGCCCATGATCGCGCCAGCCGACAAATCGGTCACGATTGCGAGCCCGTTTCGCGAAGTGATGGAATTCGCCATTAGCTTGGAGAATCAGGCGGATGTCCTCTCCGTGTGTCCCTATTGGGTGCAGCCCTGGCTGGATCTGAGCGATGTCGGCTGCAGCGTCGTCGCCATGACTGATGATGATCCGGGCTTGGCTAAAGATATCGCCAAACGGGTCGCCGATGAATTCTGGCGCAGGCGGGCGCAATTTGCCGTTGAGCTCACGCCGCTGGATGAAGCTGTGCAGCGCGCCCTACATGCGCCGCAGGGCCCGGTGATATTGGCCGATGGCGCGGATGCCCCGAGCGGAGGCGCGTCCGGAGACAGCACGGCGATCCTGGGCGCGTTGCTGGATGCCGGCGTCGAGAAGACAACTTTGTTAAACATCGTCGACGCGCGGGCTGTGGCGCAGGCGATTGACGCCGGGCTCGACAATGAAGTGACCTTGAGCGTCGGCGCCTGGTCCTGCGACTTGTGGCAGCCGGTCGAGATCACCGGCGTCGTGCGTCAGATTTCCGATGGCGCGTTTCGGTTCACCGGGCTCGGTTATCGCGGACGTGAATTTCATCGCGGGCGCACGGTCGTCCTGCAATCCGGGGCGATCTATCTGCAAATCATGGAGCTCCCGGTCTTTCAGGGGGATACGGCGCTGTATACGTCGTTGGGCTTCGACCCTCGGGAGGCGCATATCGTCATGGTAAAGACGCCGTCCGCCTTTCGCCCCAATTATGGGCCCTTTGCGGCAGATGTCATTTGGGTGGACGCGCCCGGCCTCACCAGTTCGAATTTGTTGACATTTGATTGGAAGCGTCTGCCGCGTCCGTGTTTCCCCTTTGATGACATCGACGACTGGCGAGATGCGCGATAAGTCGCCGTCGATATCGGTCAGGTAACCGACGCCAGCACACGATCGACGAAGCGATCGGCCAAGCCAGTGTATTGGCGCGGATCCAGCAGGGTTTCCAGTTGCGCGCGGTCGAGCACTTCCGCCACTTGTTGGTTTTCCAGCAAGGCGTCGATGAAGGGGGACTTGCGCTCGTAGGCGGTCATGGCGCAGTCATAGACGAGATCGTGGGCGATTTGCCGACCGTATCGGTCGCTCAAGGCAAACATGACGCGCTCCGAGAGCAGCAAGCCATCGGTTATATGCAGATTCGCCAGCATTTTGTCGGCATTGACGCGCAGGCCGCGCAGCACGCGGCAGGATAGCTCCAGGGCGCCTTGCGTCATGATGAAGACTTCCGGTATCAGCGACCACTCCATCTGAATTGCGGACCAATCGCGTTCGTGATCGTTGAAAATCAGCATGTCCACAGCGGTCGCGGTTTTCTCCCGGCAGAGGCGCGCCTGCGTTAGAATGGCTTCACAAATCATGGGATTGCGTTTCTGGGGCATGGTGCTGCTGCCGACCTTGCCGGTATCAAAGGGCTCTTCCAGTTCGGCGATTTCCTGCTTTTGCAATTCAATGATTTCGCGGGCGATGCGGCCCATCAGCGCGGCGATCATGCACATGATGTGGATCATCTCGGCGATGCTATCGCGCGAGGTGTGCCAGGCGATGGGCGCCAGGCCGAGACCAAGTTCTTTCATCAGCAATGCTTGCACGTGCAGCGGATCGACATCGGATTCGTTTAGCCCGGCCAGGCTGCCGACAGCGCCGGAAAACTGACCCACCAGAACGCGTTCCCGGGCTTGATTCAGGCGCTCGCGATTGCGGCCCAGTTCCGCCAGCCAAACCGCCACCTTGAATCCAAAGGTGGTGGGCAAGGCTTGCTGGCCGTGGGTGCGGCCGGCCATGGGCGTGCTACGATGCGACTTTGCCAGTGTCACAAGCAGGTCTTGAAGGTCGCGCAGGGTCGCTCCAGTGATGCCGAGGGCGTCGCGGATCTGCAGGACTTGGGCCGTATCCATGACGTCCTGCGTGGTCGCGCCCCAATGGATGTAGCGCCCGGCGCCGTCCTCGCAAATCTGGGCGAATTGCCAAATGACGGGCACAAGCGGATGCAGCGTGGTGTCGACGCCGCGTTTGATCTCGTCAAGATCAAAAAGCTCAGCTTGGGCCGCGCGCGTGATTTCTTCGGCTGCCGCATTCGGTATCAAGCCGACAGCCGCCTCGGCCCGCGCCAGCGCCGCTTCTACATCCAGCCACTTTTGCAGCAGGGCGCGTTCTTCGAACACCGCTCGCATGGCGCGCGAACCGAAGAGATCGGCAAAGAATATCGAATCGATGACATTTGCGCTCATAACCGCCTCATTCCAAGCCACTCTCGACAGCGTATACAGCGATCAGCATTCAAGAGAATTTCCGACTTGCGCAGGCTATCGGCCTGGTTGACAATCCAGCCGAGCACGATCAGCGTTCAGAATAGTCGGCATCGCAAGCGCAGAGGAAGGGAAATCACTCGGTGGCGAATACGGCATTTGGCAGTCGCAACGTCTTCAACATCACCAGGCCCAGCCACTATCGCTGTCAGATATTTCATTATCATCGCAAGCTGTCGCGCCTATATCTTAGCGTTTATCAGGGCGGACGCAATCTCCCGTCCCTGTATATTCTGTTTTCTGATGTGGCTTACATCGAAGCGCCGATGAGCTGGGAGGGCGCGGAGTTTGACATCGCTTCAAAAGAGGCGTGCATCGAGCTGATGATTCGAGTGGGCTTGGTCGGCCCGGCGGTGCAGCAGTTTCCCGACGCCTACGCTTCGATCACCGCATACGCCCGGCTCTACCAAGTACAAACCGCCAACGGCCTGATTCGCATCATCGCTAGCAGCGGCACGATCTTGAAACGCATACCGGCCGAAATTCAGTAATGCGGCCATCGCCGACGGCATCCAGGGCAATCGATTCAAAATTGAAGACTAGAAAAAATCTAACCACAGAGACCACAGAGGGCACAGAGATATATTTATATTTCTCTGAAGTTGCCGCATCCACAGATTTCACCACTACCCATCCCCCGGGCGAGTTGTGGATATATTGCCGCTATGATAGAATCGCGCTGTTTGTTTTGCCATCAAGAGTGTAAGGGGCGGGAGGCGCCGGCGGAGAATCGATGAAGCATCCCCCATCCAGATCACCAGACCCGTATGCAGCCAAGCCGACTTTCAGCGTCGTCATCCCCTGTTTCAACGAAGTCAATACGGTGCGAGATGTCGTGCTGCGCGTGTTGGATGTGGATATCGTTGACGAAGTTATCGTGGTCGATGACGGATCAACCGATGGCACAAGAGAGGTGCTGGCCGCCATCGAGGCCGAAGCGCACGACAAGGTAAGTGTGGTCTATCACGAACGCAATCAGGGCAAAGGCGCCGCGCTGGTGACCGGATTCAAGATGACCAGCGGTGAGGTTATCGTGATTCAGGATGCGGACTTCGAATACGATCCGCGCGAGTACCCGCTGTTGCTGAAGCCGATTCAAGAGGGAGTCGCCACCGTGGTATATGGCTCGCGATTTCTGGGCGGACCGCGCAAGGCGATGAACTTCTGGAACATGGTCGCCAACAAGGGGCTGACATTGATCACCAATATCCTCTTCAACGCCATCCTCAGCGACATGGAAACGTGTTACAAGTGTTTTCGGCGAGAAGTGGTCGAGAATATGCAGATTAGCGCGCGGGGATTTGAGTTTGAACCGGAGTTCACGGCGAAAGTATTGCGACAGGGCATCCGCATCGTCGAAGTGCCGATCTCCTATTACGGCCGCGAATATGAAGAGGGCAAGAAGATCAAGTGGACTGATGCGCCGATCGCGGCCTGGACCTTGCTGAAGTATCGCTTCATGGACTGACGCCCAGCCCGATTTGGCAGTTCGCATAAGCAGACGCAGGCGTCGGCACTGGTCAGCGCGCATCCGCCGCAGCCTCGCCGGCAAATGAGTTTATGAAGTTTAGTCGGCGATAGATTCCTTTACATTTGTTGCAAATTAGTCGGACGAGATGTATATTGATTTTGAAGGCAGGCGGGCGTGCGGCACGGCGTGGTTCGCGTCAGGCGGTCAAGCGAATCGCCGATCCCATGACTGTTGCCGTCGACCGGGCTTTCGCTTTCAGAAACTATAGTCAAGAGAGCTTGAGGAGCAGTGTTTCATAATGGAAGATCGCATTACCGGCACGGTGAAATGGTTCAGTTCGGAAAAAGGTTATGGTTTTATCGAGCAAGCGGATGGGCCGGATGTATTCGTACATTTTTCGGCAATTGCCGGCGAAGGGTATCGCAATTTAGAACAGGGTGAATCGGTAGAGTTCACCATTACCGAAGGTCCAAAAGGGAAACAAGCCAGCAACGTGGTTCGCGTTTAGCTAGCATTCGCTTTCTCAATTCATAAGACAACGCGCTCGCGCAAGATTTCGCCGGGCGCGTTTTCGATACGGGTCAAGAGACAAGGCAAGGGACGGTCATGTTCCATTAGACGAGAGTAAGGGCGCGTTCTCCTCCTGCTCGAGGCGCGGCAGTTGCAGGGGCTTGAATTACTTGAAGCGGAGGAGAACAGCATGATTACCATTCGAGAAATGACCGCGGCTGATCTGGATGCCGCGCTCGATTTGCGTCTGCGCTGGCTTTCGCGGGCGTTGGGCAATTACTCGGTTTCGGCAAATGAGCGAAAGTGGTTTGCCGCTTATCCGGGCAACCGGAGCGCGTTCGCTCTGATTGCAAATGACGAGGCGAGATGCGTCGGCTACTTGCTGTGTTCGTGGCAGGGGCACCCCACGATGTCGGGCAGGGCCGCCGAGATCGACGAGATTCATGTGGCTCTCGATTATCAGCGTCAAGGCATCGGTCGCAGACTTGTCGAGGCGGCGCGCGAAAGGCTGCTCGTCCGCGTAGACGATTTGACGACGATACGCGTCTTGGTGGACCGCGATGATGCCGGCAGTCGCGCATTCTGGACTGCAATTGGGTACGAGCAACGGGTAATCGAGTTTGTCGATTATCTCGAGTAGCCGCGCCGGATATGAGCTGGCCGCAGCCGACGGCAATGGCATATGAAAGCGAAGCGCCCTTCTGCGAGAGAAGGGCGCTTTGCTCCGGGTCGACCTGGTAAGCCGCATTCTGTCCGTCATAGACGTGGGAATCATCTATCTGGGCTCGGCGTTGCCGCCGAGCTCTAGCGGCGCACCCGGCGCTTTTTGCGGAGCGGGTCGCTCCAATGCGCCTGCTTCACCTTGCTCCCGATGGGGTTTGCCTGGCCATCGACATTACTGCCGATGCCGGTGCGCTCTTACCGCACCTTTTCACCCTCGCATCCGCGCGGATGCAATCTGCTCTCTGTTGCACTTGCCGTCAGGTTACCCTGCCCGGCCGTTAACCGGCATCGTCACCCTATGGAGTGCGGACTTTCCTCGACAGGCGCTGGTCCTGCCGCGATTCCCTCGGTCAACCCGGATGCGCATATTATAGCGCAAGTCTGGCGCGGTTCGGGTTATCGGTCTGGATTGGACATGTGCGGGAATGCTCCGCGATCGTTCAGCGCAGTCATAAGCGCCAAATCTGCTTTACAGCCGTGCGAAAATCCCCTAAGCTAACCACGTTGGACAGGATCAAATCGAAGATGATATGAGCGCAATCGACGCGATTAATCGACGCCGCAACCTGAGTCGCTGGCGCCTTCCTTTCGCGATTGGGGAGATTACGACGCCGCTTGTCATCATGGCGCTGCTGGTGATTCCCGCGCTGGCGCTGGAAGCAGCCGGCTGGCCGATTGATTTGCGAACGGTCGTGCCGGTCACGTTGATTGGCGTTGGCATCAGCTTCGTGATATCCCGCAGCCGATTTGGCGAGCTGTCGTCGCTGTTATTGGGGATCGGCTATGGCATAGGGGCGGTGCTCATGGTCTCCGCTTATCATGTCAATCTGCCGTTTCTTGACGGAATCGCGGCCGTGCTGAATCTGGTCTGGGAATGGTCGATTGACGCTGTGACCGGCGGCGTGAATCCCGATGGACGCATCTTGACGCTGCTGATATCGGTCTTGTTCTGGTTCCTCGCTTACAACGCGGTGTGGCATTCGACGCGGATAGATTATGTGTGGCGCGTGGTTTTGCCGCCGGGATTGGCATTATTGGCGACGATGATCCTGTATGCGGGCGAGGAGCGGCTGGATTCACATTTGGTGATTTATCTGTTGATGTCACTGATTTTGATCGTGCGCTCGCATCTGGATACGCGGGAGCTGGAATGGTCGATCAGAAACATACACGTTCCCAAGGCCGTGCGGCGTCAGTTCGCCACCATTGGCGTCGTGCTTTCGCTGTTGGGCTTGGCGTTCGCCTGGGGTGTACCCAGCGCCGGATTGCAGGAACGATTGGATTCGTTTCAGGAGTTTCTGACATCGGATCCGATCCAACGGATGTCTGAGGTCTGGAGCCGGTTATTCCCGCCCATACAAGGCGATGGTCCCGCCACCACCGATTATTACGGGGCCGATTTGCTCAACCTGGGCGGCGCGATCAGCTTGGGCGACGATGTAGTATTCCTGGTCGACGCGCCGCAATCGGGTCACCGCTATTATTGGCGTTCGCGCGTTTTCGAGCGCTATATCGATGGTCAATGGTCGCCTTCGGCGGATCTTCGCATCACTGATCGTTCCGCGCCGCTTGAAGTATCCATGAATACGGAAACGATTGGCTATCGTCGACAGGCGGTGACGCAGCATATCACCATGGTCACGCCCAACTCGCGCATTTATTACGCCGCGCCCCAGCCCTCGCTGATCGAGAATACGGGGCGAATCGATCTGATCTATACCGACAAATCTGATAATTCTTCCATGAATGTTTCGGTCATACGGCCCTTGCGCGCGCTCAAGCGCGGCGAGACCTATACCGCCGTCAGTTTGCTGAGCGCGGCTAGCGCGCATGAACTGCGCGGGGCATCGAGCGACTATCCGGAATGGGTGCGCAATCCCAATCTA
The DNA here is from genome assembly GCA_022822305.1 of Anaerolineae bacterium. Classification (GTDB taxonomy): domain Bacteria; phylum Chloroflexota; class Anaerolineae; order Aggregatilineales; family Phototrophicaceae; genus UBA6055. The sequence continues at coordinate 1,199,385 of JAJEBY010000016.1, forward strand.
TACATTGGGCAGCCAAACGCGCGCATTCTGAATTTGGCGCAGCAAATCGTCAATGAGGCTGGCGCGACCAACGCTTATGATCAAGCCAAAGCCATTGAAGGCTGGCTGCGCAGGAATATCGCTTACAACGAAGCGATATCGGCGCCGCCGCCAAACGTCGATTTGGTGGAATGGGTGCTGTTTGAGGCGAGGCAGGGTTATTGCACGTATTACGCGACGTCGATGATCGTCATGCTGCGTCACCTGGGCATACCGGCGCGCCTGGCCGCAGGATTCTCTCAAGGAACATACGACAGCGATATCAATCGCTTTGTTGTGCGGGAGAAGCAGGCGCATACCTGGGTTGAGGTTTTTTTCCCGGGCTACGGCTGGATCGCTTTTGAGCCGACTTCAGCGGAAGCGCCGTATAACCGTGAGGGAGACGAGCTGGCGCAGCCGCAGCAAGAAGCGGCCGAGCCGGAACCGACGACAAGTCCGACACCGACGCCAACGCCCAGCCCTACGCCGCCGCCGACGCAAGCCGGTCAAGAGCAGGTCAATGCGACGCCCTCGCCGACCCCGTCACCGACGCCACGACCGTCGCCGAGCCCGACACCCGTGATCGTGCCCACCGTCCAGCCGCCGATCATTCCGGACAATCCGCCGCCGCCGTTCACATTGCTGGAACCGCTGTTAATGATCGCGCTTGTGCTGCTGGGCTCTTTGATCATTCTTGTGTTGATATTGCTGCTGTTATTCTGGTGGTGGGAGTGGCGAGGACTGGGCGGTCTCAGCCCGATTTCACGCGCGTACGCTCGTCTTGAGCGTTATATTGGCTTGATCGGCATCAATATCGGCAGCGAAAAGACGACCTTGGAGAAGCGCAAAGAATTGCAGCAGCGGATTCCGGCGGCCAAGGAGCCGATTCGCACGATCAGCGATCTGTATACGCGCGAACGCTATGGCGCGGAGAGCCCGGATCCGGGCGAGGTCGCTCGCTTCTCCGCGCGCGCGGAACGCGCTTGGTATCACACCCGAGGCAATATCATTCGCCGCTGGCTGCGTCGGCTGCTGCCATTTTTGGGCGGGGATTGATCAGCGTTTTTGCAGGACGAGGAAATGTGACAAGCCCCAGACATCGAGAGGCGTGCGTTCCAGGCGATGGAGGAAATCCCGCAGGATGCGCGCCGGTCTCCCCATCCGCGCGATGAGATTGTCATAGCCGCCATAGATTCTGGAATGGTGTACGCATTCGATGGGACAGTCTGCGAATAGCTGTCTTACCGCGCGGGCCGTATATGCGCGCACATGCGGGGCCAGCCGATCACGCGGGCCGTCGGGCAGGTAATTGATCAGCGGCGTATTGCCAAAGCGGTATTGACCACGCCAATAATGGCCATGCGTTTCGAAGGGATACCAGCGGTTCGGGCAGAATAGCAGCAATCGTCCACCGGGCTTAAGCACGCGCACCATCTCCGCGGCAGAACGACGGTCGTCTTTGACATGTTCGATGACCTCGTGAGAGAGCACCACATCAAAGGCATCGTCTCGAAAGGGGATGGATTCGCCGGCGGATACAATCGCATCAGGAATGGCGTTGCGCGCCGTGGAAACGCGCTCCAGTTCGATATCGAAGGCGTCGACCGCGCTGTGGAAGCGCTGACGAATCTGCCGGGCGTAGATGCCGACGCCGCATCCGGCGACTAGAACCGCCGCGCCATTCAGCTGCGCCCATTCGGCCATCATTTGCAGGCGTCGTTCTTGTCCAGCGCGCCAGACGTAGCTCGGCTCGCCCCGCAGCGCCGCCAAATCCGAATGATTCATAAGCGTCCAGTTCGCAGCCGCTTATCCGCCGGCAGCCAATGAAACGAGGTATTGATAGAGGTTTCGCGATCCGCTGTCGCTGAGACGGTCGGTAGAAAACTGATGCCGAGTGCCAAGTTCTCCGCCGGTGCGTACAAAGGTGATGAAGTCTTCTTCGGGCAGGCTGAAATCCAGCAGGCCTTTGACCCGCGACGTACCCGCGCCGCCCGCGCCATGACAGCCGGCGCAATCCAGCGCTTCGTATCGACCCAGGCCGCGCTGGACAGCGGTAGGATTAAGTTCGATGGCTTCCGCGGCCGGTTCCTCGGTTGCCGCAGGGGCGGCTGCAGCATCGTCTTGCTGTTCGAAGGCTTGCGCTTTGGTTGGTTCGACGAAGGCGAAGGTTGGAAATGGCGTACGCGTGGGAGGGGCAGGCGTGGGCGTGGCGTCTGTTTGGCTGCCGCCGCCACAGGCGCTAACAAGAAAAGCCGCGATGAGCATCGGCAGGCAGACCTTTTTCCAGCGACTCATACTTATCTGCCTCTCCGACTAGTCTCCGCGCGCGGGATCCAGGGCGTCCTGCAAGCCATCACCAACGAAGGAAAAGCTCAACATTGTCAGCGCAACCAGCAGCGTTGGGAAAAGCGCCAAGTGATAATCGACGATCACGGTGGATGATTTCACGCTGCCACCTACCATTTTACCCCAACTCGCCGTCGGCTCGGTGATGCCGATGCCCAGAAAACTCAGACCGGCTTCGGCGAAAATCGCCAGCGGCACGGCAAAAGTAAAGGAAACCAGCAGCGGCGTCAATGCGTTGCGGAAGATATGGCGCGCGATGATTTGCGTCTCGGAGGCGCCCAGGGCGCGGGCGGCGAGCACAAATTCGGTCTCGCGGAACTTGAGGAACTGAGCGCGAGCGATGCGCGCCGGCTCAATCCAGGAGGTTACAGCCAGCACGAAGATCACGTTGCCGAGGCCGGCGCCGGTGATACTGATCAAGAACATGGCGAAGAGCAGCGGCGGCACAGCGGTGGCGATTTCGACAACGCGCAGGATGACAAAATCCCAGTGACCGCCGCGATAGCCGGCGATTGCGCCCAGGGGCACGGCGAAACCAAACGAGATCAGCGGCACCATCAGACCGACAAAGAGCGATGTACGGGCGCCATAGATCAACCGGGTCATGAAGTCGCGACCGACGCCATCCCCGCCCAGAATATGATTGGGGTCTTCAAAGGGCCGCAGGCGCACGATGGAAAAGTCGACCTGATTAAGGCCATAGGGCGCGATCACATCGGCCAGCAGCGCCGCCAGCAGCAGCAGAATCAGCACGATCAGGCCGAGCATGGCCAGCCGATTTTGCAGGAATCGATGCAAGGCATCGCGCAGCAACGACCGTTGATCGCGCAATTCGACGGGGTCGGCATGAAGCGAAGCGAGTCTCGGTTGCTCAGGCATGCCCATCGACACTACGTCCCTTTGCTTTCGCCGAGGCGGATGCGCGGATCGATAACGGTATACAAGATGTCGGTTATCAAGTAGGTCAATCCCCAGAGCAGCGCGATCAGCAGGACCAGGCCCATAATCATCGGATAGTCTCGATTGAAGATACTAGTCACGAAGAATTTGCCGAGACCCGGAATGCCATAAACGACCTCAATGAAGAGCGAGCCCGTCAGCAAATTGGGAATCTGGGGCAGCAAGACTGTGATCATTGGAATGAGGGCGTTGCGGAATACGTGTCGCAGAAGAATCGCGCGCTCGGTCAAGCCTTTGGAGCGGGCGGTACGAATGAAATCTGCTGTGAGGACATCGGCGAAGCTCGATCGGGTATAACGCGAAACCAATGCCAGCGGCGCCAGGGCGTAGGTCAAGACCGGCAGGATGTAGTCCCAAGATAAGATAGCGGCGCCATCGGGGGTCACCGGTCCGACGATCCACATGCTTTCCACGCCCCAGCCGTTTTGGAAGCCGAATATCAGCAGGAACCAGGTGGCGATGATGAAATTGGGTACGGCGATGCCCGCCGTGGCGATGAAGGTAACGAGGTTATCAACGCGTCCATTTCGATAATATGCCGCGACAATTCCCAGAAAGATGCCCGCGCCGAAAGAGAGAATAATCGTATACAGGCCGAGCTGAAAGGTGACCGGCCAGATGCGCGCGATCAGCTCGGTTACGGGTGGGTTGCCCGCCACCGCGAAGGAGTAGCCGAAATCCAACCGCAGGGCGCTGGCGACGTAGTTGAGGTAGCGCTCGTGGACTGGCTTGTCGAGGCCGTACTTACGTTCGAGATTCTCCAGCGCGGCGCCGGAATAACCGCGATCGGCCAGCGTGAAGGGACCGCCGGGCACGAGGTTCATCAAAACAAAAATCAGGATTGATACTACAAACAAGACAAAGACCAGCGACAGCAGCCGGCGGAAGATATAGCCGATCATGAAGCTGAATCAATCCCTGGCATCGAGTAATGCGCGGACTTCTGAGGAATCACAGTATTGTGTTTACGCGGCAAAGCGAGAGCGGGCATAATACCCGCCCTCATTCAGACTTTGCGCGATTCGCGACTAGTTGTCGCGATGCGTGTCGTAATTGGAGACCTCGTTGGTGATGTAGTACTCACCCCAGCAATGTTCGTTGCCCCAGTGGGTGGTGGCCAGGCCTTGACGATCGGGCTCCCAGCAATTGCCGGTGGCATTCATGTAGGGCTGCCAGAGATCGCCCTGGATGCGGTGCACCAGGAAGATGCCGCCGACGTCTTCGACCATGATGCGTTCGGCTTCCTGATACATGGCGATACGCTCGGCTGGATCACCGGTGTAGGAATTGGCTTCGCGCACCAGATTGTCGAAGTCTTCGTTGCGCCAGGAATGGCGGCCGGTGGATACCCAGACACCCATCATGTTGGCGGGATCGAGATAATCCATGCCGTAGGAAACGCCGCCGAATTGCAGCGTGGTCGGGCGTTCCAGCAGGCGGGTCATGTAATCCTGGAATTCGAGATTGTTGACTGTGATCTCGACATTCAGGCATTGGCTGATGGATGCGGCTGCGGCGATGAACCAATCCTGGATGAATTGAGGTTCACCACGCAGCGCGAGTTCAGTCGCCGGGAAGCCTTCGCCGCCGGGGAAACCGGCGTCCGCCAGCAGCCCTTGCGCCGCTTCACAGTCAAACTCCTGGATATCCTGCAAGCCGGCGCTGTTGGCAGCGGGGAAGCCGGGCGCCAGGAAGGAGTAAGCCGGAATGCCGACGGTTGTGCCGATGACGTTTTCGACGATGGAATCGCGATCGAGCGCTTTGGCGAAAGCCAGGCGGACATTGCGGTCGTTGAAGGGTTCGGTGAAGGTATCCATCAGCAGGTAATCGGTGCGGAAGTCGCCGGCGTGCTGACGATAGTTCTGCGACATAACTTCATCGGCGAAGATCACGTCAAAGTCGGCAGGACCCAGCAGTGACTGGTGCACCTGGTCGATTTCGTGATCCTGGAAAGCCAGGAAGCTGCTGTTGAGCATATCACCGTAGACGAATTCCATACGGCGCAGCCAGGGCGCGCGCGGACCCACGTAATCGGGATTGGCTTCCAGGACTGCGTGGCTGCCTGGTTCGAATTCGCGCAAGATGAATGGGCCGGAGGATACATGGGTCGCCGGATCGAGAATGTAATCCGGTCCGATCTCGGTGAGGGCTTTTGCCTGCATCGGCGGCCAGAAGAAGAAGGTGGCGGGCAGCGGCGGGAACGGCACTTGAGTGGTAACGGCGAGGGTATTGTCGTCGACGGCAACCAAGCCGATTTCTTCAGGAGAAATCTCGCCAGCGACAGCCTCGTCCCAACCGCCGATGATGCCCAGCCAGAGCCAGACGAAGTCGTAGGCGTGTTCCGGATCGGCCATGTAGCGCCAGCTCTCCACCCAGTCGTTAGCGGTAACCGGCGTACCGTCGCTCCACATTTGGTCGCCGCGCAAATTGAAGGTCCAGGTCAGGCCATCTTCGGAGACGGACCAGCTGGCGGCGGCGGAGGGGATGATCTCCATGTTGTTGTTGAGCACAACCAGGGAATCGGAGAATTTGTCGAATGCGCCCGTGCTGCAAATGCGGGAATAGACGGTGACGATGGACGAGAGCGAGGTCTCTTGGCGGGCCGAGTCACACAAGTTGCGGAAAACTTGCATCTCGTATGGCGCGGCATCCGCAGGCAATTCGCGCCCGTAAATGTCGACATTATCCTGGGCGGATATCAACGGCAACGACAATGCGAACAGCGCCGCAAGCAATAGGACTACGATGAACAGTTTTCGTAGCATCGGAAAACGATCCTTTCGGTGAGCGTAGGTGAACAAGAAGGCATTGCATACTGCCGCGGTATTATAGCAAGCGCAAAGTCGCTGACAATACGCGCTTTTGTCAACAGCCGTCATATTACCAGGCGACAAACTTCGCGACATTTGCGGCTGGCGAATCATGATTGTATGCGAGCCAAATCCAGAGCGGCGAACCACCCTTTAATCGTGCCGTCAAAGCAGATACACTGCAGCCATTTGTTGAGACTCAAATGCGGAACGAGGAACAGCCATGCCGAGCGTCACCAAGCTTGCAGGACGGATATCCAAATCGCCCACCATCGCCATGAATGACAAGGCGAAACAACTGGCCGCGGAAGGTCATGCGGTAATCGGCCTGGCCGGTGGCGAGCCCGACTTTGATACCCCAGCGCACATAATCGAGGCGGGTGTACGGGCAATCCACGATGGCCAGACGCGCTATGCGGCGCCGTCCAAGGGCATTACGCCGCTGCTGGAAGCGATCGCGGACAAGATGGAGCGCGACAACGGCGCGCGCGTCAATCCCATGACCGATGTCATTGTGACGCCAGGCGGCAAGCTGGCATTGTTTCTGGCGTTGAAGGCCATGCTCGATCCCGGCGACGAGGTGCTGATTCCGGCGCCATACTGGGTGAGTTATCCGTCGGTCACTACGATGGTCGGAGGCGTTCCGGTGACTGTGCCGACCAGCAGCGACGACAATTATCGATTGCGGCTGGATCATCTGCGCGAGTTTGTTACGCCGCGCACCAAAGCCATCATCATCAACTCGCCCTCCAACCCGACCGGTCATGTGCTGTCTTCGGAAGAGATTGAAGCTGTCGCGACGCTGGCGACAGAAGCGGATCTGTACATTATCTCGGATGAGATTTATGAGAAGCTCAATTTTGACGGTCGTCCGGTGGTATCGCTGGCATCGCTGCCCGATATCGCTGACAGAGTCGTGGTCATCAACGGATTGTCCAAGACCTATGCCATGACGGGCTGGCGTCTGGGATGGCTGGCGGGACCGACCTCGGTCATGGGCGCGGCCGGGATGTTCAATTCGCAGACAGCGACTTCAGCCGCGACCTTCACTCAGATTGCGGCCGTAGCGGCGTTGACGGGGCCGCAAGACTGCGTTGAAGTCATGCGCAAGTCATACGAGGAGCGGCGCAACTTGATGGTCAGTTCTTTCAACAGCATTGACAATATGTCTTGCCCGGATATCGAGGGCGCGTTTTACGCTTTCCCCAAAGTTGACGAGACCAGCAAAACCAGCGAAGAAGTCGCCAACACCATCCTCGACAAAGCGGTCGTGGTGGGTGTGCCCGGCAGCGCCTTTGGCATCAGCGACGATGCGCATGTTCGATTCTCCTTCGCCGCGGACATAAACTTGCTGCGGGAGGCGGTTGAGCGGATCCGAGGCATCGCCGATCAATTGGCGTGAGGCTGAGCGTTCAGGCACAGGCATGAGCCTGATGCGGGCGCGCCTTCAACGTGTGGCGCTATGGTCGTCGCTCTTGGCGATTTTGACAGCTTGCGGCGCTTCCATTGATTTGCTCACGGACGCATTGCCGACACCGGCAGCCACGACTGCTGCGGGTTCGGCATGGCAGGCTGTCGCGCCCGGCCTGGAATGGCGAACACTCGTCCCCAATGACGACGAGTTGGCGCAGCTCAAGGCGCTGCGGATAGACCCGGCGCAATATCGGTTCCGCGCGCTGTATCGGCCCGGGCAGGCGCTGAGTTTGTCAGAGTGGCGTTCGCTGGAACCCGAGGCCGGTGTCATTGTCAACGCGAATTTTTTCGATCCGGATTACCGGGCGCTGGGCTTGGTGATCAGTGACGGCGCAGTTTACGGTTCGCCCTATCGCGACCGCGGCGGAAGCTTGATCGTGAGGGGCGATGACATTTCCATTTTGTCGTTCCGTTCCGGTTCGCCGCAGCAGATTCAAGGGATCGACCAAGCGATTCAGGGATTCCCGATGTTGGTCGAAAACGGGGCGCAGGCTTTCTTCGACCAATCCAGGCCACGGCGCGCGAGGCGCACGGTTGTCGCTCAGGATGCGAGCGGGCGCATCATGATCTTGGTCACACCGTATTTGGGCATGTCGCTGTTTGATCTCAGCGCCTTCCTGGCGAGCGCCGATCTGGATATTGTGACGGCTATGAATCTGGACGGCGGCGGCTCGACTATGTTGCTCCTGAAGGAAATCGATTATCAGTTGCCGTCATTCGATACGCTGCCGACGGTGCTCGCGATCTATCGGCGCTGAGAGGAGTGTTGGCAACGGAACCATTTGCGTTGAGCTCGAGCACGTGGCCCGCGGGCGACTCACAGAGTCGCCCCTACGGCCGGCCTGACGCGCGGAAATTGGTAGGTATGATGCAGCTTATGTCTAGGACAAGTTTCCTATCCCAAATTGAAACAAACGATGATTGGCGGTTTGGTCATAGCAGCGGACGAGCCTTAGGGGGCCGCGGATTCGCGGGCTGGTACAATATGGTCGCGAATGACGTGGCTTCGGCAATCACTCAGCACGATTGGGGAACAGGCTGATGCCTGAACTGGCAAAGGTCGCGACGGCGCGACAGGCACAACTCAAAGATGGGCGGCGGCTGGGATTCGCAGAATTCGGCGACCGATCTGGAAAACCCGTGATCGTCTTCCATGACCTGTGGGGGAATCGCGCCTTGCGTCATCCCGACGATGCGATATTGACGAGGCTGGGCATCCGATTGATCGGCGTCGATCGACCGGGCTACGGCGTTTCCACACGCAAGCCCGCGCGCGGCATCATGGATGTCGTCGATGATGTTATGCTGTTGTCCAAGGCGCTGAAGCTGGAGCGATTTGCCGTGTTGGGATACTCGGCGGGCGGTCCGTACGCTTTGGCCTGCGCCTACAGATTTCCGGAGATCGTGCGCCGATGCGCCGTCGTCAGCAGCTTGCCGCCAATGGATGATCCAAAAGGATTTGGAGCGGTCAATCCAGTGTATGCGCGGCTGTTTCAATTGGCGAGCGGCATGGAGACGGTTTGCCGCTTGTTGGTCAAGAGCCTGTTCATGCTGGACGCCCAGCGCGCGTCCGATCAATTTCTGCGCGAACTGGCGTCTATGCTGCCGGAGGTCGACCGACAAATCTTGTCAAATCCTGCTTTTTTCACGCTGCGGAGAGACATGCTGAATGATATTCGCCGCAACGGCAGCGACGCCATCGTCGATGAGATTGTCGGTCTTGTGCAACCGTGGGGATTCCACCTGCAATCGATTCGCGTCCCGGTCGATATTTGGTGGGGAGAATCGGACACCTTCGTGGCGCCGTATGTGGGCAAACGCATGGCCGAACTGATCCCGGGCGCAACCTTGCATACCGAGCCGCGCGCGGGACATTTGGTACTCCTCTCGCACTGGCAGAGGATAATGGAATCAACTGTGAACTATTAGCGCGGCTGTCGGCATCGCTTGACGCTCAGTAAGGGCTGCCGTTGCCGTTGACGCGATCGATTTCCACCGTTTCCAGCGCCAAGGAATGCAACTCGGTGACCGCGCGGGTCAAGTCTTCTTCGGCGATGATGAAGGAAATGCTGCATTCGGACGAACCCTGCGCGATAGCCAGGACGTTGATATCGCGCGCGCCCAAGAGCGAGAAGACGCGCCCCGCCACACCCGGTGTGCCACGCATGCCGGAACCGACCACGGTAATGATGACGATGTCGCGCATGACGTCGACGCTGTCGACATCGTTTTGCGCGATTTCCCGCTGCAATTCGCGCTCCACGGCCGCTTTGACGGCGCCGGCCATCGGATCAATGACGGTGAAGCAGAAGCTTTGTTCGGAGGATGCTTGGGAGATCATGAGAATATTGGCGCCAGCTCTGGCCGATGCCAGGAAGGTTCGTCCTGCAATGCCCGGCACCCCTAACATGCCGGCGCCGCTGACCGTGAGCATGCTCACGTTTTTGACGCTGGTGATGGCTTTAATCACGGTTGCGCTGGCGTGACGGCGCGCTCCCACGAGCGTACCCGCGTGGGACGGGTTAAAGGTGTTGCGCACGCGCAAGGGGATCTGGCGATTGACGATGGGCTGAACGGTCTTGGGGTGCAGGACTTTGGCGCCGTAGTACGCCAGCTCGCCGATCTCCTGATAAGACACGTAGGGCAAGACGCGCGCCCGCTCATCCAAGCGCGGATCGGTAGTCATCACGCCGTCCACGTCGGTCCAGATGATCAACTCGTCGCAGGCGAGATACGCGGCAAAGATAGCGGCGATGAAGTCGCTGCCGCCGCGGCCCAAGGTGGTGAGCTTGCCGTCAGGCGTGCTGCCGATGAATCCGGTGATCACCGGCGTGACGCTATCAATCTCGGGCAGCAGACCGTCGATGACGCGCGCCTCGGTCAGCTCCCACAAGGGATCGGCATCCTGGAAATTGTCGTCGGTGATGATGAACTGGCTGGAATCAAATTGCTTCACGCGGAGGTCTTGCGCAGACATAACCGCCGCGATGACGCGGCTGCTGAGGCGTTCGCCAAATGAGACGATGGCGTCGCTAGCCTCGGGAGTCGACGCGCCTTTGATGCCGATCGCATCACATAGATCCATGTGCGCTCGCAAGAGGCTGTCTACTTCGTTGCGGCTAGACTCGCGCAGGGAAGCGTCAGCGATCAGCGTTTCTATGACGGCGTAGTGTTTGTCGCGGATGATTCCGCCAATGACGCGCAAGCGATCATGGTCGCCGGATGTCGCGGCCGCCGCTGACTCCAGGAGCAAATCGGTAACGCCGGCCATTGCTGAGACGACGAGCGCCAAGTTATGGCCTTCCGCCAAGTGTTGCCGGACAACGTCCACCACCTGTTGGATTGCCGCTGCCGACCCCACTGACGTCCCGCCGAACTTCATCATCAATCTGCTCATAGTGCTCACCTCGCGCCTGCCAAATCAACAAAAAAAGCGCGTGGAGGTTGTCCACGCGCCTGCTTGTTTCGAGTTCTTTTCCGCTTACAACAAGCCGCAACCTCCGCCGTGAGCCGCTATGGGCATCATAGTCATGGGCATGGTCATAGTTGTGGCGGCGAAATTACGCATGCGTCTTTACACAAAGTTGTCGATTCGGTAGCAATTTATCGCGTTACGATTCGGTTGTCAAGCCGATTTCAGGACGAGTTAAAGGGGACCAATGAAGCGGGAGTGGCCAAAATCGTGGATACGGGACGCGAAGCGAGCTCGGTACAGGGGGGATTAACCACAGCCGCTCGGCGGCAGCGAAAAGGTCTGCCGCGCTCACACAAAATATCAAACTCGCTCCTTGCATGAGCTAGGAGGTTTGTCAAAAAAGAGACCACAGAGGGCACAGAGTTATGTTTCAATTGCTCTGAAGATGACGCTGACAGAGTCGATGTTAAGTCGGTACCGCCGGCATTGCGCCGTCGGAGAAGTCAAGCGCAGGCAGGTTCAAATCAAAGATGTGCAGGGCGCTAGGAACATCGTCGTCTCCGCCATCGGCCACGAGCAATTTGTCGCGCCAGGTCATGCAATCTTGCGGACGATACAATTCAGCCTCCTGCGTCCAGCGCAAACAAGTATCGAGATCAGGCAGTTCTTGCGCCAAATCTGCCAGCGGGTGCAACAGGTAGACGGGAATCGAATCGTAGTCGTAGGTCCGTCCAAGGGAGTCGGAGCGCAATTTGGGCAATCGGTAGGCGATTCGCATTCGCCGACATACGATCCAATGCGCGTTACTGATCCGGCAGGCGGCGATGATGCGGCTCTCGGCCATGCCAATCAGGCCGCCTGGATCGATATCCAGTTCCAGATATTCGACCAGTTGGATTTTCTCCATCATGGTCAGGCGGCGCGTGAGATCGTTGACGCGCTCGAGCGCCGCCAAGCCGCGCCTGCGGGCGCCTCCAAAATCGAGATGCTGGAATCTGCGCGCCCGGCTGGGACGCAGGATATTGTGCGGCAACGCCAACGGAATGCTATCTCCCTCGGCGCGGTCGCCTTCGTCTACCGCGGCTAAACGTCCTTCTGACTTACATAGGTGGTATTGCGCCAGCAGGTCGTCGTCGCCGTAGATTTCTTCGACGAATATATTGCCGGCGTCATCCACGCCGATTATCTGGCAATCGCCGGCGCGATCCAACTCAAAGGTCGCTAAGTGCTCAAGCCGCGAGGATTCAAGTCCGTTCATTTCGCAGTACACGCCTCATGCGCGGGGCGCAGATTATAGCCGGGAGGCCGGATTCTGCACAGCCGAACTGCGCTGTCGTTTACCGCATGACCCCGCTATGCTACAATCGCGCTAGCTGCCTGGATAAAAGACTGCGAGATCCGGTGACTGAAAGTAGTGGCGCGGCGACTGTATCGAAGCGCGCGCGCGCGAAATGGATGCGTCCACTTGTCCAGGTCGCGTTCACGCTCGTCGCCTTGCTCGGCGCCAACCTGCTATACGCTAATCTGGCGACGCGCAGCATCGTGCTCAGTGGCGTGCCGGGCGAGTTGCTCTATACGGCCACGTTTGCCGGGTTCACCGATGAATGGGATCTGTACGCCGGCCAGCAGAGTTCGGCTATCGTGGATGAACGCCTGCAGATTTCGGTGGCCAGTCCTCAGACCGCCGGTTGGTCCGCCGCGGTGCATGAATTTGCGGATTTCGACATGAGTTTAAGCGCGATCGCTGTGGACGGGCCGATTGACAATGCCTTTGGCATCGTCTTTGGCATGCGGAACGTTGACGAAGGCGATTGTCGGCTGCCGGCCGTTGTCCTGTGTGGATTGAGTCAGTGGCTGCCGCTGGTCGGGGCCGCTTTGGGGCAAGTGTTTGATCCGCTCGGGGGCACGAACTATTATGCGTTCTTGATTAGCAGTGACGGATACTACGCGCTTAGGCAGATCAGGGACGGCGAACAGACGATACTCAGCGCCTGGATTCCGACGGACCACATACGCACGGGCCTGCAAGCGCAGAACGTCATTCGCGTAGTCGCGCAGGGGACGGAAATCAGGTTCTATGTCAATGGAGAACTGATGACGCTGTGTCTGTCGGATGCGACCGGCGCGACCAGCACCTATGCCGCGGGCGAATGTATCGGCGGCAGCATGCGGGACAACTATCAGAGTGATCTGCCGGTCAGCGGTCGGCTGGGCGCAATCGCAGAAGCGACGCAATCGGGCGGCGGCGGGGTAACGGTGCAATTTGACGATATCATCGTGGTCAGCCCGGGCTATCCAACGATTGAGGATGCCAAAGCATGAAGGTGCATTTGCGGATGGTGGGCTGTCGCCTCAATCAAAGCGAGATTGATTCGATGTCGCGCCAATTCTCGGCGCTGGGTCACGAGATTGTGGATACGCCTGCCGATGCGGATCAGTTGATACTCAATACCTGCGCGGTCACCAACGAGGCGACCCGGACCAGCCGCAAGTTGATACGGGAGTTTCATCGACAGAACCCGTCGGGCGAGACGACCGTGACCGGCTGTTATGCCCAGCTTGAGCCGCAGCAGCTGGCCGGGCTGCCCGGGGTCAAACGCGTGGTTGGCAACGACGAAAAAGACAGGCTGGTTTCGATGATCACGGGAGCGCCGATCGAGATCTTCGATAGCGAGCCGCATGAACGGGCGCCGTTACCGGGCACAATGGGCAGGACGCGCGCTTTTGTGAAGGTACAGGACGGCTGCGACAACGCCTGCACATTTTGTGTGACTACCATCGCGCGCGGATCAGGCCGCAGCAGGTCAATTGCTGAGGTGGTGCAAGAAGTGAACGCTCTGCACAACTTCGGCTATCGTGAAGCGGTGTTGACTGGCGTGCATCTCGGCAGCTACGGACATGACCTTGGTGATGACGACGGGCTGACGCATCTTGTGCAAGCGCTCCTGAACGATAGTGATATGCCGCGCTTGCGGCTGTCGTCGCTCGAACCTTGGGATTTGTCGCCGGCATTCTTTGAGCTATGGGCGGATCGCCGTCTCTGCCCGCATTTGCACCTGCCCTTGCAGAGCGGCTGCGATGCCACCCTCAAGCGCATGCGGCGGCATACCAGCCAATCTTCGTTTCGCGCGTTGATGCAGGCGGCGCGGCGCGCCATACCCGATGTTCGGATCACAACCGATGTCATCGCGGGTTTTCCGGGGGAGACCGACGACGAATTCGAGCAGTCGACAGCTTTCATCCGTGAGATGGACTTTGGCGGCTTGCACGTTTTTCGCTACAGCAGCCGGCCCGGCACGCCGGCGAGCCGCATGAGAGGCCAAGTGAACAACCGCAAAAGGAAGGAGCGCAGCGCGCGTTTGCTCGAGATGTCCGAATCCATGACCGCACGCTTTGCGGAGCGGCTGCATGGGACTGAGGCAGAAGTGCTGTGGGAGCAAATCAGCGGCGCCACGCCAGACGGATACGTACACACTGGATACACCGAAAACTATATGCGCGCGCGCGCCGTTCACGCTCGTGACCTTACGAATCATATTACAGCCACCAAACTAGGCGCTTACATTGGCGGCGTTATTCATGGTAGAGTAATGTTGCCGGACGTCTCCGACGTCGCAGCGCGTTTTGAGGATGTGCAAGAATCGAGGGCTTGATGCGAAGGCGTCGACGCAGCGACAAGCCTCAAACAACCGTGTTGAGCGTACGGTTCCGCGCGGAGCCGACATTTGATTTGCAGCGCCGCCAATAGTATGACTTCACTCAAGCAGCAACTGCAGACCGCGTTACGAGACGCGATGAGGAACAAGGATCACGCTCGTCGCAATGCGATCCGGCTGTTGAACAGCGCGATCAAACAAGTTGAGATCGATACCCGCGGCGAGCTGGATGATGCTGCCGTGTTGGATATCCTGCAGAAAGAGGCGAAGAAGCTGCGGGAGACGGTTGCCGAACTAGAGGCGGCCGGTCGCAATGACGACGCCGAAAGCGGCAGATTCGAGCTCGAAGTTGTGGAGGCGTTCCTGCCGAAGCAGCTAGACACCGAGACTTTGCGACCAATTGTGCAGGCCGCCATCGACGAGGTCGGCGATCACTCGCCCAAGGCAATGGGGCAAGTCATGCGGATTGTCATGCCGCAGGTTCGAGGACGGGCCGATGGCAAGCAGGTCAATGCGATCGTCCGCGAGTTGTTGAGTTGATTCCATGGTCCTCAGATTCACAGGTCTGCTCGAAGAGCGCTATGGCATAAGCTCGGCAAGAGCGCAACAAAGCGCCTGGCTGCTGCTGACCGCGACCGTGGGGATTGCCTTCGCGCTGTGTTGCACTGTCATCGTCGGATTTGACGATCTGTTTCAAAATGCAACCGCGCGACTGATCATCGGCTCGGTGCCTTCGGAAGACATTATTGCGCGCGAAGAAGGCATATTCGTCAGTGAGATTCTCACCCAGCAGGAGCGGGAAGACGCTGTCGATCAGGTATCCGCGGTGTATGATCCGCCCGATCCCAATGTCGCTCGACAGCAGCGCGAACTGACCGAGAAAGTCCTCGTATTCATTGACAATGTTCGCGGGGATGATTACGCGTCGCTGGAGCAGAAGATTGCGGACATCAACCAGATCACGCCGCTGATACTGGAAGGCGACGAAGAGGCTATTGTTGCCATTCTGGAGTTGCCGGAAGACCGTTGGTCGTTGGTTCGCGGCGAGATCATTTCTGTGCTGGAACGCGTCATGCGCGATCCAATTCGCGACGCCGACCTCGAGAATGTCCGAGACCAGTTGCCGACCCAGGTCAGTCTGCGTCTTTCGCCGCTGGAGAGCCAGATTGTGACGGTGATCACTGGAGACGTGATAAGGGCCAATACATTCGAGAATCCCGAACAAACGGCGCTGGATCGCGATGAGGCGCTGGAGAACGTTGAGCCACAGCAACGCCATTTTGTCGCTGGCCAGATAGTCGCCGCGGCCAATCAAAGAATCGACAATTTGTCATTTGAAGCGCTGGAGGAACTGGGTCTGCTGGTTCAAACCAGCAACCGCGGATCGCGTCTCGCGCGCGCGCTTTTGGCCAGCACTTTGGTGACGGTCCTGCTGGGCTTGTATATCGGGCGTTTCGAAACTCAACTGATGCGCACTGAAACGCAGACCTTGCTGCTGCTGGCAATTTTATTCCTGATAGCGCTGGCGTTCGTTCGCATCTTTGGCGCGGCCAACATCTATCTGTTGCCGGCTGCCGCCGTAGGCATGTTGTATGTGGCGCTCAGCCGGCCGCACCTCGCGCTGGTTGCGGCGGTGGGGCTGGCATTCCTTGGCGGATTGTTGAACCGCAGTCCTTCGCTGGAAATCGCCAGTTTGATCGCCGCCGGAAATTTCGCCGCGATCTTGACGTTACGCAATGCCGGTCGTCTCAACAACTATTTCTTGTCCGGCGCGCTGGTAGGCATTTCCAATGCCGCGGTGGTCGCGATATTCGCGCTGCTGCTGGGCGCGGACGCGCTGAATATGTCCAATTTGCTGCAGGCGTTCGTCAATGGCTTGCTGATCGTGCCGACAACGTCGTTCGCGGCCATGTACGCGCTTACACTCATGTTTAACTTGCCGACGCCGTTCAAGCTCATGGACCTCAGCCAGCCCAGCAAACCGCTATTGCAGCGGCTATTAAGAGAGGCGCCTGGAACCTATCAGCATTCGCTTCAGGTCGCGAATCTGGCCGAGCAGGCAGCGGCCGCCATCGGCGCGGATGGCCAATTGACGCATGTGGCGGCGCTGTATCATGACATCGGCAAAATGAATCAGCCATTCTTTTACACGGAGAATCAGCAGCAGATTCACAATCCGCACGATTCTCTCAATGACCCCTATCGCAGCGCCCATATTATCATCGACCATGTAGTCGAAGGCGATCACATGGCCAGGCGCTACAATCTTCCGCATCGCATTCGCGACTTCATTTTGGAGCATCATGGGACGACCAAGGTCTTCGTCTTCTACCAACGGGCCATCAAAGCGGCCGAGGACGAATCCGATGTTGACGCGACCGAATTCACGTATCCGGGTCCCATACCGCAAAGTCGCGAAACCGCAGTACTGATGATGGCCGATAGTTGTGAATCGGCGATCCGCGCGGTTCAGCCGGAAAGCAATCAGGAGATCGCGACGCTGGTACACAGAATTGTCGAAGAAAAGCGGAATGCCGGTCAGCTGGATGCCTCAAACTTGACGCTAAACGACCTGCGCAAGATAGAAGCGACCTTTATCGACATCTTTAGAGGACTGTTTCATCCGCGAATTGATTACACCAAAGCGATCACGCCGGCGACCCGGCCTCCCTCACGCGCATCTGTGCCCGCAAGCGCGACTGCCGAGCTTTCGTCGGCAGGAGGCATCAGCACCGGAGTGAGCACGGTTGAAGCGCCAACTGAGATTTCTGCGGATGATGCGCCGACGCGAGAAAAGTCCGCCGTCAGAGCAGTTGTAAAACCGACGCACTCGCGCGCAGACGCAGCTCCGCAGTCCAAATCAAAAGCCCCTGCGCCTACGATGCCCGTAATTCTCGATGACGATGAGCCCATCGACGAAGTACCGCCACTGCCCAAGCGCAACGGCACAAAGAACGCGCACGATCTTCGCACGGAAAAAACACCGCCGGACGCGAGCGATATCGAGTGAGCGTTGCGATTGAGCTGCAGATTGCCACTGATTACAAGCTTGACCTTGCGCGATTGACGCGGTCGGCCCAGGTAACGCTGCAGAATCACCGGCGCGACGACTGTGGCTTAAGCATCGTGATCGCCGACAATGATACGGTGCGTAATCTGAATCAGCAATATCGGCAAATGAACTCTGTTACAGATGTGTTATCGTTTCCAACGACTTCAACACAGTTGCCCAATGATTGCTTGGGCTCTTATCTGGGAGACATCATCATCGCTTATCCTTATGCTCGCGAACAGGCGCAGCTGGGCCAGGTCAAAACAGGCGATGCGCTGAACATGCTCGTCGTTCACGGCACCTTGCATTTGTTGGGATATGATCACGATACGGGGGCGAGGCGGAAGCGCATGTGGGCAGCGCAGAGCCGCGCATTGCAGGCGCTGCGAATCGACCCGGAGCTGGTAAGCCGGTATGGAGGCCTGGTCCGTGAATAGACCGTTTATCGACCAGCGCGAACGCAGCGATATCAGTGATCCGTCTCAATTCAGTCCTATCGTCAGCCATAATCGCGCTCAAAGTCTCGCCTACGCCGTGGATGGCTGCCGGTATATGTTGCGTTGGCAAAAGAACATCAGAATTCTAGCTTTTGTGACTTTCGCTGTAGCTAGCCTCGCGATTTGGCTAGGGCTTTCCGTCTTGGAGATGGCTGTGCTCGCGTTGACAGTCGCTGTGGTATGGCTGGCCGAATTTTTCAATGGCGCTGTCGAAGCCGTAATAAATTTGGTGAGCCCGGATGTCCGGCCGATGGCGAAAGTCGCGAAGGATGTCGCGGCTGGCGCAGTCTTGCTGGCTGCAATCGCATCGATTGTGATTGGCATTCTGGTGTTGGGTCCGCCGTTTTCCGAGAGGCTTGGCCTGGCATCGGGTGGCGGATAAAGACCTGCAGCACGTATTCGAATCAGGATCGTTCGTCGACTGAACCTGGCGCGCGCAGCGCTGCCAGGGCATTAGAAGATTCGAGAGATGCGGTTGCGTTGCCGTTGAATAGTGACATAATTACAATTGTGCTATAATTTTTGCTGAATCGTAAGCGTGGACGCTTTGCGGGCTGGTGCATGTCTATTTTCCAAGCAGCTGTTTCAAACAATGCCACCGCACGACCTGGTCTGTTCGCAGTTATGGCTCGCATCTTTTCAAGGCGACCGGTCAACCCCGCGCAGGCGCAAAGGTCAACGGGCCGGGGAGTCTCACCTCGCAAGAGACCACAATCCAATCCTGAAAAGGCAAATCCAAGATCGCCGCGGAAACGACTGTTGATTGGCGTCCCAATCGGCATCGTCGTGCTGGCGGGAGCAGTAGTGGCTGGCTTGTCGACTGTCGGCAGTCCGGACCCGGTATCGTATAACAATGCAATTTGGCTGGACAAATCTTGGACGCACGGAGAAGTTGATGATGAACGGCTGGCGGATTTTGCCAACCGGCTCCGAGACAACCAAATTGGCACCGTCTACGCTTATGCCAGCACGCTGGATATCAACGGCGTTTGGACGGGCGGCCCGCAAGGCGAAGGCGGGTTTATGGAATCGCGAGACTACATTGCCGCCTTTGTGAGCGAGTTGCGGCAGCGGCATACCAATGTAAAGGTCTATGCCTGGATTGAGATTTGGACGCACTTGGACGCAGTAGACTCCTACCGATTAGATGATTTGTTCTTGCATGATAATGTGGCGGATTTCAGTCGGCTATTGGTCAGCGATCTTAAATTTGACGGCATTATGCTCGATGTCAAGCCGCTGTTCAATGATACTGATGACTTCATCAGGCTCATACGCAGCGTGCGTTCGGCAACGGGATTGGATGTGCCCATCGCCGTAGCGGTGCAAGCGGATCTGACACCGATGAATTCAGATTTGCTTGAGTTGCGGTCGATCGCGCCCGGAACCATGTGGTCGGCGAATTTCAAGAAGCGCGTCATGGTATCGGCTGACGAGGTGGTCATATTGATGTACCAAAGTTACCGACGCGATACTCTCGATTATATCAATTGGATCGCGCATCAGATTCAAAGCTATGTACCGTTGCTGGAGACCAATACGCGGATTCTGGCCAGCGTCCCCAACTATGATTGGACCAGCGACGCCCATGATCCGGTTATTGAGAACATTTCCTCTGCGCTTGACGGAGTCAATCTCGGACTGACCAGGTTACACGAGGATCAGCGAGATTCTCTGGCCGGCGTAGCGATCTTTACCGATGAAGAACTGGACCAGTCTCTGTGGAATGTTTACCGCGAGAAATGGCTGCAGCGGTAATCGGACGCCTCAAATATGCCCGCCATCGTCAAACGCCTCACCCATGATGGCCTGCGAAACGTCAGCTACAGGGCGGATAGCTTGAACGCCGCGGAAGACTTCGAGGCGCGCGACGGCGTTTATACCGTCAGCAATACGTATAATGTCACGCAAACGCTGCTGCTGGACGCGCATCTTGACCGGCTGGAGGATTCCGCACGGCGCAAGGGATTCGTTCTCCTGTGCGATCGAGAACGATTGCGATCCGCTTTACGCGAGATGATCGTCAGTTCGGGATTTGGAGATGTCCGCTATCGCATTTCGTCCAACGCCGATGCGCCCGCGTCATTGCTGTTGACGATTGAGCCCTACCAGCCGCCTCCCGAGCAGGCCATAACGCAGGGTGTACGCTGCGTTACCACTGATGCCGCCAGCAGGAGCGATCCAGCCGCCAAGACCAGCAGCTGGATGCATGCGCGCAAGGCGCTGCAGGCGAACATGCCGGCCGGCATTTACGAAATTTTCCTGCGGGATGAGCATGGATGTATCCTCGAAGGCATAACCAGCAACTTCTACGCTGTGCTCGGCGGACAACTATACACGGCCGGCGACGGCGTGCTGGCCGGCATCTCGCGGCGCATCGTTCTGGACGCCTGTCGCGATGTTCTCCAGATACGATTACAAGCGCCATGGCATGATGACATCGCGAATTTCAGCGAAGCGTTTATGAGCAGCAGCAGCCGCGGGATCATACCGGTTGTGGAGATTGACGGACAGACGATCGGCGACGGCGCGGTCGGCGCTGAGACCAGGAACTTGCAGCACAGGTATCAATCCTGGGTCGAAGCGCATCTGGAAGAATTATGACGCGGCACGTTCAACAATTGTGGAAAGCGATAGACCTGCTGGGTTACGCGCGCGATCTCGCGTATGAGTCAACAACTTACCGGTGGGAGGTTAGCCGGCCCAACACCTTCTTTCTTGACGCCGAGTACGCCGATGTGACGTTGAATCGTCAAGAGACCGCGCAGATATCCGCCACCGTCAGGCTGCGCGCTTCATTCAGCTGGCAACTGACGACAGAGCAAGATGACGCCGGCGTCTATGTGGTCGCGCGGCGCAAGGCGGTCATCGGCAATGTTGGCCAAGCGCGCTTCGTCATATCCGTGCCGACGGACATCCATGTCAGTCTGCGATTGCGGCATTGCCGGCTTTCGCTGGAGGGTTTCGACGGCGCACTTGATTTGCCGTCTGTCGCCGCGGGTTGATTGCTCGACGCCCCGCTAAGGCTTGTCGATAACTCATCATGCTGGCGCGTAAGTCTACCCCACCCTCGGCCCCTTCCCCGTATCAACGGAGAGGGGGAGTTATAATGTGTGGATTCGGCATTTGCTCCGTTATTTTCGTGCTGAGCGAGCCTGCTTCGATTGCGTTTCGCAAGCAGATTCATGCCAGTCACGGGTGGTTCTACATATTCGGACAAGCTTTTCGGCTCCAACGGTTTTGCAGATGGAATTGTTCGCTTGAAAAGTATCGTCAGCTATGATAGGTTAGTCGCATGGAGAAACGGAAAACTGTCCGCTTGACCGTATGTTGTTGCAGGGCGCAGGCCAAACGCTAGGCGGGATTGTTTACGTTGCCAGTAATCTGGTTGTTCGAAACCGACAAGTCAACCCGCCGAGGTTGACTTTTTTGATGGTATTTGCGGAACGAACAATCGCAGGCGAATCCGACAGGATAATAGTCAAGGAGCGAAGCAAATGAGTGACATCAGCAGCCGCGGCTACAAAAACGCCGCCAAGCTCGTTTCAACTGAGTGGGTAGCCGCCCATTTGAACGATGACAATGTGCGCATTGTCGAATCCAACGAAGATCCGCTGCTTTATCCGAGCGGACATATACCGGGCGCGGTCGAGGTGGACTGGGTCAAGGACCTGAACGATCCGCTGCGCCGTGACTATCTGGGCAAAGCGGGTTTCGAGTCGTTGGCCGGCCGCATCGGCATTACGCCTGAGACGACGGTCGTATTCTATGGCGACAAGAGCAACTGGTGGGCGACGTACGCGCTGTGGGTCTTCGAGCTGTTTGACCATACCAACGCTGTGATCATGGACGGCGGCCGCTTGAAATGGGCCGAAGAAGGCCGTGAATTGACGCGGGAAAGGCCATCGATACGGGCGACAAATTACACGGCGCCGGAGCGGGACGACAGCCAGATTCGGGCGTTCCGCGATGGCGTGTTGCAGCATACTCAGTCCGATGGCCAGTTGGTCGATGTGCGCAGCCCGGCCGAATTCAGCGGCGAGAAGCTGCATATGGAAGGCTATCCGCAAGAAGGCGCCGTGCGGGGCGGTCACATACCGGGCGCGGACAATGTGCCCTGGTCGCGGGCTGCCAACGAAGACGGCACGTTCAAAACCGCCGACGAGCTGCGTGCCATTTATCAGGAAGAAATCGGGCTGGATCCCGTTGCGCCAACCATCGCTTACTGCCGCATCGGCGAGCGCAGCAGCCACACCTGGTTCGTTTTGACCAATCTGCTGGGCTTTTCGGATGTGCGGAATTACGATGGTTCCTGGACGGAATGGGGCAACAGCGTCGGCCTTCCCATCGAGAGATAGCGGGAATCAACCTCAGAGGGCACGAACGTAGAACCATGTAAGTAGCGAGAATCTGGGAAACGCCGTATTTCTACCCCATCCCCAGCCCTTCCCCGAATCATCAGGGAAGGGTGACTCGACGTTGAAGTTGGAGTGTACCGAAGAAGATCCATGATTGGCTTGGAACTACTGAGTGCCCAGAAATTTGCCACTGTCGAAATGAGGTTATCCGCGGGAAAGCGGTCCGGGCTTCCCCGCGGCAGTTCGAGTTGAGTTGTCACGATGCCAGAATACCCCGCGAAACTTCAGGAATACCTGGACGATTTCAGTTTCATTTCAACACGAGACGAACGCGTCGACTACCTGATCGCCATTGCGGATGAGTTTGAGCCGGTGTCGGCAGCAATCGCCACCAAGCCTTATGATGAAGGGCATCGTGTGGTCGGCTGCGAATCGGAAGCGTTTGTATGGGCGATTGAACGGCCGGACCACACGTTGGATTTCCACTTTGATGTGCTGAATCCGCAAGGGTTGTCAGCGATGGCGATGTGCGCCATTCTCGATCAGTCGTGCTCGGGCGCGCCGCTGGAGCAAGTGGCGGCCATTGATGGCGAAGTGGTCTTCACATTTTTTGGCCGCGACATCTCAATGGGCAAAGGACGCGGCTTGACCGAGCTGGTCAACGCTGTGGTCTACTCGGCGAAGCAAGGTCTGCGCCACTGAATCAGTGGTGGGCGACGAAAGTCTCGCTGGGCGCGCCGTCGTTGAAGATGGCATCCGTGCCGAGCAAACCGCGATAACTGCCTGGCGGTTCGGCATCGGGTATGACCATCGCTCCCACCGTCTTCTCGTAATATTCGACCGGCCCTGCCCAACCGATGATGGCGTACATATAGCCGGCATTGCGCATTTCGTGCAGGCATTTTAGCAGCAGCGCCGTGCCGATGCCGCGTCCACGCTCTCGTTCATCGACGCCGGTCGGGCCAAAATAGCCCTTGAAGGTGGTATCGTAGCAGGCGAATCCGAGGATGCGATCGCCCTGGTGCGCGAGCATGACCGTAGTTGGATGACTGGACAATCCCACGCCGGCTTCGCTGGACCAGTAGTGGGTGAAGTGCTCGTCGATCCATTCGAGGACGAGGCTTTTTTCCGGTGTCATTCCGCGCCGGATGGTGACGCCTTGCTTGTACTGGTGGTCAATCGCGGGCTTAAGCGCTGGCAAATCATAGAGTTTGACGAGCATATCGGGCATCGTGCAGTCCTCCGTTGTAGCCACATCGCGATCATTTTGGTAAGTATTCTCTCACATTGTACACGTGCTTTTGCATTCTGACTTAGCTTTTGCGCGCTTCTCACATTAGCGGATTGGAAGAAGCATAGGAATGACGGTATGATTGGCTGCGTCACAGAAGCCGAAACGAGGACAAAGACTATGCCCTATCGCCCGGAAACTGACGCGGTTCACAATTCGGCAATTGATCCGGCCAGCGGCGCCATCGTGCCGCCGATTGTTTTGAGCACGACTTTTGAATACGAAACCACGGGCCGCGAACATGATCCGGATGAGCTGATTTATACGCGCTATCAGAACCCGAACCGCGCGGCGCTGGAAGCGACATTGGCCAAACTCGAATCCGGCGCGCTGGCGCATGCCGTTTCCAGCGGTTCGGCGGCGATGTTGACGATATTCCAGGCGCTGCGGCCGGGCGATCACATTGTATCCGGCGATGACTTGTATTTCGGCATTCGCGTTCAGCTTAAAGAGTTCTTCGCGCCTTGGGGATTGGAAACCAGCTTCGTTGATATGAGCGATCCGCGGGCGGTCGAAGCGGCCATGCGACCAGAGACGAGAATGGTCATCCTGGAATCACCCACCAATCCCTTGATACGGCTGGGCGATATCCGGGCGGTCGCCGACATCGCTCATCAATACGGCGCCATGCTGCTGGTCGATAACACCGTCGCAACTCCGGTCGCGCAGAATCCCTTGAAACTGGGGGCGGATATCGTGGTTATGTCGCTGACCAAGTACCTGGCCGGTCATCATGATGTGCTCGGCGGCGTCATCATATTCGCTGAAGATGACGAATTTGCCGATCGCATCATGCGGCTGGTCAAGATTGGCGGGTCGGTGCTGTCGCCGATGAACAGCTGGCTGACCTTGCGCGGCCTGCAGAGCCTGTCGTATCGCGTGCGGGCCCACAGCGACAGCGCGCTGGAAGTGGCTTGCTTTTTGGCGGAACATCCCAAAATCGAACGGGTAATGTATCCCCATCATCCCAGTCATCCGCAATATGATCTGGCTTTACGGCAGATGCGCATCGGCAGCGGCCTGATGTCGATTCTGGTCAAGGGGGGACGGGAGGCGGCCATCGCGCTCGTACGCAAGTCGAAGCTCTTCACCAGCGCGACCAGCTTCGGCGGCACGCATAGCTTGATCGAGCATCGCGAATCGATCGAGGAAGACTCCAGCACGCCTGCCAATTTGCTGCGGATCTCGATCGGATTGGAGCATCCCGCCGATCTCATCGCCGATTTGCAGCAGGCGCTGGGGTGATTTATCACATCGCCAGACGCGACGATTGGGAATCCGCAAAAGGCGCCGGCCAATACAGCGCGCCGTCGTTGGCATGCGAAGGATTCATCCACTGCTCCAGCCGTAGTCAGGTATTGTCGGTGGCGAACACGCTTTTCCGCGGACAGACGGACCTGTTGCTTTTGTGCGTGGATGAGCAATTGTTAACGGCCAAAGTGACGTGGGAAGCGCCGGCGCATCCCGCCAGCGGACCGGCGCCTGATGCGCAAGCGGGAGAACTGTTTCCACATGTATATGGAACCTTGAGTCTCGTGGCGATTGTGGCAGCTTTCGAGTTCAAGGCCGGGGAAGACGGATTCGCATTGCCTTCAAACTTGCCCGGATAGTCAGTCCTCCGCTTCGCCAAGGCCGGTGATCTGCGCGCTAAACTCCCAGAGTCGCGTTTGCTGCTGGCGGTCATAGCTGTGTTCGCTTGAGCGCTTTTGCTGCTTTCGGTTCCAGTATTTGCCGCTGATTCCCGCCACATCCGGCGAAGAGGCGAGGTAAACCAAGGTCTCTGCGCCTTTTTCAGGCGATATCGCAATCAGCTTTTGCGCGACTTTGATCAAGGTAGACCAGAGCCGCCCGGTATTGTGACCGAAGCCGGTGTTGACCACACCGGGATGCACCGCATTGACCGTCACGGCAGAATCTTCCAGCCGCCGCGCCAATTCATAGGTGAACAGCACATTCATCAGTTTGCTGGCGCCATAACTGTTCATGAAGCTGTACCCGCTCTGGTCGCGCAGGTTATCCAGCCGCAGCGTCGCGTTTCGATGGGCGCTGGATGAGACGTTGATGATGCGCGCTTCGCCTTGGTCGGACGCCGTGCGCTTGAGGATATCCAGCAGCAGCAGGCTCAGTATGAAGTAGCTGAGATGATTGAGCGCGAATGTCATCTCGTAGCCATCAGCCGAGACTTGATAGTCGGAAAAGACCGCGCCGGCGTTATTCAGCAGGACGTCCAGGCGATCGCGCCGGGCGCTGAATTCCGCCGCCACGCGCTTGATTTCGGCGATGGACGACAGATCGCCCACCAGCATGTCCATATTGGCGTTGCCGCTTTGCGATTTCAGGTCATGCAGCACCTTGCGCGTCTTGATCTCGTCGCGGCCGACGATGATGACTTCCGCGCCTAACTTTGCCAATTCGAGGGCGCTGACTTTGCCGATGCCATTGGTGGCGCCGGTGATGAGAACGCTTTTGCCATGCATGGCTATTCCTTCCGCTCAATTGGATGAAGTGATAACTGACTCCGCGAACGCGCGGATTTCGCTAGCTGTCGTCATCACCGTAGGAATGTCCGGCGAAGATGGCGCGCAGTTCCGCCGCAGAAGTCGCGGCTTGAAGCGCTTTCATGCGGGCGGCTTCTTCTTGCTGCAGGGCGCGCGCGTTGGCGAGGACAGCTTCCAGGCGCTCGGCGGGAAACTTGCAGGCGCCATTTTCGTCCATGTGGATCAGCTCGCCCGGCGCCACATCCATACCGGCTACGGTCACGGGAACGTTGACCGCTTGCACCGCCATCGCGCCGTGGCCGGGTGTGACGCCGCTCAGCATGTATTGGAAATCCATCTCGCGCACTTCATCGAGATCGCGCGAGGGACCGTTGGAGATTAGCCCCTGACAGCCGAGCGCGCGCATGGCGGAGACCATGTTGCCGCCGGCCAAACCCACTTTGCCCGCGATATGCTCCGGAAACTTCTGTTGCAGCACCAGCACGGTTGGACCCGGCGATGCCTCCAGCGCCTCCAGCACGTCATTGAAGCTGAGACGATTGAATGACGGATCGGGCAGGCCATAGACGCAGGTCACGGCGTAGCCGACACGGCGTCCCAGTTCCGGGTACATGCACTTGATGGATTGATCGGTGTACCAGTTCTCGCTCCAGGGATTGTATAAGCCGAGGCAAGTAGGCGAATCGGGATAGGTGGCGACAACGTTGGTGATGGAGGGTGTATCGAAGTTTTTCAGTTCGGCGAGCATGGCTTGGGTATTCATGGATTTCCTTTCGTGTAAGTAGAACCAGGCAAATGATGAGATTCCCGAAGACACCGTTTTTCTACCTCATCGCCGGCCAGCGCCCCCTCGGTCCACCGCCTCACGGGGAAGCATCCCATTGCAATGGGGACGGGCGACTCGATAAAGATGTTGGGTGTAGCGCAGAGGTTGCAAGATAAACCGGCATCTACATACGTGGCTTGAACGCATTTGCGACATTTACGCCGACATTCTACCCATCCCCCGGCCCTGGCCCCCCATACATCCCCCTCCGTTTTTCGGGGGCGTCCCAGCGAGCAGGGACGGGGAGCACAAAGTGTAGGAACGCGCAGTCTCTGCCCGAAAATCGTCACGCCGTCAAAGCTTGACACGTGCATTTGGGTACAGATTGGACAGCTGACGGCCAATTCCAATCAAGCCAGTATGGGCGCATTTTACAGCGTCGGCCAATAGATTGCGATTGCGCCTGTTGACCTTCGGCAGAATTGACGCGCATCATCAAGTTGCCAGATACGATTTTCGGTCGCCGTTTATGCAGAAGTAGAACCAAGATAGTCAAGCAAACGTTGACCTGTAGGGGCGTTTCGGCGAATCGCCAGAAAACGTGACTGGGAATGAGGGCGTCTCAGCGAGACGCCCCTACAACGTCCATCTATTTTTGGATTACCTTATTGGAATCACTGAGGGACGCAGCGTGCGCCGGATGACTGCCAAGATCGGCAGGAGCGTCAGCGCGGAGATACTGATGGCAAGGCGAATCGACGACAGCAGACCAACCGCGCCAACGGCCGGACCGCCAGCGATTTGTCCGAAGGCATCGGCCTGGCCTTGAATCGAAAGCACGGTCGCCCGCCACTCCGATTCGGTATGCTGATTGATCCAGGTTTCCATCAAGGGATTGCGAATCGCGCGCAGCGCGCCGGTCAACCACAAGCCCAGCAAGACCAGGGCGAAGCTGCCGCCCAGGCTGAAAATGAGCACAGCAAGAATCATGAGCGCGTACACGACAAAGAGCGTCATTGCCACGGCCCGATGACTGGTCATGTCGACGCGCCGCCGGATCAACTCGGTCGCCACCAAGCTCAAGGGCGTGCCGACGGCGCTGATAATGCCGAACCAGACGATTTCGTCCAGGGCGCCCAGCGCGGGCAAGCTGAAACTCTCGAGCAAGTGCGCCGTCCAGAGACGGTCGAAGCCTTCGCTGAAGGCGCCATGAATGATCGTCGCCAACAGAATCAGCAAAAGCAAGCGCCGTCCGCGAATCAATCCGATGCCACCGCGCAAGGTATCGAACAACGCCGACCAGTTGCCGTTTTGATCCCGGGCGGCGGGTTTGAATCCGGCTTCCGGCATGATCAGCATCAGCAGCAGAACCA
This sequence comes from Anaerolineae bacterium, assembly GCA_022822305.1. GTDB lineage: Bacteria > Chloroflexota > Anaerolineae > Aggregatilineales > Phototrophicaceae > UBA6055. The sequence continues at coordinate 1,227,898 of JAJEBY010000016.1, forward strand.
GCGCCAGCAATATCAGTCCGGCCACAACAATGGCCAGCTGCAGGCTGATGCTGGCCACGGCGACGCTGACAAAAATAGCCGCGAATCCGCTGATCTGTGACACTTGTGACGCGCGCAGGAAGGCCGAGCCAGCGCGTTCCGCTCCAACTTCGTCGACGATCCAGGCTGGTTTGGCGCCGCTGAGAAAGGTATAGCCGATGCCCATGATGACTTGCGCGACTAGCAGCGCTTCGAAGAGGGGAAAGCTGCCTTCGACGAGGAAGCCGATGCCCAAAAGCAGGAAGCCGACAATCACCGACAGACGACGGCTGTAGACATCGGCCACGATTCCCGTGGGGATTTCGAACAGGAACGCCGTCAATTCAAGGCAAGTGCCGATCAAGACCAACTGCAGGGGATTCAATCCCACCTGCTGCACCTGATAGACGAGGTTGATGGTGAAGGCCATGGTGAGCGCGAACGACTCCACGCCCGACATGGCCAGATAGACGTGATAAGCGCGCTCGTTAGCGATTTTCAGTTTCGATTGCAATTGCCGTTCCTGTTCAGTCAGTCATTTACAGCGTCGGCGTGTTTCGGCGCAAGATTCCGTCGTCCAGGTAGGACTTTAGCTCTTCCGTCCGCGCGGCAATCAATGAATGCGCGACCTCACGGACGGTCGGATGCTGCAGATTTCCCAGCAGCCAGCGCAATGATGCCCAGTGTCGGGCCGCCATTAAATCCTCCAACAGTTGACGATGCTCGTCGATTTGCGGCCGCCGGGAGGAATATCCCGCCCACAGCGCGTCCTCCAGGCGCGGATAATCCGCGGCGCGCTCGCCTTTGAGCTGCCAAAGCAGGGGCGCCAGATCGTAGAGGAAGAATCCCCAGGCGCAGTACTCGAAGTCAAGCGCGGCGGGCCGGCCATGCTCAAACAGGATGTTCTTGGCGAGCAGATCGCTGTGGATCAACCCGAAGGCGTCGGCGTTTTCTCCCAGCTTATGCATCGCGCCCTGTACTCTCTGCGCTACCTGCGAAAGCGTCTTGGCCTGGTCCGGCGAGATTAACCCGGCCTTGTCGACGGCGTGATAAGGCGAGTTGACGCCGAAAAAGCCGGAAGCATTGAGCCGCGGTCGCGAGAATCCTGGAGGCGGCTCGAATTGACCGGCAGTGTGCAGCCGCGCCAGGAATTGGCCTACGCGCCGCATATCGTCGAGGGTGAGCCGCGCTGATGATTTCGGCTCTCCGGCGATGAAGCGAAACAGGCAGGCATAAACCAGGCTAGGCGGAGGCAGCGCGCCATTCAGCGCAGACGCGAAATATTCCTCAGCGGCGGCGTCAATAGTCGGCAGTGGCGCGGGCGCCGCGAGATCGGTGTTGGCAGCGATATGCCGCAACCAGGCAAGTTCGGCGCGCAGCGAATCGGCATCTATGCGACCGCCCGCTTGAAGGCGGAAGACGAAGTCACCGTCATCAGCGTTAACTTTGAAGACGGCGTTGCTACCGTATCCCAGCCAGGACAGATTCGGCGCGGTCAAGTTCCAGCTGCCGATCAAGTCGAGAGCGAGCCGCATCCAGAATTGCTTTTGCCGCTGCAGAGACCAATTCGCGAAGTCAGCCATGGCTCAAACGGTACCCAGGCGCGGGCGCATTCCGCCCCAATTGTATTCCGACATGCAATAACGGATCATGACTATACGCACTCATCAGCAGAACGCTCGGAGATTCTGCTACAATACGGACGCGCGGCACAGTGCCGACCCGACAAGAATGTTTGTCGACGCGCTGACGGCTGCCGCGCAATTGCAATGCCGTGTTGGATTTCTGCGCCGGGAGGGTATCAGCCGGAATGCGCAAGTGGATCGTAATGGGCTGCGCGGTCGCCTTGACCGCCGGGGTCGATCGCGTCGGCAAGCTATGGGTCGTTAGCAATCTAGAGCCCTACCAGAGCATCCAGCCGATTCCTGTATTGGCGCCATTGTTTCAGCTTACGCGCAGCAGCAATACCGGCGCGGCTTTCGGGATTCTGCCGATGGCGGGCAATTTATTCTTGCTGCTCGCATTTGTCATCATAGCGGCGATGTTATGGTACTTTCGCAGCGTCCCGGCGCGGGCGCTTTTTCTGCCGGTTTGCATAGGCCTGGTGATTGGCGGCGCCGTTGGCAATGTCATCGATCGTTTGACCTGGGGACATGTCGTTGACTTCATCCATTATCAGATACCCAATCTCGTCTCCAACGTCAGCAATCTTGCGGATCACGCGATCGTCTTGGGCGCGCTGCTGATGGCTGGGGAAAGCATCTGGAGAGAGCGGCGGAAAGATTCAACGGATCGCACACAATCCGTCACGGAATCCGAAGGGGTCGAATCCTTCTAGCCATTTGATTTGCAGACGATTCTCGGATCTACGCCACGAAGCCGCTTTGGCTCTATGATCAGATGCGTTTTTCAAGTTCGATTTCGTCGCGAATCGTGATGCCGTCAAGGCCGGTGATAGGGATTTGCGGTTTGATGCGGCGGGCGTCGGCGATGGCGTTGCGATGCACGGTTACCAGTTCATAACCGCGCTTCTGCCAGAATTTCAAGGCGGCCAGATTATCGTTGGTGGTTATCAGCCACAACCGTTCCAGCCCCGCTTCGCGCGCCCAATTTTCGACCGCCTCGACCAAGGCAGTACCGACGCCCATGGATTCAAAGAGGCTGTTCAGGGTAGTGATTTCGCATTCCTTGTCGCCGACGTGAACCGTTATCAATCCGATTTTCTCGGCTGATTCATCATCCTCGTCCGTCAAAGTTTCACAAGCCTTTTCCGCCATGAATCCAGGCAGCAGGTGCCCGTATACAGCCTTGCCGCGGGAGACGATCTGCGTCGTTCCCCAGCGCTCGTCCAGAAAGTGCGCGACCCATTCGCGGTCGGATCGCTGCAACGGGCGGATATTGAAATCGGTCATCTGAAATGCACCTGCATCGATTCCGTAGTCGGGTTCAATTATAACCAGTTCTCCCTAACTTGGAAAATCAGGCGACGGCAACATCGGTCGGCCGGGCAATGGCGACACTCGAAACAGCTAGGCTTTGGACGCCTGCGCGAGTTCCGTCAAGGCAAAGTCGTAGGGAGTCTTGCTGACGTATACGACCTGGATCAACTCCAGACCTATGTCCTGCTTTGGGAAAAGCAAGGCGCCTGTCGTGTCATCGAGTGATGTGACGTGTCGCAGCTCGCCGCCCGTCGTTACTGCCAGCAAGCCGTCGGGCGTGCCATGAACTTCGCGAACATCATTTGGCAAAAGCACAAGCCCGCCTCCCGTCTCCGGTTCCGCTAGCGAGAGAATCTGCCAACCGACCGTCACGCCTTCTTCTCCGCTCTCAGTGAATACGGCGATCCATTCGCCGCCCTTCGCCCATAGCGGCACACTGAGGAAGCGTTCACTATCGAAATAGACGGTCTCAATTTCAGCGTTCGAACTGGTCGGAGACAGAGTGCCGATGGCGTTGTCGGAAGAGACGACCGCGGTGAAGGGGATGAATGGCAGCTCACCAAATTGAAACGCGAACACCTCCAGTTCGGTGAGCGCGTTGAAATCTGCGGACGCGCGCTCTAGAGGGCTCGTCCGCAACAGCGCCGAGCCAACAGCGCCGGGCGCCCATGAAAATGCGGGTACGGTCGGTGGAATCTGCCCGGACTTGGGCCAGAGCTGAATATGGATTCTGTCTTGCTCGGGATCGTCCAACGTTTGGTAGCGCCGAACCCGCGCGTAGCTTGGGGCGGTCCCAAACTGGCCGGCCACGGCGCTGCTATCGAGGAAGGCCAGCGGCAATCCACCCGCCAGATCGAAAGTTATGATCTGCCAGGTTTCATCGTCGGCATCCGCCGCGACAAAGGCCGCTGCGGCGCGCGTTCCGTCGGCGTTCGTGGCCAAGACCGCGCCCGGGTGAATCTCTATGCCAGGCTGGGCGGTCAGCGTACCCGTGAATCCGCCTTCTTGCAGATCATAAATGCCCAGAGCTTGGTTGCCGGCATTGGTATCGCCGGCCAGCAGCAGGTAGCGCCCGTCACGAGAGATGTTCACACGGACTGCCGCTTCGGCCGCCTCTTGATCGAGCTGCGGTCTGGACAATACGGCGATGGCGCCGTCGCGGTTCACCCAATAAAACGCGTCCTGGCCGCGCGCCCAAATGACGGCATACCAATCGGCCGAGGGCAAGGCTATCGCAGCGGCAGTTCCGGCAGACAGCATTAACGCGATTGCGATTAACATACAAATGTGGAGACGTCTCATGCGCTCTCCCAAAATTGATTGACCGCCGGTGCGCTAGCTGGAAGGCAATCTTACCGATCGAGTTCACCGACTTTGCAGCCGGCGAATGCCGCAGCCTTGACAAGCTCCAATCATATTTTGATTCCGAGGAGACGCAAGCGACTAGCGGCAGCAATTGCGTCGCGGCAACATCGAAAGCAGGCGACCGAGCCTGAAACAGAAGGTCCGGGATTCATCAGCTGAGTATCAAGAGCGCTGCGGCAAATGTCTTGAACATGCGCTCATTACGAGAACAGCAACGCGATACCGGCAATCGCCAGCAGCGAGCCCATTATCGCGCGCGGGCCAATCCGCTCCTTGAAGACCACGAGTCCGATCGGAATCAGAATTATTGGCGTGGTACTGGACAAGGTTGAGGATACGCCGACGCTGATATATTGCAGTGACAGCAGGACCAGCGATGTGCCGATAACGGGCCCGGTCAATGAGCCGACAGCCAGAAGCGCCAGAGCGCGCCACGCGCGCGGAATTGAGCGGAGGTCGCCCAGCAACTGGCCGCGCGCGGCCATGTAGAACCAGAGTACGCCGACGCCGACGAGCGTGCGGATCAGGCCGGCGCTCATCGGATGGAAGCCGTCGCTCACGCCTTCCGACATCATCACATAGGCGACGGCTTGACCGAAGGCGCCGCCAACCGCCAATGCCAGTCCTCTGCGAAAATCGGCCGCGCTGAGATTCACCTGATATGTCTTGCCGTCCGCAACTACCCAGGCAATTCCGAAAGTCACCAGCGCGATCCCAGCGATGGCGATAGGCGACAAGGCCTGTCCGATGAGCAGCCAAGCCAGCAGCGCGCCAAATACGGGCGTGAAGGATACGATGAGCATGGTCAAGCGCGGACCGATAAACTGGAAGGCCCGCAGCAGCATTACTGACGAAATCACGTATCCAATCAGGCTCGATCCGCCCAATAGCCACCAATGGTCAAGCGAGGCGTCAGACGGGAACACTTCTCCAACCAGCGCCAAATGGAATGGCAAGAGAAACAGAAATGACAGCAGCATGCTCACGGTCATGGTGAAGGTAGCGCTGAATTTGCGTCCCGCGAATGTGAAGGTTGTGGTCGCGAGGCTGAAACAGAGGGCTGCCAGTAGCGCCGAGAGCTCGCCCAGATTAATGTCCAAAGTCGGTTACGCTATCACGATGAGCTGACGTCGTCGCATTGTAAATGCCTGCCGACGGGCTTGCAATGCCAGTCGCCGCTACGGGAAAGATAGGGCGTCAAATTAGTCTTCGCTCACGAATTCAATGACGAGCATACTTTGCGGCGGGAGCTGCGGCAGAGGAGCGTAGTCCTGGAAACCGCCGGATTGATTGACCGCGGGCAGCGCGATCGCGCCGTCGCCGAATATCAAGCGGGCGTGGTCAAAGTCCAGATCGCTATCGTCCAAACTGAGTCCGTAGTCACTGACGGGTTCATCGTCGAGATTGATGACGACGAGCAAGGTCTGCTGCGAGTGTTGGCGCAGGAAGGCGTAAACGCCGCGGACATCACTATCCACTGCGGTGAGATCCCCTTGGCGCAGCGCCGGATTGTGGTTGCGCAGGTGGATCAGATTGCGATAGTGGCTAAGCAGTGATTCAGAATCGTCTCGCTGATCAGCGACGTTGGCGGCGGTCAGGTTGTCGGTATCCTGCAAGGCTTCCCACAGATCGTTCCCGTCAGTGAAGCCGGCGGATGGACTGTTCTCCCACTGCATGGGTGTGCGGATGCGTTCATCGGGCTTGGTACCGGACATGCCGATTTCTTCCCCATAATAGAGAAACGGTACGCCCGGCCCGGTGAGCAGAAGCGATGCGGCGACCTTGTTGCGGCCGACATCATGCAATAGCTGATTGGACAAGCGAATTTGGTCGTGATTGGTCAGGAAGGTAGCGAACTGATTGAAGGGATAGTCGCGCATGGCGTTTCGATGCGCTCGAGCGATATCGCGTTTGTTGCCGCTCTGGGCAGCGCCGATCATCTCTTCGGAGAGTTTGAAATCAAAACCGATATCGATGGCCCGCTCGTTGATGTAACGCGAGACGATGAAGGATGGCCCGTTGAAGATCTCGCCGACCGTGAAACTGTTGGGCTTGATCGATTCCAGATGCGCTTCGTATTGCGTCAGCCATTGGCGGCTCTCCGGCGTGTTATCTTGTATTTCGTCCAACTCGATGAGATGTTTGATCGCATCCAGCCGGAAGCCATCGACGCCGATGTCGCGCAACCAGAATGCGGCGATATCGTACATTTCCCGCGTGACCGCCGGGTTGAGGAAATTGAAATCGGGCATGCCATCCCAAAACACGCCGTAGTAATAGCGATCGCCCGCCTGATGCCAGGCTGGAGCGCCCCAGGGGCCGGCATAACCCGGGTGTTCATCCGCCCAGATATACCAGTCGTCGTATCGCTCGTCTTCAGTGCGGGAGGCGATGAACCAGGGATGACGACTTGACGAGTGATTGATCACCATATCGACGATCACGGCGATGCCGCGCTCGCGCGCCGCCTGAATCAGGCGCCGCATGTCATCCATAGTGCCGTAATCGGATTCGACCGCGTAATAGTCGGTCACATCGTAACCGTGATAGCTGTGCGCTTCGGCAGGCGGCATCAGCCAAATGCCGGTGACGCCGAGGTCATTGGTGGTTTCGGGATCGCCATCGTTGAGGTAGTCCAGGCGGTTAATGACGCCTTGCAGGTCGCCGATGCCATCGCCGTCGCTGTCGCGAAAACTGCGAATGAAGATCTCGTAGAATACGCGATCGTTCCACCAATTTGGCGTCATCGCGCGTGAATCTTGATTTTGGGGCTGTGCGAACGCAGCGCCCAGGGCGAGGGATAGGATGGCGAAGGCAGCGGCAACCTTTGCGATTGTCCGCCATTGTAGATTACTCGGCCCGGGCAGCAGGCGGTTAAGCGCAGAGAAGTGGCGCATGAGCTCGTCCTTCATGTAGATGCTTGTCATAGCGAACGCGACGCGCGCGTCGATTCTTCCTTGAGCAGTTTTTCGAATTCGCGGATCCAGGCCTGGCATCTTTCCGCGCGATCATCATTGGCTTTGGCGAAGTTTGCCTTAGCCGCCCGCATCCAACGCTCGGCGTGAGCGTTTTCACCTTGCCGATGTCGGACCAGCGCCAAATAGAATTGGGTTTCCGGTCGCTCGGGTTGAGCCGCCAGGGCATCGAGGAAGTAGCCGGCTGCCGACTCCCATTGCTTTTCTCGATAGGCCAGCATGCCCTTGCCGTAGTTCGCCAGCATTTCGTAGGGATTAGCGTCCAAAGCAGCATCAAAGGCGGCTTGCGCCACGGGAGTAGCATCGCCTTGCAAGTGAATCCAGCCCAGCATCGCCTGATACTCGGCGTGATGAGGCAGCAGTTCGATAGCCGATTCGATATGCTCTTGAGCGTCTCGGAGACGCCGCGCTTGATAGGCGCTTAGAGACTGGGCGTAGTGTTCGTCCGCGGCGACCCGTGACGCGCCCAGGCGCCCTGCCAATTTCGTCATATCTTGTCACTGGGCGACAGACTCGCCAAAATGCTACGCGCTACTAGAGCAAGACTTCAACAGTTTTGCGCTGTTTGTCGCTGCGCACGACATAGGTGCGGGCCATGATATCGTGCCAGGCTTGATTTTTGGCGTTGAAGAGCGCCCAGATGAAACCGAGGCCGAAGAGCATCGCGCTGACGTTGTAGCCGATAGCGCGAATCACGGCATCGACATCGCTGATGGCGCCACCGTCGGTTTTGATGACGCGGATGCCTAGCGCAAACTTGCCGGGCGTCTGTCCGTCGCGGCGTGTCCAGAAATACCAGTGATAGGCGACCGGTATCGCCAGCATTACAAACTGAAGCAACTGATGCGGTAGAGAGCGCCCTCCCGATGCCAAGACAAGGGCGGCGAGCATCATCGGCAGAAGCAGCAGGAAACTGTCAATGAGGTTGGCGGCAAGCCGCTCCACGAGTCCCGCCAGCTCGAACTCGCGCTCGGAGTTTCCGTGGTCGTTTTTCGGCTTCTCTTCCATGCTTTGCCACTCCTGATTCTCGCGGCTGACACCTAGTACGCATTGAACATACGCGCGGATCTTGGGTGCTGCGCGCCGCTGCTTCTCGACCGTGTTTCAGATAAGTATAACGACTTTTCCTGCGGCTAGTGTAAGAGGACTGTAAATTCGGCCTAAGCACGGGTCTTCAGTTGCGCGCGAATGCGGTCGCCTGGCGCGACCCGAATCACTCGTGCAACGCATATAATATGGCGGGATTGGCATCGCGCTCATATTCTTCCAAATTGGCGATGCTCAGGTGGCCGTGCTGATACAGATACTCGATATGCGCGCCGGCTTCTTCCAGCGCCAGCAATATGTGATAGTCCTTGACATCCGGGTACATGGCCGCCGAAATCTGGCTGATGGTCATGGGCGCGCCATTGTCTCGCATGATCTTGCGGATGCGGTCCAGCTTGCGGTTGTGGCTGGCGCGAATGGCGTGGACGCGGCCGTAAAGATCGTGGATGGGGTCTTCGTGTCCGCCCAGGGCCAACTCGATGCCCTCGTAGCGCAGTAATTTGCGCAGCGAATCGGCGTAATGATCCAGCCCCATATAATGGGTAATGCTCTCCGGCGATTGATGGGGCGTGGCGCGGGAGAGGACGTGGTCGGCGCTGAGAAGCACATTGCCTAAACGAATGCACACTTGTCCCGGGCAATGACCGGGGGTGTGAATGAATTCCATGCCATCAATCACCTGTTCATCGGCGATATTCAAATCCACATCTATAGAAGTGAGATGTTTTTTGGCAAAGCCATACATTTCAAACAGCGTCTCGCGCAGCTCGGGCTGGATGCCGGCGCGATCGAAATATATGCCCAGCGCCTTGGTGGCGACAATCACCCGTTCTTCGTAATCGGTTAGTACTCGGCGATCCAGTTCGTGGATGCCGACCTCGGCATCGGCATGCTGCTTGACGAAAGCCAGGCCGCCGAAGTGATCAAGATGCCCATGCGTGATGATCACGCGACGGATGTCGCGCAAGCTGAATGATACGCCAAATCGATCTCGCAATTGCTGGAAGCCGTCGAGCAGATCATCGTTGCTGCTGCCCATGCCCGAACCCGTGTCAACCAAGGTCAAAACGCCGGCGCCATCCAAGACGTAGGCATGGCCAACAAATCCGTTAGGAAACAGCATCATCGATATGCGATAGATGTCGACGCCGCTGCTGCTTTTATAATGTTCCGCGGGCGGAAGAAGTATCATTGCGCGACTCTCTTGCCCAGCGATTTTGGGCGATAGCTCGTCGGTTTCGTCAAACTTGTCCGCGAATTCATTGTAACAATCCCGGCAGTTCGCCTTTGAACAGGCTGTAAATGATAAAGGCAAGATAAGCGCCAAGGAAGATGGCGGAGTGCCGCCTGCCCAGCTTTTGCCGACGCATGAAGGGGAAGAGCATGATGGAAAAAGCGATCATGACAAGAAACTCCAACTGCACTTCCGACCGATCCACGGCTATGGGACGCAGAAAAGCCGTCACACCCAGGATCAGCAGCAGATTAGCGATGTTGGAGCCGACGATATTGCCGATAGCCAGATCAGTTTCTTTGTGGAAAGCGGCCGCCAACGCAGCCGCCAATTCCGGCAGCGAAGTGCCAAAGGCGACCAGCGTAATGGCGATCACCAGCTCGCTGACACCGATCTGCCGCGCCAGGTTCACCGCGCCTTCGACCATCAAGCGCGAACCCAGCACCAGCGCGATGATGCCGATGCATAAGAAGACGAGCTCTTTCAATCGTTTGGCGCTGCGCGGTCTCGGCTCTCCATCGGACGAATGCAAGCTGCGGCGCGCGTCTTGTTCCTGTTTCGCCAGGTAGTAGAACATCGTATTGAAGCCGACGAAGGAAAAAAGCAGGATGACGCCGTCTACGCGGCTGAGCGCGCCATCCAGCGTGAGCAGATAGGTAAAGATTGTGAACAGAATCAGAATCGGAATCTCGCGCCGGAGCAGGATCGCCTTGATGCCGAGCGGCGTGATCAAACCGGTGGCGCCGAGGATAAGGCCGATGTTGGCGATGTTGGAACCGAGAACGTTGCCGATTGCGAGATCGCTCTTGCCCGCGAGCGCCGCTTGCACGCTGACCAGCAGTTCGGGCATGGACGTGCCGATGGCGACGATGGTCAATCCAATGATGAGAATGGATAGACCAAAGGAAAGCGCCAAGTTTGATGCGCCGCGCACCAGCCAGTTGCCGCCGTAAAACAGGCAAACCAGACCAACGACGAGCAATGCAAAGTTTTCGATCATTAGGACTGATTCACGGCTCTCTGCTCGTTACGATGCATCGCCCCAAGGGTGGGCGCGCTCACGCGTAGATGACATGCTGCAGCAGGAATCGTTCGGTCTTGTTGTAGTAGGTTTCAATGGTTTCCGGCAGGCGCCAACCATGGCCTTCACCCTCGAAGAGATGATATTCGTGCGGTACGCCGCGCCGCCGCAACGAGGCCACAATGCTATCCGATTGATCTTGCGGCACGACTTTGTCGTCCGTGCCTTGGAAGACGATGATGGGATCGACGATATTGTCCGCATGGAACACCGGCGATCGCCTCCGATACAATTCCGCCGCTTCCGGCAGTTCGCCCAGCAACCAGTAGGTATAACGTTCTTCGAATTTATGCGTATCCATGAGCAGGCCGAACTGATTTGAGACGCCGTAGAGGCAGACGCCGGCCTTGTAAAAGCCCGGGTGATCCACCATGGATTGCAGCACAGTGAATCCGCCGGCGCTTCCTCCCATGATCACCGTGCGTTCCGGGTCGATTAGGCCGGCCCGCGCGAGATGATTGACGCCCGCTATGGAATCGGTGACATCATATACGCCCCAATTGCCGCGGTGCATATCCATGTAGGCCTTGCCATAACCGGTGCTGCCGCGATGATTGACTTGAAGCACGGCATACCCGCGGGTGGTGAAAAATTGAACGTCGCTGTAGTAGCCGGCACAGCGCTGTGAAGTCGGACCGCCGTGGACATTGACGATCAAGGGCGGCAAGCCAGCGGGCATGTCATCGCGCAGAACGGGCGAATAATACAACCCGTGCACTTCATCGCCGTCGTCGCCCTTCCAGGCGATGGCTTGCGCCGGCGAGAGCTGATCGGCTTGCAAGGATTCGCTCCCGCGACGGCGGTGGATGCTGACTTTGAAATCGGATGCGAGGGTGACAATCCGCGGCGGAATAAGCGACGAGGACGCGATGGCGGCGATTCTGTCGCTCTTGCGCGAAACTGCAATTTGCGTCAACTCGGTATATTGCTCCAAGCCGGCGATTTGTTCCGATTGAGCGCGCGCCAGATCGTAGCGCCAGACGGTGAGGAATCCACGGTCGTTCTGCAGATAGTACAGGGATGCGCCGTCACCGGCCCAGCCGTACGTGCGCAGCCCTTGCGCCCAGGCCGGCGTGCCGTGTTCCGCCAATGCGTTCGTGATCTGTCGATGGCTATGCGATTCGAGATCGTAGAGGTAGATTTGGCCCCAGCCGCTAGCATCGCTGACATAAGACAAGTAACGGCCGTCGGGCGAAAACCCGGGCTGGAAGATTGCGGTTTCAGCGTCGCCGGTTACGGTGACGATATCTTGCGCACAGGGCGCGCCGGATGAATCGCGCGCGAGTTCTATCAGGCGCAATTCGCTGCCGTTCCAGGGCATCTGTGGATGATTCCAGGCCACGCAGGCCAGATGGCTGCCGCCCGGGCGCCAGACGGGCTGCATGACAAAGTCGGCGCCGTACGCCAGCTTTTGCGGAAACTGATTGCCTTCGGCATCGACAATGGCCAGGCCGTCGACATTTTCGTAGCTGTGCACGAACGCCACCCAAGCGCCGTCATCGGAGACGGCCGGCGACGCGTGGCCGCCGAATTCGGGCGTGATGGCTTGTGGGGAACCGCCGGCCAACGCTTGCCTGTAGATGCGGCCGTCAGCGCAGAAGAAGACTTGCCCGGCGCCAACCGTGAAAGCGCCGCCGCCGTAGCCAACGCGACCGGCGACATTCAGGCTCATGTCGGTCAAATCACAGGGCGCGTCGCGTCCGGTCTGCGCTACAAGCACACCGAGCTTGCCGCGATTCTCCCACCAGACGAGCGTTTCGCCGGCGCTGTCCCATTGGACGTCGCGCAAATCGACGCCGCTGGCAACTGACTTGCCGGTGATCGGGCTGCTCCAGGTACCGTAGACATCGCTCATGCTCAGTTTCCCTATCTCGACTTTATCGCGACTGCGAATTGTACCGTATGACGCGGAAAACAAAACGCCCACCTTGGGCGGGCGCGCGCTTCATCCAGCTCGATATTCCCAAACGTTAACGACAAGTCTCGTTTTAGTGTTGCAGTTGAAACCGTTCGCAGCGGCGCAATGCAAAGCCGTCAGGCGGAAATCGGCCGGTAATCCGTGTCGATGGTGCTGATGTATTCAAGGGCGAAACGGCCCAGGTCACTTTCAGGCTCGAATTCGTTGGATATTATTTCGACCACGGTGCCCGATTCCGCCCAGCGGAAGAGCTGTTCGGCGTTGTCATTCAGCGACATGATGCAACCAAATGTGGAGGGTTCGTATACCCCGCCGCCGCCCAGATAGTTGCCGTTGGGCAGTTCGACGGCGCCGTGGAATCCGTTCATCAAACCCGGAATAACTTCGTAGATGCCCATGAACCAGGACATCTTCCACTGATTGCAGTTCGTGCCGGCGTAGTTGCAAAGGGCAAAGCTGCTGCCGTAGGCGGTCGCTTTGTGCTGCTGGATCTGAAAAATGCCCGGGTATGTGGGCGCGGTTTCGCGTCCGGAGGAGATTGCCCAACTGAAGACCATACGGTTGTGTTCAAAGGCGACCAGCCATTGCGATTCGATATCAACGATGATGCGCTTGTGCGGCACCGGTGGTTCGGGAAGCAAGGAGTCTCGGGAAGGGATCTGAATGGTTTGGCCGATGGTCAGCGCGGACCAATCCACGTTTGGATTGGCTTCATAAATCAACTGGTAAGGTATGCCAGTTTTGCGCCCAATCCGGTAACCGGTATCTTTCAGCGCTACCTCGTATGGCTGTGGCAGGAGCCGAATGCGCATGACGACATTGGAATTGTTGGTCGTCAGCGCGTCCTCCATTTCTTCAATCGCATCAAGCTCGTCGATAAAGCGCTTGGGCACACCCAGGATCAAGTCTTGGTTGAGACGCTTGATGAAAGCGGCAAAGGCGTCTCTGCGCACGGCTACGCCGTTTTCTCCGGCGATCAGCCATTCGGCCGCGGTCTTCTGATCCACTTGCCAGGAAATCATTTGGTTGACGAAGGGATCGTATCCGTTTAGACGGACGCCTCCGTTGAGAAAGGCGAGCGCCTCTTCGATAAAGGGCGAGCTATCCATGACGTCCGCCATGAGCGGAATCGTCGGCAGCTCGAAGCGCCGCTCGAGCAACACACGAGCGGGATCATTGGTCAGCTCTTCAATGCTCGCCGAGATATCGAGATGTCTGCCTTGACGACCGGGCACCGTGACCAGTTTGCCGCCGGACCATTTGTAGCCGGCTTCGTAGGGCAATACATAAATCAATTCGGTCATATCCAGAAGAACGGACTGTACGCGGCCGTAGTTGACGGAAACTGCGGGCGCTACATCCACACCCAACGGGATGCCGGATAAGCCAAGCGAACGCGCGGCGTTCGCCATCTCGTCAACATCGACCGTCATCCCCAGTTCGTCCGGTGTTACGCGCCGGATAATTTCGCCGTTGACAGTGAAATCGATGGTAATGTCCGATTGCCATTGGGCCAGGATCGCTTCGCTCGCCTCCTCCGGCGTCATATTGCCGACGGGAATGCCCAATGCGTATACGTTGGGGAATATCCGGCCCGTGAATAGATAGCTGCCGACGAAAAATATCAATATCGCGAGGGCGACAAAGAAGGTGAGCTTCGCCAGCGGCTGTCGACTGGAGAACAGCCAGGACATCGCGCGCAACAGCCGGCCGGCGTCTGCGCTTGATGCCCGGTTCAGCCAATTGGATCGGAAGTCGAGGATGGGAACGGGGCGCGCATCGGCCTTGGCCAGCCGACGCTTTTGTCGCGCGGTCTGGCGGTCTCGGGCGCGATTCGCGCTCCGTCGCTTTGGGAGTTCATTCGCTTGTTCCATGTGACTGTTCACCCAAGCAATAGTCAAGCAATGTTTGGATTCTATTGTAGTTGTTTTCAGGGAACGCACATGCCTAATGAGCCGTTTTCCGCATCAGCGGTTGTCCGAGTTCGTGAGCAGCGCTGTCGGGAAAAGGCCGGGTTTCTAAGATTTGCATTATATTTCCGCGGCGGCGCAAGCTCTGATACTTTTATTATGCGCGATTGAGTAAACTTGGTAGTAGAGTAATTGAGTGGCGCGTTAGTCATGTATTGTTGAATCAATATCGCGAGCTGGATAGCGTATGCTTCCACCAGATGAAACGGGCAGATTTCGGCCGCCCAGTGATTTGATTGCCACGGAAGACCGTTTTATCGTTCGGGTGGAGATCGCCGCCATGCGCGCTGACGCCTTCCGATTGGCGCTCTTGAATCGTCGGCTGGTGGTTAGCGGGCATCGGCAGTTGCCTGGCCTGGCGCGAGCCTCGTCCTATCATCAGGTTGAAATAGAAACCGGAGAATTCCGACTGGAATTCGTGTTGCCCAAGCCGGTAGAAGAGACAGCAGTCAGCGCAGATTATGACAACGGAATCTTGAACATTGAGCTTCCATTCCGGCAGAGCCGGACCGTGCCGGTGATGCCGGAATCACGAAGCGAGAAGGATTGACACAGATGACATTTTGGCAGCAGAGGCCGAGCGACGTCACGGTCGCTCATACGAAAATTGATATCAAACTCGATGATGAGCTGGAAGACGAGGGCACGGCGATTGACCTGCCGGAAGAGCTGCCGATTTTGCCGCTGCGCGGGCTGGTCGTCTATCCACAGACGGCAATCCCGCTCACGGTCGGACAAGAACGCAGCATTGAACTCGTCGACGAGGTGGTGGCGGGCGATCGCATGGTGGGGCTGGTCGCCTCCAAAGATCCCAACCTGGGCACGCCTGGACCGGATGAGGTGCAGCAGATTGGCACGCTGGCGACCATACATCGTCTCTTCCGCACGCCCGATGGAACGGTGCGCCTGCTGATTCAAGGGCTGCAGCGCATCAGGATTGATGAATTCGTAACCACATCGCCGTACTTGAAGGCGCGCGTGACGAGAATTCCCGAAGACGAGGTGGTCTTCGCCGATGACATCGAATCGGAAGCGTTGGTTCGCAGCATCGTTGATCGCTTCACCGCATTGGCAGAGTTGGTGCCGAGCATTCCGCAAGAACTGGTCAGCAACGCGCTCGATGTCGAAGATCCGCTGCAGCTGGTCTATTCCATCGCCACCTACGTCCGGATTGATCTCGATGATGCGCAGCGCTTGCTGGAGATGGACAATGTCGGCGACAAGATTCGTCACCTGCTCCAGCTGCTGACCAAGGAATACGAAGTGCTGTCTCTGGGTCGCAAGATCCAGGAAGACGCCCAGCAGGAGATGGAAAAATCGCAGCGGGATTATTTCCTGCGCGAACAGATGAAGGCGATCCAACGCGAGTTGGAAGAAGACGACGATCAGAAAGAGATCGAGAAATTCCGCCAGCTGATTGAAGCAGCCAACATGCCGGAAGAGGCGCAAAAGGAAGCTGAACGCGAGTTGAATCGCCTCTCCAAGCTCTCGGTGGCTGCGGCGGAATACGGCGTGATCCGTACCTATCTCGATTGGATTTGCAGCATGCCTTGGGATATCCGCACCGAGGACAAGCTCGATATCGCCAATGCCCGGGCAATCCTTGACGAAGATCATTACGGCTTGACCGATATCAAGGTGCGCATCCTGGAATTCCTTGCGGTAAGGAAACTGCGTGCTGAACGGGAAACGGACAATGACGGGCGCGATCGTTTTGATCCCGTGCGTCGCGATCGTTCCGGCGCAATTTTGCTGTTTGTGGGACCACCGGGCGTGGGGAAGACGTCGCTGGGCGCGTCAATCGCGCGCTCGATGGGGCGCGAGTTCATCCGCATGAGCTTGGGCGGCATCCGGGACGAGTCCGAGATTCGCGGATTCCGCCGCACCTATATCGGCGCCATGCCCGGGCGCATCATCCAGGCGATCCGCCGCGCTAAATCACGCAATCCGCTGATCATGCTGGATGAAATCGACAAGCTGGGTCGCGACTTTCGCGGCGATCCGGCCTCTGCCCTGCTCGAGGTATTGGACCCGGAACAGAATGCTGAATTCCGCGATCACTATCTTGACGTCGCTTTTGATCTGAGCGATGTGATGTTCATCACCACGGCGAATGCGCTGGAGACCATTCCCGGTCCGCTGCGCGATCGCATGGAGATCATCCAGCTCAGCGGTTATACGGAGCAAGAGAAACAGGCGATTGCAGCCCAGTATCTGGTGCCGCGGCAACGGCGGGAAAGCGGATTGCACACGCAGGAGCTCAGCTTTACAGACGAAGCGTTGCTGCGTATCATCCGCGATTATACGCGCGAAGCCGGCGTGCGCAGCCTGGAACGCGAATTGGGCAAGGCGGCGCGCAAGCTGGTTACGCAAATTGCCGAGGGCCAGCTTCAGTCGACGACCGTCACCGAGGAATCTGTAAATGAGTGGCTGGGCAAGCCGCGTTACGGGCATCGCAGCGAATTGCAGGATCGTACTGATATACCCGGCGTGGCGACGGCATTGGCCTGGACGCAAGTCGGCGGCGATGTGCTGTTCATTGAAGCGACCAAGATGAAAGGCGGCAACGGCTTTCAGTACACCGGTCAGCTAGGCGATATCATGCAGGAAAGCGCCAAGATCGCCTACAGTTTCACCCGCTCGCGCGCTGTAGACTTGCAGGTTGATCCGGCATTCTATGATGCTTTTGACGTCCACTTGCATGTGCCTTCCGGCGCGGTGCCCAAAGATGGGCCGAGCGCGGGCATCACGATGGCGACGGCGTTGGCGTCTTTGCTCACGGGTCGATCCGCCAAGAGCAACGTGGCAATGACCGGCGAGCTTACGCTGAGCGGGCAGGTCTTGCCGGTGGGAGGCATCAAGGACAAAGTGCTGGCGGGGCATCGCCTGGGCGCGGATACTATCATTATGCCGCTCAAGAACGAAAATGACCTGGACGATGTGCCGGAAGAGGTATTGGACGAATTGACGATCGTGCTAGTCGAGCATTTTGATGAAGTGCTGCCGGTCGCATTGGAAGACGGGCAAGCGGTCGCCGGATAATCAATCATGCCTCTACTCGACATCGAGACCGGAGCTTGCCTGCACTACGAAGATTCGGCGCCGGGCAGCGAGCAAATCCCGGTCATTTTGATTCATGGCATGTTGGGCACGGCGCGCGGGCAACTGGGTCACGCGATGGATTGGCTGGCGGCGGCAGGTTTCCGCGTTATTGGCTTGACCTTGCGCGGCTACGGCCAATCGATGCCCAAACCGCGCGACTTTCCCGACGACTTCTATCAGCGCGATTGTGATGATTTGCTGGCGTTCATGGATGCGCTCGGCATCGACGTGGCGCATTTGCTCGGTTTTTCGGATGGTGGCGAAGTCGTCCTGATTGCGGCGAGCAGCGAGCCGGAACGCGTGGCATCATGCATCGCTATTGGCGCCATCGGCAACTTTGGGCCGGAGTTGCGGGGCGTTTTCCAGCGCAGCTATCCGGGTGACTGGATAACGGAAGAAGAGAAACGCGAACATGGTTTCAGCGATGCGGCCAAGTTCACCGGCGCCTGGGTGCGGGCGATGACGCGATACATTGATGCCGGCGGGGATATCTGCCTGAGCCAGGCGCATCGCATCAGCTGCCCGCTGATCATCATGCTGGGCAAACAAGACAAGTTGAATCCGAAGGCGCTCGGCGAGCGATTTGTGGCGCGCGTCCCGTCAGGACGCCTGGAGATGTTTGATTGCGGCCACGCCGTTCACGACGACGCGCGCGAAGACTTCTACCGCCTCGCGTTGCGACATCTGCGGGATGCCGGCGGCTTTGCGCCATGAAACGGAAGCCCTGGTTTTGCGATCACTGATGGTATGAAACAAGACAGACGCCTCGCATTCACAAGGTTGATGCTGCTGGCCCTCGCCACAATCACGCTGCTGTGGTCGGTCGTCGAAGACGAGGATGTTGTGGCCGTGACTGCATTGGGCGCAGCCATATCAATCGCCGGTGTCGCCTGGTTCTGGGCCAAGCGCGGACCTTCGGCGCAGCAGACTCGATTTGCGTCAGTCGTCTCGGCGGTCATCCTGGGCTCGTTGATCGGCGCGTTATCGAGCCTGATCACGGTCGCCCTGATGCTATTCAAGGACATCAGGCATGCGCACCCGTTTCCGGATTATCCGCCGGTCTTGATGCAGGCTATGTTGGAGCGCCTGCCCACCTGGACGATCGCCGGCGCCTTGATCGGCTTGAGCTGCGCGCTGCTCGTGGAGCTACTCGGGGAATTCCGCAACACTAAAGGCTAGCGGGGACGGGCGTCTCAGCGAGACGCCCCTACAAGGCTTGTCCGGTAATTCACCTCGGCAGCGCCTGGTTTTTGGGCCCCCCCCCCCCCCCCCCCCCCCCCCACACCGGGGGGGGGGGGGGGCGGGGGGGGGGGTAAAAACCAGGCGCTGCCCAGGTAAATTACCGGACAAGCCTGTAGGGGCGAGCCGGTGGCTCGCCCGCCTGTGCCATATCCAATCCAACACCTCTTCCCAAGACTTGCATGGTTCTACTGAGACCGCAGACGAAAAACATCGCATTCAAAATTCGTTGCCCATAGTTGGATCGACGACGAGATTTATCCGCAGCCAGTGAGCAAGCGCCAATATTGAGTTACAATCGCCAAATCAATAGTTGGGCAACCCCGACGCCAATCTGACGGAACAACTGCCCGATGCGACGCCAATACTATCGCGATATCGTGCTGCCACAACTGAATCTGACCCTCTCGGACCAGTACCCGCTCCTGCGGCTGGACGATCATCCCGGCTATCATTCGCTGGCGCAACACGAGAATGTCATGCTGGTCGCGCTGACCGGCAGCGGCAAGACCACCACCTTGAGTGCCCTGCGCCAAATGCTCGACGGCGCCGGCATGGACGTCATCCCCGCCCGGCGCGAAATCGCTGATTGCATCGCCATCCCCACCGTGCAGACCTGGCGCGGCCAGCCCATGCGACATATCAGCGACCGCATCGAGCGCTTCCAACATACCAAGGCCTTTGCCGAACGCGTCCCCGGTGGCATGGCGGCAGCCTTCTCCTGGCTGCAGCTATCCAACAGTGTCGACGGCCCCCTGATTACAGAAGGCATCCGCGGCCCGCGTGAAATCAACCATGCCCTGCGCCACTTTCCGCGCTGGACGATCATCGAATTGAGCCTGCATCCCCTGACCCGCTTGCGGCGCTTGAGCGCGCGCAAAGAGCCCTTCGATCGCGCCGAAGGCCCCGCCGACTTGTCTTTCTTGCCACGCGACCTCCAAGACGAAGCCCATTCGCTTCAGCATGCCGGAGCGATCACTGCGTCCGCGCTCAAGATCATGGCGGCCGAAGCCTCGAACTACGGCATTTATCCCTTTGCCGACGGCGCCGGATTCTCCAACTATCACTGCCTGCCCATTGACGGGCTGGCGCCCGCCGAAGTGGCGCGCCTGACGCGAGACATCATCGGGGAGACCCAACATGCCGACCATTGAGTCAGTCTCCGCGACGGCGTACAACGTGACCCTGAAGCAGCCGCTGCGCTGGGGTCGAGCGGACGAGCTGCGCCAACTCGAACATGTGCTGATACGCGTCGCACTATCCGATGGCAGCATGGGCCTCGCCGAAGCCACGCCGCGCCCGAGCATCTATGGCGAGACTCAGACGTCCATAATCTACATTGTCAAAGAAGCTTTCGCGCCGATGCTGCGGGGCGCAACGGTGGATTCTTTTGAGTCGGTCGCCGCGCTGACGCCTCGCTTGGATCGCGTCAAGCGCAACAACACCGCCAAAGGCGCGCTCGATATGGCCCTGCATCACGCGCTGTCCCGATCGCAGGGACGCTCCCTCGCCCGCTACCTGGGCTGCTCGCGGCCACACATCCTGCTCAGCGCCATCGTCAGCACCGGAAAGCCTGAACAGGTCATCGCGGACGTCGCGGCTGCGTTTCAAGCCGGCCTGCGCGTATTCAAGGTCAAGATCGGCAAAGACATCCACGAGGAGACGGCGACCCTCGCTCGCCTCATCGACGACTTTCCGGCAGCCTCATTTTATGTCGACGCCAATCAGACGCTGCGCGAGCACGATGCGCCAACACATTTGAATCATCTCCGCGACCTGGGCGTCGTCCATTGCGAAGAGCCATTGCCAATTGAGCAAATCTGCGCGCGCCGGCGTTTGCGTCAACAATGCGCCATGCCCATCATCGCCGACGACTCCGCCTTCACGCTGGCCGATCTGCAGCGTGAACTCGACTTCGATACCTTCGACATTCTCAATATCAAGACGCCGCGCACCGGCTTCTCGGCTTCGCGGCAGATGCTGCGGCTTTGCCAAGAGCGCGGCAAGGCCGTGATGATCGGCTCCCAAGCGAGCTCGCTGCTCGGCTGCCTTTATGCGGCCGCCTTCGCGGCGCAAGCGGGCATCGATTGCGCCAACGAATGCAGCTTTTACTTGAATACGGAAGCAGATCTCTCGCAAGCGCCGTCGATCGTCGATGGCTGCATGCGCCTGGATGATGTGGCGGCCGCGCTAGATGAACTGACGGCCAGCCTCGCCTAAGGAGCGACGCGCCCAAATATGGAAACGGACGAAGGTTGAAGCGAAGGAGATGTAGACCATGAAGATTCTAATCATGTGCGATATGGAAGGCGTCAGCGGGATCGTCACCTGGAGCCAGGTCAACGGCGGCGCGCCCATGTACGAAGAAGGCCGCCGGCTCTATACCGAGGAGATCAATGCGGCCGTGCGCGGCGCCAAGCGCGCCGGCGCCAGCGAGATCGTCGTGGTCGATTGTCACGGCGCAGGCGGAGACTGGACCTTCAATTCGCTGGTCCCGGAGCTGCTCGATGTTGATTGCACCTGGGTGGCGCATCATGCCTGGAGCCGCTATACCGAGCTGCTGGAAGAAGGCGCCGATGCTTGCCTGCTGGTCGGCATGCACGCCCGCAACAATACCGCCGATGGCGTCATGTGTCATACCATCTCCACGGTCAAATGGCACAACCTCTGGTTCAACGACGATCTGGTCGGCGAAGTCGGCGTCAATGCCGCCCTTTGCGGGCATTACGACTGTCCCGTCCTGCTGGTCACCGGCGACGAAGCCGTCTGCCGCGAGGCCAGGAGTTACCTCGGCGACGGCTTGACCACGGTGGCCGTGAAGAAAGGCTTGAGCCGCTATTCCGCGCGTCAGATTCCGCCCATCCGCGCCCGCGAGATGATTGAAGCCGGCGCCTATGACGCCTTGCAAGATCTTTCCGCAGTGGCGCCATACAAGCCGAGCTCGCCTGTGACCATCACGATTGAGGTGGACCAGGTCGAGAAAATGGAAGATTTCCGGGGACGCTCAGGCGTGGAACTCGATCGCGCGGCGCAGAAAGTCTACAGTCGCGGTCCCGATTGGATGACCGCCTGGGACCAAGTCTGGTATTGGTAATGCGATCAGAGACCGTGCTGCCTGATTAGCGTGCTGATCTGCTTCTCGGTTTGATCGAGCAGTCGGCGCGTCATGGTCAGGCCGCTGGATTGCCCTCTGTCTTCCATGTCCGCGATTTTCTGTCGAAGCTTGTCGGCGGCCTTGAAGAGCTGGCGCAATTTATCGGCATCCGCCTCCGCCAAGCCGCTCAAATCGGGTCTTGCCTGCGCCTGGGTGACTATGGCCGTCTTCCGCGGAGCGCCCCCGCCCGGCTGACTTGAGCGCGCCTGACGCTTGCCTTGGCGCTTTTGCTGCTCCAAGACTTTGGTGGTCACGCCGGTGGACAAGATGGTGATGCCTTCCAACTGGGCATCATAGACGGCGCTGCCTTCCACGATCAGCATGTCGTTCTCGTTTTCCAGCGCCTTTTCCACCTTGAGCCAGTGCCGCAATCCCATGAAGACATAATAATTGGTGGCGCCCTCAACTGCGCTGAACGGCGGCACACCCTTCGGATATGGCGGCGCTTTGACTTGTTCTTGCTTGATCACGGTCATGACGCTGCTGCCTTCGATATGCAGGGCGCCCGGGCGGCCCGTCAGGGTCACCGTCAAATTGTTGATCTGGCCCGGCTTGTCTTGCAGCGCGCGCATATGAGCGATGCGGTCTCCCCATTCCAGCCCCGTCGGCATGATGCTGCCGTCGCCGTGCCTGATCAAATTGGGAAAGATGTCGGTGCGATACTGCGGATCCATTTGACCCTTGGCCAAAAAGAAGAAGACGCCGCCCTTGGTGCGCCGGCGCTTGCCGTCTTGTGTGCGCAGGCCGCCGGCCGCTTCCGTGGCTTCGGTTTCCGCCATCATCTTCTTGACGAAATCCAGCCCACACTTTTCGATCAGCAGCGCGATTTGCTGCAGTGGCTTGCCGGATTTTTCGCCCAGCTTCTCGCCGACAGCCTGCGCCAGCGACTGGATTTCCTCCGCGGAAACTGTCTCCATCGCGCCGCTTTTGTTGTCGGCGGCATTCGCTTCGTCCTTCTCAAGCTCTGCCATTGACCTGCCTTCCGCCGCGCGCCTCGCCCAACGACGGCGTCCTAATCGCATTGCCTCATCAGTCTAATACTACGGGCATTTCTCGCGAAACACAACGTTGGCGCGCCAATAGCTGGTTCAAGCTCGTGTATCGCTCGGGGTCGTCAGACCAACGAAAACACCCAGCCCACCACCATGAGCAGCCCGATCTGTCCGTGCAGTTTGGCGGTGCGGCCCTGTGCCTGATGCATCAACGGCACGGCCCGGCTGGTATTGAAGATGCGGATGAGACGCAGCGCCTCCGGCAGCGTAACCAGCGTCAAGAGCGTCGCCACCGGCATCAGACCGGCCGCCACAATCAACGCCTGCGCCAGATAGGCGCCGATGACCAGAAAGATGTATTCGGCGCGGGCGAAGCGAATGCCGAAAATCACCGCCAGCGTGCGCTTGTTCACCGCGCGATCGGCTTCCATATCGCGGATATTATTCGCGTGCAGTATCGCGGCCACCATGAAGGCGATCGGCAGCGAGATCAAGCACAGCTCAGCCATGCGATCCGTCGACAGCGTCGGATGCATCACATAATATGCGCCTGCGACCACCGCCGGACCCATGAATATCGCCACCGCAATTTCGCCCAGGCCATTGTACGCCAAGGGAAAGGGCCCCGCGGTATAACCGATGACCACCAAGACGCCGCCGATCCCGATAATCCAGAGCAAGGGGCCGCTCTGCGCCAGCAAAAACAACCCGATCAGGCAGCCCGCCACCGTAGTGAGGATGGCGCCGTTGCGCACGCTGCTGGGCGCGAGGATCTTCTTCTTGATAGTCATGCCCTGTCCGGCTTGCTTGAGCTGGTCAGCGCCGCGCCGATAGTCAGCGTATTCGTTGATCAGGTTGGCCGCGCCTTGCAGCAGCATGGTGCCGATTAGCGCCAGAACGAAGACCGGCGCGTCAAACACGCCGTCGCCCACCGCCACGATGCCCGCCAAGCCGATCGGCACATAAGTCGCCGTGAAGACGCGTGGACGCAGCGCCTGGTACCAAGCTGCAATTCTTTTGTCCGCCACTGATATGCCTTCAACGATTATCCCTTCACCATCAAGTATAAGCTGTCAACCGCCAGACTGCAGCCTTGTAGGGGCGACTCTGTGAGTCGCCCACACGTAACACGCTCGAAATCAACGCGTATTCGTCACTTTCAGACACGCCCCGCAAGGCTTGTCCGCTACTAGACGCCAGACGCGCATTCTTCTACCCCATCCCCGGCCGGCGCCCCCTCGATCCTACGCCTCACGGGGCAAGTTCAATCCCATTGCAATGGACAAAGGTGACTTGACTCTGTAGAAGCAATTGAAACCCCGGAATCGTACAATGTTGAGGACACTCTTCCAAATTCCGAGACTGCGCTCCCCCTCTCCGATGCTTCGGGGAGGGGGCTGGAGGGAGGGGTAGAAAATCACGCCGCAATTTTGTCCTATCATACAAGCCTTGTAGCGGCGACTCTGTGAGTCGCCCACACGTAACACGCTCGAAATCATCGCGTATTCGTCACTTTCAGACACGCCCTACCTTCGCGAGCGCTGTTGCGGACGACCTGATTGGTCGCCCCGACGAATCTCGCTTTCCTTTGCATTAGGAGAAAACTTGTGTTCACCTCAGCTTCAGGTTCGACGATAAACTAGATTGCGCGCGTTTTCGCAGTCCGCTGCTCACGCGTCAGCAGCCTTGGTCGAGCTGCGCCCGATGCCGTGTATAATCCTGAAAGACCGACGAATAAAGAGCCCGCTCGTGAAAATACTGACCGTATCCGCGACCGACCGCATCGGCGGCGCCGGCATCGCGGCCTATCGTCTCCACCAGGCGCTGCTGCGATCCGGCTGCCAGGCGCAGATGCTGGTCTGGCGCAAAGCGACGGCCGATCCAAGCGTAGTCCGGCTGGGCGAGCAGCTGGGGCTGCGCCGGCGGATAGGGCGTCGCCTGGCGGAATCTCGTCACCGCCGGCAGCTGCTGCGCCATCCGCGCCAGCCCGACGCCGCCTACTGGAGCTCCAATCAGTTCAGCTATCCGATGGCCGCGGCGATTAACAGCTTTAATGCCGACCTCGTGCATCTGCATTGGATCGGCGACAACGTTCTGCCGATTGCCGAGCTCGCGCGCATCGACGCGCCCGTGGTCTGGACCTTGCACGATATGTGGGCATTCACCGGCGGCTGCCATTATGCCGGCGATTGCCGACGCTTCGAGGCCGATTGCGGACGCTGCCCGCAGCTGCTCAATCCCGGATCAAACGATCTGAGCGCAAGCGTCCTCCGCGACAAGCGACGGACCTGGGCGCGGCTGCCGCTCACCATCGTCTGTCCCAGTCGTTGGCTGGCGGAGCGCGCCGCGGGCAGCGCCGCCCTGCGCGACAAACGTATCGAGGTCATCGCCAATCCCATCGATCACGAGATTTTCAAGCCGCTCGACAAGTCCACCGCGCGCCGCGCCTTAAACTTGCCGCTCGACCGGCAGCTGATCTTGTTCGGCGCCATCGGCGGCCCCGCCGATCCCCGTAAAGGATTTGCCTATTTGCGGGCGGCGCTAGGCAATCTAAGGGCGCGGGATGGTATCGAATTGGCCGTTTTTGGCGGGGAAACGACAGCAGCTCCCGCCCTCGATCTGCCCTTGCATAACGTGGGACGCTTAAGCGATGAACTCAGTCTCAACCTGCTCTACAACGCATGCGATGTGTTCGTCTTGCCGACGCAGCAAGACAACTTGCCCAACACCGTGATGGAAGCCCTGGCCAGCGGGACGCCTTGCGTCGCTTTTGATAGCGGGGGCGTTGCCGATCTCGTGCAGCACCAAGAGAACGGCTACCTGGCCAAGGCGAAAGATCCGGTCGATCTGCTGCGCGGCCTACAATGGACACTGGAACAATCCTGGTACGCCGACGCGCTGCATCAGCAATCGCGCGAACGCTACAGTTTCCAGCGCATCAGCGATCAATACCTGCGGCTTTACCGATCCCTCATCAAGGACGGAACAATCTGATTGTGTGCAGATCACTACAGGTTCAGCGGTGAGTGAGTTTCCGCGCGTCACCTTCGGCATCATCGTGCTCAACGGCGAGCCTTTCATAAGGCATACGCTGCGCGCGCTTTATGATTTTGCTCATGAAATCATCGTGGTTGAAGGCGCCACGCCCGCCGCCAGCAATATCGCGACAGCCGACGGTCATTCCACCGACAGCACAATGGCGACGCTGCGCGACTTCAAGACTGCCGAAGACCCGGAAGACAAGCTCATCATCGTCAGCCGCGATGGATTCTGGAGCGAGAAAGACGAAATGTCGCAAGCGTACGCGGAGCGGGCGACGGGCGATTATCTGTGGCAAGTGGATGTCGACGAATTCTATCAGCCCTCGGATATGGCGGCGGTTATCGAGATGCTGCGCGCGGATCCAACGATCACGGCGGTGTCGTTCAAGACCGTCACCTTTTGGGGCGCCCCGGACTACTGCGTGCATGGCTGGTATCTGCGGCGCGGTGCCGCCGTCTATCATCGCTTGTTCAAATGGGGCGCCGGCTATCGCTATACGACGCATCGTCCGCCGACCGTCATCGATGACCGGGCGCGCGACCTGCGAGACCTGCACTGGATTTCGGGCGAGCAGCTGGAAGCGCGAGGCATCCGCATGTATCACTATTCCTTGCTGCTGCCGAAGCAAGTGCTGGAAAAATGCGACTATTACAGCCGCGCCGACTGGGCGCAACGACAGCAGGCGCTGGATTGGGCGCGGGAATCCTATCTGGCGCTGCGCAGACCTTTCCACCTGCACAACGTCGACGAGTATCCCGGCTGCCTCTACCGTTTCCCGGGCGCGCATCCGCCGCAAGCGCTGGACATGTGGCGAGCGGTCAGCGCCCCCGGCAGCCCCTACCAGATTCGCGAGACGCGGGATATCGAAGCCCTGCTCAATTCACGCCGCTACCGGCTGGGACGGTGGTTGGTCATGACGCTGGATCGACCGGCGCTGGCAAGTCGGCGGCTGCGTCAGCGCTTGAAGCGCGTGGCTGCCGGCTTGCTGCCAGGTATTCTGAAAGACGCGTGGCGGCGCTGACAGACAAAGCAATCGCATCAACGAAGTTTATGCGCCGATTGCCATGAAACAATGTGAAAATGTAGGGGCGTTTCGTGAGACGCCCGAGATAAATTGTCTGCAAGCTGCGGGCGTTTCAGCGAAACGCCCCTACAAGGCTTGTCCGCTACTGCGAAACTTACGCAACACTACCTGGAAAACACCAATTTTGCGACAATACAAAGTGTTAATCTTTGCGAAACGTAACAGAATTCTGTGGAATCCGCCAAGAGTTAGCTCCCCCTCCCTGACTTGTCGGGGAGGGGGCCGGGGGGTGGGGTAAAACCAGGCGCTGCCGAGGTAAGTTACCGGACAAGCCCTACAGGTTATGATTTGTGAGTAGAATTGTCATAATCAGCGCATTTTCACGCTGTGGCCAGTGCTCGATACGGACATACTGTCGTATTTTCAGGCGGAATCCGTTATGCTTTTGGCAATAGTAGAAAATGGGGAAAAGCGACTGACAATGAGCGCATACAATCACGCGACTTTAATCGAACAAGATCAACACCAGATGCACGGCCTGCATCATCCTTCGCGCGCCAAGAACATCGCCATGATCGAAAGAGGCGATGGGGTTTGGCTCTATTCTACGGATGGCAAGAAGATCCTCGATGCCATGGCCGGCTTGTGGAATGTCAATATCGGCTGGGGCAATCGCGAATTGCCCAAGGTGGCTTATGACCAGATGATGGATCTGCCCTATAATTCCGGCTTCGCGGGCATGAGCAATCCGCCGTCGGCGATGCTGGCGGATAAGCTGGCCGGATTCTTCCGACCCTATATGAACTTCACCTACTTCACCTCCGGCGGATCGGAATCGACCGAAACGTCATTCAAGACCGCGCGCTTCTATTGGCGCCAGCTGGGCAGAACCGAAAAGACCAAGATCATCTCGCGCTTGAACGGCTATCATGGCATCACCATGGCGGCGATGAGCGCGACCGGCATCAGCAAATACCACACCATGTTTGGACCCTTGGTTGACGGATTCATTCATGTGCCCGAAGGCAATCCCTATCGCTATAACGGCGATATGCGCGAGGGCGAGACCGTCGCGCAGGCGGCGGCGCGCGCGCTGGAAGAAGCCATCATCCGCGAGGGACCGGAGACGGTGGCCGCCTTCATTTCCGAGCCGGTCATGGGCGCCGGCGGCGTGATGATCCCGGACGATGGTTATTTCGATCTGGTGCAGGCGATCTGCAAAAAATACGAGGTCCTGTTCATCGTCGACGAAGTGATCTGCGGATTCGCGCGCACGGGCGAATGGTTCGGCAGCCACGTCTACGACATCCATCCCGATATCATGCAATTCGCCAAGGGCGTGACCAGCGGCTATATACCCCTGGGCGGCATGCACTTGTCTGATGAGATCCGCGATGTCGTCTTGAACGCGCCGGCCGACCAAAGCTGGATGCACGGCTTCACCTATTCCGGGCATGCAGCGGCTTGCGCCGTCGCCCTGGCCAATATCGATATCATCGAGCGCGAAGGCATGCTGGAGAATAGCAAGACCATGGGCGCGCGCCTGCTGGACGGCTTGCAAGGACTGGCTGACGAATTCCCCAACATCGACAACGCGCGCGGCGTCGGACTGCTGGCGGCCTTTGATGTGGTCAAGAGTGTGGAAAGCCGCGAACCCGATGAACCGACCGCCGGGGTCATCAGCGATCTGGCTTTGGAGATGGGCGTGCGCGCGCGGCCGCTGCTGGGCGGGACGATCGCCTTCTCGCCGCCGCTGTGCATCACCGCCGATGAAGTCGACTTCGTGGTGAATACGATGGGCGATGCGATCACGCGGGCGGGTGGTTGACGGAAGCTGTTGTTCAGCGCAATCACATCTTGTCTTTTGACCACCGAGGACACCGAGAGCACCGAGATTCAGCGCTATACATGCTAAAGAGAGTCGATGACAGCGGGCGACCTGATAAGTCGTCCCACAATTACCGTATTGTTTTTAGGCATGATTCGTCCTGCGAAATCCAGAGAAAGTCTGCTACAATCCTCCCGCTTTGCTGAAGATTACGAACTCCACTTTGATGCCCAGCTACAGCAAGCTGCAGCCAATCAGCAAGGCGCAAACGTCCATTTGTTCGTTCAGTCTATGGAGACGCACCATGAAAAAGCTTTTCACTATCGTTCTGCTCTTGGCTTTTGCCTTGCTCGCCAATATGAGCCTGGTGACGGCAGACCACCACGGGTGGTGGGCGGAAGCCGCCGCGCCCTACGCCGGCACGACCATCCGCGGCGTATCCGAGAGCACTCCGCCCTCGAATTACGTGGCCGATGTCTTGGCGCCGCTTTTCACCGAGTACACCGGCATCAATGTCGAGTTCGAGACCACGTCTTGGGATCAGATGTATTCCAAGGCCATCAACGACATGGAAGCCAACACCGGCATCTACGACTTCGTCTACATCGAGCAAGACATCATCTACAGCTACCTGGCGCAGGATTACCTGGTTAACTTGACCCAGGCCGCTGCCGATCACCCGGATCTGGCATTCGCGGACTACGATGAAGCCGCTTTCACCAGCTTCGCCGATTACTTCAAGAACGCCGATGGCGATCTCTTCGGCGTGCCGATGGAAGCCTTCGTCAAGGTTTATCTCTATCGCAAGGATCTGTTCGAGAACGCCGATATTCAGGCTGCTTTCGAAGCCGATTACGGCTATCCGCTGACGCCGGCCGAGACCTTCGAGCAGTATCGTGACAACGCTGAATTCTTCACTGGATACGGCGAAGGCATGGATATGGATCTGTGGGGCACGACGGTTCAGGGTTCGACCGGACACCCGGCTTCGACATACGAATTCCTCGAGTCGATCGGTCCGTCCTTCGGCTTGTACAACTGGGGCATTAACCTGGAAACCGGTTCGGCGCAGAGCGCCAACGGCGGCGCGCTGGATGGCGATACCGCTGTTGAGGCCCTGAGCTACTGGGTGGGCTTGCTGCCGTTCGCGCCGCCCGAAGCCACTTCCAGCACCTGGGACGAGGTTGCATCCAGCTTCGCCGCTGGCCGCGCCGCGCAGGGTTGGGTCTATGGCGAGAACGCCGCCTGGATCGCCACTGACGAGACGCGCTCCGCCATCACCGGCAACGTCGGCGTCCGCCTGCCGGTCACCGCTCCCGGCGTGATTGAAGATGCCGAGATGGGCAATGGCTACATCGGTTATTATGACGGTGGCGCTTTCGGCATTCCGCATTCGTCGCGCAACAAGGAAGCCACGCTGCTCTGGCTGCAATTCATTGGTCAGCCGTCGGTACAGGCCGAGTGGGCTGCCGCCGGCGCGCGCATCACCCACACCGCCACCTTCGATGATCCCTTGATCGCCGAGCAGGATACCAAGGTTGATGGTTATTACACGCTGCTGGAAGAGCAGGGTCCGCTGTTTGCCGGCGCGCCGCCCTTCCCCTTCCACGCGCAGGTGCGTGAGATCATCGATCCCTTCATCCATCGCGTGATTTTGGGCGAACTGACTGCTGCCGAAGGCTTGTCCCAAGCTGCGGCCGCAGTTGACGAGGAACTCGCACGCTTGGGTTATGGCGGCTAGATAGCCCCCATCCCAAGATAAGCTGTAAAAATTGTAAGGGCGTTTCGGCGAAACGCCCTTACGCGCAACAGGCAGACCCGGGCGGCATGATATGCCGCCCTTGTAGTCGCCTCGTTGGGGGCGGGTGATTCATGCGTAATCCGCGCACCGGCTGGCTCCTGCTCAGCCCGACATTAATCATTTTGATCATCTTTGGCTTCGCGCCATTTTTGTATGTATTGTTCGTTGGCTTCAATCAATGGAATGTTTTTTCGGCGGAGGACGGCCTCATCTTCAACGGCCTGGACAACTTCCGCCGCCTGGTTTTTGACGAAGATTTCTTGCATTCGGTGGGTCTGACGCTGCGATTCGCCATCTTCGCCATCGGCAGTCAGATTGTGCTGGGTTTTCTGCTGGCGCAAATGCTGACGCGCAACTTTCCCGGCAAGTCCATTTTCCGAGTCATTCATACGCTGCCGCTGATGGTGGCGCCGATCGCCGTGGGCGCCATCTGGAGGCTGCTGGTGATTCCGGGCTTTGGTCCCGTGCCTTTCTTCCTCGATCGCTGGTTCGATTTCGATTACCGCATCGGCACCTACCCCGACCAAGCCATGCTGACCTCGGTGATCATGGATGTCTGGCATTGGACGCCTTTTGTGACGCTGACGATGCTGGCGGGTTTGTCGGCGATCCCGCGCGAGCCGGTGGAGCAAGCCAAAGTTGACGGCGCCAATCGCCTGCAAGTCTTCTGGTATGTCACCTTGCCCTTCTTGCGGCCGGTGCTGCTGACGACCGTATTCATCCGCATCATGGATGCGATTCGCACTGTCGATGAAGTGTGGATGCTGGCCGGCGGGGGACCGGGCACGCGCTTCACCGGCATCTACATTTGGCGGGTGGTCTTCCCGCGCACCGATTATGGCTATGGCTCGTCGATATCGATCATCACGCTCTATCTGACCATCGTGCTGTGCTGGCTGTTGTTCATCGCCATCTCCGGCAAGAGCAAGGATGAGGTCGAATGACGACCAGCACCCAACAGCGCATCGGACGTTTTTTCACGACCTACGGCATCTGGATATTCATGACGGTGTTGACGCTGCTGCCGATCTGGTGGATGTTTGTGGTGTCGATGCGCACGCGCGTCGAGCTGTTCGCGAGACCCAACCTGGCGCTTAGTCGCTTGTGGCTCGAGAATTATAGCAACGTGTTGACCGACAGCACCTTCCAGCGCTACATGACCAATTCGCTGGTCGTATCCACGGGCAACGCTCTGCTGGTGATGGTGCTGGCGCTGCTGGCGACGTACGCCCTCTCGCGGTACAAGCTGGCCGGCCGCGACAATATCTTCTTCTGGTTGATTACCAATCGCATGGCGCCGCCGGCGGCCTTCCTGCTGCCGCTCTTCATCATGTTCACGCGCACGTTCCGCATTGAAGAGATCACCATCTTTGACGTGACGCTAGTCCAGGGCTGGACCCTGTACGATACGCAGATTGGCTTGATTCTGCTCTACTGCGTCTTCAACTTGCCCTTCGCCATTTGGCTGCTTAAGGGCGTGATCGACGGCATCCCCATCGAGTTGGATGACGCGGCCATGATCGATGGCGCCGGGCTGCTCGGCGTGCTGCGTTATGTCATTCTGCCCTTGTCGGCGCCCGGCCTCGCCGTGACCGCCATATTGAGCTGGATCTTCGCCTGGAACGAATATCTGTTTGCGGCCAACCTGACCAGCGTCAACGCGCGCACCATCACCACGGCGCTGGCGGAATTTGTCACCGTGACCGGCACCAACTGGGGCGAACTGGCGGCGATGTCGATGATCACGTTGATCCCTTCGGCTATCATCGTGATTCTGGCGCAGCGCTATATCGTCATGGGTTTGACTTTCGGCGCGGTCAAGGAGTAGCCGCATGAGTAAAGCCAAAGGCAAACCGACAATCGAGCCCGAGATCGAGCGCAAAGCAAAGTCTCCGGACGAGCACTTCCTGCCCTTTTACACCAATGCTTTCGACCGCGTCTTCATCAGCGCCGTGATTTTGATCGGGATTCATCTGCTCTGGCTGCGTTTTATGGAGAGCGCGTTTCCGATCGTAGTGGCGACTGTGATCTCGCTGGTGATTGGGTATGTGGTGGTGCGGCGGGGTTGAGCGAAGAAGGTGGCGCAGACATAGGTGTTCCTCGCTTAGATCTCGTACCCCTGTTCAAATTCCTCTAGCCTTGTCTTGGCCAGATGTTCGAGTCGCCGCGCCTGCGCCCAAAGGGTTCTCCGAATTCCAGGTCTGACGCTCCGCTCACTTATAACCCGCGCCAAATTGGCGATTGTTCGCGCTCGCCGCGCAAGTCGAATGTCTGGATGTTCGCGTTTCCTCCTTAGTTCTTCAGGCAAGATGGACACGCGAATCGATTTTGGCAGGTCAGTTTCATCCGTGCGCTTAATTTCTTTCTCATTAAGCACAACACCGAATTGGGACTCTCGTAGCGCCTTTAGATAGACCGTGTATTCTGCGCGATCAAGAGTTGCTTTGACCTCGGCTCTTCCAGCGGATTCCAAGTCCCAAAACGGCCACATTTCAATTTCGGCCACCTCGAAAGGATCAAGTACGCTCATGGCAACGGCGTCGGTTCGCTGATTGGTCAAGTGCCGACGGATGCGGCCTCGAAGCTTTTCGACAGTTCGGCCGACATATATCGGCTCGCCGTCGTAATCATAGAACAGGTAGACACCGTATTCGCAATCCCCGACGCGGCGCCCGTCTCCATAGTCCGTATCCAACGCTTTTTTGACGCCGACATAAAGAGCTTTAACTTCTTCTGGTTCTTTTTTCGGGCTCATTGACGCAACACCGGCAGCAGACAGTGCTTCGCCAGCCATTCGATGACCGGTACACACACGGCGTCGCCGAGAGCAAACATTGCTTGCGAGGGCGTTACGGAGTCGTAGCGCAGATGCTCAGCGCCTTGTAGGCGCGCATATTCGGTCAAACTCATCCAGCGCACCGCAATTTCTCCGCGCCCAGCACGAACAATCGCTTGCCTTGCGGAGCCGCCGCGAGTCGTGCGAAGCGCGCCGGCTCGTTCGTCTGCGCGGACTTCCCAAACCGGCCGTCCGCTTCTCGTGCGTCTGAATGCGCCATAATAACCTGGCCAGAACCGTCTCTGATAGCGCGAAACACGTTTCGATTGTATTGGCGACAGCGTTTGCAGGAAGGCGCTAAGTCGATCAACGGACCACCAGTCTCCATCCTCTTCCGCGATACTCGCCAGTCGGAGGTCTTTTCGAATCTCCGGCGGCTCTGGCAATTCGAGGGTCCCCTTGTGGCCAAATAGAAATACTCTCGCGCGACTTTGGGGGACGAAAGCGCTGGCGTCAACGATTAAGTGCGCGGCTTCATATCCCAGTTTCTGGATTCCATTGACAACTGTCTCCCAATCACGACCGCCGTTTGCTGTCAGAAAACCCATTACATTCTCAATCATGAGCGTTCGCGGAGCGCGGTCTTCCATCTCATCGAGAATCCGCAGGAAATCTAGTACGAGACCGGATTGCGCGCCGTTCAGGCCTTTGTACTTACCGGCGAGCGACATATCCGTGCACGGAAACGATGCTGTAACAAGGTCGGCGTTGGGGATATCGTCGCCATCCAGAGCGCGAATATCGCAAACACGCAACTCCTCGCTCCCCCAATTTTCGGCATAGAGCTTCGCTTTTGTTATGTCGATGTCGTTGGCGAAGACTGTCTTAATTCCGACACATTCTAGGCCTGCGCGCATAAGGCCCATACCGGCAAAAAACTCGATAGCGCAAATCATGTTGCCTTGCCTTTAATCTCGCAAAGTGTTCGCGTAGACAAGAGCCACTCGGACGCGAATTCAATTACTTGATTCAACCCTAATCTCCATTTGCCCGTCAGCGCGCATTCCCATATCGTCAGCACTCGCCATCCGTCGTCAAGAAGCGACTCGCGGTTTACAGCGTCGCGTTCCGCATTTTTTGCGACCTTCCGCTTCCAATAATCAATGTTGGAATTCGGCATTCTACACCGCGGACAAGAGTGACCATGCCAAAAGCATCCGTTTACAAAGATGAGCGCTCTATATCTTGGAAATACAAGATCGGGCTTGCCGGGCAAGTCCTTGACGTGCAAACGGTAGCGGAATCCTAGCGAATGTAAGCCTGTCCGAATCAGCAGCTCCGGCTTGGTGTCTTTACTCCCGACTCTCGCCATAACCTCGCTACGTTTTTCGGGAGAAACCGTGTCGGTCAAACAGCGCTCCTAACCAGCATCGCAAGTTGTTGAATAGATTATGTCACAGATAGCGTCAAAGCACAAATGTTTCATGTGAGAAGCGGACATGGCAATCGCGCTACGCCACCGCGATTCGCGGCATCCACAGCGGCTCCAGACCCCAGCGACTGAACAGCAGCGCCCGCAGCATCTCCGCGCGCAATTCCCGGCAATTGTTATCGTCCCACAGGTTGTTTGATCGCCCCGGATCGGAGGCCAGGTCAAATAGCTCGCAGCGTCCCCCCGCTGGATCGATGTGGATGTGATGCTGCCGTCGATTGCAGCTCTTGATGTTCATTGCCGACGACTTATGCGAGAGGCGGGGCGAGTCGGCGTGGAGCGGCTCTTCCTTGAGCATCTCGGCGCGCAGCATGGCCTCGGTCAACGCCGCGCGCAGCTCGGCATCGTGGTAGAGATTATTGACTTCGCCCGGGTCGTCGCGCAGGTCGAAAATCTCGCCATAGTCACGGTTAAAATAGAGCGTAATCTTGTAGCGCTCGTCGATATAAGTTTTGAGATGCAGCGTGGTCGGTTGATGTCGATTCTCGACGATGACATGGTCGCGCGCCGCAGATTCGTCGCCGTTCCAAACCGCCCGCTGATCGATACCGGTCATATCGTCGGGAATCTCAATGCCGCAATAGCTCAAGAAGGTCGGCGCGTAATCCACCAGGCTTAGCAAGCGCTCACTCACGCGACCTGCGGGAACGCGACCGGGCAAGCGCGCGATCATGGGCACGCGCAGGCCATCTTCATAATGGAAAGCGCCCTTGGCGATCAAACCGTGCTGCCCAATGTAATGACCGTGATCGCTGGTGAAAACGACCAAGGTGTTTTCCGCCAAGCCCAGGTCGTCGAGATGATCGATGATGCGCCCGATATACTTGTCCATGCAGCTGACCATGCCGTAATAGCAAGCGATATCGCGCGCCAATTCATGCCGGTCGTGCAGGTGCGAGTGGAATCCATGACAATAGCTGCCGTTGGCTTCGTACCAATCGGAGAAGTCCGGATCCGGCTGCTGCGTCAACTGGAGGTGGGGCGGATTATTGTCGTGCTCGCCGGCTGTGGCGCGGGGCACGCTGAGGGCGGCCGGGTCGTACATGCTGTCCCAGGGTTCGGGCGCGAGATATTCGGGATGGGGATCGAAGAAACTCGCCCACAGGAAAAATGGCTGCTCGGCATCATGAAACTGCGAGATGAGCGCATTGCTGCGTTCGGCGATCCAGGTATTGTAATGATATTCCTCGGGAATAAGCCACTTGCGCCGCTGTTCGGTCACGTGCCCGGTCGGCGCCAGGAAATAATCGCGCCAGTTGCTCAAGCCCTGCTCTTCCATCCACAGCGCGTAATGCTGCCCGACATGCGCTTCGTCGGTGTGGTTTCGCGCCAGCTCAACGTGGTCGAAGCCGTAGAACGGTCCCTCGAAGTCTTGCCAGAATTCGAGGTCCTGCAGGATTGGATAAGCTTCCAGCGAGGGAAACTCCGCCGTGGAGAGCAAGGGCTGGAAATGCGCTTTGCCCACCAGCGCCGTGCGATAACCGGCCGCGCCCATGATTTCGCCGATGGTCGTCTCGCTTTCCGGCAGCTTGGTGCCGAGCGAGTAGGCGCCGTGCTGCGAGGGATACTTGCCGGTAATCAGGCTGGCGCGGGTTGGCGTGCAGGTGGGATTGGGACAATAGGCGCGGGTGAAGGTCGTGCCTTGGGCGGCGAGCCTATCCAGCGCCGGTGTTTGAATCTCGGCGTTGAACTGACCGAGCGTGTTCCAGTGCTGCTGGTCGGAGGTGATAAGGAGCACATTCAGATTTGACATTGGGTTTTTCCGTGGGCGCGTGAATCAGCCCCAATCAGCCTCCCGGGCGATAATAGCGCTTGCCCTCGATTGCTTCGGGCAGCAGACTCTCATCAGTGTAGGCCTTATAGCCGTCTCCGTAACCCAATTCGCGCATCAACTGTGTGGGCGCGTTGCGCAGGTGCAGCGGAATGGCCAGGTTGCCCAGCTCCTTGACATCATCCAGCGCGGCAAAGTAGGCGTTGCCGGCGGCGCGATTCTTGGGCGCGCGCGCCAGATAGACCACGCCATGCGCCAGATTGAATTGGCACTCGGGCAAGCCGATGGTCTCGACCGCGCGAAAGACATCGTTGGCCACGGCCAGCGCGCTCGAATCCGCCACGCCGATATCTTCGCTGGCGAAAATGACCATGCGGCGAGCGACGAACTTGGGATCTTCGCCACTATCGATCATGCGCGCCAGATAATAGAGCGCGGCATCGACATCGCTGGCGCGCATGCTCTTGATGAAGGCGCTGATGGTGTTGTAGTGTTCCTCGCCGGTTTTGTCGTAGCGCAAGTGCTTGGATTGCAGCGTCTCGCGCAAGTGATGCACGCCGATCTGCCGCTCGCCATACAGGCGCGCGCTGTTCTCCAGCAAGTTGAGCGCGGCGCGGGCATCGCCATTGGCGTAGTTGGCGAGGAAGCCCACGGCATCCTGATCAAGTCTGATATCGAGCGCGGCGACGCCACGCGCGACGATGGCCTCGATTTCCGCGCGCGTGAGCGGATTGAGCGTGAAAACCTGCATGCGCGAGAGCAGCGCCGAGATCACTTCGAAGCTGGGATTTTCGGTTGTCGCGCCGATGAGGATGATGGCGCCGTCTTCGACGTAGGGCAGCAGGAAATCTTGCTGGGCTTTGTTGAAGCGGTGGATCTCATCCAGGAAGAGAATCACATTCTCCGGCGTCTCGGCCGCGCCCGACGCATCAAAGAGCTGCATCTGCGCCCTGGATTTGGCGGTGGGCGACTTGACCGACTCGACGATCTGCCGCAAATCGGCTTTGCCGGCGGAGACTGCGGAGAGATTGTAGAAGGGCTTCTCGCTGACTGCAGCGATCATGCGCGCCAGCGTGGTCTTGCCGACGCCGGGCGGTCCCCAGAAGATCATGCTGGGGATCGTAGCTTGCTGCAGCGCCCGATACAGCGGTTTGCCCTCGCCCACCAAATGCGCCTGCCCGACGAAACCGCTCAGGTCGCGCGGGCGGATGCGTTCGGCCAGGGGTTGGGCGGGCTGGGACATGGTTGGGCTTGCCTGCTGGGACGGTAGTGGATAGGGGTATTATAGCAGGTGAATTTTCGTCGCCATGTGCATTCGTTGGGGCGGCACGGCGGAAATACTCCAGCGACTCACATTGATGCCCCTACATGGCTCATTTTGGCATGCCGGGAGCTAAACATTGGCGCCCTTAGCAACGCGAAGCTGCGGACGCGGCCAGGTTCGCCCCTGCATTCTCTTGCGCTCTTGTGGGCGACCTGATAGATCCCGCCTACGATATTCGCCAAAATAGAAGCTTGCGCCTATTGTCCGGTAGTTTTCATGTCCAATGGGAGTATACCTGTCTTGCCGTCAGGCCTTGTTCGGCCGGGGAGCAGGGGTTGACTGAAGAGGTTTGACACTCCCTATTGCCGAATAATCTTCACAATCTGATGAATATGATCCAAATCATGATAGCCGCTGAGAATGACCTGGTCATTCAGCGTGAAGCCGGCGCCATCGGCTGGGCGGCCGGGGCGCTCCCATAGCGCTTCGTCATCCTCCGGCAAGGACGCCAGAAATGCATGATAAGGCAGGCGAGCGCTCTTCCACTTGGCCAGCAAATCCAGCGCATCCTGATCGGCGTATCCGGCGTCTTTCACCATTTCATCCGGACTGCGACCGGTGGACTGCGGAGGGTCGCTGTTCTCGGCCAAGGCGCGGGCTCTGGCCAGGAAGGCGGTATCAACATCGTAGAGGTGACCGATCACCTCTGAGATGGTCCAGCCGTCGCCGCCGTCGCGTTTGTCGAATACCGCGGGGTCGCTGATGGAGGCGACGATATGCTCGATGTTCAGCAGGTTCTTTTCCAGCGCCCACAGTTGCCAGCGCCGATAGCGGGGCATAGCCGACATGTATCGCTCCTTACGTTATATGTGGAGCGAATTATATCATACTTGCCTGCCGGGACGTTACGAACTTCGAGTTTGCTCCAGGATGGCCAGCGCCTGGCGGGCGATAGCTTCCGTGGGATTGGCGCTGGTGCCGGGCGCGCGCTCCATCAAGACTTCAAGGAAGAAATCGTCAACCGCGAACAGCGCTACCGAGCCATAGAGTCCGCGACCGAGCGCGTGCGGCACCGGGAAGTCCTCAATCGAATTCTCGTCCTCAATGCCTTCGCGGATGCCTTTCATCTTTTCGTAATGCGCCATGGCGTCATCGGCTGAGTCGAACTGGGCGAAGGTCATTTGGAAATTGTTCGCCATATCGTCTCTATAGGCGACGCGGAATCCGCGACCATTCTGGATGTTGCGCGGCGTATCGACGCCATCATCAAAGCGGGTGTAGTCACGTTTCCACTGCGTGTCCGTGACTATTTGGGCCGGCAGATTCTCGAGGACGGCATCAAGCACGTCGACTGGGCCGGCGTCCATCGCGGCGGCGTCTGCCTCGGCTTCAAAGGCGCTGCGATTGCGTTCAAAGAATTTGAGAGCCTCGGTGGAAAGCTGCGCCATTGGGCTGGTCGAGGTGGTGAAAATCTCGACGAAGACCTCGATGAAATAATTGTCGATTTGGAATAGCCCGAATGAACCGTACAAGCCGGAGCCGATGAAGTTCGGTTTCGGGAAGGCGTCATCTTCCTCAAGATTGACCAGGGACGAACGCAAGCCTTGCTTGCGGTTGAATTCCGCGATTGCGCCTTCCGCATCCGGGAAAACTGCGAAGTTCAGGCTCATCTTGCTGCCTTGCTGCGTGTAATAGTAGATCTCTTTGCCGACCGCGGGATTGCGGACGCCGCGGATGCTCTTCACGCCGTCGGCGCCAACTTCAAAGTCTCGCTTCCATTCTTCGTCACCAGCGGGCAGCGGATCGGGCAGCAACTCAATCAGACGTTCTATGATGTCCAAATTGACTTCGTAAGGATCCACAAAATCGGCCGGCTGGGGGGTCGGCGAGGGCGTGGCGGTGGGTTCGGGCGTTGGCGTCGGCGAGGGGGTGATATCCAGCGTATCTACCGGGCGGCAGGCGGCGAATACCAGCGCGGCGATCAGCGCCAGCGCCAGCACTCTCAAGCGTGGATAAACATGCTGTCTCATATCGGTTCACCGCCTTCTTCGTCGTACAAGCGCAGCCGTTCCGGGATCTGGCCGGTGACGATCATATCGGCGACTTCATTCTCCGTCACCTCGCTCTTGTAGAAGTCTCCCAGCTTGTGCCCGCGCTCGATGATGGTGAAGCGGTCCGCGACTTCATAAACGTGGCGGATATTGTGCGTGATGAAGATGACGCTCATGCCTTTTTCTTTGGCGGCGATGGTATAGTCCAGGACTTTCTGCGTTTCGCCTACGGACAGCGCCGAGGTCGGCTCGTCCAATATCAGCAGCTTCTTGCCGAAATAGACGGCGCGGCCGATGGCGATGGATTGGCGCTCGCCGCCGGACATGGTGCCGACGGTTTCTTCGGAATCGCGGATGTGGATGCCGACATCGGCCAAAGCGCTTATCGATTCCCGCGCCATCATCTTCTTGTCGAGAAAACGAAAAGGACCGACCTCGTAAGTCGGTTCCTGCCCCAGCCAGAAGTTGCGCGCGATGCTCATCAAGGGCACCAGCGCCAAATCCTGGTGAACCGTTTCGATGCCGAGCTCGCGGGCGTCGTGGGGTGAATAGATATTGACCGCCTCGCCGTCAAAATAGATTTGGCCGCGCGTCAGGGAGTGGAATCCGGTCAATACTTTGATCAGCGTGGATTTCCCGGCGCCGTTATCCCCAAGCAGGCCGACAATCTCTTGGCGATCGACGTGAAAATCGACGCCGCGCAATACCTGTACGCTGCCGAAATGCTTGTGGATATCGATCATATCCACCAGGGCGTCGGAATTCTGTTGCTCGTATTGCATGATTCGCGCTCCTAATTCTGCCGCGCGCCGCGGACCAAGGTATTCAGGACGACCGCCGCGATGATGATAACGCCGATGGTGCCGCTGAAGAGACGGGATTCAATGCCGACCAGCACCAGACCTGTTTGCAGCATGCCAAAAATCAGCGCGCCGAGCAGCGAACCGACGACGCTGCCATAGCCGCCGGTGAGCAGCGCGCCGCCGATCACCGTCATGGCAATGACTTCCAGCTCCCATCCGGTGCCTTTCAACGGATCGACGCCGGGATTCCGCGCCGTCTCATAGATAGCGGCAATGCCGGTTAAGACTGCCACAATCACAAAGTTCTGCAGCTTGACGCGGTCGACATTGACGCCTTGCGCGCGCGCCGCGCCTTCGTTGCCGCCCGTGGCAAATATGCTATTGCCGAAGGAGGTGTTGGTCAGGATGACGTGGAAGATGATCACAAATATGAACCACCAGACGATGGCCAGGCGCACATTGGCGTTGCGCGGAATCTGGACGTGCAGGAAATCATCTTCGGAGCCGATCGAAAGCACGCGTCCGTTGAAGAGGTCAAAGTATCCGACTTCCACAATTTCTCCGCCGCCGGCGTTGCCGTGATAGGACAGGACAGCGACCAGCCAAACGACGATGGCGGCCAGGATCAGCACCACCAGCAGCAGCAGCGCCGTGCGCGCGATGGCGCCGGTCGTGCCGAAATCGCCGTTATTGGTGTGAATAGACCAGGCGTGCGTCGCGCCGCGATACAAGGCGGGCAAAACGCGATAGGCGGTATAGGCGACAATGAGCAGGCCGATTATCGCCAGCGCCAGGAAGACGATGTTGCTGATGCCGATGACGGGCAGCGCTTCGTGATGGTCGCTATAGCGCAAGATGCGACCGCCGGCGATCGCCACCAGGGTAATGGCGCGGAAGGCCAGCA
This sequence comes from Anaerolineae bacterium, assembly GCA_022822305.1. Lineage (GTDB taxonomy): Bacteria > Chloroflexota > Anaerolineae > Aggregatilineales > Phototrophicaceae > UBA6055. The sequence goes on from JAJEBY010000016.1 coordinate 1,269,688, forward strand.
TCGTGCCCAGCGTAACGATAAACGATGGGATGCGCGTGGAGATAAGTATGACGCCGTTGATGGCGCCCAGGACGAATGCCATAAAGATGGCGAGCATGGCCGCCGGCACCGGTTCCATGACACCGAATATGGGCGCGCCGTGGGTCATGAAGTTCATGAAAGATAGCGCGGTGACACCGAGGATCGAACCGACCGACAAATCAAATTCGCCGGAGATCATCAGATAAGTGACGCCGATGGCGATCACGCCTTTAGTGGCCACGTTGCTCAAGAAGGAGGCGACCGAACTCGGCTCCAGGAAGAGATCGGTAGCCATGGTGAAAGCCATGAAGATGGCGATGAAACCGATGATGGCGCCGGCGCTGGGCGATTTGGCCAATTCCGAACGAATGAACTTGCCCGGCGTTAGGGCGAGGGCGCGCCGCAGCTCGTCCGATTGTTCTTCGACCTGGCGCACCAGCCGGTAACCAAACAGTCCCGGCAGGAAGAAGAGCAATCCAGCCGCCAGCCGATGGTTTTCGGCGTCACGGATGGTGGTCGTGCCCGGATAGAGCGGCACAACAGCGGCGCCCGCAATCAATACAAAAATGACGCCGACCGCCAGGACAGTGATAATGGCAAGGACGAAACGCTGCGGCGGCGCCACGATCAGGCGGATGCCTTCCGTCTCGCGCAGCGACTCCAATTGCGGAATGAGAAAAACCAGCAGCGCCACCAAGGCGACGAAGGCGGCGACAAGCAGGCTGATACTGATCAACGCTTCACCAGTGGACAAGGCCAATGGCGCCAGGCCGCCTATATCATTCTCGATGATGATACGCAGGTCGGCTTCTTGACCCAACAGCAGCGAGAACTTCAAACCCACCGGAATGATGACGCTGAGCAGAATGGCGCCGCCGATCATGATCGTGATGAAATACATCCACTGGGACCAGCGCAGGCTGGATGCTTCGCGATTTCTGAGGCCGAAAGCCGTCCGCAGGCAGCCCATGGCATAAATCAGGCTGGCCACCGCAACGATGAACTCCAATGCGTTGATGTCGCTGCGGAGAATATTGGCTCGTTCGCCCAAGGGCATCCAGCCAAAAGATGTCCTGAAAGCGATGATGGCGCCCAGGACTGCAAAACCGAAAATGATCGCCAATACGATCACGCCCTGGGTTTGAGCCTCGCGCTTGCCTTCTAAGTATGCTTGGATCATAAGCTGTTTCTCGATAACTACATATAAATGAGATTATACCCGCATCAACCTGAAGCAAGCAAAGATTCGTCGGGGACCAGGTTGTCGGGCGCGGCCCGGCATGCGGATGAAGTCAGCCGACCAGCTCGTCCGCGCAACGGATGGTCGCCGGCCGAATCGCCCACAACAAGTACGAGGGTGGAAGCGGATGGGGAGAGACTTCCTCCCCACCCATTGAGAAAACCGATTGCGGTTTAGCGATAGCCTTGCGCGGTCAACTCGATGATGGCATCGACGTTGCTCGTGTTGATCACGCCAGGACCTGTCAGAATGTCGCCACCCGGTGAGAGCGCGAACTGGCTGTTCAGGTAGAGCCACATGATGGTCTCGAAACCTTGCAGATACGGCTGCTGATCAATAGCCTGAATCAAGTAGCCGCCCTGAATCATTTCGTAAATCTCGGCGCTGGTATCGTGCGTGGTCGCGAACAGCTCACCCGCCATGACGCCGGCTTCCTGAATATAGAGATTCAGCGAGCTTGACGGATTCGGGCCCAGCATGAAGGCGGCGTTGGTATCCGGATTGGCGCTGAAGTAATCGGCCAGGATACCGGCGGACGCGGTGACATCGTTATTGATGGTCAAGCCATCAAGCGGGATGCCAGCTTCTTCAAAGACGCTGCGGACGCCCGCGCAACGGGCTTCCAGGCCACTGTGTCCAACTTCCTGAATCGGGCAAACGCCACCGGTGATCTCGACGCCAGCCGCGTCAGCTGCGTTCAAGACAGCGTTAGCGTTGGAGCGACCGCCGAGGAACTCGTTGGCGCCGATGTAGAAGAGGGTCGGCAGCGCGTCAGACGTACCGGCGTTGGGATCAGCGGTATTGAGCACGATAACGGGGATTCCCGCTTCCGCGGCGCGATTCACGCCATCGCGAATGACTTCCGGATTCGGAACGGTAGTGCCGATACCGTCATTATTGCGCGCCAAGGCATCATCCCAATAGCCGGCCATATCATCGATATTGTCAACCGGATCCGACAGCCAGGCGCAGTCCGCGTTCAACAGCGAGCAGGCATCTTCCATACCCTTGATGACGACGATCCAGAAGGGATTGCCGACGCCGCCGTGAGAGACGATGCTGAAGACGAGCTGGTCTTGCGCGCCGACGCCGCCAATGGCAGCGAGCATGATACCCAGTGCCAGAAGCAGCACAGGGATAGTACGAACAAGCTTTCTCATGTTGAAACTCCTCCGAATAACTATGTGTACAATATGCCTCAGGCCTGTCGCCTGTTGAGACCGGTTTCAATCGACTACATTTCCGCATAAACTATGCGTGTTAGCCGAGTGTGGGCAATTATATCGCAAGTTTTTCAATCTTCAAGCGCTGCGGCAAAATCAAAATGCTCCGCCAGATCAGCGAATCTCTTCCACCGCCCAATGATCGCCCATGGCCCGGCGCCCCTTGGCCAAGCCTTCGCCGGAGCTGACTTGCCGTATCAGGTCGTCCCGCTGCAAGGCAGAATCCAGCAGGTTAACGCCAAGGCCGGGTCCATCGGGGATGTCAAGATGGCCGTCGCTGACCCTGGGCTTGAAGCCGGAAAGCAGTTCGAAATAGCCCTTATAGAAGGCGCGCACGGATTCGACATAGAAGAGATTGGGGATGTGCGCGCCCAGATGCATGCAAGCGGCGTGACAAATCGGCCCGGCGATATTGTGCAAGACCAGCGGCACGCCGAAGGTCTCCGTGAGCGCCGCGATCTTGCGCGTCTCGGCAATGCCGCCATTCCAGACCGGATCGGTCATGAAGATTTGCCACACGTGTTTTTCCAGCCATTCGCGCAATTGCCAGCGCGTCAGCAGCAATTCCGAGCCGATGATGGGGATACTCGTGCGATCGGACAGCGCCTTGATCTCGTCTGGATAAACCGGGGGCATTACGTCTTCCAGAAACAGAATATCGTAGGGCTCGAGCGCGCGAGCGATACGCTCCATCGAGACGCGATTCCAACGGAAGTGGCATTCGATGCCGATCTCCATGCGGTCGCCGACGCGATCACGGATCTGTTGCACCGGGATCAGCCCCTGCTTGATCTGCGCCGGCGAAATGCGCTGCCCAAAGCTGCTCTCGCTGTATTGATCGAAGGGCCAAATCTTCATGGCGTAAATCTCGTCATCCAGCAAACTCTGCGCCAGCGCTCCCGCGTCTTCGTACCAGGCGCGATAGTCGTGACAGTCTCCAAAGCCGATGCAGGTGTTGTAGGTGGGGACGCGGTCGCGGGTCTTGCCGCCCAATAGATGATAAAGCGGCGCGCCGTAATGTTTGCCCATGATATCCCAGAGCGCGACTTCAAAGGCGGAGAGCGCGCGCGTCTCGGCGCCGGCATAGCCGTTGTACATGATATTGTCCATCACGAAGCGCCATAGCCCTTCGATATCGAGCGGATCCTGCCCGAGAACGAGCGGGGCGATGACGCCATGCAGGGCCGCTTTGGCGCCGGGGATCTTATCGGCAGTCTCGCCCAGGCCGATGATGCCGCTGTCGGTGTGCACGCGCACGGTCAGCAAGCGCGGCAGGGCCTTCCATTGCAGCGTTTCGATCCGAGTGATTTTCATTGGATAGCTCCTAGCAAGGCATTAATCCGTAAATCGCAGCGCCCGCTCGGGCGAGAGCCAAAAGGGCGGCAGGTAGCCGGGCATATTGGAGAATGGCAGCACCTCCGGCTTAAGTTGGATGCCGAGCGCATCCGCCATGAATTTTCGACGGCCTTGGATACGCGCCCAGGCGTCGGGGTATTTGCGCGCCAGTTGCGCTCGCAGCTCATCATCCGCCAACGCAATGCCATCTTCGATATTGGTGGTGTGATAGGGCGAATGCGTGGCCGGGATGACATCAACCTGGATGGCCATGCCTGAACGCAGCGGAATCTCCGAACCCGCATAAATCGGCGAATGCAGCCACTCGTCGAGATGGATGAGATGCCCCGGATTCAATCCGATGCCAAAAAAGGGATCGCCCAGGCGCTCCTGAATGATCGCGTGCAATTCGCCGCCGCTGACGCCGATGCCCAGCGCTTCGTACCATGCGGCGATGGCCAGAAAATACGGCGCCACCAGCACCTCGACATAATCGCGTACAGCTGCTGGCAAATCGCGCTCGGCACGCGCCAGCCAGCCGCCCCGAGCGTTCAGCGCGCCCCAGACGCCGTAAGCAAGGAAAACCGGATCGCCCACTCGCATGACGCGCAGCGAAGGACTCGCCAAGCCTAGAGCCGCCCGCTCACCGCTGGAGAACATCACGTGGCAAGATTGCGGCAGGCCCGTCAGCCCCATCAACGCGACAGCTTCGAATTCGGTCATGCCAGCGCGGATGCCGAAAATCAGCTGGCGCAGCGCCTGCGAGGTGTAGGAGGCGGCGAACTCGAAGCAGGCCAGTTGATCGACATCGTTGATAGCGCGCAATCCATTGGCCGGGTGCATGAACAGATCAGCCGCATTGAATAGCAGCTGCCGATCCGCCGTGATGCAGACCAGCGCATCGACGATGAAAGCGGGAATCTCCAGCGCGTGGGCGGGCTCGTGAGATTCGCGCTCATCAAAGCCCTTCCAGCCGACGATGCCGAGCCGCTGCCCGCGCCTGATGCCCGCCCCCCGCAAGATATCTTCGAGCATGGGGCTTTCGCCGCGCGGCTGACCCGGCAGGCTGAAAGTCTGGTAGAGCGCCTTTTCGATTTCGACAGGCGAAATGCCGCTGTAACTCATGCCTTCGTTGCCCAGCAGCAGCACCGGCCGCTGGCCGGGAAAGAGTATCAGCAGGGCTTCCTCAAAGCGCGGGTCATAGCCGGTCAGATAGGCGATGTTGGCGAAGTGCTCGCGGTCGCCATAGACGACCAGGCCGGCGTAACCGGCGGCTTGCGCCCGTTCCAGCGCGGCATCTATCCGCGCGCGATAGGTGGCCGCCGGGATGAACGGTTGCGCTTGTGGCATGCCGAAATTCGGCAGATCGAATGCCGCTAGTTCCGCTCGTCGCGCCATATCAGACCTCAATCGCTCGATTCTGCAAAGTGCCGATGCCATCGATGGTGATGCGAATGATATCGTCCGGCCGCAGCGTGAAGTCAGCTTCGGGCACGATGGCAGTGCCGGTCAAGAGGATGACGCCGGCAGGAAAGCTGTTGCTGCGCCCCAGATAGTCGACTAAATCAGGCAGATCTCGCTTGATCTGATCGGTCGCAATCGCTCCGCTGAAGACTTCCCCCGCCCCGCGCAGGATGGACATCCGGATGGTGGCCTCGAGCCAGCGATCGGATGGCGCCAGCAAAATGCCGGGACCGAGAGCGCAAGAAGCGGTATAGACTTTCGCCTGCGGCAGATAGAGCGGATTGGCGCCTTCGATGTCGCGGCTGCTCATATCGTTGCCGATGGTGAACCCGAGCGTTTCCATGGCCGGATTCAGCACCAGACCAAGCTCCGGCTCCGGCACATTCCAGCGCGAATCCGACCGAAAGCCGACCGCATCGAGATGACCGACCGCGTTCTTGCGCGATGCTTTGAAGAAGATCTCCGGGCGTTCGGCATCGTAGACGCGCGCGTATACATCGCCGCCATCGACGGCTTCTTCCTGCCGCGCGATTTTGCTATTGAAATAGGTCACCCCGGCCGCCCAGACTTCCCCTTCATCCAGCGGCGGCAGCCAGTGCGGCGCATCCGGCGCGGGCGGGTTATCCAGGTCGCTGGCGGGGAAGCGGCGGACGCTGTCGTCGGCGGCTCTGGACGCAGCCGCGATGACGCCCTCGACATCGCCGACGGAATCGCGGAAAAACTGCGCCAGCGTCGGAAAGCAGTGGCTGACGTCGTGCGCGATATCATCACGCAGGATGCCGACGCGCGCGCCCTGACCGGGTTGGAAATACTGAATTAGTTGTGGCGCTGAGTTCATACGCGGCTCCTTAATTTGTGCGCTTTCAGAAATTCCACGCAGCTGCAAACCCGGACGTCTCAGCGAAACGCCCCTACAGAGTTTTCCACGTTTTTGGGAATCCTCACACTATGTCGGCGCGTGTCATAGTTTACCTGGCTTCACTTGGATAAAGCCAAGTTAGTCATGCGAAAAAGTGCTGGATTGGAAACGGCAAGGGCGGGCAAGCCACCGGCTCGCCCCTACATTTTATGCGCGCTGGCGGGCGACTCACAGAGTCGCCCCTACGGATTTCGCCAAATGAGATGCTTGTGATGCTTTTGCTGTCGCTTTCATGTCCAATCGGCGCAAACCTCCCCTGCCGTCTCCCGCCTCTCCGCGGAAGTATCCCGAAGCGTCAGGGAAACGTGACTCGATGCTGAGGTTGGCGTTCTTCGCAGAATTCGCATGATCAACTTAGTATTAATTCTGTATCCTCGGCCGTGACATTAATCTTGCGGCTGCTCGCCTTTGGAACTGAGGCCGCCATCGACCTCGTAATTCGATCCCGTGACGAAGCTCGCCTCGTCCGATGCCAGGAAGAGGCAGACGTTGGCGACCTCTTCAATCGTACCGACGCGGCCGATCGGGTGCATGGCGTCAAAATCGCCGCGCAGCCTATCGGGATCGGATTGCGCCGCCAGGAAATCGTGCAGCATGGGCGAATCGATCGTGCCCGGCGATACGCTGTTGACACGGATGCCCCGCCCGGCATAGTCGGTGGACATGGCGCGGGTCAGGGCGATTAAGGCGCCTTTGGTCATGGCATAAGCGGCGATGCCCGGCAATCCGCGCAGCCCGGTGATGCTGGCCATGTGAATGATGCTGCCGCCCCCGGCCGCCAACATGCCCGGTATCAGCGCGCGGCTGACGAGATAGGTCCCGCGCAGATTGACCGCGAGGCAGCGATCGAAATCGGCAATCGCCGTTTCATGGAGCGCGCCGGCCGGCATCACCGCGGCGTTATTCACCAAGGCGTCGACAGCCCCAAAGCGCTCCGCCAGCTTGGCATGAGCAGCTTCGACTTGCGCCGGGTCGCTAATATCGGCGTGAACCTCCAGCGCGCAACCGCCTTTGCGGGTGATGTCGTCGACGACTGCTTGACAGGCGGCCGCATCGAGATCCATGATGCCGACGCTCGCGCCTTCCGCGGCGAAACGCAGCGCGATTCCGCGGCCGATGCCGCGCGCGGCCCCGGTGACCAGTGCGACTTTTCCCGCCAAGCGCATCGTATTCAACCCCACCCCCGGCCCCTCCCCAATGTTTTGGAGAGGGGTGAATTGCCAATTGAACCTATCTAGATAGCCTAATGTCTATTGCATTGAACTACTCAGTTATAGACGCCACTTCGACGCGCGCTCCAGTCTCGTGGCTGAGGACGGCGGCGCTGATCAGGCGTTGGATGCGCGCGCCCTGCTCCAGGCCGGGCGTCAGTTCCTCATCGCGCAGGATGCCGTTGATGAAGGCGCGAATCATGAAATCCTCAGACCGAAACATATCGCGATAGGTATTGTGCACGGTATCACGCCGAGCGCCGCCCCAAATACGCTCGGGAATCGGCAGGTCGCGGACCATGCCTTCGCCGACGCGCGCGCCTCGCACGCGCTGAATTTTGTCCCAATCGATATGGCAGTAGAGCGTGCCATCCGAACCGTGCAACTCCATATGATGCGTTTGCCCGAAGGGCGTGTCTTCGTAACAGAGGGCGGTGCAGTGGATCATGCCGGCGGCGCCATTGGCAAATTCGATGATGAGCATGCAGCTGTCATCGACGGCATCATAGGGATTGCCCTGGGGATCAAGCGGCGGCCGCGAAACTATATGCGTCAGCCGGCAGGTGAGCGCGGTGATTTCGCCATAGAATAATTCGGCGAGGTAGAGAAAATGCGAACCGAGATCGCCTACGATTCCGCTGCCGGCAATCTTGCGATCGAGGCGCCAGATATAATCGCCTGCCCGGGCGTAACCGGTATAGTAGCGCAGGTTGAGATGAAAGGGCGTTCCCAGATAACCGTCGTCGATCAACGCCTTCAAATAGCGCGCCGTGGGCATGTGGCTGTAAGTGAAGGGCACCAGCGTCTTGAGGCCTTTTTTCGTCGCCAGCGCCGCCATTTCCCGCGCCTGCGCGTAGGTCAGCGCTATCGGCTTTTCGCAGAGCACATGCAATCCCGCCTCCAGCGCCGTCATGGTGATGGGATAGTGTGTGTCGTTGGGCGTGGAGATGACGATGGCATCGAGACCCGCGTCTGCGATCATTCCGGCGTAGTCGGTGTAGACGTTTGGGATGCTCCAGATGTCCGCCATCTTCCGGGCATTCTCGCGGTTGCGACCACAGATGGCGATAGTCGCGGCCTTGGGGTGACTGGCAAGCGCGGGCAAGTGCATGGCATCCGCCCACCAGCTGGTACCGACCACTCCGACATTTATTGTGTTGTCAGCCATGTGCCTTTTCCGTACAATCAGCGGACTTGATCGTGCGCCTATTGTAGTTTTTCGTCTACCGTTCGGCAACAAGGGCTACTCAGGACCGACAAATGCGCAAAATCCTGACCATCGATTTCATCGAGCGCTTGCTCTTCACGGCGATTGTCGCTGGCATATTCATCGGCGGCTTCGCCGTTGTTCGCTACGTGGACATCGTACGCCGGCTGTCGACAAATGAGGCCGCGCAGATCCACGCCAGCGGCGGGGAAGTTACAGTCGAAACCAAGGGCCAGGCGCAAGGTTTGATGGCTGCGGATATTGAACGGCGGCAGCTGCTCGCCGACCAATCCAGCATGATGATGGTCGGCGGCGTCGGGCTGGCGCTAATCGGCCTGGGTTGGCTGGCCGGCGATATCCTGCGCGGACGGCGGCGCAAAGCCTCGGCAGCGCAGTCGGGCTCCGTTTCCGTCCCCACCTAGCGCTGCAATCGCAGACCTGGGGAATGCCTATGAACGCTGCGTCTATTGACGACACCAACAATCCGGGCTTGACCGACGCCATCAGGCATGCGCTTCAACCGTCAGCTTTCTTGCGGAGTCTGCTCGCCAGCGCCATCATCTGGCTGCTGATGGCGAGCGCCATGCCCTCGTATTCTCGACTGATATTCAACGGCGCGCTGGCCGGTTATTTTGCAGCGGGCTTGGGAATCGTGCTGGTCAGCGAAATCGTGATCGCCCTGATCACGTCGCTTTTCAGCTCGGATCACGCGACGCTCGCTGTGCCCCAGAGTCCGACGGCGGTGATCCAGGGCATCATCGCCGCCAGCGTGATCGCCGCCGCGCCCGCCGACATGCCGGAGGAAGCGCTTTTCGCTACCGTATTCCTCGCGATCGCGCTTTCATCGGTGTTGTCCGGCGCCCTGCTCTTTTTGGTGGGATTCTTGGGCGCCGGCGGCTTGATCCGCTACATCCCCTATCCCATTGTCGGCGGCTTCATGGCGGGATTGGGATGGCTGATTCTGAACGCCGGTTTCAAGATCCTGGCCAATTACGGCATCAGCGCCGAAACCCTGCCCATACTCTTGGAGAGCGAGGTCTTCGCGCGCTGGCTGCCGGCGGCAATCTTTGCCTTATCCATACTTGGGCTGCGCACGCGCATCAAGAGCACCTTGATCATGCCCGGCTGCATCATCGCGGCCTTCGTTCTATTTTACATCTGGGTGTATGCGGGACTTGGCGACGCGGGAACCGCGATGGCGCAAGGCTGGTTGCTGCCGGATGTGTCGGGCGCGTTTAGCTGGCAGCTGCCTGATTTCAGCGGCATCACGCAAATCAATCTCTCCATGATCGCGGCCAGCGCCGGCGGCATGTTGTCCTTGTTCATCGTCTACGCCTTAAACTTGTTTTTCCGAGCCAGCGCGCAAGAGCTTGTCGTCAACCGCGAACTGAACATCAATCGCGAATGCGCGGTCAACGGCATCGCCAATATTGCCGCGGGTTTCTCCGGCGGCGGCGTCGTGGCGTATCACGCGCCGATTTCTTCGTCGCTGGTGCATAACATGCGCGTCAACGGACGGCTGGTCGGCGTCATCCTTGCGCTGATGTTCACGCTGACGCTGCTCTTCGGCAGCTCATTGTTTTCGCTGGTTCCGCGCTTCATCCCGGCCGGTCTGCTGATGTATTTTGGCCTGCAATTCATGAAAGAATGGCTCTACGACAGCTGGTCCAGTTTGCCGCGGCGCGAGTACGCCGTCATCGCCGTCATTGCTTTGGTCATCGGATTGTTCGGCCTGCTCATGGGCATCGGCGTCGGCATCGCCGTCGCCATCACTTTCTTCGTCTTGGAATACAGCCGGATGGATGTGATCAAGCAGGAATTCTCCGGCGCCCTGCACCGCAGCAATCTCGACCGATCGTTCGCGCAAAACCAACTGCTGCAGCATGAAGGCGACAAGATTCTGATCATGCGCCTGCAGGGATTCATCTTCTTTGGCACAGCCTACCGCTTTTATGAGCACGTCAAGCTGCGCGTCACGGAAAGGGAAGCTCGCCCGCTGCGCTATCTCATTCTCGACTTCAAAGCGGTGAGCGACTGCGATTTCTCCACCATCCGCGATTTCAAGAAGTTGAAACGACTGACGGACCGCCACAATATCGAGCTGTTGCTGTCAAATGTCCTGCCCCATCTGCAACCGGTCCTGCAAGACGCCGGCGTTGTGGAGCGCGAATCCGAAGCCTCTGCGCTCTTTAACGATCTCGATCACGCTCTGGAATGGTGCGAGAACAGGCTTCTGGAAGCCGCTGGCTTGATTGATTCGACCCGGGTCACGCTCGAACAGCAGTTGGCGGATCACGCCAGAATCGGCGAAGATGTTCTGGGGATTCTGCCGCAGTTTCTCGAACGCCTGGAAACGGAGGTCGGCCAAACGATCTTCAGCCAAGGCGACGATTCCAACGCGCTCTATTTTCTGGAAGCGGGCCGCGTCGATGTTTTGCTGCGAGTGGATGAGGCGCACGAATTGCGTCTGCGCAGCATGACCGCCGGCGCGATGATTGGGGAAGTCGGCTTTTATCTGGGCAGCGCGCGCTCGGCATCAATCGTTGTGACCGAAGCCGGGGTGCTGCAGCGGCTCAGCCACGAAGCGCTGCGCAAGATGGAAGAAACGGCGCCACAGACGGCTTCGGCGATACACGTGTTAATCGCGAGTATGTTGTCCGACCGGTTATCTACGACCAATCGCCTCGTCCAGGAATTGATGGACTGATCGCGCGGGGGCCTCGCATCCAGCGCCGCCCGTTCCAGATTGAGTCATCTGCCTCAATTCTGATAATCGCTGCCATAACTCATATCGGGTATGGGACTGGTCTTAGTCCAGCCGCCATCGACCACCAGCGCCTGCCCGGTAATTTTCTCCGCCGCCGGCGATGCCAGGAAGAGCACGGCTTCCGCGATATCTTCGCTCCTGATGGCTTTGCCCACCGGTATCAAATCCCCCCAGCGCCGCTCATAATCCGGATCGTCTTCGAGATTGCGCGGCGTCAATACCGCGCCCGGCGCCACGCAATTGATGGTGATGCCGTGCGGGCTCAATTCCAGCACAAGATTGCGCGCCAGCATCTCCAGCGCCGCTTTGGTCATGCCATAAGCGCTGAGATAAGGCACCGCTTGATGCCCGGTGACCGAAGACATCAGCACGATGCGCCCGCCGCTGCCGCCCTCGCGAAATTGACGCGCGGCCGCTTGCGCCAGAAAGTAGCTGCCGCGCAAATTAACGTTGACGACGCGCTCAAAATCCTCTGGCCGATAATCGAAGAAATTGCCCCAAGATGTCAGTCCGGCGTTGCAGACACAGATATCCAGCCGTCCGAACTCGGTAACAGCCGCCCGCGCCAGCCCGCGCACGGTATCCAGATCAGCGACATCCCCGGCCACAGGGACGCAACTCGCGCCGGTTTCGCTCCCAATAGCGGCCGCGGCCGACTGCGCGCGCTCGGGAATAATGTCGTTGAGCAGCACGTTCGCGCCTTCCGCGCAGAATTGCCGCGCCACCGCATAGCCGATGCCTTCGCCCGCGCCGGTGACGATGGCGGTTTGATTCGAAAAACGCTTCTGTGTCATAATCGCTCCCGCTATGTATCGGCTTGCTGTACAGAATTTAACCACAGAGGGCACAGTGGACACAGAGAAATCTTCTGCGTGTTCTCGGCGGTTGCAACGAGCGAAAAGGATTTAATCAAGGTGGATTATCACGAAGCGATATATGGCGGCGCGGAACTGCTGCCGCAAACGCGAACGCGCGGTCAGGGCCGGGAAGGCAAGCTGCCGCTTGACGAAGACATGCTGCTCAACGAAGCCAGCGGCAACCTCTTCGCCATGACCCAAAATGTGGCTATGGGCTGGCATCCGGAAGCGGTCAATCGCGAGCAGTATGTGATCCTCAGCACACAAGGCGGACTGCGCGCCGAAGACGGGAGCGCGGTGGCGCTCGGTTATCATACCGGACACTGGGAAATCGGCCTGCTGGTGCGGGAAGCGGCGGAGACGATGCGCGCGAATGATGCCATTCCCTTCGCCGTCTATTGCTCCGATCCTTGCGATGGTCGCTCGCAAGGCACGAGCGGCATGATGGACAGCCTGCCCTATCGCAACGACGCCGCGCTGGTGATGCGGCGCTTGATCCGTTCGCTGCCGACGCGCGATGGCGTCATGGGCATCGCCACCTGCGACAAGGGCTTGCCGGCGACGCTGATCGCCCTGGCCGGCTGTCGTGATTTGCCCGGCATCATCGTGCCCGGCGGCGTGACCCTGCCGGCGGAAGGCGCGGAAGATGCCGGAACCGTGCAGACTATCGGCGCGCGTTTCGCTCACGGCATGATCAGCCTCGATTACGCCGCTGAGATGGGCTGCAAGGCTTGTGGTTCGTCCGGCGGCGGTTGCCAGTTTCTGGGCACGGCGGCCACCGCTCAAGTCGTGGCCGAAGCGCTGGGACTCTGCCTGCCCCATAGCGCGCTTGTGCCATCGGGCGAGGCGGTCTGGCTGGATGTGGCGCGGCGCTCGGCCCTGGCTTTGCTGAGCCTGCAAGCGGCCAAGCTGACGCTGGCGGATATCTTGACGCCGGCAGCGCTGGAAAACGCCATGCTGCTGCATTCCGCTTTCGGCGGATCGACCAATTTGCTGCTGCATATCCCGGCCATCGCCCACGCGGCCGGCTTGAAACCGCCCGGCGTCGATGACTGGATTCGCGTCAACAGGAGCACAGCGCGCCTGGTCGACGCTCTGCCCAACGGCCCGCGCAATCATCCCACCGTGCAGGTGTACATGGCGGGCGCCGTGCCGGAAGTGATGCTGCAGCTGCGCGCGATGGGTCTGCTCAATACCGATGTCAAGACCGTTACCGGCGACAAACTGGATGCCGTCCTGGACTGGTGGGCGGAGAGCGAACGGCGGCGGCTGGCGCAGGAACGACTGCGGATCAGCGACGGCGTCGACCCCGATGACGTGATCATGTCAGCCGATCGGGCGCGCCGACGCGGACTCGCCAGCACGGTTGTGTTTCCCGTCGGCAATATCGCGCCGCACGGATCCGTGATCAAGGCCACCGCCATCGATCCCTCACTTATCGACGACGATCATGTCTATCGCCATCGCGGTCCCGCGCGCGTCTTCACCTCCGAGCGTGAGGCCATCCGCGCCGTCAAGGGCCAAAGCGAGCATCCGCTCGCCGCCGGTGATGTGCTGGTCTTGATCGGCGCCGGACCGATGGGCACGGGCATGGAAGAGACCTATCAACTGACCTCGGCGCTGAAATTCATCCCCTGGGGCAAAAGCGTGCCGATCGTGACTGACGCGCGCTTTTCCGGCGTGTCCACCGGCGCTTGCATAGGCCACGTCGGGCCGGAGGCGCTGGCGGGCGGTCCGCTGGGCAAGCTGCGCGACGGCGACCTGATTGAGATCGTGATTGATCGCGTCAGCCTGAGCGGCTCGATCAATCTGGTTGGCACGGCGGCGGGCGACATCACTCCGGATGAAGCGCAAGCGCTGCTGGAATCGCGCGAGCCGCATCCGGGCTTGATTCCGCACCCTGATCTGCCGGCGGATACGCGCTTGTGGGCGGCGCTGCAGGCGGCCAGCGGCGGCGTCTGGGCCGGCTGCGTTTATGATACCGACAAGATCATCGAAACGCTGCGCGCCGGGGCGGAGGCGCTGCGCGCCAAACAAGCTGAATATTGACTGCCTGCGCCAAATCACGCATACTTTCTGTCAGGTTTATGCGCTGCAGAGGGAGGACGTGCGTATGTTAAGCCAGGAACAAATAGACTTTTATCATGAAAATGGTTACCTGACGGTCGACAATGTTTTGAGCCCGGGAGAATTGGCGGAGCTGCGGCGCGTCACCGACGAATTCGTCGAGCGTTCGCGCGCGGTCAGCCAGCACGATGATGTCTTCGATCTCGAGCCCGATCACAGCCCGGACAATCCGCGTTTGCGCCGCATCAAGCAGCCGATCGAGCAGCACGAAGTCTACAACCAGATGCTGCGTCACGAGGGCATTCTGAATATCGTCGAGCAGTTGATCGGCCCCGGTGTCCGCTCGAACGGCAACAAACTGAATATGAAAATGCCGGCCGAGGGCAGCGCGGTCGAATGGCATCAGGATTGGGCCTTTTATCCGCATAGCAACGATGATCTGCTGGCGGTTGGCGTGGCCATTGATGATATGAGCGAAGAAAACGGCTGCATGTTGATGGTGCCGGGCTCGCACAAGACCGAGCTCGTCAGCCATCACGAGAACGGCGTCTTCGTCGGCGCCATCGCCGACCCCGACTTCGTTCCCGATCCGGTCGAAAAATGCGAGGTCAAAGCCGGCGGCATCTCCATCCACCATGTCCGCACCTTGCATGCCTCGGCGCCGAATCATTCCAATCGGCCGCGGCGCTTGCTGCTGTTCCAGTACTGCTCGATCGATTCCTGGCCGCTGACGGGCGTCTCCGATTTTGATGACCACTTGGCCACCGTGCTGCGCGGCGAGCCCAATCCGCGCATCCGCGTGGACAACGTGCCGGTCATCATGCCGGAGCCCAAGCCCGCAAACGCCGGCTCCATCTTTGAGCTGCAAGAGGCCATGCAAGAAAAAGTGATGGCGAAGCAGTAGACCGCCCGTGGCGCAGCTTCAATCGACGCCTGCAAGACGCCTCCTCCAAGTTACCCTGTTTTGTCTCGCCGTCGTCAGCATTTGCCTGGCGGCGGTTCATCCTTTTCTGCAGGGGCGCATGCCGCACAGCGACGATGGCCTGCTGCAGATGTACCGTTCGGTGGCGCTGGCGCACTCGCTGGGCGCTGATCACCCGCTCTGGCCGCGTTTTTCATCCGCGCTGGTTCATGGTTATGGCGCGCCGCTCTTCAACTTTTTCCCGCCGCTGTCCTATTTTCCGGCAACCTGGCTGCGCTCCCTCGGCTTCGACTACGTAGGCGGCTGGCTGCTGTCAATGGCGCTGTATACGCTGGCGGCGGCGGCGGGCATGTACGCGCTGGGTCGGCATTGGACCGGCTCGCGCCTGGGCGGATGGCTGGCCGCGCTGGCTTATGTCTACGCGCCTTATTTTCTCTTCGACAGCCTAACCCGCGGGACCAGCCCGGAAGTCGCGGCGCTGGCGGCATTGCCGGCCCTGCTATACGGATTCACCCGCCTGGCCGAATATGGCCGCCGGCGCGACTTCCTGCTGGCTGCGCTGACGTTCGCCCTTTTCATCCCGCTGCATACGCTGATTACGCTTCATGGCGCGGCGCTTATAGCGCTGTACTGCCTTTTCCTGTCTTGGCGCGCCGCTGACCAGCGAGCGGTGTTCCTCCGTCTGATTTTGGCGGGAGCGGCGGCCGTTCTGTTAACCGCCTTCTATTGGCTGCCCGCGCTGCTGGAAACGGATGCCATCAAGCTTGACCTGATCACCGAACAACTCGGCGCCATAGCAGTCGCGCGCAACCTGCGACCGCTTGTCGAGAGTCTGGCGCCGCCCCACCGCGCTGATCCGACGCAGCTCAATCAAGCGATTCCCATCAGCCTGGGCTGGGCGCAGATGGCGCTGGCCCTCATCGGCGTCGCGCTATGCCTGAAAAGGCGCAATCGCCGCTTCCGCGCGCTGATGTTGGTCACGGGCGCGCTCACGCTGCTGCTGGTTTTCATGAATACGCCGGCGTCGGCCGCGCTCTGGGAAACGCTGCCGCTGATCGGCTATACGCAATTTCCCTGGCGCTTGCTGGGATTGGCGAGCTTGACGCTGGCGCTGATGGCGGGCATCGGCGCGCGGCTGCTGCTTGATAGCATCGCGATACCGAAATGGCGATTGATCGTGATCGCTGGCGTGACGGCGCTGCTGACGCTCAGCGCCCTGCCATGGACATTCACCGCCTTTCACGACAGATTAGAGGCGCGCGATATCGGTGATATGCAAGTTTTCGAGCGGGAAAGCGGACAACTGGCGCTGTCATCTTACGCTGAATATTTGCCGCTGCACGCCGATGCCGATCATCTCGATCCGCAGCTGCTGATCGACCGTTTCGCGTCCGGCACTGCAATAGCGCGCATCACCCCCTCCGACACGCTTGAGATTCGGGCGCAGCGCTGGACGGGAACCTCAGCGGAATTGCGCCTGGATTCCAGCGAGGCGCAGACGCTCGAATTTGACTGGCTCTACCTGCCCGGCTGGCGCGCCACCATCGACGGGCGCGCGATCGACGTCTTCCCGTCGGCGCCGGCTGGATTGGCGGCGCTGGATTTGCCGGCCGGCCAATTTGAGCTGCGCATCGCCCTGGAGGCGACGCCGGCGCAGACGACCGCGATGGCGCTGAGCGCGCTCGGGCTCGCTGCAATCGTCGCTCTGCTGCTGCTCTGGCGGCGACTTCCTCCGCTAGCCTGGGATGCGCCCGCGCCCGCCACGGACGAGGGGCGCGCCATCGCTGTCGTTCTGCTCGTCAGTCTGGCCGTGTTCGCGCTTAAAAGTGCCGTGTTGGATCGACAAGATACGCTCTTCAAGGCGGCGCGTTTCGGATCCGTCCCTGAGGTCGAGGCGCTGGCCAATTTCGGCGGTCGAATCGACTTGCTGGAAGTCGAAATGCCGGCCGATCCGATTACGCGGCGCGAGCTCAGTTTTCGTCTGTTTTGGCGCTTGCATGGGTCGCCGCTCGACCACGATTATTCGAGCATCATTCGCATGCGCGATCCCAGCGGTCATGTCGTCGCCGAAGCGATGGCCTTCGCGCCGGGCGGCCTGGCAACGCGCAATTGGCGGCCGGGCTTCTACATTGAAGATGTCATCACGCTGGAGATTCCGCCCTTCACGCCGCCGCTTGATCAAGAATACCGCTTTGATGTCGCGCTATTTGAGTCGGATTCGCTGGATGCCTTGAGCTGGATTA
This sequence comes from Anaerolineae bacterium, assembly GCA_022822305.1. Taxonomy (GTDB): domain Bacteria; phylum Chloroflexota; class Anaerolineae; order Aggregatilineales; family Phototrophicaceae; genus UBA6055. The sequence continues at coordinate 1,287,164 of JAJEBY010000016.1, forward strand.
ACGCTGACGGCAATCCGCAGGATGTGAAATTTGAGCTGGGCTCGCTGCGGTATCGTCCCACGGCGGCGGAGCGGCAAGCCGAACGCGACGCCTTCTCCCTCCCGTCTCAGGCGTCGGCAGCCGTCGAGCTGATTGAAGCGCCTGCCCTGCCGGCCGCGGCCACCGTCGGCGACGAACTGCGCTTGAGCTGGACCTGGCGAAAAAACCAGGCGTCGACGTCGGACATGACCGCGCGCCTGATCTGGCTCGATGAAGCGGGCAACCGCGTCGGCGCTTCCGCGGCTCTGCCACTGGCGCGCGGATACAGTTACGCGCGCTGGCGACGAGGCGAAGTCAATCGCGGGCATCACCGGCTGATCGTGCCGCCGGAGCTGCCGTCCGGACGCTACGCGCTCGCCCTGGAAACGCTGGACGCGCAAGGCAAGGTGGACGCAACGGTACGCCTGGATACAAAAATGGAGGTCAGCGTGCCGCCGCGCCAATTCGAGCGCCCGCGCTACAGCTTCGAGCAAAACCTTGCCTGGGACAACGGCATCTTGCTGCACGGCTACAGCCTCAGCGACAGCGGCGGCCTGGAACTGGTTTGGAGCACAGCAAGCGCCGTGCGCGAAAGTCTGCGGCTCTTTGTCCATGCCCTGGACGCGAACGACCGCATCGCTGCGCAGTGGGACGGCGTGCCGGGGGATTGGCTGCGACCGACGACCGGCTGGCTGCCCGGCGAGTATGTGACGACGCGGCATCAGTTTGAGCTGCCCGCGGGAAGATATGCGCTGCGCGTGGGCTGGTATCAGGCGAACACGGGCGCGCGCATCGGCGTTGGCGCTGGAGACGCGCTGCGTCTGGAGACAGCTCTGAACATCGAATGACGCCCGGCTCGCATCCATGCCGCTTGACATGTGTCGCTGCGGACTTTAGCATACGCGGGCCAAACCAAATGACTGCGATGGACCAACCAAGGTATGCGGAGAATGGCGAATGTACAAAGTGGCAAAATACCCGCAAGGCACGTTTTCCTGGGTGGATAACACCTCGACCAATGCGGAAGCGGCAAAGATCTTCTATATGGACTTGTTCGGCTGGGGCAAGATCGACGTGCCCATTGGCGGCGACATGTTCTATACCATGTTTCAGAATCAGGGCGAACACGCGGCCGGCTTCGCCGCCATGATGCCCGATATGCAAGCGCAGGGCATCCCCTCACATTGGACCAATTACGTGTCCGTGGACGATGTGGACGCGATGGCGGATGTCGTCACGGCCAACGGCGGGACGATCTTGTTTGGTCCCATGGATATCTTCGACAACGGACGGATGCTGCAATTTACGGACCCGACGGGCGCGCAGCTCGGTCTGTGGCAGCCCAAGAATCATATCGGCGCGGGCATCGTCAACACCGTCGGGGCCATGTGCTGGAACGAATTGCTGACCTGGGATACCGCCGCCGCGCGCGAGTTCTATTCCGCCTTGTTCGGCTGGGCATACACCGTCGACGAGAACGGCTACATCATGATCAGCAATCGCGGCCGCAACAACGGCGCCATGATGCAGATGGACGATAGCTTCGGCAAAATGCCATCGATGTGGCAGCCCTACTTCACTGTCGCTGATATCGATGCTTCGATCGCGCAGGCGTCGAACTCGGGCGGAACGATTATCATTCCCAAGACAGTCGCCCCGGGCGCCGGCCACTTCGCTTATCTTTCCGATCCTGCCGGCGCGCATTTCTACATCATCCAGCTGATCCAAGCCGAGCCCTGGGAAGCCTAAGCCGGTCGGAATAAAATGTGTCAGAAATCTGACATATTGTGTATTCATCAAAAATGCAGGAGCGACAGTCTACCCCGCTCCCCCGGCGCGCAAAACAACGCAGGGGCGGCTCGGCGAAGCGCCCGCACTGACAGGAGAATCAAACATGTACACAGTCACGAAATATCCGCACGGCACATTTTCCTGGGCCGATACCAGCTCGACCGATTCGGCGGCGGCCAAGCAGTTCTATATGGACCTGTTCGGCTGGAGCAATTTTGATATCCCCATCGGCGACGGCATGACCTACACCATGTTCCAACACCAGGGCCAAAATGTCGCCGCGCTCAGCGATGCGACGCCGGAGGCGCGCGAGCAGAATATCCAATCGCACTGGTCATGTTATGTGTCTGTCGATGATGTCGATGCGCTGCTGCCGGTCGTCACGGCGAATGGCGGCCAGATCATCTTTGGTCCCATGGATGTCTTCGACAGCGGACGCATGGCCTTTTTGATGGACCCGACAGGCGCGGCGCTGGGCTTGTGGCAGGCGCGGGGCCACATCGGCGCCGGCATCGTCAATACCGTCGGCGCCATGTGCTGGAACGAGCTGCTCACCAAGGACGCTGAAGTCGCCAAAGACTTCTATCAAAAGGTGCTGGGCTGGGAATATTATGGCGACGATCACTACATCCACATCACCAACCGCGGCCGCAACAACGGCGGCATGATCCAAATGACCGAGAGCATGGGCGATTTGCCCTCGCACTGGATGCCCTATTTCCATGTCGCCAACCTGGAAGAAAGCATGCGGCGGATCGAGGAGCTGGGCGGCTCCATCCTCATGGGCAAGCACGAAGCGCCCGAGACCGGCTGGTGGTCCATCGTCACCGATCCCGCCGGCGCGCATTTCTATATCATGCAGCTCATCAAGGCCGACGCCTGGGAAGAATAGATTTCGGGCGCAAGACACCAATCTCAAGACACGAATCCAATGAAGGGGCGACCTGTCAGGTCGCCCGCCGGCGCGCAAAATTATGGCGGGGCGACTCGCCGAATTATCCGCATTGACAGGACAAGCTGCATGTACAAAGTGACGAAGTATCCGCCGGGCACGTTTGCCTGGACCGATAACGTTTCCACCGATCCCGAACGAGCAAAAGCGTTTTACCTGGAATTGTTCGGCTGGGGCAAGGACGAAATGCCCGTCGGCGGCGGCATGAGCTATACCATGTTCAAGCAAGAGGGTGAATATGTCGCCGCGCTAAGCGGCATGATGCCCGACCTGCGGAAACAAGGCATCCCATCGCACTGGTCATGTTACGTGGCGGTTGATGATGTCGATGCCTTGATGGATGTTGTCACGGGCAACGGCGGCAGCATCATCGTGCCGCCCATGGACGTCTTCGAAAGCGGACGCCTGGCGTTCATACAAGATCCGACGGGCGCGCAGCTGGGCTTGTGGCAAGCGCGGAATCACATCGGCGCCGGGATCGTCAACACCGTCGGCGCCGCTTGCTGGAACGAGCTGGTCACCGCGGACGCCGCAGCGGCCAAAGCCTTCTACGCGGCGCTATTCGGCTGGGATTATTCCGGCGATGATCATTACATCCAAATCAGCAACCGCGGACGCAGCAATGGCGGCATCATCCAGATGGACACCATGCTGCCCTGCTGGATGGTCTATTTCCATGTGCGCGATATTGATGCCGGCATCAAGCGCGTGACCGCACTCGGCGGCGCGATCACCGTGCCCAAACACGAGATTCCAGACGGCGGATGGTGGTCGGTCGTGGCCGATCCGGCCGGCGCCCACTTCTATATCATTCAAGTGCTCAAGCCCGATCCCTGGGTTGAATAGCTCGCGTCTGCAAGAACACGGGTGTCATGCAGGGCTTATCCGATTTGTCATCACGCTTGCGTGTTTTTTCTACCCCTCCCCCGACCCCCTTCACCATCGCTATGGTTGATCTTGACTCATGAGGCGGGGGACCGAGCGGGGCGCTGGCCGGGGATGGGGTAGACTCGAGCGAGCCAAGGCTCGCACCTGCGTTCCTGGCGTGTTGGCGGGAGACCTGACAGGTCGCCTCGACAGTGTCCGCCATCCAGAGCAGACCGCCTTTGGCGCGACAAACTTGGAACTGCTATGCCAGTTCTGCCAAATGCATGATGACTTTGGCAATGATGCGCCAGTTGGATATAATTGACGGGAGCGCGTAACGCTTCGCTCAGCGCGTGATATTCAGAAAAAGTGAAAAAGAGAATGCTTTAATGCGATATATTGTTTTGGGAACGACGCCAACAGCTTGTGTAATCGCCGCATATCTAGCCAAGCATGATATCGATGTCACGCTTGTCGACAGCCAGAGCGAATTGCTGCTTGACGTGGCGAACGCGGGCATTAGGCTGACGGGATTCCGCGGCGACATGCATACGCCCGTGTCCGTGCAGGACCTCGAAGGGCTCAGCGCGCTTTCGCCGTCAAGCTGCGTACTGATATGCGATCATCCGGCAACAGCTTCAGCCAAGTTGGAAACGCTGCTGCCTCTGGCGGCTCCTGACACGATTTTCGTAACCTTGGTCAGCAGTTTGGTCTCGCTGATGCTGATTGATCGTATTGGGCCCGAGCGCTCGCTCGCCGGCGTGGCTAATTTCGAAGCCCGAATACGCGACGACCACACAGTCGAGACGGATTTCCACAATTTCATCTGGCTGGGCGAGATGCGCGGCGGGCATAGCGATCGTCTCAACCGCATCCAAAACGCTTTGTCCTGGGTGGCTCCTACTTTCCTTACCAGCGTCATCAACGGGATGATCTGGTCAAAAGCGATCTATTCGATCGAAGCGGCCCTGGCGGCTTTGGTCAATGCCAGCCCGATGGACGTCTACGACAATCCGCTGCACAGGCGGCTCGCCGCTGCCTTCGTCAAAGAGAACATCGCGCTTGCCGACGCGCAGGGCACAGCGCCAATCGCATTCGATTTCTTCGATCCCAACCTCTACCGCGCGGCCAATCCGGGCGAGGGTGAAGTCACCGACGTCTGGATCAAGAATGCCTGGATGCGACACGAACAGTTTCGCGTCGGTCTGGATGATGAGTTTCCGCAACAAGTCGGGCTGGGTTGGCAGCTTTCGCCGGCTAATCCGCATCAGGAAGCGACGGCGCTTTTCGACGACCTGTTTGAATATGCGCAAGCCTGCGGTCTTACGCTGCCGTTGACGACGGAGCTGAGCCGATTGCACGCGCAGATCGTCTCCGGAGACAAGGCGCTGAGTTGGGATCATTTGGCAACCCTGGAATCCGTCCGCGAAGATATGGGCATCGATATTCCATACCCGTAGACGCTCGGCGGCAGCGACGAGGTCGGTTGCGCTCACACAAAATTAACGCGCGCTCATGGCGTGAGCAAAGCGTTTTGTCAAAAGAGTTAGATTGAGTATTCGATTCATGACATCAACATTGATCATCAAGGACGCCGGGCAGATAAGCCTCGATCCGGGCCAGAAACAGCGTTATTGGCTGGAGGTTGGGCATTCCTGGTTTGGGCCCGAACGCCTGCCCCTGATCGTTCTACGAGGTATCGAAGCGGGACCAAAGCTGGTGACGCTGGCGTGCCAACATGGTGATGAAGGCTATGGCGTCTTGGGCGCGCTGGATCTGGCCAACGAACTTGATCCGGCTGCGATGAAAGGCGAGTTGTGGATTCTGCCCTGTGCGAACATCCACGGCTTCACCGCCGGCAAACGGGCCAGCCCCTATGATTGCCAGGACATGAATCGTGTGCACCCGGGCAAAGCGGACGGCACCGTCAGCGAGCAAATCGCGTATGCCTTGCACCAGCAGGTTTTCCCCGGCGCCGATCTGATCGTCGACCTCCACGGCGGCAGCCCGGAAAACGGCGATACCGCCTTTGCGATGTGGGCAGATATCGCGGGCAAACCGTCCATCCTGCCCATCGTATCGAGCCTCAAGCTGGACTTTGTGATTGGCAGCCGCAAATCGATAGCGGGCATGCTCAGCAATTCCGCGATTGATCTTGGCATTCCACAAATTTCAATCGAGGCCGGGTCCGCGATAAACTATGGCCGCGACAATGCGGCGCTGATGCAAGGTTTCGTGCGTGATTGCATGAAGCACTTGAACATGCTGCCCGAGCCCCCGCCACAATCGCGGTCCCTGCCGTTGATGCGCATGGCAACGCATTATGCGGAGACGGGCGGCGCCTTCAAGACGCTGGTTGCCTTTGGCGAGGAAGTGCGACAGGGCCAAACGCTGGGTTATATCATGGACCTCGTGGGCAATATCGCACAGGAGGTTCGCGCGAGCGAAGCGGGCATTGTCGCCGTCATGCGAACCGGCATCCGCGTCCATCCCGGTGAAACGGTGACAACTTTGGCCATACCCACAGGAGCCTCAAGCTAATGCGCTACACCATAGTTGGCGCCGGCGGCATCGGCGGCTTGCAAGGCGCCTGGATGACCCGCGCCGGATGCGACATAACGTTTGTCGAACGTTGGCAAGAGCACGTCGACGCGCTCAATGAAAATGGCGTCTATGTTGATGGTTCGCGCGGTGAACACAGGATTCCCGTCAAAGCCGTCACGCCCGACCGTCTGCCTGGCCTGGCGCCGCTGGAAACCGTCATCATCGCCGTGAAGTCGCAAGATACGCGAGCGGCGGTGGAACAACTCCTGCCCTACAGCACGGCCGAGACCGCCTTCGTTTCGATGCAAGCCGGCGAGAATATCCATATCGTTGAAGAGATTGTGGGCGCCCAACGCACCATCGGCGCTGACCCCAACTACGGCGGCGCTCTGGTTGATCCGGGCCACCTGGAGGCGGGATTCCCGAATTATATCTGGGTCGGGGAAATGGACGGCGCGTATACGTCTCGGCTGCGACAATTGCAGCTTGATCTGATGCACTGGACGCCGACGTATGTGACCGACAATATCAAGGGTGTGGTGTGGACCAAATTTGTCTATGCGTCACAAATTCTGCTGAGCGCGCTCACCGATCGACCCAGCGGCGAGGCAATGCAGAAAACAAAACATCGTCTGGTCGCCGGGGCCTTGGTCAACGAAGCTATTCAGGTCGCGGACGCGCTGGGACTTAACCTGGTCGGATTCGATTTTTTCGATCCGGAACCCTACCGGCGCAGAGATAGCGGCAATAGCGACGCGCTGCTGTTCTGGCTGGAATATGCCTGGCCGCGGCACGAGGTCTTCCGCGCGAATGGCTTCCACAAATACGTGAAGACGGGAAGCGGCATCCGCTGGGATATCGCGCACCGGAAACGCGGCAGCGAATCGACCGCGTTCATGAAATCCCTGATGCGCTCCGCCCAGCAGGCAGGCATGGAAATGCCGCTTAACCGCGCGTTGGTAGATATGATTCATGAAATTGAAAGTGGCGAACGACCGCTCAAAGACGAGAACTTCGATGAATTGGCGGATGCCATCCGGCAGCATGGCGCGTAGGCGAACATCATGGACAGCGATTGCGGGGAGGCGCTTATGACGTGATTTTGCAGATTAGTCAGCAAGAAGTTTATGAAACGCATTAGGAGCGGGAACAATGACAAACACATATATCACCAGGATTCTTGTACTCTGTCTTATGCTGAGCCTTTTGTTTGGCACATCGGTTCTTGCACAAGACGACATGATGGGCTGTGGCGCGACCGGCGGGGAATTAGTCGTTGCCTTGAATGCGGACCTGTATTCGGCGGACGCGCAAATGGGCGGCACGATCGCCTCCGTGAACTACAACATGGCTATCGCGGATCTCTTGGTCGTGATGGGCGCTGAGGGCCCGGCGCCATGGCTGATCGAATCCTGGGACGCCACACTCGACGGCGTCTATACCTGGAATATCCGCCAGGGCGTTACTTTCCATGATGGCACGCCGCTCAACGCCGAAGCGGTCAAGTTCAATATTGAGCGTCTGCTGAACCCGGACAACGAGTTCCGTTATGGCGTCTACTTCCGCAGGACGGAAGAAATCAATGTGATCGATGAATATACGCTCGAAATTGTCAACTCAAGCTTCGATGTCGAGTTCATGGATCGCATGATCAATATCTCTATCGTGTCTCCAACGGCCGTGCAAGAAATGGGCGCTGACTTCGTGAATGCCCCGGTCGGTACCGGTCCCTTCAAGTTCGTCTCTTATACGCCCGGTGAACGCATTGTTCTGGAGCGCAATGAGAATTACTGGCAAGAAGGCAAACCATGCGTTGACAGTTTGACATTCCGCGTCATTCCAGAAGAAGCGGTGCGTTTGATTGAGCTGGAGGCGGGTACCGTTCATGTAGCGATGGATATGGCCGCCAGCGTCGAGCAAGCCCGGTCCGCTGGTCTGGAGATGATTACGACGCCGCAGCGCGGTCAGCAGATGGTTTACTTCAATCTGTCCCGCATTACCGATCCCTTGGTTCGTCGCGCCGTCAACCACGCGTTGAATCGTCAGGCCATCGTGACCAACGTCTTCCAGGACATGTCTATCGTTGGTTACTATCCGATGCCGCCATCGGTGTGGGCCTACGATGATACGATTCAGACCTTCCCCTATGATCTTGACGAGTCCAACAGACTGCTGGATGAAGCCGGCTGGGTGATGGGCGATGACGGCATTCGCGAGAAAGACGGCGAGAAGCTAAGCTGGGATATGCCTTCGTCCAACATTCCCTCGCGCCAGCAAGCCTCCGAGATGATTGTGGGCATGCTGCACGAGGTCGGGATTCAAGCCAACCTGCAGGTGATGGAGCATCTCACCTACTTGAACTCGGTGCGCGGTGGCGAATATGACATTGCCTACTGGGAATGGGCCGGTTCCACGTCTGATCCCTGGGCTTATTCCGGCGGCTTGCATTCCAACTATGCCTGGAACCCGACCCAGTTTGGCGATCCGGAACTGGACAAGTTCCTTGACGCCGCTCTGGTGAGTTTGGATCGCGATGAGCGCAAGGCGCTCTACAACGAGTATTTCACTGAGGTGATGGCAAACACCTACCTCGCGAACATTGCATTCAAGCCTGCGGTGGCTGCCTCACGACCGGAAGTTCAGGGCGTGCAGTTCCTGGGCGGACGCTTGCTCTTCGAATCCACCTATATCGAATAGCGTAGCAATACCGCGTTTCGGCTAGTTATCGGGCAGGTCTACCTTGATGAAGGCGGCGCCTGCCCGATAACACCAAGCCATTATACGGCGTCTGTTGAGCGTTTGATTGCGTCCCGCTGACGCCGCGATATGGACGGAGCCCCAGTTGGGAAAATACATCCTTCGCCGCAGTTTTTTTGCGATACCGGTTATTTTTTCCGTGGTTTTCCTGGTTTTCATCGCCATGCATATTGCGCCGGGCGATCCAATAGATTTATTGCTGCCGCCAGACAGTCCATGGGTCAGCGACGACGGTCGAGCCGAATACGAAGCTGAGCTGCGAACGCGCCTGGGACTGGATCAACCGCTGCATATCCAGTTCTTGTCGTACGCGGGCAATCTGCTGCGATTTGATTTTGGCGATTCGCTTTACTCCAAACAACCCATAACGAATGAGCTTTTGCCCCGCTACCAAGCGACGTTGGAATTAACCATTCTTGCTATGGGCATCTCGATTCTGATCGGCATTTCCGTTGGGGTATTGTCGGCCGTTTTCGCGAACTCATGGCTTGATTCATTGATCACCTTCGTCGCCCTGGCCGGCGTTTCCATTCCATCATTCTGGCTGGGCTTGATTCTGATGCTTGTCTTCGCCTTGGGATTGGGCTGGTTTCCGCCGTCCGGGCGCCCGGCTTCGGCCTTCACCGCCGAGGGCATCCGCTTTGTTGTGCTGCCCGCCGCCACGCTCGGCATCGCGTCAGCCGGCATTCTCGTCCGCATTACGCGGTCACAGATGCTGGAGGTTCTGGAAGAAGACTATGTGCGTACCGCCCGTTCCAAAGGGCTTCGTGAAGCGCGAGTGGTGCTCCGGCACGGTTTGCGCAGCGCGCTGCTGCCCATTGTGACCGTACTCGGCATTCAATTTGGCAGCCTGCTCGCGGGGGCCGTGGTGGCGGAAACGGTTTTTGCTTATCCCGGCGTCGGGCGCTACCTGCTGCAGGCGGTATCGAATCGGGATTTCCCGGCTGTCCAATCCGGCGCTTTGTTTGTTGCGCTGACCTTTGTGCTGGTGAATTTGCTGGTCGACATGACATACGCATTTCTGGATCCGCGAATACGTTATTCGTAGGTTGTTTATGATCTCGGTCGCGCGCGCAGAAGAAACTACTATAGGCGTTCGCCAGCCATTTCTCAGGCGCATGTGGAAGCGTTGCTACAGAAACAAAGCCACGCTGCTGTCGCTGATTTTTACCGCGCTGCTGGTTGTCGTGACGCTGTTGGCGCCCTGGATCGCGCCCCATGATCCCCTGGATCAAGATTATATGAACACATCGCAAACGCCCAGCGCCGAGCATTTCTTCGGTACGGACAATCTGGGCCGGGACATTTTCAGTCGCGTGATCATTGGTTCTCGGATTTCCTTGAGCATCGGCGCGATAGCCGTCGCCATTGGCATGTTGTTCGGGGTTACGTTTGGGCTCGTGGCCGGTTACTTCGGCGGCGTAATCGATGAAGTCATGATGCGCATGATCGATGTCCTGATGGCGTTTCCGGGCATCCTGCTGGCGATTCTGGTCGTCAGTGTTTTGGGCAGTACCGTCAGCAATGTCATCCTGGCGCTGGCGATTTTCTCGGTGCCTACCTTTGCGCGTCTAACCCGGGCATCCGTCCTTTCCGTGAAGGAACTTGATTATGTGACCGCGGCCTACAGTATAGGCATCCGGCCCTTCCCGCTTATCATCCGGCATATCTTGCCCAACATCAGCGCGCCCATCATCATCTATGCCACCTTGCGCATGGCGACGGCCATACTTGGCGGGGCTACTCTCGGCTTCCTCGGCTTGGGCGTTTCGCCGCCGACGCCGGAATGGGGACTGATGGTCAGCGATGGACGTCACTTCATGCGGACAGACCCGCACATCATCCTGTTTCCGGGGTTGGCCATTTTCCTGACGGTTCTGTCACTGAATCTGTTGGGAGACGCCTTGCGCGACGTGCTGGATCCAAAAGGGCAGTACAACTAAACATTCGTCGAGACATTAGCCAGAAGGAGCACATGATTATGCGAACCGCTTTTTTATCCGATATGACTTATCTTGAGGCAGGCGCGGCGTTTGAAGAAACCGACCTCGTATTCATCCCTGCGGGAGCGGTCGAAGCGCATGGCCCTCACGGTATCATCGGCACCGATCATTTTGCTGCCGAAGAAGTGGCAAAACGCGCCGCGGCCAAATGCAACGGTATCGCGCTGCCGGCGCTGCCCTTTGGCTACTGCGAATCGACGATGGATTTCCCCGGCACGGTGACAATCGAAGCGACCACCTATTTTGCGCTGCTGGAACAGATCGTGCGCTCGGTACACAAGTGGGGCGCTCGCCGGGTGATCTGGATTACCGGACACGGACCCAACGCGCCGATCATGAAGCAGGTTTCGCTCAAACTGCGCAATGAACTGGGCATGATCTTTGCAAATCCGCTCTGGTACCGACTGGCGATTGCGCTGATGCCGCAACTGAACCTGGGGCCGGATCATGGCGGGTTCACTGAAACCGCTGTAGCCATGGCCATCCGACCCGGAAACGCTGACCTCGCCAAAGCCGAAGGCGGCTGCGTCATCAATGACATCGGCGGTCAGTTCGATTCCACCGGCAAGTACGAGATCCTGTTTGAAGGGATCGGCGTCGATATCCCCATGTTCATGCGCGAACGCTGGCCTCTGGGTTACTGGGACAGTAGCAAACCGGCAGTCGAAGCCTCGGAAGCCGTTGGGGAAGAGATACTTGAGGTCGTCACCGACTATCTCGGGCGCTTTGCCGATGCCTTTCGCGAACTGCCGGCCGCCAGCCAAACGCGCGAAATCCCGGGGCAAACGTGATGCTGACCATCGGCAAGGGCCACCAATATGTTGACGAGGCGATGCGCGAGGCCTGCCTGGCGACGCTGGACAGTCACCAATATTACCTCGGTCCGCAGAATGACAATTTTGAACGTGGCGTTGCCGAGTACCTTGGCGCGCGGCATGCGGTCGCCGTCAATTCCGGAAGTTCCGCCATGTTCCTGATTCTCAAGGCTCTCGGGATTGGGCCGGGCGATGAGGTCATCGTACAGTCATCCGGCTTCGTGACTTTGGCCGAGGCCGTCGCGAGCGTCGGCGCGCGTCCACGCTTTATCGATGTCGAGTTGGATACCTACAATATCGATACAGACCTGCTCGATGCGGCGCTGACCCCGCAGACAAAAGCCATAGTGCCCGCGCACACCTACGGTCATCCTGCCGCTATGGACGACATCCTTGACTTCGCTCAGCGGCATTCCTTGGCCGTTATTGAAGATTGCTGTCACGCCTTTGGCGCTCAATATCGTCAGCAGTACGTCGGCGCAATAGGTACGGCCGGTTTTCTGAGTTTCGCCGGTAAAGGCATCTCAGTCTGTGGATTAGGGGGCATGGTCGTCACGAATGATGATCAGCTGGCGCTGGAGACGCGCTTGCTCCGCGATCACGGACGGCTCCGCAGCGCGGATGGTCAGCGCTTTTATGAGATCACCCGGGTCGGTTACAACCTTCGGCTCAGCGAACTTCATGCCGCCATCGGGCGCGTTCAGCTGGGTTACTTGGATGATTGGAATGCCCGGCGACGGCGCAATGCGGACGCCTACGACAAGATCTTCGCCGAGCAAGAGCTGCCCATTGTCCGCCCGCGCAGATTGCCGGATGTAGTCCACGCCTTCCTGCATTACACAATTCGCGTACCCGCGGAACATCGAGACGCGCTGAAAGCCTATCTTGCCGAGCGCGGCATTCAAACATCGATACTCTATCCCCTGGCGCAGCATCTGCTGCCGCCTTATCAACAAATGCTCAATCATAAAGCCGGCGATTTTCCGCGTTCCGAGGCCATGATCAAAAGCATCCTCAGCTTGCCCAATCATCCGTCGTTGACTGAAGATGAATTGAATACCGTGGCCCAAGCCATCATCGATTATTTCCAGAGCTCGGTGGCGCCCTGATGCGAATGGCGGTCGTAGGCGCGGGCGGCATTGGCGGACTGATCGGTTCGTGGATGGCGCGCGCGGGTTGTGACGTGACGCTGATTGAACGCTGGCGGGATCACGCCGAATCCATCAATCAGGAAGGAATGCGCGTCGATGGCGCCCGCGGCGTTCATCAGATCAAGGTGCGAGCGATCACGCCGGATGAGATCGCAAGTATCGCGACGCTGGAAACGGTTGTCGTCGCGGTAAAGACACAAGACACCAAAGGCGCGTTGGAACAGTTGCTGCCATACAGCACGGCTCAAACGACCTTTGTTTCCATGCAAGCGGGTTACAACGCCCTGGCATTCGAGCGGCTGGTCGGCGCGGATCGAACGATCGTCGGCAATCCGCACTTCGGAGGCGCGCTGGTGGGCCCAGGGTATCTGGAGGCTGGATTCCCCAATTACATTTGGATCGGCGAGTGGGACGGCGCCATCACTTCGCGCCTGCGTCAGCTTCAGATTGCGCTAAACCATTGGACGCCAACCTATATGACGGATGATATCTGGGGTGTTGTCTGGTCGAAATTCTGCTTCGGTTTCCAGACCATTTGCACCTCCATCACCGATCGACGACCCGGCACAGAATTTGTTGAACCGCAGTACAAAGCGCTGGCCGCCGGGCTTGTCAGTGAAGCGATCCGCGTTGCGGACGCATTGGATGTCAACTTGGTCGGCTTCGATTTCTTCGATCCTGATCCCTACCGCATGGCCGAAGCGGGCAATTTCGATGGCTTGGCTTTATGGATGCGGCAAGCCTGGCCCAGGCATGAGGTATTTCGCGCCCATGGTTTCCACAGCTTTCGCAAGACCGGCAGCGGCATGCGCTTTGATATGCTGCATCGCAAGCAGAAAAGCGAGTCTACGGCGCGGATGCCCGCGCTGCGAGAATTATCTCGCCGAACCGGAGTCCGGACGCCCTTGATTGACGCGTTGATGCGTTTGGTAACCGAAATCGAAGCCGGCCGGCGGAAACCGCAACAGGCGAATCTCGATGCTTTGATTGCCCTGATGTCACGCGAAACGCCGTTATTGGAGCACGAACCATGATCAGCGAGAAAACTCTGGCTTTTTCCGAGCAGGTGGCTTCAGCGTTTCTGGGCGCTGACGCGCTGTATCGGTCGGATCCAAACGGCGACCCAATCGGTTTGGTCATCATGAACCTCGCCGGTGATGCTATTGCGCCGGAGCATTTCGAGAATCACGCCGCGGCCATTGATCGCTTCCTGGAGCTTCAGCAATTGTCCGTTGAATTGCCGGAAGTTGATCGGCGCCTGTTCTATCAACAGCTGTGTCACACGACGATGCAGATCATGAGGTGGCTGCGCGACGGCCTGTCGTTTTCGGATCAAATACGCGATTTTCTGCATGTCGCGGGCGCGCCACCATCGGATCAGGATCTGGATAATCAGCGTAGCGAAATCCATCGTCTATTGACGGAGATGGGATATTCCGGCGATCTGCAAGCGCAATGCCGCGCCTGGCAAGAACGCAACCGCGTCCCTCCGGATGAAGTGCAGGGCGTGATGGAGGAGCTGATGGATTTCGCCTGGGAGCGAACGGCGGATCTCATCGGCCTGCCCGAATCCAAAGCGGATGGCATGAAAGTGGTCACATTGTCATCCGACTATTTCAATGCCCGCTGTGACTATCAAAAACGCACGGTCGAAATCAACATCGACCCGGTCCTGACCAAGCCCGGTCTCAAGCATCTCGTCGCTCACGAAACCTATCCGGGGCATTATGTGCAGTTCAGGCTGCGGGAGTCGCTCTATCGCGCCGGCAAGGCAACAGCCGAGGGCATGTTCTCCATGCTGAAAAGCCCTAGCTCTTGCCTGTTTGAAGGCGTCGCCGATCACGGCATCTATACCTTGGATTGGGTAGAAGGAGATGACGATCGCGTTATGGCATTGTTCACCCGCTATCGCGCCAGCATTGGCGCGGCGGCAGCCTGGCGTCTACATGCCTTGAAATGGGAAAAGGAGCGCGCTTTCGACTGGCTGCGGACGGCAAATCTGCTGGGCGGCGATGCCTGGGCTGTCCAGCGTATGGGCTATATTTCGCCGCGGCAGCGCGGGATGCACGTTTGGTCCTATTGGCAAGGCGAGCCGAGGCTTCACCGGATTTGGCAGGCGGTGGCCCCTGATCGACGCGGCGCCTTCTATGACTTCCTCTATAGCCGATTGCATTCGCCGCAATCCGTGGCCCTATTCCTGAAGCACTGATGCATACTTAGAAATTACAAGCGAGCCATGCAATCGCCGCCCAATTGGAAAACGTGAATTGAAATCAAGAGTGTGTTATCATGCACCTTGCTTCGTTCACCTATCAATAATCGGAGATAAACACATGAGAAGCAAACCGATTGTTATGCTTACGCTCGCGGTTTTGGCGCTGGGATTGGTTGGGCCGACGGCAATCGCCCAGGATGCCCAAACCCTGACAGTCTCTATCTGGGGCTTCAATCTGGATGTTCTCGAAGAGAATGTCTTTGCCCCCTTCGAGGAAATGCACAACGTTGAAATCGTGCTGGACACCGGCAACAACTCGGATCGCCTGGCGCGACTGCAAGCCGAGGGCGAAAACAGCTCAATTGACGTGGTGCATTTCGCCACGCAGTTCACATATATCGCCGATCAAGCAGGCTTGCTCCAGCCCTACGACGCCGACAGCCTGGAGAATCTGGACGAACTGTATGATTGGGCGCAGGACCCGCTGGGCAATCAAGCCGGCGTCGGTTACACAGTCAACAGCCTGAGCCTGATTTACCGCTCGGATCTGATTGAAGCGGAAGTCACATCCTGGGCCGATCTGCTGCGCGACGACGTCGCCGGCTTCGTCAGCATTCCGGAGATGTCCACCACCTTTGGCCCGGCCGCGCTCATCATGATAGACCGCGCGCTGGCGATGCAGGCGCTGGAAGAGGGCGAGGAGCTGGGAGACATCAACTACGATGCGGATTTGGCCTGGGAGGCCTTGCCCCAACTGGCTGACAATCTGGTGACAACCTACATTCGCAGTTCCGAACTGACGACTCTGGTGCAGGAAGAAGAGGTGCGGGTCGCGCCTTACGCCAGCTTTGCCATTGGCAACCTGATCAATACCGGTCACGACCTGACGACAGTCGTTCCGGCCGAAGGCGCTGTCGGCCAGACGAATATGATCAGCATCACAGCAGCCACCGACAAGGTGGACCTGGCGCATGCCTATATCGACTGGTTCATTTCGCACGATGTTCAGGAAGCCGAAGCGCTTGACTTGATTGATTCGCCGGTCAACGCCACGGTCGAGTTGCCGGAAGACATTTGCGCGCTGCTTACCTGCGGCGAGATCCTCGATACCATGACGGTGCTGGATCAGGCCGAAGTATCGGACCGCCTGGAAGATTGGCTCGAGCGCTGGAATGAGGTCATGGTGCGCTGACGCCAGGCGCTGTAATGTTCGCAGCTTTGCGGCAGGGGGCCTTCGCGCCCCCTGTTTTGACTTATGATTCGACGACCTAATCAGAGCCGTACACTTATCTTGCTGGTTTCTCCAGCATTTATTTTTGTACTGGTATTCTTCGTCTTGCCTTTGATCTTTCTGCTCTCGCAAAGCGTCCTGCCGGAAGACGGCGGCTTCACGCTGAGCGGATATGTCGACTTTTTCCAGAGTCGCGTATCGCGGATCGTTTACCTGCGCACGCTCAAGCTCGGTCTCATCGTCACGGGCATCTGCCTGGCGATGGCTTACCCGGCCGCCTTTGTGCTGGCGCGGATGCCCGCCCGCCGCCGCTCATTCTTGATGTCGTTGGTGATTCTGCCCCTGATGACCAACGCCGTAGCGCGCACCTTCGCCTGGCTGATTATTCTGGGGCGGCGCGGCATGGTCAACCAGACCCTTTTGTCGTTGGACTTGGTCGAGAATCCGGTGCGCTTCATCTTCACCGAAACCGCCATCGTGCTGGGGCTGACACAATTGTTTCTGCCGCTGATGGTATTGCCGCTGGTGAGCGCGATGGAGAATATCCCGGACGATGTGCTGGAAGCGGCGCGCAGTCTCGGCGCCAACCGGCTGACGACATTCTTGCGCATCGTCGTGCCCTTGTCGTCGGATGGCCTGGTGCTGGGCGCGACGCTGGTATTCACCGGTTCGGTCACAGCTTTTGTGACCCCGGCCATTCTCGGCGGCTCGCGATTATTGTTGATGTCGACGCTGTTGCGGCAGAAGGCGGTGATTCTGTTTGACCAACACGCGGCTGCCGTGGTCGCGGTGGTGATGATTTTGACGACCCTGGCGGTTAATCTGCTGCTGCGCCTCGGGCGCGTGCGACAGGCCTAGGAGCGAGCCGGATGGTTTCACGCTGGATGTACATCAGTCTGGTCATTCTCTACTGCTTCTTGCTGGGCCCCTTTATCATCATTTTCATGGCCAGCTTCGGCGCCAATGCGACGATGGCTTTTCCGCCGCAGGGATTCACGCTGGATTGGTTCGCCAATGTCTTCGAGACTTCCCAGTTTATCGACAGCTTCTGGGTCAGCTTGCAGCTCGCGCTGCAGTCCACCATGGTCTCGCTGATCATGGGCATGCCGGTCGCTTATGCGTTGACGCGCTTTCAGTTTGCCGCTTCCGGCCTGGTAGAAACCGTCTTTTCAGCGCCGATACTTGTACCGGGACTGGTTATCGGCTTTGCCATGCTGAACTTCTTCGTGCTGCTGGGCGATATGCATGTGATGACGGGTTTGTTCATCGGCCATACCGCGATACTTTTCCCCTATAGCGTGCGCGTCATTTCCGCCAGCCTGCGCAACCTCGATCCCTATGTGGAAGATGCCGCCGTCAGCCTGGGCGCCAACCGCCTGCGCGGCTTTCTGCTGGTCGTGCTCCCCAATATGCAGGCCGGCATCGCAGCCGCCTTTGTGCTTGGATTCATCACATCGTTCAACAATGTCCCGGTTTCGCTTTTCCTGAGCGGGCCCGGCGTGACTACGCTGCCGGTTTCCATGCTCAGTTACCTCGAGTACTACTTTGACCCGACCATCGCCGCCGTCTCGACGCTGCTCGTCATCTTTACCGTCCTGCTGGTGCAGACGGCGGAACGTTTACTCGGACTATCACAGTTTGTGTAGCTTATGCCACATCTAGAGATCCATGATCTAACCGTATCGTACGAAAAGCATCAGCCGACGCTGGAGCGCTTCAACCTGGACGTTGAACAGGGGGAATTGCTGTCGCTGCTGGGGCCGAGCGGCTGCGGCAAGACCACGACCCTGCGCAGCGTAGCGGGCTTCATTCAAGCGGACGCCGGCCGCATCAGCATCAATGGCCGAGATTATACAAATCTGCCGCCCAATCAGCGCGATATCGGTCTGGTTTTCCAGAGTTACGCGCTGTTTCCGCATCTGACGGTCTTCAACAATGTCGCCTTTGGCTTGCGGATGCGGCGGATTCCCAAGGGCGAAATCTATAGCCGCGTCACCAATGCCCTGAAAATGGTGGGCTTGGAAGACTTTGCCGACCGGCGCCCGGCACAGCTTTCGGGCGGCCAACAGCAGCGCGTCGCTCTCGCCCGCGCCACAGTGATTGAACCGCAAGTGCTGCTGCTGGACGAGCCGCTGAGCAATCTGGATGCCAAGCTGCGCGTGGACATGCGGCAGGAGATTCGGCGCCTGCAGCAGCAGCTCGGCATCACCACCCTGTACGTGACCCACGATCAGGTCGAGGCGATGAGCATCTCGGACCGCGTGGTGGTCATGAATCAAGGCGCAATCGAGCAAATCGGCACGCCGGAGCGCATCTTCGCGGCGCCTGAAACGGTCTTCGTCGCCGATTTCATGGGCTTCGACAATCGCTTCAGCGCGGCGGTCGAATCGGTGCAGGGCGATAAGTTAAGCGTGAATTGGGGCGGCGCCCCCATCGATGTGCGTTGGCGCGCCAAGGTCGGCTCGCCTCGCCCCGGCGCCCGGGCGGAGGTCTTCTTTCGCGCTGATAACGCCAACTTGCGCGCGGGAGCGGACGCCAGCGGACTCGCCGGGCTCGTCATCCTGCATACCTTCCATGGCAATGAGGTGCGCTACCTGGTCGATACTCAAGTCGGCGAAATCAGCATCCTGCAAGACAGCGCCGGCCAACGCTTTGAATCCGGCGCAGCGGTGACTGTACAACCGCAGACGCAAAAGTGGATCGCCATCGTCGAAGAAAGGGAGCCATTGGCATGACAGACTCAAAAACCGTCGAAGTCCAAAAGCATATACGCTGTGTGCCGGGCGATGTCGCCCGCAGCGCCCTGTTACCGGGCGATCCGGCGCGCGCCCGGCGCATCGCTGAACAGCTGGACGACGCCCGCTTGATCGCCGACAACCGCGAATACCTGGTGTTCACCGGGACTACGAACGGCGTCCCGGTCAGCGTATGTTCGACCGGCATCGGCGGTTCTTCGGCGGCCATCGCCCTGGAAGACTTGCGCAATGTCGGCGCCGAGGTGTTCATTCGCGTCGGTTCAGCTGGCGGCCGTCGCCAAGACATACCGATCGGTTCGCTGGTGGTGGTGACGGCTGCCTATCGCGGCGACGGCGTATCGGACGAGTACTTGCCGCTGGGCTTCCCAGCGGTGGCTGACCTCGAGGTGAACAATGCCTTGATCCAGGCGGCCGGCGATTTGGGCTACAGCGCCTACACGGGTATCGGAACGACGCGCAGCGCCTTCTACGTTCGCAACGCGGACCTCAACGAACAGTTGCAGCGGGCCGGCGTGGTCGCGGCGGAAATGGAAGCCTCAACGCTGTTCATTGTCGGGACGCTGCGGGCGGCGAAAGTCGGCTGCGTGGTCGCCACCGATTCCAACATTTATCTGGAGAAGCAACCGACACTGGCGGAAAAAGAGGCGCTCTACATGCAGGGCGAAGTAATGACCATCCGTACCGCGCTGCGAGCGGTGCAATTGCTGGAAGGAAAATCCTGATGGAATACGACGCGCTGCTGGTCAATGGGCGGATTGCCGATGTCTTCCGTTACCGGCTGTTCGAGGGCTGGATCGGCATCCGCGACGGGCGCTTTATCACGGTTGAAGCGGGCGATGCGCCGGCCGGCGCAAGCGCCGCGGAAACGCTTGACCTGGCCGGGCGAATCGTCATGCCCGGTTTGATCGATTCGCATTTGCACATCGAATCCAGCTTACTGACGCCGCGCCGCTTCGCCGAAGCCGTGCTGCCCTTCGGCACCACGACCATCCTCAGCGACCCGCATGAAGTCGGCAATGTCGCCGGCGAGGAGGGCGTGAAATGGATGATCGCCGCCTCTCAGAATTTGCCGCTCAGGATTTATCATTCGATACCGAGTTGCGTGCCCGCCACCTCTCCGGAAATCGAATGGACGCACGAGGTCTTTGATGCGGCTGTGATACGACGCCTGGCGGAGCAGCCGTCGGTCATCGCCTTGGGCGAGGTCATGGATTATCGCGGTTTGCTGGGGCCGAATGAGCGCCTGCGCGCGATTGTGCGGGCGGCCAAAGAATGCAGCCTTTTGATCGAAGGGCATATCCCCACGTTGGCCGGCGTTGAACTCTCGCAATACCTGGCGCATGGGATTAGCTCCGACCACACGCTGACCTTCGCGGCCAAGATCGAGGAGCAAATCTCAAAAGGCCTGGCGGTCATGCTGCAGACCAAGTCGGTAACGCCGGAGAATATGAAAGTCGTGGCGGATTTGCCCGATCGTTCGTCGATCATTCTCATCACCGATGACATCGAACCGTCGCTCCTTACCGATGGGCGCGGGCATCTATCGCGGATTGTATCGCTGGCCATCGACTGTGGCATGCCGCCGCTGGAAGCGATTGCCGCCGCGACCATCCGTCCGGCGCGCTATCTCGGCTTGCGCGATCACGGCGCCATCGCCCCGGGTTTCCTGGCTGACTTCTTGATAATGGACGACATCGCCGCCTTCCCGCCGGCGCAAGTCTTTGTGGGCGGCCGGCTTGTGGCGGATGCGGGCGCCATGACCGCTGCTGTCATGCGCGAAAATCCCGCGCAGCCGGACTATCCCGGCATTCCTGGAGGACTCGCCGCTGACGATTTCAAGCTGGATAAAGATGGCGGCAGCGGCAGCGTACAGGCGCAGGTGGTGGCGCTGCAAAACAAGTATTCGACCCTGACCGCATTGGAACAGATTACTGTGCGTTTGCAAGCTGGGCACATGCAGTTTCAGGACGACGATGGCTTGGCGCTGGCGTCAGTTATCGCGCGGGATGAGTCAGCGCGGACGGTGGGTCTCATCGCCAACACCGGACTGACGCAAGGCGCATGGGCCAGCAGCGTCGCGCACGACAGCCACAATCTGCTGGTGATCGGCCGCAGCCCAAGTGCGATGGCCCAGGCCGCCAACGCGGTGCATGCCATGAATGGCGGCGTCGCCGTGGCCAGGGAGGACGGTGTCGAAGCCAGCTTGCGATTGCCATATTTCGGCTTGCTGAGCGATGCGCCGGTCGCCGAGGTCGCGGATGGCTTGGCGGCCGTGGAAGATGCGATGCGTCGTCTCGGCGCGCATCAAACGCGCCCCTTCCTGACATTTTCCATCATGAGCTTGAGCGTCAGCCCCTACGCAAAGTTCACCGACAAAGGCATTGTGGATACCGAATCACGCCAATTGATTCGGCCCTTTTCTGCGGCGGACTAGTTGGTCGTGCAACGCAAAGCTGGTTTTCAATTGGTCTTTTCGGACGATTTGGGCTGACGAGGACTTTTGCCGCCCACCCCACTCGGTCATGCCGACAGTTCGCGCGCCATCTTGATGAATGGCCCCACCGACTTCCCCAGCACCGCAACGCCCGCGTCGTGCGCAAATGGCAACCCAAACTTGCTCCGCGCCGATCCGTTGAGCGCAAAGTCGTAACCGCCGATGTTGACGATGTGGAACAGGCCATCCCGGCACTCGACAGTCACCCGGTCGCAGCGAAATGGCCACTCGCCACTGAACTCAGTCTTGCTGACGACTCGCGATGGCCAGCCCGATTCCGCGATCTCTCGGTCGGAGCGCTTGATCCACTGGTCGGCGTCGGCTCTGAGAATCTCCACCGAACGGCGATAGTCGACAGCGCCGAATTGGTCGTCCCGTAGGTTCCAGAACTCCGAGTAGACGCCTGAGAGCTTCCTGATTTCACCCGCCTGGTCGGCATGCCCCCCAAGCGTGAACTGCATCGCGATCGCCCGGATCAGCCGCTCCATCTTGGCGATTAACACGCTGTTCACTCGCGGGTAGTAGTCGCGATGCAACCGCTCCGTATCGCCAAGATAGGGAATCGGATCCTCCACACGGGACTCCAGCTCCTCCCATTCGGCCACAGGATTGATTGGACTGTGGCTCGCCCCGGCCACAACATCGAGATTGTAATAACGGCCCATCTTCCCGAATTGGGATAGGATTCTCACGCAATCTTTCAGCACGGGATCCGTCTTGATGAACGTTAGATCCTCTTTCAGCAAGGGGCGTTCCGTTCCGCCGAAGTGCTGCGTGCAGATCGTCTCTAGCAGGCTCTCCAGGTCGTGGCCAAGCGACTTCATGGCAGCCCTGTCCGGGTAGGCCCCGTCACGGCCCTTGCGAACGACGGCGATATAGCACTTCATCAAGCGTTCGAATCCGCTCGCCAGCAGTTGATGCGGCAGGTGGTAGAACGTGCTTCCCATGTCAATCTCTTGGAGATGTCCGAATCCCGACTTGAGGAGTTCTTTCGATGTCTCCAGTTCGTCAAGCAAGCACAGAAAGCGCTCCGTATCCCCATCCACTGCCATCGCCTCGAATTCCTTTCCCGCGGTGTCCACAGTCGAAAACGATCTTATCATAAGCGTAGCGCTCCGATGCGAGGACGCGCCGCGAGCGCATCGCCGATTGCCCGGGCTGCGGGTGACACTGCAGCATACACGATGATCACTCGCGATTCGCACCAATTGAGCATCAGCCGAGGTTGCTCAGCGCTGATGACAGAGCAGCCATTGCAGCGCCAGCTCATAATCGCACCATTCATGCAATTGCCAGCGGAGCTCGTCATCCAGCGCCGTCAATCCGTGCGCGCGCGTGTGATTGTATTCGGCGATGGGCGCTGCGGCTGAGCGCGCCTTGACCAGTTGGTGCAGCCGATAGCTGTGATGCGTGATCTGCCGCGGCACGATCAGATCTTCGTCACTCCAGAAGATCAGCGTCGGCGTCTGTGACAATCCCTCAACGTATGAATCTGCGCTGCGCTCGGCATACAGCTCCGGTACCTCGGTCGGAAGCCCTCCAACCTCACGGGCCACCAATTGGTCCGTTTCGAATTCGCGGATTTCCGGTACCTCAGAGCGCGCAAGATCTTCCTGCCATGCCGCCAGATTGACGATGGGATTGAAGGCGACGCACGCTGCCAGGCGGTCGGGAAACTTGCCCGCCAACACCAGCGCCTCTTGCCCGCCCATACTTTTTCCACAGACATATACGCGGCGAGCGTCTACGCGATAACCCGCGCCGGCGAGCGCATCAATCAGGTGAATCATATCGGCGATCTGTTCCGGCGCCCCGAGCGAGCAGTTGTCTTCGCGGCGATGATGACCATGCGGCAGCGCAATGATGACGCCGTATTGATCCGCCAGCCCGCGCCAACCGCGATGATAACCCCACTTCTGCATGCCATCCCAGCCGCCCTGGTATTCCTGGGCCGCCGTCCAGGTGATGGGATGCGGCGCGAGAACCAGCGGCAGCGGATCGGCGCCAGCGCTTGCCGGCGAATACACCAGCGCCGCGCGCGAACTTCCATCCGAAGATGAAGGGAAGCGCACTTCTTCCATTCGCGACCGATCGTCGGGAATGGTCTGAGGATGAGGAGGCAAAATGCTCATGTCTACACCCGTTCCGCCGCGTCAGGCTGTGCCGAGCTGTTCTTCCTGGGTTTGACGATCGAGGAAGACGCGCACATCCTTGATCTTGTCGCCCTGGAATTCGAAGAAGACCGCTTCGCGCACGCTGAACGTCCGCCCGGTCGCCTTCTGATCCTCAAAGTCGTTGACGAAGGTGGCGGTCATGATGTTCTCAACCACCACGGTATTGCCTTGCGCAATGACCGTCTTGGTGTCAATGGTCCAATCCGGGTACGCCGCCCATAGTTTTGGCACGAAGACAGACATTTCCGCCTTGGTCAGCGGTTCCGGGAAATAGGGTTCGTGCGAAGTTGTGTCGTCGGTATGGTAGCTCCAGAACTCGTCCAGATCTTGCTTGTTGAAGGCGGCGATGGCTTTGCGCACGGTTTCCTTGTTGCGTTCCTGTTGCTCGCCCATTATTCCCCCTCGCTGCTGGCGCCGAGCTGCTCGGCGATGTGCTTGCGATCGATATAGATGCGCTCGGCTTTGATCTTGCCGTTCTCCAATTCAAAGAACACCGCCTCGCGCGTTTGATACGAGCGGCCGGTGGCCTTCTCGCCCAGAAAATCATTTTGGAAGGTGCCGCTCACCAGATTCTCGACGGCAACGATATCGCCTTCGACGTAGATCTGCTGCGTCTCAATCTTGGCGTCCGGATAGGTGTGGACCCACTGATGCAGGAGTACGATGAGCTGGTCGTGCGGTATGGGATCCGGATAAAACGGCTCGTGCGAGGTCATGTCTTCCGTATGGTAAGACATGAATCCGTCGATGTCGTGATCGCTGAGGGCCTTGATGGCCTTGAGCACCACATCTCGATTGTGTTCTTCTTGTGGGGTCATGGTCACGCTCCTCCTGTCATTTGTCCCTTGCAAGGTTTGCGAGCCGGCTGAAAGCGCCGCCCTCGCTCAGTAATAAGAACATATCTTTGAAGGTCTGGAATTGCCGTTCGTAGATGTCGCGCTGCGCCGGCCGGGGCTCGATGACATCCCCAATCTCAACAAATCCCGCGGCCAGCGACCGCCAATCCGGATAATGCCCCAAAGCGAAAGCGGCGCACATGGCCGCGCCCACCATAGCCGCATCCGATATCCGCAGCGTTTTGACGGGACGCCCCAGGATGTCCGCGTGGATTTGATTCCAGTAGCTATTGCGCGCCCCGCCCCCCGCCAGAACAACATCTTCAATGCGCGTGCCGATCCCGGCGATAGCATCCAGCATCCAGCGCAGTTCCAGGGAGATGCCCTCCAAGAGCGCGCGGATGACGTGCCCACGGCTGTGATCCAGCGACAGCCCGATCAAGCAGCCACGCGCGGATAGATCGACCCTTGGCGCGCTGCTGCCGTTGAATGTGGGCAGGAAGAGCAAGCCGCCGGCGCCGGGCGGCGCGGAGCGCGCCTGCTCGATCAGCAGATCGTAGGCATCCAGCGACGAGCGTCGCTGCCGCGCCAGCTCGGTCGCGCCAAACTGATCGCGCAGCCAGCGGAAGGCCGCGCCCGAAGCCTGGGTGTGACCCTCCATTTCCCAGCGACCGGCAACCACATGCGCCGCGCAATTGAGGGTGCGTTCGGCATCTCTCAATGTGCCATCCAGGAACACTTGCACGCCGGCGGCCGTGCCGATATTGATCATGGCTTTGCCGCTTTCGATGACGCCGCTGCCGACGCCCGCGCATTGCCCGTCGCCGCCGCCCGCCACCAGAGGAATGCCCGCCGGCAACTGGAGCGCAGCCGCCGCCTCGGTACTCAATTCACCCACAATATCGGTCGCGTTCACCAGGCGCGGGAGCTTGTCCAGCGGGAAGCCCATCTCGCCGGCGAGCGACTCGCTCCAGCGCAGACGGTCGATACAAAATGGAAAAAGGAAGACGCCCGTAGATACATCACAGATGAAATCGTCGCAGCCCAGCCACTTGAGAAAGTAAGTTTGCGGCGGACCAATGACCGCGGCGCGCGCGAAGATATCCGGCTCGCTTTGCTGTAGCCACAGCAATTTGCTGATGCCGGTGTAGGATACGATGGGATGCCCGCAGGCGTCGTAATAGCGCTCGTTTCCAATCCGCCCCAGCAGGAACTCGACTTGCGGAAGACCGCGCTGGTCCATCCAGACGATGAATTCGGTGAGCGGCTCGCCGTCTGCATCCAGAGCAATGGCTGTACCGCGATGGTTTGTCAGCCCGATGGCCGCGATCCGTGACTTGTCGAAGCCTTCCAGCGCTTCCGCCGCGGCATCGGCGATTAGCGCCAGGGCGGTTCGCGGAGACTGCTCGACCCTGCCCGCCGCTGGAAAGGAAAGCGCCTGCTCGCGACTGGCCATGTTGAGCAACTGACCGCCGATATGGAACAAGCCGACTTTGATGGCGGTGGTACCGATATCCAGCGCCAGGACAAGATCCGCGCTCATCACTTAGATCTCCCCGTCGCTGACACGATGGCAAGCCACCCACCGTCCGGCGTCAATCACGGTCAATTGCTGCGGCGTTCGTGAACAAGCGTCGACTGCTTGATGGCAGCGCGCCGCCAACGGACAACCTCGCTCGGGTGGCAGAGACGTGCGGATATCACCCGTCAGTCGGATGCGCGAGCGCTGATAATTAGGATCCGGGATAGGAATGGCGGACATCAAGGCTTCGGTGTAAGGATGCCGGGGTTTTTCGATGAGGTCGGCAGTCGGGGCTTCTTCAATGACTTGACCCAGGTACATCACTAACACGCGCTCGCAGAGATGCCGAATCACGCTCAGATCGTGAGAGATGACCAGGTAGGTCATGTCAAAACGCGTCTTGAGTTCTTGCAGCAGGCTGATGATGCGCACCTGAACCGAGACATCCAACGCCGAGGTCGGCTCGTCCAGGATTAGAAAACGCGGATTGGTCGCCAATGCCCGCGCGATTACCACCCGTTGTCGTTCGCCGCCGCTCAATTGATGCGGGTAACGATCCAGGTGATCGTCGCGCAGTTGGACCACATCCAACAACTCAAGGATGCGATCAAGCCTGCCGGCGCGGCTCGTCAATCGGTGGACGCGCAGCGGCTCTTCCAGTGTGCGGCGGACACTGAAGCGGGGGTTGAGCGTGGCGGTGGGATCTTGAAAGACCATCTGCGCCTTTTGCCGGAACTCGCGTTCCGCTTTGCCGCGCAGGTTGAGGATGGAGCGCCCTTCGAAGCGGATGTCGCCGGATGTCGGCGCGATCAGCCGCAGCAGGCAACGCGCCACCGTCGATTTGCCGCTCCCGCTTTCGCCGACCAGGCCCACAACTTCGCCCGGCTCAATCGTCAGATTCAGGCCGCGTATCGCTGTCGTCCGACCGTCGGGCCGCAGAGACGCTCCTTCGGCGCCGTCCTGGGCCTGTCCGGCAATCAAACTGGCGATGTTGACGCCGCCAGAGATGGCCCGTCCACCGGCGAAAACCTTGGTCAGCTCCCGTATCTCGAGCAGACTCATGCCCCAGCCTCGTGCAAGTGGCAATAGCTATGGTGCTCCGCGCCGACCCTCACCCAAGGCACCGGCTGATCACAATGCGCCAGACGCCGCGGACAGCGATCAATAAAGCGGCATCCCGTGCGCGGCAAAGACAGCGGATCAGGCGCGCGCCCGGCCAGGCTGGTTTCCAGCAGCAACTCGCGATCGGGCCGCGGCACTGATGAGAGCAATCCCTGCGTGTAGGGATGCATGGGATTGTTGAAGATCTCGCGCAGCGGACCGAACTCGACGATGTGTCCACCGTGCATGACCGCCACAAAATCGCATTGCGTTGCCACTAATCCCAAATTGTGCGTGATCAAGAGCAGGGAGCTGCCTTGCTCCCGCCGCACTTCTTCCAGCAAATCCAGAATCTGCGCTTCGGTGGTCACATCGAGGCCGGTGGTCGGTTCATCAGCAATTAGCAGTTGCGCGCGACAAGCCACCGCCAACGCGATCATCACCCGCTGCGCCATGCCGCCGCTAAACTGATGGGGGAAATTGCGGGCGCGTTCGCCGGCGCGGGGTATGCCTACGCGATCCAGGATTTCGACCGCTAGATCCCAAGATTTCCGACGCGAGTAATCGAAGTGATGTCGATAAACACGGGCGATTTGCGCGCCGACGGTCATGAGAGGATTGAGCGCGGTCCTGGAGCTTTGGAAGATGAGCGCTATGCTGCGACCGCGGATCTTCTCCATCCGTTTCTCGTCGACTTGCGCCAGATCTTCGCCCTTGAAGTGGATTGATCCCCCGACCAGCGAAGCGGAATTGGGCAGGAGCCGCATCACCGCCAGCGCCGTCATCGACTTGCCAGAACCACTTTCGCCCACCAGACCGACCACTTTCCCTTGAGGCACGGCGAAACTGACTTGGTCGACAATGTTCACGCGCTCGCCGCGCGTTTCAAGGGCAATGGACAGGTCTTCCACGGAGAGTACGCTTGGATCAATGGTTTGATCGGACATCGCTCACTTCCGATAGCGCGGATCTAGCATGTCGCGCAGGCTGTCGCCGATTAGGGTGAAGGTCAGCGCCATGAGCATGATGAATACGCCTGGAAAAACCGACATCCACCAGCGTCCCGAGACCAGGTGTTCCGCGCCTTCGGCGGTCATTGCGCCCAATTCGGGCGTCGGCGGCTTGATACCCAGTCCCAAGAAACTCAACCCGGCGATATCGAGCACTGCCCACGCCAGGAAGAGCGCGGCCTGCGCCAAAACTATCGACCAGGTGTTGGGCAGCAGATGAAAGACGATGATCTCCCAGGTCGGCGTACCGATGGCGCGCGCCGCTTCGATGAATGGCGCCTCGCGCAGTGATAGCGTCTGAGCCCGCACCACGCGGATGATCACCGGCGAATAGGCCACGCCAAGCGCGAAGACGATGGTCTGGACATTATTGCCCAAGACTGCGGTCACGGTCAGCGCCAGCAAGAAGCCGGGGAAAGCCATCAGAATGTCGACCAGGCGCATCAAAACTTGATCGGCGAGACCGCCGATATATCCGCTGAGCAAGCCGATCAAGGTACCGCCGGTTGTCGCCACCAACGCAACCACGCAGACGACCGCCAGATCGAGCCGGACCGCATGCACGACGCGGCTGAGGATATCGCGCCCGGAAGCATCGTTGCCAAAAGGAAACTCGGCCGACGGCGCCGCCCGGGCATGACGCGGCATGGTATCCAGCGGATCGCTCCTGATGATCAGCGGCCCCGCAATGGCCACCAGCAGAATCAAAGCCAACAAGATGCCGCCCAGCAGCAAGCTGGGATAACCGCGCGCGATCCGCCAAACGCTCCGCAGCCGGGTTTCTTCCCTGCGCATGAACCTCGCGCTCTCCTGTGTCTTGAGGCTCATGGCTAGGTCCGTATGCGCGGATCGACAACGCCATACATGATGTCAGTCACCCAGTTGACCAGGATATAGGTCAGCGTGGTGACGATGATAAAGGCTTGAATCGCGGCGAAATCGTTATTGGTCAAGGCGCGATAGGCATAGAGCCCCACGCCGGGCCAGGAAAAGACGCGCTCCACCAGCACACTGCCGGCGATCAAGAAGGCGAAGATCAGTCCCGTCACCGTCAAGATCGAGATCAACGAGTTTTGCAGGGCATCGGTCAGCACGATACGGCGATAGGGGATGCCCAGCGCGCGCGCCGTGGTGATGTAATCTTGCTGCAGGACATCAATCATGGTGGCTCGCGTCAAGCGCATCACCACCGGCAATTCGACCGCCGCCAACGTAATCGAGGGCAGCGCCAGGTGGCCAAGCGCGTTGGCAAACGCCTCACGATTGCCGGCCAGCAAACTGTCAAGCGTCAGCAATCCGGTCACCATTTGCGGCTCTGTGACCGATACGCCCAGGCGTCCCCAAGGCGCCGGCGCCCATTTCAGCAAGAAGAAGAAGACATACAGCAGCACCAGCCCCAGCCAGAAAGCCGGGGTCGAGACGCCCAAGGCGCCGATCAAGCGGGCCACATGATCGACCAGCGTGTCTTGCTTGACGGCCGCCAAAATGCCCAGCGGCAAGCCCAGCAGCAGCGATAGCGCTGTTCCATAGACCGCCAACTCGATGCTGGCCGGCAATCTGTCCCGCAGGTCTTCACGCACCGGCCGATTGGTCACCCAGGATTTGCCCAGGTCGCCGCGAGTCAGATTGCGCATGTATTCGAAATACTGTTCGGAGAGCGGCCGATCCAGTCCCAGCTGCCGCTCGATCAGCTCAACGCTCTCCGCCGTAGCCACGCCGGCCCGCACCAAAATGGGATTGCCCGGCAGATAATGCGTCAGGAAGAAGACAAAAGTCACCGCTCCAAAGAACGATAGCGCCGAAAGAGCGGTCCTCTGGAGGGTGTATCTTGCCAGCCGCATGATATGCTGTCGTTATTCCATTCGAGCAGGGCGCGAAGCAAACCCCGCGCCCTGCAGTTGCCGGTGCGATCTAGCCGCGATAGACATTCCAATACTGAGCGATGCGATCCGGCGACTCCGCCCAACCTTGTATATCATCGCGCATGGCGGTGACCGAATTAGGCTGTGACAGATAGACCCAGGGCGCCGCCTCCAGATGCATCTGCTGCGCCTGTCGGCTGATTTCCGCGCGAGCATCCGGATCGCCTTCGACCAGCCCGGCGTTGATCAGATCGTCGATGGCGGGATCGCAGAAGTTGCCGTAATT
This sequence comes from Anaerolineae bacterium, assembly GCA_022822305.1. GTDB lineage: Bacteria > Chloroflexota > Anaerolineae > Aggregatilineales > Phototrophicaceae > UBA6055. Next base: position 1,317,549 of record JAJEBY010000016.1, read on the forward strand.
TGTGCCCTGGCCACAGCGCGCCAGCCAATGCAAGTGATAGAAGGGATCGTTGACGTAGGAGATGAAGTCGAAGAAGTGCATCGGCATATCACGGTCGCCAAATTGCCGCGCGGCGTAAGCGCCGCTGGTCAAGGCCTCGATATTGACCGCGATGTTCAAATCGCGCAGCGCATCCTGCACGAAGAGCGCAATCTGCTGATCGTCTTGATTGTCGGCGCGGGTGAAGAGCGTGGTCTCAAAGCCATCCGCCAGTCCGGCTTCCGCCAGCAATTCACGCGCCTTATCGAGATCAGTCCCGTATGGCCACAAGCTGAAATCGCTGGTGGGCATGCCTTGCGGAATGATGCTCTGCAGCGGCTGCGCATAGCCGGCCCAGACCGTGGCGATGATGTCGTCATAGGGAATGGCGTAGGAGATCGCCTGGCGCACGCGCACATCGTCGAAAGGCTCGATATCGACGTTGAAAGCGATGGCGCGAGTATCGATGCTCGGGTAGTCCAGGACCTTGATGCCATCTTCGGCGATCAAAGCATCGATCTCGGTATATGGCACGCCGCGCAAGATGTCCAGCTCGCCGCTGCGCAGCAGCAGCAAGCGATCGGCCGCGGTCGGGATCACGCGGAAGGTGACGCCGTTGTTCTGCAACAGCCCTTCTTCAAAGTGATCCGGGTTGGGCGCCATCGAGAAGGCGACGCCGGGGTTGGCTTCCGCCAGCACGTATGGTCCAGCGCCCGCCTGATTGAGCGGCAACCAACCTGAACCGTAGGGGTCGTCCTCGCTGGCATTGGCGTCAATCGTTTCCTGATCGATGATCGACATATTGACGATAGACAGCAGTTCAAAGAGCAGCGGCGTAACGCCGTTATCGGGATGGAAACGGATGGTCTGCGCATCCACGACTTCCGCCTGGTCGGCGCTGTTGATGCCGCCCAAGGGCATCAGCAGGTTCATATAAGTCGTGGGCGACTGGAAGCCGCGTTCGACCGTATATTTGACATCCTCCGCAGTGATGGCGCTGCCATCGGCGGTCGCGGCACTGGGATTCAAATGGAAGGTCACGGCGCCCGCTTCACTATCAACTTCCCAGGATTCCGCCAGCGCGCCGACATATTCACCGGCCACCGCCACAGTCGTATTATCGTAAGGCCCGTCGACCTGGGCGCGGCGAATCAGCGTGGTCGCCAGCGCGATACGCAAGTCGCCATCGCCATCAGTGCCGAAGGAGTGGTAATCGAGATTGCTCGGCTCCGACCACCAGGTGACCACGATTGACGCGTCATCCTGGGCGAGCAGCGAACTCGATAGCGGCAATGCCAGCGCCAGAATTACCAGCGCCAAAGCTAATTTCTTCAAGAGGGCAGACATGCGAATTCTCCTTTATCACATCTAAGTTTTCTATTCGAGACCCTTCCGAAGATTCTGTTTCCTTCAAATTGCAGCTCCTTTTCAACTCTTGTTTGAAGGGCTGATGAGACATCAATGCGCGATAACTTGGACGATGGTCGATCGCGCCGTTACACCAGATAGGCGCCGGCGTCGAAAACCTTCTCACCATCCAGATAGATCATACCCTGCCGGCGCAAATCCTTGACAATATCCCAATGCAGAGCCGATTGGTTCAGGCCGTTGCACTCTTTGTAGGCGCGTCCCAGCGCCAGATGAATGGTGCCGCCGATCTTCTCGTCATAAAGGATGTCGTAGCTGAAACGATCAATGCCGAAGTTCAAGCCAACACCGAATTCGCCGATATAGCGCGCTTCGTCGTCCATATCCAGCAGCTGCTCCAAGAGCTCAAGGTTGCTTTCCGCGCTGGCGGCAACGACTTTGCCTTTCTCGAAGGTCAGGCGGATACCCTCCACTTTCTGGCCGACATAGACGCCGGGGAACTCGAAGTAGATTTGTCCCTCGACGCTGTCATCGACCGGCGCGGTGAAGATCTCGCCATCGGGCATATTCAGCTTGCCATCGGCGACCACGTACAGACGTCCTTTGGTCGAGAACGAGAGGTCCGTCTCCTCTCCCACAATGCGCACGGTTTCAGCGCGCTGGAATACCTCCTGCAATTCCGCCAGCCGCGCGCGTTCCGCTCCCCAATCGCGCAGCGTGGCATTGAAGAAGAAACTCATCATCTCGTCGAGACTGGTCTCGGCTTGCTGCGCGAAGGATTCGTTTGGCACGCGCACGAGCACCCAGCGGGTCAGATCATTGCGCATTGCCGAGACTACGCCCATGGCGCGCTTGCGCGCGGCGATCTTTTCGGCCGAGATGTCAGTGAATTCGTGCGGATTGCGCGCGCCTCGCAGCCCGATATAAACATCCGCCCATTCCATGCCATAGGCGTTCATCTCAGGAATCCAGCCGATCTGCTCGGAGTCTCCAAATCGCATCAGGTCACGTTCGAGATAAGCCGACTGAAACTCGATATGCGGCAGCGCGCCCGCCTTTACCGCCGCCGCATATACCGCGCGGGCCAGCGGGAAGGTATCGATTTCCATCATGGTGATCTGAACCTTGTCACCGGGCTGGGTGTTGGTCGAATAGTTGACCAGAATGTCGGCCAGTTGTTCCCATCGCGGATCGTTCATGCGCCATGGCTCCCCAGCTCGCCGCGCGCCCATGCGGGAATCAGCGCATTCAGCCGCTCGCTCAGTTTCATCTCCCACATCACGCTGACGACGGCGGTGGGACTCAATACGCCCATCTCGGTAATCAGCGCCGTGACCAGCTGGGGCGAGACGGACTCGAACAAATCGCCGACAACTTTCACGTCTTCGGGATAATCTTCGCTCAAGACGTCCGCGCGCGGGATTGATTCGCCGCGAAAGGGCAATCCCAGCAAGGTGCTGGAATCGAACTTCAGGCTGTCCGCGGCGACATAAAATGGCACGCCGTGCGCGGCCGCTACCAGCGCCGTCGGATATGTGCCCACCTTGACGAAGGAGAATCCATCCGATGATATGGCGTCAGCGCCGACAAACACAGCATCGCAGCGCGGCGCCAGCTCGCCGATATTGGCGTCGATGCTGACCGCGACCGGGATGCCATGCTGATGCATTTCGTTCACCGTCCACAAGCCCTCGTTGCCCGGTCGCGATTCCGTGACGATAACCTCGAAGCTGCGGCCGTTGGCTTTGGCGTGCTTGAAGATGCGCCAGACGGTGGAGCTCATGCTGTACATGAAAACGACATCGCCGTCGTTGATCTTCTCGGCGCCATATTGCGCGACTTTGTCCAACGCCGCTTCCGCCCAGACAGAGAATTCGTCGCCCGCAAGCTGGATTTCTTGCTTTAGTTCAGCCACTGACGCGCCGGCGCCGTGCGCGGCTTCCAGGCGTCCCAACAGCCTGTGCATGGCATTGATCGGCGGCGCGAAGGATGGCGTGACCGCGAGGATATCAACGACCGCGTCCATGATTTGCGCGATGTAATCATCGCTATCGTCGGCGACGATGTCGCTATTCAATTGCAGCAAAGCATCCACCACTTCTTTGGCGATGTCGGCCGCGCCACCGATGGCATCGGCGTGAATGCGCGCGACGACCGTGCCAATAGCCGGATGATCAGACATGTAAGCCCTTTCTTTCCTCAATCGCCTTATGCAAATACTGGCTGACAGGCATCTCCCGCATCAGCGCAGAGCAGGCGGCGGCCGTCAGTATGCCCCGTTCGCTGACCACCGCGCGGATCAAATGCGCCGGCGTGCGGTCAAACAGCGAACCCGCAGCGGCGACTGAATCGGGCGCGTCCGCTGGCAGAACGTCTTGGACCTTCAGCGGGTCTTGCGGCAGCGACAGCCCCAATGCCGACGAGACATCCAGCTTCATTGAATCGACAACGACGTATACCGGAATTCCGCATTGCCGGGCAACCAGCGCAGACGGAAGCGTGCCCGCCTTGGCGATGGCGCTGCCGTCCGCCATGATGGCCTCAGCGCCGACCATGACGATGTCCGCTTGTGGCACGAGCTCCCCGATACAGGCGTCAATGCTCACCTCGATTTCCAGCCCCGCGTCAAACAGCGCGCGGGCCGTGGCCAGCCCGTCATTATTGGGACGAGATTCGGTGACAAGGATACGGAACTGCTTGCCTTGCGCAGACGCATGAAGCAAACAGCGCAGAATCGTCTCGCTCAATGTGAAGGTGAAGACGGTCCCGTCGTCGGGAATCAGCGCCGCGCCGACATCCGCGATACGCTGCCTTGCGGATGCCGACCAACGACTGAAACTGCCGGCTTCGCATTCCAGAGCCATGCGCAGCGAATTGCTGTCTTCGCCGTTTGTTCGCGCCCATTCGACCCGCGCCAATACGCGATGCATCACGTTCAGCGCCGGGGCATAAGGAGGCATTACGCGCAGTATGGCTTCAACGGCAAACTGGATTTCGTCCGCCAGCGCCGATGTGTCTGACGCTGAACTGCGTAGAGCCGTCTCCGTCAGGCAGCGCATAATCTCTCGGCCAGCGCGGGAAGCGTGAAGTTCCAGCGCGTCCAACCGGGCAACCGTCTCTTGCACAGCTGCTATCAGCTTGGGCCGTCCGGTGCCTGACATCAGCTAGCTGGCCGCCTTTCCATTCTCGCGCGCCCGATGCACCGCAGTCATGAATTGTTCGACGCGAACCGGGTCAACGGCGTTCCAGGTGTAAGCATTGACCTTCAGGCTTGAACCAACGATCACGCCATCGGCCACCTGCAAATACGATTCGATGTTCTCCGCGTTCGCTCCCGTATTGAGGAACAGGGGAATATCGCTCACCGCTGCTTTGACAGCCTGCAGATGAGCGATATCCGGCTCTTCACCCGCCATGCTTCCCGATATCAAGATGGCATCGGGCAGGCTCGAGACGGCGACGCTGCGCGCCCGCTGCGCGACATCCCGGTTGCCGAGCGCGGAAGCAAACTCAGGCATGATATTGTAGAAAACCCGAGTATTGTCCGCGTCTATCCGGGACCGATATCGCAGCAATTCGCCGGCATTGGGCGCCCAGAGTCCCATATCCGATTCGTAGAGGCCGGAATTCACCTCGCGGATGAAGGCGGCGCCCGTTGCGCCAGCGACCGCCAATGCCGCCATCGGATCCCAGAGGAAGTCCACGCCAAAGGGGATGTCTTGCGGCGCCGCGACCGTCACGGCGCGCGTCATAGCCGTTACCTGCTCGAGGCCCGCTTTCAGCACATAGGGTCGATCATCCTCGTTGCAGAACATGATCGCGTCCACACCGCCCGCAACCAGCCGTTCCACATCCGCCGCCACGTGATCCACGATGAAATCGACGCCCATATTGCGGTCGTAACGCGGCGTGCCCGGCAGCGCGGGCAAATGCGCCATGGCAATGACCGGCTTTTCGGTTTGGAAGACTTCCTTTAGCCACATAAGCCAACCTCGCTTGCCATCGCCGCTTCCGCTACCAATACTTCAACGCCCCTTGAACGCAGATCCGCCAGCATGCCAGGCGGCGCGCCGCCATCGGTAATGATCGTATCGACAGCCTCGAGCGGCCCCACCGACGCGAAGGCGGTTTTCCCGAACTTCGAGCCATCGGCGACCACGATGACCTGACGAGCGCTCTCCAATAATGTCCATTTGACCGAGGCGTCTTCCAGGTTGTACTCGGTGAGCCCGTCTTCCAGGCTGATGCCGCCTATGCCGATGAACGCTTTGTCAACGTGCAGCTGCGTATACATGCGCGCGGAAAAGGCGCCCACCATCGACCACTCGCTGCTGCGCACGACGCCGCCAGTCAGGATGAGACGAATATCAGATTCAAGCGAATACGAGGCGACGATTTCGTTGGCAATGGGCAGGCTTGCGGTGATCACGGTCAGGTTGCGTTTATCGTGCAGCGAGCGCGCGACTTCGAGGGTGGTGGTGCCGATATCCAGGGCAATGCTGTCCCCGTCCAGGATCAGTTCCGCCGCCTTGTGACCAATGGCCTGCTTTTGACTGTACTGTTTATTGGTGCGGACAATCAATGGCGGTTCGTAGCTGCGGCCAAGGTTCTGTATGGCGCCCCCATGTACGCGGCGCAGCAATCCTTCCCGATCCAGCTCCTGAAGATCGCGCCGGGCCGTCATTTCCGAGACCCCAAACAGCGTACAAATCTCCAGCACACTGATGCGGTTGTTCTGTTGAACCAACTCTAGAATCTGTTGCTGCCGACCGGCTCGCATCACAAAAGTCGCGCCAACTATATTCGAATTTGTTTGTAATGTAAGAAATTTGTGTTTGATTGTCAAGTTTTCAACACCATTCGCGCGCCGGTTCAATGCATGCTTGTACGGGAACGTGGCTTAAGGCGTATCTCATATGCTGCTGAGGACTCAAGCGGATGAGTGTCCGGCCGGCGTCAAACGCATCGGGGGGAAGCCGGCGGCAGCCTGGAAAAAACTCGGACCGACGCGACGCATCACAAGCAATTGCGCTCGAAAAGCGTATGAATCTAGTCCAAGATTTCTGGATCGACGGGCGCGGTTGGGCAAGCGCTATCCACGCAGGCGCAAGCTAGCTTCTGGCAAAATACGCGCTCCGCCTGTAATCTTTGAAATCATATCGGAGAAGCCGCCAATCGCGCTCTACAATCCAATCGACTGAGACGGCGGCTTTCCGCATAGGACAATTTAATCTGCCCGGGTACCGGCGGCATGAAGCATTGCTCAGGCGATCTTTCGCAGAGGCAAGGGATGGACGTATGGACGTATTCTCGATCAGGAAGAAGATCATCACGGCTTATAGCGAATATGCCCAGAGCTTCATCCAAATCCGGGACGACAGAATCCGCAGCCATGTTGAAGAACAAATGTCGGAAGGCGCCTTTTGGCCGGATCCCTTGATTCAGCTCAATCCACGTTTCGAAAGCGGCGGCACGGTGCGCCAAGCCATCGACGATGGTTACCTGCACCCCTTGTGCGAGTCGATATTCCTGCATGACAAAGATCAAGGCGGCCGGAAGCTGCGCTTTCACCGGCATCAGCGCCGCGCCATCGAAATCGCACAGGGCGGCCACAATTATGTGCTGACCACCGGCACCGGCTCCGGCAAGAGCCTGGCCTACATCGCGCCCATCGTTGATCACGTCTTGCGCCGGGGCAGCGGACAGGGCATCCAGGCGATTGTGGTCTATCCCATGAATGCGCTCGTCAACAGCCAGGAAGAAGAGCTCGGGAAGTTCCTCAAGGACGGCTTTGCCGAGGGGCAGCAGCCGGTCACCTTCGCGCGTTATACCGGGCAAGTCCCGGATGAAAAGCGCGATCGCATCATCAGCGACCCGCCCGATATCCTCTTGACCAACTACGTCATGCTCGAGCTGATCATGACGCGCCCGGTTGAGCGCCGCCTGATTGAGCGCGCGCGCGGCTTGCGATTTGTGGTGCTGGACGAGCTGCATACCTACCGCGGTCGGCAGGGCGCTGATGTCGCGCTATTGATGCGCCGCGTGCGGGAACGGCTGGAAATCGCCGGCCAGCCCATCCAGTTCGTCGGCACCTCGGCAACCATGGCCAGCGGCGGCTCATTCGAAGAAGAGCAGCGGCAAGTCGCCCAGGTCAGCAGCGATATCTTCGGCGCGCGCGTATTGCCGGAACACGTTATCGGCGAGACGCTGCAGCGGGCGACACCGGGCAATCTGGATACGGAAGCGCTGGCCGCCGCCCTCGCCACGGGGGACAAGCTAGCTATTCCGGCGGATTACGACCTTTTTGTCGATCATCCGCTCTCGGTCTGGATCGAAAATACCTTCGGCCTGCGCGCTGACAACGGACGCTTGCGGCGTCAAAGCCCGCGCAGCATCGAGTCGGCAGCAAAATCCTTGAGCGAGCAGACCGCTGTAGACGCCGCCACTTGCCAAGCCCTCATCCGTCAATGGTTCCTGGCCGGCTACGAATTTGATGATCCGGACACGGGATTGAGACCATTCGCCTTTCGACTGCATCAATTCATCAGCCCGGGCGACACCGCTTACGCCACCCTTGAAACAGAGGCCGAACGTCATATTAGCTTGAGCGGACAGCGTTACTTCGGCGCCGATCGCAAGCTGCTGTTTCCGCTGTCATTCTGCCGTGAATGCGGCCAGGAATACTACACCGTCAGCCGCGTCGATGGCGAAGACGGCAACGAGCTGTACGCGCCGCGTGACTTCCGCGAGCGCCAAGCGGATATAGAGGGCGAAGGCGGCTATCTGTACCTGAGCGAGGCGGATCCCTGGCCCTACGACTATGAATCCGCGCTGGCGCGATTGCCCGATGAGTGGCTGGAAGAACGCCGGGGCAGGCTGGAAGTCCGCAGGAATCGCAGCAAATATCAGCCACAGCAATTGCTGCTGGATAGCAAAGGCCGCCCGATGCAGGCTGGGCAAAGGACGGTCTTCCTGCCCATGCCCTTCATGTTCTGTTTGAATTGCGGCGTCTCCTACACACCGCGGCAGCGCAGCGACTTTGTCAAGTTGGGCTTGTTGAATTCTGAGGGGCGCAGCAGCGCGACCACCATCTTGAGCCTGGCGGCTGTACGCGCATTGAAAGACAGCGCGCTTGCGCCCGTGGCGCAAAAGCTGCTGAGCTTCACCGACAATCGTCAGGATGCCTCGCTGCAGGCCGGCCATTTCAACGACTTTATCGAGGTCAGCTTGCTGCGCGGCGCCATCTACCGGGCGGTATCACGCGCCGGCGAGGCGGGCCTGCGCGCGGAAGAGATTCCCCAGGCGGTCTTCTCCGCCTTGGACCTGTCCTTTGAAGCCTACGCTTCGGAACCATTAGCGCGATTCCAAACGCGTCGAGAAACGGAGCGGGCGCTGCAGGAGGTGCTGGCATATCGCGTCTACCGTGACCTGCGGCGCGGCTGGCGCATCTCCCTGCCCAACCTTGAGCAATGCGGTTTGCTGCGCGTGGACTACGAAAGCCTCGATGCAGTCTGCGCCGCGGAAGATGTCTGGGAGGGCTTTCACCCGGCGCTGCTGGGCGCTGCGCCGGCGACCCGCGTCAAGATCGCGCGTGTCCTGCTAGACTTCATGCGCCGCGAACTCGCCATCAAAGTGCAGTACCTCGACCGCGATCGTCTGGATCCCATCTCTAATCGCAGCTATCAATACTTGACCGGCCCCTGGGCGCTGGACGAAGACGAAAACCTTGAACCGGCGAACATCGCGCTGGCGCGCTCAAGACAATCGGACGAGCGGCGCGCTGGTTTTACCTATATTTCGGCGCTCGGCTCGTTTGGTCAATATTTACGCCGATCCGGCATATTCGCCCAATTCATCGACCGGCTGGATACTGAAGCGACCTGGCAAATCATACGCGAGCTTCTGCGCGCCCTGCAAATCGGCGGCATTGTCGAAGAAGTCCTGCCCGCGCGGGGCGCTGACGATGTGCCCGGCTATCAGTTGAACGCGGCGGCGATGCGCTGGCGCGTGGGCGACGGGCGCTCTTATCACGACCCGCTGCGCATGCCGAATGCCCCATCCGAAGGCGGCCGACCCAATCCCTTCTTCCGCGAATTCTATCAGGCCGCCGCCGCGTCGCTGCGCGGATATCGGGCGCTCGAGCACACGGCGCAGGTGCCAAACGAGCAGCGTGAAGAAAGAGAACAGCAGTTCCGCTCGGGCGATCTGCCGGTGCTGTATTGCTCGCCGACGATGGAACTGGGGGTGGATATCGCCCAGCTGAATGTGGTCAACCTGCGTAACGTCCCGCCTACCCCGGCCAATTACGCCCAGCGCAGCGGACGCGCCGGACGCAGCGGTCAACCGGCGCTGGTTATCACCTACTGCTCCAGCGGCAGCCCCCACGACAAGTACTTTTTTGCGCGTCCGGAATTGATGGTGGCCGGCGCTGTCGCCCCACCGCGACTGGATCTGAACAACCGCGATCTGCTGCGCGCGCATATTCACGCCGTCTGGCTGGCGGAGGTCGGGCGCAGCCTGGGCCAATCGCTGACCGACCTGCTTGATATGAGCGGCGAAAACCCGACGCTAATGCTGAAGCCGGATGTGCAAGCGGATCTTGAGTCGCAGCCGGCGCGGCAGCGGGCGCGGCAAAAGGCGGCCGCTATCCTGGCCACGATACCCAAGCTGGAAGACGCCGACGCGCTGCTTGAGCACACCACGCAGCAAGTCACGCAAGCTTTCGAGCGCGCCTGCGATCGCTGGCGTGGCTTGTATCTGGCGGCGCGCAAACAAGCGCAGCAGCAGAACAAAATTCTGCTGGATCATTCGCGCAGCGCCACCGACAAACGCCGGGCCAAACGACAACACGGCGAGGCGCTGGCGCAATTGAAGCTGCTGACTGATGTCAAGAACCTGGTTCAATCCGACTTCTATTCGTATCGCTATTTCGCCACAGAAGGCTTCCTGCCCGGCTATAGCTTCCCCCGTTTGCCGCTCTCGGCCTATATCCCCGGGCGGCGGCAGAAACAAGCGGTCAGCTTTCTTTCGCGTCCGCGTTTTCTGGCAATTTCAGAATTTGGTCCCCGCGCGCTCATCTACCACGAAGGCTCCCGCTACGAGATCAACGAGGTGATGATGCCCGTGACCGACGCCGAAGACGGCCCGCTGACGACCGGCGTCAAGCGCTGCGATCACTGCGGCTATATGCAATCTCACCTGGACTTTGATGTCTGCGAGAACTGCCGGCAGCCGCTGGGATTGGCTTGGCGTTCAATGCTGAAGATGCAGAATGTCAAGACGCGCCGCCGCGACCGCATCAACGCCGACGAAGAAGAGCGCATGCGCCTGGGTTATGAACTCAAGACCGGGCTGCGCTTCAGCAATGCCGATGACCAGCCCGATATGCGCAGCGCTAATGTCCAACTGGACGGCGAGCGCATCGCCACATTGGTCTACGCGCAGACAGCAACCATTTGGCGCATCAACCTTGGCTGGCGCCGCCGCCAGGACAAAGAGCAGCTCGGATTTGTTCTCGATATCGAAAACGGCCAGTGGGCGCGCCGGGATAGCGAGGGCGAAGGCGATCCGCATGATCCGCGCGCGCCGCGAACCCAGCGCGTCATACCCTTCGTCGAAGACAGCCGCAATTGCCTGCTGCTGCAGCCGCTGCTCGATGCCGATGCCGGGCAAATGGCCTCCCTGCAAGCCGCGCTCAAACGCGCCATCGAACGTGAATATCAACTGGAGGATAACGAGCTGGCCGCCGAGCCCCTGCCCGATGCCGATAATCGTCAGCAGCTGCTATTTTATGAAGCGGCTGAAGGCGGCGCCGGCGTGTTCAGCCATTTGGCGGAGGAACCTGACGCGCTGCAAAAAGTGGCGCGCGCGGCCCTCGAGACCTGCCACTTCGACCTCAATGGCGAGGACCTGGGAAAGGCGGAGGGCGCGCGTGAAGCCTGCGAAGCCGCTTGCTACGATTGCTTGATGAGCTACGGCAACCAACGCGAGCATGACATCCTCGACCGCAAGACGATCGTGGACTGGTTGTTGAAACTGGCGGCGGCCGACGTGAAGCCTGCGGCCAGCGGCGGCTCCTCCGATGATCGCCTGACGCAGCTGCTGGAGCGATGTGAATCCGATCTGGAGCGCAAGTGGCTGCGGCACGTCGCGGCGGCCGGTTTGCGTTTGCCGGATCGGGCGCAGCATTACATCGCCGCCTGCGAGACCCGGCCGGATTTCATCTATGAGCGCAACGGCATCTATGTCGCTTTGTACATCGATGGCCCGCATCATGATTATCCCGAGCGGCAAGCGCGTGATCGCGACCATACCGAGCGGATGGAGAACGCAGGTTATAGCGTCATCCGCTTTAGCTATCTGGAGGATTGGGATGCCAAGCTCCGCCAGCACCGATTTGTCTTCGGGGGTGACGCATGAGCTATTCTGTCGGCGCTCTCGTCAAGGCGCGGGACCGCGAGTGGGTTGTCCTGCCCAAGTCGGACGCGGAACTGCTGCATTTGCGACCGCTGGGCGGCGCCGATGATGAGGTGACCGCCGTCCTCACCGCCTTGGAAGACGTGCAGCCGGCCGTCTTTGATCCGCCGGATCCAACGCTGATCGGCGACTATCGCTCGGCGCGCCTGCTGCGTGCGGCCCTTCGCCTCGGCTTCCGCGCCAGCGCCGGGCCCTTTCGCTCCTTTGCCAGGATCAATGTCGAGCCCCGCCCCTATCAGCTCGTGCCGCTGCTGATGGCGCTGAAATTGAACCCGGTGAGGCTGTTGATCGCCGATGATGTCGGTATCGGCAAGACGATAGAAGCGCTGTTGATCGCGCGCGAATTTTTCGATCGCGGCGAGATCAGCCGGCTGGCGGTGCTCTGCCCGCCGCAACTGGCGGAACAGTGGCAGAGCGAACTTGGCGAGAAATTCCACATCGACGCCGAACTGGTGCTCTCCAGCACAGCCTCCCGCCTCGAGCGGACGCTGCGCGCGGGCGAGAGCATTTTCGACCGCTACGATTTCACCGTGGTCTCCACCGATTTCATCAAGTCGGACCGGCGGCGTCACGAATTCTTGCGGGCGGCGCCCGAATTTATCATCGTCGACGAGGCGCACAGCGTCGTGCACGCCTACGACGGACGCGGCGGACGGCATCAGCGCTTTGAGCTGGTCAAAACGCTGGCGCAAGACCCGCGGCGACATCTGCTGCTGGTGACGGCCACGCCGCACAGCGGCAAAGAAGCCGCCTTCCGCGCGCTGCTGGCTTTGCTCAATCCGGATTTTGCCGGCTTGCCCGAGGATCTCAGCGGGACGGAAAACACAAGAATCCGGCGTGAAGTGGCGCGCCATTTTGTGCAGCGGCGACGCGGCGACATCCGGCGCTACCTGCAGGCCGATACCCCATTCCCGGAACGCGACGCCGCAGAATCCAGCTATACGCTGACGGAAGATTACAAGCGGCTATTCGATCAAGTCTTGCGCTACGCCCGCGAGATCGTCTTGCAGCCCGGCGAAGGCTATCGGCGGCGCGTCCGCTGGTGGTCGGCATTGGCGCTGCTGCGTTCAATGGCGTCAAGCCCGGCCGCCGCAGCCGCCACCTTGCGCAACCGGTCACGGGGCGCGGAAGGCGAGAGCATCAATGATCTGGACGAGCGCGGACGCCGGGCGGTGCTCGATCAGATGACCGACTCCAGCGCCGAATCCAGCGATATCGCGCCCGGCAGCGACATCTGGTCGGACGACGGCGAGGAGAAACGCCAGCGCCGCCGCTTGCGGGAAATGGCGCGCCGCGCCGACAAACTCAAGGGCAAAGCCGACCTGAAACTGGCGGGTGTCGTCAAGATCCTCAAACAGTTGCTGCGCGATGGCTACAACCCGATCGTATTTTGCCGCTTCATCCCGACGGTGGAGTACCTGCAAGACGAACTGCGCGCGGCGATCAAAAACGTGGAGATCAGCGGCGTCACCGGCGCGCTGCCGCCGGCGGAGCGCGAGCAGCGGGTGGCGCGGCTGGCGCGGGCGGAAAAACGCATCCTGGTCTGCACCGACTGCCTCAGCGAAGGCATCAACTTGCAGCAGGGCTTTGACGCCGTCGTGCACTACGATTTGTCCTGGAACCCGACGCGGCATGAACAGCGCGAAGGACGCGTCGATCGCTATGGGCAGAAGCGCGACCGCGTCAAAGTGGTCACCTACTACGGCACCGACAACCAGATTGACGGCGTCGTGCTGGACGTGCTGCTGCGCAAGCACAAATCGATCCGCACATCGCTGGGCATCTCGGTTTCTGTGCCCGGCAGCAGCGAAGATGTCATCGAAGCGATCTTCGAGGGTTTGCTGCTGCGCGAAGATCAACTGACCCTGCCCGGCTTCCGGCAGCATCTCGCCGAAAAGCAGCTCGACCTCGACTTGCGCTGGGAAGCGGTGGCGGCGCGGGAAAAGCAGTCGCGCACGATGTTCGCCCAGAGCGCCATCAAGGTGGACGAGGTCGCGGCAGAGCTGGAGGCGGCGCGCAATGCCCTCGGCGCCGATGCCGAGCTCAAACGCTTCATGCGCGATGCCGTCGGCCTGTATCAGGGCACGCTGCGGGAAAACGGCAATGTCCAGATCGACCTCAGCGAAAGCCCGCGCGGCTTGCGGGATATTCTGCCGCAGAAGACATTCAGCGCCGTATACCATCCGCCGGCTCATGACAATGAAGTGGAGCTGACCCGCAGCCATCCCATCGTCGAGAACCTGGCCAATTATGTGATGAACGCCGCTCTTGACACAGCAGCGAGCGACGATCATCTGCCGCAGGCGCGCCGCGCTGGCGCAATCCGCACGCGGGCAGTGACGACGCGCGCGACCTTGCTGCTGCTGCGCTTGCGTTATCACCTCATCACGCGCCGCGGCGACGAAGAAAAGCAACTGCTCGCCGAAGACAGCCTGACCCTGGCATTCGAGGGAGCGCCGCAAAATGCCATCTGGCTGAGCGCGGATGCGGCGGACGCGCTGCTGGACGCGGAACCGCACGCCAATATCGCGCCGCAGCAGGCGATCGACTTCCTTCGCCGCGTCGTCGATGACATCGACAGTATCATGCCCGAGCTGGAGGCGCGGGCGCGGCAACGCGGCGACGAGCTGCTGGCGGCGCATAGACGAGTCCGCGACGCAGTCGCCTATCACGGCGGCGACCAGCCTCCGCAGCACCGCGTCGACGCCCAATTGCCGCCCGATCTGCTCGGCGTCTACGTATTCTTGCCCGCGCCGGGAGGTCACTGAGAGATGCCAAAAGCCAAAGACCAGCTCACGACCTATCGCACGGAAGGCAGTTTGCTGCCGGCTGATCTGCTGGCGCGCGTCAGCGATGAAGACGCTACGCTCCCGGGCATGACGGCTGCCGGCTACCACCGCTCGGGCGAACGACTCAACGAAGCCATCAGCCGCTCCTGGACAGCGCTGCAGAGCGCCTGGTCGCATTTTCAGAGCGGGCGGGACACGCTGCCGACGGACGATCTGGGCACGACTATCACGCGCGAGCGCTGGCTGCTGCCGCTCTTCCGCGAGCTGGATTATGGCCGCTTGCACACTGCCGAGCGCTTCGAGATCGAGGGCAAGTCCTACCCCATCAGCCACAGCTGGGGGCTGAATGTGCCGATCCACCTGGTCAGTTATCGCGTCGATATGGACAAGACCATGCGCGGCGTGCCGGGCGCGGCGGCGGCCAGCCCGCAAAGCATGCTGCAAGTCTTCCTCAACCGCAGCGACGACCACCTCTGGGGCTTTGTCAGCAATGGCTGCAAGCTGCGCGTCCTGCGCGACAACCTGACGCTGACGCGGCAAGCCTACGTCGAGTTCGACCTGGAAGCCATGATGAATGGCGATGCCTACAGCGATTTCCGCGTGCTCTGGCTGCTCTGTCATCAATCGCGGGTCGAGGCCGAGCGCCCGTCGGATTGTTGGCTCGAGCAATGGATGAAAGAAGCGGAAGAACGCGGCGCCCGCGCCCTCGAGCATTTGCGCGGCGGCGTTGAAACGGCGATTGAAGCGCTGGGCGCCGGCTTAATCGAGCATCCCGCCAACGGCGCACTGCGCGACAAGCTGCGCCATGGCGCGCTGGACAAGCAGAATTACTACCGCCAGCTGCTGCGCATGATTTACCGCCTGCTCTTCATGTTCGTGGCCGAAGACCGCGACTTGCTCTTGGCGTGCCCGGCCGACGACCCCGCTCGTCAATTCTACACCGACCATTATTCCACCGCCCGCCTGCGAGCTATGGCGGCAAGCTTCGTCGGCACGCGCCACAGCGATCTCTTCGAGGCGCTGCGCCTGGTGATGCGCTTGCTCGGCGGGCAAGGCGACGGCAGCTCGCTCGGCATCGCGCCGCTCGGCTCATTCCTCTTCAGCGACCGCTCGGTGGCCGATGTCATCGACTGCAAAATCAGCAATCGGCAGCTGCTCAGCGTGGTACGCTCGCTCTCCCTGATTGACGACCGCGGGGCGCGCGCCCGGCGCAATGTCGATTACAAGAACCTGGGCCCGGAAGAGCTGGGCAGCGTCTATGAGAGCCTGCTGGAGCTGCACCCGCGGATCAATCTGGACGCGCGCAGCTTCGCGCTGGAGACAGCCGGCGGCCACGAGCGCAAAACCAGCGGCAGCTACTACACGCCAAGCTCGCTGATCAAGGTCCTGCTCGATTCCGCGCTTGACCCCGTCCTGGACGAAGCGGCGAAAAAAGGCGCGGACGCCATCCTGGCGCTCAAGGTCTGCGACCCGGCCACCGGCAGCGGCCACTTCCTGATCGCCGCCGCCAACCGCATGGCCAAACGCCTGGCCAGCCTGCGCGCGGGCGACGAAGAACCGCCCCTGGCTGCGCTGCAAGCGGCCAAGCGCGAGGTCATCAGCAACTGCATATACGGCGTCGATATCAACCCGGACGCGGTCGAGCTCTGCAAGGTCAACCTGTGGCTGGAAGCGCTCGATCCGGGCAAGCCGCTGAGCTTCCTCGATCATCATATTCAAGTGGGCAACAGCCTGCTGGGCACGACGCCGCGGCTGATGGACGAGGGCATCCCCAACGATGCCTTCAAGCCCATCGAAGGCGACGACAAAACAATCGCCAGCGCCTTGCGCAAGCGTAACCGGCAGGAGCAGAAACAGCGCGCGGCCGGCGTCAAGCAGCTGGGATTGGAGCGGGCGTCCGCCGCCGATTACGGCTACCTCCGCGATTCGATGACCATGCTGGCCTCCGCCCCCGATGACAGCCTGGCGGCCATCCGCGACAAAGAAACCTTCTACGCCGCGCTGGCGCAAGACGAAGAATATATCAATGCGCGCCTGCTGGCCGATGCCTGGTGCAGCGCCTTTGTGTGGGATGTTTCCCCCCAAAGCGATGGGGGGAGCGTGGAAGGGGGGCTGTGGGCGGAGATCGCGCCGACAGATCTAATCTACCGCCAGCTGGAAACCGAGCCGCGCGCGCCGCAGTTCGAAAGCCTGCGCAAAAAAGTGGCCGCGCTGAGCGACCGCTACGGCTTCTTCCACTGGCACGTGGCTTTCCCGGATGTCTTCAGCGTGCCGGAAGATTTGGATAGCGCCGAGAATGAAGCAGCCGGCTGGAACGGCGGCTTTGACGTCGTGCTGGGCAATCTGCCTTGGGAGCATACCGAGATTAAGGAAAAGGAGTGGTTTTCTGAGCGCGAACCTGAGATCGCTGCCGCGCCCGGAGCCAAGCGCAAGCAGCTAATCGCCGCGCTTAAGGACCACAATCCACCCCTTTACGACGCCTTCGTACTTGACAAGCGGAAAGCGGATGGACTCAGCCACTTTGCACGTACTTCTGGAAATTATCCTCTGACCGGACGCGGACGCATAAACACATATCCTCTCTTCGCCGAGAGAAAACGTGGCCTGATGAATGGCCGTGGGCACGCTGGCATGATAGTGCCATCGGGCATCGCGACAGATGATACGACCAAGTACTTCTTTCAGAGTCTGATGCAGACCTATTCTCTGGCCAGTTTATACGACTTCGAAAATCGACAAGGATTATTTCCGGGAGTACACCGCAGCTACAAGTTCTGTCTCTTGACCATGTCCGGCCCAGACATTCGCTCCCGCGAAAGCGAGTTCGTCTTTTTCGCCCTAAACGTGAGCGATTTGGACGACAAGTGGCGACGCTTCAAACTGTCGGCTCAGGACATCGCTATGCTCAATCCCAACACCGGCACGATGGCGACATTTCGCAGCGTTAGAGATGCCGAAATAACAAAATCGATCTATCGCCGCGTGCCTGTGCTTATACGCGAGACACCGACAGAAAATACCTGGGGCATCACATTCAAGCAGGGCTTGTTCAATATGACAAGCGACTCCGACAAATTCCACACCCGCGAGGAACTGGAAGCGCGCGGCTTCAGGCTGGAAGGCAACATCTTTGTTTCTTCTCACAACGACGGCGACATAAGCCCCTCTCCCCTTGTGGGAGAGGGGTTTGGGGTGAGGGGGCCCCAGCGCTACCTGCCGCTCTACGAAGCCAAGATGATGCACCAATTCACCCACCGCTGGGCCACCTACCAGCAGAACGGCAAAACCCGCGACATGACACCCTACGAGCTGCGCGATCCGACTGCCCTGCCGCTGCCGCGCTACTGGGTCGATGAGCGCGAAGTCGAGGCGCGGTTGGAACACTGGGACCGGGGTTGGTTGTTGGGCTTTCGCAACATTGCGAGAGCTACGGATCTACGAACGGGTGTGTTCGGAATGATTCCAACTCTCGCCATAGGACACAAACTCCCGCTGTGCTTCCCGGTCGAATGCGAGACGCGTTTGGTCCCCGGTCTAGCTGCCAATCTATCAGTATTTGTCTTTGATTTTGCCGCACGTCAAAAAATCGGCGGAACTTCAGTCGACTACTATCACGCAAAACAACTCCCCGTCATCCCGCCCCACACATACACACCCGCCCTGCTCGACTTCATCACCCCGCGTGTGCTCGAACTCACCTACACCGCCTGGGACCTGCAACCTTTCGCCCGCGACCTCGACTACGATGGTCCCCCCTTCGTCTGGGACGACGAGCGCCGCTTCCTCATGCGCTGCGAACTGGACGCGCTCTATTTCCATCTCTACGGCATCGGGCGCGCTGATGTCGATTACATCATGGAGACCTTCCCCATCGTCAAGCGCAAAGACGAAGCCGCGCGCGGCGAATACCGCACCAAGCGCGTCATTCTGGAAATCTACGATCAAATGGCCGATTTGCCGACGATGCGGGCGCCGGCCCCCAAAGCAGATCAAGGCGAGATTGACGCGCCGGATCTGTCTCAGTGGATCAGTCCGCTGGATCCGCC
The DNA here is from genome assembly GCA_022822305.1 of Anaerolineae bacterium. Classification (GTDB taxonomy): domain Bacteria; phylum Chloroflexota; class Anaerolineae; order Aggregatilineales; family Phototrophicaceae; genus UBA6055. The sequence goes on from JAJEBY010000016.1 coordinate 1,336,246, forward strand.
GCCGGCTGATGCGCGGGCGGCGCATGAAACGGAATAAGTCGAAGCCGTCGTCGGCAAATGACAACGGTCTGGCGTCCGCCGGAGAATCTCGCGCGCTTCCGTGCCGCCCGTCAGACTGATTCTCGCGGATAGCCGCTGGTCAGCCCTCGATCAGGCTTACGACCTGCTTGTCCAAACCCGCGCGCGCCGCCGTGAGATCCGCTGCCAGGTTCGCCAGGAGCTGCTTGTCGCGCCGCAGTTGCTGTCCCGCGCGCTCGCGCATGCGCCGGATTTCGGCGGGCGCCGGACCACCCAGGCTGTCATGCGCGCGCACAAAGGCGGCCGGCGCCAGCGCGGATTGCACCAGCGCATCGTCGATATCCAATGGCCGACCGATGATCTTTTCAGCGGCGTCGTTGACCAGCGACGCCCGCACCTGCGAGGCATCCAGACCGAGCTTGAGGGCGCGCAGCACCGTCTCGCCCACGATGCGGTGGGTGGTGCGATACGACAGACCGCTGTGTCGATGCAAAGCCGCCGCCAATTCCGTGCTGGTGGCGAAGCCCCTGGCGGCGCTCGTTTGCATCGCTTCCGCATTGAACCTTAGCGAGGCCAAGGCGCCGTTCAAAAGCCGCAGCGAGCGCTCGGTCTCCTCAAAAGCGTCCAGCAGCGGATATACGGCGTCTTCTTCAACATCCTTGATATCTTGAAAGTTGGTATTGCGCAGCGTCTCGAACACGGTCGACATCGCGCCGGAGACCATGGCGGCGCGCGCGCGCACGTACTCAAATGGATACGGGTTCTTCTTCTGCGGCATCATACTGCTGGATCCGGCGAAGTCGTCAGCGATCTCGATCAGACCGAACTCCCAGGTGTGCCAAATATACAAGTCTTGACACAGGCGACTGAGCGTCACCATGATCGACGCCAGCGCGGCCGCCGGCGTCATCAGATGATCGCCGCCGCTGACACAATCAATCGCATTTTCTTTGACGCCGGAGAAACCCAGCAAATCAGCGACCAATTGCCGATCAATGGCGTAGGATGTGCCGGCCAAGGCGCCGCAGCCCAGCGTCGATTGATTGACGACAGCGTATGCGGCCAGCAGGCGCGCGTTGCCGCGTTCCATAACATCGACGATCGCCAGCAGGTAATGGCCGACGGTTGAAATCTGCGCATGTTGGAAATGCGTCCATTGCGGCATGACCGTGTCCGCGTCGCGCGCCGCCAGTTCAAGCAGAGTCTCGCGCAGGTCGATCAGCAGCGACATCACCTCGAGCAGGCGCCGGCGAATCACCATCCGCGCCAGCGGTTCCGGCCGCGTCCGCGCGATATTGATGTTGCCGGCGATATCTTCTCCCGTGATTTGCGTGAGCGCGCGCTCCAGATGGGAGTAGAAGTATTCGTAGGCCGGATTGTAATCGCCCAGACATGCCGGGCCGGCGGCCTCCAGTTGTCGCAGGGCCAGCGCCAGTTGCCGGCCGTCCTCGGCGGCGATAATACGCGTTCGCGCCAGCATCACCGTCCAGGCAAGATTGACTTCCACCAGCGGATAGAAATAATGCAGTTTCTTGAATTCGAAGACCGGTTTCAGGATGGTCTCGGTATAGATGGCGCCCGGCGCCGCCTCCAGCCGTTCGCGGGAGATGACGCCTCTGGATTCGGATGGCTGCATATATCGCTCCTGCCTGCGCGCTATTGCGCTAATCGGCGGACATCGTGTGAACCGCTTCCTGCAAACGCGCCTCCGCCTGCTCCAGCTTGGTCTTGCGCGCGCGCTGTCGTTCCCTGGCCGATTCAAGCGTTGAGCGGCGATCAGCCAGCATGCGCTCGGTCTGCTCTGGCGCGACCCCTCCGGTATTGTCATGCGTCCGCACAAACTCGACCGGGTCAAGCAGCCGGCGCAGTGCGTCGCTGTCGATGCCCGGCTCGCGCTCTTCGGCGAAGCGCGCCGCCTCATCAAGCAGCTCGCCGCTCACTTCATACGCCTTCAAGCCGCGTTCCCTTGCTAGTCGCACCATCGTGGCGACGACGCGATGCGCCCGCCGCGGGCCATAATTCAGCGCCTTGACCATGTGCGCGGCAACTTCCGTCGAGCAGGAAAAGCCTGCCCGCGCGTAAGCCAGCATTTGCTCGCGCTGCGGTTTGACGGCGCCCAGCATGCCTCGGAAGTAACCCATGGCCACGCCGGCCCGCGCCAGCGCGTCCAGGGCAACTTTTGGGACTTCCAGCATGGGCAGCATATCCGCGTGCGGCTCCCCTTTGCAGAAGGAGACGCCCATCTGCATATATCCGATGACCCAGGACGCTTCGATGCGGCTGCGTTCGAAGAGCGTGCCGGGAATAGACTTGTTCGGCATCATGGAGCTGACGCCGTGCCAGGCCGGATCGATCTTGATCATGCCGGTTTCTTCCATGCCCCAGATATTGAAGTCCATGGTCGACTTGCTGAGCAGCACCATGATATTGGTCAGGGCGAAGAGAATGCTGAGTGAGTGATCCTGCGCCGCTTCCGAATCGTAGGTGGGCTCGACCAGGTCATCAAAACCGAGCAATTCGGTCATCTGCCAACGGTCGACGGGCCAGGTGATGCCGGATGTCGCGCCACAGCCGCCGCTGTTGCGATTGGTAGCGCGATATGCCAGCTCTATCTGCTCCAGCCCGCGGACCATTCCATCAAAGAGCGACAGGAGGTAGGCGGCGAGGGTGATGGGTTGCGCTTGCGAGAGATGCGTATGACCGGGCATGACGGTTTCCGTATTGTCGAGCGCCAGCGCGCGCAACTGTTCCAGCATCAGCAACAATTTGTCGATGAACTGGATCAGGCTGTCGCGCAGATCGAGGCGGGACATGGGTTCTTGCAGCGTGCGTCCCAGGTTGACCAAGCTGGCCAAATCTTCGTCCCCGCCAAGCGCCGCGATCAAGCTGCGTTCGGCGAAGCCATGGCTGCGCGTCTGCACAGCGGCCGCCGCGCCGGACTGAATGCTCAGCAAACCGCTCAACAAGCGCCGCGCGGTAGCGCCGTCGATGATGTCTGCCTGCCGCATGCATACGATCCAGGCGAGATCCACCTTGAGACGATTGGGACCGCCGCTGTGTTTCGTCGGGTCTTGTTCGCGCCCGTGGATATAATCCATATAATCGTCGAGCACGGTGCCCCATGCCTCGGCTTCCGGTACGCCCGGCGTATAGCGATGAAATTCGATGATTTCTTTTGAATAAGCCACGCGGAGTCTCCTCAGTTGTTGTTACTTAACTTGCTGAAAGGCCGGTTCCCCGGCGGGCGCGAGATGCTCGCCGACAAAACTGCGCATGTCCGCCCGCTTGTCCAGATCAGTAACGGCATCAAGCAGGGATTGCGCTCGATCTTCTGAATAGATGCCGGCAAAATGTACACACTCCCAGTATTTGTCGATGAGTTCGTCAAAAGTAAACGGATTGTCCGGCTGGCCTTTGAGGGCCTGAGCGCTGCGAGATAACTCTGCGCCTTCGCTTGTCACCACCCGCACCGTAACCTCGACTTGATCGGTATGCAGATGACGCGTATTCGGGATTTCGTGGATTTGCGCCTTTTGCGCCAGCGCATCGACCTCGCGATCGTTCAGCACGTTTTCGACCGAATACTCCTGCAAGCCGGCTTTGCGCCGCAACAAAGCCAGCGCCGCGCTGTAGCTGATGTTGAATTGAGCATCGACCTGGGGATTCCCCTGCGGATTCAAGCGCCAGGGATCGCCGACGAACCAGACATCCTTGTAGCCGATATGCAGATGAACTTCGGCGATATCTTGCGGCTGCAAGTCTTCTTCGCTGGCAAGCTGGATGGCGGCTTGCGTCACGCGGTGGTTGGCGCCGCACGAGGGGAAGGCTTTGATCGAGACGTTTTCGATTTCCCAAACGTCGGGCAGCCCGGCCAAGTCTGCGGCGGCCGGAGGATCGCCGCCGGCGTAGACGCGAAAGAATCCGGCTTCGCCTTCCAGCGCATGTTGCGGGCCGCTGATGCCGGCGGCAGCGAGCTGCGCCGCCCATAGCGCCGAGCGCGCAGCCAGCGCCGGCTGCAGACGCTTGGTCAGGGTCATATCGCGCAGCGCCTGGCGATTGCCCGAGGATTGCGCATAAGCCAGGCCGAGCGCATCGGTCGTTGTCGCGGCATCAAGACCCAGCAGGCGGCAGCAGGCGGCCGTCACACCGAAGATGCCGACGGTCGACGAGGGCAGGTAGCCGTAACCCATGTTGAGCGCTTTGGCGACGATGCCGATGCGCGCGGCGACTTCGTACCCCAGGGCGCAAGCGCTGACGAGCGCCTTGCCGGAGCAATTGCGCAGCTCGGCGATGGCGACCGCCGCCGGCAGCAGCGACGACATCAAGTGCAGGACGCTGCGATAGTGGACATCGTCGTAATCCAGGGCGTGCAGCATGGCGCCGTTGATGAAGGCGGCATTGGGCGTCGGTAGCGCCATGTTGTGAAACCAGACGCTGGCGTCCGACGCGCCGCCCCAAGGCCGCAGCGCGCTGATCGACTCTTGGATGCCCGGCGCGTTCCATCCGGCCAGCGCGCAGCCCAAACTATCCAGTATCAGCCTGCGGGTGGCCAGGCGAGCGGGTTCAGCGATAGCGTCATGGGGCGTTTCGATGGCGAGTTTCGCCAAAGCTGCGGTGAGGGTATCGTTTGACATGGGCTGCCTCAGTTTCTCAATCTCGGATCCAGGGCGTCGCGCAAGGCATCGCCAGCGATATTCAGCGCCAGTACCACCAGGAACACAGCTGTGCCCGGCATCAGCACCAAATGCGGCGCGGTTCGGATATGCGTTCGGCCCGCGGCGATCATATTGCCCCAATCGGAATTGGGCGGCTGCGTCCCCAAACCCAGAAAGCTGAGGCTGGATGTGAGGATGATCATATTGCCGACATCGAGCGTGAATGTCACGATCAATGGCGCCAGCACATTAGGCAAAAGATGGCGCAGCATGATGCGCGGATTGCTGGCGCCGATCGCCCGTGCGGCCACCACATATTCCATCTCGCGAACCGTCAAAACCGAACCGCGGACCACACGCGCGTAGAGCGGGTAGCCGGCGATGCCGGCGGCGAGCATGGCGTTGGACAATCCTGTGCCCAGCGCCGCGATAATCGTGATGGCGAGCAGCACAATCGGAAAGGCCATGAACACATCGGTCAGCCGCATTAAGATGTCATCGACGCGACCGCCGTAATATCCAGCCACCAGGCCGGTTGGCAATCCAAGCAGCATCGCAGTGCCGCTGGCCAGCATCGCCACGCCAAGCGAGATCTGTCCGCCCCAGATAATCCGGCTCAATATACTGCGACCCAAAGTGTCGGACCCCAGCACGAAGCCGTTCTCGCCCGGTATGGACAGGCGCAGCCGCGCATTGGGCGTGTTGGGCGGCGGCAAAGGCAATAGCGGCGCGATGATGGCCAATATGACAATGACAAGCAAGCCGATCAACGCGATCATCGCCACGCGATTGGCAAACAGCCGCTGCCACCAGCGCCGTTGGCGGGGCAGCGCGGCCGCAGCCGATGAAAGTGTTGCTCTCTCGCTCATAAACGCCTTAAGTGTAGCGAATTCTGGGATCGATCAAGCCGTACAAGACATCTACCAGCAAATTGACGAAGACAAACAGCGACGCGATGAAGAGCGCCGCCCCCTGCACCAACGGGAAATCGCTGCCGATGATCGCATTCACGACCAGATCGCCCAGCCCGGGCCAGGAGAATACCGTCTCCACGATGACGGCGCCGCCCAGCAGCCGGCCGACGCTGACGCCGGCTACAGTCACCACCGGTATCAGAGCATTGCGAAAGGCATGACGCAGGAGCACGGTCCGCTGCGACAAGCCTTTGGCCCGCGCCGTGCGCACATAATCCTGCCCCAAGACTTCCAGCATCGACGAGCGCATCATGCGCGCGATGTACGACATGTGCCGCAAGCCCAGCGTCAGCGCGGGCAAGACCAAGTAGCGCGGCAGCTCGCGGTAATCCGGTTCAATGGCGCTGGCGTTGTACATCCCGCCCGTGGGCAGCCAATCCAGTTGCACGGCGAAGACGATTATGAAGACCAGGCCCAGCCAGAATGGCGGCAGGCTCCAGCCCAGGACGGCGACGATCATGCTTAGGCGGTCAATCGCAGAATCGCGCTTGACCGCGGCCACGAAGCCGAGGATGACGCCGGCCAGAAAGGCGAAGGCCAGCGCTGTCGCCGCTAAAACCAGCGTATTCTGAAAGTGTTCGAGAATGGCCGTCGACACCGGCTGATACATGCGGATGGACTCGCCCAGATCGCCGCGCAGGACGTGGCTCAGCCACTGAATGTATTGCACCGGCAAGGGCTGATCCAAGCCGAGCCGGGCGCGCATGCTCTCCACCACTTCGGGCGGCGCGTCGCTGGGCAGCATGAGCAGCACCGGATCCGTCGGCGAAAGATGGATCATGATGAATGAGACGATGGAAACGCCGAAAAGCACCGGTATCAGTTGCAGAGCGCGACGCAGGAATACCGTTGCCGACATGTCGAATCTTTCAGGATGGCGTCATTTTGCGAATAGCGTTGGCGACCGGGTGATCGCAGGCGCCAACGCATAATTGATGCTCACTGCCGTCTATTCGAGGTAAGCGTAATCCATACCCGCTGCGATACCGCCGGGCCAGGGATTGTAGCCCTTAAGGCGATCGGTATGCGCTTCGAAGATGACGCCGTGGTGAATGAATACCCAGGGCGCCAGCGCAACGATGCGCTTTTGGACTTCTATCCAGGCGGCGGCCCGCTCGTCCAAATCGGTCAATCCACGCGCGTGGTTCATCAGATTGGTCGCTTCGTCGTCATCGAGGAAGCAGACACCGCGCCCGTTCGGCGGATGCCATTCGGGATGGAAATTCTGCAGGATGGTGCCGTCCGGATCCCCGGTCCAAGGCGTCCAGCCGCGGCTGGCGATGGGGAAGGCGCCGGTGACGCGCTGGCTCTCGAATGATTGCCAGTCGGAGGCTTCGATGTTGGCGGTAATCCCAACATCTGCCCAATTCGATTGGATGAACTCGCAGATTTCGACCGAGCGTTCCTGGCCGGCGCGCGGCGTCGTCGTGGTGTGGATAGTCGTTTCAAAGCCGCCGGACAGACCAGCCTCAGCCAAAAGTTCGCGCGCCTTATCGGGATTGTAGTCATAACGCGGCGCCTGGTCGCCGGCGTAAAATGGTCCGAACTGCGGCGACAGCGGCGAATAGGATGGTTCGGCCGCGCCACCCAAAATGCCGTAGACGATGGAGTCGTTGTCGGTGGCATAATTGAGCGCTTGCCGTACGCGAACATCGTTCAGCGGTTCGATGCGATTGTCGAGATGCAGGAAATAGACGTAGAGGGTCTTGCGGTCACGGACTTGAATGCCGCTCATGCTGCGCAGGCGTTCGGCGTCTTCCGCGCTGATGCCCTCGATCCAGTGGACTTCGCCGGCTTCGAGCGCCGCGATCTGCGCTTCCGGCTCGGGGATGGCGCGGACGATCAGGTTGGGCGTCTGCCCGACCTCGGGATCATAATAGCCGTCATGTTTCTCCAGCACGACACGCACGCCGCGATCCCACTCCTTGTATTTGTACGGCCCGGTCGATACCGGCTGCAGGATAATGTCGCAGGCGTCGGCTTCCAGCGCCGGCAGGCTGAATGGCGCATAAGCATTCTGCGTGAACCAGTCCATTTGCGCCGGGTTGACACGCGTGATGTAGAAGTCAATGGTGAGATCATCAACGACTTCGACGCGATCGTGCGCGCCCAGCCTGTGCTTTTCGCGCTGATGCCCACAGCTGAAGTTGGGATGATTTTCGTCGGTCTGCATGTTGATCCAGTTGGCCATCACAGCGGCTGTCAACGCTGAACCGTCGTGCAGAATGACATCGTCGCGCAGATGGAAGCGATAGCGCAGGCCATCATCGAGAACCTCCCAGCTATGCGCCAACGCCGGCACGATTTCGTGCGACCCGTCCTTGTAGTTGTATTCGACCAGCGACCGGTACATGAATTGGCAGGGCACCTGGCAGGGCGTCGCTGTCGTGGCCAAACCCGCGTCTGCGATTGAACCGACGCCGAGCACAATCGGTTCGCCGCCTTCGCTGGTTCCCTGCGCCAGCGCTGCGCCGCCGATGGACGCAAGCACAACCGAACTGGCGGAAATGCCGGCGATATTCAAAAACTCACGTCTTGATAACTGCTTATTCTCGCTCATCGTTGCTTTGCTCCATTCAATAGTTAAACGCGCTTGCTGATTCAGTTCGGCATGGCGCCCAGCCCGGGCGCGAACGCCGAACGGCCACGATTCGATACGATCTCCTTTCGCCTTAGCTTGCTCAAGCAACCGCGCCGCTTTGGCGCTGTTGTGATCCGTCCGCATAAGAAGCCAGAATATCAGACTCGGCGCCCTGCAAATGCGCGATCAGCAACGTTTGCGCTTTTGCGACGTCTTCATTGATGATAGCGGCGTAGATCGCCGAATGTTCGGCGAAGCGTTCAGCCGGGGTCTTGTCCAACCGATGCCCCTGAGCGAGGCAGAGCTTGATGCCAGCTTCAACCGAACGCCACAAATCCAGCAATACGCCTTGCTGCGCGCCTTTGACTATCAAGCGATGAAATTCCAGATCGTGTTGTACCGCTATTGCGCGATCGTCGCCTGGTTTGAAAGCTTGAAACTCCTCAAGCTTGGACCGTAAGGCGTTTCTGGTTTCGGCATTGTTGCGGGTGACAAGTCTGTCGATCGCATAGGATTCCAGCACCCGACGGATATCGTAGAGTTCGCGTATCAGGGTGGGATCCACCCGCTTGACGTAGGTGCCCTTATAAGGAATATTGTCGATGAAGCCTTCGTCGACGAGCGTTGCGAGCGCCTCGCGCACACTGCCGCGACTGATGCCAAATTGCTCGGCAACGTGCGCTTGATTCACCTGCTCGCCGGCGCGCAGCTGGCCGCTAATGATAGCGTTGCGGATTGCGCCGGCAGCAACATCGCGCAAGCGGTTTTGGTCGGCAATGGCAGCGAAGGTTGCCACAGCAATCCTCGAATAAAGTCAACTGTCGACAGTCAGACAATATCTAGATTTTAGCCAGCCTCGCGTGAAATGTCAAATTTTCGCCCTGATTCCGCCACTGGACGCAAAAAACGACTGATTCATCAGTTAGTTTGGAACCGTCTCGGAAATCGTCTACGGGCGCGCTTGTAATCCCAGGCGCTGATACTGCTCCGCCGGACTGTCATTAGCCTGCATCAGCCGCGCCAGATGATCGATCATCATCGTCTCAATTGCCGCGTCTTCTAATGGATGCTGCTGTTCCGGATCCTCTTCCACATCGAATAACAATGTGCCGAAGGAGTGGGCATCGGGCCAGGCGCGCGCTGGGATCTTTATGGTGCGGCTGCCTTTAGTGAAGGTGAAAGGCTCGGCGAGCTGGATGTCCTGCAAATCACTCAATGCAAAGCGCGAACGAATCCGCAGCGGCATCAGAGTGTATTCGTATAGCGGCTCGTTGGCCGGGTTGTCCGGCGCGCGCATGTAGACATAACGGCCGTCGGTGCAGTTGACATGACCGCCGTGTATGCCGAAGAGGGCAGCCTCTCGCACGGCTGTGTCTCCGGCGACCGTTTCCCGCAGCGGTACGCCCTGCATGTCGGGCGGCAGCTCAATGCCGAAGAATTCGAGCAAGGTCGCTGGCAGGTCAATCATCTGCACCAGGCTATCGCGCCTTTCACCGGCCACGCCGCTCCGCGGGTCCCAAATGAAAAGCGGCGTATGCGCCAATTCCTGATACCAGGGCTGCCGATTCTTCGCCCACCAATCATGCTCGCCCAGCATGAATCCGTGATCGGTGCAAACGATCAGCATGGTATCGTCCCATAGCTTTAGCTCGTCCATGAGATCGAGGACGCGGCCGAGGTAGCGGTCGCACATGCTCAGCAACGCGGCGTATTGATAGCGCATATGCTGGACATACTCAGGCGATTCGGTCAGCGGCTTGTAACTGGGCCAATCGAAAGCGAGCCTGGGCGGCGCTTCGTCGAATATCTTCGGATAGAGATTCTTGAATTCCTGATGGCTGAAAAAGGGTTCGTGCGGATCAAACGTTTCGATCTGCAAGAACCAATTGTCGGCCTCGCAGTTGTCGCGGATGAACTCCATGCCAGCGCCGAACGTCCGCGCTTGTGGTTGATCTTCAGGCGCAGGCATACGGCTGCGGTTGATCCAGTCCTGCTTCCAGAGGTCGTCGATGAAAGTTGGATCGTCCAGCGCGCGCGAATTGAAGGGGATCTCGACCTTGGGCTCGACCTGCGCCTTCCAAAAGTCGCCCTCCTGCCCGCGGATGAATTCGTAGCTGCTATAGCGATTGTGGTAGGTGGCGCCGCCATCCTCCCAATAATGCTGATGATCGGTCGCCAGATGCGAATAGACCCCGTTGTCTTTGAGTATCTCGGGCATCGAATCGTCGAAGGGTTCCAGGGGCGTCCAGCCGCGATGCAGAAAATTATAGCGCCCGGTATGCAGTTCGCGCCGCGCCGGCATGCAGGGCATGCTGCCAACGTAGCAGCGATCGAAAACGGCCGTGCGCTCCGCCAGGCGCTGAAAGTTGGGCGCGTGAACCCAGTCGTTGCCGTATGGCGGCAGCATGCGCCGGTTGAGCGTATCGAACATCAGCATGATAGATTTCATGCGCCGCACTCCTTTGCCACGCTTGTGCGCAGATGGTCGTCAGAATACGGTGACGGCCCTCGTTCCCAAATCGGTGGCGAAGGCAAGCGCGTCAAAACTCTGCTGCATCAATCGCATTTTCGTCGATTGCAGCGCGGGGTCATCCCAGAGATTGTCGAATTCGCCCGGGTCGGCTTCGAGATCAAACAGTTCGCCCAAACCATGCCCGTGATAGACAATCAGCTTATAGCGATCGTCGCGCAGCATGGTGGCGTAGGTACCCTTAAACGGCGCGTTGTGCCTGGCATTGATCGCGTTATAGTATTCGCAGCGCACAAAATCCCGGTGAGCATCAGCCGCCGCCGCTTGGCTGAGCAAGCTCGTCAATGAGCGCCCCTGCATTTGGGCGGGCACGGGCAGACCGGCCAACTCAAGCAAGGTCGGCGCGATATCCAGCAATTCGACCAGCGCATCCCGTCGGACGCCTTCGAGGAATTGTCCGGGCCAGGACAAGATCAGCGGCACCCTGACCAACCCCTCATAAAAGCGGCAGCCCTTCTGCAGCAATCCGTGATCACCCAGCATCTCGCCGTGATCGCTCATGAATATCACGATGGTGTTTTCACGCTGCCCGCTGCGTTCCAGCGCGTCCAGCATGCGCCCGACATTGTCGTCGATCAGCTCGATCATGGCGTAATACGCCGCTTGTATCCGTTTGGCGTCGAACGCTTCCGGCCGGCGGGGCGGCGTCTGGAAATCGATATCAGCCAGTTTTGCTTGCGCGTCCAAATCACTGTCGCGGAACAAGGGACCGGACATCGCCTCGGCATCAAAGCGGTCGAGGTACGATTGCGGCGGATCGAAGGGCTCGTGCGGATCGAAGATATTGACGCTCATCAGCCAGGGTTTGCCGTCATGATCGGCTTCGATGAAGTCAATCGCGCGATCGCTGCACCAGGTGGTTTGATGCAATTCGGGCGGGAATGCCTGCGGAGTCTTGCGCAGCTCGCCAAGCTTGTGGCCCTGTTGAGCGATCCAGTCGGCATAGGCGTGGCTCGTTTCCCATTCATCTTCGGGGTCGTGACTCCAGTGAAAGAGTCGATAGCCATCGTGTTGCGGGCGCGGCTCAACGCGGCCACAGGTGCCCGCCAGATGCAGCTTGCCGGCAAGCGCGCAATCATAACCCGCATCGGCCAGCAGCGCTGTAACCAGCGGAGCGGCTTCATCCCAGTATTCGTTGCCGTTGAAGCAGCCGTGTATGCTGCTGGGATACATGCCGGTCAAAAAGCTGCCGCGGCTGGGCGTACAGATCGGGCTCTGGCAGAAGGCGCGCTCGAAAGCGACGCCCGTCTCCACCAGCTTGTCGATATTCGGCGTGTGAACTTGCGCATTATTGAGCGCGTTGATGGTGTCGTAGCGCTGTTGATCGGTGCAGATCCATAGGATGTTGGGTGGCTTAACGCTCATATCACTCGCTTTCTCGTTTCCGCCCCTCGTCAAACCGCTGTGATGCCGCGACTAGCCCTTGATAGCGCCGGCGGTCAAACCCGAGACCATATAGCGCTGAATCAGGAAACCGAAGATGATGCCGGGCAGCATCATCACCGAGGCCGCTGCCGCCAGCTTGCCCCACTCAGTACCTTCGTAACCCATGTAGCGGGTGATGGCGACCGCCAGGGTCACAGAATCGTTGGCGCTGATGACCAACGCAAATAAGAACTCATTCCAGGCGAACAGAAAAGCGACGATGCCCGAGGCGATGATGCCGACGCGCACCAGCGGCAGCTCGATAAAGAAAAGAATCTGCCACAAGCTGGCCCCGTCAATCATGCCCGATTCGCGCAATTCCCTGGGCACGGCGTTCCAGACCGGCATCAGCGTCCAGATGATCAGCGGTACGTTGAAAATAAGATAAATGATAATCAGCGCCGCGTGCGTATCAAGCATGCCGAGCCGCGAATAGACGACAAAATATGGCAGCAAGTAAATCATGCCGGGGGCGGTGCGGATTAGCAGGATGGTGAGCAAGGCGTTGCGCCGGACGCGCCCCTGCAGAATCGTCAAGGCGAAGGTCGCCGGGATGGCGAAGATCATGGCAAATACCACCGAGCCGGTCGAGATGATGACGCTGTTGGCGATGGACTCGAGGAATTCTCTATCGCCGAAGATGGCGATAAAGTGCTCCAGGGTCGGCTCGAAGATGAGCAGTGGCGGATTGGCGAAGGCGTCCAACTGGCTCTTGAGCGCCAGCATCAGCATCCACACAATGGGAAAGAGCACCGCCACGCCATATAGCGTGCCAACCGTGTACAGGCTGAAGGTTGTGACCGATGATCGGCGCTTCACAGGCTAATCGCTCACCTGAATATAACTCAACAAGAGGCGCATGGCCGGCACGACAATCACGAACAGCATAACGAAGAATACGACGATAATGGCCGAGGCGTATCCCACCCGCAGATTATTGAAGCCGCTGACGAAACCGTAGAAATTGACCGTCTCGGTCGCGCTGGCCGGCCCGCCATTGGTCACGATGTAGATAATCGGGAATATGCCCAGCGCTTCGATCACGCGGAAGATGCCGATGAAGGCGAAGGTCGGGCGCAGCAGCGGCAAGGTAATATGCCGCACCGATTGCACCCAGGTGGCGCCGTCGATGACACCCGCTTCATACAACTCGTCGGGGATGGATTGCATCACCGCCAGGAAAAAGAGACCGACGAAGGGCGTCCAGCCCCAGACGGCCACCATGATGATGGCGACCAGCGCCCAATTGGGGTCGGTCAGCCAGCCGGGACCGTCAATGCCCGCCAGACCGAGAAAATAATTTAACCCGCCCAAATGCGGCGTATAAAGTATGCGCCACATCAAACCCATGGCGATGGGCGGGATGACCATTGGCGCGACAAAGACAAAACGCAGCCAACGCATATACGGCAGGCGCTCGTTCATAATCACGGCGACTATGAAGCCCAAGAACAATTGCACAACGACCGGCGCCCCAATGAACAACAGGCTGACCGGGATGCTCTTCAAAAAGCGCGCGTCATCCAGCAAACGTTCGTAATTGCGCAAGCCAATAAAACGCGGCGGCCGCGGGCTGGTATACGACAGCGACGATGTGCTCAAGTACAAGGTGAACAGCATCGGCAAGATAGTCAGCACCAACAGCAGCGCGATCGATGGCGCCAGGTACTTCAAATGAGCGCGGCTTGACGCCAAACTCTCTGGATCTTCGCTGCGTCCGAGGGCTTTCGCTACGAGCGACACCATTCGATCCTTAAATTATCCTGCCCTTGGTAGCGGAATTGAGGGTGTCAGAGCTGGAGAATGGACCCTCGAGCGATCACTGCCCGCCCGAGGGTCATGCTTCTGCCATTCGCCCCTAAGGGAGATAGCCTTCGTCTTCCAGGAATTGCGTTATCAGGTTGTTGGCGTCGTTGAGCGCTTGTTCCGGCGATTTCACGCCGATCTCAGCTTCCTGTACCGCCTGCCCCATGATTTCACTGATTATGGGCCAAGCCGCGAAGGGCGGGAAGTGATCCGCCGGCGCGGCGTTCAGGCTGTCCTGATAGGCTTTGATGAACGATCCGCCGCCGTAGTTGTAATCGTACTTGGCGATGAAATCCGCATCTTCCCAGAGCGAGTTGCGTGAGACGGCAACGTGTGGAGATTCCAGCGAGATACGCTTCATCGTGTCGAAGCTCATCGCCCATTCCACGAACTTGTAAGCCGCTTCCTGTTTCTCAGAATTGGCGACGACGCAGAGCCCGTGCGCGGCGAAACCCGGTTTGGGTCCGGCTGCCCCGCCCGGCATCACGGCGAAGCCAAGGTTGCCCGCGACCTTCGACTGGTCGGGATGAAGAATCCGCCCGGCCAGGGGCGCGCCGTCAATGACCATGACGACGGTGCCTTGCTGCATGGATGTGACGACATCGTCATATACAAATGCGGCCACGCCTTCCGGTCCGTAGTTGTTCTTGACCGTGACGAAATTCGTCAGCGCCCTGATGGCTTCCGGCGAATTGACCGTCGGCGTCAAGTCATCCGGGAAGTCAGCAAAATAGCTGGCGCCTTCGCCGTGGAAGAAGGAGTTGAAAATCCAAATGTTGCCCGGCGCCGCCGGCGGATTGCCGCGCAAGGCGATCATGGGCAGTTCATCGCTGTGCAGCAAAGGCGCGATCTCCAGCAGTTCGTCATACGTTGCCGGCGGGCTTTCGATGCCGGCCGCCTCAAAGGTGTCGAGCCGGTAGTATAGAATGGTAGTCGCAGCAAACATCGGCAAGCAGTATTGTGTGCCGCCGAAGGCCAAGGCGTCCATCGTCGAGCCGACGAAATCATCAATCGCCAGCAGATCGGCATCGGCGTATTCAGCGTCGTAGAAGTCCTCGATTGGCGTCACCCAGCCGCCCTGGGCATACAGCGGCATATTGCCGCTCTGGATGCCGACGACATCAAAGTTGCCGGCGCCGCTGGCCAGCTCGAGCTGCGCCTTCTGCACCGACGCCTGTTCTTCGAGCAACTCGAATTCGACCGTCATGCCGGTCGCCTCTTCAAATTCCGGCACCAGCGGTTGCAGCCCGCTAATGTAGGTGAGCGGGAAATAGAAGAAGTTTAGCGTTACGCCTTCGTATGGACGGTCTGAATCTTGCGCCATGCCGCTCACAGGCAGCATCAGCAGGCAGACTAGAATGGTGATGATCTTGAGTCTCATTATGTTTCTCCAGAGTCTATATAAATACATCGTACGATACACGGTATGCGGTTATCCTGCCCTCCTCACACGTTTTGCATCCTGCCAGCCCTAGCATGATGCCGAGCATAGCCAAACAGTATACTTGCCGCAAGGTCAACTCGCCCTCATTCTCTTGGGATGATAACGGCTTTGCTCGCGACCTACCACAAGGACTCGCTTGAAAGCAGCGGCACCGTCTGCCGCGGCTGTCTCGCTTGCGGTCGTGGAACGATTGTGCTTCGTGATCGAGAAGAGTTGCCTCGAAAGCCGGAAAGTAAACGTATCCAACATAGCATATCTTGCGCAACAGGCGCAACAAATTGTTGAGAATTCAAACGACCTCGCGATTGCCGGGCATCACCCTGACCTCAGGCGCCATCAGCGATCTCCTCAACTGCCTTGCGACCCTTGATCGAGCTCGACTTACCGGGCTATTGCGGATAATCTCGACCTTCTCGCAGTATCGCAATCGCTTCAGAAGCGCGACCCAATCACGACTGATTTGCCGCTCTCAAAAGCCGAATGAAACACCAGTTGAACTAGACTACTTGAAGGAGTCTCGGATCTTCCGCGCTTGCTCGATATTTCCCCGCGAGCGTTGACGCGTCATCTCGATCTTCTTCTCAGTCTCGACCGCCCGCGCCTGCAGATAGCGCTCGCCGCGCTCTGCCGCCGCGGCCAGCATCGAGCGCATTTCATCGGTGAGCTCGCCTGCTGGCGCTGAATCATGCGGTCTGTTCGTCGGATTCAGCGAACTCTCCGTCCGCGTCGGGATCCGATCATCCGCTGGGGGCATATCAAGTGGCTTGGATGGCAGCGCCTGATACCAGTATGCCGTCGATGCCCAGTCGTCCGACAAATGGTTGCCGTGCCCGTGCTCTATAGTCACTTTGATGCGTTCGGCGAAATGCACGGGATCGGTCAAATGAAATCGGTAGCTGACTTGATAACCGGGCATGTCGCTTTCGTGCAGGATCGTGCCGCACATGGGGAAGGCATTGGTCTGCATGCCCCAGGCGTGATTGAAATAATCTTCCGTGCCCGTGCCGTGCATACTCGGCGGCCAAGTGTCCTCGTCAATGAAGATCATGTCGTCGCCTTCGCCCCACCAGGTGCCCTGGAAATGCGCCACCGACAGATTGCAGCCGACATAGTGTCCTTTGCCTTCCGTCTCCAGCACGACGTAATTGCCGTCGCCGCTGAGGTTGACGACATTGGTCTCGGGACTGTTCGTCTGCAGCTGCGGTCCCCAGCCATCGCAGGGATTGTCGCGTTTCCAGTGAGCGTGGAAATGGGCGATGTCCTCAGCCTCGTCCTCACGATGCAATTCGTAGTCTATATAGAAGTATTGGCCATAAGGCGCATCGTTCTGATTCTCAATCTCGATGCGGGCGCGCTTCTTGAATGGCATCGGCAGGTAGCAATTCAAGCCGGCGTTGCCGCCAAACAGGAATTGCTCCTCCGGCTTCACGGTGACGGCAAATGGCAGGCAATGGTAATTGGCGGCGATGCTGTGACCGATGCCGAAGAAATCGCCCAAGGGCGCCAGCACACTCGGATGTTCCTGATCGTCCCAATACATCTTGAGCAGAATCTTGCGATAATAGTAGGGGTCGGAGACTTCCCAATTCAGTCCCAGCGCGTTGTGTATTTCAAAGATCGGCGCGACATAATGCCCCATGTACGGGTCTATGATGCCCGGTCCCAGGATGCGGCGGCAGAATTGCGTCATCCAAATATGCGTGATACAGCCGGGACCTTCAATATCCGCCAGCACGATCGACTCGCCCGGCGGGATGACCCAATAATCCTGATTGCGTCCCGTCTGATCCCAGCTGGTGGCGCGCGCCGAGCGCACATCGCGGAATCGGGTCAGATTGTCAAAGAGCCCGCCGAGCGGTCGTATCGTCATGCGGCTTCCTCCCGCCATTCAATTCAGTTGCCATTGATGCTGACGCCGTCGATACTGCCATAGAGCGCTTCCACCTGCCATTCGCGCTCGCCAGTCTCGCGGTCGATCGTCTGCGTATACCTGCCCCAAGCTTTGCCGCTGCTCCAGAATGTGGAAAAGTCTTGCTGATTGATGGTCGGCGCGAAGGACATAGAGCCATCGACCATATCGCACTGAAATCCGCTCAGCGCGGTCAAGACGCCCCAGCTAGCCATCGCTCGCACATAATGATGGCCCGCTTCGATCTCGCTCCAGGGGCTGCGCCGATAGCCATCGTAACGGTCGCGAACGGACTTGACCAAGGTCAAGCCTTCATCAATGAATCCCTCGTAAATCAGATGCGCGGCCACCTGATACTCCACACCGGTCCAGACTTCGTCGCAATAAGCGAAGGCGAAACGCGGACGCCCGCCTTGCGGCCAGGAACACAAGACCAGCCCGCTCTCGTCGTAGAGACAGTATGCGCGCTGTACGCTATGTACAGCTCCGATCTCAGGAAGGAAATTGTGATCGTAGATCGATTTGACTGCGCTCTTCACGTGGTCTACCGGCAAGACATAACCCAAGCCGGCCACATGCGCCATGAACTGGCCCAGGAGCTGATCGGAATGGCAGCCGATACCGTGCTGATAGCGATACTGATCGACATCGTCCAGGCGCTGAATGTAGTATTCGCCATTCCAAAGCATCTCGTCCATTCTTCTGCTGCCCAATTCCAGCGCCCGTCGGCAGCGCTCGGCGAGAGCGTCGTCGCCCATCATACCCGCCATCTCGCAGACAGCCTTGAGAGCCGCGTAAAACAACGCGCCCATCATGGGATTGGGACCATAGAATTCGATATCATACGTGTTGCTCTGCTGGCCATCCAGCACGTGATCGCCGTCGGTATCCCATTCTCGTATCGCGTATTCCAGAGCCTTGACCGCGTTTTCCCAGACATCCTTGACAATTTGATCTTCGCCGCTGTATTTCCATTCGCGATAGAGACGCACGATCGAACCCAGCTGACCATCGGCGGCGGGCAGCATCTGCCATGCTTCTTCGCCCAGTATCTTGCGCGAACGAAAGGTCATGGCGCCATGCTCGTCCACTTCCGTATTGAATTCGACGCGGCGCATGGTCTGCTCAAGCTCCGGGAAGAGGAAAGCGCAAGTCTGCGCGTAATTCCAGACATGATTGACATTGCCCTGCCCGCAGCCGACAGTATCGCGGATGCCCTCCCAGCCCAGGAAGTTGCCATCTTCAATGCGGAAGCAGACGTGGCTGCGAATCGAAGCGATGTTGGAGGCGAGCGCGTCAATCACATAATGTGGATAGCTGCTGCCGAAGAGCGCATCGTGAAAGTTGCGCGTATCGCCTTCCAGCCGCTCAAGGTTGTCTATCAAGTAGCGACCGACATGCCAGGCGTCATCAAAGAGAGTGGCGTAGTAATTCTTAATCGTGTCATATCCGCCGTCGGCATATCGCTTGATATCGTCATCATATTCGACCCAGCCGCGCGGTCGATTGGGAAAGTGCCAGGTGATGGCAAATTCAAAGACGGCCTCCTCACCGGGATGCAAAGTCTGATGAGAGCCAAGCGAACCGATTTTTTCGCGCAGGTTGAGAAAGCTGAAGTCGTAAAACTTCAGCAGCTCGCTGCCCGACGCGGCGATGTCAGCGACCGCTTCGAGCTTGCCGTCATCGCGAAAATCATCCCAGAAGTCCTGCGCGTTGTCCGTCCACTGACCGTGAAGCCAGGTCGGGCGCAAGATGTTCGCTTCGTTTGTGGTCAGGATGGCCATGCTTCCAAAGTGGAAATCGTCTTCCGCCAGGTTTGCCGCGCTGTAATATAACCCGCGATGGCCAGCCTCTTCTCGGTATTCGTTGACAACTTCATCCGCCAGCTTGAGATTGTTAAAGACATCGTAACCGTTGAAACCTACCGCGTTTGCCAGCGATCCGACCACAGATACATCGACCGGGTCCTTGGTCGGGTTGGACACTCGGTAACGGATGATCGCCGCCGGAATGCCGGAATCGTCCGCATTCAAGGGGATCAGCGGCGTGAAGGCTTCCAGTTGCGCATTCAGCGGCAATTCCGCATCTTCGAAATCGATCCAGACGAAGGGATACTCGCCGCGCATGACCGAGGAATCGAGTCGCGGCAATCCAGCCAGTTCGCCGTTGAGAAAGCCGTGCGACTTCGAATAGGGCGGGGGGATGCGCGCCTCAAGGATCTTCGCAACCGGCGCTTTACCGCGCTGCTGCGCCCAGATGGCGAAAAAGCTGAAAGGCAGGAATTGCCCTTTGCCCGGCCAATTCCAGATTTCCCAATCGCGGAATTGACCTCGGCTGCCGATTGAGACGTTGCCAGTGCCGATGCCCCCAAGCAAAAAAGCCGCTTCGGTCGCGTCGGCAGGGTAGGCGCGCTGGGGTTCCCGTTGATAAAGCTCGGTCGGTGAATACGGGGAATACGTCATATCGTTGAGCCTCCAACTTGTCCGCGCAATTTGCCCGTGCAGCCGATGAAGTTGCTAGCCTTTGACGCCGGCGCGGATGAAGCTGTCCACGATCCAGCGCTGACCCAGTAGAAACACGATGAGGACCGGAAGGATCGAAAGCGTCACGCCCGCCAGAATGGTCGCGTTGCCTGAATTCATCGGTTCGCGCAGCAGCAATATGCCGACCGGAAGCGTCATCTGGCTGGTCGAGTTAAAGAAGACCAAGGGCAAGAAGTAATCGTTCCAGGTTGTCGCGAATACGATGATGCCCAAGGCCGCCATTGTCGGCCGCGCCAAAGGCAAGCCAATGCGCCAGAACACCAGCCCGTATCCGGCGCCGTCAATCCGCGCCGCATCAATGAGATCTTTGGGCAGCGTCAGAAAAAACTGGCGCATCAAAAACACGCCAAAGACGCCGGCGATACCCGGGGCGAAAGCGCCCAGCAGGCCGGGCAGCGTGATCGCCCAATGCGTGTCCACCAGTCCTAAACCGCGCATCTGTAGAAACAGCGGGATGATAGTTGCCTGAATGGGCACCATCAACGAAGACAGCAAGAGCCAGAAGATGATATTCTTGCCGCGAAATCTAAGACAGGCGAAGGCGAATCCAGACAGGCTCGAAGTCATAACCATGCCAGCGGTGACCAGCCCAGCGATCCACAAACTGTTCTTGAACATGACCGGCATCGAGACGACATTGACCTCGAGCAGACGCTGGTAATTGTGAAACTCCCATTTGTCAGGTATCCACTGCGGTGGCAATATGAAGGCTTCATTATAGGGGCGCACCGAACTGGAGAAGATCCAGACGAAGGGACCGATCATGGCAATAGCGCCGATGATCAGCACCAACGTGGAAAACAGCTTGGTTAGCC
Organism: Anaerolineae bacterium; assembly: GCA_022822305.1. Taxonomy (GTDB): domain Bacteria; phylum Chloroflexota; class Anaerolineae; order Aggregatilineales; family Phototrophicaceae; genus UBA6055. Next base: position 1,356,946 of record JAJEBY010000016.1, read on the forward strand.
TGGATGCCAAGGCTGACCATGACTGTGATTGAGTCGCTGCGGATTCGCCCGCGACTGAAGTCACAGTTCCGCTCCCTTAATCATAGTGCACCCAGATTCGAGACAGTCGGAATTGGAACAAGGTGAAAACCGCGATTAGCGCCAGCAAAGTCAGCGATACCGCCGAGCCGTAACCCATGTCAAATGACTTGAAGCCCAACTCGTGGATATACATCACCACGCTGCGGCTGGCGTCGCCGGGTCCGCCGTTGGTCAACACAACGATCGAATCGAATACTTTCAGCGCGCCGATCGAATACATCGTGATCACGAAAAACAACGTCGGCGATAGCAATGGCAAGGTGATTCTGACGAATCGCTGCCAGGCGCTGGCGCCGTCCACCGCGGCCGCGTCGTAATAGTCCGACGAGATATTCTGCAAACCCGCCAGGCAAATGAGCATGGCGAAGCCCACGTTTTTCCACACATCGAGAATGATGATCGACGGGATGACCCACTGCTTGCTGCTCAGCCAGCGGATAGGATCAATGCCGATAAGCCCGAGATAATAGTTGATGATGCCCAGGTTGCGATGATAGAGGAATTGCCAGATTACCGACACGAAAACCAGGCCGATCAATGACGGGAAAAAATAGGCGGAGCGCAAGACCACGCGTAGAAGATTCGGCAGTCTCTGATTGAGAAAAACGGCCAGCAGTAATCCGCCGCCGACATTTCCGGATACCGCGAAAACCATGAAGACTATGGTGTTCCTGTAGACCGTGCCCAAGCGTTTGTCCGAGAAGAGCCGTTCAAAATTCTCCAAGCCATTGAATGTCGGCGCGCTGAAAAGATCATAATCAGTGAAGCTCAAAATAAAGGTAGATATCATCGGACCCAATACAAAGATGAGGAAACCCAAAACCGTAGGCAATATGAATATGTAAGCTGTGAAAGCCTCGCGCTGGCTCTCATTGGAAAGCCAGCTGCGAGACAGTTTGGAAGTGCTTTGCATTAGGAATAGAATCTCTCTATGGCGACGTTCAATTCCTCATGCGCTTCGTTCATCGCTTCTTCCGGCGAGGCGTCGCCAATGATCACGCGTTCCAGATTGCGCATTTGAATCCGCTCCAGATCGGTGAAATACGGCGGCGATGCGACCGGCTGCGTCGTATCAATGACATTGAAGAAGAGTTCCGCATTGTCCGGCACTTCGAGGAAGGACGGATCTTCCGCGACGCTGCGCAGCGGCGGAATCTGGTGTCCCAGCTTCATCACAGCAGTGATCGTTTCGACGCTGATCAGTTCCTTGATGGCTTGCCATGCAAGATCCGGATTCGCTGATTCCGGACTGATTCCCCAGCCAGCGCAGCCGAACACAGTATCCTGTGTTTCCTTCTGCGGCCAGGGCACGACATCAAACGATGTGAATCCAGCAGCTTTCCACCCGGGAATCGGCCAACGTCCGGCCGGAACCATGGCGAAAGTGCCGTTGGCGAACAGATCCGCCGGGTTCATGCCGAGCGGATCGGGCGAAACCCCGTGCGTGTTCACCAGATCATTCATGAACGAGACGGCCTCAATGAACTTGGGATCGTTCAAGTTGCTCGCCGACGCATCCTCGGTGATCGCATATGAGCCATTGGTCAACCACCAGGGATGCAACTGGAAATTGCCCCAAAACACGCCAAAGCCGTAGTGGTCGTCATTCGTCAGCGCCTGGGCGGTCTCCAGGAAGTCATCCCAGGTCCAGTCGGATGACGGGTAATCCATGCCGGCGCTGCTGAAGATATCGGTGTTGTAGTGGATGACCATCGTCTGCCAGCCGTTCGGCATCATATAGAGCGTGCCATCGACCGAGAGCGCGTCCAGCAACTGCTGCGGAATCAACTCCAGGAATGCCTCACCTTCCGGGTCGCCGGTCAGGAAGTCGTCCAAGGGCAGCAGCAACCCTTTGGAAACGGCAAGCTGGACGCCCTCAATCGCGATGTTGATCATATCGGGCGTGTTGCCCGAGGCGACGTTGATGACCAGCTGATCGAGGAAATCAGCCCAGGATGTTATCGGCGTGATATTGTCGACGACCGTGACATTCGGATAACTCTGGTTGAAACGCGCGAAAGCATTGCCATACTCTTCGACCTCGCCGGCGCTGCCCCAGTTGTATGTCGTGAGCGTCGCTTCGACATCCGAACCCGGTGTATCTTGCGCTAGCAACCGCTGCACAGCCCACATCTGCGATGCGGTGAGCGTCGCCCCGGTTGCCCCGATCATGCGCAGAAAGTCTCTGCGGCTTAGCGGACGGGATTTTCCGTAACTCATGATTCTCTCCCTTAAGACTATTTTACCGTTGTTTGCATCCCGCGTGCGGGATGATTCAAACCAAAGCCCGCGCGCATGAGCCTAGGTGGACTCGCGCTGTATCAACAGGCAGGGCAATTCAATTCGGCGCCCATTTTGGAGATCGTCGCATCTATCGCCGGTCAAATATTCGATTGCCCGCTGCCCCATCTCATAATAAGGAAGCGCCATTGTGGTCAAGCCGGGTCGGAGATGAGCCGCGATGACCTCCATATTGTCGAAACCGATCACGGCGACATCGTCTGGAATAGCGGCGCCTAGCTCATGCACCGCAGCGAATACGCCCATGGCGATACGGTCGTTTCCACAACAGATCGCCGTGGGCGGGTCAGGCAGTTTCATTAGGCAGCAGGCGTGATGATAGCCATCTTCCTGCCACCAGTCGCCAAAGCGCACTAGCGCTTCGTCATACGCAAGATCTGCGCTTTCCAGCGCCTTCCGGTAGCCATTGAGGCGTCCCTCGGTGCCGGGATAACCGCGCTTCCCGTTGATCATCGCGATGCGCCTGTGACCGCGGCTCAGCAAATGTCTGGTGGCATCGTAACCGCCCTGCATCTCGTCAGGCACAATCGCGGGCAGCTCTCCACTCGCCGAGAAGCAATCGACCAGGATGCAAGGCGCGTCTGTCAGTTTCGCCGGTGGCGCGACTGCTTTATGAAACATCGTCGCGTACGCGATTCCCGCCACTTGCCGCTCCAGCAGCATGTTGACGGCCGCCGCTTCCAGTTCAGGTTGACCATCCGTATTGACAGTGAGCAGCATGATTCCGCTTGTCCAAGCCGCTTCCTGCGCCCCTTTGATGATGGCCCCCGAAAAAGGGGTGGTCATGATCTGATCGGTGATCAAGCCGATATACTCGGTTTTCCGAGTGCGCATGTTGCGCGCGACAATGTTGGGGCGATAATCCAGATCTTCAATCGCTCGCAGCACCTTTTGCCTAACGGCGTCGGTGACATGCGGATGTCGATTGATCACGCGCGATACTGTTTTGAAGGACACGCCAGCGTGCGCGGCTACATCTTTGATCGTCGCCATTTCACCAGTCCCGGAAGTCCCTCTAGTTCACCGGACGCGATAGCGTCAAGTTCGCTCCCTAATGCCAGTCGCTGGCCTGATCACAATTGACAACGTTGTCATAAGTGTATCTCCGCTTGACAACGTTGTCAAATTGAATCGTTCTCCGGAAGTGGCGAATGTTGTGGATGCAGCAGCTTCAGCGCAATTGAAACTTATCTCTTTTTTAACAAACCTCCTAGCTCATGCAAGGAGCGAGTTTGATATTTTGTGTGAGCGCGGCAGACCTTTTCGCTGCCGCCGAGCGGCTGTGTTTCCAAGTAAGTTATGACTCTTGCTGACATGACGTGAAAATTCTCCAAAAACTTGGACAATCTTGTAAGGGCGAGCCGGTGGCCCGCCCGCCTATGCCATATCCAACCCATCACTTTTTCGCATGACTTACTTGGAACTACTTCTGTGCCCTCTGTATTCTCTTTTCTTGATAAACCGCCTTGCTCATACAAGGGGCGAGTTTGCTATTTTGTGTGAGCGCGCGCCGATTACCTATCTCGGCCGCGCCATAACGCGTTCGCGCAATTGGACTAGGCGCCGTGCTCAAAGCAGCTGACGCGCCAAATATGCTCTTCGCGATCGAGCAAGTCGTCGGCGGCGCCGGGACCCCATGAACCCACCGGATAACTCTGCATCGGCGGCGCCGCCGGGTCGCGTTCCCAACCTTCAATGATGGGATCGACAATCTGCCAGGCGCTTTCAATCTCATCGCTGCGGATGAAGAGCGCGGCATCGCCGTTGATGGCATCCAGCAGCAGCCGCTCGTAGGCATCGGGCAAGTTATCCGCCACGAAGGCGTCTTCATAATGCAATTCCATATCGACCGTCTTGGCAATCTGCTGGTCCGGAATCTTGGCCTGGATCGTCATATGCATGCCTTCGTCGGGCTGAATGCAGATCGATAGCATATTGCGCGACAAATCGCCGCTCGCCGCCAGCTCGAAGATGCTGTTGGGCGGGCGCTTGAACTGAATATTGACCTGGGTGGTCTTGGAGCGCAGCGCCTTGCCCGAGCGCAAATAAAAGGGGATATCCTTCCAGCGCCAATTGTCGATGAACAGCCTGACCGCGGCGTAAGTCGGCGTTGTCGAATCCGGCGCCACGCCATCGGCCCGGCAATAACCGTCATATTGCGCGCGCACCGTATCACAAAGCCGGACCGGCCGCGTCGCTTGCAGCACCTTGACCTTCTCGTTGCGCAGCGCATTGCCGTCAAAGGAAGAGGGCGGTTCCATGGCGATCAACGACAGCAGCTGCAGCAAATGATTCTGCACCATATCGCGCATGACGCCCGAATTGTCGTAATAACCGGCGCGCGTCCCGACATCGACGGTCTCGGCCACCGTCACTTGCACATTGCTGATATGACTGCGATTCCAGATCGGCTCGAAAATGGTATTGGCGAAACGCATGAAGAGGATATTCTGCGCCGTTTCTTTCCCCAGATAATGATCGATGCGATAGACCTGCGATTCATCGAAGACCGAATGCACCGCCTCGTTCAGCGAATGCGCGCTATTGAGATCATAGCCGAAGGGTTTTTCGATGACGATGCGCCGCCAGCCGCCGTTTTCCCGCGCCATATCCAGCCGGCCCAGATTGGTCACCACATCTTCATAAAACTCCGGCGCGATCGACAGATAATACAGACGATTGCAACTGCCATCGTCCAGACAATCGAGATGATGCTTCAAGTTCTGATAGGTTGCCGGCTGCGGCAAATTCACCTTGCAATACGAGAGCGTGGCCTTGAAGCAATTCCAGGCAGCGCCGTCAATATCGGCGCCAGAAAACTCCCGCAACGCATCATAAGCGTGATCGATCAGCGTCTCATCGGTCCATTCGCGCCTCCCGACGCCGACGATCTTGAGCTCGCGCGGCAAGCGCGCTTTCACGAAATTCCTGAATAGCGAGGGAATCAGCTTGCGCCGGGTGAGATCGCCCGTCACGCCGAAGATTACAATAACCGTCATTGGGTTGGACATTCTCGGTCTCATTCTTGCGCGCCAGTAAAGTGGATACTTTTGTAACCTATCCGCGCGCGCAAATCAAACCGCCGCGCTACCGCGCCTGCCGCAACACGGGTGAATAACCACAGAGACCACAGCGACTACAGATGCAATTCCAAGTTAATCTTGCAACTTGCTGACACAATGTGAGAAATCTCCAAAAACTTGGACAGCCTTGTAAGGCTTGTCCGCTACTGCGAAACATACGCAACACTACCTGGAAAACAGCAATTTAACGACAATACGCAGTGTTAATCCTTGCGAAACGCATCAGAATTCTGTGGAATCCGCCAAGAGTTAGCTCCCCCTCCCTGACTTGTCGGG